>NZ_CP048754.1:0-13707 GCF_018336615.1 Psychrobacter pacificensis | reverse complement strand
TGCTTCTCTTCGTTTTGAAGTGTTCATTTATTTGCTGGTAGGCTGCATCGAGAAGTTTTTTACTATCAGCATCCATGTCTATCAAGTCTAAGCTGGAATCACTATTCAATTCAGTAATGTAATCACTAATTATATAGGCAGAAAAGGAATAGCCTAAATTTCTAATACGGTTTGGTTGAAATTTATGTTCTTTCAGAACAGTGCCATTATTTTTACAAAGTAAGAGCTGTTTTGAACTGATTTCCAGCCATTCTATAATCTTAATTTGATGAATTCCTGCTACATCCTCTAACTCTAATGTGTACTCATTAACATCCTCTATAGCCTCATTAGGGTCAATAAGATAGCCGTCTACAGTTATTTCTATATTAGGATAAGCATATAAGTAAGATGAGAAGGTTTGAGTTAATTTGTTTTTCAATTCATCAAAATTATGCACCGCGACTTTTTTATTTAGTTCGCTAACTCTGATGATTGACTTTGTTTTATTCACTTTAGACCGTGTAGCTGTGGATACGCTAAACTCGTTAGCTCTATCAGAATTTAAAGAGATAGTTAACTTATAAAAGCTACCATCTTGCTGATAAACGCTTTCCCAATCGACAACTCTGCCTAATGAAAATGCCTTAAAACGTCCTTCACCCTTTTGTCCGTGTATAGGTCTACCGCTTTCGGTTTTATTTAGTAGCTTTCCATGAGTTACCGATAAAACCTAGATATTTACTTGCTTGTTTTTCGGAAATACCACTGCCGTTATCTTCAATAACAATAGTTTGATTACCTATCTCGTTAGATTCCACACGTAGAAATATCTTGGTAGCGTCAGCGTCTAGGCTGTTCCAAATTAGCTCTTCAATCGCCTGTATAGGATTTGCTCTTGAAACTCGCTTGAGGTGATCGTCAGATAAGTTGACTTTTAGAGTGTTTGAGTTGGACATGCCACGACCTCTTTAGTAAAACTATGTTTACCAATTATGATGAAAAAGCTAATTTTTAAGTTAGTAACGAGCTATTCAGGCTATATGCTATCGAATACTTATTCTAAATACTGTATAACCTCAAATCTAGTCGTAATATCAAATAAAGAACTATTTTCCATAGTTACCCAAATATAAGGAGTTTTTAATGCAAACAAGTATTTCAAATGAAGAAGCGCAAATTATCAAGCTTTTCAAGGAAAATGTTTACGGTAGATCGCCCAAGACTGACGACTTCAATCAGCGCCATGACGGAAAGGCAGGTCACTGGCTGGAAAGACAAATGGGCATAGCTGCTAATGCTAACAATGAGCCTGACTTATACGGCTATGAGATGAAAAACTCTACTGGTAGCAAGACCACTTTTGGTGATTGGAGTGCTAACTACTATATCTTCAAAGATAAAGAAATCGATCTGAATCGCACCCAGTTTATGGAAGTGTTTGGCAAGCCTAATGTAGAAAAGGGTGGCCGTTACTCATGGTCAGGTAGTCCAATTCCTAATTTTAATTCCCCATCAACCTATAACGGCTCAGAAATGGTTTTTGATGATGCAAAGAACATAATCATCGTTTATAACTATTCAAAAGATCCTCGCCCTGATAAAGCAAATATAGTCCCACCAAACCTACAACAAGAGGGAGTTATCCTAGCCCGTTGGGATAGAGATAATTTGAATAGCAAACTAACAAAGAAGTTCGGCCATCACGGTTGGTTCAAGTGTAATAAAGGCAAAGACGGCTGTTACAATCAGATCGCTTTTGGTGAGCCAATGATCTTCGATAATTGGATTAAGCTTGTTGAGCAGGGCATAGTATTTTTTGACAGTGGTATGTACGTAGGAAATGCTCGTAACTACTCCCAATGGCGTGCTAATAACAACCATTGGGACTCATTAATTACCCGTACCTATCCACCATTCCCAGGATTTTTAGACGACAGCCAATAAATCAGCTTGTTTTTGAATGGCCTCAGCTTTGTGGAATGTTGATACCATTTGCTCTGCCACTGCCTCAATGACCTTGACGCAAACAGAGTTCCCAAACTGTTTATACGCTTGTGTCTTAGATACTGCGTCAGTCAGAAACTCTTCGGGAAAGCCTTGTAATCTAGCGCATTCTCGGGGGGTTAGCATTCTTGGGTTCTTTCCATATTGGGATTGATCGATCAATGCTTCAGAACCATCTTTATAGTACCGTGCGCTAATGGTATTGGTGTACGCACTGTCATGGTTAAATAAGCTATAACCAAAGCCGTTACCTTTGTTTATGTGCTGGTCCTTTCTTTTTTGATGACCAGCCCATAGGTTATCGGATATGGTATAGACCGTATCATCAGCTGGCACATCCTCTAATATATCGCCAACACGGGTTTTGCTATGAGTAGGCTTAGGAAAACTAAATAGCTCGTCAAAGTTTTCGACTTTATCAAAATAATCTCTATTAAAACCTACGATAAAAATACGCTCTCTATTTTGTGGCGCACCAAAGTCCGCAGCCCTTAACACAGCATATCCTACCCAATAATTTAGCTTATGAGATAACGCCTCTCGCGCTTCTTCACTCATAGGAACATCATCAGGTATGCTATCTTTATGCTGCCCAGTCAAAATATCGTAGATGGTTTGAAAGGTTTCCCCTTTCTTATCAGTTCTGAGACGCTTCACATTTTCTAGTAAAAACATTTTTGGACGTTTTTCAGCCAAAATTCGCTGAATCTCAAAAAACATAGTGCCACGTGTGTCTTTAAAGCCTTGTTTTAGACCTGCTTGTGAGAACGCTTGGCAAGGAAAACCAGCTAAAAGTAAGTCATGATCTGGAATGTCTTTGGCTTGAATTTGGGTAATATCCCCACTTGGGTACTCTCCATAATTAGCAAAGTAGGTCTTTTGAGCATGTTTATCAATCTCACTGGTGAAAACACACTCACCGCCCTGTTTTTGAAACGGCAGACGTATACCACCAATACCTGCAAACAAATCAATAAAGGTGAAGTCACTATCTTTATTGCTATGCTCAAAAGGATGGCTATTGTTAAGTGCTTCTAGCTTCGCTAACCTTGTAGCAGAAGGCTTGTGCTCACCGTTCTCCCAGCCACGAACCGTCCTTTCACCTGCTTCTTTCATCCCTAATAACAATGCTAATTCTTTTTGAGAAACGCCTAATGACTTACGTTTCTCAATAACATATTGCTGAGTGTCTTTCATAGTAACCTACTTTTAAAATATCCTGTTTTATTCCCGGATTTTAACATAGGTTATTCATTTTGTGTAAGATAAAAACTGGATCTTGTCTTAAGATATGAAAATGATAATTAATAAACAAAAAATAAACCCCCCTACTACTTGACGTAATAGGGGGGTTTATCGTTTAATGTTCATTAACGGTTACAGACGTTGGGGAACGACTGTAACGACCAAATAAGCTCTGATACAGCGTTATTTGACCAGCAATTAAGCCCATTAGGGTCTATTTTAAGCCAAGTCTAGGCTAATTTGCAATCAAATCACTCATATTACTACCGTAAGTTACCAATCTTACTCAATAAAACCGCCTATTTGCTCGTTACCTTCATCCTACCAACGCCTTTTATCTGTTCCCTAGCAATGGGTGGCAGGCCTCAGTGACGACTGCATTGCGTGGGTGACAAGAAAGCTTGAGACAGGGGTTACTAGACATATTAAGCAACGCAATGAGAGGTTATATTGTCTTTTGAAGCGGTATATTGGGTGTATTGCCCTTGCTAGCATTAGGAAGCGTATAGCGGTTATGAGCGTGTCTAGGCGGTGCTATCAGCCGTAATCATGACAGAGTCAGCTTGATACAGTGATGACTTCCCGAGACGATGCCGAGCGACCGACAGGCAGTTGTCAGGGCAATACTCTAAAGGGTTTGTAGGTTTTTACTTGCAAGCGCTTTAGGGTGAGTGTTGCCGAAACTTCAACCTCACTCCCTCCAAGCAGTTGTCCATCAGGGTTGTCCACATAGCAAGGGCAACAGCGCGGAGCCCTTTAGGAGTAGCTCAGGCGCTGTTGCCCTTGCTGCTTATGTGGACATACGCTGTGGGCACACTGATTAAGAGGGAGTGAGAGGAAAGACTCAAAAAAAAAGAAAAATTTGAAATTTTTATAAGCTGAGATTGCAGACTGAGAATATCAGCAAACTAGTTAGTAAGGTTAGTTAGATCTTTGGCCACCTGTCATAACTCCTATGTTGAACTTGGAGTATTTTAGTAAAGGTTCTTGATTGTCTTTTAACCATTGAGCAATGTCTTGATTAGAGAGAGTATAGATATACCCTTTGGGTTTGGCATATTTCAACAGTCTTTGTTTGCTAATAGTTTTACCTAGGAACTGAGTTATTTTTTGTGCTCGATATGAATTTAGTTGTCCTTTTAGCTTATAGGCTTCTTTGATACCCCAGCTATTAAAGCCATCATAATCACCCCCTGTACCATCCTCTAATTCATCTAATAGATAGATCATAGCAGTGGTTACCTCTGAGCGAAGGGTGTTCACTTTTTTCATGTTTTCAGATCTTTTATTCATACTAGCGACCTTCTTTGTATGGGTACAGACAGTCATAATATCATAGGTATAGACATTGTTGTTATATAGGTATAGACAGTCATGTATAAATAGGTATACACAGTGTCGACTATGCTAGGTACAGACATTTATGATATTATTTTAAGCCAGCAGTCCTAAGAGGGGGCTATTTCCGCTCCGCTATAATATCCTCTCTTAGGTGCTGACAAAGGGGCTATCGCCCCCTTGACCCCCAACCACCCCTTCACCCCACAATAGGAGTCAGTCTCATGCCACAAATCAGCGGTCAAAAAAGAACTAAAGAGATTGCGATTCGAGTGACTGATAATGAGTTGCGCGAGCTAAAGAAACGGCAACAAGGAAAGACGATGGCAGGATGGATGCGTGATTTGGGCTTAGGGGTAACCCCCATGAAGCCAGCTGACCCTGAGTTGGTTCGCGCACTTGGTCGCATTGGCTCTAACCTCAATCAAGTCACCAAACACGTTAATATTAATGAGCAGGTAGATGCGAATGTGCTTGAGCAGATCAAAGCGATTAGGGCGTCTATCGATGCGCTGCTTAATGAGCATTTGCGAGGTGAAGGATGATTGTTAAATTCTTTAGGCGAGGGCAAGGATCAGGCGCAGGGCCACTCAATTACCTATTGGGCGGTAAGGATACCCCTAGGGAGGGTGCAAAGGTGCTCTATGGCGATCCTAAGCTCACTGAGCAGCTGATTAATACCACGCCATTCAAGCAAAAGTATAAAGCAGGAGTGCTGTCTTTTACCGAAGACGCCGAAGGGTTTACGGATAAGCAGAAAAGAGACATCATGCAGCGCTTTGAAGAGACACTGTTTGTAGGGCTTGAGCCCGATCAGTACGATATATTGTGGGTTGAACATACTGATAAGGGTGGACGGCTGGAGCTAAATTTTGTGATCCCTTGCCAAGAGCTACGAAGTGGTAAGCGGCTGCAGCCATTTTATGCTGGCGCTGATCTGGTACGAGTCAATGCGTTTAAGAACATCATCAATCAAGAATATGACCTAACAGATCCTAATGACCCAGAGCGTAAGCGGCTAATCAACCCTTATGTGAATAATGCGCCACGGCCAACTCCATATGATAGGCCGCCTAAGTCTAAAGAGAAGGAGCAGGAAAAAGAAGACTATGAGATCATCGCTAATCCTGAGAGCACTTTTGCTCTGAAAGAAGCCATTGATCGAAGAATGCGACATAGCCTAGCAGAGGGCAGTCTTAATAACCGTAGTAGTGTGCGTTATGCGCTAGAAGGTATGGGCTTGACGATCAAGAGAACAACCAAAAGCAGTATCAGTGTGGCTCATCCTGCTATGAAACGAAATGTTAGGCTCAAAGGCACTGTCTATGAAGAGGGTTTTCAGGCGTTAGCAGAGCGAGCGCACCTTATCGAAGAACGTCAGCAAGATTATGAGAGAGTCAGTGAATCTCGCAGCTATCGAGATTTAAGGACATGGACTAAAGGCATGGAAATCAAGCGAGCGTATCATCAAGAGTTGTATGGTGACATCAAAGCACCTGAACCTTTAGATTTAGGGGTCAAAAATGCTGTTACTAAGGATGTACTACAGGAAGCTGTACCTAAAGTAGATGTGCCAACTCCGCAGCGCTCATACAGTGGACCAAGGCCATAGTCGTTTGACGGTGTTGTTAAACAATTAAGGCCTCCACCATTTCTTTTTCTTGGTAGGTGTGGGCGCAGCTGTCGCTTCTTTTTCGGGTAGCGGCTCAGGCTCTAACGATGCTTGTTGCTTGTTGTCATTATGCTCAGAGTCAGCACCTTTAAATTCTAGCAGTCGAACCTGTGTTAAATCGTGAATACTGGCATTGGCTTTTTCTAGTGTTTTATTAAGCTGGCTTATTTGCTCTTGGTAATTCGCTATCAGCTGTTTTTGATCACGAACTTGCTGAACTAAGTGTTCATTCTTCAACTCCCTCAAGCGCTAATTGGTGTTCAAGTGCACCATTGTTCTGGTACGTTTTGACTGTTCGCTGACGTAATACCATTGCTAGTGTTCGCGGATTGTTCAGTACGTTTTTAGCAGCAAGGGCTCACCAAACACTCGGATCATCTCTGAAGTATCAATTTTCTTTGTCAGTGGCTCTGGAGAGCTCACCATCATTGATTTTTTGATAGATTGTGGTTCTCGATATGACCCCACTCTTGCCGCTTTTGTCACCGATATGTTCATTTTTTACCTAGTGTTCAAGTACGTTTTTAAGACCTGTACAGTGCAACTGTTCAGAACGTTCAGTGGTTAACTATCGCACCAACCTTGAAGCTTGGCAAATAATAATACTCTATCTGTGTTTGTAGCCGACTATCAGCACAATCGTATTGGAAAGACACCTTAAATCACCTGAGGTATTTTTGTATTCTATATTGTAGTATGTTGTATATTGTATTATACTACATACAAATTATACAAACATTACATATCTACGCATACAAAATTAAGGACAATGACTATGGCACTCACTATTCAACAGGTTCATAACACTGCTGATCAACCTGTAGGAACAGGGTATCAAGCCCACTCTAGCCGAAGTGCGTAAGGCGCCAGGCGGTGGTTCATTTACAACGATTAGTGAAGCTATGAAGTCCCTGGCGTCAGGACAACCAAGAAGAAGCGCAGCTAAGGCAGGTGGAATTGCCCAGTGGTATCACTGAGCGCTTACAAACACTGGGTGCGGATATGGCAGACAGCCGTTGATATCGCTAATGATCGATTGGTTAAAGATCGGGAGGCCTTAGAGAGTATCAAGGCTAAGGCGCAGGCTGAGACAGATGAGGCACAAGAGGCGGTTAAGACCTTAGAAGGTGAGCAGGCTGATTTGTTGGTGCAACTAGACGAGGTGACCACCACGGCAGAGACAAAGCTAAAGCGGCTGAACAGGCGATCGCTGAACGTGATACGTTTAAGCAGACCTTAGCCGATACTCAGCACCAGTTGGAGCTTGAACGAGCCAAAACAGATGCAGCTCAGGCTCAACTTGCAGATCTGCGCAACAGCTTTGATCAGCAAGCAAAAGAGCTTAACGTCAATATATCGAGAGTGGCCACGCTTGAGGCTAACGCTGCTAGTGATAAAGCGGAAGTTGCCCGTTTAAGTGCAGAACTTGAAGCAGCTAAGACAGAGTTAAAAGCAGTCACTACTGAGCGCAACGAGATCGCAACCGCTACTGCAGAGGTTAAAGGGAGTTAAAAGCGGTTACCATTGAGCGCGATAAACTATCAGGGCTTCATGAGCAGTTGACGCAAAGACAGAATGCGCTTAACACGGATTATCAGCTGTTAGTTAAGCAGCATGAGATGGTATCGACCAGCTATAGCGCTGAGCAAGAAAAGACTGATGAACTAATAATAAAGATTGAGAAGATGCAAGCAGCGTTGGATAAAGACTTGGATTAAAAGTAGAAATTGAGTTACAGATAGCCTTGCTATTTCAGGGAGAATTTTTAAAGTAAGTGAATATTGCCCCCCCCTCCCAGTCAAAACAGGTATTAATCTATAAACTTAAAACCAACTCGAACTGCTAAATAACCACCATATCCTAGCAAATCAGGCTGTCTTGAAATTAAATAACTATCAATGCGTTTCCTTTCATCACTAACAAACCTAACATTCGCACGATGTCCATATACTACAATAATGTCACCAACTTTAGGCTCTTTTGCTAATACAAAATATTTATATTCCATAATAAAATCCTTTATTGAAATTATAATTTATTGTAAGTATATCCCAGCGGAACCATCTGAAAAGGCTCATTAATCAATTAATAGACTACTCATAGTAGACTGCTGTAGTGGAACCACTTAATGAGTACTGAGCATCTTCGGTCTTTCCTTGGCTACATCAGCGATCAGATGCCGTGAGCACTTGGTCATTTTTTGAATATCAGAATAGCTATGACCTGATTTGAGCAGACTAGCGATGATCTTGCGCTTTTCCGTATCTTTCCTACGTCCTGAATACTTACCTTCTGCCTTAGCACGAGCAATACCTTGCATCTGACGGTTACGGCGATCTTCATAGTCTTTTCGAGCAATGGCTGCGAGCATATCCAGCATCATCGAGTTAATGGCCTGCAATACACTGCTCATAAATTCTGTACTGCTTTCAGATTGAAGCGCCATATATGAGGTCGGCAGCTCTTTTGATACGATAGAGAGCTTTTTCTCTGATAGCATTCTTTTAGCGTATCCCAATCAGCTTGGTTCAAACGCGCCAAGCGATCAATCTGCTCAACTAAGATCACATCGCCCTTATGAGCGTCTTCAATCAGCTGCATCAGCTTTGGTCGCGCCAAGATAGCGCCTGATTCGTTTTCGACATAGAAGGCAGCAATTTTGTGGCCATGATCGTTGGCAAATGCTATGAGCTCGCTTTTGGCACGCTTAGCATCTTGTTCTTTGGTAGACGCTCGTAGATACGCTCTAATAAACATAAACACCTAAAATAGTCTGTTATAAGTGGTTCCATTATACCAGTCTGTTTTAAGTGGTCTGTTAATAGGTTTGAAGGGTGAAATAGGTGGTTCCCTTAGGGTATACCTTAAAAACCAAACGGACGATAGACGTTGTTACTCAAATAGCGTTGCTCAAAATAAGTTGATGCATACCAAGTGTATGCATCATTACCTAATCCAGTAAATCATCTTTCCAATAACATTAAGAATGTTTATTTTTTGATACTGCTGTATTCACCACTAGTACGCAAAACAACCTGAACGTCTGATTGTCCTCGGTTACGCCAGAACCAACCATGATTACCTGTAAATGCGGCCTCTAAAACGCCTTCATCAGAAGCAACCCCGCGACCTTTCTCATAGCTAATGGACTTGCCCAAGGCATCACCGTGAGTGTCAAAATTAACCTCACCGCCAGTGACTGCCCAAGAGTAATTTGCTTTATCACCTTCAGACATTTTTAGTTTAATTTCTGTTCCCTCACCTGGAGTCAGAGTAAAAGGAATTTCATCACGCCACTGCCCGTTAGTTACAGTAGTATCTGCAATTGTGGCATTCACTGCTTTTTCAGTCACATTATCAACATCAGGTGTTTCAGTTGTTAGTAAACCAGCAGCGTCGGCAGCAGCTTCTTCTGCCAGCTGTTGTTTAACTTGTCCCATCTCTGTTAATCGAAGCAGTTTACCAACCCCAGTTGGATCAATACCGTATTCTGCCGGTAGAACCACTGTAAATAAAATGACTATTGCTGCAATTGCAGCCAGAATAGTAGATTTTATGAGTTGATTTGAAGAGGGCAGCTCAGCTTGTGAGGGGGTGTCACTGTTATACATATTAGAAATCCTTGGGTTATTGAGACATTAAATAGCCAGTAAGCTGCATGCCCACTAAAATAAATCCTGCGCTCATCATCGCAACGTTGGCGGTATAAGCGTTACGGATGAAGCTTGACGTGCGTCGCCAGTAGCTCATGCCAATCAATATGATTGCTAGAGCTAATAGTTGCCCAATCTCCACACCCACGTTAAATGCGAGTAAGTTAGGTAGCAGGCCGTCAGGAGACATATCGTATTCAAGAATCTTAGTTGACAACCCAAAGCCATGGAAAAGACCAAATATAAGTACCGCTATTTTTGTATTTGGTTGATATCCGAACCATCGCTGGAAAGCACCAATGTTGTCTAAAGCTTTATAAACAACAGAGAGGCCAATAATTGCATCAATCAGATAACTATTTATACCAATGTTGAAATACACACCTAAAATCATCGTGGTGGAATGACCTAATGCGAATAGGCTCACATAGACACCAATGTGTTTCATACGGTAAAGGAAGAAGATGACCCCGAAGAGGAACAGTATATGGTCATATCCCGTTATCATGTGCTTAGCACCCAAGTACATAAAGGGTAAAATATTGACTCCTGAAATTTCCTGAATATAACCTTTATCACCCGCTGTAACAGCGTGAGCAAAAGCTTCGTTACTGCCAAAAATGACACAGGAAAGCAGTACCGAAAGTAACAGCAGACGGGTCTGCCAAGTCACCCATGACGAGCTTGTTGACCTATTATGAGCATAGCTGTGCATTGAGAATCCTATGGTGTGAAATAATGGATACGCGGCCTAATGTAATACAATAAAAAATTTTGAACTCATTCAATAGAAAGTAATTATGACTGGCACCTCAAAGCACTTTCTTACAGATAGGGCACATAAAATACGAATTTTTTAAATGCAAACCGAGCAATTAAGGAGTAAGATATTATCCCCTAGGGGGGGATACTGTCAATAAAAAGACTTATATTTTTATCGGGTATAATCATGTTCCCTAGAGGAAGGACACTATAACTATGAAAAAACCGCACATACATGCATCTCATCCAGCCGTGATTAAACGTCTTAAAAAAGCAAATGGTCATCTGAATAGTACGATAGAGATGTTAGTAGATGGACGAACTTGTCTTGATGTAGCGCAGCAGCTGCAAGCTGTAGAAAATGCCATTCATCAAGCTAAGAAAGTTCTAATTCAGGACCACTTGGATCATTGCCTTGAAGATTTATTAGGGTCTGTCGACAAAGAACAGAAAGACTCTATAGATGAGTTTAAGGAAATAACCCGTTATCTATAAGGTCCATCGGCTGAAATAAAGAGGCTTCGGATGCTAAGTATTTTTGTGAATCGAACTTATCGTCACTTGTTTGCTGCCCAAGTCATTGCTTTAATTGGAACTGGCCTCGCTACCGTAGCGCTAGGGTTATTAGCTTTTGATCTGGCAGGTAGTAATGCTGGTGTCGTTATGGGAACCGCATTGGCCATCAAGATGATTGCTTATGTTGGTATCGCCCCAATTGCAGCAGCCTTTGCCGAACGACTGCCCAAACGTACGATGTTGGTAACGCTAGATGTGATACGAGCAGGTGTCGCCCTGCTTTTGCCGTTTGTTTCGCAGATTTGGGAAGTTTACGTGCTGATCTTTGTATTGCAATCTGCCTCAGCAGCATTCACGCCGACTTTTCAAGCCACTATTCCTGATGTTCTGCCTGACGAGCAGGATTACACTAAAGCCTTATCACTTTCACGCCTTGCGTACGATATGGAAAGTCTGATAAGTCCCATGTTAGCAGCAGCATTGCTGACAGTAATGAGCTTTCATAATCTGTTTACGGGAACAGTGTTGGGATTTTTAGTCTCTGCCATATTGGTCGTATCGGTGGTACTACCCTCACATGCTATGCCAGAGCGTCGTAGCATCTATGATAGAACTACGCGCGGTATTCGGATCTATTTAGCCACACCTCGATTGCGCGGATTGCTTGCAGTCAATGTTGCGGTCTCTGCCGCTGCGTCTATGGTTTTTGTGAATACAGTAGTGATCGTTCAGGGTGGTATGGGACTAACTCAGAGTGCAGTCGCATTAGCACTGGCAAGCTTTGGTGCAGGATCTATGATTGCTGCGCTAATCTTGCCAAGCTTGTTGAGTAAGCTGACAGACCGTAGTGTCATGTTAAGTGGTGTAGGGTTGCTCGTAGTGGGTATGTTCGCTGGCACATTGATGATAGGACAATACTCGCTCATGCTCTTATGGTTCGTACTAGGTTTGGGTTACTCTGCTGCTCAGACACCTTCTGGGCGCTTGTTATGGCGTTCCTCACATCAGGAAGATCGTCCTGCATTGTTCGCCGCTCAGTTTGCCTTATCTCATGTCAGCTGGTTGGTGTTTTATCCTTTGGCGGGGTGGTTAGGTGCTCGCTACAGTATGGGCGTAGCTTTCGCGGTATTAGGTGGTGCTGCTGCCCTAGCGGTATGGACTGCCTTTAGAGTTTGGCCGTCTATTGATTTAAAAGTAATTGAACACGAACATTCTAATCTACCAGAAGGTCATGCTCATGCCACTGGATCTCTTACACCTAATGGGATACGCCACTCACATCCTTTTGTAGTCGATGACTATCACCCTCGTTGGCCGAGCTCAGGTCATTAATTTTTAATCTGTACTTGAAGGAACAGTATTTCATATTGAAAGGTACACTACTATGTACACTAGAATTATTTCAATAGTTCAAACTCTTGTCACCATTAACTTACAGCTAAAAGTTTAAGTCCTCACTAGGGAACCGAATCAGTGAAAGCACCTGACTGGTTCGCTAGGTTATATCTATTTATTAACTTAAGCTTGTTTCCTAATTTCCTCGGGAACGAACTCATTATGAATCTCATGAAGGTAAGACATACTAGATTCTGTATCGGCTTCATAGTTTAGTTGTTCTTGATAAAACTTTAGCCGTGCTTTAGCGTTCGTTATAACTTCTGACCACTTCATAACATAAATTTCTATTGAGTTTTCTTGGTGAACACAACCTTTGGGAAGCCCAATATTGTTTGCTCTCATTTCTGCTATATCATCAAATTGGTTGGAAACTGCTATGAACTTCCACTTACAATTGGATTTATGAAACCTTTCATCATTATTGACTGCTTGCGCATAACCCATAATCTGTCCTATGACGTCATTATCAATTTTCTTATTGGGTCTTTTTAATTCAACAACTAGAAAATCTTTGTGACCAGGTCTAACTTCTACTGATTTAGATAGCATTAAGTCAACTCTACCTTGTCGTTCGTTATTGATTAGGACATTACTATCATCTTCACAACGTTTACCAAGTATTTTTAGATGTATGTTTAATACTTCCTCAAGACGCTTTTCACTACCTGCTAATGCGAAATGCTCATCAAAAATCCAACTCTCGCTCTCGAGAATCTTATGCAGCTGATCTCTTTCTAACAGTGATTTTCTATGATCAAAAACAAGTGTATTTAGTGATTCAAGGAAATCTAAACGGTCAGCTACGATTTTGGCTGATCTGATAATATGCGATAAGCTAGTTTTTTCTAGTAATTTAGCAAATTCATTTTGTTCCTCGGTATTTAAATTTAAAACCTCTGTCATGATAGCTTGCATTGACTGCGGGTTATTCTCTAATGATTGTGAAAGCAACCTAAAAGTGAACTTTTTCGTCTTATGATTTGAGTTTGCGAATTTAGGTAAGTTATCTTCGACTTTCGAAGCAATGATATCAAAAATCTCACGCTTAGCTGTTTCGATTACCCCAGGATCATTATTATCCTCAAATGGGTAAATACCAGACTCTTTCCACCCTTGGGAGTCTAAGTAAACGCTCAT
>NZ_CP048753.1:0-37610 GCF_018336615.1 Psychrobacter pacificensis | reverse complement strand
GATTTTTCCCACTTATTTAAATAATAAAAGTGGTGGGAATGTTTTAGGCTACCCCACCATGAGCGGGGAAAATTCGGGAGGTAGGCTTTGTTGAAACAGGTCAGGAGCCTGATAGCTGTTTTTCCAATGAAATTGTGGATTCACTTTAACTTCAGAGCTTGGATGAAACACATCTACTTTTTCATTTTGTACAATCAAATGCATCATCGATGGTAGATGATCTTGATGATCTTCACCGATTTCTAAATCGCTACTGAATGTTTTTATGTTTTCTGACTGTCCATTATGATCGTGTTGACGACTATCGCTGGCACACAAGGTATTTTGGTGATGACCAAAATGATAACTCTGCTGTGATTGAGGCTGTTGTTCATGGACACAAAAGGCCGCCGCCACATTCCAAAAGCTTTGGAACATGAACAATCCAACCAAGACTGTAATCCATGTAGTAGAACGCATCATCATAACAACCGAAAAATTTGTACCAAGTATAAGGCTTAGAGCCACTCCAAGGTCAAGCTTAATAAATTAAATTAAACATTCAATGAACACTGAATAGCCGGCACTTTTGCAAATTTACCTTGTCTCTATAAGCTCACATCAATTTCAGGTAAGAATAACAATAGATAGTGAACCGTACCGGGTTTGTCGGAGACTTTTTATTTAAGTTAGGCCACCTGACCTAACGGGTTAATCTTATCATTGTACATTGCTTCAAACTCAAAAGGCAATTTCCATGAGAGTTTCCCAAACTTTGTGTAACTGCTTATAATCCACTAACAGGAGAATAAGCAATGACTAACCAATCTGACATCAAGAAACTGGCTGAGCAAATGGCCAGCAGCATGAAAAGCTTCGATGACATCAAAGACTTTCAAAAGCAGCTCATGCAGTCCTTCATCGACACTGCATTTACACTCTCCTAAAACCATTTAACAAAATCTATGACTATTTTACTTTCCCTTACATAATCGTCCTAGTGTATATCTTTTTTTTTGATTAGCCTATTCCTAAATCAATTGACTTTAGGGAAGTATGATGAACGATATCCAATTTTCAGATTGCGCAAAGGCATGTATGAACTGTTACCTTACCTGTGCCAGTTGTGCAAATGCCTGTCTAAAAGAAGAAAATCTGGAGATGATGCGAGAATGTATTCAGCGTTGTCTAGATTGTGCAGATATTTGTCAGCTCTGTGCTCGTATGCAGCAAACAGAATCTCCTTTTATGAAAGAAATTTGTGAGCTTTGTGCCAAGGTTTGTGAATACTGTGCAGATGAATGTAGCCAACATGAGCATCAATACTGCCAGCAATGTGCTGATGCTTGCCGTGAATGTGCCGTCGAATGTCGAAAAATGGTTGCCTGATAAATAAAAGAATTAGTTGAGTTTAGGATTTACTCAATGAATAGCCAACGTGTTAGTTGTTAGTGGGTCAAACCACTAACAACTCGCAAAAAATGGCTGAATTTGTGGACGTTGTTTTTGCGATTCGATCCAAAGAGAGTACTTTGATTGAACGCGCATGAGTAAATCAGCACTAATACCTAAAGCATCGTGCAAACGTAAGGCTACATCGGCTGTTACTGGGAGGGTGTAAATAATTCTGTGTAAATACAGTTTTATTTACACTCTCAACTGTATTTACACAGAATTATTTACACCCTCCCCCTGGGGTATAGAATATCGAACTTTCTTACTTTTTAGAGTAACTCAGCTGCTTGTAATGCTATTTCTTTAACATCTAAGCTAAGGGCTAAATCTGCATTGATCAAATCTTCAATATCGAAAAATCTAGCTTCTAGGGCGTCATCACCTGCTAGAGGATCACCAGAAACCCAAATACAAAGTACGGCTACAAGAACAAAATGGTGACGCAGCTTACCACTACTATCAAAGTCAAACGCGTCTACAGCGTTAAATGTCTTAAAGGCTTTTGATACAATGCTTGTCTCTTCATAAAGTTCACGAACGGCAGCATCTTTAACAGTTTCCCCACGTTCAATTTTACCACCGGGAAAACCCCATCGACCTGCATCGGGTGGGTTAGCACGGCGTACTAAAAGCACCTTTCCATCTTTAAAAAGTACTCCAATAGTAGCTACTATTGGACGTAGGCTCTGTGGTTCGTATTGTATTATAGGTTCATTACTTAGTATATTAGACATAAAAACTCAATTGAGAATAGGACATAGAGGATAGCTTAATATTCAAGTCCTCACTAGGGAACCGAACCAGTGAAAGCGCCTGACAATCTACCATTAGACTATACCTTAACAGTAAAACCCCCAAACGATAACCTAGCTATCATTAGACTTGTTTCTATTATTAAATGATAGTAATATCTTGATATTATCAATGAACATTATTTATTGAGTCTAAATAATAGAGGTAGTGTTATGAGCGTTCGTATTTATGTGAGAGCAAGCACTAAGGATCAAGACGCTAAGAGAGCCTTATCTGACTTGATTAGCTTTAGCAAAAGCTACGATGATAGCTATGCTGAATATATTGAGCATTTCAGTGGTACGAAGCTCGATAGACCCGCACTCACTCTGTTACTCAATGACGCTGAAGAAGGAGATATTCTACTGGTTGAAAGTGTGGATAGATTAAGCAGGCTATCTCAAGATGATTTTGCAATCTTAAAGCAGCGCATTAAAGACAAGGGCTTACGATTGGTGGTAGCTGATCTACCAACCACGCATACGGTCAGTGAAGGTATGACCGGGGATATTCTCAGGGTGATCAACGATATGTTAATCGACTTATTAGCCACAATGGCAAAGCTTGATAACGACAAGCGTAGAGAGCGTATCAAGCAGGGATTGGCTAACAGTGGCTATAAGCCCACTGGTAAAAAGCCTAATACAACGAAACATAATCGTATTATAGAATTAAACAGTCAAAACAATATGACAAAAGAGGAAGTAGCTAAGGCAGTTGGTGTTGGGGTAGCTACCGTTTATCGCGTATTAAAAAAGTAGTTAGTCATCAGTAGCAGCTTAGGTATAGCTTTTTTATTCAACACTAAGTATTGAAATTAAGTATTTAAAATGTTTTAAGTAAAGACATGTAAAAACGATTCAGTTGACAAGAGTTCAAGCTATTTTTGACAATATTTTGAGTATTTTGAGTATTTTGAGTATTTTGAGTATTTTGAGTATTTTGAGTATTTTGAGTATTTTGAGTATTTTGAGTATTTTGAGTATTTTGAGTATTTTGAGTATTTATGATCATATTTAGTGAGAATGGCCATAATCTAAAGCGGGCTGTATAGACTCTTTTTCAGCACGCTTATCGTCTTACTTTTCGGTGAAAGCCTTCAGATATGGTTTAGTAAACACAATCACCTAAAGTAGTCTGTCAAAAGTAGTTCCATCATATCAGTCTATTTTAAGTGGTCTATTAGTTGATAAGTGAACCTAATTAGGTAGTACCTTTGAGGCATACCCTACGATAACAGGAAATCCATCGCGGATGACAAAACCTGTTTAGCTTTTAAACAAGACGGGTTTGTCGATAGTATGTAAGATAAGTTGGAAAAGTAACTAGAGTGTAAGACTATTCATACTGGGTCTGAATCAAAGTTTTATTGTGATTAATTTCTGCTCAATATTATTCATTTGTCGCCATGATGAGTGATGGCGGCTTGTAATTTAGTTAGGAAAAATAATCTTGAGTAATAATATACGTTTGTATCATTTGTATCATTTGTAGCAGAGCTTGTTCTAGGCTTCTTTACTTACACTTTTCTGTAAGTTATTTTTTAGTAAATGATCGAATATAAATGGGCCAAAAGGTAAGAGTGAGCCGAGTACGCCCGCAGGTATTGCCCAAAGAGGCATTTTCATTTTGATAGCTGAGCCTATAAGTATTATGATATAGGTAATAAACAAAATACCGTGTGCCATACCGATGTATTTCACACCTTCTGGAATATCCAGCATATATTTTAGTGGCATGGCGATGAAGAGCAATAATAAGAAAGAGGTGCCTTCTAGGTAGCCTATAAGGGTAAGACTTTTTAACGCGGTCTCTTGTTTTTTTCTAAGGCTGTGAATTTTTTCAATAGTTGGCTGAGCCTGTGACACTATATTTTCCTTTTGTTATTATCAATAAAGAATTTATGGATTATTCAATGTCTCTATAATAATGGCTCTACGCAGAGCTTTTAAGTATTGGGTTTTAAGACCTAAAATGAGTGAGTACCTATACCAGTCATACATTACCTTCCAGTTCACATTTTATAAACATACTCAAGTATAAAAAGTATTTTTCCGTATAGAGTGACTATGACGCTAGTTCTTTTTATTTGTACTGATCAATATTCACTTGTTTATTCATTACGCTTACTTTCCAAAAATATCATATCAATTATAATCAACGCTACACCGACACAGACACCTATATCTGCAACATTGAAAAGAGGATAATTCCAGACATCAGCATAATGCACATGGATAAAGTCAACCACTTTACCAATTCTTAAACGATCGATTAAGTTGCCAATCGCACCACCAAGCATTAAGGCCAACCCCATAGATAATAGCTTGGCTGCACGTGGCGCTTTGATTAAATAAACCGTTAAAAAGATAGCCATTACAAAAGCTAAGCCTGAGAAAAACCATTTCTGCCAACCGCCAGCGTTGGCTAAAAAGCTAAATGCTGCCCCATAGTTATAAGCGAGTGTCCAGTTGAGAAATGGTTCAATGACCGGTACGGGGTCATTGAACGCTAATGTGGTTTGGGCCAACCACTTAGTCCATTGATCAAGTATTAATACCATTATCGCCAACAAATACCAGATAAAAGCGCGACTGCCATTGGCAACCATTTTTGGCATTTTGTCCAACTTATCTTTAGGTGTTATTGAGTTGCCTGAAGTCACGTACATAGCTTTAGGCGTATGATTCATGGTTTTAGAGTCAATCGATTGATGAGTACTACTCACAGCTATAGGTACTTTATTGTCAGCAATATTAGTACTAGCCGATTCAACGCTATTCAATTTAGTACTATCTAATCTGTCGGTAGATTCAGTCATAGTTGTTTTCTTTATCTGTGTTTATACAATGAACAATGTTAAACGTATATGTTTTTGGTATACGACTATTAATCGCGCCACTTTTATAAACGGCTCCACTTACCGCTCTGGTGTTATGAAACTTACGGTAATAATTTTTTATTAGGGAATCTGTTGATTGATTTCAACATTAACCTGAGTCTGTTCAGCGCTAATCACTATAGGATTACCCGATAAGTCGCCTGACTCTGCTATGGCATTACCGCTATGACTAATACGAGCAACGACTGCTAACTGAGTTTTGTCACTACGAGCTGAATTTAACGTGCGATCTGGCATCATCGCATCAAGATTGCTTAAGCGGATACTAGCCTCACCTTGCTTGATAATACTAATGGGTAAACGTTTGGCGGCAAACGGTGGACCTCCTTTAACGTCACGTATCGCAACAAACAACACATCATCAGCTTTCACTAACGGTAATAAATTAGCGTTAATTTTCACTGTCACGTCAATACCTTCTAGCGCTTGCTTTTCTTGCGTGCTAACGTAGTTGCTTAACTCATCTAAGCTTGCTAAAGCTTTAGTATGATCACCTGGTTTGGCCACAATGCTGCCTTGTAAGCGTTTAATCCAACCTTGCGCTTGGGCAAAGTTACTACTACGAGTCTCACCCATTGCCATGAGCATTTGAGCCCGTTCATGCTGCGGATTCTTAGCTAATATAGCTTGTAATACACGGCGAATATTGGCGTCTAACTGACCTTCATTAACGAAAAAGCTAGTCTGAGCATAAGTGGTGGCGATTTCTTCATTTTCAGGAGCTAAACGATAGGCACGAGATAAGGCTTCCAGCGCAGAATCAGTTGCCTCCATAGATAAGAAAAGCTCGGATAGGCGCATCCAGCGATTAGGATCATCAGCATTACGATGAACATTGGTTTGCATGGCGCTAATCAGTTGACGACCATCTTCAAACGCCCATGATGGCGGCTTGTCAATTTTAGCTGTCAATAGGTCGTCAGCCACTTGTCCTACTTTGTCCTCAGCTGTCCACAAATCAAACACGGGCGTACGATTGCCTATTAGTAAATACGCCATTGCAGCCAATATTGGGATCCAAGCTGCGACAATTAAACGGCTTTTGACATCAGGGGTGACCATAGGTGTTATCTGACGCTGCACATCTAATAGCTGACGCTCCAGTTCCAGCTTTTGATTTTGATAATGGCTATTATTAATAGTACCGCTGTCTTTATCTGTTTGTAGCTCAGCTAAACGTTCGCGAAATACTGCAACATTAATATCTAGCAGTTGATTGTCTATTGGTTTGGACTGCAAACGCGGTGCTCGTAGCCATGGCATAATAGCAATCAGCGCAAATATAAGAGCAATCAGCAAGCTTAGAGTTACAAATAAGCCAAAAGTAGAAAATAGAGTCATTTTTTGTCCTCTAGGCTAGTAATGTCGTGGTCGACACTCTCAGCTTGCGATAATAGACGATCAAGCTCAGCCTTTTCCGTAGAGGTCAAGGCAGCAGTACTGTTCACTGTGACGCCGCTTTGACCACGGGCAACAACTTGGCGACGCTTACTTTGCCAAAACCAACCAATAATTAAGACGAGCAATAATAGTGGTGGAAAAAACCATAGGATCCATGTTGATGGTCGCATAGGCGGCTTGTAGCTAATAAAGTCACCGTAGCGCTCTTGCATATAGACGCGTATTTCAGCATCACTACGTCTATCTTTAATTAAATCATAGACTTTTTGCTTTAGATCCTGTGCAATCGGTGCATCAGAGGCTGCAAGGTTTTGATTTTGGCATTTTGGGCAGCGAAACTCTTCTATTAATCCACGATACTGAGCTTCTTGCTGTGGTGAGTCAAAATCGTATACGTCAATAGCTGCGTTTGCCGTCATGTTAAGCAGACACGCTAGTATTAAGCTTGCTAGTTTTAAAACTATATTGGGTTTTAGTTGAGGAGCTCTTATTCGAGTAGCGTTCATTTGCACATCTCCTCAACCTGAATGAGATCAGGACTATCGTTGTTCTTATTAGCCTTATTAAGTACTGTCAGGCACGGCTTAACACGCTGTTGCCAATTGGCTTCATTAATCTCACCAACAATATGCTGACGAATGATGCCATCTCCATCCACAACAAAGGTTTCGGGCGCACCAGTTATGCCTAAGTCTAGAGCAAACTGACCCAATGAATCCTGAATAGACATAGAAAATGGATCACCGCCTCGGTTTAAGTAACTGAGCGCATTACCAATCTCATCCTTATAATTCACACCAACGATATCAACGCCGCGCTCTTCTAGTTGCATTAAAAACGGATGCTCAATAACGCAAGTTGGGCACCATGAGCCCCAAACATTAAGTAAAAACGGCTTATCCGGCAAATTATCATTGGTGATAGTACGGGTAGTATCTGCTAATAACGGCAGCTCAAAGGTAGGAACCGGACGCTCAAGAGCGGTATTGGTCACAATGTCTGTTGGTTTACCTAAGCGCATGTACAATATAACTACCAAACCAAAAAAGAGGATAAGCGGAATTAAGAACCATAGCTTCGTCTGCTTTTTTTTCATTGTCTTTGGGTTACGCTGCTTACTGTTTTGGCTATCTTTTTGCTCAGGAGTATTATTCGACATAGTCATTTATTTCTCCTTTAGTGTCGACATCGTCGATACTGAGATTGCCTGCTCAATAGCTACCTCATTGACTCCATAAGTAGCCAAACTACCAGTAACTAGCAACGGAGCTTTAATTTTTTTGATGCGGTATCGTTTATCAAGCATACTAATTAATCCACCTAGAGCCATGATAATTGCCCCTAACCAAATCCAGCGAATTAATGGTTTTACATAAATCCTTAATGCCCATTGGTTACTACCATCGGCAATAGGTTCGCCCAGTGCGACATAAACATCGCGCATAAGACTGGGGTCAATAGCAGCTTCAGTTGTTGGCATCGTGCTGATAATATAAGTACGCTTTTCTGGAGTCAGTTTCGCCACTTCACGACCGTCTTTGGATACCACCACTTGCGCTTGCGTTGCATCAAAGTTACTACCCTTTATTTCAAAAAATTCAGTTACTTCAAAATCGTAACCTTGAACATTGACTGTATCGCCAATACCCATTGCTACGTCACGCTCAATACTCAGGCTACTAGTAAAGGCTATGCCAATGACAGCAACCAATACGCCAATATGAGCAGTCTGTTGACCCCAATAGCTAAGACGCAGCTGACGCAGACCTTTAAAGAAATTAGGGGCGTTCTTGGTTTTGTCTCTAAAGTCAACGATCATCCATAGCAGTACCCAAAAGCTCACCGCTAAAGTCACGCCAATATTGAACATAGCAGATGGACTGGTAAAGTAGGCGATAATAGCAGCCAATACGATACTACTAGCGGCAATGGCGATACCCACCCCTAGTAACGGACGCTTATCTTGTTTCCAGCGAATATTAGAGCCCATACCCATAGCTATTAATAACAGCCACGTTAAAGGTACAAATAATGCATTAAAATAAGGAGGGCCAACGGACACTTGTCCTAAACCAAAAGCATCAGCGATAATAGGGTAAAGGGTGCCGAGCAGCACCACTAAGGTTGCAATCAAAATGATGGCGTTATTGATCACTAAAAAGGACTCACGTGAAATCAGCTGATATTGACTTTCAACGGTTAAACGCCAACCGCGAACGGCAAACATTAATAGACCACTACCGATGATAATGCCAAGAATAGCTAAGATGACCAAACCACGCGTCGGATCAGCGGCAAACGAATGCACTGAGGTAAGGACTCCAGAGCGTACCAGGAACGTGCCAAGCAAGCTTAAGGCAAAGGCGAAAATAGCCAGCATGATGGTCCATGCTTTAAACACCCCGCGCTTTTCAGTGACTGCTAATGAATGCAGCAATGCTAAGCCGACAAGCCAAGGCATAAACGAGGCATTCTCTACCGGATCCCAAAACCACCAACCGCCCCAGCCAAGCTCGTAGTAGGCCCACCACGAGCCCAGTGCAATACCAATGGTCAAAAATCCCCAAGCCGCGAGCGCCCATGGACGTGACCAGCGTGTCCAAGCAGCATCTAAACGCCCTTCCCACAATGCCGCCATACAAAATGCAAAAGGTACTACCATACCCACATAGCCCATATATAACATGGGCGGATGAATAATCAGACCGAAATCTTGTAGGACAGGATTTAAATCAGCGCCATCGACCGCTAGATTGGGTAAGGTACGCTCAAACGGTGACGAGGTAAATATCAGCATCGTTAGCATCATTAACTGTACACCGGCCAAAATAACTAATACCCGCGCACGCATTGATAACGGCAAGCCGCGACTAAAGTATGATACCAGTGCACACCATGTGGCCATGATGGTCATCCATAGCAGCAAAGAGCCCTCGTGTCCGCCCCATGTCGCCGATAACTTATAGTACCAAGGCAACAGCGTATTAGAATGCTGCGCGACGTAACTGAGGCTAAAATCATTATAATAAAAACCTGCTATCAAAGCGCCAAATGACGTTATCATGGCGGCAAACTGTGCCCAAGCTAGGCTAGGGGCTAGTCGTTGCCAAGCAACTTGGTTACGAATAACACCAATAGTTGGCAGAATTACCTGCAATAACGCCAGTACAAAAGCGGTAAGCAAGGCAAAATAGCCCAATTCTGTAATCAACATACGGTCTAACCTTATTTACTCTAATGCGGTTGCAGTTTACTGTGGCGGTGGAATTTTTATTATTAGAACCCACCCCCGAAATCTGCTGCTATCTCTAGTTTTTAATTGATTTCGAAGGGTTTTATTTAACTACTTTAGGCGGAGTTACCAGTGGAGGCGCGCCTTTAAAGCGCAGTAAACGTAACGCATTGAGAGTAACGAGCACTGTTGCTCCAGCATCAGCTAGAACCGCAATCCATAGTCCAGTAATGCCGAATACGGTCGTGATCAGAAAGACGCCTTTGAGACCTAAAGCGAAAATGACGTTCTGATGAATGTTGCGCATGGTGGCACGCGAAAGTGCAATCAGATGGGCCATGTCTGTAACACGACTTTTTAATAATGCGATATCGGCCGTCTCAATGGCCACATCGGTACCACCACCCATCGCGATGCCAACATCAGCGGTTGCTAGTGCTGGCGCATCGTTAATACCATCACCCACCATCGCTATTTTGCTGTTATTCTTCATCTCGTTAAGCAAGCGCAGTTTGTCCTCAGGCAACAGCTCAGCTTCCCATTCCACGTCTAAATTACTGGCAAGTGCTTGAGCGGTTAAGCGGTTGTCGCCTGTTAGCATGACGGAGCGCACACCCATCGCTTTAAGTTGAGCCACACCTTCATGAGCGTCGTCTCGTAACTCGTCTCTTAGTGCGACCAATCCAAGCACTTCTCGACTTTGCTCATCGAAAAGAACTGAGACGGTCTTGCCCTCATTTTGCAGCGCCTCGATTTGTGCCTGTTGCTCGGCTGAAATTGATGCCTCATCTGCGGCATAAACAGGCGAACCGATAGCTACCGCGCGCCCAGCGATAGTTGCGTGTACCGCTTTACCCGCAGTAGCAGAAGCTTTAGAAGCCACAGGTATGACAACTTTGGCGGCTTTGGCATGACTGACAATAGCTTCAGCAAGCGGGTGACTAGAACCTGTCTCCACACTGGCAAAGAGCGCCAATACCTTATCTTTACCTTGAGAACCCTGATCCTGAGAATCCTGACCTTGAACACTTGAATACTCTTGTGTAATGTCAACAACATCGGTCACGCGTGGTTTGCCTTCAGTTAAAGTGCCTGTCTTGTCAAAAGCGACTGTCTTCACTTGGCCGATGGTTTCTAAAGCACTACCGCCCTTGATCAGCAAGCCGCGGCGCGCACCGACCGCTAGACCAGAGGCGATAGCAGCTGGTGTTGAGAGCACAAGAGCACAAGGACAAGCGATCAATAATAAGGCTAGACCTCGATATAACCAAGTTGACCAATCTCCGCCCATGGTTAACGGTGGGACGATGATAATTAGGGCGGCAATAGCCATCACAGCCGGTGTATAGTAACGACTGAATTTCTCAATAAAACGGGCAGTGGGTGCTTTGGAAGCTTGCGCTTGCTCTACCAAATCAATAATGCGCGAAATAGTGTTATCGGCGGCTGTCTTTTCTACGCGCACTTGGAGCACACCATCGATGTTAATTGACCCTGCAAATACATTGTCACCCATCGTCTTGGCAACAGGAACAGACTCTCCCGTCACGGGCGAATCATCAAGGCTGGACGCACCTTGAACAATGGAACCATCAGCAGATACCCTATCTCCAGGACGCACCAGCACAAGGTCATTCACTTGTAGTGAAGTCGCTGGAACGTTACGCTGCCCACCTTGAGCATCAAGTAAAATCGCACTTTTCGGAACCAGCGATGATAAGGCTCTGATGCCAGCGCGAGCGCGATCAGCAGCGATACTCTCAAACAGTTCACCGATTGAGAACAAAAAGACAACCGCTGCGGCCTCTTCAGCTTCACCAATGATAAGTGCGCCAAGCACGGCGACGGACATCAGCGTTTCAATTGAAAAGAATGAACCTGTTTTAGCCAGTGCTAAGGCTTTGCGTGCAAATGGAAAAACGCCTACAATCACAGCGATGGCAAACACCCATATCCCATAAGCGGGGAACAGTAGTGACAGTGCATAAGCGCTGCCCATCAAAATACCGAGACCAACAACCTGTTTGCCTTTTTGAGTTTGCCACCACCGCTTATCCTGCGGAGCCATCTGATTGTCGCTGTCAATATCAATAGCCGATACAGTTTGTTGACCAGTATTGGCAGATATACCGAACCCTAGGCTTTTGATTGTTTTTTCGATATCACTAGCCTGAGTCGGCGCACCAGGGGCTAAATTTAGCTCTAGCGTTTCTGTAGCGAAATTCAGCTGAACATCAGAAACCCCAGGCATACGTTTCAAAGCTGTTTCAATCTTGCCGATGCAACTGGCACAGTCCATACCTTCAATATGATATTTCATAATAATTTACCCTTTGAATAATGATATTATGAACCCTATAGTGGCTTTAGAGTCAAGGTTATTTATCTACAGTTTCGTAATTTTAATTTCTCTAGCGCTAGTCTTTACAGCCACTTTAATTATTTAAATCATAGAGGTTGTTATGACAATCAAAATTGGTGAGCTCGCTAAACGCACAGGTGCCACAGTAGAAACCATTCGCTATTATGAAAAAGAGCGTTTATTACCCGAGCCTTTTCGTAGCGAAGGGAATTATCGTTTATATAATGAAGAGCACATTGAGCGTCTACAATTTATCCTACATTGCCGTACGCTCGATATGGCTTTAGATGATGTGCGAATCTTACTTGAATACTGGGAGTCGCCTGACAAGGACTGCGGCGATGTGAATAACTTGCTAGATGAGCACATTCATGCTGTGGAAATACGAATGGAAGAACTGATGCACTTAAAGCATCACTTGACCGTTTTACGCCAGAAATGTGCAAGTAGTGCACCAGCGTCATCATGTGGCATTTTAAACGCGCTTGTCGATAACTCCTGTCATGAGTAATGATATCAGTAGTGTTCATTTCTGACGGATCAAATCATGAAAGGTTAAATACGCCCTGATGTTAAGCACAAAAAAACCCAGCAATGATAGTAAGATCACTACTGGGTTGGAGAAAAGCAATAAATATGTTGTGCTGACTTCTCAGGTCTTATTTATCATTCATAGCAAGGTAGATATTACGATCTGATGCGGATGCGTCATCCACATATTTTGAATCACGCCATGTCGTATAAGCATAGACACCACTGTATGGGCTGATACTGTTCTGACGGAAGTCAGAAATCCAATTTGTACCATCGAAAATTTGAATATGGCCATGTGGACGCTTTGATGAGCGATCATAGACAATAACATCACCTACTTGGGTTGGCATATCATTGCTGATTTTGCTGAAACCTGCTTTCTCAAGTGTGCCACGAGTGGCGTACTGATAGGCTGAAGGATTGGGTGTAAATTCATAACCAGCTGATTGTAGTGCTTTACGTACGTAACGGGCACAGTATCCAGAGCTGCTAGATAGAGCCACTTTTGAGGCGCGAGCAGCAGCGATAGCGGGTGCTGAATTGCTATCAGGAACCTTATTGACTTGCTGCTGTTGTTTTTCAGCGTATAAGCGGCTGTTTAATGATGAAAGCTGATTCTCTTTTTGCTTGGCCTGCGCACTTAGGTTGCTAATTGCTTGACTAATTTCATCATTATTAGAAACATAAGCACCACTTTTGGTGCTATAGATGTTTTTTGATGAACCGTAGTTTGATGCCACAGAAGTATTGGTGATGGTATTATTTGTTTGAGAGATTGTGATAGCAGCACCACTCGTTTGTGCTATGCCCATACCCAGTACTGACAAAATCAATAAAGCCTGTTTCATAAATCTAATACCTACGGTTAATTCAAAATCGTCTGTTATCAACAACAGCGCAGTCAATTAAATCTCAATAACTCAAGTATATATATGTCATAGTGACTGATACTTCTGCTGCATATTATTCATATAAAAAATGATTATTGGCGATCACAGCTCATTGAAGTCTTACGAAGCTGTTACAAATCAAGCTGCTGACCAAAACACAAAGCCGACTTTAGCATAGGTTGTTTAGCCTGTCATTCCCCTTAAAAACCCCAAAAATACTTTTTTGATGTCGAAAAAATTGCTAATATCCCACATTTTACAATGTAAGTTTGTGTAACATGTACAGAATATAGCTGACTAGATTGACCACAATTTCTACTGTTTTATAAGCAAAAAAACGTCTGAGGGTTAAATCTATAATTTAGATTTAACCCTCAGACGTTTTTCTATTGGATGAAGTAATTACCCTATATAGGGTCTAACTAATTATTAAGATAATATAATAATTTATAATATTAATATAGATGTTAATTCCCTACTGGCTTATGTAATATTACGTAATTGTTTCGATACATCCTGTATATTCTTGTATTAACCCTTAATTATTTATCTATTTTAAGGGTTAATAACCGATAAATCCGCTTACATTGTCATCAAAAGTTACAAATTCAAAGTTATTTTTGCTTTTAAAGTCGCAATAGCTAATGATTTTTTTGATGAAGAATCATTTTATAAGCAATAGAACAGTCTTATACCTGCCTCATTTACTTTTAACGCTAACACTATAATCAAAGTATTCTTAACTGCTAACACACTATAATTGCTGCTCTACCGATTCAATATCAGCATAAACTTGGGTCGTCCCGTCTTTATTGAGCTGCATAACCTGATAGGGCATGAATTTATTTTGATACTCCATACCTGGCTACCAACAGGCATGCCAGGTACGGCAAGACCCATAGCTTGTACTGGCGGATTTTCTAAAAACTGCGCCATATATTTAGCGGGTACATGACCTTCAAAGACGTAACCATCAGTAGTGACTACAGTATGGCAAGAACGCATTTCATTTGGAACGCTGTAGCGCTCTTTAAATACGGCTAAGTCCGCAACATCTTGCGCGGTTGCACTTAGACCATTATCTTCTGCATGACTTATCCATTCTTTACAGCAGCCGCAATTGGCATCTTTATAGACAGTGGCTGAGACGTTTTTTAGTAGGTCTGGTTTATTTACTGATGTCATCATAGGAGTATTTATAACGTTTGGTTCAGCTGTCTTTGGAACAGCCAAAACATCTTCAGTTGATGCCGATGTTGTGCTTGCATCAGATACGCCACTACTCGGTTGGCTACAAGCAAATAGTGATGAGGCGGCAAGTAATACTAACGTACTACGCAACCCCTTAGACAGATAACGATTGAATATAAGACTGGATTTTATTTTTAAGGGGGTCATAGTGCTCTCTCATGTACTGTAGATATTGTGAGCTATAGAAGGTCAAGTAACACTTCATATCGTTTGGTAATGTAGCATAATAACCCATCAAACGGAGTACGTAAATTTATCCATTGAGCAGTGCGGACTGGTATCATAAGCAGTTTTCATTTTGAAATGCTGCCTGTAGTATTAACAGGTCTATCCGAGTTTTGGATTTTGACTAAAAATTCAAAACTCATAATTTTGGATAATTTGCGATGCGCCTGTCTACTATTAATCTACAAAAGCGTTTGAGTACTCACTTAAATCAATTACCGCTATCGCTTACGCTAGTAGCAGCATGGCTTGCAGGGGCTATTTTTTTATTTTCGCTAGCGCCTTATGGGTTTTGGCCGCTAGCAATAGTATCACCAGCGATTTTATATGCGCTGTTGGTGACAAGTATGAGTGGTCGTCGCGCTTTTATTATCGGTGAAGCTTACGGTATGGGGCTATGGTGCGTCGGCGGCTTTTGGCTCTATACTGCTATCCATGATTATAGCGATACACCAACGTGGCTCGCATTGATTATGATTGCATTGATGGGTCTCGGTATGGGACTGTTTCATGGATTGTTAGCACTAGTCTTTAACCGTATGGTAGGCAAACAACCCTTTTCATTTGCTGCTCTTTGGGTGCTACAAGAATGGTTAAAAACTTGGTTATTCACAGGCTTTCCGTGGCTGTTTGTTGGTTATGCATTTACTGAAGAGTATTGGTTATCGTCCTTAGCACCCGTTGCTGGTGTTTTTTCCGTCTCTTTTGTTGCCATACTATTGGCTGCAAGTTTAGTAGAGCTACTGCTTCGGCGCAGTAGTTATGCCATCGTTTCTGTACTGTTATTAGCCATTAGCACATCATTATGGCTGGTCAATCCGCAATGGACAAAACCTAAGGGCACACCTGATCTGTCAGTGTCATTGATTCAAGGTAATATTTCACAAGATATAAAGTGGCTGACTAAGTATCAAGTAGAAACGCTAAAGATTTATGCGAAGTTAACACGCACTGAGTGGGGACGTGATGTGGTGGTGTGGCCTGAATCATCTATTCCTATGTTTCAGGATGAGGCTGCGGGCTTTATTAGTGAAATGATAGAAATGGCTAATGCGACCAATACGACATGGATAACTGGTATCCCTTATAAGGATAAAGCGGCATTCAATGCCAGTACGGATAAGTATCCCCCATTTTACAATAGCGTGATTGCTCGAGGTGTAGAAGCGGAAGGCCTATACAAGAAGCAGCGTCTAGTGCCTTTTGGAGAGTATATTCCATTTGAAGGCGTGCTCGATATTTTCCCAAGTTTGGCCGGTAGTCAGGATATTAAGAGCTATAGTCGTGGTAGTGATCAGCAGTCACCTCTAAAGGTGCGTGGACACAATATAGGGACGGCTATCTGTTATGAGGTAGCTTATCCAGATACCACGCGTAAAAATGCCATCGATACTGACTTTTTGTTGACCGTCTCTAACGATGCCTGGTTTGGCACTTCAGCAGGACCATTGCAACATTTGCAAATGGTACAAATGCGCGCGCTTGAGAACGGGCGCTGGTTTATTCGAGCGACCAATACTGGTGTTACCGCTATCATTAACCATAAAGGTCGTATTGTAAAACGCGCACCGCAGTTTGAGCGTACTGTACTACGTGGTGAGATACAGGCACGGGTTGGTAACACGCCCTTTATGCTTATGGGAAATTATCCTATCTTGATAATAATAACCCTGTTATTACTAATAAGCTATTTTGGCAAAGGTCTAACCACACTTAGAAGACGAGGGTAATAGTAAACTTAATCATAATAATTTAATCAGCGTAAGTTTTTTATTTTTTCTAGGTAACGTCCTAACGCACGTAAATATAAAAGTTTTAAACTATTGATCACATAAGAACTGATTGAAAAAATTATGTTGACATAAGGCACGCGCCTCATACTTAAAAAGAGATAGCTATATACGGTCTATCATCTTTTAGTTGATACTTTCATTTAATGCACGCGATTTTTGATTGTCATCTGCCTTAGTACCAAATTCAATAGTTGCATGTTGTATATTCTGATGCGCCAAATCTTCCTTGATGTTTTCTTTCATAGTAATAGTCTCTTCAAACGTTATATCGGTCTTCGGTACAATATGAACTGTAAGAGCATTCTCAGTGGTACTCAAAGCCCAGATATGTAAATGATGAAAGTTTTGAATAAAATTATAGCTCTCTAAGATAGCAGTGATTTTACTGAGATCAACATTTTGAGGTACTCCGTCGATAGCAAGCTTGATACTCTCTTTTAGTAGACCCCAAGTCGATAACAGTATAACGACTGAAATAATCAAGCTAACTAGAGGATCAACGATATTCCAACTTGTATAGTAAATAATAATGCCCGAGATAACGACACCTAAAGAGACCAATGCATCTACCATTAGATGCAAGAAAGCACCTTTGATATTAATATCGTCTTTTTGACCTTTGTAGAATGCAAAAGCAGAAACAGTATTTATAAATACACCTATTAGAGCTGTAATAATAATAACTTTTCCTGCAACTTCCGGTATCGTATCAAATCGACCCAAGGCCTCATACGCAATACCTATAACGATTGTAACTAACAATATGGCGTTAATAAGAGACGCCATTATAGAAGCTTTTTTGTAGCCATAGGTATAAAGCGTAGTAGATGCTTTCTGTGCTAATTTCATTCCAATTAACGAGATTATTAAACTGGCAACATCACTTAAGTTGTGGCTAGCGTCTGCGATTAAAGCTAATGAATTAGTTGAATAGCCCACTATAAACTCGATGAGCGTAAATGCAGAATTTAGACCAATCCCAATATAAAAAGCTTTATTCATATTTTTAGGGTCTGGAGCTTGATGACTGTGGTTATCTGAATTACTCATAATTTACCCTTGTTTAGGTTGCTGCATTTTATTAAAGGTAGAAAATAAGTTTATTGCATATTTTCTATATTGCACAGTCAATATTGCTCTAATACCGTAGACCCACTTATTTTTATCAATAAACTGAGCCACAACTTGATTGTGTGTCCTATCTCTCCTTGGGCGAAAAAAGCGGATTTTACTGTAATCTAACTGGCTTACGTAAGCTTCTTGTTCTCATGTTCAAGCTCTTTAGTATGTGTAGCTTAGTCTTGAATGTTGGTTAGTATAGTTTCATTAGTGTGCTTTTTATGACATGACCACATAAAGGTGTAATCGTTTAATGCTTCAATCAGCATACGAACGGCGCGTTCTTTAATCTCAGGAGTGTAGGTTTGTCTTTTCATTATCGTATTCTCTCAGAAAGATGATTTACCGCTTCTTAACAGCGCGTGTAAAACCTTGCATCTGACGACTAAGCCGGTCTTCATAGTAAACTATCCCAGTATTGTCAGAAACTTAACGTCTTGTGAGGATGTACTAAGTGCTAACTTCAAAATGGTTGAAATACCTACGCTAAATGACGACAAAAAAAGCCTAAGCAATCTAATGAAAAAGTAGATAATAAAAACCCAATCTACATGACAAACAAAAAAATGCCTCTGGGAGTTGACTCCCAGAGGCATTTAGTTTTAAATATAGCTAACGGTTACAGCGTGTTGACGCACACTGTAACGAACAAATAAGCACCTGAACTGCGTTATTTGAACAGCATTAAATGCCCGTGTAGGTGCATTTTATCCAAAATTTGCTTTCATATCAACCTTATTCACTATACATTTTAAAAACCGCTTGTTCGCTCGTTACATCCTCGTGCTGCTCTCTTTATAACCGTTACCCGTCAAATGGGTGGCAGGCTAAGGCGACGACTGCGTTTGACAGAAGGGTAAAGCTCTCGACAGGGGGTTCTAGACATATTGAGCAACGCAATGAGTGGTTATTTGTGCATATCGTAGCGGTATATTGGGTGTATTGCCCTTGCTAGCGTATGACAGCACAGTAGCGGTTAAGAGCGTGTCTAGGCGGTGCTATCAGCCGTAATCTTAACAACCGTAGCTTGATACAGTGATACGGTCTTGATGACGCGATGGGCGATGAAGTCGGCATGACTAATCACATCAAATCCAAGGAATGCACTAAAGTGTTTGTGAGTATGCTAGAAAATACTCATAGATGCTTTAGGGTGAGTGTTCCTTGAAATCTGCTCAAGGCTCCAAAATCAGCATCGGAACTTACTTAGGCTAATTTAAATAGTATATAGCCCACTAGGCTATATACTATTAGACTTCAGAGAAAAATTTAGAATAGTTCTTATACAACAGTCATTTATTCAGTGAGTCGATATTGTCATAGTTGATTCATAAGCTTAGTGTGAATAGAACGAGATCTACGCTTTAGGTAAAGTCTCTTCCTAGCTCATAACTATTCTTTATCTTGGAACCTTGAATACTTTTATTTAATCAACATCCAAGGCGTTATCTTTGTTTTGAATAAGTATTAGATTATCTTGAGCTTTCTTGAGTTTATTTTGTAACACAGTCACTTGTTCTTGTTCTGATAGGTGACGGCTCGATAGCTCGCCATATTGCTTATTCAATATACTATGTTCAGCTTCAAGTTTAGCCTGTATTTGAGTCAGCTGCTCATAAAGTCCTGATAGCTTATCACGTTCAAAGGTTACCGCCTTTAGCTCTCCTTTGATCTCTGCGGTAGCAGTTTGTATCTCATTGCGTTCAGCTGTGACCGTCTTTAGCTCTGACTTAGTGGCTTTAAGCTCCGCCTTTAAACGTGCAATCTCTGCTTTATCGCTATCAGCTGTAGCTTTAAGCGTGGCTACCTCACCAAGACTACTAGTAAGCTCTACAGATTGCTTATCTAATGCGCTACGTGTCTCTACAAGCTGTGATTGTGCTGTTTCTGCTTTAGTTCGTTCAAGCTCTAATTGATGCTTAGTATCTGATAGCGTCTGTTTGGTAGCATCATGGTCAGCTGTGGCTTGCTGAGCCGCTTTAGTTGCTGTCTCCGCAGTAGTGGCCACTTCGTCCAGCTGCTGTAGTAGATCTGCTTGTTCACCCTCTAAGGTTTTAACTGCTTCTTGCGCTTCGTCCGTCTCTGCTTGTGCCTTAACCTTAACCACCTCTAGAGCTTCACGCTCCTTAGACAGCCTATCGTTCGCCATATCAATAGCTGTCTGCCACATATCAGCGCCAAGCGTGTGCAAGCGTTCAGTGATACCGCTAGGTAAATCCACTTGTTGCAGCTCTTGCTCTTCCTGCTGTTCTCGCTTCCAACTCTGCATCGCATCACTAATGGTAGTGAATGAGCCACCGCCTAGCGCCTTACGCACCTCTGCCAGTGTCGGCTTTATCCCTTGCTCCTGTAATCGGTCAGCTGCTGCATGAATATCTTGTGTGGTGAGTGCCATGATTTTGTATTCCTTGATAGTGCATTGTAGTATGTTGTATATAGTATAATACAATATACAACATACTACAATGCAAGGTGTAAAAAAACCCCAAGTCGTCTTGAGGTCATGTGCTTGTTATTTAATGCCTAGTGATCGGTTAGGTATTCTTCTAGGGCATCGTTGATCATGTCTTGATAGTTACCGCCTGTTTGCTTAGCTCTGTCCTTGAATTTGGCAAGGATACTTGGGCTAATGACACTGGTTTCCGTAGACAACGCTTGAGATTTGATACTGCCACGGATCGCGCCTGACCAGTCGGTGACTTCTGGAATGTCCGATAAATCAATGTCGTCATCGCTAAGCGTGGCTAGATGCTCTGAATCTGCTTACTACTTAGCAGTTAGTGGCGATAATTCGTCTATTTTATAGCTAACCTTGCTCATAATACTCCCTACTAAATCCTATAATATGCCTTGCATAAGAGACCGCACGAGTTCACTATCATCGACTCCCTTTGATGTGTGCGTCACAAGTGAGGTTAAAGCGCTGTTAATTGGCTCTTTTGAGCATATTTTTTATATGTAGCTTTTCATCAAAGTCGGTTAATTTTTTTAAGTAGCGCACATACTCTGCGTAGTATTCAGGTTTTGCCATACGCGCCTCGATCTCTTTTTGTGTCTCAACCGGCGTTTTAATCGATTGAGGAAAATTACTAACTACCTCATGCTTGTCTTTAAGTTTCCAACCATATTTTTTAATCTCAGCTGGACTAAACACTTTGACAATATCTTCAAGGCTTGTACTGCTGGTGTCCCGAATACAAAACACGATTTCACTGATTTCTCGGCCGATTTTGTTTTCTGTATAGCTAACCTTCAGCGGTGTGTGCTTCTCAACCTCTGCTATGGCTTTATCTAAGACCTTAGTTTTAAAGTCTGTGATTTTTCCATACTTGTCTGTGCAGTTGAATTTTTGGCGCAGATACGCAACTGAGTACGCTTTTTTACCACTCTGCAAGTGTAAACAGCTACTGACAAGCTCGAACATTAAAATACCGTAAGAGCCCAGCTCCACGATATAGCGCCTCTCGTACTTCGTGAACGTATTTGACTTATCAAATACAGTTAACATCTCAGTCACTGTATCTGTCAACGTCACCGCTATTCGCCCTTGACCCTTTAGATACTCACACTCAGCAACCCAACTGCTACCTTTTCTATTGACGACCTCATCTGCTTTGAAATCATAAAACCAAAACGCTTTTTGTAGCAAACTATCCGATAACTCACTTAGCAGCTGGTATGTACCATCTTTTTCGAGCCCATATTCTTTGGCAAACTCTGAAGCTGTCAACATAAACGTCCGCTGATTAGCATTTTTATCAACGGCAGCTCGAACCTTTGGCGATAAAAGCATGATCAGTCGTCTCTCGTTATGCGTCAAATCTGTAATCGCGTTTAATAATCTGTTTTGTAGCACAATCCAATTCGGTCCATAAACCCAGTTGCTATCGTCTTTTTTATCGGATGTTGTACTACTGGCATCTGAGCTTGCATTTTGAGGGGATTGTATAGGCTTTTGAATCTCTTCTTCAAAAGGCAATACCTCAAAATCAAAGTCAATAGGAATGGGCTCAATAATCTCAATAGAGGCGTTGAAATCATTTCTTGTGTATCTAATATGATTGATTAAAGCCTCACGCTCCTCTGGTGTCAGCGGTTTTTCAACGCGTACCCTGATTGTATGGCCAAAGTCTTGCCTAAGCTTGTCTTGAAAACCCTGCATTTCTTCAGGTGTCATATCCTAACCTATTTGTTTGGTTTTAACTAATATAACATATATGACGAAAAATTTTATAATTTTTCGTCATATACAAGGTATTTGTCTACCTAAAACAAGCTAAATGTCTACCTATACACTAAAACAACAAGGTATTTGTCTACCTATAACAAGGTTAACGTCGTCATTTAAATAAAAAAAATCCCCTGTAATACTTATAAATGAAGCGCTACAGAGGATTGGCGAAAAACGTATAAATCTGTTAAATCTGTATATATAAATTCAAAATAATATACGTGTATTTTTAGGTAAGAATAAAACAGCAACTATTTTATTCTGTGGTAACGTGATCAGAGGTATAGTCACCATTAGCAATTATATGGCGTCGTATGACCACATAAGGTTTGTTATCGAATGTTTAGGTCGAAATACTAACCAATATATTTAGACGTCTCTACAGAGCTTTCTCGTTCGTTTTAGGACACATAGCCAGAATGGAAAATAAAAAAGTGCCTGATTCTTAGGATCAAGCACTTTTGTGAACTAACACTGTTTACTTAATAATGATATCGGCACTGAACGATGATAATGGCATCATCTTGAACCTCATAAACCAGTCTATGCTCTTGATCAATGCGACGCGACCAATAGCCTGCCAGATCGTGTTTGAGTGGTTCAGGTTTACCAATACCCTCAAATGGGTCACGTTTGATGGCTTTAATCAGCTTACTTATTTGCTTGACCTTCTCTTTGCTGGTTTTTTGCCAGTATTCGTAGTCCTCCCACGCATCCTGTGTCCAAGATAAGATCAAGCGTCCACCTCATCATCACAAGTCAATAATGCGTCATCCGTATTGATGTCATGCTCGATTAAACGACCCGCCTTAGCATCGGCTATAGAGCGTCTGAGGCGCTTGGCATTAGTGGGGCTTTTTAGCAGATGAAGCGTTTCCTCATATGAATTAAACTCTTCTAAACTCATGAGTACCGCAGGTTTGGCGTTTTGTCTAGTAATCACGATCGGCGATTTGTCGGTATCTACCTTATCGATATATTTGGCTAGGCCCTTTCTAAAATCAGTGTAGTTCACAACATCCATAACGATTACTCCGTGTTTGGTTATATTTATTTGTATGACTGATATTATATACCATAGCTGTACTTATATCTGTACAGTTATTTTTACACTGATTTATTTATGGCGCTGGCCGCTCAATCCGTAATCACCCGCAGAAGTTTGTGGCGGCGTATTAAGATTAGAGGGTTTTTGATAATCAAAGGATAACGGCACGGTATTGGTTTGCGCCACTTGAGTTAAGAACAATTTGATTGCTTGAGACGGCGTTAATCCATAGCTTTCAAACACGGCAAAGGCGCTATCCTTGAGCTCTTGATCGAGCCTGATATTATAATTGGTTGTCGTCATGGCATTACAAATGGCTTATATATGTACGTACAATATAAACCATTTGTAATGCCAAAACTACTAAGCATGCTTTTTTCATATTATGATTTCTGCTTAGGGAACGTATAGCCTATCGCCAGTAAGTGCTTTTTGTGGGTCTTTAAAAAAGCCTCATCTCTTAATTGAGTGTGTAACCAACTAATAACTTCTTGAGTGCTTTTACCTGATGGTGCGTAACTACCAAACGGTGAGTAGTTAGCCAACAAAGGGGCAAAACGATCAATTTGCTTAACGGTTAGAGGTGGGATATCTCTATCCTCATTATTCTGATTTAGGCCCTCCTGTCCTTTTTTCTTAGTTGGCTTGGCCTTGACGGTGAATGTCAAACCTGTAACTGTGCGTCCACGTTTGATGTTTTCATAGGTGATTTTGATGTCGGTTTTCTGATTAATTTCTTTTATGGGTCCATCAACTGCATTCTCTTTCAAATTGTTGATGCGCTCATACGACTTAGGCGTGCCAAGTTCTTGCCTATATTGATCTAAAGTCATAGAAAAACCACCCTTCCCCTCAGACTTTTTTGCTAGATGGTAAAGGTCTAACGAGTAAGTCAATTTGAGGTTTAAGATATCTTCTTTTAAATATTTAGTGTAAGGGTTGAGCTTATCAAAAACCTGAAGTAAGTATATTACCTCATCTGTAAAATGCATCGATATATAGCCATCTGCATATTTCGACCTGATTAGCCATTGAACCTCTGTATCATCACCATCCTTATCCTCATAAATGAATGTACGCTTCATTAATTTTTTGCTAGCTGATTTCATTTGCTTATAAGCCGAGTTTCTATCTATTCCGCTAAGCTTAGCAAATTCAGAAGACGCAACCTCTATCGGTGTTTTTTCAGTAGCATTATTAACCCTAACCAATGGGCTCGCTAGAATAATGATGCGCTTCTCATCAATAGACATCTCTCTAAAAGCTTGAGTAATTTTATTCTGCATAACAATCCATTTTTCAGGATATTTTTTTTCGTATAGCTCGACATCATTCATTATGACAACATCATTATGCTAGTTACTTCAAGATACTAGCATAATGCGGGATAAAAGTAGCATTTAAACGGGATAAAAGTAGCATAATGCGGGATAAAAGTAGCATAATAGAGTGCGTAACCCTTTAATAGCAAAGCTTACAGACTGTCTAAAAGTCTTTAAAAGTTTTTAAAAGTAAAAAATATATTTTTATTTTAAATAATAAGGAAAAAACCAAAAAACCGACGGATTTAAGATGATAATTTGATCGACCAATCACTTGTAAAACTGATCAGTAGCTCAGAATGCAATTGTCCACTTACTTAATGTTATTCCACGTTCGCATGGTTCGGATCAAGCTTAGATCTTTGAAGATCTTCAAAAGCATGGTCAAAGATATTTTGAATATCTTCGTCTGTCATTCTGGACAACCCTGTTTTCACATTCTCAATATCAGTCTCATTTTTTGTAGATAGCTTGTCTTCATTTTCAGTAGCCATTATCGACACATCTGTAAACACTTATCAAACCGTTGCTAAAAAGCCTAGAAACCACTCTTATATACGTTTTACGCTCTGTCCGATACGATGGTAGCTAAAGCTATTCTAAAACGCTTAAAACAGCCGATAACCGTCTCCTAACCTTTCGCTAATTAGTAGACGATCCAGCTGTACCTTCAATTAGGCGATTTCGAGTAGCTAATGTGATGATGAATAAATATCAAGCAATGAACCGTGGTCACTGTCCTGACTGTTTTTAGGTGGTGTAAAGCTGCTTGGTACCACCTCAGCTTTACTTTGTATTTTATTGGCAATTGCTTTCAAAAATTCACGGTGCTTTTTCAAACGAGCATATTTTTCATTATCGTGTGCGTCTAAAAAAATAGCTTGCAGTTCATGATTATCATCATCGTCTAATGCGTTGGCCAACCACTCCCCCAATATTTTATGTGCTTCAAGCCTGTCCTGATCAATCTCTTTTTTAAGAGCCTGTAATTGCTTAATCTTATTTGCGAATAAATCATCTGATATTACTGACATTACCTCATCCTTTTTTTAGCCAACTATGATAGAGTTGATCCTAGCAGTACATACATAGGTATGCAAGGTAGTAAAATACACAAGACCACATCGTTTCGTGGGCGCAGTAGTATTTTAACCCTCTGTTAAGAGCGAGCTTAGGAGTTTATGTAAAAAAGACCCACAAGGGGTACTATTTTTTACATAAACTCCGTCGTTCGGCAGGGGGCGAACCCCCTACAACCCCCAAAAAATCATCTCTCAATATTGGGTTTTTTTGCTATGAATAATAAAGGGTTTCACCTGTCAGTTAGCGCCGTTAGTAAGGCGAAAAATCATAGCGTGGTGGCAAAGTCGGCTTATAATTCTGGCTCAAAACTGGTTGATGAGCAGTCAGGAGTCGTCCACGATTACACCAGTAAAGCTAAAGACAAAATCTTAAATTTAGTGGACAGTGATGGTACTAAATACACGCAAGTTATTGAGAAAAATGTGATGCATACGGCGTTGATAACGCCAACTCTTGCTGGGGATCTAGCAGTGACACGTGAGGGTTTTTGGAATGATATCGAACGCATTGAGACTCGTAAAAACGCGCAATTGGGTACTGAGATTGACGTGATGTTTCCTGATGGGATCACCGCGGATCAGCGTATAGTTCTGGCCGAGCGCTACGCTCAAACCTTATCTGATCGCTATAACGTGCTTGTCGATGTGGCCATTCATCGGCCCCACAGTCACGAGAAACATGTGGGGGAGGTTGAAGTGGTTGAGCTGACCAGTCGTAACTTTCATGCCCATATTTTACTCTCAAGCCGTGAGATAGTAGCGGATGTTGAGGGTTATGCTTTATCAGCACGCAAGAATTGGTTGCAGTGGTCAACGGAGGAGCGGTTATCTAAGGGGTTAAACGGACGCGGCGATGAGCTTAAATATCAACGCACCCTTTGGGCGGATATGGCCAATGAGCTACTGCCTAAGAATAAAACCATTAGTGAGAAATCCTACCGTGAGCTGGGCATCAATCGTTTGCCAAAAATGAAACTGGGTAAATCACTATATAAGGATATTCTCAAAGGCAATCGTTCAGTGATTCACGAATACAACGAGACGATTGATGAGATCAATGCTTACATTGAAAAAAATGGTTTAGTAATTGAGTACGACGACAAGGGACGTATTGACCTAGAAAGCAATGAACAAGAGGTTAACGGCGTCACAATACATTATAAAAAGCGTAAACCCTTTGCGCGAATTGAGCTCAGTAATATCCGATTTGTAGATCCTGCCGTTGAACTTGAACCCGCTATCCCTAAAAGTAACAGTCAGACGCATAGTGATGCGGCGAATGATCACGCACTTGATGAGCTTTTAGCAATCTCAGCCGACTTTGTGAGTCAAAAAAAGATGGTACGCAGCGCCTTATTTTCAACCATTGATGCGCTGCATGAAGAGTTAGCGCACCAGTCTAAACAGATTATTACTATTGATAAAAACATTAAGAGTACCCAGCGGTTCACCGAGGAGGTGGGACAGGATTTTAGTGACCCCCGCCAAAAAATGATTGAGCTTGCCAGGCAGATAAGCACAAAAGAGCAAAGTGAGGCACTAAAGGCGGCTTTAGCGTTGGTTGAGGAGTTTAGACAAGATGATACCCTACAAACAGGCCGCGCTGTTAGCCGTCTTGAAGAGCAGCTGTCACAGATTGATAAGACGGTGCTGAACAATAAAACGGTTTTAAAAAAGCTGATCCCGCTTAATAATGAAGTCATTGCGGACTACAAAGGGTTGAAGGCCACGCTAAAACCCTTTGCCGCAAAGCTGAATAAACTGGCGACTGGCTTTAAAGCTCTTGATGAGATTGATATTGAAAAATCCGACTTATCCTTACAGTGGGATCAAGCGTTTGCGGATCTACAAGAGATAGACGTCACCAATAACATGGACACTTATCATAAGTTTGCCGCATTTGCAGATCTGGATGTTGAGCGCTTTAAATATCTTCAAAAAGAGCGTGAGGCGCTCAGTACGTTAAAAGCAGTAGAGGTAGACGCGGATGCTTACACTCGTTTAACGGCATTGACCGCTGATGTTAAAGCGTTTAAGACTGCCAATGATAACGACATCAAACAGTTAAAGCAGCAAATTAATACCAGTCAAAAAACCTATCAGCGCCTGTCGCCGTTTTATGAGCAGCGTATCGCCTTACTGGATCAAAGTGAAGCTGTGATTGTGCAAGATGATGACCTATACGATGAGATTACCCGTACCAAGACCACTCAATTGAACGCAGATCGGCTTGATGACTGGCGCAACCGTACGATGGTGCTTCACCACCAGCTCAATAAAGCACATGAGCAAGCAAAGCTTAAGGAAGAGGCTGAGCGCGCACGAGAGGAGGCTTTAACCAGGCGGCGAGTAGCTTTACAACAGAGACGGCAGCAGGCATCTCTTAAGCGTCAGCGAATCAATGAGACCAAAGCATATCGAGATCGATTTGACAATTTAGTGGTACGGGTGCGTGACCGCGTTGATGCCCTTGATTTTAAGGCCGTTGATGCACCGATCGAAGTGATCAACGCGGCTGAGGCGGTTGCCGCACAAGCATTTATATTCACTACTCTAAAACACACTGACAGCTTTACGACACTACAAAAAAGTTTACGAGACACCGATGCCAAAAAAATTGCAACGCAGGTGCAGAAGGCAGCAACGACGCTATGGCAACAGCTTGAGCGCTTGCCTGACAATCAAGATAAGGTCGAGGTATTAACCCAGATCAATGAGCGCTTTGAGCACGTTCCTGCTATCACCATAGATGGGGCAACGCTCACACAAACTGTGACAGATCACCTGCAAAAAACGAAGAACGCCATCCAAGCGCATGAACAAGCACAAAGACGCCGCTACTCCTCACCACGCCCATTTTAGGCGGCATTATAATAATGAGTACCCCATGAATAAAGACAATAGCAATGAGCAAGACATACACGATCAACTTGTTAACCTAGTGACTTCATTGACTCCGGTCATTGGGGCCTTGCGTGAGCTGATTAAGCGAGCCGATGATGCGGTAGCGAGGCGGCTTGAGCGTTCGCTTAGCGGTATTGATAGCAAGGTGAATGAGGTGTCTTCTGCCATTGAAGAATTAGGTAGTAGCGCAAGCACGACTTCGCAGGCATTGAGCCAGTATCAAGAACTCGTGTTAAAGCAGCTTCAAGCAGCAGTGACGGCTTTCACTGACAATGAGATGCCGCGTCGTTATGATGACAAAATAGCGGGCATCATCACCGATATGAAACAGCAGATTGATACGGCTGTAGAGTCGGTCGTCACTGCTAAAAACGATAGCATAGAGGTACAAATCAGTACCATGCAAGGAGTTGCTGATAAACTTAGCGCAAGCGCTGACAATCTAGCCCTATTCACCAATCAGTACCAAGCTGGTCATAAGCAGATTATTGAAGATATTGAGACCTTTGAGACCACCACCAAAACGCGGATTGAGCAGGTCGAGGGTAGAGCTAGTAAAGACTTGGACAAAATTCATAAGTCCATTGAGACTATGAGTATTAAAAGGATTGCAGCCGCTGTCGCAGCGGGTACGATGGCTGTGATAATAAGTTTGGTGGCTCTGGTATTTTGGTATGTGCCAAGCTTTGATGAGATTGCAGAGATGAAATACCAGCAAGCAGAGCTACAGCGCGGCATCGATGAGCTTGAAACGGGTTGGAAACAGGCCTTTAATAATGCTCAAAGTGCGCAGTTTATTTTGGCTTGTGATGTTAATAAAGAGCAGCCTGATGCAATCAGCTGGTGCGTTAGAGCAGACAGTAAGAGTGTTTTGAGAGATGAGAGAGGCTTTGTTTATTATAAAATAGCTGGGGTGCCGCGTGCAAAGCCGACTGAGTAAAGACGTATGGCAATAGTGAGCTATATTGCCCAAAAGTGCGTCTTCTGAAACATATAAGACTGAAAAAAGGCTTGTTTGATTGTCGTTATCTTTGTCTATATTAAAAAGCCAGATAATGACACTTTATCTGGCTTTAAGGGTTATTGTTTCTTGTTAAACAAGAAGTCTGTAAATATAAGCTAAAGTGACTAGGCTGCTTGGTCAGTGTAAGCTGTGACCAACTCTATAAAAGCAGTTTCAAGGATGCTTAAAGTGTAGTCGTCAACGATAAGACCATCATCCAGCTGTCGTTGCACCCAGACATAAATCGCTTCATCATTATAAAGAATAGCGTCAACACCAAGTAATGATGCCAGTTGTACGCCTTGCTGTACTTGTAAGCTGAATAACAGCTTAGAGGCTAAATTTTTAGTCTGTTCACTAAACCAAGCGCAGCTGTTGAGCCGCGATAGATTGTTATTCATTAGTATTCTCCTGCAGATTATTGTGTATAAATAATGGATAAAATGACTTACTACAGGTCAAATTATACCTATATTTTAATCTATTGCAAGAGAAAATAACCTTCTGTAGGTCTTTTTATACTTTTAAAGGTGATAATGTCTTATGAGCGAAGGTGTTCACTCAGGCGACTCACTGCTGTCCTCATTTATGATTTCATATAAATCACCAACATTGATTCTAAGATACGTGCATAAAGACTCGATGACATCTAGATCAACTCGGGTGGCTTCTTCATGATACATGCGAGTAATGGTGCCACGATTGATGCCAGTATCCCTTGCGACATCGGCAATTTTAAGGCGTCTTTCGCCCATGATGGTCGATAAGTGACACTTCACCATAGTGGTTTCCTCATTAACGATTGGTGGTTTTGATTGGTGAGCAGATTATAACGAATATGAGTGGCTAACGTATTCCTTTTAGTAGCTCAAATTGATATTCAACAGCGGTAATTTACCTGGTAGTAGGCAGTTCGTTATGCTGTCTTTGATACAGGACGTCTATCATGATGGATATACGCTAGTTAGAAAAGGTGATGCTATTTTTACTATGAAGTATTGCTATTAGTAGTAATGTGACGTACATTTTTAGTTATACTTATATACTTATATACTTATATACTTATATACTTATATACTTATATACTTATATACTTATATACTTATATACTCAATACATACTACAGGGATCTGTATTTATGAAGGTAATCGCGGTATTAAATCAAAAGGGTGGCAGCGGTAAGACTACCATCGCAACGCATTTGGCTCGTGGCTTACAGCTAAAAGGCCATAGTGTTTTGTTGGTGGATAGTGACCAGCAGGGCAGTGCGCGTGACTGGAGAGCAGTTGATGAAGACAATCCGGTACCGGTGATTGGGCTCGATAGACCAACACTTGATAAAGATTTAAAAAACGTCTCTGATAAAGATTATGTGGTGATCGATGGATCGCCGCAAGCTACTAGTCTGGCTATTTCTGCTATAAAAGCGGCTGATTTTATATTGATTCCGGTGCAGCCGAGCCCCTATGATATCTGGGCGACCAGCGATTTGGTTGATTTAGTGCAGCAGCGTATTGAGATGATGGATGGCCAACTAAAGGCAGCCTTTGTTGTCTCACGCGCCATTCAAAATACCAATATTGGTAAAGAGGTTGCAACCGCGCTGCTTGATTATAATATTCCGGTATTAGAGACCAGAGTGATGCAGCGAGTTGCTTATCCTAATAGTGCTGCCCTTGGTAAGACAGTATTTGATACCGAATCGCCTAGTAGCAATGCGATACAAGAGATAACCGCATTGGTCAGTGAGATTCAAATATTTTTTGGTGAGGAGTAAGTCATGAGTTTATCAGCAGGTCGTCCTAGTAAGAACGTTAAGGATCAATTGGCTTTATCGGATGTGACGGACAGTCCCAAAAAGACGGTACGCGTGAATTTTAATTTAGATGAAGATAAACACATTGCGCTCAAGCGGTACGCGCTTGAAAGCCGAAAAACGGTGACTGAGTTGTTGACTGAAATGATTGAGGAAAAGTTGGTTGAGCGATAGGTATAAAAAAGGGACTTTCCTAAACTTTGTGTAACTTCTTATACCCTATTAGCAAATAGAAGTTACACAAAATCCAGGATGGGCTCGTGGTCGATGCCAATCCGTAACTGGACGTCTGCTCTGAATCGTTTTATGATTATGTTTGATGACCGTATCAGCAAGCATTTAATCTAAACGGCAGTTACACAGAATTCGGGATGGTCTCAAAAGCAGCGACAACTTCTACTATTAAAAAAGTAGTCGTTAAACCTAAGGCAACCATTAACTTCTTACTATTTTCTTCAGTAACAACCGCATGGCTATGATCATGATGTTCTGACATAAAATATTTTCCTTATTCTATTTATGATGAGCAGAGATATTGGATAACAGCCAATATCTCTGCTGTAAATCGACTAATCTATTGGATTAAGAAACTTTTTTTTCATTTATCCAACGATAAAGCACGGGTAACAGCACCAAAGTTAGTAATGTTGAAGAGATAATCCCGCCAATCACTACGGTTGCCAGTGGCCGTTGAACCTCAGCCCCTGTTCCGGTTGCCAGCGCCATTGGTACAAAACCCAGTGAAGCCACACAAGCTGTCATCAACACTGGTCTTAAGCGCAAAATAGCCCCTTGCCACACGGCTTTATGCACTGGATATTTGTCCCTTAATTCCTTAATAAAGGTCAGCATTACCAGTCCATTGAGGACTGCAACACCAGATAAGGCAATAAAGCCAATTCCAGCTGACATCGATAATGGAATATCCCTTAGCCAAAGGAACAGCACACCACCGGTCAAGGCAAAGGGTATCCCGGTAAAGACCAATAGACTTTCTTTGACATTGTGAAAGACCGCCATCAGTAAAATAAAGATAGTGATTAAAGCCAGTGGAATCACGATTTGCATCCGTGCTTTGGCTGAAGCCAAATTTTCAAACTGACCGCCATATTCTATCCAATAACCACTTGGCAAAGTGTATGCTTTGAGCTGTGTCTGTACATCAGAAACAAAAGACCCTAAATCACGCCCTTCAACATTCGTTGTAACCACAACTCGGCGTTTACCATTTTCTCGACTGACTTGGTTGATTCCTTCAATGGTCGAGACTTGCGCGACATCCGACAATAAAATACTGCCACCATTTGGAAGCTGAATAGGTAACTGGGAAACAGATGCGACACTACGGTCTTGCTCTCCAAGACGGATAACAAAATCAAAACGACGATCGCCTTCTAAAATCTCTCCCACGCTTTGTCCACCAATATTGGTTGCCACAAGGTCTTGAATTGAACGCACACTCAAACCATATTGTGCAGCCAAAGTTTTATTTACCTCGACATTCAGTAATGGCAAACCTGAGGTCTGCTCAACTTTCACGGCACTGCTACCCGATATTTGCTGAATGATTTTGGAGATTTTAGTCGCCTCAGTATTGAGGACATTCATATCATCACCGAAGATTTTCACACCAACATCACTACGCACACCTGAGATCAATTCATTAAATCGGAGTTCAATCGGTTGTGAAAATTCACTATTATTGCCTGGAATCGTGGCTAAATACGTCACCATACGGCCACGTAATTCATCTAAACTTTCTTTAGGATTTGGCCATTCTGAACGAGGCTTTAACATGATATAGCCATCTGAAATATTGGGTGGCATGACATCTGTTGCAACCTCGGCTGTACCCGTTCTGGCAAATACTGCCTTAATTTCAGGGAAACTCTTTAAAAGAAGTTTTTCAGTATTCTCCTGAATACGTAAAGACTCTTCTAAGCCTGTACTTGGTGAACGTAACTGTTGTATCGCAAAGTCTCCTTCACTGAGCTGTGGTGCAAATTCACTGCCGAGTTTGGTACTGATAAATCCCGTAATCACTAATAAACACAGTGCAAAAGTCAGCACAACTGCTTTGTATTGATACGAAATATCAAGAGTTTGCTGATATTTAGCTTTTAGCCATAACATCCAACGACTTTCTTTTTCTTGAATATCGCCTTTGACCCACAATGCCACAGCAGCAGGCACAAAGGTGATCGATAAAATAATGGCTGCAACAAGGGCGAGTACCACTGCCAATGCCATCGGATGGAACATTTTTGCTTCCACACCACTTAAAGCAAAAATCGGCAAATACACCACCAAAATAATAAGCTGACCAAAAATAAGAGGACGACGTGCTTGGCGGGCAGCCAGAAAAACTTCCTTAAAGCGTTCACTTTGTGTGAGAGGTCGTTTTAACAGTTGCTGTGTATGGGCTAAACGCCGGATACAGTTTTCGACAATCACCACAGCACCATCGACAATGATGCCGAAATCGAGTGCACCTAAACTCATCAGATTGGCACTGATATTTTGCTGTGCCATCCCGGTTAAGGTAAACAGCATAGAGAGTGGAATGACACAGGCAGTAATCAAGGCAGCACGGATATTCCCTAAAAACAGGAACAGAATGATGATGACCAGGATTGCTCCCTCTACCAAGTTTTTCTGAACGGTTTTAATCGCCTTCTCAACCAAGATAGTACGGTCGTACACCGTTTCAATCACTACCCCTTTAGGCAAACTATTCTGAATATCTTGAAGCTTGGCATCCACAGCTTTAGAAACAGTCTGGCTATTTCCACCCATCGCCATCATGACAACCCCTAAAACGGTTTCTTTGCCGTTATAGGTTGCCCCACCGGTTCTTAAATCATGCCCAATAGAGACTTGCGCAATATCACCAACCCGAATTGGGCTGCCATTTGGGCTACCCAGCATGGTGTTCTCAATATCAGAAAGCCCATTGAATGCACCCGGTACACGTACCGTCAGTTGCTGACCATTGTCTTCAATATAACCTGCACCTCGGTTCTCATTATTTTGCGCTAAAGCCTGTTGCAGTTGTTCTAATGAGATATTCAGTTGCTGCATCCGGTTTAAATCGGGAGAGACCACATAGGTTTTTTCAAAACCACCAATACTGTTGACCTCTGCAACTCCCTTAACACGTTGCAGTTGAGGACGCACAATCCAGTCCTGAATCTCACGCAAATCCATCGGCGTGTATGCAGTTCCATCCGGCTTTTTCGCATTCGGATCTGCCTTCAGTACCCATTGATAAATCTCACCGAGACCCGTAGAAACGGGGGACATCGTCGGTGCGATTTGTGCAGGCAACTCAGATTGCGCCTCCTGTGTCCGTTGGTTAATCTGCTGACGGGCCCAATAAATATCAGTCCCATCTTTAAAGATAATGGTGACTTGAGAGAGTCCATAACGGGATATGGAACGGGTAAGCTCCAGATCCGGAATGCCAGCCATGGCATTTTCAATGGGATAGGTAATCAGCTGTTCGACTTCAAGCGCAGTAAAACCCTTGGCTTGAGTATTAATCTGGACTTGGGTATTGGTAATATCGGGTACAGCATCAATCGGGAGTTTCTGATAGCTATACACCCCGACCGCAATCCAGGTACAGACAAAGAGCAACACCCAAATCGCATTTTGTATGGAAAACTGAATGATTCGTTCGAATAAACCTTCGGGTTTTGGTAGATCAGAATTAATGTCCATGGCCTGCCTCGTCTTTTTCTAATTCAGATTTCAACAAGAAACTGCCTTGAGCGATATACTTCTGCCCTTCAGTCAGCCCAGAAATCACTTCAAGCCATTGTCCATCACTTGAAGCCTGCCCCAATTGCACTTTCTGTGCTTTTAAGTGGACTTGACCTTTTTGTTCTGAATCTACGATGAAAATACTGTCTTCACCTTCAATACTTTGCAGCGCAGACTTTTGAATCCGAAGGGCTGATTTTGCTGTAGCTTCCGGAATCAACACTCTCACTAACACATTAGAACGCAACTCAGTAGCTTGCGCATCGAGTTTTGCGCGCACCACCAGACGCCCTGTTTGTACATCTGCCTGAGAGGTTAAGCTTTGTACAGTAGCTTTATAGCTTTGAGCTGAATCATTCACTTTAAAGTCAATTTTTTGCCCGGCTTGCAGTTGACCTGAGAATTGATTCGGCAAATTAAACTCAAGCCATAAATCTTTCAGCTGTTCAATGACAAAGAGCTGATTAGCCAGTTGCACATTTTCACCGACCACAATATCTTTTTGACTGATCACCCCAGAGATCGGTGCTTTAATCAGAAAACGCCCATTGTTATTGCCACTTGCACCTAATGCATTTAAACGTGCTTGTGAGGACTGGACAGTAATCTGCGCTTGACGGTAGGCATTTTCGGCACGCTGGTAATCCTGTTTGGCAGAAACCCCCTGTGACCAGAGTTGCTGTTCGCGCTGGTAATCTTTACGGGCCAAATCCAGATTCACCTGTGCCATACGCAGATTTGCCTGTTGGTCGATCAGTTCAGGCACGGTTAGTACAGCCAGCGTTTGTCCTTTTTGCACGCTCTGTCCTAAAGCCACATTGATCTGCTCGACATAACCACTAAAATTAGGCGATATATGCGCTTGTTGATCGGTATTCACCACCAATTTACCTGGCAGGGTTGTCAGCTTTTCAACCAATCCTGTGGATGCAACAGCAACTTTTAAACCTTGTTCAACCATTTGTTGGCTGGTCAGTTGTATTTCGCCTTCTTCAGCATGTCCTTCTTCAGAACTATCTTCATCAGAATATTCGGCATTTCCCTCATCATAACCCTGCCCCTCAGATTCAGTTTTTTTTGAACTTAACCAAATAGCCAGACTGACCAAGACCGTAATCAGAATCAAAATTGCAATCATGAGAGACTGGGATATTTTTCCGTTTTGCTTGGCGTTCATTTTATCGTGCTCCCCCATTGATTAAATTTTGCGATGCTTCGACTGCCTTTTTATTCAGTTGTGTATAGGCATCCGAACGGCTAATTTCTTCATAACTTGTGCCAATACTGAGTGCCTCAGCTGCTAGGGCAGTTTGCCAAGCTTGACGTAGAGTTTGTAATTGACCCAATCGAAGATTCTGCAGTTGGGTGGTTGCTTGCTGAACGTCGGTAATGGACAGTTTCCCTGCCTGAAACCCTAGTAAAGTACGGCTCTGAACTTTGGTCGCCAAAGTAACTTGTGCTGTTGTGGCATCGAACTGGCTACGTAAACCTTTGAGCTGATGCATGCTGTTGGCAATATCGAGTATTTGTTGCTTCAGCTCACGCTGCTGCTGTTGGTTCAGCAATATTTGCTGTTGCTGGACCATCGGGATCGCATATTGCTGGCGATTGAAAATATTCAGTGGAATAGCCACGCCGATTGCTAAAGTCGTATCGTTGCTTTCATTAGGGGTTTTGCTACGTTTCATGCCTACATTTAAAGTCGGATTGGGACGTGCCTGAATTCTTAAATTTTCAATTTGATGATCCGATTGCTGAATGTTCAAGGCATAGAGTTTTTCTAGCCACCCTTCAGCAATATACCGTTGCACAGTTTGGAGACTTTGCTCTGGCCAAGGGATAGCGGTTTTATTCAATTGAAGATGTGAAGATGTTTCTCCCCCCCACAAATTAGACAGCTGACGACCGGCAGCTTGTTTATTCAGCATCGCTTGCTCATAAAGTCGTTGGATTTCTAGCGCTTCAATTTGGGCACGCTCAAAATCAACCAGGGCAATACTGCCTGCCTGATAGCGTTTCTGGGCACTGTCCAGATTGACTTTACTTGTTTTTAACTGTACTGAATAAGCAGACTGCTCAACCTCAGCAAGTGCAAATTGCGACCATGCAAATTTAACAATCAGTTGGCTTTGAGCCTTCCATAATTGCTGTTGCAATTGGATTTGTTGATTCGAGGTATTGGCAATCACCCGGTTCAGCTTACGCTGACCAAATAGATCTAGAGGTTGACTAACGCCAACATTGAATTCCTGTTCTTGACCTGAGCCAAAGCCAGACTGTTCTAAACTTATACTTGGATTCTGCCATAACCGACTTTGCTGAATATTCAATTCAGATATTTGCTGAACTTGTTGCCACGGCTTGTCTTGAGTCTGGTAACTTTGTACTTTTGCTAAAGCGGATTCAAAGCTGGTAACGTTTTCAGCATAGCTATATTGCATAGCCGCTGCACATATACAAGCAACCAAGCTATGACGCAAGAGTATAATTGATTGTGAAGACAT
>NZ_CP048752.1:0-2944106 GCF_018336615.1 Psychrobacter pacificensis | reverse complement strand
TTGTACATCCTCGAAATCTGTCAAAAGTAAATGAATTGTTTGAGCAAAAATTTATCGAGGGATGGTAGCATTTTTTGGCATATTCGCATACCGCTCATATAGTCAATCAATATTAAAAGTGGTACAAGGCAGACGAGTGCAAGTACTACAGTAGTAGGCTAAACGAGTCTAACGCTGTAACGCTTTAATAGTGGTTCGACTATAGCAGTGGAGGCGACGTATAAAGTGAAAAGTAACAGGCAAAATATAACGAGTGTGCTCAAATGTGGAGCAAGTATAGACGAAGGCAAATTAGCAAAAATGCCTAGGGCGTGTTAAAAGTAGTGACAAAGTAAAGAGAGAAATAAACGGCAGCACTATACCCTAAAGTGAGTCAACTCATAGCCTAATTGCTGATAGGCTTTATATTTGTGTCGACCTTCTTGGGTACTGGTAGCATCAGGTCTGATTAGCTCAAGGACGCGAGAGGGCTTGGCATTATTGGTCGTAGCCATAAAGTCAGTCACCGGACGTGTCGTTGTATTGAGCACGATACCATTAAAATCCGCTGGTATATGATTGCCAAGTAGCACGGGGGCGGTAGAATGATGAGCGTTAGAGTCAGAACCTGTAGACTCAATATCTGACAAGCAGTGATGCGGGATAAAGCTGGTGGCCTCTTGTGCCCAAAGTGCTCTATCTAGCTCTGCTAGCAACGTTTCATCTTCGATCAAAATCAACAAAGACTGCGTGCTTTTGTTCAGCGCTGTCTGAGTCAGCTGACAAATAAAGCCCAAGAAATCTTGGGCTTTACTCTCACTTAATACATAAAAACTGATCTTCATAGAATGGTTTTCATAAAGTGTTTTATAAAATAGCATTTATCAATAGACGGTCGTTAATGCACTGCCATTGATCGATTAAGCCATATCCGCGCTGTTTTTCAGGTACTGCATAAATAGCGGTACTGGACGACCAGTCGCGGCTTTATCTTTGCCTGAGTTCCATGCGGTACCAGCAATGTCTAAATGCGCCCATGCCTGACCTTCTTCAATGAAACGAGACAAGAAGCAAGCGGCAGTCACTGCGCCCGCACCTTTACCACCGATGTTTTGGATATCAGCAATTGGCGAGTCAATCAGTGCTTGATACTCGTCGTCTAGTGGCATGTGCCAGATAAGATCACCTGATAAGTTGCTCGCATTCTCGAGATCAAACAATACATCTTCATCGTTACTAAAGACTGCTGAACGCACATGGCCTAATGCAACCACACAAGCACCCGTCAATGTGGCGACATCGATGATGGCTTTTGGATTATAGCGCTGTACATAGCATAAAGTATCAGCCAGTACTAAGCGACCTTCGGCATCGGTGTTCAGAATTTCAACAGATTTACCATTCATGGCTTTGACAATATCGCCTGGGCGCGTGGCATCACCTGATGGCATGTTCTCAGCACAGGCGAGCGCACCGACCACGTTGATTGGTAAACGTGCTTCACATAGAGCTTTGATAGTACCAAGTACTGAGGCTGAACCACCCATATCAAACTTCATCTCATCCATTGCCGCGCCTGGCTTGATTGAGATACCACCTGAATCAAAGGTCACGCCTTTACCGACCAAGACGATAGGCGCATCATCATTTGTAGCTTGTGCATTATTGTCGCTAGCTTTGTCGGATTTTTTAGCGGACTTTTTGGTTGGTAGTTTATCAGCGAGCGCTTTTTTTAGACCAGTCACTTTCGCGTTGCTAATCGTTTGCTCGGTGGTGCCAGCGTTTGCACTAAATGAGGATTTACCGCGGTACTCCATGATGACAAGCTGACCTTCTTTGGTAGAGCCTTGAGCCACTGATAAGAAGCAGTTCATACCCAGCGCTGACATCTCGTCTTCACCGAGTACCTTGACAGTCAATAGGTCAGGATAGGTTTTTGCAAGTTCTTGTGCTTGCTCTGCCATATATGCAGGGAAGCAAATATTACCTGGCTCATTGGCGACGTCACGAGTGAGGCTTTGACCGGCGAATACTGCCTCAGCAAATGCGAGTGCAGGCTGTAGTGAGTTATCAGCTAACAGATAAATATCAGTCAATACAGGCGTTGCTTGCTCAGATTTATATTTGTCAAAGCGATAGCTGGCTGCCAATAGGTTTAGGGCAAATTGACCAAAATGGCTTTCTTCTAGCGCATCACCTAAAGCAACGGTAATAGACGATACACGCTTTTGCGTGCTGCTATAGATGGTCTTGGCAATTTTTTGCAGTACGGTATTGCTGAATTTGTCCGTGTTACCAACACCAACCAACAATAGCTGTACAGGGTTTTGTTTGGTGGTTTTTTTATCCCCTGCCAATGCATAATCAGCAACGGTCTCACAGGCTGTGCCCTTAAAATGAGAGACTTCAATCAATTGCTCAATACGAGCGGTATAATCTGTCAGCATGGAGTTGGCAAGGATGTTTTTCTTATCATCGACCAAGACCACCAGACAAGCGTCGTCTTTATTTTTGGCTTCTTTTTTAAGGATTTTTTGCGTATGCGTCTTTGGCAGGTGCTGAGATAATTTGATATTCATATAGTTATCCTTATTAGAGTTATGAAAATGATGCAATTGCTGGTGCCTGTTAGATTATTGGATTATTTGGCTTGTAGAGCAATCACGATAGTGTAGCATATTGCGATGATGGTGCGCAGTTTGCACCGTTTAGGTAAAATGTCGGAACCGTTTTACTTGATCAGTGGTTAGGGATTCACGCTAACCTTTCACCAACTCATCAGTCGTTACTAACGCACTAAACCTGTCTTGTAGCGCTGCCATCGCGGTGTCATGCATGACCTCAGCACTGATGGTTTTTCTAGTAGCACTTGGGAGATCGCGAGTGGCACAGGCGTCGTGACAGACAAAATTGTCAAAACCCAGATCAAAGGCAGCTCTCACACTGGAACTTACGCACATGTGGCTCATGAAACCTGCAAAAATAATTTGTTGTTTGTTTGCAGACGAGAGTAGTGATTGTAGCTGCGTATCATAAAACGCATTGGGATGGTTTTTGGCAATCACGGTTTCGCCATCTTGCGGCTGTAGCTCTTCGACGATCTCGACGTTAGATGATAAAGGATCAAAGACATTACCATTTTCTGCACCATGATGGGTGATGTGAAAGATAGGGACATCTTGCTTGCGGGCTTTATCCAGCAATAGTCGTGCGTTGTCGATGGCCTTAGCGCCTGCTTGACCTAATGGCATGGCACCATCGACGTATTCGTTTTGATAATCGATAAGTACGAGGGCGCAATTTGACCAATCAAGTGTATCGAACTGACCACCAGCGAGTTCAAGTAGGGTTGCGGGCGTAGATGTGGTATTAGTCATTGGTATTCTCCATTACATTAGATGACATAAAAATATTTTTATCCGTCAGTCAGTTTAGCAATTAATAACAGAGATAGAGATTCGATGATACGAATGACAAACAAACCTTTCCAAACTAAATAAATAAAAAACGTATTGGAGAAAACCCTGTTAAACCAATTCCATATAAGATTTCATTAACGATTTATCCAATATTTGATATGTTTATCGTCTACCGATAGTAATGTGCTATCAGTAAAGTGTACGTAATGTTTGCAAACACATTTCACAGCCATTTTTAGGCAAAACATGCTAGGATTAGCGGTTATATTTGTCGCTTGTGTTTGTTGAGTAGGACTAATCAGTCACTCAGTAATTGTCAGTATTATTTGAACGTATACGATGCCTATGATGCATTGTTATTGTGCTCAAATATGACGATAGATCCCCCAATCCATCATGCGCATACCAACTGTTTAAGAGTACCCATTGTGATATTACGCCGCTATATGACTCGACAAGTTGCCTCGACCACTGCTTTGGTGCTGGGGTTTTTGGTAGTAATGATGCTTGGCGGTCGTTTGATACGTTATTTTGGCATTGCTGCTGAAGGCCGTTTGGATATTGGCCTGCTGTTTACGATCATCGGGTACAACCTGCCGTATTTTCTAGAATTGATATTACCGCTGGCCTTTTTTATCGCGTTGATGCTGGTGTTTGGTCGTTTATATGTCGATCAAGAAATGGCTGTCATCAATGCCAGTGGGGTGTCTCGCGGTAGGCTGGCTCGCCTGATGACACCATTGATATTAGCGTTGTTTGTTGGTGAGGCGGCGCTATCTATCGTAGGCAAACCATGGGGCGTACGCTCATCTGAGGCGGTATGGCAGCAGCAAGCATTGACCAGTGCGTTCGATCTGATTAGCCCAAATGAGTTTATAAGCAGCGATAACTACCATCTATACGTGGGTAGTCTCAGCGATGATAAGAAAAAACTACAAGATGTGATATTGATCCAATCTGAACCGACGCCAAAGGGTAATGCTGGCAAAAGCGCTGATATGAATAATACGATTGATCAAGAAACCGCTGATCAAATGGGCATCTCTGATATGCCAAAAGATATTATAAATAGAGATGCAAAAAACATCAGTAAAGATACCATCACGCTCGCCAAGCGTGCTGAACAGGTCAATACTGGCAATAGTGGTGTGACCCAGTTGGATCTATTTCAAGGTCGTCGCTATGAGGTGGGTGCAGGCAGCTTGAAATACAATCAAGTCGCCTTTGACCGTTATCGCATCACGCTTACTGAATCCTCGCAAGAGGTCATTACTGAAGACAATATTGAAACCCAAGCAATTGGACCTCTATGGCAAGCGGCAACGGGTGATGCACAAACCAGTACAAATAACGCGCTGCGTGCTGCTCAAGGTGAGCTTGGCTACCGTCTGGCACTGCCGTGGCTGATGATTATCGCACCGATGCTGGCTGTACCGCTTGCGCAAGTGCGTCCACGTCAAGGGCGTTGGCTGCGTCTATTTCCTTCTATCTTATTATTTGTCAGCTGTGCGCTAGGCATCATCTCGCTTAAGAACGCAGTGAGCAAAGGCAGTATTAGCGTATGGGCATATGCATGGCTGGTATTAGGCTTTATGGCACTAGCGCTTTATTTGAATTGGGGCAGCCGTGTGCAACATCGATTGCGCTTTCGTAAACAAGAAAATAGATTAGCCGTCGCCGCGCCTATCAGCAGTCTGGACAATCAACACAATAGCTCACAAGGAGGGCAGTCTTAATGCGCTCTTTATTTGCTAAGTCTGCAGGGGCTGGTCAGCTGGCCAAAAAACCTGCCAATTTAAAAGTCCTCAGCCGTTATGTCAAACTCAACGCCTTACTTGCTATTATCGCGGCCGTCGTTGGTTTATGGGCGTTACAGCTGGTATTCTCTTATCTATCAGAGCTCGATTCGTTAGATGACCGTTATACGATGGGGCAGGCACTTAAATATATCTTTTATCGATCACCCTATTTCTTAGAGCAATTCATCCCAACGGGTGCGCTACTCGGTGCCGTCATAGGATTGGGCTTACTTGCTAATAAAAGTGAGCTGGTCGTCATGCGTGCGGCTGGGGTCAGCATCTATCGTATCGTCGGCTGGGTGTTACAACCTGCCTTCATTTTTGTGCTACTGGCATTGGCGATTAATCAGTTCGTGCTACCGCATTCCAATCAATTGGCAAAGCAAATAAACGATGAGGACAACACATCGCTAGTCACTTCGGTGCGCGGCTATTGGACGGTGCAGCCACGCTTTGAAAATGCACAAGATGGCAGCGCCACACCTGATGGCAGTGATATTTTATATATCGATTATGCCGATGTTCAGGGTAATATCGGCGAGGTAAAACGTTGGCATTTAGATAACAACGGTAATCTGCAAACCGCTGTACATGCTAATGGCGGAAAATATACGGGGCGTGAGCCTATCGATGTGACCAGTGACAAGCCAAGCGAGCAGTATCGCTACGAATGGCAGCTGAACGATATGGTCGAGCTTAGCATTAATCAGGGCTTTGAGAGTAGCCAAGCCGTTTCACCATCAGATACGCTCAGCTTACCATTCGCTCCAGAGTCTGTGTATCTACTGACGCGCAAGGCAGAGGATTTGTCTCTGACGCAACTATACGAGCATCGTCAGTTTATGCGAGGGCAGGGCAAGCGCTCCTTGGATCATGAAGTGGCGTTTTGGCAAAAGCTATTATCACCTTTATCAATATTGTCACTGGTCATTGTTGCTTGCTCATTCGTCTTTGGCTCGCTACGGACGCACAGTTTGGGCTTGCGCATCGTGGTGGCTTTGCTGTTTGGCTTGCTCTTTAGCTATATTCAGGATTTGGTCGGATTTATATCGCTTGCTACAGGATTTTCGCCCATGCTGATGGTGTTGTTACCGATAATAGGCAGTGCGCTATTGGGTGGTTATTTGATAAAACGCCAGATGTAGAAAGACAGTTGGTCATACAAGACAAAAAGCACGCTAGATCTATTTTAGCGTGCTTTTTTATGACGATCTTTTATGGTTGGATGCTGAAGACTAAACTTTGGTCGCCATAGTAATCGTATAGGTTTTGCCTTGTTTGATCTTTTCGCTATTGCCGAACACTTCGGTAAACGAGCGCTTCATAAACTGGCGCAAGCCATTGATGGTCACGACATAAAAACGGCCACCTTGACGCATGCGTGCATAGGCATCAAGGAAGTACAGATAGTGTTGCTCTTTGCCAACTTTGGCGGGCAAGTTCGACATCACAAGGCTAAAGTCTTTGTCCGCTGCCACATGATTAAAGCCATTTGATAAATGCACATCGACGTTTTTTAGACCATTTTTTTCGCAGTTACGGCGAGCATATTCTACTGCCATAAAGTCTTTATCAATCAAGGTATGCTGACCATTTGGACATTCACGCGCGGCTGTCATACCAAGTACGCCATAGCCACAGCCCAAATCGATTGAATCATCATCGTTTTGGAAATCCACATAATCAAGCAGCATCAGGCTACCGTCATCGAGCTTTTGCGGTGAAAAAATACCCCACGTGGTTGCAAAATCAAACGGCTTACCCAGCACGTCTTGGCGAAAGTTAATGTCTTCGCGCCAATGTTGGGCATTTTTTAGCAGGTCAGCAGGTGGCTTATGATTTAGTGGGTGGCTCATAGGATTCTCGGATAATAGATAGGTAAAAGGGGGTGCGTTGTCTAATTAGACAGTGCGCATCGTATGACGAGTATTGTAGCGAGAAAAGGGCAGGTTTGCAGCATCGTATTACGGGAATCATTATGGTTGCCAAATTTAGCATGTAGAAAATACATAGAAAAAAAGATATTGGCAAGATTAGGTGAGAGGCTTACACTCAACTTTAACCTGATAGCTCTGAAGTAGTATGTATGGCAGACATTATATTTGTATCTAAAGTCGACTTCTGGATCGCGTTGATTTTATGGGTCGGTAGTTTATCACTTATCCTCATTCCATTATGGGAATGGCGCTGGGGCAAAAGTAATTCACGTATGCGAAACATACTGCTAATGATTATCCTACTGCCTTTTGCAGCACTGATGCTTATGCCTTTTTTTGGTACTAAATACACCCTAACCGATAGCCAGCTATATGTGGATAGTGGTCTGTCTACTCAAACCATTGAACTGGCAGATATCACATATATTACGCCAACTCGAAGCATGACGTCTGCACCAGCACTATCATTGGATAGACTTAAAATAGAATATCGAAACAAAGAAATATTGATATCGCCAAAAGACAAGCCGCGCTTTTATCAAGAGATACAAGCACGTAATCCCAAAATAGTGATAGAGAAAAAATATAATTTCTAGACTACTTACTCAACCGTTTCTTTAACACATGATCAAACACAAATGGACCAAAGGGCAAAAATGAACCAAGCACACCAGCAGGGAGCGCCCACAGCGGCATTTTGATTTTATGTGCCGTGATAAAGAGCACCACAATATAGGCGATGAACAACACTCCATGCACAGGCCCGACGTAGCCCACCATTTCAGGCATATTCAGCATATATTTGAGTGGCATGGCGATACCTAGCAGCAGCAAAAAAGACGTGCCTTCCAAATAACCCATAATGGTCAATTTTTTTAACGCAAATGCTTGCGCTTTGGTGAGAGTGGGCTTGGATGATGGCTGAGCTTGCGGCACAGTATGGTCCTTTGCTGATGAGTCAATATATAAATTAAGCGCTCGCGCTAACCACGTGGATGGTGCGCGGTATGTAGCTGCTGCAATCTTGCTGTCGCCACATGGGTATAGATTTGCGTCGTGGACAAGTCACTGTGTCCAAGCAATAGCTGTACGCTGCGCAAGTCGGCGCCATGATTGAGCAAATGAGTGGCAAAGGCATGGCGCAGCGTATGCGGTGAGAGTTCTTTGTCGATACTGGCTACTTTGGCGTAACGCTTGATAAGATACCAAAAGTTTTGCCGCGTCATATAGCCGCCTTGCGCGGTCAGAAATACCGCTTGGCAGTTACCAGATTTTAGATGGGCAATCAGATCGCTGCGCCCATGAGACAGATAATCTTCCAGTGCGTCCGCTGCGTATTCACCGAGTGGCACCAGTCGGGTTTTATTGCCTTTACCTGTGATTTGTAGCCAGCCTGCGTTTAGGTTCACTTGCTCAAGTGACAGATTAATCAGCTCACTGACGCGCAAACCGCAGGCATAGAGCACTTCTAGCATCGCTTTGTCACGCAGTCCAAGCGCCGTACTGGTATCAGGTGCGGCAAGGAGATTATCGACATCAGCCTCGGCCAAATCCTTTGGCAACGGACGTCCAAGCTTTGGGCTTTTGATACGCTCGCAGGGATTGTCTTCGCGCAGATTGCTCGCTATCATCCATAAATAGAACTGACGCAGACTTGAGAGCATACGCGCTTGGGTGCGTGGGGTTTTACCATCTTGGGCAAGCAGTGAAAGGCAGTGCAGCACATCATCAGGCTGCCAGCGGGTCAGGGCGAGTGGGTTGGTCAACTCACAAGAACGCAAGTCGCGCACATAAGCATTACGGGTACGCGTCGCCAAACCACGTGCTAGCATGGCTTGACGAAACTCCGTCATATAAGACGGCTCATCATCGACTGCCAGCGCTTTGGGTTGCCTTTGCTGTACGGCGCGGTCACGACTCATAGGATGCTCGGATATAGGTCAGATATAAGTTAACCACTTTTTTTCTTCACCACATAGCGATAGAGCGTGGCGCTTGCTGGCGTGGTGTCATCGCCATCAACAGTGATTTCATCAGGGTCAGTATCTAGGCTGATATTTTCTGCCAATGTTTCTTGAGTCATCAGCTCATGACCCAGATGACGACAGAAATTTGGAATGTCGCGGGTGGTAGCAGGGTCAGTGGCCAGTATCTCAATCACCTCACCGCTATCTGCTTTTCGGATGACTCGGTGCAGCATCATCACAGGCTCAGGACAGATCAGCCCCTGCGTGTCTAGGTGATGGTCGATGGTCGTATCTGGTATAGAAGTAGTCATAGTCATTATCGTAAAACTAAGTAGGTAGGTTAAAGAATGGATCGTTTGTTTAATCGCTTACTGAGGTGTACTGTCTAGATCGTCTACGGCTGCTGCCTCTTTGTCAGTGTTTGCCACGTCTAAGAAGTTAAAAAAGCGCTTAAAACTGACTTTGAATAAAAATGCCACACCCACCCAGCAGGATAATCCCAGCCATGCTGTATCAGCAAATAATAAGCCGCCAAGCAAAATGATGGACGATACGCCAATACTCATGGCAATCATCGAGGGTTGGTTTAAGCGATAACGATAAACCACAAAAGCATCATAAAGCGTAATGGGGATGGTCAACGCAACCAATGCGTAGGGCAGATTGTAAAACAGTTGATAAAGCAGCTGACTGTCATGAAAGGCCTTGATACTAGCGATGGTACCAAAGACCACAAAAGCAAAAATGGCCGCATAAATCAGATAAATCGCCAGCTGGTTGGCTCGCTGTGCGCCCTTGATACGAGCGATAGCAAGCGGGGCAAAACCATGTTGCGACTTAGTATGCAAGTCTTGGTCTAGGGCAGTGGTCATAGTAATCAGTCATTTATCTGTGAATAGGTACGATGTAGCAAAATGGTGCGACAGAAATAACAGTGTCTTCTACCTATCTTGCCTAATTAGTCTGCTTTGACCGCGTCGATAGCCAAGCTGCTATTTGGATCGGCAAAATACGTCGACATCAAAATACACGCAGAGATATCATCAATCGGGTCGCGCTCGTTTTGGATCCAGCCGTTGTCCCATGCGATTTCTCTTGCTTCGATAGAGGTTAAACGCTCATCACATAATGATACGGTCACTGGCAGATGCTGCTCCATAATTCTATGAGCCAGACGCCGCGCAAATTTATGTGCGCGTTTTGAGAGCATGGAGCTGCTACCATCCATATTAAGTGGCAGGCCGACCACCACCTGTGCCACGCCCCAGACTTTGATAATACCGATGAGGTTGTCCCAGTCGGGCTGACCATTATTCATCGCCAAGATGTCAAAAGCGCGTGCGGTTTGGGTCAAGCTATTACCGAGTGCCATGCCCATTTTCTTGACACCATAATCTAGCGCCAAAATAAGATGCGGTTTGATCTTTGGTTCAATGGCATCAATCTCAATGTCACTCATATTGCCACTAACCTTGCCATTAGTGTCAATGTCATCATCAATGGTATCTTCATCATTTGCTATAAAAGGGCTATCTACCATATTAAAGGCTATCCTTTTTTATCTGTATTCATAGAGCATGTGCTATTAAGCATGTCCGATGTCACTGCTAAGATAGTCAAAGTTGACGCCGATTTTGTCAGCGGCGATTTGCCAGCGCTCTTCGAACGGCGTATCAAACAATAAAGTCAGATCGGCAGGGCAGACGAGCCAATCACCATTACCCAGTTCTTGGTCTAACTGTTTTTTGCCCCAGCTGGCATGACCCAAGCACAGTTGATAGTGACCGACGCCTTGACCTGCCGCGATACGCTTTAGAATATCTTGGCTGGTGGTGATGCAGACATTCTCTGAAATCGCAAAAGAGGACGCCCATTCAGGCTGACCTGTATGCAGCACAAAGCCGACCTCAGGATACATAGGGCCACCTTCTAAAGCCACATCTTCCATCACTTGCGGATTGGTCACTTCAATATCTAAATCTTCTAGAAGCTTGCCCACTCGTGCTTGCTCTAATGGGCGATTGACCATCAGACCTAGCGCACCATGCTTATCATGGCGGCAGATATAGATGAGCGCCTGCTCAAACCTTGGGTCTGACAGCTCTGGCGCCGCAATTAAGAAGTGGTGAGTCAAATTGGTTTTAGACATAGAAACAAACGCAACCGAATAATAAGGGTGAAAGACCACTATATGGTGATAACCAATAGAAAAGCAAGATTCGCGCCAATTGCTATTGATAGCCACAAAGATTTAACAAGTACTTTTTTGATGAATCGTGCTGGATGATTTAACGACAATTAATGTGTCATTTGACATCAGACAGCAAGCTACGAGCATGATCACGAGTCACATCGGTGATCGTAACGCCACCAGACATACGCGCCAGCTCATCTACCTGCGCGCTGCCTGTCAGTATTATCAGCTCACTTTCGGTCTGTTCTTGATGGTGCTTTTGTACCAAGATATGTTGGTGCGCTTGCGCCGCGACTTGTGCTTGGTGAGTGATCGCGAGCAATTGCTGCGTTTGCCCAAGCGCGCGTAGTAGCTCGCCGACCACCTGCGCCGTACCGCCGCTGATACCGACATCGACTTCATCGAATACGAGCATGGGTTTGGCAGCTTTGTTATCAGCGTTGGTTGCTTGCAAGACTTGCATGACCAGCGCCATTCGTGACAGCTCACCACCTGAGGCGATTTTATGCAGTGGCTGCATGGGCATACCGACATTGGCACTGAACAATAAATCAATATCGTAGCAGCCATGTGCATTGTACTGGCTAGGCTCTGTCTTTTTGGTAAAAACGAACTCGCAGCGCGCATTGGGTAAGGCAAGCGGTTGTAGTTGTTCTATAAGCTGTTTACTAATGGTTGGTGCCGCTTTTGTACGCTCTTGATTTAGCTGTGTGGCCAGTGCTAGATAATCCTGCCAAGCTTGCTCAATTTGCGCGGCCATCGCATCACTGCTCGGCTCGTTTTCTAACTGCTCTAATTGCTTTTGCCAAGCTTTTGCTTCATCAATCAAATCGCTCGCTGGCAAGTTGTACTTACGTGATAAGCGATGACTTAAACTGATGAGATTGTCTAATGCTTGTAAGCGTTCAGGGTCAGGTAGTTGCTGCTCGGCATAATCTGACAGTAGCGCCGTCACCTCGGTGATTTGTTGCTGCGCCAAATGCAGCTGCTCAGAGGCTTGCTCAAAGGTTTGGCTGACACCAACTTGATGATCGCAAAGTTTGATTACTTGCCCGAGCAAGGTCATTACATCTGGCTCATCGGTATCGTTGTCGAGCAGATGCAAGCCATGGCTGGCCTCTTGCATTAAGGCCTCAATATTAGAGAGCTCCTCGTGCTCAGATTCAACTTCTGCATAGTCCACAGCCAATAGAGGGGTGATGTCTGCCAGTTGGCTTTGTAAAAGTTGAATACGGTCTTGACGCTGAGCCTCGCGACTTGCAATATCATCAGCGCGACGCTTTAGCTGCTGATACTGCTGATAGCTACTGGCTGTCTGACGCGTGAGTGGCGTTATTTGTGCCATCTCATCGAGCCAATTCACCACAAACTGCGGCTTGAGTAAGGCTTGCTGAGCATGTTGGCTATGAATATTGACCAGTAATGCGCCCAAGCTTTTTAGCTCAGCCAAACTGGCAGGCGAACCATTCAACCATGCTTTTGAGCGACCAGTATTGCTCAGCTGCCGCCGAATAAGTACTTCAGGCTCGTCTAGCGCCCGATCATTCTTGGCAAACCATTCGGCAATGACGCTGTTGTTGTGTACATCAAACTGAGCATAAATGTCTGCGTTGTCTGCGCCATGTCTGACCATCGCGATGTCTGCGCGTGCACCTACACACAAGGATAGTGCATCCAGCAATAACGACTTGCCAGCCCCTGTTTCACCAGTGATGACATTGAAGCCTTCAGCGACACTCAGCTCATGCTGAGCGATCAACGCAAACTGATGTAAAGTTAATGATACTAGCATCAACGCCTCTCATGACAGACAATGAACTTCATATAAATCTTAAGAAGCCATCTATAAAATAAGATAAATAAAGCAATGAATTTATCTATTTAACGACACTAAATAGATAAATATTGTAGGCAAACAGTATGGTGCTAAATGTGCTCAAATACAAACATTAAGGGAGTGTATAATCGAATTTGTGATTGGAAGATTACCACAAAATTATCAAAAACTGGCAATGAGTAATCGCTGTAATATCAATCATTAAGAGGGTTGATTATAGCAAAATTATGTCTATATACTAAGCGCGATTTCGGACAAAATTCATAAAAATAGACTCAGTATAATGATGTGTTAATGGCATAAAAGCAGATAAATAAGCCCATTTGAGCCCAGCATCAAATAGTATTTTCCTAGTCGCTTTAACAAACTTTATAGAGATAATGTGGTAGCATAATCTCACATAATGATAAACTCTTCTTGTTATATTGATGACATACGGTGCATGATAACGAGTCATGATTTTGTAAAATTACAGGCGTATAGTGAGAAGAGTATGCCAATCAGTCATTATTCCAAAGCGTTTTCATAGAACCTGTGGCTACTCTTAGCACGCAGATATCTAGTAGAGAAGGATACCGCACTCAGTGCAGAGAGGTGTGTTGATGACGCGGCTCTAGCGGTAACCAGTTACTTATTTTTTAGTTTTACCATAATTATTTGATAAGGAAGCCACTATGACAGCGGCGCAATTTACTAACGTAACAGTTAATGCCCAAGCGACAGTATCTTATGATGGTCGCTGTTCCAGCCATACCATTATGTTTGAAGACGGTCGTCACAAAACCTTGGGTGTGATCTTACCTTGTGATAACTTGGTTGAGCATTATCACTTTAGCACCAATACATCCGAGCGTATCGAAATCACCGGCGGCGAGTGTGAAGTGAAAATTAATGGTGATGACGAGTTTAGCTACTACCGTGCTGGTCAATCGTTTGTTGTCGAAGGCAATAGCGGTTTCAATCTACGTACCGAAGAAATCGTCCAGTATGTCTGCCATTTAGAAGGTTGATATTATCAACAATGCGATTAAGTTAATATTGGCTGCAATTAAGCTAGTATCATCAGTGAACAGCTAACGCCATCAAATATTAATGACCAAACAATAAACAATATCAGATTGGTATTGTTTATTTCTGTTTTTAGTGCTGACTTAATCGCTCCCTCATTGCCAACGAGTTGCAGTGCTCAATGCCAATGACATTCTTCTTATTCCATCGCTTAGCGCGATATCCACCTAATACTTAATAGGCCTGTTATGGCAAAACCCATTTACTTTTACGGCATTCATGCCATTGATGCGTTACTTAAACACCGCCCTTTGGATGGTCTTAGCTTGTTTGTGCAACAGGGACGCGAGAGTGACAGCCATGTACAAGCCATTATGGCTGAGGCGGAAGCTAATGGTATCAGTATCCAGCCGACCCAAAAAGATAAGCTGACACAGCTATGTGGTAGCCCGCAGCATCAAGGCGTGGTACTCAATGCTCGTCCGCTAGGTTTTGCTGATGAAGGTCTGCTTGATACCATTATTGGTCGCGAACAGTGCTTATTGTTAGTGCTAGATCAAATCACAGACGCACATAACTTTGGCGCTTGCTTGCGCACAGCCGTAGCAATGGGTGTGGACGCCGTGGTTTGTCCGAAGCACCATGCAGCAAGCCTGACGCCCACAGTCGCTAAAGTATCGGTTGGGGCCGCAGAGATGATGCCGATTATTAGTGTCACCAATTTGGCACGTACACTTTCGCACATCAAAAACGCAGGAGTATTTGTGTTTGGTACGGCGCTCAATGCCGATGCGAAGCCTATCCATGCCGCTGATCTGACTGGCAAAACAGCCATCATTATGGGGTCAGAAGGAGAGGGGATGCGCCGCCTGACAATGGAGAGCTGCGATGAGCTGGTTTATATTCCGATGTCAGGAAACGAGCATGGCAACCTACAAAGCTTAAACGTAAGCGTCGCTACTGGTATGGCACTGTATGAGGTTAATCGCCAGCGAACTTTAGCTGCTGGGCAAGCGTAAGGTACTCTTGGTGTAGGGGTTCTAGCTGTAAGTATAGAGAGGCAAGGTCGCTCTCGTTAAGTATGATATCGTCTGCATGACGATTGCGCTCTTCACGACTGAGCTGGTTGGTCATAATGGCTTTGATTTTTTGAATACTTTGATCATCACGCTGACTGGCACGCGCAAGCTGCGTGTCTTCGGTGGCATCCATTACAAGGATACGTTGGCATAAATTGGCAAGACCTGCTTCTGCTCCCTCAATGAGTAGGGGTGCGGACAATACCACATAAGCTGAGGTACTAGACTCTAATTGTGCTTTGGCTGTCTCACGTATCGCTGGATGCGTGATCGCCTCAAGCTCAATAAGCGCTTCAGGGTTTGCAAATACGTGCGTGCGTACAGCGGCCCTATCCATTGATCCGTCATCATTTAATACCCAATCACCGAATCTTTTTTGGATTTTGCGCAGAGTATCGCTGCCTTTAGTAACGATCTCATGAGCGATCACATCGGCATCGATAATATCGATCCCTTGCTCAGAAAACCAAGCACTAGCAGCGGATTTGCCACTACCGATCCCGCCTGTTAAACCAACGACGAGCGTCTTGTTTTTTGTCTGTAGATTCTGTGGTTGACGCGAATAAGATTGTGCGGCTTTATTTGACATAATGATGGCTTATTTGACAGAGGTAGTAAAAGCAGTGACTAATGAAGAAATTGCTTATCAATAATCGTGACTGTAGATTAGGGGAAAATTTTACTATCAAGACTCAGTAAGTATACATACCAAGATACCAGCTGACGATATCTGAGCCGTATAATAAAGCAACAATGCCTGCGACAGCAATGTAAGGACCAAAGGCAAAAGGCCTGCTCTCACCTTGTTTTTTCATCAAGATTATTCCGACGATCGACCCAAGCAAGGATGATAATAAAATAATTAATGGCAACATCATGGGCCCGAGCCAAGCACCTAATACTGCTAGTAATTTAAAATCACCTTGTCCCATCCCATGTTTCTTAGTGATTAAGTAGAATACTTTAACGACGATCCAGAGTGATAAAAATCCGAAGAGTAAACCCCATATCGACTGCGTTGGTGAGACAAACCAGCCTTGTGAGTTGACGGCCAATCCTAGACCTGCTAGTGGAAAAGTCAGGCGATCGGGTAGTAGCTGCGTATCAAAATCAATACCGGTTAGAGCCACTAGTGTCCACACTAAAACGAGCGCTGACAATCCAGTTGCATTGACACCGAATTTGTAGATCACGAGCACCGATAGTAAAGCGGTTACTAACTCAACTACAGGATACCGCAAACCAATCGCAGCTTTGCAGTTTGAGCAGCGCCCTTTTAGTGCCAGCCAGCTGATTAAGGGTATGTTTTCATACCATCTGATCTTATGAGCGCAATGGGGGCAGCGTGAGGCAGGTCGACTCAAAGTAATGGGTTGGTCAGTAGCCACGACATTCGCTATAGGTAACGTATGCTCGCGTGGCATATCTGCCTGTTCGATCATAAATTGGCTACATTCTTGTCGCCAACCGTAAATCATCATAAGTGGGATACGATGAATCACAACATTTAAAAAACTACCAACACAAAGACCTAACAAACCAAATACGACCAAGGCTAGAGCTATATTTTCTTGTAGTAACTGTATGAATTGCATTAAACCATTATCCTACGACTGAGCCCATTTGGAAGATTGGTAAGTACATCGCAATGACCAGACCACCAACTAATACACCCAGTACAGCCATGATCATAGGTTCCATTAAGCTGGTCAAACCATCAACGGCATTGTCGACTTCGTTTTCGTAGTAGACAGCGACTTTATCGAGCATTTCTTCCAAGCTACCAGACTCTTCGCCGATACCCACCATTTGAATAACGAGACTTGGGAATAAATTGGTTGAACGTATGGAGAACTGTAGTTGCTGACCAGTAGAAACGTCATTTTTGACCTGTTGAGTGGCATTATAAAACACGACATTGTTGGTCGCACCAGCAGTAGAATCTAGCGCATCAATGAGAGGTACACCAGCGGCAAAAGTGGTAGATAGGGTACGAGCAAAGCGCGCAATAATTGCTTGATAAGCAATATTGCCAAAAATTGGTGCTTTTAATACCGCACGGTCTAAAAAGTCACGGAATTTTTTAGAGCGTTTTTTTGCTTCTGAAAATCCGATAATAGCCCCACCGATAAAAATAATTAAAATAAACCACCATGCTTTCATCCACTCAGACATACCCACTACCATTTGAGTAAAAGCAGGTAGCTCTGCGCCAAATGACTCAAATAGGTCTGAAAATACAGGCACGACTTTTATTAATAGAATCATAGTAACGATAATGGCAACTACGATGACAGCAATCGGATATTTTATTGCTTTCTTAATCTTTGCTTTTAGTAATTCGCTTTTTTCTTTGTAAGTCGCTACACGCTCAAGCATGGTCTCTAGCGCACCCGATTGTTCACCAGATTCGACGAGTGAGCAGAATAGATCATCAAAGTAACGAGGGTGTTTACGTAGGGCGGAAGCAAAGGTGCCACCTGCTTCGATATCAGCTTTGATTTGTAGCACCAAGTCTTTCATACTCGGATTATCAAGCGAATCTGCTACAATTTCAAAAGATTGAGTCAGCGGGACACCTGCTTTCATCATCGTTGCCAATTGTCGCGCAAAAATCGCAATATCAATGGCTTTAATTGGTTTTTTGAAGGTGTAGAGCGGTTTTGGTTTCTTCTTGATACCTTTAACCGTGATCCCTTGCTTGCGTAAAGTAGCTTTGGCTAACTCTAAGCTACGACTAGTGGTTTCGCCTTTCACCTTTTGCCCGCGCCGGTTTACGCCATCATAGACAAAGTCCAACAGCATGTCAGTCTTAGCTTTTGCCATATTACTACCCTCGAGATTGTCTAATATAGATATTGCAAACATAAAGCAGAATACCAGACAAAATTGTTGGCTGGTATACTTTATTTTAGCGCAAAAAACCAGTGCCTATCTGTTTTATTTTTAAGTATATCTATTAGATAGTATTTCTACGTTAGGAGCCTTTAGAAAGAAAAATACTAGAAGATTAGGGCGTTTTGAACATTCGACCATGGCACTGACAGCGACAATTTTTTAGGCGATTCGATGTTAAAAATAATAAGTTTAGTCATTCTAAGCGCTTATTTTTAACGATGAAGCGGCAAAAAAGAGTCCTGTCCCCTGCTTTTTATCGTTGGGGCTGATGCTAAAATTGCCCCATACTGCGTTACAAATCTCGCTAAGGCATCTGCATTATCGTCGCTTTGTGCCTTCTCTGGAACAATTTTAGCGATCAGCAGTGCCTATTTGCGAATGTTCAACACGCCCTAATAGTTGCATATACGACTTAATGCTTATGCTACTTATTCAGAAGTAACGCGCATCATTTCTTGAATACTAGTGACACCTTGCAGAACTTTTAAAACCCCAGAACGGCGTAGATCTCGAAAACCATTTTTGAGCGCCGCATCTTTGATATCTATGGCATTGCCGTCTTCCATAATGATACGTGAGATGTCGGGGCTGACCTTCATCACCTCATAAATACCTACACGGCCTTTATAACCTTCACGGCACTCATTGCAGCCCACTGGCTCATAAATCACGTTGTCTGGATTATCCAAATCTGCATCAGTAAAACCAATCTCTAGCAAACTTTGACGAGGGATATTGATCGGTTTTTTACAGTTCTTACACAGTCGCCGCGCCAAACGTTGCGCAATGACTAAGTTGACTGACGTTGCAATGTTAAAAGACGCCACTCCCATATTACGCAAACGCGTTAATGTCTCAGGTGCTGAATTGGTATGTAGGGTGGAGAGTACCATATGCCCTGTTTGTGCCGCTTTAATAGCGATCTCGGCAGTTTCCAAGTCACGAATCTCACCAACCATGACAATATCAGGATCTTGACGCAAAAAAGACTTGAGCGCATTAGCAAAGGTTAGGCCGACCTTAGCGTTGACATTGACCTGATTGATACCTTCAAGGTTAATCTCCACAGGGTCTTCGGCGGTTGAAATATTGGTGGCACCAGTGTTTAAGATATTGATACCTGTGTAAAGAGAGACTGTCTTACCAGAACCAGTAGGGCCAGTAATCAGTAGCATACCTTGTGGTTTGTGCAGCGCTTCTAAAAACATCTCCTGCTGATCAGGTTCATACCCTAGCGCATCAATACCAAGCATGGCTGATGAAGGATCTAGGATACGCAAAACGATTTTTTCACCGAATAAGGTTGGTAATGAGTTTACCCGGAAATCGATGGCTTTGGTCTTAGAGATTTTGAGCTTGATACGACCATCTTGTGGTATTCTGCGCTCTGAGATATCCATCTGTGACATGACTTTTAGACGAGCCGCAATTTTACCAGCGAGCTGGACTGGCGGACTGGCTATTTTTTGCATCACGCCATCAACACGAAAACGTACTCGGAAAGATTTTTCGTAAGGCTCAAAGTGCAAATCAGAGGCACCCATGCGAATAGCATCGACCAACATTTTATTGACGAATTTTACAACAGGTGCTTCATCGACCCCATCATTAAGTTTGGTTGTCCCTTCGTCCTGATCGTCATCACCATCTTCAAAACCAACATTTAAGTCACTGTCAGAGAAGCTGTCAAAGCTCTGCATCGTATCAGCGTAAACGCTTTCGATACGCTTTTTTAGCTTGTTTTCTTCAACAACAATCGTTTCGATAGACAAGCGAGAATTAAAGGCAATAGCATCAATAGCATCAACACGAGTTGGATCACTAAGCGCTACAAATAAGCGTTGGCCGCGCTTGAATAATGGCAATGCATTAAACTTACGGACGATTTTTTCATCGACTAAGTCCTTTGGAATGACATCAGTGCTGAGCGCATCGAGATCGAACAAGGGATCGCCAAAGGCTTGTGATAACATTTGAGCAAGGTGATAAGAATCAGCCAGTTTATTGTCTACAAGGTACGGCACCAATCCGATTTTCTGCTCCTGCGACTCAATCTGTGCCGTTTTCATATTTGCTTCGCTAACGACACCATCACTGATGAGCTGCTGCGCTAGACCACCATATTTACTGGTTGTAATAGACATTATGACCTCTCCTTGATAAAGGGTTTGCACACCGCTTTAGAATACAGACTACTATATATGCTTTAATATATTTGCGGTAATGGATGCGTATTTTGATTCAGCAAGTTATTTCTACTTCTTTCGTAATAACTTAGAGAGCATTTAGGGCGTGTTGAACATTCGACCATGGCACTGACAGCGACTATTTTTTAGGCGATTCGATGTTAAAAATAATAAGTTTAGTCATTCTAAGCGCTTATTTTTAACGATGAAGCGGCAAAAAAGAGTCCTGTCCCCTGCTTTTATCGTTGGGGCTGATGCTAAAATTGCCCCATACTGCGTTACAAATCTCGCTAAGGCATCTGCATTATCGTCGCTTTGTGCCTTGTCTGGAACAATTTTAGCGATCAGCAGTGCCTATTTGCGAATGTTCAACACGCCCTAATAATTTTTAATTTCTGTTAGACACAATATACGACTTTACTTTATTTTAGTTTAAAGGCTTTCTACAAATGATTAAACAATCAATACGTCAAAATCTCTGTTTTTAGTTGTCATTTTTGAACATAGGTATTGAAAAGCACCGCTGCTTCTGGCAGCACACTACTATAGCACTTACGAATTATTTGTTATACTGGCGCGCATATGAGCCGAATTGGCGCGAATACATGAGACAAGGTAAATAAGTATGCAAGCTTGGGTGATCGGTAATTGGAAGCAGAATCCGGCAACTAGCCATGATGTTGATGCGCTGTTAAGTGACCTGCTGACTAAGGTTGATGCTAAAAATCAAGCTAAAATGCCAACCTCTAATAGTCAATGCAAATTGATGGTAGCACCAAGCAGTATTCATTTGGCCGCAGTCAGTGCACGCTTAGCAAATACTCCAATAATCAGCGCCGCTCAAGACGTGAGCGCTCATAGTGCAAGCACAGGCGCTTACACCGGAGACTGCTCAGCACAGCAAGTCGCAGATACAGGAGCTACTTGGACGATACTTGGTCACTCTGAGCGTCGCCAGTATCATAAAGAATCTCATGACTGTCTAATAAATAAAATGTATCATGCGTTTTCTCAAAATCTTGGTGTGGTGTTCTGTATCGGCGAAACGCAAGAACAGTATGATAATGGTCAAACACTTGACGTTATCAATGAACAACTCTCAGTGATCAAAGATTTACTGGCGCAGCAGCCAGATATTACAGCTTCTTTGTCCGAGAGATTGATTATTGCGTACGAGCCTGTCTGGGCGATTGGTACAGGTAAAGTACCGACTGTGACAGAGGTCAGTAAGACTCATCAACATATCAAGCAAACCGTTGCAGGCTTTGCTGACATAGCAGGTGCGATTACCGTACTGTATGGCGGTAGCGTTAATGCTGATAATGCTGATAGCTTTGCTTCTAACTCTATGATTGATGGCGCATTGGTTGGCGGTGCCTCATTGAAAGCAGATAGCTTCTTAGCGATCGCTGATGCTTTTAGTCAAGCGAATGCTTAATCAAATAAATAACGCTCAGATATCAGTATCATAGCTGATAGACAGTATGGTTTTACCAGTTGGTAAAAGTAGGTTTAACAGTACCCTTGCATTCGTGTACAATGCGCCTTATTTATATAATCGATTTGGTATCATGAGATGCTAGTCATTATTTTTATTAACCTTACGTTTTATTTTCCGTTATCAGTCGTCATTACGCGGCAAAAGAGGCCACCATGTTTACGTTTATATTAGCCCTGCATATTATCGTGGCCATTGCCATGATCGGCTTGATTTTGATACAGCATGGTAAAGGGGCAGATGCTGGGGCTTCTTTTGGTGCCGGCTCATCAGGTACTGTATTTGGTGCAGCGGGAACTGCCAACTTTTTGACGCGTGCGACTGCAGTACTAACGGTCATATTCTTTATTACCAGTATGACGCTGGCGGTGCATGCGCGTAAGCAGGCCGAAGACCAGTTTCGTCTAGACGCGCCAGTGTCAGCACCGCAAACGCCGCGTCCATTGACACAAAATCCTGAATAAGTGGCTTTTGAGTAGTCAGTGCTTGCTATTTTGGTAGGTTACATTTACAATGCTTTTCTATTTTCGCAAGTCCTTATCTATTAATGCCTACCTTACGCATTATATATAGTAGATAGGAAGTTAGAAAACAGAGTAGTAAAATGCGATTGTGGTGGAATTGGTAGACACGCCATCTTGAGGGGGTGGTGGCGCAAGCCGTGGGGGTTCAAGTCCCCCCAATCGCACCAAGTTTTATAGACGTAGCATAGCGTCAGGTTGGATTTTTAGTAGTAATCACTTGATTTATAATTATTTTAAATAAAGTGTTGACACTTCTACATTATCTCACTATAATATGCGTTCTAGATTGATGCGGGGTGGAGCAGTCTGGTAGCTCGTCGGGCTCATAACCCGAAGGTCGTTGGTTCAAATCCAGCCCCCGCTACCACTTTTTATACTGATGTTTTGTACACTAAATTTGTCAGTACCGATTAACCCACCATAATGTTTGTGGGTTTTTTTGTATCTGAAGGTCAGTGTTATCGCGGTATCTATCCTACTTATGTTAAGCTCTAGGTCTATAGAGTACGATATTACTCGTCACTGGTCATCATCGGCCGCCACTGGCACGATGCTCCTTAAGCAACACTATCTTTTATTCCTCACGCTTTTATCGATAGTAGTGCTTTATAACTAATAAAAGCATTGTTTGGCTGAGCTTGATGTTTTTTAGGCTCGCCCCTATATAAACGCACAATACCTGTTATATGTTTGTGGTTTACCATTATATAATGACCGTAACTCTTACTATATATAAGTACGAAAAGAGCAAAGCTTTGATACGGTTTACTGAGTACGATAGATAAGCGAATAGGAAAATACAAAGAGATTATGAAGCTTTCGACTAAAGTTGCAGAACTGACTAATATTATTGCCCCTGCTGTGGCCGCTTGCGATGTGTCGCTATGGGGTATAGAATTTGCGCCACAAGGCCGTCGCTCTTTATTGCGTATTTATATTGAGGCATTGCCAGAAGACCAAGCCCAAGATAAGCACGTTACTATCGAAGACTGTGCCGCAGTGAACCATCAAGTAAGCGGTATCCTCGAAGTTCATGATCCTATCGCTGGTAAATATATTTTAGAAGTGTCTTCACCTGGTTTTGACCGTGCATTTTTCTCAGATGAGCAAATGCATGCCTATGTGGGTCAAACAGTAAGCTTACGTTTGATTCAAGCTATCGGCACAGGTGATCAAAAACGTCGTAAAGCAACAGGTACATTAGATAGTATCGATGATAAAGTTTTAAAACTGACGTCAAGCGATGGTGAGCAGTTTGAGATTGCATTAAGTAATATTGATAAAGCCAACTTAGTTTACGAAGATGCCTAACGACATATTATTAGGCAGCTGCTCATAGATCAGCAGTGTCATCTTCAAATAGCTTATGTGGCTTATAGTAACTATATAATAGCAACACCCAAATTATAAAATTTAAGTCAATTAAAAAATGATAGGACAGGTATAGCATGAGTCGTGAAATCTTAACGGTAGTAGAAACTGTCAGTAATGAAAAGGGCTTAAATCCTGAAGACATCTTTGAAGCCATAGAAGACGCTTTGGTGGTATCGACCAAGAAAAAAGTATATACCGAGCAGCCAGAAGTGGCTGTGCGAGTAGCTATTGACCGTGCAACTGGCGATTATGACACTTATCGTTATTGGACCGTGGTTGCAGATGAAGACCATGAAATGCCTGCTTGTCAGCTTGCTATCACAGATCTTGATCAAAAAGAATGGTCAATTGGTGATATCAAAGAAGAGCAAATCGAATCGATTGAATTTGGTCGTATTGCAGCCACTCAAGCAAAGCAGGTCATCATCCAAAAAATCCGTGAAGCTGAGCGTGCACTTGTGGCAGACGCTTTTGAGCCGCGTGTTGGTGAAATGATGTATGGCGAAGTCAAGAAACAGACACGTGATGGCTATATCATCGACTTAGGCGACAATGCTGAAGGCTACTTGTCACGCGATCAAATGTTGCCACGTGAGCAGCTACGTCCAAAATCACGTATCAACGCCATCTTATATCATGTAAACCGTGAAAACCGCGGTGCACAGCTATTGTTATCTCGCACGCATCCTGAAATGCTATCAGCATTGATGCAAAAAGAAGTACCTGAGATTGCAGAACAAATTATCGAAATCCGTAACGTCGCTCGCCTGCCTGGTACTCGTGCTAAAATAGCCGTGAAGACCAACGATCATCGTATCGATCCTGTTGGGGCTTGTATTGGTATGCGTGGCACACGTATCCAAGCAGTACAGCAAGAGCTAGATGGTGAGCGTATCGATGTCGTAGTATGGTCAGATGATCCAGCTCAGTTCATCATCAGCTCTTTAGAACCAGCTGATGTCAGCAGCATCATCTTAGATGAAGACACTCAAACAGCAGATATTATCTTTAGCACCAACGATCAACTGGCACGCGCGATTGGCTCACAAGGCCAAAACGTACGCTTGGCCTCTGAGTTGACTGGCTATAAGCTGAATATGATGCTCGAAGAAGAGTACAAACAGCGTCAAGAAAACGAATCAAAAGCATTTATTGAATTATTTTATGATCGCCTAGAAGTTGATCAAGATCTAGCGCAGGCGCTGGTTGATATTGGTTTTACCAGTATCGAAGAAGTGGCCTATGTGCCAGTCGATACCTTCTATGACATTGAAGGGTTAGACGATGAAGCAATCGACATGATTCAAGAACGTGCTAAAGACGTCGTCATTGCTGATGAGCTGGTCAAACAACAGAACATGAAAGAGCCAAGTCAAGAGCTTCAAGAGCTTGAAGGTATGACAGTCAGCTGGGCCTATAAAATGGCACAAAAAGATATTATTACCGTGGATGATTTAGCAGAACAAGCCGTCTTCGATCTAGAAGATATCGAAGGATTAGACTCCGAAACTGCAGGAAAACTCATCATGAAAGCTCGGGAATCTTGGTTCGATGAATAAGCGGTAACTGCATATCGCTGTCTTTTGGTGATATGCTATTGAGAATAAAGTGCTGGTGTCTACATACTGTAAATACTGGCCTTAACCCAATCATTTGTAGCCAACAACTGAATTGAACATATAGCAAATAATAGACAGTAGGTGATAATAAATGGCAGATAAGACCGTCAAAGAACTGGCAGAAATGGTAGGCAAAACTACAAGTGCTGTAAAGCAGCAATTAGTAGATGCTGGCCTGCCTGCTCGCGCAGAGGATGACCTAGTCACCGAGTTTGAGCAAGAGAAGTTGGTGACGTATTTAAAACAAAGTCATGGTCAAAACGAAAAGCGTCGTATTAGTCTCAAATCTAAGACAACGAGTACCGCTCGTGTGACTGGCTCTTCGGGTAAATCTAAGAGCGTTAATGTTGAAGTACGCAAAAAGAAAGTATTTGAGAAGCCGGATCCAAAGAAAATAGCTGAAGAATTAGCCGCGCGAGAGCAGGCTCTCATTGAATCTCAAGAGCGTGCTGCTAAAGAAGCAGAAGAACGTGCTGCGACCAAGAAAAAAGCAGAAGAGCGCCAAGCAGCAACTTTAGCTGCAATGCGTGCAAGCTTAGGCTCTAGCAAAAAATCAGACGACAAAAACGATGATATTTCCACCTCAGTTGTCGTTAAAAAAGGCGGTAAAGCGAGCAAAGCCACCGTTGAAGTCAAGCCTAAAGAGCAGCCGAAGAAAAAGGTTACTGCTACTAAACCTAAAGTTGAGACAGCTGCTGAGCGTAAAGCTCGCGAAACTCGTGAGAAAGAAGAAGCGCGTCTACGTGAAATCGAATTAGAAACTCGCCGTACTCAAGCAGAAGAAGCGCAAAAGCGTACGCTTGAGCAAATGCGTAAAATGGCTGGTAAATATACCGATCGTGAGCCTGTTGCCGAAGTGCGTAAAGATGAACCATTGGCTGAAGGCCTGGTCGGTGATGCATTAGAAGAGTCATTTGAAAAAGAACGTCGCGAAATCAAACGCGGTGCAAACAGCACGGGTGCTCGTGGTCGTCGTCGTAAGAATCAAGATGAGCGTGAAATCAAAAACCGTAAAAACGGTTTGCGTTCAACACAAGCATCACAACATAAGTTTGAAAAACCTGTCGAAAAAATCGTCTATGATGTTGAGATTAGTGAGCACATCACTGTTGCAGATCTTGCACAGCGTATGGCAGTCAAGGCTCGTGAAGTCATTAAATTATTGATGAAAATGGGTGAAATCGCTCGCGAATCAGATACCATCGATCAAGCGACAGCAAGTCTGATCGTTGAAGAGATGGGTCACAACCCTGTCCTTGTCAGTGATACCAAGGTCGAAGACGATCTACAAGATGCCGTTGATGAGCGCAGCAGTAACGTGCAAACCCGTCCACCTGTCGTCACTATCATGGGTCACGTTGACCATGGTAAGACCTCATTGCTTGATAAGATTCGCGAGACCAAAGTAGCGACTGGCGAAGCAGGTGGTATTACTCAGCATATCGGTGCTTATCACGTAGAAACCGATCGTGGTGTTATCACTTTCCTTGATACTCCAGGTCACGCGGCGTTTAGCGCAATGCGCTCACGCGGTGCTCAGGCAACTGATATTGTTGTACTTGTCGTCGCAGCTGATGATGGCATGATGCCACAAACGGCAGAAGCGATTGATCATGCACGTGCTGCTGGTACGCCAATCATTGTTGCTATTAATAAAATGGATAAGCCAAGTGCTGATCCTGACCGTGTTCTCAATGAATTGACTACCAAAGAAGTCGTCACAGAAGAATGGGGTGGCGACACACCAATGGCACGTATTTCAGCCAAGACAGGCGAAGGTATCGACGACTTACTAGAGTTTATTAGCTTGCAAGCTGAGTTAATGGAGTTAGAGGCGCCACTAGACGGTGCTGCACAAGGTGTGGTTATTGAATCAAGACTCGAAAAAGGTCGTGGCCCTGTGGTTAGTGTTCTAGTTAAGAAAGGCACGTTGAAACAAGGCGACTTGGTTCTAGCTGGTGAGCACTATGGTAAAGTACGTGCACTAACTGACGAGAATGGTCAACGTGTTAAATCAGCTGGCCCTTCTATTCCTGTAGAGATTTTAGGTCTGCCTGAAACACCTGCGGCTGGTAGTGAATTCTTAGTAGTAACGGACGAGAAAAAAGCGCGCGAAGTTGCGGCCTTTAGAACTAACCGTGAGCGTGAGCGCCAACTTGAGCGTCAAAATGCCATGCGTTTAGAAAGCATGTTCGATCAGATGGGTCAAGGCGATGTGTCATTCTTGAACATTGTATTGAAGACAGACGTACGTGGTTCACTTGAAGCACTACTAGCTGCCCTAAATGAATTGTCTACTGATGAAGTAAAAGTCAGAGTTATCAGTTCAGGTGTTGGTCCTATCTCTGAGTCTGACGTAACACTTGCAGAATCTAGCGAAGCGGTATTGTTAGGCTTTAACGTCCGTGCAGATGCCACCGCACGCCGTAAAGCAGATACAGCTAACATGGATATTCGTTACTATAGTGTCATCTATGGTTTGATTGATGATGTGAAATCTGCAATGAGTGGTATGCTTGCTCCTGAACATCGTGAGAAAATCTTGGGTGTTGCAGAAGTTCGTGAAGTATTCCGCTCTAGTAAGTTTGGTGCGGCTGCTGGTTGTATGGTGGTTGAAGGTACAATCTATCGCAACAAACCTATCCGCGTATTGCGTGATGACCAAGTCATCTTTACTAGTCAATTGCAATCATTACGTCGTTATAAAGAAGACGTCAATGAAGTACGTACTGGTATGGAATGTGGTCTGGCCGTTCGTGGCTATGATGTCGAAGCTGGCGATAAGATCGAAGTCTTTGAAATTCAAGAGTTCGCCCGTACTATCTAAAGCCGCTGTTCGATAACAGAGTATGTAGCAATGCAATATGCCAAATGTGCTGAGCATGCTAGATACTCTGTCGATATTCAGCTGTACTTAGGCCTATCAGGTACACCCTGCTAGGCCTTTTTTAGCAAATATCATTACTACATTTTTTAGCAAACAGTTCTATATATTAATAACAATAGACCCATTAAAGTAAGGTAACAACATGAACCAACGTTTACAACGCTTATCCGATCAGATCCAGCGTGAGCTTGCTGTTCTTATTCGTGATGAAGTCAATGATCCTCGTCTGACAGGTTTTGTCACAATCTCCAGTGTCAAAGTGAGCCCAGATTTAGGCTATGCAGATATCTATGTCACTATCATGGAGCCTGAGCTCAATGATGCCATGACTAAGACCAATCACGTAGAAAGCGTCAAAGTACTGAATAAAGCAGCAGGGTTTTTGCGTACTGAGCTGAGCCATAGCCTAAAAACACGTACTACGCCGCGCCTACGCTTTCACTATGATGAAGTGACTGCTCGTGGTAACTACATGATGGACTTGATTAATAAAGCCGTCAACAAAACTGAGCAAAACGAGAATGACGAGTAAGTTATTATTATGTCTATAACGTCTAAGCAACCTGATAAAAAAGCCAGCAAAGCACCTGAAAAAATAAAAGTTTCAGGGGTTATCTTGGTGGACAAACCCAAAGGTATGACTTCACAGCAAGTTGTGTCGAAAGTGAAGTATTTGTTTAAGTCACCGATACACGATAGCAAAAAGGCTGGTCATACTGGTACGCTTGATCCGATGGCAACTGGTTTATTGCCGATTTGCCTAGGCGAAGCGACCAAGTTTAGTCATTATCAACTGGATGCTGACAAGTCTTATCAAGCAACGATTTTGCTTGGTAGTCAAACCGATACGGGTGATGCAGACGGTCAAGTGGTGGCACAATCATCTATTCCAACATTTGATGATGTTTCATTGGCTACTATCGCACAGCAATTTCTGGGCCCTCAGCAGCAGATACCACCGATGTATTCAGCATTAAAAAAAGATGGCAAAAAACTGTATGAGTATGCCCGCGCTGGTATTGAAATTGATAGGCCACCGAGAGATATCATTATTAAGGCGATTGAGCTGCATGCGATTGATGATATACAGATTTGTTTGACAGTCACTTGTACCAAAGGGACTTACGTACGCGTATTAGCAGAGGATATTGCAAAAAAGCTAGGAACGCTTGGACATTTAACGGCATTGCGTCGCACGCAAGTCGGTAATTTTAGTATTGATGATTCTATTGCACTATCGGCTTTAGAAGACAAAGACTTAGATAGCCGACACTCTCAGTTATTGCCTGTCGATGCGTGTATTGATATCGATGCTGAGTTGGTACTGACCGAAGAACAGTGCGCGCGCGTACATATGGGACAGCGCTTAAACGTATCCGATAGCTTGATAGGTAAGCTTAGAGATTATGTTGCAAGCAATGCTGCTCATCAAATATCCCATGCCAGTGAAGCAGAAACCAATATTGCTGGTTCTGATATCGGTACTGAAGACAGCATGGACATCTCGCAGCCTTTACAGCACGAGTTAGCTGTTGATATACGCTTGCTAAATGAGCAAGGAGCATTTCTTGGATTGGGCGCCATTAGCCTCAATGGACGCTTACAGCCCAAAAAGCTTATCCAACGTTGAGGCTGTATTAATAAATGCTGATCAGTAGGCAACGGTTTTTGTCTGCTTTACTAATGGTTTACACTAATCACATACCGTCACATTTTATTGCAGGTTTCGCCTATGGTGAAACCTGTTTTTTTTATACAGTGTATATACCAGTTAAGGACAGCTGCATAAAATGAAAATGGACGACAATAATAACCAAAAAATAGAATTATAACCAAGGACATTTTCTAATAAGTATAAAACCAGTCAAGGGAAGACTATTAACGATGTATAACATTAATGAATGATAAAAATATTAAAACAAATGAATTAATACAAACTCAATGCTAAATACAAAAGGAAATATTATGAAAACGATCGCTTTTTTACTACACAATAACTTCGAGCAAGCAGAATATGAAGATGTGAATAACCAGCTAAAAAACAAAGGTTATAAGACGCTACTGATCACTACGAACGATGCTAAAGAAGTCCAAGCCATGCAGCAGGATGTAAATAAAGGTGATACCTTTACTGCTGATATCTTCGTAAAAGATGCAAATGTTTCCGATTATGATGCATTGGTATTGCCAGGTGGTACAGTGAACGCTGATACTATTCGTGGTAACAAAGACGCTCATAAGGTTATCAATGCCATTAACGACGCAGGTAAACCATTAGCTGTGATTTGTCATGCACCTTGGGCACTTATCAACACGGGCATTGCTAAAGGCAAAACACTAACCGCCTATCATACGCTGCAAACCGATCTAGAAAATGCTGGTGCGACGTACGTCGATAAGACTGTACAAGTCGATGGCAATTTAATTACTTCACGTAATCCAGATGATATCAGTAATTTTGTCGATGCTATCGACAAAGCATTGTCTTAAATTTTGCTTTATTTATTGAAAGATGAAAAATTAAAAATTCTCAACTATTTATAATTACAATTAAAGATATAATTACAATTAAGGAAAATATTATGTCTAACTCTAACCCAAATGATACTGAACTTGAGCAACAACGTGCTGAATCGGCAACGGCCGCTCTTAAGAGTCAAACTGAAGACAACCATACTGAAAACAGCGAAGCAGCAGCAGACCGCATTGCTAGTAATGTAAAAGATGCTAAAGAAGACAAATAGTATCTTTGTGTGTCATTCAGCCTAGAATGGTACAGCTGCATTTGGCTTTAGCTTAGTAGCAATAATTATTTTAGTATTGGTAACTGTAAAATAGATATTTTGAAAAATAATAATGTAGGAGCTAACATGAGTAACTCAACAGATAATATGGATGCGCAAGAAAAAAAAATTCAGCAATTATCAGAAGACATTGATCCTGGTGAGGATGCTACTCCTGATAGTTTGGCAGAAGCCACCACAGCGTCACCACTTGACGATGACGAGCTAGGTGGCAATGCAACACAAGATGATATTAACAAATAAGCAAACATTGTCATCTGTTGATAAACTGTCCTCCCATTAAGGCCAGATCTAAATTTACAAGTTTTATGAAAAACTGCTGATAGTTCAGCAGTTTTTTGTTATAATTGCCCTCACATTTAAATCAGGTTTTGAATAATGTATGTTAGTTAGATCCACACCTTAACTAGGTGTTGACGTTGATAAATATAATGCATACGTTCAAACGTGTTAAATGGTCGTTATCTTTAACTGAATTTGTCGTACACTAGGTCAACTCTAGTAATGCAGGGTTGTCCTGAATGGCGCGCAAGTTATTTTATTTACTATTCTACTGCTTTTAATCTGACTCAAATTGTAGTCCGTTTTTAAAGTTTTTAGCATTGCCGGAGATATTTATGCTAACTAATACCGATCGTGAACAAATCATCGCTCAATACCAACGTGGCGAAAACGACACTGGCTCCCCAGAAGTTCAAGTAGCTTTGTTGAGCGCTCGTATCAACGATTTGCAGAATCATTTCAAAGAACATAAAGCTGACCATCATAGCCGTCGCGGTCTTATCCGTATGGTTAACACGCGTCGCAAATTGCTTGATTACCTAAAAGGTAAAGATCTTGGTCGCTACACCACTCTTATCAGTCAGTTAGGTCTACGTCGCTAATCTAACGACAATAATACGAGTGGGTGGTAAAACAAAGGACGCCATTATATGGCAGAATCTTAAAATTTTTGCTAACCGCTTGGAACTTGTTTGTTGTTATCGATAAAATAGATTTTTCTAAAAACGGTGTGGAATAGTTTCACGCCGTTTTTTTATGCTTATTCATTTTGAAAGCTATGTTTAGATAGCACCATTTGTCTAAAACACATCAATGTCGACAAACATCAGCTACCAAAAATAATGATAATGATGCTGATTGGGCGTTAAAATCAGTATTTCCTATCGATAACGGCTCTGTTCTGCAATTAATTGGTCAATGGCTATAAATCACTGTAAAATAATGCCTTGTGAGTTCGATAGTATATCTACTGAATATATAGCGACTACTGATAAAGTACTTGTCTCTTAGCTTACTGCGTAAATAGCTGATTCTTGAGAGCGTAGACATAGCCTGGACGGTCTTTAGCGCCGAAGTCTTTTGACTTAATGTCTGTTTGATAGTATTTATAGTAAAGCCAAAATTGAACGACCAAATATACATAATAGTACGATGTCTAGCACGAAAAGATATATGAAATAATTAGGTAAAGTTATTGGCATTGATTGAGATGATTTCTAATAGAGAGATTGTCAGTTAATGACCATATACACAGAATTTTAATGACAGATATCAGGTTTTTCAAAGCTGATATCACTTTTGTCAGTCAACATTAGGAAGATTATATGACAATGTTTAATACCATTAAGCGTGAATTTCAGTACGGCGATCAGCAGGTCGTTATCGAGACAGGCCGAATTGCCCGTCAAGCAAACTCTGTATTAGTACATATGGGTGGCGTGACCGTACTTGTCGCAGCAGTCGTAAAATCAGAAGCCAAAGAAGGTCAAAACTTCTTTCCATTGACCGTAAACTATCAAGAAAAAATGTACGCTGCGGGTAAAATCCCAGGTGCTTACGGCAAACGTGAAGGCCGTGCGAGCGAGTTTGAAACGCTGACCTCTCGCTTAATCGACCGTCCGATTCGTCCGTTATTTCCTGAAGGTTATGTAAACGAGATTCAAATTACTGCCACCGTCGTGTCATCAGACAAGACGCAGCACGCAGACATCGCCGCGATGATTGGTGCATCAGCGGCATTGGCAATCTCAGATGCGCCGTTTAACGGTCCTATCGCTGGCGCACGCGTTGGCTTTATCGATGGCGAATACGTGCTAAACCCAACGCTTGAGCAGCTAGAAACCAGTGACCTTGACCTTGTGGTTGCGGGCACCAAATCAGCAGTATTGATGGTTGAATCAGAAGCAGCAGAGCTGTCAGAAGACCAAATGTTAGGCGCAGTCTTGTACGGTCACGAGCAGCAACAAATCGTCATCGACAACATCGTTGCCCTTGCTGAAGAAGTGGGCACACAAAAGCAAGAATTCACCGCGCCTGCTGCCAATGCTGAGCTAGAGTCTGCGGTAAAAGAACAGTTCGGCGACAAAATCGCTGAAGCCTACACCATCACTGAAAAGCAAGAGCGTTACGCGGCCCTTGATGAGATTAAGCAAGCCATCATTGAGAGCCTAGCAGGTGATGCTGAAGCGGACGACTACAGTGACAAAGTGTCTGAGCTCAAAGACATCTATGAAGAACAAAAATACCGCACCGTGCGTGACAATATCTTGTCAGGTAAGCCGCGTATTGATGGTCGTGATCTTGAGACGGTTCGTGCACTTGACGTACAAGTGGGTGTTCTACCATATACACATGGTTCAGCACTGTTTACCCGCGGTGAGACGCAAGCATTGGTGACAACCACGCTTGGTAACACCCGTGATGTCAATATGATTGACTCACTAGGTGGCACGATTCGCGACCATTTCATGCTGCATTACAACTTCCCACACTTTTCAGTAGGTGAGACGGGTCGTGAAGGCGCGCCAAAGCGTCGTGAAATCGGCCATGGTCGCCTTGCACGCCGCGGTGTACAAGCGATGCTTCCAGATAGCGAACGCTTCCCATACGTCATCCGTGTGGTATCAGAAATCACTGAATCAAACGGTTCATCTTCTATGGCGTCTGTTTGCGGTGCAAGCTTGGCGTTGATGGATGCAGGCGTACCATTAAAAGCACCAGTTGCTGGTATCGCGATGGGTCTGGTTAAAGAAGGCGAGCGTTTTGCTGTCTTGTCAGATATCTTAGGTGACGAAGATCATCTAGGTGATATGGACTTTAAAGTAGCCGGTTCTAAAAACGGTATCACTGCACTACAGATGGATATCAAGATTGAAGGTATTACCCCTGACATCATGGAGCAAGCGCTTAAGCAAGCCCACGCTGGTCGTATCCATATCTTGGACGCAATGAACCAAGTATTGCCTGAGAGCCGTACTGAAATCAACGCTCATGCACCAAACTATGCCGTTATCGAAATCAACCCAGACAAAATTCGTGACGTTATCGGTAAAGGCGGCGCAACTATCCGTCAGCTAACCGAAGAGACTGGTGCGGTTATCGATATCGATGACGCTGGTACGATTCGTATCTTTGGTGAAAACAAAGCAGCGACTAAAGCCGCTATCGGTAAAATCGAAGCAATAACTGCTGAAGTTGAAGTTGGCAAAACTTATGAAGGTACGGTTGCTCGTATCGTCGACTTTGGTGCGTTTGTTAACCTATTACCAAACACTGATGGCCTAGTGCACATCTCACAAATCGCAGAAGAGCGCGTAGAAAATGTATCTGATTATCTGAAAGAAGGTCAGGTCGTTAAAGTGCTTGTGCAAGACGTTGATAACCGCGGCCGTATCAAACTGACGATGAAAGGTGTTGAGCAGAACTAAGGCTCAGTATTTGATGTAGTTTGATTCATAAAAACCGCCTTGGGATGCTCTTATGAGTGCCCAAGGCGGTTTTTTTATGGGCGCAAAAAAATGATGACTGGCTAGAGAGCCATTTATAAATCAATGCTTTTGGGCATATGTATATCGATACGCAGTTTTGGTAGGTCTTGTAAATACGTGGTCAATAATGGCAACGTATCAGTCTGCCAATCTAGAGGTAGCGAATTTATACTCCCATTTTTATTAGATATAGGATCGCGAGGATTATCGGAGATAAGCGGACGAGCGAGTAGCGCAACCCTACGGATACCCTGATAGCGTATGAGCGGAATTAATTTCTGCTGTAGGTCAATCAAAGCCGCGATGAGCCAACGCGACCGCGCAGGATGGTATGGGTGGTTTGATACAGCAAGGTTGGCGATATAACTTGGTTGATTGCCGTTACTACTGATGCCAAGACCAGATTGCTCACGTGTGCGCTTATACAGTAAGCAGCTGCCAACACTCAGACTGCCATCACGGCACACGCTATGATAATGATGATAGTTATCAGGAAACAATGTTTTGGCTCGCGTGAGCACAGGGTCTAGAATGACACCAGCGTTATTGACAGGTAAAACAAGCAGCTGTGCATTGCTATTTAAAATAGAGGCATGCGTAAGTTGCAGAATCGCCATTATAGACCTCTTTGTGAAAATCCTACGTTTATTGTGTCTCTGTACTAGTAGAGCTATCCGCTTCTAATTGTGCTATTTGCTGTTCAAGTAGAGCGATTTGTTCTGCTTTCATATCGGTTAGCTGTTTATTCATTGCCAATTGCTCAGCAGCCAACTTTTCTTGTTCAGCTAAGCGTTTACGTTCATCTTCTAAACGATCAATTTCTTCTTTGGCTAAGCTGTCCGTCTTTGGCAGCGGTGCATTTAAGATAGCTTTAGGGTTTCGCGTTTCAACACCCTTATTGTCGTCTGCACTGGCGCTTTCATCAGTGAAACTGCTGTCAGTGAGTACAGTGTCAGGCTCATCAGTTATGATGTGTGGAGTCGAAGCCGCTTGAGCAGCCTCGGTTTGCTTATTCATCGTAGTTGATTGAATGATAGGTGAAACCACTTCTGGCTCGGGTTTTACCCAAAGTAAGTAACCAACAGCAATGAGTATCACCGCAAAAATAAGGATAATCCAAACTCGTCGGCCAGCTGTCGCAGATGTTGCCCTAGAAGGCTTGGTCGATAAAGGGCGCATTTTTTTACGGTTCATATTATGATCGATTTGTGTCAAGAATATAAGTAGACCTACTATAGCAAACTCAAAATAAAAAGCCTATCTATTGATAGATAGGCTTAAGTCAGTATGAAATAGTGAGTTGCTTAGGTGGTAGTCTAGAAACAACACTGGATAACTAGGGTTTGAACTTGACTGTACCACTGGTGCCTGTTGTCATGGCATCGCGAGCAAGCTGATCCTCAAGATGGTTTTTGGCGCTGATGGCATCAGGGTCAGGGCGATGTTCCGAATGTCCGCATTTTGTGCATTCGATGTATTCATCTGGCGCTGGCGTAACAATATTTATCTGTACCACAGCATCCATCTCCTGGCATTTTGGACAGCGCACTCCTGCTAAAAATCGACGTTTAGGGCTTGATGACTGATAGCGCATTTAGATAGCCTCGCGTGTTGTTTGAGCATTTGCAGCATCAGTGTTTTTTGCATCAGTGAAACCGTTATGGCGTAGCAAGGCATCTATGTTCGCACTACGGCCACGGAAGTTTTCGAAATTGGTTTTGGCTGGAAAACTGCCTCCAACAGACAGGATCGACTCACGAAAAGCTTTACCCGTTGCTGGGTTAAAAATACCGTCTTCTTCAAACTTACTAAACGCGTCAGCTGATAGCAGCTCAGCCCATTTATACGAGTAATAACCTGCAGCATAGCCACCTGCGAATATATGGCTGAAGCCATTGGCAAAGCGGTTATAGTCAGGTGTTTGCATGATAGCGATATCGCTACGCACGGCATTTAAAGTCGCTAAGATACCCTCATAATTAAGTGCTGGTGTATGGGCATGAATCAGCAAATCAAACAGCGCAAACTCAATCTGGCGCAGCGTTTGTAGGCCGCTTTGGAAGTTTTTGACAGCCAATAGTGCATCAAGTTTGTCTTTAGGCAATGGCTCGCCAGTGTCGACATGACTGCTAATAAGGGCAATGCCTTCAGCATCCCAAGCCCAGTTTTCCATAAACTGACTAGGAAGCTCGACGGCATCCCATTCGACGCCATTGACACCCGCGACATCACCGACCGTCACTTGAGTTAACAAATGATGTAAGCCGTGACCAAATTCGTGGAATAAGGTCAGCACCTCTTCATGGGTCAATAAGCTTGGCTTGCCATCAAGTGCGGGCGTAAAATTGCCAACCATGAAGCAAACAGGTAGCTGCTGATGGTTTTGTTCCTCGTAACTGTAACGAGATTGAAAACCACTCATCCAAGCACCGCCGCGCTTGCCGCTACGAGCAAACAAATCAAAATAAAATCCGCCAATCAATTGATCATCAGCATCAAACAGTTGGTAAAAACGTACGTCATCGTGCCAGCGTGATACAGAATGATCATCTGCACCCTCATAGCTTTGCTCTTGTACTGTAATACCATATAGACGTTCGACAATGGCAAACAAACCGCTCGTCACTTTTGGCAGTGGGAAATAAGGACGAATCTCTTCTTGTGACAAGCTAAATTCACTTTGTTTTACTTTCTCAGCGATGTAGGCGCTATCCCAAGGTTGCAATTTATCAATGCCATAATCCTGCGCATACCTCTGTAACTGTGCTAAATCTTTCTGTGCGGCTGGGGTCGCTTGAGTGGCCAAGTCACGCAGGAACGTTTCTACCTCTGAGACACTGTCTGCCATCTTAGTCGATAGGGATACTTCAGCATAATTATCAAAGCCTAATAACTTGGCCTTTTGTTCACGTAAGGTGAGAATTTTGCTCATGATGTCAGCATTGTTTAATGACTCACCTTTAGCATTGGTATGCGTATCAAATTCAGAGGCGCGCGTGACATAAGCGCGATACAGCGTTTCCCGTAAGCTGCGATCATCAGCGTGGGTCATAACCGCTAGATATACAGGAATGTTCAAGCTTGCGACATAATAAGGCGTCGGAAGCGCGTCTATATCTGTTTGACTCAGGGTGCCATTAGCAAGCTCACGCGTTTTGTACTGTGCACCTGCATCTGCCAATAGCGCCAAACCGCTCTCTGTTAAGCCTTTTAGCTGACTTTCTTCTAAAGGCAATGCAAAGGCTTGGGTTGCATCCAAGATATGATCTGAGAATGTTGCAGATAAGGTTGATAGCTCGCTTTGGATCGCGGCAAACTGCTCTTGCTCAGCTTGAGGCAAGGCGACCCCTGATAACTCAAAGCTACGTAGTGCCAGCTCGATCGCCCGCGCACGTGCCGGCTCAAGTGCCGCAAAAAACTCGTTATCATCGGCGATCGTTTGATAGCGGGTAAAAAGTGGCTGATGTTGACCAACCCGCGTCCCGTAAGCCGATAACTTGGGCAGTAGCTCGTGATGGACATGACGAATCTCATCGTTACTCATCACGCCATTGAGATGAGACAAGATTCCCCAGCTACGATCCAGCGCTAGATTGATATGATCAAACTGCATCACATCTGCCAGTGCTTGCTCAGCGCTTAATTTTGCAATGCCAGTACTATTGTCAGCCCCCGCCGTCAAGTTATCTAAGAAACTATTGGCATCGTCGATAGCATTGATGACTTGGGTTTGTAATGTACTTGGCGCAGCATTGGTAAAATCAACAAGGCGCAAATCTGAAGAAGGAAGAGACATAAAGGTATCCGATATTAATGATTATTATGAAAGAAACATTGGGCAAACGTAGCTTTTAAATCGCGCTTGATACGATCTAACTTTGCGATGTACTACGACTCGCGCCATTTAAAATTTATATTTAGTTATATAAAAGATGGGTTCATTTAGTCAAAATACAACCTGAGTACTTATAAACTAAGAGTGAATGCTTAAACTAAAAGTGAATGCTCAAAGGAAACGACAAATAATATAGTAAGTTGAGATGTTAGAAATCTTTAACAATACAGAGTGCTCTACTTACAAAGTGCTATCATTTGCTTGCAAATTAACCCTATAGCGAGCTTAGGGTAGCTGATAGCATCAAGATAAAGGAATTTAAAAATTGTACGCCGATCAGGCGTACAGATAGACAATGGACAAAAAATATTGATGAATTGACAGAATAATTCGTTGTTTACCGACAATGATTAGAGCTGCTATTAATAATAAATAAGGCAAGATGCCCTGACATTGTACTCATAAAAGAATGTATAAAATCGACAGTAAATGATAATAAAACAAGGAGCAATATATGAAAGCGACTCTTAAAAGCTTACGTGAAACCAAAGCCAATCCAGCGGTAAGTATCTTTGTTAAGACCCACCGCGCGCATCCAGCTAACGAGCAAGATCCTATCGCTCTAAAAAATCAGTTGAAAGTTGTCGAAGACCGCCTAAATAAAGAATATGATAAGAGCACAGCGACGACTATTTTAGATAATATTCATGCAAAGACCAAAGAATTAAATCATAACTATAATCTTGATACTTTAGCGATATTTGCTAGTACAGATGATGTGCAAATCGTCCGTATGCCAATCGATACGACCGAGCGCGTTGTCATATCAGACAGCTTTGCCACTCGTGATTTGGTGCGTGATATGGCCAGTGCGGTACATTACTACACGGTTGTCCTAACCCGCGATAATTCTCGTCTGATTGAAGCATCAAATGATCGCGTCATTAGAGAGTTTGATAAAGATGACGACATACAAAACAACATGGAAAATATCCAGTTTCCTGTTGAAAATAACGGGCTGTATACCACAGGTGACGGTGGGTCAGATCGTTCATCAAATAATGAAAGCAGCCACTTAAAAGAATACTTTAATCAAGTCGATAAAAGCGTACAAGAGCTATGGGGTGAGCACAAAATGCCACTCGTGATCGTTGGTGACGCCAAAAACATCGGTTACTATAAAGAAGTCTGCGACCGTCCAGACAACATCATTGCTACCGTGTCAAATGTTACTAATTTAGAAGATGGCAGCGCTCAGCATATCGTTGATAGTGTACAAGAAGCGGTAGAAGAATACCGTACATCATTACATCATGCTGCTTTGGGCGAAATCGATAAAGCCCGCGGTGCGAATATGCTGCAGACTGATCTGCAGGAAGTATACCGTAGCGCTTTCCAAGGCGCTGGCGAGACCCTTTATGTACGTCGTGGCTATATCCAATCTGCCAAAATTGATGAAAAAGCGCAAACTCTAAGCCTTGTAAGCGACGCTAGCGCAGAAGGCGTGACTGATGATGCGATCGGTGAAATCATCGAGCATGTCATCCATAATGGTGGTAAAGCTGTATTTATGCCACAAGATATCATGGGTGAAGATCAACCAATCGCGTTGGTTACTCGTTACTAATTTAACGATGATCTAACAATAACACCTACGTGCGATATTCATTTATGAATTGGCCATCAATAATGCATAGGTGTAATATGAGAGCATTGGTTCGATATGAGCCAGTGCTCTTTTTATTTCTTTCATTACTATCACTCTGGGTGTTATCGTAGCTGAGCTATTGATTTTTACTCCATAAATATTGAGCGTACAATTAACCAAATTATGACTACCACCTCTTTTGTTTTGACCAGCTACAACATTCATAAAGGCATGTCACCACTAAACCGTCAGGTGAAAATGCAAGGTATTGCTCAAGCGTTAGAAGCGGTGGGCTCCGACATCTTATGTTTGCAAGAGGTGCAAGGGCAAAACCTTAAACGCAATATGCAATATAACGAATATCCCAATCAGTCTCAGCATGAATGGTTTGGCGAATTTTTGGATTTAGAAAATAGCTATGGCAAAAACTCAGAATACGAGAATGGTCATCACGGCAATGCCGTATTAAGCCGGTTCCCATTAGACCCAAAGCACAATGTCAATATTACGGTCAATCGGCTAGAGCAGCGCGGCGTCCTGCATTGTGAAGTGCAGCCTATCGGTTGGGACAGACCAGTTGTTGTACTGTGCGCGCATCTAAATCTGTTTGAGCGTGACCGTATCAAGCAATATCAGGCCATCAGCGATTATGTAAGAAATGAGATTGCACCTGATCAACCGCTCATCTTGGCAGGCGATTTTAACGATTGGAAAAAGATGTCTTGCGACAAACTGGCTACCGAGCTTGGTATGATAGAAGCATTTAGACATTGTCATGGCAAATTGCTACCGACATTCCCAGCAAAACTGCCAGTGCTCAGTTTAGATCGTATCTATCTGCGTAATTTGGTTGTCAAAGACGCATGGGTACATGGTGGGAAGCCGTGGTCATCATTGTCGGATCATTTGCCGATTAGTGCAGAACTGATGCTGCCTTAATACTTTCTTAATACTTGGTGGTGATGTGCTCGGATGCACTGCCTTGATAATCTATCGAGACTAAAACATCTTTTTAGCAAAAATACTATCGACTAAAATTGCCCCTTATGAAATAGTCATCTAACTTGCAATAAATAGTAAGCACTAACTAATAAACAAAATATAAGGATATATCACTATGGCAACGCCATCTACTAACGACAATAACCAACAACCTCAACTCCCCAATACCCAGCACGCTGCCCTGATATGTGAATTCGGTGAACCAGAAGTAATGATATATCAGGATGGTGTCGACATCCCTGAATTACAGGACGATCAGGTATTGGTCAAAGTCGCCTATGCCGGTATCAACCCTGTCGATTATAAAACCCGCCAAGGCAAAGGGTGGGGCGCAGAAAATATCCAAAAACAAAAATTCGACAATAACCAGCCTGCTATTTTAGGGTTTGACGTATCAGGTACAGTGGTTGATAGCAACAGCGATGAGTTCGTTATTGGAGATCGCGTTGCCGCCTTGACCTTTACTGGTGGTTGCTATGCGCAGTACGTGGCGGTAGACACCAAAATGCTTGCCAAAGTGCCAGAGAGTGTGACATTAGAGCAGGCAGGGGCATTGCCGTGCATTGGGCAAACAGCGCTACAGTTTGTGGAATTTGCAGATATCAAAGAGGGTGAGCATGTCGTAATCAATGCACCAGCAGGCGGCGTCGGTCACTTATTAATACAGCTATTAATGGACAAAGTAAGCCGTGATGATATTAAGGTCACAGTTATTTGCTCACCAGAAAAATATGCCAAGCTCGGTGAGCTTATCGATACTGACAAGCTGGCAGGCTGGATTGATTATACCAAAGACGAAGCGTTCCCTGACTTGCAAGCCGACGTACTACTTGACTTAGTTGGCGATGATGCTGGCGTGCGCGCCCTGAGTGTGCTCAAATCGGGCGCGCGCGTGAATGTGTTGCCAACCATTTGGGTGGATAAACTCAAAGAAGCAGGCGAGCAAAAAAGCTTAGCAGTATCAGGGTATAAAGCGCAGCGTAGTGGTAATGATATGGCGCGTGTTTTACAGCTCGTTGCTGATGGTCAATTAACCTTAAAAATCCAAAAAATCTATCCTTTATCAGAAGTGGTAGCCGCGCACCATGAGCTACAAAAGGGTGATGCCTTTGGCAAGATTGTCCTTGCTGCTTCTGAATAAGAGGCGCTAACCAGTTTTTTAAAAATCATAGGGTCCTTTACGTACTTCATAAAACTCTACAAGAATGGTGTCTCTGACAACACAACAGGCCTACTCTCTAATGTTGTCTGCTGTGGGATAGTGAGAGACACGCTGATAAATGAAGTAATAACAAAGGATGTTCTATGACTATGAATAAAGACATTGAAAATAAAGATACAGAGAATAAAAAACAGACGAAAAAGTCATGGATCATGTCGCCTATGAAGCGCAAGTGCGTGAAGAAATAGAAGCATGGAAAAACCCTGATAAAGGTGTTTTGGACAAAGCTTTTGCGGTCCTTAATACGCCTATTGTCGCGGCAGGTGATGCATTAATGGATGTGCCGCAATTCGGCGATGCCTTAAAAAAAGCAACTGAGCAAACCATTAGTACTTTGAGTAATGCCGCCAATTGGACATTGAACACTCAAGGCGTTATCGAGAGCTATCAAGAGGAGCCTGATATTAAAGGCTCATCAATCAAGACGCTTTCTGATATCAAACATCTACCAATTGCGGTTGTCGATAAACAAGTCAAGCTGCTCAAAAGTAAATATGTCGCGCTAACCAGTGCGCAAGGCGTGACGACAGGGGTGGTTGGCTGGGTAGGTATTCCTGCCGACGTCGTTGGTCTTATCTCTACCAATCTACGCGCTATCGGAGAGTATGCGACTTACTATGGCTTTGACATGAATGATAAAGGCGAACAGTTGTTTGCCATGTCTTTGTTGGCGGTGGCTACTCCTGCCTCTGCTGAAGCGCGCAAAGCATTCATGCGGTGGGTGCAGTAGTGGCAGGCGGTGTTAATGCCAACTATACGGCCAATGTCTGTGAAGCGGCGTATCAATGCTACCGTGAACGTTTTTTAGATCGCATTGCATAGGTAATCGTTTACTCAACCTGACCATGGCAGTTTTAGTTTGCAAGCATTTGACGAAAGGTTAGGCTAATCCGTCCAGTATCGACTGTTTTTGTTTTCGTGATTGTATGCTTCCAAAAGCGCTGTGTCTCCCCATGCATGACAATTAATTGTCCAGACTCAAGATAAAGCGCGACTTTTTCTTGAGTTTTTTTGTGCTTAAAAACAAATTTGCGGGTGGCACCAAGGGAGAGAGATGCAATGATTGGTTGATGACCGAGCTCTTTTTCATCATCGGCATGATAGCCCATGCCATCAGTGCCAGTTGGATAATAGTTGAGCAAGCAGGTGTTGAAATGTGCTGCAATACCGATGTCTGCCAACGCTTTTTCTACATATTGTTTCACATGGAACACTATATCTGACCATGGTATTGTCTGTCGCGTGTGCCCTGAATACTGGTAATCTGCATCCGTGTCTCCCATCCAGACAATTTGGCGAGTCGTCACATGAGTTTTACCAAATAACGTCACTATATCCGATTGCCAAGGCAACCCATTTAGCAACGTATTATAGAGGACATTGGCATCGTTTATGACTATGCCTAGATCGTTTACATTACCATCATAGGGCAATATATTATCTGTGGGTGCGGACGCAAAAAGGTCAGTCATAGATTAATAGTTATCTCTCATTATTTGCTGCGTTGATAGTGCTCTTGAATGATCTGAGCACACAGTTTGGGCGCTTCCATTGGCAGCAGGTGACCATAGTCTAGCAATGAGATGATGCTGCTATCAGGCACAAATTTTTGCCATTGTTGTCGTACCTTATCATTGATGAATAAAGTAGGCTTACCGGTAATCAGCGTATAGGGGCAGCGTAGTTTTTTGAGCGCGGCATCGATATGAGGGGCGCCAAAATAGTTGGCCAGCTCTTGCTCTGGAGCAAACATCAAGCTGTAACTTCCATTTGGATTTTTGCTCAAGCTCTGTTCGGCAAATATCTGCAAGTGTTCATCACTGATGCGTCTATAAGCACGCTGCGCACGCAAGTTGTCATAATAAGCATCGACACTTGGCCACGTAGATTGCCGATTTACTGTGCTTTTGAAAGGCTCACGACTCAGCAGGATAGAGCGCGGTAACAGATTATACAAAATAGCTTGGTTTTTGGTGAATGTGACAGGCTCTATCAGATATAGCTGCGAAAATAGCTCTGGACGTTTGGCTGCTGCCATGGCTGTGGCGGTTGCGCCTTGTGAATGTCCGATACCGACGACAGGCTTATCTTGTGTTTTTTCTAAAAACTCAATAAGCAGGTCAGCATCTTGCTCACGCGTTAGACGACGGCTGTGCGGTTTGTCATACCAATAGCCACGCAGGGCAAGTGAGCTGATATCAAACTCAGTTGCCAGCTCATTTAGCAATGGCGTATAGGTACCAACGGTGAAACTATTACCACCATAAAAATGCGCGGGTGTGCGGCGATGGTTATCTGTTTGAACTGACTGATTGAGCTGGCTAAGATGATAGTAACGTGCTTTTTTACCATCAAGATTGATGCTGTTTGTAAATGCTTCCATAAAATAAACACTTCCTTGTGATTTATTTTGATGGGTCTTAGTTGTCTTCACCTAAGAAACCACCGCTTTGACGTTGCCATAATTTAGCATAGACGCCATCGCGTGCGAGCAGCGCCTCGTGACTGCCTTGTTCAATAATACGCCCTTTGTCCATCACTACTAGTCGATCCAGTGCCGCAATGGTTGATAAACGGTGGGCAATGGCAATCACGGTTTTGCCAGTCATCATGTCGTTTAAGCTTTCAGTAATAGCAAATTCGATTTCAGAGTCAAGGGCACTCGTGGCTTCATCAAGCAGCAAAATTGGTGCGTTTTTCAGCATTACGCGGGAGATGGCAATACGCTGGCGCTGACCACCTGAGAGTTTGACGCCGCGCTCACCGACCTGAGTATCAAGGCCGGTGTTGCCTTTGTCATCGCTTAAGTCTTTGATAAAGTCCCATGCTTGGGCTTGCTTAGTGGCTTCAATAATTTCAGCATCGGTGGCATCTGGACGACCATAAGCAATGTTTTCACGGATGGTACGATGCAATAACGAGGTGTCTTGGGTCACCATGCCAATTTGCTGGCGCAGTGACTCTTGAGTGACTTCATCAATTGCCTGTCCATCAATAAAGATTTTGCCACTATCGACATCAAAGAAGCGTAGTAGTAAATTCACCAAGGTTGATTTGCCTGCCCCAGAGCGTCCGACCAGACCGATTTTTTCACCTGGTTTGATGTCCAAATAAAAGTCATCTAGCAGCTTCACACGGTTGCTCGCCAGTGCGGTACCTGCAGTGTGCGCCTCATCGACGCGCGCGCCTTCATCATCGGCAGCGCTCATATCCTCTTCGTAACCAAAATCAATATGATCAAAGACAATACGACCATCAGTGACCGTTAGTGTTTGCGAATTAGGCTTATCGACGATTTTTTGCGGGGCTGATAGAGTACGCATACCATCTTGTACCGTACCAATACTCTCAAACAAACTGGTAGTCTGCCACATAATCCAGTGGGTCAAACCGTTTAAGCGCAGTGCCATAGCAGTCGCTGCGGCAATCGCACCAACACCCACATCACCTTGTTGCCACAAATATACACCGATAGCTGCAGTCGAGCCAATCAGAGTCACACTGATGGCATGGTTGACGACCTCAAGATAGCTGACCCAGCGCATCTGTGCGTGTACCGTACCCAAAAACTGATTCATCGCGTATTTGGCATAACCCAATTCGCGCTGCGAGTGGCTAAACAGCTTGACGGTCATGATATTGGCATAAGCATCGGTGATGCGTCCTGTCATCAACGCACGGGCATCCGCTTGGACAATGGCCGTACGTTTGAGGCGCGGAATAAAGTACCACATGGAAAGCCCAAACAGTACAAACCAAACCGCAAATGGAATGAGCAGCAAGCTGTCTAGATTAAACAAAATCACCCCAGTAGTGACAAAATACACCACCACATACATCATCATATCGGTGATGGTCATCACTGTATCACGCACGGCCAATGCCGTTTGCATCACCTTTGCTGAGACACGTCCTGAAAACTCATCTTGATAAAACTGCATCGACTGCCCAAGCATTCGGCGGTGAAAACGCCAGCGCATCTGCATCGGAAACACGCCTTGGATCACTTGAAAATGTACCAATGACGATAAGCCAATCCAAAATGGGCTGAGGATTAAGACAGCAAACATCAGCAGTAGCATGTCGCTTTTTTCTGCCCACAGTGTCTGCGGGGTATAAGCACCCAGCCAATCCACCAAGTTACCAATCCATGCAAACAACATGGCCTCATAGACCCCAACACCTGCGGAGAGGATCATAAATAAGAACAGCCAGCCACGCAAACCATGAGTACAGGCCCACAAAAACTTCAATAACCCCTTACGAGGCAATGGCATGGGCGTTTCTGGGAAGGCAGGAAGACGGGATTCAAAAAAACGAAAGAGAGCGTTCATAGGCGGCAATAATACGTCAAAACAGAACGGTTTTGAGTCGTTACTTATGTTAATAAAATAGCAGGGTATTTTATCAAAACTTGGCAATCAGGCGTGCAGTAAATTGTAATTTATCCATGCATAGTGCTTTTGGTTGATACGTTATTGCCAATAACGCGCATGGAAATACGGATAAATAGATTGCTGTCAAAAATATATTTTGCTACCTTCTAGACCGCAACTGGCTTAGTTGATCGAATGATGAGCGTTGTAATCATATTTTTTAATGAAATCAGTGGAATACAAAGCGGCTTACTTGATGCTGCGCCACCAGTGTATGGATAATAAATACCCAGTACTAGGGTTCAAAAGGTAGGCCTTAATGATGTATCTAACCATTGCGGTGCTGTGTAGCGTCGCTGTTTCAGTGCTTTTAAAAATACTACGCCAAAAGAAAATGGATATTCGTCAGACCATTGTCGCAGGTTATCCCGTCGCTTTTTTACTGACTTGGCTTTTATTGAAGCCTGATGTCGGCGCCATACATGCGCTAGACAGTGCTTGGGGCATCATCATCGCGCTTGGGATCTTGCTACCGGCCGTGTTTATCATTCTTGGACGTGCTATTGAGGCGGTGGGAATGGTGGCAACGGATGCCTCCCAGCGCCTATCATTGATTATTCCGATCATTGCCGCTTTTTTGCTATTTGGTGAGGTGCTGACAGATACGCGTGTGCTGGGATTGGTACTTGGCTTTTTGGCACTAGGAGCACTGGTTTATCGACCACAGCAGACAGATACCCCTAAGCAAACAAAATACACACCGCTGTGGTTATTCGGTGTATGGGCGGGTTACGGCATCATCGATATCTTGTTTAAGCAGGTTGCCAAGCAGGGTACTGCTTTTCCGTTGACACTGTTTGTGAGTTTTGGCGTCGCAGGGTTATTATTACTCGTCTATTTGCTCGTCACTCGGGTGCGCTGGCAGGCAGACGCCCTTGTCGCTGGATTGCTACTTGGCGCGCTCAACATGGGTAATATTTACGCTTATGTCAGAGCCCATCAAGTGCTCTCCGATTCACCTAGTATTGTGTTTACGGGGATGAACGTGGGTGTCATCGCAGTCGCCACATTGATCGGAGTGGGCGTGTTTAAAGAACGACTCAATCGCATCAATTTGGTGGGGCTGCTACTCGCAGTATACTGTGTGGGCGTCTTATTTTTGGCGTGAGATATGTTGTCCAAAGAAGAATTCAGTAGAGTTTTTAGTGATGTTGTCACGTTTTCTATATAGGCATACTTATCATCCTATGATAAGGTCATCTACAAATAGCAGACCTTATATAGGTGATAGAAAGCTTGATTTATAATGTTTAATTTCACTCAATAAAAATAGGATGTACTTTCAATGGAATACGACAATCAGTTACAGCGCATAAAAGACGGTTCAGGGTTTATCGCTGCGCTCGACCAAAGTGGCGGCAGCACACCAAAGGCTTTAGAGAATTACGGCATCAGCGGCGATGAGTATGAGAATGATGAGGCCATGTTTGATTTGGTGCATGAGATGCGTGCCCGTATCATGACGTGCGACTGTTTTGACAATGAGCGTGTGCTTGGTGCGATCTTATTTGAAGATACCATGGAGCGCGACGTCAATGGTAAGTCGACCGCCAACTATTTGTGGGAAGACAAGCAAATCGTTCCATTCTTGAAGGTAGATAAAGGTTTGGCGGAGCAGATGAGCGGCGTCCAAGTCATGAAGCCGATGCCTAATCTAGACCTGTTGCTAGATAAAGCCAAGAACTATCCAGTATTTGGTACCAAGATGCGCTCAGTCATTTATGAGCCAAATGTCGATGGTATTGAGCTCGTTGTACAGCAGCAGTTTGATGTGGCCAAGCAAATCATCTCAAAAGGCTTGATGCCAATCGTTGAACCAGAGGTTAATATTGATAGTGCCCAAAAACATGATTGCGAAGTGCTATTAAAAGCCAATATTTTGCGTAATCTGGAACGCTTAAATGACGAACAGCAAGTAATGCTCAAGCTGACATTGCCTGAGGAAGCAGGATTTTATCAGGAACTGGTTGACCATCCAAAAGTGCTCAAAGCCGTGGCGCTATCTGGTGGTTATAGCCGCACTGATGCGTGCGCGAAGCTCAAACAAAACCCCGGTATGATTGCCAGCTTCTCGCGCGCCTTTACCGAAGGGTTGAGTAAGCAGCAAAGCGATGAAGAGTTTGCCGATACCATTAATACGTCGATTGAGGAGATTTATCAGGCGTCGAAGGTTTGATATTACTAAATACATAAACTAAAAAAGCCCAAACCTGATAGTCAGGTTTGGGCTTTTTTATTATAGTAAAAAGCTTATACCTCTTTGTATAACTGGCGTCCTTCCTTGTTGTATTTTTCCATCATCTCAGCCATGCCTTGACGGACTTCTTCAGCACTGGCTTCGCCTACTTGTCCGACCAGTTCTGTATCGACTTTTTTGATCAAATGATCATCATCGCTTAAGTCGCCTGATTGCGGCGTTACCTTTTTATTGGCGGCATCTTTGTCCAGTCCTGCTGCATACTCACGCACGTTTTGCGTGATTTTCATGGAGCAAAACTTCGGACCACACATAGAGCAAAAGTGTGCCGACTTGTGCGCATCTTTTGGCAACGTTTCATCGTGATATTCGCGCGCGGTATCAGGGTCGAGCGCCAAATTGAACTGATCATCCCAGCGGAATTCAAAGCGCGCTTTGGATAGCGCATTATCACGCGCCTGTGCACCAGGGTGACCTTTGGCAAGGTCGGCGGCGTGTGCAGCGATTTTATAGGTAATAATGCCGTCTTTGACGTCTTTTTTGTTTGGTAGACCCAAGTGCTCTTTTGGTGTGACATAGCATAGCATCGCGGTACCAAACCAGCCAATCATCGCCGCACCAATCGCACTGGTGATATGGTCATAACCTGGGGCGATGTCAGTCGTTAATGGGCCCAAGGTATAGAAAGGCGCGTCCGCACACAGCTCAAGCTGCAAGTCCATGTTTTCTTTGATACGGTTCATCGCCACGTGTCCAGGGCCTTCAATCATCACCTGTACGTCGTGCTCCCATGCCACTTTGGTCAATTCTCCAAGGGTGCGTAGCTCACCGAACTGCGCTTCATCATTGGCATCTTGCAAGCAGCCGGGGCGTAGGCCATCACCTAGACTGAACGCCACATCGTATTGCTTCATAATCTCGCAGATATCTTCAAAATGCGTGTATAAAAAGCTCTCTTTGTGATGCGCCAGACACCACTGCGCCATGATAGAGCCACCGCGTGAGACGATACCTGTCAAACGCTTTGCGGTGAGCGGTACATAGCGGAGCAGGACGCCTGCGTGAATGGTAAAGTAATCCACACCTTGCTCGGCTTGCTCGATCAAGGTATCACGGAATATCTCCCACGTCAGATCTTCAGCGACGCCATCGACTTTTTCTAAGGCTTGATAAATCGGTACGGTACCAATCGGCACAGGCGAGTTACGGATTAGCCATTCGCGGGTTTCGTGAATGTGATTGCCCGTCGATAAATCCATGATGGTATCCGCGCCCCAACGCGTGGCCCACGTCATTTTGGAGACTTCTTCATCGATCGATGAGCCGAGCGCTGAGTTGCCGATATTGGCATTGATTTTTACCAAAAAGTTACGCCCGATAATCATTGGCTCAGATTCAGGGTGGTTGATGTTGTTGGGGATAATTGCGCGTCCAGCGGCTACTTCATCACGGACAAACTCAGGGGTGATAATTTTGGGCATATTGGCACCGAAGCTCTCACCCTCATGTTGACGCATGTCAGTCAGTTCATGCTGCTTTTGCGTCTCACGTATCGCAATATATTCCATCTCAGGGGTAATGATGCCGCGACGCGCGTAGTAAATCTGCGTGACGTTTTTCCCTGCTTTGGCACGGCGCGGTTTGTCAATATGAGCAAACCTGAGGTTGGCAGTACTGATGTCACGAGCACGCGCTTGCCCGTACGAGCTAGATAGACCGCTTAGTTGCTCGGTATCACCGCGCTCAGCGATCCAGTTTTCACGCAGTTTGGGTAGACCGCGGGTCAGATCAATCTCGACATTGGGGTCAGTGTACACACCTGAAGTATCGTACACATAAAAAGGCGGATTGTGCTCGCCATCCTTATCACCCGTACCGCCAACTGGCGTATCCGTTAAGCTGATTTCACGCATCGGTACTTGAATATCAGGCCGTGAGCCTTCGATATAGACTTTGCGCGAGGCGGGTAGGATACGGTGTAAGTCGCGCGCGTCTTCTTCAAAGCGTGCATCACTGGCGGCGCGGTGGGCAGGCGTTTTTAGTGCGTCGGCTTTTTTATCGGCTTTGGTGTCTGATACGAGAGGTATGTTATCGGCTGGGTTGTGCGTTTGGACTTGTGATGCCGCTGAGGCACTGTCAAAAGAGCTGCTGTTTGAAATAGTCATATGCTGTCCTAGCGTGTTGGTTTTTGAATAAAAGCAACACCGCCAGTAGCTGCGGGGCAAACACTCGTCATTCAGACAAATTTATATTATCAACACCTAACAGCGAGCAAAGAAGTTGTCGCGGTTAATGGTCATCAAATAGTGGACGCCCCTTTCTATCTTCTCTCGTTATCTACGTATGCGGCGTGCATCGTTAGACAATAGCGATGATAAAAAAGTATTTCTACGCGTCCGTTGTCATCAATAACAACGTGCTTAAGACTTCCCTGCGTCGGTACTAACCGCATCAGGTTCGGCGGGTGATCTCTCAGCGAATGTAGATAGGTGGCTACTTTTATCAATGTTTAACTATAAACGTTTAATAAAGTAGGCCAATGCTACACCGCACCCCGAGTCTGTCAGTGTTGTAAATCCCTTTCATACTAACAAAATTCTGCGTTAACGGCTAATGGAATTTGGATGAAAATATCAGGCGCTTATTTTGCTATTTAGCATGGATACAAAGAACAGGAGCTATTGATAGTAATTAAAATTCTTTGATATTACTGATACTTAGAGGCGATTGCTAAATATTGTGTAAAGCGAATGCAGGATTTGAGAGGTTGTCATTAAACTGTCATAAAGATTTGGCAAGATAACGCTCATATCACAAACAATGCCTTTTTATATCGTTGTTAAACTTCAGGAGTCCTACATGCGTTATTCGTTATTAGCAGTGGCCGTTAGTTGTACATTAATGCTTACGGCGTGTAATAAGTCAACAGAGACGGCAGAACCAGCTGCTGATACGACCAGTAGCGCCGCTACCACGGCTGAAACCACCACTCAGACTCAGGCAACGCCTTCTGCTGACACGGGTTTCAAATCTGCTGAAAACATCGCCATGAATATCACAGGTGCAGGCGCATCATTCCCGCAGCCGATCTATGCCAAATGGTCTTCTGACTATAACGCTGCCACAGGTGGCCAAGTCAACTATCAATCTATTGGCTCATCTGGTGGTATCAAACAAATCCAATCAAAAACCGTCGATTTTGGTGCTTCTGATGCGCCATTAACACCTGAAGAGCTTGAAGAGTCTGGTCTTATCCAGTTCCCAACCGTGATTGGTGGCGTTGTGCCAATCGTTAACATCGATGGCGTTGAGCCAGGTCAGTTAAAGCTAGATGGTGAAACCTTAGCCAATATCTATCTGGGTAAAATCAATAACTGGAATGATCCTGCGATCAAAGCCATGAACCCAGATTTGACTTTGCCAGATGCCGCCATCACCACAGTATTCCGCTCAGACGGTTCAGGTACGACGTTTAACTTTACCGATTATCTCGCCAAGGTATCACCAGATTGGAAAGACAGCGTTGGTGTTGATAAAACGGTCAAGTGGCCAACCTCTGCGACTGGTGCAGGTGGTAAAGGTAATGAGGGCGTCTCAAGCTACGTTAACCGCATGAAAAACTCTATCGGCTATGTGGAGTATGCCTACGCCAAGCAAAACAACATGTCACATGCCGCGCTTAAAAATGCCGCGGGCAATATCGTGCAGCCATCTGCTGAAACCTTTGCCGCCGCTGGCGACATCGATTGGTCACAACAAGAAGGCTTTTATAAAGTCATCACCAACTCTGAGACGGATCAAGCATGGCCAATCGCTGCTGCTACTTTCATCTTAGTACACAAGCAACCAGAGAATCCTCAGCAAGTCGCTGGCGTGTTGAACTTCTTTGATTGGGCGTATACCCAAGGTGATGATGATGCCATGGCGCTAGACTATGTCCCATTCTCTGATACAGCAGTGGCTCTATTCAAAGAGAAATGGAATGAGGTCAAAGGTAGCGATGGACAGCCAGTTTATAAGCCAGCGCAATAAACGATCTGTACAAGCTGCTTAATGACTTTTTGATTTCCTCTTAAGCCACTATTCTCCGGTAGTGGTTTGAGAGGTTTTATCACAGCAAATTTGACCAAAACACTAATCGCTATGTTTCACGATAACCATTAGTACGGATACAAGTTGCGTTTGCTGTCATAAAACGAAATGAACACCCTAGTTTTTTTGAATTCACCCATTCAATGCTGAGACACTTATGACAGACTTAAGGTCCCAACTGGCTAAACAAAAACGTTACGACGCTTTATTTGTCAACTCTACCAAAGCGTTTGCCATACTCGTCCTCCTATCGTTAGGAGGCATTTTGGTGTCTCTGATTGTTGGGGCGTGGCCGAGTATCCAAGAGTTTGGTTTGGGGTTTTATAGCAGTAATAATTGGGATACGGTTGCCAATGAGTACGGGGCACTCGCGCCTATTTATGGCACCTTGGTGACGTCATTTATTGCGATTGTTATCGCTGTACCAGTCAGTTTTGGTATTGCGATATTTTTGACCGAAATGTGTCCAAAGTTCCTCAAAAAACCGCTTGGTATTGCCATTGAGCTGTTGGCAGGTATTCCTTCTATCATTTATGGGATGTGGGGCTTGTTTGTCTTTGCGCCTTTCTTTGGTGAGCACATTCAGCCATGGTTTATTGAGCATGTGGGCCCGCTACCTATCATCGGCAAGCTATTTACAGGCGCACCCATGGGACTAGGGATGTTTACCGCGTCCTTGGTACTTGCCATCATGATTATCCCTTTTATCGCCGCCACCATGCGTGATGTTTTCTCTGTGGTGCCAGATCTACTCAAAGAGTCGGCCTACGGTATGGGTGCGACGACGTGGGAAGTGATGTTCAAGATTATCTTGCCTTATACCAAAGCGGGTGTCGTTGGCGGCGTGATTTTGGGACTGGGTCGTGCGCTCGGTGAGACCATGGCAGTGACTTTCTTGATCGGTAATGCGTTCAATATCAGCCCAAGTCTATTTACTTCTGGTGTGACCATCACCTCAGCATTGGCCAATGAGTTTGCCGAAGCGTCAAGTGAGCTGCATCTAGCGTCTTTACTGCATCTGGGCTTAATCTTGTTTATCATCACCTTCATCGTGCTGTCGCTGGCCAAACTGATGCTCATGCGCATGGATCACAAAGCAGGTAACCGATAAGCCTAAGCATGGTTATTGGATCTCGATTGATATTGATAAAAGATATGGGAAATAAATAGTATGGCTGCTAACAATGCGATGAATGCGCCCATGACCACCAAACCAAGCAGCGTGGGGCGTTACAACAAAAGTCTGTACAACAAACGTCGCTGGATGAATAAGCTGGGTTTGGGGTTTGCCATGACAGCCATGGTGTTTGGCTTATTTTGGTTATCATGGATCTTGGTGACGCTGTTTATTGAAGGCTTCCAAGGTATGGTGCAGCTGCCAATTTTTACCGCTGACACGCCGCCGCCGATGAGCCCAGGTGGTTTGCGCAATGCGATCGTGGGTTCTGCCATGCTGGCGTTTTCAGGATTGTTCATCGGTGCACCCATCGGGCTTATGACTGGCATTTATTTGTCTGAGTTTTCTAGAGGCAGTATGCTTGGCCAAGTGACGCGTTTCTTGAACGATATTTTATTATCGGCACCATCCATTGTCATTGGTCTGTTTATATATGCTTTAATGGTCAAGGGTCAAAATTTCTCTGGTTGGGCAGGCGCATTAGCATTGGCATTGATTGTCATTCCAGTCGTCGTACGTACCACAGAGAATATGCTGAATCTGGTGCCCAATAGCTTGCGCGAAGCGGCTTATGCACTTGGCACGCCCAAGTGGAAAATGGTGACGCAAGTGACTATCAAAGCTGCCAAAGCGGGACTGACGACAGGGGTACTTTTGGCTTTTGCTCGTATCACTGGTGAGACGGCGCCATTGCTATTTACCGCCCTCAATAATCAGTATTTCAGTACCGATATGGGTCAGCCAATTGCCAACTTACCCAATACCATCTATCAGTTTGCGATGAGTCCTTATGATAACTGGCACACACTGGCATGGGCAGCCGCGCTACTGATCACAGCGTCGGTCTTGGTATTGAATATTTTGGCAAGATTTATTGGCAATCGCGGTCAGGTCAAATAAAGACAGATATCGCTGCAAAAATACCAAGTATTTACTTATATTTATACGAAATACACTAAGCTAGGTTGGATAATATTATGAATGATGTCGTAAGCAAAGCCCGCACAGAAACAACGGCTGATCGCTTTAACAGTACAACAGACAGCTTGTTAAATAGGACCACGTCTCATAGTGCGCAATCGCAGCAACCCAATACTGCTGACTTCACCAAGCAAAGTATTCATGATATGCCCAAAAACATGCCCAAAGCAAAAATGGAAGTCCGCGATCTTAACTTCTACTACGATGATTTTCAGGCATTAAAAAACATCAATATCGATATCGCAGAAAAGAAAGTAACGGCGTTCATTGGTCCATCAGGTTGCGGCAAATCGACGCTGCTACGTACCTTTAACCGCATGTATGATCTGTATCCAGGAATGCGTGCAGAGGGCGCTATCAACCTTGATGGGCGCAATATTTTGGGCAAAGACATCGATGTCAACTTGCTACGCGCGCAGGTCGGTATGGTATTTCAAAAGCCAACCCCGTTTCCCATGTCGATCTATGACAATGTTGCCTTTGGTGTCAAACTCTATGAGAAGCTCAGCAAAGACGAGCTAGATCATCGCGTGGAGTGGGCACTAAAAAAATCGGCGCTATGGCCAGAAGTGAAAGACAAACTAAAAGCATCCGGCCTGTCGCTATCAGGTGGTCAGCAGCAGCGTCTGTGTATCGCCCGTAGTGTCGCAACCAAGCCTGAAGTATTGCTGCTCGATGAGCCAACGTCTGCGCTTGACCCTATCTCGACGAGCGCTATCGAAGATCTGATAGAAGATCTCAAAAATGACTATACCATCGCCATTGTTACCCACAACATGCAGCAAGCGGCGCGGGTATCAGACTATACCGTCTATATGTATCTAGGCGATATGATCGAGATGGGTGAGACTGATCAGATCTTTACCAAACCTACCCAAACTGCAACAGAAGATTATATTACTGGTCGCTATGGTTAGGGCCGATTAATTAGTACTGAAGAGCTAATACTGAAGTTGGGTCGTTTCACTCAACCAGCATATCGCGCTACTAAAATATAGATTTCAGGGAATACCTCTCATGCAAAGTGATAAGCATATCTCCAAAAGTTTTGACCAAGATCTTGATGAAGCCATCCGTCTGTTTTTGTACATGGGTGATAGTGCTGCCAACCAAGTAGCCAAAGCCATTCATGCACTTATCGATAAAGACGAGACACTGGCTCAAGAGGTCATCGAGATGGATTTTGATATCAACCGCATGGAGGTTGAGCTCGATGAACATATTTTATTGTTGGTTGCTAAGCGTCAACCTGCCGCAGGAGATTTGCGTTTAGTCATGTCGATCAGTAAAGGCGTGGTAGATTTGGAGCGTATTGGTGATGAGGCGGTAAAAATCGCGAAAATGGCAAACAGAATCGCGGCACAAGGCAAATCGTCTTACGGTTATGCTGAGGTACAGCATTTGAGCAATCAGGTAAGACTGATGCTTAACAACGCGCTAGAGGCTTTTAGTCAATCAAATGCTGAGCAGGCGTTTGAAGTCATGCGCAATGACAGTGTGGTCAATAACGAATATCAATCTGCCATTCGCGCGTTGATGACCTATATCATGGAAGACTCAAGACAAGTCTCAAAGGTCATCAATATCATGTGGATTTTGCGCTCGCTTGAACGCATCGGTGATCATGCACAAAACGTGGCCGAGCTGGTCATCAACTATATCAGTGGTCAAGATGTACGCCATTCAGACTACGCCATGGTCGAAAAAGCAGTGCAAGAAGCCAATGATCGTCTGGCTGCTCGTCAAGTGAGCACGATGTCAGTCGAAGACTACGAAGCTTTAGAAAGTAATGACGACTAATAACGCAGGCAAAATAGTCTTCTTACGTAAAAAACGCGCTTACTATAGCGCGTTTTTTATGGGTGTAATGCAGTGGTCTCAGCCTAGCTTTCTGGCGTCCAGCCTTGGGCACGCTCATAATCTTCGTTATCCAAAAACTTATCACGCTGCTCGGTCAAGAATTTTTTGGCTTCAGGATCCATCATGCTCAAATGGTTCTCATTGATGAGCATGGTTTGATGTTCTAGCCACTCTTTCCATGCCTTGTCAGAGACTGTTTCTTGTAGCTCTTGGCCTTTTTTGTTAGGGAAGGGCGGATGCGGCATTTTTGGTAGTTCTTGCTTGTATTTACGGCAAAATACAGTATTGTCTTGGGGATTAAAAGTCTCAGTCATCAGGTGTTCCTTATTTATCATATTAGGGCATGCCATCAATTAGCCCATTAAATCATTTAGCGGTCTTAAAATGGCTAAATCTTGTCAAACATCGTCAAAAACTTTGTGAATATACCGATATTCTCTGCAGTTTTTTCCTTGTTTGACTACCATTTATCTTATTTTAAGCTTCGCCATCTAAATGATAATACGCCCTAGCAGGCAAGTTAAATAATCATATGAGCCTATGATAACGCTCTTGGTCAATTTAGCAAAGGGTATCTCGTGTCTGTTATTAAACAGACACAAATCTATAAGGTGTTATCAGCACGTCTTGCCTTTATTCTGATTTATCGTTTCATATCAGATAGACAAAGAAGGCGCGAAAAAAGGGCGGGTAGCTGATAGTAAGTTATAGTTAATTCAGTTTAAAAGAGATATAAGACAACCGAGCGCAGATGTAACTGTGATACTTCAAGTGAGGCTACGCTATAGCTCTTTTACAGGGGATTGACTATAAATAAAAAACACCCGCATCAATAGCGGGTGTCAGATGTAGCGCGGTCAGTTCACTTATGCTTAAAACGATATGATCAAGCAAAGGCTTTTAAACGAGCGCGGCCATTGATTACGGCTTGCTTGACTTGGTTTGGCGCAGTACCGCCCAGATGGTCACGAGCTGCTAGTGAGCCCTCTAGCGTGAGATAGTCAAAGACATCCTCACCGATGGCATCGCTGAATTGCTGTAGTTGTGCCAAGGATAAGTCACTGAGATCAACGCCTTCTTTAATGCCTAGTGCAACCGCATTACCCACGACTTCATGCGCATCACGGAACGCAACGCCTTGACGGACCAGATAATCGGCTAAGTCAGTGGCAGTAGCATATCCTTTCATTGTCGCAGCACGCATACTTTCTTTGTTTGGGACAATGTTGGGCAGCATATCAGCAAAGGCAAGTAGTGAGCCTGTTAGCGTGTCAACACAATCAAACAAAGGCTCTTTGTCTTCTTGGTTGTCTTTATTGTAGGCGAGTGGCTGGCTTTTCATCAGGCTGAGTAATGTCATTAGCTGACCAAAGACACGTGCCGCTTTACCGCGTACCAATTCTGGCACGTCAGGGTTTTTCTTCTGCGGCATGATTGATGAGCCAGTACAGAAACGATCGGGTATCTGCACAAAGTTAAACTGCGCTGACATCCACAGAATAATCTCTTCACTCATACGTGACATGTGCATCATCAGAATCGAGGCGGCGGAGGTGAACTCAATCGCAAAATCACGATCTGAGACCGCATCGAGCGAATTTTGACAAATACCTTCAAAACCCAATAGCTCAGCGGTGATAGTACGATCAATCGGGAACGTCGTGCCAGCGAGTGCGGCGCTACCAAGGGGCATCTGGTTGATACGGCGACGGGCGTCAACCAAACGTTCGGTATCACGATACAACATCTCAAACCACGCCATTACATGGTGACCAAAGCTGACAGGCTGGGCGGTTTGTAAATGCGTAAAACCAGGCATAATGGTATCGGTATGTTGATCAGCCAGGTCAAGCAAGCCACTTTGTAAGCGTATGAGCAGCTCGATAATATTATCGGTTTCTTCACGTAACCACAAACGAATGTCGGTCGCGACCTGATCGTTACGGCTACGACCCGTGTGTAGTTTTTTGCCAACAGCGCCTATAATATCAGTGAGGCGTGATTCGACATTCATGTGCACGTCTTCGAGGGCGATTGACCAGCTAAACTCACCTGCTTCGATCTCGCGTAATACTTGATGAAGACCGTCGATAATGGTGGCCACTTCATCAGCAGTCAAGATATCGCATTCTTTGAGCATCGTTGCATGGGCAATCGATCCTTGAATATCGTGACGAGCAAAGCGTTGGTCGAAGCCGACAGAGGCGGTAAAGGCAGCCACGAAGCTGTCCGTCGCTTCACTGAAGCGTCCACCCCACATCTGCTGGCCCTGAGCGCTGCTAGGGCTGTTTTGTGCATCTTTGTTTGTTACTGAGACATTCGTGCTAGAATCAGAAGTAAATGAATTTTTACTTGATTCAGGATTACTAAGGTTTGAAGAATTGGCGTTCATATTGGTACAAGACAAGTCAAGAGAGTAAGAACTCAAGTATAGCAAATGATGAGGTTGCCTTACTAGCTACGCGCTTAGAGTTTTTTATTCCAAAACTCATGGAGATCATGAGGCCTTTGCAGTGGCTGACATATATTGCTTTTTGGTCACTGTTTCTCACAGTGATTGAGCGGCATGGTCTGTCCAGTTGGTCGGACTTTATCATCAAGCTTGTTGCGCGAACCATACAAAACGGTTTGACCGTTATACCTTCATTATATTTGGTAGATTATCTGCGCCCTGTCTTCAAAAATGCCAGTATTCCTAGTGTTAGTGTGTGTATCGTCATGCTCATGATGTTTGCCGCTACGGTATCTATGGCTTTAGTCGTTTTGGTTTTGATTAATATGGGTTTGATGGAATATGATCGTCAAGCTTTTATGACCAATCTGTTTTTCAATACCGTACTGACGGGCGGTTTTACCATTGTATTTTTATTATACTTTTTGCGTAGCTACCGTGAGCTTAATGCGCTCAAGCTATCGTTTGAATACAAATTGACCGCACAGAATGACTTAATAAAAACTCGCACTGCCCCGCACTTTTTCTTTAATACCATTAACACACTGGTCTCACTCATTGAGTCCAATCCGTCAAAAGCCTCTGCTTTGTTACAAAACGTTTCGGTCTTATATCGTGCCAGTTTTAGCGGCGAACGTGAGATTAGCTTTGAAGAAGAAGTTGCGCTGTGTGAGCATTATCTAGCGATCGAGTCTAGCCGTTTGGCAGACAAACTCGAGGTCCATTGGGATTTGCCTGATGAAGATATTATGTATGATATGGTGATTACGGCGTTAACCTTACAAAGCGTACTGGAGAAAATGCTACTCAACGTGGTTGAGATGACCACTGAAACCATCCATTTTAATATTAAAGTCACTTGGGAGCAGCACAGAGTAGCTATTCAGATCGACGTGGAACTTCCTACAAAGACCTTAATCATTAACCATGATTTGCGTCAGCATATGGATTTTTATATTCAAGCGGATCGATTACGTGCGTACTTTGGTCAAAGTGCTGATATCCAAAGCACAGTGACTGGTAACCACATCACTACCATTATTGACTATCCCTTACAAGACGTCAGTTTATAATCTTTCCTCTTTTACCGTTTTTTATGATGTTCTCAGACACTATATTTTTATTATAAGATGTTGTGGCATATTTATTGCATCGTCTTTTATATCTATGTCTTTTATATCTATATGGTTATTGCGATTTTTATCTGGCAATTATTGACAATGAGTGGTTACTATCAAAAATATGATGCAGAAAATTTCACCATATTGAACTGACCAGTACATTCGTCATACCATCGAAACATATTCAGTAGAGTTTGGGGGTGGGAGTTTACATGCGTATTGTAGTTTGTGATGATGAGCCTTTAGCGCGTGAGCGTTTGGTCAGAATCGTACAGGAATCAGGTCATGAGGTGGTTGCTCAAGCTACCACAGGGGCAGAAGCGATTGTCGCTGTAAAAACTCAGCAGCCTGACATTATATTATTAGACATTCGCATGCCTGAGATGGATGGGGTGCGCTGTGCCCAAGAGCTGGACAAACTTGATCATCCACCAGCCATTATATTTGTCACCGCTTACGATCATTATGCGATAGCGGCACTAAAAGCCAATGCAATTGGTTATCTGTTGAAACCGGCAAACAAAGACGAGCTATTAGAAGCACTGAACAAAGCAAAAAACCTAAACGCGGCGCAATTGAACGAAATTCGCAAGCTTGCAAATCCAGCGGCGCGTCCGATACGCGAGCATATTGCTGCTCGTACCCATCGCGGGGTCGAATTGATTAAGCTCAAAGATATCTATTATTTTGCGGCAGATCAAAAATACGTCAAAGTACGTCACAAAGATGGTATGGTATTGATTGATGAGACCCTAAAAGAGCTAGAGCGAGAGTTTGATGATCGTTTGTTCCGTGTGCATCGCAACGCTATTATCAATCTGAATTTTTTAGACTTTTTAGAAACCCTAGACGCTGGACAATATCAGATACGTTTTAAAGAAATCGATGAGACGTTAGCCGTGAGTCGTCGTCATCTGCCAGCCTTACGTGACAAAATCCAAAGCATGTAATAGGATGTTTTCAGAGCGACATAATCATCCCATATCATCAAACCCTTATTTATGCTTAAATAGGGGTATTTTTTTGCGCCAGCATTTACTATCTCTGATGTGAGTCGACCATTTTTTGTGGCAAGTTTTCCTAATCGCTTAGCAGCAACTTAGCACTGACATTGTAGCATTTAGATTATAGTACCGAATTTATTGAGGCCCTTTATGAGCAATCTGCAGCAACCTGCTTTGACTACCTTAACCATCGCCACGCGACAGAGTCCTTTGGCTCTATGGCAAGCGGAGCATATTCGTGATCGCTTACTGGCGCTCTATCCTGAGTTGACAATTGAGTTACTAAAAATTGTCACTAAGGGTGACAAGATTTTGGACACACCTTTGGCCAAAATTGGCGGTAAGGGTTTATTTGTCAAAGAGCTTGAGCAAGCATTGTATAACAAGCAAGCAGATATTGCGGTACATTCGCTAAAGGACGTACCGATGCAGATGCCTGAAGGCTTGACACTAGGTGTCTATTGCAAGCGTGCTTCACCAACTGATGCTTTTGTCTCAAATACTTATAATAGTATTGATGAATTGCCGCAAGGTGCAGTTGTTGGGACGTCAAGTTTGCGCCGTCAGTGTCAGATCAAAGCCTACCGCCCAGATCTACAGATCAAAACCTTGCGCGGCAATGTTGGTACGCGTTTAGGCAAGCTAGATGCAGGCGAGTATGATGCCATTATTTTGGCGACCAGTGGCTTGCAGCGTATCGAATTAGATGAGCGCATTCGCGGACAGCTAGATATTGATGCCTGTTTGCCTGCCGTTGGTCAAGGTGCGTTAGCCATTGAATGCCGTGAAGGTGATGACGAGGTGTTGAAATTACTAGCGCCATTGAACGATGATAAAGCGCGTATTCGCCTTATCGCTGAGCGTGCGCTTAACCGTCACTTGGAGGGTGGCTGCCAAGTCCCGATTGCAGCCTATGCTGTCTTGCAAATGGCTGATGAAACCAGTGCGAATAACGATGACAATGGTGAAAACGGCAACAACGATAACGGTAATGTACTGTGGCTCCGTGGTCGTGTGGGTCAGGCGGATGGCAGTAAATTGCTAAAAGCAGAAAAGCGAGTGACATTGGTTGGTACACAAGACGAGCAAGAGTCGCAGGCAAATCAGCTCGGTATTGATGTTGCCAATATACTACTTGCTGATGGTGCAGGGGCTATCTTGTCAGCGATTTATCACGCTGAGTAGCGTATTCACTTTGTCATACTGAGTCATTGATCCACATATCCACTGTTTGGTCGATGATTCAGTCCATTCTACAAGCCTTTTGTCGTGGTACATCTATGTCATCAACGTCAACTAAAGCTAGGTCTACTCATAAAAATCAATCCACTGATGGGTCGGTGCCAAAAATTGTCATCAATACGCGGCCGATAGCACGCGCTGCGCCATTGACGAATCATTTGCGAGCAGCAGGGTTCACGGTGGTTGAGATACCGATGTTGACGTTACAGCCGCGCCCAACGACTGGCGATGACCTAGCATTAATGCGTGCGTGGCTAGCAGGTGAATATAAGGCTCTGGTCATCATAAGCCCAACGGCGGCCACTTCTGGGTTGAATGTTTGGCAGTCGCTTGTGTACAGTGAGCATGACGATAGTAGTTATGCGCAACTGGACAATAAAGCAGCCAACATAGCTTCTGAAGCTTTGGTAGCCCCAAGTCAAATCATTGCAGTGGGTCAAGCAACCGCTACGGCATTGACTCAAGCCAATATAGACTCGGCAAACTACCAAGTACGACAGCCTGAAGTTGCCAATAATGAAGGTATGCTAGCAATGCCTGAGATAGAGCGTTTACAGGCGGGTGATAAGCTTTTGATATGGCGCGGACTGGGCGGGCGACGATTATTGGTCGATACTTTACAAGCACGCGGTGTACATGTCGATAGTATTGCGTGGTATAAGCGTACAATGCCTACCGAGGCAATGACTCAGTATCAGCAGTGGCAAAAAGATTTTTTTGTATGTAATCAAACGACAAATACAACACCAAAGCAAGCAAAACCTATCGTCGTCGTGAGTAGTGGCGTTGCTTTTGAGCATTGGACGAGCATCGTCCAAGGTGCAAGAGAAAGAATGTCAGAACCAAAACGTAGTAATGACATAATGACTGATGGAAGAGATAATTTGCCACTCACGCTAGCGGACTTTTCTTATGTCGTATTGGGTGAGCGCTTAGCAAATATGGTTGCAGCGCAGCGCTTGAGCTATTGGCGTGTAGAGGATTTGGCGCCAGACACCATTCTTTCAGCCATCACTACCAATACTTAGGGCGTGTCTCTATTTTAAAAATGGTGATAAAAATGAGATAAATCACAGGCAAACAGCGGCAAAGATTTAGCCATTTTTAGTCCATTTAGTGACAAACGTTTGAATTGGGGACATGCCCTAATTTTATAATTTCTATTTGATTTAAATATGTTTATACCTACCCATCACGGTACTGTCTTATGCCAATGAATTCTGAGTCTTTATCTAAGGATCCTTCTGCTATACAGCAGCGTCGGCAAGCAAATATCTTGCTGCTGCGGATGCAGTGGTTGGTCATTTTGCTGCTTATCGCGGCATTACTCTGGCTCTATATTAGTCAGCAGCGTTTTCAGCACAGTGTCAATGAGCGGTTGCAGAGCAATGAGCAGGTTGTCAGTCGTCTAAATGAGATGGACGATCGTTTATTTGCCATGAGTCAGCAGACATTGCCAGAGCCTAGAATCAAAGCCAGTAGCCAAGCGCAAAATCAGCTGGATTTACTACGTATTCAAATAAAAGCCGCTGATAGATTGCTAGCAGACAACAATGATAGTGCCGCGATCGAGTTGTTGCGAGGTTTGCATTGGCAATTGGCACAAAGCAGCAACGAGATTGCACCTGCATTGACCGTCGTAATCAAGCAAAGTTTGCTTAAAGACATCGAGCGATTACAAGCGCAAAGCTCACAACCTAGCCCATGGCAAATACAAAATCTTGCGATTCAAAACATCCAAGAGTTTTTGCACAGTCATGAGCGCCTTGGGAGTTACGAGGGTACTGATATCCAGCGCCGAGAGCTAGTTGATGCTGCAACTGAGGGTGACCAAAAGCGTGCAGTAGCGAACCCGCCTGCTCAAACGTCAGTGCGTAACGATATGACATTAACGCGTAGACAACTGACGATTCATGAAGTCATCATGACGTTGAATTTGGCGAGCCAAGCGAGCAATATGCGCGAGCAGGATCAACTGATCAATTATTTGACCCAAGCGCGCAAACAGCTAAAAACCTTACTACCTAAATCATCGGTTAGCAATGGCAAAAACTCCGCGCAAGTTGGCGCCATTGGCATTGCTCCATCCGACAAAAAGCCAAAGGGTACGGACAACAACCTAGAGACCATGCAGTCGCCAAATGATATACCAGAGGTCATTGCCTGGCTTGACCAACTGATTGTCAATGCTCCTAAGCCAACACCCTTGTTAACCACACAGATTTTGGATAAGCCACAACCTTAATCGATACGGTTCGAAACAGCTATATATAGACAACATGAGACACAAGGTAAGTTATGACCAATATGAGTGAAAAGCCAGATTTTATGTCTGAGGTAGCAATTGATCGACCTGAAGTACTGGCGCATTACCCAGTGATTCATTATCAGCCGATTCATTGGGGTGAGATGGATGCCTTTAACCATTTAAATAACGTGGTGTATTATCGTTATTCTGAGTCAGCGCGCATTGGTTATTTGCACGCGTTAGATATGTTCGATGGCAGTATGGTCACCGTCTTGGCACAGTCGAGCTGCCAGTATTTGCACCCAGTGACCTATCCTGATACTTTGTTATTGGGGGTTCGCTGTAAGCGTCTGGGCAATACCAGTATTGCGATGGAATATAGCTACTATAGTACAGCACAAAACAAAATCGTTGCGACCGCTGATGCCGTCGTAGTGCGTCTCGATAGTGATGGGAAAGGTAAGTTACCGTGGACAGCAGAAGAACGTGCGCGCTTACTGGCACTAGAGGCAAAATTTGGTCATACCCCTGAATATTAGAATAGGCTTTAGCTGCGTTGATGACCTATCTCGGATAGTGTTATATAACCATCAAAAATAAAAAAGGCACGCTAACATTATCGTAGCGTGCCTTTTTGCATGACTTTTCTCAGGCCATTTTCCAAGTAGATTTTAGCTCTCTTGCGGTGCGTGCACAAAATCCACCACATTGAGATCAAAACCTGATAACGCATAAAACTTCATGGGCGATGACAATAGACGCATATCACGGACGCCTAAATGACGTAATATCTGTGCACCAACGCCGATACTGCGATAAGGCTGCTGGGTGATGGTCGATTGTGACTCATTGTCCAAGGCTTTATCTAATGCATCCCCTAGATCGACCGGCTGATGATTGCCGACCCAAACCAACACACCGCGCTCTGAGGCGCTAATCTCTTCTAGCGCTGATTGGACGCTCCAGCCGCTACGACCAGTCATATCATTTTTGGCGGCAAATAAATCACGCAGTGGGTGGAAGCCGTGGACACGTACGGTACTCACGCCTTCGCTCACATCTCCTTTTACCAAGGCGATATGAGTTTCTTCAGCGCCGAACTCGCGGAAACGGTGCAAGGTAAAAGTGCCATGTTCTGTTTCAAAAGGACGAGTTTCGATTTCCTCTACCGTTTGCTCATTGGCGATACGGTAGTTGATGAGATCAGCAATGGTGCCCATCTTGATGTTATGCTCTTTGGCAAATATCTCAAGATCATCACGACGTGCCATGGTGCCATCAGCGTTGATGATTTCCACAATCACCGCAGCAGGCTCCAGTCCTGCTAGGCGAGCCAAGTCGCAGCCTGCTTCGGTGTGGCCTGCACGGTGTAGAACGCCGCCGTTTTGTGCCATGATAGGGAAAATATGCCCAGGCTGCACGATGTCTTCTGGTTTGGCTGCCGAAGATACAGCGGCTTGAATGGTGCGAGCACGGTCAGCGGCAGAGATACCTGTGGTCACGCCTTCAGCGGCCTCAATAGACACCGTAAAGTTGGTGCTAAATTTTGCTTCATTGCGATCTGACATCAGCGGCAATGCCAATTGCTGACAGCGTGCTTGTGATAGCGTCAGACACACCAAGCCGCGCGCGTGGGTAATCATAAAGTTGATATCTTCAGGACGAACATGGGTCGCCGCCATGATGATATCGCCTTCGTTTTCGCGGTCTTCATCATCCATTAAGATGACCATTTTTCCGGCACGAATGTCTTCGATAATCTCAGGAATCGTATTTAAACTCATAGTAAATCTCAATATTTTATTATTAATAAATATGTGTGGTTTGTAATATAGAGGGTTGTCGGCTCATTGTAGCAGTAGTTGGTAACACGTGCTGTTGCTGTTGAGCAAATCGTTTGATCATCATAGCAACCAAATATGAAAATGTTTCATGATTCTTATTCATCATGACGATAGGTATTTTAACGGTTTTTATCCCAGCGTGCTGACCCAAAGCTGAACTATAACGCTTAGTCTTTTAAAAACAGGGTTCAGTTTTACCAATAGTATATGCAACTAACTTTCAAACCTTTTGATCCAGTGGGTCAATAGATCAGTCGTTACTAGCCGCTTGGCTTTTTAGCCACGCCATAAACTGCTTGCTATGCTGTTCTCGCTGGTTATCGGCAAACTCATAAAAGCTCGTGCCTGCTAAGTTTTCTGGCAAATAGCTTTGAGGGTAGTAGTGATTGGGATAATCATGCGGGTAAGCATAACCTTGACCATAGCCTTGATTGCGCATCAATTTGGTCACGCCATTGCGCAGATGTAGCGGTACTGGCGAGGCGTCTTTTTCGGCCAAGGCCATCGCCGCGTTGATTGCTTTATACGTGCTGTTACTCTTTGCACTGGTGGCTAAATAGACCACTACTTGCCCTAGGATAATACGGGCTTCTGGCATACCGATGGATTGCACGCTACGCAGGGCGGCATCAGCGAGGAGTAGGGCATTGGGGTTGGCATTGCCGATGTCTTCACTGGCTAAGATTACCAATCTGCGCGCGATAAAATCGGCAGGCTCACCGCCAACGAGCATCCGCGCCATCCAGTACAGCGCCGCGTCAGGATCTGAGCCACGCACTGATTTGATCATGGCTGAGATAATATCGTAATGTTGCTCGCCATCTTTGTCATAACGTACCAACGCGGTCTGCGCCACTCGGCTGACCAATTCATCATTGATAATAATCGGTGATTGCTTGGCATCCGCTGTTTGAATCGCTAGTTCTAATAAATTTAGTGCCTTTCTTGCATCACCGTGAGCCAGTTGACTGATGGTGTGTTGTGCCTGCAAGTCGATGGTGAGCTTTTTGAGTATAGGGTCTTCCAAGAGTGCCCGCTGTAATACCGCACTGATTTGCTCAGGCGTTAACGGCTCTAAGCGGTACACTTGGCAACGTGATAAGAGCGCGTTATTCACACTAAACGACGGATTCTCTGTCGTGGCGCCAATCAGCGTAATATCACCAGACTCTACCGCGCCCAATAATGCATCTTGCTGCGCCTTATTAAACCGATGAATCTCATCGATAAACACCACTGGTGATTCAAATGCCAGTGAGTCTTTACTATCGAGCACCTCGCGCAACTGCTTGACCCCAGTATTCAATGCAGAAAGCGCATGAAAAGGTCTATTAACCGCATCAGCCAATAGCATTGCAATGGTTGTCTTACCGATACCTGCTTCGCCGTGCAAAATAATAGAGGGCAGATGCCCTTGTTCGACCAAACGCCGTAAAGGTGCGCCAGTGGCCAAAAGATGCTCTTGACCAATAATAGTCGCGAGAGAAGCAGGGCGCATACGCTGAGCAAGAGGGGTGTCGGCATGAAAGTTAGGCGGCATAAGGTTCTCTATTGAAAAATTAAAAAACGGTCTATTGGCTAAAGTGGCGGCCATTGAGAGATTTTATAGTCAAATCTAAATAACGACATACTCGTCTATAGTTATCATTTCTATTAAAGTGAAAAGCATTTGTTTGCTTGGCATGATTCTCGCAGCAACTTTACTATGACAATGAGTATTAGACATCAGCAGTCAAAGTAGGCTAATTTATAAGTAGGGTACTTGCTATAAACAATACACGCTAGGCTAACGCAAAAACATGTTAATGAAAGCTAACGAAGCGTATAGCTTATGTCCTCAACGCTTTAGTTTTCGACATTCATCTATATTAAAGGTCTAACCGTACGAATAAGCATGGCTAAGGTAAGTATGATTTATTATAACTGGCCTATCAACGATAAGGTATTGCACTGACTATGATGAGACCACCTCTCAAGCGTTTGTTGAATCGATATTCACGCAGCAGCGTAAAAAAGCAGCAGTCGCGTTGTCTGACAATTGGCGAGATAGCACTGGCACGCTCAGTGTTCGGTGACAGTATCAGATTAGATGAAGTGCGACTAAAAACCGCTTGGTGGGTTCTCAAAAACTATGCGGTGAGTCCGAATGGTAATATTTACTTTAATCCCGCCGATTGGATCACAGATTTTAGTGTGGCCTCTTTGGGCAAGCAAAGCTGGCTCATCCATGAGCTCACCCATGTGTGGCAGTTACAGCAAGGCTTGAAAGTGGTACGCGGTGCCCTTATCGATCGGCGATATGATTATGTGCTAGAGACGGGTAAGTCCTTTTTTAAATACGGTATCGAGCAGCAGGCGCGAATGGTTCAAGATTATTTTGTGCGCCGTCAAAAAGGACAGGATTGTCAGGATTTAGAAGCCTGTATACCATTTTTGACAGTGAATGCTATCACTGACAAAAATCGCGCCAACAGCAATTTTACTGCTTAAACTGCCTCATAGTAAGCGAAAAGCCTACGTGCATCACCATTTTAGCTTTTTATATTTTTGCTTTATTAAAGGATACGTACTCTCATGCTTCGACTTTTGCCAGTAAAGCCTAATATTGATACTTCTGCTAGCTCAGCTCTGGCTGCAGTAGCGCTAACGGGCGTGCTATTTCTGACCGGCTGTCAGCAGCAAGCTGACGCACCGCCTGTACCAGATGAGGCTCAGACAACTGAAAAAACAAGTGAGGAAGACAGTCAACCTATGCAGCAAAGTGATTCTGCTGCGGCGCGTATAGAGCAGTTTCAGCCTATATACGTTGCGCAAGCGCAAGGGCTACAGCGTCGACTACAAGCAGAGTATGAGTCACTGCAAGCGGCAGATGCTTCAGATAGCGAAGAGTCGCTATTACTCAATGGAGCAACCAACGATTCAGCTACTCTTACAGAAAATGCGAATAGCGCCAATTCCGAACCATTACCAGCTGATAGTCCAGTAGAAGCTAACGCTACCAATGAGGAAGGTTCGGATGCAGAGATGAATACAAGTACCGAAGTGGGCGAGCGTGATCTGACTGTATTAAAGCGTATCAGCCTTGAGCCTCGCAAACCGATTATATTGACGGAAGAGCAGATCATCGAGCGATATCAGCAAACGATGGCAGCGTTATATCAGCCTGTGACTACGCCACTCAATGCAGAGGATTCTGATACGCTGATCAATATAGCGACCTTAATACCTCAGCTGTTTGAGCATGCAGAGATTGCAGGAAGGGTCAGTGCAAAAAGCCCTGCGCTGGCTCGGTTGATTATTCAGCACCAAGTATGGGAGCAAATAGAAGCGCAGCAAGTGGTTGATATGCAGCAAATGAAGCAACAACAGCAGCAAGAGTTTGAAACGCTCATGGCCAAATTCAACGATACGATTAAAGGATATGACGAGCAGATTGCCAAATATGAACAGACGTTAAAAGAGTTCCAATAACGGTTTAAATGATACTCATAGTAACGAGTTTGCCAATAATTGGATGAAGTATATCCAATAGTATCTATCCCATCATAGCAATAAAAAATCCCGCACGATGGCGGGATTTTTTATTGTAAAGATACTATTTTTGCTTACTTACGGTCTTCAACCTTGACAAAGTCACGGCGCGTTTCACCAGTATATAACTGACGTGGACGACCGATCTTGTATGGAGCGCTATGCATCTCTAACAAATGGCTGATCCAACCTGAAGTACGAGCCAGTGCAAAGATTACCGTAAACATTGATGTTGGGATACCGATGGCTTTTAAGATAATACCAGAGTAAAAATCAACGTTTGGATATAGGTTACGCTCGATGAAGAACGGGTCTTCTAGTGCAATTTTTTCGAGTGCCATTGCCAATTCAAGCTTAGGATCGTTGACACCAAGTGCTTCTAATACTTCATCACAAGTCTCTTTCATGACTTTCGCACGTGGATCGAAGTTTTTGTAGACACGGTGACCAAAGCCCATTAGCTTCACTTCACGGCTTTTCACTTTTTCCATAAATGCTGGCACGTTTTCGACAGTACCGATTTCATCTAGCATCTCAAGCACAGCTTCGTTGGCGCCGCCATGTGATGGTCCCCAAAGAGCTGCGATACCAGCAGCGATACAGGCATAAGGGTTGGCACCCGTTGAGCCGGCTAGGCGCACAGTAGAAGTCGAGGCGTTTTGCTCGTGGTCTGCGTGCAAGGTGAAGATTTTGTCCATGGCGCGGGTGACGACGTCGTTTGGCTCATAGTCCACATCAGCAGGAGTCGCAAACATCATGTACAAGAAGTTCTCAGCGTAGCTAAAGTCGTTACGTGGATACATGAACGGTTCGCCCTGCGAGTATTTATAGCTCATCGCCGCAAGCGTAGGCATCTTAGCAATCAAACGAATAGCTGTGATTTCACGATGCTCTTCGTTGCTTAGGTCTAGGTTGTCATGATAGAACGCTGATAACGCACCAACGACACCAACCATAATGGCCATTGGATGCGCGTCACGGCGGAAACCTTCAAAGAATTTACGCAATTGATCATGAACAGCCGTATGTTCACGAATTTTTTCAAAGAAATCTGCCTTTTGCTCAGCGTTAGGTAGCTCGCCATTTAGCAACGCATATGCCACTTCTAGATATTCAGCATGGTTTGCTAACTCGTCGATAGGGTAGCCGCGGTGTAATAATTCGCCTTTGCCACCATCGATATAAGTAATTTTTGATTCAACGGGAGCAGTTACTTTAAAACCAGGGTCATAAGACCAAAATCCTGATTCTTGCAAAGCAGCAACATCGATAACTGGGCGCCCTAAAGTACCTTCAATAATAGGAAGTTCGTATTCTTCACCATTCACGGTTAGTTTGGCATTAGTGTCAGCCATAAATTGCTCTCCATTGTTTTTGATTCGTTAGAATAAAATTACTACAGACGCATACCTCACGTCGTTATCTGTCAAACGGCAAAATCCGTTTCACTCATTTAATACGCAAGGTATATTAGCAGCAATTACTTGTGATTTGAAAAAACTTTTATTGACCGTGGGTCTAATTGGCACGGCCTAGCGGTGGTTGTTCACTGTAATTTTTGTATCAAAATATGTCTGATTGGTTATTTTGCGCCAAACTTTCTGTTTATCAAACATGTTTACAACGTCAATATTGACGTTATATTTTGGGGTTTGTCGCAAAAACGCAGCAGGATTTTCGCAAAAAACGAGGCTAAAAACAGACAGGGCATGAGCAGTAGACAAGTTAAGTGTCGATCATAATTGTCAGAGGTAAGCGTTTTCCACATTCAGTATTGCATATATCTATTCGTTTGTTAATTAAGTGTGTGCCTTTATTACTTTAGGGATAAATTTGTAATTATCGCCCAGTCATTTTATAATTGCAGGAATTAACTGGCACTAGCTTTGTGCGAATTGATAAGTGGTCATGATATAGTGTCGCCTAGAGCTTACTTTATACATGCTTATTTACGATTGTCTGGTATTTTGATAAACCAAACCGAATTCTGTGGTTTAAATGTTCTTGTTAACTGCTCTATTTTTAGATGCTCAGCACCAGTATTTAGTGCTCAGTACAAGGTTTATTTTGATAGAGAAGACATATTAACGTTGTCTGGCTATTCATACGACCAATAAAAATAGACTGGTTAGTCGATCTTACTCATGTTTATTTTCTTTGTTGTATAATAGATAGGTTGTTTTGTAGGCCTGTCAGCTCGACAAGCGACACTAAACAGCTTATCAATACCTTATATACATGATTCTTTCTTCATATTTAGCACAAACTAAAAGAAGTCAGCTAGCTCTTCCTTACTTTATTCGTCTCGTGTGTTGCTCGATGCTCAACTGACACTATTTTTGTCAAGCGTTGATAGCAGATACAGGAGTATAACCGCAAAAAGGATGCCCGCTGTGAAAAGCAACCGACCTATTGATCTGCCTTTAAGCCAAGTGATTAGCGTTAATCGCTCACCGATCGCAATCGCCTCTATTTTGCATCGTATCTCTGGCATTATTTTATTCTTATTAATTCCTGTAATGCTGTGGCTATTACAGAACTCATTGGCGTCGCCTGAGAGTTTTGAGACCGTATTTGACAACGTACTTGTGCGCTTTTTAGCATGGATATTTGTTGCCGCCATCGCATATCACTTCGTGATGGGTATCAAACATTTATTTGCTGATATGGGCATGAACGAAGAGCTAAAATCTGGCCGCACTGCCTCTATGGTCAGTTTTGTAATTGCAGCGATTTTAGTTGTCGCGTCATTTATATGGGTGATGTTCTAATGATTAAAAATGATTCAGGAATCAAAAGTGCTACTGGTCTGACAGGTTCAGGCTCACGCGATTGGATTATTCAGCGTATTAGTGCTGTTGTTTTAGCCGTTTATAGTGTGGTGTTGCTGGGCTTCTTTTTGACCCACGGCGATGTCACGTATCTTGAGTGGTCATCATTCATGACTAGCCTGCCAATGCGTTTATTCAGCTTAGTTGCTGTACTTGCATTAGCTGGCCATGCTTGGGTGGGAATGTGGACAGTATTTACTGACTATATTACGACAGGCAAACTGGGCTCAAGCGCAGCAGGTTTACGTTTAGTGCTACAGTCATTGATGATTATCGCTATTTTAGTATTTCTATTTTGGGGAATCATGATTTTTTGGGGTAACGGCTTTAGTGTCGTTGCTGTTTAATGATTGAGTGACCAGCTTTAGTATTGATATAAGCATCTATATATAACGGATGCGCGCAGCTGGTATGTCAGCTGATAGAGTAGTTTAAAAGTATCCGTTGATAGCCAAAAATAGTCATAGCATTGAACCAACAGCGCCCACTATTTAGATTGTCGCTGAATGAGCAACAAGGTTGAGCAGGTTTGGTTCAGTATAACGATAGATATGCAAATTAAGTGGTCAAAGACTGTTATATCCTCTTCTTTAATAAGTGCATGTAATGGCCAGATAAAAGCCCTTAAACCTGCAATAAGAAGATTTTAAAACACGCTTTTCATTTACTTATAAGCATTAATAGGCATTAGGAAAACCGTAATGGCAACTAGACAAGACAATACCATTAGTAATATTAAGACCCTAAACTACGATGCAGTTATCGTTGGTGGCGGTGGTTCAGGTATGCGCGCTTCATTGCACTTAGCGGAAGCGGGTATGAAGGTTGCAGTCCTGACCAAAGTATTCCCAACACGTTCGCACACGGTTGCTGCTCAGGGTGGCATCGGTGCAAGTTTGGGCAACATGAGTAACGACAACTGGCATTTCCATTTTTATGACACCGTAAAAGGGTCAGATTGGTTAGGTGACCAAGACGCTATCGAGTATATGTGCCGTGAAGCGCCAAAGGTAGTCTATGAGCTTGAGCACATGGGCATGCCGTTTGACCGTAACGAAGATGGTACGATTTATCAGCGTCCATTCGGCGGTCATACGTCAAACTATGGCGAAAAAGCGGTACAACGTGCGTGCGCTGCTGCTGACCGTACAGGTCACGCATTGCTACACACGCTGTATCAGAAAAACTTACAGCAAGGCACTGAGTTCTTTATCGAGTGGATTGCGCTTGATTTGATCAAAGACGAAGCGGGTAACATCAACGGTGTTATCGCTCTTGAGCAAGAGACAGGTACTGTTGCGGTATTCCAAGCACCAGTTACTGTTCTAGCAACAGGTGGTGCAGGTCGTATCTTTGCCGCCTCTACCAACGCTTATATCAACACTGGTGATGGTATTGGTATGGCAGTTCGCGCTGGTATCCCACTACAGGATATGGAGTTCTGGCAGTTCCATCCAACGGGCGTTCATGGTGCAGGTGTACTATTGACCGAAGGGTGCCGCGGCGAAGGTGCTATCTTGCGTAACAAGGATGGCGAAGCTTTCATGGAGCGTTATGCCCCAACCGTTAAAGATTTGGCACCACGTGATCTCGTATCGCGCTCTATGGACCAAGAAATTAAAGAAGGTCGTGGTTGTGGCCCTAATGCTGACCATATCGTCATGGACATGACCCATTTGGGTGTCGACACTATCATGAAGCGTCTACCGTCAGTATTTGAGATCGGTAAAAACTTCGCCAACGTTGACATTACTAAAGAACCTATTCCAGTTATCCCAACCATTCACTACATGATGGGTGGTATTCCAACCACTATCCATGGTCAGGTAATCGTGCCGGATCTAGAAGCGGGTACAGATGAAGACGGTTTATATGCTAATGGTAACGTCGTTAAAGGCCTATACGCTATTGGTGAGTGCGCTTGTGTGAGTGTACACGGTGCCAACCGTTTAGGTACCAACTCACTACTTGATTTGGTTGTGTTTGGTCGTGCTGCTGGTAAGCACATTGTTGATGAGTTCCATCAAAACGATCATAACTACAAACCACTTGATCCGCATGTACTTGACATCACGGTTGGTCGTTTAAACAAATTGCAGCAATCAACATCAGGCTACAATGCACAAGACGTGGCTGATGAGATTCGCGCCACCATGCAGAAACACGCCAGTGTATTCCGTACGCAAGCCATGATGGATGAAGGCGTTGAGAAAATTTTAGCGCTGGGTGAGAAAGTCGAACAAATCCATTTGGGTGATAAATCACAAGTCTTCAACACTGCTCGTATCGAAGCGTTTGAAGTGGCAAACCTATACGAAGTAGCAAAAGCGACGATGGTATCAGCCGCGAGTCGCCACGAAAGCCGCGGCGCGCATAGTGTCTCTGATTATGATCGTCCAGAAGATGATGACTATGCACCAAACGGCCGTAATGACCACGATTGGATGAAGCATACTTTATGGTATTCTGAAGGCAACCGTATCATTTACAAACCAGTTCGCAAAGTGCCACTGACTGTTGACTATATCGAACCAAAAGTTCGCGTCTATTAATCCTAGACTATGCGCTCGATATAAACAGAAAGCTTAAACGTTTTATCCCTTATTCATTTATTAAAAAGGTGACCGCCAGCTACATGCTCATAGGAGTGCTGCTAGGCTATTAATTGATATTCAATTATCAGTAGTGATTAATAGCCAGCACTCATATGTTGCAATCTTTGTATGCCCGCCATCACCTACGTGTGGAGTTTAGCATTATGAGCCGAGGTACTCGCACCATCGAAATCTATCGCTACGATCCTGATGTGGACGCAGCCCCACGCATGCAAACTTATACGATTGAATTACTTGATTCAGATCGTATGTTGCTTGACGTGTTATTACGCCTAAAGAAAGAAGATGAAACAATCACTTTCCGCCGCTCTTGCCGTGAAGGTATTTGTGGTTCTGATGGCATGAACATCAATGGTAAAAATGGTCTAGCATGTCTAATCAACATGAACACGCTACCAGAAAAAGTAACCGTTCGTCCGTTACCTGGTTTGCCAGTGGTTCGTGACTTGGTTGTTGATATGAACCAATTCTACGAGCAATACGAAAAGGTACATCCGTACTTGATTAATGATCAGCCAGCACCCCCAACTGAGCGTCTGCAGTCTCCTGCTGAGCGTGAAAAGTTAAATGGTCTGTATGAGTGTATTCTGTGTGCATGCTGCTCAACGAGCTGCCCATCTTTTTGGTGGAACCCTGATAAGTTCTTAGGTCCATCAGCATTGCTACATGCGTATCGCTTTGTGGCTGACAGCCGTGACGGTGACACGCAAGCACGTTTGGCGCGTTTAGACGATCCGTTCAGTTTATTCCGTTGCCGTGGCATCATGAACTGTGTGTCAGTTTGTCCAAAAGGCTTGAACCCAACCAAAGCAATCGGACATTTACGTAATATGTTGATTGATCAAGCTGGTTAATTGTTTTGATTATTATTGACTAACAAAAACACCACCTATTTATTAGGTGGTGTTTTTGTTAGTCAAAATCACTGATTATAGTAGTGTTAATTTTCTGATTACTATTGTTTAAAGTGGGCTTCTATTGGTAGCGATGAACAATCCTGCCGGATAGGTAGAACAAGAAGCCTAGTACACTGGTGAATAATAGGGCGTTAGTCTATCCGTAAATCCGTACGGGCGATACGTTGACCATATGTAAGAAGACATATTATATAAACAGTCAATCTATACAATCAGATACACGTAAAGTTTGTTATAATTACACCCTGAACTTGATCAAACATTGCAAAGTTTGTTTCCGATGCATTAAAAGTAGCATCTATAAGGGCTATTGCATTAATACAATAAAACGTTATGTATACAATAACGAGGCTTCTATAATTGATAATAGATATTCATTACGTAAATACTTAGTATTGAACAAACAAACTATATCGCAAAAAACGCTCATGATATTCTATACAGCAATGCATGTTTATCTGAAACAATAAGATTTGTTAGCAAATAGCGGATATTTCAGCGATAATAGCCAGTTTATAGGCTAGCTGAAATATTGACCATTTATTAATAATTTATCATTGATGAATTGGTTATGGCTAAAAGAAGTATATATAAATTAATGTTGTGAAACGAGCCAGATCAGAAAACTGAGTGTTCACAAATAAATTTATTTTTAACATAGGTGTTGCAATAAGACTTGTTATCACTATTTAGCATTACTTGCTCTTTTAGACAATGACAGCAATATTCTATAGTGACGGCAATACTTAGGGATAAAGGGTTTTATCGAACTGTATACAATGGGGTATGACGAATTGTCTAAACGCCTAGCATACAACGACTGACACCATAATAAGCACGATTCCATTCATTTATCTATCAAATAGACGATTATTATGAATAGTATAACCAAAGAAAAAGCGGACCAAGGACATACTGAACTGGCCGCCGATAATGCCAGCTATATAGAAGCTCTTTATGAGCAATACCTAACGGACCCTGATAGTGTTGACACAGATTGGCAAGCGTACTTCGAACAGTACAAATCGTCAAATGATGCCCAGCATAATGCTATTAAAGACCAATTTTTGTTACTTGCCCGCAATCAAACGGCGAACAAATCGAGTAACGAAAGTGCCGGTACAAGTAGTAGTAATTCAGACAACTGTACTGATCCAAAGCAAATGGGTGTACAGCAACTCATCTCCGCATACCGCCGCCGTGGTCACCGCCGCGCCAAGCTAGATCCATTGAACTTACATCCACGTGCAGAAGTGGAAGATCTGACCCTAGCTTATCACAACCTATCAGAAGCCGACCTTGATACTGTATTCCCAACCAATGATTTAGTGATCGGTAAAGATGAAGCACCATTACGTGAAATTATCGAGATCATGGAGCGTGTTTACTGCCGCCATATCGGTATTGAGTATATGCATGTGACCACCAGTACAGAAAAACGCTGGATGGAAGAGTATGTAGAAAGCAATCTAGGCTATATCAAGTTTGACAAAGAAAAGCGTTTGTCTATTCTTGAGCGTCTAACAGCGGCCGAAGGTCTAGAAAAATATTTGGCGCGTAAATATACAGGCGTTAAGCGTTTTGGTCTAGAAGGTGGTGAGAGTTTCATACCTGCAGTCAATGAAATCATCCAACGTGCTGGTGGCTATGGTACAAAAGAGATGGTCATTGGTATGGCTCACCGTGGACGTCTAAACGTGTTGGTCAATATTTTGGGCAAAAACCCTGCAGACTTATTTGATGAGTTTGACGGTAAAGTGCAGCCAGAGAAAGGCTCAGGAGACGTTAAGTATCACAATGGTTTTTCATCTAACGTGATGACCCCAGGTGGTGAAGCGCATTTAGCCTTAGCATTTAACCCATCGCATCTTGAAATCGTTGCACCAGTATTACAAGGCTCAGTACGTGCACGTCAAGTGCGCCGTAATGATCAGCCGTCATTAGATAATACTGGTGGCAACTCAGTATTACCTATCGTTATCCATGGTGATGCGGCTTTTGCTGGACAGGGTGTGGTTCAAGAAACCTTCCAAATGTCACAGACCCGTGCTTATACCACTGGCGGTACTGTACATATCGTTATCAATAACCAAGTTGGCTTTACCACTAGCCGTCAAGAAGATGTTCGTTCAACCGAATATTGTACTGATGTCGCAAAAATGGTACATGCACCAATCCTACACGTGAATGGTGATGATCCTGAATCAGTCGTTTTCGCGGCTCAATTAGCCTTAGACTATCGTCATCAGTTTGATAAAGACATCATTATTGACTTGTTCTGCTACCGTCGCAACGGTCATAACGAGGCAGATGAGCCTTCAGCCACTCAGCCATTGATGTATGCAGTTATTAAGAAGCTGCCAACGACACGTACCCTTTATGCACAAAAGCTCATCGCAGAAGGTATCTTAAATACTGAAGAAGAAAAACAGTATGAAGATAATTATCGTGAATCTTTAGACCGTGGCGATTACGTTGTCAGCTCACTGGTTCAAGAGCCTAACGAGCAGCTATTTGTAGACTGGAAGCCTTATCTAGGTCATGACTTGGTTGATGATTGGGATACCAGTGTTGATATCGAAAAGCTCAAAGGGTATGGACGCCGTATGGCTGAGATGCCAGAAGGCTACAAGCTACAGCGTCAGGTTCAAAAGGTTGTTGAGCAGCGTCTAGCCATGCAAACAGGCGAAGAGCCTCTCAACTGGGGTGCCGCTGAGACATTAGCCTATGCATCATTAGTTGATAACGATGATGTCTTGGTACGTATTACTGGTGAAGATGTCGGCCGTGGTACATTCTCACATCGTCATACTGAAATCTACAATGTTAATGATGGCAGCATGTATGTGCCACTTGCTCATTTGAGCGAGAAACAAGCACGTTTTGCTACTTATAACTCATTATTATCAGAAGAAGCTGTATTGGCCTTTGAATATGGCTATGCAACCACCGTACCGAATGCTTTGATCGTTTGGGAAGCGCAGTTTGGTGATTTCGTTAACGGTGCTCAAGTTGTCATTGATCAGTTCATCTCAAGCGGCGAGACCAAATGGCAACGCGTTTGTGGTTTGACCATGTTGTTACCACATGGCTTTGAAGGTCAAGGCCCTGAGCATTCATCTGCTCGCCTTGAGCGCTTCTTACAGCTATGTGCTGAAGACAATATGCAAGTCATCACACCAACGACGCCCGCGCAAATTTTCCATGCCTTACGTCGTCAGGCGATACGCCCAATTCGTAAGCCTTTGATCGTTATGTCACCAAAGAGCTTATTGCGTCATAAGCTAGCAACTTCTCATTTAGAAGAGCTTGCTAACGGTAAGTTCGAAACGGTATTGCCAGAGATGGACGATCACAACGCAGACAAAGTGACTCGTATGGTGCTATGCGGTGGTAAAGTATATTACGACTTGCTAGAGCAGCGTCGCGCATTGGGTCTTGATCATGTTGCGATCGTCCGTATCGAACAGCTATATCCGCTACCAGAGCAACGTTTGGTCGCTGAGATTGAAAAGTATAGCAATTTAACTGAGATTGTATGGACGCAAGAAGAGCCATTGAATCAGGGCGCTTGGTACTACTTAGCACCGCATATGTTCCGTATTGTTGTACCACATCCAACCAAAGCAAAAGTTATGGAGCCCGTGGCACGTCCTGCTAGTGCAGCACCTGCAACAGGATCACCAAAACTACATGCGCAGCAGCAGCAAGCACTGATTGCTGGTGGCCTTGGTGTAAGTGTTGATGAGTTAGCTCAATAATAGATTGTCTATTAAGACTATAGAAGATAAATGAATCAGGCGATGACAGTCAGTATGTTTTAATATTCTGCCAAATAGCATTATTAAAACGATACTGATTGCCTATCACGACTTAATAATAAGTATGAATATCCAAATCTAAGGAGTATATCGATGGCTGACATCAAAGCCCCCGTTTTTCCAGAATCGGTTGCCGATGGCACAATCGTTGAATGGCATGTCACTGAAGGTCAACAAGTTAGCCGTGACGACCTATTAGCTGAAATCGAAACTGATAAGGTGGTACTAGAAGTTGTGGCACCTGATGATGGTGTTGTGACCAAGATCGTCAAAGATGTTGACGATACTGTTCTGTCTGATGAGCTAATCGCACAATTTGAAGCAGGCGCAAGTGCTGGTGAAGCACCAGCGGTAGAGACAGATCAACCTGCTGCGCCAGTACAAGAAAAGCAAGCTGCAGATGGTGGCGAGCCAGTACAAGTCACTGACAAAAAAGATGAAGCAGAGCACAAAGATCAAAGCCCAGCCGTCCGTAAAGCGGCAAAAGAGTCAGGCGTTGATCCTAAAGATGTGGAAGGTAGCGGCCGCGGCGGTCGTGTCACCAAAACAGATATGGCTAACCCAACACTAAAATCAGACAGCAGCATCAAATCTGACAGCGGTCGTCCTGTAGCAGAATCAACGGGCGAGCGTAGCGAAAAGCGCGTACCGATGACTCGTTTGCGTAAGCGTGTTGCCGAACGTCTACTATCAGCGACTCAAGAAACAGCGATGCTGACGACGTTCAACGAAGTCAACATGAAGCCACTAATGGATATGCGTACTAAGTACAAAGATCAGTTTGAGAAGCGTCATGGTGTGCGTCTAGGCTTTATGTCGTTATTCGTCAAAGCTGCTACTGAAGCGCTAAAACGTTTCCCAGCAGTGAACGCCTCACTCGATGGCGATGATATCGTCTATCATGGTTTTTATGATATCGGTGTTGCTGTATCATCAGATCGCGGTTTAGTTGTACCTGTACTTCGTGATACTGATCAGATGAGCATGGCGGATGTCGAAAGCAAAATCCGTGAGCTTGGCGGTAAAGCACAAGAAGGTAAGCTCGGTCTTGATGAGCTGACAGGCGGTACGTTCACCATCTCTAACGGCGGTGTCTTTGGCTCACTCATGTCAACGCCTATCTTGAACCCACCGCAAACTGCTATCTTAGGTATGCATGCGATTAATGAGCGTCCGATGGCTGTCGATGGTAAGGTTGAGATTTTACCAATGATGTACCTAGCGCTATCGTATGATCACCGTATGATTGATGGTAAAGAGGCGGTACAGTTCTTGGTAACACTTAAGGATCTTGTCGAAGACCCAACCATGCTGTTATTAGACCTATAAGCTTCTAAGCTTGTATTGGCAATCGCTAATACAAGCTTTTTACCTTTATGCCAATAAATGTTCTGTCTTGCCTACTGTTTAAAACAATAAACTTCACCTTAAAACTCTCGCTATTCATTTTAGATGAATCATCCTATCAAGATAGTGTATTAGCTATACATCTTGAATTTGATGCTTTATCAATCGATTAAAATAAATAGCTATGCAAGCGAGAATAACGTCAATAGCATAGAGCCAAACTAAATTTTACGATAAAAATATTAGGAAATTACTATGAAAGATAATTATGATCTAGTCGTTATCGGCGGCGGACCTGGTGGTTACGAAGCGGCTATTCGTGCCGGTCAGTTGGGTATGAGCGTCGCTTGTATCGAAAAACGTGTTTACAAAGGCGAGCCGGCGCTTGGCGGTACTTGCTTGAACGTTGGTTGTATTCCATCAAAAGCTTTACTTGATACCTCACATCGCTATGAGGCGACAAAAGACGAGCTCGACGAGCATGGCATCAGCACCGGTGATGTCGGCATCAACGTCGAGAAGATGATTGAGCGTAAAGAAGGTATCGTCAAGCAATTAACCGGCGGTGTTGCGGCACTACTCAAGGGCAATGGTGTTGACTGGCTACAAGGTTGGGGCACGTTAGTCGACGGTAAAGGCGATGACAAAAAAGTTAAATTTGTTGCGCTAGAGGATGATGCAGAAAGCACCATTACTGCCAAGAACGTTATCTTAGCCTCAGGTTCTGTGCCTATCGATATTCCAGTTGCCAAAGTCGATCACGAGCATATCGTCGACTCGACTGGCGCGCTTGATTTCACTGAGACGCCAAAGCGCTTGGGCGTGATTGGTGCAGGCGTTATCGGTCTTGAGCTTGGTTCAGTATGGCGTCGCTTGGGCGCGGAAGTCGTGGTTTATGAAGCGCTGCCTGAATTTTTAGCCGCTGCGGATAAAGATATCGCCAAAGAAGCTCGTAAGATGTTCAAAAAACAAGGCTTAGATATCCGCGTCGATACCAAAGTGACTAATGCAGAAGTCAAAGACGGTCAAGTCGTCGTCACTAGCGAAAACAAAGGCGAAGCCTCAGATGAGAGCTTTGATAAATTGATCGTTTGTGTCGGTCGCCGTGCTTACTCTGAGAAGCTACTTGGCGAGGACAGCGGTGTGACGCTAACCGAACGCGGCCTTATCGATGTCGATGATCAGTGCAAAACCAATCTAGATGGCGTCTATGCTATTGGCGATTTAGTACGTGGCCCGATGCTCGCGCATAAAGCGATGGAAGAGGGCATGATGGCGGTTGAGCGCATTCATGGCGAAAAAGCACAAGTCAACTATGACACTATTATCAACATTATCTATACCCATCCAGAAATCGCTTGGGTTGGTCTGACTGAAAAAGAAGCTGCGGATGCAGGCTATGAGGTCAAAACAGGCTCATTCAATCTAGCTGCTAACGGTCGCGCGCTGGCGCAAAGTGAAGCGCAAGGCTCAATCAAAGTCGTTGCCGATGCTAAGACCGATCGTTTACTCGGTATGCATGCTATCTTTGCTGGCGCCGGCGACATCGTCCATCAAGGCATGATCGCGATGGAATTTGTCTCTAGTATCGAAGATTTGCAGCTGATGACTTTCGCGCATCCAACGATTTCAGAAGCGGTACACGAAGCTGCCTTATCTGCTGATGGCCGTGCTATTCACGCCATTCAGCGTAAAAAGCGTAAGAAATAACTAGTTGCTCGTTTAATTATTATCGATTTACAACCTGATTGGGGTATCGCTATTTTGGTGATGCCACAATCATGAGTGCGTCAGACGTATGATTCATATGTATATGTGCGCACTTGATTTCACTTTTTATTAATTGTAAAAAATAAAGGATACAATCAATGAATTTACATGAGTATCAAGCAAAAGAGCTATTAAAAAGCTACGGATTGCCAATTCAAGAAGGCATCATCGCCCATAACGGCGACGAAGCTGCTGCAGCTTTTGATAAAACCCCAACGGATATCGCGGTAATCAAGGCGCAGGTACACGCTGGCGGCCGTGGTAAAGCGGGTGGCGTAAAACTGGTTAAAACTCGTGAAGAAGCCAAGCAAGTGGCTGAAGAGCTTATCGGCACGAACCTTGTTACTTATCAAACTGACGCAGAAGGTCAGCCAGTCAACTTTGTATTGGTTGCAGAAGATATGTATCCAGTACAAACTGAGCTATATCTTGGCGCTGTTGTTGATCGTGCAACTCGTCGTGTAACTTTCATGGCGTCTACCGAAGGCGGCGTAGATATCGAAGAAGTAGCACACAACACACCAGAAAAAATCTTCAAAGTACACGTTGATCCTTTAGTTGGTTTAATGCCTTTCCAAGCGCGTGACGTTGCGTTCAAACTTGGCCTTGAAGGCAAGCAAATCAATCAATTTGTTAAATTGATGACTGGCGCCTATAAGGCATTTGTTGAAAATGACTTTGCATTGATGGAAATCAACCCATTAGCCGTTCGTGAAAACGGCGAAATCGTTTGTGTTGATGGCAAAATTGGCATCGACTCAAACGCCCTATATCGTCTGCCAAAAATCGCAGCACTACAGGATAAAACTCAAGAAAACGAGCGTGAGCTTAAAGCCGCTGAGTTTGACCTAAACTATGTTGCTCTAGAAGGTAACATCGGTTGTATGGTTAACGGTGCTGGTCTTGCCATGGCGACCATGGACATCATCAAATTGTATGGCGGCAAGCCTGCTAACTTCTTGGACGTTGGCGGCGGCGCAACCAAAGATCGCGTTGTTGAAGCGTTCAAAATTATCCTTGAAGACAGCAGTGTTGAAGGCGTACTAATCAACATTTTCGGCGGCATCGTACGCTGTGACATGATTGCAGAAGCGATTATTGCTGCAGTAAAAGAAGTTGATGTACAAGTTCCTGTGGTCGTGCGTTTAGAAGGTAACAATGCTGAGAAAGGCGCACAAATCCTGAACGAATCAGGTCTAAAACTGATTTCAGCGCAAGGTCTGTCTGACGCTGCACAAAAAATTGTCGACGCTGTAAAAGCGTAATAGTCCCGATGTGATGGCAGCTTGCCCGTTATTGGCACTGCCGTCATAAGACAACCGAATACAAGGAAAACATAATGAGTGTATTAATTGATAAAGATACCAAAGTATTGGTACAAGGTTTTACTGGTAAAAACGGTACGTTCCATTCTGAACAAGCCATCGAATACGGCACCAAAGTGGTTGGCGGTGTTACGCCAGGTAAAGGCGGTCAAACGCACCTAGGTTTGCCAGTATTTAACACCATGAGCGAAGCGATGGAAGCGACCCAAGCAGACGCTTCTGTGATCTACGTACCAGCACCTTTCGTTCTTGACTCAATCATCGAAGCGGTTGACGCGGGCGTGAAGCTGATCGTGGTTATCACCGAAGGTGTACCAACCATCGATATGCTAAAAGCCAAACGCTACATCGAAGAAGCGGGCGACGTGCGTATGGTCGGTCCAAACTGCCCAGGCGTTATCACTCCAGGTCAGTGCAAAATCGGCATCATGCCAGGTCACATCCACTTGCCAGGTAAAGTGGGCGTTATCTCTCGCTCTGGTACACTAACGTACGAAGCAGTTGCGCAGACCACCAAGCTAGGCTTTGGTCAGTCAACTTGTATCGGTATCGGTGGTGACCCAATCCCAGGCATGAACCAAATCGATGCACTAAAACTGTTCCAAGAAGACCCACAAACCGAAGCGATCATCCTAATCGGTGAAATCGGTGGTACCGCTGAAGAAGAAGCCGCCGCTTACATCAAAGAAAACGTAACCAAGCCTGTTGTTGGCTACATCGCTGGTGTCACTGCACCTGCAGGTAAGCGTATGGGCCATGCTGGTGCTATTATCTCTGGTGGTCAAGGTACTGCTGAAGAGAAATTCAAAGCGTTTGAAGATGCTGGCATCGCGTACACACGTGACCCATCTAAACTTGGCGACAAGCTAAAAGAAGTTACTGGCTGGTAAGATAGACATTAGTCTATAGTGAAACTACTAAAACTATATTGAAATGTTAAGAAGACACCCCTACAATGGGGTGTTTTTTTATATCTGAAAATCCTATGAAAAGCGAGATATTGGCCATTACTTATAAAGATTGTATCAGTTCTCATAAACATGTTATTTTGAATGATATAGCTCGTAATTTTTGATTCAGGGTTCTTGAACTGATAATTTCTGTATATCTGCTGAGACGTTTGATATTAGCAAGGTACAAATCCAAATCGCTATAATATCTACTAAGTATTTGCTAAGTTAGCATTATTTTACCTAACCTACTTTCTTAAAACAGTCCTCTTATTATGAAAAAAATTACTCATGCTGTTATCCCTGTCGCAGGCTTTGGTACGCGTATGCTGCCATTGTCTAAATCTGTGCCAAAAGAATTGTTACCGCTTGGCAATCGCCCTGCCATTCATTATGTGGTCGAAGAGGCTATCGCTGCGGGTATCAAGCATATGGTCTTGGTCGGTCATGCACAAAAAAGCGCGATTGAAAACTACTTCGATATCAATGCTGAGCTAGATAATCAATTACGTCATAAAGGTAAAGATGAGGTGGCTGATAGTTTAAATTGGCTACCAGAGGATGTAACGGTATCAATAATACGTCAAGGTAAGGCCTTAGGTTTGGGGCATGCAGTACTAGCTGCGCGTCCTATCATTGGCGAACATGATTTTGCTGTATTGCTCCCTGATGTCGTTCTCGATCCGTTTACTACTGATATGGCTGCTGATAATTTGGCCTTTATGATTGATGCTTTTAGTCATGATGGCCATTCGCAAATATTGGTAAATGAAGTTGCTGACGAAGATGTGCACAAATACGGTATCGCCAAACTTATCGATACCAGTCATATAGATGAGATATCTGGCGGCGTTAATGCCAGCTTTGGCGTGGCAGGTTTTGTAGAAAAGCCAAGCTTAGCAGAAGCACCATCAAACCTAGCTGTCGTAGGGCGTTATGTTTTTAGCAATCATATTTTTGATTACCTCGCAAACACTAAAGCTTCAGTCGGTGGTGAGATTCAACTGACTGATGCTATCGATGCGCTTATTAACGAATATGGTGTGAATGTGACAACGATGCGCGGTGCCAGTTATGATGCCGGTGACATGCGCTCGTATATGCAAGCGTTTATCTATTTTGCCGAGCAGCAATTAGCAGATGAAAAATAGCGATGGATAAGATAAAGGACGATAAGAAGTATCATAGCGCTCGCCGTTCCAAATACTGGGAGCAGTTGCAAACGCTTGCGGCGCAGCCATGGTCGCTGGCAAGTTTATTTGCGCAAGATGACAGTCGTGCGACACGCTTTAGTGCGCAAGCTGGCGCGCTGTACATGGACTATAGCAAGCAGTGTATCGATGAGCGAGTTATGGATGCTTTATTGCGGCTAGCAGATAGCTGTGAGTTGTCCGCTCGAATTGATGCGTTGATGCAAGGGGCGATGGTCAACAATAGTGAAGAACGTGCGGCCCTACATACAGCACTACGTCTGCCTGAGAATGCAGAGCTACAAGTTGGTAAGCAAGATGTGGTTGCCGATGTACATCATAGTTTGGCGCAGGTAGCGAGATTATCCGAACGTGTCCGTAGTGGCACATGGCGAGGGTTCTCAGGTAAGGCCATCACTGATGTGGTTAATATTGGCGTTGGCGGCTCTGATCTTGGGCCTCTTATGGCGACCGCTGCGCTTGATGAATGGGCAGATACGGAAATCGGTGTACATTTCGTCTCTAATATGGACGGCACTCAGCTTGATAATTTGCTCAAACATTTAAACCCTGAAACCACTTTGTTTATTATATCCTCTAAATCCTTTGGCACAGTTGATACTTTATCTAATGCCAAAACCGCACTGTCTTGGTTACTTGCGACGGCGACGCTGCGCGCTGGTACTGAAGACAGTGTGTTGCGTCGGCACTTTATTGGAATATCAGCCAATAGTGAAAAGATGAGGGCTTGGGGGATACATCTTGAGCATCAATTAGAGCTTTGGGAGTGGGTTGGAGGCCGGTTTTCTTTGTGGTCAGCGATTGGGCTAGCCATTGCTATTCGTGTTGGTATGAATAGGTTTAGGGAGCTACTAAGTGGTGCTCACAGTATGGATGAGCATTTTGCACAGGCGCATTTTACAGATAACTTACCAGTATTGCTAGGGCTGCTAGCTGTATGGAACAGTACGTTTTTGAGGGTGAATGCCCATACCGTATTGCCTTATGATGGACGGTTGGGCTATCTGCCTAGCTACTTGACCCAGCTTGAAATGGAAAGTAATGGCAAGTCGGTCACTCAGCACGGCGACCATATTGATTATGATACTTGCCCAATTCTGTGGGGCGAGATTGGTTCAAACGCTCAGCATGCCTTTTATCAGCTACTGCATCAAGGCACGCAGCAAGTCTCCTGTGATTTTATCGCTTGTGTACGCCGTTATAGTGGCGAGGTGCAAAACGCCTCGTTGCAACAACAGCATGAGCTATCTTTAGCAAACTGCTTAGCGCAAAGTCGAGTCTTGGCATTTGGCAATGCTGCTGTCACAGAGGCATCGAATAGTGATGCAAAAACGGTATCCAGTGCAGATAAATACAAATATTACCGTGGTAATCAACCATCGACTACCTTGCTTATCGATGAGCTTACGCCTCATAGTTTGGGTGCGCTGGTTGCGCTCTACGAGCATAAAGTCTACGTGATGGCCAGTATTTGGGATATCAATCCGTTTGATCAATGGGGGGTTGAGATGGGCAAGCAAATGGCAGAGTCTGTGCATGACGCTATGCAGCAAGAGGCTCACAGCCAATTTGACACTTCTACCGACCAGTTATTACAGCATATCAAAAAACTGTCTTAGTAATACTGATCAATCAATAATGTAAAAAGGTACACTCATGGGGACTGCTACAAACGATCAATGTATGCCTTATAATGGATTTGCATCAAACCCATTGACCAGTTCCAATGTGTGTGTGCTGGTTGGCCATAGTATTGAAGCGATTACCAGTGCCGTGGTGCTGGCAAGTTTAGGTCAACGCGTTCATCTGTATGCAGATATAGATCTATTGGCTCAGCAGATACAGCAATATAGCTTTGAGCATCATCTGCAAGCGCTATGGCAAATGTATGTACAGCAGCGAGTTATTACAAGTCAAGCATTGCCAGATAGTGCAGAGACGTTAATACAATATTATGAAACGGCAAATCATGGTGACAGCCACGTCGTCAGTCAGAGCATTCATAGTGATGATCAAAATAAAGTGGCGCTTTACTGGTTGTTTTTAGACAGTATTAAGTCTGCGTGGACAGAAGATGGTTGGATTCGGGCTTTTAATCAAAGCCATCAGCAGGCATTACCTGTAATAATGAGCGGAATTAAGGAATTAGGCGCTGTATCAGCACTATCTGAGCGTCTACAGCGAGCGTGGGTCTATTATATACCGTTTGTTTTTTTGCAAGATGGTGATGCTTATAACTCCATGTTGAACCCTGCATTATGGTTGCTGGGTGAAAAAACAGCAGACAGCAACCAACATTTAGAGATGTTACAGCCGTTAATGCAGCATGCTCGCGCCGCTCATCATGCCGATATCGCAACGATAGAGTTTGCGCGTAGTAGTATCATGGCGATGCTCGCGACCCGGGTGAGCTTTATGAATGAGATGTCACGCTTGGCGGATAGCCAGCAGGTGGATATCAGTCAGGTGAGTCGTATTATGGGGTTGGATGAGCGCGTAGGCAGTAGCTATCTACAGGCAGGATGGGGGTTTGGCGGTAATACACTACCTACCGAGCTGGCTAAGTTACAGCAGTCGAGCAAAATGCATAGTTTAGACATGCCTCTTTTACAGTCTGTCGTGCATATTAATGAGGACCAAAAAGAGCTGATATTTCGCAAGTTTTGGCAGTATTTTGATGGTTTCATTGACAATAAAACCGTCATGATCTGGGGTGGCAGTTATAAAGCAGGCTCAGGCCGTACCGCAGGCTCAGCCATTCATCCATTGTTAGCATTACTGTGGTCTTATGGTATCCGTACACTGGTTTATAGTGATAAAGCACAGGGTGAGCTTGCTGCACTGTACGAACAACAACCATTGCTTGAATTGATTAGTAGTCCTTATCAGAGAATCAATGATGCTCAGGCCGTTTTTTTGATCAGCTGGTCGCCACGAGATCGATTGGATATTGATAAAATCAATCAGCAAGCCATGCCAGTATTTGATGCGCAAAATACATTTACTCGATCGCAAATTGAGCGCTTAGTAGGCGACTATGTGGGCATTGGTCGAGCTAAATAGTTTTATTTAACATTAGGGCGTGTTGAACATTCGACCATGGCACTGACAGCGACTATTTTTTAGGCGATTCGATGTTAAAAATAATAAGTTTAGTCATTCTAAGCGCTTATTTTTAACGATGAAGCGGCAAAAAAGAGTCCTGCCCCCTGCTTTTATCATTGGGGCTGATGCTAAAATTGCCCCATACTGCGTTACAAATCTCGCTAAGGCATCTGCATTATCGTCGCTTTGTGCCTTGTCTGGAACAATTTTAGCGATCAGCAGTGCCTATTTGCGAATGTTCAACACGCCCTATTCATTATCAAAAAAGCTCGCTAACCATGATTAGCGAGCTTTTTTTGTGACTTTACGCTGGTACTGCTCCTTGTACCGCTAGCCATTGTTGAATTTCTTGCGTTTTACTAGCCAATAACGAGTGATCGCCGCGACTTTCGATATTCAATCTGATAAGTGGTTCAGTATTTGAAGCACGCAAATTAAAGCGCCATTCGCCAAAATTTAGGCTTAAGCCATCAAGCAGAGATTTATTAGGGCTGTCGATACTAAATTTTTCTTCAATGGCACTGATGATGGTTGGGGCATCATGAGTCGTGAGGCGGAAGTTTAGTTCGCCTGAGCTGGGATAAGACTGAATATAGCCTGTGACCAATTCTGATAAGGTCTTACCTGTGATAGACAGCAGCTCAATGGTGAGTAACCAAGGAATCATACCGCTGTCACAATAGAAAAAGTCACGGAAGTAATGATGGGCCGACATCTCGCCACCATAGACCGCACCTGAGTCCCGCATGATTTGCTTGATAAAAGAATGTCCAGACTTACTGATGACGGCATTGCCATTATGCGCTTCGATAACCGCTTCAGTATTGTATACGACGCGCGGATCATACACGATTGATTCATTCGGGTATTTGTTCAAAAAGGCTTGAGCGAGCATACCGACGATGTAGCTACCATCAATAAATACACCGTTTTCATCAAATAAGAAACAGCGATCAAAGTCACCATCGAAGGCAATACCAAGATCCGCTTTGTTTTCCAAAACGGCCTGCTGGGTGGCCGTTCTATTGGTTTCAATCATTGGATTGGGGATGCCGTTAGGGAAGCTGCCATCTGGTGTATGATGCAATTTAACCACTTCAATCGGTGCATCTGCTTGTGATAGCTTATCAATTAACAAGTCCACGACTGGACCTGCGCTGCCATTGCCAGAGTTGATGACCAGTTTAAGCGGCTTTAATTTATCAACATCGATAAAAGTCATGACATGATCGATATAAGCACTTTTATCAGTCAATAATTGCAACTTTCCTGATTGATTGTCAGTGGTAAATTGTCCTGATTCTGCCAATGCTTGAATTTCTGCTAACCCATCATCCGCACTGATAGGTTTTGAGTGCTCTTTGACCAGTTTTAAACCATTGTAGTTGATAGGGTTGTGGCTCGCCGTGACCTCTATACCGCCCAGCGCCTGATAATAACTGGTAGCAAAGTACACCTCTTCCGTACCACTCATGCCCAAATCGATTACATCGACGCCTGCATCAACGATGCCTTTGATAGTGGCTTGTTTTAATTGCTCACTAGAGTGGCGAATATCGCTACCAATGACGATAGCTGGTTTTAGATCTGCCATATCATTGGTTCTATTTTCAATGGCTGCGTGATAGCGCTGATATAAAATCTGAGCAAAAGCCCGACCAATACGGTAGGCGATATCTTCATCGAGATTGACGCCAAGCTCACCGCGTATATCATAGGCTTTAAACGAGTTGATGGTGATAGGATTGAATTCCGTGGCTGGCTGATAGCTGGTGGTCGCAGAAGTCGACATAATGATAAAATTCCTTGCGCATGAGCAATGATAAAATAAGAAAGTAGATAGCATAATTATAAGCCAATCAGGGTTCAATGATACATTAACTACTCAATGAGTTAGATAAATGTCGATATGTATGACGCAGATTTATGCTGATCGATCACTAAGCCTCGTACTACACTGACATACGAGAATGATAAACTATACGCTATACCAAGCCAAAAAATGGCATGATAAATAAGATATAAGAGTATTTCCTATGAGTATTTTAGACAATAAAATTACCGTACCTAAGCCCGTGCAAGGAACGCCAGAAGCAAGCGGTGAGTTTGATGATCTGCTGGCTTTGATGGCTCGTCTACGAGCAGATTGTCCGTGGGATAGGAAACAGACCAACCATAGCCTGATTCCGTATGCCATTGAAGAAGCCTATGAGCTGGGCGAAGCAGTGCAAAGCGATGATGATGAAGATATAAAGGGTGAGCTGGGAGATGTCCTATTACAAGTCATCTTTCATTGTCAGATGTACGCTGAACAAGGGCGTTTTGATATGAGTGATGTCATTACGACCTTACAAGAAAAGCTGGTTCGCCGTCACCCTCATGTATTTGAAGCCGAAACGCTCAAGGACGATGCGGCAGTAAAAGTACGCTGGGATGAAATTAAATTGGAAGAGCAGCAGGCACGTGAAGCACGAGGTAAGTCAAAACGTCGCTTAGATAACGTGAAAGCCGGTAGTGCTCTCATGCAGGCACAAAATGTACAAAAACAAGCGTCAACGCTGGGTTTTGATTGGGACGGTGTTACTGGTGCCGTCGAAAAGCTAGACGAAGAGATTGCCGAGCTAAAGCATGAGCTAACAGATAAATCTATAGTCGAGATCAAAGCAAATATCAGAGAGGTAGAAAAGGAATTAGGCGATTGCATGTTTGCGCTCGTCAATGTCGCACGTAAACTAAACCTTGATGCAGAAGCCGCTACCTTAACCTGCGTACATAAATTTAAATCACGTTTTGGTTATATTGAGGAGCAATTAGCATTAAGTGGTAAGCGTTTGGAGGACAGCGATATAACCGAAATGGATGCATTGTGGGAAGCGGCGAAACAACATGAACGCTCATCATAAAATTTCGTCTCACAGTTATATTTCGCCCAGCAGCTACACAGCAATGTCTATTGTTAGTCTTTTATGCGCTCTGCTGATGCTTAATAATGCCCACGCTGCTCCCTGTTTTGACAACCCTCAGCGCGCTTACGCTTATCTGTTGGCACAAAAAAATGCCAAAATACAAGCACGAGATGAAGCCACCGTAAATATCAATCATGCCAGTGAAGGGGAGCTGGTATCGCTGAATGGTATTGGCAGCAGTAAAGCCCAGGCGATTATTTTATATCGTGAAATGTTTGGTGAATTCAAAACAGTAGATGAGTTGGCAAAGGTGAAAGGTATTGGTGCAAAAACGCTTGAGAAAAATCGAAGACGCTTAAGTGTGCAAGATTAATAGCGGTATTTTGCATTAATCAATCCCAATATTGACAAAATAGCATGTAAGTAAATGTCATAACACACCCAGCACGTGCAAAATTTGTTAAACTAGCGGGTACATCCGCCTGATAAACGCTGTGTTATTCAGGGGTGGTTAAAGAATACCGGCGAGGAGTAGATGCATGGCCGAGCGTGCCGCCAAGCAGTTAGAACTGAACAAATCTGAATTACCCAATTCCATTACTGAAGTGATTGCCACATTGACCCGAGCTGGGTTTGATGCGTATATTGTTGGTGGCGGTGTGCGCGACACCTTATTGGGTCTGCGCCCAAAAGACTTTGACGCCGTGACTGATGCCAAGCCGCACGAGATTAAAGACGTCTTTGGCAAGCGTTGCCGTATCATCGGTCGCCGCTTCCAATTGGCGCATGTATATTCAGGTCGCGAGTTAATCGAAGTGGCTACCTTTCGCGGACCACCGACCAACAACGCCAATACCAATCAGGACGGTATGATCCTGCGCGACAATGTGTGGGGCGATATCAAGCAAGACTTTGCCCGTCGTGACTTTTCTATCAACGCGCTTTATTATCAGCCGCTCAAAGGCGTGGTTCATGATTTCTGCGGTGCGCTTGATGATATTGATAATAGAATTATTCGTCTATTGGGTCATGCGCCAGTGCGTATCGAAGAAGATCCAGTAAGACTATTACGTGCGCTGCGATTTAAAGCCAAATTGGGCTTTGAGTTTGACGATGCGTTATCCGATCAGTTTCATGATGGTAATTGGGCGCTGCTTGAGCAGATATCGCCACATCGTCTCTACGATGAAACACAGAAGATGTTTACCGGTGGCTATCTAGTGCCACTGTTGCCACTATTGTTTGAGTCGGGTGCGATGGACAGCCTCATCATTTACCCACCAGCCGAGCCAAGCGCCTTAGTCAATCAAGTGGCCATCAATACCGACAAGCGTATTGCGGCAGGCAAAAGCATCAATCCAGCGTTCTTTTATGCGGCGCTATTGTGGGAAAACTATTTGCATCAATTGGCAAAAGCTAAAAAGCGCAATATGCCGTTTGCTGAAGCACAAATGCATGCCGCTGGTAAAGTCATTGACCGTCAACGCATCAAAACCGCTATTCCAAAATTTGCTGAGCAGTTTATCCGTGATATCTGGATATTGCAGCCAAAACTTGCGGCTCCGCGTAGCAAGCAAATCGTTCAGCTCTCTGAGCATCCGCGCTTTCGTGCAGGTTTTGACTTTTTATTATTGCGTGAGCAATGCGGTGATGCTGAGCACCCATTGTCAGAGTCGACGAATGGCATGGGCGAGTGGTGGCAGACGTATCAGACATTGTCTGAACGAGAGCAACAGCAAGCGATTGAAGCGTTCGACGAAAATATTCGCCGCGGTGCCTATAAAAAAGGGCAACGTAGTCGCGGGCGCAATCGTCAAAAACCAGAAGCAAATATCACTGATCACTCACCATCTAATCAGAACAGTGCAAAACAAAGTAAAGCCAATACTAGTACTGATAAAGGTAGGAATGATCAGACAATGGTAAATGACCCATCAAATATCCCAGCACGCCGTCGTCGCGCTGTCAGTCAGTCTAAAAATGACAGCAGTAACAACACAGCATACAACACGCAGCAGGTAAAGCAAGACAGTAATGAGCTTGCGCAGCTACAGCAGCTATCGCTTGCCAGTAATAACCAGGCGACAAACAAACGCCATCACTCTAAACCTGCCCCACTGTTTGTGATAGAACACGAAAAAGTTGTGCCACCGCTACAAAAGCAGCTGCCAGCAGAGAGTGCATCGCAGCCGAAGCGCAAGAATACACCTGTGCAAACGGATAAAGCTGATCGTTCAGATAGTACTCAGTTGTCTAAAGCTAATTCGTCAGAGGTTAAGGCATCATCTGATCAGGTAAAACCAACTCGCACAATCGCCAGATCGCCTGCGCTTGTCAGTATGAATAACGAGCCGATTCCGCACAAGCGTCGCCGTCGTCAGCCTACTGTTGATAGTACAAATAGTGTCGAGTTGCAAAGTAAGAATGATAAAGAACAATCAACAGCGAAGTATGCGAGAAAAGCACCTAAGTCAGTAGCGACATCAGCTAGTCCAGCTGATACTACAGAAGCAAAAACTGTAGCGCGTGAAGGGACAAAGAAAGCGGCTACACCAACAAAGGCCAAGAAACCAGTCAAAGCAAAGACTGAGCAAGTTGATAGTAATCAAGCGCCTGCTGTTAAAGTGACCGACGATAAAGGCCCTGTGCCATCAAAACGCCGTCGCCGTCAGCCTAGTACTGAAAGTGCCTGATATGAATAACAGTATGAATGATAGTCACTGGGTTACCTGTTATGTGGGCCTAGGTAGCAATCTATCTAATGAGTTGGGCTCGCCTATAGACCATTTGCAGCAAGCGCTTGAAAGCATGAAAAAGAGTGAGAAAATACGCGAAATTAGCGTGTCTTCTTTTTATGCGTCAGCGCCAATGGGTCCACAAGACCAGCCAGACTTTATCAATGCGGTTGCTGGGTTTGAAACGGTAATGACGCCTTTTGAGCTGCTTAGTTTTTGTCAGCAGTTAGAAAGCATGGCCAAGCGGGCACGTTTGCGCCGCTGGGGTGAGCGTAGTCTAGATGTCGATATTTTACTATATGGTGATATGCAGATTGCCGAACCACAGCTAACGGTTCCGCACGTTGGACTATGCGAGCGTAATTTTGTATTAATACCACTGCGAGAGTTAGCGCCACATTTGACTATCGTAGAAACACCAATAGCTGATTACCCACAAAGTCATGATTGGACAGGCTTAAAATTATTATCAAACGACTGATCTGCAGTGGCTTATCATAACTGATTAAGTATCAGATACTTTTTATGATAGCTCACTAACGCTCGCTAAAATGATAGACATTGATAATTAAAGGCATTGCAAGTTAATTGAGGGTCATATGACAACATTATCTACGTTGAATAAATTTAAAAAAGAGGGTACTAAGTTTACTTGCTTGACGTGCTATGACTCAATGTTTGCACGGATGATGGATAAGGCACAGATCGATACGATTTTGATTGGTGATAGTCTAGGTATGGTCGTGCAAGGCCATGACTCAACACTACCTGTAACCGTCAATGATATGGCCTATCACACAGCCAATATCGCTCGTAGTAATAAACACGCTTTGATATTGGCTGACCTGCCGTTCATGAGTTATGTGACGTTGCCAGAAGCCATTGCCAATAGCCGCCAATTGATGCAAGCAGGGGCGCATGTGATTAAGGTCGAAGGCGGTAGTGAGCTCTGTGAATTGGTGACGACTTTAGCGCAAGCAGGAACGCCTACTTGTGTACATCTTGGTTTGACTCCGCAATCGGTCAATGTCTTTGGCGGCTATAAGATTCAAGGCCGCGGTGACGAAGCGGCTGACAAATTGCTCGCTGATGCTAAGGCAGTGGTTGATGCTGGTGCAGCGCTTTTGGTGCTAGAGTGTGTGCCGGCAGCACTTGCCAAAACAGTGACAGATGCTGTTGCTGTACCAGTCATTGGCATCGGTGCAGGCGCAGATACTGATGGTCAGGTACTGGTGATGCATGACATGTTGGGCATGGTACACGGTCGTGTGCCACGTTTTGTACATGACTTTTTGACCGATGAGCGCAATCATGCACGCAGTATTGAAGGGGCTTTTGCGTTATATCAGCAATCAGTACGTGAGGGCAGTTTTCCAACTGAACAGCATCAATTTAGCTAATCTATTTGAGCTTTCAAATATCAGAATATTGAAATATAAGAAAAACTACCATGTCTCCAATTATTTATCATGATATCCCATCACTACGTGCAGCGCTTCAGCCTTATCGTGGTCACCAAATTGACAAACAAGACCGTCAGCAGCGTATTGCGTTAGTACCAACAATGGGTAATCTGCATCAGGGTCATATAGAGCTGGTAAAAATTGCTAAACAGCATGCGGATATCATCGTCGTGAGTATTTTTGTCAATCCTACTCAGTTCGGTGTGGGCGAGGATTTTGATAGTTATCCGCGTACACTAGACGAGGATGTGGCTAAGCTTGCCACTGTTGGTGCAGATTATGTGTTTGCGCCAAGCGTTGATGCGATGTACCCAGTATTACCACCACCGACTACTGTATTAGCTGGCGCTATTAGTAGCCAACTATGTGGTCAATCACGTCCTGGTCATTTTGATGGCGTTGGTATCGTTGTCTCTAAGCTTTTCAACATTGTGCAACCAGATGTGGCGATATTTGGCCAAAAAGACTATCAGCAGCTGGCTATTATTAAGCAGTTGGTGCGTGATTTGAGCTACCCAATTGAGATTATTGGTGCACCTATTATTCGTGCTGATGATGGGCTAGCGCTCTCCTCACGTAATCAATACTTAACCGAATCTGAGCGACAAGTTGCGCCTATACTGCATCGAGAGCTACAAGATTTGGCAGAGCAGTTGAAAGGTGGTGGTATTAGTCAGCAAGCGTTTGAATCATTACTAAAAGACAAGCGTACACGCATTAGTGATGCAGGTTTTACGATCGATTATCTAGAAGTAAAAACTGAAGCGCTGGGTTCTGTCGTAAGTGACTCTACAACTTTCAATATAGAAAATAAAAACATTGTTATTTTGGTTGCAGCATGGCTGGGACGCGCACGTTTATTGGATAATCAGTTAGTAGTGGTGGGGTAAGCCCTTTGGTACATAATGTATCGGATGCAATGAACTAGAATGGGTAGATCATGAATATGAATCAGGATCAAAGCGAGAATCAAGCTGCATCGACAACGCCAAAAATATCAGCGTCAAAAATATCAACGGATAAACTCAGTATCTTAGTGGTATCAGGACGTTCAGGCTCAGGAAAAACCTCAGTACTGAATATCTTAGAGGATTTAGGTTACTACTCTATTGATAATCTACCGTTGTCTTTATTGCCGAGCGCCGCGCACAAGCTGGTAAAAGAGAGCGGTATCAATCGCATTGCCCTTGGCGTTGATATTCGAACGCCGCGCGCGGATCTGTCCAATTTTGCAGCAACCTATGCAGCATTAAAAGACACTTACGGCAGACAAGCTGTTCAAGTGTTGTATGTGACCGCGCAGGAGAGCACCCTGATAGCGCGTTTCAATGCGACGCGCCGTGTACATCCACTCATGTCTCAGGATGTCGATAGTGACAATGCAAACCATGTCGTATTCAATCTACCTGCCGCGATCAAAAAAGAAGTTGAGCTGTTAAAGCCCATCTCTAGTCAAGCAGATATCAAGATCGATACAACGACTTTAAATATTCATCAGTTAAAAGACAGGTTACGCGAACACATTGGCATGGACAATCAGATTGTGATCAATCTGTTATCCTTTGGCTTTAAGCATGGCAGTCCGATTGATGCTGATTTTGTATTTGATGTTAGGATTTTGCCCAATCCACATTGGAATCCTGAGCTGCGTGCCTCGACAGGGCTTGATGCTGAAGTCAGCGCATTTTTCGCTGATTACCCTGAAGTGGCTGAAATGCTAGATGATATCGATAAGTTTTTGACACGTTGGCTACCAGAGTTTTTGCATAATAATCGTCATACAGTGACCGTTGCGATCGGTTGTACCGGCGGTAAGCATCGTTCAGTATTCATCACCGATCATCTACAGCGTCGTCTCGCTAAGGCAATGCCATCAGGCGTCAAAGTATTGGCAAAGCACCGTGAAAAAAGTCGTTGGTAGTTATATTCAGCACTATTAATTTATTACTTATTATTTTGGAAAGCTTTTATGATTGACTGGTCAGAACAAGATATGCGCGTTTCGCGCACAGAGCTCAAAAAAGCCCATGAGCGCTTACAGCAGTTATCCATACCACTCGCTAGCCTCTCAAAAAAGCAGTTAAAAACGTTGCCAGCCAGTGATTATTTTATGGCGGAGCTCATGGCATTAGCTGACATTACTAGCGCCAATGCTCGTAACCGTCAGACCAAACGCGTCGGTAAGCTCATCAGCGAAGAAAATCGCCATGAGCTGGTCAAGGCATTGTTTGATGCGTTTTTCCCTAAAGAGCAGGTGTCTAAAATTGAAAGTTGGTACGATCGTCTAAATATCAATGATGAGGGCACGCTCAAGCAATTTGTCAAACAATACAAAGCCTCTGAACATAATAGTATGTATCAGTTACTATTGTGGATTGAATACGCCAAGCATATGCAAGATGATGAGCTAATGGCAGAATCCAAAGCAGACTTGGCAAGCTATATTCGCGAAGTGGCGATCTTGTCGCAATTGAAAAAATAGATATACGATAGTAATATCGACTAGATTTTAGAACGCAAAAAAGCCAATCAATGACTGATTGGCTTTCTTGTATGCGCTGTATAAGCTTGTATATAGAGGCTATTTTTTCTCAGCGCGAGCTTTATCGACTAGATATTCAACCACTTTAGGCACCTTAGCATCTTCACCTGTGACTACATATTTGCCTTGTACGACTACAGCAGGTACGCCAGTAAGCTGATAGCGCTTAGCGCCTTCTTGTGAGCGACCAATTTTTGTGCCAACAGCAAATGAGTTGTAAAGACTGTTGAATTTCTTCTCATTCACGCCTTTTGATGCGTACCATTTACTCAATGATGATTGATCAAACAGTTTTTTGCCATCTTTGTGGATCGCGTCAAACAAGGCAGAATGGGTTTTGTCTTCGAACCCTAAAAGCTGAGCCGCATAAAAACCACGAGCATTGGCTTCCCAAACAGGGTTTAGTGCTGCTGGTGTTTTAAAGAATACGACATCTTTGTCTTTAGTCTTTGCCCATTTCTCCATATGTGGATCAAGCACATTACAGTGCGGGCAGCCATACCAGAAAAACTCACGAACAATAATAGCATCACCGCTGATGGTCTCTGGATTGTCTAGCACACGATAATCTTTTCCAGCGACATAGTCTGCAGCTTGTGCGCCCATAGAAGCAAGTCCAATGGCCATTGCCAGACCAGTCAATGTAATGACACGTTTCATACTTTATCCTTAAGATGTAGGGATTTAGAGTTTGTTAAAGGGTTTGTGTATCTATGGCGCTTATAATACATGATATCTGAGCGAGAAGAATTTCAATATACTTAAGTGACATAATATTGAGGTATCGACTATGATAACGTAAAACGTGGGCGCTTGTGAATCGGATTCTTAACCGACAGTTGTAAAGCTGTTAGCTATTATTTAAGGTATCTTACTTACGCTGCTTTGTATTTTTATCAATATTATCCGCTCATTTATATTTTTAGATCAGATCTCTCTATACTAGGAGTAATTGTCGATAATATGAATGAATATTTTTATAATAGGCCGTGTAAGGGTGCTATTACAAAGCAGCTGGCACACAAACTTAGGTGCTTGCCCAGTCTATTCACAATCAGTGACGATGTACTTACGACAAAGAAGCTGCGCTCATGATAATATTGAACACATAATCGTGCACCTTCTACGATAATAACGATAACGACAACAAAGGAAATACTATGAGCTCAGCCTTAGCTTCTTCGCCATCATCGAGCGATACAACCAAAAACCGCTTCGATGATACAGTAACGAATACGATCAACGTCGATCCCAGCGAAGTCGAAAAATTTAACAACTTGGCGAGTGAATGGTGGAGCAATACAGGTGCATTTGCAACCTTACATGAAATCAATCCATTACGCTTAAATTGGATAGAAGAAAACGTCAAACGGGGCTATCAAAACGACACTAACAATGGCAACAACACTGGCGCGATCAAAACAGCAGAGCAAGGGCTCTCTGGTAAAAAGGTACTGGATGTCGGCTGCGGCGGTGGCATATTGTCGGAATCTATGGCGCGTCGCGGTGCGGATGTGACAGGGATTGATTTGGGCACTGAAAACCTCAAGGCCGCAACCGTACATGCCTCACAGGGCGGGTTAGAGAACACATTGCGCTATCAGCATATTCCAGTTGAAGAGCTAGCAAGAACGCATGCAGGTCAGTTCGATGTGGTGACCTGTATGGAGATGCTTGAGCACGTGCCTGATCCTAGCTCAATTGTACAGGCGTGTTATGAGCTACTAGCCCCTGGCGGCGTCTGCGTGCTCTCAACCATCAATCGCAACCCAAAATCGTATTTGTTTGCCATCGTTGGGGCAGAGTATGTGCTGCGATTGCTTGATCGCGGTACGCATGATTATGCCAAATTTATCACGCCAGCTGAGCTAGACAAAATGGCCATCAATATAGGATTTGCACGCCAAGATATCATCGGTTTGCATTACAATCCCTTGACCAAGCGTTATTGGCTTGCTCAAAATGTCGATGTCAATTATATGATCGCCGTTCAAAAGCCAATGGGTTAACATTGTCAGTGACCAGCGATATCCATTGTAATTTTACTAAACACGTTATCAATCTCAAGAGCATCCACTATGAGCCAATTTGTAAAAGCTGTTTTATTTGACCTTGATGGCACGTTAATCGATACTGCTGCAGATTTTGTGCGTATCATTGGTAAAATGAGCCTTGAAAATAATTGGCAAGCGCCGCTTGAGACAGATATTCGTGAGCAAGTCTCTGCGGGTGCATCCGCTATGGTGCAATTAATGCTCAGACATAACGATCAGCTAGAGGTTGGCGAGGACGAGTTACTTAATTTTCGTCAACAGTTCCTAGATGACTATGAAGCCGACATCTGTGTCGATAGCTGCTTGTTTGATAGCCTTGACGCGGTGCTGGCAGATTTAGAGAGCAAAGGCGTACCGTGGGGGATTGTCACCAACAAGCCCCGCTATCTGGCAGAAAAACTGCTCAATAAAATGCAACTTGATGAGCGCTGTGCCGCTTTGGTCTGTCCAGACGATGTATCACGCTCAAAACCGGATCCTGAGCCGATGTATATGGCCCTAGAGAAACTGGGCATCCCTCGCGGTGCTGCTGGCTCTGTGCTGTATGTGGGCGATCATATCCGTGATATTGAAGCGGGCAACGCCGCTGGCATGCCAACCATTTTGGCCGCTTATGGTTATATTCCGCCTGAAGATCAAAAAACGCTAAAGAAGTGGGGAGCTGACTATATTGTTGAGACCCCTGAGCAGTTGAAAAAATTGCTGCTTTCTTCTGGCAAATTTGAGTATTTATAGACTGGTTTTTGGGTAGTAAATGGTCAGTATGAGTCATCTTGAGTTCATACTGATAAGCATATATTTTAATGATTCAACGATAAGTAGTGAGTAATACCATGAGTGACAATATCAATCAGCCAGCTAATCAGACAAACAACCAAAAAAACGTTCAAAGTCTTACTCAACCTTTGACTCATGACGATATTCGCAATTTTGTGCCACCTACTCATTGTCTAGATGGAAAAACTATCTTAGTGACAGGTGCAGGGGATGGCATTGGCCGTGTTGCAGCATTAACCTATGCTCGCTATGGCGCTACAGTATTACTACTAGGTCGTACCAGCAGCAAGCTCGAGTATGTCTATGACGAGATTGAGAGCCTTGGCGGTAAACAGCCTGCTATGTTGCCGATGAATCTAGAAGGGGCGACCTATGCTGAAATGCAGCAGCTAGAAGGATTGATTGATAAAGAAGTTGGTCAGCTGGATGGTATTTTGCATAATGCGGGTGTGCTTGGGCAATTGACGCCACTTGAGATGTATGACGTTGATACATTCGCTCAAGTCATGAAGGTCAACTTTACAGCGACCTTTATGCTCACCCAAGCATTGCTACCACTGCTAAAAGATGCCGATCATGGCTCTATCGTCTTTACGTCTAGCACTGTAGGTACGCACCCTCGTGCGTTTTGGGGCGCTTATGCGCTATCAAAACAAGCGATTGAAGGTATGAGTGATATCTTCACGCAAGAAACTCAAAACACCACCAACCTGCGCTTTAACTGTGTCAATCCGGGTGCTACTCGCACCAATATGCGCGCTCATGCTTATCCAGGGGAGAACCCTATGAGCTTAAAAACACCTGAAGATATTATGGCAGGCTACGTCTGTTTGATGAGTGATGCCAGTATTGGGGTGCGCGGGCAAGTTGTTGAGTTGCAGCCAAAAGATTAAGAGGTGTTACTTAAACTTGCATGAATACAAAGCGTAAAAGTAATTTGGGTAGCTATAGTTGATACTAAATGAAATAGATGCGTCGTACTAGGATGCGAAACTGGTATAAATTTTCTTTAGTTGCTTGATGTGCTAATAGAAGCTACAAAAAATATATACCAACAGCAAGATATCTGTTTTATAGTAAATACGACTCTGTTTTTTGTCAAAACTACCAATGATTTTTACTTAGGATAATACTTATGAATAAGTCCATTGCTGCTGCATGTGTGCTGCTAAGTTGTACTTCAGCTTTTGCGCAAACCACGCTTTTTGATCCTTCCATCGAGCACAATCCTCAGGATGGTGTCATAAAGCTGTATGGAGCAGGTGGCCCACATACCGCTTTAAGAAAAGTGGCAGATGTCTGGGAAAAGCAAGGTGGTACCAAGGTAGAATTAATAGCAGGACCTGAAGACAAATGGTCGGCTGACGCTCAAGCTGATGCCGATGCTCTGTGGGGAACTTCTGAGCAATCAATGACTGCATTTCTTGAGACATACGAAACTTTTGATCATGAAAAAGTTGAACCCATTTATATCCGACCAGCAATCATAGCTGTACAAAAAGGAAATCCTAAAAATATACGTAGCTTTGATGATTTATTAGCTAAGGGGATTAAAATAGTTGTGACCGAAGGTAAAGGAACATATAACACTTCGGGTACTGGAGTTTGGGAGGATCTCGCAGGACGCAAAGGAAGCTTAAACGATATTGCTCGTTTTCGAGATAATATAGTAGCGTATTCTTTAGGATCTGGAGCCAGTTTTAAAGCATTTAAAGATGAAAAAGCAGATGCTTGGATAACTTGGCCGAATTGGCCGCTTAATAATTCCAAAGATATGGACATGGTTAGTATAGATAAGGATCGAGCTATCTGGCGTGATTTAAACATCGTTGTATCACCAAAAGCTGATCCTCAAACAAAAGATTTTCTTAACTTTTTAATCACTAAAAAAGGACAAAAAATCATGAAAACAGAAGGGTGGCAACGCTGAGTAGAAGGTTTTAGGCATACACTCTTAAAAAGTAAATACCCTAAATATAATTCTCACTAATCGTTCAAACACATTTGTTATTTGCATATTGTAATTAGCAATAACCACCCCATCTATTTGTTATTAAAGAATTTATCTATAAAGCAATGATCATTAAAAAATAAATAGGATGGGATTATGGCAGGTGGCTGGTCAAGAGATGGTGCTGAGCATGAGCAAATGGATGCAACGGTCAATGATGCGTTAGAGCGCGCAAGACGCTCATTGCCAACAGGTGTGAGTGCAGAGTTTTGTGACGAATGCGCTAATTCTATTCCGGAGGCGCGGCGACTAGCGTTGCCTGGTATCCAGCATTGCGTCAGTTGTCAGACAGCGCTTGAGCAAGAGGCAAAGGCGGTGGAGCTATTTAATCGTCGCGGCAGTAAAGACAGCCAATTGCGCTAAAAGGAAGAAGAAAGCAAAAGAGCGGGCATTGCTAGATAACATAGCAATGCCCGTCTTTTTTCTGTCTGTTGCTATATAACCATTGCCATCAGTTCACGATCGCAATCCTCCCAATTTATAGAAGCTGCTGACGCTTTGGCATCATGTTCAGTTTCTGTTTTTTCTGTAGCTGTATCGACAGCATTGCCTAGTTGCAAAATGATTTCTAGCCGACTATCAGTCTGTGGATCGATTGTTTTGGTGGTTAGACTACCAGGGTTAAAATTGATCTGCAGCCAGCCATCAGAAGTATGAACCACGCCTTTGATACGTTGCCAATTTGGCAAATTCAATAACCAATTCTGTAAATCGTCAGCGTTTAGTATGTAGTGTGCAGGTAATCGCCATCCAGCCAACTGAAAATCCTGCTGCTCTTCATGATAGCGATAGGGCAGATCACTATTAGCACTAGCCTGAGCTTCTGTCTCATCGGTAGATGAACTCGATGATGGTACAGTTGCTAAAGAATGGGTTTGAGACTGCAAGCCGATCATCGGTTTGTGAAGATGAGTGATACTGATTTTACGTTGATTTGCGATGATATGGCTGGGCTTGTCGAGTTGGTAGTTTAGACCTGCTATGTATTCCTTGGTTAATGGGGTGTTTGATGCGTCTGTTGTCTCAGTTATTAGTTCGGATACTGCCCAAATGATTTTTGCATGTGAGTTTAGCGTGGCTATCCACTCTATCAAGGTGTGTTTTTCGCTACTACTTAGTTGATCATAGCGATTGACGATCAACACATCGGCATCACGAACATGCGCCTGAAAACCCTCATGGTCACGATACTTAATCTGTTGCCACTGCTCGCCACTCAGTACAGTTATCACCGCATTCATCTGTAGTGCGGTTTGCCAATGCGGCGCACTGAGCTGTAATATCAGCTCGCGTGGATGTGCCAATCCTGTGGGTTCAATAAGCAGTCTTCGCGGATGATGGTCATTAAGCAGACGACTGATCGCAATTTGTAAGGGCAGTTGACTGGTACAGCAAATACAGCCGCCACTGACTTCACGCATGGCGATATTCTGTTGCTCAAGTTCGTTATCTTGAGAGCTTGCCAATAGTGCACCATCAATACCGATACGGCCAAACTCATTAATTAAGAGAGCCCAGCGCTCGTCATTAGGTTTTGTGGCAAGTAGGTGATTGATGACGGTGGTTTTGCCAGCACCTAAAAACCCTGTCACTAACGTGCAGGGTATGTTTTGAAAAATAATAGGGTTTTTCACAGATATGCTCATCATATTGGCACGTGTTTGTGAATAATCAAACACGGCCTATATTAAAAGAAATGTCATCAGTCAAAGGTTATTCACTCTTGACGGTTTCTACCTCAGCTTCATCAGGAACGAATACATAGCCCACACCCCAAACCGTTTGAATATAACGGGCTTGCGAAGGGTTGTCTTCAATCAAGCGACGCAAGCGTGATACTTGCACATCGATAGAGCGCTCCATCGCACCCCACTCACGACCACGAGCAAGGTTCATCAACTTGTCACGGGTCAACGGCTCACGTGGATGCTGAACTAAAGCCTTTAACACCGAAAACTCACCTGTCGTCAAAGTGACGACATTCCCATCACGTTTGAGCGTGCGAGTCGATAGATCTAGTGTCCATGGACCAAATTCAACCACTTCTAATTGGTGACTTGGTGCCCCTGGAAGCTCACGGTTCTGACGACGCAAGACGGCTTTGATACGCGCCAATAGCTCTTTTGGGTTAAACGGCTTAGGCAGGTAATCATCTGCACCCGCTTCCAAACCTGCGATACGGTCAGCATCGCCACCTTTAGCAGTCAGCATAATGATCGGAATATCCGCATTGTCTGCACGTAGGCGCTTACAGATGCTAATACCGTCTTCGCCCGGTAGCATCAAATCTAACACAACCAAAGAGAAGAGCTCACGTTGCATGAGTTTGTCCATCTGACTACCATCATGGGCAGTACGAACGACAAAACCATCGTCTTCTAAGAAGCGCTGTAGCAAAGAGCGCAGGCGAGCGTCATCATCGACAACTAAAATACGCTGAGTCAAAGTATCGGGGCTGTTGTTATCAGTCATACAGGCATCCTCTTATAAAAATTATTGTTAGCAGAAATGACGAGTAAAAAGCGATGAGTAAAGCACTGCCATTAATTATCGTTATTTAATGATGGATCAAAACAAGCACGTCATAAAACCAAAAACTATTGTTCAATATATCAGCACATCTCAATATTTGTGCTATGGATACTTTAGTGTATAAGATTGCACTGCGAATTGCATCACTCATAAGAATAAATGCTGTATGCGTTTGTTTAACAAGGCTACAGAACGTTTGATATAAAACGTTTTATGCCGCAAAACAGGCGATAATTAACGAAAAGATAAAAAGGATTTTTATTCATGCAGCTTTTGCTATAATGCAAAACTACATTTCTCAACGATTGATACGTATATGAGTAGCACTGATACCTTAACGTCATCTCAAACCTCGACAAATGCACAGGTTTTGGATGCAACCACACACGCGAATATTCACGACAAGCTTGCTCGCGCGCTTGGCATTAAGACTGCTCAAGTCAATGCGTTTGTGAAGCTTTATGATGAAGGCGCAACGGTTCCTTTCATTGCGCGTTACCGCAAAGAAAAAACGCAAAACCTTGATGACGCGCAGCTGCGTGCTCTCGAGAAGTCTCTGAATTATGAGCGTGACATGGCCACCCGACGCCTCAAAATCACTGAGCTACTGAGCACGCAAGGCAATTTGACCGATGAGCTGCAGACGCGTATCGATAATGCGACGTCAAAGCTTGAGCTTGAAGACATCTATCTGCCATATCGTCCGCGTCGTCGTTCACCGGCTGCCAAAGCACGTGCCGCTGGACTCGATGCTGCTGCGCAAGCTGTCTTGACGCAAGAGATCACCCCGACAGAGGCGCTGGCTGATTATCAAGTTCAGTCAAGTATCACTGATGATAGTGGTAATGAGATCGACGTTGACTTTAGCGATATCGACAAGCAGCTTGCTGGTGTGCAAGCCATTATCGTTGATGAGTGGACGCAAGCATTGGGGTTGTTGGACAACTTACGCAATGGTTTTGCCAAAACTGCCAGTATCGTATCGAGCGTTGCGAGCGAAGAAAAGCGTGAAGTTGGCGAAAAGTTCAAAGACTACTTTGAGCATAGCGAAAGCCTGGCTCGACTGCCAAACCATCGCCTATTAGCGATGTTACGTGGTCGTCAAGAAAACGTCTTGGGTCTAAAAATCGAAGGCGAAGACGCACCATTTATCGAAAAAATTATCAATCATTTCGATGTCGATGCCAAAGCGCCAGCAGCACGCCGTGAGTTTTTGACAGAGGCGGCCAGTAGTTTGTGGAAAGACAAATGGCGTCCACATATCGAGCACCGCTTACTGACCGAAAAGCGCCTAGCTGCAGAAGCAGATGCGATTGATGTGTTCGCTAGTAACTTACAGCATTTATTGATGGCTGCACCAGCAGGCTCTAAAGTGATCTTAGGTGTCGATCCTGGTATCCGTCATGGCGTAAAAATGGCCATTGTGGATGCGCAAGGTCATGTCATGTCAGATAGCGAAGAAAAACCTGTCATCGCAACCGTTTATCCGTTTGCCCCTGACAACAAAATGGATGAAGCCAAAAAAGTCATTGATGAGCTATTAAGTACTTATGATGTTGATTTGGTCGCTATCGGTAATGGTACGGCAAGTCGCGAAACCGATGCAATGATTAAAGAGATTTTGGCCGCGAACGCTGCACTTAAAGCCAAAGCTGTCATCGTCAATGAATCAGGCGCTTCCGTCTATTCGGCGAGCGAGCTTGCTAGTGATGAGCTTGCCAATTTAGACGTGTCGGTGCGCGGTGCGGTGTCTATCGCACGTCGCTTGCAAGATCCGTTATCAGAGCTTGTCAAAGTCGATCCAAAAGCCATCGGTGTAGGTCAGTATCAGCACGACGTGAACCAAAACCAGCTGGCAGATAGTCTTGATAAAGTGACTCAAGATAGCGTGAATGCGGTTGGTGTGGATGTGAATACAGCGAGTCCTGCTATTTTGGCACATATCGCGGGTCTGAACCGTAATGTGGCGCAGCAAATCGTGACTTATCGCCGCGAGCACGGGGCATTTGATAGCCGTGAAGCACTCAAAAATGTTCCACGTCTAGGCGCTAAGACGTTTGAGCAAGCAGCAGGTTTCTTACGTATTCGTAATGGTAGCAATCCATTAGATGCAACGGGCGTGCATCCAGAGAGCTATGCCTTGGTTGATAGCTTACTCGCACAAGCCGGCAAGCCTTTATCAGAAGTCATCGGTAACGATGGTGTACTGAATGCTATCGATACGACTGCGCTGGCTGCTAACGATGATAATGTCAGCGTAAAAGCGATTATCGAAGAGCTTGCTAAACCTGCACGCGATCCACGTCCTGAATTTAAAACGGCTAACTTCCGTGATGATGTCAATAGCATCAAAGATTTGAGCGAAGGTATGCAGCTTGAAGGCGTGGTCACTAACGTAACGGCTTTTGGTTGTTTCGTTGATGTCGGTGTACATCAGGATGGTTTGGTCCATATCTCTCAGATGGCCAATGACTTTGTCGCAGATCCCATGAACCGCGTCAAACCTGGTGATATCGTATCGGTTCGTGTTATTTCTATCGATGAAAAACGTGGTCGTATCGGATTTAGTATGAAGCCTGAGTCTGAAAAACCTGTCCGTACGGCTGCTAAGTCTACTGCAACCAGTACAGATGGTGAAAAAGTGAGCCGTCCACGCCGTAATCAGGCGAATAGTGACCGTGCAAATAATAGTCGTTCTGCTGCTGATCAGCGTTCGTCTAAGCCACGTGGTAAACGTCAGGACAATACGAATAGTAACCGTAGCAAACCGATCAAAAACGATAAAGCGCAAGCACCTAGTAAAATGGGTACACTTGGCGCCTTGTTACAAGAAGCTGGCGTGACTAAAACTAAGAAATAGCCAAAATTTATAGCCGTGTGCAACAAAAAAGGCAGCCAATTGGCTGCCTTTTTATATGTCACTTATTGATAGTAGTAAACTGTTAATCATACTATTCAATCAAGCACTGTCATTATTAACGAATGGTGAAACGACGGTTTTCGTTAAATTCCACTTGACCAGGCTGAGTCGCTAAAAGCTCACCACGACGGTCTTTTTTCTTTTCTTGTAAGGTACTAGTAGCATTTGCCGTTTTATTGTTAGAAGCGGCTTCACCTGCAATTAATGGCTGATAGTTTGAATTACTGTGCTGCATATTTGGCGTTTGTGTACGTTGGGTAGACTGTGAAGAAGCTGCACCCGTTGTCGCTGGCATATTGCCGTTCATTGTAGGCATATTACTATTGCTCATAGTGCCAGACTTATCATTCATCTTGTTATTCGATTCGTTCATTCTGTTGTCAGAGTTGTTCATACCCTTGTTCGAATCATTCATCTCGCTACGAGAGTCATTCATCTTATTGCTAGAGTTATTGATGTTGACCTGACTAGACTGTGCAGCTCCCAATTTACCAGTTGGTCCTTCTACACCGACTTGTACATTGCTTTTAACAGAGCTACTTGGCATACGTGATTGCATAGAATCACTGCTGTTGGTCGGCATAGCCATTGCAAGTGTAGGCAATGCAAGTGTAGTACCTAAAATTAACGATAAAATATTCTTTTTCATTACAAAACTCCAAATTCGATAAATGAACAATGATTAAAAACAGCTGCCATATCTATATATAATTATGTCTAAAATGCAGATAATTGAGGACAGCCAGATTTTGATTTGACCTTACTATAATTCGTAAAAACAAAGTACCAGTTATATAACAGACATTTCAGTAGTAAACTCATTAAGGTTCTAACAGCTTGGTGTATTGTTGTGACGTTATGAAACTATTAAGCCCACATCTCATTTAAGAAATGAAGTAAGCATTTGGATCTATTTTATTCAACAATGATAGATTTACCAGTATTTGTATCGATAACAGGCTGCTAAAAACCTTTATCTGGCACACGAACTACTGGAAAATTTTGACTAATATCAATTCGATCAATAACATTGTTTTAGAGAAATATTTTTACTAGATGATGTTTTTTGAAGTGAACTTTGATTAAAATTTTTAAATGAATATTCTCTATAACAATCAAACCGTAACGTATTTTATCCTAGCGTATTGAGGAGAGGATGGCTGTGACATTAGACTAAAAATCTGTAGCATAATGTACTAAAAAATCGAAAAACCGCAACATTGATTACCAAAAAATACGCTATTAGCATTCGCTAATATGATAGATGAGCGCTATAAAATTTGCGTATTAAAAAACCGCACCTTGTTATCAAGATACGGTCATGAAAATCATCAGCATTAATAAATCATTATTTAAATGTTTTACATTCGGTTAACCATCGATAACTTCAAAGCTTAGACCTGAATGTTCTTCTAAACGGGCTATGAGCTTATCACCCATCGCAGAGGCAGGCGTCCAGAATCCGCCGCCAACGTCTTCTTTACTGATATCTTGTGCCAGACATAATGCTGCCTGCGCGAGCATACGAGAAGTGCTACCGTAACCAGGATCTTTATCGCCGGTAACTTTGACCGTGATGGTGTCGTTTTTAGCTGTTTGACCGAAATGGCGAATATCAAAGTAGCCATTTTCCTGCTCATCCTTAGAAGGGCCTGTGCCTGCTTTGGGCAGAACATGCTTGGACAATAACTCACGGCTTGGTTTAATCATCATGGCAGTGGCAAATCCTAGTAGACCCGCGCTCATCGCGTAGCTTGATAACTTACCTTTGACACCATCTTTCATCCACATGGCTTCGTCATATTTAAAATCGCGACCGTATTCGTAACCGAGTAGCTGGTTACTGCGATGGACAATACGTGTGTTGATACTCGCCATCACAAAGGGCGCCAACCAACGTTTATGGGCGCTGTCGTATTCTGGTTTGCTGACATTGTCTTGACGTACATTGGGCACATCTGTGTCATCGTTTAGTAGATAAGGGTTGGCTACTTGCTTACGGCGTGATTTATCTTCACCAACTTCTTCGAATATCGTCGCCATCGAGGCAATCGTACCACCAGAGATGCCGCCTTTTGCCGCTTTTACGCGCATGTGAATCACGTTACAAGCTTCTCCGAACTTCTCTTCTGCTTTGGTTTGCGTAAAGTAAACACCCAAATCTGATGGGATAGAATCAAAGCCGCAAGAGTTGACAATCCGTGCGCCGCTTTGTTTGGCAGTATCTTGATATTTGTCCATCATGTCTTTGATAAAGATCGCTTCACCAGTAAGATCGACGTAATCGGTACCATTTTCGGCACAAGATTTTATCAAAGGTTCGCCATATTTGAGGTAAGGGCCGACGGTTGAGATGATGACTTTTGTCTGTTTGGTCATCTCATCAAGGCTGGCAGAGTCTTTACTATTAGCAATGATAATATCTACTTTGCTCTCAAGTTTCGACTGTAGCTCATTGAGTTTTTCTTCATCACGTCCTGCAATTGCCCAAGTGACGTTAGAGCCATCTTTATTTTTAGCATTGGATAAAAAATTGGTTAAATAGTGAGCGGTGATTTGTCCGACAAAGCTTGTTGCGCCATATAAGATGACGGCATAAGGGCGGTTGTCGCTAGTATCTTGTTGTGCGGTTTTTGCGGTATCCGTCTCGGTACTCATAAGTATTGTCCTTAATATATTGGATGATAATGTGACTTTAAACTATAAACCAAGTGGTCTGAATAAGTTAGAAGTTTATGGGGTCGCGACAGTTTTCATTGCCACATCTATTTTTCAGAAATTTTTGATGTTATTTATATGCAACCATAAGACAATCAATAATTTAGCAAATAAGGTGCTCATCATCCTAAATAATATGTTTATAGACACAAGAAAAAATAAAAGGTGTTAACACTTGCTACAAACTTTACATAATCTACTGACATCATTACTAAAATGCACGTTGTTTAAAGAGAAATATTGCTAGTCTATGTTTGTAAGCAGATATGACTGGTATTAGAAAAAAAAGTTAAATCAATACTATATAAAGTTTACTATCTGATTTTTAACAATTATTTGAGGAGAATATTATGTTTCGTTGGGCTATTATCTTTGCAGTAATCGCACTGCTAGCAAGTTTATTAGGATTTGGCGGCGTTGCAGGACTGTCTGCTAATCTGGCATACATCTTCTTAGCAGTCGCTGTGATTTTATTTATTGTGGCGTTTGTTAGTCGCAAAATGTAAACACAGCTTATTACTATAAAAAATCCAGTATAAAAAAAGACCCTCAATTGAGGGTCTTTTCTTATGTTCAACTAAAGCACTTCAGTTACTCATTTAACAGAAATATAAGGCTATAGACGTTTGGGTTGCACGATATGCTCCATGCGTTTTGCAAGGCGAATGTCCAAACTAGAAACGCCGCCGGTGTCCTGATTGGTTAGGCGTACCTCGACTATATTGTATATATTACGCCATTCCGGATGATGTTCGAGTGCTTCAGCATAAAATGCCGCTTGGTTCATAAAACTCATCGCCTCAATAAAATCGCTGAAGTGATAGGTCTTGACGATACTATTGCCATCACGCTGCCAACCAGCAAGCTCTTCTAACTGTAGATCAATTTGCTTGTCAGATAAACTACTCATATTAATAACCTTTATTGTTATACGGATTGGTTTATTAAAAGTTATATTGGGATGGATCTCCTAATCTAAAATTGCTGCATACTAGTTGTTTGGGATAAAGGGCGGTAAGCTATACCAAATCTTGGTACTCAGGGTGCTTGCTGATATATGAGGCCACAAACGAGCATTGCGGCACAACCTTTTTATCATGTTCACGGGCGTAATCTAGCGCATGTTTGACTAGTGCTGAACCGACACCTTGACCGCCTAACTGTCGCGGAACGATCGTGTGGTCATAGACGAGGGTGTCATCACGGTCTTGATAGCTGATATAGCCCGTCTGACCATCGACGGTAGTCTCAAAACGATTCGCTGCTTGATTATGTGTGATATCTAGTGCTGATTTAGTGGTTTGGTTACTCATGATACAACTCCATTTATTATTATCGAATTTTTAATAACTGCCATATTTTCTAAGGATGAATGAAGAAGGCAGATTTATTAAATACTACGTCATCAGTAAATATTTTGTGCTTGGTTGAGTATGTATGATTGATATCAAACAATCTAGTCGCTTACCGTAATAGTCGTTATGACGATTGTTAATAGTATTAATGTCTTTTAATCTGCGTTAAAAATGTGAATATATCACCATATATAAGCTATCGCTTTACGAACGACGGGTGGTAAGAATCGACTAAGACCCTTTGCTGTCTCGCTCTCTGGTGTCGACTTATGTGAGTGAGTGGTGGTATCCGCAGCCGATACCGACTGGTAGGCTTGCCACTTTTGCTCGCTGGGCTTACTAAAGTGATGAATACGTCCTATTACTTGTCGTAGCTGTGTGCTAAAACGCCCAGTGTTGTAAGGCAAATCATATTTATGACAGATGGCTTTTACTTGCGGGGCAATACTGGCATAGTGGCTAGCTGGCATATCAGGAAAGATATGATGCTCAATCTGATGAGACAAATTGCCAGTCAAAATGTGAAACCATTTATTCCCTTTGATATTACTAGAGCCAAGAATCTGACGCACGTACCAGTCGCCTTCGCTCTCATCCGCATCGAGATGGGTATAGATGTGAGCCTGCTCTGTAAAATGGCCACAGAAAATCACCGCCCACGTCCACAGGTTACGAACCGTATTGGCTGCTATGTTGCCACTCAGTGTGCTCATAGCGCTACGACGACCTAAGGTCAAGGCGGCTACGGCTGGCAAAGCCACATAATCTTTACCAACTTGGCGGGCAATTTTGGCAAATAGTGCACGAGATTTTTGCTGCATGATTTTATGCAAGTTAGGGGAGTCGGCGTATTCATCGACACTGATCTGAATATCATGAAAGGCAACCGCCCACTCAAAGCCAAAGGCCAATACGGCAGTACTAAACATATTGTAGCGATCTTCTGGCGTCCAAGGCTGCTCATCTGTCACCCGAATCAAGTGATAGCCAACGTCATGGTCGCGCCCAACAATATTGGTAAACGTATGGTGTAGATAGTTGTGCGAGTGTTGCCATAATGGGACAGGGCAGACAATGTCCCAATCAAACTTCTGACTGTTCAGATGCGGATGCTGCATCCAGTCGTATTGACCATGCATGACATTATGCCCAAGCTCCATATTGTTGAGTATTTTGCTAAAACTAAGTATTGACGTACCCAACAGCCAAGCCCCTATCTGCGAGCGGCGTGATGACATGCGTCCTGCGACAGCCAGTAAACCACGGGCGACAAGCTCACTATAGACCACAGTCGCATAAATCCGCTGAATGTATTTGGCGTCATCGCTACCTAATGAGTCCATCACACCTTCATATAGCGCATTTAATTCTACTGTCAAGGCATCACTTTGTGCTTTGGGTAAAGGCGCCTGCGTCACAGTGGGATAAGGCGTTTGCTGTGATGATAGAGTTGGCTGCTCGCTACTATCTCTTGCCAACTGTGCATCGGACAAAGGCGTCAACATGGGTACGGCAGAATGTGCTGTATCAATAGGTGGTAATAAGCGCATATATAATCCTTAACCGAAATGGCACGAATAAGCAGCACTGGATTCGATTTTATGAGTCATCTAAGTTTTAGCATACAATATGAATTAACATCAGTCTATTTTTTGGTTTTAAGAGGGCGATAGTCAGGGGTTGGTGGTCGTATTTTTAATTTCAGCAGGGCTAAATGTCTAACACCACGTCTGTCATGGCGATATTGATGCAGGTTTGGATAGACTCGTAACCATCACTACTTATCTTGTAAGTTTGGATGTTTTTGACCACGCCGCTCACTTTATTGCAGCGGCACAACTGGCAAATTCCTTGCCTACAACCATGCGCCAGTCGTATACCTGCGTTTTCGGCAGCGACCAATAATGTAGTGTCGCTATCGAACTGCCGTTGCCGTGATCGCAAATACACCGTATGCGACTCTGTCTGTAGTGCATTATCTAGTACTTGATTACCACCGCTATCAAAATCAGGCAGTGCGCTACCGAAATTCTCTATAATAATATTGTCACGTAGTTGATTGCCTTGCGGTAAAATGATTTCTGACACTGCTTTATATAAGCCAGCTAATAACGCTTGTGAACCGCAGGCAAATATCTGAGTATCTACCAATGGTAGATTAAGTGATAACAGACCCTCTGCACTTAAGTATCGTTCGCCAGCCAAATAAGTCGCAGGGTTATCAGTATGGATAAAATGATAGCTGAAGGCTGGATAGATATCGCTCAGCTGTTGCCACTGATGTTGAAACTGGGCAAGTTTCGTTCGATTATAATGTAGCAACGCTACCTGATGTCCGTCTGCTAGTGCTTGCGCAATAAGTCCTAGCATAGGCGTGATACCGCTACCGCCAGCGACAAATAATAAAGGGTGTAGTTTTTGGTTATCTGGTTCTCTATTATCTAAACTTGTCTTTGCCTGTGCCAAAGTAAAATGACCCAGTGGCATACTGGTATCAACGATGCTAGATAGCGACAGTTGCTTGGTCAAATAGTCAGATACTAACCCTTGCGGTTTAACAGCAATAGTAACCGTATGGCGTTGGCTTTTTGCTGACTTAGTAATGACGGCATCATCTTGCCACCACAATGGCTGATTCGCCAATCCTACGAGTGAATAGCTGCGCTGATGATAAACCCCATCGATAAAAACACGTAAATCAAGATACTGACCGCCTTGCCAATCATCTGCCCCTTTGGATATCTGCTGCCTAAACGCTCGATTGGTCTCAAATTGCAGTGCAATTAAATCATCACTCATCTCGTATCGAGCAATAAGGCGTAGCTTGGGTGTCGTCAATGACCAAAACGGATGTAAGCGCGACCCGATAAAATCGACAAACGCACGTTGAACTATTTCAGGGCGATAGCCGTTGGCCATTAATCAGTACCTGTATAAATATTATTAAAAATATATGAGAAATAATGACTCAGCTTATAGCCAGTTTCATTAATGGCATACTAAACCATTATTTTTTGCGCTGTTAAGCCACTCTAATATGTTAACGGCTATTGATTAACTTTGCGAAAGTTTTGATGCTATTTTTTGTGGTTTTTATCAAACAGCAATGAATCAGAATGTTAAGCTCGTAACCTCAGAAAAATATTTTTGCCCGCTTTTATCCAGAAACAGCGATACTCTATGACAAAAGCTGCAAAACAAGGGGTAAAACAACCTGTTAGCTTGCAGGGTATGCGCCACAATGCGATAATGAACGATAATTTGTAACCCTGATTTTGAGTTACGGCACGCTTGGCAGCAGCGCTGAGTGGTATTTGCTGTTCTCTTCTATGCAGTCTATCGGAGTGTTAATGGCTCAATATATTTACACGATGAACAACGTGTCAAAACTTGTTCCCCCTAAGCGTGAAATCTTAAAAAATATCAATCTGTCCTTTTTCCCGGGTGCCAAAATTGGTGTCTTAGGCATCAATGGGGCAGGTAAGTCGACCTTGCTACGTATTATGGCGGGTGTGGATACTGAGTTCAGCGGTGAAGCACGTGCGCAAACAGGAACCAAAGTTGGTTACTTGCCGCAGGAGCCACAACTCGATGACAGCAAAGATGTGCGCGGCAACGTCGAGGACGGCATGCGTGAGGCGTTAGATGCGTTAGCGCGCTTAGACCAAATCTATGCTGAGTATGCCGAACCGGATGCTGATTTTGACAAACTTGCTGAAGAGCAGGGCAAAATGGAAGACATTATCCAGTCATGGGATGCACACAATCTAAATAACCAGTTAGAGAAAGCCGCCGATGCGCTACGTCTGCCACCATGGGACGCGGACGTGAGTAAACTGTCAGGTGGTGAAAAACGCCGTGTTGCTTTATGTCGCCTGCTACTATCACGTCCCGATATGCTGCTACTCGATGAGCCTACTAACCATCTGGACGCCGAATCAGTCGCTTGGCTTGAGCAATTCTTGCAAAACTATAGCGGCACTATCGTTGCCATTACCCATGATCGTTATTTCTTGGATAATGTGGCGCAGTGGATTTTGGAGCTTGACCGAGGCTATGGCTACCCGTATGAAGGTAACTATACTGAATGGTTAGAGCAAAAAAACAAGCGCTTAGAGGAACAACAGAAGCAAGAAGAGTCGTTTGCCAAAGCGCTGAAAAAAGAGCTTGAGTGGATTCGTAAAAATCAAAAGGGTCAGCAAGCGAAGTCTAAGTCGCGCGTACAGCGTTTTGAAGAGCTGAACTCAAAAGAATTCCAGCAGCGAAATGAGACCTCAGAGATTTATATTCCGCCCGGTCCGCGTCTAGGTAATAAAGTTATCGAGGTCAATAACATCTCCAAGTCGTTTGGCGATCGTTTATTGTATGAAAACCTAAGCTTCAATGTCCCAGCGGGTGCTATCGTTGGTATCATCGGTCCAAATGGTGCGGGTAAAACCACGCTATTTAACATGATTACTGAGCGTGATACCCCAGATACTGGTTCGGTTGATTTGGGCGAAAGTGTCAAGGTTGCCTATGTCGGTCAGGTGCGTGACAACCTAGACGACAAAAAGACCGTCTGGGAAGAAGTATCAGACGGTCTTGACATGATTACTGTCGGTGACTACACCACGCCAAGCCGTGCGTACATCGGCCGCTTTAATTTTAAAGGCTCAGACCAGCAGAAACATGTCGGTCAATTATCAGGTGGTGAGCGTAACCGCTTGCAATTGGCAAAAACCCTAAAGCAGGGCGCAAACGTACTGCTACTCGATGAACCCTCGAACGACTTGGACGTTGAAACCTTACGTGCGCTAGAGGATGCGATTCAAGTATTCCCAGGTACGGTCATGGTCGTCTCGCATGATCGCTGGTTCCTTGACCGTATCGCCACCCACATCTTGGCGTTTGAAGAAGAAGGCCCAGTGTGGTTCGATGGCAACTACAGTGAGTTTGAAGCCTATCGTAAAAAGACAATGGGTGATGACGCCACGCCTAAGCGTGCTAAGTATAAGAAAATCACCAACTAATACCATTGTTTGGTATATTGGAACTGCATAAAAAAAGACCGCTAATCAATAGCGGTCTTTTTTGTTTAGCTTAATTGTTTAAAAGTCATGACTAACGATTAACGCTTACGCCCAAATTTACGCTGCTTTTTATTACTAATCTCAGTAATAGCACGAGTGATTTCTTCTTCGTTTAAACTTGCGACTTGCTGCAAGATTTGCATCATATCAGGCGTCAGCACATATTTGGCATGACTGGCGATGTCATTGATACGATGGTCAAAGGTCAATATGCCCGTTTCATCATCTTTTTGTAGATAATCAAGACGAGTCAAAGCGCTGATAAAGCTAGTAAATAATGCGCGATCAAAGAAGTCAGGAATATCATCGGCATACAGTACAGACAAGCGTTGTCCAAGCAAATGGCACAGGTCAACGACTTCGCTTTCGGTCAGATTACCAGAGCCCTGCTGAGCGAGTAGGGCAAGCGTCATAAAATAACGCTCAAGACTTTGCCCAACGGGTGTCGCCAGTACTTGTAGCTGTTGATAGCGCTTGCTATTAGACTCAGGAACACTAAGCGTGTCATCACCCAACTCAACAATCAACCCATGAGAGAGTAAACTATCGACTTTTTTGTTGAGCGTCTCCGCCAAACCATGCGCTGGGTAGTATAAGAACAGCTCACCTTGCAAGAATGGGTATAACTGCTCAGCGATACTATCTAAACGACTGCGTTTGATACGGCCGTTACGTGCCACTAGCGCTGATAAGAAAGACAGCAAGATAAAGACGTGTAGAATGTTATTGCGGAAATAGCTGAGCAATGCCGCTTGCTTGCCAGCGACCTGAATGATATCGCCCAAGATGTGCGGCGTACGCTCTATGAGTTTTAGCTTGATGCCATAATCAATGATTTCTTGCGGGCTCATATCTGTGATGACAGTGTCATCTGCATAAGGAAGCTGTTGCGCAAGGCCTTGGTACAAAGCGATTTGCTCACGGCAACTGTTTTCATCCAGTGCCGCTTTCGGTGCGGATAGTAGTACCAATGATAGCAGCGACACAGGCGTTATCACGGCAGCTTTATTGATGTGCTGCATGACTTTTACACCGATATTATCGACCATGGCACTGGCTTTTTCATCGAGTGGGGAGTCGGTGCGATCGGACGGTAAGCTGTTGGCTGGAACATCGAACTTTGTCATAAAATCGCTAAGATGCAGCGGTGTACCAAAACTTAGATGTACATTACCAAAAATACGCTCAATTTTACGACCCACTTTGAGTAGCCCAATCAACGATTCTGATTCTTTTGGTTTGCCCTTTAACTCACCGATATAAGTGCCGCCTTCCATAATACGCTCATAACCAATATAAGTTGGGATGAACACCACAGGCTTATTGGTTTGACGTAACTGGCTATGTACCGTCATCGCCAGCATACCCATTTTGGGCGGTAGTAGGCGACCTGAACGTGAGCGACCACCTTCAATGAAGTACTCGATCGGCGTATTACGCGTGATAAGGGTATGCATATATTCACGCAATACGGCGGTATAAAGGGCATTGCCACGGAAGCTACGACGAATATAAAAAGCGACAGCGCCGCGCAATAACGGTCCCAATACTGGCACATCTAAGTTATCACCTGCTGCGATATAAGGGATACTCAAACCGCGTTTATAGATGACATAAGACAACAATAGATAATCAACATGGCTGCGATGGCACGGCACATAAATCAGCTCATAATCGGTCGCAAGGTCACGTACTCGCTCAAAGTGATGGACTTCGACACCGTCATATAACTGTGTCCATAACCACGTTAAAAACTTATAAAACCCACGAATAATGGAATGAGAATAGTCATTCACCATCTCATTGGCGTATCCTCGCGCTTGACTACGAGCGTCGCGTACGCTGGTGCCTTTTTCGGCAGCTTCCAGCTCTATTGCGTGCTTAATCGCTGGCGAGTAGACCAGTTTATCGACCAAATTACGTCTATCCGACAAATCAGGGCCCAGCATACTGGCGCGCTGCTTGTCTAAATAAATCGTCAATTGCTGCTGTAGCATCCGCACGAGTTCACGATTGCCATCAGCAGCCGCCACGAGCGTATAGCTAGGTGATTTTTCAGCATCAGTTTTGACATCATTATCCGTCGTTGCTGATTCAGTATCTTGTGAGTCTGTAGCAGGTGAGCTTTTAGTACTTGAATCCTCAGAAACCAAATCTTTAGAAACCAAATCTTTAGAAACCAAATCTTTAGAAACCAAGTCTTTAGAAACTGAGCCTTCAGAAACTGAGTCAAAAACGTTAGGGCCCGCGCTTTCACCTTTGAGGCTATCATTGATGATAGTACGCAAATCTTGGGGTGGGTGGAATTGTACAAAGGTATCACGGCCCATCACGCCGATATTAAATAACTGCTTGCTGATACTCGGGTCTTGCCAATTGTCAGCGGTTAATAGTTTAAATAGCGAGTCTTCTTTTTCAGGGGCGCGTCCCCACAGGATAGATACGGGTACTAGGCGCACCTTTAGCTCTGGATATTGCAAAACCGCAGAGACTAAGCGAGAAAGGCGCGGAGACAACTGATTGTCTTTGGCACTTGGGTGATTCAAAAATATGATGGCTGCATTTTCTTTGATATTGTGAGCCGCGTCATTGACCCCAACCAATGCAGGCGGCAAGTTATGCTCTTGCGTCTGCAAATCGATCAAAATACTGTTGGAGCGAGAATAATCCTGTAGCACATAAAATCTAAGTACCTGCTCGTCGCTATCAAAATCAGGCAATTCACCCAATAATTTCGGTTTGACAGCAACATCGAGTAGCTGTCCCGATAGTTTACGATACAGCTGATTGATCGGAGCATTAGCGTAAGGCTTGGTGACGATTGGACCCGCGTCAGTTTCAGAAGTGCGGTCAGTGCTGACTGGCGCTTTAAAAATCCGTTTTTTTAGGAACTTCGGTATCATAATCAGTATCAAAAATAGTCAAATATGTTGCGCTTATGATGCCATAAAAGCCACTAAAGCGATATATAGTGTCTGTATATACTGCTAATATTAATACTATTGGGTTACTCACTAGTAAGCGAGCAATGATATAAAACGGTCAAGTATTTGAAAGTTACGATATTTGGCGTAATAATATATTGATGCCATGTCTATTTAATCCTTAATCCGTATGACGCCTATTCTTTAGTTCTATTTTATTAAGCCGAAATATTATGACGCCAGCTATCGATCTTGCCAAAAAACGCGGTCTTGATTACCGCATACACGAATACACGCATGACAGTCATGCGGCCTCTTTTGGTTTAGAAGCCGCAGAAAAGCTTGGCGTGGCGGCAGTGCAAGTGTTCAAAACTTTGGTGGTATCGACCGATACTGACGACCTTGCGGTTGCGATATTGCCAGTAGATAAAACCCTCAATTTTAAAAAAATGGCCAAAGCCTTATCCGCGAATAAATTGTTGTCCTGCAAAAAAGTACAAATGGCAGATCCCAAGCAAGTAGAACGTAGTACCGGCTATGTGTTGGGCGGCGTCAGTCCACTCGGGCAAAAAAAGCGCCTAAAAACAGTCATAGATAGCAGTGCTCAAGATCAGACAACGGTCTATGTCAGTGGCGGTCGTCGCGGTTTGGAGATTGAGTTACCACCAGCGCAATTAGCCAACACACTTGATGCGCATTTTAGTGCGATTACTGATGAATAATACAAATAAACGTTTTACGGCGATGAGGCAGAGCGCGTAAACTAATAAGCCAACTGATCTATTACTTTCTCTATTTAAGGATGTCCTCATGCCGCATTTAACCGTTCAAGCTACGCCCAATGTCAGTATCCCTCACGAAGAATCATTGCTAAAGTCGCTCAATAAAGCATTATGGGACAGTGGATATTTTGGTAAGCCGACAGATATCAAAACACGTATCTTACCTATTGAGACGTTTTTGGTGGGTGTGGAAGATGATGAGCAAGCGAATGGGTTTATCTATGCCAATCTAAAACTGATGAGCGGCCGCGATATAGAGACTCGTAATCAGCTGGCTGAGCTCTTGGTCGCTACCATCGAAGAAAAGATCGGAGACGAGCAATCAGGTCGTGCGGCACTGCAAATATGCGTAGAAGTCGAAGAGATTAGTGCGGTATATCATAAGAAGATGCTAGGTAGTTAATGTTAAACGCTTTAACCTTTTCCAAAGCGACTTATTATATTTTGAATACTGTTGTTTGAAGGCGTTAGACGTATATGGTTAAGCGGGCTTGCACAAAGACTGACTAGCAACCTTTGGTAGTATCATGACCTCAACTTTATAGCCTGCTGTTTTGCCATGAGTGGCCATAAGATTACGTGCGATACGGAGTCGGTATTTTCCCGTTTGTGGCAGACAGCCTTGATAAATGATACCGCCTTTGGTGCCATCTTGGGTACCATCCGGCATATGCAATACACCGACGTTAGCAGTCTCGGGCGTACCTGCAAGTGGTGCAATGTTAATAACGGCATATTGCTGACTTGCAGCATCGAAACGATACCACTGCTCATCGGTATGAGGAGCGAGTTTACCAGTGACGACGCTAGTAACAGCGCCTTTTGCAAAATGCAGAGTACTATCGCTACTTTTGGCCGCTGCACTGCTGATGCCAATACTGACGAGCGTGGTACTAATGACCAATGCTCGTATATATCGAGCAGCTAAAGCCGTGTTTTTATCGTTAGGTAAAACCATTATTTGCTCCTAAATTACAGGTTACTTTTGATAGTCTTTAATCATAATACGGTCAGTTAAACACAAAAAAGCGCCTAAATGATAGGCGCTTTTTTATACGTTATTGATACTGTATTAGTCTAAGAAAGCAAAGCTGTCGATATCCATCGCTGTCATGCTCTCGCTTGGTGCGACCATGGATTCAGCATGTCCAGAGGTACGTGGTAGCAGCTTGTCAAAATAGAATTCGGCGGTTTGAATTTTTGCTTTGTAGAATTCTGGTGCTTCTGTACCGCCATTTTCAAGCTTGTCATAGGCCACGGCTGCCATACGTGCCCAGTGGTAGCCCATCATGACGTAACCTGAGTACATCAAGAAGTCATCTGATGCGGCTGAGATGATTTCACGGTCTTTACGAGCCATTAGCATCAAGCGTACTGTCAAGGTGTTCCACTCAGCGCACAGCTTGGTAAGTGCCCAAACAAATTTACGCATGTCTTTATCAAGGGCATACTCGCCGCACCATTTCATGATGCTTGAGGTATAGTCACGGATGATTTTACCTTTAGATTGCAAGATAACCTTACGGCCTAATAGATCCAATGCCTGTACGCCAGTCGTACCTTCGTACATGGTCGCGATACGAGCATCACGAGCAATCAGCTCCATACCCCATTCTTTGATATAGCCGTGGCCGCCATAGACTTGCTGACCGTGTTTGGCCGCTTCGATACCAAGCTCAGTCAAGAACCCTTTTAGGATTGGCGTATAAAAACCTAGCTTGTCATCCCATTTTTCAAACTCTTCTTCATCGCCATTGACAATGCCTTGTGCCATTTTGTCCGCATAGCGTGCTGAATGATAAATCATTGAGCGACCGCCTTCAGCAAAGGCTTTTTGCGTCAAGAGCATACGGCGTACGTCAGCGTGGTGGATGATCGCATCAGCTACTTTTTCAGGGTCTTTGGTACCAGAAAGGGTGCGCATAGAGCGGCGTTCTTTGGCATAGGGCAATGCATTTTGGAAAGACAGCTCCGTATGTGCCAAACCTTGGATACCAGTACCGATACGAGCAGTGTTCATAAAGGTGAACATGGCTTTTAGGCCTTTGTGCGGTTCGCCAATTAGGTAGCCAGTAGCACCATCGAAGTTCAACACACAGGTAGAAGACGAGCTGATACCCATTTTGTGCTCGATTGAACCGCAAACAACAGCATTGCGCTCGCCAGATTCGCCTTCAGCATTCGGCGTGAATTTTGGTACGATAAATAGCGAGATACCGCGTGTACCCTCTGGCGCATTTGGTAGGCGTGCTAAAACAATATGAATGATATTGTCCGTTAGATCATGCTCACCACTTGAGATGAAGATTTTGGTGCCACTGATTTTGTAGGTACCATCATCCTGCGGGATGGCTTTTGACTTTACCTGACCCAAGTCGGTACCACATTGAGGCTCGGTCAAACACATCGTACCTGACCACGTTCCTTCGACCAATTTTGGTAAATAAAGGTCTTTTTGCTCATCGGTACCGTACTGCATGATAGTGTTGATACAACCTGTTGAGAGGCCAGAGTACATCGCCCACGGCCAGTTGGCAGTACCGATCATTTCAGCTTTGATTAAGTTGATTGATGTGGGTAGGTTCATTCCGCCGTACTGTTCAGGATACGAGATACCTTGCCAGCCGCCTTCTACAAATTGGTCATAAGCTTCTTTAAAGCCCTTTGGTGTGGTGACTTCGCCATTTTCAAAATGACAGCCTTCTTCATCGCCTGATTGATAGATAGGAGCAAGGACGTTTTCAGCAAAATCTGCCATACCCTGTAGGATCATATCTATGGTTTCAGGATCCGCGTTTTCGCCATTGTCTAGGCTTTTATAATGCGTTTGGTAATCAAATACATCATTAATCAAAAATTTGATGTCACGTAGAGGTGCTTTGTAAGTTAACATAATCGCTCTCTTTGGTTGGTTCGCTATCATAGACTTACGACGCAATATTTGAGTCAAGAGTCATGTCAGCGATGTGTCATTATTTTAATCGAGATAGATACTATATCTGTTGTTATGAGTGCTAGTAATAAACAGCGAGTCCATTGTGAAGGGCTTTAGGACGTCCTTGTTGAGCGTCAGCTATTATTGCGTTGATATGATTATAAATCTTATAGACCAATAAATATACAATTCATAACTATTATTCATGACTTTTACCTTAATTAATTAATTTTAGTTTTATGAAGTGGCTGATATATGTGCTGGACGTGCTCAAAGATCATCTGTTATAGATGATTGATGATAAGCAGAAGACCGAAGAGTAATAGACATAATATAGTCGAACCACTATTAAAGTGTTACAGCGTTAGACTCGTTTAGCCTACTACTGTAGTACTTGCACTCGTCTGCCTTGTACCACTTTTAATATTGATTGACTATAAATAAGGCAGACCCTCTATGAGTGAGTCAAAATTACACAAACAAACCTCTTGGTTGACCGCGCTATTCACGCGTATTAAGGGGCTCATTGATGGTGAACTTGGGCATTTACTAACCGTCAATCGTAGCCGAAGACCCTGGCATATGCCTATTGTTGCTGCGATTGCGATCAGTTTTCCAGTATTTGTGGGGGCTTACTTTGGTGACTTATCTGCTGGAATCAAAGCGTCGCTAGGGTCAATGATTATTTTAAACCTGCCATTGGTGGGCGGGTTACCTTATCGATTGGTAACAGTGATGGCTTGGGGATTTGCCATGATACTTAGTTTTGCGCTGGGTTTGATGGCGCAGCAATTACCTATACTCAGGCTGCCTGTTTTTATGCTTGTTGCGCTTAGCGTGGTGATGTTGGGTCGATACTATAAGCAGCCACCACCAGCAGGGCTATTTACATTGATGGCTGGGGCAATCGCGCTTTTTATTCCTGTCCCATTAGATCGAGTGCTCTCAGCGATAGGGCTTGTGTTATTGGGTAGCGGATCTTCGATGTTGCTCGCGCTACTGTATACACTGTTTTTGCTCGCCACACGTCCTATTGCCCCTGCGCCTAGTTATCATTATGAGCCAGATATGATCAGTGATAGCCTCATTGTCGTAAGTTTCATCAGTCTGGCGTTGGTAATAGCAGTTTTATTAGACATGCCTTATCCATATTGGGTGGCAATGAGCTGCTTTATTATTATTCAAGGCATCCAGCTGCGAACCATGTGGATCAAGCAGTTGCATCGTATATTGGGTACGTTGGTTGGTATGGTGGTTGCCAGTTGGATGCTGTCTTGGGGGCTCTCGACATGGGGTGTCGCCGTGGCTATATTATGTATGATGCTATTGATTGAGTCGTTTGTCGATCGGCATTATGGGCTGGCGGTGATTTTTATTACACCGTTGACGATATTTATCGCAGAGTACGGCAGCACGATGGCGGTGCCGCCAGTGGCAGGAGATGTCATTCATACGCGCATGATTGATACGGCACTTGGCTGTGTGATTGGTCTGAGCGGTGGTTTGGCCATCCACTCTACACAATTGCGTGTACCACTGCGGCGTTTGGAGCACTGGCTGCTGCTGCGCTTTAGTGAATAATAAGCAGCAGTTTGATGCTGCTGATTAAGAGTTCCATTAAGTATTTTGACTCAGTGCTTCTGTTGCTTTTGAGACATCAATTGTATGACCAGTCCAGCGCTCAAAACTCAATGCTGCTTGTCCGATGAGCATGCCGTAACCTTCAGACGTTTGGGCATCACGCGCCGCGAAATGCTGCAAAAAGGGTAGGTCGCGCCCATACATCATGTCATAAGCGTATTGACAGTGTAGAGTGTCATCCAGCGGCAGTTTATCGCCTGATAAGCCAATAGAGGTGGCATTGATAATCATATCAAACGTGCCGCTCAAATCCTTGGTGGCACAGGTCTGAATCTGCTGCGCTGCAATCACCGAGCTTGCTGCGCTCAGCTCATCCACCAAATCTACCGCTTTACTCACTGTGCGATTGGCAATAGTCAGTGAGCCAATACCTGCTTGAATCAGCGGTAGTATGACACCGCGCGCCGCGCCGCCTGCGCCAATCAGGGCAACGCGAGCACCGTCCAGTGGCCAACCTAAGCGTGTTATATGATTAACGAGCCCTTGTCCGTCCGTATTATCGCCGTATATGGCCTCTTTTATCGACGCGCCTTGTTGTAGTAGCGCCTCATTTATCATGAGCGTATTGACCGCGCCTGCTGTTTTGGCATGCTCTGACAAGCCGCCGCGCGCCGCACAGCAGTCATAAGCGACTTGCTTAAAAGGTACGGTCACGTTAGCACCCATACCACCACCATGAAAAAACGCCTCAATGACCGCTGTAAAACTGGCAGCATCGTCAGGGCAATACTGGCGCTGATAGCGAATATCAATACCAGCCTGTAAGGCAAACTGCGCATGAATTTCAGGGGATTTGCTGTGGGCAATCGGGTTGCCAATAACGATGAAGTGTTGGGTCATAAAGGGTCCATTGGCTAAAAGAGGCAAGACATCATTAAAAATGCATCGCTTACGGCCATTTATCATAAGCGATAAAATGATGATTGACAAACCAATGGCTCACTTCATAAGCCTTATATCGGGCAGAGTTTGATGAGTGATATATTTAACAAATATGTACCCTCTGGGAACGTTATGTGTAGCCTAAAAGGTAGTCAAGCGCTGAGCAGTTGGGTAAACTATCGATTATATGTTAATTAGTATAATATGCTCTAATGACTGTTAGGTTATAACTTTTATTACATACATTCTTTATTAAAAAAACCTTTGTTATCGGTGGCTTATGGGCCAGCTCGTTAATATTCTTTTAAGATCAATCTAAAAGTGTGAGTAAATTATCCATGTGGAATCATAACCTTCAGACTCTTCTAGTCGGTACGATAATGGCAGTTAGTGTGACGCTTGGCGGCTGTGATAGCACCAAAGAGGATGCTCAAAATCCAGAGACAAACGCTGAGAGCAGCGAGCAGGCTGTGGCTGAGGCTCCTGTAGAGAACAGCGCGGTAGACAATCCTGATCTAGATGGCGCGACCGCCCAACAAGGTACACCAGTAAAATACGATGTCTCGGCATGGAACGCTGACAAGGGCGAGCCCCTTGGCACCGATGAGTTAGATAGTATCAAGTCAGCATTTGGTAAAGTAATAAGTACGGATGAAAATAGCCTAGACTATGCCAGTAATCCTGCCACCAAATATCGCTTTATGAAGACGGACGCGCCTTATCTAGATATTATCGACTCCGAAAAATACCTTGAGCTTGGCTGGTATTATGCCAATCCGACCGATTCTGATAAAGAAAAAGAGTTGAGCCAAGACCATGCCAAAAAAGCCTACCAACTATCGCGCCGACTGATGGGTGATGAGGGTGGCAAAATGGTCGCTGATATGCTCAGTAATCAAATCATCAAAAACAGAGTCATTGGCGGACAGAAAGTGGAACTGGCAAAATGTGAGTTTTATAGCTGTATGCTAGTCATCAATAAATCCGCTGCCCAAACAGACAATAGCTAAGCGATGCTAGACATGACGTCACTGCCCAACAGCTGGGTATGTCTATATCCACAAGACGATACGGCAACTAGCAAAGCGGTGACACTGTCGCCAGACAACCGCGGCCTAGCATATGCGGATGGATTTTTTACGACCATGGGTGTGATGGACGGACTCATCCTATGGGCAGACTACCATCATCAGCGGCTCATCTCCCATGCCGACGCCTTGCAGTTAGATATAGACTGCGAGGAATTACTGGCAGTATTAAAAATATATGCCCAGCAGCTAGAGCAGGGTATGCTCAAGCTCGTGGTGACTCGCGCCGCACAAGACATTCGCGGTTATGGCTATGTACCAAGTGAATCAGGAAGTGCTTGTGAGATCTGGCTAAAACCGGCTGTTATGAGAGTCTCCACGGCTGTGGTACTGTCATTACCTGATGGCAATCTAGTACCCATGCAGCCGAATGCCTCGGCGATATGTTTATCTTCACAGATTGCCTGCCTGCCGCCATCGCTGGCAGGACTCAAAAGCCTGAGCCGCCTAGATAATGTCCTTGCCAGTGGCGAGCTACAGCGTATAAAAGCTGAACCACTGGCGGCTAACGTTACAAAGAGCCTCAGTGAAGGACTGCTACGTGATATGAGTGGTCATTGGGTTGAAGGTACGATGAGCAATGTGTTCTATCAGTTAGCAGATGAGCCTTTATGCGAATCTGAAACGCACCCTAGTGGCCACGAAGGTGTTGAGAACAAGCATGAGAGCTATCTAACAACAGGTCAATGGTACACCCCTTCCATGGAACAATCGGGCGTTGCTGGTGTGATGCGGCAAGTGCTCATTGATGCTTTGTCCACGACAAAATATCCAGTGGTGATACGGTCGTTATCAGATGAGGACTTGCCTAGGTTGACGCGGTTATTCTTTTGCAATGCGCTGCGCGGCATCATGCCTATTAGCAGTTTGACGTTATTGTCAGGTGATATTGTGGACTTTAAATCTGTTTAGCTGTTATTTTCTTTATTTAATAAACGATAGAAATGTTGTTTAAAAAACTCTTTTCTCCCTTCATGTTGTAGGTCTTCATAGCGCGCTTGGCTAAGCTGTAAATATACAGTTTCCTGCTCAATACCAATAAAACGTCTTTCTAAGACATTACCTGCGATACCTGTTGTTGAAGATCCAGCGAAAGGGTCAAGTATCAAAGCATTTTTTTTAGTAGAGGCTAAAATCATCTGTGCCAATAATGCCAAAGGTTTTTGCGTAGGGTGCTTACCACAAGATTTTTCCCATTTAGCAATTGCTGGCAAGCGCCACACATCTTTCATTTGCTTATCGTTATTGAGTCGTTTCATCAAGTCGTAATCGAAATAATGTGGCACTTTAGGATGTTTTCTCGCCCAAATAATGAACTCTGTAGAATGAGTGAAAAACCGACAAGAAAAATTAGGCGGTGGGTTGGTTTTTTCCCAAGTTATAACATTAAGTATTTTAAAACCAAGCTGCGGCAAAATACGACCCAGAGTAAAAATATTGTGATGTGTACCACTGACCCATAATGTCGCATTATCTGCCATTTTCTCTCGGACAGCAAAAAGCCATTCATAGGTGAATAAATAAGCATCATTGTCACTGACAAGCTTGTCCCACTGACCTTTATTGACTGACTGGACTTTACCGTTTTTGACTGTTAAACCATCATGGAATGTACTGGTCAAGAGAAAGCGCTCTACTATTATCTATACGCTTATACATTAATGTTCACAAGGACTGAGAGCTACTTTTGGTTTGAGCTAGCTACTCATCCTCTTCTACGCCAAAGATAATAAATTCAGTATCAAGCATATCATCAGGTTCTAAAATAATATCCTCGCTTCTATACATTTCTCGCGCTTTTAGTAGAGCAATTTCACCATCTTCTGCAACCACTTCTATAAGTGCACTCATCGTTTCGATTACTTCTATTTGATAAGTATTTGAACCGCCTGTCTTTATCATAAATATCCTCAATAATTAAAGTCTCTCATATATCACTTCAGTTATTTATACCAATTAGATTAGCAAAAGCCCTCAAAAGAAGTGATCGTCTTTTGTTACGCAGACTTGTGCCATAAAGCAAATCGATCAATGATCCTTTTTCAATAGAAATTTTTAAAAGGACAATATCGCATGCGTTCGGTATATAAAGATCAACGAATTCCACTACAAGTTCGTAGATTGATGATATTTAATAAAGTTTGCTGTGTAGCAAAAGAAAATCCTGATGAAGTAATTCACTTACCTTGCTATTCACAGATAGCATTTAGTATTGTTTATTCTAAGAAAGATAAAAAATACACAGCGTTTGGAAGTGTGTTTAAGTATGCGCATACCCGTCAAGAAGTCATTGAACAAGGTTTAGATAAGCAGTTTCATGAAGATACTGTGATGTGTGCAATCACAACCGAAAGACAAGCTTTTACTAAAGTTTCTCGCACTCCGTTAGGGCTGTTAATGAGCTGGAATAAACAGGTAAAAAATCGAGCTTATACCTGTCTCGATGGCAATGTGAAATACTTTTTCAAAGTAAATGATGAGCTAGAGCTAGATTATCCTCCTCACAAGTTTTACGGTCGTTTGGTTGCTGCCAAAGGTTTGCCATTATGGGATGATAAGTGTTCTTAGTATAACTTTTGATAATGGCCACGGCTTATAAATTCAATAATGCCTTTATCTCGTAATACCTGTAACTGTTGGCGAATTTTATCTTTTACGTGGTTGTTTTCAGGATGTTTGAGCTGTAACTCATCAGCAAAAGCATAAACCTGATTCAGAGAGAAGTGAGCATCAAGTCGATCGATACATTGCCAAACATCTAATGTCCAGCCACGCGACTCTATAGATTGCGTGCGTAAAAATAGGGTTTTTTGGAATTGCTGGGTAACCGACTCTTTATCCATAATTTTTTGGTCAAAGACCAAAAAGACTTTGCCTGACTCTGGCACTTTTCGTAAGTCGATATTACAACCCACCCAACCTGCGCGTTTGGCAGTCACTGATAATGGTTTGCGCTTAACAATAATATCGGGCGTAAAGAAATGCTTGGGAATAATGAGAAAGTTATTAACGGCGTATGCTTTTGAGTAGGTCAAAAAGAAAAAACTGGGATTGTCCTTACTATTGATACGCTCAACCATCGTCTTATAAGCGCCATCATTAACGATGTTGCTTAACTTGGCTTTTTTACTTTTTAGCTCATATTGCTCATTACAGTGCGCGCAGTAAAAATCAGCAACAGGTTGACCGTTAGCAAATTCAGTCAAAGGCTGCTCGCTACAATTAGGACAGTAACCATTTTCTGTTACCCATGTTTCACTGAGAACACGAATAATCTGTGATTTAGAGTGATAGTTTTTGGCGAGTCTTTGGTCAAAATATAGATTCATAATAGAGTGTCAGCATCGATGGACAGTGATAAAAATACCAGTAAAAGGTGGGAATGTTGAGCCATATAAATCAGTGTATAGACCAAGTTAATGCATAAGCTAAGCAAATACCATTGAAAATCGTACGGTTCAGTGCTAAATTCTAGCAAACATCTGCCTCGCGAGTTGCCATGAGCAAGCCCACACCCAATACACCACCTGAACGTCCCAATGAGTCGCCGTCAAACAAGCAAGATGGCACAGTCGAGGAGCGTGTAGACACCACGCTACCGGACGCGCAACCAGTGGTAGATGGGGTGCAAGACACGCCAGCAACCAATGTCTCACTGATCAGTGGCAACAGCAAACCGCGTCAATATAAAGTCAACAATCCCTCGTTTTTTATGCAGCGCGGTTATCAAATATTGCTAGTGCTAGGGCTCATTGCTGCATTTTTCTTAGTCATGGTATATCAGACCTTATTTGGCCGTATCGAGCAGCCGCAGCAAATGGTCACGATTGAGCAAGGTCAGACGTATTATGGCCTATTGCCGCAGTGGCAAAATCAGATTCCGCTATTTTCGGCCAGCGTAGCCAAGCTATATATCAAGTCGCAAGTTGATGCGCCTTTGCATGCAGGTATCTATCAATTACCTGAAAATCCAACCATTGCTGAGGCATTGCAAATATTAGAGCAGGGCGCAAAAGCAGCCATGGTAAAGGTGCAAATCATCGAAGGCAAAACATCAAAAGACCTCTATCAAGCGCTGCGTGATAATGACAATATCGAAAAAGAAGTGCTGACCGCAGGCAGTGATAATGCCAGCATTGCACAAGCGTTAGATTTGGCTGGTATATTGCCAGATAACGTGACTAACAGTAGTGATCCTATCGTCAATCATAATCTTGAAGGGTGGTTTGCGCCCGATACCTATTATTATGGTGAAGGAACGAGCGATAAAAAAGTGCTCACGGACCTATATAAACGCCAGCAAAAAGCGCTGACTGATGCGTGGGAAAACCGTGCGCCTGACCTACCTTATAATAGCCCTTACGAAGCACTAGTAATGGCATCTATCATCGAAAAAGAAACTAGCGTACCAGAAGAGCGTCCGCTAGTCTCTGCCGTATTTAGAAATCGCTTGGTTAAAAATATGCGTATGCAGACCGATCCGACCATCATTTATGGTATGGGTAGCCGTTATGATGGTAATATCCGCCGCAAAGATATCGATGAAAAAACGTCTTATAATACCTATCAGATTGATGGCTTACCGCCAACGCCAATCGCGCTGCCATCTGCCGCATCTATCGAAGCAACCTTGCATCCTGCCGATAGCGACGCGTTATATTTTGTGGCAACTGGTAACGGCGGACACAAATTTACCAATAGCTTGGCTGAGCACAACCAAGCGGTAAAAGACTATCTGAGCGTCATGCGTGAGAAAAAATCTCAAACACCGCCGCAATAAAGCACTTCTTTATCTCTTATAAAACGTATCGTTTATTGAGCGCTATAATCTAACGATAGCGCTCACCGATGACATAAGGTCATATCATGTCAGTATCTATACAGACCAACGCGCCATCCGCACAGACGAGTACAGCATCGTCCACGCTACCGGAATCAAATGCTTCACAAACGACGACCGCACCTATTGTAGGGCGGTTTATTAGTTTTGAAGGAACGGAAGGCGTCGGGAAAACCACGGCGATTGAACAGCTCTGCTTGCAACTAGAGAAAAATGGTATTCACTACCTTCGTACGCGCGAGCCGGGTGGTAGTCCGTTTGCTGAGCGACTGCGCGATATATTGCTAGACCCTGCAACTGAAATTGAGGATGATACAGAGCTTTTATTATTATTTGCAGCACGCTGTGATCATATGCAGCAAGTCATCCTGCCTGCGCTACAACGTGGCACATGGGTCGTTTGTGACAGGTTTACGGACTCTACTATTGCGTATCAGGGTTTTGGACGCGGACATGGTGATAAAGCGATACTGACCAAAATTGAGACGCTGATCGAGCAGTTTGTGATCCAGTTGCCTGAGCTGACTTTATGGCTTGATTTACCTGTAGCAGAGGGCATGGCACGCGCCAATAAGCGCAGCGCAGCAGATCGCTTTGAGCAGCAAGCAATGGCGTTTTTTACTTGGGTACATACCGGTTTTAGTCAACTTGCAAGCTCGCATCCTGAACGTATCCAGCGTATTGATGCGTCAGGCAGTACTGATGAGGTGAGCGCGCGGATATGGCAGGCAGTCGTAGACAGATTTGATGTTGAATAATCATATTTGAGTGAGCATGTTTATCTTGTAAGTAGATTTAATAATCAAGCGGATATGATAAAGGTAAAAAGCCCCAGCTATATGCTGGGGCTTTTTCAATGACAGCTCGTTATTTAACCAATTATGACGTTAGCGGGTAAATAACGATAGAGTTTATTTATCACTATTTTTGTCATTCAGCTTACTCTGCTTGGCTTCTTTCTCAGCCGCACCAGAAGCGTCGGTGTCAGTTTTGGCAATCGAATGAGTAGCACTGTCTTGACCAGAGTCAGGGAGACGATTGGGATCAAGCGCTCCTTTTTTATTTTTAGGCGCGTTGCCATTACCGTTGGTATTACTATTACTAGACGGCTTAGTCTTTGAGGTCGTGGTCGAGTTTGCTGACATCACACCTGTGTTCGCTGTGTTGGTAGCCTCTGTTTTTGGTGCTACTGCCTTATCATCGGCCGCGACTGTCGCAGTATTGGACTTATCTATGGCGCTGTTCGCATTAGGGGCACTGGCGACGCTTTGCTCAGTATTTTGAGCGGTATTAGTTGGTGCCTCTGGCGCTGGTTTTTGTAGGTTATCGCCGCCCAGCTCTTTTTCTTTACGCTTTTCAGGCGCTTTTGAGCTGGACTCAAAATTGGCATCGGCGACCATACGCGCTTGCTCTTGTTTTGGTGTTACGTCCACTGGTTTTGGCTGTACTTCATCATCCACAACTAAGGAGATAAGCTTGCGATCGCGAGGCACCGTACCTTCGAACTTATCAGTAATGACGTGCAGCTTGCCTTCTTTGTCTATGGTATATAGCGGCACAAACTGCTTGTTATCCGCTTTATACTGCTCAAAGCTATAGCTGTCAGTGATGTTGGTGATTTTGATGCGGGCTTTTTTGGACAGCATACTAGCAAGCTTGGTATACGTCACATCTTTGCCAAATAGCCACTGTGAGTGAAAATTGGACTGCTTGTCGTCGCGCTCACTTTTGACTTTTTCATCACTGAACTTGAGGCGGTATAGCTTACGCTCGCCAAATTCATGACGATAATGAATCTCAGACAAGGTATTCATCTCTTTGTCCATACTCATGGCAAACAGACGCCCAATACCAATCAGATCAAGATGGTGATCAGCGTGATCAGAGATTGGGTTGCCAAAGTAAGTACGCAGTCCGCTCATGCGTGCGCGCGCGATATTGGTATAGTTATTATGGGCGACGATGACATCGAAGCCTTGCTCTTTAAGAGAGGTGGCGATGAGTAGGGCAATCGGGTTTGAGCCGACGATAAGAATACCGTTGGTCTCAGGCTCACGTACGCCCAGCAAGTTGCCGACCATCTTTGCGCCCAGACCCTGAATCATTACCGTACCGATGATGACCATAAATACCAATGGTACAAGCAGCTCAACGCCTTGAATATCATACTCTTGCAAACGAATCGCAAACAGGGATGAGATAGCAGCAGCGACGATACCGCGAGGGCCAATCCAGCTGATCATCAGCTTTTCATTGGTTTTGAGGTTGGAGCCGATGGAGGACGCCCATACTGATAATGGACGCGCCACAAACATGACAATAGCAAGGAGCACCAGACCTACAAATCCTACGCTCAATAAACTTGCCAGCTCTACACGAGCGGCCAAAATAATAAATAGCACAGAGATCAGTAGAACGGTTAAAGACTCATTGAACTCTAGAATCGTCTCGCGTGGGAATTTTGGCCAGTTTGCCAAAGCCACACCCAGTACGGTCACAGTCAATAATCCTGATTCATGCTCCAAGTGATTTGATACCGAAAACAAGACCAAGACGAATGCAAGGGTAAAAACATTGCGCAAAAACTCAGGAACCATATGGCGCCGCATGAGGAACGCCAGTAACCAAGCGCCTGCCATACCAAGTGCCGTTGCCAATACGACAATTTTGGCAAATAGCAAGATACTACTGGCTTCACCGCCTGAGATGATATATTCATAGACCAATACCACGGCAATTGCGCCGATTGGATCAATGATAATGCCTTCCCATTTTAGGATATTAGAGATGGTTTTATTGGGGCGTACGCTACGCAACAGCGGCATAATGACCGTCGGACCGGTCACGCAGACCAGCGCACCAAACAGGAGTGCAATCAATGGGTCGACATCGAATAGCAAATAAGTCGACAGCGCCACGATAGCGATGGTGATGAGTACACCAATCGAGACCAGCATTTGCACCACAGTACCATGCTGCTTGATCTCATCAAACTCTAGCGTTAGCGAGCCCTCAAATAGAATAATTGCCACGCCCAAAGAGATAAAGGGGAACATCAGCTCACCTAATACCAAATCAGGGTCAAACACCCCCAGGACTGGTCCGATGATAATGCCAATGAGCAATAAAAATAAAATGGACGGTTGCTTCAAATACCAAGCCAGCCATTGGGCGGCAATGCCAATCCCAACCACGCCGGATAGCAATAGGGCGGTATCCATAAATTAATCCTTTTGTAATCTTGTCATATTTTATATCTATCCATAGCTGCTATAAGATAGTCGCTACCGTTCGTTTATGATCAATTGTTATCATTACTGATTGTATCTGGGTCATCACATTGATAGCCATCATGAATCGCAACATGAGCTTGAGATGATATATACACTATAAAGTAGCAAGGGCAAAAGCATTCTTAGACAAATAACAGTGGTCTAAAAATGCAAAAGATGGAAAACAGGGATGATGATAGCAAGCTTGATAAACGAGTAGTCGATAGCATTTTTACTAATTGACTTTTGTTTGTTTTATGATTTGTTTTGCTTGCTATCATAACATGATTTGATTCATATACATGTATATAGAGCCTGCCACGATATCAGCGCGCAGCCACAAAATTGTACAAAGTCAGTATGAAATAACCATGCCTTGGGTTATCCTGCATTATGTAAATAATGGCAAGATAACGTTTTGTCCATCATACAGTAGCTACGTTGGTCATGCACGCCGCTAAAACAACAATAATATGACGTCAATCAGAGACCGTATATTGGCGCTGAGGGTTTATGTTTACTAAAGCCAACAACCCTGGTTTTGATTAAAATAAATATAAAAACGGGGCTGACATGATCGTTACTATATCAGCCTAGCGATAAAACATATATGAAATCGATGCATAGCACGAATACCATCGTGTAATATGAGTATAACGATATAGTCAATCCTAAATAAAACAGATACATTATATATCAAGGTGGAACTGGTCTAAATTTTCCTTGCGTGCTGTGCCTACGCTGCTCGATGCTGCGAAAAATTTATCCCAGTCCCACTGTATCGTTTTTATACTGAATTCACTATATAAGCAAATATAAGAACGCTGACCAATAACGATTGGGGTTATGTGCGTCAGGCAAGACGTTATCGAGTACCATCATCTAATTACCAACAATAATAATGACCATTCATATGGAGGACAATATGCCTATCAATATGTTTAAATCACGAACCACTGTCGATATGCGACTTTGGTTACAGCGCAGTGCGCTGGCGCTCGCTGTGAGTACGGCGATGGTGGCTAGTATTAATGTCACCACAATGAGCAATGCACATGCGGCTGTAACCACGGCTGATTTCTCTGGCCTAGTTCAACAAGTGACGCCAGCAGTGGCGCGCGTCAACGTCACCAAGACAGTCAGTGAGGCTGAGCTTGCTAAGGCGCAAACGGCTGAAGTGTTGCGGCAGTTTTTTGGCGATCGGGTGCGCATTCCTGATCGAGCAGTCACGCCAGCGATAGAGCATGCTTATGGTACGGGGTTTTTTATTACCTCTAATGGCTATATGCTGACCAATCATCACGTCATCGAGGGCGCTGACAAAATCACCGTCACACTTAATGATAGAACCGAGCTTGATGCAACCTTGATTGGTAGCGACGAGCGCTCAGATGTGGCTGTACTAAAAGTTGAAGGCACTCAGTTCCCCGCGCTACCGATTGGCGACTCAAACAGCTTAAAAGTAGGGGAGCCCGTACTAGCCATTGGTTCACCATTTGGTTTTGATTATTCAGCCTCCGCTGGCATCGTCAGTGCCAAATCACGCAGCTTCTCACGCGAAACCAGTGTGCCGTTTATACAAACCGATGTGGCGCTAAACCCTGGCAACTCAGGTGGCCCTCTATTCAATCAGCGCGGTGAGGTGATTGGTATCAACTCGCGTATCTTTAGTGGGACGGGCGGCTACATGGGGCTATCATTCTCTATCCCAATTGACGCTGCTATGGATATCTATGAGCAATTAAAGACCAGCGGTGAAGTCGCTCGCGCATATTTGGGTATCTATCCGCAAGATATTGACCGTAATCTGGCCGAAGCTTATAAATTGGATAAACCACAAGGCGCTTTGCTGACCCGCGTTTCTCCAGACTCGCCAGCACAAAAAGCAGGTCTAAAACCTGGTGACATTATCTTGCAGTACAATAATGTACAAATCATGCGAGCATCCGACTTATTGAATCTGCTCAACCGAGCAAAGCCAAGCGATCCATTTCGCGCACAGATTCAGCGCAATGGTAAGCAGATGATCATTAGCGGTAAACTTGCTTATGCACCTAATGATGTCAGAGCCCAAAGTGGGGATCAGCAAAGTGATGATGTCCAACTGGGCCTACGTTTGCGCGATTTGACCAAAGATGAACAAGCAGAGATTGCTACAGACAATAAAACGGGGGTGTTGGTCACGACGGTTGATCCGACAGGGTTAGCCGCGCGCTCGGGGATTTTGGCAGGTGATGTCATTACCAATTTTCACCAAAAGCCTATTAAGAAAGTAACGGATTTCTCTGACGCCATCTCATCCCTACCCAAAAAGGGCGTTGTCACGATAGAAATTATTCGACAAGGCATCCCTGCTATTATTGGTCTGCGTATTGAATAGATAAAACCATAAGGAAGTGATTTGGACAGCAGCATACCGAAAAACACCGAAAAGTATAATTGCTCATCATAAATACCGCTCGCTATAAGAGATACGCAAACGGATATTGCATCAGTCTGCAAATAATGTATTTAAATATTCGTCAGCAGCGGTATAGGCACGCGAGGCCTGCCTTTTCGCTTATATCGTCCCACCATCGATGTGTTGACCATTCGCTAGTATTGGCAAAACCATTCAGCAGTGTTGATACGTTGCTGAGTGCTTTAGTTATCGGTATATTATTAATAAAGACTTGAAGCAATATTTATTGTTTCTAGCAATAAAAAAAGCTTTTTTCGTCTTTGATTTGTGCTTGAATCATCAATTGATTGATAGCGGTCAAATCAAAATATGCTACACTAGCAGGCGTTTTTATTATTATATTTTATGGCGCAACAGGTATTTGCGGTCACTGGCATCGATAATGCCAATACTCACTTTAATACGCAGTAATTTATAATGTAAACGTTATGATAATAAATAAAATTTCAGCATTAACATCAAGCAAGGGTTGGTCATTAGCGTTTATCAACGTATATAAATTTTTGGCACTTGCAAACGACCTATCATGTGACAGCTTTGATAAAAGCTAGGATAATACAGTAAGGCACGGTTATGAGCACAGCATACGACGAGATCAAAACCCGATTACAAGGCTCAATGGTAGCCTTGGTAACGCCCATGCACCCTGACGGTACAGTTGATTATAAACGTCTGGCTGACCTCATAGACTGGCAGATCGAGCAGGGCACGCATTGCCTCGTTGCTGTCGGCACCACTGGCGAGTCGGCAACCCTATCGATGCAAGAGCATAGCGATGTCATTCGCTATTTTGTCCAGCATGTTAAAGGTCGCGTACCAGTCATCGCAGGTACTGGTGCAAACAACACCATAGAAGCGATTAAACTGACTCAAGACGCAGCAGATGCTGGTGCAGACTGTGCGTTATTGGTTGCCCCTTATTACAATAAGCCGCCACAAGAAGGCTTGTTTCAGCATTATCAAGCCATTGCTAAAGCCGTCAATATTCCTCAGATGCTCTATAATGTACCGGGTCGCACGGTCGTCGATATCGCCCAAGAGACCGTCGAGCGCTTATGTGATATCGACAATATCGTTGCTATCAAAGATGCGACAGGCTCTGTTGGTCGCGGTGAGCAATTGATTAAAGCTGTTGGTGACAGAATGGTCGTATTGTCTGGTGATGATGGCACAGCGCTTGATCTACTAAAAGTAGGTGGTAAAGGCAATATCTCAGTGACTGCCAACGTGGCGCCAAAAGCCATGAGCGAGACTTTCGCTGCTGGCTTGCGTGGTGATTTTGAAACGGCTAGTCAGATTCATGACGTAGTCAAACATCTACATCGTGACTTATTCATCGAGTCAAGTCCTATTCCAGCTAAGTATGCGCTACATAAAATGGGCATGATTGATAAAGGGATACGCTTACCACTCGTTTGGTTGGCAGAGCAACATCATGCGACTATTGATGAAGCGTTGGTTCGAGCAAACATACTATAACCTGATCTTCAGCGATTTAAGACTTGTTGCTTGACGATTAATATTCAAGAGAGCAACAAGTCAACTTATCATGATAAGCCAATCGCCTAAATGAGCAATAACTGCTAACTCAGAGAGACAACATGATGACAGTATCATCAAAAACGACAAAACTACTTCCTGCAATGCTGACCTTAGTTTTGGGTAGTACGTTGGTATTGAGCGGCTGCCAAGCGACCAAGAGCCTGCTTGGAAAGCGCGACAATGGCAGCTTAGACTATCAACAAAGCAAAAAGCTTGCACCGATAGAGCTGCCGGCTGCTCAAGAAACAGCGCCTTTCGTGCCTTTGTACCCAACACCGAATGTGGGCGCGAACACGCTTAAACTACAGAATGAGTCAGGTAATCAGTATCAGTTGCCAAAGCCTCAGCGTGCTGTTAGTAGCCCTTCAAACTAATTTCTTTCTTCATTTGTACCGCCGATTTTTATGATTATTGATTAAAATAATATCGATATTGTAATAAGAGTCAGCGGTCGCTGCGCGTTTTTACCACATAAGCTTGAACGAACAGGAACCCCCATAATGCAAAAGCAACAACTGCTGTATAAAGGCAAAGCCAAATCTGTCTACGAAACAGAAGACAATGATCTTCTGATTTTACACTTCCGTGATGATACCTCAGCGCTTGATGGTAAGCGTATCGAACAATTGGCGCGTAAAGGCGTGGTGAATAACCGCTTTAATGCTTTTATCATGCAAAAATTGTCTGATGCTGGTATCGAGACGCATTTTGAAAAGCAATTGTCTGACGACGAAGTATTGGTCAAGCGCTTGGATATGATTCCTGTAGAGTGCGTGGTGCGTAACTTTGCCGCTGGTAGTTTGGTACGTCGTTTGGGCTTAGAAGAAGGGCAAGCATTGACACCGCCAACGTATGAGCTTTTTTATAAAGATGATGCGCTAGGTGATCCGATGGTCAATGAGTCGCTCTCTGTATCTCTTGGCTGGGCAACCAAAGAACAATTGGCTAAGATGGAAGAGCTGACCTATCAAGTCAACGATGTACTCAAAGCATTGTTTGATGCGGGTGATTTGATTTTAGTTGATTTTAAATTAGAATTTGGCGTATTCCACGACCGTATCGTATTAGGTGATGAGTTCTCACCAGATGGCTGCCGTATCTGGGATAAGAATACCAAGAAAAAGCTGGATAAAGACCGTTTCCGTCAGTCATTAGGTGATGTGATTGAAGCTTATGAAGAAGTGGCTGACCGTATTGGTGTGCCATTAAAATAAGTATCTGATACTTAGCATAAAATAAAAACTGAGCCATGCGCTCAGTTTTTTTATGGCATTATATTTGTGATGGTTCCTTAGTGAGTATTTAAATCTTTGGCTATGGGCTAAGAGTATCAAGGTTTTAACTCAATAAGATAGGCGCGGTGTACTTCATGGTGTACTTACCATACATATTCTATTAGTGATCGGTGCGCTATACAGGCATCGAACTGTTAGAAACCTTTACAGAATTCTTTATACCTACTCCTCCAGTGTACATAAAGCAATCAAGCCGTTTGTTTTTAATCAATATTTAGGGAATTTAGATATGAAAATAGATGATGAAAATCAAGCATATAGGATTTTTGCAAATGGTCTTATGGCTCATTTAGGTAACGAGTATTGGAAGCAAATGTCTAATCATGTCGATATCTATGAGGGAATGACACAGTCTTCTAAGGTTATAATTACTATCAAGGGAGATAAGATAGATGAATATAGAGAACTATCTAACGAACTGCTTTTCCTTGAACATGATGCCTCATTATTTCTCAGAAACCATATTTTTAACCTTACAGGAGAAAAAATATGGGGCTTAACCTTTACTCTATACCCTGATGGTAAGTTTGAAATAGAGTATGACTACGATAAACCAAAAGATTATGAAGAAACTAATGAAGTTATCACTAGAGGTGAAATAAATCGAACTTTTAAAAGTGATAGTCTAAAGTCATGAATAGTAATTGAAAGCATACCCTAACGAAACCAGTTATTTCACACCAAAAACCTATTAATAGACTGCCATAATGGAACCGCTTATAACAGACTATAATTCCTATCCATTTATCAACAGTATCACCCTTTCAGCCATAGGCCTATCACTTAATTCGTATAAAAAATCAAACATATCGCCAACACTGTCTTTGATACCTTATCTTACTTTTATGCTAATTTGTTAGTACTTACTCATATCAATTAGACCATAAAAATAAGAAAAGGTTTCGCTAATGTCTACTGCTTCATCAACTGTTTTAGAGTCTGACTGGTTTACACGTCCGACCTGTGTGGTTGCTGCCGATTTAGTAGGTAAGGTGGTTTGTAGAAAGCTGATCGACAGCGACGGATCAGAGAAAGTTTTGCGAATGCGTATTTCTGAGACCGAAGCCTATATTGGTCAAGATGATCCCGCTTGTCATTCACATGCAGGGTCACGGACGGCGCGCACAGAGATTATGTATAAGCAAGGCGGTGTGTTCTATGTCTATCTGACTTACGGTGTGCATCATATGCTAAATTTGATTAGCGGCTCTATAGAGTCGCCTGAATCGGTGCTGATTCGAGCAGGATTTTTGACAGAAGATAGCGATCGTCTGCTTGCTGAACAACATCTCAGTCCAGACAAACAACTGACTCATCCCAAACAATTTGCAGGCCCTGGCAAACTGACCAAGCGCTTGCAGATAACTCGCGATTTATATGGCAAGCCTATCACGCCAGACTCAGGCGTTTGGGTCGAAGATGATGGCTGCCAGCCACCTGTATCAGTGCGTCCGCGTATCGGTATTGATTATGCCGGTGATGCTAAAGACTGGCTGTTACGTTATATATGGACTGATCATCCTTCCTTATCTAAGAACTAATAGATTGAGATTTAAACCTATTTTGTGAGGTAAGTTCATGTATAAGTTAACGGTTTTTATTCCTGATGAGGCATTAGAGCAAGTAAAGTCCGCTTTATTTGCCGCTGGTGCCGGGAGTATTGGCGATTATGAACAGTGCTGTTGGCAAGTGCAAGGAACAGGGCAGTTTATGCCGTTAGCAGGTAGCGCGCCGCATATCGGTAAGCAAGATAGTTTAGAAACGGTCGATGAATGGCGAGTAGAGATGGTCGTCGATGACGCATTTATTACTGCTGCTGTCATCGCGTTAAAAGAGGCGCACCCGTATGAAACGCCAGCGTATGATGTGATAAAAGTCTTGGATTTTTAAATATACAATCAGAGATAAAAGTCTGGGACAAAAAAAGCCAAGCAAATCGGTTATTGATCTACTTGACTATCAAATCATAAGTTGATGAGTATATAAGACTGGCAAATATACCCAAAACCTAATTAATGCTTTTTAATTTTGGTCACTTGATAGCTCGGATAATTGAGATCAATTTTATACTTATCACGGCCCCGCTTAGCCTTCACCATAATTTTACGCTTGCCCTTCACGTATTTGACATCCTCGACACGGTATCCCATGCTGCTAACTTTATTGGCAGCTCGACGCTCGATAGCAGCTGAGTAGACGTTTTTATCCGCTTTTTTATGCTTGTCTTTGTGCTTTTTATGATCTTTGTTATCTTTGTAGACGTCTCCATAGATATCGTCATATACACTATAGCCGCCAGGTGTGGTGACACAGCCAGTAGTTACCGCTAATAAAGTGGCGACAATACTGCCAGACACTACATTCTTTAGTGTTGAAGATGATAAAGCTTTCCTAAAAATGTCCTCATAATCTACTATCGTTGGATAAAGATAGTTTTCTAATATTTCAGTAAAGGGACATGTAGAGCTGCTCTACTGACAGTAGTGTCAGCGTCATCAGTCTTTTTTAACGTTAATAACGTCTAAATTTGGATAGCTAAGCAATATCTCATACTCCTGCGAGCCGCGTCTGGCCTCAATGTCAAAGACACCACGCTTGTTTTTTTCTTCAAGATCGATATCTTCGACACGGTAACCCATAGATCTTACTTTATTGATGGCACGGCGCTTGATCGCTGGGTAACGTGACTCTCTTTTAATGCTGTCCTCTATATCACCTTTTTTATAGCGCTTGTCGTTCTTATATTTACCATTATCTTTATGCTTATCTTTTTTATAGCGGTCATTGTCTTTTTGATACTTGTTATCTCCCCAATTGTTCGACCATGATCTTTTATTTGAGCTGATGAGTCTTAGAGAAGGATAAGTATATATTAGCTCATAGAGCTGATTATTCTTTTTGGCAAAAGCTATCATTGCGCGATCGCCACGATAGCTATCAGAGCTAATGTCTATGACTTGATAGCCTTTGCGGCGTAAGTCTTGACGTAGCTGCTGGCTGACACGGTTGAAGCTATCGTTCTGCCGATTATTATCGCCACGATATATGGGCTGGTTATCATAGCCAGGACCAACGACAGCACAACCGACAGTGGTACCCAATAGAGCAACGATAAGAACAGTAGATATGGTTGTCTTAAAGGAGAACGGCTTTAGAGTTTTCATGAGGCAATATCCTATAAGGTTTCAGAGAGCTTGCGATAAGAATGCTTATATAAGTTAAAGGTAGAAGGTTCTAAAATATGTTGATACAGCCATGCTCAGATAGGTATTAAGAGCTACTATCACTAAAAAAACTATTTTTAGAAATGTTTTCTTACATTATCTATCATAGGATACAAAGCTTTATATTAAGTGTCATTTGCGTTAATAAGTTGTAATTATTGAGAATAATTAAATCGTTGTAAGCATATGCTTACATGCAATGACGTTTACGCGACTTAACATGAGAGTGAGAGTTAGGCATTATAGTTACACGGCATTAGGGAGTGTGACTCAAGGATTGAGTTGGCCGCATTAAGGATAATGATTCAATTATTAGCATCAGGATGATAATAATAGTTGAAGTAAGGACACATACCCATTGCTGATAGCAGCAGTTAAGATTAGATGCTGTATGCAGTAACAAGGGTAGGATGCCCAGTATCACAGTCACTGAATATTTGTGCAAGGATGCATAGAAAGCAGTCGTGATAGGTAACATGGACAGTTAACGATAAAACCGCATAACAATTTATTGCTATGCGGTCTTATCGTGTCTGGACGATACTAATTATTCTTGTCAGTTGATATTCGCTTTTAGCTGATACAAAATATGAAATAAGAATTATAAAATACTGCGTCTTTAATTTATGATTTGTCTAATACAAAAAAACCGCATAAACTTCTATGCGGTTTTTATTTTATTTATAGTCAAGTCTAAATAAAAACAATACAAGACAATAAATTCATTTGATTTAACGCTATTTTTGTTGCTTGCTGTGACTGCGCCTCCAGAGGCTGCGAAAAATAACGTTGAATCTTATTGTATCGATTTTATAGTAATCTAACTATACTTTGAAAAAGACACTACTTATATTTCTCAAAAAAAATTTATTAGTAATTGTTTTCGCGGCGCCAGTCATCTACTTCGCGCTCAGCGTGATCTTGAGCATGGCCATAACGCTCTTGTATACGGCCAACCAGCTTATCACGGCTACCTTCAACTTGATCTAAATCATCATCAGTCAGCTCGCCCCATTTTTGTTTTACTGAGCCTTTTAGCTGCTTCCATTCACCTTTTAGAGTATTCTCGTTCATAGTTGTATTCCTTTTTCTTTAATTAATATGTGTAATATAATTTTTAATTGCTTTTCATGGTAGTTCTGTTTACCAATTAACAAACCTATCTATTTATTGATTTTCTTATTTTAGTAGTTCACAAGTATCATTGGTTGCTACCAAATATCTTGTGATAATTAATATAGGGCTTTTCAATTCAGCTGTCTGTATACGCTATGTTTATAGTGTTACTTAATTATAGTGAGCGTGAATCGTGTGTTATCTGCTCACCGACTGTATTAATGATGCGTAAATTGCGTCTATTGTACGTAATGTACATCGAATTGAGACCGATATCTAGAGGTAAGTGTCACATGGGGAACTATGAATATACGGGCTAGGTAACTGCGCAATCTCGTAGCGTATGTCAACTGGGAAAGGGGGTGGGGTATTTATAGTAGACAAACATTCTGATCTTATGAAGCATTAATCTGTTTTGTGAAGCACGAGTCCTACTATATGTTTGGCTATAGACTTATGGTTTAAATAACTATAACCTTATAGTCGAAACATAATTAGTAAAAGTTATTGTGGGTTTAAAAATGACGAGTCTAAAAATAGTAATCAATATGTGACTATCATCACACTTTTTTAGCACAATAGCACTTCAGGTAAATTACTGGCGTGTTGACATAATCATTTATCGAGTAGGGATACCTCTATATTGAATGCATTAGCGCAAAATGAAGCAGCACCTATAGAGTCAAAACGTGAGCTGGCAAAAGCCAAGACGCGGCGTGCCTTATTAAAAAGCGCGTTACGGCTCTATAGTCTAGAAGGCGCTCAGGGCATGAGTATGAATAAAATTGCCAAAGGCGCTGGCATTGCGCAGCCCAGTTTTTATAATCATTTTGAGAGCTTGGATGCGCTACAGAACGAGCTCAGCGCTCAGTTAAAAGACCACTATCTATCGCCAATGCGGCTGGCATGGGTTAATATGCTCAAGGACTATGATGTACTGACTAAGGATGAGTTTAATCAGCAGTGTCAGCAATGTCTGATAATGATTTTTGATTCTGCCTTCCAGAATATTGCGCTATTTCAGCACTTACTCGAAGATCGTCCGAGATTTACTGCCGATATAGAGAACCAATCCTCACTCAATAATGGACTGGGTAATCTGGTCGCAGACATACAAGAGGAGTGGACGGAGATATTTATTCAAGGATTGCAGCTATCCAATCGTTCTTGTGAACGCAGTGCGGTGAGTCTCTGTGTGGATATGGCAGCCGCGCAAGTACATGAGCTGATACTAGGCTGTCATCAGCAGCGCTACTCGATGGAGCAAGCGATTGCGACATTGAATATCAGCTTTGACGCCTTATTTGCCAATTTTTTGCAAGGAAGCAACCATAGCGGCTCATGATATATCTCATGAAAGCTAGGATTTATAAAACATAAAAGGGAGTATGACTATGGGCACTACAGCGGCTAGCGCGGCGGACAACGAACAAATCCACTTTAGAACCTGTACTTTATGCGAGGCGATGTGCGGCGTCGAGATCAAGCACGATGGCGAAAAAGTCTTATCGATCAAAGGGGATAAAAACGATCCTTTTTCTCAAGGCTACATTTGCCCAAAAGCCACTGCTTTGCAGGATTTGTACGAAGATCCTGATCGTTTACGAGGGCCTGTTGAAAGAACGGCGGACGGTTGGAAATCGATCAGCTGGATTGAGGCGTTAGATAAAGTCGCTGCAGGTATTCAGTCTGTTCAGCAAAAATATGGTCAAAATGCATTTGGGGTGTATTTGGGTAACCCGAATGTCCATAACATGGGCGGGATGTTGACCATTAAGCAGCTATTGACCAGCCTAAAGACGCGTAGTCGCTTTTCTGCGACCTCAATTGACCAACTGCCACACCATATCGTCAGCATGCATCTGTTCGGCCATATGCTCCGCATCCCTGTTCCGGATGTGAATCGCACGCAGTATATGCTCATCATCGGCGGTAACCCGCTGGCCTCTAATGGCAGTATCATGACTGCGCCCAACATGCGTCAAAAGCTCAAAGACATCAAAGCACGTGATGGCAAAGTGGTGGTGATCGATCCAAGGCGTACCGAAACCGCAGACATCGCCAGTGAACATCACTTTATTCGTCCAGCGACAGACGTATTGTTGCTACTTGCCATGCTCAATGAGATCTACGCTCAGGGCTATGCCAAGGTAGATAGCCGAGTGGCAGCGCTGGCACCAGAGATTGATCGTATTGCATCATTTGCACAAGGGTTCACCCCTGAGTCAGTGGCAAATATTACAGGCATTACCGCCACTGAAATCAAACGTATCGTCAAAGGGTTTTGTGAAGCCGAAAGCTCAGTCTGTTATGGCCGTATGGGTATCTCGGTGCAAGAGTTTGGCTTGCTCAGCCAATATCTGTCCATGGTCATCAATATCGTCACAGGACGCTTAGATGAAGTGGGCGGACTCATGTTCCCGAACCCTGCGGTCGATGTGGTCAATAGCTCGGGTCCTGGCTATTTGGGCAAACGTCACAGCCGCGTGAGTAATCTACCTGATTTTAATGGCGAATATCCAGTGGTTGCGATGGCGGATGAGATGTTGGTCGCAGGAGAAGGGCAGTTAAAAGGCTTTATGAGTGTCGCGGGAAACCCTGTCCTTAGCACGCCAAATGGTGAAAAGCTAGATGAGGCCTTGTCAGGGCTAGAATTCATGGTGTCGCTTGATTACTTTGTGACGGAGACCAGCCGTCATGCCAACATTATCCTGCCGCCTGTCTCGCCACTCGAGCGTGACCATTACGACATTACGTTTAATGGTTTTGCTGTACACAATGTTGCCAAATACTCGCCTGCCTTATTTAGCAAAACAGAGAATGAGAAGCATGACTGGGAGATTTATCTAGAGCTTGCCGATCGCTTGGATAAAGACGCGCCAGAAGCGGTACAAAAAGAGCGTGCCGCGACAAAAGCGTTTGGACCGAAATTCTTGCTTGAGCAAGCTCTCAAGTACGGACCTTATAAAGACGTCACATTGGATGCGCTGATAGACAACCCACACGGTATTGATTTAGGACCATTGCATCGTATGTTGCCGGAGGCGATCAAGCATGCCGATAAGCAAATCAATCTCAATGTTGATTTTTATCAGGCAGATTTGGCACGGGTCAAAGAAATGATGCAGCAGTATGATAATCAGGAGATTTTGCTCATCGGACGTCGCCATGTACGTAGCAATAACTCATGGCTGCACAATAGTTATCGATTGGTGAAAGGTAAATCTCGTTGTACACTAATGCTGCATCCAGAAACGGCAGAGCAGCACGGTATTGAAGACGGACAAGACGTGAGAGTGACCTCTCGCGTAGGTAGTGTGGTCATCGCAGCAGAGGTGACTGATGAGCTTATGCCAGGCGTGGTCAGTATTCCGCATGGCTTTGGTCATGGTCGTAAAGGGGTGAAGCAGAAGATTGCGCAAGCGCATGCCGGTGTCAGTGTCAATGACTTAACAGACGATACTTTGATTGATCAGTTGAGTGGTAATGCCGCCGTCAATGGCGTGCCAGTGCAATTAGAGGCGTTGGGTGCTAACGCAGACAGTGTGGCTAATGCGGTATTAGAAAACTCAATAGATAGTGCAATCGCATAAGTTCAATTTTTTTAAAGTAAAAAGCAGGCGCTTACACGATGTAAGTGCCTGCTTTTTTATGGAGATAGTTTTTTTATAGTGTCTAGAGATTAAGTCAGCTGTTTGTACCCACAAAATCAAAATCAACGTTGGGCGTTTCACCTTGTATCAATAAGCTGATGGCTTTTGCAGAGCCGCAAGCATGCGTCCAGCCTAACGTGCCGTGCCCTGTATTTAGCCATAGATTGTCAAAAGTGGCTGATGCGTTATGGCTACCATGTTTGACTTGACCGCAATGCGCGCGCCCAATCAAAGGTACGTTTGACGGGGTCATGGGGCGCAGTCCTGTCCAATATTGAACCGAATTTGCGATGATACCTTTTGGAAATAATTGCTGCACGCGGCGCGTAATGGCCTCACAGCGCGTGGCATTTAGGTCCAAATTATAACCATTAAATTCTGCGGTGCCTGCCACTCGCAACTTATCACCCAAACGTGAAGTCACCAGCTTAAACTCATCATCAATCAAGCTGACAAAGGGCGCTAAATGCGGCGCTCGTGGATTGACCGTATAGGTGGCTGAATAGCCCTTTGCTGGAAAAATAGGCACGCGAATATCCAATGGTTTTAACAGAGGAACGCTATAGCTGCCTAGCGCGATCACATGACTATCAGCCGTGAAAGTCTGTACGTTTTCGCCTTTTGGGCGAATGGTAATACTATGCACATGCGGACGCGCAGAGTGAGCGTCAGTATTAAGCGCTAAGATCTCAGTATCATATAAAAACTGTACACCCGCATCAATGCAGCGCTGTGCGAGTCTTTGCGTAAATAGGTGCGCATTACCAGATTCGTCACGGCTGGTGTAGGTTGCACCAGTGAGTTTATGCGCAATCGGATAGAGGGCAGGTTCCAAGTTGACGGCATTATTGATATCAATCACATGGCGCTCACAACCAAGCGCTTGCATGCGCTCAGTGGGTTCGATAGCAGCATCAAACTCAGCTTGGCTGGTATAAAAATGCATAATACCGCGTGTTTGCTGCTCATAATTGATACCGATATCGGCGCGTAGCTGTTGTAAGGCGTCGCGAGAATATAACCCTAAGCGTACCATTTGCACCAGATTGGCATCGGCACGATCAGCGCGGCACTCTTGCAAAAACTGCATCGCCCATTTGAGCTGATCCTTATCCGCACGCAGACGGAATAACAGCGGGGCATCCTCTTTAAACAACCATTTGAGCGCTTTCATCGGGGTGGCAGGATTGGCCCACGGCGTCGCATGAGAGACCGATATTTGACCACCATTGGCAAAGGACGTCTGCATCCCTGCCGCCGATTCGCGCTCGATCACAGTCACATCATAGCCTGCTTGACGTAGATACCATGCGGTGGTCACGCCCACCACCCCTGCTCCGAGTACCGCAATATGTGTCATGGGATTCTCTATGCTCATGTTAATCATGACGGCAGCCGTATATTAGCTTGCCACCACCGTTGCTGCGCCGCCTATTTGTTTCAGCTTGATTTTACTTTGGGCGCGCAACATCCACCTGCAGTGCGGCTGGCAAGTCCAATATATTCAAATCGCTTTCTGCCAATTGCTCAGGACGTGCCACGACAAGGGCTATAAATCCATTGTCATTTTCCATCGCATTGACCACTTGGATTTTATCGAGTTTGTCGCCTGCTGCGGGGAGCGCGCCGCTACCTTTTACATAGTGTAAAAACGCTTTGGGCGCTGATTTAAAATAAATACGGGCGATGACTTCTTGGCCCAAATAACAGCCTTTATCATAGTCCATGCCGCCGCGCTGATGCAGGCGCAGCTCTTGCGGCTGAAACTCACCTTGAGTCGGCGCGACAATCCAATAGTTACCAGTGGCGATACTGCACGCCATCCAATCCTCAGTGTCTTTAGCGGTATTGTGATCGTCTTTATGGCTAAAGGTTGGTTCGTCTGCTAACACACAAGGGTAAATGGTAGCTGGTGCACTGGTATCAAATTTAGAAAACGCGCCAAACTTTTTTAAATGAGCTTGTAAGGCATCTGCACAATCGCTGCTGATGACCACATCATAGTGCTTCTCGGCTTGTTTTTTGATCCAAATACCAAATTCAATACGACCTTTTAAGTTGCAGATTGCAGCGGCTTGATAGCTAAGCCCAAGTTTGGTGACATCACAAGTCAATTGCCCTTGCAAGAATTTTTCGGCATCCTCACCTTGAATGGTCAATTGCGAAAACTGCGGCAATGCTGAGGGGTTTGGAGATTGTGTCATTGTTATTATCCTTCTGCTTAATAATTAAAATATATAGATGAAATCGAAGCGATAAAAGTTATAGGTGCGCTTTAATATAGACGCTGTTGTTACTGACAGAACGTGTCAGCAAAAATGTCAATAAGGTTAAGAAGAGTACCACAAAAATGGTGTCACAAAAACGTCATCAATAAGTGGGGCGCTTCAGTGTGGGTTAAGCATTAAATTGGGCGTAGTGCGCCATTTTCAACGGTACAAATTGGTTAAAAATGGCGAGTTACGGTACAATGTCCGCTCTACAATAAACCCAACGTCTGATGACTGCCGAGGATATGATGAGCTTACCAAATTGCCCGAAATGTGATGCTGAATATACGTATGAAGATGGTGCGTTACTGGTATGTCCGATGTGCGCTCACGAGTGGACGGCGGCTGAGACGGATGCGGCACAAGCGGAAGAGCAAGATGCCGTCATTCGTGATGCGGTTGGCAATGAGTTACAGGACGGCGATGCCGTTACGGTCATTAAAGACCTAAAGGTCAAAGGCTCTTCACTTGTCATTAAAGTTGGAACTAAAGCGAAAAGTATTCGCCTATTGCCAGACGCAACCGATGGTCACGATATTGATTGTAAACTTGACGGTTATGGCCCAATGAAGCTGAAATCTTCTGTCGTCAAAAAAGCGTAAATTGTAAAAATGTCTTGAAAGATTCGATAATAAACAAATATAAGACTGACGACATTTAGAAAATACAGAACTGACAGAATACAGAACCTATAAATAGAGAATAGCTATGAGTACTAAAAACGAACAGCTTTTTGCCCAAGCCCGCAAACATATTCCAGGCGGCGTTAATTCACCCGTCCGCGCCTTTGCAGGGGTCGGCGGTACGCCAATTTTTATGCACCGCGCCAATGGCAGCAAGATTTATGACACCGAAGACAATGCCTATATTGATTATGTGGGTTCTTGGGGCCCAATGATTTTGGGTCACGCGCATCCAAAAGTCATCGACGCTGTCAAACAAGCCGCTGATGATGGTTTGAGTTTTGGGACACCAACGCCGTTTGAAACCACGGTCGCTGATAAAATCTGTGAGCTCGTGCCGAGCGTTGAGATGATTCGTATGACCAGCTCGGGGACTGAGGCGACCATGAGTGCGATTCGTTTGGCACGCGGTTATACTCAGCGTGACAAAATCGTCAAGTTCGAAGGCTGCTATCATGGTCATTCAGACAGTCTGCTTGTCAAAGCAGGCTCAGGCATGCTCGATATCGGTGAGCCAACATCTAAAGGCGTCCCAGCCGATTTTGCAAAGCACACGATCACGATTCCTTATAATGATCCGCAAGCGATCAAAGACTGCTTTGAAAAATGGGGCGACGAGATTGCTTGTGTAATCTTGGAGCCTATCGCTGGCAACATGAATATGGTAATCCCAACACAAGAGTTTCATGATACGTTGCGTGCCCAGTGTACGGACAATGGCGCAGTATTGATTTTTGATGAAGTGATGACAGGATTCCGCGTGGGTCTGGGCGGTGCGCAGGCACACTTCGGTATCACGCCTGATTTGACCTGTTTTGGTAAAATCATCGGTGCAGGCCTGCCAGTTGGTGCGTTTGGCGGTAAAGAAGAAATCATGTCGTGCATCGCACCGCTTGGTGGCGTGTATCAAGCTGGTACGTTATCAGGCAACCCACTTGCGATGCGTGCCGGTATCGCGATGTTTGAAGACCTAACGGCAGAAGGTTTTTACGAAGACTTAGCTGCCAAAGTCGATCATCTGGTCGATGGTTTCCAAGCGGCGGCGGATAAGCATGGCATCAATCTGCGCACCAATAAATTGGGCGGTATGTTTGGTATGTTCTTTGTCAAAGACGCTGATACCAAAACCCCAAGTAACTTTGATGATGTGACAGAGTGCGATATGGAGATGTTCAATACCTTCTTCCACGGTATGTTAGATCGCGGTATTTACCTAGCGCCGTCTGCGTATGAAGCAGGCTTTATGTCAATCAAGCACAGCAATGAAGATATCGAGGCATCGATTACTGCTGCTGATGAGATATTTGCAGAGATAACAAAGGGTTAACCCACTCTAAATCTCTCAAATTTTAGACATTTGAAAGATAAACCAGCATTCATAATAAATTATGATGCTGGTTTTTTTGTACGTTTGTCATATTTGTGATCTTTTAGGCTTAAATTGCCACGCAGGACATCGCCATACATACGAAAATCACTAGCAAAACTTTTTAGCGGAAATTTAAGCGAGGCGGGTTTGTTTTTTTCAAAGAAAAAATGCCCGACCCAAGCGCAGGCATATCCTGCTGCGACACCTCTTGCGAGAGGCTTTACCGAGCCAGTTTTGATTGACTTTGCCAATCCTAACAAACCAAAACTGCTACCTGCAAAATGGAGACGGCGACAAGCCATGTTTTGATGCTCGTCTAAATAAAAATCATAAAACGCCTGTTTGGGTGACGCTTCAGTTTTTATCATATCCGTTCTGGTACTGTTATGGGTATTAGCGGTTTCGATCGCATTTTTTTCGGTTGTTTGATTCATGCGGTTAGCGTCCTTGCTGGCGGGTTTATCGACTATCCATTGTCGGCAGTTTTTAGGTAAATAATTGATGGATTTCGATGTGATTTATACCGATGTAAAAGCAGTAAATAACGGTTTTTTATCACAATATTATGAGCTTTCAATGTAGCAAACCGATATTGCTAACACAAGCGTTAGATGTAGGCTTGGTCATTAGCCTTTGATAGAGTGGTTTTACACTTTTGCTATGATTTTGCGGCGCTTGCGCGTATTTAGGATAAATGCTTTAATGGCAAAATGGCCCAGATTTGTGTGGCGGCTGCTTTTTCTATACCTATGATTTTATATCTATGTCGTACCTGATTTTGTTAAACTACACACTCTCTCTAATACGGTGACAACTTGCCTTATGCCTACTGACTATCTTACAAACCCGCCACTCGGCGATGATGAAATGATGGCAGCCATTGATATTGGTTCCAACAGTTTCCACTTAGCCATTGCCCGTCTTGATCATGGGGAAGTGCGCAAAGTAGTCTCTATGTCTGAAAAGGTACAGCTCGCTGCTGGACTGGATGAGCATAAAATCTTGAGCGAGACAGCTGAACAGCGTGGTCTGGATTGTTTGAGTCGGTTTGTGGCGCGTCTGGATTCTGTACCGCCAGAGCGTATTCGTGTGGTTGCGACCAACGCCTTGCGCCAAGCCAAAAATGCCAATGATTTTATTGCAAAAGCCAATAAGATTTTGCCCAAGCCCATTGAGATTATCGCTGGTCGCGAAGAGGCACGATTGATTTATTTGGGCGTCTCGCATACCAATGAGAGTAGCGACAAGCGCTTGGTTATTGATATTGGTGGTGGCTCGACGGAATTTATTATCGGTCAAGAGTTTGATCCTTTATTGACGGAAAGCTTACAAATGGGCTGCGTGGCATTTACACAGAAGTACTTTGCTGACGGCCTCATTACCAAAGAGGCTTTTAACAATGCGATTTCAGGCGCGCGCAAGGAAGTACTGGCAATCAATGGTCGTTACCAAAAGACTGGTTGGAGCAGCGTGGTCGGCTCAAGTGGCACGATCAAAGCGGTACGCAACGTCCTTGTGTCCAAAGGCTGGGCCGATGAGCAAGAACGCATTACTTATAAAGGCGTCAAAAAACTAGAGCGATTGCTGCTTAAGATTGGCAATATTGATGATATCGAGCTAGAAGGCGTCAAAGACCACCGTAAAGCGGTATTTCCGGCAGGTGTGGCAGTGTTGCGTGCGGTGATGAAGGTACTAGGCGTTGAGACCATTACCTACTCAGATGGGGCATTACGTGAAGGCGTGATGTATGACATGCTGGGGCGTTTTGCGAGCGAAGATGTGCGTGACCGCAGTGTGCTCGCGCTTATCAAGCGTTATTCAGGCGACAAAAAGCAAGCCAAGCAAGTGGTAAAAACCAGTCGTAACCTGTTCGAGCAAGTAAAAGATAAGCTTGCCCTAACAAGCGATGACTGTGACTTACTCAGACGTGCCGCGTTTTTGCATGAGATTGGCCTTGCAATCAGTCATAGCAGTTATCATAAGCACAGCGCCTATTTGCTTGAGTATTCTGATATTCCAGGGTTCTCACAAGTGGATCAAAAGCGTATGGCGCAGTTGATGCTCAACCATCGCCGTAAGCTCAAAGCCGATATGTTCGAGCAGACCTGTCAGATCGGGGGAAACCAGCTCGTTTATCTGTGCTTGCTATTGCGTCTTGCGGTACTCGCGCATCATAGCCGTAGTGATTATAAACTGCCAGAATTAGAATTAAAGGTCATCAGTGATAGCGACTGGCAAATCACGGTGGCTGATAGCAGCGAGCATTATGCGTTTTTGGTTGCTGATTTGCGCACAGAGATTGAGCAGTTTGCCAAATGGGGCGTACAGCTTAGTGTGGTAGAGGCGCAAGCAACTGAACCGTTACCATTGTCCGTATCGAGTTAAAGACTAACGTAACAAAAGCAGTGCTGTCGATAATGTCATGCTATATAAGATGTGCTACTATAGCTTCTACTCAGTTTACAACTGTACTTTCATTATCTGAACACCGATAACGATATTATTCTTAAACATAAATACATTAAGTATAATGATTAAAGGGAAGCGTCTATGAGCACTGTCTGGGATAGTGTGCAGCTTGCACGACATGCCAAGCGTCCATTATTTATGGACTATGTTAATCAGCTTTTTACTGAATTTGATGAGTTGCACGGCGATCGTGCTTTTGCCGATGACAAAGCCATTTTGGGCGGTCTGGCACGGTTCAATGATCAACCTGTAATGGTCATCGGTCAGCATCGTGGTCGCAGTACTCGTGAGCGTATCGAGCATAATTTTGGTATGGCCAACCCTGAAGGCTATCGCAAAGTGATTCGCTTGGTCAAAATGGCAGAGCGCTTCAATATTCCTGTGATGACCTTTGTCGATACTCAAGGTGCCTATCCTGGTGTTGGCGCAGAAGAGCGCGGTCAAGCGCAAGCGATTGCAGAGAGTATCGCGGTATTCTCTAGCCTAAAAGTGCCTATCATCGTGACCATTATCGGTGAAGGTGGTTCAGGTGGTGCATTGGCAATTGGCGTTGGCGACAAAGTCAACATGCTGCAAAACAGCATCTATTCGGTCATTTCTCCTGAAGGCTGTGCATCTATCTTATGGAAAACGGCTGAAAAAGCACCAGATGCCAGTGAAGCTCTGAAATTAAATGCCATCAACCTTTACCAGCTAGGTTTGGTTGATGCCGTCATCGATGAAGGTGAGGGCGCACATGTGCAGCCACAACCCGTTATGGAAGCTCTAAAATCACTGATCACTGAGCAGCTTGATGAAATCAGAGATTTGGATCCTCAAGCGCGTTGTGAGCTCCGCTACGAAAAATTAAAGACGTTTAACTCAGAAGTGATGCTGCCTGCTTAATGCAAAGCATGTGCTAAGCTTTTCATATTAGAGACTGAGTCTTAATGCTAAAATAAAACGTGTCATTCAATGGCGCGTTTTTTTATGTCTATTAATTTGCTCATGAATTTATCTATCTAAAACTAAGGCTGATTATGACCAGCAGTGCCATCCTCACGCATCCTATTAGACCAATCAATGATTTGCCAATTGATGAGACATTGGCAGATGCATTATTGGGCAGTATAAATGACTATAGGGAGCAGCTGCATGGTCGTCGCCTATGGCTAGCCTGTAGTGGTGGGCGTGATTCATTGGCGCTTGCAGCGTTATGTGTGCAGCTCTATCGGCAAGGCAGATTGCCATGTTTGCCGCAGCTGTTACATGTTGATCATGGTTTGCAAGCCGATAGTCAGCATTGGGCAACGCATGTCGCGAATTGGGCTAAGATGCAGCAGATACCTTGTCATATCCTAAGAGCACAAGTGACAGGTCGTGATGAGCAAGCCGCGCGGCAAGCCCGCTATAACGCCATGCGTGCGCATATCAACCAAGATGATGTACTGCTACTAGGACATCACGCCGACGACCAAGCCGAAACGGTACTGATGCGCTTGATCCAAGGCGCTGGGGTGAATGGTCTGTCAGGTATGCAGCCATGGCGAGTACAAACGCAGCATGGACGACGCCATGCATTATGGCGACCTTGGCTTACGGTGAGGCGCGCCACGATTAGTAATTATGCCAAGCGCTTAGCGTTGCCTTATATCGATGACCCGACCAACGAGACGGGTGATAATGTCCGTAGCGGACTGCGCCGCGATATCATGCCAGTACTAGCAACTTATAACCCCAATGTCATTGATAATATTGCTCGCAGTGCGCAGCTATTAGGCGATGCGCAAGCCACTGTCAATGTTCAGGCTGAGCAAGATATGCAGCAGACAGCTGATGAAAGCCTACAGCTACCAGCAGCACAGCGCGTGCTCAATATCGATACATTGCAAGTATTGCCCATTTATCGCCAGCGGCAACTACTGCATCATTGGCTGGGTCAAGATGAGCCATTACCGCCTGCTAAGCAGCTCGTCGATGACGTATGGAATCTTACTCAGCGCAGCGACCATGATCACCAAACTGAGCTGTTTTGGCAAGCTCGTACGCAATCCTATGTTGTTCGCCGCTATCGCCAGCAGCTCTACCGGCTAAGCAATGAATGGTTGTCTTGGTTAGATAGACCACTAATGGTACAAGCGCAGCCATTATCGAGTTTGGATTTGACAACAAATGAATCAGCAGAGAGTGATTTTGCACTACTGACTGTTCGTCGCAGTGAAGACTATATCTGGCAGTTGCAAGTGTATCCAGATGCGCTGGCAAGATTGATAGAATGTCATATAGGCGCACTCAATGCAGTATTAAAGATAAAACCATTAGATCGCAAACAGCGTGTGCAGACGGCATTGGCGACACGTTCACAATCAGGCAAAAAACTGTATCAAACGCTTGGTATTCCATTATGGCTGCGAGAAAGCTTGGTTGTGGTCAGTGTCGTACTCTTAGATAAAGAACACGCTAAAAATGAGATTCCTATCTTATTATTATCGCCTTTTGATAGGTGGATATTGAAAAATGACTTTTCGAGCAATACCAAAAGTCTAGGTAGTGATATCGACGATGTTTTTAAGAATGTTATAAGCGTAGTTGAGTAGATGAAACAAAACTATAGCGGCTGTTATATCTTGCAATGAGGCTTTCATAAGTGTGCTGCCCATACCTTGAAGTCTTTTTGAATGGCCTTACGAATAAAAAACATATTTGACACCTCAAAATATTTTATAAAAATTATTTCTCAATCTAACAGCTAAACCATGTCATAGTCGATGTCAGTTGCGTGTTTTAACTAGGTTTACTGCCGTTGTAGACGGCAGGAATTTATCAAACGATACTAGGAGCAGTATGATAAACTGAGTGTCGTTTTATATATCAGTATGTTACGTTGAATACTTTTAAATGTTGTGACTAGGAGACAAGTATGTCGGTATTAGATAATAAGAAAATCAGTTTTATTGGTGGCGGAAATATGGCACAAGCGCTTATTAGTGGGCTTGTGAGCTGCGGCATCAAACCAAGTCTAATCACGGTCGCCGATCCTAGCGGCGATATCCGTGAGCAACTAGCGGCTAAAGGTCTAAACACCGTTGACCCAATGGCGGATGCCAAATCTGCTGTGATCGGTGCTGATATCGTGGTACTGGCAGTAAAACCACAAATCATGAAAGTGGTGGTTGGTGCTTTTGCTGATGCATTGGACAATCAGTTGGTCATCTCGGTTGCCGCAGGTCTGTCAACTGACCTATTGTTTAGCATGCTGGGCGGCTATAGTAATATCGTGCGCGCCATGCCAAACACGCCTTCGATGATTCAGATGGGTGCAACCGGTCTCTACGGCACAGATAATATCTCAGCTGAACAAAAAGAGCTGGCAACGGCGGTGATGGAAGCCTCAGGACTGGTCATGTGGGTTGATGATGAAGAACATATGCATGCTGTGACTGCCGTGTCAGGCTCAGCGCCAGCGTACATGTTTTACTTTATCGAATCGATGGTCGATGGCGCAGTGGCATTAGGGCTTGATAAAGAACAAGCCTCAGCACTTGCCATGCAAACCATGCTTGGTGCGGCAAAAATGGCGATGAATAGTGAAGATACGCCTGCTGAGCTGCGTCGTAAAGTGACGTCTCCAAACGGTACCACTCAAGCCGCTGTTGAATCCATGCAAGCCAATGAGATTGGCCGCCAAATCGGTGAAGCCATGCAAGCGTGCTATGATCGTAGCCAAGCGCTTAGTGAAGAGATGAGTAAATAGTTATTGATTAGCAATTGAGTAAGTAACGACCCAAAAAGTAGGTCAGGCTCAACAGCTGACCTGTATTGTATGATGATTCGCATCTGATAATGACAGTTGTCATCCTAAAATCTGTCAACAATGTCCCATTGAGTAGCCCTTCATGAACAACATGTTATTTCAAGTTTTTGATCTGGTCACCACATTCGCTATGATGCTGGTGTTTATTCGTTTTATGCTGCAATTTGCAGGGATGGATGCGCGCAACCCGATGATTGCACCTGCCTATAAAGCGACCCATATCGTCGATGTGTTTGGGCGTATCTTCCCAACGGTCGGACAGGGACGTATTAGCATTGCGGCTATCGTCTTAATGTTTTTGATTCGTCTGATTGATATTTCTGGAAAAGCGGCCTTGACGCATCAAGGAATTGCCCCTGTGCCGCTATTTTTCACAGGGACGATCAGCCTAGTGTTAGATTTTTTACGCATGTGTCGCTACTTGGTGATTGGGTCTATTATCGTCAGCTGGATCGTGGTGTTTACCCAATCCCAGCATCCTATTATTGGTATCATCATTCAGCTAGCAGAACCGATTTTGGCACCGTTCCGTCGTATTACGCCAAACTTAGGCATGCTTGATTTATCACCGATGATTGCTTTTTTTGTATTCTATCTGCTTGAGATCTTCATCGGCGGCTTGTCGGCAAACTTTATGCCAATGCTAGGATAATTGGTGTCTCTAAATCACAGAGAATAAATAACGCATCCCATGCCAAAAGGCGCACTATAAAATATAGAGCGCCTTTTTTATGTCTGCTATTGATGAACGTTAATACTTTATGTTGTTACTTTATAAAGACATTAAGAGTGGATAAAGCGATTGGGTATTAATTGCGCCTGAGCATCATCAGGGTGCGGTATGTCAGCCGCGCGCAATGTCTGGGTAATCCAATTATCTGCGGATTTTACCGCATCAATCAAATCATCTTCCATCGCCAAACGCCCAGCAATAAAGCTGGCAAGCGAACATCCTGAGCCATGAAATTCACCCTCTAAGCGCGGTAAGATGCTCTTATGTACCATCTCGCCCTCTATATATAAATACTGCTCGATATCACCGCTATCAAAATCATGAGAGGTTTTTACCAACACCGCATGAACGCCTTGCGCGCATAGTTTTTTCGCACCACTGTGCAAATCCTGCTCGCCGCTCAGCGCGCGCAGTTCATGCGTATTGGGTGTAATCAAGGTGGCATAGGGTAGCAGCTGCCTAAACGCGCGCACCAGCGTTTTCTCATCGCCCAAACTGCCACCGCTATTGGCGACTAATACAGGGTCTAATACAAACGGGGTATCAGGGCTTATTATTTGCTCAGCAAACAACTGGGTTAGCATGGCGATATTGTCAGTGGTACCAAGCATACCTGACTTGATGGCTTTGACAGGTAAATCGTCAAGCACCGCAGTGGCCTGTGCTTGTACTAAGGAGGCAGCGCACGCCTCAAAGCCAAATACCTGCTGTGAGCTTTGAATTGTGACTGCCGTACAAGCAATAGCCGCATGCGCACCAGATTGACCGATGGCTTCAATGTCCGCTTGTAATCCAGCACCGCCTGAGGGATCCAATCCTGAAAAACACAGTACGACAGGTCGCATAACCGCTCCTTTTAGGTATTTTATAATCAGTGATAAATACTATAGCCACCTAATGCCAAAAAATCTATCTCAGTCTAGTACCTATAGATTAAGTATAAAGTATCAAAACAAATGAAACTGTTCTGAATCATCAATTTAGCAGTGGTATTTTTTTGCAATATGGCGTAATTTTAAGTATTAAAAGGCGAGAAAAGCATTTATATCGATAATTATGAGAAAAGCCTCATTAAATCGGTAGACAAGGCTTGCAATTCGTTTTGGCTTTGTTATAATACTCGCCCACGACATAAGACGTATTGCTAGCATCAGTACTATGTTTATTTTTATAAATGTCTTAAATCGTTAGGTGAAGTGGGTGAGTGGCTGAAACCAGTTCCCTGCTAAGGAACCATACGTGTAAGCGTATCGAGGGTTCGAATCCCTCCTTCACCGCCATTTATTCAGTTATTATTAGAGTAGTAACGCAGCATATTGCGTTAAACATTTTTAATAATTAAATCAAAAAATATTTTGTTTTTAATTAAAAAAAATGTTGACACAAGCGATATTATCTATATAATAGCCAACCTAATTTACTGAAAATGATTATTCATTAACGGTAAATAATTTGCAAAGTACGCGCTTGTAGCTCAGTTGGATAGAGCACTTGGCTACGAACTAAGGGGTCGGGAGTTCGAATCTCTCCAAGCGCACCATTTGCATAATCAACTAAATCAATCGCCTGTCTTATGACAATTGGCGATTTTTTTATGTCTATCATTTTTGTAATCTATCACGGGGCTTGATGGCTTTGTACTGGTGACTTTTTATCAATCGCTTTGCAACTATAGTCAATATGATTAGACGGTCATCTAGGATAATGTACGATAGACCAGTCATTTACGGTACAATAGCGTTATTATTCACTGCTTGCTATGAGCTTGTACCATGCCAAAAAGTTCCTCTAAACGCCCGTCAAAATCTGTCAATAAATCAAAGCCGCAACCGAGCGCTTTTGCGCAGCAAGATCCTAATGAAGCGCCCGCCATTGCCAAACCCATGGTTCGTGTCGTAGCCATTCTGTATGATGGTATGTTGATTCTGGCATTGTTATTTTTGGTGGGTACGATATTGACCGTAGTTGGCACGCTGCTAACGATGGAGACGGGTACCGAGTCTTCACAGGCCCAGTCACTACCGCTTTGGTATCAAAACGCCATTATGACGCCATCATTTGTACTGACATTGGTGGCCTTCTACGGCATATTTTGGCGCCGTGGTGGTCAGACATTGGGGATGCAGACATGGCGGCTCAAAACCATCAATGACGCGGGTCAGTGGCTCACGTGGGGGCAGTCTTTCAAACGTATCTTGGCGGCGTGTTTGATGCCGCTGATTTTTGGTATTGTTGGTAGTCTGATCGATGGGTCACGCGCCGCCTTATTGGCCAGCGCGTTTCTTGGACTGGTATTCAACTATGTTTTTTGTCTGTTTAACCCTCGTGGTCTCGCAGTACAGGATATGCTATCCAACACCATTACCCTAAAAATGCCAAAAGTAGCACATGAAGGGTTATGGCGCGGTTTTAAAAATCGTAAGAAAAAGTCTTAGGATTATAAAATAGCCAGCAAGGCTCAAAACATACAAAAGTGAAAGTTATATATTAACGCTTTGAATCAGCCATGCAGTATAACCGACAAAGAAAAGCACCAACGTAGCGCCCGACGTACGACCGAACTGGCGCTTTTTTGTAAAGGCAAACACACACAGAGCAACGAGTAATACCGTCAGTAGCCCCATTGCCATCACATCACGTGATAAAATCACTGGATCAGCAGAGATAGGGGCAATCACCGTAGCTAGGCCTACGACCGCCAATGTATTGAAGACATTTGAGCCAATGATATTGCCAAGTGCCATGTCGTGCTCGCCTTTACGCGCTGCTGACAAGCTTGATACCAGCTCAGGCAGTGATGTACCAACCGCAACAATCGTCAAGCCAATGATAAGCTCACTCAGCCCCCAGAGCGTTGCCAATTCGACCGCTCCCCAAACGATCGCCCGCGAGCTAAGTACCAGCATCAGCATACCGAGCAGTAAGCTACCAAGTCCACGCGCTACGCTTGGCTCTGTCGCATCTGAATCTGCATTATCAATGTCCTCTTCATGCTCATGATAGCCCTCACGAATGCTCAATACGATCTGTGACCCCAATACCGCAATCAACAATACAAGCAATATCAGACCATCCACTTGGCTCAATATGCCGTCACGTAGCTGCCATGCAGCGATGGCGGTGATTAGCAGTAGCAGCGGCAGGTCACGCTTTACGATACCTTTACGGATGATAATAGGGCTAATCAGTACGGTTGCACCCAGTACTAAGGCAATATTGATAATATTTGAGCCGTAAGCATTGCCTAAAGCCAGCTCAGGACTGCCTTCTAATGCAGCCAGTACTGACACGACCATCTCAGGTGCTGATGTGCCGATACCTAATATCAAAACACCGATTAGGAAACTCGGTACACTAAACTTTTTTGCCAGCGCTGTTGCTCCGTCAATAAAGACATCGGCACTCCAAACCAAAATTGCTAACCCAATCAGTATTGCAATCACCGCCAACCACATCGGTATGTTTCCTTATATATGATGAAAAATATGAGTTTAATAAATAAAAATCGCACAAAAAAAGCCGAATCTTGATTTAGATTCAGCTTTCCTCATAGCATCGAGATTTTTAGTAATAATAGCAGTTAACTCAAAGATGTAACTTTGTGTTTATCTTAAATTTACCAAAACCTCACCATCCTGTCATATTAAGCAACTTGTACAGGAATGATATTTGCTGTGTCTTTCACCGTGTTGTCTTCGTTGCAATAGACCAGTTTTGGCTGATACGTCGATGCTTCAACTTCATCGAAATGCGCGTAAGCACAAATAATGACGATGTCGCCTAGGTCTGCCATATGAGCCGCAGCACCATTTAATGAGATAATACCAGAGCCCGCCTCAGCACGGATAGCATAGGTGCGAAAGCGCTTGCCATTGGTCACATTATAGATATCGATAGATTCGTTTTCACGTAGACCAGCTAGGTCTAGTAGATCACCATCGATACCGCATGAGCCTTCATAGTGAAGCTCAGCATGGGTAACGCGAGCACGGTGTAATTTGCATTTAAGCATATTAAGTAGCATAGGTTGCTTCCTTAGCGTAACTGATATTAAATAACTAAATCAAAAGGTTAATGGGGACAAACGTACCAAAATAAAAGGCTATTACTATAGAAATAATATTTTATTCAGGCAATTTAAAGCCATTAATTTGTGAACGTGCTTTTTCGATATCACCATCTAGCAATAGTGGTAGCGCGTCAAAAGCCGCCGTCAATGCGCTGTCAATGGCGATTTGCTCATCGGGAGACGCTTTTGAGAGCACATGTCCACTGACTTTAGATTTGTGACCAGGATGACCGATACCCACACGCAGACGATGAAAGTCATTACCGATATGCGGCGTAATATCACGCAGGCCATTGTGACCACCGTGACCACCGTCGGTTTTGAGTTTGATGCTGCCAGCTGGAATATCGAGCTCATCATGAGCAATCAATAACTCGTCGTTTTTGATGCCATAAAAATTTACCATAGGCACGACTGACTGACCAGATTTATTCATAAACGTCAGAGGCATAAGTAAGCGCACATCAGATCCATGAATGTGCCCACGTCCTGTCACCCCGTGGAATTTTTTGTCAGGGGAGAGCGTGATGTTGAATTGTTGCGCCAAGTGATGGACAAACCAAAATCCGGCATTATGACGCGTAAACATATACTGCTGACCAGGATTACCAAGACCGACAATAAGCTTTATGGCCATAAAAACACCCTGCTTAAATTTGATAAATAAGGATAAGGTTTGAAATATTGATAGACAATATATTCTCAAACCTTAGGGCGTGTTGAACATTCGCAAATAGGCACTGCTGATCGCTAAAATTGTTCCAGACAAGGCACAAAGCGACGATAATGCAGATGCCTTAGCGAGATTTGTAACGCAGTATGGGGCAATTTTAGCATCAGCCCCAACGATAAAAGCAGGGGACAGGACTCTTTTTTGCCGCTTCATCGTTAAAAATAAGCGCTTAGAGTGACTAAGCTTATTATTTTTAACATCGAATCGCCTAAAAAATAGTCGCTGTCAGTGCCATGGTCGAATGTTCAACACGCCCTACTTACAAAAACAGCAGGAGATTTCAAATCGCCTGCTGTCTTCTTAACTAAACGAATCTGTTACTAAGTAGCACAAAATAAAATGCTACCTAGACATAGTATATTACTCGTCGTCGTTGCTTTCTTCAGCATCAGCGCCGTCGTTTTGCTCAGTTGCTGGTACTTCATCAGCATCAACGTCGTCAGCATCTTCGTCAACTTCTTCAACCGTTGGTGGCTGCATGTTAACGATAGTACGGTCATGGCCGTCTTCTAGCTCAAGCTCATGAATCACAACGCCTTCAGGAAGTTTGATGTCTGATAGACGGAACAAATCACCGATTTCCATACCAGATACATCTACTTCTAGATATTCAGGAAGTTGTGATGGTAGGCAGATCACTTCGATATCAGATACTAAAGTAGACAATACGCCACCAGCAGCAGTACCTGGCGCTTCTTCACGACCAACAAAATGCACAGGAACGTTCATGTGGATTTTTTGACCTTTTACAACGCGCTGGAAGTCAGCATGCATTGGGAAGCCTTTAGCAGGATGACGCTGCAAGTCTTTGATAACAGCTTGATGCTCGGTACCGTCAACATTGATGGTCAAGATGTGTGAAAAGAATGCTTCAAACTCAAGTGCTTTTACTAGCTCGTTGATTTTGATAGAGATCGCTGTTGGCTGCTCACCACCACCATAGATGATAGCAGGAACTAGGTTCTGCTTACGTAGGCGGCGGCTCGCACCTTTACCTTGTAGGTCAGCAGAACGATCAGTAGCGTTTAGTTCAAAATGATTATTGCTCATGGATATAATCCTATAAAAAGAATGATGAAGTGTCTGGTCATAAAAAAGTGGATTTGCGACCAATCCACTAATACGTGATGAGAGCTAATATCTATCGTTGCGTATAAATGACACAACTATCGATGTTAGCCATTTGCTTATAACAATGATTTTTATAGTAAAAATTACCAAAATAGCCATTATTATTCAGCATGATCAGCACTTTTGATAATGCTGGCCTGATTGAATAAAACAAACGGTCAGCACAGGCGCGCATTATACGGGATTTTGTAGTAATAATAAAGACCTACGCAAAGTACGTACATAAAAATAGCGTCAAGTACTGATACTTGACGCTATTATTTTTATGACTAAATTTTTATTGTCACTACAATGTTATTAAAATTTATAGCAATGACTGTCTCATATTAAGCATCAAACATCGCACTAATAGATTCTTCATTATTAATGCGGCGTAAGCTCTCAGCAAGCATTGGCGCGATACTGACCTGACGGATTTTGCTACAGGCTTTTGCTTCGGCAGATAATGGAATCGTATCAGTCACGACGACTTCGTCTAGCGCAGATTCGCTGATGTTTTTGAGTGCATTACCTGATAGGACAGGGTGAGTGATATAAGCTAAGACGCGGCGTGCACCATTCTCTTTTAGTGCTTCAGCGGCTTTACATAATGTACCAGCCGTATCGACCATATCATCAACGATGACGCAATCACGGTCACGAACATCACCGATGATGTGCATCACTTGTGACTCATTGGCACGAGCACGGCGCTTGTCGATAATCGCCATGTCGGTATCGCCTAACTGCTTGGCCATTGCACGGGCACGAACCACACCGCCAACATCAGGTGAAACCACCATGATGTTGTCATAATCTTGTTTTTGTAGGTCGTTTAGGAGTACTGGCGTACCATAGATATTGTCTACAGGAATGTCAAAGAAACCCTGAATCTGATCTGAGTGCAAATCAACTGTCATCACGCGATCGATACTAACGATGTTCAGCATGTCAGCGACGACTTTTGCTGAGATAGGTACACGCGCTGAGCGCGGGCGACGATCCTGACGCGCATAACCAAAATATGGCATGACAGCTGTGATACGACCAGCACTAGAGCGACGCAAAGCGTCAGCCATCATCATGATTTCCATCAAGTTGTCGTTGGTCGGTGCACAAGTCGGCTGCATGATAAACACATCTTTACCGCGTACGTGTTCTTTGATTTCCACGGCAATTTCGCCATCAGAAAAACGCGTGATGTCAGCTTTACCAAGAGGTATGTGAAGATGATCGGCTACGGTTTTTGCTAATTCTGGGTGGGCATTGCCCGTAAAAATCGCCAAATAAGGCATGACAGAAGTCCTATTGATTGACTCAAGCAGCGACCGCTAAGCAGTGACAAACTGCTCAAATTAAGAAAAGAGTGGTGAAAAAGATTGAAGACTACTATTACAGTAAAAAATGGCAGGGGTAGCTGGACTCGAACCAACGGATGTCAGGATCAAAACCTGATGCCTTACCAACTTGGCTATACCCCTGTAATGTCTAGGCTACGAACAACCGAAAGCTAATAGCGACTAATTCGTCATTCTTAGAATGGTGTCATGACCTGTCAGTTATGTTATAAACGATTGAGCCGCCTAAAACATAACCTTTCCCTAGCGGTGTTCATTGCGAACTATACCGAAACTGGGATAACGTTGTCAATGACAATAGCATAAGAGGTTATGTATAAACCGCTTATACTCAATGTATGTCTAACGCTTCGTACTAAAAAATGGCAGGGGTAGCTGGACTCGAACCAACGGATGTCAGGATCAAAACCTGATGCCTTACCAACTTGGCTATACCCCTATTGTGGCGACCTATTATAAGTAAATTTTCAGATTTTGCAAGTCATTTGCGCCTTTTTCTGGGATTTATTCGAAACTAAGTGAATTAGCCTGAGTTGCATCGCTACTATTGTAGTGAATAGGGGTCTTTTTATTAAGCCTGTCAATCGTAAGCTAATGCTGTGCGAGTTACTTTTGTACGAGAGGATTGACCACTCTACCACTCATAAATATTGCAGGTTCCGTCAAACAAGCTGTATTCTCTGGGTCTTCAATGACAATATCACCTTTTCGTAAATAGTAACTACCTATACGCTCTTTAATTATACCGCTAGTGACAACCTCCTCACCGAGCTTAACTTTGGTTCCATTTACAGAAATGGCTTGTTCATTCTCAAAAAGAATGGCTCTATCGGGATAAAAAATAGGACTAAGATACTTATCATCGTTCTGAACAAAGTATAAGCAGTTATCTTTTATAACGTATTTGCCTTTCAAAACAAAATTGATTTCGCGCATTGAAAGAGCCGGTGCGTAAGTAAATAGTTCAGCAGGTGAACTGGTTTTACGGTGCTGCTCAGAAGTAGATATATTCTGAGAGTTAGCTTGTAATTCAATTCCTAGCTACGGTGGTAAAATTACATTATCAGACAAACGCTTGGAATTAGGTTCATCATAAGACTTAGGTAGCGATGTACACCCAGTTAGACTTAATGATAAGCAAACAAAAACCATACTTGTTATTGAGCATTTTTTTAGATATAAAGCATTCACGTTACAAACTCCCCACCACATACCCCGAACAAGGCGCACTTTCAATCCATGTTACCAACAGCGCTTTATCAGAGGCAATACTCGCATCTAACGGCAAGAATACCGCGCTACCAGAGCCAGTCATGCGTGCTGTACCCAGTGCTTGCGATTCTAACCCTTTTAAGTAATCTAAAGCCTCTGCAACAGCAGGAGCGAAGCTTGTCACTACTGGTGTAAAGACATTATGATAGGGCGTATTCAAATTTTGAACATAATCATTGGACTGGTTTTTGATGGTTTTAATCGATAGAGGGGTGATATCTCGATGTAGCTTAGGATGAGCAAATAGGGTAGCGGTATTGATATGCGCCTCAGGCGTTAAGACTAAATACTGCTGGTCAGGTAAATTGATGGCAGTTAATTGCTCGCCAATACCCATGGCAATGGCATCTTGACCAAAGATAAAGATTGGCACGTCTGCACCTACCTTTGCACCGATTTTTATCAGCGCATCACAAGTAACGTTAAGCTGCCAAAGCTCATTAAGTGCCAGCATAGTCGTTGCGGCATTGGATGAGCCACCACCCAATCCTGCGCCCATAGGCAAATGCTTGTCTAACCTGATAGTAATTGGTGCTAACTGCTCGGGCAGCGTGTTTGACTGTATGGCAAACGCGAGCAATGCGCGCGCCGCTTTGAAGATTAAGTTGTCTTCTATATTGGCAGTTATCGCCTCTGCACCAGCTAATACTAATAGCTGATGACAGAGCGTGTTGGCATCTGCTTTATTATCAGCCGTTTGTATCACAACATCATCCATGAGTGAAAAATGCAAATAATCGCCCCAATCGAGCAGGCGAAACACCGTTTGCAAATTATGATAACCATCAGCACGCTTGCCTGTAATATGCAAAAATAGATTGATTTTTGCAGGGGATAAACGCGTAACAGTAGAGTCAGATGCTTCGGCTATGTTTTCAATCATGTTTTTTCATCATAAAGTACGGACATAAACGACTATGGTAATGAGCAATAGGGGCTGATTTTTCAGTGGTGATACACTAGTAATGACGGACTAGTGATTAATCGTCATCACCACTTTATTGCCCTGTGGTTGTACAGCGCTGATTTTACTAGGGAGCTTGTCATTCCCTTTATAAGTAAAGCTGGCACTCCAGTCGCCATTGACTGAGCTGATCAATCGGTTTTGAGCATCTAGCTGCGGAGCGCTATCTGAGGGCGCGGGGCGACCAAAAATCCAGTAAGGCATTTGCGAGATAGGCGCTTGCCAGCCAGTGGCTTTTTGTAATAGTTCCTCAGGGTCATCAGCGGTCAATGTACCTGTCTTTTCACTGACTAGCGTCGCGGTTTGACCATTGTACTCGATGTTGGTTTTACCAATACCAAGCGCGCCGATGAGTTCAATAGCAAAACGATCGTTTTCTTGTCCCCATGCATAAAACGCACTACCACCTTGGGTACCTGAGGTGTCATTAGCAGGTATGGTCACCCCAATTTTACCCGTGATATTAAAGCTCTCTAGCTTTTTGGGCTGATCTGCGTTTTGAGCTTGCATCGTGGTTGGTTGATTGGTCGCGTTGGCTGTTTTTAGTGACTGACAGCCAGAGGTAATAACCATTGTAGTCGCTATCGCAGTAAGCAAAGCCAGTTTATTTGGTTTATAAGACATCGTTGATGCTGACATAATGTGCTCTCAAAATGGGAAAATGGACAGGTTAACAAAGATATTAGCTTAAGGGCTATTTGTTGCTCAGTTATGCACGGCTGTTAGCTTCTTATACGTCCCTTGTAATTGATAAGTGCTTTGTGACGTGTCAAGCCTAATGGCATCATGCCGCAACAGTTATTTTGAAAAACCACTATCAATATAGCTGTATGCTGTCATTGATATTGTGTTGTCCAAAGGAGAAGCGCTGTTGCAAATCTGCGAGTAGTGCTTCGACTTTTTCGTTATTGCCAAGACCTTGATAAGCACGCAGTAATAGAGTGCCTGAGCGCAGGGTTGGGAGCACATCGTAAGGCGTTTGCAGATAATCGATGACTTGCTTATAGTTTTCTTTGGCCAGTGCATTACCCGCCAGTACGTTTAGGGCCTGTAGATGAAGGTCATTATCGTAGCGCGGATCATCATAGCGAATCTGGATAATTGCTGTGGCGAGTGCCAGACCTTGCTCAGAGCTACGCTCGTTGGCCAATAGCAACTGTGCATAACTGAGCTGATAGGATAAATTGGTAGGATCGAGCGCCTGCAAATGATTAAGGAGTGTACGTTTGACGACATAGTCGCTTTTGTCATCTAACAGTTGGACACGGGCAAAGAGTAACATCTCATTATCAGGATATTTACGAGCGGCCCGCGTCAATAGACGTAAGGCTTCTTCTGATTCATTTTGCTGCCACAAAATATCGGCTTGCATCACAAAGGTGTCAGGGGCGAACACCGTAAAGTCTTTGCGTAGCTTTTCTAAAGTAGCAATGGCGGCGTCGACGTCGTCATTGAGCAATTCATATGCGACCACTTTTCGACGTGCTTCTAATACTAAGTCTTCTTGCATCACGGCATTGAGATAGTATTTGGCTTTATCAAACTGCTGCTGGCGCTCAGCACTGATACCGAGATAGTAATAAGCTTGGTCAAGGTAAGCGGGGTTTTTGGCAAGCATATTGAGTAGATCATCCGCACTCGCATATTCTTCGATATCCAAGCTCACTAGTGCTGCTAACAAGGTAATCTCAGCATCGTCGTTAAAGCGGCTGTGGGCTTCGAGCAATAGTTTCCAAGCTTGCTCGCTTTGTTTTAAGTCTAATAAGTAGCGAATCTCGTACAGGTACAAACTTTTGCTATCAGGATTGCGCAAGCGTGCTTGGCTTATATAGTTGACCACAGTTTCAGAGGTGACGATTTTGCGCAAGATGTCAGCCTTTAGGGTGATAAAAGGCACATAATCAGGCTGGCGCTCTAGCGCACGGTTGATATGCACGATAGCGATTTCGGGCTCATTAAATTGGTAAAGTAAACCAGCTTTTAATACGGACAGTGAAGCATTTTGCTCACTATCTAGTGGCTGCAAAGCGGCAAGCAGCTCGCGTTTGTCATCGTCATTATTGGGATAAATACCGATAAGGATTTCGCTCAAATCTGCACGCGGATCGTAACGCAAGATGCGGTTTAAGGTCTCGCCAGCTAAGATATAGTCGTGTGCCCGTAGTGCCAAATGCGCCACATAAAACCAAGCAGGTACATGATCAGGATTCTGGTCTTGCCATGATTTCGCAAAGGCTAATGAATCCTCAACCCTTTCATTACGCAATGATAGAGTTAGCGCCCTCTCAAATACCGCTGTGGCATCTTCTTTAAAAGATTGTTGCTTATAGATCGTCATCGCACGTTGTTTGTCATCACGATCCGCAGCAAACTCTGCATCTAATAGAGCATATAAACTGGGTTCGTTGAGTTCAGGCTGCCATAGGCTGGCTGGCGCTAGACCATCAATGTTGGTTACGCTATCTGTCATTTGGCTGTTTTTATGAACAGTCGTGCTGATAGAGGTGCTAGAAGTAGCATTATTATTTGCCCTGTTATCGCTAGTAATGACTGCTACTGGTGGCGTTTTTGCGGCCAATTCTGTATCAGCATGGCTGGCATGTGCAGGTACGGCAAGGCATAAACAGACGGCCAATGACAACGCTAGCTTATAACGCTGGCACAAACGATCAATAACGACTTGCAATAAAGCGCGGAGGCTAGATTGCTCGTTATAAAGAGGTTGTGATCTAGATAATGATCCAAAAAACATCATAGATAGTCGTGTTCGCCCATGGTTTACCTACATAGCTGAGGCAATTTTATTTTAATCATTTCAAATCAAATAGTGGTAATGAGTACCCATGACAAATATTATAAGAGCGGATGAACAGTATAAACAATAGCATCCGTGTTACTCATATCTGAGCAATCATCATTCTATTGATAGGCTATGACTGATACTTGTTTTAAGCATGAGTTATCTTGCTAAGACTTTTATACAAATAGGTATATTGATCAGAATACTGTGGAAATATAACAAGTTAGGCGACACTAAGCGAATGATTTATGATGATCTTAGCGACTATTTGCCAAAATACATCCATTGATTTTATCAATCATATCGGTAGTTGATTTGTTACATTTGCGACCAGATACAGAGATATCGCTATCATAGATGGGTGAGTGTTAATTAACGCCAGCAATAATGATATAATAAGCGGTTTTTAGGGTCTTCCTTTCAGCGCTGTCGTCAAAAACTGTCTTTTAAAAATAATAAGATAGCGTGAGTGGGCAGCTAGGCGTCATGTTTATGGTCTATCGATAATGAGATTAGTGGTCATTGGGGTCAATCACAAAACTGCACCAGTCGCTCTGCGAGAGCGCTTGGCGCTGGTGGGTGACGATGTGAATGTCGCGCTTGAGCAAATAGAATCCTTCACGGATGGCAGTGTGATTGTCTCTACTTGCAACCGTACTGAGATTTATGCGCTTGTGCCCCATACGTTGACCCCGCACCACTCACATTCATCAAGCTCGGCAGTCAATGAGCAGACAGATCACGCCATCTCCCACAATGATTTTAGTAGCAGTGCTCATGTCACATCAAGCATGATCAGCGCTCATATCCTCAAGATTAAGACGTGGCTTGCTGAATTCAAACAGCTGCCACTCGTAGATATCGATCCTTATCTCTATGTGCACCGCGACACGCACGCATTGACCCACTGGCTAAGAGTCGCAGCGGGGCTGGATTCTATGATACTGGGTGAGCCGCAAATACTTGGTCAAATCAAGCGCTCTGTGCATTTGGCACAAGAGCAAAAAGTATTGAGCAATCAGCTCGGTTGGATCGTTGATCAAGTATTTGCCGCTGCCAAACGAGTACGTAATGAGACGCAAGTGGGTGCACAAGCGGTATCGCTGAGTTTTGCGGCGGCCAAATTGGTCACGCAGATATTTGATGACTTGCCGAGTCGTACGCTATTGGTCGTCGCGGCAGGTGAGATGAATCGCTTGGTTGCCACCCATATCGCAGGACTTGGCGTTGGGCGAGTGATTATTTGTAATCGTAATCCTGAGCGTGCTGAGGCATTGGCGGCTGAACTGCGTAGTCCCAATCGCCGCATAGACGTCAGACCCTTGCAAGATTTGCCGCAAGTGCTGGCAGACGCCGATATTGTCAGCAGCTGTAGTGGTAGTATGGATTTATTGATTGATAAAACCATGACCATGCAAGCGCTTAAGCGTCGCCGTTATCAGCCAATGTTGATGATAGATTTGGCCGTACCACGTGATATTGACTCAACCATCAGTCGCATGGATGATGTCTATCTGTATTCTGTCGATGATTTGCAGCATGTGATTGCTGGCAATATTGAGCAGCGTCGGCAAGCGGCGGTCGATGCGGAACTTTTAGTCAGTCAATTGGTCGTTGAAATAGATCGTCGCTTCCAAGTTCGTCAAGTGGGTAAAGACATCCAGCAGTATCGTACCTGTACTCAAAATCAAGTAGATAAGCTACTGCATGAGTCCATTGCTAAGCTGCAACAAGAAGATAACAGTCCAGAAGACATTCTCATTGAGCTGTCACGGCGCCTGACTCAAACACTGACGCACGCACCATCCAAGCTCATGCGTAAAGCGGCCCGCGAAGGTGATAGCGATTTGCTAGATTTTGTGGTGTCTGGGCTACAGGATGCCCATCGCGGGCGCTAATGTTCTCACAGCGTCGATCAACGAACACTTACCAATAAAACTCTAATCACGCAAGCCATATCAGTGCCTGAGCGTATCGTTGTCAACCTCTAGTATCAGTGCTACTATCAAATCTTATGGATGATTTGGGTCAAGACAGTTTGGCTTGACATAGGGTGATGAGACTCGCTCATGTTGTGACTATAACGTGACTAGAAATAGTTTCGCCCCATGTTTATAGCCCTCATTAATGTGTATTAGAATCAGTGCGTTTGCATATCATGAATCTGAAGCATTGATATCAAAACAACACATGACCTCATCATCAAAGACAGTAGCGCTGGGTTAAAGGGTTATCTTGTCTATCCTATATCTTCTTCATTTTTGTTCGATATGAGTATTCGGTTGATACCAATCATCTATGGTACTTAACGATATTAGTATCTATATTATTTCCTATCCCCATATTATGGTATAAAAATAAGGTCCAAAAAATTAAGAAACAGTCATCATCTAATCATATACTAGGAGTGTTCCATGCCTGCATTACGTCAAGATATCGATCCAAACGGCTTATTAGAGTATTCGGTGGTCTACACTGATCGTGCGCTAAACCATATGTCAAAAGCCTTTCAGCAAGTGATGAATGACTTATCTAGTGATCTAAAATCTGTCTACAACGCGGATGCCGTGGTGATCGTACCGGGTTCTGGTACTTATGGTATGGAAGCGGTCGCGCGTCAACTGGCAAATGACGAAGATTGCCTCATCATTCGTAATGGTTGGTTTAGCTATCGTTGGACGCAGATTTTAGAAAAAGGCAAAATTGCCAAATCCTCTACCGTGCTCACAGCCAATCGTGCAGATGATAGCGAGTTACCAAAGCCGTTTGCACCAGTCGATATCGACACGGCGGTAGCTAAAATCAAAGAAGAGCAGCCAGCAGTGGTATTTGCGCCGCACGTCGAGACTTCGTCTGGCATGATTTTGTCAGATGATTATATCAAAGCGTTGAGCGCGGCTGTGCATAGTGTCGGTGGATTGTTGGTTATCGACTGTATCGCGTCAGGCTGTGTCTGGTTAGACATGAAAAACTTGGGTATCGATGTGCTGATTAGCGCGCCGCAAAAAGGTTGGAGCAGTACACCAGGCGCTGGTCTTGTCATGCTAAGCGAGGCGGCGGTCAAAAAAGTAGACAGCACAGAGTCTGATAGCTTTAGTATTGATCTAAAGCAATGGCTAAATATCATGCGCGCTTACGAAAACGGCGGTCATGCCTACCATGCGACGATGCCGACAGACAGCTTACGCCAGTTCCGTGATGCGGTGAATGAAGCCAAAGCGGTTGGTTTTGATAAGCTATGTGAGGCGCAGTGGACGCTTGGCAAACGTATTCGTGAAGTACTAGAAGCCAAAGGCATCGAGAGCGTTGCGGCTAAAGGCTTTCAAGCGCCTGGCGTTGTTGTGTCTTATACCGATCGTGATGATATGCATAAAGGCAGCGCTTTTGCGGCAGCGGGTGTGCAAATCGCCGCTGGTGTACCCTTAAAAGTAGGTGAACCTGACAGCTTCAAGACGTTCCGTTTGGGTCTGTTTGGCTTGGATAAATTAACCGATATCGACGGTACGGTCACGCGTTTTGAGTCCGCACTGGATGAAGTACTAAGCCAGTAGTTATGATTGAGAAACCTTTTAAAATGATACCGCTAACTTTATAAGTACTTCTGAAGACGCTTTTATCATCATAAAATACTGAGCCGTTATTATCATCATACGTGCTCAGTATTTTTTTACCCTTTTATTATATTTTATAATATAATGTATTTATATAAATAGAACGTTAAGCAAATACTTAATAAACCTAAATGGGTAGTCCGTTATGAGTATACAAATAGACTGGCAAGCATTTACACCGATCTCTTTAGTCGGTGGTCTGATGCTAGGGGTGGCGACGGTTATTTTGCTGCTCGGTATCGGGCGTATAGCCGGTATCAGTGGCATTTTTTCAAGCTTACTAAAACCCAAGCGTGTAGAGATGTGGCAGGTGCTGTTTATACTGGGTTTGGTCATATCGCCCGTGCTGTACAGGCTGGCAAGACCGCTACCTAACGTAGAGATTAGCACTTCTTTGCCACTGTTGATTGCCGCAGGGCTATTGGTGGGCTTTGGCACGCGTCTTGGCTCAGGCTGTACCAGTGGGCATGGTATTTGTGGTAATGCACGTCTGTCTCCACGCTCACTGGCCGCGACCGTCACCTTTATGCTGTTGGGTATTGTGACCGTGTATATCGGTCGTCATGTCCTAGGGCTACTGTAAATGCTCAATGGCAGATTGCTATGAGATTGCTAGTAGGACTAAAGCACGCACGACATATGATAGTTAATAGAAGATAATAATAGCGAGAGACGACGATGCTAAAAAATATAATCGGATTGCTGGCAGGGTTATTGTTTGGGTTTGGGCTGCTGGTGTCAGGTATGACAGACCCTGAAAAGGTGCAAGGGTTCTTAGATGTGTTTGGCGCATGGGATATCTCCCTTGTACTGGTGATGGGTGGTGGTTTGTTCGTTGCATTTTTTGGTGTGCTGTTGGCCAAGCGTCAAGAGAGTAGCTGGATTGGCACGCCCATTGATATGCCAAGCAAAACCGTCATCACCAAACAATTAATTATCGGAGCCATGTTGTTTGGTATCGGCTGGGGGCTGGTCGGTATTTGTCCGGGGCCAGGCATCGTCTTGCTCGGGACGGGTCAGTGGCAAGCGTACGTGTTTATCCCTGCGATGATCATAGGGATGCTGGTCTATCAGTGGTTTGAGCCAAAAATTGGCTAATTAAATAATGTGAACATTAAAAAAGGTCAGCCACGTATATGTGATTGACCTTTTTTATGAATGTTAGTTGATGACAGGATTTAATGTATTGTCAGATCACTTAGCACTCGCAGTGACTTTTGACGTTTCGTGCGCCAACGATTTGGCTGCTTGGCGTAGCTCAAACTTTTGTACTTTACCCGTACTGGTTTTTGGGATTTCGGCAAAGACGATATATTTGGGCACTTTAAAGCCTGCCAAGTGCTGACTACAATGCGCTATTACCGTATCGCGTTGCAAGGTGCTGCCCTCATGAATCTCGATAAAGGCGACGGGCACTTCGCCCCATTTATCATGTGGCGCGGCGACGACCGCACAGCTCTCAATGGCAGGGAGCTTGTATAAGACATTTTCGACCTCGATACTAGAGATGTTCTCACCGCCTGAGATGATGATATCCTTGAGTCTATCCATGATTTTGATATAGCCATCAGGGTATTTGACACCCAAATCCCCCGTGCGGAACCAGCCATCAGTGAAGGCATCTTCAGTGGCTTTGCGGCTTTTTAGATAGCCTTTCATCACCATATTGCCACGTAGTGCCAGCTCACCCATCTCTTCGCCATCGGCGGCGACTGGCTCAGTCGTGCCTTGTTTAAATACCTCAAACCCTGTCATTAAGTGTGAGGTCACGCCTTGACGTGATTTCTTTTGGGCGCGGGTGGCGACATCAAGATCACTCCATTCTTCTTGCTCAGCGCAAACGGTCACTGGCCCATAGACCTCAGTGAGACCGTAGACGTGAGAGATATCAAAGCCCATCGCTTCCATTGCTGCCAGCATGGTTTCAGATGGCGGTGCCCCAGCGACCCAGCCTTTGACGGTATGCGTAATGGCTTCCTTATACTCAGGTTTGCCGCCAGCAATCATGTTATGGACGACGGGCGCAGAGCAGTAATGGGTCACTTGATGCTTGGCAATTAGCTGCAATATTAAATCCGCATCAATCTTACGCAAGCAGACATTGACCCCAGCGCGCTCAGCGATGCTCCACGGGAAGCACCAACCGTTACAATGGAACAGCGGCAACGTCCACAAGTAGGTCGGATGCTTTGGCATATCCCAATCCAAAATATTCGACACCGCATTGAGCGTAGCACCGCGATGATGATAAACGACGCCTTTTGGTTTGCCTGTTGTGCCAGAGGTGTAGTTCAGGGCAATGGCATCCCATTCATCCGCTGGCATCTCCCAATTATCCAAGCTGTCTGAACTGGCAACCAATGCTTCATAGCTCATCTGTCCAAACGGCTCGACATCGATAGCATGATCGGTCGCGTGAATGACAATGAGGTTTGGGAAGGTCTCATTGATGATCTCAGCGTGCTCCGCAAACTCGCTATCCAAGATCAGCACCTTGGCCTCTGAATGCTGCAAACAAAAGGTCAGGGCGTTGATATCAAGGCGCGTGTTCAACGTGCAGAGTACGCCGCCTGACATGGGTACGCCAAAGGCGCATTCGACCATCGCTGGCGTGTTTGGTAGCATGACGGCGACCGTATCGTTTTTATCAATACCCAGTTTGCGTAAGCCATCCGCCAATTGACGGCAGCGCGTATAAGTCTGTTGCCATGTCTGAGTGAGATTGTTGTGTGCAAGGTCATCATAAATGATCGCAGTCTTATCGGGATAAACCTGAGCGCTACGGATAATAAAATCAATAGGGGTGAGTGGTTGATAATTGGCAGCGTTTTTGCCGAGACCGGTATGAAAATCTGTCATGATGATAATCCTTTATCGTATTTTTATAACGCGTCAATAGGGTAACGCAGCACCGTAATTTAACATAGAAAGGTGTTAGATTAGAATAGTCGATGTTTATCGATTAGTCTAATGGGCGATGAGGAGGAAGTGATAAAATAGTTGTCTGATTATAAAAAAACATTGTCAACACTGGAGCGGGTTTTATCGTAATAACCTAACGATACGCCACCAGCCCGTGTGATAATTGGCACACTTCACGATCATATTCTGATCGTCGCTAAATAGTGCTCACTCATCAGTCGTTTGTCTGCATAGCTAGTGATAATAGCGGTGTGTTACGATACCAGTAACGCTAAGTCCCGTAGCACCACGATTTCTACAAAGCCATTTTTAAGAAGCCGTCTCAAAAAACATTCATAAGGAAAATGATATGACCGCCAGCCGTTCTGCCAATACGATCGAAACTGCCAGCACTAACGAATATTATCCACATTTATTTGAGCCATTGGATTTAGGGTTTACTACCCTAAAAAACCGCATGGTCATGGGCTCTATGCATACGGGGCTTGAAGACCGTTTCTATAACTACGGTAAGCTGGCGGCGTATTTTGCAGAACGTGCCCGTGGCGGCGTGGCAATGATGATCACTGGCGGCATCTCACCGAACCGTGAAGGGTGGCTACTGCCTGCTGGCGGCACGATGAATAGCAAAGCTGACGTCATCAATCATCAGCGGGTCACTCGTGCTGTGCATAAGCATGACAGCAAAATCATCATGCAGATATTGCACAGTGGTCGCTATGGCTATCATCCTTTTGCGGTATCCTCTAGCCCAATCAAATCCCCAATCTCGCCGTTTAAACCGCGCAAAATGAGCATTAAAAACATCGAGCAGACGGTCAAAGACTATGCTCGTTCAGCGCGTCTTGCCAAACAAGCAGGCTATGATGGCGTCGAGATCATGGGCTCCGAAGGCTACTTGCTCAATCAGTTTTTATCGCGCCACGTCAATCAGCGTAGCGATCAATACGGCGGCGATATCAATGGCCGGATGAAGTTTGCCGTCGATGTGGTCAAAGCCGTTCGCGAAGCTGTTGGTGAAGATTTTATTATCCTATTCCGCTTGTCAGTGATTGATTTGGTCAAAGATGGCAACGTCATGGATGAAGTCATCACCGTGGCAAAAGCGCTAGAAGAAGCGGGCGTGACGATCATGAATACCGGCATCGGCTGGCATGAAGCGCGTGTCCCAACGATCGTCACCAGCGTACCACGCGCCGCTTTCGTTGACTTCACCGCTGAGATCAAAAAACACATCAATATCCCAATGATGGCGGCCAACCGCATCAACATGCCAGATACCGCAGAAAAAATCATCGCTGATGGTCAGGCAGATTTGATTCAAATGGCGCGTCCATTCTTGGCGGATGCAAACTGGGTCAACAAAGCCAAAAACGGTCAGACAGATCGTATCAATACCTGTATCGCCTGTAACCAAGCGTGTCTCGATCATACGTTTGAAAACAAACGCTCGACTTGTTTGGTCAATCCACAAGCCTGTTATGAGACAGAGCTGGTGTACAAAAAAACCAAGAAACCGAAAAAAGTCGCCGTTATCGGTGGCGGGGTCGCTGGTATGTCAGCCGCTCATGTCGCCGCCTTACGTGGTCATGAAGTGACCTTGTTTGAAGCCAAAGATGTGTTGGGTGGACAGTTCAACTACGCCAAAGTCATCCCGGGTAAAGAAGAGTTCTTTGAGACTGTTCGCTACTATATCAACGAGCTTGAGCACTTAGGCGTCGAGATTAAACTCAATACCTTTGTGGATAAAGACATGCTGGAAAAAGCCAAGTTCCATCATGTTATCGTCGCCACTGGCGTTGTACCTAGAAGTCTCGCAGGTAAGCTTGAAGGAGCTGATCTGCCACAAGTGATCAGCTACGCAGAATTGCTCTCTGGTGAAAAAGCCGTGGGCAACACCGTGGCGGTCATCGGTGCGGGCGGTATTGGTTTCGATGTCAGTGAGTATCTGACCGCCAATCACGGACAATCGCTGGATGAAATCGGCCCTGAAGGTCTCAAAGATCCAGACTATCGCCCTGAGCCGCAGTCCATCAGTGAGTGGCGCGAGGAATGGGGCGTGACCAACGATACCGATTATCAAAGTGATGGCGGACTGGTCAGACCTAAAGCGATTAAGCCCATTCGCCAAGTCTATCTGATGCAGCGTAGCAAAGGCCGTTTGGGTAGTGGTCTGAACAAAACCTCAGGCTGGGTACATCGCGCGCATATCAAATCGCATGGCGTCATCCAAGTCGCTGGCGTGCAGTACGACAAAATCACCAACGAAGGTATTTGGGTCACCAACTCTCAAGGTCAAAGCCAGCTACTCCGTGTCGATAGCGTCGTCGTCTGTGCCGGTCAAGAGTCCGTCGCCAGTCTGATGCCAAACGTTGGCGATGCGCCAGACGCGCAATATCATCTTATTGGCGGTGCTAAGCTTGCCGCTGAGCTAGATGCCAAACGTGCGATTCGTGATGGGGCTGAGGTTGCGGCAGGGATTTAAGGATTATTTAGACTTTTCAAATAATCTATATTTGAAAAAATGAATGTTTTGACAAAGGCTGTTTTTCTTGAGAACAGCCTTTGCTTAAGTACATTAATTTGCTAAAGAAACTAATTCTTGAAATTATTAATGATTCTTTATCTAGCTTGATTAAGGGATATTAAGTATTTTTTTTACTATTTTGTCATATATTAATTCTTTATGTATGATATTGATATCACTTCGATGTATGTCAGCATGTTTTTTCAATACTATTACTGCTTCCAGAGAGACTTCCTTTTTTATACTGAAAAACGATCCCAAAAGAAAATAAAGCCCTAAAAACAGTAATACATACTGATTGTCTACAGAGACATAGATTTTTGATAAGTACTCATATTCTAAGAAATAAGATAGAAAACCTACAATGAAAAAAACCGAGAGCATATAGTAAAAATAAGAATATATTTTATTTAGTGTTTTTAATATAGGGTATGAATATCTATAAATTAAGCAGATATTTTCATTTTCGTAAGTAATATAGTTATTTGCTTTTCTAAAAGTCGATAACTCAATATCGCAAGAATTGTTGGAGATATCAATAATTTTTCTACGATAATATTTACTTATATTTAATTTATAAATCTTGTGGAACACCTCTCTTTCATAGGTAGTAACTAACTGTTCTCTGAGTTTGTTATCAACTTTTTCTGTTTCAAAAGCTTCTTTGAGCTTATCCAAGCTATAGTATCTATTCTCTTGGTAAGATTTACATACCTTTCCTATCTCAAAAAGTATTTTCAATGTTGCCATGATAATTGCGATTGGCCATAAACTGTCTAAAGATTCAAGATTTAAACCTAACATTTCTGACTTCTATGTGATAAAAAATTAAACTATACACTTTTAATCATAAATTAGTAACCTTCCATCTCACTAGTCAGCCACTCAGATACATCGTCTATCTGTGCTGCCAATTCAGGATGTGCTTTGCCCAGCTCAGCAAGCTTGGCATTAATCTCATGCTTATTATATTTCACACCAGTCAATGTCTCTTTGAGCAAATCAATCAGCTCAATATTTAACGCATCAGAGAAGATAACAACCTCCGTAATCACAGCTTGCTTGATATCCAAATGCACATCCATCATGCCCCAATCAAAGCGCGTCTCGATATGATGGCTAAACTCAGGCGTCTTGCCAAAGCGCCAATCCCAGTCCGCCATCTGCTGATAGTAAGCGTTTAGCGCCGGCTGCTTGGCAAGGCTGGCTTCATCCAACTGCTCAACTGGCGCAGTTTCTCCATAATACTCACAAAACGCCTCGATAATCGCCTCAGACAAGGTCTCATGATTGATGGCATCATTGAACGCTACCAAGTTTGCCACGCGCGCACGTACCGATTTGATGCCTTTTGCTTTGAGCTTTAAGGGATGCGGATTGAGATAATCGCCAAGCTTTTGCATATTGGCATTGACTAGCAGTGTCCCGTGATGAAAACTGCGATCGGCGGCGTGTTTGAAGGCGCTGCCTGATATTTTTCGATCGCCCACTTGCATATCATTACGACCAGACTGCTCAGCATCGATACCCAGCTTTTTTAGCGCATTGATGATAATGGTAAAGTTGGCCGTTTGGTCGTACGCGTGTTTTGGGGATAAAAAAGTAAAATTGGTATTGCCCAAGTCATGAAATACCGCACCGCCGCCACTTTGACGCCGCGCCAAAAAGACATCGTCTGCTGCCATCTTATCCGTCTTGCATTCTACCCATGGATTTTGTGAGCGACCAATGACCACGGTCTCAGAGTTGCGCCATAAGAAAAGCGTGTGCGAGTCGGGATTGAGCGTATTAAATATCCAATCCTCGGTGGCAAGATTGAACCAAGGATTGGTCACCGCAGACTTTAAGATGCGCAGTTTCATGATGGATCCTTTTTTAATCGTTTTTATAGGGAAGTGCTACAAATAGATACTGATATTCTTACTGATAAAAGATTGGGGTTCAATGATAGAGTGGTAGGGAGAGTAATTCGATGGAATATGTAAGCAATACTATAACGTAAAAAGTATTAAGTCTTGCTGCTAGTAGTGGAAAAGCTGAGCAATAAGCTCAGCTTTATGATGTATTAAATCTCAATAATATCTCACTCTATTCAGCACAAATCTCCCACTGCGACTTGGTACTAAGATAACACTGCATCACCGCTTTGCCAGACTGCGCATAGGCATCACTGACGATACGCTGATTGCTTGGCAAACGATATCTGATAATGGCTGGCTCATCATTGACGGTGGTCGTCCATCCAGTGATCTCATTACGGTCATTGTAGTTTGCTTGATTAGATGTGGCCATTTTGCCAAGTCCTGGCAGGTTATAAGAGACCTGCCTAAAGCTATAACTCATCGCTGCACCTTCAGCGCCCTCATACTGACAGTTTAGCTTTTTGTGTAATTTGTCATCTATTTTTGTATCGCCAGATACGAGCCAATACCTCTTAGATAGTAAATAGATAGTAAAAAATTAGCAAACAAATATCAATTATTATATTTTTAAGGAAACCTCCTACTGATTAGATGGCATTGCTTATACTTTGATATTATTAAGATTGTCTATCGATGAGTCTTATTGTTAGAAAGCTTCGATATCAAGATAGGTTCTATTCTTATACATACTGATGAGGGTAATGACTCAAGAGTGACTTTGGAGTTTGCCAGTATATAAATAATAAAGCGCTGAAATAGGCTAAAGTAGAAAAATTGTAGGGTAGCAGCGTCTACTGGCTTTTCGCTCGATAAAGTATTTTACCCAGTTATCTAAGATATAGAAAAGCTAGACATCGTGAAATGGCTTTAAATAAGACAGGTTAATCCATAAGAATGTGCGATGACACCTATAAAAAGCAATATACAAGGTGGTTATAGATTTACCATCATAGTGCCTTATTAGCACATTAACCTCCACCACATATCAGACGGTTATGACCGACACGAGTTGGCAAATGCAGTCTACGTGCTTAATAGGATTATCCGATGACCAACCGTGATCTCATCATCTTTGTGACCCTCTCTTTTATGTGGTCACTCTCTTTTGTGTTTTATCGGGTTGGCGTGCCTGAATTTGGTTCGTTGGCATTTGCCAGTTTGCGGGTGATTTTTGCAGGATTGGTCATGCTCGTATTTGTACTGCTAAAAAAGAAAAACAGAGTTGGTATCAAACAGCACTGGAAAATGCTGTCGCTGGTTGGCTTATTCTCTGCCGCATTGCCATTTGTGTTGTTTTCTTTTTCTGCGCAGTCAGTGAATGCAGGCGTACTCGCCGTACTAAACGCTTCCGTACCGATGATGAGCGGCTTTATCGCTCGCGTCTTCTTTAAAGACAGACTGTCCAAAAAACAAGCGCTTGGATTGGTGATTGGGGTAGTTGGGGTGATTATATTGATGAGCGAAAGCTTATTTGGTGGTGGCGATCAGGGTAAAGGCTTGGTCGAGGGATTATTACCGATGGGCTACGCGCTATTCGCTTGTGTGGGTTATGCGCTTGGCGCAAACATCACCAAAAACTACTTATACGATGTCTCGCCAGTTGCGATCACGGCAGGTTCACTCATCATCGGTAGCCTTATCATGCTGCCGGTGACTTTTACAGAGTTCCCTTATGGCAAAGCGATCAGCATAAAGGCATGGGTATCTGTAATATGTATCGGTGTGTTTTCAACCGCCATTGCCCTTATTTTTATGAATCAGTTGATCAAAAATATTGGGCCAACGCGTGCCACGAGTATCACGTTAGTCATTCCAATTTTTGCGATTATTTTGGGCTATCTATTGCTTGGCGAGGCGCTAAATATACAAGCCATCATTGGTTCGATTGTGATATTAATCGGCACATATCTGTCATTAGAGCTATCAATTAAGAAAATGCTAAAGCCAAAAGACAAGGCCCAGATGAACAGTATTTAAGGCTTAGTAAACAGTCTTCGTAGTAAACAAATACGAAGATTTGTATAGGTGAATATTGTTGTATCTGTTTGTAAATATTGCTTGGAATAATGAAATCTATCCCCTATAAATGTAGGCGCTAAACGTAGATTTACTAATGATATTATAAGTTTTTCTAAACAGCATTCGATAATAATCAGTATGAATGATGGTTGCTATAACTAAAGATCATAAATAGCGACAATAACCAATAGGACAGATTATGGCACACGATATTTTATTTGAGCCTGTAAAAATGGGCACACAAACGCTAAAAAACCGCATTATGATGGCTCCACTGACACGTCTGCGTGCCGTTGAGCCAGGCGATGTCCCTATCACATGGGCAGCAGAGTACTACTCGCAGCGTGCAGGGGCGGGCCTTGTCATCACTGAAGCGACGCAAGTATCGTTTCAAGCAAAAGGCTATGCAGGCGCACCAGGGCTACATACTCAAGATCAAGTCACTGCATGGAAAGCCATCGTTGACAATGTCCATGCCAAAGGTGGCAAGATTGTCGTCCAGCTATGGCACACAGGACTTGTCTCACATGAAAGCGTACAACCTGAGCGCCGTGCGCCAATTTCAGCCTCAGATGTCGATGTAGGTATCCGTACCTCATTGCGTGATAGTGACAACCAAGCCATTCGCGCGGATGCCACGCCGCCGCGCCCAGCCAGTCTTGATGAGATTCAGCAAGTGGTTACTGACTTTGCACATGCAACCAAGTGCGCGCAGGAAGCGGGGTTTGATGGTATTGAGATTCATGGCGCGCATGGTTATTTGCTGCATCAGTTTTGGGCCAAGCATACCAATCAGCGTGACGATGAGTACGGTGGCAGCCGCGAAAACCGCGCGCGTCTGACCTTGGACGTGATTGATGCTTGCGCAGAGGCATGGGATGCTGATCACGTGGGTATTCGTATTTCACCACTTGGCACGTTCAACAATGTTGAGGGAGGCTACGAAGAAGACGATAACATTTGGCTGATTGAGCAAATCAACAAGCGTGGTCTAATGTATTTGCATCTGTCAGAGCCAGACTGGGCAGGGGGTACGCCGTATAGCGATGAGTTCCGTCAGCGTGTCCGTGATGCGTTCGATCAGACCATCATCGCGGCGGGAGGCTATGATGCGGACAAAGCAGAAAAAAATATCAAGGCAGGTTATATCGACGCAGTAGCATTCGGTCGTGATTATCTTGCCAATCCTGATCTCGCTGAACGTATTCAAGAGGGTGCACCGCTCAACGAGCAGCATCCAGAGAGCTTCTATGGTGGCAGCACGGTTGGCTACACTGATTATCCGTTTATGGATCAGGCGCAATAGTTTATTTGTCGGTTCTGCTGACTAAATAGCTAAATTATGCTTCATAAAAGCCCTCTGACTATCGGTAGTCAGAGGGCTTTTTTGTGCTTCTATTTTCATTATGTACCAAAATTGCCTGTTTGATAATCACGGAACGTTTGTCGTAGCTCATCTTGGGTATTCATTACAAAGGGGCCGTGACCTGCGATAGGCTCACCGATAGGTTCACCACTTAACAACAGTAGTTTGGCAGGAGTGTGTTCATCGTTATCGGTAGAATAGGTGAGCTCAATAGTATCGGTAGCAGCATCAGATAAAGGTACAGGTTGAGAATCTACAGATGGTTCAATCGGCGCTGCAAACTGAATCAGATTGCCTGCACTGATAGATGTGCCATTGACCAGTACTCGGCCTTCTTGTACGAGAAGCAGGGTATTGTGCGTGCTAGGTACTTCGAGTATCGTTGTGCCTGCGGTATGCAGCGCGATATCCCATAGGTTAATGGGCGTAAAGGTTACCGCATTACCTGTGACGCCATGCCAGTCACCTGCAATGATGGCAACTTGACCGATGACCGTTTGTTTGTCAGCGCTTTGAGCAACAGCATCTTTAGTAAGATTATCTTGAGAGTCGGCATCGCGACTGTCCACCAATTCTATGATAGGCATCTCAGCACGTTTGATAAATTGATATTTAGGATCAGTCAGCTTGTGCGCGCTTGGCAGATTGACCCACATTTGCACCATACTAAACACACCACCGCGCTGCCCAAACGCCTCAGAATGGAACTCTTCGTGTAGAATGCCGCGACCAGCGGTCATCCATTGCACATCGCCTTCCAAAATATCCCCGCGTCCACCGATAGAGTCAGCATGACTGATTTCACCTGAGTACGCGAGGGTGACGGTCTCAAAACCTTTATGAGGGTGTTTGCCAATGCCATGTGGCTGCGTCTGATAATCAGGATTTGGTGCAAATGTCGTCGGCTCGCCATAATCAAATAGTAAAAATGGATCGGTATGACTGTAATTGAAGTCTGGTTGGTCATCGACATAATTGATCAATGTTTTCACAAAGAATCCGTCACCGACCCAATGTGGTGCTTTATCACCATGAATCTGTTTGATTGGACGCATGGATTACCTCATGATTTTATCTAGCATAAGTCATATTAGTTAATATTATACCGCAATTTCATAATAAAATGAACTTATGTCGTGTTTATTTTAAGCTATCAAATGCGACTGCTTCTTAAACGACCTCGCCACTCACAAAGCCACTGGCCCAAGCCCATTGGAAGTTATAACCACCAAGCCAGCCTGTTACATCGAGCACTTCGCCGATGAAATACAAGCCCTCTTGTAGATTGCTTTGCATGGTCTTTGAGGATACCTCATCGGTTTTTACGCCGCCGCGGGTGACCTCGGCCGTGCGATAGCCTTCAGTACCAGACGGCTTGAGCTGCCAGCCGTTGAGGGTAGCGCCAAGCTCACTCAGTCGCTCATCTTTGATATTGGCAAGCTCAGTATCTTTGATATCGTCCCAAAGCTGGGTCTGTAGTGCTGCCAATAGTTTTTTGGGTAGTGCGTTGTCTGTGTTTTCTGCCAATACAGTACGGATCAGTTGGCGTGGGTGTGACTTTTTGCGGGTGAGTAAAATATCGGTGACATCTACATCGGGCAGTAGGTTAATGCTGATCGTCTCACCACTGTGCCAATAGTTCGATAGCTGGAGCATGGCAGGGCCAGAGAGCCCGCGATGGGTAAACAGTACAGGCAGTTTAAAAGAGATACGCTCGTTACTGGCAATGACTGGTAGGCTGATGCCTGCTAAGCTACGAATCAGCTCGCCTGTTTTGTCCGTGAAGGTAAATGGTACGAGACTGGCATCGGTTGCTATCAAGGTATGCCCAAACTGCTGCGCTAGCTCGTAGCCAATGCCGCTTGCGCCCATCGTTGGAATAGACAAACCACCAGTGGCTACCACTAACGACTCACAACGATAGCGCGTCTGTGACGATTGACTCTCGCTTGCGACGTCTTTTTTGCCAAGCTTTTTGCTGGTTATTAGCTCAAACCGTTTTGCTTTATCATGGTCAGTCGTCTGTACATGATTGATTTGGGTATTGAGCTTGATTTGCACACCGACAGCCGTACATTCATCAAGGAGCATAGTGAGGATATCTTGGGCAGAATCATCACAAAATAGCTGCCCGTGTTCACGCTCATGGTAGGGAATCTGATGCGCCTCTACCATGCCGATAAACTCCCAGCTTGGATAGCGACTCAGTGCCGACTTACAAAAGTGAGGATTGGCACCGATAAAATGCTCAGGTTCGACGAAGTAATTGGTAAAGTTGCAGCGGCCACCACCTGACATCAAAATCTTTTTGCCTGCTTTATTGGCGTGATCTATGACCAAAACGCGACGACCACGGCGACCGGCGGTGAGCGCACAATATAATCCTGAAGCGCCAGCGCCGACGATGATGACGTCATAGTGAGTAGAGGGTTGTGCATTGCGGTGATTAGTCATTGTGGTCTCGTAAAACAATCATTTAAAAAAAGGTGATAACAAAACCAATTGTATGTGTTAATAATACAGATCGGCGGTGTTGTCTAAAGCAGTATCGGTAGGGTAGCTATTGTCCATATTTCATTTGAGGTTACAAGGATTAAATGTGATATCCGATGAGCTGTGACATGGCATCTGCATATCAAGAGCACTCTTGATTGCGATGTTGCAATAATCCTTACTAATAACTCTTCAATAACCGCTGCTATCAATCACCAAGTATACAGATGTACAGCGAAATTGTTATGATTGGCTGATGATGTCTTGCAACCGACACGCTTATTTGTCAAACTATCGCTGAGTGTCACGCATTATGGAAGATGACTCTTATTGCCTGCATGGTTAGTCGTTATATACGATTTTCTGTGTAAGTCATGATAATTAAAAAGGAACCATACTATGACCCAGAAATCATTTCCAATCTCAGCCGAGTTTATGGCTGCTGCCAATACCACCCCTGAAAAGTATCTCGAAGACTACAATCAATCTATCGAAGCAAATGATGCGTTTTGGGCGAAGCGTGCTGAGCTGATCGACTGGATAAAAAAACCGACCAAAGTCAGCAATGTCAATTATGACTTAGACGATTTCAGTATTAAATGGTTTGAAGATGGTGAGCTGAATATCTCCGTCAACTGTCTTGATCGTCACCTCGAAAAAGATCCATACAAGCCAGCTATTATTTGGGAAGGGGATCACCCTTCACTACACAAGATTATTTCTTTTAAAGAATTACATGAAGCAGTCTGTCGTCTGGGCAACTCGCTACGCAAGCTTGGCGTTGGCAAAGGCGATCGGGTCACGTTGTATATGCCAATGATACCAGAAGCCATGGTCTCGATGCTGGCATGTGCGCGTATTGGTGCGGTGCATTCAGTGGTATTTGGTGGGTTTTCTGCTGAGAGTCTGGGCAATCGTTTGATAGACAGTCGCTCAAAAGTCGTTATTACGGCTGATGAAGGTTTACGTGGCGGCAAACATACACCGCTCAAAGCCAATGTCGATCATGCTCTTGAGATGGATGGCACAGACAGTGTCGAAAAAGTCATCGTCGTCCACCGCACAGGCAACTCTATACCGATGAGCGGTCGCCGCGATGTCTGGTATCACAATCTCGTTGATGGGCAATCAGAAATCTGTGAGCCTGAAGTGATGAATGCCGAAGATCCATTATTCCTATTGTATACCTCTGGCTCAACGGGTAAACCCAAAGGCGTTGTGCATACCACAGGGGGTTATATCACTTATGCCTTGTCTACCTTCCGTGATGTCTTTGATGTCAAAGAAGATGACGTTTATTGGTGTACCGCAGATGTGGGCTGGATCACAGGTCATACCTACTCAACATATGCACCGCTCGCCAATGGCACCACGACAGTCATTTTTGAAGGGGTGCCAGAGTATCCAACATGGGCACGTATCGGACACATCATCGACAAGCACGACGTGACCATTTTATACACCGCCCCAACGGCGATTCGAGCAATGATGAAAGAGGGTGATGCCTTTGTACGTGAGTCAGATCGCTCAAGCCTGCGTTTGCTAGGTTCAGTCGGTGAGCCAATCAACCCAGAAGCGTGGGATTGGTACTATCATGTCGTTGGTGACAGCAAGTGTCCCATTGTCGATACGTGGTGGCAAACGGAGACAGGCGGTATTTTGATGGCACCGATTCCGGGAGCGGTCGATCTTAAGCCGGGTGCCGCGATGACGCCACTATATGGTATTAAACCTGAAGTCGTCAATGCTGAAGGCGCAATCATGGAAGGCGCTGCTGAAGGTAATTTGGTCATCAGTACTGGTTGGCCTGGGCAAATGCGTACGATCTACAATGACCATCCGCGCTTTTTGAAAACCTATTTTAGCGATTATCCCGGCTATTACTTCACAGGTGATGGTGCGCAGCGTGATGAAGACGGACATTATTGGATCACAGGCCGCGTGGATGACGTGCTAAACGTCTCAGGGCATCGCTTGGGTACGGCAGAGATTGAGAGTGCATTGGTTGCTCATCCGGCTACTGCCGAGGCCGCGATTGTTGGTATGCCGCATGAGATTCGCGGGACAGGTATCTGTGCCTTTATCATTCTAAAGTCTGGCGAAGAAAAAACAGACGATCTAAAAGCGGAGCTAAAACGTCATGTGCGTGCCGAGATTGGGCCGATTGCGACCTTAGATGCTATTTATATGGTGGATGCGCTACCAAAGACTCGCTCAGGAAAGATTATGCGTCGTATCTTGCGTAAGCTGGCAGAAGGTCAGTATGTCGGATTGGGCGACTTATCTACGCTGGCGGACAGCTCAGTGATCAATGATTTGGTAGAAGAAGTCAAAGCGAGCCGCGGAGAGTAGTTGCGTTAGCCCGTCTATCGGGCACGCGAACGGTGCTATTTCAACTTTGATATCCGTTCAGCAACGTCAAATAAAAGCCATGTTATTGTGAATAGCATGGCTTTTTTACGCAGACGATATTGATATTGCGGCGTTTTGACGATTCAATATCAATGGTCAATGAACATTGCTACCCACTAGTTGCCCGCCATATAAGAGATCGTTTTGCCATTTATAGATGGTAGCGACTCATAAATACTCGATAAGGTTTCCTGTCATTATGACTGATCATACTTTGCTCTCAACGGATAAATCTTTACCAAAAATCGCGATCATCGGTGGTGGTCTGACAGGACTGCTAACCGCGACACTACTAGAACGCGCCTCAAATCAGACACACGATCTATCCAATACACCGCAAATCACTATTTTTGAAAAGTCGCGTAGTGTTGGCCGGTTAGCGACGCGCTATCGTACCGACAGTGACACAGGTAAAAACTGGCAATGGGCATTTGGTGCACAGTTCTTTACGGCAAAGACTGATAGTTTTCAGCAGTTTATCGTCCCTTGGCTAGATACTGGGCTGCTACAGCCATGGTGTGCCAACGTGGTCGAGCTCACGCCCGCGAATGATAATGGTCAATCGCCTGATATCCAAAGTAAAGAGCAGTGGGATACCGTGCATGCGCGCTATATCAGCACACCAAAAATGAGCAGTTGGGGACGTGAGTTGGCCGCTGGGCTCAGGCACACAAACATAGTGTTTAAGACGCGTGTGGCTCCGCTGGATGAGCATACTATTCACTCAAATAATAAAAAAACTGAGCTATTTGACGAGACAGGGAATAGTCTTGGTTGGTTTGACTGGGTCATTTGTACTGCACCAAACGGTCAGGCAGTAGAGCTGATGGCAGACAGTGGGTTTAGTCAGCAAGTTAACATCACTCAGCCGCAGATGCAGGCCTGCTATACGTTGATGCTCGGTTGGGACAATACCCAAGAATTACCTGAAACATTGAACTCTCAAACAGCACCGCAGTGGGATGTTGCTTATTTAAATAGTGAGGTACTCGATAGAATATTTATTGAACATCATAAACCCGCTCGTGATGAGCTATTACCAAGCATCACCATTCATGCGCGTAATGACTGGTCACAAGTCCACGTCGATGATGATTTGGAGACAGTCAAAGCCGCGTTATTAATGGCAGCGCAGCAAGCCTTAAACTGGGACAAAGATAGTGCTCCAAGCCAAACAGATTGTCATCGCTGGCGCTATGCGGCTACTATAATAGATACAGATACTAAAGAGCTAGGTATCTTAGTCGATGAAACCAGACAGTGGATGGTCAGTGGTGACTGGTGCGCACGCGGCAATATCGAAAGCTGCTATCAGGTAGCTCGGCAGACAGTAGAGGCAGTCTATAGGGCACGATCTATATGAGTTGATTGCTGGCTGAATCTATCGGCTGCCAATCGCTAGAGAGGTTTTTACGTGTTTATAGCGATAGGCATCGAGATTTGAACCTGTTATAAATAGCGAGGCAAAAAAAAGCCCACAGAGGAGGTGCTGTGGGCTGAGGAAAACGGGCTGTGGAGATTGACGACAGACTCCGTGGTCATGACTTGTTGTCATTATTATCTTTCTATACCGTTATTTATTAGGGCAATAATAACCAATACAATGGGTACATATATTTGCTTACATATTTAAGTGTACAAGTGTTTTGTGACAGTTGATATCATAACTCAGTTGCTTGCTATTTGGTTATTTTGGTTACAGTATATTACTTTGTAAAAATACTCGGCTGCACGATCACAGCATAGACTCTGTCATTGGGAAGTAAGAAGAAAGACGCAGATAAGTAAACAGCCTGTGACCAACTATCGAGCCCTATACATAATAGGACGTTACATTAGGTAGCAGATTGTTTTTAAGAATTTTATAATGCTTTTAATAAAAGATACAAATGATTTCAATGGGTTATATCATTATGAAACGAATGACTCGATGTTGATAGTTTGAATCATTCAATCATTAAAGAGATGGCATGACGGCATGACGGAAAAATGCTAAGCTATCTGCCATTATTATGTCGATATTACACTGGGTTTGCCATGACTGAGAGCACGCATTTGCACACGCAGGAGCCGTCAAGTTCGCAAAATACTAAAAGTATTTTTAACTTGCCCAACAATCTTACGATTGCTCGTATCTTGATGATTCCGTTGTTTGTTGCGATTGCGTACTGGCCACCTGCTATGGGCATCGGTATGCCTGCAATCTCAGACAACGTCATTGCGCGAGTGGGGATGAGTGAGTTTAGCGATAGCCTATTGCGCCATTTATTATTAACCAGCGTCTTTATTATTGCAGCAATTACCGATTGGCTAGATGGTTACTTTGCTCGTAAGCTGAATGTCATGTCAGCGTTTGGACGCTTTTTGGACCCAGTTGCTGACAAGCTGATGGTGGCGGCGGCCTTGATCGTTTTGGTGCAATGGCATCCCAATATTATTATGGCAATCGCTGCGATCGTCATCATCTCACGTGAGATCGCTGTATCCGCATTGCGCGAGTGGATGGCAGAGCTTGGCAACCGAACCAGTGTCGCTGTGTCCTATGTGGGCAAATTAAAAACGACCTTTCAGATGATAGCGATTACAGTACTGTTATTAAACTGGGAGTCGCTTGAGACGGTCGGTTATGCGCTGATGGTCGCCGCGGTGATATTGACGCTTTGGTCAATGATGATTTATCTCAAAGCTGCGTGGCCTTATTTGAAGCAAAGCGGCTAATAGTAAGACAAACAATCGTAACCTGCATAAAAAACGCCAGTGGCTCATGCGACTGGCGTTTTTTATTTGTCTATTCTTACTGTTTTAAAGATTGAAGCATTACAGCTCTATCGAAAAATTCTCACCCAAGCTCTTTTCAATGGCATTATCTGTCACTGCCGCCGCCGCCATTTTGACAGCACTAGTGATGGCATTACCATTTGCCCAGTACTCAGCGCCATGTGGGGTGACTTTGATTAGCTGAACGCGTGGGTCCTCTTTGCCTTTTTCAAAATACGCATTGTACATAGGCGACCACAGCTCATCTAACTTGTCTTTATCATCTACCAGCTCCGCTTTACCAGTGATAGACAGATATTGTTTGTTGTCTTGGCTGACATAGGCCAAATTGACTTGTGGATCGTTTTTGATGTTATCGATGGTCTCACAAGGGCTGTGACCGATAAACCAAATTTCTTTGGCACCAATACTGGTCTCGGTGGTATTCATGGGGCATGAGTGAAGATGGTTCTCACTGGTGCGCGTGGTCATCATCGTATATTTGATGTCTTTTACCATGGCTTGGATGGTGTCCATTTGTTGTTGCTTGCTCATCGTAGTTATCCTTTACTATTTAAAATTTGGAGTAAAAATTATTATTCGGTAAGAGTGATCTAGAGTACTGATAAGGTGGTCAATGACGCCTATTAACAGTTATCAATATAGCGATATCACCTAATAGAACGATACAGCTGGTCTGTAATACCCTGTGAAAGTTTGTAATTATCTGCGTGATTTTATTCAGTAGATGATTTATCAATCAAAAAATACTGTCTAAAAATAACCTTACCAAAAATAAGGCAATAAAAAACGCCAATAAACCGAGGCATATTGACGTTTTGGGCGACTCAGTAACCGTAGGCTTATCTGAGCCAAATGAAGTTATATATGGCTTCTAAACTATAGCGATATTTCGAACTGCTCACCGATATCTTCGGCGGTTTTGCCATCTTGTAGGGCTGCTGCTGCCATTTTGAACATATTGATAGTAGAGCTGCCACCTAACCAGCACTCAACGCCATGTGGAACGACCTTGATTAACTGTACGTTTGGATCTTCTTTACCATGTTCAAAAAATGCATTGTAGACTGGTGACCATAGTTCTTCTAATTTGTTTTTATCCGTTGGTAACTCAGCATTGGCGCTGACAGAGACATAGTCTTTTTCATCTTTAGAAGCATAAGACAGACCAATTTTTTGATTGTTCTGAATGTCTTTGACCACATCTGAGGTTTTATCACCGATGAACCAAATTTCTTTACCACCGATACTCGCTTCGCTGGTTGTCATTGGCCACGCATGTACGTCACCTTTACTATTGACGGTGCTTAACATCGCAAATTTTACATCTTTAATAACGTTTTGAATTTTGTCGATTTGTTCTTGCTTATTCATAGAGGATTTCCTTTTCTTTATAGTGATTAGAAAGTTAATTGTTTGTAGTAATCATTTTTATTCAAGGTAGATGTAATTCATCTTTTAAAAACATCGCCTTAACAACTGGAACTAGAATACCGATTAGCGGTCCTACATTTATATAGGTGGCCAGTAATGCGATGTGAGTGTTTGTAAGGAGTATGAGGGTTAGGTAAAAATTGCGACGCCGAGTGTCGTCACTGTATGTGAATGCTATCTAAACATTCATGGGCTAAACACTCATGGGCGGATTATTGAATTGATTGATTGTGTTATTGAGCATGTAGTTAGCGGCGACACCGTATCAGTTATCAGCAATTTATCTTGGTTTAAACCTGCTTATTATAGGTCTTCTTGTTATAATACCCAGACCATTTACTTAGCATGGCAGAGATGCCTTGATCTTACGGATTATGCCTTTATGATGACCATCGCCGGACAACCGTTTCTTACCGATTTTCAGACGCAGCAACTCATCAGTCAGTTCCAGCAAAAAACCAAGCTAAATGTTAGTCAAATAAGTACTCAGCAAGTGTATGTACTCTCACGCGAATTGAGCGGTGATGAGCACAAAAAATCCTTAGACTTGTTTGGGATCAAAGAAGCGATTGCGCTTACCACGCCACAAGACAACCAACTGCAAGTGATCGTTGCGCCGCGCTTTGGCACCATCTCACCATGGGCAAGTAAAGCCACCGATATATTCAATAACTGTGAAATCGAGATCAACCGTGTTGAGCGTGTCGTGGTTTACACGCTAACACTTGAGAATGAAGCGGCTGACAACAAGCTACCCGCTGCCGCTGAGCAGTTATTGTTTGACCGTATGACTCAGAGCTTGGTTTATGACTTGAGCGATGTCAGCAAATTGTTTGACGATCAAGCGCCAGCCTCACTGAATCATATCGATGTCATCGGACAAGGTCAGTCAGCGCTAGAGTCGGCCAATACCGAGTTCGGTTTTGCGTTATCCAGCGAAGATATCGACTATCTGATGAATGCGTATGTCAATGAATTAGGTCGCAATCCAACGGACGTTGAGCTGATGATGTTTGCACAGGCGAACTCAGAGCATTGCCGTCATAAGATCTTTAATGCCCAGTGGACCGTTGATGGTGAGGTGCAGCCAAAATCACTATTCCAAATGATCAAAAACACCTATCAGTCGAATCCACAAGGTATCTTATCAGCCTATAAAGACAACGCCGCTGTGATGGCTGGATCTGATGGTATGCGTTTTTATCCTATCCCAACGGATGCGATGGATGCCAATTCAATCCATCCTTATGGATTCCATCAAGAAGACATCGATATCTTGATGAAGGTTGAGACGCACAATCACCCAACGGCAATTGCTCCGTATTCAGGTGCAGCAACGGGTTCTGGCGGTGAGATTCGTGATGAAGGTGCGACAGGTCGTGGCGGTAAGCCAAAAGCGGGTCTAGCAGGATTCCATGTGTCACACTTGCATATCCCAGAGCTGTCCGAGAAATGGGAGCAGTCAGGCCAACTGAGCACGCAAGCCTATGGTACGCCAGACCGTATGGCAACCAGCCTTGAGATTATGCTTGATGCCCCATTAGGTAGCGCCAACTTCTCAAACGAGTTTGGTCGTCCAAACCTATGCGGTTATTTCCGCAGCTTTCAGCTAGATACATCTACGGCAAAAGACGGTAGCGAGATGCGCGGCTATCATAAGCCCATCATGCTGGCAGGTGGTTACGGCAATATCAAACGCAATCTGATTGAAAAAAATGCGATTAAAAAAGGTGATTTGCTTATCGTCTTGGGTGGCCCTGCGATGCAAATCGGTCTGGGCGGCGGCGCGGCCTCATCGGTCGATAGTGGCGAGCTTGATGAAGGCTTGGACTTTGCCTCAGTCCAGCGCGATAACGCTGAGATGGAGCGTCGCTGTCAAGAAGTCATCGATCGCTGCTGGGCCTTAGCTGGCGCGGACAAAGACGGCAATGACAATTCGGACAACAACCCTATCGTCTCGATCCATGATGTGGGCGCGGGCGGTCTGTCAAACGCCATGCCTGAGCTGGTCAACGACCATGAAATGGGCGCGCATCTGAACTTGCGTAAGATCCCATCGTTAGAAGCGGGCATGTCGCCAATGGCCATCTGGTCTAATGAGGCGCAAGAGCGTTATGTGCTGGCGATTCGTCCAGAGAGCAAAGATCAGTTCGATGCCATCTGTGCCCGTGAGCGCTGTCCATATGCCATCTTGGGCGCGGCGACGGATATCCGTCAGCTCATCGTTGATGACGAGCTATTAGCTGAGCAACCAGTCGATATGCCGATGCAAGTACTACTCGGCGGTACACCAAAAATGCAGCGTAGCTTTGAGCGTACTGATAGCACGTTACCAGCATTAGAGCTTGGTGAAGTTAATCTAGCCGAGTCAATTACCGATGTATTGCGTCACCCAACCGTGGCGAGCAAATCATTCTTGATTAGCATTGGTGACCGTTCTATCACCGGTATGGTCGTGCGTGATCAGTATGTGGGACGCTATCAAGTGCCTGTATCAGATTGTGCGGTGACGGCGTCAGGCTTAGTGGCGCTAGATGGTCAGCCGATGACTGGTGAAGCCATGAGTGTCGGCGAGCGTACGCCTGTTGCCCTTATCAATCCAAAAGCCTCTGCGCGTCTAGCGGTCGGCGAAGCGATTACTAACATCGCGGGCGCGCGTATCGCTCAGTTGTCTGATATCACCATGTCAGCGAACTGGATGGCAGCATGCGGTGATGATGCAGAAGATGCGGCACTATTCGATGCAGTACATGCAATCGGTGAAGAGCTGTGCCCAGCACTCGGTATCGCCATCCCTGTTGGTAAAGACTCGCTATCTATGCGTGCTAACTGGACTGATGAAGAGGGCGCTGACAAATCAGTCGTCTCGCCAATGAGTTTGGTTGTGACTGCGTTTGCTCCTGTCGTTGACGTCGCAAAAACGCTAACCCCTGAGCTAATCAATGGTGACAGCGCGTTCTACCGTATTGACCTATCTAAAGGTAAATTGCGTCTAGGCGGTTCGATCCTTGCGCAAACGCTTAGCCAACTAGGTAACGACTGCCCAGATCTAGAGCAGCCAAGTGATTTGATCGACTTCTTTAACTTTGTGCAAGCGGGCAACGCGCAAGGCGTCATCAGCGCTTATCACGATATCGGTGATGGCGGTCTATTAGCGACCATCGCAGAGATGCAGTTCACCAGCCGCCAAGGTATCAAGCTGTCATTAGATGATGACAACTTACTCGGTCAACTGTTCAGTGAGGAGCTGGGCGCGGTCATCCAAGTCATGCCAGAGAACGTTGCCGCTTTAGTGGCGCTAGCGGACGAATACAATGTCAGCGATATGCTTAGCCTCGTCGGACAAAGCACTGAGGAAGATAGCCTCATTATCCAAACGCCGCTACATCAAGGCGATAAAACGCTTAGATTTAGCCGCAGCGAGCTGCAACAGCAGTGGAGTCAAGTCAGTTATCAAATCGCGCGCCGCCGTGATAATCCAGCATGCGTGCAACAAGAGTATGACTTGATTGCCGATACTAATCATAAAGGTCTTATCGCTGCGCCAAACTTCGATCTCAATCAAAAGATCGAGACGCCATATCTGAACAGTCGTGAAGACAAGCCAAGAGTCGCAATCCTCCGCGAGCAAGGTGTCAACGGTCAGACGGAAATGGCAGCAGGCTTTACCCAAGCTGGCTTTGAAGCGGTCGATGTACATATGAGCGATCTACTGAGTGGTCGCGTCAATCTACGTGATTTCGATGGTCTGGTCGCTTGCGGCGGCTTTAGTTATGGTGACGTCCTCGGCGCAGGCTCTGGCTGGGCGAACTCTATCTTGTTCCATGACGAGCTACGCATGCAGTTTGTGCGCTTCTTTGCCCGTCCTGATACCTTTAGCTTGGGTGTCTGTAACGGCTGTCAGATGATGGCGCAGCTTAAAGACCTCATTCCAGGTGCAGAAAACTTCCCACGCTTTATCGCAAATGAGTCGGCACGATTTGAAGCGCGTACGGTCAACGTCAAAGTTGAGCGCACCAAGTCCATCTTGTTCAAAGGCATGCAAGACAGCATCTTGCCAATCGCGGTGGCGCATGGTGAAGGCTATGCCACGCTGGACAATACCGAGATCGACGGTATGGCAAAACACGGTCAGCTTGCGATGCGTTATGTCGATAGCCAAGGTCATCCAACTGAGACGTATCCGCTCAATCCAAACGGTTCGCTCGGCGGTGTCACGGGTCTGTGTAGCACCGATGGTCGCGTCACGATTATGATGCCGCACCCTGAGCGTAATCTAAAAGCCTATAACCATAGCTGGAAACCAGAAGAATGGGATGAGGACGGCGCGTGGATGCGTATGTTCCGTAACGCGCGGGCTTGGTTGCGTTAGGATAGTTTAGAATATTGTTTGAGGTAATAAAAAAAGGTGGGCGTAATGCTCACCTTTTTTGTGTTTGGGGTTTCAACTACTTAGCATTGTTTTTAGGAAGTATAAAGTTCGATGTAGGTGTAATTGGTCTTTTATTAGATAACTTCTCACTACGATCTAAAATAGTAAGACATAAACTGAAAACTAGAATCTGAAACTTGTCTCTCGGTTTAGAAAAATGGTGCACCAATGAAGGATGATCTGTTTCGGCTTCCTTGACCAAGTTAAATTCAGAACAACGAGACTTAATGGAATGAGATTCAAATGTAAGTTCACCCTCGGTATGCGCGAACTCATTACGAATTTTTCGAATTAAGTTTAAATCACGATATTCTTTTTCACCGATGTGTCCTAGGGCATAGCAAATATCTATTCTAGAAGAAAATGTAGAAAAACTACTTGTTCCAGAAAATAACTTCTTTTCTATCTCTTTCGGTAAATTTATACACAGTCTTTTTATAAAATTGCCTAGTCTATTCTCTAAGTTTGACGAAAGTATAAGTGCACAACCTCTATCAGATTCTATATTTGCTGAAGCAATCATTTGTTCAAGTGCTAAGTATTCTTGACTTTTCATTACATAGTCCTGACTTTTCAAAAGTTAAGGAGTTATCTTTCAATTAATATTTCAAATGTATTTTCATCTAACTATTCATTCTCTGAACGCTGATTAGTTTTCTTCTGAGCCTCAGCCATCAACTCCTTTACCCGAGCACTCTCCCTAAGCACACAAGCCTCATATTCAGACAGCGATTCACTTTCTTGTTGTTGCTGATTTTCCTGCTCTTCTTTAGCCTTGGCTTCTAGATACGCTTCAAGTTTTTGTTGTTCATCTTGCTGTGAATGACTCATCACTGACTCCTTATACTATTTATTTGCTGACGATGCTATTCGATTAAACATAGTGGCAAGTCTGGCGTTATTTTCTTCGATATATTTATCGCCTAGCGCTAATATCTCATCCGGTGCTTGTACCGTTTCGGGATAGTCTTTCAGTCCACTTTGAATAGCCGTATTACCATTGGAGACCATCTTCGGTAAGCTCTCTTTGGTGACTTCAAAGTGACATTGCCAAGCGAGTACCCAAGTGCCACGCGCTTTATGTTTTGGCGTTTGATAGATAAAGCCTTGATTTGCCCAAGCCTGCGTCTCAGCAATAATGCTTGCGCCTTTGGGACAGTCAAAACCTTCGCCGCGCCAGTGAAACACCGTAAAGTCTTTGGGTAGATCTTGTAATAATGGATGCGCTTGACCTGCTTCGGTCAATTGCATCGGTAACCAGCCAATCTCTTTGATTCCAGACGGTTTCACCTCAGCGCCCAAACAATGCGCGATGATTTGCGCGCCTAAGCAAATGCCAATGACTGTTTTACCGGCATCAACGGCTTGTTTTATCAGCCGCTTTTCTTTAATGAGCCAAGAATATTTATCCTCATCATGAACGCTCATTGGCCCACCCATCACGATGAGCCAATCAAAGCTATCCAGCGTTGGCAGATTGTCGTTATCGTAGGAGCGACTAACGGTGATCGGATGGTTATGCGCGCGTGCCCACTGTTTGATAAAGCTTAGATCCGCATAATCGGTATGAAACAGCGCGTGAATACGTAAGCTCATAACGTACCTCTTTTATCAAAACGTTCTATTCACAAATCTGCAAATACTGACGCACGACGTTATCCATGCCTTGCTCTAGCGATTCAATAGTAAAGGCATGACCAATCGACACCTCCGCGATATCACCAAGGCTTAGCAAATCGGCTAAATTGTCTAAATTCAAATCGTGTCCGGCGTTGACGCGCATACCGTTTTCGCTAGCGAGGTTAATACAATCGCTAAAGCGTTGCTTGACCTCATCGAAATCAATATTGCCATCGTTCTTACCATTACTGTAGGCGCGCGCCCATTCTTCGGTATACATCTCTATCGTTTGTACGTCGCTAGCGATGACCGCTTTTATTTGCTCGATATCAGGATCGATAAATACCGCGCAGCGTGTGCCAAAGCCTTCAAGCTCATGGCTGAGTTTGGACAGCATGTCGCTATATTTGATAATATCAAAGCCGTGGTCAGAGGTCAGCTGGTCTTCACTATCGGGCACGAGCGTACATTGATGCGGTTTGACCTCGCGAATGAGTTTTAAAAATTGTTCATTCGGATTGCCTTCAATATTAAATTCGATATCTTGATAATCTTTGAGATACTCACTGATATCATAGACATCTTGGTATCTGATATGACGTTCATCAGGTCGCGGATGTACAGTAAAGCCTTTAACTCCCAGATCAATCAGCTTCTTCACGAAGTACAGCAGATTGGGATAATCTGTGCCGCGAGAGTTTCTGATTAAGGCGAGTTTGTTTAAATTGACACTAAATAGGGTGCTCATAATATGTCCTTTTTCATTGTTGTTATGTCCGATAATAAAACATAGACCTTATGTTATCACGCTTGACTGGTATGAGTTTTCTGGCGTGCTGTGTCTACGCTGACAGAGGCTGCGAAAAATTCATGCCAGTCGCGCCAGTTATCTTTTTAAACTGCCTATATTTGTATCGCTTCAATAAAAATCATCCCGACTAGCATACTTCATATTGAGCGCCTGCAATATCGCATAGGTCTCGATATCCATGATGCCTGTTGGCTTTAGCGGCCGGAAATGCAATTGAAACGCATAGATGACATCGCGGCTGGGCTTGTCCCACTCGTCGCTATTATTGATTTGATAGCCGTATTTGCGAAAAGCTTGCTTGATCTCCTGCACGCTTGGCGTGACCAAGGTACGCCGATTCATAATTTCTTGCTTGTCCGCTTCATTATACCAAGCGCCAATACCGTACTCTTTATACAGTCGCTCCCACGGGAATTTTGCACCGGGGTCGATCTTGCGCGAGGGTGCCATATCTGCATGACCGATGATGTTTTTGGGTGAGATGTCATAACGCCCCGCAATATCTTGCACCAGTTGGGCAACTTTTTTGATTTGTAACTCATCAAAATCAGCGTAGTGATCGTAAGGGTGATAGTCGAGCGTGTCATCTTTTAGCGCGTCTCGATATTCAGGCTTGATTCCTGCATTGACGATTTCGATGCCAATAGACGTATCATTGAGGATGGTTCGACCTGAAAAGCCACCTTCGCCTGCATGCCACGCGCGCTCAGACTCTGGCACGAGGTTATAGATTTTATCATCGTTCTTGTCCAAGACCAGATAGTGCGCGCTCACATTGCCCGTGGTCAATGTTTTGATTGAGCGCTCATTATCTGAGACTGTGTAGTGTAGGACAATGGTTTTGATACGCTGGCTTTTGCCAGTCGATTGATAGGTATCGCTGTCGACGCTATAATTTTTGGTCGTTGCTACTTGCGGCGCTGTGGTCACGCAGCCAATTAAAGGTAGGGCTAAGCCAAGTGCTAAGAAGATGTTTTTTACCATGAAATGCTCTGTGTAGATAAAGGGTATATGTCGCTGTCCACTTATATTTTAAGCACCTATTATTATCAGATGATGTCTAAAGATTTTGCTGATTGTATTCAGCCTCTTTTAATTTTTTTTGCCAACACCTTTTTCCAACTCGCCTCCAAACACTCAATCGCGAGCCACGGCTCAATCACCTCAGCGTCAAACTTTTCTTTTGAATTAGACAACTGCCACAGTGTCTCAAGCGTGGCAAATGGATAAGGACGTTCTATCAAGTAGACTGGCAAATCAGCGTTAATGATGCCATCACGCACCACTTGAAAATACCAGCCTGAGATACCTTGCTTGCTGACCCATGCGGCAATATTGGGCACTTTGGTAAATTGGCCGATTTGGTCGTTGATTTTGTAGCACGGGCGACGCGGCTGCACGATACGTAATTGCACGCTTTCAGTGTCCTCTATTTCACCATACTGATAAACGTCGCCAATACAGACGTTAGACTCATCCATCTCAGGCAAGCCATTGACGGCTTCAGTGGTAAGGTTTTCTCCGAGCGTACCGATACGTACTTTTAGGTCAAACTCGGTATTGATTTTTTCATAAGTGGCCGTTGGCATTTGATGCACCGCTTTTAGCGGGCCGCCATGATGTTTGCGGTCGGCTTGCTCGTCAGTGGTCAATCCCATAAAATTGACGGCGACGGGTGCTGTAATGGGCGCTTTATCAATGGCGCTCATCTCATCACGGGTAAAGGGCATGGCTTTGCCTGCGCGGACACATACTACGTTTGCCACATGCAAGGGTAGGTTAATCTCAGGGTTTGGGCGGTGAGTAGCAGACATGGACAATCCTTAATGAGCATTGAGATCAAAACAAAAATTGGGCAATGGTGATTGATAAAGATGATAGCAACCTCTGCAGCAATTATCTATTTAATCAGGCATTATCATGACGCGTATCCCCAAATATCGGCACAAAAAAAGACCAAAATAACGATTCTGGTCTTTTGGTCTTATGCTTTTAGTATGACGCGATTATTGTACTCAATAATCTTATTTGTTCTTGTTGCGACGACCAGCAGTTTTCTTTTCACGCGGTGTGGCGACCAGCTCAGCCAACTGATCCGGTGATGACCATAGGCCTTCTAAGTCATAGAACTCACGCGCTTGTGGGGTCATGATATGAACGACAACCGCGCCCAAGTCAATCAGTGTCCAGTCAGAGTCGATACCGCCTTCGCGGCCAAGCGGCATAAAGCCCGCTTGTTTGACTTCAGCGCCGACGCTATCCGCCATCGCGCGTACATGACGTTTTGAGGTACCATCAGCGATGACGATACGCTCGGTGACGTCAGTTAAGTCTTCTACATTCATTACAGTGATGTTCTTTGCTTTCATATCATCTAGCGCGCTTTGTACAATGTTTAAGCACACGGTTAAGCGTTCTTCGGTCATGGTGTTGATCATAAATTTTAATCTCTTCAATCGTAACTATTAAAAATAAAGGGGTAAAACGTCAATTTGTCTGATTCGACTGATCATATGTCGTCAGTCACGTATAGAGACAGGATAGGCAAAATGACATAGATAAGGCGATTTTAACGGAATTGAGCAGCAGAATATAGCTGATGGGCGATAATATAGTGATAAACGGCAGGATTGAGCCATTTAGCTAATGAATTGGGGTGAGTATTGCTCATAATATCATTTATTGCTGCGATAGATGCGACTTGCCTGTCAGGGACGGGCATTTTATTTGTTTCAGTCGCCAATATGTGTAGTTGTTCGCGTATTTGCGTGCTTGATACGGCAGTGATCGGTCGCGTATCTATATAAATGCGTCCTTTCATAGCGCTTTTCAAGTCAGTGCCATCTGTTTCTAAGCTATCTACCAAGCATCGAGCAATTGGAGTGAATAGCTCAATCGGTGAGTCGGTTACATGTGATTGTAAAGGTAGCGGCAGTTGCGATTGCAAGGTTGCTAGATATTGCGAGGTCGATATAGGGTTTTCAAATGATGTCGCCCTGTCAGAAACTCTACCATTAATATGATCGCTATCCTCACGATTAAAGATCCACAGATTGACATAATCAGTGAGTCCTAACCCGTCTTTCCATTTATCCAAACTGCGCGCGCTGTCCATACCCATGATAAATATTAAACAGTCATAAGGGTACTGTTGTCTGAGTGCGCGTACAGTGTCGATTGTATAGACAGGCGGCGCTTGCCATAGCTCAAGCTCATTGACTTGTATCAGTGTGTCTTGTACTGCCAGCTTTAGCATGGCTAAGCGGTGTTTAGGGTCAGTGCTCTGCGTTTTAAATGGCGAGCGCGCATTGGGTAATAATGAAACGTGCAAGGGGCGGTTTTGCTGCTTTGCGATTGGCAACAAGTCCTGATAGGCGTGTAGAGCCACTTCTAGGTGACCATTATGTACCGGATCAAACGAGCCGCCAAGATAGGCACGGATGGCAGGGGCAGAGATCTTTTCGTGAGAGTTATTGCTCGTATTTGGCATAAATAAATGCAAATAAAAGAATGAGGTGCACGCTGTTTTTGGTACCTCTCATTCTTTTATTAGCTAACCTTTTTATATTAACTGAATCATAGCGCTATTGTAGAGGGCGGGCGAGTATCTGTCATCACTATCTATCACCACCTATAGTCAGTGAAAATTAATACCGCTACATTATGCACTGTTAAATCAATTTTTTTGCTTGCTGTGCTTGCGCAGACAGAGGCTGCAAAAATTGATATTGGCAGTACCGTATCGTTTTTGAGATACTTTGACTATACCACCACAGCACCAATAAAAAACCGACCATCATGATGATAGTCGGTGGTATAACAGACTTTGATTGGCAAATCGTATAGCGATTAAATCAAATCGCTATACGCTTGGATAGCGGTCAGGGCGATGGTATAGACGATATCATCAACGAGTGCGCCACGCGATAAGTCATTGACTGGCTTATTCAAACCTTGCAGCATCGGTCCAACGCTGATGACATTGGCGCTACGCTGCACCGCTTTATACGTGGTGTTACCAGTATTGAGATCAGGGAAAATAAAGACGTTGGCTTGACCTGCGACAGGAGAGTCAGGCGCTTTTTGTTTACCCACACTCATGACCGAGGCGGCATCATATTGTAGTGGGCCGTCGACTTTGAGGTTCGGCGCACGCTCACGGACGATTTGGGTGGCACGAGCGACTTTTTCGACATCCGCGCCTGCGCCTGATGAGCCCGTAGAATAGCTGATCATCGCGACTTTTGGATCGATACCAAAGGCAGCAGCAGACTGTGCCGATTGAATGGCAATTTCTGCCAACTCTTCAGCATTCGGATCAGGATTGATCGCACAGTCACCATAGACAACCACTTGCTCAGGCAACAGCATAAAGAACACGGACGATACGAGCGAGTACTGCGGCGCGGTTTTGATTAATTGAAACGCTGGGCGTACGGTGTTGGCAGTTGTGTGAATCGCGCCTGAGACCAGACCATCGACTTCATCGAGCTGGAGCATGATGGTGCCAAGATATACCGTGTCTTTTAGATATTCAGCGGCGACGTCTGCGCCAGTCTTGCCTTTACGGCGCTCAACGACAGCAGCGATATATTTGCTCATATCAAGGGTGTCAGGGTCGATGATTTCTAGACCTTCTGGCAACGTCAAATCGCGATTTTTGGCGACTTGTTCGACATCGCTGCGTTTTGCGAGCAGTACGCAATCAGCGATACCGCGGCTCTGACAGATACAGGCTGCTTCGACGGTACGTGGTTCAGAACCTTCTGGCAATACGATACGTTTTTTAGCGTGCTGTGATTTTTTGACCAACTGATGGCGAAACGCCGATGGGGACAAGCGCGGTTCATGATTACGGCTAAAGTATTCCTTAATCCAGCTCAAATCCAAATGGGCAGCGACATAACGCGCTACTTCTTCCGCACGCTCAGTGTCATCACTTGGAATCTCTGAGCTCATATGGACAAGGCTCTGTACCGTTTGATAGCTGTCACTCTCGACGCTCATGATAGGGATGCCCGTTTTGAGCGCCGACTGCCACAGCTCCGTTACGGTCTCGCCTGGTAGGATACCACCTGTCAAGACCAATCCTGCGAGCGGAATACCATTGATACAGGCCAATCCTGCGGCCAGTAGCAAGTCATCGCGGTCACCAGGGACCACCATCAACGTACCACGTTTGAACACTTGATTGACACGAGCGACTGAGCGCGCCGTTAGACTGATGCGATTGATACGACGTGTTTTTGCTTCACCAACGTTAAGCCAAGTGGCATCAAGCTCGGTGGCAATGTCCCAAGTGCGCGGTACAGACAACGAATCGCTAAAGGGCACCACGCCAATGAGGCGAAACGCGTCGGTATTGAACGAAGGCGATAGACGCTGCACTTCTTGCAAAAAGGTTGGATCTAAGCTGACGACGGCCTCACCTGGAGCGACTGGTTGATTTTCAAAGGTATTAGGCACGTCTTGTACCCGCATCAATATCACGCCTAATGTACGTGCATCCATGACACCGCCGAACTCGCGCGCATGCACATCAAGCTTGTCCGCCAACGCCGCTGGTTGACCGATATCAGCGGCACCAACAAATATGATCTTGGCATCTAAAGCATGGGCGAGGGCGCGGTTGATTTGTGAGGCGTAAGAGGTCTCAGTGGTCGGCACCAGACCTTCACAGATGATGACGTCAGGGCCATCATCTATTGTGTGATAATTGGCAATCACTTCTTCCATCAAATCATCAAGGTTGCCATCGCCCAACATCCGCTCGACGTGCTGACGGCTGATCGATTTGGGCGGCTTTAGACCAAAGGCATGCATGGTCAATGCACTTGAGCTGTCTAAGCTGTGCTGCTTATCTAGTGTATCGTCTTGCAAAAACGGCTTCATAAAGCCCGCTTTGATACCGTTATAATCAAAGGCGCGAATCAGTCCAAGCGCGGCTGATGTCACACCGATACCGCGGCTAATGGGAACAAGTAAAATGGTCTGCATAGTGTATCCTACGGTTTATTTTATTATTAAGTTCAATTCATCCTTGGCAGAATGAGCAATGTGCTGAGTATGTACGCCATAGCCTTATAGCAAATGTTAATTATATAGATATGGGGTATCAAACACGCTCACGCTTATATTAAATTCAATGCCTGACGAGTCTCTTGAGCAATACGGCACTCTTCATCAGTTGGGACGACCCATAACTCGATACTGCTGTCATCTGCGTGGAAGCTGCCTTCTTTACCACGAACCAAACTGGCATTTTTGTCAGCATCTATTTTGATACCGAAATGACGCATCACTGCCAGGATTTTGGTACGTGTAATATCGGAGTTTTCACCGATACCGCCAGTAAAGACAATACCGGTAAACTCTGGTAGCGCACAGCTAAGGCTGGCCAGATATTTACCAGCACGATAGCAAAACATCTCGATAGCGAGCTTGGCATCTTCGTGACCTTCACTGGCTGCTTGCTCGATGGTACGCAAGTCGTTAGACAGTCCTGAGATACCAAGTAGACCGCTGTCATTATTAAGCATTTTGTCGGTCTCTTCTAAGCTCATACCGAGCTGACGCTTTAGGTGCATGTGCAAGCTAGGATCGACATCGCCACTACGCGTACCCATCATAAGGCCCTCAAGTGGGGTCAGACCCATGCTGGTATCGAGACTTTTGCCATCGTATACTGCGGCGGCTGAGCAACCATTACCCAAATGCGCTGTTAGCCAGCCATGTGGCCCTTTTGCCTCAGTGATTTGGCTGGTGCGTTCTGAGACGTAAGCATGTGATGTGCCATGGAAGCCATAGCGACGGATTTTATGTTCTTCGTATAGATATTTTGGTAGCGCATAGCGAAAAGCAACGGGCGGCATGGTTTGGTGAAAAGCGGTGTCAAACACTACCACTTGCGGCATATCAGGATAGATCGCCTGAACCGCTTCGATACCCAGTGCGTTTGCAGGGTTGTGTAGTGGAGCTAATATTTTGAGACGCTTCACTTCTTCTAACGCATGCTCATCAACGCGAACGGCTTTGGAGTATTCGCGGCCACCATGTACCACGCGGTGCCCAACGGCGATGAAGTGGTACTGCTCTAGTAGCTCAAGGATTTTTTGTAGCGCCAGCTTATGGCGACCACCAGGAATAGAGATTTCAAGTTTTTCACCTTTTAAGGTCGTGTGTTTAATACGGGCGGTATCGAGACCTAGGTTTTCGGCAAGACCGGTGATACGAGTAGAGTTGTCATCACTAATCAACGCGTATTTGATGGAAGACGAGCCACAGTTTAAAACCAAGGTTGGGCTGGTCAGGGTTGATGTTTCAGAGTTCTTATCATCAAAAGTGGTGGTTAGGCTGGCGCTCATACTCTATCCTTAGATTGGTTTTTATAGGTGGGTTTTTTTAGGTCGAAAATCATCATATCGTCAGATTACTATGATAAAAACGACACTGACATCGCATCGTGCTCATATTAAGGTGATGATAGATTGATCGTATTTAACACAAAATTAGCCATATCCATGCTGATCTATCAAACAAGTATATGATCGATCTTAGTCATACTGAGGCTGATGGTTGTATCTTATTACTATATAGCAGTACCGCTGAATCGTAGGCCTGAGCCTCAGCATAGCCGTAAGACCGCGGTATAATGTAACATATTTTTGTAGCTATACCGCGATAATGGTAAGGTTTAAAATTGGTGTCTATCAAGCGTTCAAAATATTGGTACATCTGTTATAGCTAGTGGCTCTTAGGTACTTTAGCCATTGGTTATTGGCTGTTGTAGAGCTGCCTTATGAATATCAAAAATTGTAAGAAATATTGTCCAAATTCCTATCAGACATGTTTTTATGCGCAAATTATCAAGCGACACCGTCAGTAAATTATGATGAAAGCATCAAATCAATCCCCACTATGAGCCAAATTTATTGACCAATGCTGTTCAGTATGCGTACAGCTTTGTGTCATAATGCTATGATTAAAACTTTGATATTGGCCATTTTTGGGCTGCCTTTTTCGCTCTTTATTTATTACGATTTTTAATCGCACTTACACCGCTACACGCTCACAGGTGATCCACTCTATGTCTACTATACTTCGCTCATCAGAAACTGGGTATATCGCCTTATGGAGACTTGCCAGTCGCCGCGCCATTATTACTTTAGTCATTGGCAGTGCGATGATGGTAGGGTTGTCAGGCTGCGGGCAAAAAGGCGCTTTGTACTTACCAAAGTCCAGTAGCCAAACGGTAAAGGGTAGCCCATCTGTACTAAATAGTACGAGCCATCCACAAGATGCCGCTTTTGCTGGTATTGATGATGATACCTATCAAAAAAATGACTATCTAGATGAACAGCAAATACTGCCCGAGCCGAGTACAGATCCTAACGATTATTAATGTTTATTCTTACCCTTGATACCCTGATTATATTAGAGATGTTTATATGAGTTATTCTGAACTACCTGCTGACGTAACCGATGTTGCTACTGGCGAATCTGTCACTATCCAAACTGAGCACGGTCTATATGTTGATCCTAAAGCGTTAAGCGCTCATCTGCCCGCGCTAAGCTATCGCGACGACGCGCTATATATGGAGCAGGTTAGTGTTGATGAGTTGGCAAAACAATATGGTACGCCATGCTATGTCTACTCAAAGCAGGCGATACTGGATGTTTATCAAGCCTATACCGATAGCTTTGCCAGTCTCGATCATCAGGTATGCTACGCGGTAAAAGCAAACTCGAATCTTGCGGTGCTTGGAGTGCTTGCGCAGGCAGGCGCTGGGTTTGATATCGTCTCTCGTGGTGAGCTGATGCGCGTACTGGCTGCAGGTGGCGCCGCGTCGCGCGTTGTATTCTCAGGTGTTGGCAAAACTTACGGCGATATCGAATACGCACTGACCCAAGGTATTGGCTGCTTTAACGTCGAGTCGATCAGTGAGCTGACCTTGATCAACGAGGTAGCGGCAGCACTGAATAAACGTGCGCCAATCTCATTACGCGTCAATCCAAATGTCGATGCCAAGACGCATCCGTATATCTCAACAGGTCTTAAAGACAACAAGTTTGGTATTACCCACGAAGACGCCTTAGCGGTCTATCAGCAAGCGGCGGATTTATCGCATATTGATATCGTTGGTATTGATTGTCACATTGGCTCGCAGTTGACGGAAGTCGCGCCGTTTGTCGCCGCACTAGATAAAGTCATTGAGCTGATACATAGCCTGCGCGATCATGGTATTGAGCTGCGTCATATTGATTTGGGTGGCGGTCTAGGCGTGCGTTATATTGATGAGACGCCCGTGTCTATCGATGAGTTTGCCGAGGCTTTATTACCAAAGCTTAGCGAGCTTGGTTTGACCGTATTCTTTGAGCCAGGTCGTAGTATCGTTGCCAATGCTGGTGTGCTATTGACGCAAGTCGATGTACTTAAGCCGACTGAGCATAAGAACTTTGCGATTGTCGATGCTGCGATGAATGACCTGATTCGTCCTGCTTTATATCAAGCTGAAATGGCCGTGATTCCAAGTACATTACCGAGCGATGGTATTGATACAAATGGTACAAAGCCGTGGGACATCGTTGGCGCGATTTGTGAGACAGGGGATTTTTTAGCAAAAGACCGCTTACTGTCATTAGAGGCAGGAGCTGTCTTGGCAGTGACGGGCGCAGGGGCTTATGGCTTTACTATGAGTAGTAATTACAACTCGCGTCCGCGTGCCAGCGAAGTGATGGTATCAGGCAATAACCATCAGCTCATCCGCAAACGTGAAACGGTTGAAGTATTGTATGCTGACGAAATACTGTGGCAGGATAAATAAAGCCGCCAACCCGCCAACACTGACACTGTTTTTGCATAATAAATAAAACCCACCGTGATAATAACGGTGGGTTTTTTATGGCAAACTCGAATGGGGTATATCGAGTTTGAGGTATAACGATAAGTTAGTATTTGATAGCGGTGATAATTATGATTGTATCTGACAGCGTGCTAATATAAGCCATACATAAAAATAGGATAGGACATCAAAGATATGCTAATAGAATTTACTAAAATGCATGGGCTGGGCAATGATTTTATGGTTATCGATTTGGTGACCCAGCGCTTAGATTTGAGCAAGGAGTTGGTAGCGTTATTGGGAGATCGCCACCTAGGTATTGGCTTTGATCAACTGCTTGTGGTCGAGCCACCGATGCGCCCCGATGTTGATTTTAGTTACCGTATTTTTAACACCGATGGCACCGAGGTGGAGCAATGCGGCAATGGTGCGCGCTGTTTCGCCCGTTTTGTGCAAGCACGTAAACTGTCATTTAAGCAGCGGCTACGGGTTGAGACGGCGAGCGGCATTATCTCTTTGACCACTGATCGGTTTGGTTGGGTAGAGGTTGATATGGGTAAGCCCAAGTTTGAGCCAAATGAGATTCCCTTTAGCCCAAGAGCCACGACCAAAATCCAAAACACTTATCACCTCGATGTCAATGGCACACCTGTACAGCTATATGTCGCTAATATGGGCAACCCACATGCCGTTATCAAAGTTGATGACGTGCTTGACGCTGAGGTTGAGACGTTAGGCAAGGCCATTGAGTCCCATCCAGCGTTCCCAGATCGCGTCAACGTGGGCTTTATGCAAGTGATGAACCAGCGTCATATTCGTCTGCGTGTGTATGAGCGCGGCGTGGGCGAGACGCAAGCTTGCGGCACGGGCGCCTGTGCAGCAGTTGCAGTCGGTATAAGAGAGGGCTGGCTCGATGAAGGCGAAGAGGTGCGCGCGCAGCTCTATGGTGGCAGCTTGATCATCAAGTGGCAGCCAGGCTATTCAGTTATGATGACAGGTCCGACTGCTTTTGTTTATGAAGGAGTCTTTAGTCCAGATGGTTTGATGGCGCAAGCAGGTATTAAGCCAAGTTCTGAAGGCTGATATCTGTCGTTAGAAAAATGATATCAATAACATGGGTGCTTCTGATATGGTTATGTCCACTCATCAAGACGGTCAGACAACGCAAACGGCACCTTGGCTATCAGCTGAGCTGGCGGCGAATATAGAGTCAGATGCCGCGCTACGAGCGTTATTAGCACCTGTCCATCGTTGGCTCAATACGCTGTCTGTGCGTAATCACTCGCCGCATACGCTGACCGCTTATTTTGCTGGCTTAAACCAACTGGCACTGTTCTTACGCGGTAAGCGTCTGACGTGGACGCGTTGTGATAAGCGCCAACTGGCTCAGCATATTAGTCAGCGTCTCGATGAAGACAAGCTTGCGCTTGCTAGCGTTCAGCAAGAGCTGTCAGCGATTCGGCATTTTTATGGTTGGCTCATAGAGGAGGATTTGGCGCGTATTAATCCAACGACCGGCTATCAGCTCAAGCGTAGCCCTAGACCATTACCCTCTATCGCTGATGTGGATTTATTGACGCAGTTACTCGATCAACAAATCCCTGATACGCCAGAGCAGGCGCGCTTGTGGTTGCGTGATAAAGCCATGTTTGAGCTGCTCTATAGTAGTGGTCTACGTGTCGGCGAGCTGGTCGCACTTGATATAGCAGATGTGGACTTGTCGGATTTGCGGGTGCGAGTCACTGGTAAGGGTAATAAAACCCGCTTAGTGCCATTAGGCACAAAAGCAGCAGAAGCGATAACACGCTATCTACCGCATCGCAATCTATGGGTCGAACAGATGGACAGCGCCTTGTTCATTAGCGAAAAACTCGGCACCAGACTATCGACGCGAGCAGTACAGCAGCGTCTAAAAGTTGCGGCGACTCGCGCAGGTATTGCGCAAAACATGTATCCACATCTACTGCGTCATTGCTTTGCCTCACACATGCTGTCAGGTAGTGGTGACTTGCGTGCCGTGCAGGAGATGTTAGGACATAGCGATATCAGTACCACGCAAATTTACACCCACGTTGATTTTGCCAAATTAACACAAGTCTATGATCGCGCCCATCCACGAGCCACCCACACTCAAAATGATGAAAGTCCTACCTAATTGAGTAATCTACGGTTTAAGCAATCTATGTTACTTCTTAAGTTATGCCAAACGATGACAATCAAAGATAGGTAATTTCTGTCGACCTTGCGCTTGAGCTTGCTTGTCTAATGATGCCATGACGATGGCGTATCCTTTATCTATGTGAGATGTCGTAGACAGATTTAGCTCACTGCTATCATGGCTCGCAATAACGCTGCCATCAAAAGCAGTAATGGTAGTATGTCCCCACGTCTGGCGAGTATTGCCATCTTTATATGCATGATCGCCGCCCTGTGCTGCACCGATCACCATGCACTGACTGTCCAAAGCACGTGCCTGTAACAATAGCGACCAATGCGCCTGTCCCGTTAGATAAGTAAAAGCAGATGGTGCGCTTAATATATCAGCACCTGCTTGACGTAAGCGCTGCGCTAGAGCAGGAAAGCGCAAATCAAAACAGACCATCATACCCAACTGATAGACAGCGCCTTCTGACTCAAGAGGCGCAACCACGGTCTGCGTGCCCGGCTCAAACGTCGCCGCTTCATTGTAGCTGCCTTGCTTGTCGGCCACGGTCGCGGTGAACAGATGAATTTTATCGTATCGTGCCACTCGCGACCCGTCTGGCGCAAACAATTGACTGACTTGGCGCAGCCGACCATCAGGAACGACCATGCCATCAGGCCGATAAGGGCAAGGCAGTGAGCCTGCCAGTAGATATATATTATGAGTGCGGGCATACTCTGCCATCGTCGCTGATAGCGCGTCAAAACGCTCTGCAGTCGCAAACTGCTGGCCCATGCTACAGCAGTTTTCAGGTACGACAACGAGTTCAGCACCTTGCGATTTAGCATCAATGATCGCCGCTTTTATATTCGCTAAATTGCTATCGATGTCTTGCTGGCTGTTCATTTGAATGGCAGCTGTGCTAAATTGAGAGGGCATTGTTGTGTCAGTCATGACAATATTCTCCGTGACGGGTAAGTCTTGATGGCTGCTCATGACAATTTTTTATGACGTTTTTTATTATAAAATGTTGATGACGCTGAACAAACCATTCATAGTTATCGGTTGGTTATTAAGGCAAACATGCTAAATTTGTATCACAAACATACCAATCGTATCTGGATAGGATATAAATTAACGTAGCAAAATTGTGATAAAAAATGCTATCGTCATGTTCTGTTAAGGTGACATCATCGCCTTAATTGGCAAAATAAATACAATATGACCAAGACTGGAGTGTAATAAGCCGCCCATGAGTATGTCATTCGGATTGGCGAGCACGCTAAGTACCTCACAAAAACTGACACCGCAAATGCAGCAAGCCATTAAATTGCTGCAGCTCTCTAGTCTTGAGCTTGCACAAGAGGTTCAAGCCAAACTGGATAGTAATCCGCTGCTTGAACGTATCGAAGAGGATGATGACGAGTACGAGACTAACCGTGACGATAGAGCAGATGAGCTGAGCGAGTCATTAACACTTGATAGCTGGAACCAAAGCAGCAGTGACGCATCTAGCGCAGGATCTGATAACCATACAGACTATGGTGACGATAGCACTGACAGCTGGGAGAAACTGCAGCAATCTAGTATTGATGATGGAGCGATGGATAGTGATAGCAGTTTTGACACTGATAGCTTCGATGCTAGCAGCTTTGATACAGGTAACTATGCTTCTGCCTCCACAGGTTCTGGTAGCAGTAGAGCGGATGAGGATTTTGATAGTTATCAGGGCGGTACTTCGTCGACTATCCAAGATCACGTACGTTGGCAGCTCAACTTTAAGCGCCTATCAGAAGCGGACACCCTGATTGCAGAGTATTTGATGGACTCTATGGATGACATGGGATTCATACGAATTGATATCGATGAGCTGCTACAGAGCTTTGATACCATGGCCAACTTTTATCAGTGGGATGAACGCGTTGAGTACGACGAGGTCATGGCCGTATTGCGTATGATCCAATCTTGCGATCCGATTGGCGTTGGCGCACGTCATTTGAGTGAGTGCCTAGCGATTCAGTTATCCAAGCTAGACGCCAATACTGCATATCTCAAAGAAGCAAAAGCGCTGCTAACAGCCGGCGAGCTTTTGGTGAGTAACAATATCAAAGCGCTGACTGAACGGACAGGCCTTGCCCCTGAGAACATCACCCCTGCGCTTAACTTACTGCGCACCTTAAACCCTTCACCCGGATTACTCTTTCAGATCAACCAGCCTGATTATACCCAGCAGCCCGACAGTTACGACATTCCAGATGTATTAGTCACACCCATTAGGAGTCGTAAAGCCACTGCCAATACTGAGGCATTAGAAGACGGTTGGCATGTACGCCTCAATCCTGACACCTTGCCGAAGCTGCGAGTAAACCAAGAATATGCCAATTTAGTCAAACGCGGTGATGACAGTCCTGATAATCAATACCTGCGTGAAAACCTCACCGATGCGCGCCTCTTTATCCGCAGTATTGAGGAGCGCAATCAAAACCTATTAAAGGTAGCCACTAGCATTGTGCGTTATCAGCAGGAGTTTTTGCAGCACGGTGCGACGGCCATGCAGCCCCTTATTCTAAAGGCAATCGCAGAAGAAGTAAATCTACACGAGTCCACCGTTTCACGTCTCACGACCAGTAAGACGATTTTGACACCGCAAGGACTATTTTCACTAAAGCACTTTTTTTCTTCTCACGTCAGCAGTTCGGATGGCGATATCTCATCAACGGCCATCAGTGCCATGATTAAAAAGCTCATCGCTGATGAAGATCCCAAAAAACCGCTATCGGATAGCCGTATTCAAAAAGAATTATTGGCAGACGGTATCGATATTGCCAGAAGAACTGTTGCCAAATATCGTGAAGCCATGAATATTGGCTCATCTACTCAGCGCAAACAGAAGTATTAATCGTTTAAATACAGCCATGTGCAACAATTTTGAGTAATCATTGATATTTCTGTGGCAAGATATAAAAAATAAAATTTTTTGATTATATAGAAACATGATGGAAACAACAGCTATTGTTACACTTAATTACAATTTAACGTCTTGCTACTATCCCTCTTTCATGACAAATTAGAGTCATACCAACAACGAAATCTAAGTGCCAATCTATAGTATTTACTTGTAATGAATAAAGGAGACGATAAAGGGATACGTCGAAATCTTACTAGAGGCATTAGATAAATTATTGGTAAGGCAGGATGATAAGAGCAGGAATGCGACTTCATCTGTTGAATGTAAGTTACAAATACAAGGACAATAATATGAATGTTTCTATCAGTGGTCACCATATCAGTGTTACCGAAGCTATGGACACAGCAGTTCGTGAAAAGCTTGAAAAAGTAGAGCGACACTTTGATCAGATACAGAGTATTAAAGTGATATTATCGTTAGACAATAGTGGCGCAAGTGATGGCGGTAAAAAAAGTCATAAAGCTGAAGCAATTATGCGCGTCTCAGGTCAAGAAATGTTTGTCCAAGCCTTAGAAGATGATATGTATAAAGCCATTAATGAGATGGCAGACAAACTTGATAGACAAGTACGTAAGTACAAGACCCGTCAAGAGCGCAAAAAGACTCAGGGTGCTGGGCGTGATGAGCGCTATCAAGACACCACGCCTGCTGAAGCAGTACCAGCAGCTTAATCATAGGTTTGAATAACGTTGATTAAGTGGGTAATCAGATCATCAAGAGCGTCTGAACGAGCTAAAAAATAAGAAATTTGACAAACAGCTATTTCATTCATTGGTGATCTATAAAAGAAAAAAGACCTCGAACGTTTGACACGTTGAGGTCTTTTTTAGTACGTCTCTAATGATGCGGTTAAGAGTTCATAATTAATAAAAACTAATGACAGACTGAAATATAAAAAATTAGCCTCCGCCCACAGCCTGTACGACTTCTATATTCATACCTTCTACAATACGCAATTGAGCCAGCTCACTCTTTGGTGTTAGCTCACCATCTACTTCAACGGCATAGCGTCCTTGACTGAGTCCAAGTTCATTGATGACTAATTGCACTGTCTGATGAGTGGTTTGTAAGTTTTTACCATTAACACTAATGGTGCTCATATAAAATCCTCCTTAATAATTTGAGATTCCTTGTAGTAACGGTCCTATAAGTATTAGTCGCAATATAGGTGCTTTGAATCTTATAGGCGACTATTTGTATCTATACTCATAATATCAATCAATCTTCGGCAGGTATGAGTAAAATGGATTAATCCATTGAGTTCTCAAGTCGAAATGTAGAGATAGCAAGCCATAACCAACCTGCAATCATAAGAACCCCGCCAATGGGCGTAATCGCGCCAAACCAGCGCGGTGCTCCAAGCGTCATGGCATATAGACTACCGGCAAATATAATAATACCGGTTTGCAATAACCAAGCCGTAGCTTGAGTGGTATATTTTAAGCGTATCAGTAATCCCACAACTAATAGACCCAGCGCATGTATGAACAAATACAGCGTCGCAGTATGCCACCATTCAAGTTGTTGCACATTTACGACGCCCTTCAAACCATGCGCACCAAATGCACCCAAAGCGACAGCGATGGCCATATTAATCGCGGCAATACCGATCCAATTTAACATGACAACACTCGTCTTTTTTTGATGCTATTGAATATCATCAGGTAAAATCACGCTATCAATGGTCATGGCATCGCGGATTTTGTCCATCGCGTTTTTTTCGATCTGACGGACGCGTTCAGCGGATATAGAGTAAACTGCGGCCAGCTCGTGCAAAGTGGATTTTTGCTCAGAGAGCCAGCGCTGCTCGACGATATCACGTGAGCGATCGTCTAATGTCCCCATAGCCGCGATGAGGGCAGACGAGTTATTTTCTTCCCAGTCTTCTTCTTCTAGCTGCTCAGCTGGGTCAATGCCATCTTCCAAAAACAGCTGCGGTGCATAGCGACCGTCATCATCGTCGCTGGATTGCGCTTCAAATGAGGCGTCATAAGAGGTCAGACGCGACTCCATCTCGAGCACTTGCTTGCGCGTGACATTCAAATCTTTGGCAATCGCGTCTGCTTCTTCTAGCGTGAGCTGATTATTGGTTTTCTTTAAACTACGTAAATTAAAGAATAACTTGCGATGTGCTTTGGTGGTCGCGACTTTTACGATACGCCAGTTACGGATGACAAATTCGTGAATTTCAGCTTTGATCCAATGTACGGCAAAAGACACTAAGCGCACGCCTTTATTCGGATCAAACCGTTTGACCGCCTTCATTAATCCCAAATTGCCTTCTTGAATTAAGTCGGCTTGAGGCAAACCATAACCTGAGTAGCTACGTGCAATATGAATGACAAAGCGCAGATGCGACATCACCAGCAGACGCGCTGCCTCAACATCGCCCTCATCATAATAGCGATGGGCCAATTCTTGCTCTTGTACAGGCGTTAAGATCGGAATTTGATGCACAGTATTGATGTAGGCGCCCAGATTAACCCCCGGCGCTGCCAAATGGGTTGGCATTGCTGGCACCAAATCGCGCGTACTGGTATTGCCTAATGTACTGGCATCATAAGGTGGGCGCTGAGCTGCGGCTTTTAGTGCCGCATCGCGCGCATCGTTTTTTATAGGAGCTGTGCTGTCTTTTTTATTCGCATTCGCAGCATCAGAAGTAGTAGTAGCCATATTCTTGACCTTGGTTAAATAGTTAAGCAAATAGTCAGATAAAAATCTCTATAGTTGTAATTGTAAAGGACAGCAGCGTTTAGTTGCTATCAGTTTTGGTAATGATGAAGTGATATATTGTAGCGAAACGCTGCAATGATGTGCTATTGCCTGACAAATCAGTAACTTCGTTGACGATTAACGCTAAGTAGTCGCCCGTTTGTGTTTGCTGACTCTGACGACAAAACGCTGTGATATCAGCTTGTGAGTTGGGATCCGTCGCGACCACATATAATGAGTCACCAGCGGCTACATCGCGTAACGCAACCTTGGTTTTCAGCAGTGGCATTGGGCATGCAAGCCCGCGACCGTCGACGAAACGCTTGATATTTAGTAAAGGTTGCTCTTCATCTATTTTCGTCTCAGTGCCAACATCTGGGCCACCATTCTCTACTGGCAACAAGTCTAACAGATGATTGATCTCTTGCTGTTCTGGATCGGATAAGCTCGCTGATAAGTAAATAGAGTGTGATGCACGTTTGATGGGTAATTGGCTATCAGCGGACATAATACAAACCTTACAAGTATCAGTATTTCGGTTTCTTTATCAAAAAAGGCTCTAACAATTATTTTTGAATATCGTCAATCTATTTACGGCAACCATGAGCTTACTATTATTGTGTTTAACCATTATACCAAATAGCCGATGTATAATTGCATTTGAATATAATCAACGCCATGTTCGGTTCATTAGAATCACACAGTCATGTTGCACAATCGTGACGGGTGGCTGAGTGATTGGTAGCTAAGCACATAGTAGAATTGACCTTATACAAACAAGCTCGTATAGTCGAAAAGACGTCGTCAACAATCTGATAGGATACGAATTTGTACCACGCTAATAGACCGCCACGACTTATTAAAGCCACCAGCCATTCGATGAATAAGCTGTCGGAAAGCTCGCTATCTAAACTATTTGGGCAAACAGATAGCCGCAACTCTGTGGTTTTATCTTTTTCAAATAGTATCAAAATCGGACTGTCAGTGACATTTCTGGTAATTGCTACAAGTGCTCATAGCAAGGATGGTGATGATAGCCAAGCTATGCCATTTGCCAATCATTCATGGCAAACAGTAGAGTCACAATCGTTAGAGCTACCCAATTTGCGCGGGCAAGGACTGAGCTTTGCTGAGCAGTATCAAAATAAAATGCTGGGTGAGTGGTCATTACAGAACATCAATGGTCGGGTCAAAATGGAGCACGACCCTTGGGTGCAAGAAACGGTAAAAGACATGACATGGCGATTGAATGCGCAAGCCCGTCAGCAAGCACCACTTGGCTTAGTTATTCTTGATAATCCCGGCATCAATGCTTTTGCGGCACCTGGTGGAGTCATCGGGATCAATACAGGGACGATATTGGCCGCCAAAAGTATGGATGAGCTGGCAAGTGTCATCGCCCATGAAGTCGCGCACATCAGTCAACGTCACTATGAGCACAGCGCAGACGAGCGCAAAAAAGCCTTACTGATGCAAGTAGGCGGTATGTTGGCTGCGATTGCCGCATCAGCAGTCGATGGTGATGCGGCGGCGGCTGTAATGGCGGGTAGCCAGACAGCTTCTATGAATAGCAGCATGGCTTTTAGCCGTAACAACGAGCGCGAGGCCGACCGAGTAGGGATGCAAATCATGATTCAGGCAGGCTATGACCCTCGGGCAATGCCACGGTTTTTTGCCACGATGAATCAACAAAGCCAGCTCAATCAGGTTGAAAATCGCTTTTTACCAAGCTTTGTGCGCTCGCACCCGCTCAGTGATGAGCGACTGAGTGAATCGCAGAGCCGTGCTGGGCAGTATCCCACACTGTCATTGAGCCAGCAGCAGCGCCATCAAGCCTTGTTTGATTTGCTCTATTGGCGTGTACAAGTTACTGGCAAACATGCTTCTGAAGTGACGCTCACAACCGCTGCTAAAAATAGTCTGGGTGCCAAACTTGCCTTAGTGAGTTGGTACGGAGAACAGCAGCGCATCAAAGAGGCTAATGAGGTATTGGCACAGATTAATAAACTCCCAAATACGCAGCGTCAAAGCCTAGAACCTTTACTATCGATTACTCATAGCCAGCTTTTAAGTGAACAAGGCAGATGGCAACAAGCTGCAGATATTTTAGAGAGTCAGCAGCGTCTGTATCCTGAGCGCCGTGACTTGCGTCTGTATTTGGCGGAAGCACTGACCAATAGCAATCAGCCATTAAGGGCACAAGTACTGCTAAAACCACTCACAGAGCAACAACCAAGCGATCGCTATGCATGGCAAAGTTTGCAGCTTGCTAATGAAAAGCTCGCTAAAACCGCAACGTCACCACAACTGGCTAATATTGCAACGATCAACGCATTGCGTTATCGCAGTTATGATCAACTTTGGAATGGGCGCTATGAGAGTGCGTTGACATCACTGACGCAGGCCAAGCAATTGACTGAAAACCTGCAAGCCACAGCACAAAGCAGTAGTGCGCGCCCATTGCTAGCCAATATCAACGCAGAAATCAAAGCAATAAAAACCGCCAAAGACTTTGAGCCTTAGGCGGTTTGTAAATAGTCAGTTTTTCGTACAACAACAGGTGCGCTTGACAACATCATTTTCAGTAGTAGCAGCTCATATGCCGGCTTGCTACCCAAAATGAAAAATTAGCCTTGTAGCGCATCTTTAACCATTTTAGAGATCAACGCAGGATCAGCACGACCAGCGGTCTTGTTTTTCAGTACACCCATCACGCTGCCCATATCACGCATAGAAGTGGCACCTTGCTCTGCGATTTCCGCGTTGACCAATGCCATGATTTCATCTTGATTCATTTGCTGCGGCATAAACTCATTGATAATATCAATTTCAAACTGTTCTTTGGCCGCCAAATCATCACGACCATTTTCAGTAAAAATAGTGAGCGACTCTTGACGTTGTTTGAGCTGCTTTTGTAGCACTTCTAATACTTGCGCGTCATCAAGCTCTGTCTGACGATCGATCTCAATTTGTTTGACGACTGATTGTACGTTACGCAGTATTTTGACACGCTCAAGCTCACGAGCTTTCATAGAAGTTTTGATGTTGTCTGATAACGTCTGTTTAAGTTGGCTCACTGCTATTATCCTTATTCGTTTGTTAAATGCTATTTGTTGGGTACTGTTTAATAAGTTTTTTTGGGGTAAAACCTGCTGAGAGCGGGCTTTGATAAAAAATTGCGTCAGCAGTAACAACGAAAATTGTAGCATAAAAAACGCCACTGATATCGATGGATAACAGTGGCGTTAGTGTAGCACTGGTACTTAACTAATCAGATCATTGATTAGTACATACGAGTAGTACGAATAGTTTCGCGTTGTAACTTCTTCTTATAACGCTTTACGGCAGCTGCTTTTTTGCGCTTACGTACTTGCGTTGGTTTTTCATAAAACTCACGCTTACGTACGTCTGATAATACACCAGCTTTTTCACAAGCGCGCTTGAAACGACGGATAGCGATATCAACTGGTTCGTTTTCTTTAACCTTAACTGCAGGCATGAAGACTCCTCGATTAGGATGAGATATAAGGGCATTAGTTTGGCTGTGTATTAGTATTTAGCCGTAATATCTCAAGATTACAGGCATCAGCTCAAACTAGGACAATTCTCACGCATTGGCGCAAGGGCAGGTATTTTAATAAAAAATATCAACAAAGTCAATGATTTTAACAGTTTATTGTCTATTTATACTTTGTTTAAAATGTATCGAGGCTGAGCTGTCAGGTTTTAGGTGAGTTAGAGCACAAAGTTTAGTGTTAATAAAAAATCCCTACGGTCTATAACGGTTTAGTGGGAGTTTATGCTATGATATTTCCCATATTGTAGGGTCTATGAACCGTTTTGTGCGTATTTTATTGAGGATGTTGGAATGAAAAAAACAGTATTAAACACAGCGTTGAGCACAGCTTTTATCGTAGCTTTGGGTGCGGGCGTGAGTGCTTGTAGCGGCGGCGAAGAGCACGAAGAAGTATTGGCGATCGATATGGTAGATGAAGCGGCTGAGCTGGCACGCGCAAACGCCCCTGAAGCAGAAGACATGGAGTTTCCAGAGGCGGCACCGATGCCAGCGGCGGATGCAACAGCTGCAGATGGGACAGAAGCTGATGCCACTGCTGAAGCAGGTACGGCGGATACAAGCATGGCAGACGCGACAACCCCAGCCACAGAGAGTGCTGATACTGCGGCTGCGCCTGCTGCCACTGACAGCGCCGATATGGCAACACCTGCTGAATAAGCTTTTAATTAGACTCGTAATATAATATTGTGAGTCTATGAACTGCTACAAAAAATTTGGCCACAGACGCATCAAATAAAGGTAAGGTCATGATCGATATACAGCAGCATATAAAAAGACTGAGTTTATCTGTTATCAGTCTAAGTGCGTTATTAGTATTGAGCGCTTGTAGTAGTGATAACGCGACTACGGAAGCGTCCAGCGCAGCCAACGAACCTGCTGCTACGAGTGTTGAAGAAACAGTTGCAACAGAATCTGAAACTACGGTGCCTGAGCCTATGGCTGAATCTGAGACTACCGACATGGTGGTTGAAGAAAAGACTGCTGTTGTCGCTGAGCCTGAAGTGCTCGCTGCAGATGCTGGTGCTAAACTTTACGAGTCAAACTGTAAAGTCTGCCATACAGCGGGTTTATTGAATGCACCGAAATATGGTGACACAGCCGCTTGGGCGACTCGTCTGACCAAAGATAAAGAGACTCTATACATGCACTCCGCTAAGGGCTTTAATAAAATGCCAGCACAAGCGGTAAATGGTGTCAGTGAGGCACAAGTCAAAGCCGCTGTTGATTATATGCTCGCGTCAGTAAGCTGATATAGTATATATAGAGTATACCAGTCATTGAAATTTGTTAAACTGACCGTCATTGTGACTTACAATGGCGGTTTTTTTATGCGCGTTTTCTATTACTATCGATTTTAACAACATGACTGGCTGTGCGAAGCGGATTTGATTCGCTATTCAAAATTTTAAAGCGATATACAATAAAAACGCGGCAAAAAATAGTCCGAAAACAAAAGCATAAAGGCAAAAGTATGAAGGTATTGGGTTTAGAGACGTCTTGTGATGAAACTGGGCTGGCGATCTTTGATAGCGAGCAGATCAATAATGACAATCAAGGGTTGGTCGGGCAAGTACTGTACTCACAGATTGAGCTACATGCGCTCTATGGCGGCGTTGTACCTGAGCTTGCCAGTCGTGATCATATTCGTAAGCTCGTGCCCTTACTCAACGAGCTGCTTGAGCAGTGTGATATGAGTAAAAACGACATCGATGCGATTGCCTATACTAAAGGGCCAGGGCTGATCGGTGCGTTGATGACCGGCGCATTATTTGGCCGCAGTCTGGCGTATGGTTTGGATATTCCTGCCATTGGTATTCATCATATGGAAGGGCATTTGCTCGCGCCGCTTATGGGTGCCAATCCGCCCGCTTTTCCTTTTGTTTCGCTGTTGGTCTCTGGTGGTCACACGTTACTTATAGCCGCTCATGGTGTGGGACAGTATGAAATCTTGGGTGAGTCGATCGATGACGCGGCGGGTGAGTGCTTTGATAAAGTGGCTAAGATGCTAGGCTTACCTTATCCCGGTGGGCCTAATGTTGCCAAACTGGCAGAAGCTGGCAACCCTGATGCTTACGCACTGCCAAGACCGATGCTACATCGAGGTTTGGACTTTTCGTTTAGTGGTATGAAAACAGCGGTACATAACCTGATTAAAGACACTGCTGGCTCTGATAGTGATCCGCACATTCGCGCGGATATCGCCGCGAGCTTCCAATATGCAGTGGTCGATACGCTAGTAAAAAAATGCGTCAAAGCACTCAAGCAAGCAGGTATGAGCCGTCTGGTCATTGCAGGCGGCGTCAGTGCCAACATACATCTGCGCGAGATGCTAGAGGCAGAGCTGGCTAAGATCAATGCAACGGTCCACTATGCACCGCCCGCGCTGTGTACGGACAATGGTGCGATGATTGCTTATGCCGGATTTGAGCGCCTGCAAGCTGGGCAATCTGATGATCTGGCGGTTAGCTGTATTCCGCGCTGGCCAATGACAGAGTTGCCAGCCGTATAATTGAGCCTTTTGTCCACCAAACCTATTTGAACTAAGGACAGTCTATGCAGTGGCTAGCAATCGGCTTAGGAGCAGCATTAGGCGCATGTTTACGTGGCTATTTAGCGCGCTTTAATCCACTGCATCATTGGATACCACTTGGCACGCTTGGCGCAAATGTCTTGGGCGGCCTGCTGATTGGCCTTGCGCTGGTGTGGTTCGAGCGTATGGGTAGCAACTTATCTGATCATGTGCGCGTGTTTGTGATTACCGGATTTTTGGGCGGGTTAACTACCTTTAGTACGTTTAGTGCAGAAGTATTTGGTTTTATTCATGATGGGCGGCTGCTAGCAGGCTTAGCGCTCGTTGGTTTGCATGTTGGCTTGACATTATTAGCAACCGCGCTTGGGTTTTATTTTTTTAAGTGCGTACTTTGAGCTTGTATCGATATCACCTGCTTATTGAGTGGTCTGATTTAAGTGGTTATCGAAATACAGTCTGTTTTAAATGGTCTGTTAATGAGTCTAGAGGGCATAATGACTGGTTCCGCTGGGGTATACCGCAACATTACAAGATGACTAGGTAACTAGGTTATATCTCTAGTTTTGACGGCATAGTTTGTGTCAATATGACAGTGTCAGGTTTTTAACAGATAGCTATACGTCTCTAGATAGCTCTGCCAGTGATTATATATTAGGTTGCTCCTTCCTTTATCGCCACTTTCTTTAGTAGGCATATAACTGATAAACCCTACCATATCAGAAGGATAGCCAAAATCATCATAAACGCTGTTTACCTTATTAAAGTCAGCATCACTGTTAAGTCTGTTCTTAAATAACCAAAGTAAGATAATATATCGCAATCTATCATTTACACGTTCATCATCTATAGTTATGGTGCCATTCTCTCTACTTACACCACTGTCATCTATCTCTAAATATTGAACATGAGGGTTCAGATAGCTGCCGTTCAATAAAATATCAAGAGCAATTTAAAGTAAGTATTTACTGTCAGGGTAGTTAATTAGGGAAACGTCAACTATCTTTCCTAAGTCTTGTAAATCTATTATCTTGCGACTGATAGCAAAATCGACTTCCTTCTCAGATAAGACAATATCGTTTTCTTTTAAAAAAGAAAATGGAATACTAATATTTTTCACGTTTAGTTTCTCTATATCTTGAATGATACTGGTTACGGCTGCCAGTGCGATGCCTGTATAGCGCACCGAACTATAGGCTAATTCTTTATTAATTCTTTATTAATTCTTTATTAATCCATCATTACCATCATTCTTTAATGCAGGAACACGTTCTTGTATTGCATGATAAAACCCATCTTTGTCTTTTGGTGATATCACTATGCTACCCCCTTTATATATTATCTCAATCCTATCTAAGGACAGTGCTGGAGCAGATAACGTACTGTTGGTAGGAGTGATTTGGGTAATATCTTTCAATGAAATGCTTCGAGTAGAAAAACCATAATTCACTAACAGTTCGTCATCTGACAAACTGTACTTTACGCTGAAAAATATTAATAAGAGTAATATTGCACCTGGCATGGTAAAAAGACTAATAAATATTGTTCTTTTAATTGAACTATTGTTGTATATCCATTCTCCTACAGGCACCAAAATGAGTAATAAGCTAAAACCTAATATTAAAAAAGCTAACCAGAGATCGATCTTTGATGCAAATACAGTATTTATCATAATTTATTAGCAGAAAGCCCTTAGTTAATTTTATATTCGAAAAGCTCAGTTCATGTACACCATGAAGTACATTGTGACTGTTTCAGCGAGATAAAACATTGATACCAGTAGCCTACAGCCTAGTGTTCAAGTCCTCACTAGGGAACCATTATTTACCATAACATTCATTACGATATGAAAAGGTGAATAATATTTCATCACTATAAAAAAGTAATTAGTAATGAAACTACAATGGCTTCACAATTCCATCAAGTAAACTCGCAAAACCCTGCATATACGCCGTATCTTGACTCGACGTGCGCGTTGCGGCATAAAGCTGACAATACACGCCATCACCTAATGGTCGCGAGACTACCCAGCCTTTTTTCTCATACTCCGCCACCACCCAATCAGGCAATGCCGCTACGCCACGTTCACTGGCGACCAGCTGAATCAGCATTGCGGTCAGCTCCGTGGTGCGAATATCGGCAAAGCTTACATCGCTTGGCGTCATAAAATTGGCAATGATATCGAGGCGTTTGGCTTCTACCGGATAGGCAATCAATGTCTCGTTGGTCAAATCATCTGGTTCAATAAATTCTTGCGTCGCTAAATCATGCGTTGGTGACAGCACCAAGCGACTCTCATACTCAAACAATGGCTGATAGCTAATACCGTCGAGCGGTAAATCACTGGTGGTGATAAGCAAATCGATATCACCTTCCATCAAGAGATGATGCGGCTCAGGCTCAAAGCCCGTGGCAAAATCAAGCTCGACATCTGACCATTCACGGCGATAGTGATTGAGTATCGGCATGAGCCAATCAAAGCAGCTGTGACACTCTGATGCCAGTCGTAACCTGCCCGCTTGACCATGTGCCAAGCGCTTTAGATCGTTTTTGGTACGCGTGACTTGCGGCATGATATTATCCGCTAAGGCTAGCACGGCCTTGCCCGCTGGTGTAAAGCTAAGCGGGCGCGTGCGGCGATTGACGAGGCTGACGTCGTAGTAGTTTTCTAGCTCTTTGAGCTGATGCGAGACTGCAGACGCCGTGACATGTAGCTCATCGGCCGCTGCCGCAAGTGAACCATGCGCCCGTAGCGCAGTTAAGGTATTAAGATGACGAAGCTCAAGCATGATAAGACCTAACCGCTAAAGTGAGAAAAACTCATTATAGTGGATACTGTGTTGATTTTCACTCATAGATGTTGTCAATGAGTGATTGCTGCTAGCGCTTGCGTAACAACAACTGTGAGATGACCACCAATACTAGCGAGGCGACCAGCAATAACGTACCTATCGCATTGACTTCTGGTTTGAGGCCTACCCGCACCATCGAATAAATACGCAGCGGTAAAATCTCATAACTAGGCCCTGTGACAAAGGTCGATACCACCACGTCATCAAGCGACAAGGTAAAGGCGAGTAACCAACCTGCCATGACCGCAGGCAAGATAACGGGGATCAATACCGTACGTATCATCGTCGACTCAGATGCGCCCAAATCGCGCGCCGCTTCCATCAAGCGCTCATCTAAGCTGCTCAGACGCGCAAAAACAGTAATGACCACGAACGGCAGGCAAAAAGTGATATGCGCTATCAGTAAAGACACAAAGCCTAGCTGTAAGCCTATCAATAAAAACAGTGCCAGTAGTGAGATAGCCAGCACAATCTCAGGTGACATCATCAGCACAAACAGCAGCCCGTTTAGTAAGCCTTTACCGCGAAAGTTATAGCGATGTAAGGCGAGGGCAGTGAGCGTCCCTATAAGAGTGGAAACGGTAGCCGCGACTAGCCCCAAGACAATAGAATGCCAAAACGCATCGAGCATCGCTTGGTTGTTAAACAGTGATTCGTACCACTTTAAGCTAAAGCCGCCCCAGTTATAGCCAATTTTTGATTTGTTAAATGACATCACCACCAAAACAATGATGGGTAGATATAACAAAGTATAAATGAGTCCGAGATAGCCTTTAGCCGCGATCCTGCCAATCTTGAGCTTACGTGAATAAGACATTAGGCCACCTCGTTAAAATCAGTCTTGCCAATGCGGCGACTACTGGCGCGATAAGCCAGTAATAATACCGCCATTGCCACTGTCAATAAAACGCTAGCAGCAGCACCAAACGGCCAGTCACGGGCGTCTAAGAATTGGTTTTTGATGATATTACCGACGAGTAGGTTGCGAGAGCCGCCCAAAATATCCGCCACATAAAACATACCCATCGCAGGCAACAGCACGAGCAGTACGCCAGAGATAATCCCTGGCGTCGTCAGTGGTAGTACCACATGCCAAAAGGTCTGTGTTTTTGATGCACCCAAATCCTGAGAAGCCAATAGCATGTCATTGCGTAAATCGGTAAACACGGCATATAGCGGTAATACCATAAATGGAAATAATAAGTAAGTTAGACCAGCAATGACCGCGCCTTGCGTATATAAAATATCGATAGGAGCATCAATGGCACCGATTGCCAGCAGTGACTTATTAATCAAGCCATTATTCGCGAAGAGCAGCTTTAACGCATAGGTGCGTACCAGAGAGTTGGTCCAAAAAGGTAGTATTAACAGTAGCATCAGTAACGGCTGCCATCGCACTTTTACCTTGGAGATGATCCAAGCAAAAGGATAGCCCAGCAGTAGACAGATAACCGTCGTGATACCTGCCATCCACAATGAATGAACGAACACCTCAAAATACAACGGATCAACCATGCGCACATAGCTGTCAATATTGATAGGTAAGCTAATAAAGGCGCTGCTATCTCGGGTTAAAAAACTGACCGCGATGACCAATATATTTGGTAATAGCGCAAATATCAGTAGCCAACCCCAGATCAGCCAGAGCGTTGCCGTACGAAACGGACTTTTGCTGCCTAAGTGGTTGCGGGCCATCAGCTACCATCCTTTTGTACAGTCGCCTTGTTTGTATGGTCAGCGTCTTCTGGCAATACCCACTCCCAGCCATCTACCCATGAGACTTTGACGCCTTCGTTGAGTTTGTAATCAAAGCTTGGGTCGTCTTCATCAAAAAACTCAGAGGCCTTAATGATATGGCCATTTGCCAATTCAATAATCGAGTCTAACGTACTGCCTTTATAATTACTTTCGATGACGCGCCCCAGTAGTCCGCTATGCTCATTATCTTTTGGATCATATATGCGTAAGTCTTCGGGACGAAGTAGTAAATTGACGATATCGCCCACTTGTACATCATTGGCAAAATTGGGTCGACGCAAGTTACGTAGCGTTGTTGGCCCTTCTTGCGCTTGAGCCTCACAGACTTCAACTTCGATGCGTCCATTGGTCACGTTGCCATCACGATCTGGAAGGTCTGGATAGACACCCTTGACCTCAGCTCTAAACAGATTGGTCTCGCCGATAAACTTGGCAGTAAACAAGTTGGCAGGAGTCTCATAAATCTCAATAGGCGTGCCAATTTGCTGGAACATGCCGTCTTTCATCACGGCAATGCGGTCTGACATCGACAGCGCTTCTTCTTGATCATGCGTGACAAATACAAAGGTAATGCCCAGCTCACGTTGTAGACGCTTGAGCTCTGATTGCATTTGCAAACGTAGTTTGTGATCAAGCGCGGATAGTGGCTCATCGAGTAGTAATAGCTTGGGGCGATTGATCACCGCACGGGCGATCGCCACGCGCTGCTGCTGCCCACCAGATAAATCCTGCGGTTTGCGATTGGCCAAATGCTCCAACTGCACCATAGCCAGCATCTCGCTGACGCGAGCTTGAATCTCAGCTTTTGGCACTTTTTTTAGCTTTAATCCATACGCGACATTTTGGGCGACGCTCATATGTGGAAACAATGCGTACTGCTGAAATACCGTATTGACCGGACGTTTATCAGCGGATAAGCCTGCCATCTGTACGCCATCTAGATAGATTGTCCCCGCATTGGGCTGCTCAAAACCTGCAATCAAGCGCAGCAAGGTTGTCTTACCACAGCCTGAGGGCCCAAGCAGTGTCAAAAACTCGCCGTGCTTGATATCAAGGTTGATGTCTTTTAACACTTCAGTTTGATCGTAGGTTTTTTTGATACCATTTAATTGCAGCAACGTCTTGTCATTTTGAGGTGACGCAGAGGTTTTGTGCGTGCTTGGCGATGGGTCGGTCATAATATCTGTTCCTAAGCGTCAAATAGATCAGAGCAGTAAATCAATGCAGCCATCAAGGTATCTCGATGTCATCAAAAAACTGGCAAGAGCGTAAGCACGATTTGATTGCTGCCTGATAGCTGTCTGATTGCTGCGTATTATAACAAACCCGTGATATAAATCAGTGCAAGTTCGTTATAAGTTACGCGAGTCGTACCGTCATAGCAGCGATGGTTACGGCTATATTTTTACAGTTATAAGTTGGCGTATAACGACATTTAAACAAAATTTTTTACCGTTTTTTGGCCTCTATTCCTATACAATCACGGTATGGCTGACAAACGTAAGGCATCTGATGGGTGAGTGTGAATAGTCATCTGCCCATTTATGTTTGCATACAAGTATATAAAGCCGTTTATAACTCTCATATTATTGATAATAAAGGATCTCTCATGCCTACTGATATACGTCCAACAACAGGTCAAGAAGCCCTTGAGCTTTTAAAAGAAGGTAATGCCCGTTACGTGGATAGTCTCACCAGTACCGATGAATATATGCAGCGTCGCCCAGAATTGGTCAAGGATCAAAATCCATTGGCGATTATTTTGGGCTGCTCGGATGCACGAGTACCTGTTGAGATTGTTTTTGATCAAGGCTTGGGGGATTTGTTTGTCATACGTGTGGCCGGCAATGTGGTGGCGCCATCACAGATTGGCTCAATCGAATTTGCCGCCGAAGCCTTTGGCACAAAGTTGGTGGTAGTCCTTGGACATTCAAAATGCGGCGCGGTCACGGCCTGCGTTGAGACCTTGATCAATCCTGATCAGAACTATTCTCCTAATTTGCAATCGATCGTTGATCGCATTCGCCCAAGTGTCTATAACTTGCATGAGCTGGCGACCGCCAATGGTCAAGACGTCGATGCCGATGAGTTGGTTGATCGTTCTATCCGTGCCAATGTGCGTATGTCAGTGAGTCAGCTCAGACATGGTTCGCGGGCACTAGAGGACTTGACCAATAGTGGTCAGCTACTTGTTGTCGGTGCTGAGTATGACCTAGAGACAGGTAAGGTGAGGTTCTTAGACAGCTAATATATCTAAATATGAACATACTTTGTTCATATTCTTACAAAACCCTATCAATTATTTTGCCAATTTTTATTATGATGAGAGACAGCAGTGAATCATGACAGTCGTGATTCGCTTATTTATAACACTCTTTTTTGAATAACCTTAGGATAACTATGTCTACTAACAATAATAATAATGCGACCATCGCACAGCCTGCAAGCAGTATCAGTGCAGATGGTGTTCAGTCAATCTCTACGCAAACGACAGGATTTACTTTCAATCACACTATGCTACGCGTCAAAGATCCTGCCAAGTCATTGGCGTTTTATACTGGCGTGTTGGGAATGACGTTGCTGGCGGTCAAAAAATTCCCTGATATGGAATTTGATCTGTATTTCTTGGCAAAGCTAACTGAGAGCGAGCGTGAGAACCTGCCTACTGGTGATGATTTAGAAATTTTTGCGTTCCGTCAGCGCGGTATCTTAGAGCTGACCCATAATTATGGCACTGAGACAAAAGCTGACTTTAGCTATCATGATGGCAACCAAGACCCTCAAGGCTTTGGACACATTTGTTTTAGCGTACCGAACCTAGATGAAGCCATCGCTTGGTTTGATAAGAACGATGTTGAGTTCAAAAAACGTCCAGAAGACGGCAGCATGAAAAACATTGCCTTTATCAAGGATGTTGATGGCTACTGGATTGAAATCGTACAAGCTGATTTGATGTCATAACTGGCAAAACAGCAGTGAGATGTTCATTTATTTATCCCCTTAAACGCGCGCTAAAACAGCAATAGGAGCAACCCTTTATGCCCACCCCCGACGTGAGTCGCCTATCGAACACGCTAACCGATGGTGTGACCGTCTATCAACAAGTGGTCTATACCACGCAAGACTTGGCAAGTGGCTTTATCGAGCGCATTCCATATTTTATAGCGGCGCTCATTGTGTTGGGGATTTTTTGGCTGTTGTCGATTATTTTCAAAAAAGTCGTGCATAAAACCTTAGGCGCGCGCGTGCGTCATCAAAACTTGGTGAAGGTGTTTCAGCGCATAGGCGGGGCGCTTATTCTGTTTATTGGCTTTATGATCGCCATGGTTGTCGCTATTCCAGGATTTACACCAGCCAAATTAATCGGCGCGCTGGGTATTGGTTCGGTTGCGATTGGTTTTGCTTTTAAAGATATTTTTCAAAACTTGCTCTCTGGTATTTTGTTGCTGATTTCAGAACCGTTTCGTATTGGCGATCAAATCGTCTCAGGGGACTACGAAGGAACGGTAGAAGATATCAAAATCCGTGCAACGACCATCAAGACTTATGATGGTAGGCAAGTGGTTATTCCAAACTCGGAGCTATATACCTCGGCATTGACCGTCAATACCGCTTATAAGCAGCGCCGCTTGCAGGTAGAGGTCGGTATCGGCTATGAGGATGATATTGAAGAAGCAAAGGCTAAGATTCTACAAGCTTTGGATAAAGTTGAAAGCGTATCGAGAAAAGCGACGCCAAGCGTGATTGCGACAGGGTTTGGCGGCTCTTCTATAGATCTGACAGTACGTTGGTTTATTGATAACGGCACTCAGGCTAATAAAGTCGCTTCTATTCATCAAGTCATTGTAGAAGTCAAAAAAGCGCTGGATGCAGCCGGTATCAATATTCCTTTCCCTATACGTACAATAGATTTGAGCGATCCTTCAGTGAAATCTATTGTTAAGCAGATAAATAAGCAGCAAGATGACAATGTTAATAATGATGATAATGCCAAAAAAGCGGAGACAGAGTAATTTGCTTAGAGCGTTATTTCAAAGAGCTGTCTTCACGTGATGTTTTTTGAGCAATAAAAAACCGCCATATTCAATGATATGGCGGTTTTTTTGTCTTTCTACAAACTATAGTGAATTCAGTATAAAAACGATACAGTGGGACTGGGATAAATTTTTCGCAGCATCGAGCAGCGTAGGCACAGCACGTAAGGAAAATTTAGACCAGTTCCACCTTGATATATAATGTATCTGTTTTATTTAGGATTGATTATACTAGGCCAGTACAAAAAGTTAGTCATTCTTTGCTCTAAATTCGGTATGGCACGATTTACAACTTGCACCCACTTCACCAAAGGCAGCCTGGACGTCTTCGACACTAGTAGCCGACTGTGCAGCAGCATTTAGCTCAGCCGTCACTTTTTGAAAGTTGTCCGCTTCAGCACTGAAACCATCAGCATTTGACCATACGGCTTCAGTCGCGTTGCCCATGGCTTCTTGGTTTTCAAAGTGACTCCAAGGGTTTGCCGCATCTTCTGCCAAGAATGATGCTTGCTCTTTGAAAACCGCCGCATCAAAGGTATCAGGGGCTTTGACCATATCACCCATGACGCCCATCGCATCGCCCCAGCTTTTCATGCTGTCTTGGCGCGCTTTGATATCAGGATCGTCGCCTGCACCGCTACACGCTGTCAAACCCAGCGCCGCTACCATTAAGGTGATGCTAAAAAAAGATTTCAAAGATTTTTTGGTATAAACCTGTGCCATATGACTTACTCCTTTAAACGTGGCTAATAGTAGGCATCGCTATCACGCTTGCCTTACCTCAAATATTATTATAAAAATATTTCTTAAGATTCTTTTGCGCACAGTGGCTGCGAAAAAGTCTCTACTATTGTAGCGTTTATCGGCAGAATGGGAGCAATATAATGTTATATCCTCGTAATCATCGGATGATATAAAACCCCTTTAGCAAATCGTTTGTTAGATATAAAAAAGGCCAACGATAATTGCTGACCTACACTCTCAAACCTAACATTCTTGAGCTTTAAAAAATCTTAGAGAGCCAACCAATCACGCGGCTTGAGATAATAATCAGTCAACTCAAACTCAGGTGTGCCCTCAGCCGGCTCAAACCGATAATGCCAGCTGGCAAGAGGTGGCATACTGACTAAGATCGACTCGATACGGCCGTTACTTTGTAAGCCAAATAAAGTCCCACGATCGTAGACCAGATTGTACTCTACATAACGGCCACGGCGATAGAGCTGAAACTCACGCTGTGCTTCGGTATAAGGCATATCTTTACGCTGCTCAAAAATCGGCATGATACCGTCAAGGTAACCATTGCCAACGGCCTTCATAAAGTTAAAGCAAGTCTCAAAATCCCAGCCGCGACTCTCTGTACTGACGTCGTCATAAAACAAACCACCGATACCACGCTGCTCATCGCGGTGACGCAGATGAAAATACTCATCGCACCACTGTTTGAAATCAGCATAAATATGGTCACCGAAAGGCGCACATAGATCATGACAGACCTGATGCCAGTGTACACAATCGGCGAGTACGGGGTAGAAAGGCGTCAAATCAAAGCCGCCGCCAAACCACCAAATCGGCGCTTCGCCTTCTGCTTCTGCCACGAACAAACGTACGTTAGCGTGGCTGGTTGGGACATTTGGGTTTTTGGGATGTACCACTAAGGACACGCCCATGGCTTGCGCTTTGCGACCAGCGATATTGGGGTGGCGTGCAGTGGCAGAAGCAGGCAAATTGTGGACATGGATATGACTGAACATCACGCCTGCTTTTTCGATGACCGTGCCATCTGTCAATACGCACGAACGACCGCCGCCACCCTCTTTGCGCTCCCAATCGTCAGGGACGAAAGTTGCATTGCCGCCGCCATCGCGTTCTTGTGCCTCTAAGGCGTCGCAGATACAAGCCTGCAGGTCCACCAAAAACGCCCGTACGCGCAGGATGTCTTGATTGGTTGGCGTGGTCTCTGACGCTACGGTTGATAGGTCTGCTTGGTTATCTATATTTGAAATACTCATAAGACATCTATTTATTTAGGTGTATGGCTGTATTAAAATCTTTATCGAGCATGTGCCCCATACGATCGCGTTTGGTCGCTAGATATTCAGCGTTCATATCGTTGACACCGACCAACAATGGCACCCGTTCGACAACGTCAATACCATGCTCAGTCAAATAAGCAACTTTGTTTGGATTGTTAGTGATGAGTCTGACAGCGTTGACACCGATATGGGCAAGCATCGGACCACACATATCATAGATACGCGCATCAGCAGGCAAGCCTAACATGAGATTGGCATCCAGCGTGTCGTGTCCCTGATCTTGGAGGGCATAAGCACGAATCTTGTTGGTCAGACCGATACCGCGACCTTCTTGACGCAAATACAAAATCGCACCGCAACCTGACTCTTGGATGGCTTGCATGGCAGTATTGAGCTGTGGTCCGCAGTCACACTTTAATGAGCTAAACGCATCGCCTGTTAGGCACTCAGAATGAATCCGAACCAGCGGAATTGGTCTTTGCGACGACGTGTCATCTGAGCTAGGTGCTGTCATTGTGCCTGTCGTTTGATCGACCACAGACAGACCGACGGTCAGCATGACATGCTCTTGGCCTTCGTCGTTTTCAAAGATATGAATATCAAACTCGCCATGACGAGTGGGTAGTTTGGCACTAGTGATAAATTGATATGACATTACTGTCCTGCATAAGCCTAAAGTCGTGGCGGTGAAGGGTTTGTGATAATGCTATTAAACCCGCGATAACATTCTAGCCTGAACGATAAGGCCAAGATGATAGCAGTATAACCCTTTCATAAAGAACGCGTGCTTATTGTATTTATTATAAAAACACACAAAGTTCACAGACGACGCACGATGATTAAAGCGACAATTAAAAAAAAATGCTATTATGCCATACTATTTTGGTGGATACAGTGACAAGTCTTTATCCTTACATTACTATGTCGTCACTAACATCCGATATTGATGCAAAATAATAGGGCATAATAATAGTCCTTGGTATTAAAGCACGTAGTTTTGAGGCACGATCTACTGTGGTAGCGTGTTCATATGATACGTAGCGCAGCTATATACACGTAAAGTTGCATGAATAATTATATGGTCGATTACATCAATAATGATGTAGATATTATTGACGTCTCTCAATTGTAGCTATTGCTATATTGGAGACACGTCTTGTCAGCAGATTGGTAGGTATCGTACGGTTTATGCAGCAGTCACTTCATTCCCCAAAGTCTCAGTCCTCATCTGCATCAGTATCTGATTCTGCCGCCCAGCTATCGAGCTTACAGCAGACTTATACTGTGATTCCTCGCGTACGTCCGCATACGCCATTGCTTGATGCCATTAACACACCTTCTGATATGAATACGCTTTCAACCACTCAGCTGATTACGCTAGCTGATGAACTGCGTCTTTTTTTGTTGTATTCAGCAGGACAAAGCGGTGGGCATTTTGGCGCCAATTTGGGTGTGATTGAGCTGACGATTGTATTGCATTATTTGCTAGATGCTCCGCAGGATCAGATTGTATGGGATGTGGGTCATCAGGCCTATGCACACAAAGTCCTGACCGGTCGCCGTGAGCAGCTGGCAACGATCAGATCAAAAGATGGTCTGACTGCATTCCCAGAGCGTGCAGAGTCTATCTACGATACATTTGGCGTTGGGCATTCATCAACCTCTATCTCAGCCGGTTTGGGCATGAGCTTGGCGCTGCGCTATCAAGGCCTCGCGCAAACGGTTGCTTGTATCATTGGTGATGGTGCGATGACTGGTGGTATGGCTTTTGAGGCCATGAACGATGCAGTCCAACAAGATGCCGATCTACTAGTCATTTTGAACGACAACGATATGTCGATTTCTTGTTCTATCGGTGGTTTTTCGCGGCATTTAGCGATGCTTTGGGAGTCGGGCTACCAAGTCGATATCTCTGAGTCAGGTGAGCCTGTGCTTTGCCAGCGTCCTGATATGCAAGCATTTGATCGCCGCAAACGTCACAAAGAGATGCGTGATGTACCGCAATTAGAAGATAACTTATTTAAAGCGATTGGCTTTACCTATTTTGGTCCGTTTGATGGGCACAATATCCCTGAGTTACTACGTGTGTTGTCAATTGCCAAGCAAGTCAAAGGGCCTGTTTTGGTACATATCTATACCACCAAAGGCAAAGGCTTTGCACCAGCAGAACTAGATCCGGTCGGCTATCACGCGATTAGTAAGCTACCAGCAGAGATTCATAATGAGTCTCAGAGCAAATCTGCAGAAGCATTAAAGCAAAACACAAAACCTGCGCTAAAATACTCGCAAGTATTTGGTAATTTCTTATGCGATAAAGCGGCCGAAGACGATAAGTTGCTCGCGATCACTCCTGCTATGGAAGAAGGCTCGGGCATGATTGACTTTGCTCGTCATTTTCCAACACGCTTTTTTGATGTGGCTATTGCCGAACAACATGCGGTCACGCTAGCGGCCGGTATGGCAACGCAAGGTGTCAAACCTATTGTGGCGATTTACTCGACGTTCTTACAGCGCGGATACGATCAGCTGATTCATGACGTGGCGCTACAGAATCTCGATGTCATGTTTGCAATTGACCGTGCAGGCCTCGTTGGTGAAGATGGTGCCACGCATGCAGGCGTGTTTGATTTTAGCTTTTTACGTTGTATCCCGAATATAGTGATTGCTGCGCCAAAAGATGAAAACGAATGCTATCATCTGCTCAATACTTGCTATGAGTATCAAGGTTGTACGGCGGTGCGTTATCCACGTGGTACCGGTACAGGCGCCATTATCGAGCAGCCAGCACAGACTTATAAAATCGGTGAAGCCGTTATTGAGTCAGTATTGGGCAGCAATGATGCGCCTTATAAGCTAGCACTATTGGCTTTTGGTACGATGGTTGCGACTGCTCAGCAAGCGGCCGAGAGCTTAACCAGTGATGATACAGCGTTAGAGTGTCAGGTACATGTGGTCAATATGCGCTGGGTAAAACCGTTAGATACAGCTATGCTTGAGAGTTTACTGGCGCAAGGGGTGACGCATATCGCAACCATAGAAGAGCATGTGATTATGGGTGGCGCGGGTAGTGCAGTGAATGAATACTTGCTCAATGAATCGGCTGCTTTTAAACGTCAGCGTCCAGCTGTTGGCAACATCGGTATTCCTGATCGCTTTATCGCGCATGGCTCACAGGCAGAGCAGTGGGCTGATTGTGGTTTGGATGTGACAGGTGTTATTAAGCAGCTTAAGCAACTGTTGTCGTAAATTTTACTTTTTAGATTTGCAGTATTATTTACAAATTATTGTTTTAAAAGCCATTACTGTAAACAGATACTCGCTCTTTAAACAGAGCAAACGCCTGCTAGCCGTAGGTGCCAACTTTTTTACAACTTGCGCAGTTTGTATGACCACCAAAATACTGGCTTGGTCAGCGTGACGGTTTTTTCGTTTTTATCGAACAATTTTAGTATAATGCGGGTGTCGTTTATAAGTTTTTATTTATAAAAGACACGTTTCTAATCGCATAGATGTGGTGTGATGCGGCGGCTGTTTGGCATGTTGTGGGCACAGAGTTGGTTTTATTTTTTATATTCATTCATCAAGCAAATAGGTTATTTATGGAACCCATGGTCGTCATCGCAGCGCGTACTGCTGAAAAAGTTGGTAAAGAGATTTTATATGCGCATCAAAACCGTCACAAAATCGAGTTAGATATCGAGTCTAAAGGACTTGATGGTCTGGTGACGCGCATCGATCGCTTTAGCGAAGAGCTCACGATTGAAACCCTAAAAGCCAGCTATCCGAATCATTCATTTTTGGGTGAAGAGTTTGGTATGCAAGAAGGTCGCGGCGAAGACGCCGACTGGTGCTGGATTATCGATCCGCTAGATGGTACTAAGAACTTCGTTCATGGTGTACCGCAGTTCTGCGTATCTATCGCTGTACAGCACAAAGGCGTGACGCAGCACGGTGTCATTTATGACCCAGTCCGTGACGAGATGTTCTCTGCTAGCCGTGGTAAAGGCGCACGTTTGAACCAACGCCGCATTAACGTCAGCGAACGCAAAACCATCGATGGTGGTTTCTTTACCACAGGTCATCCGCTTGAGCGTAAGCGTAATGGTGAAGTGATCTCTTATGCCAAGCAGCATTTTGAGAGCTTACAAAAGATCTCTGAAGCTGGTGGTCAGGTACGTCGTCTGGGTTCAGCGGCGCTTGATTTGTGTTATGTTGCTGCTGGACGCTTTGATGGCTATTTTGAAATGTCGATTAAGCCTTGGGACATCGCAGCAGGTGAGCTTATCGTCACTGAAGCACGCGGCGTTGTTGTCGATCATACTGGCGCGCACAACTCTATGACCTCAGGCTCTATCTTTGCTTGTAACGTCAAACTGCTCAAGCCATTGATGCAAACCGTCGTGCCAATTTGGGGCGATGTGCTCTAATTATAAAATAAGCAGGCTTAAACGCTGAGCGAGTCAAACATAAAAAAGCTGGTTCCGTTAAGGAGCCAGCTTTTTTGCTTTTTTAGCGCGTTTGTCTTCGACCGTAATACCTTGAAACGCCAACTCTTGACTGACAGTTTCTAACAACTGTAGCTCTTCTTCTATCAGCATGAGCATGTCTTGGACACGCGGTAATGCTTTACTGCAAGCAGTGATGCCAAACTCAATTCTATCTAAATAACTGGCCAAAGTAATATTCATGGCTTGACCGTTGAATACGATAGAAGCGGGATACAGTGATTGTAAGCGCGCGCCATTCCAATATAGCGGCTTCTTAGAACCAGGAACGTGAGAGATGATAAGGTTGAAGGCTTGTTTTTTGGGAAAGATACCAGTCGCCAAGTTGATACCTTGCCATGCATAGGCGATGACGCTGTAATTAATGACTTGCGCTTGATTCATACGGCGAAAGCGACGTTTGCCATTATTCATACTACGATGGATCAGCTCCAATCTGCGTAATGGGTTGTCCAAATGTGTGCCCAAATTCGCTAGTACAAATGACAGCTGATTGCCCGATATACTATCATCAGTACGCAGTGACATCGGTACAAACGCAATCAGCGGCTTGCTGGGTAGCGCATCCATTGAGATCAAATAACGACGAATAGCGCCAGCACAGACGGCTAATACCACATCGTTTCTACTGATTTTTAATCTTTCGGCAATTTTATTAAAGCGCTGTATGTCATAAGACTGCGCCGAGATACGACGCGATGCGGAAATGCGCCTGTTCAAAATGCTCATCGGCGCGTCAAACGTACCGACATAGCCTTCATCACCATAGTTTTTCAGATTGTCTATCAGTTCTGTAAATACCGGTTTGATGGTAGATATCTGCTCTTTCATGATGCGCCTGATAGATCTTTCGGCAGGCAAAATAGCATTCATTTGATTACGGTGACGCGCCATCAGTGACCATACTGGTAGCGAGACGGGTTCGGTAGGGGATTGTGATAAGGATTTTTTTACCAAACGCATGGCAGCGATACCATCAACGAGCGAGTGATGAATCTTAAAATACCAAGCAAAACGTTCAGGCCCACCTTCTACTTCTGGCTCAATTCCTTCTATGACATGGCATTCCCAGAGAGGCATCGCACGATCCAGCAGTCGCCCATGCTCTCTTGAGACATACATCAACAGCTCACGAATACGCCCAGGACTCGGTAGCGCCACGTGATGTAAATGATGCTCTACATCAAAATCTTTGTCTTTTTTCCAAAACACCAAATGCTCTAGCACCTGATTGAACGGAAAGCTCGGCGGTACATCGGATTCTTGCATTTGTTTTACTAGCTGATAAACAAAGTCGCTATCAGCGCCCTCGGGTAATTCAAATAAAAACAATCCGCCAACGTGCATTGGTTGTTTACGCGACTCAAGAAGTAAGAACAACTGGTCGACTGCTGTGAGAAGTCGCATAATAAATCCTTTTATGACGATAATGAATAAACGATAATGAATAAAAATGATAGCTGACGGCGTGCTGACCCAACCAGATTTCCGTCTTATTATTTTATAATCGGTTTTTTGTTAGGGCTGACCCGAGCAAGCGCTTACTGGAAAAAATAGCCCGTCTGCGGTGAGCTAGCAGTTGCCATCTTACGCATTGGCATACGACCTGCCAAAAATGCGGCGCGGCCTGCCCATACGGCATGTTTCATGGCATGTGCCATCATCACAGGGTTTTGTGCATGGGCAATTGCTGAGTTCATCAGAACGCCATCACAGCCAAGCTCCATGGCAATCGCAGCATCAGAGGCAGTACCGACACCTGCATCGACCAACACAGGTACTTTGGCGTTTTCGATGATGAGGCTGAGGGTGTGGCGATTAAGCAAACCAAGTCCCGAGCCAATCAAGCTACCAAGTGGCATAATAGCGACGCAGCCCATGCTCTCTAACTCTTGGGCGACGATAGGATCATCTGAGCTATAGACCATGACTTCAAAGCCATCATCGACCAGTACTTGCGCCGCTTTTAAGGTCTCAGTGATATTAGGATAAAGGGTTTTTTCATCGCCCAATACTTCAAGCTTAACCAGATTGTGCCCGTCCAATAACTCGCGCGCAAGTTTGCACGTACGAATGGCAGTTTCGGCATCGAAGCAGCCAGCCGTGTTCGGCAAAATCGTGTATTTGTCAGGGGAGATGACATCGAGCAAGTTTGGCTCGTCGCTGTTTTGTCCGATATTGGTACGGCGAATAGCGACGGTCACGATTTCTGCTGCCGAAGCGGCAATGGCTTCTCCAGTCTCGCTCAGGTCTTTATATTTGCCCGTACCGACCAGCAGGCGAGAGGAAAAGGTACGACTACCAACGGTAAAGGTATCTTGCAAAAGTGGTGTCGGGTGAGTAGCAGTGCTAACGGTCTCTGACATAACTAAAAATCCTAATGGCAAGCGGGCAAGGTGGACAGAAAAAATATAACGAGATTTCTAAGTAATATTAAAAAAGTGCAGTAGACAATAATAGCGCACTGTTAGCAAAATAAAAAATCGCATGATAAGTTGGCTATATATACCGTAAAAATAGGCGAGTGGCGATACATAAAAAACGCCGACCACATAAAATAATACGCGTCTAAAACAAAATGTTATTATAACAAACTCATGCAATCTTACTTGCAATCTTTTTGGGCTTGGTCAGTCAAGCTCAGTGTATTTACAGTGCTTTGGTGTGATTGTCTATTTGACACTATCTCTATTTATTAGGTTGTCTTTATGATGCAGTTGCCGTACAGCTTCGCGAAACGCCATCAGATTTTGGCCATACTCGCCATTGATCCTGAGTTGCCGCCAACTTTGGTATTGACGAAAGCCACCCCACTGTCTGCGATTAATGAAGCGGTGCGGTTTTTGCAGCAGCAAGGCAGTCGCGGCGTACCAACTTACGAAAGTGTCAGCTCGGATGATTTTGAAAAACGTATGAACGCGGCTTACGCTGGTAATACCGGAGAGTCGCAGCATATCGCTGCTGGGCTTGAGGATCATCCGGATCTTGATAGTTTAGCAGATAGCGTCCCTGAGACTGAAGATTTGATGGATCAGCAAGATGATGCGCCGATTATTCGTCTGATTAATGCGCTGTTGTCAGAAGCCATTCGCCTAAATGCCTCAGATATTCATATCGAAACTTTTGAAAAACGCTTGGTGGTTCGCTTTCGAGTCGATGGCGAGCTTAAAGAAATTATCACGCCAAAACGCCAACTGGCGCCATTATTAGTCTCGCGTATCAAAGTCATGGCCAAGCTGGATATCGCTGAAAAGCGTGTACCGCAAGATGGGCGTATTAGCTTACGACTGGCAGGGCGAGAAGTTGATGTGCGTGTATCGACACTGCCGTCGAGCTTTGGCGAGCGCGTAGTGATGCGTCTACTAGACAAGCAAGCGGGACGTCTTAACATGACGTATTTGGGACTATCTGATAATGACTATACCGAGCTGAAGCGCTTGATTCATCGTCCGCATGGCATTATTTTGGTCACAGGGCCGACGGGGTCGGGTAAGACCACCACGCTATATTCGGCATTGACTGATTTGAATGACCAAACGCGCAATATCTTGACCGCCGAAGATCCCATTGAGTTCCAGCTCGACGGTATCGGACAGACACAGGTTAATAATAAGGTGGATATGACCTTTGCCAAAAGTCTGCGTGCGATGCTGCGTCAAGATCCAGATGTGGTGATGGTGGGTGAGATTCGCGATTTAGAGACGGCAGAGATCGCTGTACAGGCGTCTTTGACAGGGCATTTGGTTTTATCAACGCTGCATACCAACACCGCGATTGGCGCGGTCACTCGCTTGCAAGATATGGGTGTTGAGCCATTTTTATTATCGTCGTCACTGATCGGCGTGGTGGCACAGCGCTTGGTGCGTACTTTATGCTCACATTGTCGTGGCTGGCAGGCAGCGGACACCGAACAAGCCAAACTTTTTACCGAAATTGGTATTGAGAAAGTATTGGACAGCGATATTGAAAATGCAGCAAGTAAGGCGATTCGTCTACCCAAACCAGTAGGCTGCGATAAATGCAATCAGTCAGGGTTTAAAGGACGTACGGCGATATATGAAGTCGTACCAGTTGATGATACGCTGCGCCGTATGATTCATAGTAATACCGCTGAGTATGAGTTAGAAGCGTATGCTCGCCAGCAGACACCATCGATTCGCGCGGATGGTCTACGTAAAGTGATAGAAGGGCGCACGACACTAGAAGAGGTACTGCGAGTGACGAAAGAAAGCGCCCTAACGGATGATACGATACTGGTATAAATGCTTAGCTATAAACGATGAGAAACAGTATTTGGAGAACAGTGTCTAGAGAGCAATGTCTGAAAAGCAGAAAAAGATAACTGAGCGAAATAGCCAGTTATCTGATCTTTTTTTTCGAAATTAACAGGGTAACGTTTTCAACTGCTATTACTTGGCAGCGATGCACTCAATCTCAACGCTCGCTCCTGCGGCCAACTCCGATACGCCGAACGCTGAGCGTGCAGGATAAGGTTTGGACAGCTCTGCCTTATAGACTTTGTTAAAATCATCAAAGTCATCCATATCAGTCAGCATGGCTGTGCATTTTATCAGGTCGGATTTTTGATAACCGTATTTGGATAGCGTGTTCTGGATATTATCTAATGTTTGCTTGGTTTCAGCGTCGATACCGCCTTTGACCAACTTGCCCTCTTTAACACCAATTTGTCCCGACATATATAATGTATTGCCAACACGTACGGCTTCTGAGAAAGGGTAGGGACCGCCATCACCCAAAAAAGTTGGGCTAGATTTAATATTAGCGGCAGGAGCTATCGCTGGATTGGCGTTAGCACCAACAGCCAAGCCTAATGAGCACATAGCAACCAGTGGTACGATAGATAAATAGGTGCTAAGTTTGGACATCCTTGTCTCCTTATTAAATTGATGGATCATAAACATGCTAGATGCGCCACAAAATGCAGATAGCAAATGTTATGTCGGTTTAATCGATTATTTGTTATTAATAGTCTCGTCATCTGCAGAGAGTGCGTCGTCTTGCTCGTTATCTACTGTAGTATCCGTATTATTTTCTAAGGCATTTTCATGTGCTTTGCCTTGGCGGCGCGCCTCTAGTTCAGATTTTGGAATCCAAGCCCAAGTCATCTCCACTACAATCGGGTCGCGGTCACTATCAGATTCACGGTCATCAATGACGCAAGGGATAACCATTTCACCTTTTGGCGTATTTAAAATCTGTAAGCGCTGCTCATCAGATAGGCTGGCTACGGCTGCAATTTGACCTTTTTTGATCGGGCGATAAAAATTAACGGAATAAGATTTAATCAGTAGTACGCGATCAGAGGGTAAGTTTAACCCCAGAATGAAGCCTGTTGCTGTTTCAGCCAGTAAAGTAATGGCTACCGCATGGATTGAACCAATATGGTTCTGCACTGCTTTGACATTGTTTAGACTGACGATGACTTGATTGGGCTCAACCATTTCATAGTAAACGCCTGTTGTCCCTACGTAGGGTACAACTTTGCCAAAGGCTTTTGAGAGAATACTTGAGCGCGCACTGGCAGGTAGATATTTGGTCACAGACAACAGTTTGGTAAATTGATTACTGATTGGTTTTAGCGTGCTGCTGGGTTTTTCGATGGATGATCTTGTGCTGTTAGAGACTTTGGCTGGTTTTTTATTGGTCAGCTTGACGGGCAGTTTTTTTAATAATCCTGACATACAAATTTCCTTAACGTAGATAAATCGAATGTTGTTTTTGATAGTGGCAAACAGTCACTGTTAGCAAAGCCATTACAAACACTATGGTACATTAACCGCTGCTTTCCTACTATTATTAGCATGAACTGCTGCGCTTATAAAACAGCAGTCATCTATATTGTGTTGCTAGGATATAGTTTTAAATAATTAAAATGGCTCAATGGTGATGCACGGATCTGCTTAGTAGACAATCTCTTACGAGACCACCGCGCTATGATAGCGTGATGTTGGTACGTCTTATTTCATAAATTTTCAATACTGGATGATGCTATGTCTGATATGTCTACTCACGAGCCGACCAATATTATTTATACTGGCGTCGCGGGTACTGGCAAAACCTATCGATTGCTCCAAATCGCGAAGCAATATACCGATTACCTGCCTGAGACAAATAATGAAGCGCTACTTGGGCAGCTGTTGCAAAGCCTAAGCTGGCGCGAAGTTGTATGCTTGATATTTTTAGATCTTCAGTCAAAAAAGCAAGATTTGGTAAAAGTACCTGAATTGGTTAATCATATTTTCTTTGCTACAAAAGCACTGCAAAACGATCGAGAGAAAAACCTAAGCAATACCGCTTGGTCTGTATTGCAAATGCACAGTCCTACGACGTCAGATACAGTGAGTTATAAAAACCGTGCCAGCCAAGCGTATTTTGATAAAGATAACAGCGGCGCATGGTATTTACTGCCTGAGAGTATGGTGTTGCTAACAGAGTTGTCACAGCAATTGGCGGAGTTTCAGCAGGCACAGCGTGATAATCAGTCCAATCAAAATCAAAGTATGGGTCAGCAGCGTTTTAGTATGGTGAGCTTTCATCAGGCTTACGGTTATGAAGAGTTTGTCGAAGGTATTCGTCCTGTTATGAGCGGCTCTATCCATGCAAATAGTAGTCACTCGAGTAATACCCAGATGAGCTACGCCGTTCAAGATGGAGCGTTTTTAAAGCTATGTCAGCGTGCCGCGCGTGACCCTCAGCATCGTTACGCGATGTTGATTGATGAGATCAATCGCGCTAATGTGTCACGAGTATTTGGTGAGCTGCTCAGTTTGATCGAGCCAGACAAGCGCGCTGGCAAACCAAATGCGATGACGATTCATTTGGCGTATTCTGGGCGTGCGTTTAGTGTGCCTGCCAATGTTGATATCTACGCCACCATGAACACACAAGATCACTCCCTTGCGCCCCTTGATATGGCATTGCGTCGACGTTTCCGCTTTATTGATTGTCCACCGCAGCCTGAATTATTACCGATAATTGGTGATATCGCTAGCGCGACTGATCGTGCACAAGCAGACACGGTAGATTTAAGCAAATTGCTAACAGGCTTAAACATGCGTATCACACAGACGCTAGGAGCCGAGGCGCAGTTGGGGCATGCTTTTTTATTTTCAGTCGATGATTTAGCTCAATTACAAATGGTGTTGGTCGAACAGATCATTCCGCAGTTGGCGCAAGCTGCAGGCGGTCAAGTGGCTATATTGCAATATATTTTTAGAGATGAGCAGCAGCCGTTAAGCACCCAGTTTATCCACGACAGCCAAACAATGATAAATAATGATTTGTATGATCCGACGAGTAAGAACCATGCAACGACGCAACATCAAATGTTTGCAGAACAGGGCGCCTTTCTTGGTCAATCGATGAACGTAGGTGGCTATATGATGAATCCTGACCTTATTGCTAAGACTGGTGAGTTTGGCAAGCCCGCTATCTATCAGCGTTTGTACGAGTAAGGTGGCTGTTTAGTGAGAACTCATAATCAATACTATGCGCAAGGAAACTATATTAATGCAGATAATATTAATGCAGACAGTTTTTATGCTCGCATGCCTAACAGTCAGGCTCTCGTAGCAAATGTTATCACGGTATTTGAACATCAACGCCTCACAGCGTACGATTTCGCGCATGTCTCTGACTTTCATTGGCTAATGGCGCAAGAATTTGCCGTGTTTACCATCAAGCGTAAACAAGGACAGTGGCAACTCAAGGTTGGGCATCATATAGGAATTATCCTTTTGCCTAGTGGTATGACACTTGAGCTATTGCCAAAACTGAATCAATCCACTCGATATAATAATATTGCTCAGACTCGTCACTGGGTACAAGGCATGTTATCTGACTTAACTCGTCTTGATGCGCGTCAAAGTTGTAAGCTGCCTAGCATGAAAAACCTAGGTCAATTTAGTAGTCAGTCGATGGCGTTACCCATAGAGGCGCCGCCTTTGTCCGATTGGTTGGTGACGCAATTTTTACAGCGCTTGGTTCGTTATCAGCCAACCCAGCACTATCAGGCGCAGATCAATAACCAATCATCGCTACAAGGGCGCCTGCTCATCAAAGAGCAGCTACGACACAACAGCATGCAGCCGCATAAGTTTGTCTGTGAGCGTAGTGTGCTGAGCCAAGATATGTTGGCCAATCGCTTGATTAAAAGTGCGTTACTCTACTTGATGCCGCTATTGTCTCAGTCGTCTCAGTCGATGTGCTCAACTCTTTTGCAGCCATGGCGGCCGTTATCTGGGCTAAGTCGACAGGAAAGGCTGCGACTCTCCTCCATTTATACCCAAGCAAAGCGGCAACTAGATATTCAGCCACTTCAAAAACAAAAACTGCACGCCGCACAGCAGTTGGTAGACCTAGCTTATTGGCTGTTACAGCAGTCAAATGCAGCGACAGGTTATGGTATTGACCCCACTCGACCAAACCTACCTCAGCCAAGATTGTGTCTATTGATCGATATGAATCAGGCGTTTGAACAGTGGGCGAGTCAGCGTATCGCGTCGATGTTTCAGCAAGTGAGTAGCCATTATCGTGCTTTTTATCAAACCCAAAGTGTCTGGCTCAATGATAGCGAGGGTCAAGCATGCGTATCGATACGACCAGATTTGCTGATATATAAAGCGGCTGATAATGACCAAAATCAGAGTGACACCGCGGTTAGTAAAGAGACAGTAAACGGTTGCTATAGCCACGTCATCGATATCAAATGGAAATATCTGCCTCATGCTGGTGCCATTACTGCCAGTGATGCCTATCAGTTGACCAGTTATGCACAGGCCTATCAAGCAGAGCAAGTTTGGATGGTATATCCTGTATTAGGAGACAAGAGACGACCAGTGGCGCTTAAGCAGCAGATTTATCGCGACAATGGCGATAATAAAAGTAACATTAGCAGTGACATTAGCGATGGTACTAAAAGTAACCACTCAAACCATGCGGATTTATGGCTAATACCGTTTGATGTGCTGACAGGTATGGTCAACGGTGATTTACCTGCGAATTTGAATGAGAAATAATGATTTTATTAATGATAAGAATCATAATTAACGAAGGTTTTTAAAGAGACTATTTTTATAAGAATGCCTTTTTTGAAAGAATTTAGAGATTATTTAAAATTAATCGAAAATAGGTGTTGACACAATCGCCTTTACCCCTTAATATGTGCACCTCGATAGCGAGGAACATTAACAAGTTAGTGGCATTGCCAACAACGAGTTAATTGACAAACTATCGTGATAATAGAGAATTTCGGAGTGTGGCGCAGTTTGGTAGCGCATCTGGTTTGGGACCAGAGGGTCGTAGGTTCGAATCCTATCACTCCGACCATCTATTTTAAGAGCCTTACAGGCTTTTTTTTATGTATAACGATTTAGTTTCTGATACAGTAAATACTGTATGGGAAGTCTAAATTAAGTATATAAAAGTCCTCTAAGAGCGCCTGTAGCTCAGCTGGATAGAGCATCTCCCTTCTAAGGAGGTGGTCGCAGGTTCGAATCCTGCCAGGCGCGCCATTTAGCCTGCAAATCTTGCCTATTCTTTTGGCAATAGTTATGGCGGTTGTAGCTCAGTTGGTAGAGCCCCGGGTTGTGATCTCGGTTGTCGTGGGTTCGAGTCCCATCAGTCGCCCCATTTTATTTTGCATTGTCTGCATATAAATTCTATCTTTATACTAAACCTTATCGAATAAATAGCACTCGCCACTGTTGGCGTTTTTTTGTGCCTGCTTGATTTCTATTTCTCTGTATTATCCTATAATATTAAACGGTTAAAGCTTTCTGAACTTTTGATTGTTTAACGATTCACTGACTTCTTATTCATATCAATTTTGCGATAGGTTTTTCTTCAAAAACCTAAACTGACTGTGTCTACTCTACTATTTATTAGTACTGCTTATGAGTAAATAGACATCATGTTTTAAATCGGGCATTATGCTTAGGTCTTGATACATCCTGCTGATTGAGACATCGTATTGGCTAGATCTAAAAAATTTAAAGCATTTTGGATACACACCCGCCTTTTTAAGATTTGTTGTTATTGACCCTGTATTATTGAGGAACTGATTGATGGACGCATTGAGCGTATTGCTACAGAATGTGCACCTATTTGAGACCAAGTATTATCGTTTGAATGGTGCTGGCAATTGGTCTTATTCTATGAGTAGAAAAGACACCATTTTATTTTACTTGGTGATGTCTGGTGGTTTTTGTATAGACGTTGGCAATAGCCTACGCGAAGCTCGTGCTGGTGATATGATTATGATCCCGAACGCGCATAAGCACGTAAGCTATGCACTCAATCATCATGGTGACGTGGCTGAACCCCTCGATGAATTACTGACCAACTGTCAAGATCGCACGCTTGAGATTGATGGCAATGGCGATCCTAATTCCTCATTGATTTTGATTGAATGTAAATACGATAAAGAGATGATTAGCCCTCTACTATCTGTGTTACCACCGATATTGCCTGAGCTCAATGATGCGGCTGATGGTCGGTTTGAGGTAATTGATGTGGAAATCAAGCTTTTGACCTTGGAGTCTGAGCGCGAACGCATGGGCAAAACGGCTGTGATCAATCATTGGGCAAGCATCATGATGATTGAATGTTTGCGCGTTTATATTGAAAGCTTACCTGAGGCGACTGAGAATTGGCTAAAGGCCATGAAAGATCCGTTTTTGACCAAGGCGCTTGCAGCGATGCATGAGGCACCAAGTCAAAGCTGGACCATTCATAAGCTTGCAGAGGTGGCAGGTATGTCGCGCTCGAGCTTTGCCCAGCGCTTTAAAGATACGGTAGGGATGCCGCCGCTCACTTATTTGATTGATTATCGCTTGCGTTTGGCAGCACGTTATTTGCGCTTACAGCAAAATAGTATCAGCCGTATCAGTGATATGGTGGGCTATGCGTCAGATTCAACTTTTAGTCAGGCGTTCAAACGCGTTTATGGTGTCTCACCAAAAGCGTACCGTAAACAGTATCAACAACAAAAGCTTGCATAAGTTAATATTTTAACGTCCTCAGTGTTCATTTATTAAAAGCGTTAAGGCGACCAAGGTATCCTTAACGCTTTTTTTGATTGATATATATCTAGCATTTGCCTAGGTAAAATACTTGGCAGTCAACTGGCGCTATTTTGGCTAGGCAAGGCTGACAATACGCTTGTGTTCAGGTACTATGGAATAATGAATCGTCGAGGTGTGAGCGTTCATATTTGACGCATGATATGTGACTGTATATCCGTTGCATAAAAGGATCGAGACGATGTTTATTTTTGCTGCTGATGGTATGTTATGACTGAACCGACCGCAAAGCCAAGTACAGAAGCCAATAGCCACCAAGGTACTACTGCAACTGCTAAAAAAGAACAGAAATCTGATAAAGCTAATGCGCAAGATAACGTGCATGCTAGCAAAACGATGTTAGCTAATACGGCTGAGATGCCTGATAAAGCGGCATTATTAACGCTATTTACTTTGTCAGATACCAAGGAGAGCATTGATGAAGTAGGCGCTAGCGAACAGCCTGACACCGATACATCAACCATACAGCCTACTGCCAATGAGTCAAACGTGGCTGCGCAGCGTGTGGCTCTTTATCATACCCAGCACGAGCGCACTCGACTGCTATATATGGCATCCGCCAATACGCGCCCCACGTATTTAGTACAAACCCTCAAATCACAATTTGCAGAATATCAGCAGTATTTGCTTGCTCAGCAGCTTGATAAGCGTGGTTTGATGGATACAGAAATGCTTGAACGACTTTGGCAGCAGCTGCATGTGGTCGATGATATTATTGCAGATATCGTGCATCATATGCCCGCTCAGCAGCCAGCAGGTTGGCAGCTTACCACGCAGGATGGGCGCAACCCGCTGTGTTTTGCCACTGTCGGTAAGCTAAAACATGGCAAGCCAATCCGCGATCAAGGCAGTCTCAATAGCTACGTGCTAGGTCACTTTGGCGTGAGCAGCTTTACCTATGATCGCGGTTATTATATCGGTCACGTGGTTGGGTATTTATTCAGCTGTTATTTCTGCGCGCACTTATCTATCAGTTATGGTGTGGCAGCGCTGGGTCAGCAAGTCGTTGCTGATTATGACTATGCTAGTCTTGAGACGCCGCACATGGTCAGGCTGTTACAAGGTCTGGATGGGTATTGTAAAAAACGTGTCTATCAATTGGCAGTGATTTGTGCGCGCTTGAGTGTGTTTGCAAGTGATAAACGCATTGAGAGAATGCTGATCGCTGAGGTCAATGACTTTGATAAAAAGTTACAGCAGCAGCATTTGGATGTCTTACTATTACAAGGCTTGATGCCTGACAGTAATGACTCAACGCCGCTTTGATATAGTCAATCCTAAATAAAACAGATACATTATATATCAAGGTGGAACTGGTTTAAATTTTCCTTGCGCGCTTTGCCTATGCTGCTCGATGCTGCGAAAAATTTATCCCAGTCCCACTATATCGTTTTTATACTGAATTCACTATAGATAGTTTTTATAGACATTACCCTTTTTGTTAAGCCATACATCCAAACCCCTACCTGTGACTTTTTTAGGATATCTGCCGCTATGCCCGCTTATCATTTTAAAGCGCTTGACGACCAAGGTAGTGTCCAAAAAGGCTTACTAGAAGGGGATTCTGCTCGGCAAGTTCGGCAGCAGCTGCGTGATAAGCAGTGGACACCAGTCGAAGTCAGTGCGGTCAATGACAGACAAAGCCAAAACAAAAGCCGCTATAAAAAACCATCTGCTTATGAGCTTGCATTACTCACACGCCAGTTATCTGTGTTACTAGCGGCCGGTATTCCACTTGAAGAAACTTTGGCTGCTGTCGCTAAACAATCGCCAAAGACGCATATCAAATCTCTGATGCTGGCGGTACGCTCACATGTCCTCGAAGGTTTAAGCTTAGCACGAGCATTACAGCAGGCCGCGAGCTTCCCACCGTTATATATTGCCACGATTGCCGCAGGCGAAAAATCTGGTCACTTGGATTTAATCCTTAATCAGCTAGCCGACTACACTGAAAACCGCTTTGCCCTTCAAAAGAAAATCCAAGGGGCGATGGTCTATCCGATTGTACTGATGGTTATGGCAATTGGCGTGATCATGGGGCTGATGAGTTTTGTGGTGCCCAAAATTGTCAAAGTCTTTGAGCAGTCCGAACAGGCCTTGCCATTGATTACTCAAGTCGTTCTGACGTTATCAAATATCATTACGCAGTGGTGGTGGTTAATGCTGCTGGTATTGGCAGGTACTGCGTTTTTGTTTTACCGTTTTGCCCAAACGCAGGCTGGGAAACTGGCAATAGATAGTATGGTACTCAGGCTACCGATATTAGCCAGATTGTCTAAGGGATTGAATGCGGCACGTTTTGCTAGTACGCTTGCGATTTTGGTGCGTTCAGGGGTGCCGTTGATTGAGGCGCTACATATTGGTGCGGCAGTGACGACCAATCTGCACATCAAGCAAACGATCATGAGCGCTGCTGATAGGGTCACAGAAGGCTCAAGTTTATCCAGCCAACTCGAAAAATCCACTTACTTTCCGCCCATGATGGTACAAATGATCAAAAGCGGTGAGAACTCAGGCGAGCTTGAAAGTATGCTCAGTCGTGCCGCCACAATGCAAGAAGCGGAGGCCACCAATTTTATCAGTACCTTACTATCATTACTTGAGCCTTTGATGTTGGTTTTGATGGGTGTGGTGGTGATGATTATCGTGATGGCAGTGATGCTACCAATCGTTAATATGAATGACTTGGCAGGCTAGTCAATAGTTAACTGACTAGCTGAAAAACAACCGATATGCTCTTCTCAAATTATCAACTATCTGTATTTTTATCCTCTCTTAATCCCCTATCTTGCTAAACCCTACGTTAGCTTTCTTAAGATTTGCTTACTGTTGTATATTGTTGACCAAGCAAGATTTTTGCTATGGTAAACCTAAGCACCACGTTATAGTGAAAGCGGGTCAAAACGATAGTGATAAATATCGATGATTATTTGGTGACGGCTACTTGCTGCTGATTACTTGTTGCTGATGGTTACTTGGTATTGACTGTAATGACAATCTGAGCACAGCGCTGGATAAAAATAAAACCATGGTTTATAGTGACAATAATTTAGGGTTTTATTGATAAGCTCCTAAATGCATGAGTGCTACTAGAACGCCACTTTTACTATTTACATAACTGTGATGACCAAAGCGATGACTATGACTGACACCCTTCAAGTAAATATTAGCCCAAAAAGTGCCAATACCAAAGATGACAATAATAATATTCAAGCCCATGGTGGCATTGTAAATGACCATCAGAGAGTCCATTCAATGACACATCGCAGCTTGATAGGTAAGTCTAGACAATCGGGATTTACGCTTATTGAGATTATGGTGGTTATCGTTATCTTGGCTATTCTTGCAGGCTTGGTCGTCCCAAAAGTAGTCGGGCAAAGTGACAAAGCGCGTGTCAAAACCACTGAAACCGCGCTCGCTACCGTCTCCAACGCGTTAGATATGTATAAAGTCGACAATTCACGCTATCCGACGACAGCGCAAGGGTTAGAGGCGCTTACCACACCGCCAAGTGACGCCAAAAACTATCCCGAAGGAGGCTATATAAAAGGTGGCTATCCTACTGATGGTTGGGAGAATGAATTGCAATATGTGTCGCCAGGTAGTGAAGGGCGAGCTTATGACTTGTTTTCCTTAGGTGCAGATGGACAGCAAGGTGGTGAAGGTCAGGATGCGGATCTTTATGCTCAGCTATAGAATTTAGCTTTGTCTGCATCTAAAAAATCTATACCAATAAAATATCGTTAAACGCACTTGCTATCGTGCAATTAACGACCTATCAATATCAACCAATATCTTTTTATTGGTTGATATTTTTTATCGATACGTAAAATAAATACCATCTGATATGACCTTTGTATTGAGGGTCAGTAGTTTTATCAGTAGGTGTATGTCCGTACTGCCAGTCACTGGAAGCTAACATCAAAGGTAATAACTTATGTCAATAAAAATACCAACACTACAATCAGTCGCTATCAATAAACGCGCTACTAAGTTCCATGTGCTTGCGTTTACTGTTGCAATCACCTCGTTGATGACAGCTTTATCAATGACATCAATCAGCGCACAGGCGGCAGGATTGAACGACTTATTTAATAGTAGTAGCGCATCCCAATCAAAATTTTTACCAGTGGATGAAGCTTTCCAAGTGACTAGCAGCACCAAAGCCATATCTAAGGGCACGCGTTTATCCATCACGTTTGATATCACGCCAGGACATTATGTCTATAAAGAGCAGCTCGCGTTAAGCTTTCCCAAAGGAATAAATGCGACACCATTTACCTTTAATCAGACACCAGTGTCCATTGATGATCCAACCTTTGGTAAAGTTCCTGTATTTACGCAAAGGAGTGTTGTTGCCACCACGATGCTGACGACCAATAATGGTAAAGGTGCAAAAAATGCCCCGATTATCATTGGTTGGCAAGGCTGTGCAAAAGCTGGGCTATGCTACCCACCCGAAAAGATCAAAACTAAGGTAAATATTGCTGCGACACGTAGATAAGTATTGAGAAGTTTGATTCAAATATTGGTAATAACAGGTAGCTATTCATGCTCATGAAGATATCACAACAATCGGCATCATTGACTGCAAATACACATGCAAAAAAAGCGTATATCTTAGCATGTGTGATTGCTAGCGGCTCGCTATTGACAGGGTTGTTAGCGACCTCAACGACAGCGCAAGCGGCAGGATTGGGTGATCTATTTGGCAGCAGTCAAAATACAGCGCAATCGAAATTTTTGCCAGTAGATGAAGCCTTTCAGGTGAGTAGCAGTAGTGCCTCTACCAAGTCAGGTACGCGTCTATCTATTAATTTTGATATCACGCCTGAGCATTATGTCTATAAAAGTCAAATCAAACTGACGCTACCTGCGGGCGTGACGGCGGCACCTTTTACCTTTAACCAAAAGCCATATTCAATCGACGATCCGACATTTGGTAAAGTATTGGTGTTTGATCAAGCCAATATGGTCGCAACTACCACATTGACCAGTAACAACGGCAAAAACATCGATGATGCAGCGATTATCATTGGTTGGCAAGGTTGCGCCAAAGCAGGATTGTGCTATCCCCCTGAAAAAATCAAAACTACAGTCAATATCACAGCAGCATCGTCACAGAGCGCGACAAGTAATGCCAACACTGAGGCAGAACGTGCGTCTGTTGGCGAGACGGCCACGAGCGACAATCTGACTGATGCGACGATATCTGCTGGGAATACTGAAACGACATTTGCAACGACTGGTACTAATAGCAACACGGCGCAAGCAGAACAAGCGCTGATGGATGATGAGGTTATTGATTATGATCTAATCGATGACAGTACTTTGGAGTACGACTCTTTAGATGGTAGCACTGCAACGACCACGATTTCTGGAGCAAATGCTAACGTATCAAGTGACGCGACCAATAGCGAGAATGTAAATGCTAGCAACCTTGCTGATGGTGATCCCTTTGGTTTGGCATCGCATCCTTGGCTCGCATTGGTGCTGCTATTCTTAGCAGGTCTAGGTTTGGCCTTGACGCCGTGTGTCCTACCGATGCTGCCCATCGTTGCCAATATTGTCGCCCGCGAGCAAAACCCAACGGTCAAACGCGGCGTCATCCTAACCACCAGTTACGCGATTGGTGTGGCGACTGCCTATGGTATTTTGGGCGCTGTGATTGCGGTATTTGGTGAGTCATTAGGTATTATTGGCTGGTTACAAAATCCTATTATTTTGATTGGCTTTGCGATTGTTTTTGTCTTGTTAGCACTATACATGCTGGATGCTTTTACCATACGTTTACCGCAAGCACTCAGCCGAAAAATGCAAGGGCTTAGCCAAGCAGGTGACAGCAAGCTTGGTAGTACAGGCGGTAGTTTGATTGCTGGATTTTTATCTGCATTAGTCGTATCTCCTTGCGTCTCTGCGCCATTATTCGGTGCGCTACTGGCAGTCTCTACCATTGGTAGTCCGCTCTTGGGTTTCGCCGCCTTATTTATGCTGGGCTTTGGCCTATCAGCACCGCTTATTTTAATTGGTGCTACTCAAGGCAAGATCATGCCAAAGGCAGGGGAGTGGATGAACTGGGTCAAGCAGGGCTTTGCGCTACTATTATTCGCGGTAGCATTGCTATTAGTTGAGCGCGTGTTTATATCGCCAGTGATGCTTATGGTATGGGCATTATGGTTTATGGTGGTGGCGACATGGGCGTGGAGCTGGATTGGCAAAAGACGCATGTTAACCCAAGCCATGAGTCTGATCGCTGGTATTTGGGCGGCTTGTTTGATAGTGGGTGCAGCACTAGGAAACGATGACAGCTTGCATCCATTAGCCTCGTTGAGTGCCGCGCCGATGATGGTACCATCCACGGCTGGTCAGCCATTGGGTAACGATAATATGGCGACAGATGAGACCATTACTACATTGGCAGAGCTAGACGCCATTGTCGCTGACAACTCTAAAGTGATTGTCGATTTAACAGCAGACTGGTGCGTTGAGTGCCGTATTATGGACAAAAATTTATTCCATAATCGCCCCGCACAAATGCAAGATTGGCAGTTAGTAAGGCTTGATATTACCGAGACCACTGACGACTCCAAAGCCGTTTTGTCACGCTACAAGCTGTTTGGCCCGCCAGCATTACTCTATTATCAAGATGGTCAATTGGTTAATCAGCAAGTGGGCGAAATCGGTCGCGTGGAGTTCGAACAAACCTTAACGACGCTAAATAACTGATGGCTCACAACCCGTACTTAATAACCTGAGTAATTCTTTTGCTAAAGCTTAATAATGAAAAAAAGCCAGCGTACGCCAATAATGGTACGCTGACTTTTTTCATCCCATAAAATTATTTTAATAATATCTTCTAAACGTTTGGTTTTACACACAATATGTCTTTTTAAGCAGATTTAATATATCGATAACGCTAGTATAGTGATTATATTTTCATTACAATAAAGTAACAATACTGAAGGGGTATATCAGTTTGTCATAACTGCTTCTGATGTTCTCATTTTTTCTAGTTTTTTAGCGGCGACGCTAACAGTTATATTAATTAACTCACATACTCTGCTGGCGATAATGCTGGTTAGATAAAGGACATTTATGTTTGCCCACATCACCACTCAGCGTCAATTACAACGTACTCATGTAATCAGTCGTAACGCCAGTAGTCGCACGATACATACTCATTTGAGTATCGCAGTCGCTATCGCGTTGAGTTGTACGGCGGTACAAGTACAAGCAGCTGACAATAGCCAAACTTATAACGAACTGCCAGTACCAGAAGCGGCGTTTGAATATGAAACCGTTGAGATGCCGCAGAGCTTAACCACACAGAGCGGTAAAGTAATCAGCAAAGAATTTATTGCTCAACAAGCGAAGCTGTTTTCTGAATGTACGCAAGTGCAGAGCAGTGCCGCTCGTTTGGCTTGTTTTGATAAGGTAGCTGAACAAGGTAAAACACCAAGCTACACCACGTCCAAACAACCAGTTGATTTGGCAAAAACATTCAAGACGACTATTTCGGGTAATCCACAAGTTGTTTTTGTGGAAGAGAACTCGACCAATACTTTCAGTGATGAGAGCGCGACTGCTAATCAACAGTCTGCTACTAATAGTTTGGATACGGTCACAGACAATCAGCAAGAGGCTCAAGTTCTAGAAAGTGTGGGTGTCACTCAAGCAGATATTGAAAAATACACACCACTCAGTTTGGCATATGATCTCGATCAAAACAGTGAGCGCGGTACTTGGACGGTAAGACCATACCGTCCGACTTATCTGCTGCCATTGTTTTACACTTTTGATCCTAATTTAAGCCCAAGCACCCCTTCTCAAGAAATTGAACCTTTTGACTCTAATGACATACGTGAGACGGAGCTAAAATTTCAGTTGTCTCTAAAGAGTAAAGTCGCAGAGGATTTATTCGATACCAGCGCTGATCTGTGGTTTGGTTATACCCAAGAGTCACATTGGCAGGTGTATAACGAAGACAATTCACGACCATTTCGTGCTACCGACTATCAGCCTGAGATATTTTTGACTCAGCCTGTGACGGCAGATCTACCTTTCGGTGGACGTTTACGCATGTTAGGTGCGGGCGCTGTGCACCATTCTAATGGACAGGATGATCCATTATCACGTTCGTGGAACCGTGCTTATTTAATGGCAGGGGCCGAGTGGGGTAAGCTGTCAGTCATACCGCGTCTATGGGCTCGAGTAAATGGTAATAGCAGTAGCGACGATGACAACCCAGATATCGAAGATTACATGGGTTATGGCGATATCAAGTTCTTATATGATTTGCCTGCTGAGCAGAGCATTAGCGGTACCTTGCGCTACAATCCAAGCACCAATAAAGGCGCTGCCCAAATCGACTATATCTATCCATTGTCAGAAAACGTCAATGGTATGGTGCAGCTATTCCAAGGTTATGGCGAGTCCATTGTTGATTATAATCATGAGAATACCTCTATTGGTTTCGGTATCGTGCTGAATGACTGGAAAGGCCTCTAATATAAGCGAGTCTTACCATATTTATGATAATCAATAGTCTATGCACCGCTTAGTGCCTTATCAAACCGGACTGTGGCTGGCAGAGTATTTAAATGTACGCTGCCAGCTATGCCGTATTTATCGCAGTACACCACAGTCTCAGCTATTGATGCAGCATTCACAGGCTAATAGTAATGACGCATCGAGCGAACATTCTGAATTTTCCCTTTCAAGCAATCCATCCTCGTTTGCTCATATTTTTCATCAAATCAATCACCGCTTAAATAGAGGTCTACTCTGCACTTATTGTCACAATAGTATCGCATGGCTGCCACAGCCTTTTGATGTTGACATTGCTGCTGGTATATCCTTATCTATCCAAGTATCTACCTATTATGAATATCCAATCCGTCAAGCGATTCGGGCGTTTAAGCATCATGAAGACATGACAAAATTGCCATTGTTGTTACATGCATTACGCCAGCTACCACGGCCACATGGCTGTCATCGTAATAATAGCGTGATTGTTGCCATGCCAACGACCAATCAGCGGCTAGTAAAACGAGGGTTTGATCCTGTCAGTATTTTATCAGCACAACTGTCAAAGCATTGGCAAATTCCTCTATGGCACGGTGTGGAGCGCATTGATGATACGGTCAGTCAGCAAGGGCTCACACGCGCTGAACGTCTAAGCAACCTAGATAACGCTTTTGCACTGACCGAAAAGCCTCCGGTAAAACGCTTACTATTGTTCGATGATGTCGCGACGACAGGCGCAAGCTTGCAAGCATTGGCACGTGCATTCATCTCATCTGAGCAAACAGTGACAATAAATGCTCAAAGCCATAACAATTATCATATTTCTGCCTATGCGTTAGCTCATGGCAGTCAGTCCTAAAAATCATCTATCTAATTGAAATTGTTAATATATTGCTAATATATCATCGTAACGCTATATTATTAAATACATATATATTTACTGGTCTATCAAGTATGTATTATTGTTCATCCGTATATAACATGAACAGAATGTTGTGGAACAAAAATTGCATATTATTAGTTAAGCTAACTATAAAATTATTAGCAAAACTGACACCAGATTTTAGTTATTTTAAAACAAAAACTGATCAGAGACAGACATTAGCAGTGCTAAATAGGGATTTGATGTGAACGCATCTATGAATAGTCTACCGACCTCGCTAAGAACAGCCAGTTTAGGGTTTACCTTGATTGAGCTCATGGTAACGATTGCTGTGCTAGCTATTATTGTGAGTATTGCTGCACCCAGTATCAGCACACAGCTTGCTAATCAGCGTGTTAAGTCGACGGCTGCGACGCTTGAGAATGCGTTAAAAGAGGCAAAAGTCGAAAGTGTTATTCGCCGTCAAGATATTCGAGTCGTATATAATAATAGTGCCAAAACCATTGTCTTGCAGAACACTAGTGGCACTGTGTTGGCGACTTATAATGTTAATTCTACAAGCACAGTATCTATCAATCCTAATACAGTAACTGCGGTGACTTTTCAACCAAATAAAGTGACATCTAACGTTGGCAAAGTTACTTATACTATTTGTGATAGCAGTTCAGTAGTAACACCACGACAAATTGAAGTTAACACAGTAGCAAGCATTAGTAACAAGAAGTTAGGAGGTACTTGCTAATGAAAAACATCAATAACCAGTATGGAGTGGGCTTAGTAGAGGTGCTAGTGGCACTGTTACTATTAGCAGTTGCAGTGCTTGGGTTTTCAGCTATGCAAATGACTGCTGTAAAAGCTACTGATGAAAGCCTCATGCGTACGCGAGCATTAACTATTATGAGAGGAGGCGCGGAAACAATACGTGCGAACTCAGGTGGAATAAGCGCTTTCAAAACTGCTGTAAATGGCAGTACTGATTCTATAACGATAGATGGTGTCACAATCACAAAAGATAGTTGTGTAAAAAATACAGCTGGAGCACCTGCTGCCACAGATAGCTGTACTATTGAGCAGCTAGGGGCACGTGATGGCTTGTTGATGAAATCATATGCGGTGCAAAATGATATTAAGTTGGGCTTAGTACCTAACGGCTGTCCTGGTACATCAGGTAATCAAGAGCGCCAATGCTTTGTAGCTAGCTGGGGTGATACTACTGTAACTCTAAGCGATAGTGATGCGAATGCCTGTGCCAATGCAAATGGCACTTATAAAAATGGTGCAGAGTGCTTTATTATGGAGGCCTACTGATGCCAAACCTTAACAGTTATGAGCGTAGTAATTGCGATCAGTCTGGTTTTACCTTAATAGAGTTGATGATTTCATTAGTCATAGGTTTGATTGTCTCAGCCGCTGTTATACAGATATACGTAATTAGTGTTAAGACGAGTAGCGTGCAATCTAGTGGTAGCGAGTTGCAAGACGCTAGTGTGTTTGGGCTACAGCAATTAGAAAAAAAAGTTCGCTTGGCTAATTTAGGAAACCCTATTAATAGAATAGATGGAACGACTGCAAAAGGTGGTATCGTCTTAACAGGTGCCAACCTTGGGGTTGCTACCACACCTTATACCGATACTGGTTATTTGACAAGGCGCGCAGGTGATCCTACTAGCGGTACAAATGGATGGACAGGCATCTCAAATACTACTGTTCCTAGTGATCAACTGACAATCCAATATACTAACATAACAGGTAGCCCGTTCAGTGATTGTGAGGGCTCGGCAGTTGAGGTAAATGATATCGCTATCGAGCGTTACTTTTTGCGACCTGCTACGAATGATAGCAGTAGTGGCGCTATTAAAAACCTAGTACTAGCGTGCGATGCTGGAAGGGTAGATTTTGCAGCAGGCAAGATTAGAACGATAAGTGGTACAGATCCGCGTAATTTTGGTCAAGCTGGTCAAGAGTTTATTACTAATGTGGATCAGTTCAAGATCTTGTTAGGTGCCCAGTATGATTCGGGTAGTAATGCAGGTCAAATTATGTATTTACCAAGCAGTGCCTATTTATCGATAACTGCTAATAAACCAGCAATAACGGCAGTAAAAATAGGTTTAATCGTTCATGGTAGTACTCCTATATTAGGTAGTGATGATCAAACATCTTTCATGCTGTTAGGTCAAAATAATGTACTGAAGACAGACACTGCGCGCCAGAAGCAAGTACGTACGACTTATGAGACAACAACCTTCTTACGCAATGCTCGTGTAGTCAACGTAAAAACCAGCCTATAAACTCTGGTAAGGAGAGTAAGAATGACGATCCATCGCTATTCACCAAATTCAACCATAAAAGATGTCAAAATGACTATTGGATATCGGAGTGCTGAGCGAGGCGCAACGTTGATAGTAGTGCTACTATTCTTAGTGTTGATTATGCTAGCTGGTGCTATAGCGGTGAGACAGAGTAATACTGATCTTAAGATTGCTACGAGCGATCAGATCAACACAGTATTATTGCAGTCTTCAGATAGTGCCAATCAAAAGCTCGAAATGATGCTGAATGGTAGCTCAACATCCACTGAATACCTTGATGTAACGAGTGCGGCAGGCGTATTTGGTCATTTCTTACTAAATCCTGAAAATGCAACCAATGAGTTTATTTACTGCTTTAATCCGCGCACCAAAAAGTATTTGGCATCTAATGCTACCGTCATGGTGAAGGGCACGACCGCCAATCCAACAGCTTATTGGAGTGGTTTGAATAATGGTATATGTGATTACAATAGCGCTGATGGCTATACCAGTGCTAGACAAACGGTGGTTACTCAAATGAGCGTGACTGTTGCACCTGTCGACCCAAATGCGGAAAGATTTGGACATGTGGTTATTGGTAAAGAGATTGAGGATAGGACCAGTAAAAAATTTACGTTCGATATCAGATCTGCTTCAGCGTTACCGTCTTACAGCGAACCTAAAGCTAATGGTGATAATTGTTTTGCACAGACCAGTATTAAAGCCAATGTGATTGGTAGCAAGAAATCGTTAAGCGACTGTATGCTCGCCGCCAACACTCCAAGTAAAATGCTATATGAGCAAGCGGATGTCGAAAACATCTCTTCGTCTACGAAGTGTATCCCGTTTGGTAGAGGCACATTAAATGCAGAATGCGTCCTCAAAACTACGCCATAAATAGTTTACTTATTATACAAAGGATAGATGTTATGAAACGACTAAATACTATATCGCCCATGAGTGGCAAAGTTGCGTTACCTTTGAAGCATCTAGTCGTTGCCATGGCTGCTATGGTCGCTCTACCAGTCGCACAAGCTGATGTCGCGGGCAAAAAAATCGGTGATTTGGAAATATATAAGGCGGCTGAAGGTGGTAAGACGACTATCATTATGATGCTTGATACCTCAGGTAGTATGACTCTGAATCAGGTGAATAATGCTGCTACGTGCGACCTCCCTACGGGTACAAGCTATACTAAAGGTTCCGAGAACTCGACTACCATACCTATATATAAGAAAGATTATTGTGAAACGACAAAGATTTATTATCGCAAGAAAGGTAACGAGTGGTACAGCTGTGGTGCGAACGATGGCTCAGGAAGTTTTACTTATGGCGTTACGGAATGTGATACTAGTATAACCGCTCCAGAAACTAATGGTTATCTCTCCGAAACTGTTAACGGCAGTAAATACTATTATAAGAATAATATACGTATTTATGATCGACTTACTCGCTTGAAAGATGCAATCTTTACCTTAATGGATAATACGCAATTAGATCCAAAAAAAGTCGCTATTGGCATTGGTCAGTTTTCTTCCCAAAGTAATAGTGATAATGTGGTGGAGTTTAATACTAATGGTACAGCTAAGAACGCTGATGGTAGTAGTGGTAAGATTTTAGTACCTGCAGGTTTATTAGATGATTTACAGCGTACGAAGATTAAGATCGCTGTTGCGGCTGCTGGGGGAGGGAATGGAACACCAACAGCTAACGCCTATGCAGAAGCAGGCGCCTATATGTTGGGCAAAAACACCTCTGCTTTGTATTCTTCCTCTAGGGAGGAATACATTAAAATAAATAGCAACAATAGATATTATGAATGCTCAAACTGGGGTAATAGCGGTTTAGACTGCACACAATATTTCACTAATGTATTTATTACGAGTACTGCTGGTTTTACAACTGCACCGTGTCAAAACGCCAGCTCGTTGACTTGCTTACTGAAAACGACTTCAAAAACAGCAGAAGAACTAGGATACAGCGGTTTTGCTAAATCTGTTACTAGTTCAAAATCTGGATCTAACTATATTAGCCCACTTTCTTCACCGTCTAGTTGCGATGGTCGTGGCATATATTTCTTAACTGATGGTGAGCCAAATAGCTCTCCTAACGTTTTACCTTTGATGAAATCTGCTTTAGGATCTTCATCGTTTGCCTTACCTGCAGTTACACTTCCTAATGGTAGTCAAAATGGTCATGGTATGCCTGAGGTTGGCGCATTTGCAAAAGCATTGCGTGACCCAACAATTAACCCACTAGGTACCGATAGAGAGATATTTACAGCAGTAGTTGGCTTTGGTTCGGTATTCAATATTGATAGAGCAGAAGATATTAAAAAAGATCCGGCAGATCGCATTATTCGCAATCTTCCTTATACCAATCCAAAAACAGGTATCACTGCCAATCGAGATTTTTATAATTGCACAAAATTCACAGATATCGACGCAAGAAATGCCTGTAATTGGGGCGAAAAGACAACTGCAGCATTGCCAGGGGTTGGTGGATTTGGTGAGGGTGGTTTCTTTTCAGCACAGTCTACCGAGGATATTGTCAATAGTATCACAACTTTCGTAAGCGATTTGAATCAAACTCTACCTTCTACGCCATCAGGCACTATTATTATTCCAGATGATCCGTATCGTGCCGACAGTCAGCTTGCTGTCGCCTACTATCCAACTATACAGCCCAAAGTTGCTGAAAACTCAGTGATTTGGGAAGGTAACCTAAAGAAATATAGTTTAAATGAAGGCACGCTATATGGTAAGAGTAATACTAAGCTCTTCAAAAATATAGCAGGGGAGTTGAACCCAGCAGCACAGGATCTGTGGTCAGACACTAACTATGCTGGCGCCAATGACAAAGTAGAGTCTGGTGGTTTTTATTCTCAGCTAAGTACACCATCGACGGGTGTTGCCTCTGTTAGAACTTTATATGTAGAAGATTGGGAAAACAGTACTAGCAAAAAGCCAGTATTAAAAAAGGTGAGTGTCAATGCTGCAGGTAAAGTGTTGGTAAATAATGCTGCTTTAACAAATACATCTTTTGTGGATACAGCAACCTATAATGAAGCGACGTTGAGAAAATTACTAAATTTTTTAGGTTTTGCCAATCTTCCAGCGACAACAGTCAATGTGAAGGATATGACGTTGACGAGCGCCAATGCAACTCAGCCTATCAAGGTACTAGGAGCGACGATACACTCGACTCCTGCTTCAGTATCATACTCAGCAAACTTAGATGAAGATGGTAGAGTTAACACTACTCGTGATGATTATGTACTATTTGGTTCATCGGAAGGTGGTCTGCATTTGGTTAATGCTGACAATGCCAGTACGAGTGGGAATGGTGGTAAAGAAAAATTTGTCATTATTCCAAGAGAGATGCTGATAGATCCCGAAAAATCAGCAGCATTAGTGAAAGATGCTACTAAGACTAGTACGGGTTCACCTAATTTTGGTATTGATGCACCTTGGCTGGTCAGTGCGGACTATAAGTATGATTTTGAAGCTCGCCGCGTCAACATTGACACGACAGATAATAAAGGCATCTATGCTTATGGTGGCCTACGTATGGGTGGTGAGGCCTTATATGGCCTGAACCTTATTAATAACGAAAGTCCAAGTATGATGTTTGCGATTACGCCAGCGACTTCAGGTTTTAATCGTATGGGCCAAATTTGGGAAAAGCCTACTAAAGCTAAGATAAAAATGAGCACAGCTGCTAGTGATAAAGGAACAGATGTTCTGGTATTCGGTGGTGGTTATGATATGTGTTATGAGTATGAAGGCTTTCAACTAGGAGTGACTAACTCAGAACTAAAAGAATGCTCAGGTAAAACTTCTGTCAAAGGTAACGCAGTATATATCATTAATGCCAAAACAGGCGCACTCATCTGGTCAGCTTCTAGTGACTCAGGGGCAACAACGTCAGTACCTACTATGAAAAATAGTATCGTTGCTGGCGTGACCACGCTAGATCGTGACAATGATGGCTTTATGGATCATATCTATTTTGCAGATTTAGGTGGTCAAGTCTTCCGTGCTGACTTTACCAATGCAGGATTTGTAAAGCCTTCTACGACAGCCACAGCATCATCGCCTGAGACCTCTTTTACTAACACTCGAGTTACTCGAGTTCTTCAAAGTGCTTATACTGGCTCTGATACCAAGTACAATCATCGTTTCTATGAGCGCCCAGTCGTCAGTTTTTACCGAAACCCCGTTAGCAGCAGTTTATTTGCACTCGTAAATGTCATATCGGGTGATCGTAGCTCACCTTTATCTAAGATACGTGATCTTAGTAAGTCTGATAGACTCTATGGCATAATGGATACCGATGTCACAAAGGCGGACAATATTTTTTATGCGAGCAACTTTACGACAGCAAGCAATGCTAACGGTCAAAAAATAGCTGATTTGACAGCCAATAATTCAGCAAGTAGTAATTTAGTCGAGTTGCCTAGTGCTATCGGCACTTTGAGCGCTACGGGCTATACAGTAGCGCAAAAAAATACTGCTATCTCAGTGTTACAAGGTACAACAAAGAATGGCTGGTATATTCCGTTAACGAACTTTGACGGTTATGGCAATGTTAGATATACCAAAGGTGTCGGTAAGTCTGAAGTGATCGATAGCTTCTTATATACGACTGCCTATAATCCAGATATGAATTATGGAACGGTAGATTCTTGTTCTGCTAAGATTACTGGTGGTTCAGAGAGACAACTATATTGTTTGCCTTATGGTATTTGCACTGATGATGCCTCCAAAAATGGCTTAGGCGGATTTGTCAGAGCAGGTAAGGGTATTCAAGAGCTTACTTTAGGGCCGCGAAGCTCGACGCTTTCTAACCAACGCTTGCTTATCGGAACCAGAACTCTGGCAGAACGTGCAAATGATCGAGTAAATTTCGGCTCTGATACAGGTAAGGGTATTTTTGACGTAATATCAAAGCCGTATGGTTTAAATCAAAACCTGTCAGCTACTGATCTTGTTGCAGGAAGTGGTACTGCTCCTGACTTGATATTCAATGATCGATTTACTCTTCAGCCAAAAACATGGTATGAAGTAGACTGATGAGACAGCAATATGAAGAAAGAAGTGTTTAGGCAACAGACAGGCTTTACGCTCATTGAGCTAATGGTTGTGGTCTTTATCATCGCTATTCTGGCTGCGATAGCTATTCCGTCGTACAGACAGTATGTTGTTCGCAATTCAGAGCACCAAGCACAAGCACGTCTGCAGCAGCTTGAGATAGAACTTAATCGTTGGCGTGCCACTGCTCTTACTTACAAAGGATTTCAGCCTAGAAAGACAGCCAGTGATGGTACAGTCAGTAACGGTTATGATGACGCACCTACTAATCAAACTATATATGTGCCAGCGGGTAGCAATAATGGTAATTACAGTTATAGGATTAGTCTAGTTGATGCTAGTACGAACGGTACTCTAGCGCCTGCCACTACTAGCTTTTCTACCGCGGGAAACTCATGGCGTATGCTTGCTGAGCCTAGTCCTAGCCTCACAAGCTTTGACGCGCACCTCTTTATGCTAAGTAGTAAGGGGTTACGGTGCCAGAGCAAAGATAGAACGGTGCAAATAACTTCTACGGACTGCGGTGCGGGAAAGGAGAGTTGGTAATGTCTACGATTACTAAAGTATTTAAACAGCAACACGGTTTCACCTTAATTGAAATGATGATCGTCGTCGCCATTCTTGGCGTACTCGCTGCGATTGCCTACCCGAGCTATCAACAATATGTCATCAAGACCAAACGCACCGATATGATGAGTGAGATGCACAATATAGCAGCGCAAATAGAGAGTCGTAAATTGGCTCAGGGTAGTTATTCTAACGCGTTGCTAACAGGTCTGGGCGGCGATTATCCTAGACAAGGTCCAGCATTATATGACGTCACATTCACACCAACTACATTAACGAGAAAATGGGAAATAAAATCTGAACCGAAAACTGGGATGCAAATGGCAGGTGACGGTGTTCTTACCTTGAATTATCAAGGGGTCAAATGTCGTGGCAGTGTTTGTGGTATGGGAGATGAATGGAAGTAAAGGGTTGCCTATCAATTTTTTTTCTTTCAAATAGTAGCTATATTTGATATGAACTGACAAAAATTGTCAGACAAATTACAGAAAAACATCTAAAGGACAATGACTGACAATTTTTAGTAATTGATTAGTAACACTAAATTATAAATAGTGATAATAAAACAAGTGAATCCACTATATCAAATATTTGTTAGTGATTGCCAGTAGTATTAAAGTATATAGGGATCAAAATCGTCACTTTTAGCATAACGAGCAATGTTTTTTAGAAAAACTAAATGTTATTAGCGTTTAATAATAAAAAGTTGGCATAGTATCTGCAGCAGTTATAATAAGAGAAACATTATATTTATAGCTGGCAAGTAGATAATAATTCTACTGCCATATTATCCAAAAGGACAAATCTATGAACGCTCAAAAAGGTTTTACACTAATCGAACTAATGATCGTTATCGCCATTATCGGTATCTTGGCGGCGGTTGCTCTACCTGCTTATCAGGATTACACTAAACGTGCTAAAGTTTCGGAAGGCTTATCACTGGCCTCGTCAGCTAAAACATCAGTTACAGAAAATGCGTCGAATGCAGCTAAGTATAGCTTAGGCTGGACAGCTCCTTCTGCAACTGTAAACGTTAAAAGTGTGGGTATTACAGATACTAATGGTGAGGTCACGATTTCTTATGATACTCCTGTAGCTGCGGCTAAAGCTAATACATTGATATTAGTACCATATACTGGCCCTAATACTAAGCCTGTAGCCTTACCTGACTCTACAAGTGCATATACTCCACCTTCAGGTAATATTAGCTGGGCTTGTAAAGCAGCTGGTAGTTCTTTTACTATTGGAACAGCAGGGACCTTACCTTCTGAGTTAGCACCAAGTAACTGTCGTTAATAGTTAGTTTAGGTAATAGCTAATTGATATATAAAAGACTGGGTAACCAGTCTTTTTTTTGTTCTCACAAATATAAAAGCATGGTAGTCAAAGAATGAGTGATAAACTGAAGTTTAGTGTGATGTATCTAGCGATAGCGACAGTGGTGCTTCTAGTAGCTGTTACAGTCATCTATAGTTTATGGTACCCATTTCCTTTGCTACTCGCTACAGGTACTCAAAAATTGTTACAGACAATAGCTTTGGTTAATATAGGACTGGCTGTTGGCTTAGCATTGATGATTTTTAGAAAAACAAAGGCGGACTTTATAGAAGATATGATTGTATCTGCCCTAGTGCAGCTGATATTTTTAATGATTTCTATTTATGGTGTTTATCAAATAAGGCCTATATGGATAGCTTATAATGTTGATCGTTTTGAGCTTGTTTTGCATACTGATTTGGTCACTACTAAGATTAACGACGCTGATAATAGATTTAAAAAACCCAGCTATTTATCTCCACAATACGTTGGCGTTGAGTTATCAGCAGATAATGAAGAGCGCAACAGTAATATGTTTGATGAGGTGCTTCATGGCATTTCTATTGCTCAAAGGCCAGAAAGATATATACCAATTGAGCAAGTAAGCACACAAATAAAAGAGCGTGCACAGGATTTAGTACTACTAGAGAAGTATAATAATAAAAATGACGTCCAGTCTCTATTGAAAAAATATCCACAAGCAGATAGTTTTGTACCTCTGCAAGCAAAAGCGGTAAATATGACGGTACTTTTAAAGAAGAGTGAAGATAATCAAGTAGTGGCAATCGTAGATTTGAGACCTTGGTAGAGTTAAAAAATACAGACTACGGAAATACCCCCAAATTTAAAACACAAAATAAGTAGAACTAAGCTGCCATATTAAGTTTCTGAATCGGCGTAAAGCCACCATTACCCATATTGGGTCTTTCGTTATTATAGTGATACAGCCAAACTTCAGCTTGCTGTCTTACTTGATCTAAATTATCAAACAGTTCTTGATTAAGCCAGTCATAACGCACTGTCTTATTAAATCGTTCAACATAAGCGTTTTGCTGAGGATTGCCAGGCTCAATGTATTCGATAACGATCCCTTGCTTAGTTGCCCAATCCTTTAAATCATTGCTGATATATTCAGGGCCATTATCACACCTGATTTGATTAGGCTTACCTCGGTACTCTATAAGCTGGTTTAAACTGCGTATTACTCTTTGAGCCGGTAGTGAGAAATCAACCTCTATGGTTAATGCTTCACGGTTATGATCATCAATGACATTAAACAGTCTAATAGCACGACCATCAGTTAAGGCATCGTGCATAAAGTCCATACTCCAGCTTTGATTAATGCAAGTGGGCACAGCAAGTTTTTGCGGTTTGTCTCGTTTAATACGGCGTTTAGGCTTTATTCTAAGGTTTAATTCAAGCTCACGGTAGATGCGATAAACACGTTTATGGTTATAAGGCAGTCCCAATACATTTCTTAGATATAAGAAGCACAGCTTAAAGCCCCAGTTTTTATAACTGCTTGTTAAGTCAGTCAATAGCTTAGCTATCTGCTCATTCTCATCCGCTGTCTTTGGCTGATAGTAATAGCAGGTTATGCTGATATTAAAGATCAGACAGGCTAGACGGATGCTTATATTACGATCATCAACATAATATTTAGCTAAGTCTTTGCGCCTAGAAGGCGCTACCACTTTTTTGAAATGGCATCCTGTAAGATGTCTGATTTAAGCCTTTCCTCAGCATACATTTTCTTTAAGCGAGCGTTCTCAGCTTCTAATTCTTTAAGACGGGTAATCAGTGAGGCATCCATGCCACCATATTTGGATCGCCATTTGTAAAAAGTACTCTGACTAATATTGTGCTCACGCAGTATGTCACTGACAGGTACGCCTTGTTCTGCTTGTTTGAGTATATTAACTATCTGGGTGTCGGTAAATCTTGATTTTTTCATGTCGAAATCTCCTGCTGGTATTTTAGCAGTTAGTTTCTACTTTTAAGTGTTATTATTTTTTGGGGTGATTACCCTACGAGATAAGTATTAGAGTAGAATTTAGATAAAAAAAGACCGCAGCAAAAGCCACAGCCTTATTCATGAAAAATAAATCATTTATAGCATAAAATTCTACTTCTCTAAATACTGAATCTTACCTTCGACACCGTCCCATTTGGCGGCTTCTGGCATCTGCTCTTTCATTTCTGTGATGTTTGGCCATTTTTGCGCCAGCTCTTCATTTAGCTGAGTGAATATCTCTTGCCCCTTCGGCACCTCGTCTTCTGAGAAGATGGCATTGGCAGGGCATTCAGGCTCACACAGCGCGCAGTCGATGCACTCATCAGGGTCGATGACCAAAAAGTTTGGTCCTTCATAAAAGCAGTCCACAGGACAGACTTCCACACAGTCGGTGTATTTGCAAAGAATGCAGTTATCTGTAACGACAAAGGTCATAGTAATGTCTACCTGTTATTGATTTGGCTTTTGGCTAAATAGAATAGTCTAAAATAAAGCGTATTTTAGCGCCTTTACTACGATTTGACAATTCCCTTTAATGACTAATGATTTTTTTTAAATAATAGATCAAATCGTGCGCTTGTTTGGGTGTCAGACTATCAGGATCAATGTCGCTTAGTTCGTCTTCTATGCTAAATAACTGATTTTGCTTTAGATTATCTACTATATTTGGTGATTGAAGCGTGTAACTAGCCTGCTGCTCTTGAACCAAGTTGTTGTTAGACTTTTGCTGTTTATCCGTTACTGACTTAGCTAAGTCATTTTTATCATCAATAGTTTTTTCATTTTCTGCTTTTAGATTGTCTATCAAGTAACGTTTGGCATCATTTAATACTTGAGTGGGGATACCTGCCATTTTGGCGACATGCAATCCAAAGCTTGAGCTTGCAGCGCCCTCACAGATCTGATGAAGGAGGAGTAGCTGACCATCGATTTCACTGGCGGCGACGTGGACGTTACGAATATCGTCACTTGTCTGTCCCAATTGCGTCAGTTCAAAATAATGAGTGGCAAATAACGTCAGGCAGCCAATATCGATTAGACGGTTGACACAGGCATGAGCGATTGCCAAACCATCAGTGGTGGCGGTGCCGCGTCCGACTTCATCCATCAATACCAGTGATTTATGGGTCGCTTGATTTAATATATTGGCCGTCTCTATCATCTCCACCATAAAGGTAGATTTGCCACCAGCCAGATCATCAGCCGAGCCGATACGGGTAAATATTCGGTCAATATCACCAATATGTGCATGCTCGGCGGGCACAAAGCTGCCGCAATGCGCGAGTAGAACAATCAGCGCTGTTTGGCGCATATAGGTAGACTTACCACCCATGTTAGGGCCAGTGATGAGGAGCAGTCTTTCAGGATGTCCTTGATCAGCATTGGGGCTACCCAGCACGCAGTCATTGGCGACAAAATAATTTGTACTTGATGCAGCACCGTTTCGATTGTTCGCGTTCGCTTGATTTAACGCCGCTTCGACCACGACATGACGACCTTGGCGGATATCAATATGTGTCTGATTATTGGCTATAGATTTATTTTGATTTTCTGAAACTCCTCCCATAACTGGGCGTTGCCAATGGTAAGTCGTCGCAAGCTGCGCCCAATTACTGAGGACATCTATTTGGGCAATAGCCGCACTCAGCTGTTGTAGCTCAGCCAAATGCGTATTTAATTGATTGAGCAGCGCTTGGTACAGCGTTTTCTCACGAGCCAATGCCAGAGATTGCGCACTCAGATATTCTGTCTCGACCTCTTTTAATTCATCAGTAATAAAACGCTCACTACTCTTGAGCGTTTGCCGACGGATAAAGTGGGCAGGGGCATTTTTCGCTTGCATCTTGGGCAATTCAAAGTAAAAGCCACTGACTTTATTAAAGCCGACTTTTAGACTCGGTAATTGATTGTCTTGACGCGCTCGCTCTACCATCTCATCCAATGTCACTTGGATATTGTCGTGAAGATGGGTGAGGCGATCGAACTCTTCATCATAACCGGCAGCTATCATACCGCCATCACGGATATGTGCAGGTGGTTCAATGACAATGGCGCGCTCGATTAACTCAGCCACCGCTTGAACGTCTGGCAGCCTGGCAGGCAATTGCTGCATCAACATCGGCAATAGACCAGCGTCTTCATGGCTGATACCTGACGCTGTCAGTAGAGTGGTAATCTGGGCGCTGCTAGCGATACCATCGGCGAGCTTGCGTAAATCACGAGGTTTGGCACTCATCAGCCCGATGCGACTGCTGATTCGCTCAATATCGCCAATGGTATTCAGTGTTTCTCGTAAACGTGTCACCAGTGAGCTATTTTCTGAATTTTGATTCGAATTACCATCCGCATTCAATAGGGACGTTATCGCGTCTAGACGCATATTGATGCGTGAATGCTGACGCAGTGGACGCTTCATTTGCTGTACCAATAGCCGCTTGCCCATTGGCGTTTGACAATGGTTAAGGACGGATATTAGGGAAGTACCGCTACTACTGACTGGACTAAATAACTCAAGGTTTTGCTGACTATTGGCATCAATAATCAAATAATCGTCACTGTATTCAACGATCAGCTGATTGACTTGTGGCACATGGCGCTGCTGCGTTTGCTGTGCATAATGAATAAGCGCAGCACAGCTAGTTTGCGCCAGTACGTTATCTGCGATACCCAAACCATCAAGACGTTGCACCTCAAACTGCTGACAAAGCGTGTCGCTCGCGTGCGTACGGTGAAAGTCATTGGCCGCGACTTCTATAATAGGGCAGTCCAGATGTTGCCGTAACCACAGCATCCACTCTGCATCAGTGCCATCAGTGCCGCCAATGCTATCGCTGAGTGCTTCACTAATGATACATTCACTAGGCGCAAAACGAGCAAGTACCGTCAGCATTTGAGTTTGCAATCCATCTATATCGTTTTTATCTGCTATTAGCGTCTGGGTAGTCAATGTACCTGCAGCTAGATCCATTTGGCTAACAGCTGCTTGTAACGTCTGGCTATTATCTTGCGTTTTTAAATGAGCAATATCGATGGCGACGACAGTCGGTGTATGGTTTGGTGCGATTAATGCATCATCAGTGATGGTACCTGCTGTCAGCGTTTTGACCACTTCACGGCGCATGATGCTACCAGCCGCCGATTTACTTTTGTCTTTTTTTTGCTTGTCGCCCATCGCAGGGATATTGGCCTTATTGTTAGCGCTGCCAGCATTGGTCGTTGTCGACTCGTCAATTTGCTCACACACGACGACCGTTTGCCCAGCCGCGATGAGGCGTGCCATGTAACTATCTGCTGCATGAAAAGGAACGCCCGCCATCGCTATCGGGTTGCCCGCTTTATCCGTACCACGACGCGTTAGGGTGATGTCTAATATTTGCGCCGCCCGCTTAGCATCATCAAAGAACAGCTCATAAAAATCCCCCATCCGGTATAGCAGCAATGCTTGTGGATAGTTGGCTTTCATGGTTAGATATTGCACCATCATTGGCGTATGATCTGCTAAGTTATAGACGGTATCGCCGATGCTTAAACAGTCAGATGTATTTGGTTTTGATAAGGCATTATCTGATTGAGTAGAAATAGATGAATGATTTTGGACGGACGGCTTTACGGTCATGCAGAGTCTCTTATTGTGTTTCGATAGATTTTTATTAAATAGCATTTGCGGCAGCTGGTTTCGGATTAGCGCCAGTTTTATAGATTGTTTTGGTACGATAGAGTTGATATAACAAATGCGCCTGGTACGTACCGAAGAAGGATATAACGATTAGATTTAGGCTAGATTATATCGACAGCGCCATATGACAGCTACCTTATAGCTATCACATACAGGCACCAAAAAAGCTAAGAAATTTAATAAAGTAAGCGCTATTTTAACACGTCCTGCTCGGTTTTTGCCTTGGCAAATATCTACTCACCGCCCTTGTATCCATCAGCGCCATAACCATATATAATGACGGCACACTTAATTGGGCGATACTAAATTAGGTAGTACTTAGTCGGGTAATGACAAGGCCACGAGCTAAGCTTTGGCTAATGCGCACTAATTATCGAATATTCCATAGGTCAAAAAATTATGTTATCAAAGATTATAGGCAGTGTGGTTGGCACCAAAAATGACCGCGAACTAAAACGCATGCGTAAAGTGGTCAGCAAGATCAACGCACAAGAGGCTGAAATACAAGCCCTGTCTGATGAGCAACTACAACAAAAAACGGCAGAGTTCAAAGCCCGCCACCAAAAAGGCGAAAGCTTAGATGCACTATTGCCAGAGGCGTTTGCCGTCTGCCGCGAAGCCTCATTGCGTGTCAATGGTATGCGCCATTATGACGTACAGCTGATCGGTGGTATCACTTTGCACGAAGGCAAAATCGCTGAGATGAAAACGGGCGAAGGTAAAACCCTAATGGGCACCTTGGCGATGTATCTCAATGCCATCAGTGGTAAAGGCGTTCATTTGGTCACGGTCAACGATTATCTTGCGGCGCGTGATGCGGAGCTCAACCGTCCGCTCTTTAACTTTTTGGGCATGACTGTCGGCGTGATTTACTCACAGCAGCCGCCACAAGAAAAAATCGACGCCTATCAAGCCGATATCACGTACGGTACCAACAACGAGTACGGTTTTGATTATCTGCGTGACAACATGGTCTTTAGTCTAAAAGAGAAAAAACAGCGCCCGCTAAACTTCTGTATTATCGATGAAATCGACTCGATCTTGATTGATGAAGCTCGTACGCCGCTTATCATTTCGGGTCAAGCTGAAGATTCATCACGCATGTATGCGCTGATTAACACCATCATTCCACGGCTTAAGCGCTCAAAAGACGAAGAAGCAAACAAGAATAACGAAGATGAAGATTTTTGGATTGATGAAAAAAACCGTCAGATTGAGATTAGCGAAAAAGGCTATGAAAAAATTGAGCGCTTCTTAGTTGAAGTGGGCGAGCTGGGTGAAAACGAGAGCTTATATAGCCCAAGCCGCTTGCCGTTGTTGGCTCACGTTCAAGCTGCCATCCGTGCGCATCATGTATTTGTCAAAAACGTCCACTACATCGTCGATGAAGGCGAGGTGGTCATCGTTGATGAAAACACAGGCCGTACTATGCCTGGTCGCCGCTGGTCAGAAGGTCTGCATCAAGCAGTAGAAGCCAAAGAAAATGTTGAAATCCAAGCAGAAAACCAAACGCTTGCGACCACGACATTCCAGAATTACTTCCGTCTATATGACAAGCTGTCTGGTATGACGGGTACCGCTGATACTGAAGCGGCAGAATTTAAATCTACTTACGATCTCGATGTCATCGTCATTCCAACGCATGAGCCGATTGCTCGTATCGATATGGATGATCAGATTTTCTTAACCAAGTTAGGCAAATACAAGGGCATTATCCGCGAGATTAAAGACATTCAAGCCAAAGGTGCACCTGTGCTGGTCGGTACAGCGACCATTGAAGCCAGTGAAGAACTGTCTTATTTGCTCGATCAAGAAGGCGTGAAGCATAACGTCTTAAACGCCAAGCAGCATGAGCGTGAAGCTGAGATTATCGCACAGGCTGGTAGCCCAAAATCAGTGACGATCGCCACCAACATGGCAGGTCGTGGTACGGATATTATCCTTGGTGGTAATTGGCAGTCGTTTATCGAAGATGTCGATTCGGTCAGTCCAGAGGAGATGCAGCGCCTAAAGTCTCAGTGGCAAGTGAAGCATGACCAAGTGGTAGCGGCGGGCGGTCTACATATCATTGGCTCTGAGCGTCATGAGTCACGCCGTATCGATAACCAGTTACGTGGTCGTGCTGGTCGTCAGGGGGATCCTGGGATGTCGCGCTTTTTCTTATCGCTTGAAGATGATTTGATGCGTATCTTCGCAGGCGATCGCGTGGTCAATATGATGCGTGCCATGGGTCTAAAAGAAGATGAAGCCATCGAGCACAAGATGGTGTCAAAATCGATCGAAAACGCGCAAGGTAAAGTTGAGAGCCGCGATTTTGATGCACGTAAGAATCTGTTGAAATATGATGATGTTGCCAACGAGCAGCGTAAAGTTATCTATGGTCAGCGTGATGATTTGCTCGCCGAAATGGACTTATTAGAAGCCATTGAAGTGATGCATCATGAAGTTTATAACGCCATGATCAACCAGTTCATTCCGCCTGGTTCTATCGACGATCAGTGGAACATTGACGGATTAGAAGATGAGCTTGAGGACGAGTTTAAAGTCACGATGCCGATCAACGATTGGCTAGATGAAGACCGCCGTCTAGATGAAGAAGGACTGCGTGCCAAGATTATCCAAACAGCCATAGACCGTTATCACAGCCGCCGTGAACAAATGGGTGAGCAAGACGCCGCCCAGCTTGAGCGTCATTTTATGCTACAGAGTCTAGATAAGCACTGGAAAGAGCATTTGACACAGATGGATCAGCTGCGTAAAGGTATCCACCTGCGCGGTTACGCACAGAAAAACCCTGAGCAAGAGTACAAGCGTGAATCATTTGAATTGTTCCAAATGATGCTAGGTGCCATCAAGTCTGAAACGGTACAAGATTTATCACGTGTTCATATCCCAACCAAAGAAGAGCTAGAGGCGTTGGAAGCTCAGCAGCGTGAGAATGCGGCTCATATGCAAATGCAGTTTGAACATGATGACGTAGATAATTTAGATAGCAACGTAAACAGTGCCGCCGCTCAGCCGCAACCACAAAACCGCAGCCTTAGTGGTACGGCAGCAGCTGGCGCTGCTATGGCAGCCAGTGGTGCCAGTGGTAGCAATGCCAAAGAGCCAAACCCGTATGCTGGTATGAATATCAGTCGTAATGCCCCTTGTCCTTGTGGTTCAGGGCTCAAGTACAAGCAGTGCCACGGCAAAATCTAATCAGTATGGTCTTTTAATCATTAGCAACTATGATTAAAGTCTGTAGACTGCTAAATAGCAAGCCCTTATCTCAACCAGATAGGGGCTTTTTTATATCTTATAAAGGCTGCTTGTTCTATAATTTACTGTTCTATAGCAGATGAATACTTTGTATTGATTGCTTACAAATTCAGCATAGGCGTGAATTTATGGACACGCTATAGTGTTTAGCATATTTATTTGGGAGAGCGTTATGAGTTTAGAATTATTAAAAAAATTGCGTACCTCAGTCGCATTGACGGGGTTGCTCGCTGGTGCATTAACGATCAGTGCCTGTCAGCAACAATCAGAGCCAGAGTCAAGTATGGAAGATGGTGTCAATGCTGAAGAATCTGTACCAATGTCAGCTGAGCCTGCTGAGCCAAGTGATGTCGTTGTAAATACTGAAGATGCCTCACTTAATGAAGTAGAAGATGATACGGTCGCATCGGTAAACAGCAGCGTGACGCAGGTATCGTATCTGTGCTCACCTGAACTAAAAGTCGAAGCCACTTATAAAGAAGATGCCAATCAAGTGGTCGTTGCCACTGATATGGGAACAGTAACACTGAATCAGACCAATGAAGGCAGTAATCCAGAAGTGTTTGAAGTTGCCACAGGGTTAGATGGCGGTGAAGGTTTTACTCAGTGGCGTGTGGCGCATGAAGAACGTGAAACTGGTGTCATGCGTACGGCGGGTGCGGATGAGTCAACCGTGAATACGTTTGAATGTAATAAAGTATAAAAGTTTGACTGCTGTAAATGTCATAATAAAAAAGCAACGCGAGATTAGCGTTGCTTTTTTATGTCAGTAATTTATATGCTTGCTATCAACGCCAAAGGGCTTATTTTGGTCGAGTAGCATTGGCCTCATGTGCCAAAAACCCTTCTTCAGTCACATCGAGCTCTTCATGTTTCAACTCTACTTGAATACTATCGGTATGGATATGTGTGCTCTTATTGACATCAATTTCTTGGACGGCGTAGGTATCTTTAGTAATAGTTGCTACTTGGCGTGATAGAACGATTTCAATCGGCTCGTTACCAACCTCTATTTGTTTACCATTGACGGTCACCACGGCTTTACTATCTAGTGAGGGTTCAACATGACGCAATATATCTCTGTCATCATAGTTACCTGACAGTAATTCTTGACTCTCTGCATCATGATACTCAGTGCGAATGGTAATGTATTCTTCTATAAGCTCAATAGGCACTTCAATGGTCTTGGTGCGGGCATGCTTGGTAACAGTCACTTTACCAACGTCTAGGCGCTCTTTATTGATGACAGGTCGCTCTTCTAATAGCTCCAAATGCCCAACATTGACGACATTGGAGGTTTTATCAGCTAGTGTGCTTTTTTGGCTTTCCAAATCGTCTTGGTATAAGTTTTCTGTGTGGTCAGTAGTCATTTTTATTTCCTTATAATTATAAGATGATGAATCGGGCAAAATGCAATGTTAACGAATGATATTGAATTTATTACTATCATTAATCATTACTATAATAACTCACGTCCCCATATTATCGATACAAAAAAGACCAGAGACATGCTCTGGTCTTAATCTGCTAAGTCAAAATGCTTAGCTACCTATTATTATCACATCTCATAATGAAATCACAATGTCATTAAAAGACGCAAAGTATCAGGGTATTACATACCACGAGCGCGGCGTACATCATCTGCTGTGATGTCATCACGGTCAACTAAGTTGCCTTCACGGTCGACCACATTACCGTCATTATTAACGTCTAGCTCTTCGCGCTGGATAGTCTCAACGATAGTTTCAGTATGACGCTCTGTTGTTTTACCAACATTAACTTCTTCAGACACATAAGTGTCTTTACCAACACGAGCACGTTCTGCTTCTAGCTCAACTTCAACGGTATCATTAACGTCCATATCACCGATGCGGCGGTCTGTTGGGCGATCAACGCTAGTGCGCTGAATATCAGCATGTTCTTCTTCTAGCTCAACCTCGACATTGCGCTCTTCAGTCACAACATGTTTGCCAACTTTTACAAGGCCTGCAACGATACGGTCTTTATTGACAGTCAAACGCTCTTCTAAAAGCTCTAGTGTGTTTGGTGCATCATAAGAATGGTCTGCGATGTCTACGCGCTCTTCAGCTGGAACGGTATCAGCAGTAAACGCTTGACGGTCTTTTTCGTACTGTTCTTTATAGCTGTACTGATAGTCGTGGTCATATACTTCCATGGCTTCTACTTGAGACTTGGTCAAGCTATCGAAGAAAACATCATCACCAACAATACGAGCAAGACCCGCTGGTACTAATACCTCTTTTGAGCTAAACCAGCCACCTGCATCAACGATTAGGTAACGAATACGGCCAGTAGTGTCTTCTACTAACGCACCTTCGATTTTACCAATTTTTTCTTCATTAACGCCGTAAGCAGTTTTGTCTGTTGGATCATAATAGTCATCACCGATTAGGTCACGATGAGTGGCTTGAATATCTTTTAAACGGATTAGTTGGCTCATTATTGTCTTCCTTTTTTATGAGTTAGTATTTGTAAAAATTATTTTATAAATGGATATTCTTAAAATTGCTGATGAATACTTATTTTAAATTCTAGGCAAAAATTACTTCAATAATCGAATTTCAATAAGTAAGTTAAGAGATATATCACAACATCTCTGCATCAACTTGTAGCCATCCTAACACTATGATTTTGGAGGAAATACATGAGCAAGGTAGCAAAATGTGCGCTTGGGGTAATTACATGTAATAGGCTGTAAGTGGTATAACATAGGTGGGGTACAACTTAACGAGTCTTAACACAAAGAAATGTTTGAAGTTAATGTTGAATCAATAGACACAAAAAAACCGCAGAGCAATGAGCAATGCGGTTCTTGAACAAAAAATAAATACCAATAAATGCGTGAAGTTAAATGTTACGTATTATCTGAACAAAGACACGCTAGTATTACTTTTACTTAAGGAAGCTCAATAGCAACGGCAACTGCTTCGCCGCCACCAATACAAAGTGTCGCAACGCCTTTTTTGCCGCCGGTACGCTTGAGAGAATTGATGAGTGTCACTAGGATTCGTGCACCTGAACAGCCTACTGGATGACCAAGCGCACAAGCGCCGCCTTCAACGTTAACTTTGGCGTGGTCGATGTTTAGCTCGTCCATAGCCGCCATAGTGACCATCGCAAAAGCTTCGTTAATTTCCCATAGATCCACATCAGCGACTGACCAGCCAGCATTTGCTAGTACTTTTTCGATGGCACCGATCGGAGCGATGGTGAATTCGCTTGGGTGACGAGAGTTTGAAGCAGTGGCAACGATGCGAGCTTGATAATCCAGACCTTCAGCCTTTGCTTGTGACTCTTTCATGACGACGACAGCAGCAGCACCGTCTGAGATTGAGCTGGCATTGGCTGCAGTGATCGTACCGTCTTTTGCAAATGCTGGGCGTAAGCTTGGGATACGATCAGCATTCGCTAGGCCTGGTTGCTCATCAGTATCGACCGTTTGCTCGCCTTTACGAGTTTCAAACGTCACAGGCTCAATTTCATCTTTGAAGTGATTGTCTTTGATAGCGGTTAGCGCGCGACTGAGTGATTCGATGGCAAACTCATCCATCTTTTCACGTGTATAGCCTTTTTTATCCGCCATTTCTTGAGCGAACATACCCATGAGCTTACCAGTCTCAGCATCTTCTAGGCCGTCTAAGAACATATGATCTTTGACTTCTTTGTGACCCATGCGGTAGCCACCACGCGACCCTGGCATCAGATACGGTGCATTGGTCATTGACTCCATACCACCAGCTACAGCAACATTGAAGCTACCAGCTTTGATGCCATCATGTGCTTGCATGACGGCTTTTAGACCTGAGCCGCATAGCTTGTTAATGGTGACCGCGCCAGTCGCGTCAGACAATCCAGCTTTGCGCATGGCTTGACGGGCAGGGCCTTGACCCAAACCTGCAGTCAAGATACAACCCATGATTACTTCATCAATATCATCGACACTAACGCCTGAGCGTTCGACAGCGGCTTTGATTGCAGCAGCGCCCAAATCGCTAGCACTCATGTCTTTTAGTACGCCTTGGAAGCCGCCCATTGGTGTACGTGCGCCGTTTAAGATTACAATTGCATCATTTGACATCGTTATTATTCCTTATTTACGTATTTTAAATGAAAGTGCCTCATAGAGAGGTAAGGGCTGGTTCGCTGTTACTCTTTATCAGTTAGCACTTGCCTGGCTCACTGATAAAGGGGGTGATAAGCGTGGCTTGCTAAAATTATGTTTTAAGCCAGCTCATCTAAGCGAATGCGTACTACTTTATCAGTAATGGTCTCTAATTTTTCAATTTTTTCGATAGCGATATTCATCTGACTCTCGACCACAGGTAGGGTTAAGATAATGACAGGTACTTGACCCACTTTATGCGCAGGTTTCTGTAGAATGGCATCGATATTGATACCTGCATCGCTTAGGATGCGAGTGATGTCCGCTAAAACACCTGGGCTATCATAAGCATGTACACGTAAGTAGTAACCAGTAATCATCTGCTCAGCACGTAATATTGGTGTGTCTGAGAGTTGCTCAGGGATAAATGCTAAGTGCGGTACATGGTGTCCACGATTGTTTTGCTCGCTGCTGTTTTGCTCGTCGCCACTTTTGCTACCTAATACACGGACGAGATCCATGACGTCGGCCATCACTGCCGAAGCAGTAGCACCAGCACCAGCGCCATCACCGCAGTAGAGTGTTTGCCCAAGTGGATGTGAGTTGACCAATACCGCGTTTTTTACGCCGTTGACATTGGCAAGCAACGCATCTTGTGGAATAAGCGTTGGATGTACACGCAACTCAACGCCAGCATCATCACTGTTGCCTTGACCATCACGGCGTACTGCAAATCCTAAATGTTTGATGCGATAGCCAAGCTCTTCGGCGTAGTTGACATCTTGTAGTGTGATACCAGTGATGCCTTCACAGTAGACTTTGTCAAACTGTAGCGGGATACCAAAGGCAATCGAGGCAAGCAAGGCTAGTTTGTGCGCCGCGTCGATGCCTTCCACATCAAAAGTTGGATCTGCTTCTGCATAACCCAGCTCTTGCGCCTCCTCTAGTACGTCGGCAAATGGGCGACCTTTGTCACGCATTTCGGTCATGATAAAGTTGCCAGTACCGTTAATGATACCTGCGAGCCAATCAACTTTATTGGCAGCAAGCGCTTCGCGCATCACTTTGATAATTGGGATACCGCCTGCCACCGCTGCTTCATAAGCAACATGGACATTATTTTCTTCAGCAAAGGCAAAAATCTCATTACCGTGTTCAGCCAATAGCGCTTTATTTGCAGTTACGACATGCTTACCGTTTTTAATAGCTTGCATGATGACGTCTTTAGCCAAGGTCGTACCACCAATCACTTCGATAACGATATCGACATTGTCGCTTGCCGCAATTGCCATCAAGTCACTGTTTTGCATGATGCTGGTATCAATATCATCACGCTGACGGCGCGTACCCACTTCGGTAATAATAATATCGCGTCCACTACGGCGTTTTAGCTCATCTAAATTGTCATTGATTAGGTTGATCACACCTGTTCCGACGGTGCCTAAACCAAGTATCGCTAGTTTGATGGAATTGCTCACAGTATCCTCAAGAGGTTAAATATAATGAAGCGGGCATAACGCTGGGGCAATAGCAAATGAGTCTGCGGCATAACACCGGCAGTCTATAGGCATTTTCTAGTGCTACTTTGCATACATACTTCATTATAGTTGAATAAAAAATGCTCAGATAAAAGGGTATTGCTAATTTTGCATCGCGCTTTATCGTATCATACCGACAAGCAGTTGTGACGTCTACACAATGTCGATAAGGTTATATAGGGTATAGATTATAGAATAACTATCGTGCTCATCTGTACTTGGCATACTCAGATATTGCTCAAGCGGTGCTGTCTTATATTTAAATCCATTCATATAAACGGTAGATATTAGAATATATTAAAAATATCACATGTTAGGATTAAGTATTAGTTTGCACCGACAGCTTGCGCCAGTTGTGCTGCAGGTAAATAGCCACCTACTTGCTCGCCTGCTTCAGTAAAGATGGCAGGGGTACCGCGTACACCCAGTCTTGATCCTAGAGCCATATGCGCTTGCACAGGGGTAGCACAGCTAGGCGCTTGCACATTGGCACCCATTTTTGCTTGATCCATCGCTGCGTTACGATCCTGACTACACCAGATAGCTTCCATCTTTGGCACAGACTCTTGACTGCGTGGCCATGCGAGATATCGCACTTCGATACCGCGCGCATTGATATCATCCATTTCTGAATGTAGTTTACGGCAGTAGCCACAGTCGGCATCAGTAAAGGCATAGACGACCGCTTTGGTCTCACCTTTTGCTGGATAAATGATCATCTCTTTTTTATCAACAGCTTTTAACGCTTCTTGCGCGGTACTGGCCGCCAAAGCAGCACTGATATCAACTGGCGTATCACCACCAACGGCAACGATCTGTCCTTGGATAATATGCTTACCCGACTTATCGGTAAAGAAAGAGGGTAGCCCTTCAGCAGTCACCCAATAAATACCGTCCATATCTGTTGGTACCGCTGAGACGATCGTTTCTTCGATACCAGAGGCCTTTAGGTTTGCTTGTAATGCACTAACTACTGCAGAGTCATTATCAGCTGACGCTTTGGCTGGTGCATCCTTGGTCTGCGCCGCGTTGACAACACTGGTATTACCGGTTGCATCCGCTGCATTGTTTGAGCAGCCAGCAGCAACACCTACTAGCAAGGCACTCATCACAAAACGAGATAGGGTAGTACGAGAGAAAAAATTATTCGTCGTGGTATTTTTGCTAATGGATGACGGCATATGGATTTCCTATAGGCATCGCGCCTAGACATGAGTTCGTTATATACAAAGCGTTGTGGATTACAATATATAGTAAGGTGTCTGTATAGTGTTTTAAAGGTTTAATTTTACAGAAGTTTTTATAAATGATTGATAGTAAAGATAAGCGGTAAAATCGCTATATTAGCATATTTATGGATAATGACAGCTCAAATGCACTGTCTAATAAATGCAAATAATCCCAACTTTTAAGAATAGCTGACAACACAAATTCAAAAAATAAGATACATTTGTACTATGTAATATATGGACGTGCCCTTGTAGTCTACTGCTAACAGCATTGTTATTATAAGAATTGTTTTTATAAGAACTCTAATAAAAAACTTTGTTTTAATGATTTCAGTAGTACTTACTTCAACAAATTTGCTTTAAGGAGCACACATGGCAGGTGCCAGTTTATTAACCTTACTTGATGATATCAGTGTGATATTGGATGACGTCTCCGTCATGACCAAAGTCGCTGCCAAAAAAACCGCTGGGGTATTGGGCGATGATTTGGCGTTGAATGCTGAGCAAGTTACTGGTGTCAAAGCCAACCGCGAACTACCTGTTGTCTGGGCAGTTGCTAAGGGCTCGTTCATCAATAAGCTCATTTTGGTACCAGCAGCGTTATTGATTAGTGCGATTTATCCACCGCTTGTCACGTTTTTATTGATGTGTGGCGGTCTGTTCTTGGTTTATGAGGGGGCTGAAAAAGTCATACATCGGTTTTGGCCACATGCATTGCCACATGATGAAGAACAAAATGCTCGCCGAAAAGCCAATGCCGATGAAACAGTCGATTTAGTGGCATTTGAAAAAGAAAAAATCAAAGGGGCCATACGTACAGATTTTATCTTATCCGCTGAGATTATCGTGATTGCACTAGGCGCAACGGCAAGTGCTACTTTGCTAGAACGCAGTTTAGTATTGTCCATCTTGGCAATTGGTATTACGATTGGTATTTATGGTTTGGTCGCTGGTATTGTCAAAATAGATGATGCAGGCCTACATCTGATGGAGCAAGAAAGCACGTTTAAGAAGAAATTAGGTAAGGTGATGTTTGCCGCCGCGCCAAAGCTCATGAAGTTTTTATCCATTGCAGGGACGTTGGCTATGTTCTTAGTGGGTGGCGGTATCTTAGTACATGGTATTGGCTTTTTGCATCACGGTGTAGAGGATATCGCACATCTCACTGGTATTTTTGAAGGAGTAACAACCACCGTATTAAATGGTGTTATTGGTTTTATTATCGGTGTGGCAGTTGTGGCATTGCTTACCATTATTGATAAAGTTCGCGGCAAAGATGATAAGGCTTCTTCTACTCATTAAGCTGGTTTGTGGTTTTATCTTATGTCCAATTTTATTCTAAATAGATAATTAAACAAAAACCTATTAAAGCAAAAGCCCCAAAGCTATTAGTAGCTTTGGGGCTTTTATATTTCTGCTTCTATATATTAGCTTTCGCTATCGGTATCATCAGACGCAAGCTTCTCAGCTTGGGTCGGTTTTTTATGATCCGTTTTGGGCTTGCGACTGCGTGCCTTTGGCACCTTCGGCGTCGTCAGGTTAAACATGCCGGTCTGTGGCAGCAATTGCTCAGCCACATTCTCGATCATGTTTTTATAGCTGGCGATGGTGGTCTTAGATTTAGCTGCTTGACTGTCATCTTTGCTCGTTTCTTTAGCAGATTCTTCTACTTTAGATTCGGTTGTTTGCTCAGCCTCTTCTGCATCAGACTTTTCTACATCTGCCTGTGTTGCATCAGCTTCCGTCGTATTGACTCCTTGTGCTTCACTGGCTTGAGCTTCTACACGGTTAGCAGCTGATTGCGCTTGCTCGACTTCTAGCAATTTCTCACTATCAGCGCTGACATGGTCAGCCTGAGCTTGATTGGCCAGTGCTGTCGCTTCAACGTTATGTGCATCCACTTCGCTATTGTTTTGCTTAGTATTTACTAGCGATGCTTCATTGCTCGAAGTCTGCTTTGTAGGAACACTCAACACAGCTGGCTCTTGGTAGTCAGGATGCTGACCGCGTGGATCATTGCTGGCACGCTTGCCAATGGCACGTGGTTCAACGGCGGTTTTGCCTTGAGCTACTGCAAATTGACTGACTGCTTGAGTCATCGCTGCGAAGCGTGCCAAGTAATCGGCTGCTAATGGCTGGTAGCCATAGTTGCTAAAGTCAAAGCGCTGACTGGCCATATTGTTGCTATGGTTGTCATCGACAGCATTCTCAACGTTGGTGCTATTATCTGCAGATTGCGCTTGCTCGTTATACAAGGCAATTGTCTCGATAAAGCAGCTGATAACGCCATTTTCTGCTAAGCGAGTTTGCGCGTCTGGCAGCGTCGCACGAATAAACTCACCAACGGTGCCACGTATCGCTGCTGCACTTACAGTAGTAGCTTCGACCTGAGGTGTTGCTTTTGCTTGCTGAGCACGTACCACACGTGGGTCGTTGCTAGCTTGACCAAACTTCTCAGCAGTCACGTAACGTTCACCAAACAGTGATTCGTGTGTTAACTCAAGTGCTGAGTTACTCATGCCTTTATCATTGGCACCACTGTCATTAGCTGGAACTTTTTTAGCTTCTTCAGCTTCGCTGACAGTATCAGTGGTACCAGTATCAGTGCTCTCAGCTTTCTGATGCTCGGGTTTGGCTTTGGCCTGCTCTGCATCAGCAGTTTTTGTACTAACTGACTGACTGTCTACGTCGCCAGCAGAGGCTAGTTGGTCGCTAGAAGAGGTTGGTTGCGCTTGTTCTGACTGATTTTTATTATCAGTGCTCTGCTTACGATCAGGTGCATTGTTTTGCACCTTAGCGTTAGTAGTCGCCTCTTGGTTGTTTTGAGTCTGATTCTCAGACGTCTCTACCGTACCCTTTTTATTGTCACCTTTTTGGTCAGTATTTTTCTCACTGTTACTAGGCTTGTTGGCAGCTTGCTGAGTAGCGTGATCTTTTGTGCTCTCGTTCTTTGCCGTGCCGTTTGTTGAGCGTTGTTTATCGCTAGATTGAGGCTTAGCAGGCGTGGACTTGCTATCATCTAAAGATAAGTGTACAACTTCTGACGCCTTTAGCTTGGTCGGTGCTTCATTGACTTGTAGCACGACTTCATTAGGGTCCTGACTACGACGTATGTCAGATTGGTTTTTACCATTGGCATCGTCGCTATTTTTATCATTTTGCTGCTTGTTTTGCTTAACATCGTCAGCCGTTAGCGTCTCACCACGCTCTAGCTTTCCGCGTGAGCCACGTTGGCTATGCGATTTACGCTTAGCGCGGACTTGTTCATCGGCTTTTTGGCCAGTTACGTTGTCTGTGTCATGACGATCGTTTGCTTTTTGGTTATTGTCTTGACGATTGCTGTTGTCTTGACGGTTATTACGATTGCGATCGTTAGTACGTCTGTTTTCCTGTTGACGCTTGTCTTGCTGTTGTTGGCCTTGCGTGTCAGACGATTTCTCATCAGCGCCGCTATTGGTATGGTTAGTCGTCTCGTCAGTCGCTTCTTTTCTTTGACGCGGCTTTGAGTTTCTTGACTTACGCGGCTTACGTCTTCTTTTGTCTTCGTTATTGCTGTCATCAGTATCGCTGTCGTTAGTACGGCGTGTCTGTTGACGATTAGCGTTGCTATCTGATGGTTGGTTGTCGTTTTTCTGATGATTGTTTTGTTGAGTTGGCTGCTCACTATTTGAAGCGGCACTATTCAATGCATTGCTATCAACTTGGCCAAATGAGCCTAAGCTTTGTGCGCCAGTATTTACCAAGGCCTCGATCGCTTCAGCGGCATCGCGACTACTGACACTAGGTGTGGTGGTGGCTTGCGGTGCTTGCGAAAACAGATTTGATAACCAAGCGACTGCTTTTGGTTGAGCAGTGGCTTCCACATTTTGAGCTTGCGCTGCGACTGGCGCTACAACGTTTTTAGGTTGACTGGCTTGTGGTGCGCGCGCTGGCGCAGCGTCATTAGCATTTTTATGATTACGGCGATCATTGCTATGATTGACGGTATCGTTCTGCGTAGCTGTGCTCTGCTTGTTGTTATCATTTGACGGTTTACGAGGCTGGCGAGTGGGCTGCTGCTCAGGGCGCTCTTTTTCAGCCGTTTGCCAGTCGACATTGTAGCCAAGGTCACTGTGCTCTTGTTGCTGGGTATCAGTGATACGCTCGTAACTCGATGGAGCAAAGCCATCGCGGTTAAAGTGCAGCTTAAAGTTTGGTGACTCTAAATGGGCGTGCGGCAAAATCGTGATACGCGTGCCACTGTCTTGCTCAAGATAAACCAAGCTGTCACGCTTTTCATTTAGCAAAAATGCTGCGATGTCGGTTGGAACTTCCGCCTGTACTTCACCTTGGCGTTCTTTGAGCGCAATTTGTTCAATTTGACGCATAATAGAGAGCGACAATGAACGCAGGTCACGAATCATACCGTTACCATGGCAACGTGGGCAGATATAACCAGTTGATTCTTCTAATGATGGACGTAGACGCTGACGGCTCATTTCCATCAGACCAAATTTAGAGATATCACCAAACTGGACGCGAGCACGATCGTATTTGGTCGCATCAATTAGACGCTTTTCTACTTCCTTTTGATGCTTATTGTCATTCATGTCAATAAAGTCAATAACGATCAAACCACCCATATCACGCAAACGCAGCTGACGGGCAATCTCGTCGGCCGCTTCTAGGTTGGTATGATAAGCAGTCTCAGCAACGTCTGAACCTTTAGTCGACTTAGCTGAGTTGATGTCGATAGAGACCAAGGCTTCTGTTTGGTCGATGACGATTGAGCCACCTGATGGTAGGCGCACCTCACGCTGATAGGCCGTTTCGATTTGTTTTTCGATATTAAAGCGCGAAAACATTGGTTCATAATCGGTATATTTGCGTAGCTTTTCGGCTTGTTTTGGCATCACTGCATCAATAAAGCCTGCTGCTTCAATATAAGCGTTTTCGTTATCAATCCAAATCTCAGCGATATCATCACGCAAATAGTCGCGGACAGCACGGGTAACGACACCTGCTTCTTGATGGACGAGGCGTGGTGAAGGGTACTTTTGGTTTTGTTCTTGGATGGCCTGCCAGATATTAAGCAAATGGTTAAGGTCATGTTGCAAGTCTTCTTGCGTCTTGCCGATACCCGCGGTACGAATGATAACGCTCATGCCTTTTGGCAAATCAAGATTGCTCAGCATACGTTTCATGTCTTCGCGCAGCTTGCCTGAGATTTGACGTGAGATACCGCCGCCACGAGGGTTGTTTGGCATAAGTACCAGATAGCGACCAGCCAAAGAGACATACGTCGATAGGGCAGCGCCTTTGTTACCGCGCTCTTCTTTTTCGACTTGGACGATTAGCTCGTCGCCTTCTTTAATCAGTTTTTTGATGTTTTCATCACGTGGGTTACCGCTTAGGTATTCGGCAGAGATTTCACGAATCGGCAAAAAACCTTGGCGCTGAGAGCCGTATTCGACAAATACCGCTTCGAGCGATGGCTCAACACGGGTTACATGGCCTTTATAAATGTTAGATTTTTTTTGCTCGCGGGTACGATTTTCTAGGTCGAAATCGTATAGATGATTGCCTGTACATAAGGCGACACGAATCTCTTCGTTTTGAGTTGCGTTGATCAAAATGCGTTTCATATTTATATCCTATGAGTACGCATAACAACGATGAGACAGTCTTTAAAAGATAGTGGCAAGTATGGCTAATATGACATTAGCATTTGTAGATATCAGTGAACGGTCGAACGTAAATCGTGGGTTTCGTAAAGCACGTGGGCTTTTTCAATGGCTCTTTTACCTGAACTTATGAGCGGTGCTCACATTAATATAAATAAAATAGGGCGTAAGGCTATGATACTTATATTCTATTATCAATAAACTTGGTACATATATGAATATGTCAGCGAATAAAAACTCTCTTAATGTCAGTACGTTCTATTGGTAGTGATGTTGGCGCACGTTGTAAGCGTGGGCGACGGTCAGTTACGGGTCTAAAAAATACTGATATTAAAAAGGCATATTGCGGTAGCCATTCATCCTTCAAAGTCTAACAATAATATCGCGGTCGTGATTGCTACTATATATCGTAGCGTCATCAGTCAGCGGTTATCTATTCAGGCAAAGCGATTGGTTACTCTTTATTTATCGTTCTTTATATATCGTCAATAATATCTTGGGTGTCTCAAGGTTAGGTATCACAGCTTTGGTTATCAGCGGGGCGTACTTGGCAAACAGAGTAATGGACCAGCTTGTCAGCATGGTATCGTATTTACCTCTTTATCGTCATCTGTTTGACCACCAATACTCAGGCAGCTATCGAACTATTTTTCGATCCTAACGCTAACCGACCCATACTTGCTCAACTATGCTGTCATAAAGGACCATCAGATAAGTAATCATTAAATAATAAATAGTTATCAAAAAAAGTCGTTGTCATGCAGTTAGTGAGTCAATGTGGTGTTGTCATCCGTTAATAAATAGACTGATCGTCAAAGTTATTAACGCGATGGTATTTAGTGTCACTATTTGTTTTATGGTACCGAGTAAAATTCGATACAGTGTTTTAATTTATAGGGCTGTGTTTGGTAACGAATACCTTTAAATGCTAATGCCTCTAAACGACTGGCCCTACAATTAGATGAAACGTTTCATAGCAGCAGGGTAAATAGCATTGACCTCTTTACTAGCAATCAGTAAATACTGGAAAGTAATAAAACGGTGACCAGCTATCTGAAACAACAATGATTATTGCTGTCGCCTCTGCTTAATTGTCGCTCAACATGCTAAACTATAACAAATCTTTGTGTAAATACCTAACTAAAAATGACAAACTCAAAAATGACTGACGACGCTCCTACCCATGAAGCCCCTGCTATTTTCAATAGTAAAACCCGCCCACAAAGCGCTGACGATGAGATTAGCAACTTCGGCAAGGTAAACTACCTTGAAGTGACGCGACATCAACATGACCAGCGTTTGGATAACTTTTTGCTCAATCGTTTGAAGGGTTTGCCAAAATCGCACATCTATAAAATGATTCGCTCAGATGAAGTGCGCGTCAACAATAAACGCTGTAAGGCACATGATAGATTGCAGCGTGAAGACGTCGTGCGTATCGCACCTGTGGAGCTAGCAACGCGCGAAAAACCCATCATCAGTGCTGAGTTTGCTAAAAGCTTGCTCGCCCGCGTGGTCTATGAAGATGAAGGCTTGATCGTACTAAACAAGCCTTTTGGTATTGCAGTGCATGGCGGTAGTGGTTTGGACTTTGGGGTCATCGAAGCCATGCGTGAAGTGACGGGTAAAAAGTATCTAGAGCTGATTCACCGCATCGACAAAGATACCTCAGGGCTGTTGATGATCTCCAAAAAACGCTCAACACTCAAAGTATTGCAGCAGCACTTAGTAGATAAAACCATTCAAAAGCACTATCTATGCCTTGCCAAAGGACAGCCTGCGCTGAATGAGCAACGTATCAATGCACCATTATTGCGTTATACACTTGCTAGCGGCGAACGCCGTGTCAAGGTAGATAGCCAAGACCCGCAAGCGAAAGAAAGCCAAACAGACATCATCGTCCATGATCGCTTTATGATTAATAGTCAGCCAGTAAGCCTCATCGAAGCCAAGCCACTAACTGGCCGCACGCATCAAATCCGTGTGCATTTGGCTCATATTGGTCATGCTATCTTGGGTGATGATAAGTATAACGTGCATGATAAATCAGGCGTTCATCGTCTGTGCTTGCATGCGTGGCGCTTAGATATTCCGGGTTATGACGCTATTACCGCACCATTGCCAGACGACATGGCGGATTGGCTACCAGAGACAGCCAAGTTGCCTGAATAAGTCTAAATATAATCATTTTGGTCTAAAAATGTAGACCTTTATAGAAACATGAAAACGTCACGATACCTTATTTAATCAATAAGCCGCCGTGACGTTTTCGTATCTGCTACTTACTATTGCTATTCGTTAAGGTGAATCCATGACTGAAACATCGACACCTCACACTAAAACACCCAATCAATATACTCAGTCAGTAGATAAGCATGATTTGTCTGACAAAACGCTGATCATTTTTGATTGGGACGGTACGCTGATGGATTCTATCGGCTTAATTGTGGATTCTATGCATGTGGCTGGAGAGGCACATGGATTTAAGACGACTGATAAAGCGGTGAAAGACATCATTGGTCTGAGTTTAATGAATGGTATCGAGATTTTATATCCTTATGCAGATGAGTCGCAGACGCTCGCCATTCAGCAGACTTATGCAGAGTACTATATTGCTAATAGCCACTGCACGCCACTCTTTGAGCCGATAGAGGATATGTTGCAGACTCTGCAGAAGCAGGGCAAAAAGCTTGCTGTTGCAACTGGTAAAAAAAGAAAAGGGCTAGATCGTGTATTGGATGCCTCTGACAGTCGCGATTATTTTGTCATGACACGCTGTGCTGATGAGTCAGGCTCAAAGCCTGATCCGCAGATGTTAATCGATATTTTGGCGTATACACAAAAAGAGGTTTCTGATGCCGTGTTTATCGGAGACAGTATCTATGATATTCAAATGGCAACCAAGCTTGGCATGACCAGTATCGCGGTCAACTATGGCACAGCAACAAGTGCAGAGCTTGCCGCTCAGCAGCCGACATATCAGGTTGATACGCCGCAAGCATTGGCTAAGCTATTGTGTGCTTAAATAAAAGCCTTTTTAACTTACATAAAAAAAGGGTTTATCGTTAATATCGACAAACCCCTTTTTTGATGCCTGGCAAAGACAATATTTATTCAGCATCTTTTGGTGCGTCTGTCACTGAGTTAGCTGCCAGTTGTTCACTAGCATCATTAGCAGTATCATTTTGTGTCAGATTACTCTCAATGATTTTGTCATTATCCAGTTGATAATCGTACCATCTACCCATGACACCAGCCAGCTCATCCAGACCTTCTTTTCTCAAGGCTGAAAACAACTGGATAGTACAGTTTAAGCCGAGTTTTTTGAGTCTTTTACGGGTATTGAGTAGGGCGTTTTTAGAGGCACCATACTTAAGCTTATCCGCTTTAGTCAGCAAGATGTGTACGGGTAGGTCACCATCTTTTGCCCAATGCAGCATCTGCTCGTCAAAAAACTTGAGTGGGTGACGAATGTCCGTCATCAGCACTAGGCCAGCAAGACTTGAGCGCGATACTAAATACTCTTCTAGCTCGACCTGCCATTCTTTTTTCATCTCAAGTGGTACAGCGGCATAACCGTAACCTGGCAAATCAACCAGTCGTCTATCAGTGTTACCGATACTAAAAAAGTTAATCATCTGCGTACGTCCTGGCGTTTTGGACGAGCGTGCAAGCTGGCGCTGATTGGTCAAAGCGTTGATAGCTGAGGATTTACCAGCGTTCGAGCGTCCTGCAAAGGCAACTTCTAATCCCATATCAGGTGGGCAAAGCTTAAAGGTGGGCGCTGATGTCATAAATTCAGTCTGCTGAATTTTCTGACGAGCTTTGGTGTTGAACAGCGCATGTTCGGCAGCAACATCGGTAAACGGGGTATTCATAAATGGCTCATTAATCTTAAAAAATTAGATACGGGTATAAAATTCTGGTTAGCTGGTGGTTGGCTTAAGCCATGACTTCAATTTAGCAAATATGCAAAAAGTGGTAAGAGGCTCTGCTTCATCAGCGCTCATACCTTGTAAAGTTAGCGATTTGATATTATCCGCTATTCTATACTATTACCTGTCTTACTTATTGAAATAACTGCGATTAGCATCATATAAATAGTAGGATAACATTAAAGTTAATTGTTGATTAGAATAAGTTTTTAGTATTAACAAAGCTGAATATAATTTATCTATGTTTGCATGACATATATTGTTACAATGTTTAATAAAAGACATTTAGGACGTATTGAACATTCGACCATGGCACTGACAGCGACTATTTTTTAGGCGATTCGATGTTAAAAATAATAAGTTTAGTCACTCTAAGCGCTTATTTTTAACGATGAAGCGGCAAAAAAGAGTCCTGTCCCCTGCTTTTTATCGTTGGGGCTGATGCTAAAATTGCCCCATACTGCGTTACAAATCTTGCTAAGGCATCTGCATTATCGTCGCTTTGTGCCTTGTCTGGAACCATTTTAGCGATCAGCAGTGCCTATCTGCGAATGTTCAACACGCCCTAATAGAACGATTGATGTGACACGTGAAATCTCACGAGGAGGTGCTCTATGTTTTCAATCAATAGACTTCTTAGTAAGGGCTATCATGCTCTAACAGTTGGCAGTGCTGCCTTATTGCTAAGTGGCATCATGATCAGTAGCGCAGGTGCGGCTGATATTGCTACTACTTATGATAACTCATGTGCAGCCTGTCATGATAGTGGCGCACTAAATGCTATCAAAAAAGGCGATAGTGCCAAATGGCAGAAACTTATTGAGCAAAAGGGCATGCCGACACTCATTAAATCTGTCAAAAGTGGCATGATTCAAATGCCAGCAGGCGGTCTTTGTAACACCTGTAGCGATGATGACTACCGCAAGCTTATCGAGTATATGAGCAAATAGTCCATTTAGACATGAAGCTTGAAGCGATAAAATAGAGCGCTGGGTTTACAACCTGAATGCGCTTTTTATTTTTGCCCTATACTTTAGGCTATGCTCATCAGAAAACTGATGAATACTACGATTAAGTAGGCAAATGATACAAAGTCTTGCTATAATAATCGAAAATAAACCCTGATGTTAGTAAGTACTTTCAGACTGCTTGTGTCCAAGACCTCAAAATATATGCCACGCCTATGATTAAAGAGGCGACTATATTAGGTATCTTATCCGTGCAATCACTCTAAATAATGCTTACGCCGAGCTAGTAGGATTTGTATCAATGAAAAAGTTAATCGCTGCTGCCAGCTTATGCGTTGCAAGTTTCAGCGTACAAGCTGCTATTATTGTTCCTGAGTATGACGTCGATGCAGGTCAGAAAATTGCAGAAACCGTTTGTGCTGCTTGTCATGGTCTTAATGGGGTCAGTATTGTTCCTGCGCAGCCAAACCTTGGCGGCCAAAATGTAAAATATCTTTATAAACAGTTAGTTAACTTTAAAGCAGGCTATCGCAAAAACGGTATCATGCAGTCACAGGTTGCTAACTTGTCTCAGCAAGATCTAGCCAACGTGGCAGGTTACTACTCTAGCCAAGCGCCTTGGGGTGTTGGATACGGCAACCCTGCAACGAACCAAGAAGCCACCAAACTATTCTTGGGTGGCGATAAATCACGCGGTGTGATTGGTTGTGCTGGTTGTCATGGTCCGGATGGTGCAGGTAACCCTTGGGCAGCGTTTCCAAAATTAGGCGGACAGCATGCCCAATACATTGCCACTCAGCTAAAACTATTCCGTGCCGCTGGACGTGCTGATGATATCGATAGCGATGATCAAAAACGTGTCAATGATGCTGCGAAAGAAGGTGAGATGGGTATGATGCAAACCGTTGCATCGAAATTATCAGATCGTGACATTCGTATCTTGTCAGACTATGTGAGTGCTATTCACTAATTAAACGGCACTGATGATCACTATCTGATACGCACGTTGTAGATAGAATTATTGAGCACCTTGCACATATTGATCATGTCTGAACTACTAAACCCCGATTTCGGGGTTTTTTTATAACTGTTTGTCCCTTATATTGAAAAGACAGTGTACAGCTGAATTGCTTTACAGAGGTAACTCATTGCTCTGTATAATTATAAATTACCGTTATTCACTTTATACCATACTCAAAAATGCGATTAGCTGTATCGAACTCGTTTTGCTTGCTACTGTCGTTTTTGTGAATGGTATTAGATCGTTTGGATTGAGATTATGATGATCCGTTATGCTTCTTATTTTATCGCGGTATTGTTACCGTTGTTATTATTTCGCTGGTTTGCCCCTGCTTCAATCGGTGAGATCGATTTTTGGTTATTATGGCTGCTAGCAATGGTGTTGGTCGCGTTGCCAGTTGTTTATGCTGAGATAGCTTTGGCTTATCGTAGTGTCGAGGGACCTTTGGCCGGTATGCAAAAGCTCACTCGCGAATCAGATGCAAGCCCAATATGGCGAAGCTTTGGTTGGCTGGCTGCATTGGTTTCTATTGTGATTGCAGCATTGATCATATCAGGTGCCAGTACAGGGATATTAACCGCTTTGACTGAGCTTAATAGTACCCCTGATGTACCAAGTTTTGCGGTTGCCGCAGGGTTGATGGTTATTACTGTGCTATTAAGTCTGCTTGGCGTTGCGCCTTTGCCTATTGGCCTCGGATTGATGGTCGTTGGATTAATATTGGGCATCGCAAATGGTGTGCCTAATATTAGTTTTGCTATGACCGATATCAGCTTGGTTGAATGGGCGCGGGCAGTGGCGCTAGCATTGGTCAGTGTTGGTGCGGGTACAGGGTTGTACTGGTTCGGGCAAAACTTGGTCAGTAGGCAGACGGTCACTGCCGTGGAAGCAAGCAGCCAACAAGCACAAAGTAGGGCTGCTCGTGATTATCGTGCCACTAAATTGGTATTACCAATTTGGATTTTGCAGGTATTGGTAGGGGTTGTCGCGTTATTTATTAGTGGTATGTCGTTACCACCGATTGGACAACTACTCTATTGGGCTGGCGTACTATTCGTCGTTAGCTATTTGCTGCATTACAGTACTCAGCAGTTAGCGCATAAGTTTGGGCTGTTAGTTAGCTTGATAATAACTTTTGTTTTAGCATTGCTACTAGTGGTTGCGATTCCGACGACTTGGCTGGTAGGCATTCTAGTTATAGTGAGTAGCATAGCGGTACTACTATTATCGGTATTTGCAGGATGGCAGATGAAGATCAGTCATTTACGCAAATCATTGAACTTTAGCAGCGAAGCATTCTATAACTTATGGCGAGTCGCGATACGTCTTGTCGTACCGCTGGCATTGCTATTGGCGTTAATAGGTTGGGTAATACAGTGGTTGAGCTAACAGGTGATGTCAGTAAGCATAGTAATAGTAATGCACTGCAATCGGAGTTAATGACAGTCTATCTGGCGTATGCGGAAGATGAGCAGCGCCAGCATTATCTGGTGTTAAAGGTTAGCCAAGGTACGAGTCTGTATGAGGCACTAGGCAAAGCTGGCTGGCTTGAAAGGTTTGCAGCGCTGGCAAAATGGTGTGAGCAAGCAGTAAACGTTACAACGCCAACCGCTAAACGTTGGCATGTGGGCATCTATGCACAAAAACAGCCGCTGAATTATCTATTGCAGCCTTTTGACCGTATCGAGGTATATCGCAGTTTAAGCGCTGATCCAATGTCTCAGCGCAAAAATAAATCTCGCGGTTAAGTTATTATTAATTTTAACTGTTAGTCATTCGAGCTGATAAATCGTACGGATTACGATGCTGGCAAGCTCTCGATACCTTCGATGCGAGTGACCAAACCATTATCATCAAAGTAAACGACTAAGTGTTGGCTTGCATTTTTGACATCAGCAATGCCTTTACGGCGGCCTTCGGTGCCTGCTTGGTAATCGTAAATGTAATCCCAGCGCTTAGGTTCAAGGGTATCTCTAATCGCAGGACTGCCAAGGATATAAAGTACTTGGTTCTGATTCATCCCTACTTTTAGTTTTTGTGCTTGGGTTTGAGTAATCGCTGTGCCTTGAGGCAAATCAATCTTATAAACGCTCAATAGTGAGCAGCCAGACATAGCGACAGTAGCGCTCAGCATACTGGTGATAACAATGTTACGTAGTACGCTGGCATGGCTTAACGGACGAAAATTTAATGTCTTTATCATGGTAAGATGACTCATAAGAAATGAATTAGGCGCGGCCAAAGTTAGATGGTGCGAGTCTGACCGACAATCTTGGACAAATGATACGTCATTTACTTGCAATTGCCTACCACTTACGACATTATTTACCAAACACCACCTGAATGGTTTTATTATTTATATTTTAAATTCATAGGCTTGCACTGCGGTTATTCAGGGAATTATAAAGCAGTCCGTCACCTCATCAGCACTGTTTTGAGGGTGTTAAAACCACTTATATTTAATAAAGAATAATCAGCAACGATTATTTATCTCATATTTTTTAGTTTTTCATTTGCTAAGACTGTCACAGTCAGAAGGGATATTATGGCTTCTTTTACCAATCAAGATTTACGTAGAGCAGGATTGAAAGTTACGTTGCCTCGTATTAAGATTTTAGAGCTGCTAGAAAGCGCCGAGTTACACCACATGAGTGCAGAAGAAATATACAAGGCGCTCATCGAACAAGGTGAAGATGTTGGTCTTGCCACGGTCTATCGTGTACTCACCCAATTTGAGCAGGCGGGCATTGTAGAGCGTCATAACTTTGAAAATAACTTGTCAGTGTTTGAAATTACCCAAGAAGAGCATCACGATCACTTGGTTTGCGATGTTTGTGGCAAAATCATTGAATTCCATAATGAGATGATCGAGGAAGAGCAGCTGAAAGTCGCAGAAAAGCACGGCTTTAAACTATCGGGTCACTCGTTAGTCTTATATGGTATCTGTGCTGACCAAGCTTGCAGAGACAGTGCCAAGTAAAGACCTTGGTTATCAATCAAAGCTTTATTTTTATAAATGACTCTAAGATCTCTTATATTAAAAAGCCCTCATTATTGATAATGAGGGCTTTTTTGAGTTTAATTTTTCAGTATGTACTGACATCACTCTCAATGGCTTAACTGATGTCTAACGATAAACTATCGGCACCTTCATCCAAATTCGCTTTACCATTTCTACTACTAAGCTTGATTTTTAGGCGTAAATCGTTAGGAGAGTCAGCATGTAAAATGGCTTCTTTGTAAGTGATTTCTCCTTGTTCATACAAGTCAAAAAGCGCTTGATCAAAGGTTTGCATACCGCTGTCTCGAGAGCGTGTCATGACGTCTTTGATTTCATGCACCTCACCTTTACGGATATAGTCGCTAATTAACTGTGAGTTTAATAAAATCTCAATAGCAGCACGGCGTCCTTTGCCATCAGGGGTTGGAATGAGCTGCTGAGCGATAATGGCCTGCAAGTTCAGTGACAAATCCATAAATAGCTGATTATGACGACTGGTTTCAAAGAAATGAATAATACGGTCAATCGCTTGGTTGGCATTATTGGCATGCAAGGTTGCAAATACCAGATGCCCTGTCTCAGCGTACTGGATAGCGTAGCTCATGACCTCACGGTTACGAATCTCACCAATCAAGATGACATCTGGTGCTTGGCGCAGCGTATTTTTTAGTCCTGCTTCAAATGAATGAGTGTCGATACCGACTTCACGCTGAGTGATGATACAACCACGATGTTTATGGACAAACTCGATAGGGTCTTCTATGGTAATGATATGCCCATGAGAGTTTTGGTTACGATGTCCAATCATAGCCGCGAGCGTAGAGGATTTACCTGTGCCGGTCGCGCCGACCAGCAAGATAATGCCGCGCTTTTTCATGGCCAGTTCTTTGAGCGCTGGCGGCAAGCGTAGTTCCTCAACAGTTGGGATCTTATTCTCAATTTTCCGTAAAATCATTCCTGCCATATCGCGCTGTATGAATGCACTGACCCGAAAACGTGCTTGCTGTGCTTCATCAGATATAGCAAATTGACACTCGTTCGTCTCTTTAAATTCTTTTTGCTGGCTAGGGGTCATCACTCCTTTGACTAACATCATGGTCTGATCAGCGGTCAAAGGGGTTTTACCGACAGGTAAAATTTTTCCATTTACTTTCATGGAAGGCGCTACATCAGCAGTAATAAAAAGGTCAGAGCCATTTTTATTAATCATCAACTGCAATAATTTATCAATGTCCATATCGTACCTGCATTCGATGTAAGTCGATTAAAAGTTATTTAGAGTAGTGTATTAAAGGTCATTCATAGAGACCAATAACAATCTAGCACCATTCACGCTTTTTTGTGATTTGGCTGAGACTATAAAAATGCCTCAGGTTGCTTGGCATAAGGGCGAGCCACATCTTTACTGATGGTGCCTTTGCCAACCAAGTTTTTTAGCGTTTGATCGAGTGTAATCATGCCTTCGCCTGCACCCGTTTGGATGGCAGAATACATCTGAGCAATTTTGTTTTCACGTATTAAGTTACGGATAGCGGGTGTGCCTAGCATGATTTCATGAGCTGCCACACGTCCACCAGCTTGACGACGCAATAGGGTTTGTGAAATAACGGCTTGTAGTGACTCCGATAGCATGGCACGAATCATATCTTTTTCGGCGGCAGGGAATACGTCGATGACACGGTCAATCGTCTTAGCGGCTGAGCTAGTATGCAGAGTGCCGAATACTAAATGTCCTGTTTCGGCCGCAGTCAGTGCCAAACGAATGGTCTCAAGGTCACGTAACTCACCAACCAAGATGACATCTGGATCTTCTCGCAATGCTGAACGTAATGCAGGCTCAAAACCTAAGGTATCGCGGTGCACTTCACGCTGGTTAATCAGGCTTTTTTTCGATTCATGGACAAATTCAATCGGATCTTCAATTGTTAAAATATGCTCTTTACGACTTTCGTTAATATAATTAATCATGGCCGCTAGCGTCGTCGATTTACCCGAACCAGTTGGGCCGGTAACTAGCACCACGCCACGTTTGAAGTCTGAGACACGTTTGAACACGTCGCCCATCCCTAAGTCTTCCATGGTCAATACTTTAGAAGGGATGGTACGAAATACCGCGCCTGCGCCGCGATTTTGATTGAATGCATTGACTCGAAAACGTGCCAAGTTTGGAATCTCAAAAGAAAAATCTGTCTCAAAAAATTCTTCAAAATCAGCGCGCTGCTTGTCGTTCATAATGTCATAAATGAGCTGATGAACCACTTGGTGCGTCATCGCAGGCATATTGATGCGTGTCATCTCACCATCGGTACGAATCATCGCAGGCATGCCAGCTGAAATATGTAAATCCGATGCTTTATGTTTGACCGTAAAACGTAGCAAGTCTTCGATACTTAAGGTGTTTTTTTCAGCCATAATCCGATATTCCTATCAATTAGTCAGGGTAAGACAAAAGAGCATAAAGGCACGTGGTAAACTATCCATCAATCGCTTTGTTTAAGCGTAAAATATTGAAGAGTGAACCAGCATGCCGTCTTTACCACCGCTATCATATTCAGTAGCATATGTTAAAGCATGTAACAATATCATAACAAGACTGTGAGTATTTAACCATCTACTCCTTTAAGAAAATATGAAATTAGTCATTTTTCAGCTAATTTTATATATGGGCGATAAATAATTTTTTATTAAAAATATTTAAATTAAGCAATCTCAGCCATAAACTTTTTATAAAACATATTAAAAATTAAGTAAATTTTGAGAGCCTTATATATGACTGATATGAAAGAGACAAATCAAAGTGTTGATAATCAGACGCTTGTCGCTAATTGGCAGCAAGTCAAAGAGCAAATGACCCAAGCCTATGAACAGGCATCTGAGCGAGATAGTAGATCTGCCAATACTACCATTTTGCTAGCCGTGTCAAAAACCAAGCCTGCCAATATGATTGCTACTTTGGCGAATGAGGGACAGCAGCACTTTGGCGAAAACTATCTACAAGAAGCCATTGAAAAAATAAATACGCTAAAATCGAATCCTGCATGCGCGGATATCGTCTGGCATTATATCGGCAGTATTCAGCGTAATAAAACACGCGATATTGCCGAGCATTTTGATTGGGTGCAAACCCTTGAGCGCGATATCATTGCCAAACGTTTAAACGATCAACGCCCAGATGAGCTCCCAGCATTGAACGTATTAATTCAGGTAAATATTGATAACGAAGACAGCAAGTCAGGTTGCCTACCAGCAGAACTGCCAGCATTGATCATAGCGATTAAAGGCTATGAGCGCTTGCAACTGCGCGGGTTGATGATTATCCCTGCCAAAGCAGATACAAACGCTTTTGCACGGACCAAGGCATTGTTTGACGATATAAAAGCCAGCCATCCAGAGTTGAATGCTTGGGATACACTTAGTATGGGGATGAGTGGTGATATGGCAGAGGCGATAGACAACGGCTCTACCATGGTACGTGTTGGTACGGCTATCTTTGGTGCGCGAGACTAAATCATGTCCCTAATGCAAACGTTTATCACCATTCTGAAAATACGAACACGCCCTAGAATCCTGCGTACTAGGCCAATCGAATGAGTCACTAATTGACCGATCAAGTCGTCTCTTCTAATCTGGTCACTAGCATTTGCGTGATTTTTAGATTGTCTGTTGCAATGATTTCAAACCGATAATTGGCATACTCGATCGTATCAGTCTTCTTAGGAATTTTGCGCAGCATATACATCATAAAGCCACTGATGGTCTCATAGTTCTCACTGCGCGGTAAATCGACGATATCTAATGCACGAATGACATCTTCAATAGGGGTCATACCATCGATCAACCATGAGTTGTCTGTGCGCTGAACAATAGGCTGCTCCTCAAGCGTCACAAGCTCGCCCATCACAATGCTCATCACGTCTTTGAGTGTGATAACACCAACCACAAGCCCATATTCATTCACGATGACAGCGAAGTCTGCGCCAGTCGATTTGAACATCTCTAATACTTCAAACAAAGACAACGTATCAGGTACAAAGAGCGCAGGCTTTAGCAGAGATTTGTTTGTCAGGCTAACCTCTTGCTGATTTAAAACCAAGGCCAGAAAGCTACGAGACTCTACATAACCCACGATATGTTCTAGGTCGTCATCATGGCAGACCAAAAACTTATTGTGTGGCTGCTCAATCATGATATTTACGACTTCTTCGGTACTGGTTTTGGTATCAAAATAAACGATATTTTCGCGTGGGTTCATCACTGAGGTGACGGTACGCTCCTGCATATCAAAGATATTTTCTATCAGATGATGCTCTTGTTTTTTTAGCACGCCTGCTTCAGCGCCTGCATCCATGACGGCATAGATATCTTCTGGGGTCATATCGTCTTGGCGGATGGTTGAGATACCAAAGGATTTAAAAAGGATATTTGCAGCGCCATCGAACACCCAGATAATGGGTTTTAATATAAAAATCAAGAGAATCATTGGACGTACCAGTCGCACCGCTATCGCCTCAGCACTCGACATTGCCAAGCGTCTGGGCATGAGATCGGCAAGTAGTGAAAACAAGCTGGTGATGAGTACAAACGATATCACTGAAGCCACCGCTTCACTATTAAACATCTGCTCCAGATAAGGACTAATGGCTGACTCGCCTACAGCACCCGCCGAGATAGCAACCGCATTCAGTACTATCTGTACGACCGTGATAAAGCTCCCAGGATGATCCTGCATATTGAGGACGTCAAGTGCGCGAACATCGCCTTCTTTTGCCATGATTTGCAGTTTGATTTTGCGCCCTGCGGCAATCGCGATTTCAGCCGCAGAGACAAAGGTACTCAAGGCAAGTAGAAGGAGAAGAAAAACACTGGCAGTTAGCAAGCTCATGACATACTCGAAAAGAAGTAAAGCGGAATTGGGTCAAAAATAATCAGTAGTTAAAGGGAGAAAATCAGAAGGTGGACGGTAAATTTGTTCATGTATAAAAACCAAAAAAGCTGGGCAAGCACCCAGCTAATAGGAAAAATTCGACGTTTTGTCAAACGATCTGACTTGCACCTTTCAACTCATAAATTCGTAAATCATATAGGGCGTGTTGAACATTCGCAAATAGGCACTGCTGATCGCTAAAATGGTTCCAGACAAGGCACAAAGCGACGATAATGCAGATGCCTTAGCGAGATTTGTAACGCAGTATGGGGCAATTTTAGCATCAGCCCCAACGATAAAAGCAGGGGACAGGACTCTTTTTTGCCGCTTCATCGTTAAAAATAAGCGCTTAGAATGACTAAACTTATTATTTTTAACATCGAATCGCCTAAAAAATAGTCGCTGTCAGTGCCATGGTCGAATGTTCAACACGCCCTAAGCTGAAAGGCAAGTGCGATTTAGCCTTTAATTGACCACTTATTGACCAACGGATAGCGGCGTTCACGTCCAAAAGCTTTGTGGCTGATCTTTGTACCGATGGGCGATTGCAAGCGTTTATACTCGCTATTGTCTACCATTTTGATGACTTTTGCGACCATCTCAGCATCAAAGCCTTTATCGATAATTTCCTGATAGCCCATGTCTTCATCGATATAAGACATCAAGATACCGTCCAATACATCATAATCAGGCAAGCTGTCTTGATCTTTTTGATCTGGACGTAGCTCAGCAGATGGCGGACGAGTAATAACGCGCTCAGGGATGACAGGCGTGTCTTCTAGGCGATTGCGGTAGCTTGCTAACTTATACACTTGTGATTTATACACATCTTTTAGTACGTCAAAGCCGCCAGCCATATCGCCATACAATGTTGAGTAACCAACCGCTAATTCTGATTTGTTACCTGTCGTGATGACCAAATGACCAAACTTATTGGAGAGTGCCATCAACACAACGCCGCGTGCACGGGCTTGGATGTTCTCTTCGGTTGTATCCGCTGGTGACTTGTTAAATAGAGGCGCTAGTGTATGACGAATACCTTCGACGGCATCGAAAATAGGACACACGGTATAAGAGACATTTAAGCGACGTGCCTGAGCCTGTGCATCTTCTAGACTGATTTGAGAGGTATATTCATACGGCATCATGACGGCATAGACCTTGTCAGCGCCCAACGCATCGACCGCGATACAGAGCGTCAGTGCTGAATCAATACCACCTGATAGTCCAACAATAATGCCAGAGAATCCTGAGTGATTGACATAGTCGCGTAGACCGACGACCAATGCCTGATACATCTCTGACTCACGGCTTAGGGTCAACGGCGCTTTGGCTTGATTGTTAAATTTAGCCGTTTTGACATCTAAAGTGGCCAATAATAACTGATTCATGAAGCGCGGTGCTTCATGAGCCACGCTGCCATCGGCTTGCACAGCCATAGAGCCGCCATCAAATACAAGATCGTCTTGACCGCCAACTGCATTGACATAGACGATAGGCAAGTTGTTTTCACGGCTGCGCTTGGCAAGCATGGCTTTGCGGTTGTTTTGTTTTTCAATCTCAAAAGGTGAGGCGTTTAAGCTAACAATGAGGTCAGCACCTTGTTTTTTGAGTTCAGCAATCGGGTTTTTGTCCCATAAATCTTCACAAATGAGCAGGCCAATCGTAATGCCTTTATAGTCAAATAAGACTTGATTGCGACCTTTATCAAAATAACGGCGCTCATCAAATACACCATAGTTTGGCAACATCTGCTTGTGATAGAAGCCCTTTTGATGACCATTATGTAAGATAGCAGCGGAGTTAAAAGTACCGTGATGATCGACATGCGGATAGCCGACAATCATGACGATATCGTCGATATCACTCAAGGTAGATAAGGCGCTTTTGACACGGCCTGATAGGCTTGGGCGTAGCAATAAATCTTGCGGAGGATAGCCTAGTAGTGCCAGCTCTGGAAATACGATAACGTCAGCACCTTGTTCGCGTGCTTGTAATGCAAGCGTGCGCATTTTTTCAACGTTGGTTGCGATATCGCCTACCAAAAAATGTGACTGCGCTAAAGCAAAAGTGACCGTATCTTGTGGTTTGTTGGTCTTGCTGGCTTCATGTGAGGGGTTAAGATTGGGATTATCAGTGTCTTTTGACATTGTTATTGTTCCTATCGATATATTATTAAAATTTGGTGAGTCTGTATTGATTTAAAATAAAATCAAAGTAAGTCCGAAATTCATTCAAAACTGCGTGCTCGCTTATCAAGCTCGAATGTTGAGTTGATATGACAAGCCTAAATCCTACATAATCGCTTAGACAATGCTTAAAAGCATAATTGCTTATGCCTCCTATCCCAAATGATCGTGCCATCCTAAAATGAGATCTTATGATAGTCTAGAAGAAGACGATACAAGAGGGTCTGGAATCTGCTTTGATAGATGCGATGTTTATGCAACGACAAAAATAAAAGCGTACAAATGCACTTAACTATATTGAAAAGCTTAAAATAATTGCTTTAGTATAACATCAATTGTCGTGACAAATAGAACGCACCAGTGAATTCCCTGATAAGATTGCAGTTTAATAGCTGAATATAAAAGCAGCTGCGATGGCACTGTTTTTCACAGTAAATCCATGCATTATGCGCTAGTCATTCCGGTCATCATCTAGTAAGCTTGCATAGACAAAGTTGTAAGTAAAGATTACAACATAGCGTTATATAATTATCATAATCTATTGCATAATGGAGCGTAATAGCTGCGTTTTTCGCGATGTTATTTATCAGAGTGATAGTTTGTAAATACGCAGTATTGCCATGTGATTTAATGGGTTTGACACCGTTTTTTCTTTATATACTTATAATCTACCATCCTCGCTAATGGATACAGTTTATGGACAGCGTCTATAAGCTGATGTTTATCACACATTTATAAACTTGCCAGCAAAGTTATCGTTTGCTGTCCGCTCTTGGTTTATACGCTATGATTGAAAATTGGACAAAAGAATTTATTATCCAGCGCTTGCTTGCGATTACTTTGCTGGTTGCGCTGTTCGTATTATGCTTTAAAGTGGTGCAGTTTTTTATTGTACCGGCATTGTGGGCGGCAATTTTGGCGTATGTGACGTTCCCTATTTATGAGTTTTTTCACGAAAAAGTTAAACTGAGTCCAGATTTTAGCGCTGCCATTATGACCGTGAGCATCTCCTTGATAATAGGTGTGCCATTGGTTATTGGTGTGTTTATTTTGCAGCAAGAAGCGTTGAGCTTAATCAGTAATTTGGTCTATCGTATTAAAGTGGGCTATTTGGATGTGCCTGACTCATTTAAAGACTTGCCGATTATCGGTCAGCAAATCAAAGACGTACTGTGGCGAATCAATAAAAACCCAGAAGGCACGCTAGAAGCCTTCCGTCTTTGGGTTCAGTCGCACTTGTATTATGGCAAGGTCGCATTTGACGTGGTGTTCAGTGGTCTGGCCAAGCTGGGTATGGCGCTGATGACACTATTCTTTTTTTATCGTGATGGCACCAGTCTGGTTCGTCAGATTCGCCAAGCGCTGCGTAACATCATTGGCAATCGCATCGATGGTTATATTGACTCTGTAGGTACAACCACGCGTGCGGTGGTATACGGCATCGGGCTGACGGCATTGGCTCAGGCGCTATTGGCTGGTATCGGCTATTACTTCGCTGGTGCGCCAAGCCCTATCTTATTGACCATTGTCACGTTTATTATTGCGTTGATTCCTTTTGGTACGCCATTTGTTTGGGGCGGTGTGTCTGTCTGGCTCTTGAGCCAAGGACATACTGCAGAAGGGATTGGTCTGGCACTATGGGGCGTGTTTGTTATTAGCTGGGTGGATAATCTCATTCGACCTATTGTTATTAGCGGCGCAACCAAAATCCCATTTATTATTATTTTTATCGGTGTGTTGGGCGGTCTAACCGCATTTGGGTTTGTTGGATTGTTCATCGGCCCTGTGGTACTGGCTATCGGTCTTGCCGTATGGCGCGAGTGGATATCGCAGCATAAGAATGAGATATTTGCGCCGCAAGACGTCACGCTCTCTGACTCAAATGCCATAGCGCCAGTACATAATCCAGCACAAGACACAGTCAGTGGAAATGAGTCTACATAGAAAACCCTTATCGATAGAGAAAATTGCCAATGACAAACAATGATATTGCAGATGCTATGGACAATAAAATAAACCAGATGGCCAAAGGTATCACGATCGTTGCTGATAGCAATATCGCTAGCCTGAATGATTTTTTTAATGACGGTACATTAGGTCAGTTGTCTGGGCAAACAGTCAAAATTATACCGGTCGCTGGTCGTGATATTGACGCAAAGCTGCTGTCTGAAGTACAGCCAGATATTTTGTTAATACGCTCGGTCACGCAAGTCAATGAGGCGCTGTTGGCTGAAAATCACAGTGTGCAATTTGTTGGCTCAGCGACTATCGGTACAGATCATGTCGACCAAGACTATTTAGCGATGCGCGATATTACTTTTGCCAATGCCGCTGGTTGTAGCAAGCACTCGGTGGCTCAGTATGTACTGACGGCTATCTTGACTCTGCGTCCAAACTACTGGCAGCAGCCTGTGACACTTGGTATTATCGGCCTTGGCAATATTGGCAGTACGCTTGCTCAATATGCCAATGACTTGGGCTGGCAGGTGCTTGGATACGATCCATTATTACCAAGCTCTACTATTAATAATGCCAGCCTTGAGCAGGTGCTTTCTCAAAGTAACGCGGTGAGTTTGCATGTGCCTTTGACAAGTGAGAAAGTTGACAGTGATGCTAAAGGCAGTGACTATCCAACGCGTCATTTCATCAATGCAGAGACATTGGCCATGATGCCTGCTGATACCATATTGATTAATAGCGCGCGCGGCCCTGTGGTCAATGAAAATGATCTCAAGAACGATATTGCTCATACTGGGCGGCAAGTGGTTTTGGATGTGTTTGAGCATGAGCCAACGGTTGCTGATAGCCTACTAGCTAAGCTCACAATCGCCACACCGCATATCGCTGGCTATACATTAGAGGGCAAGCTACGTGGTACACAAATCATCTATGATGCCTTATGTGAGAAGCTAGCGATCATACCTGCCCAGTCGATGTCTAACCTGCTACCACTTAACTTGTTTTTGTGGTCTGAGTTAAAAGCACACCCAGACAGATTGTCAAAATTTTATGACATTATGCAAGATGATGCCTTGTTGCGAAGCAAAATATCTGATGAAAATCTTGACAAACAAGTGAATGGCGCAGATTTTGACGGTCTGAGGCGTGATTACCACTTGCGCCGTGAGTGGCAATCCTAATCTAGCAATTTAAAAATACTAGGGCGTGTTGAACATTCGCAAATAGGCACTGCTGATCGCTAAAATTGTTCCAGAGAAGGCACAAAGCGACGATAATGCAGATGCCTTAGCGAGATTTGTAACGCAGTATGGGGCAATTTTAGCATCAGCCCCAACGATAAAAGCAGGGGACAGGACTCTTTTTTGCCGCTTCATCGTTAAAAATAAGCGCTTAGAGTGACTAAACTTATTATTTTTAACATCGAATCGCCTAAAAAATAGTCGCTGTCAGTGCCATGGTCGAATGTTCAACACGCCCTATTCTTAAAAACATAAATAATCTACGTCATTGAGGCATTATTATTTATGAATCACGGTAGACAGTCATGAGCCAATCAAGCAGTACCTCTAGTCATCAACCTAACTACGTCCCAACCATGACATTAGCAATGGCACAGCAGCGTGCCAAGTTTATCGGTGATATTCGCCAGTTTTTTACCAGTCGTCAGGTACTTGAAGTGCAGACACCGCTTTTATCGCAAGCAGGGAACACCGACACTTTTTTGCAATCAGTGGCAGCACACGTAACCTATCAAGATCGTCCTCGTACCTATTATTTGCATACGTCTCCCGAGTTTGCGATGAAGCGTTTATTGGCTAGCTGGCAAGTGCCTATTTATCAAATTTGTCCTGTGTTTCGGGATAATGAGATAGGCGTGCGTCATAATATCGAATTTACGATGCTAGAGTGGTATCAGCCCAATTACAGCCTCGATGATATGGCAGGTGAGCTTAATGAGTTGCTTACGGCGCTTTATGGTCATCCAATGGTGATGAGCCATTATCGCTATGTCGATGCTTTTATGGATTTTGTTGGTATACATCCACTGACAGCGAGCCTATCTGCGCTCCAAGCGGTAGCAGAAGATAGAGGGTTGATAGGATTTGATTTTAATGATGCTGATGATAGCGAAGCAAATCGTCGCCAGAGCTGGTTAGACTTACTATTTAGTCATGCAGTAGAGCCAAATTTGGGACATGATTTGCCGACACTGATCATAGAATATCCACCTGCGACAGCTGCATTGGCAAAGACAGCGCTAGATAAAGAAGGCAATAAAATAGCGAAACGCTTTGAGCTTTATATCAATGGCATTGAGATTGCCAACGCTTATGATGAGCTGGCAGATGGTCCAGCATTGCGAGCACGTTTTGAGCAAGACAATCAATTACGTCATCGTCATGGGTTGCCGAAAATGCCCATTGATGAGCACTTAATTGCTGCATCTGATGATTTGATTCCTTGTAGTGGTATTGCGGTCGGTGTTGATCGATTGCTCATGGTGATAACGGGCGCAAAAACTTTAGAGGAAGTGATTGCTTTTCCGAGCGGTCAAGCATAACCAACAGATAGTTTTTATTCATAGCAGCAAGAAAAAAGGTCGTTACCGATTTACCAATTGAGTATTGGCGAATCGATAACGACCTTTTTTATAATCTGATTCAGTAATTTGACTTACGTAGTTGTAGGTGTAGTTATAGCTTGGCAGTCAGATCTATCTAAATAGTGTCGGTTTATACTGTAGCAATGGCTTCATTGATGTCGATATCACCATTGTGCAAGTTGAATACTTTTCCAATAGTATTATCGGCGGTTAGGACAGATGCCAGCGTCTTTGCGACATCTTCAATAGCATTTTCACCAGAGCTGGTATCATTGATAGTGATTTTGCCTGTACCGTCACGTTCTTTCAGTGCACCCGGCTGTACGATTGTATAGTCGAGTGAGCTATTATTCACGAGCCAATGATCAGCGTAATGCTTAGAGATATAGTAGTCTTTTAGATCTGCAATGTTAGGGTTGTTATCCCATTTCTCAGTCTCTAGCGAAAAGACAGAGCTAAGCATAATATAGCGTTTGATACCTTTGTCTTGCGCGGCTTGCATGGTCTTTACTGCACCATGTAAGTCGACTTCTAGTACATTTTTACCACCAGATCCTGCGACAAAATAGACAGCATCAATATCTTGATCCAGTTGTTTCTCGATAGACTCTTTGCTGGCGGTAATATCCAAATCTAGCTGAGTATAGTTGTCATTGTCAAACAGCTTTTTTTCTTGGCGAGTCGTACCAATGACTTGGTGTTCGTCAGCTAATAATTGCTTAACCAATTCACCACCGACACGACCACTGGCACCAATGACTAAAATCTTCATCATCATTCCTATTTTTATTTGAGTTCTGTTATTTAAGTGATTCAGTGAATGTGTTTATCTCAAAAATTGACTGTATCTTAACAAAGATAGGCAACACGCTTCGTTATAAAGCGTGCGGATTGGATAGGAGTTGGTTATAGAGTGTATACGGTTTGCAAGGAGGCATATGTCACTTAGAAGACATCATCTAATAAGTGGTAAGCAGGTCAGTGTCGGATGGGATGATAAAGCGTACTAACGAACTAAGCGATTAAGACCGTCGGCAAAAGCTTTTTTATCGCGGTCGCCGTAGGGTTTTTGACCACTCATCTCTTGCAGCTCTAGGACACCAGTACCGCGCATGGTGTCCATGAAGTCACGCATATTAAGCTTTTGCTTGATGTTATTTTTGTCATAGACCACGCCGCGTGTCGTCAGTACTAGACCGCCTTTGTCCAAAATATCATTGGCTAAAGGAATATCACTGGTGATCGCCAAGTCGCCTGCCTGTATTTGCTCGACGATATAATCATCAGCCTTGTCAAACCCTGATGGCACAACCGTCATGACGAGCAGAGGAGATTTGCGTAGTTTGATTGGTTGGTTGGCGACGAATATCGCCATCGTTTTGGTACGTTCAGCCGTTTTGATAATCAAATCTTTGGCGATTAATGGTACGGAGTCGGCATCCACCCAAATTTGCATTATTTTTTGGCCTTTTCTGTCTTTGGCGACAATTCTGCCAGACTGTCTGCTTCACCACTGTTATCTTCTAAGACGTCGTTTTTAGCTTTGGCATCTGCGGTATTAGAGTGAGTATCGATATTTCCATACTCTTTGTCCAAACCTACTTTATTTGGCAATACGGCAACCAGCTTTGCCATAGCGGATTCTAAGTCAGTCACGTCATTGGGCATCAAGGTAATATGAGCAATCTTGCGATCATCACGCTCAGCTTTATGATAGCTATGATAGTGAGCGCCATCGATATTTAGCACGGCACTGATATCAGGATATTGGCCGAGTACGTTGACCATAATCGCTGGATGGACGTTGTCCGTATCACCGAGTGGTAAGTTGACCACAGCACGGATATGGTTTTCAAACTGGCTAGTAACCGCGCCTTCGATGCTCCAGTGGCCAGAGTTGTGTACACGCGGGGCAATCTCATTGGCCAGTATCGTGGTATGACCGCGAGCATCTTTGGTGACAAACAATTCAAGTGCCATGACGCCCACATAGTCTAGATGGTTCATGATCTTTGTGATGGCGTCTGTTGCCTGCTGGAGCAGGTGGCTGGTACCGACCGCAGGAGCTTGAGTTTTTGCCAAAATACCGTGATGATGATGGTTTTCAACCAAATCATAACAGCGTACCTGACCATTTTGCGCTCTTGCGGCAATGATAGACACTTCACGATTAAAGTTAATGAAACCTTCAGCAATCAGTGGCGCAGGCGTTGGCGTGAGTAACCCTTTGCCACTAACGGCGTCTTTTAGCGCAAGCCAAGCTGCTTTAATGTCACTCTCTTGTTTGATAACAAACTGACCTTTGCCATCGTAGCCACCGCGGCTGGTTTTCAAAACGATAGGCAGGCCTAACGCTTCACAAGCTTGTTTTAACTCAGCTTCAGAATGAACAGCCATAAATGGTACGGTGGCAATATCGAGCGTATTGAACATCTGCTTTTCTTTTAGACGGTCTTGGGCGATATCAAGCGCAATCAGTGGTGGGAACATACCTTGCTTGCTGCCAGATTTTGACACGCTCGTTAATTGCTCGACCGTAGACGTTGGTGTGTTCTCGAACTCTAGGGTAAAGACATCAGCGGCTGCGATAAAGTCTGCTAATTGATCGCTATGAAACACGCGACCGTATAGGCTGGCAGGGCATTCTGGATTGTCTTCTAAAAACACGCATTGGTAACCGAGTGGCATCGCGGCTTCGGCAAGCATCATACCAAGCTGACCACCGCCTAAAATACCGATGGTACGAATGGTTTGGGTAACAGGATAAGCGTTTGCTGTAGTCATGAAAGGCTCTTTGAATAAAAGTGAATGAGGTCTGTGTTGTATTAAAATTTAAAACGCAATGGGTGAAAATAGGAAAAGGTGCACTATAGGCACCTTATATCTAGTATGACTTACTTAAAAATAAAAAGTGGTAGCTCTTGTTTTTAGGCGATCAATACAAAATACCATGCTAAAAAAGCTAGTCACTCTATATTTATTTAAGAATTAATAATACCGGGTGTTGGGCTAGCGAGAATGGTCTCGGTTTGCGTCTGACGCATCTCATCCAGCTTAGTAGCAATCGTTTCATCATGCAAGGCCAAGACTTGAATCGCAAGTAGGGCCGCGTTATAAGCGCCAGCGGTACCAATCGCCAATGTCCCAACAGCAACGCCTTTGGGCATTTGCACGATAGACAACAGACTGTCCCAACCACTTAGCATAGAGGATTTTACAGGGACGCCAAATACAGGTAGTGGTGTTTGGCTCGCACACATACCAGGCAGATGAGCAGCACCGCCTGCACCCGCGATAATCACTTGTAGACCATTGTCTTTTGCACTTTTGGCGTAATCAAATAGCCTGTCAGGTGTACGGTGAGCAGAAACCACTTCACACTCAAAGGCAACATCAAAGTCTGCTAGCAATTGTGCCGCGGCACTCATGGTCGCCCAATCAGATTGCGAACCCATAATAATGCCGACTTTTGGTTGACCAGCAGGGGAGGTGATGGGACCGTTCTGATTAGCCGCAGTATTGGTGGTGCTCATGATTGGATATCCTCAAAAAGACCATCATACAAAAATTTTGCTACACTCGTAAAGCCAAGTTTGACTTTTAATAATGATATGGTGTTAATAGCATTTATATCACGGGTTTATCTCTATTCTTTTCTTTTGTCGTGATAATGCTGCACAAAGCGAGAAGCTGTCAGTGGTAATGGCTGTTCGGTATCCAGCTGATAGCAAGTCAAGTAGCCACTATCTACCGCTGCCGAATAATCAGTACAGGCGACTTGTGGACTGAGTGGCTCAGGTGTACCAGTGAGCCAATAGTGACCGACAAATACAGGTTTATGTGTTTGAATCGCAAAGTCAATATTTTCAGCCAGTGCATCAGGCGGTATTTGTGCCAATGCGGAGGACGGTGCACGAGCGACCTCACGAAGCGTGCGCTGATTCAACGCATCAAGCCACCAACGCACCCGTACTCGTCTGCGTTCAGTGCCTTCTTTATCTACCATCACAATACCATCAGGCAAGCCCGTCTCGACCCCTTTTAGTACACGCTCTAAGGCATCAAAAGCGATAGTATCTTTTTTAGCGGTTGCGATTAGACCTTCAGAGGTTAGGCAGTTATTATCCGTCAGCAGGGGCTCTAGAACCGCCATGCTATCTACATCCCAGCAAGCATGGACGAAACAGGCATAATCTGTCTCAATCCACAGAGGTATCTCGTACAAGCGCTGCAACCAGTATTCGTGCTGCTCTGAGCCGAAAGGTATCTCTGCCAAGAATGCTTCATGTTGGCGTTGATGTACCGCATTATGTGAGCGCAGATACTGGCTAGAATCCTCAGGATCGAGCGTAGCATAAGCCAAGGCATTATATTCATGATTGCCCATCACCGCATCGGCCACGTCCGCGTCTAACATCGCAAAGACAATCTCTAATGTGGCCAGTTGCTGCGACCCACGGTCAATCAAATCGCCAATGAATAATGCCCTGTGACCTGCCGGTGGCACAAAATGCTGACCGTTATGCTCGTATCCTAATTGGTTTAACAAACCAACGAGCTTGTCTGCATAACCATGAATATCACCGATAATATCTATAATCATAATGAAATATTAAATCTCAAACGTAAAAGTAAGCAACTTGCTTAATTGTCCTGATTCAAAGAATTTCTATTTGAGAAAATAGTTTAAAAACCAGGCGACAATAAAGCATTTATAAAATGGGGTAGTACTTTAGGCTCTAAAATAATCGTAGCAATGACGCCAAATGCGCCGCCCCACATATGTGCCATATGATTGATTTTTGAGCCACCGCGTTTGTCCGCGTAAATACTATAAAATACATAAGCGACGGCAAACAGTATCGCAGGAATAGGAACAATGGCAAATAAGTAAATTCGCTCCCACGGTGCTAGCAAAATAAAGGCAAATAAGACTGCCGATACACCGCCTGATGCCCCAAGACTTAAGTAACTGGCATTGTCTTTATTTTTAAGGTAGCTTGGAATCATGGCAACAACAATAGCCAACACATAAAAAACCACAAAACCATAGCCGAACAAAAATGAACGATATAGCCCTTCAATAGCTCGGCCAAAAAAGTATAACGTAAACATGTTGAATAGCAGATGCATACTGTCGGCATGAATAAAGCCATGTGTGACAAAACGATCCCATTGTCCGTTATTTACAGCGGGTGGATAAAAGATAAGACGGTTGAGTAATTTCTTGTTTTGCCATGCTAATAAGCTGACAATAACAGTAATGATGATAATAAGGGTCGTATGGTTTAACAAAGGAAAATCCTTAGGCCGCGCCTGATAGGTGACAATGCAATAAATGGCAATGCGATAAATGACAATGTTCAAAGCCTAAGCGTTAGGGCTGAGTAAAAACAAATATGACCATTAATTAATATATTCATACTAAGTTAATATATTGATACTAAGTTCAAGTTGCTCGTAACGTAATTAGTTAATACTAACAGCAGTTATGCTGATACAAATATCTATTATGTGACAAAACGATGCATTTTTATGCTTTTATAGTGAGTAATGTAGCAGTGTATCATGTGAGATAAGTGAAACCGCTATATAGACGTCGATGCCGCTAAAGAACGCTTGACAGTTTCAGGGCAAGTAGCCGTATATACAACGAACAATAAGTGCTTAATTTTTGCGGATTCAAAAAGTCGAGAGAGGCAGTGATCCATGAGTATTATCGATCAATTAGAACAGACCGTCACCCCCGCTATATTGGGCGAGCATAATCGCAGTGATAGCGTGGCTTATATCAGCTTGCTTGAGCAGTTTTATGCCATTTTAGCCACGCGCTTAGCGGTGCCACAGGTCTACTCGCAACTACTTCGTAACGATCAGGTGATGGCTAATGACAGTATTGCCGAGCGGCCTTTATTTGAGCAGCTATGGCAAGACCAAGTGCTACAAAAAACGATTATCCAAGAGCTGTCAGCCGCGCATCATATTGATGAGTCGATCACTGCTCAATTGCTAATTAATGCAGCATCCTTAGCCTATCGTGAGCTAAAGGTTTTGGCCAATGGACAGTTTTTGCCAGCATTCTTGCAAGGAGAGCAGTCGACGCTGCGCCCATATTTACCTATATGGTCAGCGTCCGTTATCACTGCTACTCAAGGCGCTGGACACGAATCAATGTCAAACTTTGTCGCAGATGTCGCAGATAATGGTATCGCGCCATCAAGTGATAGCGTACCGAATAAACTTAGTGAGCCTGATCTAAGTACTGACGCAGTCGCTGCAACGACAGCTACTACAGCCGCTTATGTGGAAAACGCTAATATAAGCGCTACTGACGCATTAAATAACGATGAGCATTTTGATGACAGTAATGACGCTATCCATGCCAGTCCAGCAGCTCATCACTTGGCAGAAAATAGCAACGTTAAGCGAGAGCGCGTGCGCACTCGTAATCAGCGAAACGACCTACTGATGCGAGTATTTTTATTGATAGTAGCACTGGCTGCGATGGCACTGGCTGCTTGGGCATTACTAATAAAACCCAAAAGCGACCTACCAGTAGAACCGGTTGCTGTCGCGCCTGTGGTTACTCCAGCACCGCCACCAGCACCAACGATGACTCCCATCGATTTCATCGTTGGCGTAGATGATAGTGGCAACCTCTATACTTGTAGCGCGACGGTCGGTGATGCAGCGCTACAAAGCTCTTTACAACAGGCACTCAATACGAGCTTTGGCGAGCAGGCGAGTATATGTGAATTTACCATACAGAATGGAATAGCAACTACTATCGCAAACATGCCTGCGGAGATATTGCCCAATGTCCTGACCATGCTCAGATCGACACCGTTCGCCCGTCTACACTTACAAAACGATCGTCTGACAGTAGAGGCGCCGGATGACATGCTACTACAACAATTGGTCACAAACGTACGTAGTTTAGCACCAACCATGGCAGTCGATAGTACTGCGCCATTGCCACTGCCTAACAACAGTAATGGTGATACGACATATGGTATGGCTGGCACTAATGGCGTAAACAATCAACTCGGCGATGGAATAGGCGCTAATAACCAATACAGTAATGACGGCATGAGCAATGGTACTGGAGAATATCAAGCCGCTGATGATGACACAGGTGATCGCGTGATACCTGCGCCACTACCTAACAATAATGATGGATTTAATAATAATTCCAACAACGTACCTGCCAATGTTCCAAGTAATATTCCTAGCAGCGTCCCTTCTGGTAATAGACCGAGCAGACCGTTAGGCCCTATTTCTGAGTCAGAAGTAGATGACATGGCGAGCAGTGTCATCGTTGCTGAACCAGCACAAGTCAGGTAGTGAATCGTATAAAGTACATTCAAATCGACTCAGTTCGAATGTACTTTCAGAACTTTTAGAAATAGTTCAAAAGTTAAGCAAGGGAGCGGTATGAATTTGTCATACCGCTTTTTTGATTTTAACTGTTGCTTAGCGTACGTATTTAAGCTCTGAGCATCAAAAATGGTGCTACTTCACCAAAAACGCAGATTCGCGGAGCTGAGTATCAAATTCTCTTAATTTGTACTCAAGTGCCTGTCGGGTTATGAGTGTATAGTTACGCGCACCAATTAAAACATTACTTAACGTATCATTTGCACAACAACGTCTCGACTGTGAAAACACCTTTAACAATTCTATAATATCTAAAATCAATCATAGTGGCCTGATAAATCTGACTTGACAGAGTAAACAGCCGCCACGTTATTAGATGATTTTATGCTTTAGAGAATCGAACAATATAAATAAAAATTAAGGGGAGAGTTGTATTATGGATATTATCAGTCATTTGACACGCACAGTCAGTCCAGCCGTATTAGCAGACGATCATAGTCCTGCTAAGCAAAATCTACTTGAGCAATTTTATGCAATTTTTGCTGCTCGCCTCGCGAATAATGATACCTATAGCCGTTTTGCTAATGAGAATATCGCTCGTGATGATAGTGCTTTTTATGATCGTGTATGGACAGAAGGGGCCCACCGTGACCAAATCTCTCGTGAGCTCGCTAATGCACATGGTGTCGATGAGACAGCTTCTCGTGGTCTGATTGCTATGGCAGCGCCGCTTGCTTTTCACGAAATCAAAAGCTTGGCTGGTACTACCCCTGTACCGCAATTTCTCAATGACAATCTCAACAGTTATCAGCATCATATCCCTGCATGGGCGGGGACTGTCTTACCTGCGAGTGCCATTGCAGCCACTCCTGCTGCGGCGCCTATACCCGATACGGTCAGTACCGCGCCACTACAGAAAGAAAAAGAGCCACAAGGCAGCTTTATGAAAGCCCTATTACCGATTATCGGTTTGATTATTTTGGGTGCATTGGCTTGGGCTTTATTAAGAGGCTGTCAGGAGAACCCTGAGCCTGTTGCTACGCCGATGGCTACCGCGCAGCAAGACGAGCAAGTTAATGAGCAAGCAGTAGTAGCAACTGACATCGAGCCTGCCTCACTCCGTATCGCCACTGGCGAAAATGGTGAGCTATACGCTTGCCGCATGAGCGTAGGCAACGAGACGCTACAGACCAATGTAATGAATGCACTAACTGGCGCATTCGGCGATGAAGCCAATAAGTGCCGCGCTGATGTCGATGATAATTTTGCCATAGATATGCCAGCCGCTGCACAGCTTACTACGATATTGCCGATCGTCAAAAATGTACCGAATGCTAGCATGGTGATTAAAGGAGATACCATCACGGTCAATGCACCTGATGATGCGGTATTGGCCCAATTGGTAAGTGATCTACAAGCCGCTGCGCCTGCGATGACAGTCGAAGCTGAAGGTCCATTAGATCTGCAAGGTGAGATTGATGATAGTGTGGCGGCAGCAGATGCTGCAATGACCAATCTTGGAGAAAATCCAGACCCACGTGATGTGGCGCGTGCTCTGAGCCTTCAAGTTATCAACTTCCAAGTGGATGAAGCTGTCATCCCTGATGTCAATAAAGCCATTTTAGATCGTGCTGCAAAAATCATCAATGAAGTGCCTGATATGAACCTGATGATTATCGGTCATACAGATAGCCAAGCGTCTGATTCTTACAACATGGAATTGTCTCAAGAGCGTGCAAACGCGGTCAAAGAGTATCTAGTAGGTCAAGGTGTTGACGCGAGCAAACTTAGTACAAAAGGCATGGGCGAGTCAGACCCTATCGCAGATAACTCAACCGAGCAAGGTCGTTTCCGCAATCGCCGAATTGAGTTTGTGGTTAATGATGAGATGGTCGATTTAAATGATGGCATGATCATCAATAGCGACTCGCCTGATCCAGATTTGAATCCGCTAGACAGCAATAATGATGATCTGCTACCTGATGGTGATGATGCGACGCAAGGTACTGCGGTAGATCCAACGAATTAAGCAAAAATCATATAATTTGGTAGTAGTTAAGTCTAAAAAACCGCAGCTTAATGTGAACCGACCCCCGTAAGTTGTGTCCAACTTATGGGGGTCGGTTCATAACGATGCGGTTTTTTATTTGCCAAATTTTTCAACGGTTTCGTATGAATACAAGGCTACTTATAATCAGTAGGGTCTTTTGATTCATTGGCAGGTTTATCAGCTTGTGTATCAGACTCAACGTTAAAAAAGCTCTGAGTAACATTGTTCTTTGCTTGTTGCCAATAATCAAACTGCTGGCAAGTAGACTCAAGATCACCTTGCCACTTTGGTATATTGCCGCACATGGTTTTGATACGCTTCTGGTTAGGATAGGGTAGTTCTTGGGCCGCTGCCGCCGCTTCATGCGCGGCAACACGATCGTTACACACCAGTGCAATATCGCAGCCAGCTTCAATGGCAGCCTTTACGCGCGCGCTGACATCGCCAGCGGCCTTTGCCCCTGCCATTGATAAATCATCAGAAAAAAGCACACCATCGAACGCTAGCTGATCACGAATGATATCTTTTAGCCAAATTTTAGAAAATCCTGCGGGTTTGTTATCTACTTGCGAAAAAATCACATGCGCTGGCATCAAAGCATCAAGCAGTGACAGCGTTTGCGCAAAAGGTTGCATGTCACTATTGATGATCTCGTCCAAGCTACGTGTATCGATGGCCTCTGATACATGAGAGTCAGGAGCGATAGCGCCATGACCAGGGAAATGCTTGCCAGTGGTGGCCATGCCAGTCGCTTTCATACCGCGCATAAACTGCGTGGCTAGGGCAACGATTGCTTGTGGCTCCTGATGAAAGCTACGGTCACCGATAACTTGGCTGATACCATCTCTATCCAGCACGGGCGCAAAGCTCAAATCAATACCTACTGCCATCACTTCGGCTGCCATCAGATAGCCACAGTCGTATGCGCAGCTGAGCGCACGGCTTGGATCGTGATTGAATAACTCACCAAGCCTACCCATAGCAGGTAGCGGTGTGAACCCTTCACGCAGTCTTGCGACTCGTCCGCCTTCTTGATCGACACCGATTAATATATCGGGGTTGTGGTACCGGATATCGTCACATAATGCGCGTACTTGGGCCGCATCAGCGACGTTGCGTCCAAACAATATGACCCCGCCAATCTGTGCTTGTTTGATCAAGCTGACGTCTTCTGCGGTCAGTGCGGTATTATCGATATCAATCATTAAAACGCCGTACATTGCGTCATCCTTATTTTTTTGTGTATTGTTATATTATGGGGTTGACCGATCATCGATGTCCAATCGCTTAGCAGTCATTACTCATGGACTTTATTATGACAGTTATTATCAATTGAGCCTAATGTGGCAGATTATTGGCATCAAATCAATTTGTGGGTAGTCGGCGACTTAATGCTAATAGCCTTAAGTCGCTATGTGTGATAAAAGTGAGAGAAAGTTTGGTATGTGCAGGCGTTGCGTGTAAGATTGCTTATACAGTTTGAGACAGTTCAGTATTTATGCACATGATAATATTGATTTTTGACTATATATCAGGATTCGATAATAAGCGTCAGAATTTGTATTCAGAATCTATATATTATTTAGAATCTATATATAAAGGCGGCGGAATAATAAAGCCATAGCGTTGTAAGCTCATGGTAATAAGTAAGCCAAGGCAAAGTAAGACAGACATTGAGCAAAAACAGACGACAGTCATGGGCAATGATACATTCAGCAGTTTTTAATTTTTATAACACAAATAATATCACTAACTTCAAATAACTAGGTACATATGATGAAAAAACAACCAGCACAGTGGTTACTCAGTGCAGCGTCAGTGGGCATCGCCGGTATTATCCTGACACAAAGCTACGGTACTGCCGTAGCAGAAACCAATACGGAAAGTTTTGTTCAGACACCTGAGCAAAAGGTCACTACTCGCCAAGTTGCCGCTTTGCTGGATCGCAGTCATTACCTTAATCAGCCATTAGATAGTAAAACCGGTAGCGAAATCTTATCAATGTATATTGATAGTCTCGATCCAAACCATACGTTGTTTTTGCAATCTGATGTCGATGAGCTGAAGAAAAAGCACGCTGATGATTTTGGCACGCGCCTCAAGCAAGGCGACTTATCCGCAGGGGTAGAAGTCTTTGATCGTTATCGTAAACGCTCAAACGAATACTTTGCCATGGCAACCAAGATGCTCAAGAAAGATATTGATTTGACCGGTGATGACACCATCATTCTTGATCGTGAAAAGCTCGGACATTTCAAAACCAAAAAAGAGCAGCGTGACTATTGGGAACGTCAGCTAAAGTTTCAGCTGATGAGTATTACGCTGGGACAAGAAGACGAAAAAGCCAAAGAAAAAGTGTTTTTAAGCAATCCAGATATCACTCGTGGACAGGACTTGGTACGCAACGATGAACGTACGCCAAATGAGATTTTGCAAAATCGTTTGTCGCGTCAGCAAGAGCAGTTTAAGCGTCTCAAAGATGACGAAATCATGGAGACGATTCTAAACACCGCCATGCTGACCTATGATCCGCACAGTAACTACTATGCGCCGATTCAAGCAACTGAACTACAGATTCAGTCGAGTTTGCAGTTAGAAGGCATCGGTGTTTCTATCCGTCCTGATCGTAAAAACCCAGATTACACCCGTATCGTGACCTTAGTCGATGGTGGCCCAGCGGCCAAATCTGGCCAAATTAAGCCCAATGACTTGATTATCGGCATCGCAAAAGATGGCGAGACCATGACGGACGTGGTTGGCTGGTCGACTCGTGAGATTGTCGGCTTGATTCGCGGTAAGCGCGGTACATCGGTCACGCTCAAACTACGTCAACCTAATACGCCAGATGCCAGTGCCCGTACGGTCACCGTTGTGCGTGATGTTATCCAGCAAGAAGAATCAGGCGTGACGCAGCGTGTGGTCGAGGTGCAGCGTCCTAATATCGACAAAACACCAAAACGCATTGGTGTTCTTGAGATACCGAGCTTTTATCTGAACTATCGTGCCCGCCGTAATGGTGAGGACTACCGTAGTGTCAGTATCGATACCGAAAAAGCGTTAAAAGAATTGAACAAAGAAAATATCGATGGGCTCGTGGTGGATTTGCGCAACAACCCTGGTGGCTCGTTAGATGAAGTTGCCAAAATGCTAGGATTCTTTATTAAAAGCGGTCCATTGGTACAGATTCGTGATAACCGCGGCAATGTCCAAGTGTACCGCGATAATGATGGCGGCGAGCAGCTCTATGACGGCAAAATGGTCGTCCTAACCAACCTAGCATCGGCCTCAGCCAGTGAAATTTTTGCCGCTGCTATTCAGGATTATGGTCGTGGATTGGTGGTTGGTAGCACAACGACAGGTAAAGGCTCTGCGCAGATTCAACTGGATAGCTTGGCGTTAGGCTCTGCAACTTTAACTCAGCGTAAGTTCTACCGTATCACAGGTGGTAGTACGCAGAACAAAGGCGTGGTACCTGATGTTGAATTGGTCAATATCTATGATGATGCGACCTTTGGCGAACGCGCCCAGAAAAAAGCCTTGCCTTGGGATACCATCAGAACGGCGCCTTATAAGCCTGAAGGGAAGTTTACCAATGACACTTTAGCGACGCTCAATCAGCAGTCTAAAATTCGCCAAGAGAAAAATCCGCAGTTTGTGTATCTATCAACGCTGAATGATATTCGTAATATGGATGATGAGAAAAAACCAGTTCGTTTAGATATTAACAGCCGCCGAGCCAAAATGCAGCTGATTGAAAAGCGTTCGCTAGAAGCCGAAAACAGACGTCTGATCGCTACTGGTGAACGCCCCTATTCTAATTGGAATACGTATCAGGCCGCGATGGATGCAAAGTTTGAAGAGCGTAGCCGTATGAAAGCTGCTGAGCGTCCAGAGCTGCCAGAAGATGAAGCCTTTATTAATGAAGCGGCCTACCTAATGCTAAGTGCTGAACCCAAGACCTTACTCAGTCCTGAAGAGAAACTATAAGGGGTTATACGATAGCTAGTATTACCATGTAAGCATATGCTTACATGGATTGACGTTTAGACCACTTACTAGTGATAGGACAATCTGCGATTATAACTGTACGGCACGATTCATTGATACTAGGGATTGGTATCTTAAGGTCGCATCAGGGATAAGTGGTTTGCTGATTAGGGATGATAAGGCTGGATGCCTGTCAGTTATGAGATACCCCGGGATTAGGTATCACATAACGCTAACATGGATGGTTGGTAATAAAAGCCGCATGACGCTTGTCGTTATGCGGCTTTGTTATGTCTGGATCTAAGAATTATTTCTGGCGCTAGCTTACGCTTCTTTGATAGATTTGTGAGAATGGCTATTGAGCTTAAGGATGCTCACAGAAGCGCAATGAATGCTTCATTGTTAGAACGCTCTTTTTATCTACATCTAATCAATCAGCACTTATGACAGACATAAAAAAAGGCCAGTAGACAGTGCTACTGGCCTTTTTGATGAGAAGATAAGCTCAAATATAACCTATTCTCTAACCGTCTCACGATACTCTAGGAGAGATTAGTGCTCAACGCCACCTGCGCCATGTATATGGCCGTGGTTTAGTTCGTCTTCAGTTGCTGCACGTACTTCTTGAATTTCAACATCAAACGTCAAACGCTTCCCAGCCAATGGATGGTTGGCATCAACAGTTACTTCTTGGTCGTTTACGTCAGTGACTGTCACTAGCATCACTTGGCCACCAGCTTCTGACTGGAACTGCATACCAGGCTGGATATCATCAACGCCTTGGAAGTTTTCGCGTGGTACGCGCTGTACTGCTTGCTCTTGATACTCGCCATAGCCATCAGCAGGCTCAACCACTGCGTTGACTTTTTCGCCAGCAGATTTGCCTTCTAATTGTGATTCTAGGCCTGGGATGATGTTGCTGTGACCGTGTAGATAAGCAAGTGGCTGACCTTCTGGAGACTGGTCAAGGATATTGCCTTCGTCGTCTTTTAATGTGTAATTGAATTTGACGGCAGTGTCTTTTGCGATAGTAGTCATAAAATATCCTAAGTATATCTATGTAAAAAATTAAATACGGTTGCAATAAACCTAAAAAAGCCAATCAGCAAGCCAAATAGCCACAGTATTAGTCAATTATCATCAGTTTATTAAAGTAACTTTAGCAGTTAGCATCTTTAATTGAGATGGCGTATATAAGTTTCAAGGTAAAAAACATAAAAAATGCCAATTAATGCCACAATTTATCATAATAACTGCTATTTTCTATAGTTAATCGATAACTACTGGCCACTCAGGGTTTGGGAGTTGCGTTTTTTGGGAAGGACTCCTAACATAACAATAAAATAAGGATGAGAGATACTATGACTGCATTTGCCGATAATACTAATAACCAGCTAACGAGCGACGTTTCAATCAGCCATGATGATATCAATAATACGGCTGATATCAGCTACCAATTCGATTTTGCCCGTTTTTCTGAGCATTTGGTGGATGTGTCACTGTCCTTTACGGCAACAGTTAATACTCCTCAGCTCTGGCTACCAGCATGGATACCAGGCAGTTATCTGATGCGCGAGTTTGCTCGCAACATCACCGCTGTGCATTATCGAGTAACAGACAGCCAAATAAAAGAAGGTGACGAGTTTTCTGAAACTTATCGTGCACAAAAGGTAGATAAACATACGTGGCAACTCCCAACTATCACAGCAGGCCAAAGGGTAGTCGTCGAATACGAAGTCTACTGCTACGACCTATCGGTACGTACTGCCTATGTCGATCAGCAGCGTCTGTATGGTAATTTTACCTCACTTGCACTCGCGGTCGATGGGCAAGAGCAGATTCCAGTACAAGTCAGCTTGATTGTTCCGGAGTCGTTTTTGGTAGATAAAGAAGAAAGTCATGTAATCTTGGCATGTGGTTTGGCATCTACGCATCTGCGTGTTGATGGTCAGAGCGAAGATAAAAGGCACTGTTATCAATTACGGGCAGATAATTATCATGAGCTGATTGATTACCCTTTTGAGATTGCAGCACAGAATAAATTTGATTTTATTATTCATGACAGTCAGCATCAGACGCTTCATCACAGTTTTTATCTCTCAGGCAAGCATAGTGCCAATATGGGCAGGCTACAGCAAGACGTCACTCAGATTTGTCAGACTTATCTAGACTGGCTGGGGGATGCACCCTTTCATGATTACACCTTTATGACGTTTGCCAGTGGTCAGGATTACGGCGGACTTGAGCATATCAATTCTACTAGTCTGATTACCCCGCGCCGTGACTTACCAAATGCTGATGAGCCAAAAATACCGAGCACGGATTATCAGCGGTTTTTGGGCTTGTGCAGTCATGAGTACTTTCACTCGTGGTGGGTCAAAACCGTGCGCCCTGATGTCATGGTTGATGTTGATCTACGCCGTGAAGCGTTCACGCCGATGCTTTGGGTATTTGAAGGATTTACGTCTTATATCGATGATTTTATGCTGCAAGCATCTGGCGTGATCGATAAGTCAGACTATCTCAGGTTACTAGCGGAACAAATCAATCGCTACTATCAAACGCCTGGACGCGATAACCAAAGTGTCGCAGAGTCAAGCTTTGATGCGTGGATTAAGCTGTACCGTAGCGATGAAAATACGGGCAATGCTGGTATCAGTTACTACAATAAAGGCGCATTGGTGGCCTTGTGTCTGGATTTGATATTGCTAAAAAATACCAATAATCGCTATCGTCTATTCGATGTGGTCAAAGCGTTCTATACCCAAGCAAAGCAAAATGACAGCAAGCGTATCGGCATCAATAGCGCGGATATGGGCGACGTGATTGGGCAGTTTATGCCGATAGCGGAATGGGAGGATTTTGAACGCCGTTACGTCAACGGCGTAGAGGAACTGCCAATTGAGGCGCTGCTGCTCGCAAACGGTATCAAAATGCAGGTCAATACCAAAGAGACTGCGGATAAGCATGTCCCATGGGGTATGCGCTGCAATGAGACACCCGCTGGACTCAAAATCAATCGGGTGAACCGCGGTAGTGTGGCTGCCAAAGCAGGTATCTCAGCCCATGACATCATTATCGCGATTGATGGCATCAAGGCGGATAGTAAGCAGCTAGCATCGCTGAGTAATGCAGAGCATCCCGTTGAGTGTCATCTGTTTCGCCGCGATGAGCTGATGTGTGTGCAAGTGCAACCTGAGGCACTGCCACAAGCTAACGGGAATGACAGTGATATGCCTGAAAAAGAATTTCCTCATAAGGTCAGTCTGCGCTTAGTAAAAGGTGCTCCAGCGTTAGCAGAGCATAGCGATCCTAAGCAAGCAGAATCCGCTTGGGAGCCATGGCTGGATGTGATGAAGCGTCAGTCAGCATAGTGACATCGAGAGATATAAGTAAGCAAAGCAAAACCCCCTAATAAGCAAATATGGTTATTAGGGGGTTCAAGTAATAGCTGAAAGGTTTTTTGGTATGCTGAATGGCTAGCTACTCTTCCTTGGTTTTATTATCAGGGTCCTCACTGGCAGGCTTCTCGTTTGCAGTAGTGTCGCCGTTAGGCTCGTCAACCTCAGCATTATCGTTTTCAACATCGCTCGTCGCTTTAAGCGCGGCAATCCAGTTTTGCATGAGCTCAATCTCTACTTGCTGAGTATCGATGATATGCTGTGCCAATTGACGCATTTCTTCATCAGTACCGTATTCGAGCTCGATTTTTGCCATATCTACGGCGCCAATATGGTGTGGTAGCATGCCACGTGCAAATGCCATATCCGGCATAGGATCAGCAATACCCAATGTCATCTCACCATGCATGCTTTCCATACCCTTAGCGTAGGCCTGTTGCATAGCAGCGGTATTGGGCTTAGGTTTGGCTGTGTCAGGATGGCTGGCAAGCCATTTGTTTAGGATATCAATCTCAGCTTGCTGCGCCGTGATGATATCTTGAGCAAGCTGGCGCATGGCATCATCTGTACCGTACTTTAGCTGAATTTTTGCCATATCTATCGCGCCGCGATGATGCCCAAGCATGCCTTTGGCAAACGCGGTATCAGGATCGTTATAACCCATACCGATCATCATCTCATCATGCATACTGGTCATGGACTTTGTGTAGTCTTTGAGCATATCCGTCATCTGAGTGTCATCTGTGACGTTTTCGCTATCTACCGATGTATCGTGGCTTATATTCTCATGCTCAGCATGAGTCATGTCAGTCATTGGCGGGGTGGCTTCTTCTACAGGCGCTGATTGACTATCTGCTGCTGGCTGACACGCACCTAATAGCAGTGCAGTAGAAATGCTGGTGGCCAACAGAACAAAACGATGAGAAGCAATCATGATATATCCCTACTATAAGAAGACCAAATGATAAATAAATGAGGTCTATTTTACATAAATAATGACGTGCTGAATCTTAACAGATAAACCTTACCCATTCGAGACGCTATGTTTAACAAGAAGTAATATATTTACTTTAAATGAAAATATATGCCGGTATAGTCGAACCACTATTAAAGTGTTACAGCGTTAGACTCGTTTAGCCTACTACTGTAGTACTTGCACTCGTCTGCCTCGTACCACTTTTAATATTGATTGACTATAGCTAAGCGTTTAGACGTGACAAATTAATAGCTGATACCCAATTGCTGATAGTGCTCACTAGTTAAGTGAATGCGCACAAACTCGCCAACTGCTATGTCACCTAATTCAAACCCTGCCACCGACCAACGTATTAAACGTAGGCAGGGCAGACCAACATGCGCGGTCATTCGTCTGACTTGACGGTTTTTACCTTCATAAATTGTCAGCATCAACCATGAGTCCGGTACGCTTTTACGCTCACGTATCGGCGGATGACGTTGCCAGAGCGCCATCGGTAGCTCATCTTCACTGACGTGTTTAACCTCAGCAGGCAGAGTTTTGCCATCTTTGAGCGTCACGCCACGTTTGAGCTGATTGAGTTGCTCAGCAGTAGGAATGCCCTCAACCTGTACCAAATAAGTCTTACCTTGCTTACGTCCAGCATTGGCTTTTGGCGGATGGGTAATTGCTTTATTGACTCGGCCATCATCGGTCAGAATAAGTAATCCTTCGGACGTTGCATCAAGCCTACCAGCAACTCGCAAAGACTTATCAGTAAAGTACTGCGATAGGGTGGCGTGGTCATTGTTGCTATCGTCTCTGAACTGACTTTGCACCCCATAAGGCTTATTGAACAAGATGAGACTAGAAGTCGGCATAAAGTGATATTTCCTGAAGGTAAATGAGTGATTAGCAGTCTTGGCTTATGTTTGATCAAGCAAAGTCAGTACTAAAAAATAAGAACAGAGGTATTGTGTTTGATATACGCTGTGCGATGTATTTTGCTACAAAAGTAGGACAGCAACCACGCAAATTTACTGCTACTCTAAATCCATATTTTTATAGGGGTATTTATATTTTTGATAGTAATAAACCTATCACCTACAAGATAAAATGATTGTCCAGCTCTTTGTTCTATTACTATCAACAAAATAATCTATTATAACCCTTCAAAGATTATAAAGTTATAGATGCTGCATTTTATTAATAATTTATAAATTGTATATGTGATATTTCTTATTAATTTAGCCAATAACACTGAATTTAATAATAAGCAGTTTCTATGCACAGTTTTAGTTTGTATTTACATCAATGCATATATGTTTAATTTGAAGCTATTTTTTAGTATCGTTCAATCCAATGTCGCAAGTATCTCATACATCAGACTTTGTTTAGCTAATAAGCGTCTAGAGCGCGACCATTATAATAGAAAAGCTAGCATAACAACGTGTTCAGTTCGCTTGCGATGTATAACTTACCACTAAGGAGTTTTATCCATGTCATATGATAAGGTCATCGTACCAAGAGACGGCGAAAAAGTAACCGTGAATGCTGATTTGTCGCTAAATGTGCCCAATCATCCGATTATTCCGTTCATTGAAGGTGACGGTATTGGGGTGGATATCACACCTGTCATGATAAAGGTGGTCAATGCGGCGGTCGATAAAGCCTACCACAGTAAAAAATCAATTATCTGGATGGAAGCTTACTTGGGCGAAAAAGCGGCCAAAATATATGACGGTGAATATTTACCCAGTGAGACATTAGAGATTTTAAAAGACTACGTCATCAGTATCAAGGGACCGTTGACCACGCCGGTGGGTGGTGGCTTTAGTTCGTTGAATGTGGCTGTACGTCAAAATCTTGATCTGTATGTCTGTCAGCGACCAGTACGCTGGTTTAAAGGCGTGCCAAGCCCAGTACAGCATCCTGAGCTGACCAATATGGTGATCTTTCGTGAAAATACAGAAGATATCTATACAGGTATCGAGTGGAAGGCAGGCAGTGATGATGCCAAAAAAGTCATCAATTTCTTAAGAGAAGAGATGGGTGTGACCAGCATTCGCTTCCCTGAAGACTGCGGCATCGGTATCAAGCCTGTCTCAAAAGAAGGCTCGCAGCGCCTAGTTCGTAAAGCCATTCAGCATGCTATCGATAATGACTTGCCAAACGTGACCCTCGTGCATAAAGGCAATATTATGAAATTTACGGAAGGCGCGTTTAAAGATTGGGGGTATGAGCTGGCAGCAGAGCGTTTTGATGCTGAGCCATTAGATGGTGGTCCATGGATGACGATGAAAAATCCCAAAACGGGTAATGACATCATCATCAAAGATGTGATCGCTGATGCATTCTTGCAGCAGATTCTGATGCGTCCGGCAGATTACTCCGTAGTAGCAACACTCAACCTGAACGGTGACTATATCTCTGACGCGCTAGCGGCGGAAGTAGGCGGTATCGGTATTGCCCCAGGGGCCAACAAAGGCGGCGCAATCGCTGTTTATGAAGCGACGCACGGTACTGCGCCTAAGTATGCTGGTCAGAATAAAGTAAATCCAGGCTCATTGATATTGTCTGCGGAAATGATGCTGCGTGATATGGGTTGGTGTGAGGCGGCGGATCTCATCATCAGTGGTATCCAAGGCGCGATCGCCAATAAGACGGTTACTTATGACTTTGAGCGTTTGATGCCAGATGCTATCTTGCTCAGTACTTCTGAGTTTGGCAAAGCCATTATCAAGCACATGGATGCGTAATCGCATTAATGCCTAGAGCGTTAAACTCTATTATATTTATTCAAGGCCACTTACTGATGTAGGTGGTTTTTTTATGTGTTTGAAATGGATAGACATAGGCAAGTTGTTTATTATCATTTTGAGATAGGCACAAAAAAACACCTCAACGTTCTAAGACGGCTAAGGTGTTTTGTTTGCTAATACTTAAACTTACCTAATCGATCTGTGTATAAAAACCAGAGCGATTAGGATTAATGTTTCAAGATCAATTGCTTATTACTTATAGCGATGCCAAGACTTCGTTAAACAAAGCGCTTGGACGCATGGCTTTTTTCGCAAGCTCCTCATCAGCATAGTAGTAGCCTTTGATATCGACTGGCTTACCTTGAACGTCGTTAAGTTCTTTGACAATCGCGTCTTCGTTTTCTGCCAGCTTTTGCGCCAATGGCGTGAACTGTGCTTTTAACTCGCTATCTTGATCCTGCGCCGCCAGCTCTTCAGCCCAATATAGCGCTAGATAGAAGTGACTACCACGGTTATCAAGCTCACCAGTTTTACGTGATGGTGATTTGTCATTCAGCAGCAGTTTTTCGGTCGCGGTATCGAGCGTATCGGCTAATACTTGAGCTTTAGCATTGTTGTCGTTGCTTGCCAAATGCTCCAAAGAGACGTTCAAGGCCAAGAACTCACCAAGTGAATCCCAACGTAGATGGTTTTCTTCGGTGAGCTGCTCGACATGCTTTGGTGCAGAACCGCCAGCACCTGTCTCGAACAAGCCGCCGCCTTTCATGAGTGGCACAACCGATAGCATCTTAGCACTGGTACCAAGCTCTAGGATTGGGAATAAGTCAGTTAAGTAATCACGTAAGATGTTACCAGTCGCAGAGATCGTATCGAGGCCACGAGCGACACGCTCTAGGGTATAACGCATGGCGCGAACCTGAGACATGATTTCGATGTGTAAACCGTCAGTATCATGATCTTTTAGATACATTTTAACTTTTTTGATGAGCTCGTTCTCATGTGGACGGTATGGGTCGAGCCAGAAGATAACAGGCGTATTTGATTCACGGGCACGGCGTACAGCAAGCTTGACCCAATCTTGGATCGGGGCATCTTTGGTCTGACACATGCGCCAGATATCGCCTTTTTCAACGCGTTTTTCGAGCAAGACTTCATCGGTCTCAACGTCGACGATACGCGCAATACCAGCATCGCTAGATTCAAAGGTCTTGTCATGAGAGCCGTATTCTTCTGCTTTTTGTGCCATTAGGCCGACGTTTGGTACGGTACCCATGGTCGTTGGGTCAAAATTGCCATGCCATTTGCAGAAGTTAATCATTTCTTGATAAATACGAGCAAAGGTAGACTCTGGCATGACGGCTTTACAGTCATACATTTTGCCATCAGCGCCCCACATTTTACCGCCTGAACGAATCATCGCTGGCATAGAGGCATCCACGATCACATCACTTGGTGAATGGAAGTTGGTGATACCTTTGGCCGAATCAACCATGGCCAGACGTGGACGATGCTCCTGACAAGCATGTAGGTCGCGCTCAATTTCTTCACGCGTTGAGGTTGGCAAAGTAGCAATCTTATCGTATAAATCTGCCATACCGTTGTTGACGTTGATGCCAAGCTCATCAAAGAGTTCGCCGTGTTTTTCAAACGCATCTTTATAGTAAATGCGGACCGCATGACCAAACACGATGGGGTGTGAGACTTTCATCATGGTGGCTTTGACGTGTAGTGAGAACAAGATACCCGCTTCGCGGCAATCTTCCATTTCACGCTCATAGAATTCAAGCAAGGCTTTTTTGCTCATGACCATCAAATCGATAACTTCTTTGTCTAGTAGGTCGATTTTAGGTTTCAATACTTTTTTGGTGCCGTCGTCTAGCAATAGCTCCATGCGAACCGTGCGCGCCTTATCTAGGGTCATAGATTGCTCGCCATCATAGAAGTCGCCGCCATGCATGTGCGATACATGTGTGCTTGACCATTGTTTCCATTCACCCATTGAATGTGGATGCTTGCGTGCATAGTTTTTGACGGCTTTTGGTGCGCGGCGGTCTGAGTTACCTTCACGTAGTACAGGGTTTACGGCACTGCCTAAGCTCTTACCATAGCGCTTACGTAGCTCTTTTTCTTCATCCGTTTGTGGATCATCTGGAAAGTCAGGGATGGCATAGCCTTTACCTTGCAGCTCTTTGATGGCTGCTTTGAGCTGCTGTACAGAGGCACTGATATTTGGCAGTTTGATGATGTTGGTGTTGGGGTCTTGAGTCAGGCGACCAAGCTCAGCTAGGTTGTCAGGAACACGTTGATCTTCGGTCAAGTATTCAGGGAATTCAGCCAATATACGTGCCGCAACAGAGATGTCACTAGTTTCAACTTCGACCCCTGCGGTCTTAGTGAACGCTTCTACAATAGGTAAAAAAGATAGTGTCGCAAGCGCTGGGGCTTCGTCAGTTTTTGTATAAATAATTTTTGACATTTTATTTGAATCTTCCTTTAGTTGTCGTTAATAATAAAGCTCGAATATAATGTTGAATATGGGTCAATGATACTATGCAATGCTCAATGATATCGTTCGAACAAGTACGTCGTATGCAGCTGCTTAGCAATATTAAGTTAGAGATATTCAAGTTTGATAAAACATTTTCTTTTACTGATGTTCACTACAAGGGCGTTCTCAGATGGCACGTTGACTGCCCCGTAAACTGCCAGACAGCAAGTCGCTGACGGTATATTATAATAAACCCACTATAAATTCGAGAGGATGTCAATCACATACCATGAACTAAGTATACTGTTTTCGCTCATATCTTAGGGTTTCAAATTATACTAAGCTGGTAGTAACCTTATTCTAACAGTCATTTGTTGCGATATCATCTTTTCAATAATATGGACGGTGTTTTATTGACCTTTATATTATTCTTGAGAGGACATAAGGATAATCCTAAAAACCACCAATGTCACGATTGGTGGTTTTTTATTGCGTCTCAAAAAAACTTTGCAAATTGTGACAGCAAAACCGCAAAAATTTGCTAGGCTAGGTCATCAATAGATTGGTTATCGATAAATATATAGCGATTATAAGAGTGACGGTGAGTATGAGTTTAGAGTATGCGCTGATGAATGATACCAGCTGGCAGAGCCAGACCGATTGGCAAACGCCAGACACGCCTTTTATGTCATTTGCTTTTTGGCAGGCGCTTGCTGAGACAGGCGCGATTGGCGAGCGGGCAGGGTGGCTACCGATATTTATTTTGGTGCATCGTGTCAATGATGATACTAAGGATGCTGCTCTGCAACCAGTTGCGGTAATGCCAGTCTTTATAAAAGGCCATCAACGCGGTGAGTTCGTGTTCGATCATTCATGGGCAGAGGCGTATGCGCGCTATGGTCTCGACTATTATCCAAGATTGGTCACTAGTGTGCCGTATACGCCGATTACGGGTCAGCGGCTTTGGCTGGCAAAAGGGGAGAGGCTAAATGAAGAGATAATCAAAACAGCCATCGCAGGTGTCGATGATATCGCTCAGCAAGTCGGCGCCTCAAGCTGGCATGGGCTATTTGTGACTCCTAATCTAGCCTCTATTGCGACCACGTCTATGCCGACCGAAATTGATATAGAGCGTGCGCTAGCAGCACAAGAGCGCGGCGTAGAGTCCGCGCCGATTGCGATGCCGATATTCGAGCGTCAAGGCTGTCAGTTCTTATGGCAAAACAAAGACCTGCTCAATGACAGTCAGCCCTTTGCAGACTTTGATGCGTTTTTGATGACGCTAAAAGCTAAAAAGCGCAAAACTATCCGTGCGGAGCGTCGTAAAGTGGCTGAGCAAGGTATCATCTGCCAGCGAAAAATCGGCGATGCTATCAGCGATTCAGACTGGAAGGCTTTTTATCACTGTTACGTGATGACTTATGCGGTACGCGGACAGCAGCCTTATCTGACGATAGACTTTTTTATGGCATTGGCAGCGAGTATGTCTGAACATATTATGCTCGCGCAAGCACTCGATGCCAGTGGTGAGATTATTGCCAGTAGTTTGTTCTTGTATGACACACCTGATAGTAATAGCGACAACGACGACAGTGTTGATGGCGATGTTAATAATGATGTTGATAATAGTGCGACTTTGTACGGTCGATACTGGGGCGCGCTTGGTGAGTATGACAGCTTGCATTTTGAGCTGTGCTATTACCAAGGCATTGAGTTTGCCATCGAGCAAGGGCTAGCGTCCTTTGATCCGGGTACGCAAGGGGAGCATAAGCTGGTTCGTGGATTTATCCCAACGACCACGCACTCGCTTCACCGTATTTATGATCCGCGTTTTGTCCCTGCGATTGGCGATTTTTGTGCCAGAGATCGGATGCATATGGCACAATATCGCAAGCAAGCCCATGAGGCACTACCATTTAACGCGGACAATATGCCAGCCTTTGATACGCTTCATTGATATACACCACTAATATCCACTATTAATAATAGCCTGCAGGCCTTTACTTTACACATTTCATGATTAGCCGTTAACTATGCCCACAAACTCTATTGCTAGTATTGCTACCTCTCTGCCTCCTATTGAACTCGTATCGTGGCTCAATGCCGAAGGTTCGCTCACAGCCATGCTAGAAGAGAAGGCAGGGCAGCCGTTACGAGTGGAGCGCACCTTTGAAGGCTATCGGCTATTGACGCTGCAACAAAAGCGACAATTGGGTCTGCAAGGCTCAGCGCTGAATCGTCCACTGCTGGCGTGGATACGTGAAGTACTGCTATACGGCAATGACGAGCAGCCATGGGTCGGTGCGCAAAGCATCTTTCCGCTATCAAGCCTAAAAGGTAACGCGCGACGCTTGCAGCAGCTAAAAGGTACGCCCATCGGTTATGTGTTATTTAAACGTCGGCGCACAGTGCCAAACCAGCGATTTGTGCGACAGACGAGCGAGGGCTGGCAACGGCAAACGCGCTATGACTGGTATGGTCGCTTACTACTTATCAGCGAAACCTTTTTGCCGGCATTTTTGTCCAGTGATACTTAAAAACGTTTTATTCTTATATACACAAAGAAAAAACTAGGGTCAAAAATTTGCATTGAGTAAAACCTTTAGGGCGTGTTGAACATTCGCAAATAGGCACTGCTGATCGCTAAAATGGTTCCAGACAAGGCACAAAGCGACGATAATGCAGATGCCTTAGCGAGATTTGTAACGCAGTATGGGGCAATTTTAGCATCAGCCCCAACGATAAAAAGCAGGGGACAGGACTCTTTTTTGCCGCTTCATCGTTAAAAATAAGCACTTAGAATGACTAAACTTATTATTTTTAACATCGAATCGCCTAAAAAATAGTCGCTGTCAGTGCCATGGTCGAATGTTCAACACGCCCTATTTAATTGGCTATTTATCTGTGTTATATCGCCATTTAATTTGCTCATCTTCAGGCAGGCTTTTTTGCGCTCATCGCACAATTTTTCATGTTACACTTACGCTTTCGCAATGCTATCGATGCCGCTGTATATCGATTTTATTGACGGATCGGTCAAGTTAATGCAGGCCAACTGCCTGTGTTTATTCTTATGTTAATTTTTACTGATAGTCGCCATTTACAATCATGGTCGTACCATAAAACAGCTGGCAAAAGAGCAGCGTGCACAAGTACCTAGCATACTTTGAGCAACGTCGATGCAGTGTTCGTTTGATTGTGGGCAAGCTATCAGCTTCTTTTCAATGATACTTTTTCAATGACAGTCACTACTTAGGACATTATTATGTTTAAAGACATTTCTATCAAAGAGTTTGATCCGACCCTTGCTGAAGCGATGGCCGCAGAAAGCGTTCGTCAAGAAAATCACATCGAGTTGATTGCCTCTGAAAACTACTGCTCACAAGCAGTGATGGAAGCACAAGGCACTGATTTGACCAATAAATACGCTGAAGGCTATCCTGGTAAGCGTTATTATGGTGGCTGTGAGCATGTCGATGTCATTGAACAATTGGCCATTGACCGTGCAAAAGAGCTGTTCGGTGCTGAATACGTCAACGTCCAGCCACATTCAGGCAGCCAAGCAAACGCTGCCGTATTTTTAGCATTGCTAGAAGCCAATGACACGGTACTTGGCATGAGTCTAGACGCTGGTGGTCACTTAACGCATGGCGCGCACATCAACTTCTCAGGCCTGAACTACAACGCCGTACAGTATGGATTGGTCGATGGCACTGGCCTTATTGACTATGATCAAGTAGAAGCATTAGCGCGTGAGCACAAGCCAAAGATGATCATCGCAGGCTTCTCAGCGTATTCACAAGTCGTTGATTGGCAGCGTTTCCGTGACATCGCTGACGAGGTAGGCGCGTATCTATTGGTAGACATGGCACACGTTGCTGGTCTTGTTGCGGGCGGCGTCTATCCAAGCCCAATACCTTTTGCTGATGTGGCCACTACCACCACACACAAAACCCTACGTGGCCCGCGTTCAGGTATGATCTTGTCGCGTGATGAGAAACTTGCTAAAAAGCTAAACTCTGCCGTATTCCCAGGCAACCAAGGTGGCCCGCTCATGCACGTCATCGCGGCAAAAGCGGTTTGCTTTAAAGAAGCGCTGGAAGACAACTTCAAAACCTATCAGCAGCAAGTTGTGAAAAACGCACAAGCCATGGCAAAAGTCATTCAAGAGCGTGGCTATGAGATCATCTCTGGTGGTACTGAAAACCATCTCATGCTGATTAGCCTAGTGAAGCAAGAAATGACCGGTAAAGAAGCCGACAAATGGCTTGGTGATGCACATATCACGGTCAACAAAAACGCCGTACCAAATGATCCAAAATCACCATTTGTCACCTCTGGTATCCGTATCGGTACCCCAGCCATTACTACTCGCGGCTTCAACGAAGCGCAAGCGGGTGATTTGGCAGGCTGGATCTGTGACGTGCTAGACAGCCGCGGTGATGAAGCGGTTGCAGCTGAAGTACGCGGTAAAGTAGAAGCCATCTGCAAAGAGCTACCAGTGTACGAAAAAAACCAGTAAGTATTAACTGACTCTATTTGAGAGTTGTATAACAAAAAACCGCTTAGCGTTTGCTAGGCGGTTTTATTTTTAATCACAGTTAAGGAAGATACGATGTCTATTTCAACAACTATGTCATTTTGCTTTTGTAGTGTTCGCGAGGAAAATTTAACCAGCATACTTGTTGGTGATATGACACTGGATGAGCTAAGAGAAAATCGCGACAACCAATACTTAGATGTGAGACAAGCGTCTCTTGAACATTATACGGAAGAACTGGTTGAGTTATTGGGAGAGGGGCATTATGCCTTGTGCGATTTGTTGTTTTTGGCAAACAATAGCACCCCGCTGCATGAGCAGCATGACGGTTTATTATACAATGTGGCCGTCGTACCTGAGATCGTCAAAGCGTTTGCCGCGACAGACTTAAAAAAATTGGTACACGATATCGGCTACCACGAAGCAGAGAGTCAAGAAGGTTTGAATACATTTCGTGAGAATTTAAATCACGTTCACGAGTTATTTAAGTTTGCAGAAGAGAACAAGCTCAATGTGATTGGGTTTACGCTTTAGTGAGTCGATCATGTTGCTGCATGATGCCGCACCTAGACATATTTGAACCGAATGTCAGATAAATAAAAACCGCCCAACATTATTGCTGGGCGGTTTTATTCATTCAAATAATTGTGCGATAAGAGCATGCTCATGCAATAAGGGGCAAATTTAAACCCTACGAATATTTATAATCTCAGCCACCGAGTTGATTGAGTCCTAATGCCAGCACCAAACCAATAGCAGTGCTGATACCCGCCCAATGGTTGCCATCTTTAAATGCAGAAGGAAAAACTTCTGTCGCTAATGAAGCAATCACCGCCCCTGCGGCAAAACAGTCAATTGCACTAATTACTGCATCATCGACATCTTTGAGAAGCATTTTGCCAATAATAGCTGCTAATGATAATAAAATAGCTGCACCAATCCATAGCATGAGTATTTTTTTGTGACTGCTACCACCATCGCGCATTTGTTTGGCACCGCCTGCGGCTTCTGGGAGGTTTGATAATAAAATAGACCCTGCTAGTGCCGCGACTTGTAAAGCGTTACCACCAATCAGCGCGACGCCAAGCGCTAAGTTTTCTGGGATACCATCAAGCGTAATAGCAGCAAGCAAACCTGCCCCGCCTTTGTTTTGCATTTTTTCATCAATCAGATAGTCAATAGCCGTAAAGACCACTGCGCCTAACACGGTAAAGGCGACAGTCGTCCACAAACCACTCTCGCCAATCGCAGGTTGAATCATCTCAAGTACCACTGAGCTCATGAGCGCACCACCTGCCAGCGCAAGCAGATTGCCTTGTATCCAGTCAGGCATATAGCCGTATAGACCCCATAATGCACCAATAATGAGTGCGCCTGAAACCACAAGAATAATGGCAAATACCAACATAAAATGCCTCGATACTTTTAATAAGTTTTAATAATTCTGAGTAATGTCTATTGATACGATGAATGGCGGTGGGATCACATTGTATTTGATAATAATGCTATCACACGATGTGACTCATGCAATCTCTTCAAGATTAATCACGGCTTAAATACGTTCAGACGTAGTATTACATAAGTAGTATTACATAAACGGCAACTTGGTGAATATTTGCAATATCGTGGCATTGACGATATCGACAAAGAACGCACCAACCATTGGCACGATTAAGAAGGCTTTCGGCGAGGGGAGATAGCGATCCGTGACGGCTTGCATACTGGCAATCGCTGTCGGGGTAGCTCCCATACCAAAACCGCAATGCCCTGCTGAGAGTACTGCCGCGTCATAGTCTTTGTCCATGACTTTAAAGGTAATGAGGTAGACGTAGATAATCATGATGATGGTCTGTACGATCAATATGACCAATACAGGCCCTGCCAAATCCGTCAACTGCCACAGCTTCAATGACAGTAACGCCATTGCCAAAAACAGACTCAAAGACGCATTACCAAATACATCAATCGAGCGATCAAACATCTCAAAATTGAAGACCATCGTTAACACATTGCGTATGATGACGCCGCCTGCCAGTGCCCAGACAAACGTCGGTAGCTCAAACCATGCGTCCTCAGCCACGAGCGTCATCCCATCGGCAAAAGCCAATGCCCCTGCAAATAGCGCTAATGTCTCGATAGTAGAGGGTGCTGTGATAAAGCGCATGCTATCGGGTCTCTCAAAGATGTCTTTATTGCTTCCTGCAGTCTCCTCGTCATTTTTCCACCGCTAAGTGTCATTCTCAAAGGGCACAATAATCCACAGTTGCGGCTTACCAAAGTCACTATAAGCATCTTCTATAATGCTTTTAAAAATAGTGAAATCTTCGGTGTTTATCTTTTTTATTACCGTCAAATCAAGCACTAAGTGCTGCACATCGCTGTCTGTCAGACAGTCCCATGCACTGTCCCAATTGTGTGAAAAATAGCTGGGGAAGTGGCAGGCACGCGCCAGACTCGTCAATAGCGTGGTTTTGTCCAGTGTGTCACACGCAGGTATGGTAACAGCCTGAGTAGGAATGACGGCAGATAGCGCTGTACCGTTTTGGTTAATGGGGTCTTGACTGACATAGTGGATGGCTTGGCTCGTATCTTTCTGATTCATGGCTTTTTGACTAATATCCTTTGGTTTCATATTAGGGTACCTCAAGCTTTTGAAAACTGTCATAATGATCGACGGTTAAGTAATAAACAGTGGGCGGGCGACCACCTGTGACGATACGCCTTGCACCGCGATGGGAGACGCCAGGGGTGGGTACGGTGTATTCACGGTAATAGCCTTGCGATTGTGCTGGCAGTCTGCCTTCACGGTTATAAAACGTCGTGCCGTCCTTATTGGGATAAGGGTATGGCCCGCCTTGTTGAATCAGCGCAATCGTCTTATCGACTTGTGCATCGCCTGTGATGCTAGTGGTCGCTGTGTCAGTTGTGGCGACTTGACTGGTATTGTCAGACGTATACTGAGATAACGTCGAGCCTAAATCGCCAAAGAAGTAGACAGCGACAGCGATAATGGCAATGAGGCTAAATAGGGTACTGCCTAGGCTTCTCTTGTTGCGAGAGCTATTTTGACGAGTGTTTTGATGGTTGCGATTTGAGGGCCGGCTGTGATTATCTCGTTTGCTATTATTGGGCATCTGCCTTGGTGTATTTGGTGCAGTATCTGGTTCAATGCTGAGTACGGCTGACGTCACTTTGGTGGCACGCAATTGGTTTTTATCATTACGACTACTCGTGAAATAGACACGTCGACCAACCGCTATCGGCTCCGCCAAACTTACTTTGCTAATATGAAAAAACACGTCTTCATCTTGATCATCGACATCGATAAAGCCATAGCCTTTTTCGTGATTCCAATGTTTAATCTTGCCGCTTTGCATGGTGGCACCGCTCCTTATTGTTTAGATGTCCGTAATATAGATAGCTATGATTATCATAAAAAAACGCCAGCACAATGGCCGACGTTCTCAAACGCTCGATTCAATCATGAATACAGATTTAGTTATGCACGTACTTCACCATGACCATAGACGATCCATTTTTGCGAGGTCAGTCCTTCAAGACCCACTGGGCCACGCGCATGGATTTTGTCCGTTGAAATACCAATCTCAGCACCAAGACCATATTCAAAGCCATCAGCAAAACGGCTAGAAGCGTTAATCATCACGCTTGCTGAGTCCACTTCACGAATGAAGCGTTGCGACTTGGTATAGTTGTCCGTGATGATGACATCGGTATGATGGCTGCCATGTGTATTGATATGTTCAATCGCCTCATCGATACCGTCGACGACTTTTACCGCAAGAATAGGGGCAAGATATTCTGTATCCCAGTCCTCAGAGGTAGCAGCAGACAAGTGACCGTTTAAGGTGATCACATCGGCCAAGATACTCTCAGCACTTTCGTCAACACGCAGTTGCATGGCATCATCGGCCTCGATAATGGCAGTGGCAATCTTTGGTAATAAATCTTTGGCGATAGAGGCATCAATCAGCAGCGTCTCCATCGTGTTGCACGTACCATAACGATGGGTTTTGGCATTGACACTGACTTTGATGGCAATCTCAGGATCCGCATCGCTATCGATAAAGGTATGGCAGTTACCATCTAGATGCTTGATCACAGGGACGCGGGCGTCGTTGCTAATACGCTCAATCAGACCTTTGCCGCCACGCGGTACGATGACGTCCACATATTCAGTCATGGTGATCAGCTCACCAACGGCAGCTCGATCGGTCGTTTGCAATACTTGAACGCTGTGCTCAGAGAGATCCGTCTGACTGAGACCTTTTATGATGCATTTGGCAATCGCTTGATTGGATTCAAACGCTTCAGAGCCACCGCGTAAGATGATGGCGTTGCCTGATTTTAGTGCCAGTGAAGCAGCTTCTAAGGTTACGTTAGGACGCGATTCATAAATCATGCCAACGACGCCCAGTGGCACACGCATTTTGCCCAAATGAATCCCTGATGGCTGATAAGTCATATCCGTCACTTCGCCGATTGGATCAGGCAGGCTCGCCACGTCTTTTAGGCCTTGGAGCATAGCGTTGAATCGTGCTTCGTTTAATTCCAAGCGATCGAGCAGAGCGCTATCAAGCTCGTTTTTGTGACCGTTGTCCATATCGATTTTATTGGCTGCCAAAATATCTGGCTTGGCATTGACTAGCTCATCATGAATGGCCATGAGTGCTGAGTTTTTGTCGCCTGTGTTGGCTGCCGCGAGCGCACGAGAAGCGGCTCTGGCTTGCTTGCCAACAGACTGCATGTAGGTGGTAATATCCGTCGTATTTGCTTGACTCATCAATTATTCTCCTTATGTGATATCAGTTTTATATAAATAAAAGCGCCTAAAAAGGCGAAAATTTAGCAAAAAATCAGTTTTGAATGCCTATTTAGCGGTCCATAGGTCATTATGCTATTTAACATAGAGGAGATTGCGGCGATAGTAAAGATGATTTTGTGAACAGAACCCGCTTTACAAAGCATCAAAGTGACTTTACAAAGGGTTGCTTCAAATATTTTGTGAGCTGTGTTTACGTGCCTTTAACAGAACTGCGCTGTAAATACTAAGGTAGCTGCGATGTATCATCAGTATAGTAGGCACTAAGAAAACGGCACTATCAATAAATGACGCTGAATCATATGACAAGTAATGGAGAATAACGATGACGATTAAAAACACGACATACAAAAACTGGATGACGGTTGGCTTGGTTGCAGGGGTGCTTGCGCTCAGTGCTTGTAGCAAAGACGAGACACCAATGGAGACGCAAGCGGATACAAGCGTTGACGCTCAAACCAGCGTTGAAGAGAATGCAACCGCAACTGCGAGTAGCTCTGATGACATCGCCGTTGCTAGCGCCGATGACGGTATGGCTGTCAGTACAGGGGATGATGTGGCTGTGGCAACCGCAGATGATGCAGAAGTACTGGATGGCACCGAAGATTCAGAGCATGTATCGACGTACTAAGTTTTATGGCGCGCCAAACGCTATGATAGTGTGTTGGTCAATATAGCATTATCAGATAAAACAACGCCTGGCACGCGAAAGTGATAAAATAAAGCCCAGAGCGATAAATATGGTCTGGGCTTTTTTGTGCCAGTCAGTTATCCAGTACTGATTAACTGACTGGTTAAACACAAGATTTGCCTTTTTACTGTGTAATAAGAGACAATATGGCATTTTTCTCTTGGCCTGCTCAGGCGTAGCATTAGCATAATAATGCTATAGATACTTATACTATATATACGGCTCTTATTTATTTTTATTCGTGTTTTCACTCATATTTATTGGAAGTCTGCTGAACCATGCTTGATACTGCAAAAAAACCAACTCGGCCTATCGCCCTAGACTTACAAGACATCCATAAAAGTTATGGCTCATTAGAGGTGCTCAAGGGAGTGTCTTTGACGGCCTATGATGGTGATGTCATCTCTATTTTGGGCTCATCTGGCTCAGGTAAATCAACCTTGCTGCGCTGCATTAACTTGCTTGAAAATCCCAATCAAGGTCGTATCCTGATCGGCAATGAAGAGCTGATGCTAAAACCTGCTAGATCAGGTGAGCTGCAAGCGGCGGATGTTAAGCAGTTAGAGAGCTTGCGTGCTCGCGTTGGGTTCGTCTTCCAAAACTTTAATTTGTGGCCACATAAGACGATTTTGCAAAATATTATTGAGGGTCCAACGCAGGTTCTCAAGATCAAAAAAGCCCAAGCGATCAGTGATGCCGAAAAACTGCTCGACAAAGTCGGTTTGCTCGATAAAAAAGACGCTTATCCAGCGAACTTATCTGGTGGTCAGCGTCAGCGGGTTGCCATTGCGCGCGCGCTTGCCATGCAGCCGCAAGTGCTATTATTTGATGAGCCAACCTCGGCGCTAGACCCTGAGTTGGTCAATGAAGTACTTGCTGTCATGCGAGAGCTGGCAGAAGAGGGTCGCACTATGCTGATCGTCACTCATGAGATGCGCTTTGCCCGTGAAGTATCAAGCAAAGTGGTCTTCTTGCACCAAGGGGTGGTTGAAGAGATCGGCACACCTGAGCAAATCTTTGACAATCCTACCTCCGAGCGCGTCAAAGATTTTATGGCCTCGCATCGTCCGCACTAATCCTGTCCAAGCTATAAATCAGATGGTGGTAGCGCCCTACCGACTTTACCGCCATCGAATCCTATCAAATATAAAAATCACTATACCGTAACTATTGTTTATCCTTTATTGCCCAATAGTCACGGTGAGTATGCAAAACGTTTGTTTTTGATTTTTTACTCAGGTATTATCAAAAGGTTTATAGTCGGCCAATTTTAACGGCTGTCCATTATTCTGCTATCTATATTGCTTGTCTGTCAGGGACGTCAGAGAACAAAGTATCAGAACCCCATATCCATACCCATCAGAATTTAAGGAACATATGATGTCGAACGCTCGTCTATTGTGGTCATCGATGACCATCTCTGCTGCGCTCATGCTAAGCGCTTGTAGCCAACCTGCCGATGAAACTACCGAAGCCAGTGCCGATGCACCTGCCGCAGAAACGACTGGCAAAACCATCCGCATTGCAACCGAAGGCGCTTATCCTCCGTTTAACTATACCAATGCTGATGGCAGCTTGAGCGGTTTTGATGTCGATGTTGCCAATGCTTTGTGTGAGCAGATGCAAGCCAACTGTGAAATCGTAGCGCAGGATTGGGACGGTATTATCCCAGGTCTATTGGCACAAAAATATGATGCCGTTATCGCCGGTATGTCAATCACGGCTGAGCGCCAAGAAAAAGTCGATTTCAGCGAGCCGTATTTTGCCAATACGATGGTATGGCTCAGCAACACTGATGGCAGCTTTGATCCAATGGCGATCCAAAACGTCACGCTTGGCGGTCAGCGTTCTACCACGCCAGGCGCTTATCTACAAGATAACTACGAAGGCAAAGATGGCAATACCGTTCAGCTATATGACAACTACGACAATGCCTACTTGGATCTAAAGTCTGGTCGTAGCGATGCAGTATTGGCCGAAAAAGTCTCTGCCAAATCATGGCTCGCTGACAATAAAGAAGGTTTCGGTATCGTTGGTGATGAGATTGATAACGATGACAATATTGCTATTGCCGTGCGTAAAGGTGATGGACTCAAAGCGGAGTTTGATAAAGCATTGAGCGAAATCCGTAGCAACGGTGAGCTTGCCCGTCTTGAGCAGCAACACTTTGGTCAATAATGACTCACTAAAGATTGCTGCGAATACGCGCGCGCCACTGACAAGTACTGAGTAAGTGGCGCTCAATAAGGCATCAAGCAGCACGTAATAAGTGACGATATGGCTGGTAACTATATTAAGGAATAATAGGTATGACACTTTCAATAACATCACTAATGACCTCATCAATGAGCAAAAAAGCATTGTGGATTGCGCCATTCAGCGCCGCGATGCTAATGCTAGCAGGTTGTAACAACAGCTCAGCACCAGCAGAAAGCGCTGAAGCTGATACCGCGACTGAAGCACCTATGAACATCAAAATCGCGACAGAATCAAGCTACAAGCCTTTTAGCTACACAGATGCTGATGGCAAACTGATCGGCTACGAGATTGAGTTGGTTGACGCATTATGTGCACAAATGAAAGCAGAATGTGAAGTCATCTCTCAAGATTGGGATGGTTTGATTCCAGGGCTTAACGCACAGAAATTTGATGCCGCCATCGCTGGTATGTCAATCACCCCTGAACGTAAAGAAGTGGTCGACTTCAGTGACCCTTACTTCCATAGTGGTATCATCCTCATTGGTAAAAAAGGCGACGATATCAGCATCGATTCGCTCAAAGGTCAACCAATCGCTTCACAGCGCTCTACCGTGGCCTCACAGTATCTACAGGACGAGCACGCGGATGCTGATATCAAGCTATATGATACTCAAGACAATGCCTATTTAGATCTAACCTCAGGTCGTGTGCGCGGTATGATGTCTGATAAAGTCACTGGTATTGACTGGCTAAAAACAGACGCCGGCAAAGACTATGAAGTAAAAGGTGATGAGATCAGCAGCGACGATGATGCAATGGGTATTGCATTCCGTAAAGGCGATCCATTGGTTGCTAAATTTAATGCGGCATTGGCTGAGCTAAAAGACAACGGCACTTATGATCAAATCACTGGCAGTTACTTTGGTACCAGCTCGACCGCTGCGGCACAAAAAGCAGTCGTGACAGATGGCGTCGATGAAGTCATAGTCGTTGAAGAAGACGCACCAGCTGAAGCGGCAACGAACTAAGACGACGTCTTCTGCATAGACCGTTATTTTGAAAAGTGTTGTTTACCCAAGAAAACCCAAGGATGATCATGAGCAATCACTGTGTTCCAGTCCGTGCTACGACTGGCAAATCTATTATTAGCGCTATGACGAGCAGTCGTCTATCTGTGCCATTGCTCGCACTGGCGACTATTTTTACCATCGCTGGCTGTAGCAATAGCCAAGAGAATGCGGCCGATACCAGTTCTGATACGACCGAAATAAAGGCAACTAAGGATGACGTACTTCGTATTGGTACGGAAGGGGCGTATGCACCTTTTAACTATACCAATGCGGATGGGACACTGGGTGGTTTTGACGTTGAGATAGCCAATGCCATCTGTGCCGATATGCAGGTGACTTGTGAGATTATGGCGCAAGACTGGGACGGTATTATTCCTGGTCTAAAAGCCGGTAAGTATGATGCGATTGTCGCGGCGATGTCCGTTACGCCAGAGCGTGCAGAGCAGGTTAGCTTCACTGATCCATACTTTAGCAATACCCTGGTTTTTTTGGCCAAAAAAGACAGCAGTTTTGACCCTAGTAACCAAAGCGACATCGACGCTCACTCGATTGCCGCACAGCGCTCGACCATCTCATCACAGTGGCTTGAAGACACATATCCAAACGCTGACATGAAGCTTTATGATACGTTGAGCAATGCGTTTTTGGATCTAGGATCAAACCGCGTCGATGCGATGATCTCTGATAAGTTGCCTGCGATAGAGTGGCTGAGCTCTCCTGCTGGTAGTAAATATGCACTAAAAGGTGACGAGATTGATATCAATGATAACTTTGCGATAGCAGTACGCCCAGGCGATCCGCTACAAGCAAAGATCAATCAATCTTTAGCCAATATAAAGGCCAATGGTACGTATGACAAAATCAATCAACAGTATTTTGCTATACCAGAATCTGCGATGCAGACCTCAGATGCAGACACGCCTGAGCAGCCAGTCGCAGAGACCGCCGGTCAGTAATTTTACCAGCTGCACGCTACGGCTTTCATAAGAAAGGTTTATAGCCAATAACAGTTGATTGTTTCTTAATAAAAGGATATTACCATGATGGTGATGTCCTTTTTTATTATTCCATAAACGTATCGTATGGTCGTGGCATAGTCATCGTTATTCACTATTCGCTTTACTCAAATTTAGTCAGTTCGTTTCAAGCGTATTTGCCCAAGTATCTGTTTAAGTACGGTTTAGGCACAGCTTTTACGCGTCAGGATTAACATCACGGCGAGCGAATATGATAAAATCAGCGCTCATTTCTACTGTGTCAATTATCGCAGCGCCAACCGTATTGCTCTGACGTCATTTTTTTTGACGACGACCATCTGTATTAAGGTGGTATAAAATACGGTGATGGACTGCGTTCAGCTATTGATGCTGATTCTTTTAACTCATATTTTGCAAATTGCTAATATAAAGAGACTGAGTGGATAATCGTGTTTGACTTACAAGGATTTGGCGCGCTTTTATTAAGCGGCGCTACCGTCACCATACAGCTTGCCGTGACCAGTTTAATCATTGGTCTGGCCTTAGGCTTGCTCGGCGCAACCGCAAAGATGTCCAATATCTGGTTGTTGCGTAAGCTTGCGACTGTCTATACTGCGACGATGCGTGGTATTCCTGAGTTGCTATTGGTGCTCTTTATTTATTATGGCGGCTCAATCTTATTGATGAGCATCCTCAAAAAGTTCGGCTACAACGACTATGTCGAGATTAGCGCTTTTTGGGGCGGTGTTATGGCGCTGTCGATCGCGTTTGGGGCGTATGCGACTGAGATTTTTCGCATGTCGATTCAAGAGATTCCGATAGGGCAACGAGAAGCGTCGCAAGCGATTGGTATGCGTCCTTTTCAGACCTTTTATCGCATTACGTTGCCGCAAGTATGGCAGATTGCATTACCAGGTTTGGGCAATTTATTTTTGGTACTGCTCAAAGACACGGCGCTGGTGTCTGTGGTGGGTCTCAAAGACATCATGTATCAGTCGTCGCGTGCTGCGCAGTCAACACAGCAGCCGTTTACCTTTTATATGGCAGCCGCGATTATTTATTTGGGTCTGACCATGTTGATTACTGGCTTTATGATGTGGCTTGAGTGGCGCGCCAATCCAGCGGCACGCTATGCCAAAAAGATAAGCCGTCAATCCACTCACAGTCAATCGACCATAGGATAGAGGAGAGATACTATGGATTGGAATTGGCAGGTCATTTTTGATCATATACCTGATTTACTGGGCGGTGCGGTACTGACTATACAGCTGGTCGTGATCTCAGGTATTGTCGGATTGTTTTTTGGTTTGATTCTAGCGCTGCTGCGCTTGTCGAAGAGCTGGTTAGTACAGATATTGCCATTTCTTTATATTTTCTTTTTCCGCGGTACGCCGCTGCTGGTGCAGATATTCCTGATTTACTATGGTCTTGGTCAGTTCGGGGCGGTGCGTGAGTCGTTTTTATGGGAGCCGGTGCTCAGTCAAGCATACTGGTGTGCCATCATCGCCTTTACCCTAAATACCAGTGCATATCTGGCAGAGATTATACGCGGTGCGATTCAGACGATACCTGTCGGTGAGCTTGAGGCGGCCGATGCGCTTGGTATGTCAAAATGGCAGAAGCTGACACGTGTAACGTTGCCGCGTGCGTTTGGTATTGTGATCCCAGCCTACAGTAATGAAGTTATCTTTATGCTAAAGGGCAGTGCGCTCGCATCGACCATCGCGTTGATGGATATTACGGGGGTGGCTCGTACGATCAGTGCGCGTACCTATACGCTGATGGAGCTGTTCTTTGCCGCGGGTATCGTTTATCTTGTGCTGTCATGGGTTATCTTGTTTAGCTTTAGACTGTTTGAAAAACGTATGAACCGACACGCCAGCTATGTGCCACCAGATGTGATGACCAACACGATTCCATAGAGAGTCACTAGTCATGAATGGTCGCCAAGATGACAATAAAGGTGACAGTAGACAATATAGTAGGGATTGCTGAAAAATATTTATCATTTATAGGGAGAGTCTAGTATGAGCCAATCGCCACATATGTCATTAGCAAATGCCATCACCGCTGGGGTCAGTGAAGAACAAAGCATTGAGCAACACAATGAGCGTCTGCGTAGCTCTATTGGCAAAGTCGTCTGCGTGGGGCGTAACTATGCGGCGCATGCAGAAGAGCTTGGCAATGAGGTGCCATCATCACCCATATTGTTTATGAAGCCCGCCTCTTCTGTGGTATCTACTCGCCATGATGTGATCCGTCCCAATCCAGAGATATTTGGCGGGACGCATTACGAGGCTGAGCTATGTATTCAGCTGTCAGCTGACTTGTCGATGGCAACGATTGAGGAGGCACAGCAAGCGATTGGCGGGGTGACGTTGGGGCTGGATTTGACCTTGCGCGATTTGCAAAGCACCCTTAAAGAAAAAGGTCATCCATGGGAGCGTGCCAAGTGTTTTGATGGGGCATGCGTGCTTGCTGACTGGATCGACCCGCAAGCGTTTGGCAATCTTCAGAATGTCCATTATCAGCTCACCATCAATGATAAGCTGGCGCAAGACGGTGATAGTGCTTTGATGCTGTTCCCTGTCTATGAGCTGCTGGTCAATATCAGCCATGCTTTTAGCTTACAGGCAGGTGATGTGATTATGACTGGCACACCAAGCGGCGTGGGTGTACTACAAGCAGGCGATAAGCTCAAACTAACATTGGGTGCTCATGAATGGGTAACACAAGTGCAGTAAGCTTGCTAAATGAACCAGTACTAGTGGTCATAAATATCAAAAAGCCCTGAGCCATTGCTTGGGGCTTTTATTTTTTAGACTTTATATATTTTTTCAAAATTTTTTAATACTTATATCTCTCAATAATTGTTTGTACAGTTATTGTCATCAGTTTGTCATCTATCGTTCAGCGTGCTGTCATAAAGAGTCAGTAGACTTAAGCGGAATTCGTATTTTTGTGGCTGTAATGTGAAGCCGCGACCCACTCTCCGCCAATCTAGCCCAATAGCAAGGTGACTGATAATGACATTATTGAATAAAGAACTAGAGCTCGCTCACGAAATCGTTGAAGATTCAAACCCTACTAATAATACTGATTTTCAGACGGTTATTAATCGCCGTCTGAATCGCCGTAGTATTCTAAAAGGTGGTACAGGGTTGACGGCAGCAGCGTTTTTTGGCGCGCTACCTTTGGTTGGTTGTAGTGATGACGATGACAATATCAGTAGTCCTATTGTCGAAGATGGCAATGATGCTGCTATTCCTGCGCAGGGTGATTTGAAGCGTCCTGAAACCTTAAAGTTTAAGGCCGTAGCGCACTCAACTGCTGAAAAGATGACGGTGGCAGAAGGTTACAAGGCAGAGATGATACTGCCGCTTGGCACACCGCTGATGCCTGGCCTTGACGACTGGAAAGACAATCGTGAGCAGTCGGCAGAATCATTTGAATGGCGCATGGGCGATAACCATGATGGCATGTGGTTCTTTGGCAAAAACAGCAATGCGTACGATGCCAAAGCCTCAGAGAATGGCCTACTGGTTATGAATCACGAATACGTCAATAGTGAGGAGCTAAGTCCGTTTGGCTATTATGTCATCGAAGATAAAGATGCTGCGCCTTTATTCCAACGCCGCCGCCTTGCCAGCGATGTGCGCCGTGAAGTCAACTGCCATGGTGTGGCCGTGGTTGAGATGAAGCGCCGCGCAAATGGCATGGGCTATGAGATGGTGCCAAACTCCAAATACAATCGACGTATCACTAGTAGTACGACTGCGCAGTTGGCAGGCCCTGTGGCAGGTTCTGATTTGGTCAAAACCAAGTTTGACCCAACAGGTTTTCAGACGCGCGGCATTAATAATAACTGCGGTGCAGGTTTGTCACCTTGGGGCACTTACCTGACCACAGAAGAGAACTTCTTGGGTGTGTTTGCGCGCGGACAAGATGCCAGTCAGTTAAGCGCCAGTGATAACTATGGTCGCGAGCGTTACGGTGCACCAGAAAACTCTCCAGGCTCTAGATATCTATGGCACACGCCTGGCGCCAAAGACGCCATCATCACAGACGAGTTTTCACGTTGGGATATGACCGCTGTTGGTGCTAGTGCTGCTGATGATTATCGTAATGGTTTCAATACCTTTGGCTATATCACTGAGATTGATCCGTTTGACCAAAACTCTACACCGCAAAAACGTACCGCCATGGGCCGATTTGCCCATGAAAACTGTGCCTATGCACCTGTTGAACAAGGCAAGCCTGTTGTGTTTTATATGGGTGATGATGCGCGTGGTGAGTATATTTATAAGTTCGTCTCAAAAGCGATGTGGTCAAACAATGATATCGGTGGTGGCCTAAAAGCGGGTGATAAGTATCTCAACGAAGGCACACTATATGTTGCTATCTTTAATGAAGATGGCAGCGGCGAGTGGAAAGCACTTGTGCAAGGTCAAAATGGACTAGATGCCTTCAATAGTGCGTTACCATTTAATAGCCAAGATGAAGTGCTGGTCTATGCTCGCGCTGCTGGCGATGCCGCTGGCGCCACCAAGATGGATCGACCAGAATGGGTATCGGTCAGTCCTATGACGGGCGATGTCTATGTGACATTGACCAACAATAAATATCGCGGTGTGCGTGAGGACCAACCTTTATCAGCTGCTAACCCGCGTAGCTATCAAGTCAATGGCAAACCAAGTGGTAATGACAACGGTCATATCATTCGCTGGGCAGAGACGGGCGGCGATCATGCCGCAACCAGTTTTGAATGGGATATCTATCTGTTTGGTGCACCAAGTAACTTGTCCGCAGAGAATTTATCGCAGTTAAGTGCTAGCAATGATCTGTCTTCTCCTGATGGTTTGTATTTTGATCCACGTGGTGTGTTATGGATTCAAACGGACGATGGTGCGTATACCGACACTACCAGCTGTATGCTGCTTGCGGCATTACCGGGCAAAGTCAGCGATGGTACTACCATCACGACGTCAGCAGGACAGCAAACACGCATTGGCATGCCGGCTAGTAACGACAATATCAAACGCTTCTTTGTCGGCCCTGAAGGCTGCGAAGTCACCGGTATTACCATGACACCAGATTTCAAAACACTGTTTATCAATATTCAGCATCCAGGTAATACATGGGGTGCGGTCGCTGGCGGTAGTACTCCGCGCTCAGCAACAGTCATGATTACCAAAGAAGACGGCGATGTCATATTGGCGGAATCATTTGAGTCGGCAGCCAGCCCGGCATAGCTCGGTAAGCGCTAGATGACAAAATAGTAGAAATGGCAGAAAGGCGTATTTACTAAATAAAAATCCCAAGTTTCGGCTTGGGATTTTTTTCTTTTGATGCATATATTAGTTAATGCTTTAACAATAATAAAGATACCGTTTATCAGCCATACGTCTCTTTTGGTTACAAACGAACGCTAAAACTAAATCATTCGCTTCTATTTGCGACTGTTAAAGGATAGTATAGAAAAACTCCCTTTTCGCTAAACGTGCCAATACTATGAGCAGTCAAAATTTGTTTTATAACAACCGTGTTAGTGACAGTAGCGCTCAGAATGATAGCAGTTATACGCGTAATCGCCATGAGCTTGATGCGCATTTTTTCTCAGCTGATAGCGTGCCACGGCATGGTGATTTGTATGAGCAGATAGATCAACTCGAAGCCATCGATATGGATGAGCTGGTCAAATTATTGGCAGACACAGACGACAATGAGGAAACGATCAAAACCCCTGTCTCTTTGGCGGATTTTTTTGAAGGGTTGGCGCAGCTTGCGACCATGGGAGTGGTTGAGATGACTGAAATCGTCGAGTCCATTCATCGTGAAGTGATTCTACGTCCGTTAGGTCGATTCAACGACAAGCACCTAAATAAATGGCAGCGCGGTTTCACGGGGCGCACCTATGGCACGATACGTCATATCATGCTCATGGTCGGTAACAATCTGGCCTCGGTACTACGAATATACAAAAACTTCATCGTGCAAAAAACAGATCAGCCACTACCTGACTCACTAAAAAAGCTGGTCAATGTCATCAATGGTGTCATGGGTGATCATCTGGTCAACAATCAAAATGCCCTCGCAATTCCGATGATGTTATACACTAAAGATGGTAAGCCCCAAAGTGAGCGACTAGCAGGGCGTATTGTCATTTTGTGCCATGGCTTGTGCATGAGTCACTTAAGCTGGCAGTCGCAAGAAGGCAATGATCTGGGCGAGGCGATTCATATCAGCCAGCCCGATACCACCGTTCTGTACTTAGATTACAATACAGGTCGACGTATCTCACGCAGTGGTCGTAAATTCTCTCAATTACTACAGGACGTGGTCGATAATAACCCAAATATTACTCAGATAGATTTGGTGGGTCATAGCATGGGCGGCTTGGTGGCGCGCAGTGCGCTGTTTTATGGTGAGCAAGAGCGCCTAGATTGGATAAAGCGCGTGGGCAATCTCATCACCTTAGGTTCACCGCATCATGGGGCAGTGCTTGAGCGTATCGGTAATTATGTGCAAGACATCATCGCCAAGTTGCCATTTGCAGGCTCGCTTGCAAAGCTCGGTGACATGAGGAGTGCGGGTATCATTGATCTGCGTCATGGCAGTATTCGTGACGCTGACTGGAAAGCCTTAGAGGGACGCAGCGTATTACCACAAGACTTTCGTCATCCTGCGCGCCTGCCAAGTGGTATTAAAACTTACTTTGTCGCCAGTGCATTGATTGAGACACATTACGAATCTAAGATGACGGATTTGCTAGGAGACAGCTTGGTATCGGTCGCATCCGCGTTAGGTGAAGATGATGCTGAGCATGCGTTGTTTGTACCAGATGGTCATAAAGCGGTGTTTTATGGCGTCAATCATCTTAACTTAATCTATAGCAGGCGAGTGCGTGAGCAGGTCGTTGAATGGCTGCTCGATAATGGTCTAAGCGACTATGCTGGACGTCCGCGCATACATTCTTACCCTAGAAGTTTGGCTGTGGCGATGTAAGCTGATGTTATTTAGCATTAAATGTATTAGTAGTTTTAAAGGTAAGTATGGTTGATTTTCTTATTAAGCTTTAAGGAGTCACTTTTTATTTGCTCTAAAACCTCATTTAACTGGTCTATATTCTTTAGAAGCAAGTTACCTTGAATATTTTGCAGCCTTGTCTTTTCTTTATATGAATTTTTCTCACTTTCTGCAAGAAGATTTTTGATTTGCCCATTATTGTTGGTAGCTTGCAATAAAAAGGCTTCTCCCATAATATTGAGAGTTTTGTCTAAATTTTCTTTATTAGACTTCTTGCATAAGTCATCGTCAGCCCTTGTAACTCCGTCAATGGAAGTCAATGAACTGGTACTTTTGCAAGAGATCTATTATATAAATCAAATTCTGTTCTGTAATGTACAAGCCAAATTAGAAATTTTTCGGAAAGGTCTGGGCTTATGACCGTAATATTTTTTTAAATGCTTTTATCTATAGCCAAATATGTTGTTGATAACTCAGTATAAAGCCCTGACATTAAAAACCAATGACCTATCTTACTTTCTGTAGTCATTTCATTCCAGTTAGGAAATTTTGAGTGAGTTAGCTTTTCAAATGTAATAGTTAAGCTTAATAGTTCATCATAAACTGCTATTTTTCGATCAAATAACTTTTGATATGTTTGCTGTGATATTTGATGAAAATGCTCATTTTTAGTGAGTAGTTTTTCATGATCTTGTTCAAGTCGTTTTAAACGCTCATCAATAGCTGCTTGCTCTTTTCGTCCAATTCTTTCAAGGTAAATTTTACCGAGGTAGATTATAAGCCCACCTAAAACAGCATTGCCACCCAAGTTGATAATCAATTCTTGCCAAAAATTACTCATAGCAAATACCCATACTTTAAAGACTTAGTATAGAACAAAAACCCCTCAAGCATCACACTTGAGGGGTTTTTGACACAGATGCTTAGTGATAAAAAACTTACTCAGCAAATACCGCTGCCACATCATCTTTGTTGAATTTATAGACTTCACCGCAGAATCCGCAGTCCATCTCAAACGTACCGCCTTGCTCTTCGACGATATCTAACGCTTCTGCTTCGCCGATTTGCTCGATGGCCATCTCACATTTCTCGCGTGAGCACGTGCAACCAAACGTTAGGGGAACAGGCTCAGGGGCGACAACGTTTTCTTCGTGATACAAGCGATACAGAATCTCATTGGCATCCAATGTCGTCAGCTCTTCTGCCTTGACTGTGCGCGTCAACACGCTCAGACGTGTCCATAGATCATCGTCGATACCTGCATCTTGGTTTTGCTCAACCTCAAAGTTTTCTTCTGCAGTACGCGGTAACATCTGTACCAAGATACCACCCGCTTGCAAGCCATCAGATGCTAGGTTAATGAGCGTTGGAATCTGTGCTGATTGCTTTTGATAATGCGCCAAGCAATCTGCCAGATTGTCATGGCTACGCTCAACGATACCTTGGTACGCTTCGCCACCTTCAGGGTGAATATTAATGAACAATACCCCTTGTCCCATAGCACCCAGCTCAGCAAAGGCATCTTTGGCATGGATCATATTGTCCCAAGCCTGCAATTGCTCATCCGTCTCGCCTTTCCAGCTGGCAAGCGCACGGATGATACCGTCTTGATCGCATTCTGCCATCGCCCAATTCAGCAAGCTATCGCTGTCTGATGACTGCAATTGGATAGAGAGACGACCGTTAATTTTGACGGTACTGATAAGTAAACTCGCTGCCGTCAGCATCTCGCCCAATAAGCGTTTGATGGCTTCAGGGTAGGGCTTTTGCGCAATTGTACTGGCGTAACTGCGTGATAGGCGTACCACATCGCCGCGCACGGGCGAGTCTTCAATAAAAAAACGTTGGCGTATGTCGTTGTCGCTATGAGTGCCAGCAGTTTGGCTGTCCGTGTTAGGGACTTGAGTATCTTGTGTCATAAGTCATTTGTAGTATTAAGAAGTTGTTAGCTTTATGGGGACTATGGCCAATTTATCAATCGTAGCAACCACAATATTATGATCACAATGTTTTCTTGATTATATGTACCAATGAGGGACAAATCTAGGTATGGATGAGTCAGCTATCTGTCTATTTCTATAGTGATGCAGTAATCAGGAACCAGCGGCTTTTAGGTAAAAAATAAATATATTCCAAAATATCACATCCTTCAAAAAAAACTTACCATCTAACACAAATTTGTTGTACAGTAACATTGAGTTGCATTGTGACAAACAACAGCAACAACCGTAAGGATGCGGGGCAATGAGATCGGTCAATCAGACTCGTGTCTTCAAAGCACTCATTCAATCTTGTGATAAAAGCTTGTGATAAAAGGATGTATTCCATGACCCACTTATTTTCTAAACCGTTGACTTTGGCGGCCTTTATGGCATTGGGCTTAGCTGGCTGTAACAACAGTAGCCAGACCACAGCCGAAGCGCCAGCTGCAGATGATGCCACCACGACAGAAGCTGCTGCCACGGATACCAACGGCACGCTACAAAAAATCAAAGACTCTGGCACCATCGTCGTCGGTCACCGTGACTCCTCTATTCCATTTTCTTATATTGCTGATGATCCTAATCAGCCTATCGGCTATGCCCACGATTTAGAAATGAAAGTCGTTGAAGCCGTTAAGCAAAAGCTAAACATGCCAGATCTCAACGTCCGTTATAACTTAATCACCTCACAAACGCGTATCCCATTGGTACAAAACGGCACGGTGGATTTTGAGTGTGGCTCAACCACCAACAACGAAGAGCGCCAAAAACAGGTTGCCTTCTCTAATGGTTTCTTTGAGATTGGTACGCGTCTGTTGACCAACAAAGACTCTGGTATTCAGAATTTTGAAGACCTAAAAGGTAAAACCCTTGTCACCACGGCAGGTACGACCTCAGAGCGTTATATCCGTCAGTACAATGATGACAACAAAATGGATATGAACATCATCTCAGCAAAAGACCACGGCGAAGCCTTTTTGATGTTAGAAAACGGTCGTGCTGATGCCTTTATGATGGATGATGTGTTGCTCGCAGGCGAAAAAGCCAAAGCAAAAAATCCTGATGAATGGGTTATCGTTGGTGAGCCACAATCGTTTGAGATTTATGGCTGTATGATGCGTAAAGACGATCCTGAATTCAAAGCTGTGGTCAATGAAGCGTTAAATAATGTCTTTAGCTCAGGCGAAATCAATAGCATTTATGACAAATGGTTCTTGAACCCAGTCCCACCGAAAAACGTCAATCTAAACTTTGAGATGTCTGACAACTTAAAAGCGTTGATTGCCAATCCGCATGACGGTGCTCAGCCAAAAGCGGCGACCGCTCAATAAGCTCTTTGTCCCTCAATATGGCTTGTCTATAGGTCAGATATTATGTTTCTGACCTATAGGCTTATGAATCGCTGCTCGGAGAGACAACCATGAATTATAGCTGGAACTGGGGTGTGCTCTTTGAGCAAACTGGTATCGGTAACGAGCTTTATATCCATTGGATGATTACAGGTCTTGGCTGGCTGCTATTGATCGGCAGTATCGCATGGGCCATCGCCATGGTCGTCGGTACCATCTTAGGCATCATGCGCACGCTGCCGAGCAAGACGGCGCGAGCGATTGGTACGGCTTATGTGACATTCTTTCGTAATATTCCACTGCTGGTACAATTGTTCTTTTGGTTTTACATCGCACCCGGCTGGCTGACGCCAGCAATACAGGAGTGGTGGTATAAGGACTTGTCGCCGAATACCTCAGCAATGCTATCGGCAAGTATCGGTCTTGGCTTATTTACCGCTGCTCGTATCGTTGAGCAAGTTCGTACAGGGATTGAATCCCTACCTGATGGACAGACCAATGCCGCATATGCACTGGGTTTTAGTATTCCGCAAGTCTACAAAGAAGTGCTGCTACCACAAGCCTTTCGTATTATCTTGCCGCCGCTTAGCTCGGAGCTGACCAACTGCTTCAAAAACGCCTCTGTCGCCTCGCTCGTTGGGGTAATGGAACTGATCAGTCAAACCAAAACCATCAGTGAATACACGCAGAACAGTATTGAGATTTATACCTACGCGACGATTATTTACCTCGTTTTCAATTTATCATTGATTGCTCTGATGGGGCTTATCGAGCGTAAATTGCGTGTGCCTGGGCTTATTGCGGGAGGTCAGAAATGAGTATGATGACCGAATTGGCGACAGCCTATCCTGGTTTGATGGGCGGTATGATCACCACCTTAAAAGTGCTGTTCTTGGCAATTATTGGTGGTATCAGCCTAGGCACGATACTAGCGTTGATGCGCTTGTCTGGTATCAAAGCGCTTGAAGTACCTTCGAGGCTATACGTCAACTATTTCCGCTCAGTGCCGCTGCTATTGGTACTACTGTGGTTTTATTTTGCTGTACCGATGATTTATTTTTGGATAGCAGGTAAGTATCTACAAATCAATGCCGCTTTTGCCTCTTGTGTGGTGGCCTTCATGATGTTTGAGGCCGCTTACTTCTCAGAGGTGGTGCGTGCAGGTATTCAATCGATCGGTAGCGGACAGGTCAATGCTGCCAAAGCGCTTGGCATGACTTACGGGCAGACCATGCGTCTGGTTATCTTGCCGCAAGCCTTTCGCAAAATGCTGCCGCTGATTTTGCAGCAGTGTATTATCTTATTCCAAGATACGACACTGGTATTCGCCATTGGTTTGACGGATTTTTTCCGCGCCGCCTACGTCCGCGGTGAGCTCATGGGCTTACTCACCCCTTATATCTTAGGGGCGGGTGCTATCTACTTTGTGATTAGCTTAAGTGCGTCTATGGGCGTGCAGCAGCTACAAAAACGCTTGCGGTTTTAATAGATGTCTCGCTTAGGATTTTGAGCGTTAAAATTGTGGTTTGGTATTTTGATTTAATTTTTAAACGACGGTTATCGATAATAATGTGGTTAGGAGCCAGTGATGAGCAATGCTGATACATACATAAATTCCTTTGGTGGACTGGTGACTAACAATGGCCATGCGACGGATGAAATGGTCATTCAAATGTCCAATGTCAGCAAATGGTACGGCGACTTTCAAGTACTAACTGATTGTACTGCCCACGTGCATAAAGGGGACGTGGTCGTCGTTTGTGGCCCTTCAGGTAGTGGTAAATCGACGCTGATTAAGACCGTTAATGGACTTGAGCCTTTTCAAAAAGGTGAGATCATGGTCAACGGCATCTCTGTCGGTGATTCAAAGACAAATCTGCCTAAACTACGTAGCCGTGTCGGCATGGTGTTTCAGCATTTTGAATTGTTTCCGCATTTGACCATTATTGATAATTTAACGGTTGCCCAAATCAAAGTATTGGGGCGTAAAGAAAGTGAGGCGAAGCAAAAGGCCATGGCGTATCTAGACCGCGTTGGTCTGACGGTACAAGCGGCAAAATACCCAGCCGAGCTCTCTGGCGGTCAGCAGCAGCGTGTGGCGATTGCACGCGCGCTTGCCATGGATCCTGTGGCGATGCTCTTTGATGAGCCAACCTCAGCGCTCGATCCTGAGATGATTCAAGAGGTGCTTGACGTCATGGTCGAGCTGGCGCGTGAGGGCATGACCATGATGTGCGTGACCCATGAGATGGGTTTTGCCAGTCAGGTTGCCAACCGTATTATCTTTATGGATGAAGGGCATATCGTTGAGAACTGTAGTAAAGACGAATTCTTTGAAGGGGCGAAAAGTGATCGTGCGCAGATGTTCTTATCGAAGATTTTGAATCATTAATCACCTTGGCTGTATTGATGCTAGTGCTTCAAACATAAATGAAATCATCAATAAAGAGCGTCTATTAATAGGCGCTTTTTTATGGGCGTTAATCTAGCAATTTGGTTTATAGTCAATCAATATTAAAAGTGGTACAAGGCAGACGAGTGCAAGTACTACAGTAGTAGGCTAAACGGGTCTAACGCTGTAACGCTTTAATAGTGGTTCGACTATAGATGAATATGTGATTGGTTATACGGTTAGATAGGTGAGTGCATGTCTGTTTACTGATACAATGGCGCTCATACTTGTTGATAATTAGAATAATTCATAAACCATATTGGAGTTTTTATGAGCGTAGACAATCTATCCGTAGCATCGGCAACCTCATCAAAAAATGGGGTTGTCATCATTGGCGCAGGCTTGGCAGGCTGGCATGTGATTGATGCGATTCGTGCAAAAGATGCAGATATTCCGATTACCTTGATCACCTCCGATAGTGGCGATCGTTATCACAAGCCGATGCTGACCATGGCGATCAGCCAAAACAAGCGCGCATCAGACCTAGTACGAGCAACAGGTAGCGACGCAGCAAAAACCGCAGGCGTGACGTTGCTGGCTGACACACAGGTCACAGATATTGATACGGCAACCCAGCAGTTACAGCTTATCTCTGCTAATAGACCAGATCCCGCCCACACCGATTATGCGACGATCAATTATGGTAAGTTGGTGCTAGCGATGGGTGCGCATCCTATTTTCCCCAAAAGCTTGCCAGAAGATTTGGTCTGGCATGTCAATCATATCGAGCAGTTCGGTCAGCTACAAGAAAAGCTGGCAACCGGTAGCCAGCACGTCGCCATCGTTGGCGCTGGTATGGTCGGGACAGAAATCGCGGAAGACTTGCTAAAAGCAGGTCATCAAGTGACCTTGATTGATTTGAACGATGCGCCATTATCACAAATGCTACCAGCCAAAGCGACGGCACGTATTGCCAAAGCAATTGAGTCACAAGGTATTCAGTTTTTGGGCGGCTCTCAAGTCTCTGCTGTTACCCGCGTGAGTGGCAATGACGACAGCAGCGATAGCGAAAAGCTAAGAGTAGACTACGCACCGCTCGCCTCAGCCGAAGGCAGTACCGATGCAGAGCAACCTGAGCCATTGATCGTAGACCATGTGATTGCCAGTACAGGTCTGATCGTCGATGGGCAGCTGCCAGCAGCGGCGGGCGTTACGTTTGACCGTCGTACGGGTATTGTGGTTGATGAATCGACATTGCGCACCGACACCGCACACATCTATGCCATTGGTGATTGTATGTCTATCAATGGGGTTGCCTGTCGTTATGTGGCGCCATTACGCGCACAGGCTGCGACCATCGCTGATGATATCTTAGGGCACGAGCACAGCGGTTATGATCATAAACCACCGATGATTCGTCTAAAGAACAAAGCGATTTCGGTGATGGTAACGGGTGTGCCAAACGCGGCTGGTAATTGGCAAGTGAAGACGGAAAGCGATGATGAACTCATCATGGACTTGCTAGATGACACTGATGCAGTGAGCGCGACCGTGACAATCAAAGCGCCTGCCACTCCCAAAGCCTCCTGATAGACTTGTTTAAAAAGCAAGTTTAAAAGATCACGTTACTGGTTGAGCCAGCCCATTCCTTATGATGGGGCTGGCTTTTTTATGTCAAAAACCTGCCATGATTTTATGTTACTTTTTACTAAGCATGAATATCGAATATCCAATTAAATGATACATACCGTATTGATATTGTTGACATGCTTTCATTTATAGCGTTATAGTAGTTGAATGCTATATCAAACCGAATCAAGGAAGAAGGTTTGCTCGCCAGCGATTAATCAGCACTATCTATAAATACTATAAAAAGTAAAACGAAAGGACTCGTTATGACTCAAAACTCTAATTTCGATGAGACTCACGTTGATTTTGACGCTATTTTGGATAATATCCCTAGTATCAATATGGGCGCACGCTCAGCAAATGCGCCGCTCACCCAAAGCTATGATAAAGGTCCTGATGTACCGCTGATTGAAGCGACCATCGGTGACTTTTTTGATGCTATTGTGTCCAAATATCCTGAGCGCGAAGCGCTGGTCGTCTGTCATCAAAATATTCGCTGGACATATCGTGAGCTACAGCAGCAGGTCAATCAGCTATCCAGTAGCATGATTGAGATGGGGCTTGAGATTGGTGATCGCATCGGGATTTGGTCACACAACAATGCTGAATGGTTGCTGATGCAACTCGCCACCGCAAAAGTCGGCGTTATTCTTGTCAATATCAATCCTGCCTACCGTACCTTTGAGCTGCAATATGCCCTGAACAAACTCGGCTGCTCAGCACTGGTGCTTATGCGCCATTTTAAAACCAGTGACTATGCCAGCTTGATTCGTGAGCTCTGTCCTGAGATTTACCATAAAGATTATACCCAGCTTGATTTGGTTGAGATTCCAACGATTGAACGTATCATTTGGATTGATGAGCCAGACTCTGATGAGGTCTTTGGTTTTATGCAAAAGTTCTCTGCATGGATGGCGGAAGGCGACGCCAACGATCCACGCGTGGCCGAGCGTCAAGCCCAGCTCAAAAATACTGATGCCATCAACGTGCAGTTCACCAGTGGCACGACAGGCACACCAAAAGGCGCAACCTTAAGCCATCGCAATATTCTTAATAACGGCTACTTCATTGGTGAGGCCATGAATCTCACGGAAGCCGACAGACTGTGCATTCCAGTACCGTTGTATCATTGCTTTGGCATGGTGCTTGGTAACCTCGCGATTCTCACGCACGGTGGTTGTATTGTCTATCCAAACGATGGCTTTGAGCCGTTGACGGTATTAAAAGCGGTTGAAGAAGAGAAATGTACGGGTCTACATGGCGTACCGACGATGTTTATCGCGGAGCTTGATCATCCTGAGTTTGAAAACTTTGATTTATCCACTTTGCGTACAGGTATCATGGCAGGCTCTAGTTGTCCGATTGAGGTCATGCGCCGCGTCATCGACAAGATGCACATGAGTGAAGTCACCATTGCCTATGGTATGACAGAGACCAGTCCAGTCTCTTGCCAGACCAATGAGTACACCCCTCTTGAGAAGCAAGTCTCGACCGTAGGATTGGTACAGCCTGCACTTGAGGTAAAAGTGATCGACACCGAGACGGGCGAGATTGTGCCTATCGGAGAGACTGGCGAGCTACTCACGCGTGGTTATTCCGTGATGAAGGGCTATTGGGGTAGCCGTTTTAAAACGCGAGAAGCCATTCAAGATGGTTGGATGCACACGGGTGATTTGGCAACGATGGATGAAGACGGCTATGTGAAAATCGTCGGCCGGAGTAAAGACATGGTGATTCGCGGTGGTGAAAACATCTATCCGGTTGAGATCGAAAACTACCTTTATCGTCATCCCAAGATTCGCGATGTGCAAATCGTTGGCATACCCGACGAGCGTTATGGTGAAGTGCTCGCAGCATGGATTATTCCTAAAGAGCCGGGCTGCTTGACGGAAGAGGAAGTCCGTGAATTCTGCAGCGAGCACATCGCTCATTATAAAGTGCCTGCTTACTATCGCTTTGTCACTGAGTATCCAATGACCATCACGGGCAAGATTCAAAAGTATAAAATTATTGAGCAAATGAAAGAAGAGTTGGGTTTGTCGTAAGCTTATTTATCAGCTCTAAAACACTAAAGATGAACTATGTGGGTCATACTTAAAAAATAGCAGTTGGATCATTCATATAAAAGCTACTCGCATTTACGTATCTATGTATCAAAGAAAAGGGACATCATGAGCGCTATCATAACCAGTAAACTGAGTCCAAACTCAAGCGACTTTCAGCAAAACAGTGCGGCGATGCAAGCGATCGTCGATGATTTGTATGTACACTTGCGTAAAGTCGCCCAAGGTGGCTCAGAGCGCGCCCGTGCCAAGCATCTAGCACGTGGCAAGCTACTACCACGCGAGCGAGTCGAGCGTTTGCTTGATGTGGGTACGCCGTTTTTGGAAGTGGCACCGATGGCAGCGCATGACATGTATGGCGAAGAGATTCCAGCGGCTGGCGTGATTGCCGGTATTGGTCGTATTAATGGTATTGAGTGTATGATTGTCTGTAATGATGCCACGGTAAAAGGTGGCACCTACTACCCAATGACAGTCAAAAAGCATTTGCGCGCGCAAGAGATTGCGCAAGAAAATCATTTGCCGTGTGTTTATTTGGTTGATTCAGGTGGTGCTAATTTACCCAACCAAGATGATGTGTTCCCTGATAAAGAGCATTTTGGCCGTATCTTTTTTAACCAAGCCAACCTCAGTGCGGCAGGTATTCCGCAAATCGCGGTGGTCATGGGTAGCTGTACGGCTGGTGGTGCTTATGTGCCTGCCATGAGCGATGAATCTATTATTGTCAAAGAGCAAGGCACTATCTTTTTGGGTGGGCCTCCACTGGTCAAAGCAGCAACTGGCGAAGAGGTGAGTGCAGAGGATTTGGGCGGCGGTGATGTCCATACGCGGCTCTCAGGCGTGGTCGATCACTTAGCGCAAAACGACACGCATGCGTTATCCATCGCCCGTAATATCGTCAGTCATTTGAATCGCCCTGCCAAACACATTCCTAATCAAATTACGCCCAAGCCGCCACGTTATGACGCCAAAGAGCTGTACGGTGTCATTCCAACGGACAAGCGCAAGCCATTTGATATCAAAGAAATCATCGCCCGTATCGTTGATGACAGTGCATTTGATGAGTTCAAAGCACGTTTTGGCACGACATTAGTGTGTGGATTTGCGCATATCGAAGGGATGCCTGTGGGTATCATTGCTAATAACGGCATTCTATTCAGTGAGTCGGCGCAAAAAGGCACGCATTTCATCGAGCTGTGCTGTAAGCGCAAAATTCCATTGGTATTTTTGCAGAATATCACAGGCTTTATGGTTGGGCGTAAATACGAAAACGAAGGCATTGCCCGCCACGGTGCCAAGATGGTGATGGCAGTTGCCAATGCCAAAGTACCGAAATTCACCGTTATCGTTGGTGGCTCGTTTGGCGCGGGTAACTACGGTATGTGTGGCCGTGCTTACAGTCCGCGCTTTTTGTGGATGTGGCCAAATGCCCGTATCTCTGTCATGGGCGGTGAGCAAGCAGCGTCAGTACTGGCAACGGTCAAGCGTGATAACTTTGATCGCAAGGGTGAGGCGTGGAGTGAGGAAGATGAAGCGGCATTTAAAGCGCCAATTCGTGAAATGTATGAAGCGCAAGGTCATCCGTATTATGCCACCGCGCGCCTGTGGGACGATGGCGTGATTGATCCTGCTGATACCCGTCATATATTGGCATTGGGGCTGAGCGCTGCCTATAACGCACCGATTGAAGAGACGACGTTTGGTGTCTTTAGAATGTAAGCGCCAAGGTCTGCTCGTGATGAGAGAGTGGTGCGACAATCTTTTTAAATACGATTCTACCGCGACATCGGGTTTTGACATCTTACTTTCTTATATGAGCATTATGATGGATGACCCAAACGTTGGGCTAAGTATTTACATAGACATATAAATAGGAACATAGAGAAAGTTATGAAAGAAGCAAAATCAAAAAATAGTAATAATTATAAAAGTCTATTAGTCGATATAAAACAACACGTCGCTACCGTGACGTTGAATCGTCCCAAGATACGCAATGCCTTTAATGACGAGATGATCGCCGAGTTGACAGAGGCTTTTACCACCCTTGGTGTGGATGACGAGGTGCGTGTCATTGTACTCGCGGCAGCTGGCAAAGCGTTCTGTGCAGGCGCTGATCTTAATTGGATGCGCGCCATGGCAGATTATAGCTATGAAGAGAATCTAGCGGATGCGGATAAATTGGCGCAAATGCTCAAGACGATTTATGAATGTTCCAAGCCGACGATTGCGGCAATCCAAGGCGATGTCTATGCAGGCGGTATGGGTCTCGTTGCCGTCTGTGATGTGGCCATCGCCGTGAAAATTGCCAACTTTTGCCTGAGCGAAGTGCGTTTGGGCTTGGCACCTGCGACCATCAGTCCTTATGTCATCCGAGCGATGGGCGCTAGAGCTGCGCAGCGTTACTTCTTAAGTGCTGAGGTGTTTGATGCCAAAAAAGCACGTCAGCTTGGCTTTATTCACGAGCGCGTGAGCGAAGAATGGTTAGATGATGAGGTCACGACACTTTGTGCCAAAATGGTTAAAAACAGCCCCGATGCGGTCAAAACCTGCAAACAGCTATTACACGATGTTGCTGGCGCGCCCATCACTGATGAGCTGATTGCTGATACGGTAAAAGGTATCGCGGATATTCGCGCATCAACACAAGGAAAGGAGGGCGTGCAAGCATTTTTGCAAAAGCGTAAGCCTGACTGGCTGACAGCAGACTAACGATAAACGAATAGATAAACGGACAAATAGACAAGACGTCAAATAATAACGACAAGATACAGGGATAGTTATGTTTTCTAAAATTCTAATTGCCAACCGTGGTGAAATTGCTTGCCGAGTGGCCGCAACTGCCAAGCGTCTTGGCGTCAGTACCGTCGCTGTTTATTCTGATGCTGATCGCGAAGCCAAGCACGTGCCGGTTTGTGATGAAGCGATCTATCTAGGCGGTTCGGCACCGAAAGACAGCTATCTCAAAGGTGATGCCATTATTGCCATCGCCAAGCAAACAGGTGCTGAGGCCATCCACCCAGGCTATGGGTTTTTGAGTGAAAACGCCGATTTTGCACAGGCCTGCCAAGATGCTGGTTTGGTGTTTATCGGACCCTCTGCTGAGGCGATTCGCGCCATGGGCGGCAAATCTGAGTCCAAGCGCTTGATGGAGGCCGCTGGCGTGCCGCTGATACCCGGCTATCATGGTGACAATCAAGACGCCCAGTTTTTGCAGCAGCAAGCAGATGATATTGGTTATCCTGTCTTAATCAAAGCGAGTGCAGGCGGTGGCGGCAAAGGCATGCGTATCGTTGAGCAAAGCAGCGATTTTGTCGATCTATTAGACTCGTGCCGCCGTGAAGCAATTACCAGTTTTGGCAATGATCAAGTGTTGATCGAAAAATATGCGCTCAAACCACGCCATATCGAAATCCAAGTATTTGGCGATACGCATGGCAATTATGTGCATCTGTTTGAGCGTGATTGCTCCGTGCAGCGTCGCCATCAAAAAGTATTAGAAGAAGCGCCAGCACCGGGTGTCGATAGGGCCATGCGTGAAGCGATGGGTACGGCTGCAATTGAGGCGGCGCGTGCGGTTAATTATGTCGGCGCTGGCACGGTTGAGTTTATTGTGGAGCAGCGCGAAGGCACGATGAATTTTTATTTCATGGAGATGAACACGCGCTTGCAAGTTGAGCATCCAGTCAGCGAAGCCATTACTGGTGTGGATTTGGTCGAGTGGCAACTGTTGGTCGCTGCAGGTCAGCCATTGCCAAAATCGCAAGACGATTTGACGATCAATGGTCATGCGATCGAAGCGCGTATCTGTGCTGAAAACCCTGACAATAATTTTTTACCAGCGACAGGAACGTTGTTTACCTATCAGAAGCCTGAGCACAGCACCTTTGTCATTGATAAAAACGGCGCTGATGTGCGTATCGATGATGGCGTACGCGAGGGTGATGTCATCAGTCCCTTCTACGATTCTATGATTGCCAAGCTTATCGTCCATGCGCCCACACGCGAGCAAGCGTTGGCGAGACTAGATCGTGCATTGGCGCAGACGCGTATCGTCGGTTTACCAAATAATGTGGCATTTTTGCGTTATATCTTAAATACCGATTCATTTAGCACAGCCAATCTTGATACGGCATTGATAGAGCGCGAGCAGGACAAGCTGTTTGATCAGCATCCGCTTGGATTATCAACGCTTGTGGTGACGGCTATTACGCAGCAGCTTGCGAGCGAAGCCGTATTACAAAAGATCGACAACGACCCCTTTAGCAAGCCGACAGGGTTCCGTGCTTATAGCGATTACACTCGCTCATTTAGCCTCATTTATAATGAGCAGTCATATATTGCTTGTATCAGCAATTGGCACAATGCGAGTTGCTTTGATAATAAAAAAGGTAGCGAGAATCTCAGTAGCTTTGCGCTTGTCATTGGCAAAGAAATCGCGAATACGCAGGATGATAGCAATATCAATGTCGCCGCTCAGACTGAAACGGTTTATGAAGGGCAAGTCAGTTATGATAGCAGTGATGCGCACAATCATACCTTATGGTTAGAGGGTGCACGTATCAGTGCGCAGAGCTGGGTTAATAATGAGACAGTTTATGTGTTCACAGATAGCGGACGCGATGAGATTACCTTAATTGATGTGATGGCGCATGTGGGTGAAGACACAGCAGCAGTCGGCAGCTTAAAATCACCGATGCCAGGGCAAGTCGTTGCATTCAAAGTAGCTATTGGCGATACTGTGAAAAAAGGCGAACCACTTGCGGTCATTGAGGCCATGAAGATCGAACATACCATTACCGCACCAACTGATGGTGTGGTAGCAGAACTATTATTTGCAGCAGGTGATTTGGTCGCTGATGGTGATGAGCTACTGCGTATCGATAGTGAAAGCGAATAGAAAAGGACAATAAGCATGAGCCACTCGTATCCAAGCCATGTCACCATCGTCGATGTCAGTCCGCGTGATGGATTGCAAAACGAATCCATGACGGTACCGACCGCGGTTAAACAAGCCTTAATCAATGATTTAATTGACGCAGGGATTAAAAAACTGGAGGCGACCAGTTTTGTCTCGCCAAAGTGGGTGCCACAAATGGGCGATAACAGCGCATTGCTGGATGCGCTTGCGCCAACGCGGCAGAAGGACGTTTGTTACTCAGTACTCGTGCCCAATATGCGCGGCTTTGACAATGCGATTGCCTACCGTCCTGATGAAATTGTTATTTTTGGCTCAGCCAGCGAAACCTTTAGCCAAAAAAATATCAACTGCAGTATCGATGAGAGTATTGAGCGTTTCGCGCCCGTTGCCGCTGCGGCAAAAGCGCAAGGTATCAAAGTACGCGGCGTTATCTCTTGTACCGTTGGTTGTCCTTATGAAGGCGAGATTGACCCTAGCCAAGTCGCTTATGTCACCAAGCGGTTGATTGAGATTGGTTCAGAGCAGATTGGCATTGCTGATACCATTGGTGTGGGTACACCCCTCAAAGTGCAGCGCGCCCTACAAGCAGCCCTTGAGTATGCTGATATTGCCATGTTATCAGGTCATTTTCATGATACTTACGGTCAAGCCCTCAGCAATATCCTAGCGGCATTACAAATGGGTGTCGGCGAATTTGATACCTCAGTCGCAGGCCTCGGTGGCTGTCCGTATGCCAAAGGCGCAACGGGCAATGTCGCGACCGAAGATGTGGTATATATGCTGCATGGCATGGGTATTAGCACGGGTATCGATTTGGAAAAATTGGTCGTGGCAGGCGAGCGTATTAGTGGGTTTTTAAAGCGTCCAAATGGCTCAAATGTGGCACGGGCTTTGATTAATAAACGTCAGTCTTAAAAAATTATCGTAAAAATGAAATATAGTCGAACCACTATTAAAGTGTTACAGCGTTAGACTCGTTTAGCCTACTACTGTAGTACTTGCACTCGTCTGCCTTGTACCACTTTTAATATTGATTGACTATACTAAAAAACAAGGAATGGTTATGAGTTTACCTGGATTGAACTTTCAGCTTGGCGAAGATATTGACGCGCTACGTGATGTCGTACAGCAGTTTGCGGCAAACGAAATCGCCCCACGTGCAAGCGAGATCGATAGCAGTGATGAGTTCCCTATGGATCTGTGGCAAAAGATGGGCGATCTGGGTCTACATGGCATTACCGTCCCTGAAGCGTACGGCGGCTCGGACATGGGCTACGTCGCTCATATGGTCGCCATGGAAGAAATCAGCCGAGCGTCAGCATCGGTAGCGCTTAGCTATGGTGCCCACTCCAATCTCTGTATCAATCAAATCAAACGCAATGGCTCTGAGGCGCAAAAACAAAAATATTTGCCAAAACTCATCAGCGGCGAGTTCATCGGTGCATTAGCAATGAGTGAGACCGGTGCTGGTTCAGATGTCGTCAGCATGAAGCTCAAAGCCGAAAAAAAAGACGGCAATTACATCTTGAACGGTAGCAAAATGTGGATCACCAATGGCCCTGATGCGGATGTGATGGTGGTCTATGCCAAGACCAATCCTGAGATGGGTGCCAAAGGTATGACTGCCTTTATCGTAGAAAAAGGTATGGAAGGGTTTGGTACCGCGCAAAAGCTCGACAAGCTTGGCATGCGTGGTAGCCATACGGGTGAGATGACTTTTAACAATGTGACAGTACCAAGCGACAATATCTTGGGCGGTCTTAATGAAGGCGTTAAGGTACTCATGAGTGGCCTAGATTATGAGCGTGCCGTATTAGCCGCAGGTCCTATTGGCATCATGCAAGCAGTGATGGACAATGTCGTCCCTTATATCCATGAGCGCAAGCAGTTTGGTCAAGCAATTGGTGAGTTTCAATTAATCCAAGGCAAAGTGGCTGATATGTATACTATTTTGCAGGCAGGTCGTAGCTTCTTATACACCGTTGGTAAAAACCTCGATATGCTAGATGCGCACGGCGCAGGACACAGCCGAGAAGTGCGAAAAGACTGTGCTAGTGTGATTTTATGGTGCGCCGAAAAAGCCACATGGATGGCAGGTGAGGGCATTCAGATATTTGGCGGTAATGGGTATACCAACGAGTATCCACTCGGTCGCTACTGGCGCGATGCTAAGCTGTATGAGATTGGCGCAGGTACTAGCGAGATTCGTCGTATGCTGGTCGGTCGTGAGCTGTTTAATGAGACCAAATAAAAAAGGGTTAGGGCAGTATAGTCAGTCAATATTAAAAGTGGTACAAGGCAGACGAGTGCAAGTACTACAGTAGTAGGCTAAACGAGTCTAACGCTGTAACGCTTTAATAGTGGTTCGACTATAGCTAGCAAAGCTTCGACCTTATAAAAGAGAAAAGTATCTAATAAAAAAGCAGCACGCTTTAAACGTGCTGCTTTTTTTGTCAGTGTGACAGTATGATGTTGGCTTATCTATGACGGATTATGACTTATTACGATAATCAAAATACCGTGCCAGACCATTTAATAATAAATCATCGCGCAAGCGTACGGGGCGATTGACATGCTGCGAGATAGTGGCCGCATCGCCGCCTGTCATGATGACTTCAAAGTTTGGGTGACGACGGCTAATCTCATTAACCGCACCAACGATAGAGAGCAAGATACCGCGGTGCACCGCGTCTTGGGTGGTCATGCCTTGGCTAACACTATCAAATGTACCGTTAGAGATAGTGATTTGTTTGGTTCCAGAAAACAGAGACTCGCGTTGTAGGTAAATACTGGGGAAGATATAACCACCCAAATGCTCAGCGTGATCAATCAAGTCAATCGTCACCGCCGTACCGCAGCCGATCACGCATTGGCGTTTTTTCTTATCGACGGCTCCTAGCATCTGTAGCCAGCGATCACAGCCGAGCTGCTGGTCATTATAAGCACTTTTCATAAGCGCATGCGCGGCATCAACATGGACAAACTCAAATGGAATGTTCAAACGACTGAGCGTCTCTGATACTTGGGCATTGAGCGCATCGCCCAGTACGGATGAGATACCAATAAAGTCGGGTGCATAACGCTCAAAGCGGTCAGTCAGACCCATGAGTAATTCAGCGGGTGCTTGCAGATGCTGCTTGGCATCATGTGAGACTATCTGCCCGATATCGTCGGTCAGCCAGTATTTTAGGCGGGTATTGCCAAGATCAAGCCAGAGCATAAAAATCCCTTTATATAGCGCTCGTTAATGATGGTGCTCGTCAGTTTGTTAGTTAAGCCTAATAAATAACGTCAATACGTCCAGTAAAAAGCGTAGAAATCTTACCGTTATCTTGCTGTAATTGCAAACACCCATGAGTGTCGACACCGCAAGCGACTCCCGTCATGACTTTGTTCTCATTGTTATAGTCTTGGGTAACACGTAAACGCAGACCGGCTAGCGCATCCATCGCTGCAAACTGCTGCAAAAATCCATCTAAATAATAGGTATGCCCCGTTGGTTTTTCGATGGTCAAATGCTCAAATCGAGTCATCGCTGCCATCAGTGCTTTGCTCATCTGCTGATACAATGTTTGTAAGTCTGGCAGGCGAGTGGCTTGTGTTGCTGGCTGCAGCACTGCATAGATATCTTGTAAGCTGATCGCTTGATAACTCATCCCCTCAGACGTTTGCGCGGTGAGTGTTGGCGCAGCTTTTACATTCAACCCAATGCCTAGCACCACACCAACCAGCTTACCTGATTTGGTCACAGGTTCTATCAAGATGCCAGCGAGCTTTTGAAAGGGCAATGTGCGCTGAAGTGAGATGGCGCTGTCTAAAGCTGAACCATCGGGTGCAGAGTGCGCCAATTCAGAATGATGACTGGCTTGACTCTGATAAAACCCCAAATCATTTGCCCATTTCACACCAATTGGCGTCAGACCTTGCGCTTGTAGCTGTTCATTCAAGGTTTGGATAACAGGCATTTTTGCCAGCTCAAGGCCAATAATTAAAGACAATAAACCACTAACTGGCATATGCACCGGATGGTACAACGACAGGTAGACATTGCCGCGCGGCGACTGCCACGAGCGCCCATGTTGTCCACGTCCCGCGCTCTGCGTCTCTGCGGTCAAGACGTGTACGGTAGCAGCATCTAGCGTGCCATCTTGCAGCGCTGCGATCAGCTCGCTATTGGTCGAGGTGCTACTGGCAACGTGGCGGTGGTTAAGCTCGGATAAAGCGGGAGAAAAATTGGTGAGTGGTGACATAAGTTTAATCGATGTGGTTAAAGGAAACTTTGATATACTAAGCGGTTACCAAAGACAGAATAAAGGTCACGTTGAGATTTGGCAAATACAGTTAAGTGCGCTAAGAAACCAGTAAGTAGGCAATAAAATTAGGGCGTGTTGAACATTCGCAAATAGGCACTGCTGATCGCTAAAATTGTTCCAGACAAGGCACAAAGCGACGATAATGCAGATGCCTTAGCGAGATTTGTAACGCAGTATGGGGCAATTTTAGCATCAGCCCCAACGATAAAAAGCAGGGGACAGGACTCTTTTTTGCCGCTTCATCGTTAAAAATAAGCGCTTAGAGTGACTAAACTTATTATTTTTAACATCGACTCGCCTAAAAAATAGTCGCTGTCAGTGCCATGGTCGAATGTTCAACACGCCCTAGGCCAGTATTATAAAAGGTTTGTTCTATGATGTTATATGTGTGGTTTGTGATTGCAGGGGCGTTTGCAGGTGTCAGTGCAGGCTTGTTTGGCGTGGGCGGCGGCATGATTATCGTCCCCGCCCTGGTCTGGATTTTTACCGCGTATGACTTTTCGCCAGAGGTGGTGACACACCTAGCTATTGGTACGTCTCTTGCGACCATTGTTGTGACCTCGATCAGCTCACTGACGGCTCATAATAAACGCGGTGGTGTCTGCTGGGAAGTATGGCGCAAGATGGCGCTCGGCTTGGTTATGGGGAGTCTGGTCGGCGCTGGTATCGCAGATATGATTGATGGTCAGGCGCTACAAGCCATCATCGGTGTTGGCGCGCTATTGGTTGCGCTAAAAATGCTGTTCTTTTCTAACAAAGAGCAAGTGGGCAAACCGCTGCCACCTGCTGGGGTACAGTTTGGCGCTGGTACGGGCATTGGCATGGCGTCGTCTATCTTCGGTATTGGCGGTGGTAGTTTGACCGTACCGTTTTTGAACTGGGCGGGGCTGCCGATGAAGCAATCGGTCGGGACGTCAGCGGCGTGCGGTCTGCCTATTGCTCTGGCTGGCGCGGCTGGATTTGCCTGGTTTGGTCAAGATGTGGTCAATCTGCCTGAGGGCACCATCGGATTTGTCCATGTCATAGGGTTTTTGTGTATTTCGGTGGCGAGCTTTGCGATGGCAAAAGTGGGTGCCAAACTCGCTCATGTATTGCCTGCCTTGATGCTCAAGCGCGCGTTTGGAGTCCTACTGATATTTGCAGGAGGGCAGTTGTTATTAAGTGGACTGGGCGTGATTTAGTTTTGGTGTAGTGAATTAGTTACTAATAATAAATTGAGGGTTCAATATGGCTATTACCGAATTATTCCATAAAAGACAGAAAAGAATTCGAGGCGAATATCCTGACGTTTACCAGTACGAAGAATTGCCTAACAAATTAAAAGTACAAATTGTTCATATTTGGAACGAAACAATAGGTCAAGATCAATCTGGTATTAATTGGAGTCAATTAACCCTAAATCGTGAATACTTAAAAAATTGCTACAAAATATTATGCAAGGAAACTGGTGTTTTTAAGTTGAATGAAGATGATAGCAACGTAGAAGGGCTGATTATTTATTTTGAAAGTATTTATAAATATTTTTTGGAGGAAGAGTGTGCGGAAAAGGCATTAAGTGTAGTAGAACTGATGATGAAAACAATATCAAAATTCTCTAAAGAAAATAGACGTGAAGTCAACATAAATTTAGATGACACTATAAATGAATTAAATCATAGATTTCTTGAAAACGGTGTAGGTTATCAATATGAAAACGGTCAAATCGTTAGAGTGGACTCTGAGTTTATTCATGCTGAAGCGGTCAAACCCGCTTTACAGTTATTAAGTAACCCTACATACAGAGGTGCTCAAGAAGAGTTTTTAAACGCCCACGAACATTATCGTCATGGTCGTTACGATGCCGCTCTAACAGATTGTCTTAAAGCATTTGAAAGTACCATGAAAATCATACTAGATAAACATGATTGGGAATATGGCAAAAAAGATACTTCAAAGAGGCTTATTGATTGTTGTCTAGCTAATGAACTGATACCAAAATTTTGGACTGATCATTTTAATTCATTAGGTAATATGCTTATCTCAAGCATAGGTACACCTCGAAATAAACTTAGTGGTCATGGCAAAGGTAATGATGAGATAGAAGTTCCTGAACACCTTATTCAGTATGTGCTACACATGACAGCGTCTACGATTGTATTTTTAATCAAAGCAGAAGAAAGGTTAAATAGAATAAACCTAGTATGTAAACCATGAGACATTATTAGTATGAAAGCAGCAGAAAAATATCGCCGTGTCTTTGGCTCGGTGAGGCACTTGAAAGATCAGCTATCATGGACGACTGGTCTTACCAATATGGTAGAGTTTTTGGCGTGGGAGCCCAAGCAAATTCTTGGTATCACCAAAAAGCAATATGTACGCCAAATCATTGAGTGGGCTACCCAGCCTGAGCTAGCAGGCAAAAGTGTAGAAGAGATTGAACACGCCATTATCAAAAAGCTCAACGCAAAAATGCATGACACGGAGCAATTAGAAACCTATTCATCCCAAAGGGTCGGTATCTGTCATCCGAGAGAGGCCACCCGCCGTGTCATGTTTTTTTCTGAAGAGTATCTCAACAAAGAGTTCGATATCTTTTTAAGTTTATGTAGTGATGTCTACTTAGACTCATTTTATCAGCAATTCATCACCTTTGAGCCAAATGGGTCGTGGTCAACCCATGGCAACAGTGGATTGTTTGAGGCCAGCACAGAGCTAAAAGCAATGTATATGGACAATTTGGCCTACAACCATCAGGCGAATATGCTGGTAGCCAATGAATTGAAATTTAATGGTCGAAAAAACCCAGATCAGCTGCTCAAGTACTGCGTGATGTATGAGCATTTACTTGATAAAGGCTTTATTGATAAAGGGGCTAAGTTTTTGTTGTTGTTCATCGGCGGCAGTGAGCTAGAGCACAACAAGCAGCGCTTAGCCGACCGAGAGCTGGCGCTGTGTCACAAAAGACCCAAAAAATATCAGCATCTATTAAGACCAGAGCTGTTAGACATCGTCGATCATCTGCAAGTGGCCAGTATCACGTGGTCAGCATTGATTGCGTTCAATCAACGCTACTTAGGAGAAAACGAGGTCAGCCAAGTGGAGCAAAAACTATTACGAGGGTTTCATCAAAGCCTGAAGTCAAAATCGTTTATGCACTTAGACGTTTAACCCTAAAAACTTACAACAATTTCAGGTAGAATAGCCGCCTGTTTTCGCCATATCAACTGACTATTCATGCGCTTAAAATCCCTAAAGCTGGCAGGCTTCAAATCTTTTGCCAACCCAACGACCTTTACTTTTCGTCATGGTATCACCGCCATCGTCGGGCCAAACGGCTGCGGCAAATCCAATGTGATTGATGCCATACGCTGGGTGCTGGGTGAGACCTCTGCCAAGCAGCTGCGCGGCGGGGCGATGAGCGATGTCATCTTTGCTGGTACGCAAGACAAAGCGGCCAAGAGTGTGGCGAGTGTCGAGCTGACCTTTGAGCATACCCAAGATGAGCAGACAGGTATTCGCCATGAGCTTAACTTGTACCAAGAGCTGTCCGTTCGCCGTCAGGTCAATAAAGACGGCCGCTCAGATTACTTTATCAATGGTACGCGCTGTCGCCGCCGCGATGTGGTCGACGTGTTCTTGGGAACAGGGTTGGGCGCGCGCAGTTATGCGGTGATTGAACAAGGTATGATTGGGCGGATTGTTGAGTCAAGTCCTGTGCAACTGCGTGAGTTTATCGAAGAAGCGGCTGGGGTGTCGCGCTATCAGGCGCGCCGCGAAGAGACACAAAAAAAGCTTGAAAAGACAAGAGACAATCTGGCGCGTCTGCACGATATGCAAAGCGAGCTGCTCCGCCAACAAAAGACACTGTCCAAACAGGCAGCGAGCGCGCAGCGTCACGAAGAGATCTCACTAAGCTTGGCTGATATTGAGCAGCAGCTTGCCATTCAGCAGCTCTACCAAGCCAAGCAGCAGCATCAGCAGCGAAAAATCATACATGAGCGCAGTACGGCTGAAGTATCGACATTGCAAGCGGATTATGACACGCTAAAGGCACAGCAAGACAAGCTCACCGCCCGTATTAACCAAGAGCAATGGCTCAAAGATGATGCCCAAAGCGCGCATTACGAGCAGCAGCTGGGCTACCAAAACGCTGAGCATCAATTGAGTGATGCCACTGCACAGCTGGCAGCCATTGAGCAGCAACTGTCTCACTTGGCGCAGCAGCGTGAGCAATCACTCGCTGATATTGAGCGGCTTAACGCTGAACAAGCTGAGCAGCAGCAAGCACTAGAGACGTTACGCCCACAGCTCGCTGAGCTGAGCGACAAGCGTGATAACCACAAGCGTCATGAGCAGCCATTGCAGCGCGCGTGGCATGATGCGCAAAACCAGCTGTCGCGTCTACAAGACAAGGCACGCACGCTTGAGCAGCAGCAGGCGATTAATACCCAAGCACAAAAGCGTCACCAGCAAAGCGATGATAAGTGGCAACGCCGCGCGCAAAATTGGCAAAACCTCTGGCAGCAATTACAGCAGTCTATAGCCCCATCTGCCAGTGCTGTTAGTGCCAGTGCTGATGCAAGTCAGGCAGCAGACGAGCAAGACTTGCATCAGGTGCTAGAAGAGCAAGTCGCTAAGCTGAGCAAACAGCTACAGCAGATTGAGCGTCAGCAAGAAGGGGTGGATGAACGTCTGTCTGAGATACAGCCGCAAGCGCATCATTTGCAGCAGCGACTGAACACGCAGCAACGCGAGCTGAGCGATGATGAAAAACGTCATGCGTTACTGGCAGGTGAATACGACACTTTGCATCAGATATTGCATCCAAAACCTATATCAAACTCTCAAAACAAAGCAGCTGCAACAAATAACACCGATAGTGGCGCTGTAAATACGCAGCAATTAGCTATTACGACGCTGCGTGAACAGATTGAACTGAGTGCGACAGGGCAAGCGCACGCACAGCTACTCGATAGTGTTTTAGCGTTATGGCTAGACAGCCATGTATTAATTGCAAGCCGTGCTGACCATGTGAATGATGCGGATCAAAAAGCCAATAGTTTGAGTTTGTGGCAAGCACTTGAAGATGACATTACTGATTTACTGACTTATCAAACCATACAAAACACCTCAGCCAGTACAAAAGAAAAAACACTAGCAACGGGTCATAGCCTATGGTTGCCTGCGAAGCAAAATAAAACCAGAGACAGTGCCTTTATCAGCGACTTACCAGAGAGCTTAACTGATAAAGTGTTGCCATTATCACAGCTGATTGCGCAGCCTGCGCTTGCGCTATGGCAGCAGTGTTATCTATACACAGCGCAGTTTGAGTCTGCTAGTGAGCATGATATTAACGTGTTTGCCGATGTCTTAAAGTCATTACCGTCATCAGCGCTTCTGCTGACTGCTGATGGTTGGATCATTAGTTGTCAAGGCACGCTTAATTTGAGTAAGCTCGCTGGCGCGCAAGACGATCAAAGCGAGGGCAGCAGTCAGTTTCTCACCCAGCGTTTGGCGCAGCGCACGCGTTTGCAAACGCTAGAGGACCTGCTCGGTGAGCTAGAGTTGAGCATCGACAATCAGCAAAAATCTATCGCAAAAAATCAGCGCGATTATGATGCGTTGATAGTCAGTTTGGAAGAAACGCGTGCCCAAGCTGAGCAATTAACCCGTGATAAGCATAAATACCAGCAGCAACTGACGACCGAGCGCGCCAACGCCGAGCGCTTGCAAGCAGACAGCCAACGCCTAAATGCTGACAAAGCGGCGCTCGAGCAGGAAAAGCAAGAGCTTGCGCATGAGGCGCAGACACTTCTTAATGAGCAGCAGGATATCGAACGCGAGATCGCCACACTCACGCCGCAAATAGCAGAGGCACGAGCGACCAATCAGCAATTACAATCTGAGCGCAGCGAGCTACACCGCGCACGTCAAGCCGATGATGAGGCTTGGCAGGCACTGCAGCTACGTATTCAGAAGTACGAGATGCGCTTAGAGCATTGTGTGAGCAGTCTGGCGCGTGCAACCGAGCAATATGACAAGTCATTAGAGAATGAGCAGAGTCTACAGGCGCGCCATGATAAGCAGCAGAGCACATTACCAACGCTGCAAGCGGCACTGCAGCGCGCACAGACAATGCGTGATGAGCAGCAAGCGTTATTGAGTGAGCGTGATAGCGCGCTCACAGCGCTAAAGCAAGCATATGCTGAGCAGCAGACGGCATTTGATACGTTGCAAAATACCTTGCAGACGCAGCAAAGCGAACTTGCACAGCATGCAACTGAGTTAGCATTAAGTGCCGCGCGCTTGGAGGATGCAAGTAGACATACCCAAAGCGCTCTAGATGCTTATACTCAAGTGAGTGAGAAGTACAAAACGCAAGCAGAACAGCCTCAACAAACCATGAGTGTCTCAAACTTACTGGCAGACTTTATCGCTCATGATCGCCGTGTGCGCCCAGACAAAATCGCTGAGCTTGCGTCCGAACGCGCCAAGCTTGCGCAGCAATTAAGTAAGATTGGCGCTGTCAATCTTGCTGCTGTCGCGGAGTTGGCCGAGGTCAATGAGCGCTTGGAGCCACTTGCGCAGCAGACCACCGATATCGCCGCCAGTATGCAGACATTGACTGAAGCGATTGCTTCGATCGATGAGACGACCAAGACGCTATTTATGCAGACGCTCGATGCGGTCAATAATGAGCTGGCCAATTTGTTTGCTAAAGTCTTTGGCGGCGGGCAAGCCAGTCTGACACTGAACACAGACGAGATGCCAGCCAATACGCCAAAGTCGGAGCAATGGCGGACAGGGCTTACCTTGATGGCGCAGCCAAAGGGCAAGCGCAATAGCCGCCTAGCCGTACTCTCTGGCGGTGAAAAAACGCTGACCGCATTGAGCCTAATTTTTGCGATATTTAAGCAGCATCTGGCGCCGTTTTGTGTGCTTGATGAAGTTGATGCGCCACTCGATGATGCCAATGTTGCGCGTTTTACTAGCCTCATTCATGAGTTGGCAGATGACTTGCAGTTTATCTTTATCAGTCATAATAAACTGACGATGCAGATTGCCGATGAGCTAAAAGGCATCACCATGCCAAGCGCAGGTATTTCTACCCTAGTCAGTGTGTCGCTTGATGAAGCCGCGCGTTATGTAGAGAGCTAAGACCAAAAAAGCCAAAATTAAAAGCGCTATGAGAATCAAAGCGATGCAAATATAATCAATCCATCGGCATAAATACAAATAAGCTTGACCTCAGTCCAGCATACTGGTTATAAAGTACACAATGTGGTGACGACATGGGTCAGCCATGCTAGAATATTGCCATTTATGCTCGTTTGTGTATTCCCTTTTGTTATATATACTAGGATGTATTTATCATGACCGCTATTCAGTTTGTATTGATTGCCATTGCTGCGTTTATCGTGCTCGCAGGGCTGTTTATGGTCATTCGCAGTTTTAAGCGCCGTAATGGTGCTGAAGCTGCTGCGGTCAATTATGATAAAAACGGTATTCCCATCATACCGCGTCATGAGCGCAATATCGTTGATCAGCCAGACTTTGATGATACGGTTGCTGGCGAGACGAGCATTGGCCCTGACCGCACTTATCTGAATGCGGTCGTTGAAGAAGAGCCATTGACGCAGACTCATACTAACGTCGATCCCCAGCTGACTGCTGAGCGTGACACTATGGCGGATGAAGATCATGACGTCGTCGACAATGAGGACTATGCGCGCTGGCAAGAAGAGCAACGTCGCGCTGATAACGCTGAGTTTTTAGAGGCGGCTGAGCAGATGCATATCGAGCAAGAGCCTGATGCATTCTCTAGCCTCATGTCGGCAACAGATAGTTTGATGCCATCGATTGACACGGCAGAAGAGCCAAGCTTCGACAACAACAGCCCGATACTGGATCAGCATTTATCAGAATCAGGCGATGACGCGCAAAATGGCCCTTTGATCAATGCCAAAGACAACATCAACATCACTATCTTGCCGCACCAATATCGCGATCGTCCAACCGCGATTATCCGTGGTCATGATCTGCTAGCATTGATTGATAAATATGGTCTGCGCTATGGCGCGATGAATATGTTCCATCGCTATGAGCAAAAAGACGGCACGGGTATGCTGTGGTTTAGTATGATGGGTATCACCGACGATGGTATCGCGCCCTTTGATCCGCATAGTGTCGCGACCAACACGTATAACGGCATCGTTATGTTTTTATCATTGCCACATCCTCAAGCCGTGCGCAGCTTTGATAGCATGATGAGCATTGCTTATATGATGGCAAGCGATCTTGACGCGATTATGCTCGATGAAGAGAACCAACCAATCACGCCTGAATACAAGCAGCAGCTACGTAATCAAGTTCGTGACTATGAAGGCTAAAAGCTTAAAGGCGAATAGCTCGAAGGCTAAGTAAATCAACTGCTAAAAACAATTATAGAGTGTTAAAAAGGCAAATAGCGATTCACGTTATTTGCCTTTTTTAATGGGCTATAGTTTCTTAAAAGATCTAGAGCCGGTTCAAGATAATTTAGATACGAGGAAGGTGAGTGAAAGTACTACACATAGTAGACTGAGCGAGCCTGACACAGTAGCTGATTTATATAGGATTGGCTATATCCGAGTATCCTGCAAACTTGTTATCATATCGGCATCTTGAATGACAAAAAAGACCCCGACTATGACTGACGCCACCTCACCAAATAATTCTAAAAACCTATCTGCTCAAGTACAAAGTGCAACATCTAATATAGCCAGTTCGGCCAATGACGGCACAAATAATAATGCAGAAATTGTCTCGCAAATGCGCATGCTTATCGAGTCGATAAAAACGCACAACTACGCCTACTATGTGCTTGATAATCCAATCTTAGAAGACAGCGAATACGATCAATTGCGCCGCTCGCTGCTTGAGATTGAAGAAGCCTATCCAGATTTGGTTCAGCCAGATAGCCCAATCAATCAAGTCGGCGATATGCCGCTATCGGCCTTTACCCAAGTCACGCATGACATCCCGATGCTATCGCTGGGCAATGTCTTTGAATATGATGATTTGCGTGACTTTATGCGCCGTGTCAATGATCGTCTTAGCGACTCGCAGCAAAACCCTGAATACGAGATGGAGCTAAAGCTTGATGGATTGGCCGTTTCATTAAAATATGAGCATGGCAAATTTGTCCAAGCGGTCACGCGCGGTGATGGGCAGACGGGTGAGGACATTACCCAAAATGCCAAAACCATTCGCAATTTACCACTATGGATCGCCGATGCGGCTGATATCGAGTTGTTAGAAGTGCGCGGTGAAGTGCTGATGCCAAAGGCGGGGTTTGAGCGTCTGAATCGACTTAGCGAGGCGAGCGAAGGTAAAACCTTTGCCAATCCACGTAATGCCGCTGCTGGTAGCTTACGTCAGCTTGATCCCGTCATAGCCGCCAGTCGTCCACTCGCATTTTATGGCTATTCGGTCAATCAAGGACTGCCTGAAAGTATCGATACCCAGTCAGGGGCGCTGGCATGGCTTACCAAGCTTGGCTTCACCGTCAGCGCTGTAGAAGTGGTCGCCAATCCACGCGCCGCGCAGACTTATTATGAGTCAGTGATAGAAAGTCGTGCCGATTTGCCATTTGAGATTGATGGTATGGTGATTAAGGTGAATAGTCTTGCCTTGCAGCAGCAGCTCGGCTTCTTATCCCGTGAACCGCGCTGGGCGACGGCCTATAAATTCCCTGCCGAGACTGTGATGACGCGTCTCAACGATATCGAATGGCAAGTTGGCCGTACGGGTCAAATCACCCCAGTCGGTAAGCTCGAACCCGTCAAAGTCGGCGGTGTCACCGTCAGCAATGTCACCTTGCATAACTTTGGTGAGATCCAGCGCCTTGACGTGCGAGCAGGCGATATGGTCAGCGTCCACCGCGCAGGCGATGTGATACCCAAAGTCACCCGCGTTTGGGCAGACCAGCGCCCAGCGGATTCTGAACCTGTGACCCTACCTTCGACTTGTCCTGTCTGTGATTCGCCTGTCATCCTACCAGAAGATGAGGCATTGGCACGCTGCACAGGCGGACTGTATTGCCCAGCGCAGCAGACTGAGGCGCTGATTCACTTTGTTTCACGTCGTGCTATGGATATCGATGGGCTTGGTGAGCGCTGGCTGATTAGCTTTTTTGAGCACGGACTCATCAAGACCGTCGCCGATATCTATCAGCTGCACAAGCACACCAATGATTTGATTAACTTTGAAAAGCTGGGCGAAAAGTCGGTCAATAACATCCTTGCCGCCATTGAAGCGAGCAAACACACCACCCTTGCGCGCTTTATCTACGCGCTCGGCATTCGCGGCGTGGGCGAGAGCACCGCGCAAAACCTCGCGCAGCAGTTTGGCGAGCTTGCCCCCTTGATGCAGGCGGATATCGACGCGCTACTACAGACCCCCGACGTGGGCGCGATTACCGCCGAGCTGGTGCATGAGTTTTTCCGCGCCCCGCACAACATTGAGGTGATTGACGCGCTACAGGCAGCGGGTGTGCATTGGGACGCGGTCGAGGCGGTCTCGGCAGATGGCTTGCCGCTCGATGGGCAGACGTGGGTTATCACCGGAGCGCTTGCGAGCATGGCGCGTGATGAAGCCAAAGCCAAACTGCAAGCGCTCGGTGCAAAAGTATCAGGCAGCATCTCCGCAAAAACCACTGCGCTACTGGCAGGGGAAAAAGCAGGTTCGAAGCTGACGAAGGCAGAGAAGTTAGGCGTTAAAGTAGTGGGTGAAGATGAGTTTTTGGCGATGGTTGGAGGTTAAAAATAAAATCCAGTTTACTATTTTTAGATTATTAATTAATATGTTTATAAGATTTTTACTATGAAAAGCTTAATTTATTTTTAATTTATTCTAAATAAGGGTTTGAAATGAGTGACAGAAGCGCTATTCATACAATCAAAGGCTATTTTTATCAGTTTGATTACACTATTTTTCAAATCCTTAGTCAGGAAAACCCAAGCAATATACTAACTGTAGAAGAAATAGAAGATCTTGATATTGAGGAAGGAGGTGAGATAACTGCTATACAATGCAAATATTATGAGAATACTGAATATAACCACTCAGTTATCTCTAAACCTATTAGACTAATGTTTGATGATTTTATTAATAGAAAAAGGAATAATAGTAGGAAAATTAAGTATAAACTATACGGTCACTATAAATCTGGACAGGATAAACTGATACAAACAATTGATTTAGATCTTCTTAAGTCTGCATTTCTTACTTATAGGAAAGGTGAAGTTGAGCATAAACATTACGAGAAACTGCAAGCTACAGATAATGAGTTAGAGGAATTTATTTCTATTTTAGATATTGATGTCTATGCTACGGAGTATAGTAGTTAATTAGAAATAATATTTGAAAATATGGAGAGGATATTTAATTGCGAAAGATTTGAGGCTGAGAATTACTACTATAACAATGCTTTAAATGAAATAAAGAATTTATCTATACAGTCTAATGTTAATGATAGAAAGGTTTCAAAATCAGATTTTTTAAGAAATATCAATAAGAAGGAAATTATATTCAATAAATGGTTTGTTGAGATAAAAGGAAAAAATCAGCATCTAAAAAATTTAAAAAAGAATATATTTTCTGCTTTAAATGTTGAAAGCTTTAATAGGTTTTTCCTATTAGAGGTGGATATTAATAGTTATGACAGAGCGGATTTGATAGAGCTAATATTATTAATTTCCAAAAAATATAGTAAGTTAACTAAAAGAACGCCTGACAGGTTTTGTCCATTTATTTTTATAAAAAATATAGAAGAAAAAGAAATTATTGAAATAAAAAAATATTTAACAAGTGCTGGAAGAAAATTTATTGATGGGTATTACTTTCAAGGTGCAGATTTCTCACCAAGATTTATGTTACAGGCTATCAGCTATGAAAATCCAATAGAAATAAAATTTTTGAATAATATTGAAGACTTGAAAACGATATTAAAATTTAGTGATAAAATGGTATGTATTTATCAGTTTTATATAGATGAACCGTTTTTCTATAGTTAAGTCTAAATAAAAACGATACAGGATAATAAATTCATTTGATTAAACGCTATTTTTCTTGCTTGCTGTGACTACGTCTCCAGAGGCTGCGCAAAATAGCGTTTAATCTTATTGTATCGATTTTATAGTGAACCGACTATATTATGAAAATGATAATATGAAACATATTAGGATTGAACTAAAAGAGATTAAAGACATTAAGGAAGTAATCTGATGGATACAGTATGTATTGATATCAATGGAAGATTAAATGCTGAAGTTATTGCAGTATCTCCAGATAAGGTAAAAATTTCTGTAGATGATTTGAAAGAATTTAGTTTAGCTGATGAATCTCTTAAAGTTGGTTCTTATTTAAGAATATCCGATAATGAAAATGTGATGCTTATTGGTATAATCGAGAATTTCTCAATTGAAGTAAATGATGATGGTAAACGTAGTTATTTACTAGAAGCCCATCCGCTAGGTATCATCAAAGATGATTGCTTTATTCGGGGTGGAGATTCAATTGCTATTCCACCAAAAAAGGTTGAACCTGCTACTGTTGAAGATATTAAGAAAATATATGAAAGCTCTATTGTGAAGGAAAATGAGTTTTGTTTCTCTAAATTGTCTTCTAACGAAAGTATAAATGTGCCTGTGGATGGTAATAAATTTTTCAATAAACATATAGCTATCGTGGGATCAACAGGATCAGGAAAGTCTCATACAGTATCTACAATACTTCAAAAAGCTATTTCCCAAAAAGATGGAGATTTTGAGTTAAATAATTCTCAAGTGATTATTTTTGATATTCACTCTGAATATAGATCTGCATTTCCTGATGCAAATATCTTAGATATAGGAAGTCTGGTTCTACCTTACTGGATGCTTAATAGTGATGAGTTAGAAGATCTTTTCTTAGATACAGAAATTAATGATCATAATCAACGTAATGTTTTTAAACAGGCAGTTGTGAATAATAGAAAATTTCACTGTGATGATCCTTTAAAAAAGGATAAGATTCACTATGATTTCCCATCTTTTTTTAACTTAGATGAAGTGCTTAGTTATATTAGAAATAGGAATAATGAAAAAAGAGATAAAGATCATAGAATAATTTGGAGAACGTCTGATCAAGAAGAATTTGATTTTTCGGAATCTACAGAGTATAAGCTTTTTAGTGATGACATAGAGTGTATTACTACTACTGCTAGCGGTACTCTTAATGGTACGTTAATAAATTTTTTGAATAGGCTCAGTAGTAAGGTAAACGACAAAAGACTAGACTTTCTTTTAGGTCAAAAATCAAAAGAAATAAGCTTTGAGGATACTTTGAAGCAATTGATGGGTTGTTCTGGAGACAGTATTTCAAACGTAACTATTATTGATTTAAGCGGTGTCCCTTTTGAGGTGCTTAGTGTTACAGTATCTCTAATTTCTAGAATTATATTTGAGTATGGATATATTTATAAACGTCTGAGGTGTGATCGAAATCCTGATGAAACTATCAATAATGATATTCCAATTTTATTGGTTTATGAAGAAGCACATAAATATGTACCAAAAAGCGAGTTAATAAAATTCCGTGCATCGAAGCATTCAATTGAAAGGATTGCTAAAGAAGGTAGGAAATATGGTATTTCTTTGCTTCTAGCTAGCCAAAGACCTTCCGAGATATCTGAAACTATTTTCTCGCAATGTAATAACTTCATTGCAATGCGACTAACTAATCCTAATGATCAAAGCTATGTTAAAAAATTATTACCCGATACATTAGGTAGTTTAATAAATATGATGCCTGCTTTTAAAGCGGGCGAAGGATTATTGATAGGGGATTCAGTTGTACTTCCTTCAATTATTCAGATTAATAAATGTATAACCCCTCCTTCATCGAATGATATTCCATACTGGAAGCTATGGAAGGAAGAGTGGAGGGATTTAGATTTTGAAGCTATAAAGCAGGAATGGTATAAGTAAGTTATATTTCTAATAAAAGGCTCAAGCAGAATAGCAGCATGGGTTAACATCTATGCTGCTATTCTATGGAAATTACTATCCACACTATTCAACCATCTCAGCATGCGCCTTAGCATCCCCTTTTTTGCCATCAGGTTTGATTACGATAGGTAATATCAACCCTTTGGCAAAGTCGTCTGATAACACATAGTCATAGCGACTGGCAGCGACATTGGGTGTGGTATGAATGACCAGTGTCATCTCGTTACCATCGGTCAGCTCATGTGAGACATAGGTTTCGCTCAGCTGATCCAAGGCTTTGGATAGCGCTTCGTTACTTGCCATACTGATAGTGAGGTTGTGCTGCGCTGTCGCCGCGTCCACATCGAAGTACTCTGCATAGTCACGGACGTTTTGACTGTCGATTGCAAATGGATACTTATAGTTGGTGGGATCGGCAGGCTTTGTCCCGCTATCGACTAGCGACCAGTCTATCTGATCGGCTGCGGGTGTTGACGAGTCTGATGCGGTCGCCGCTGTTTTAGAGGCTTGGTTAGGGGTTTCGGTGTTATTATCGCAGCCTGTTAGCGTCCACATACTAGCAGCTGCCATTACCATCATCGTTATCAGACGCGTCGCCATCGGGTTATCCTTTTTATTATTGATCATCATTAATTGGTGCTAAAGGCTATTTTGACAGGTTTCGGTGTGCTTCTCTAGCAAAACAAACCAGCACTGATGATATTCATAATCATCAGAGAGAAGATGTGTATAAAGAACACGCATAAAAAACAGCCACTCTAGGGCGACTGTTTTACTTTTGATAGAGTGCTGCTTATCTTTGATTGATTAGAGTTGGCAGTTTACTTTATATTCTTGACCGCTTGCCCATTTCATTGCAAAGATTCCTTTGTCACCTTTCATGTGCCACGCATAGACCGCTTTTGGATTTGAGTCGTTGACATAGCTTGCGACGTCGCCTTTTACATCACCGTTTAAGACGAGCTTTTGCTCTGTCCATTTTACTTTAGGTAAGGTGGCATTGAGCATGACTTGTTTTTTGTTAATAGACTGTTTTGCCATGATGGTGCTGCCATCGGTACAGGTATATGGGGCTGCTGCCATGCGGTCATAAGCGGCAGTGACTTTTTCTGGCGCAGGGGTATCAGTCGTCTCTGGCGTGGTAGAGGCAGTCGTGGCACAAGCGCTCAGTAAGGCAAGCGCAGGTAGGGCAGTTGCAATTTTAGTGATGGTATTCATCATTTTCTCCAAAGTATTACTGGTGTCATTTACTTGTTCTTAATAATGCGTTTAGCATATGAGGCTTATAGTAGCGAAAACGAAGTATTGCCGTGTTAGAAATTGTTCATTACCTATTAGCTTCGTTACCCAATCAATGACAAATGTAACTTACCATCGCCAGCCTATTGAAAGATAAACGATAATCATTTGAATTTTTATTCATTAATAAGTCAGATAAAAAAGCACCTATCAACTGAGCGCTGGTAGGGGCTTTTTATGGATTTAACACGACCGACGTTTAGATCATATTTTAATGCTATTTCTTATCAAGCTATTTGGTTTTGCGCGGTGGCAGACCTGTATGCTGAGTTTGGAAATTGCCTTTACTGACTTTTTTCTTACTGTTTTTCCCGACCGTATTTTTGCTTGTGCCAGCACGGTTTGCAGCGTTGTTGTTTGACGAGTTGTTGCTACGCTTCACTGAGTCATTGCCTAGGCGACTGTTCTTTTTGCGTGCCGATTGGTAGCTGTCTTGCCCCGCGTCACGCCCTTCTAAGCTTGCGTTAAATGGCGGGATAAGACAAGCGCGGCTCTTGCCAATCAAGTCACTGCGCCCCATGGCTTTTAGCGCGTCACGTAGTAGCGCCCAGTTTTTTGGGTCGTGATAGCGCAAGAATGCCTTGTGCAATTTACGCTGTTTGCCCGATTTGACGATGGTCACATCGCCTTGCTCGCGGTTGATTTTGTGCAGCGGGTCTTTGTGCGTGTGATACATGGTCGTGGCGGTCGCCATCGGGCTTGGATAAAATGCCTGTACTTGGTCCGCGCGAAAGCCATTGCGTTTGAGCCACAGCGCAAGGTTCATCATATCTTCATCGGTGGTGCCAGGGTGCGCGGCGATAAAGTAAGGGATGAGGTACTGCTCTTTGCCCGCCTCGGCACTAAAGCGCTCGAACATGGCTTTGAACTCATCATACGTGCCCATGCCAGGCTTCATCATTTTTGACAATACGTTGTCTTCTGAGTGTTCAGGGGCGATTTTTAGATAGCCACCGACGTGGTGCGTGACCAGCTCTTTGACGTATTCAGGATCTTTAACCGCCAAATCATAACGCAGACCAGACGCGATAAGGATTTTTTTCACGCCTTTGATATCACGGGCTTTGCGATACAGTTTGGTCAAATTACTGTGATCGGTCAGCAGGTTTTCGCAGACATCAGGATAGACGCAAGACGGTTTACGGCAGTTTTTCTCAATCGTCTCGTCTTTACAGCTCAGACGATACATATTGGCCGTTGGCCCACCAAGATCAGAGATCACGCCAGTGTAGTTGGGTGCAGTATCACGAATCGCTTCGACTTCACGCAAGATTGAGTCTTCTGAACGGTTTTGGATGATACGGCCTTCGTGCTCGGTGATCGAGCAGAAGGTACAACCACCAAAACAGCCGCGCATGATATTGACCGAAAACTTGATCATGTCATAAGCAGGGATACGCGCATCGCCATAGCTTGGGTGCGGCAGACGGGCATAGGGCAGGTCAAACACATAATCCATCTCTTCTGTCGAGAGTGGAATCGGTGGTGGGTTCAGCCAGACATCGATAGAAGTATGCGAGTTACCTGCACCGCTACTATGACGCTGCACCAGCGCGCGAGCGTTACCCGGATTGGTCTCTAAATGTAAGATACGGTTGGCATGCGCATAAAGCACAGGGTCAGATTTGACATGCTCATAGTCAGGCAGACGAATCACCGTTTGCTCACGTGGGGGCATTTTGATTTTATGCTTGCGGGCGGTTTTTGGCTTATTAAACGCACTGTCAAAGCCGCGCATCTGTACCACTTGGGTATCAGTGTCCACTTGGTCGGCATTAATGATTTTGTCAGTGACGGGCTCAGCGACAAAACCTTGATACTGTGACGACATTGATGACGGCATGGCTTGCCCGACAGGCGAGTCCGATGGTTTGTTCTGCTCAATTGAGCAGCTATCAACGTCTTCGGTCATGACATACGGGTTGATGATCGGATCGACACGGCCAACGGTATCGACATCGTTACTAGCGACCTCAGTCATATCCGCTTGCCAATGACGACGCGTTGGGGTCAATAAATACGCTGTACCGCGTAGCTTACTCATTTGCTCAAAGCTATAGCCTTTTGACAGACCATGTACGACATCGACGATGGCGCGCTCAGCATTACCATAGAGTAAGACATCCGCACGCGCATCGAGCAAAATACTACGGCGCACTTTGTCTGACCAATAGTCATAATGCGCGATACGGCGTAAGCTGCCCTCAATACCGCCCAAGATAATAGGCACATCAGGATAGGCTTCACGGCAGCGCTGGCTATAGACGATAGCCGCGCGGTCAGGGCGCTTATTAGCCACGTTGCCAGGAGAGTAGGCATCATCACTACGGATTTTACGATCGGCGGTATAGCGGTTGATCATACTATCCATATTGCCAGCGGTCACGCCGTACGCATAGACAGGTTTGCCAAGCTCCATAAAGGCGTCTTTGCTCTTCCAATCAGGCTGCGCGATGATACCGACGCGAAAGCCTTGTGACTCAAGCAAGCGACCGATAATCGCCATACCAAAGCTTGGGTGATCGACATAGGCATCGCCTGAGACGATGATAACATCGCAAGCATCCCAGCCCAGATCGTCCATTTCTTTGCGGCTCATCGGCAGATAAGGCGCAGGCTCGTAGCAGCTCGCCCAGTGTTTGTCATAATCATAAAGTGGCTTGGTGCCTTGTTTAAAGGCAGTGCGGGCAATGGTATTGGCAGACATGGGCGGACCTGTTAATTAGAAAATGGCACTAAAAATACAACCTTTATTCATCATTGATAATAAAGGCTGATTTAAAAGCGCTCATTTTAACATGAATCACCTTCACTATGCGACCTATTCTATGAGTGGTGATTGCCGATAAGTTATTGATAGCGCGAGATAAACTGCTTATGCAAAGTAAGCGACTAGCCCAACCAAACAATGGTAAAAATGGTTTCAGCAGAACCGTCACATTGTCGCAAGCATGGTTGTTAAAGTGCAGTTATCAAAGTATGGGTTCGGTCAGCACTAATCATTTGTTTTCTCATGTTTGTTAGCCGTTCTGATTTTCATCCATAGCTTTTGGCATAGCTTTTGCTCCAACCCCGTTAGGGCTTATTTGTGTGCATTCATGAGTGAAAATGGTGCACCGATAAAAATTGAACGGATAGATAAGTGTTTGGAGATAAAATGAGAACATCATCTGTTGGGCTGAATGCGATAAAAGAGCTACTAAGAACATTACTGCACAAGATACTTATGCTGGGGACGCTATTGTTTGGCACGATCGCCAGTGCACAAGCGGCCGCGGCTGACACATTGACGGTGGCGCAGCTACTCGAATATCAAAACATCGCTTGGATTGTTTGGGGCGGGGTTTTGGTGTTCTTTATGCAGGCAGGTTTTGCGCTACTAGAGAGCGGCTCCGTGCGTGCCAAGAACGCCGTCAATGTGATGATGAAAAACTACACCGACATGTGTATCGGTGGTCTGGCGTTTTATTTGGTGGGTTTTGGGTTGATGATGGGTACTAATAATTCGGGGTTTGTCGGTACCGATCATTTTATGCCAGTCAATCTGTCCAATATGGACTGGGCACTGATGTTCTTTCAGATGATGTTTGCGGCGACAGCGGTGACCATCGCGAGTGGTGCCATGGCAGAGCGTGTCTCGTTTATCGGCTATGCAGTCGCCGCCTGTTTGATCTGTCTATTTATCTATCCTGTGTTTGCCAGCTGGGTCTGGGGTGGGTATTTCGGCGGGTCAGGCTGGCTAGCTGAGCTTGGTTTTATCGATTTTGCTGGGTCGACCGTGGTGCATTCTATCGGGGGCTGGTTGGCACTGGCAGGCATCTTAATCATTGGGCCAAGACTGGGGCGCTTTGCCCCTGATGGTACGCCAAGACTCATCGCAGGTCACAACATGACGCTATTGGCGCTTGGCGGGTTTATCTTATGGTTTGGTTGGTTCGGCTTCAATGCTGGATCGACATTATCTATCACTGGAAATATTGGCTTGATTGCCGTCAATACTTTTATCGCTGCGGTCAGTGCGGTGGTGAGCTACATGCTGATTGCTCGGACAATGAGCAAAGCCATTTTGCTCAGTGATAGTGTCAATGCCAGTTTGATTGGTCTGGTGTCTATCACGGCAGGCTGTGCCACAACAACGCCTGTTTTCGCCGTTGTCATCGGTGCCATCGCCTCTGTGGTCTATATTTTATCCACGCAAGCATTATTGAAGCTCAAAATAGACGATGTGGTATCAGCGGTGGCAGTGCATGGATTCGGCGGTGCATGGGGCACACTCGCGGCTGGATTGTTTTATACAGAGGATTTATTCAACCTATCACGAATTGGCGTACAAGCGCTAGGCGTGGGAGTAGCACTGGCATGGGGGCTAGGGCTTGGTCTTGTGATGTATAAGCTGATTGATATGAGCTTTGGGTTAAAGGCCAGCCGCTTACATGAGCAGCGTGGCCTTGATTATACCGAGCATGCCGAGCTCGGCTATCCTGAATTCCAAAAGCAGATGTTCGATGCGAAAAGCCTAACAGAGCGGCATTTATAGGAGAGAGCTGATGAATATTGATACTCAATCCGTCGACCAAACCGTGTCTGCGATGGCAGAGGTGCTGTCAGAGTATTTACATCCTGAAGAGGTGCGCCTGCTCAAGAGGCAGTGGCAACAGTACTCAACTGTCTCTGTCAAAATGATGCAGCAGTGTGTGTTGGATGCGACAAGGCGCTATCCTGAACTACAAGATCACAAATCTAAAATTCGTAAAGGCTTTTGGGCTACGTTGCAAGTGGATAGTCAGCAGACAGTGGAGTCTGACAGTCACAATGGCCATAACGAGACAATCAATGCACCCGTACCTATCTCTGAGTCCGTTCTCGCATTTTATACCGTGATTGAAGCGCTGCGCAGTCAGCTAACGGCAGCAGATAGTCGCAGCTTTTTTCATAGTATGCACCAAACTGTTTCGCAAGAACGCACCTTCAAAGGGCACCACATCAATATCAATCAATTTTTGGAAGGTAATCGTCCACCTGTACCGGACAATGAGCACCTGTTAAACAATCTGATGCAGCTTGCCTACGTGTGCTTGTGCGATATTACTGGTCCTGTAGAGGCAGATGAGATACTGTTTCAAGCGGCACAAACGGCCAAGCAAAGTTATCCAAAAGCCATTGTTGAAAAATTATTTTAACCTATCAAGTGAGCACGTTACGAGCAAGTACGGATATCGCCTCGTAACGTACCTTATGGTTTCAGGTGAGTCAGTGCGCTGTCTGATAGCTTTTAATTATCTAATAATTGAAGCGGGAAAGTCACCACATCAAATGCAAGGGCAAAGGGCAGCAGCACCAGTTTTTGTGCGCTATTTGGTCCATGACGGTTTGTGTTTTTTTGCTGCGTTTGAGTATAAAAGCTTACCGTATAAGGCTTGGTTAGAGCGCGATAATTTGACTGAATCAAGCTTAAATTACTCACTTGCGGATATATGGCACCTTTCACGGGGACATTAAAACAAAAACGCTGGGCACCAATACGTTGATCACTGGCTGAGGTACACTCTCGGGCATTATTTTGTAAAAAGAACTGATAATCTGAGCGTCCAAACTCGTCTTTTAGTTTGGCATAAGACAGCTTCATCTCCCCTTGGAAGTGTCCATCGTTATTGGGGACATAAAAATTCATGTCATTGTCAACGTGAATGTTTTTTTGTGTCAGATTGCTGAGCAAACTGGTCATCTCAGTCCCACCTTGGGTGAGTACGTAGCTGTTTTTTTCACCAACGATAACCATCGTTGCATTTGGCGTTTTTGGTAATGCTTGCGCCGGACGGCCAAAAGCGATCACTTGATCTTCTGACAATGTCTGCTTGGTCGTGATGATATGGTCATTACTTTCTAGCAATGAGCTGGTCGCACAGCCTGACATTGCAAGCATTGAAGCCAACATGGTTCCTGTTACCAAAGCTTTTGGGCGTATTTGGTTTAGAGTGCTGTACCTGCTGTTTATTTTATGAGGGTAGTCTGATTGAGAGGTCATGCTCAGGCTTCCTTGTCTACTACGGTGAATAAAAATTGCTAATATTATCCAACTTATGTTAATTTTCTACAAGTTTTGAATGCAGTTTAAACACCAATTATTAATAAAAAAGCTGATACCAACTCAACTAATACAGGTAGATGTATTTAGTCTAAGGTAATCTTGGTTCCACTCTTGGTAAAGTTCATCACAAACTGACTCTTAAAATTGCGTACATTGTTTTCGTAAGTCAGCAAGCTACGGGTGAACTGGTGGTAGTCGCTCATGTTTTTGGCATTGACCATCAGCATAAAATCAAAATCGCCAGATACTTCATAACAGCTCATCACCTGTGTTTGCGAATCCATCAAACGCTCAAACCGGCGCTGCATTGATGTGTTGGAGCGCTCCATTTCTATCATCACCACTGCGGTCAGACCGTAACCCACTTTATTAGGATTAACGATGGCGACTTGCTTGGTAATCACGCCGCTATCTATCAATGCTTGAATGCGACGCTGAGCAGTGGCAACAGACACATGCACTCGTTCTGCGACAGTTTTAAGCGGTAATGTCGCATCGTCTTGCAATAAATTCAAAATAGCTTTATCAGTGCTGTCTAGGATATGGCTCATGATAATGTACCCTCATTAATTATGATTATTAGGTTTTCGATTATAAATATTATCACTAATAATTTAAATTTAAGAAAATAGTTATTTATATGACATCATTTTGATAAATTTATCCATAAATACATTTTTATAGAGATAATATATCAAAGCACTCTAGTAAAATAGACCGTACCAATCAGAGCTGCTTTAAAAAAAGAGCGAGTAATTGTTTTTTTATCATCTACTAATAACTACGGTGCTTATCATGTCTATCTCAATGCTCTCCAATGTATTCGCTAATGCGCTAGCAACCACTACTTCACGTTTGCCATTGCCTGCGATTTGGACGACTGGTAACACGCAGCAGCGCACGCTGATGTTGGGAGTGTCATTTGCCATCTTATCCAATATTTTGTTTGGTGTGCTCTATGCGTATAGCAGCTTTCTGACGCCTTTGTCAGGCACACAAGTGTTTATCTGGCGTATGCTGTCAATGTGGGCGGTGTTGGTTGGCTACTTATTGATAAGTGGACGGCTAGGCATGCACATCGATAAATTGCGTGCTTTGCGCTCAGTCAAACAGTGGGCATGGTTACTACTACCTACGCCGATATTTTTGAGTCAGCTTTGGCTATTTATGTGGGCACCGGTCAATGGGCAAGGTGTACAAACCGCGATGGGCTATTTTTTGTTTCCACTCATGATGGTGGTGTTCGGTTGCCTGCTGTTCGGCGAAAAGCTCAGTCGTCTACAGTGGCTTGCGGTCGCATTTGCGGCGGTAGGGGTATGTAGTGAAATCATTCGTACGCAGAGTGTTTCTTGGGCGACATTGTGGGTGTGTGGTACTTATCCGATATATTATATCGTGCGTAGACTCCAAGGCATTGACGCCATCACTGGTATGCTGGTCGATCTGACCTTGTTTGCCCCATTTGCGCTTGGTTACTTGTACTTTTTTGCACCTAGCAATTTGGCAATGGTAGCAGGGTCTGGATTTTTGATCATGATGTTAGTTGGTCTTGGCGTTTTGAGCATCCTAGCAATGAAAACCAATATTGATGCCAGCCAAATGCTACCCGTCAATGTCTATGGCATGATGAGTTATATAGAACCTGCATTGCTATTTATATTGGCGGTGACGGTGCTCGGCAATCCGTTTGAATCAGCAATGATTTATAGCTATGGGTTGATCTGGTTGGGTATTGCTTGTTTGATTGCTCATGGGATAAAGCAGCTTCGCGCTCGTAAAAGTGTGCCATCATCAATCAAGGGGCAGGTCGCGTAAGCGGCTAGTATGGTAGTTAATGAGTATTGTCAGTCACGAGTGTTAACAGTTGATAAGTATAGTAGATTCAATTTAAAAATGTTATGGCGCTACTGGTATAAATTTTCCTTGCGTGCTGTATACACAGAGTCTGTGAAAAATTCATCCCAGTAGCGCTTTGGAACTTATGATATTTTTGTTTTGAACTGACTATATAAGCATTAATAAGGTACAAAAAAGGACGGCTCAATATTTACTGAGCCGTCCTTTTTTATAATGATTGTTCGACAATACTTGAATGAATATTAACCCAAGTGCTGCTTGAAACCACGCTGCTTATCACGTTCCCAGTCACGATCTTTTAACGTCTTACGTTTGTCATGCTGCTTTTTACCTAGTGCGAGGCCGATTTGGCATTTCACTAGCGAGTTTTTCCAGTAGCAAGACAGCGGTACGCAAGCGTAGCCTTTTTGATTGATTGCTCCAGACAGTTTTTCGATTTCACGACGATTGAGCAGCAGTTTACGGGTACGAATACTGTCTGGACTAACGTGCGTAGAGCTCGATAGTAATGGCTGAATGTGCGCACCAAATAAGAAAGCTTCGTTATTGCGAAATATGACGTACGCTTCAGTGATGGTCATTTTTCCTGCACGAATGGCTTTGACTTCCCAGCCTTGCAATGCCAGTCCCGCTTCAAAGGTTTCTTCGATAAAATATTCATGACGCGCCTTTTTATTGGCGCAAATCTGATTATCAGGTTTTTTTGATTTTTTTGACATAATTTCTCCATAAGGATTGCCTAAAAACACAGGCGCCTTATTTGACCAGTCCTACTAATTCCTCATCTTAACCCATTCAATGGTATTGAATTTTATTTGGATTATAAGTCAGATGAGTCGAACCGCCTATTGTATCAAAGCCTCTGGTGAAAAGGTAAATCGGCTGTTAGGACAAATGTAGCAGATAAGTATTAAGTTTGAGCAAAATTTGCTAGCATATGGCCTAATATTACCGATTATATTAGCCATGCTATGAGCCATTCTATTTCTCCTAATTCCTCAAAGCTACACACCAAAATTCTATATCCTGGTACGTTTGATCCCATTACCAATGGTCATGTGGATTTGGTGACACGCGCAACCAAGCTCTTTGATGAGGTTGTGATCGCGGTTGCCTCGGGGCATCATAAAAAACCTCTATTTAATTTTGAAGAGCGCGTTGCTTTAGTCGAGACCGTATTTGCCGATTTGCCGCAAGTCTCGGTGATTGGCTTTGAAGGGTTGCTCGTTGATTTTATGCGCGAAAAACACGCCACCGCCGTGCTGCGCGGGCTGCGAGCGATGTCCGATTTTGAGTACGAGTTTCAACTGGCCAATATGAACCGCGAGCTGGATGAAAACTTTGAAGCCGTATTTTTGACCCCCTCTCAGAACTATTCATTTATCTCATCTACGATGATTCGTGAAATTGCCAAACTCGGTGGCGATGTCAGTAAATTTGTCCCACCTTGTGTGTTGCAAGCTTTTGACAAAAAATTAAATAGTAACTAAAAGATGCTGCATCAAAAATACTCTGCTAGCACTTGCTAAAACAGTCAAGCGCAGCCAGATAGGGCTAATATGAGCAAAAATATAAGGAGCAGTTTATGGCGCTATTAATCACTGATGAGTGCATTAACTGTGATGTGTGTGAGCCTGCTTGCCCCAATGAGGCCATCTCAGAAGGCGATGATATTTATGTCATTGATCCAGATCTATGCACAGAATGTGTCGGACATTTTGACGAGCCACAATGCGTGGTGATTTGTCCCGTCGACTGTATCCCTCATGACCCCAATCATGTCGAGACAGAAAATGATTTATTAGCCAAATACAAGCGTATTACAGGTCAATAAAATCTTGATAAGCGATTGATGACGTTTGGGTTTACAACGTTTTAGGGACAATACGATGACCAAAAAAACCACGATCACCACAGCCATCCAAGCAACGAATGAGTTTGATCAACGGCACTTATGGCATCCATATGCCAGCCTACCACCCATCTATTCCAATATCGTTATCGATCGCGCTGAAGGGATTTATATCATTACTGAAGACGGCACGCGCTTAATTGATGGTATGTCGTCATGGTGGGCGAGCGTCCATGGCTACAATCATCCTAAGCTAAATGACGCACTGACTCAGCAGCTGGGGAAAATGGCGCATGTGATGTTTGGTGGCTTGACCCACCAGCCAGCGATAGACTTGGGCAAAAAGCTACTCGATATTGTGCCTTCTAGCCTTGACGCTATTTTTTATGCGGACAGTGGCAGTATCGCCGTAGAAGTGGCACTAAAAATGGCGCTGCAATATCAAGTGGCTGCCAAGCGCCCAAACAAGCAGCAGTTTGCGTCAACCCATTCAGGGTATTACGGAGATACTTGGCATGCCATGAGTGTCTGTGATCCTATCAATGGAATGCACAGTCTGTATGGCAAGCAATTACCGATGCAACATTTCGTTCCTGCGCCGCCACTTGGGTTTGATCGCGTATTGACAGTAGATGATCGTGAAACATTAGCTCAGTTTTTTGCAGAGTATGGCGCGCAGCTGGCAGGATTTATTATCGAGCCGATTATTCAGGGCGCAGGTGGTATGCGTTTTTATAGTCCTGAATATCTACAATTGCTGCGTCAACTGTGCGATAAGCATAATGTACTATTGATTGCCGATGAGATTGCTACTGGGTTTGGGCGTAGTGGCAAACTATTTGCGTGTGAACATGCTGGCATCAGCCCTGATATCATGACCATTGGCAAGGCGCTGACCGGCGGCTACATGACTTTTGCCGCAACACTATGTACCCGCAAAATTGCCGATACCATTCATAATAGTGACTGTCCAGCGCTGATGCATGGCCCGACTTTTATGGGTAATCCGCTCGCCTGTGCGGTCGCCTGTGCATCGATTGATTTGATCTTGTCTTATGATATCGAAACGCGTACTGCCAGTATGCAACGTACGATGGAGCAAGCCCTGACGCCAGCTGCGCAGCTGGCAGGTGTTGCCGAGGTACGTTGTTTGGGGGCAGTGGCAGTGATTGAGTTAGAAGACGCTGTTGATATGCCCATTTTTCAATCTTTATTGATTGATCATGGCATCTGGGTCAGACCCTTTGGGAAGCTGGTATACATCATGCCACCTTATGTGGTTACAAATGACGAGCTGACCACCTTATGCCAAGCGCTGCTAAAAGTAGTACGTAAATATTTAGAACATCGAGGTTAACCATGAGCGTGCTATTTGTATCCGGCATTGATACCGATATCGGCAAAACCTATGCCACGGGTCTACTTGCCAAAGCGTTGATGCAGCAGGGTGTGAACGTTATCACGCAAAAATTGGTGCAAACAGGCATCAGTAAACAAGCAGATGGCGAGCTAGGCATTGCGGATGATATTTTAAGTCACCGTCAATTGATGCAGATGCCATTACAGCCATGCGATCTGGACTTTACCACCTGTCCTTATCGCTATGAGAAGCCTGCGTCACCGCATCTGTCCGCAGCATTGGCCAATCAGCCTCTTAACATCAATGTGATTACTGATGCCACCAAAGCATTGCAAGCTGATTACGATGTGGTATTGCTTGAAGGGGCAGGCGGGCTACTGGTACCGATAAATGAGCAACTATTAACCTTGGATTATATTGCCAAGCAAGGCTATCCTATCGTCTTGGTCACCTCTGGCCGACTGGGTAGCATCAATCATACGTTACTAAGCTTAGAAGCCATAAAATCGCGCGGCTTAATGATCCATAGTGTGATTTACAATCATATCCATGATGATGCTGAGCAAACGGATGCTGAGATTGCAAATAGTACCATTGATTTTTTGCAGGCGTATTTGGCGCGCTATTATCCCAAAGCGCACTGGCTGGTCTTAGCCAAACAAGCAAATGAACATTCAGATGATGCTGACATAGCCTTGCCAACAGCGTTTATCTAAGTGTTTAAAATGCTTTTAAGGTCATTAAAGTCATTCTAAAAATAAGCTGAAAAGACATTCCCATACAGGCGTTAGTTTTGCTATACTAGCGCGCTTGGTAGACTAGGCGATCGCCGCTGTACACTGGCAACAGATGAGCAGGGGAGGAAAGTCCGGGCTACATAGGGCAGCGTGCCAGCTAACGGCTGGGCAGAGTAATCTGACGACCAGTGCAGCAGAGAGTAGACCGCCTTTGACTTAGTTGATTGTCGCAAGACACCAATGTCATCGGTAAGGGTGAAAGGGTGCGGTAAGAGCGCACCGCGTGAATGGCAACATCTCACGGCATGGTAAACTCCACGCGTAGCAAGACCAAATAGGCATCGGCATGGCGCGGCCCGCGTTCGATGCGGGTAGGTTGCTTGAGCGTATCAGCGATGATACGCCTAGAGGAATGATCGTCCACGACAGAACCCGGCTTATCGGTTTACCAAACCTTTTTTATCATTTGTTGTAGTAAGTAAGTGCAGTTAATTTGAATGACATTCATTTTTTTGCAAAAAATGCCCATTAGGGGTTGACGGCGGTCAGCAGCTTGGGCATAATGTGCAGCCTAAAACGGCGATGTAGCTCAGCTGGTTAGAGCGCACGACTCATAATCGTGAGGTCGAGAGTTCAAGTCTCTCCATCGCCACCATATATAGCAGTATTAAAAAGCCAATCTCTCTGGGATTGGCTTTTTTTTGCCTGAAATAATCTTTCATTTACAAGGTTTGTATGTGCTATTGCTTAGTCAAATACTCCTTGTTAGATGTCTGTCAGTCTCGCTTACTTGATAAATACTTTCTCTGCTACTAAAATCGCCTTACTTTGCAGTAGAAAACTGCTAGAATACTCTTTGGTATGTGCGTACAAAAGCGCAGCAGAGTTACCGTACTAAGTACTGGGCTTTAGGCGAGGTTATCCATTCTAAGGATTACGATCGACACAACAGCTGACCTGTAGCATACGTTTTAACGAAGCATACCTATCTTATCAAGTGTACTTGACCATATTTATCTCTTATCTTTATTCTATCACCTTTAATTTAGTAGGCGCTTTGTGACTGCATTAGCCAATATTCGTAACTTTTCAATCATTGCCCACATTGATCATGGTAAGTCGACCCTTGCCGATCGTTTTATTCAGATGTGCGGTGCCTTGCAAGATCGCGAGATGCAGGCGCAGGTGCTCGACTCGATGGATATTGAGCGTGAGCGCGGTATCACTATTAAAGCGCAGTCGGTCACGCTATATTATGACCATCCTAATGGTGAGCGCTATCAGCTTAACTTTATTGATACGCCAGGTCACGTTGATTTCTCGTATGAGGTGTCACGCTCATTGGCCGCTTGCGAAGGCGCGCTATTGGTGGTCGATGCCGCGCAAGGCGTAGAAGCACAGTCGGTTGCCAACTGTTATACCGCAGTCGATCAGGGCCTAGAAGTCATGGCTGTCCTTAACAAGATTGATCTACCGCAAGTGGAGCCTGAGCGCGTCATTCAAGAGATTGAAGATATTATCGGAATAGAAGCCATTGATGCCCCTCGTGTTTCAGCGAAATCTGGTCTGGGTGTCGATAAATTGTTGGAAGCGTTGGTTGAATTCATTCCAGCACCGACTGGCGACCGTGAAGCACCCTTACAAGCACTTATCATTGATTCATGGTTTGACAGTTATCTGGGTGTGGTCTCACTGGTTCGCGTACGTGAAGGGACGGTAAAAAAAGGCGATAAGATCTATATCAAATCAACGGGCGATGCTCATCCAGTAAGCTCTATCGGTGTATTCACGCCCAAACCTGTCGATACGGGTATCTTAGAAGCGGGTGAAGTAGGCTTTGTTATCGCTGGTATCAAAGATATTGCAGGCGCGCCAGTTGGCGATACGATTACACATGCCAGTACGCCTGATGTTGAACGTATCCCAGGTTTTAAACAGATCACGCCACAAGTATATGCAGGAATGTTCCCAGTCGATTCGAGTGATTTTGAAAAATTCCGTGAAGCGCTGCAGAAATTGCAAATCAACGATGCGTCATTATTTTTTGAGCCTGATACTTCAGACGCGTTAGGCTTTGGCTTTCGTTGTGGCTTCTTAGGCATGCTACACATGGAGATTATCCAAGAGCGCTTAGAGCGTGAGTATGACTTGGATTTGATCACCACTGCGCCTTCAGTTATCTATGAGATTGAAAAGAAAGGCGGCGAAGTCATCTATGTTGATAATCCATCAAGACTGCCTGAGCCCAACAATATCGAAGAGTTCCGTGAGCCAATTGCCCGCTGTCAGATTTTAGTACCGCAAGATTACTTGGGTAACGTCATGACACTGTGTATTGAGCGCCGCGGTGTACAGGTCGATATGCGCTTCATGGGTAAGCAGGTTCAGGTTATCTTTGATATTCCGATGGGTGAGGTGGTCATGGATTTCTTTGACCGTCTAAAATCAGTCTCGCGTGGTTTTGCATCACTGGACTATAATTTTGATCGTTATCAAGTGGACAAATTGGTCAAAGTCGACGTGCTAATCAACGGTGAAAAGGTGGATGCCTTGGCAATGATTGTACACCAAGACCAAGCGCGTTTCCGTGGTAATCAATTGGTGAGCAAGATGAAAGAGCTGATACCACGTCAAATGTTCGACGTGGCGATTCAAGCCGCAATTGGTAGTCAGATCATTGGTCGTAGTACGGTAAAAGCCATGCGTAAAGATGTCTTGGCCAAATGCTATGGCGGTGACGTATCGCGTAAGAAAAAGCTGTTGGCTAAGCAAAAAGCAGGTAAAAAACGTATGAAACAAGTGGGTAGTGTGGAGATTCCACAAGAAGCCTTCTTGGCTGTCTTGCAAGTTGATAGTTAATAGACAGTGCTATCTCAGATAGTTTTTGTACATAGCAGTAGTTGAATGTCGTCAGTTTTTTGATCAAAGCAACTAGACAAACAGCACGTTAATAGGCAATTTGGTATGGATTTTGATTTCAATTTAATTTTAGTGCCGTTGACCATAGGCTTAGGAATTGTCTGGTTGCTAGATAAGCTGGCACTCAAGCAGCGCAAAACTCGCGGTCGAGGTCAAGAGAGCCTGTTAGTGCGATGGGCCTATGATTTTTTTCCTGTGTTGGCCGTCGTATTGATCGTACGCTCGTTTTTGATTGAGCCTTTTAATATTCCATCATCCTCTATGGTGCCAACGTTATATACAGGTGATTTTATTGCGGTCAACAAGTATGCGTATGGCGTTCGTCTACCGCTAACGTATAATAAAGTTTTGGATACTGGCGAGCCTGAGCATGGCGATGTAGTGGTATTCCGTTATCCTGAAAACCCAAGCATCTACTATATCAAGCGCTTGATTGGGTTGCCTGGCGATACCGTCAGCTACAATCAAGGCACAATCTCTATTAATGATGTACCAGTGGAGACGACGCCTGTCGATTTTTCGGCCAATGCAGAATTGACGTCACAGCTTTATTTGCCAGGACAAGTTGGTCCAGGTCAGGTGCTCACAGAAGAGAGTGCTGCTGCGATGGGTCAGGAAGAAGAGGGCGCCGCACAATATTTCCAAGAGACACAGGGTAAAAACACACACCTTGTTCGCTACTTAAATGGTATGAACAGCTCACAGTATGCTCCCTTCCTACAACAACAATCACCAGAAGTTGTGAGTTCAGAAGGTACAGAGTGGCGCATTAAAGTGCCAGAGGGTCAGTATTTTGTCATGGGTGACAACCGTGATCGCAGTGCAGATGGTCGCTTTTGGGGATTTGTTCCTGATGAAAATTTAGCGGGTAAAGCGGTCTATATTTGGATGCATAAACCGCCAGGATTAAACTTACCAACTTTCGAGCGTAATGGTACCATTGATTAATACCATGAGTACTCTATTGATTGAGTTATCGATAATAGTTTTATGCTAATATCGTTACTATTCAATAAATAGCGTTTTACTATCTAAGTCATAGGTATAGAACGCTATTAAAAATAGTCATCTATCTGTAGAGGGATATCATAATGCAGCAGTTATCTGGTCTTGCCACGCAGCGCGGTGCTAGTGTGACAAACATCGTTCTCATTATTATGATGTTGGGGATCGCGGTTAAACTCCTAGTGGCCATTGTGCCTGCTCAAATTGGTGACTATCAGTTGACTAAGCTCTTGAGTGCAGAGCTTAAAGTAGCCAATGACAATAACGAGACAGCCAAGCAATTCGTTGAGCGTGTTAATAAACAGCTATCCATCAATGCTGACTATGACACCAAGGCAGAAGATGTATTCACTTTTACCAATAAAAAAACGGGCCAATTGGCCATTCATAAAGAATATGCAGTAACCAATACGTTCTTTAGCAATGTCGATATTGTGAATCGTTTCGAAGGAGACATCGATATGGCTACAGCAGAATAAATAATTATAAGATAGGACAGCGCTTTAGTGTCCTCAACAAAATCCAATATAGACTCTTATTAAACTGAATCTGTAAAACAGAAGGGATAATCACAAGCCACGCATGAAACCAACTTCGCAACATTCCCAAGCGGTTCTTACTCCTAAAAAAAATAGCACGTCTGTCGACACGCTTGTTGTTAGCTCAGAATTTACTCAGCGCTTAGCAGTCTTAACGCGCAAGTTAGGCTATGTATTTAATGATTTGAGCCTGCCAAAGCTTGCATTGACGCACCGCTCATTTGACAGCAAAAAAAATTATGAGCGTCTAGAGTTTTTAGGTGATGCGCTTTTGGGCATGATTGTGGGTGAGGCTTTATACCATCGTTATCCTAATCAAAACGAAGGGCGTCTAACCCGTATGCGTGCAACTTTGGTCCGCCAAGAATCATTGGTTATTATCGCGCAAAATCTAGAGCTATCTAACCATCTGATATTAGGCGTTGGTGAGCGTAAGGGTGGCGGCCGTAATCGTGCTTCTATATTGGCGGATGCGGTAGAGTCTTTGATTGGAGCCATCTATTTAGACAGTCAAGATATGGAAATTACTCGTCATTGCGTACTCTCTTGGTATGGAGACTTGATTGACAACGTCAATGACCAAAAAGCACTAAAAGATGCGAAGAGCCGTTTGCAAGAGTGGTTACAGTCTAAGCAATTTGATTTGCCAAGCTACGAGCTTATGGAAACACGTGGCAACGCTCCCCATCAAATTTTCGTAGTACGCTGTCACGTGAATATTCAGAACTGCCCTGATATTACTGAATCTGGTGAAAGTCGCCGCATCGCTGAGCAAAAAGCAGCAGAACTTATGATCAATCAGCTGCACAAACTTCCAGGATCCGCTAAAAAACGCTCTTAGCGAATATTTGCAGGTGATTACAGGCATATTTCTGAGTCAACAATGCCGCTTTTGCGTGATAAGACCTGAAGCGGCATAGACCTAATTTACCTTATATACTACTTATTTCAAATATTACCAGCTGATATCCAATAGTAACTACACCGACAAACTATTAAGTCATATTTGGCTGGATATAAACCCTATAGGATCAACTTATGAGCAATCACCCTGATGTGCCATCGAATAATGAAGATAGTACTCAAAATATGATTGAAAATACAGATGTCGATACGAATGCAGATAGCGTGGAAGATATCACACTAGAAAACGATCTGGCGATTGAAGCGTTTTTTGCACCAAGTGGTAGTGCCCAGTTGGCTGATGATTTTAGATCAGGCTATGTGGCCATCGTTGGACGCCCAAACGTCGGTAAGTCAACGTTGATGAACCACTTATTGGGTCAAAAGCTGTCTATTACCTCACGTAAGCCGCAAACAACTCGTCATCGTATTCATGGCATTTTGTCCAATCACGAGATGCAGGCGGTGTTTGTCGATACGCCAGGTATCCATCGCAATGAAGTACGTGCGATTAATGAGCGTATGAATAAAGCGGCAGTATCTGCTCTAGTAGATGTTGATCTGGTATTGTTCGTTGTTGACTCAGATCAATGGCGTGATGATGATCTATTGACGCTGCAAAAGCTTGGTGAGACCGATTTAACGATCGTACTGGTCATTAATAAATCAGATACTTTAAAAGATAAAGGCAGCGTATTGCCGCTTATTGAAACCTTTAATGAAAGTTTTGACTTTGCTGATATCGTGCCAGTATCGGCGCTCAAGAACCAAAACTTAGATCGTTTGCAAGAAGTGATTGCCTCACATTTACCAGTTGCTGCACCTATTTATGATACAGAGCAAATCACTGATCGTTCAGAGCGATTTTTAGCGAGCGAAATCATTCGTGAAAAAATCATACGTAGTGCTGGTGATGAAGTGCCATACGACTTGACTGTACAGATCGACGCGTTTAAAGATGAGCCTGCACACACTGATCCAAAGACAGGGCGTCCACGTAAAGCCTGTACTTTTATTGATGCAACTATCTATGTTGAGCGTAGTGGTCAAAAAGCCATTGTCATTGGTGATAAAGGCCAGCGCATCAAGCAAGTCGGTATGGATGCTCGTAAAGACATGGAGCAACTGTTTGACAAAAAGATTATGCTAACGCTATGGGTCAAAGTCAAACGCGGTTGGTCTGATGATGAGCGTGCGCTGACCAGTTTGGGGTATTAGTGGTATTCAAAGAGTAGTATGATAAGGAGCATGTCCATCTACTCAATGCTGAGGTAATAAACAATGCGTAACGAAGCGTTAGTCGGCTATCTATTACATCAGCGTCCTTATCAAGAAAAGCGTGCGTTGTATTATCTTTTTTCTCAGCAGCATGGTGTGATACATGGTGTTGGGAAAAAAGGTGCACCGTTATTTATGCCTTTACAGCTATTTGCCACTGGCAAACGCGACCTAAAGACATTCACTCAAATCCAGATTACTTCGCAAACCACTCTCCAAACAAGTAACGAGCAAAAAGAAGGTACCTCTGCCACACTATCTACTGTACCTTATAGTAATATCAATGGACAGCACCAATATGCGGCGTTGTACCTTAATGAGATACTGTGGCGATTGTTACCGACCGAAGATCCAATGCCGGTATTGTGGCAACATTATCAGGACAGTTTACAGCAGCTGAAGCAACCTTTAGATAACACTGAGCTTCGTTTATGTTTGCGCCAATTTGAGCAGCACCTATTCAATGAGTTAGGTTTCATCTTAACGCTAACGCATGATAACATCGAACATACTATCGAACCTAATTGTGTATATCGCTTTTTACCTGATGTGGGGTTACTGCCAATCATGCAGAATGCTATAGAGTCCGAGCATTTAGAGAGTAGTACCGGACAGACTATATTTAAGGGTATCGATATTATCGAGATGGCCTACCTAGGTATCACTAAAGCAACGCTGAATAATTGGTCAAAGCTACATCGGCATCTGATAGATCATCTACTTGATTATCAACCATTACAAAGTCGGCTGCTATGGCAACAGCAACAACGTTATCAATAAAGAGATTATCATTTTTAAATCTATTGAGTTTAGGCCATGGCTTGACTTGTGGGAATATCGATACTGTTGCCTAGGTCGATGGTGTTGATGAGTTAAATATAGAACACGCTATGATTTAGGATTATAGCAAGCTGTTGTTATGGTAAAAAATGCGATGTATTAAAATGCTTAAAGGTAATGTACTTGCTACTTTGTCCGCATTCAATTACCCATCACAATCGGTAGGGTGGTCTTGATTAAGCTTCTGACTGACTCGACCGTTTTGATTGAAAGAAATTTGGTACATTGCATCATTATAGGTAGATGTGGGGCAGTACTTGATATGGCCAAAATGCCCCCGAGGTTTGCCACTATCACCCCAAAATTTGATGTAATGGCGACCCGCTCCGACTCTGAGTTTCAGTGTACTATATTTTAAATTAAAATATTGATTGAGTACTAGAGTATCAGCATTTGTATCGAAGTTTTTGTTACCGTTTTTGTCTACGAATAATATAAGCATGTTGTCACTATTGCGGTCGCATTGTATACCGTCATTCGATAAACAAACCAATACATCTTGTCTAGTGATATAGCTTTCAGCTTTTGCCAAAGCGAGAGCGTTCTCTAATTGGGTTTTGACGCGTTTGGCTTCCATACGCGTTAATTGCGTCAATATGCTTGGCGTTGCAATCGCTACTATGATAGCAAGCACCGTTACAGTAACAATCAGCTCAACAAGAGTGAAGCCATTCCTACCTTTAGCGCTTAAAGCTTGCAAATGCATTGCAGAGCGTTTATTACATATAGTTAACTGGTGTAGTGGAGCGTACAACTGATTTATTCGAAATATTAGCCTATCATGACTAAGCATTCCCTTCATCAAAGTAGATAAAGGTAAAACCACTATCAGTAATCTGCGATAATTTGATGATGTTTTATAAAGCGATTTCATAGGTTGCTACATCCTATGGCTTCAGACTTTCCAAATAAAATAATCGCGCTTATCTGCAACATCTAGCTAATCCATTATGTAGAAAAAATACTTGATAAAGACTAGTATTTTGTTTTGTTGGCAGTATACAAAATTATTACTTTTCTATAAGTTATCTATAAGTTACTTCGGATATAAAATAATGTCGACTGTTGTAATATAAACAGAATATATGTCTATTGTCAAAAAATGTTTCAATTAGTGAATAATATGCATTAGGAATAGAGAAAAATTATCAATTGTAATAAAATATGTTCAAACGATAGGTGCTAGTTGATTTAGCATCTATCGTGAACTGACATACAAAAGATAAAAAGCGTAAGGTGTGTTAGTTCTAAGTAACTTAGAATGGCTATTGTGTTTTAGTTACAACATTATCGTGTAATAATGTGTAGCTCGTTAACGAAAAAAGTTGTAAACTGAATGGATAATCGCTAAGCTACTTCTTAATTGGTTTTGCTTTGTACCTAAAATGCGTAAAAGATGTCTAATTTAGAGCGTCTTGAAAATCGGTTTTGCTTAATGCATCACTAAAATTATCCTTTGGAGGAAGTCCATGAAACTGAATAAAATTGCTTTAGCACTGTTCGCTGTAACAGCTGCACCTCTAGCAGCTAATGCTGGTGTTACTATTAGCCCACTATTATTAGGTTATCACTACAGTGAAGGCGCTGATGATGATCAAGCTGAATTACTAGGCGACTATAGTGGTAGTGGTGATAGCTACTATAAAGAAGACGGTCTATATACTGGTGCCGCTTTAGGTATCGAACTTACTCCTTCTACTCAGTTCCAAGTAGAGTATGGTGTATCAGATACTGATGCTATCCGCCAAGACGGTTCTGATAACTTCGATGCAGAGCAGGAAATGATCTCTGGTAACTTCTTAGTTGGTACCGAAGAGTTCACTGGTTATACTGATAGCGCTCTTAAGCCATATGTGTTAGTTGGTGCTGGCCAATCTAAACTTGAGATTAAAGACTCTTCAGGTGACAAAGTTTCAGGCACTAAAGATACTATCGGTAACCTAGGTCTAGGTGCTATGTATCGTATCAACGATGCACTAAGCCTACGTGGTGAAGCTCGTGCGATTCATAACTTTGATAACAACTGGTGGGAAGGCATGGCCTTGGCCGGTCTAGAAGTTGTACTTGGTGGCCATCTAGCACCTACAGTAGCAGTACCACCAATGGAAGAGCCAATGGTTGACAACACTCCAGTAGTTGTTGTTGAAGCTGACCTTGATTCTGACGGTGATGGCGTACCTGATAGCATGGATGCATGCCCAGGCACTCCAATGAATGTGGTGGTTGATGAGCGCGGTTGCCCAGTACCAGTAGATATTACTGATGAGCTAAAAATGGAACTACGTGTATTCTTTGATAACGATAAATCAGCTATCAAAAACCAATACAAGCCAGAAATCGCTAAAGTAGCAGAAAAAATGCGTGAGTATCCAAACTCTACAGCTCGTGTAGAAGGTCATGCATCTAAAACTGGTCCTTCAGCACGTTATAACCAACGTCTATCTGAAGCTCGTGCCGTTGCTGTTAAATCTATGCTAACTAACGAATTCGGTATTGCTCCAAACCGTCTATCAACTGTTGGTTATGGTTATGACCAACCAATCGCATCAAACGATACTGAAGAAGGTCGTGCTATGAACCGTCGTGTTTATGCCATCATCACTGGTGACAAAACTATGACTGTTGAACAAACTAAAGATATGGTTGTTCAGTAAGTATTAGATAAATAATCGTATAGTTAGATATATGGTTACAAAAAAAGCCACCCAATCGGGTGGCTTTTTTTATTTATGTATTGATAAAAGTAAGTTATTTCATAAATTTATGAATCAATAATGTTATACTAGCCACCCAAACATTCTGTAAATTGACAGAATGTACATTAGCATAGCTATCTGTACGATGAATTTATCGGCATAGATATTTGATTATATTGAGATTTTCTGAGTGATAGCATTTATTGTGTATCATCTAAAATTCAATATTTATCTTATTGATGATAAAAGTTTATCCAGCGGCGCTTATTGCTACTGCATTTTTTTAAGACGACACGAGCATTTTATATGGCGAACGATATCAAACACCTGCGTAACATTGCAATTATTGCCCACGTTGACCACGGTAAAACAACTTTGGTTGATAAATTATTACATCAATCTGGTACTTTTGGCGATCGTGCAAATATTGCTGAACGTGCAATGGATTCAGGTGATATTGAGCAAGAACGTGGTATTACTATTTTGGCTAAAAATACAGCCATTCGTTGGACAGATCAGACTTCAGGAACTGAATACCGTATTAATATCGTTGATACCCCAGGTCACGCCGATTTCGGTGGTGAAGTTGAGCGTGTGATGTCAATGGTTGATTGCGTACTTTTGGTTGTTGATGCTGTCGATGGTCCGATGCCTCAGACTCGTTTTGTAACGCAAAAAGCATTTGAACAAGGTCTAAAGCCGATTGTTGTTATCAATAAAATTGACCGTCCTGGCTCACGCCCTGATTGGGTAATGGATCAAATTTTTGATTTGTTCGATAATCTAGGTGCAACTGATGAGCAGCTTGATTTTCCAGTGGTTTATGCATCAGCGTTAAATGGTATTGCAGGTTTGGAAGCAGATGATTTAGCTGATGACATGACGCCACTATTTAAAACTATTGTTGATGTTGTACAGGCGCCGCAAGTTGATGCAGACGCACCATTCCGTATGCAGATCTCAAGCCTTGATTACAACAGCTTCGTCGGTGTGATTGGTATTGGTCGTATCCAGCGTGGTAAGGTTAAAACCAATACACCAGTTACTGTCATTGATAAGCATGGTAAGACACGTAACGGCCGTATCTTAAAAATCATGGGCTACCATGGCCTTGATCGTATTGATGTTGAAGATGCACAGGCTGGTGATATCGTTTGTATCACAGGTATCGATGCGCTTAATATCTCAGATACGATTTGTGATCCAAATCATGTCGAAGCACTACCAGCATTGACTGTGGATGAGCCAACCGTTTCGATGAACTTCCAAGTGAATAACTCACCATTTGCAGGCCGTGATGGTAAGTTTGTGACTTCGCGTAATATCCGTGAGCGTCTAGAGCGTGAACTGATTCATAACGTTGCTCTGCGCGTGGAAGATACTGAATCTCCAGATAAATTTAAAGTCTCTGGTCGTGGTGAACTGCATTTGTCAGTATTGATCGAAAATATGCGCCGCGAAGGGTTTGAGATGGGTGTATCTGGCCCAGAAGTTATTGTCAAAGAAGTCGATGGCAAACTACAAGAACCGTATGAAAACGTTGTCTTCGATATCGAAGAAGAGCATCAGGGTGCTATCATGGAGCAGGTTGGTCTACGCAAAGGCGAGATGACCAATATGGAGCTTGATGGTAAAGGTCGTATGCGTATTGAAGCCACAGTACCAGCTCGTGGTTTGATCGGTTTCCGTTCTGAGTTTTTAACATTGACTTCAGGCAGTGGTATCATGACGTCAAGCTTCTCGCATTATGGTCCACAAAAGATCGGTGATGTGGGTGGTCGTTCGAACGGCGTATTGGTTTCTATGGCAAACGGTACTTGCCTAGGATTTGCACTGTTTAACCTACAAAAACGTGGTAAGTTATTTGCAGAGCCACAGCTTGAAGTTTATGAAGGTATGATCGTCGGTCTAAACTCGCGTAACGATGATATGACAGTGAACCCAACAACCGGTAAGCAGTTAACCAACGTACGTGCTAGTGGTACAGATGAAGCGTTGACGTTGACGCCAGCAGTTAAGTTTACGCTTGAGCAAGCGCTTGAATTCATTCAAGACGATGAGCTGGTTGAAGTAACACCAAAAGCAATACGTATCCGTAAACGCTATCTGACTGAAAGTGAGCGTAAGCGTCACAGCCGTAGTAAGAAAAATGCATAATATCGACAGTATAAACTACTCAATCTTTTAGAGCGTTGATTTTTAACACCAAAATTTAATGTCTTTTAGACATCGGAGTAGTTAAAGAATTAGCAGTATAGGGTGAGCTATAGTGGTTCACTTTACACTGCTTTTTTTGTTGTAATTTTGAAGAAATAAATACAAAATGAACATTAGTTTTGATGTGTTCAATGATTAACGTTAGAGTGAAGTATGATACTGATTATATAAAATATCTATACGCCTATAGATAATTCTTGAGGAGAATACAATGAGTATGGTTTCAGAATTTAAAGAATTTGCTCTAAAAGGCAATGTGATGGACTTAGCAGTTGGTGTTATCATTGGTGGGGCTTTTGCTACCATCACTAAATCATTGGTAGATGATATCATTATGCCAATTGTCGCTTTCATTGTAGGGGGCGAGATTAACTTTAAAAATATGCTTTTGGTATTGGGTGATGTGCCTAATGGGGTTGCTATGACCTATGATGCACTCAAAGAAGCTGGCGTTCCTGTATTAGCATATGGTAGCTTCATCACTGTACTCATTAATTTTCTAATTTTAGCTTTTATTATTTTTATGATGGTTAGAGTAGTAAATAAAATGCGTCGTACGGAAGCTGTAGAGGAAGCTATAGTAGAGCCATCAGAAGAAGTACAGTTACTGCGTGAAATCAGTGCTAAATTGAGTAATACTCATATTGTAAAATAATAACGTACGGTTTAGTGGTAATAAAAAAGGCTAACTTTACGTTAGCCTTTTTTATTGTCTATTCACAAAGTCATATTTTGTGATTTATGCTAAAAACGATCAAACACAGTAGTTTATGGCGTGACAACCACGTAATCGTTAGTATTAATCAAAATCTCTGATGGTTGGTCAACGACAATACGCACAGTATTATTGTCAATAACTTGTGATTTATAATAGTTATCTTCAGCAACTGTACAGCCTAAACATCTTCCCATAGCATCCCAAGGCTCAACAAATAATTTTTGCTGCGCTTGATCGGCATTTCCACCGATAAGAGAGAAGGGTAGGCTCACGATATAGGCGGCGGTACCAGCCACAGCATTGACCAGTTGTAATGGTTTACCAACAATCGTATCTACTACCATCGTCTCATAAGAAGGGCCAAAGTCAGTTTCGTCTATTTCTATGGCTGCAAAAGTAGGTTGCATACTAGCAGCCATTAACGCTAAGGAAGTAAAGACAGGAAACAACTTTTGCTTAACTGCGCGTTTGTTTGTGGCTTTAACCGTCATAACGATATCCTAAAATTTACAATTAGTATGATTAATGGCTGCTGCTGTCTCCATATAGGAATATCGCGGCAACGACAGGTAGGGTAAGTATTACAGAAGAATAAATAGTGCGCACTATTTTTGTAAGCGCTAGCACTATTAAAGCAAGATGTACGCCAATAAGCAACAAGAATACATGGGATATTCTTATGTGAGTAAAAAAATATATCAAACTAGATTGTATTTATTTTGAAAATAGTAGCAGATTTGTCTTTAGTTAAGGTAAGAAATCATATGACCACTAATTAAGCTTAAGCTAACGGCTGACAATTTGGACAATAAACGCTGGCTCTACCATTGAGCTTAACATTTTCTAGAATGGTATCGCATTTTAGGCAATGCTCTCCTTGCCGACCATAAACATTTAAGGTCTGCTGAAAATAACCCGTTTGACCACTCGCGACTGTAAAATCTCGTAGCGTTGAGCCACCAAGTTCAATGGCTTTTTTTAGAATGTCTTTAATATGATCAACCAAAACAACAAGTTGGTCAAATGAAAGTTGGTTCGCTGGGGTAGCGGGATGTATGCCTGATAGGTAGAGGCTTTCCGTCGCATAGATATTACCGACACCTACCACGACTTTTTGTTCCATAATGACAGATTTGATAGCTCGTGCGATGGACTGTGTTCGTTTGGTCGATGGTTTTTTGTTAGAGCCTGTATTGTTATGATCTTTATCGGATAAGTTATTACGTTGAATAACGTTATAAAGATATTCTGCGGTAAAATCTTCTGAGAGTGGCTCAGGGCCCAAGTGGTCCAGTAATTTGCTGCCGTAATCTTCATACCATAATACTGAGCCAAATCGTCTTGGATCGTAATAATGTAGCTGAGACTTTGCATTTTCAGAATCCCTAAATACTACTATTAGATGATCATGTTTACGTTTGTCAGTGCCATAACTGTGCTGCTGTAAACTACCTGACATGCCTAAATGAATCAAAAGCTTAAGTGGTGCTACCATGGCATCATTATCATTAAGCACTGTGGGCAAAAATTTAAGAACAAGATATTTTGCTCGGCGTTCAACGCTATCTAACGTGTAGTCAGCCAGACTACTTAAGTCATCTGGCATCGCCCAACGTAGCTTGGGTTCAAAGACCTTTATATCAATCACCTGTTGTCCTAATAATGGTGCAAGGCTAGTCTTGGTGGTTTCTACTTCTGGCAATTCGGGCATGATGTTTTATGACAACTCTATTTTTGAGTGAATAATTGGTAGCTTAGCATTTCAACTAAGCCACAGCGCGACGAGCATGTAAGACACCGTGCTGTTGCTCTAGTTTCGCCAGTAACTTAGATAGATGCGCTAGCCCTGAAACCTCGATATGAAATTTCAAAAAGGCGATATTGTCATCGTTACTAAGCGTTTCAACTTTGCGGATATTGACGTTCTCTTTATCAATAATCTGTGTCAAATCACGCAACAGGCCGCGTCTGTCATACGCCTCTACGTGGATATCGACAGGCTGGTAGCGACCAGATTGTACTTGCCAAGCTGCCTCTATTTTGCGCTCAGGATCACGCTCGACCAAACGCAAATACTCAGGGCAACCGCGGTTATGAACGCTGACACCTCGCGATAAGGTAATGTATCCGGCAATTGGCTCACCATGTACAGGATGGCAGCAGCCTGCTAAATTGATTTCAATATTATCCAGACCGTCGATACGGATTTTGTAGGCATCGAGCTTGCTCGCATCTCTAGTATCGACGTGCGGTGCAAAGTTCTCTGGTGGTATCTCGGGTTCTAGATGCAGCTGCCGAGAAATATGGCTGGTTAGCTGGTTGAGACCGATATCACCTGTGACGAGCCCCACGATAATATCATCGGTCGTATTGACGTGGAAATGCTGGATATAGTCATTTAAGTCAATGCTATTGGGATGCACGGATAGGCGCTCAAGCTCTTTGCTAAGCATCTGACGACCTATTTCAATATTCTTATCACGGTCTTGTTTGTTGAACCATTGACGCAGTTTTGAGCGTGCGCGATTGGTATGAATATAGCCCAGTGAGGCGACTAGCCAATCACGATTGGGCTCACGCGATGCCTTAGTGATGATCTCAACTTGTTCCCCTGTTTTTAGCTGATAAGTCAATGGCACATAGCGCTGATTAACTCGGGCTGCCTGTGCACGGTTACCAACTTGGGTATGCACATAATAGGCAAAATCGAGAACGGTTGCACCTTTTGGTAGCTCGGTGATGTCGCCGTCACGGCTGAAAATATAGATACGCTCGAGCTCATCAAAATCAACGAGTTGTTCTTCTTCGTCAAGCTCCATGTCATCTAGCTCTTCGCCTGTCATGACAGCTGAGCGCGGCTGGTTACGGGTCTCGTTGTTAATAGACAGTAGCTGACGTAGCGAGCTGATTCTTTGATTTAAGTAATTGTCTTTTTTATTCTTCAGGCCTTCTTTGTAATTGACATGTGCGCACATGCCAAGCTCCGCCTCAAAATGCATCTCCTGAGTACGAATCTGCACTTCAAGCGATTTGTTTTCGGCAATGACGGCAGTATGTAGTGAGCGGTAGCCGTTTGACTTTGGGTTGGTAATATAATCGTCAAATTGCTCAGGAATATAACGCCACAAACCATGTACCAAGCCTAAGACGTGATAACAGTCTGAAGGATTATTGACCAATACTCGTAATGCACGAATATCATACAGCTGATCGAACGATAAGCCTTTAAGCTTCATTTTGCGGTAAATAGAATAGATATGCTTGACACGTCCGGATACTTCGCCCTCAATACCAGCATTCGCTAATGCCTCATTGAGCTTGTCTTCTACACGCTGAATATAAGACTCGCGTTCGCTTCGCTTTTCGGACAGTAGCTTGGCAATCTCTTTGTACCTATCGGGCGCAAGGTAGCGAAACGCCAGATCCTCAAGCTCCCATTTAAGCTGCGCGATACCTAGGCGATGCGCTAATGGGGCGTAAATAGTCATGACCTCACGCGCGACACGAGTTTGACGCTCTGGCCTAGAAAACGTCAACTCACGCATGGCAAAGGTACGCTCTGCCAACTTAATGAGTACCACACGCACGTCGTTGGTGACAGAAATGAGCATGCTATAAATATTTGATAGCTGGTCACGCTGATTATTGACGAAATGATCTTCTAAGCGTTTATTGCTCTCAATAATCTCTGAGAGTTTCCCCATTGCTAAAGTGTCTTTAACAAGGGCTAGGATATCCGCACCAAAATTTTTCTCAACTTCAGCAAGACTAATGATAGATTTGCGGGCACTGCGATATAGCATGGCAGCAACAAGCGCATCTTCATCTTGATAGAGATAGGTCAATATGTCTGTCATGCCAATACCAGTGACGTAAGCACCTGAGCGCTCAGATTCGCTAGTATTCATGTGACTACGGATAAACTCACAAGCAGCACTCAGATGAGGTACAGACTCTTGACCGATACGCTTCGCCACATTGTCGAGCCAAGTGGGTACATCAATATTGGCTTGATCTAAATCAATGGATTCGAGCTCTTCATCTGAGAGCGTATAGGTGTTGTCCAGATACTCGTTTTCAAGCGCGGGGTCGAGGCCATCATAAGTATGTGCGGCTGATCGATCAAACGTAGTATGTAGCTTGTGAGTTGACAGCTGGTATTTGATATCGAGAGGAATCTGGGCGTAGCTGTTGGCAGATTGGTGAGAGCGTTGGCTCGCTACCAATCGCGCCGCCAGTGTGGCACTGTCGGCCTGCGTGGTTTGTCCATCCACCAACGGTAACCCCTCACGAATTTTTACCATAGCCGACTCCTCTTAGCTATTTTGAATTGATTATAACCTCATCTACTATGCACACACTCTGAATGAACGATTCATAAAGTGCCAGCTATAAACCAATACAACTGCTAAAAATCTGATTTTTAACAGCCATAAAATGCGCGTAAAATATATAAAGCTACGAGTACAAGTGCTGCTTATACGGCGATATACAGTATAAGAAGATTGTTTACTATTATCTCACTTTGAAAGGACAAATCAAGCGAGGCTCTGTAATGACTTTGGTTAATTATGTGAAATAGCCGTGAGTTATAGGCAAAATATTATCCAAGCTTGGATTCAGTGTTGCGGTCATAATACGGCTACTTAAGAGGCTATTACGAATCATAAGATACGTATAAAAATCAGCTGTCTACTTTTTCAAAACGAGCGATAGACTCGACGTGTCCAGTATGGCAGAACATATCCATGACACCCGCATGCGTCAAGCGATACCCTTGCTCTAGTAATGCTTTGGTATCGCGGGCGAGGGTTGCTGGATTACAAGAAACGTATACGATACGCTCAGCATTGAATTTTGGCAAATACTGCATAATCTCCCAAGCACCAGAGCGCGGGGGGTCGATGAGTAAGGCGTCAAAACCCTGATTGGCCCAAGGTTTGTCAGTGCAATCTTTTGTCAAATCTTGACTATAAAATTCAGTATTGCTGATACCGTTACGACGAGCATTGTCAGCCGCACGCTTGGTCATGGCCTCACTACCTTCGACACCCACCACAGAACCTGTTTCACCAACGAGACGTGCTAGCGGCAGGCTAAAATTACCCAAACCACTAAACAGATCCAGTACTCGCTCACCTGCTTTTAAATCTAATAAGTCGCAAGCCAGCTTAGTCATTTGGCGATTGACAGATAAATTGACTTGGGTAAAGTCAGTAGGAATAAATTCAAAGGTCAAATCATATTCTGGCAGTTGATAATACAAGCGACCAAACTGCTCGCTTAAATCATCTGCCTCTGTCAAAGCGATACGTTCAATACTATCAGCGCCTTTTGACTGTAGATATAGCTGCCAATTGCGCGCTGCAAAGAATGCTTTTAATTTGTCTATATCAGCCTCTGACAGCGGCTCTAAGTGACGCACGATTAGTGCAACAGGTTGATTGCCGTCAGGCAATTCTGGCAATTGCTCACCCATCGCAAGCTCAAGCTGAGCAATCTTGTCACGGCTCTCTAACGTGCTGATGAGCGTCTTTAAGTTCTCAATTTCAAAACCGATGCGTGGGTCTAAGATATGGCATTCATTGAGCTCTGCCAAAAAGTTACTTGAGCGCTCACGAAAGCCGACCAGCGCGGTTTCTTTTTTGACGACATAGCGCACGCCTAGACGAGCCTTGGTGCGATAGCCAAGACGATCACCTACGACAGGTGCCAGCCAGTTATCAGGTTCTACATTGGCTTGATGCATGAGCATCTCAGCAAGTACGGACTGCTTAAAATTTATTTGCCCATCTGGCTGCCAGTGTTGTAAGTTGCAGCCACCGCAAACACCAAAATGTGGGCAAGGCGGTACAGCACGCTCAGGATTTGGTTTAGCAGTAATACTGATTGCATCGCCTTCTTCAAAGCTGGCACGGCTATTGGTGATTTTTACCAGTGCGCTTTCACCCGGTAGAGCAAAGCTTACAAATATTTTTTTGCCATGCTTATCTTCAGCATGGCCATCATCAACCCCAAAACCATTGCCATAGATGGCTACGCCGCGACCATCATGTGACAAACCATCAATGTTAAATGGAATCGGCTCTGCATCTTTTAGACGACGGCGCGTTTTTGATGATGGCTTAGATTTTTTCTTGCTGGGTGGAATGGCAATCTTTTGGCTATCATTCGTTTGAGTAACACCGTTCTGCGGAGCAGAATTGGCTATTGAGGTTTTGGAGTCGGTGGGTTGCATAAACCTGCCTTAATAATAAATAACTATAAGAGGAGAATAACAAACTGCTAATAATACGGTTTCTATAATTTGGGTGCCGATGACCAGTCAGCAATAAACTCTTGATGTCTTGGGCTACCATCGGTTTGGGTATATTGTGCTAGATAGTCATAGCTCTGCTGTTGCCAAGCATCAAAGTCTGGTGAGGACAGCTTTCCTGTCAGACGTAGCCAACGAAGATAGATGAGCCAAGTGTTCATCACATCAGACTCACAATAGATGGAGAGTGTCTGCCAATCACCACTACTGACGAGCGCGCCCACCATGCTACCATCAACGTCAGTTTTGCCTGGTAATCCATATAAACTGGCGACCACATCCATGGCCTCGCGGCGACTGGCACCGTACTGACTAAATCTGTCCATCAAATCAAGATGACGCGTATGGAAACGATTGACATAATTGTCAAAGCGCATATTTTTGATACGTTCACCTTCTTCAAACAGCCATGGCGCTGATAAATCATACTGCATAGCGCGATATATCAGTACAGGTATGTCAAAACCTGAACCATTCCAACTGATGAGCTGTGGCAAGGTCTCAAGATCACTGAATGCCCGAAAAAACTTGGCAAGAATGTCTTTTTCGCTAAACTTATCCGCGGTCAATGAAAATAGCGATAACTTGCCATCTTTGATATATAAAGCGGAAATACAGACAATGCGCTGCAATGGCAAGCGCATAAAATCGTGTCCTGCCTCTTGCATGCGGATGGCTGTCAGTGCGCTTAAGGTGTCTTCATCATTCAGTGCAGCCAACTGCGGATAAATACGCCGTGCGCCATCGATATCGGCGACCGTCTCGATATCGAAAACTAGTATAGGGTCGGACGGTAGAGCTTGTGACATAAAGAATCCTGCATTTTTATAAGCTTACTATGCTGCGTTATCTGCATCATTATCGATATGACTGTCATCAACATTGTATAAACCTGTCGATAAATAACGGTCTCCACGATCACAGACGATAAAGGCAATGACGGCATTAGGGTTTGCTTTTGCCACTTGGGTCGCTGCCCATGCAGCTGCGCCCGAAGATACCCCAGCAAAAATACCTTCAGTTTTTGCCAGTTTGCGCATGTAGACTTCAGCGATACGCTGATCGACATCCATGATCTCATCGACCAAGTCTGCGTCAAAAATACCCGGCATATATGCCGCAGGCCAACGGCGAATACCAGCGATAGACGCGTCTTCATCAGGCTGCAAACCGATAATTTTGATGTCAGGATTTTGCTCTTTCAAATAACGTGAGACACCAGTGATGGTGCCAGTGGTACCCATTGAGCTAATAAAGTGGGTGATCTTACCGTCAGTTTGTGCCCACAACTCAGGCCCTGTGGTGAGATAATGCGCTTGGCTATTGTCAGGATTATTAAACTGATCCAGTACGATGCCTTTACCATCGGCTTGCATCTGCAATGCCAAATCACGTGCCGCTTCCATGCCTTCATCGACTTCAATCAACGTCGCGCCGTAAGCAATCATGGCATCTTTACGCTCTTGAGTAGAGTTGGTTGGCATCAGTAATGTCATTGGATAGCCGCGCATCGCCGCGACCATGGCTAATGCAATGCCAGTATTGCCGCTGGTGGCTTCAATCAATGTATCGCCGGGTTTGATATCACCGCGCTGCTCTGCTTGATAAATCATATTAAAAGCAGGGCGATCCTTTACAGAGCCTGCGGGATTATTGCCTTCTAATTTGGCTAATAATGTGGCGCCATTTTCGATATGCTCTTGTTCAGGTAGGCGCTGCAATTGAACCAGTGGCGTTTGACCAACACAATCGGCAAGCTTGGTGACTTGAGTGATAAAGTTAGCGTTTGACATGGCCGTTGCGGACATAAGAAATCCTTATTTATTTTCTAAAATATTTTTTGGGCGATAGGCTGTGATCGAATCACTATTTTTTATTGTCTGATCATCATTTGAGACAAGCGTTTTGTGTATTGGCTTATAGTGACAGATAAACCAAAACTTAACGGCAGTAGCGTACGCTCTCATTCATCATGAGGGTAAACCATCTATTGTGGCAAATAAAAAGTTGCGCCATTATATCATTTTGTTGCTAGCTGCGCTTATTGCATAAAAGAATAATACTTGATGAAAGCGCCTTTTACTGGCAATTTTTTTAGGGACAAAAGCAGGTTTTATGGTGCCGCAACCATGCCGTTTAGTAACGTATGTATATTTGTTAGGTTTGCTTAAAGCCATATTGGTCAAAGTTTGTGTTTCATTCACCTTGAATGGGTAAACGTGATTTATAGAATCCTGTTAAGATAATCTTGAGCCATAAAAGGCGTATCATTAAAAAACAAGCTAGCAAGCTTAAGCATTTTTTATGGTAGCGTAGAGACCGTAACAAAATTCACAGACAGCATTTTCGTAGAGAGTAGAGCGAGCATGGCATATAAAAAACGTTTCAATACCAGCAGTGCCTATGGGCAGCTGATCCTATTGGTGTTTTTACCCATCTGCGTGTTGGCGGCGGTAGGGGGTATTTTGGTATTTCACGAAACCATGCGTGCGAGCGATTCAGAGCAAGAGGCACTGGCTGAGGCGGTATTGATTCGTTATACACCAGTCATTGCAGAGCTGATTCCTGATTTGTTGGAGCAAGAACGTCAGCAAGCAAAAAGCAGCACAGATAAGGCATCACAGAGTGCGATGACAACGCTCGAAAGCATACAGGATAAACTCGGGCGTATGCAGTCTGAGCAGCATGTACAGCGTATTGCTGTTATCAATGAAGGCAATCAAGTATTGGCGACCGTAGGCTATGGTCTGAACGAGAAATGGCCGCTAATCAGTGACTCAGCAAAGTTTTTATCGCAAAAACCAACGCCTGTAGGCACGGCATATGGCAGCGTGTTGGGTGAGTTTGAGGGGCAGACGTTGTGGCTACTGGTCGATATGGACAACGAGCCACTTTATATCGCCCGTTATCGTATTGCGATGGCGCTGGTGATTACCGGTCTGTTTACCATTCTGATTTTATTACTCAGCTTAAATATTTACTCAAAGCGTTGGATTGCACCTATCTATGAGCTGCGTTTGCAATTACAACGTACCCATGTTGATAACTTATATCAGCCTGTACCAGTAGAGTCAGATGGTGAGCTTAATTTATTACAGCAAGATTTGGTCAAGACATTTCGTCGCCTCCATAGAAGTTTTCAGGAGCTCAAGGATCATGCCGAGCAAACCGAAGACGATCTGCGTTTGGCATTTGATGAGATGGAAATGCAAAACATCTCTATTCGAAATGCGCGTGATGCTGCCATCTCAACCAGCCAAGCCAAATCCGCATTTTTGGCCAACATCAGCCACGAGCTGCGCACGCCGTTGAACAGTATCGATGGCTTTATTAACTTATTAGCGCGTCACGGTGAGCTCAATCCTGAACAGGATTTATACGTACAGACTATCCGCAAATCCTCAGCTCACCTACTTGCCTTGGTCAATGATGTTTTGGATTTCTCTAAGATTGAGGCGGGCAAGTTGGTGCTTGATCGTCATGAGTTTGATTTGTATGACACCATTTATGATGTGGTTGATATGCTCTCTCCTGTCTCTGCGGAGAAAGGTCTACGTATGGCTGTCTTGTTCTATAACGACGTGCCCATGCGTATCAATGGCGATGCGCTGCGCCTCAAGCAGGTATTGACCAATATCGTGGGGAATGCCATCAAATTCACAGACAGTGGCGATGTGGTCGTACGGGTCAGCTTGGACGATCATCGTGATAACTATCTGATGATCAGTGTGCAAGACAGTGGTAAAGGCATTTCGCTTGCTGACCAAAAAATGCTGTTCCAAAGCTTTAGCCAAGGTGATCCGTCAATCACGCGCCAATATGGTGGTACGGGGTTGGGTCTGGTTATCTCCAAACAATTAACGCGTCTCATGGGCGGCGATATCGGCTTTCATGACAACGCTCAAGAGAACATCGCCAATCAAGGCGCGACGTTTTGGTTCCGTATGCCAGCCCATGTCGATGTGCTAGAGGCACCAACTGGTCAGACCATTGAGCTGCCAGTATTGGCACCGCTTGCAAGCGAGACTGATGAGTTCAACGTCTTGGTTTGGATCAGTCATACGGCCTCAATACAAGTGTTGAAGGCCAGCTTGCAGTACTTACCGATTAAGCTCACTCAAGCCAATTCATTGCCAGGGGTGCTTGAGTCGCTCAAAGAGCATGGCAACTTTTGGGATTGGGTCATCGTTGATGATGATACGCAAGACGATATGATGGCGTTACTCAAGCAAATCCGTCTCCATTATCAAGGCAAACTTGCTGTGTTTGGCTATCAAGTGGCGGCTGACCAAGCGCTGCTTAACCGCTATCAAGCCAATATCTTGTATGAGCCATTGGACAAAAGACAGCTATACGCAATGCTTGATACACAAAATCGCAGTATGCCAAAGAGCTTACAAGAGCCGCGCTGGAAAGGGATTACCGTGCTGGCAGTTGATGATCATCTACCAAATCTATTGGTGCTTGATGCGCTATTGAGCGAGCTTGGCATACAAGTCATTACAGCGAGTAGCGGCTTTGATGCCATAGAAATTATCAGTAAACAGCAAACCAAAAATGTCAAATCTGCTAAAAACGATAAGCAAAGTCTGTCGAATAAAACGCAACTCTCAAAAGCCGAGACACGTGATGAGGTCAATAAAAAATCCAGCACCTCCCTGTATGCTGAAGAGAGTGCAAATGACGATAAAACAGCTACTCAAGATAAAAATCATATCGATTTGATATTTATGGATATCCAAATGCCGCGCATGTCAGGTCATGAAGCAGCGAAGCAAATTCGGAGCATTGAAGCGGCTGATAGCCGTATTCCTATTATTGCTCTCACCGCACATGGCCTAGCGGATGAGCGCGACAAGCTGATCGCCAGCGGTATCAATGACTACGTTGGCAAACCAATTAGCCAACCTCAGTTATTGCAAGTACTCCAAAAGTGGCTAGGCCGAAAAAGCATCACACCGCAAATAACGGCATTGGCTGATACTGATTTGCAAGCTTCTAATTTGCAAAGCATCGATTTACAAAATACCGACTCCGAAAATATACACCTCACAGAACAATCGACGCCGCTCTCGGATCAAAAGACCGCCATTTATCCGATGGTCAAAGACAACGAACGCGTTCGTAATAGGACTGAAATCACAGAACCGCCAAAAGTCACTCGACCATTATCACTAAAAAAAATCCGTGATGACTACTTGCGTGACAGTCAGCCACGTGACGATTATAGACGAGAGACCACCCGTGAGAACCAGCCTCGCTATGAGAGCCTACGTTTACACAAGCAAGGGCAAGAATCATTATTGTATCCACCAAAAGAACCGACAGATAATTCTGCTGAAGACATAACAGCGAATATGGATAAAAGGCTATATGAGCAAACGGATCACAACCTCCATCAAAAAAACCTCAGTACAATGGATACGTCTGATATTTTAGACTGGCAAGATGCGCTTACTCGCTCAGCAAACAAACCTGATTTGGCAGCCAAGCTCATCATTATGATGCTCGATACGATTAACGAGGAAAAGCAAGCACTGACTCAAGCATGGGAAGCTCGTGATCGTAACTTGTTGGCACAAATTGCCCATCGCATATTGGGCGGCAGTCGTTATACAGGAGTGCCGCAGCTACGTCAGGCCAGCCAAGACTTGGAGGATAAGTGCTTATTGAATGTACAGCATACAACACCGGTACAATTTGCGATGATTGAGCCATATTATGAGGCACTACTTACCGCACTGAATAATTTACAAAACGTGGATTTATCGGCTTACCCTCAGCTCAACTATCATCGTTTGAGCGAAAATGACATGACGTGGAAAATGATTTAGAGCAGGTAATCGGACCGTTATTATGCGATGTAATAAGTGAATTGCATACGATACCGATCACTAGCAGCCAGATAATGTGCGAATATTAAAAGGCAGACGCTTGATACAGTATCGTAGCAGTCAGTTATTGCTAAGGTAGGATATGGATAAGCCTGCTAACATTATCGCTATCAGTCTATCTTTTACCCATTCATAAATAAGGATCGTTATGAGCGCCATTGCAACTTACCAATACGAAACGCTACAAGTGAGTGTCACTGATAATATACTCACTGTGACGCTAAATCGTCCGCACAAAAAAAACGCCATGAGCTTTCAAGTCATCGATGAGCTGATTATGGTGGCAGAGCGTATTAGCAAAGACAAAACGATACGCGCGGTTATTTTAAATGGTGCAGAAGGCACATTCTGTGCAGGTATTGATTTAGGGGATTTAAACCATCCAAAAAACCAAGTCTTTGCTATTTGGGAGCTGATTAAGCCTTGGCAAAGCTCATTCCAACGTGTCTGCTTGGTGTGGCGTGATCTACCAGTACCTGTCATCGCGGTACTAGAAGGCTACTGTATTGGCGCTGGGCTACAGCTAGCATTGGCATGTGATGTGCGTATTAGTCATCCGGATTGCCAGCTGTCTATTATGGAAGCCAAATGGGGTTTGGTACCGGACATGGGATTGACGCAATCGGCATTTGGGGTGGTACGAGAAGACGTTCTCAAAGAGCTGGCCATGACGGCGCGCATCATCAATGCCAATGATGGCAAAGAATTAGGATTAATCAGTCATTGTAGTGAGACGCCGCTTGAGCAAGCACGACAGCTGGCGGCTGAGTTTGCTGAGCGCTCTCCTGACGCTGTGCTAGCGAGCAAACGCGTAATTAATGCGATGTATGAGCAGCCTGCGACTACCTTATATAAAGAAAAAATCTGGCAGATTAAGATGATGCTTGGACGCAATCGCAAACTTGCTCTGAGAAAAGCAAAGCAAGCTAGCACGGTGTTTAGCAAACGTCAGTTCCGCTAACGTTCTTTAATTTTGGTAGATATTGTCTTAAGGATTTTATCTGAGACAATTTCGGCCTCAGTACTTAGATTAAAAGTACGACAGACATATTTTGATAAATTACGTTGATTGTTTTTAGTTGTTAAGGCTTGTTTCATTAGTCCCTTATGGCTATTGAAATCCGAGTGGACAGCACGATATAACACTGTCCGCTTGCACAGATTTAGATAAAGATGCACTATTGTCGTTAAAAATATCTATTTCATGTATCTTACAAGCGCTTAAGTAATCATCACTATATAAATGGTCTAACTATGTCTGCCCCAAAGTCCTCTCTACCAAATAAACCTATCGCCTCTGAACGAGTACGTTCTGCTGATCTGCCTGTTGCATGGATTATGATGCTAGGATTAATGGTTGCGGTAGGACCGTTATCCATTGATATGTATCTGCCTGCGCTACCATCAATGGCAGATGATTTTGGCGTATCTACGGCATTTATGGCCAACTCTGTGCCAGCGTATTTTTTGGGTTTGGTATTCGGGCAGTTATTTTATGGCCCTTTTAGTGATCGTGTTGGCCGTGTTAAGCCTTTATATATAGGTATGACACTATATGTGATTGCGTCCATTCTTTGTGCGACCACTGACAATGAATATGTATTATTTGTAGGGCGAACGATGCAGGCATTGGGCGCTTGTGTAGGGGCAGTGGTGACTCGCGCTGCTATTAGAGATCGCCTAACCGCCAAGCAGACCGCAAAAGCTTTTTCTATCATGATATTGGTGATGGGTCTGGCACCGATACTCGCGCCGTCGCTGGGCGCACTATTTTTACAGTTTTTTGATTGGCATTCCATTTTCTGGTTTTTGGCCGCTTTTGGTGCCCTAAATTTATTGCTTACTAAGTTTTTCTTTTTTGAGACATTGACCGAAGAAAATCGTAATGTGCGTCCTGCAAAAGAGGTGCTTAGCCAGTATTGGGACTTATTAAAAGATCCCAGCTTTAACTACCCTGCGATCGGTGGCGGGCTGTTGATGGGTGCGATGTTTGTCTATATCAGCTCAGCTTCTGAATTAATCATGGACACTTATAGCGTCTCGGCCACGCACTTTGGCTGGTTGTTTGGGATGAATGCGGCGGGCTTTGTGGGTTTGACTCAATTGAACCAATGGTTGACCAATCGCTTTCGTATCTTGAGCATATTACGCTTTGGGACGATGATGCAGGTGCTCTCTGCAGGCACGTTGTTTGTTGTCGGTATATTTTTGGGGACCGATGCTTGGTTGCCACTGGTGCTGGCGTGTATTTTCTTTTGTATTGCAGGCTTGGGATTGACCCAGCCAAACGCCTCAGCGATTGCGCTGGCTTTTCAAAAGCAGCGTGCGGGTATGGCAAGCGCGCTGCAAGGCTCGCTGATGTTTTCAGTGGGTATTTTTGGTGGTTTATTATTAAACTTATTCCCTCTCAATCCAGTGTTAAAAATCGGTATTGCACTTTTTGTACTGATGAGCTTGGGTGCGTTTTTAATCTGGCAGATAGACCGTAACCTAAATCTTGACGATGCAGAGTAAGTATAAGGTTTCATCGTAAATTAAGTACTCATAAAAAGCACCCATACGTTTAGAGCGTATGGGTGCTTTTTTATGTCTGCTATTAATTTGTATATAAGATTTTCTTTTTGATAAAGCTTTTTCTACAAGTTCTATAAATATTAATAAAATATATATTGTATAGATATATATGAATTATTATGTATATATAACTAATTGTATATAACTGTCAAACATTATTATTGCAATTGTAAAGTTAGGTAAGTATTATCTAACGTAACTTTCTGTAAGTAAATATTATAGGAATATTGCTTAACCTCTCTAGATTGTCATTCATTAAATTGCATAACCACATTAATTCTCAAGGATAGATTATGAAGCAGCTATACCGAATATTACCAGTCGTTTTAAGCGTAGGTATCTTTGGATGCAGCAACTCTAGTACACCAGAAAGTACTGCTGCTGAGAACACGCCTGCAGAAGGGCAGGAGGAGTTTGTCAGTAGCCTTCCAGATTCAGCGCCAGTTTTAAAAGTAGCAACCACAGGGACCATGCCTCCTTTCTCATTTCAAGATGATTACGGCAACATGCAGGGTATCGACATTGATTCTATTCGCGCGCTTGGCGAAGAAGAAGGGTTCAAAGTTGAGTTTTATAAAGAAACCTGGCAAAACATGTTCGATACAGTAGAGTCGGGTAGTCGCGATTTGGCGATTTCAGGCATCTCTTATAAAGATGAGCGTGATGCTAAGTACGGGTTGTCTCAGCCTTACTTCTTTAACCCTGCCGCCATCATGTATGCAAAACCAGAATTAAATATTAACAGCCTAGATGATTTGCAAGGCAAAAACATCTCTGCAATGGAAGGCTCTAAGCAGGTCGATCAAGCACAGCAAATGGGTAAGTACAACAACTTCTCGACCAGAACGACTGCCTTTTTATTGTATGAAGATTTAATGCAAGGCAAAGTAGATGCGATTTTGCATGATCTACCTATCTTGCAATATACGGCAAAAAACCATCCTGAGCAAAAAGTAACCATCGTTCCTTATGAAGGGCAAGATAATCCATCAGCACAGCAGGTTATTTTGATGGCAAAAGGTAATACTGAGCTCATTAACAAAATCAATGACGGTATTACCAAGCTAAAAGCGAAAGGTAAGTTTAAAGAGATTGAAGCTCGCTGGCTTGGTGAGACTACAAGTCCAACGGCTAGTGCTTCTGCCACCACTGAACAAGCAAACTAAGGGACGTTTGATATGGCTACAATAAATAATGGAGATAACAAACGTTATCGCGGCTTGATTATTTCGATTGCACTGTTTTTGTCTTTGATCGGAGCTTTGCTTGTATTTACTTTCTATACCTCAAGCTTGCTTGAAAGAAACACGGTATTGATTGATCAGACCAACCAAGTAGCAAACAGCGCACAGTCAGTAATTAAAGATCTGTTCGATTTGGATAGCAGTTACGGTGAAGATACCAGCTCGCCGCACATTCAGCGTGTATTGGAGCGTTTGGAACAGAATACAGCACTGATTAACAATACGTTGACGGCTATCGGAGAAGGCGGCACGATTACCGACGATGCTGACGGCAAAACGTACAAATTACCGAGCGTTAGCGGTAGTGCGCAAGAAAATGTACAAGCGGCAAACGAGCAATGGCAGCTACTTGAGCCTAGAATTGAAACTTACTTAAAAGATGCTGATAACGTACTGGTCGATTCATCAGATGATTTGACTCAGGCGGTAGAGCAGGCAAAAACCTCAAGTTTGCTAATGAACGAATCATTAGATGATTTGACCAACGAAGTGTTTGATGATGCAGAACGCCAAGCCAATACCATTCGTCTAATTCAGGCACTTGGGGTTGTTGCGATTTTTGCTTACTTCTTGATCTTCGTATTCTTCTTTGTACGCCGCTTACGTGAGACCGATGCTGAGGCATTTGCGGCTCGTCGTGAAACGCAAGAGATTATGGAAACGGTAAATACGGGCCTATTCCTACTGGACAAAGACTTAAATATTGGTCAGCAGCACTCGCGCGCCCTAAACAGTATCGTTGGTTCTGATAGGCTAGCAGGAGAAAACTTTACCAATGTCTTGCGTGGTCGTATTTCTGACAAAGATCTTAAGACCACTCAGCAGTTCATTGAGCAGCTTTATAATCCTCGAGTTAAAGAAAAATTGGTAGATTCTCTAAATCCTTTGCACAAAGTGATGCTACATAATAGCTCTGATGATAAAGGACTTAACAATCGCTTCTTAGACTTTAAATTCTCACGTGTTTATGAAGATAAAGACATTGCGCGTATTTTGGTTAACGTCAACGATGTGTCAGATGCCGTTTACTTAGAACAGCGTTTAGAAAAAGAACGCTCGCAAAACGATATGCAGATTGAGATGTTAACCACTATCTTGAATGTAAATCCAAAGATCATTAATGAGTTCATTAGCAACACCCAAGCGCATATCGAGCGTATGAACAACATCTTGAAAAACCCTGGTAGCTCACAATACGAGCTTGAAGGCAAACTAAATGCGATCTATCGTGAAATGCACAGCTTGAAAGGTGAGGCATCGGCACTAAAACTGCATAGCTTTACTAAAATTGCGTCAGAAGCAGAAGACAAATTGCATGCCTTGCAAAATCAAGGCCAGCTATCGGGTAATGATTTCTTACAGTTGGCAGTACACTTAGACGACTTACTAAGTCTATCAAATACCATTGCGACCTTGGGTGAACGTATTAACCGCTCAGCGCCGCCTAAAGCGGCAACAGCCAATACGCAAGCCCCGTTAAGCGATTCTGCTTTAAAAGACGGCGTGGCAAAAACAGCTGCGGTAAATAGTCAGCCAGCGAGTAGCATCAGCACTGATGGCGGTTTAGATATTGATCTAGACGATGAAAGCAATGATGATCGACTGTCTTTTTACAATGAGTTTGCAAAAGAGATCGCTGCCAGACAAGGCAAGCATGTACAGCTAAAAAGCACGACACTGGCGCAAACTCACATACCAGAGCATCTTGCCAAGCCAATTAAAGAAATCAGTATTCAGTTGCTACGTAACGCGGTTGTGCACGGTATCGAAACCCCAGGTGTTCGTCATTCGGCTGGTAAGCCTGAAGTCGGTACGATTGACTTAGAAGTACAAGATAACGGTTCAGACTTCATACTAGTAGTGCAAGATGATGGCCAAGGTATCGACTATGACAGCATCCGTAATAAGCTAAGCAAAGAAGGTCGCTTTAGTGAGGAAGAAGCAAGCCAGCTCAGTCAAGGCGATTTACTCAAGCAGTTATTTTCTTCTGGGTTCTCTACCAAAGAAAACGCAGATGAAGATGGTGGACGCGGCGTTGGACTGGATATCATCAAAGCGCAAGTAAAAGACTACAATGGTAAGCTGAACGTAAATAGTGAGCTGGGTCAAATGACACGGTTTGTCATTACGTTACCTAAAGCTTAATTAAAAACAGTAACGATATTGTCAGGGACGACAAGCATTTCATTAAAGGTAATAGACAAGTTATGCATAAATTAATGATTGTTGATGATTCAAATATTATCAGAAACCGTATTCAGCGCGCATACGATTCAGGAAAGTTTATGCTGGTTGCAACAGCGACTAGCGGCGTTCAAGCCATTGAAAAATTTAACATCCATCGTCCTAACGTGATCACCATGGACTTGACCATGCCACAAATGGATGGTCTTGAATGTATCGAAAAAATCATTGCGATTGATCCTGATGTGCGTATTTTGGTCGTGTCAGCGTTGTCTGATAAGGCCACTGGCATCGAAGCTTTATCACTAGGTGCCAGCGGTTTCTTGTGCAAGCCTTTCTCAGAAGAGGAGCTCGTGGAGTCTTTGTATGAGCTGATGCAAGACTAATACCATTCATCGATTAAAGCAGATGTCATTATGAAAGAACAAAAGCTACAGATTTTTTTGAGTATTATTAGTAACTATTTTAATCAGTTTGGTGGCGAAGAGCTAATTGCTGACACCCCTTACTTATTAGAAAACAAACAGCCAAAAGTCCACGATTATACAGGTGTTATTGGTATATCAGGTGGACAAAAAGGCGTGGTGTATTTTTCGGCAACTCGTCAATTACTGTCTTCAATATTGGATAGCATGGGTGAAGCTGATAAGAGTGAGGAAAACTACATCGATTTGGCTGGTGAAGTTGCCAACACGATTTCGGGTAATGCGCGTAAAGAGTTCGGCTCTGAGTTTCACATCTCTGTGCCGTTTGTGTTCAAAGGCGCACCGCAAAGTATTGTGTTGCCGAACGATGAACGTTCTTTTATCATTCCCATCACTTGGCGCTCACAAGTTGGCGAGATTGTGGTTTGTTTGCAGGACTAATGCTGCTGCCACGTAATACAGATGGATATTAATATATTATGTTTAAAGTAGAAAAGTTGGGTGTGTTTCTAAGCTCGATCAATGCTTTTTTTGCACAGATCGACGGCTCAGAAGTATCTATCGATACCCCTTATTTGAACAACAATAAAACGGCGATTGGTTTTGATTATAGTGGTGTCATTAAGATATCAGGGCCTCTTGAAGGCTGTGTCTATGTCAGTGCACCAAGCGTAATGTTGCGAGAAGTGATAAATGTGATGGGTGAGCCTGACTCTTCGATCACGATGATGAAAGACTTGTTGGGTGAAATGGCCAATACTATCTCTGGTAATGCCCGTACAGAATTTGGTTCTGAATTCATTATCTCTACGCCGCAGATTGTTGAAAGCGCACCAAGTGTGTCTTACTTACCTAGAGATCGCCAAAGCTATATCACGCCATTCACATGGCGCGGTTACAAGGCTGTGATTGGTATCTGTATTGCATAATCTAATATGAAACCATTCATATAAAGTCTAAAGCCAGAAATAAAAAAGCGATACGAATGTGTCGCTTTTTTTATTGCACTACCGATCTACTGTATCTGTAACGCATTGAGGCACTATGAATAAACTGCTGGAGACTTTAAGGTATTATGTGATAAAATACAGCGCAGCTATTTTTATAGTTTAGATATAATTAGTTTAAACGCACAATGGCTTATTTTTGAAACCAACCAATGACACACACATCATGGCAAAAAATTGCTGGGTGTTTGGCGACTTGATTAATTTGCGAACCATTAGGGCTTTAGTAATAAAGACTAGTCAGTAGCAGATGCGTGTCGCCAAATAGGCTGTTTTTGTGATGTGGAGGCATAACCCAACCAATAGGATATATTATCATGGCTACAAAGAATCCAACCAAAATCGAAATGCGCGACTTACTACAAGCTGGCGCTCACTTTGGTCACCAAACACGTTTTTGGAACCCAAAAATGGGTCCATACATCTTTGGCGCACGTAACAAAATCCATATCATCAACTTAGAGCACACCGTAAAAGCGTTCAACGAAGCGTTGACTTACGTAAACGGCCTAGCTGCTAAGAAAAACAAAGTATTGTTTGTTGGTACTAAACGTGCTGCAAGCGGTATCGTACGTGAGCAGGCAGCTCGTGCTGGTATGCCATACGTTGACCATCGCTGGTTAGGTGGTATGTTGACTAACTGGAAAACACTACGCCAGTCAATCAACCGTCTAAAAGAGCTAGAAAAGCAATCAGAAGACGGTACTTTTGCGAAGTTAACCAAGCGTGAAGCGCTAGAGCGTACCCGCGATATGGAAAAACTTGAGCGTTCACTAGGCGGTATCAAAGACATGGGCGGCCTACCTGATGCTATCTTTGTTGTAGACGTAGATCACGAAGCCATCGCTATTAAAGAAGCCAAAAACCTAGGTATCCCAGTTATCGGTATCGTTGATACCAACTCTAGCCCAGACAACGTTGACTACATCATCCCAGCTAACGATGATGCTATCCGTGCTGTGACTTTGTACGTAACTTCTATGGCTGATGCTATCATCGCTGGTAAAGAATACGCACAAACTCAAGCTGGCGGTAAAGCTGAGCAAGCACCTGCTACTGAAGAAGCACCAGCTGCAGAAGAAGCTGCAACTCCAGCAGAGTAAATAGCTGAGTTAAAAAGTTTAACTTTGTAAGGATATCTTGATAGTGTGGCTATCAGCATCCATATAATGTTATGAACAGCGTATAAGCTCATAATAGGCATGATGTAGTTTTACTCGTCATGCCTTGTTATTGAATAGAGCATTATTAATGAGGCCGTTATACATAACCGAGTAGCTAATGGGCGAGTATTATCGTTCGTACTGGCTATAGCGCTATGTTTTTAAGATGTTATCTTTTTGACATCATTGATGGCTATATTAGTGATGACTCAAAATGAGCGGTCTTGCTAGATTTAAAGCAACATTAAGATATCGAATAGACATTAATTCCTCTTATACATAACTATACTAAGGTGACTCTTATGACAGAAGTAAAAGTATCTGCCAAAATGGTAAAAGAACTGCGTGACCGTACTGGTCTTGGCATGATGGAATGTAAAAAAGCGTTAGAAGAATCAAACGGTGATGTTGAAGTTGCCATTGATAACCTACGTAAATCTGGTCAAGCAAAAGCAGCTAAAAAAGCGGGTAACATCGCAGCGGACGGCGCTATCATCATCGCTCAAGGCGAAAACAAAGCATTCTTGTTAGAAGTTAACTGCCAAACTGACTTCGTTGCAAAAGACGACAGCTTCACTGCTTTTGCAGAAAAAGTGGCTAACGTTGCACTAGAAAACAACGTCACTGATGTTGCTGCCATCTCTGAATTGCCTTATGGTGATGGTCAGACGGTTGAAGAAGCACGTGTATCTTTGGTACAAAAAATCGGTGAGAACATTCAGGTTCGCCGTGTTGAAGTACTTGAAGGCGCTAACATCGCTGCATACCGTCATGGTCTACGTATTGGTGTAGTGGTTTCTTATGAAGGTGGCGACGCTGACACTGGCAAAAATCTTGCCATGCACATTGCAGCGTTCAACCCTGTTGCTGTCGATGATGAAGACGTTGCTGCTGATGTATTGGCACGCGAAAAAGACATCATCGAAGCCAAAGCAAAAGAGTCTGGCAAGCCTGACAACATCGTTGAAAAAATGATCGAAGGTGGCCTGCGTAAGTACCTAGACGAAGTAACTTTGCTACGTCAGCCATACGTTATGGACAATGACAAAAAAGTTGGTGATGTCCTAAAAGCTGAAGGCGTAAAAGTACTTGGTTTCAAACGTCTAGAAGTTGGTGAAGGCATTGAGAAGAAGCAAGAAGACTTCGCTGCTGAAGTTGCTGCAACTCAGGCTGCTAACAAGTAAGCACCAAGTAAGAATTAAGTCATATTGGAAAATACTGTGAGTGCTGATTCAGCGCTCACAGTTTATCTTTATAACTGATGACCTATTAAGATATAAAGCGTCCAAGCACAAAAAAGCCCGTTAAGAAATTAACGGGCTTTTTTGTGTCTGGCTTTTTAGGTCGCCGGTCTATTTCATTTCTAGCTTAGCTCTGGCTTAGCGTAAAGCATCATAAGCTGAGTTAGCATAGCTGGCACTATTCACATTATTGCTAGTGCCGTAACTGACGTTGCGTAACCCACTGTTAATGGTGCTACTGACTTGATTGCTGGCACTCATACTGGCGCCAGATAGCCCAGCATCATTCTTATACAAGCTATGATAACGGCTCATGACTCTTTGCACATAGTTACGGGTTTCTTTAAAAGGAGGAATACCGCCGTATTTATCGACATTACCTTCACCTGCATTGTAGCCAGCTACTGCATGTTCGACATTGTTATTGAAACGGCGCATGAGCCAAGCGATATATTTGGCTGAGCCTTCAATATTGTCTGCAGGGTTCCAAGGGTTACTTACATTAAAGCGACGAGCCGTCGCTGGCATTAACTGCATGAGGCCTTGCGCACCGACAGGTGAGCGAGCATTGGGATTGAAAGCAGATTCGGTATGCATCATTGCTTTCATAAGGGCAGGATCTACGCCATGACGTTCAGCAGAGGCGCGAATGTAGCTGTCGTAAGCATTACGGCTACCACTCTTGCTAGCGGCACTGCTACCATAGCCATTGCTACTATTAATGCCGTCATACATTTTAGAGTCTTTATAATAAGTGACTTTAACTTTCTTAGTGAATTTATCAAAATTGCCACTAGGATTGACGTTGGTCAGTAGTACTTGTCCAGCTTTGTCTTTATAGATATACATATTGCCAGCGTTGGCAGCAGTAGAAAAAGTCGAGAGGGCAATCGCACTTAATAAAATAGGAGACAAACAGCGAGTAATCAAAGTAGCAGTATTTATCATAGTGTTATCACTTTTTATCGAATAATAGCAAATTGTTTTGCCTATAGACGCGTCATTTTACGCGCTTAAGCGTTCATCGGGGTTGCAGGATTTTATAGCTCGTCATCGATATAGCCACCTAGCAAATACCACGTTTAACAAGAACCACTTGCAATAGATACAAAAAATAATAGTTGCTTACTATAACATATAATAACTTTTTACCGCATTAGATTGACAAAATAAGTTGTAAAATCAAATTTTTATCGTTAAACAAACTTAAATAAATCAAAGTGCTATATTTTTGAAGATTGTTAAATATCTATTTATATTGGATTACAGGCAAGCACTTTTTTGATGCGTACCTTATTTTAATTCTCTAAAATGCAAAGGTGATGACAATAGTTGGATGAGCCAAATGTCATGTCTATTAGTCTCGTTACTGAGTAAGCAATAACAATAAAAATAATGATTGAAATGATGAAACAGTGCTCAGTCATCTGTTAAAGCGGTAAGCAAAGTCAGTCTAGATGCCTAACGCACTGATAAATACAGGCACCCAAATAGCAGTCACTAAACCGTTGACTGCCAGTCCAAATGCCGCATATCGTCCTGCCGTATGGCTGATTTGCCACGCTTCTACTGTACCAAATGCGTGAGCCGCCAGTCCAAGTGCAAGACCTTTAGCTCGATCATCATTGATACCGCGAAACAAAAAACGGGCGACAGCGCCGCCAATGAGACCTGAGACGATGATGATCAGGTTCGCCAGTGCTAATGGCGCATTGATTAAATCGGCAACACTCAGGCCAATGGGAGTAGTCACAGAACGGGTAGCAAAAGCAAGTATGCTGTCGTGACTCAATGAAAATAGATAAGCCAATGACATGGGCAGTAGGGCACCAATGACACTAGCAATAACAACGATCAAAGAGAGCTTTTTGACAGGCAGTCCTTTAAAGTTCATTGCGGCTAGTGGTACCGCCAAAAGTACTGTGACATATCCTAATAGATGATCGAATATAGGCTTTGCCGCGCTGTAGTAGTTGTCATAATCCCATTGCAATAAAAATAAGAAGACCAGTACCAAAACGAGCGCGGTAATTACCATCGGTAACCATGATAATTTACGCGCTAACATACGTGCAATGACGTGTGCCGCCAAGGTTAGAAGTACGGCTGCTAAGGTCGCCATAAATACGCTGTCAAAAGTCATAATATCTCTCCGCAGCTTACGGCTGTTCCTTTTGCTGATTAGTCGTGCCGCTGTCGGCATTGGCATCTTGACTCAACCAGCGATTGGCCAGTAGCGCGAGTCCCCACATCGGTATGAGCGTGCTTACTATCATTGTGACCATCACACCCAACAGCTCATCTCCTAGCGCGAATAGCAGTAAGCCTGCACCCGCTGAGACGGGCAGAAATGCAAAACCACTATCGACGAGGAGGGTGTTACTGGCTTGAGTGAGCCAGTTAGGCAACCCTTTGAGCAATCGCCATATCATCAAGATAACAAACATCGCCACCAAGCCGACAATATTGGCGGCTTTTGCGATACCTGCCAACTGACAAAGAACCACAGCCGTCTCTCGGACAACGATAACCATGGTCAACGTTAAAATTAACGAAATCCATAGCGGGAGATGGGAGGAGTGAGCAGGCTTCATAAGCAGTGTGGCCAAGTCAGATATAGGTGATGAGTTTATAAAAACGAGCGGGCGATGGTATTAATGATATAACGTGAAAAATAATATTATTAACGCTGATAATAGACAGTAGTGACATTTCAACTTTTGAGTGGCGAGTATTACCTATCAATATTTGTTGAATGTATAACCGTTGATTATATAGAGAATAAGCTTACTAATAAAGCTTGTAGACACATTCAAAAAAATAGACGATATCGATTGATACCGTCTATGCTATTTTAACCTACTGTATAAAAGATTGCTGTCTAACAGTATGAATCAAAGGTTTACTTATCTATTGACGTCAACAATCGTTTTTCAGCAGCGACTATTTTTCAGAATCAGCGGTTTGTGAATTGAGCGCATTAAATTCGTCAAATGCTCTTTCTTCTTCTGCTATCATCGTCGGCTCTTCAACTTCATGTTCGTCGGGCTGCTCAAATTCCTCAAGTACTGGCATCAGCAATGTTGCTTGTGCAAGCGGTAATACATCGGTGGGCTTGAGATTGGCTTGTCCGAGTAGTTGTCTTAGTCTATCGCTTGGCAAGCGAATCGTCAAGCACTCATGGCCGCTATCATCATAGCTTTCTTTTTCAATAACACCAAGCTCGTACAAGGTATTTTTTAACTGTCCTGCATGATAGGGTAGCGTCAAATCAAAAGTGGTCAATGTGCCAGTTAGTAGCTGCTGCACGGCTAATGACAACTCTTCTATGCCTAAGTTCTCTCTAGAAGACACATAGACACGATTAGGTTGACCTTCGCTAGCATAACCAATACGTGCAGGCTCGTCAGTCAAATCAATCTTATTATAAACATTGAGTACCGGCACATCGTTATCAATTTCAGCCAGTACCTCTTTGACCGCCTGAATTTGCTCATGCATATCTTCACTAGAAGAATCGATGACGTGTAATAATAAGTCCGCCTCTAGCGTCTCTTCTAGCGTTGCATGAAAGGATTCAACCAATTCATGCGGCAGATGACGAACGAAACCGACGGTATCAACCAATACCACACGACCAACGCCTTGCCAGTCTAAGCGGCGTAGCGTTGGATCTAGAGTTGCAAACAGTTTATCAGCCGCATATATATTTTCATCGACTAAGCGATTAAATAAAGTGGATTTGCCCGCATTGGTATAACCAACCAGTGAGATAGTCGGTACGTCTGATTTTTGGCGGCGTGCCCGGCCCTGAGCACGAGTCTGTCTGACCTTCTCAATTCTACTTTTGAGCTGCATGACGCGCACTTGTAGCAAGCGACGATCGGTCTCAAGCTGGGTTTCGCCGGGGCCACGTAAGCCAATACCCCCTTTTTGACGTTCCAAATGCGTCCAACCACGGACCAAACGTGTCGATAAATGGTTTAGCTGAGCCAGCTCTACTTGTAGCTTACCTTCGTAAGTACGAGCCCGCTGAGCGAAAATGTCTAAAATCAAACCAGTACGATCCAGTACACGGCATTTCACCAGCGCTTCGATGTTACGCTCTTGTGAAGGCGACAAGCTGTGGTTAAACAGTACAATATCCGCATCATGCTCGCGCACCAGTTCTGCAATTTCCTCCGCTTTACCGCTACCAACGAAATACTTGGCGTCAGGGCGTGCACGTGAGCCTGTGACCAGTGCCAAACGATCGGCACCTGCTGAATCCGCCAACAATTCAAACTCATTGAGATCATCAGGATCTTGAATTTGGCGAATATCTAAATGTACTAAAATGGCGCGCTCGCCACCTTCATGTCTTTCAAAATAATCCAAAGAGTATCACCTATTTAATAAAGTAAATATATCGCTATTATCAGTTCAGTATACTTTGATATAGCGTTCATATGATTGTCTATATGTGGTCTTATCACTTGATGTTAAAGGGTATGAGCACAATTAACGATGGTTTTATGTTACAGCGATGACTGGGATTAATTTTTTATAAATCTGCTTTATTGCCCGTTTGTATAAAAGTGAGCAGCCACTGAATGGATACCCTATCACTGAGCGTATGAACTTTGTTATACTGGGCTCGTTTTTTTGACTATTAAACACCCGTTATTTAATCATGAGGGCGAAGATGAGCCGAGCTAAATCAAGCTTTTCACTCAGACGACAGTTGGGGCGCGGTAAGCAAATTGCTGGCATGACCACCACCATCGCTGGTGGTATGCGTGCCGCTCAACGCATTGGGGCATTCAAGCAGCCACCGCGCGAAAAACTACCACGCTATATTCAAACGTTTTGTCGCAAGATGGCAGGCTCATTTGGGGTCAAGGTCGTTGAGGTGGAGCCTGTAGAGCAACATCACGGCTTGTGGGTGTCAAACCATGTGTCATGGATGGATATTCCTGTCGTTGGTACCGTGAGTCCAGCGTTTTTTTTATCCAAAGCTGAGATTGGTGAGTGGCCTGTGTTTGGCAAGCTCGCGCATGCGGCAGGCACACTTTTCATCGAGCGCGGCTCCGGTGATGCAGGCTCCGTATCCTCACAAATAGCTGATTTCTTAGCCAAAGGTTTTTCGGTGATTTTCTTCCCTGAGGCGACCACCACTAGTGGCAAAAAAATCAAGCGTATTCATGGGACATTGCTCCAGTCAGCGATAGATGCTGACGTGCCTATCAGACCCATTGTTATCGCTTATGTCGATAAAGATGGCACGCTTAGCGACGCGCTGCCATACTATGGCAAGATGACAATGAAGGACAGCATGAAAAAAGTGCTCGATAGCAAAGATGTCACTGCGTATGTATTGCCACTGGCGCCGCTAGATCCAAAAGGCTGTACCAAAAGTGAGCTGACTAATTTGTTGCAAGCACGTATGCAAGAAGGGTTGGCAGAACTGCATTCACGAGTACTTCGTGTACCCGTTGAAGATTGATTATTTATAGCTAAGCCAGTTTAGTTAATAAAAAGGCGCAAATCGCGAGTTATATGACTGCGATTTGCGCCTTTTTTGTGTCTATAATAAATGCAGGTGTAGCAATTTATAGACCGCTGATCTAGATCGAATTAAGGGGATGGATTGGGATGTTGTGTGTGTACCGCTTCAATCGCTTCCAATACATCTGCTGTTAGCTCCACATTGACACTATCAATGTTTGACTTGAGCTGTTCGGTTGTCGTCGCGCCAATGATATTGCTGGTGACAAAGTGACGTGAATTGACAAAAGCCAATGACATTTGCGCCATGTCCAGTCCAGCATCAGCGGCGATCTTTGCATATTGCTCGGTCGCTGATACCGCTTGCTCATTGGTATAACGGGCAAAGCGATCATACATCGTCAAGCGTGCGCCATCTGGACGCTTGCCATCGAGATATTTACCAGACAATACGCCAAAACCAAGTGGCGAGTAAGCAAGTAGCCCCACGTTTTCGCGATGGGCAATCTCAGCCATACCAACTTCGTATAAACGGTTTAATAGGCTATATGGGTTTTGCACCGTGATAGGCGCGATCAAGCCATTTTTGTCCGCTTCCCATAGATAGCGCATGAGTCCCCACGCCGTATCGTTTGATAAACCATAAGCACGAATGCGACCTTTTTTGATCTCATCATTTAAGGCCTGAATGGTCTCTAGAAAGGGTGTTAAGTCATCTACTGCCTGTGCTGCCATGTCCTCTGTATAGCCGCGCTGACCAAAAAAGTTTGTGTTACGCTCAGGCCAATGCAGCTGATAAATATCGATATAATCGCTTTGCAAGCGCTCAAGGTTGCTATCGATCGCGCTACTGATATGCTCAGCATTGAAGCGTGTTTGACCATCACGCAAAAAATCCATCGGTGATATTTTGCTGGCAAGGATGACTTTGTCACGCTGTTTGGTTTTATCAAACCAAGTACCCATGAATCGTTCGGTATCACCTTGTCTGTCTTTATCTGGTGGTGATGGATACATCTCTGCTGTATCCCAAAAGTTGACGCCCTCAGAGAGTGCCATATCCATCTGGGCGTGTGCCTCAGCCTCGGTGTTTTGCTGTCCCCAAGTCATCGTACCTAGACAGATCTTAGATACTTTTTCATCGAATTGCGGTAACGTTGTATATTGCATTCGATTGTCCTTTCTCGTTTTTTTATTGTGGATTGTGCGTTTGGACAACTACATAAGTTGTATACCAGTGACGCCAGGTGGTGTGACCTTAAAGATTTTTACTTTAAATAATACGTCTTGCCCAGCCAGCGGATGATTGAAGTCGACTTCGACTTGGTCATCATCAATGGCACTGATCGTACCGGGCAAGGTGTTTTTGCCTTTGTCTTCGAATTCAACCATCATACCGACTTCTGGATTGTCAGCGACGAGCGCAAATTGAGTACGGCTAAAATGTTGGATGTTTTCAGGATTCCACTCACCAAATGCTTGCTCTGGCTCAAGGTGAGCTGTGCGCGTGTCGCCTGCGCGTAGATTCATAAGTACCTGCTCAAACCCTGGCAACAAGCTTTCATCGCCGATAGTCAAAGATACGGGCGCATCACGACTAAACGTTGAGTCAATGACCGTGCCGTTTTCTAGTGATACTTCAAAGTGTAGGCTAACAAGGCTACCAAAGGTGATGCGCGTGTCTTCATTTGGATTAATAAATTGAGATTGAGTCATAATAAAAAACCATCGGTTGCTGGAATAAAAGAATAAAGAATCTGAATGCCGTATTATAGTGTAAGAAATGATAAGCCATCTGCGATTAGATGTAAGCGTCAATAATGTAACGCATATGGTGTACTATAACTGGCAATTCTAAAAGATATGAGGTGTCGGTGGTGAATAAACAACAAGGCACTGTCAAAAAATGGCAGGACGATAAAGGGTTTGGCTTTATTGAAACTCAAAACGGTGACTCTGTCTTTTTTCATGTGAGTGAATTTAAAGCACGCCGTCGTCCTGAGGTTGGCGAACAAGTGGTATTCACCATGGGACGAGACAATCAAGGGCGCTTGCGGGCAACAGAAGTACAAGAGCTGTACTTTGTACAACAAAAAATGGCACAAAAAAATCAGCAAATCCGTCAGCGCAACCAAAAAAGTAGCCATCAGGCAGAGTTTGAAGCAGGACAAAAGAAACGCTCGTTTCTTGGACTGGCTTTTTATGGTGTCTTAATTTTATTAGCAGCAACCGATAAATTAAGCTGGCTGGTGGTCGGCTGGTATGCTGCACTAGGGTTAGTCACTTATATAATGTATGCCAAAGACAAAGCTGCTGCCCAAAGTAGCGACTGGCGTACACCTGAGTTTACATTACACGTGCTGAGCGCGCTTGGCGGTTGGGTAGGGGCGTTATTGGCTCAGACGTATCTGCGGCACAAATCACAAAAGCCTGAGTTTCGAGTGACTTATTATTTGACCGTTGTTGTGAACATGGCAGGTTTGTTGTTTTTATTGGCAGGTGGTGGGTTAGAGACTGTGACTGATGTATTATCAGAGTTGCTATAAATGAGAACTAAGACATACATATGGATAATGTGATTATGAATACGTCAGGCTTCGTTGGTGGCACATTGGTGCATACCAATAGAGGATTAGTACCGATCAAAGATATTAAAGTCGGGGATATGGTTTTATCTAGAGATCAACACAACGCGGAAGGTGAGCTAGTCTATAAGCCAGTACTTCATACTATAGTCACAAAAGATATGCCTGTGTTTTTTGCTACCTTTACACCTGAGTCTGTAGACGACTTACCATTCGAACAACTAACTGATCATAACCTTTATGTGGATTTGTTATGTACCGCAAACCATCCGTTTTGGGAGAGAGATATAGGATGGAAAACTGCTGCAGAGTTGAGTAGAGGTAACATTACTGTTTTAAAAAATAACGAATCTGCATTCTTTGAAGGAGGTAGTGAAGAAGGGGGAATTGAAGTTGTATTCAAAACTGATAAAAATGCGGTTGGTTTTATTCCTAATTTTTATGATCAATCAAACAACGGACGATTTGTTGACTTAGAAACAGGGCGTACTTTATATTTTGGAAGTTATGCCCCAGTATTTGAAAAGCTTTTCGTGGAAGATTCGGGGTGGAAACAACGACTATTAGAGCAAACCCCAGTAGAGTTAAGAGACAATGCCGAGTTTTATAACTTCCGTACAGGCTTTTGGCAAGATGATGCAGGTATCGACTGGGCAGAGGGGGAAGGGCCAGTTACCACTACGGTATATAACATTGAGGTAGCAGATACTGATACTTACTTTGTCGGTGAGCAGGGGTTGTGGGTGAATGGTGATAATCCTGACAAGACATAATTTTGGCGAATGAATAATATGAATAAAGATTTTTCAGGTTTCACTGCCGGCACCTTAGTACATACAGAAACAGGACTAGTACCAATAGAACAACTAAAAATTGGCGATAAAGTACTTTCAAAAGCAGCTAATGGTTTAGGTGAACTGATATATAAAGCAGTAACGAATACTATGGTTACTGAAAGTGTATTGGTGAAGCTATTAGAATTATCGATTGCAATTGATTCTTCATTACCCATGAAAGAACAAATTGAACTTCAGAGGTTAGTCGATGATCAACCTTCAACTCGATTATTGATAACAGAGAATCATCCATTATGGGTATATGACAAGCAATGGATAAATGCTAAAGAGGTAAAATCTCAAGATATTTTAATTAACAAAGACTTGATTAAATATTCGGCTGAGTCTGGCAATAATTCCTATGACACTACATCATTAAGACAAATTTATAGAACGGATAGATCGAATATTGGTTTCGTACCAAAATTCGATGAAGACATTCCTGCTCAATATGGCAGTCTAATTGATTTAACAACAGGCGAGGAGCTTCAGAATAGTGTCACTTATCAAGCAGTGACAGACAAGTTATATGAGCATGATGAGGAGTGGAAACAACGTCTATTAGAACAAACGCCAGAAGCTGATCGAGAAGGTGCAGAGTTCTTTGGTTTTCGTCAAGGTGAATGGAAAGATCCTGATACTATAGATTGGGTAGAGGGCGAAGGTCCTCTTACTATGACGGTATATAACATTGAGGTAGCAGATACTCATACTTACTTTGTCGGTGAGCAGGGGTTGTGGGTGAATGGCAATAATCCTGACAAGACATAATTTTAGCGAATGAATAATAGACCTCTTGCAAAAGTCATAGGTTAAGCTCGGAATTAATGATACCAGCAAACAGCTTCATTCTAAGATCATAGCGCTGACGACGGTTGCGATATTTATGAGCCACGATTTTAAACAACTTGATTAAGCCTATTTTGTGCTCAACCACAATACGGAACTTTGCCAGATAGTGATTGGCCTGTTTGCATATCTCCAATAACTGACCACCACGAGGTTTCTTAAATGGTGTGAAAGTTTGGTTATGTAGCTTTGCTAACCCTTGATAACCACTGTCTGCTAGATAGTTAGTATTCTCAGGTAACCAATCAGGACAAGTATCTTTATACAGCTTAAAATCGTGGATTGACCCTTTACAGGTTTGCACATCAAGTATCAAGCCGGTTTGCCAATGGACGATAACCTGCGCTTTTAAGGTGTGTTGTTTTTTCTTGCCGCTGTAGTAGTCGCTTTGGTTTTTTTTGGACGCTCAATTGGGGTTTCGGTGGCATCGACGATGACGACTGACCAATTGATGTCCTCATCGACACGACTAGGCAGCTTTTTAGGCAATTCAAACTTGCCAGAGTCAATCAGTGTGTCTTCTACTTTACGAATGATACGGCTAGCAGAAGACTCATGAATACCAAAGTCCATACTGATATGATAAAGCGTGCGGTATTCACGCCAATAAGTCAGGGCTAGTAGTATCTGCTCCTTAAGACTGAGCACACTTGGTCTGCCTGATTTGGTCTTAGATGCTTCATGCTCTTGCATGGCATCAAGCATGTCATAAAAGGTGGCTTTATGAATACCAGTATAGCGTTTAAAACCAGCGTCACTTTGTTTGAGTAGCTTATCTATGTTTGGCATATCTATTATGTAAGTAGCGTTCAATAATATACGTTGTGTTTTACAACTACTTTTGCAAGAGGTCTAATATGGATAAAGATTTTTCAGGTTTCACTGCTGGCACTTTAGTACATACAGAAACAGGACTAGTACCAATAGAGCAACTAGAAATTGGAGATAAAGTGTTGTCTAAGGCAGCTGATGGTTTGGGTGATCTGGTTTACAAGAGGATAACTCGGACGACAACTAATGATGCATCAATTTTCATGATGTATTTTAATACTTATGTAAATCCACAATTGAATTTGGCAGATAGAGTTAATCTAAGACGTAAGTTAAAGAAACAACAGATATTGCCTGAACCTCTATTAATGACAGCAGATCATCCCTTTTGGACACAAAACAGAGGTTGGGTGAGAGCAGATAAATTGAACGCTCAAGATATCTTAGTGACTAAGGATAATACTTATTTTACAACTGATAGTGGAGGTGGGTATGACTATAGATATGAAGGCATAATACCTATGTATCATGCAAATAAAAAAGGATATGCTTATCAGGTAAGCTTTGGTGATGAAACAGGCGAACTCAAAGGATCATACGTTAATTTATTAACAGGAAGGTATGAACTTTATACGGATCCAGCACCAACATGGATAAATAAATTGTGGCAAGCTGACTCAGAATGGGAGCAACGCCTATTAGAACAAACACCTAAAGATAAAAGTGAACATGCTGAGTTCTTTGGTTTTCGTCAAGGTGAATGGAAAGATCCTGATACTATAGATTGGGCAGAAGGCGAAGGTCCTCTTACTATGACGGTGTATAACATCGAGGTCGAAGACACGCACACTTACTTTGTCGGTGAGGTTGGTATTTGGGTGCATGAATAGAGATTGTGCAGATAGGTCAAATTAACATATATATTCAATCGTCAAAAACAGACAAAAAAAGGTGGGTTACGACTGAGTAACCCACCTTTTTAATTTATCAATTAAATTAATATCTTTAGCTATAGACGGTTATGACCGTAGCATTTCACGCTTCCGTTCCAAAAACAGCATATCGATGACAATCAGTACAACCCCGAGAGAAATCCCAATATCTGCAATATTAAAAATCGGATAATGCCAAACATCAGCATAGTGCACATGGATAAAGTCAATCACATGACCATGTAGTAAGCGGTCGATCAAATTACCAAGCGCACCGCCTAGTACCATGGCAAGTCCAAGCGAGAGTAGCGTGGCTTTGCGAGGTGCTTTGAGTAAATAGATGATCAGAAACAGTGACATGAGTAATGCCAGTCCTGAAAAAAACCACTTCTGCCAACCGCCAGCATCTGCCAAAAAGCTAAATGCTGCGCCGTAATTATAAGCAAGTGTCCAGTTGAGAAATGGCTCAATCACGGGCACTGGATCATGAAAGGTCAGCTTGGTTTCTGCCAGCCACTTGGTCCACTGATCTATGACAATGATAATCAGCGCCAGTGCATACCACATAAAAGCACGAGTACCATTGGCCACCAGTTTTGGTGTCTTCTTTGTTGACTTGCTCAGGCGGCCTCTAGGCGTGGTTGAGCTACCTGTGGTCGCATGAGCAGGCTTGGGCGAATGATCAACCTCAACCTGCGAGTCATGCGGGCTTTCAGATGAATCCGTTGGGTTAGGCATAATGACGTACCTCGCCGTCACCACTGACGTTGGTCACGCAGCGCGCGCATAGTTCAGGGTGTGCGCTATCTGTGCCGATATCATCACGGATGTGCCAGCAGCGTACGCATTTAGTACCAGTGGCAGCGCTAACTTGTACCACTAAGTCGATAACTTCATCTGTACTCTCTGCGGTCGTATCGTCTGTCTGCTTGGACTCAGTAGGTGCTTCGCTCATTGGCTTTAGTTCTGCGTTGCTAGTGATGAGTACAAAACGAAGCTCTTCATCAAGCTTGGCTAGACTTTCATACATGGCACCGTCAGCGTATAGGCTCACATCGGCAGATAAGTTGGCATTGATGATTTTTTCACCACGTGCGGTTTCGATATGCTTGTTTACCATGTCTTTGGCGAACATAATACGCTGCCAGTCATCATTGCTGATAGCACTTAGCTCAAACGCTGGGAACTCGTACCACTCTTGGGTAAACACGTAGCCGCCTTTATCAGCCTCACGTTGGTTCAGTACTTCCCATGCCTCTTGCGCCGTGAATGATAAGATCGGTGTGATCCAGCGAATCAGCGCATGAGCAATATGGTAGATTGCCGTCTGGGCAGAGCGGCGCGGCTGACCGTCTTTTTGGGTGGTGTACTGACGGTCTTTGATGATGTCTAAATAAAAACTGCCCAAGTCTTGCGAGCAAAACGCGGTCACGTGCTGGGTGACTTGGTGAAAGTCCATCGCATCATAGGCACTGATGATTTGCGCTTGTACGGTTTGCGCGCGCTCAATGATGAATTTATCAAGACTGACCAGCTCGTCCATCGGTACACTGTCGGTTGCAGGATTTAAGTCATCAGTATTGGCCAGTAAGAAGCGCAAGGTGTTACGAATACGGCGATACATATCGATCGCGCCTTTAAACACCGTCTTACCTGCGCTCATCTCATAACGATAATCGCTAGACGCAATCCACAGACGCAACATGTCCGCGCCCGTTTTGTTGATCTCTTCTTGCGGCGTGATGATATTACCCAATGACTTACTCATCTTACGACCGTTTTCATCGACCACAAAACCATGGGTCAGTACTTGCTTAAACGGTGGGCGCTCATACATGGCCTCTGACGTCAGTAATGACGTTTGGAACCAGCCGCGATGTTGATCAGAACCTTCTAAATACATGTCAGCAGGATTGGTCAGCTCATCGCGTTGCTCAAGTACGGCGAAATGCGTCGTGCCTGAGTCAAACCACACGTCCAATGTGTCCGTTGCTTTGTCATAATCAGCCGCTTCGCTACCTAAGAAGTCCTCGCAGCTGGCGTCAAACCACGCTTCAACACCGCCCTCAGCGATTTTTTGCGCCGCAGTTTCCATCAGCTCAAGCGTATTTGGATGTAGCTCGCCTGTTTCTTTGTGCGTAAAGAACGTAATCGGCACGCCCCACGTACGCTGACGTGAGATACACCAGTCAGGGCGACCATTCATCATCGCTTCGATTCGGTTCTGCCCCCATGCAGGTGTCCAGTTGACCGATGGAATATCAGCAAGGGCGCGAGCACGTAGACCTTGGGTTTCCATATTGATAAACCACTGCGGGGTTGCACGGAAAATAATCGGTGACTTGTGACGCCAGCAATGTGGATAGCTGTGTTCAATTTTGGTATGGCTGATTAGATGGCCATTGTCATGTAGGGCAGCGATGATTTTTGGATTGGCTTTATATATGTGCTCGCCTGCAAATACTGCCGCGCTATCTAAATAAACGCCCGTACCACCTACTGGGTTTTCCACTGGTAAATTGTATTTTAGACCAACGATATAATCGTCGAGACCATGACCGGGTGCAGTATGTACCAAACCAGTACCACTATCGGTGGTCACATGATCGCCTAGGATAATCGGCACTTGGCGGTCTTCAATCAATGGATGCTGAGCGCTCAATCCTTCAAGCTCACTGCCTGATACAGTCGCGAGGACGCCTTTATTCTCAAGTTTGAGTTCACTTAGCGCAGTTTCAACAAGATCAGCTGCTAGTAGCAGGTTGCCTTTTTTGGTCGCAACCACGCTATAGTTATGCTCAGGATGGACTGAGATGGCTTGGTTAGCAGGCAGTGTCCACGGCGTAGTCGTCCAGATAACCGCAGCGATATTACTCGTGACTTCAGCTAATGCAGTCACTTTGTCCGTACCAAGCACATCAAAGCTGACATAGATCGCGTCAGAGACTTTGTCTTGATACTCTACTTCAGCTTCTGCGAGAGCTGAGCTACAGTCCAAGCACCAGTTAACTGGCTTCATACCACGAGTCACATGACCATTGTCATAGATTTTGGCAAGCGCGCGTACGATGTTGGCTTCCTGCGCAAAGTTCATAGTCAGATAAGGATTGTCCCAATCACCGAATACGCCTAGACGCTTGAAATCTGCCTTTTGTAGTTCAATCTGAGTGTTGGCGTATTCGCGGCATAGACCACGGAATTCGGTAGCAGACACTTTTTGACCGACTTTGCCGACTTTGGCTTCGACTTTTTGTTCGATTGGCAGACCATGACAATCCCAACCAGGGACATAAGGCGCATCAAATCCTGATAAGGTTTTTGATTTGACAATAATGTCTTTTAGTACTTTATTGACCGCGTGACCCAAGTGAATCTGACCGTTGGCGTATGGAGGGCCATCGTGCAAAATATACTTAGTCGCACCAGCACGCGCCTGACGAATTTTACCGTACACGTCATCTGCTTCCCAAGCAGCTAACCAATCTGGCTCGCGCTTGGCAAGGTTTGCGCGCATCGCAAATGGCGTATCCGCAAGGTTCAGCGTGTCTTTGTAATCTTGGCTTGGTGTGTCAGTGCTTTTATCAGTCATAGAAGGTATCTTTTTAAAAGGTAGGTTTGTGTGTCGGTTAAAACCGGCTACAAGGCTCGATGTTCAACGTATTTCAATATAGTGCTGAGGTTAATGCTGTGTCGATAATACTTAATTACTAATAATAGTAGGTATATTGCTCATCATAGTCGGTTTATCAACCGTCATGTCAATAAATACCCATTGTTGCTCATTAGTCCACAAATAGTTACGTCAATAATAAATGGTAACGAGACGATTGCAACATAAAATATGCTAGTAAAAATAATTCAAAAAAATATTTAGATCGGCAGCTATTATATGACAAAAAGAGTAGGGTAAAAAGAGCTGAGCAATTGCATCCTCATTTTGATCAATATCAACTGTTTATCTACGTTGCATGTCGTTGATGAAAGTATAACGATGACCTCTTCGCAAGATAATTTATTAAAAAATAAAGTCAGGTTCAGCCGCTAAAAAACCGATGCTAACCATAAGCGCAGTTTTAACGACCATAGTGGCTGAATACCTGTTAGCCCTTGTGTCATCTTGCCATTCTCTAATACCACATAGGATGGTGTGACTTGTCCTTGCCAATCCGCAAAGATATCACCTTCTTGGTCATTTATCGCGGTGAAGTCAAACTGATGCTGATCGAGGTAGCTGCGTAGCTCTTGATTTGAGCCTGACTGCACAGCGATAGTGATGACAGCATGATCGTTTGTCGCTGCTAGCCTATTTATCGTTGGCGATGTGACGCTACAGACCGAGCACCATGTCCCCCAAAAATATATCAGTGTTGGCTGCTGGCGACTCAGCTCGGCCAAATCCACCGGTTGCCCTTGATAGTCCATTAATTGCAATTGCGAATCGGCTGGCATGACAGGCTGTCGCCACCAGTTGACCACACTATAAATCACCAAAAATATCACCCCATAGAGCAGTGCTGTCTTAAGCACAGACAGGATGCGCTGTTTGGGTGTTTTTTTCGGTTTTTCGAGGGTTTTGTCGATGCCAATATCAGTCGTCATAGGGGCTGCTTTTATACTTTTATGTGTTGATAGATAAAAATAAACGGCTGATGATGCAGCCGTTTATTGGATTAAAAAGTCAGTGGGGAGTTATAGCAGATACGTTATTATGGCTTTTGCGCACGATTCTGCAATGGATCACCAGTAAGCACACTGCCTGAGTTTTCGCGGCGTTCTTCGTCACTTAATTTGCTTGCAGAAACTTTAGATTTACGTTTCCATTTTAAACTAAATAAGTCATCACGGCGGTCGATCAGGTTGTGCACTGAGCCTTCGTGACGCACGTGGGTAAGCTTATCTAAGTTGACATCAGAGAAGAAAATCATCTCGGTATTGGGCGTGGTCTCTGCCATGATGGCATCATGTGGGAATGCAAAATCTGACGGTGAGAAGATAGACGACTGTGCGTACTGAATATCCAAGCTTTCGACTTGTGGCAAGTTACCTACCGAGCCGCAGATCATGACATAGCATTCGTTTTCAATGGCACGTGCTTGAGCACAATGGCGTACACGCAAATAGCCGTTTTTGGTATCTGTCCAGAAAGGCACGAACAAAATATCCATATCATCAAGTGCTAACAGGCGTGCAAGTTCAGGGAACTCAACGTCATAGCAGACCAAAATACCAATACGCCCCGCATCGGTGTCAAAGACCTGTACTTTATCGCCACCTTCAATGACCCACGCGCTACGCTCATGCGGGGTGATATGAATTTTGCGTTGCTCTTCAACCGTACCATCACGGCGACACAGATAGCTGACATTGTACAAGGTATCGTCTTCGTCTAATAAAGGCATAGAGCCTGTAATGACATTGACGTTGTAACTGACGGCCAAATGCGAGATTTCATTTTTAAACCATTCGGTGTAATCGGCCAAAAAGCGAATGGCGATGTTTTGGTCAGTAGACTCGCACAAGCCCATCAGCGGCGCGTTAAAGAACTCAGGTAGACAAGCAAAGTCAGAGTTATAATCGGCCATCACATCGACAAAGAACTCAACTTGTTGTAGTAGCTCTTCAGGTGACTCGACCTCACGCATCTGCCACTGAATACCACCGATACGCACCTCAGATTTGCGCGTGTTGGGCTTATAGTCTTTTGGCTCATAATAGATATTTGACCACTCAAGCAAGGTGGCAAAGCCTTTAGATTGTTTGTCATCTGGTAGGTAAGCGGTCAAGATACGCTTGACGATAAACCCGTTTGACAACTGAAAAGACAATGCAGGGTCGTGAATTTCGCGGCTCTCAACAGCGTCAATATATTCGCCTGGGCTTAAGTCTTGGTGGTTATGGTAGTTAGGAATGCGGCCACCCGCCAAAATCGCGCGGAAGTTGAGCTGACGGCACAGCTCTTTTCGAGCATCATAAAGGCGACGACCGAGACGATAGCCACGATATTCAGGGTCGATCAATGCGTCTAGACCATAGATGGCATCGCCTTCAGGATTGTCTCTAATGATTTCTTTTTGCCCGATCAAATCATCATAGGTATGCGGGTTAGAAAATTTGGCATAATCAACACGCATGGACAGTACAATACCAATTAATTGATCATGGTCAAACAGCGCAATCTGCCCTTCAGGAAAGGCGTCTATGAGCGTATGAATGGTGTTTTTTGACCACGCGCCGCCTAGGTTGACGTAGACACGATCCATCAAGGCTTTTAACTGGGGGTAGTCTTTTTTCTTGATCTCAGCGATCGTGAGATGAAAGTCATCTGTTTTTTCGATTTTACTCATGATATTCCTATATTAAATCTCTACTAAATTTGAGTATGCGTAATGCAATGATCCTAAGCACTCGATTTTGTCAATTTTTATGAAAAAAAACCAATAAGAATATTCCAGTAGTCAGATATAGCCTTTACAATAATTATTACCCTATTTACAATGGGTTATAGCAATATTTTATGCCATGTTACTCAGTGTATTTGAGGTTTATTATGACTGATATAGAGGAATAAACCTTAGTAATCATTGCCTGCCGTATCACTTGGTTTTTTATTGGATTGTTAATAACGAAATACAGGGTTGTCCAATGCCTTTACAACGGCGACTGTTTTGCTATTTATTATCTAAATATAAAATCTAAGTAATATCTATCAGTATCATTCATTTTGCTTGCTATGATAGCAAGCTATATAAGTAATAATAGTCTCACGTAGTAATTATTTGCTACGTTTTTGTGAGTCTGCAGCTTTATCTACTTCAGGCATAGTATCGTCTTGCTTGTTTCATTTGGCCGGCGTTATCGGCTTTTAGGATTATTTTATTATGCCCTTAACTCGTAGTAATAGAATCAAGCAATGGGATGCAATACAAGAATCAGTACTGGTTCAATTGGTCTATGTCAGTACGCTAACGCTCAGTTCACGCCTAAATACCTCTATATTTGAGGATATAGAGGCCCATGCTCGCGATTATAATGAGCAGCATGGTATTACTGGTACATTATGTTATGGCAATGGTCAGTTTTTGCAGTGCATCGAAGGCGAAAAAAGACATGTCTTTGCGCTACAAGAACGTATCTTTGCTGATAGTCGTCACAAAAATATCGAAGTGCTTTTACTACAAGAGATTAATCATCGCAGCTTCTCAGACTGGCGCATGCGTCTGCTGTTTTTGGAGCGCTGGCTATGGTCGCCTGCCACCAAAGAGCAAGCTGCGCAGCTTTCACCATTTCTACCATTTGCGCCGCACGGTTGGTCACCTGATCGTACTGAGCAATTTTTGCAAATTATCAAAAATTTCGATACCCAGCCACATATCAAGGCAGCGGGCATTACTTACAATGCGCTAGGCAATATGTTCCGCCATATGGCGGCACCGCATCAAGCCTTTTTGATTGTCCAAGGGTTTCTTAGTATCTTGCTGGTAGTGGGGTTGATGTTGCTATACTGGTAAACCATGTACCTTTACAAACGATGATCTGATGAATAAAAAAAGACGCTAGCCTATGGGTTAGCGTCTTTTTTTTTGAGATAAATCGTTGGCCTACCAATCACATATCAAAAATCTTACCACGATTCATAATATTATTAGGGTCAAAAACTTTCTTGACCTCTCGCAAATAATCAATCTCCGTCTCGCTGCGGCTGTATTGCAGATACGGCTTCTTCGTCATACCCACCCCATGCTCAGCAGAGACCGACCCGCCATATTTTTGTACCGTCTCAAACACGTATTTATTGACAATTTGACACTCGGCAAAGAAATCATCCTTACTCATGTTCTCAGGCTTTAAGATATTCAAATGCAAATTACCATCACCGATATGACCAAACCAGCACACCTCAAAGTCAGGATAATTGCTACTGACAATCGCATCAATCTCAGCGATAAACTCCGGTACATAGCTGATGAGTACCGACACGTCGTTCTTATAAGGGGTAAAGGCTGAGATCGTCTCTGAGATGTACTCGCGCAGCTTCCACAGCTCAGCCGCCTGACTAAGACTTTGGCTCATCACCCCATCAACCACCCAGCCCTCTTCCATGCACTGCTCAAAGATGGCCATGGCTTTTTCCATGATTGGCTCATAGGGGGCTTCAAACTCTAATAAGGTATAAAACTTGGTACGTGATTCAAACGGCTCTTGTACTTGACCATGTGCCATGAGCTTATCAACCGCTACATCATCAAAGAATTCAAAGGCAGTCAAATCAATCTGGGCTTGAAAGGCAGAGAGCACATTCATGACGTCACTAAAGCTGTCCATACCCAGAACCATGACATTGAGGTCTTGTGGCTGACGCTCAAGTTTGATTTGCGCGTGAGTGACAAGACCAAGGGTTCCCTCAGCACCGATAAACAGTTGACGCAAGTCGTAACCCGTGGCGTTTTTGACCATACCGCGGTTGAGGTGCAAGATATCCCCTTTACCCGTAACGACCGTTAGTCCCATGATCCATTGACGGGTCATGCCATAGCGGATGACTTTGATGCCGCCCGCATTGGTACCGATGTTACCACCCATTTGACTAGAGCCTGCTGAGGCAAAGTCGACAGGATAGTAGAGATCTTTTGATTCGGCGAACTGTTGTAGCTGTTCGGTGACAACGCCTGCTTCAATCTCGACCATGCGGTCCGCTGGATAGAACTGTCCAATCTGGTTCATTTTATCCATGCTGACGACGATCTCGCCATTGGCAGCAACCGCGCCTGCTGAGAGTCCGGTACGACCACCACTAGGGGTAAGGACGACGTTATGCTCATTAGCCAGTAGGATGATGGCTTGGACTTGTTCGGTGGTCTTTGGGAAGACGATGGCGGCGGCGGCGGGGGCGAAGTGTTTGGTCCAGTCTTTGCCCCAGTGCTCTAAGCTCTCAGCGTCGGTCTTTATTTGGCTGAGGTCAAATTGATGAGTGTCAGTCAGCGTGCTTAGGATCGTTTGCACAGCGTTGGTATGGGCTTGGGAGGTGGACTGTTCGGTAGTTAGCGTCATGGTCAAATCTCAATATTAGCGTAAGCACGATGTTGGGACTGTTTATTATATAGCGAAATGACTATAAATTCAGTGAGGAGTCGGCTCGTGATGGCAATAAGTGGGTGATAGTTTCTAAATAAAAAATGAGACAAATAATAAAAAGTGGTTTGTTTGATTTCAAACCGAATGATTCACTATAGCATAAAAATTTTTCAGGCTTGATAATCAATAATTCATCTAATCTGCTAACATCGGCGTCAAATTTTGTGTAAGATATCTGGACTGTTTTCGTTTCATCCATCACAGATTATCCGACAGATAATCTTATAAAACAAATATAGGACAGTTCTCATATGGCGTTATCACTACAAAAAGACAAAATCCGGTTTTTATTGCTTGAAGGTCTACATGACAATGCCCTAAAAGTATTGGAGGGTGCTGGTTATCACAACATCGAGAATATCAGTCACGCGTTAGACAAAGAAGAGCTGATCGAAAAGATCAAAGATGCTCACTTTATCGGTATTCGTTCGCGTACTCAATTGACGCGCGATGTACTTGAGCATGCAAACAAACTTATCGGCATTGGGTGCTTTTGTATTGGTACCAACCAAGTCGATCTAGATGCCGCTCGTGACTTAGGTATTCCTGTCTTTAACGCGCCATTCTCGAACACCCGTTCGGTAGCTGAGCTGGTATTGGCTGAAGCGATTATGCTGTATCGCGGTATCCCTGAAAAGAACGCAACCGTACATCGCGGCGGCTGGGGTAAGTCTGCGACTAACTCACATGAAGTGCGCGGCAAGACTATCGGTATCGTCGGTTATGGTTCTATCGGCTCGCAGTTGTCTGTGCTCGCAGAAAGCTTTGGTATGAAAGTCATCTATCATGATGCTGTGACCAAATTGCCACTAGGTAATGCGGTACAAGTTGGTAGCCTAGAAGAGTTACTATCAATGGCTGATATCGTGACATTGCATGTGCCTGATGTGCCAAGCACGCGCTATATGATGAAAGCTGAGCAGTTCGCTCAGATGAAAGAAGGCAGCTACTTTATCAATGCGGCTCGCGGTACGTGTGTTGAGATTGATGATCTGGCGGATGCGCTTGAGTCTGGTAAAATTTTGGGCGCGGCTATCGATGTGTTCCCAAAAGAGCCAAAATCAGCTGACGAAGAGTTTGAATCACCACTACGTAAGTTTGATAATGTGATTTTGACGCCGCATATCGGTGGGTCAACACAAGAAGCGCAAGCTAATATCGGCCTTGAAGTCGCTGATAAGTTTGTTAGATACTCTGACCAAGGTGATACGGCGACGGCGGTGAACTTCCCAGAAGTTTCTATTCCGTTCAAAGAAAACTCGCATCGTCTGCTACACATTCATAGAAACGTGCCAGGCGTACTGTCTCAGATCAACCGTCTGTTTGCTGAAGCAGGTATCAACATCCTAGCACAGAGCCTGATGACAGAAGGCGATGTCGGTTATCTAGTCATGGACGTTGACTACAACGATTCGACTGCTGCACTCGATCAATTAAAAGATGTAGAAGAGACTATCCGCGTACGTATCTTATTCTAATATAGTCAATCTGCTTTTAAATTGGATTAACTATATCAGTGCTAATAGTTTTGATACGCATTGAAGATTTATCACAAAAAAAGAGAGGCTCTATTGATTAGAGCCTCTCTTTTTTACTTCTGTTTTATTGTACTAATGCTAGGTTTAATTGGCTTTAGCGTTGTTTACCGCTTCTGCTTGCAGACGCGCTTCAATCTTGGCCGCTTTGCGTTTTTCTATGACATCCATCACGTCACTACCGATATGGGCTTCACCGCGTTTTTTGGCCAGTTGCATTTGGTGCTCGCGCTCACGGAAACGCGCTTTTTGCTCATCTGTGGCTTTGTCAATACAATGCGGGCATGACTCGCCTTTGATATAGGCTGGGCTCTGCATGTCATCGCTAGTGATGGGCATACGGCAGGCAAAACACTGCTCATAATTACCTTTTTTTAAGTTGTGATTGACCGATACACGGTTGTCAAAGACAAAGCAATCACCTTGCCACATAGAGTCACTGGCTGGGATTTCTTCTAGGTATTTTAGGATACCACCTTCTAAATGGTAGACCTCTTCAAACCCTTGCTCTCGCAAATAGGCAGTTGACTTCTCGCAGCGGATACCACCTGTACAAAACATGGCCACTTTTTTATGCTTGGCTGGATCGAGCTCTTTTGATACGTATTCTGGAAACTCGCGGAAGGTTTCAGTGTTTGGATTGACGGCATTTTGGAACGTACCGATTTGCACTTCATAATCGTTACGTGTATCGATGAGAGTCACTTCAGGATCTGAGATCAGTGCATTCCATTCGCTAGGCTTTACATAGCGACCGACCGATTGTAGTGGGTCGATGTTTTCTACGCCCATGGTGACGATTTCTTTTTTGAGCTTTACCTTAGTGCGATAAAACGGCTGCGCATCGGTATAAGACTCTTTGAAAGTAAACGTACCAATCGCTTCGATATTGCGCAGATAGTCAAGGATGGTATCGATACCCTGACGCGTACCAGAAATCGTACCGTTAATGCCTTCGCTTGCCAGCAATAAAGTGCCTTTGACATCGTTATCTAGCATGGTATTCAAAATCGGCTCGCGATACTGCTCAAAGTCAGTAAAGCGTGTGAATTTATAAAGTGCGGCAACAACGATATTGTTAGTGAGGCTATCGTAGGCGGGGGCTGATTGATTGTCAGTTACCACGGTTTCTTTGATATTACTATCTTGAGTGGTGCTCATGTGTTTCTCCTGCTGGCTAGGTCGCAAACCTAGTGCGTTGGGTTTAAAGTATCTTTTCAATTTAAAGCATTAACAAAATTGTGGGATTGATGAATGCGCGCGTAGTGTAGCAAATTTTAGTAGCGGTTTAAAACTTAAAAATACAAAAGTATCAGTGTTATATATTTAAGCAAAGGCTATGTTGCGAGTTTCCTCTGGTTTAATCACGGTTTTGGAAAATTTGCTGGTACTGTTATCAATATAACTATCATCAAAATTAAGCTTTTGTATATCAGGTGTTTCAATAAACTCCAACCATTTATTTTTCATCCAATTCTCGACAGTATCTTTACCGAGAATTGCTATCAGGTTCGACAGTTGGGCGTGTGGTTGTGAGTAGTAATAAACGATGACTCTTAATGAATATTTTTGGTCTTGATTAAATGAAAAGATTTCATGAATATAATCGCTATCGGAAGAGTCTAAAGAGTGTCCCCAAATATAAATTTCAATAGGATGGTACTTTGTAAGACTTGGACTTTTCAACTTATTCTCTATCGCTACGATAGGAGATTTTGGTCTAAGAAATTGATAATCAGTATTGTTTACGAGTTTTTGATAATATTTGACAAAGCCGTAAGCTTTATTATCTATAAGTACTTGGTTTTGAAGTTCTGAAATACCTAAAACGATTTTATTGTTATTAGCCTTCCCATGTATAAAGCTGATATTAGAGTGATTGTATAAGCGATCGATAGTAGATGAATAGTTAAAGCTATAAATAGCATCCAAATCTTTTTCAAAGACTTCGGGCTTCTTTAAAGAATTTTTTATTTCTAGTCTATCAATAAAGGCAATATATTGAGAGAATATCTTAATAAAACACATTAAATCTTCCTCTAAGTGCTTTAACAAGCAAGAAGAACATATATTTACAGGTTGTCCTGAATAGTACTTTACAAAAGATTTATTAAAAATCATATGATTTCCATATTGTGTAAACCCTCTCTGCGCCACAGAAAAACTTTTAAGAAACTCATCGATGAAAGGGTATTTTCTAATAGTGTTTTTGTCGAATATTTTTTCATGCAGAGCTAAGGTATTGTGGCCCCTTGGTATATACAGATATTCTGCGTCATTTTCTAACTCACCTATAATATGACAGATAGCATCTAATGCTATTTCCATCTCATTTTCAAAGTCTATCCATGTATCGATACCACTATCAATATAGCTTTTAAAATATTGAAACCAACCATTTTTCTTCAAGTTATATTGAAGATCTTTAACTTCTTCTAGCAGTAAGGTAGCTTCTTCAGTTTTATAAAGCTTAGCAGTATTATCAAAAAAGTAATTTTCACTATTTATCAAATCCGTATACAAAGACTCAAAGGTCATTGATACACCTTTATTATAATTTTCCACATTACGCATTGCATGCATGAAGTGGTCATACTTTGTGGGAAGAAAATGAGCTAAATCAAACCCATTACCTAACATTAGAATTTTTCTTGTTCCACTCACAATATTGCCCTTATTATTGATATGGTTTCAAAATCATTGTTCTGATAATACCAAGTTTTAATATACTAAATTGTCTTTTATCGAAATATTAACTATTTTCTCTAGACAAAAAAAAGCCCAGTAAAATACTGAGCTTTATTATATTCACTGCGTAAAAAAATATTAGAGTTTACTTACTCTGGAACCAGCGATCCGCTTGGTTGCGTGCATTGGCGATGTCTGAGCTTGATAAGTTCAATGCCAACTGTCCAATCTTGCCGCGCGCTTTGTTACGGACTTTTTCGTCGAGCATGCCATCACGGGCAGCCAAGTCATACCATTTATAGGCATCTACCAGATTTTTTTGTTTTTCATCTAACAATGCAAGTGTATAGCTGGCACGGTTGTCGCCACGCATCGCGGCTTTCTCTAGCCAAAGACGCGCTTGCTGCAAGTTAGGTTGTACGCCTTCACCGCGTAAATACATGATAGCAAGGTTTAACTGAGCAGGAGCAACGCCTTGCTGAGCGGCTTTGGTGTACCACTGGATAGCTTGCTGGGTGTTTTGAGCAATACCTTCGCCTTTTTGCAAGCGCTTGGCTAGATAAAACTGAGCATGATCGTTACCTTGGGCAGCACGACTAGACAGCTCGCTCACAGGCATCAGCTCAAAGCGTGAAGTATCAAGCGGTACGTTTGATATTAACTCAGCATTGGCCAAACCAGCACAAGAAAATAAGGCAGTAAACAATGCGGCTTTTAATAATTTCATAGCAGCTCCAAAATTAGGCAGTTAATACGCAAGAAAATTGTACCGCTAAACATCGTCTCGCTAAAGACAGTTAGACGGCGATAACAATTAGGTGACATCTTGCGAGATGAATTACCTAATCATCAGCAATAGAGTTTTTAATTTTGTATCATCGATTTAACCCAACTAATTAGACAAACGGTCGTAATAGTGGGATAACTGACAACATTTTGCTAGCTTAACACCCAAACTTACGAAACTCAAATACTAATTACAAGATTTAATAGCTGCTTGTACCTGATTGTCCTCAGTAAAATCATAGAGTTACTATAAGACAATCATTAGTTAACAATTTGCTAAGATAAAAGGTTCAGCAATAACGGTCATTTTATCCTTTTGAGCAAAAATTAAATATCTGACATTACTTCGTTTTTTTCTTTGTCACTCGATAGATAGCGACATCTGCGAGTAGATTGGGTGCCTGTCTAATTAATGCCGTCATCAGTGGGGAATGACCTTTATCAGAGTCGCTTACCGCAAAGCGATTAACGATATGAATATCATGCTGCGCACACAGTTGCTCAAAGTCTTTAAACGTACATAGATGAATATTGGGGGTGTTGTACCATTCATAAGGCAGTGCCTCAGACACCGGCATCATCCCTTTAAGCCCTAAATGAAGACGGTTTTGCCAATGGGCAAAGTTAGGGAATGTGATGATCGCCTCTCGGGCGACGCGTAGCATATCGAGCAGCAGCACATCAGGCGCTTTTACCGCTTGTAGCGCGCGTGCCATGACCACGGTATCAAAGCTGTTATCGGCAAAGCGTGCCAAGCCATCGTTTAGGTCTTGCTCAACAATCGATAAGCCGTTGCCAATGGCTTCGTTGATTTTGTCTTTATCAATTTCAAGCCCGTATCCAGTGACGCCTAACTTCTGCTGTAAGTGCGCGAGCAGCTCGCCATTACCGCAGCCCAAATCAAGTACATGTGCTTGCGGTGCGATCCAGCGCTCTGCCAGTTGGTGATCCATTCTCATGAGCGCTCTCCTGTGGCTGGGCGGCTAGGGGTAATAAATGGCGCTGTCAAAAATCCTCTAACAGCACCCATGTAGCGAGGAATATCAAATAAAAAAGAGTCATGGCCATGCGGCGCATCAATATTAATATAGCTAACAGGTTTGCCAGTAGCCATCAGCGCATCGACAATTTCTTGCGAGCGTTCTGGGGCAAAGCGCCAATCGGTGGTGAATGACACAATCAAGTACTGGCATTGCGTATGGGCGAATGCCGCTTTGAGCGCAGAAAGCTCTTGCTGTCGATCAGACTCAATGTCTTCAATCGTCGCTACCGCATCTTCTAACTCGTTCTGCGCATTGGCTTTGCTAGACTCGACTGACGCCGCGATAGAATTTTCTAATGGGACGGCCGACTCTGTATTGTCTTTTGCTACCGTTGATGAGTAGTCACGTGTCGGGTCGAAATAATCTAATGCCTTGGTCATAAGTAGATAGGTATTGGCATCAAAGTTTTCACTAAAGCGCTCACCTTGATAGCGCAGATAGCTCTCAACCTGAAACTCGACATCGTAGCCATACATGAACTTGCCCGATTTTAAATCACGACCAAACTTGGCTTTCATCGCGTCATCAGTCAAATAAGTGATATGACCAACCATCCGTGCCAATATCAGGCCGCGACGAGGGTAGGTACCAGCTTGTATGTAGCGTCCATCCTTAAAATCAGGATCGGACAATATCGATTGGCGTGCGACTTCGTTAAAAGCAATATTTTGCGCAGATAGCTTCGGTGTACTCGCAATCACCACACAGCGTTTTAGCCTGTCTGGATAATCGACAGACCATTGCAGCGCTTGCATACCGCCCATCGAGCCGCCAACGATAGCATGCCATACGTCAATGCCCAGACGATCTGAGAGCATGGCTTGGGTTTTTACCCAGTCTTTAATCGTGATGAGCGGAAAGTCAGGGCCATAGACTTGTGGCTCATTGCTGTTATTTGCAGTGCTATCGCTTGAATCGATACTGTCATCCGAACTAATGCTATGGGGATTAATAGTTGTAGGCCCTGTTGAGCCAAAACAGCTACCGATATTGTTGACGCACACCACATAAAAGCGATTGGTATCGATGGCTTTGTTCGGACCAATCATATTGTCCCACCAGCCCGCTTTTTTGTCATCAACGCTATGAAACCCTGCCGCGTGATGGTTGCCCGATAACGCGTGACAAATCAAAATCGCATTTGATTTATCGCTATTGAGCGTACCGTAAGTCTCTACCATCAAGTCAAACGAGGGCAGAGTACGGTTACATTCCAAGGTCAACGGCTCGGCAAAATGGAATTTTTGTGGCGTAACCACACCCACAGATCCAGCAGCAGTATTGGCTGAGCTGTTTACGTGAGTTTGAGAATTAGGGGACTGGTCACTGGTATTATCAGAGCGTGCGTTCAAAGCTACCTCGCAAGACAACAATCATCAATAAAATAAAAGTAAAATGGCAAAATTTTAATGGGCTACTTTACTTACACCATTTTTATAAACTGGGCTTGCCTATTGTAGGGTGATGCGCGTAGGAGTACAACCGCCGAGCAGGTCTTTTAAACGCCGTTTTATCGCGTTAAATAATAAAGGGTAAATGATAGAAGGCTGGCGACTGCGTAGCAAATTGTACAAGTGCGCTTTTGCCATGCGTGATTCATGGATAAAATGCTACACTAATGCGGTGTTTGCACAAAGGTGTATGAGCAATCTGGTACCTTTATGATGACACGACTTCTAATAACTTACTGCTGATAAATAGTGCTGCTATGAAACCTGAATTGCCTCCACGTATTGCTGTCCTGTTAGTCAACCTTGGTACGCCAGATGAGCCGACGGCACCTGCCGTAAGACGTTATCTCAAACAGTTTTTGTCAGATCCGCGAGTGATCGAGATTCCCAAGTTTTTGTGGGCCATCATCTTAAATCTGTTTGTCCTACCAAGCCGTCCTAAGCGTGTCGCAAAGGCTTACGCGAGCATTTGGGAAGGGGATTCACCGATTCGTAAGATATTAAAAAGCCAAGTGGAGCTATTAGAGCCGCGTCTGGCCAATAGCGTAGCGCCATTTCGCGTCTCTGTGCATCCTGCGATGAGCTATGGTAATCCTGGATTGCCTGATGTGATGGATGCACTGCGCGCAGAAGGCGTGGATCACTTTGTCATTCTGCCTTTGTTCCCGCAATACTCAGCCTCTTCAGGCGGTGCGGTATATGATGCGCTGACGAAGTGGACACTTAAGCAGCGTAACTTGCCAAACTATACCATTGTCAAAGACTACTTTGCCCATCCGCTATACATTCAGGCGCTAGCCAATTCTATCCGCCGTTTCCAAGAGAAACATGGCAAGCCTGAGAAGTTAATGTTTAGCTTTCACGGTATTCCGCAGCCTTATGCAGATAAAGGCGACCCGTATCCTAAGCGTTGCAAATGTACCGCTGCACAAGTGGCACATGCACTTGGTTTAAAAGACGATGAATGGATTATTAGTTTTCAGTCACGCTTTGGTAAGCAAGAGTGGGTAAAGCCGTATACTGATGTGGTATTAGAAGATTGGGGCAAATCTGGTGTGCGCTCAGTACAAGTGATTAGCCCTGCATTCTCAGCGGATTGTCTTGAGACGCTAGAGGAGTTGGCCATTGAAAACCGCGATAATTTTTTGGAGGCAGGTGGGCAAGAGTATCACTATATTCCTGCGCTAAACCTCGATGAGACACACATTGAATTGCTCGAATCGTTGAGCTTGCCTCTTGTAAAAGGCTGGGCTGGCACACTTGATGGATGGGTTTAATCGGCTGAAAATATCTATTACTGTTAGTTAAATGATAAGTCATAAAAAAGCACGCTTAACGATATTAAACGTGCTTTTTCGCTCTAAAGGGCTATATTAGCCGCGGTGCTAATTTCTAAAAATCATCGTCATTGCTGCGTTCTGCGGCATCTCTATCAGCAATATCCATTGTATCTGGATAATCATTATCATCAAGATTGTCTTGAACCAAAATCTCATCGACACGTGATTCATCAAGGTTTTGACGATGCATAGGTGTTAATCCTTGCGTAGCAGCACTACCGACTTCTGAATTATCAAACCCTGCACTATTATCAATCACATCATCATTGTCGATAGTGTGCAGCATCGGATTGTCTAAATCGACCAACTGATTGTTTTGGTTATTGGTGCTGTCATTATTGTCGCGGCGATTGCCATCGATATGATCCATCTCTTCTGGTAGTGGATTCTTTGTGTTTTCCATCAGTCATTCCTTGTTGTAATTATTAGCAGTAAAGTCATTGTAAGGGCTTATAAAAGCGCTGCTTATAGCGACATTGATAATCTGTCCATAAGTTTGTACGGTTATTGGGATTTTCACTAGTAGTAAGGTGTGACAGGATGTTCAAAAAATGTAAGGCGATTGCCAAAATGCAAAACGGCTACTCATATTGAGCAGCCGTGAGTTTTTATAAAATTGCTTAAAAGATCTTTGTTGCTATGTCATTAGGGCGTGTTGAACATTCGACCATGGCACTGACAGCGACTATTTTTTAGGCGATTCGATGTTAAAAATAATAAGTTTAGTCACTCTAAGCGCTTATTTTTAACGATGAAGCGGTAAAAAAGAGTCCTATCCCCTGCTTTTTATCGTTAGGGCTGATGCTAAAATTGCCCCATACTGCGTTACAAATCTCGCTAAGGCATCTGCATTATCGTCGCTTTGTGCCTTGTCTGGAACCATTTTAGCGATCAGCAGTGCCTATTTGCGAATGTTCAACACGCCCTAATAGTATCGTTACTATGATTTTAATTATCAGCGTGTTTGAGCTCATAGTTTAATTTCTGCACAAGACATGATTCATAATCAGCCAGCTTAAATCGCCATAAATACGTCAAGGCAATACCATAGATGACAGTCTCAGCCAACTCTTCGACAACTTCACCAAATGTAGGCGGGAACATAATGGCGTTCTCGCCCATATATTGAATGATTGCCAGCGCGGTAACGATGAGGTAGAGCGAGACCGGCACATTCTTTAATACTGCCCATAGGTAGTGCCTCGAATAAGCTAATAGGCCAAGCGCGACGAGATAGATAACGGTCAGCACACTGTCTTCCCACCAATCATAAGAGTGATTTAAAAACGAGAAATCGCTCGGAACCAACAAATCTGGTAGATAGTTTAGCTCGCGACGAATGACGGTAAAAAATACAAGTGCGGCTGCCAACCAAAAGGCCTGAATGTGTTTGATATGACTTTTTATCATGTACTGTGTGCAACGCAGTAAACAGACAAATAGCAAGATCATACCAGGAATTTCAATAATGCCATCTGAACTCAAAATAACTGGCTCCTGCGTATCAAAAAAATGTGTCAAAAACAAAAAAGTGAGCCCGTAGGCTCACTCTAAACCAAAAAACATCTAACGAAATATGCATAATCTACTATGACGCTATTATAACCCAATATGGTAATAATAACGTCATAGAATATAACCAAGTAGTCATAAGTGGTTGTTTATATAGATGATACAGTGGGTTTCAAAACCCATCATAACCCATAATATCTTTAAGCTCGCTAGCGTTCTAAGTTGACCAAATCAATGATTAATGCGCCTCATCCCAGTTTTGACCGCTATCAGTCTCAACCAGTAACGGTACAGCAAAGTCGACATGCCAGCCTTTATCTACGGCCGTAGTCGTCAAGACATCTTGCATGGCATCGGTAATCAATTGGCTAACCGCGTCTACCTTATCGGCATCCACTTCAAACACCAGTTCATCATGGACTTGCAGCAGCATTTTGGCTTGATCTTTTGGCAATACCTTATCAACGGCAATCATGGCAAGCTTAATCAAATCAGCGGCAGATCCCTGTAGCGGCGCGTTGATTGCGGCACGCTCAGCGCCTTGCTTGACCATACGATTGCCATGATTGATATCAGGGGTATAGAGTTTACGGCCTAATATCGTCTCGACATAGCCTTGCTCGTACGCGCTAGCACGGGTGTTGATCATATAGTTTTTGACACCCGGATAGCGCTCAAAGTACATATCGATATAGTCTTGCGCTTCACCGCGGCTCATCTGTAATTGCTTGGCAAGTCCAAAGGCACTCATCCCGTATAGCAGACCAAAGTTAATGGCTTTGGCATTACGACGTTCAGTTGAGGTAACGTCCGTAACGTCCTTGCCAAGCACTTCAGCAGCAGTCGCAGCATGAATATCTAACCCTTCGTTAAAAGCGTGCGTCAAGTTCTTATCACCTGAGAAATGCGCCATGAGACGAAGTTCGATTTGTGAATAATCCGCGGCCAAGATCACGCGACCTTCTGGGGCGATAAAGGCTTGGCGAATCAGGCGGCCCGTCGCAGTACGAATGGGAATATTTTGTAAGTTAGGATCAGTTGATGACAGACGGCCAGTACTGGTCAGTGCTTGATGGTAACTGGTATGCACGCGGTCGGTCTCAGCATCTGCAACATTATCGAGTGCATCGGTATAGGTGCTTTTTAGCTTAGACAGCCCGCGATACTCTAAGGTGATATCGACTAATGGGTGATCGATTTTTGATAGAACCGCTTCACCAGTCGAGTATTGACCAGATTTGGTTTTTTTGCCACCCGGCACGCCAAGCTTGTCAAACAGCATCTCACCAAGCTGCTTCGGTGATCCTAAGTTAAACTCTTCGCCAGCCACTTCATAAGCACGTTTTTCTAGCGCGATGATTTCTTCATCAAAGCGTTTTGATAGCTCGTTTAAGAAAGAGCGTTTGATGAGAATGCCGTTTGCTTCCATTTGGCAAAGTATCTCTGCCGTTGGAATCTCTAGCTCGTGTAGCAATTTGGCATTATTGGCATCGTTAGCCAACTCAACGCTGAACACGTCAAATAACTGATAAGTAATATCAGCGTCTTCACAAGCATAGTCACTCGCAATATCGATAGCCACTTGGTCAAAGGTGACTTGCTTCGCGCCTTTGCCTGCGACTTCCTCAAAGCCAATCGTCTGCGTTTGCAGATAATGGCGTGCTAAATCGTCCATACCGTGTCGAGTCGCTGCCGCATTGATAACGTAGCTTGCCAGCATGGTATCCATCGCCCAGTTATTTGGCTGCTCATGTATCGCACCGACTAGGTCGATATCATAGTGAGCAAGGATATGCGCATCGTACTTTAGATGCTGTCCGATTTTACCGATATTTGGATTCTCTAACACAGGCTTTAAGCGCGCCAGTACGGTATCGCGGTCGAGTTGTCTCGCTGTTAGCTCATCACCTTCTAAGCGGTGGGTGAGCGGGATATAATAGGCCTCGTGAGCTTGTACAGCAAAAGACAGCCCGACGATTTGCGCGTCACGCCAATGAACGCTGGTAGTTTCGGTATCGATAACAAAGTGCTGAGCTGCTTCTAATAATTCGACCAAGCTATCAAACGCAGGCTCGTCGAGCACAGTATGCCACGCTTTATCTTGATGGTTACTGCCCGTCATATTATCAATATGGGTCGATTGCAGCGATTTGGCAACTTGCGCTTGTGACTCAGCGTCTGCTTGGCTATCAGCGACACTTTGCGCGCCATTCGCAGGATGGTTTGGATGATCAAGAGATGCCAGCTCATTTCTAAATTCAAGCTCGGTATATAGGGCGCGAAGCTCCTCTATATGCGCACAAGGATCGGTGTTGATTTTGAGATCATTCCAATCTTGGCCGATTTCCAAATTGGTGACGATGGTAGCAAGCTTTCTGTTAAAAGGAATATCATCGGCGTGTTCGATCAAACCTTTTGCGCCGCGGCCTTTGATAAAGCCAATGTGCTTGAGCATGTTGTCGATGTCACCATACTCAACCAACAAGTCTTTGGCGGTCTTTTTACCGATACCTGGCACGCCTTTGATCCCATCAGAGCTGTCGCCCATGAGCGTTAAGAAATCAATCATTTGGTTTGGGTTAATACCAAACTTATCGATTACCGCTGGTGTATCCGTGACTTTACCAGTAAAGCTGTCTTCTAAGATGACGCAATCATTAACCAACTGCATCATGTCTTTATCACCCGTTGAGATGACCACATGGTGACCTTGCTCGACGGCTCGATGGGCAAGTGTACCGATGATATCATCGGCCTCTGCACCCTCAATACGTAATAGCGGAATACCCAAGGCGCTGACCAAACGATGAATATAAGGAATTTGCTCTACCAGCTCTATGTCGATAGGCGGACGAGCGGCCTTATAGTCAGGCGACATATGATGGCGAAAAGTCGGTGACTTGGTATCGAAGCAGACGGCCATATGAGTAGGGTGATAACGACGCATGAGTTTGAGCAGCGCATTCAAGGTACCGCGTATCGCATTGGTGATTAGACCCTGCGAGTTTTGCATGGTCTTTGGGAGGGCATGATAGGTGCGAAACAGATAATACGAGCCGTCGACTAAGATAAAGGGCGGCTGATCTTTGTCTACATGACTGGTATCCATCAGTGCCACATTTGGCATATCGTCAAAATTCGGTAAGGCTTTAGGATCGAGTGCTTGATGGGAGTTGTGGTCGTTATCGGCGGTATTGTCAGCTATATTATCAGTCATAAAAGTCACTTATCAGCTATTAGATAAAAATATGCTCTTATTATAACGATAAAAACAGTGCGTGCCGAACTGCTTAACCGTTACGAGATGTTCTGGCGGTTTTATTTTTTCACCAAAATTTCAAACAAAAAAAGAACCCAGACCAGCTGAGTTCTTCTATAATTAACGTATTTTTAATTAACTACTTTCTTAATTAATTGTTGATAATGAGTCTCATAATACGTTACTTTACTTCTGAGGTGACTTCAACATCGATGTTGCCGCGTGTGGCTTTAGAATATGGGCACACTTGGTGCGCTTTCTCGACTAACTGTTGAAACTCGTCAGCTGACAATTCTGTATTTTCACCAATGACATGAATTTTAGCAGCCAGTTTATAGTCATGGCCTTCGCCTTGAAGCAAATCTACTTCAATTGAAGTGGTTGAATCAAACTTTGCTTTTTCCATTTGCTTAACAGCTGCAAGGGCGCCATCAAAGCAGGCACTGTATCCCATGGCAAATAGTTGTTCTGGGTTATTGCCCTCTTTTCCAGAGCCTGGTGGTACCATGTTTATAGTCAGGTCATTGTCACTTAAGCTTGCTGAACCTGCACGGCCGCCAGTAACAGTCGCTTTGGTTGAATATAAAGTTTTCATAACACATCCTTTGTTTTGGTTTTTAGATTTTCGTGGTAAAGCCAAATAACCAACCTAGGATAACAAATCATTAAAACAGCTCAGTAAGTCGGTAGTAAATCTTTACGACAAGTTTGTAAATATGACTTTCGGAGCTATCTACAGTAGCAATACCTGCTGGTGATAAAAAATCTAAATCATAAGGACATTGTTCGATGAATAGAGTGGTTGCGATATCTGGTGTTTTCTTCTGGACAATGCTTGCGCTCATAGGCTGTGAAGAAGATAACGGCACTTATGGCAATAATAGTAATCGTATTACGGTAACAAGCTTTGCTAATAGCTATGACAGTAAGGCCAACGATACTGCTATTGCACGCATCGATGAGACCTATCGCACAGGCGCACGCGAGATCAAAACCACCAATCTCATTAACAGTTATAGCAACCAGAGTCTCAATGATTTAGACAGAACCATATTGGCAGATAATTTCGAAGGTCGACTCGAAAACAAAGACATCGAAGTCAATGGTCGCACGGTCAAGCGTCCTATTTATGAAAAAAACAGTAATAACAAACTGGACTATCAAACCACCTATCAAACACTGAACTTGTCTGGATTGAGTGCCAATAGTTATAGCGCGGGCACGAGTATTGAAGAGCGCCGCGGTATTCTCACCGATTTGAGTAATTATGCCAATATTCCATCTAATATTGCTTTCCCTGAAGGCTCCGTTTGTTACATTCCAGTCGTGACAAGCGAGCGCTCATTTTTGGCTTTCAATGACAAAAATAAGACAGGCTATTCGTCATTGGAGAAATGGATCGAAGCTGCTAAACAACGCTTTAGTGACGACAGAGATCATAGAACCTCTCAGTTTGGTGTTGGTATAGCAAATAAGCAAAAAGCGGCGCAAGTGATGTTCTTTGAATACAAAAATCAACCTGCCTATGAATATAGTGGTGTTGAATATGGGAAGGATATTTATGAGGCAAATTATGTTGCCAAAGGTAGCACCGATCCAAATATAGATAGCCGCTTTGGCGTGGTAGATTGTACGCTTGTCAATGAGGTCGCAGGAGACTTCTTAGCGGAGCAAATCAAGCGCTATTATTAAAATCAAGCAAGCCCTACGCTGACGGTTAAAAATTTTGTTAACACGCTTTGTCTGACTGATAGAGCGTGTTTTTTGTGCGTGAACTCTGCACTATAACGCGAAATCGGCTACAATACGCTCATTATTGATTTTATTTATTTAGATTGACTTCTAAATGACACAACTGTTGAAGCTGAAAACTATGAGCGTAGATCCAAAAAAACTCAACAAAGAAGTGGCCAAGCGCCGCACCTTTGCCATTATCTCGCATCCCGATGCTGGTAAAACCACCATGACTGAAAAGCTGTTGTTATGGGGACAAGCGATTCAGGTCGTAGGCGAAGTCAAAGGCCGTAAGACCGATCGTCATGCCACCTCAGATTGGATGAGTATGGAGCAAGAGCGCGGTATCTCAATCACCACCTCTGTCATGCAGTTCCCGTACAAAGACCACATGGTCAACCTACTAGACACCCCAGGTCACGCCGACTTTAGTGAAGATACCTATCGTACGTTGACTGCCGTGGATAGCGCACTGATGATGGTCGATGGCGCAAAAGGTGTCGAAGAACGAACCATCAAGCTGATGGAAGTTTGTCGCATGCGCGATACGCCAATCATCTCTTTCGTCAACAAGCTCGATCGCCAGATTCGTGAGCCGCTTGAGCTACTGAGTGAAATCGAAGCGGTACTAAAGATTAAATGCGTGCCCGTCACGTGGCCGATTGGTATGGGACAGGATTTTGTTGGAGTGTATCACCTTGCAGAAGACAAAACCTACTTATACGAGAAAGGCAATGGCGGTAAGATGACCGTCTCTGAGACACGCGAAGGCTATGATTATCCTGATATACGCGAGCGTCTAGGTCAGCTGATGTTTGATGCTTTTGAGGAGTCACTCGAGCTGGTACAGATGGCGTTAGAAGAGTTCGATGTAGAGGCGTTTTTGGCAGGTGAGATGACGCCAGTTTTATTTGGCACGGCATTGGGTAACTTTGGTGTCAACATGGTACTCGATACCTTGGTCAAATACGCGCCGCCACCAAAAGCCCATCCAACGACTGAGCGTAAAGTATCAGCAACCGAGACCGATTTCACAGGTTTTGTTTTTAAGATCCAGGCAAATATGGATCCACGTCACCGTGACCGCATCGCCTTCTTGCGCGTGTGCTCTGGCAAGTACGAGAAGGGCATGAAAATGAAGCACGTGCGTCTGGGTAAAGACGTTCGTATTGCCGATGCCTTGACCTTTTTGGCAGGCGACCGTGAGGCGCTAGAAGAAGCCTATCCGGGCGATATCATTGGTTTACACAACCACGGAACGATCTCTATCGGCGATAGCTTCACTGAAGGCGAGGAGCTGAGCTTTACCGGTATTCCTCATTTTGCTCCTGAATTGTTCCGCCGCGTGGTACTAAAAGATCCGCTTAAATCAAAAGCCCTGCAAAAAGGACTACAGCAATTAAGTGAAGAGGGTGCCACGCAGGTATTTATGCCGCAAATCAATAATGATTTGGTCTTGGGCGCGGTTGGGGTGCTACAGTTTGAAGTGGTCGCGCATCGTCTCAAAGAAGAATACAAAGTGCAATGTACCTTTGAGCCAGTATCGATTGCCACTGTACGCTGGATTCACTGCGATGATGACGTGGCTTTGGCAAAGTTCAAGAAAAAAGCCCATGACCAGTTATCAATCGATGGTGGTGGTTATCTGACTTATCTTGCGCCATCACGGGTCAACTTACAATTGATGCAAGATCGTTATCCAGAGATCACCTTTAGCAGCACGCGTGAGCATTAAGATTATTTGTATCAAATATACCTGCATCGCTTATTGTTCAATGATTAAGACACGCTAGCCGTGTCTTTTTTATTGTCCGTTATTTATGCGGCAAATGAGTCAAGAGAGGTTTTGAGTGATTATAGTTAAGTCTAAATAAAAACGATACAGGATAATAAATTCATTTGATTAAACGCTATTTTTCTTGCTTGCTGTGACTACGTCTCCAGAGGCTGCGCAAAATAGCGTTTAATCTTATTGTATCGATTTTATAGTGAACCGACTATAGCAACACTTCAAAAACACAAACAGTGTTCCTACAATACAGCGTCATTGTTACGGTAGAATGTATTACAACATTTTATATTTATAAAAGAGGATGCATGAAAGCTATGGTTCAATCTCATCTTAATAGGTTCACGCTGACGCATATTTCTTTAGGCAGAGTAGGGCGTACACGGCGAATTGGTCTCTTAGCAAGCGGTTTACTGATGGGTGCCGCTAGTCTGTCCGCAAATGCAGGTAGCCTTATCAGCTCAGCAGAGTATCTCGATTATCAGTTACCAGAAAAAATTCAAAAGATGTGTACTGAGCGTGATAATTGCCCAGAAATTGAGATTAAATACCTTAAGACAAATCATGGTTGGATAGATAAGACAGTCAATGCACGTATTGATAATTTGGTGGTGAATAGCAAGCCAACTGAGTCAGCACCTATTAAGACGAAAAGCAGCCAGGAAGACGTAACTGCTGCGATTAATGACTTTGCGACATCGCAGTTTCAAGATATGCCTGAAGAGGTTTCGTGGGCTTATAGCTTGATGGTGACGCCTGATTACTTGGGTCACGTCAATAACTTTGAGCTGTTCGAAATCAACTCCTACGTCTTTACTGGCGGTGCTCACGGTATGCCTTATAGTGAGTACTTGACGTTTGATCTGACCACCAAAAAACAAGTCACTCTTGATGACATGCTGATCAAAGGCAAAAAGCCTCGTTTTGAAGCACTCGCGCATGATGCGTATAAAGCATGGGTGAAGACCGTCGCTGATGATGTCAGTAGCTATGAGAAAAGCTGGCCGTTTATGTTGAGCGACAATGTGACCTTGACAGAAACAGGGATTAACATTCGTTATCAGCACTATTCTATCGGTCCATACGCCTACGGTATGCCGGTATTGAGCATTCCGTATAGCCAGCTTGATAAGGTCATCAAGCCTCACTTTATACCAAAATAGAGCAAGCACATGACCACTAATTATGCTCTCTATCATAGAGTGGTCAGTGAATAAAAATTGACAGTAATTTGCTTAAAATCGTTTGAAAATTAATAGAAAAAATAAGGAGTAACAAGATGACGGATAATATAGATAGTGTGAGCACGGCAGCACAAGCCAGCACATGGCAATTAAATGCATTAACAGAGGCGCTGGGCGATCTGACACTGACAGTCGAGGATAGCTTGTCTGTTGGTCGCGGCGGTGACAATGATGTGGTACTCGGCAGCAAGCAAGTATCTCGCAATCATGCCATTCTAAGCATACTTGATGGTCAGTTATACGTAAAAGACTTAGACTCTTCTAACGGTACCTTTATCAATGATCAACGTATCGCGGGCAACGAATCAAACCTTCTACAGGCTGAGGATACGCTTGGTTTTGCAAGCTTTAGTTTTCAGGTGCAAGCGCCTGTCGCTGCTACAGCAGATGGGACACTAGAGCCAGTCATAACGGACGATACAGTAAGTAGTGTCAGTGATGAGACTGCCCCAGCAGAAACTACTGAGAATTTGCATGATGAATATATCATCGAAGAGCATATCGTCAGCGAACCAATCGTAAAGCAAACGAATATTGAAGAGATTTTACCCGCTGCAGAGGATGCACAGAGTCCATCTGTCGATACTACTTCAGACACCGCAGTAGATTCAGCAAGTGCGCCTGTAGTTGACAGAGCGGAAGTGGCTGAACCAGCGCCTCAAGAGCCAGTAGTTAAAGAGACAGGTATTGAGGATGTCTTGTCGGCTGCACAAAGTGCTACGCCTGCATCGATTGAAACAGCACCAGAAGAGTCAGAGCCTGTATCTGAAACGCCTGTATCTGAGACGTCTGTATCTGAGACGCCTGAGTCAACTGTAACGGAGTCAGAAGCTGTGACGACTGCAGAGCCGTTGACCCCAACAGTATCTACTTATGATGAACCAACAGTATCGCAGCCAACAGTAAGTGAAGAACCTGTAGTAAATGAAAAACCAGTAGTAAGTGAAGAGCACGACAAAACGACAAAGACTGAATTACAAGAAGAAGCCGATCCTGAGGTTTTAAAAGCCAAGCAAGCAGCGACCTCGCAATTTTCGGGTACGGCAAATTTAGGGCAGGCTCATGATCTTGGCACCCAAGGCAACAACGCGATGGATCAAGAAATCAGTAATCCAGCTCATACAGGACAAGTAGAGAAAAAATCTAGTGGTGGTTGGTTTATATGGGTATTTGCTGCCATTTTGATTATTGGCTTGGCATTATGGCTATTTAACATGGGCGTTATGTAGTGACATCGATCCGTAGGTTGAATACAAGCGTTTATCCATAGCTATCCTGATTGATAAGCAGTCCGTTACCTCAGTTAGTTTATGAAGGTTGAGGCCTTAACTTAACTGCTGTATGAATCGTCATTCAGACAAACTGCTTTTTATAGCGCTAACATTCAAATACGGTGTTGGCGCTATATTTTATGGTTCAGTCCACTGTTTTATTTTTTGCCATTCTGCTGCTAAGAGAGCGTTACTATGATGACTTTCCAAGAATATCAAGCGTTTAAAGATCGGGGTTTTAGTCATGCACCCTTAGTCAAAAAACGTTTGATGGATGCACAGACGCCAGTGTCTGTGTTTTCCAAAGTACGTGATTTAAACGGCTCTGCATATTTGTTTGAGTCTGTGGTAGGCGGTGAGCGCTGGGCAAGATACTCGATGATCGGCTTGGGTAGTGATCTTATTTTACAGTACGCTGATGGCAATATGACTACCAAGCGGAACGATCATATCGATACAGCAGCAGTAGAGAATCCTTTTGATTATATCCGTCAGCTGATGGCGCAGTATCAGATGCCGACTGCTGAAGATGTGCCCACCATGCCAAGTTTTAGCGGCGGCCTAGTCGGTTACTTTGGTTACGACATGGTACGTATCATTGAGCCTAGTGTGGGCCTATCTGACGCACCCAATCCGATGTCGATGCCAGATATGTGACTGATGCTTTCCATGAGTGTCATTGTTTTTGATAATTTAGAAAATACCTTATCGATCATCGTCTATGCTGACTGTCAAACCAAGGAGGGCTACAGCTTAGCTATCCGTGAGTTGGAAAAAATCGAAGAGAAGTTGGCAGAACCGTCCAATTTGTCCGCGCCAGTGATGCCCACACCAAAATTTATCTCGCAAACCGGTATGGAAAAGTACTGCAGCGACGTTAAGAAAATAAAAGACTATATCGCAGCAGGCGACGTCATGCAGGTGGTTCCAGCACAGCGGTTGACGGCAAATTACACAGGCGACTCTCTAGCCGTCTATCGTGCATTACGCTATCTAAATCCATCGCCGTATCTGTTTTTGGTGCATGGCTATACGCTTGATGATCACAAACGCTTTGATATCATTGGCGCCTCTCCTGAAATCCTGTCCCGTATCGAAAACGGTAAAGTCACCGTACGGCCACTAGCAGGGACGCGCAAGCGTGGTCAGAATGAAGCGGAGGATCTGGCACTTGAACAAGAGCTGCTCAATGATGAAAAAGAGACTGCCGAACACTTAATGCTTATTGATTTGGGTCGCAATGATATCGGCCGTGTTTGTGAATATGGCAGTGTCAAAGTTACAGACAAGATGTTTATTGAGCGCTACTCACAAGTCATGCACATCGCGTCCAATGTGGAGGGTATGATAAGGTCTGATAAAGACACGCTAGATGTATTTTGTGCCACGTTTCCAGCGGGTACACTATCAGGCGCGCCCAAGATTCGCGCGATGCAAATCATTGATGAGATAGAGCCAGTACGTCGGACAGTATTTGGTGGTTCAGTGGGCTATCTAGGTTGGAATGGCAATATGGATACCGCCATTGCTATTCGTACAGCAGTGATGCGCCGCGGTGAAATCCATATCCAAGCAGGCGCAGGTGTTGTTGCTGATTCTGTGCCAGAAGCGGAGTGGGATGAAACCAATAAAAAAGCATTGGCATTGATCAAAGCGGTAAAAATGGCCTGTAATGGACTACGCATTCGCTAGTTATATAGCCAGCTGTGCAGCGCATATAATCACAATAGATCAGAAGAGCAATTATGTTGTTATTTTTCTATCAAAAAAATAACAACGTAATCAGTAGCTTGAATATTATTATTAAAATAATAAAAAAAAAGATAAAAAAGGGCTTGCGCATCTCAAAATATTTGATAGAATAGCCACCACTTTAGAGAGAACAAGCCGACTTAGCTCAGTTGGTAGAGCAACTGACTTGTAATCAGTAGGTCGCCAGTTCGATCCCGGCAGTCGGCACCATCTCTTTTAAAGTAGCTTTTTATGAATTTGTCTTAAATGAGAGTCATTTTTGTTCAAAGCACCCTTAGGTGGGATTGGGGAGCGGTCAAACCCAACAGACTGTAAATCTGTCGCGAAAGCTTCGAAGGTTCGAATCCTTCTCCCACCACCATATTTTTTTAAAAGTTTGTTATAGCGCCAAGCATGCTCTATATAGTTTCTAACTCTCAACTAGAGTTATTAAGATTAGAGTAAATGCGGGTGTGGTATAATGGTAACACCTTAGCCTTCCAAGCTAATGACGCGGGTTCGATTCCCGCCACCCGCTCCATATATACACCATCGCAAAGCCTATTAATTATTCATCACGACATCAGTTATTACTACTGTATCGTGATATTTTTTTTAGTGCAGCTCAAAGGTTTACACTATACGCTCATATAGCTCAGCGGTAGAGCACTCCCTTGGTAAGGGAGAGGTCTCGAGTTCAATTCTCGATATGAGCTCCATTTATTATGTAAATCCTCTATGCTTGTTTTGCTATTTATATATAGCTTTGCGTCGATATCGAAAATATAAAATATTGAAACATATAAAATTAGTACGACAGGTAACGATTTAAAGGTGACACTGAGGTGTTGCCTTTTAGTGCTGTCAGCATATTAATAAATATTGCTTTTGATGATTCGATATCAACAGAATTAAAACTGGTAAACGAGTATGCAAACGTTTATACATTACTTTTTGCATTTTGGTTTCCCTCTCGTTATCGCAGTTGTATTTTTTAAGAAAGAGTGGAAAAAAGCATATCTGATATTGCTTGCGACTATGTTAGTTGATTTGGATCACTTAGTAGCAGACCCGATCTTTCAGGCTAATAGATGTAGCATTAATTTTCATCCGCTACATACGTATTATGCGATGCTGGTATATGTTGCTTTGCTCTTTTTTCGTAAGCCTTTTAACATCATTGGGATTGGATTGCTTTTTCATATGTTAACGGATTTTACGGATTGTTTGATGATGTCATCTAGCTGATATAATAGCTTTGCACATCGAGCCGTTAAACGGTTATAAGCAGTAGCATATTTAAGACCTCTTTAGATAATAGAAAAATAGGTTTCGAGCAAGAGATGTATGACTATTGAGGATAAGCCGGCGTATAATAACGGATACAAAAATTAGTTCGAAGTGCTGTTTGATAAGAAGCAGTGGTTCGTGCGGTTGATAGCTAGGTTTATGATGAGTTAGTTTTATTATGAGCCATTAAACAGCTTTTTATTGATCATTCACCAAAAAAAGAGGAAATACCCATGGCAAAGGCCAAGTTTGAACGTAGCAAGCCACACGTCAACGTCGGTACCATCGGACACGTTGACCATGGTAAAACCACCCTTACCGCTGCAATCGCAACCGTAGCTGCAATCACCTCTGGTGGCGAAGCAAAAGACTACGCGTCTATTGACTCAGCACCAGAAGAAAAAGCACGTGGTATCACCATCAACACCTCACACGTAGAATATGACACAGACACACGTCACTACGCACACGTAGACTGCCCAGGTCACGCCGATTATGTTAAAAACATGATCACAGGTGCCGCTCAGATGGACGGCGCAATTTTAGTTGTATCAGCAACTGACGGCCCAATGCCACAGACTCGTGAGCACATCTTGCTATCACGTCAGGTTGGCGTACCATACATCATCGTATTCATGAACAAATGTGACATGGTAGATGACGAAGAACTACTAGAACTAGTAGAAATGGAAGTTCGTGAACTATTGAACGACTATGACTTCCCAGGTGATGACACCCCAATCATCCACGGTTCTGCTACTGAAGCCCTAAAAGGCTCACAAGAAAAATACGGCCAACCAGCCGTTGTAGAACTACTAAACGTACTAGACACCTACATCCCAGAGCCAGAGCGTGACGTTGACAAAGCATTCCTAATGCCAATCGAAGACGTATTCTCAATCTCAGGTCGTGGTACCGTAGTAACTGGCCGTGTTGAATCTGGTATCGTAAAAGTTGGTGACGAAATCGAAATCGTTGGTATCCGTGACACTCAAAAAACCACCTGTACTGGTGTAGAGATGTTCCGTAAAATGCTTGACGAAGGTCGTGCTGGCGAAAACTGTGGCGTACTACTACGTGGTACTAAGCGTGAAGACGTACAACGTGGCCAAGTACTAGCGAAGCCAGGTTCAATCACGCCTCACACCAAATTTGACGCCGAAGTATACGTACTGTCAAAAGAAGAGGGTGGACGTCACACACCATTCCTAAACGGCTATCGTCCACAGTTCTACTTCCGTACCACTGACGTAACTGGCGCAATCCAATTACAAGACGGTACTGAAATGGTCATGCCTGGTGATAACGTTGAGATGGGCGTAGAGCTTATCCACCCAATCGCTATGGACAAAGGTCTACGCTTCGCAATTCGTGAAGGTGGCCGTACTGTAGGCGCTGGTGTTGTTGCTAACGTATTGAACTAAGACTTAAGTCTCAGTAATGAGATTATGAATTAGTCATAAAAAAGCCATCCTATCTAGGGTGGCTTTTTTTATGGGGTGTGAATGAGGAGAAGGGGTTAAATACTAGGGTTTTTCTCTCATTTGAAAAAATAAATCCCAAAGCTATAAATTACAAGGGCTGCTTCATATATAGTAGATTAAAGATTTGCTTATAGATAGCTATAACCCTTATTATATAATGGCAGGATTTTAAAAATAAAAACACAATAACTTAAATCGGAGTAAATAATGATTACCCATGTACCTGATGTGACTTTTAAAACTCGTGTTCGTGATGAATCTATCGGCGGAGACAACCCATTTAAATGGTATGACTTAACCACAGATGAGTTATTTGCCAATAAAAAAGTGGTGGCTTTCTCTCTACCAGGTGCCTTTACGCCAACGTGTTCGATCAGCCATCTACCTCGTTATGAAGCGCTTTACGATGAATTTAAAGCATTAGGCGTAGACGAAATCGTTTGCATTTCTGTCAATGATGCCTTTGTCATGTACCAATGGGGCCTGAAGCAAAACCGTGAAAACGTTTTCTTGCTTCCTGACGGCAATGGTGAGTTCACTCGTAAAATGGGCATGCTGGTTGATAAGAGCAATTTTGGCTTTGGTATGCGTTCATGGCGATATTCGATGTATGTCGATAATAAAGAAATCAAAAAAGTGTTTAAAGAAGCGGGTTTTGATGACAACTGTCCAACAGATCCATTTGAAGTATCAGATGCAGATACCATGTTAGAATATCTGAAAAGTAATGCTTAATCACAATTCTTAAGTGTGTTGACGTTTGACTGGTATCATCAGGCGTCGATAAATACTTGAATGCTGAAGCTCAAATACTGTTGAACTGCTTAATCCTTAAGTATAAGGGCTAAGCAGTTTTTTTATGTTTTCTACAAAAATTTTGGCAATATTAAAAGAAATACCTAAGATAGTGTTAAATATGAGGCGCGAAAGCGGGTATTTATGACATAAATAATGTCATTTCTGAGTAATTATAAAAATGACGATGAGATAGCGTTTATTGCATAAGAAAAATAAAGGGAGAAGCGGTGTTTATTATAAAGAAATTAGCAATCGATACATCAGAGCGGCAACAAGCGCTTCAAGCCGTTGCAAATATCGAAGCGCTCGTACAGCCGCACGACGCATGGACTGAGCAGACGTTGGCTGAGATGCTCGTGCAAGATAGTATGCATATGCTCATAGTTTATAAACAAGAAGATAAAGCCGATAATAATAAAGTCATTGGCTACTGCCTCTATCAAGTGATTTTTGAGCAAGCAGAGATTTTGCGTATTGGCACGCATCCTGATTATCAACGACAAGGCATTGCTTCACAAACTATTGATAAGTTGCATGAAGTATTGCAGAGTAATCAGGTGGAAAATTTGTTGTTAGAAGTACGAGCAGACAATCATGCTGCGATAGCGTTATATGAAAAGCAAGCATTTGCAGTCATTCATAGACGCAAAGGCTATTATAAGTCACCGAATCAGTCCGCAGTTGATGCGTTAATCATGCAACATGTCTATGGTGAGTGAAGAGAGTAAATTCTCATTAGGAGTTATAAGCGTGGTTTCTTTAAAGATAAATTATTTATCTCAACCAACGTTATCGTGTTTAACTTGATGGTATTTTCTTTTTACAGATATTAGTGTCTAATTGATAATTGCTGTCTGCTTTCATCCGTGCAAGAACATCTATACGCTCGCTCAATAACTCTACCATCACGCTTATATTGGCTTGCTGTTTCCTGACTTGTTCTAGCTTTTGCTGAGTCAGCATGAGCTGCAAATCAATATCCAATTGGCCATCATAGTAATCGTTTAAGCTGTTTTTGATTTCAGTAAGGGTGAAACCAATGGCTTGCGCGCTTTTGATTAGCTCAATACGCTCGACGCACTCGGGATGAAACTCAGTATATAAACGTGAGCCTGCTTGACGCTTACGCGACCTTAATAGGCCCAACTGTTCATAGTGACGCACGGTGTCTTTGGTTGTATTGGCTTTTGCTGCCAGCTCTCCGATTAGCAGAAATGAGGTATCAAGCGCCATAAAACTCTCTTAACTCTTTAGCTTTTGTAGATTTCATGATTGATGCTGCCAAGGATTTGCTGTATCGAGAAGGGATACGGCCAATGGTTTATGAAAATTATTGTGCCAATTGATGGAGCGACTGCTTATTAAGCGGTCTAATTGAGCAAGAAAGTCAGGACGCGGTAGAGTAGTGGCACCCAAGCTCATGAGATGATCATTAGGTAACTGGCAGTCGACAAGTGCAACATGACTTTGCTCACATAAGCGCATCAACCCCCAAAACGCGAGTTTTGACGCATTAGAGGCACGATGAAACATGGATTCACCAAAATAGATGCCGTTGATCTTTAGCCCATATAATCCACCAATGAGCTGACCTGTCTCGTCCCACACCTCAATGCTATGGGCAAATCCTTGCGCATGCAGTTTGGTATAAGCCTCAATCATCTCTTCATGAATCCAAGTGTGTTCGCGTTCGGGCAGGTCATTATTAAGACCATCGCTACGCGGCAGACTACAGGCATGTATGACGTCATCAAAAGCTTGATTGAGTGTTAGTTGCCAACGCGTGCGACTTGCTTGCTTGCGCAGTGACTTACTCGGTTGATAATCAGATGGGACGATCACACAACGCGGCTCAGGACACCACCAAGCGATAGGCTCATCTTCATTGAACCATGGAAACAGTCCTTGTGCATAAGCAGATATTAATGTATCGGGTGCAAGATCGCCACCCATCGCGACAATACCAATGCCCTCAGGATCGATAGAAATAGGATCAGGAAAGTCATAACGCCCAAGACTTTGTAAAGTCTCAGGCGTGATGTATTGATCATGATCGCCGTGCTGCGCAAAGTTATTCATTTAGTCTTCTTGATCAGCAGTCAGCGTTGACGCATAGGTATGGTCTTTCGCCGTTGTCTCACCGATAGCATCCAAATATTTCTCAGCATCCAGCGCTGCCATACAGCCAGTACCAGCAGAGGTAATGGCTTGACGATAGACATGATCAGCCACGTCACCTGCGGCAAACACCCCTTCGATACTGGTCTGCGTGGCATTACCATTCAAGCCACTATTGACGACCAGATAGCCATCTTTCATATCCAATTGACCTTTGAATAGGTCGGTATTAGGCTTATGACCGATGGCGACAAACATACCCATTGCATCCAGTTGTTTGGTGCTGCCATCAATCATTGATTCGATAACGACACCATTGACGCCCATGTCATCACCGACAACTTCTTTGACTTGATGGTTCCACTCAATTTTGACATTACCGTTTTTGGCTTTTTCAAACAGCTTGTCTTGTAGGATTTTTTCAGAGCGCAGGCTATCACGGCGATGCACTAAAGTGACTTCAGAAGCAATGTTAGAGAGGTATAAGGCTTCTTCAACGGCTGTATTACCACCGCCAATCACAGCAACTTTTTGATCTTTATAAAAGAAACCGTCACAAGTGGCACAAGCGGATACGCCAAGCCCTTTAAATTTGGTTTCTGATTCTAGACCTAGGTACTGAGCAGAGGCACCTGTTGAGATAATCAGGGCATCACAAGTATAGGTGCCGTTGTTACCTGACAGCTCAAAAGGTCGTACATTCAAGTTAACATCATTGATATGATCATAAACCAATTCTGTACCGAAACGCTCAGCATGTGCCTTCATACGCTCCATTAATGCAGGACCGGTCAAATCATGCGCATCGCCTGGCCAGTTATCGACTTCGGTGGTGGTGGTTAATTGGCCACCCACTTCAATACCCGTTACCATAACAGGTTTAAGGTTGGCGCGTGCCGCATAGACCGCAGCCGAATAACCGGCAGGACCTGAGCCTAAAATGATGAGCTTTTCGTGACGTGAAGCAGTAGTGTCAGTTGCCATAAGTGGTTCCTTTCTAAATATACGAACTAAATATACGAATGAAAAATATGAGTTATAAATCTAATAAAAAACGTCAAGCGTTGCTACTAATATGGTTTTTCTAATTGCTATGTGATAATAACATAAGGGTAGATAGCAAAAAGTGCAAGTTTGCTAAAACAAACACAGCTATCATTAGAATCAAAGCATGATAACCTTGAAATACTCGTGCTAGAAACAGCTGGTATTTTATAGCGTTTGTGCCACAGTATTGGCAGTATTCTGTTAGTAACTTTTGGATTATTCGCAGATTTTTTGCGCAAATCGTACATTGATTTACTTTCTTGCACGCTTTCTTTATAAGAGTGTCGCCACTGTACCTATGTATTTGTTATTATAAGAAGTTATGCCAAGTGTGATAGAGCTTAAGCGATGACTGCTATGCTCAGGCCTTTTGAGAGTTGAATCTCAACCAAACACTTTGCTAGGTACCTTTATATGTCAGCACTTTATGTCAGCATGATTAGACTTAGTCATGCACTGGCGACCATTTAGTATTAACAACAAGGCAGATTTTACGTGATATCAGCACCGCTTATTGAGTATTTAAAAAAGGGAATATTTACCCTCCTTGGGCTAATACTGGCTGTTTATTTGTTTGTTATTTTAATGACTTACACAGGCAATGATCCTAGCTGGTCGCATATCAGTAGTGATATGACGACTATTAACAATATGGGTGGCCAGACGGGCGCTTGGTTGTCCGACTTGCTCTATAGCTTTTTTGGCTATGGTGCATGGTGGTTTTTAGCGTTTGTGGTTTATGAGTCTATCCTTATTTGGTGGGACAATAAGCCGACGTTTTGGCTCATGCGACTGGTCGCTTATGTGTTTTTGCTGTTGAGCGCCAGTGCATTATTTGCACAACTGGTTGCCTTAATTCAGCAAGTAGCCAATCCTGCATCAACGGGACTTGAAGGCGTGGCTGGTGGTATCATCGGTCTTGAGTTGCAGCAACGTTTGGCACAGTTGCTATCGCAGTGGGGCAGTGTGGTTTTCTTGGCGGTGTTCGTTGTGATTACCGCGACCTTTGCCTTTAACATCCATTGGCTCTCTATATATCAGAAGATTACAGCACTATCTTGGCTTGGCTCAGGGTTAAAAAATAAAGAAGATGCTGCCGAGTTGGATGAGCAAAGTGAGGTGTCGCAAGACCGTGACAGTATCAAAGAGGGAAATCCCAATCAAACAGCCGAGTATGAGCAGCTGCCACTTGAGTTGCAATCAGCTGACGATGCGAATAGTGTTCACGCAGTAGATAATAGTGGCAGATTCAGCAATGTATTATCAGATTTTTTGTCGACGTCCGGATTGGCTGATAGTGTGAAAGCATCTATGGCGACAGCAAAAGCAGCAGCAACGTCTAGCGATGAGAAAAGTGAGTCACCATACGCGGTCGCAGCGACCGCTAATGCTACGGTTGGCAGTACAGTCAGTGATACCAACACATCAACGATACCAAACCCTATCGCAGCGCCTGTTCGCAAAGTCGAGCCAAGCTTTGCATGGAATGATGCAAATACGGTTGATAATTTGCTCGCGCGTGAACAGATGGCTTATAGCACTAACAGCATAGATAATTCTACTGTGCCTAACTATGCACAGAGTGAAGTCGTCACTGACGTGTCACTAGAAGAAGCAGTACAAACCTCTGTGGCAGCACCGATGGTAGAAACCGAAACTCAATCAGATTTATCTAATCAAGAGCTAGCTACTCAATCCTCAATGGATGAATCAACGAATGCTCAAGCTGTCAATCAGGCTATTACTGAGCCGGAAGACTCTCACCCAGATGATATAACGGAGAATGTCGATAAGTTGGCAGAAGCATGGTTGGCGGAGCATGGCAATATATCAGAACCTGTTGCAAAATCGTCGGTTGCTACTGCTGAGGAAACTAATGTCACTAATCAAATTCCGCAAGAAGAGCTATCAAGGCCTACGTCAGACGCCACTAATAGCATTCTAAGTGACGACTCTTATGGGCTCTCTGCTGCACAGTCCGAACTATTACAACGTAATGAGTCATCGCCTGTACCTGAGGTCACAGTGGCTCAGCCATCAGTAGAGGTGGCCGCATCAGTATCAGAAATTTCGGATATGACACCGACCAATACGCCGCCTGCCAATCCAAAAGCGGCGCCAACTGTGGAAGCGGTCAGTTCGGCCTCAAATACGCAGCCTGTAGCCCCAGCTAAACCTTCTGTCAGCTTTGCGGTACCAGAAGGTGATAGTAGCAACCATATCACTGACATGATGCCGGAGGAGGATAGTACTGACGATAGTGCACCCGTTATGCCGCATATCAGTGACGATGCGGCGTTCAGTCAAAAATCACGCTCGATGCAGACGGCTGCCTATCGCAGTAGCCTAACCCCTATTCCAGAAGTGTCTATATTGGACAAGCCTGATCCTGACCGTAAGCCTAGCTATACCGTTGCTGAGCTTGAACAATTATCTGAGCTGCTTGAGATCAAACTACAAGAGTTCAATGTAAAAGCCTCTGTAGTTAATGCCATACCAGGGCCTGTGGTGACTCGTTTTGAAGTGGAGCTGGCGGCTGGTGTCAAAGCCAGCAAAGTTACTGGTATTTCACGTGACTTGGCGCGCTCACTATCGATGGCCTCTTTGCGTGTGGTCGAGGTCATCCCTGGTAAGCCGTATATTGGTATCGAAGTGCCCAATAAAAAACGTGAAATGGTGCGCTTAATCGAGCTACTTAGTACCGAGATGTTCAAAGACCCTAAAGCACAAATCAGCATGGCGATGGGTAAAGACATTGGCGGTAACCCCATTATTACTGATCTGGCGCGTGCCCCGCATATGCTGGTCGCTGGTACCACAGGCTCTGGTAAATCGGTATTGGTCAACTCAATGCTATTATCGATGTTACTCAAGTACACACCCAATCAATTGCGACTCATCTTGATTGATCCAAAGCAGCTGGAGCTTGCCAACTATAATGACATTCCGCATCTGCTTACCCCAGTTGTTACTGACATGACCGAGGCCGCTAGCAGCTTGTCATGGTGTGTGGCCGAAATGGAGCGTCGCTATCAGCTAATGAGCTTACTCAAGGTTCGTAAGCTCAACGAGTTTAATAAAAAAGTCATCGCGGCAGAGAAATCAGGCAATCCAATGCTCGATCCGTTATGGCGACCAAATGATAGCGTGAGTATTAGCCAAGCGCCAAAGCTCAAAACGCTGCCCATGATTGTCATCGTCGCGGATGAGTTTGCCGATATGATTATGCAGGTGGGCAAGCAAGCCGAAGAGTTAATCACGCGCTTGGCACAAAAATCACGTGCGGCTGGTATTCACTTAATGCTAGCTACTCAGCGCCCATCAGTCGATGTCATTACGGGTTTGATTAAAGCCAATATCCCAGTACGGGCAGCACTACGTGTCAACTCAAAAGTCGATTCGCGTACGATTCTGGATAGTGGCGGTGCTGAGGACATGCTCGGTAACGGTGATATGTTGTTCTTGGGGCCAGGTCAGATTGAACCAGATCGTGTGCACGGTGCTTATGTCAGTGATGAAGAGGTCAACCGTGTCTGTGACGCATGGCGTGAGCGCGGTGCGCCCGATTATATTGACAACATGGCAGGAAATTTTGAGCTATCTAGTCCGGGCGGTGGTAGCACGGCTAATGCCTCTGGTGAAGATGATGATCTATATAATGACGCCGTCGCCTTTATTATGGAAACGCGTAAGGTCTCAGCTTCTAGTATCCAGCGTAAGTTCAGTATCGGATATAACCGTGCAGCGCGCATTGTCGACTCAATGGAAGACGCTGGACTGGTCAGCTCGATGGGCAAAAGTGGTAAGCGCGAACTGTTAATGTAGTGCTTAGTATTGAATGAATAATGAAAAAACGAGTCATGAAAATGGCTCGTTTTTTTTGTGAAAGAGATTCAAGATTAATTCACTCATAAGCGAATAAGCTACCAAAACTTTCAAATGACCAGTGAGTTTGTTTATCAACCATAAGTCGTGGTTTTTTATAATAAACTGACAGTTACTGATGAAATAGATATTTAAAAATTCTTACTACAATTACTCTCCAAGGAAGGTTGGTTATGTTTAAAGAATATACCCAGTACGATGCACTCGCCTTAGCGGCACTGGTTAACTCAGGTGAGGTCAGTGCAAAGGAGCTATTAGACGCCGCCGTTTATCAGGCCAATAAACTCAATCCCAAGCTAAATGCCATTATTCACCGCTTCGATGAGCGCGCTTACAACGCGGCGCAGGCAGGACTGCCTTCTGGCGTATTTACTGGCGTGCCGTATTTGCTAAAAGATTTATCATTTAGCTTCGCAGATGAACCCATTACAATGGGCAGCCGCAGCGTCAATATCCTCTCAGAAAAAGACAGCGAAATCGTCAAACGCATGAAAGCGACAGGCGTCAATACCTTTGGCAAAACCAATACGCCAGAGTTTGGCTTGATTATCACCACTGAGCCAAAAGCCCATGGCGCCACTCACAACCCGTTTAAAAAAGGCTATAGCTCTGGTGGCTCGTCAGGTGGTAGTGCCGCGGCAGTGGCGAGCGGTATCGTACCGATGGCAGGCGGCGGTGATGGTGGCGGTTCGATACGGTTTCCATCTGCCTGGTGCGGTGCGTTTGGCTTAAAACCAAGCCGTGGCCGCAATCCACTTGGCCCTAATCTTGGTGAAGGTTGGGATGGGGCAGTGGCCGATCATGTGATTACGCGCTCGGTACGTGATAGTGCCGCGATGCTCGATGCCACCAGTGGTGCAGAGATTGGCGCGCCTTATGTCATTGCGCCGCCAGACGGCACGTTTTTGCAGGCGGCGATGCGCGCGCCAAGGCCATTGAAAATCGCTTTGCAGCAGCAGCCATTGATTGCCAATACCGTAGTGGACAAAGAAGTATTTGCTGTACTGGAGCAAACCGCTAAGCAGCTAGAATCGATGGGGCATCAAGTGATACCCGCTGAGCCAAATATCAATATCGAGCAGTTTTGGCATGACTTTATCGTCGTGGTCTGCGCGCATACCGCCTTTACGATTGATAATATCGAGCGTGAGTTTGGGCCCGCCCATATCAAAAACCTAGAGCCGCAAACCTACAATATGGCGCTACTCGGACGTTCGCTATCAGCAGTGGATTTAGTTCATGCCAAGCATGGCTGGCATCACAGTCAGTATCAAACGGGGCTGTTATTAGAAACCTACGATATGATTTTGTCCCCGACGGTACCGACGCCTGCGGTCAAACACGGCGTGCTACCACCCAGCCGCATGGATGAGATGATGATGCGTAGCGCTGGGGTGCTCAATAAAGGGTTTGACATGGGTAAATATGCCTTTAAGTCAGGCATGATCGAAAAGCTAAGCGCGCCTGTGCTAGGAAAAATGGGCTTCACATTGTTGGGCAATGTCACAGGATTGCCAGCAATGTCAGTGCCAGTCGGCATGAGTAAAAAAGGCTTACCAATTGGCATGCAGCTGATTGGGCGTATGAATGATGAGGCGACGCTATTTAGTCTGGCAGGTGAGATGGAGCGTGCGGGTTTATTTACCAAACCTGCCTTTGAGAAGTAGGTTTGGTTTGTGTGCTTTAATTAGATAAGTAGGAAATAGTAAATAGAAGCTAATCAAAGCGGTAAATATCCATACCCAAACTATGATGGGCCATGCTCTGATGAACAACCGAGACGCGCTGACCGGCACCTAACGCAAAAAACAATGGCAGCAAATGCTCGTCACTTGGATGAATGTCTTTGTACTCTGGATATTGCTGCCAGTCGAGGGCAGTGGGTATGTCTATCTTGAGCTGCTGGAGCAACCACTGTTTAAAGGATTTGGCAGCTTGGTCAATGCTATCGGCATCCCAGCGCAGTGCTTGTAAGTTGTGTGTGATATTACCTGAGCCAATAACAAGAATTTTCTCATCACGCAGATGCGCGAGCTGCGCGCCCAATTGATAGCAAGCAACGCTATCGTAATGCTGCGGCAGTGACACTTGAACGATAGGCACATCTGCCTCTGGGTACAGGTGTCTGAGCGGTGCCCAAACGCCATGATCACAGGCACGTACAGGATTGACGCTACATGTGATACCGCGTGCGGTGAGCTGCTGAGCAAGTGTCTCAGCCAGCGCTGGTTGACCTGATGCAGGATACTGAAGATCGTAAAGCTCAGGCGCAAAACCCGAAAAATCATGCCACGTTTTTGGCTGCGGGTTACTGCTAATCTCGAGCTTTGCTGATTGCCAATGCGCCGACATAATGACGATGGCACGTGGATTAGGTAAGTTTTGCCCGATACGTGCCAATGCACTGGTCGTGGCAGATTGCTCAATCGCAAGCGTGGGTGCCCCGTGCGAGATAAACAACGCAGGTAGTTTGGATGCATTAGGCATTATAGCAGACGCACTTTCCCATGCCGCAGCAGAGGTAATAGGTGTCTGTACAGTGTCGTGATGATGATCACGCTGATGCGTAGTTTGAGAGGCTTTGGATGTCGCGCGTTTTGGATATGTCATGTTCCATTTATTAGGGCATGCGCCAGTTTTTCAATCTATTTTGGGATTGACGTTTTAAATCAAAAAAAAGCTTGGGGTTTGGTTAATTACCGCGATGATAAGGGTGGTTATTGTTGATACTCATCGCGCGGTATAGCTGCTCCATTAGTACCACGCGTACCAGCGGATGCGGCAATGTCAGTGCTGATAATGATAACTTTGCGTCGGCTTTTGCTAACACTGCTGGTGATACGCCATCTGCACCGCCGATGACCAACGCAATATCATCACCTTGCTGCATGCCATCAGCGAGTTTATCAGCCAATCCTTCCGTTGAAATCATCTTACCTTTGACGTCTAGTACCCATAATTGCTCACGGCTCGCGGCGTTGTGAGCGGCCAATATCGCTTGACCTTCTTGCTCACGGTACTGTGCTAGATTGGCATCTGATGGGTTTTTTGCCCGTTTTGCAGCGGCAATCTCTATAATCTCTGTGCTCAGCATGGGCTGAATACGCTTAAAATACTCATCAAAACCTGTTTGCACCCAGCTAGGCATCTTATTGCCAACGGTCAAAATTCTTACCTTCATAGTAGGTACCATTTTTTAAATTGAAAAATTTTTACATTCGAGCACTGAATCTGAGTATTGATAGCCATCAGTGCTCAAGTATCTAATCACTACATCAAAGGGGTAATGGTCTCTGACACGCTGTGATCTACATCCTGCTCATCATCACTCGTATCGGCTTGGCGTTGTTTTGGAATCACGCTGAGTTTGGCATCAGACTCGAAGACAATAGCTTCGATATCATCAAAATTATTGACCCCTTCAGCGCGCATCGCACATTCGATTTCTTGACGAGTCAGGCGCTCGGCACGCATCGCTTCTGGCAAAAACTGCCCTTGATAAAAAACAATACGTGGATCAGACAGAATAACACTGCTAAATTGTGGTGAGATAGAGGCGTATTTGGTTATCAAAAACTGTAAGAGATAGAGTACCAATATCGACGAAGCCCCTTCGATGAAAGGGATGTTTTTGAGCAAAATGGTACTAGCACCCAATGAGCCAATCATGACGGTCACGATCCAGTCAAAGTTATTGAGCTGTGACGTCGAGCGTTTACCAGAGGCTTTGGTCACCAACACAATCAACACGTAGACCATAACAGTCGTTAAAACAATGCGACCGAGCTTATCTATGTTGTCAAAAAAAACCGTTTCCATGATGTTTGCTCCTATTATAAAGTAAAACAAATAACCGCTAAAATTTGACTGCTCAAAGTTAGCCTAACGGATTTTACCTATGAGTAGGAGAAAACTTTGTATTACCTTGTAGGTGGTCGGTTATGCTCGTTGTAGATAGTTGGCTGTGTTCATACTGTTTTGGGAGCAGGGTTCAAGAAATGGTTGATGGCCCATAGGCTGATACGCGTACTGACCAAGGTGAATACCAGCATCAGCACCAATGAAGAAAGCAAGGGCAAAGGCCGCGCCATAGCCATCTCGAGTAATACCTCACGGCTAACCCCATCAAACAACCAAAACCATATGGCTAAAAAATAAAGGACCGTCAATAACCAAACCACCGCTACACCGCCAAACATGAGCCGGTTGATTTCATGTTTAGCCAAAGCGCGCTGCTGATGCTTGATGAATTTGCTGACCGCAATATAAGCACCGACGATGATAGAGACGACCATGACCAGTTGCGAATTAAGCGCAATCTTGGTCTGAATCATCATAAATATGGCGCTGGCAAGGATGTAACCAATGGCGAAAAACCCAATATATTGCGCCAGTTTAAGCTGACTTGACGCAAGCGTGCGAGGCTTACTGAGATTGGTTGTCTGACGTGACATAAGCTTGCCTTTATAAAGGTAAAAATAAAAGTTTTAAAAATGTATTCATAAACATAGCAGTCATAATTGCTGTGCAAATAATCATGCCACTTGCGTCAAAATATCTGCTGCTGCTTTACTACTGCTTACTAAGCATCGCTTTAGCAAAACCATTAGCGCTGAGCGGTCCAGTCAAGTACTGCATCTAATACAGGTCTTGCCGTATAAGGGTTGAGCGCTTGATCTGTATTAATCATACCCACAACGACATAGTCTTGACCTGATAATCCTTTGACATAGCCTGCCATTGAGGTGACGTTATTTAATGTGCCCGTTTTTATCCACGCTCGGCCAATCGCTGCTGAGTCAGGTAGTCGCTCACTATGAGCGGCAATGGTGCCACTGACTCCAGCGATACCTAACGAGTCTACATACGCATCAAAGTTTGGATGATTATAAGCGTAAGTCAACAGCTCGCTCAGATTGGCAGCGGTGATGGTGCAGTCGCGGCAGAGTCCCGAGCCATTGGTCAAATAAGGTGGCGGTGTGCTTAGGTTGGTTTGCCACCATTGGCTGATGTGTGTTAGCGCTGCAGGATAGTCAGTATGTATCGGCTGATACTGGTACAAGCTGGCGGCCTTTTGCGTGCTGTTTTTAGCAGGCATATTGGCGCGCTCAGTTGTGTCATAAGCGCCGATGGATAAGGCAACTTGCTCTGTCATGACATTGTTTGAAAAATGATTGATGTCATAAATTTGCTGCGTTAAGTCCAATGAAGGATAGCTGACCATAGGCAAAGGCGACATGGTAATAGCCGTGAGACCATGTACTAATTTTGAAGTATTTTTGGCATCGTAAGGGGTTTCTTGTGAGATCACTTGTCCGCTCAGTGTATTGCCAAGCGCTTGCCATTCAGCAGCAATGACGTGTGCGGCAAACGTTTTGGCATCAGGATACGCCACATAAAACACATGCTCACCGCAGCTTTTTGGCAGGCTGGCATTGAGTGCTAGCCGCTCCGCTTGCCACTGCGGCGATAGGCTGTAGCTTACCTGTCCGCAAGCCGCGTCGCGTGTGCGGATCTTATTAGGGAGTTGATAGTTAGCCAGTCGCGGCTTATAAGTCAAGCTTGCGTGGTCGTTGTCCAAAGGGTAGGTTTTGATACCGACGGTGCTAAAGTTCACCAAAAACCCATCTGGACTGGCGTTGTAAGGACGCAGTGGCGCATTGTCAAAGGCGGCAGGATCTTTGCTCACCGACTCAAAAATGCTGCTATCAACGATGATATCGCCATTGATATGGCGAATACCCGCCGCTTGCACTTGATAAAGGAGCTGCTTTAATCGCTCATGAGTCATCTTAGGGTCGCCGCTGCCTTGAATGATCAAGTCGCCCATCAAGGTATCACCGACTTGTATACCCGTATGATAAACCCGCGTGTGCCATACAAAACCTGCTCCCAATGTGTCAAGCGCGATAAAAGTGGGTACCAACTTCATGGTGCTGGCAGGCGTACGCGGTACATCAGGCTGATGATTCAATAGTGGTGAAAAGGAGATTTTTACCGAGGCATTATCCGTGCTCACTGCGCTATTGTCATCATTAGTAAGGGAGGGGTTCTCATCAGGTACAACCGTCGGTATGCTCTCTACACTCTGATACGTATAAGGATCATCAGTATACGTATGTATTTTTCGCTCATGCTGTTCAATCGTACGCTGTTCAATAGTGATTAGCGCGCTTTGTGAGTCAGTATGAGTGGTGATGTTGGTCGCTAGATTATCTGTCTTTGTCACGTTTTGGCTGCTATTGTTTTCATTAGCAGTCACAGCGTTATAGTTAGAGAGTCGCGTCGATTGGCGATCCGTATCACGGCTATCAATCACTTGCACAGACGCGGGCAGTCGACTGGCATTTTTGTCACCCACAGGCGTTACGATAAGACTGATATCAGATGCTGTCAGATTGGCACGTGACAATGCTGCTTCAATGGGGGCTGGTAGAGCCGCCTGTGCATAAGCAGGCGCTATGATCATCGCAGCGAATAGCGTGAGGGTAGGCAGACGTTTATTAGATAAGTGAGAGGGTAATACACGGCTACAGATTGCGGCAGTTTTGGCAGTAATGGGCGACTGATGGTCGCGCTTTGAACGGTATCGCATGAGCATCTTTCATCAGGTGGCAAAAACTGCTTATGGTAACATGAGTTGCTGTTTTCGCATATGCTCTCAGAAGCTCAATTTTATCGTCAATAATAAAGGCTAGCGTACATGCAAAAATGCCATCGCCGTCATTATTGCATCGTTATAAGCATCATGGACACCAAGCTCAGGAATACCATAATGCGCCAGAATATTAGTCAAATGCTGCGTTTGATTGGGAATACCTTGCGTACGGTCGCCCATACGTCGACTGTATAATTGACGCACATCGATGACTTTGTTGGGCAGGGTCGTGCCCATGTAGCGTTTGACCAAAGGATTCAAAAACGCCATGTCTAGCTGCGGGCAGAACCCGACGATGGGTCGGTTATCAATAAAAGGTAACAAGAGAGCCAGCATCTCGTCATAACTCATGCCATGCTCGACATCAGCAGTACGCAGACCATGAATGACAATTGTATCCCGATCTGGCATTACAGGCGGTCTGCAAACTAAGTGCATGCCATTACCCGTATCGATCGTATTGCCATTGATTTGTATCGCTGCCACGGATAGTAAATGGTGCTTTTTGGGGTTCAGGCCAGTCATTTCACAGTCAATCGCTACCCACTGCTCAGCCGACGGTATGGTGAACATTGATGCCAGCTCCGGACGCTGTAACTGCGTCTTTTGCCAAGCGCAAGATAACTGCTGTAACCAGCTCATGTTGATCATCCATTTATTTATTCTATTGCTATATTTATGCTATTTCTAACTGATAGTGTTGACGCAGCTGATTTTTAAAACTTTTTACCACGGCCAGACATTCTTTAAGCAGGTCGCGTTCTAGTGCGGTTAGTGTCGTTGGATCGACTTGCCTTGCCTGCTTGTCCTCGGTTGACAGTGCTACGGATAGCCGCTGCGCCATAAAAAACTCAAGCGCCTCCAATAATGTATCGGCGCGCTCTTGGGTCAGGGCATGAGACTGCACCAATGCCTTTAGGCGATCTTTACTGCTAGGCACATCGAGCACATCATTTTCTAATGCCAACGTACGAATACCATGAACCAATGGAAAGATCCCTGCTTTTTTTAGATCGATATCTGCTGATATAGATTTACCCCCTATCAAAGGTACAAACTTTTGCCACCACTGATTGACATCGCCAAACTGCAATGCTGCACGGGCAAATTGCCGGATAAACATTGGATCAGCGTGTCTGTGAGCCATTCTTAAATGCTGACGTACCTGTGTCAGTAGGGTTTCATCACCGCAGACGTATTCGCCATCCATTATGGCAGACAAGTAAATGTCATGCATGGGGTCAGTGTTCCTAAACCATGAGGCGATCTGCGCGGTAAACTGCCTGAGCGGTTGTCGCCACATGGAATTGGTCATCATGATATTGCCATCGCACAGTGGATAGCCAAGCGTTGCCAAGTGATTATTAAAGGTATCGGCAAACTGTGCCAAATCCGGATGCGTATAGCCATCACGAATGATCAGGGCGTTATCTTGATCGGTACGCATGATTTGCTCGCCGCGACCTTCTGAACCCATGACGATGAGACAAGTATTGCTTATCACTTCATCAGGCACGATCAGCTGCCAGAGCTTGGTAAATACTTGCGCATTCAACGTCTGCACCATGCGGCTGATATTACCGATTTTGACACCGTTTTGATGCTGCGCACGAATATAGCGACCGATAAGCTCGACTGCAGTATCTAGGCTTGGTAGATCGGTTGCTTGCTCGATTTGAATACTAATAAGCTGTGAGTGATGACCAATGTGGGCGAGCATATCGCTTTGTCCAAGCACGCCGACGACATCACCACTGCTATCAATGACCGGCAGCCTGTGAATGCGATAGCGAGTCATAGTGAGCAACGCATCGCCAATCTCGTCAGTGGCCTTGATCGTACGTAGGTTAAAATTGGTATAGCGCTGGCAAAGCGTAATAGCGGGATCTTGTCTGTCACTCACAGCACGGCAAATATCCGTATCGGTGAGAATGCCTAACAGCAGTTTTGGCTGCTCAGTGTCTCGTATATTTTCTACATAGTTCAGCGGTCGTACCAGTACGTGTTTTAGCCCAGCCTCGGTCATGATACGCGCAGCTTCGTACAAGCTATTATTGGCATCGACAATATGTACTGGCAATAAATGGACGTCGATGACAGGTTGCAGCATGATTTGCTGCACTTCTTGTTGATGGGTATAGCCAGCAGGGTTTAGGGCTTTGTTGCTACGGCGCTGTCGCAATGCCTTTAGTCTTTCGGGTAGCTTGTCTGATAGCATTTGGCGTACCAGATGATTTTGCGCGCTGATTTTATCGACAGTCGCACCATCGACTTGTAGCAGCAATGTCTCTTCACTGGCCCGAAACTGGTACGGCTGTATAGGCGTGTTTTTACTTTCTGGCACACCATTTTTTATGAGTGACTCAGGTAAGCGGCGACTATCAAACCAGTCATTATTGTTTGGCTCATCAGAATGGTTGCTGCCCAAATAAGAGGCGACAAATTCACCACCCAGTGATTGCTCAATTTGTCCTTTGATGACCACATATAGATACTGCAAGTCTGCTGCGGGTAGGATCTCATCTCTAGCAAGATAGCGGATCTTCGTGTTTTTTCTGATGCTTTGACGTTCAGCTAGACTCAGTACGTCAAAGGGCGGCTGGGTAAAGTCAAGATGGGGCATGGCATCATCCTTGATGGTATATTTTGCAGTAGAGACTTTACTATAGCACTATTCATGCAAAAAGCCTCTAATAACCCTATTTATATTGTGGTTATTAGAGGCTGCTTTATTAGCTTAAGATAAAAGCTTTTTGAGTGGCTGTTTATGCCGCCAGCAACTTTCGAATACGACTGATTGCTTCGCGGCTCTCCTCGACACTCGCGACCAAAGCAACACGGACATAGCCTTTTCCAGGATTATTCTCATTAACCTCGCGTGACAAGTAGCGTCCTGCCAATGCATGGATATTGGCCTGCTCGTATAATGCTTTGACAAATACTTCATCATCGCCATCGAACGGTTCAGGTACTTTTATCCAAAAATAAAATCCAGCTTCTGGCATGCGCAAATCTAGCAACTCGCCAAGCTCTGACATCCATAGCGCGAACTTTTTTTGATAAAGGGCGCGATTGTGTGCGACATGCTTTTCATCTTGCCACGCAGCGATAGAGGCAAGCTGATGCGGTATCGGCATCGCACAGCCTTGGTAAGTACGATATTGCAAATAAGACTGCAAAATCTTGGCATCGCCCGCCACAAACCCAGAGCGTAAACCAGGTAGGTTCGAGCGTTTGGATAACGAATGGAATACGATACAGTTTTTGAAATTACGGCGACCCAGATTCGCGCAAGCTTGCAGTAAGCCGATAGGGGCCGTATCAAAGTACAGCTCGCTATAGCACTCGTCGCTGGCAATGACAAAACCGTATTGGTCTGATAAACGAATGAGATATTCCCAATCCTCCATAGTCATAACCGAACCCGTTGGGTTATTCGGACTACAGACAAATACAAGCTGCGTCTGTGCCCAAACGTCTTTTGGCACCGCGCGATAATCCCCCTTAAAGTCATTGTCTAACGTACAGGGAACAAAATGGGGCGTCGCTTGTGCCAATATTGCTGCACCTTCATATATTTGATAGAACGGATTGGGCATAACAACCAAAGGCGAGGCATTAGAGGCTGAAGAGGACGTGCTTTCGTTATCAGCGGTATCATGATTTATGACGGCTTGTACAAAGCTAAAAATGGCCTCGCGAGTACCCATCACTGGCAAAACTTGGGTGTTGGCATCGACATGGCTAAGAAAAAAACGCTTCTCTAACCAGTGCGCAATCGTCTGACGTAACTCAAACATACCATTGGTGGTCGGATAACGACTTATTTTGTCCAAGTTTTCGCGTAGTACGTCCAGTACAAATGCTGGTGGCTCATGTTTTGGCTCACCAATACCCAGTTTGATTTCGCTGTAACCGTCGGCAGGTATGCTGTCAGCGAGTAAGGTTGCCATCTTGGCAAAGGGATAAGGATGTAGATGCTTTAAGTTGTGATTCATAAGTGTGATAACTATAATAGACAATTAATAATAAAGTTATAAAGAAAATTTACATTAGAGCAGTGTAATACCTCTTTTGCCTTTTTCTTCTCATAACGTGAATGCGAATTTATTGTGCTTGAACGGCTGACCTTATCATAGCCCATTCAGTCGTACTTACAAAGCGCATTGAACGCTCCGCGTCTGATAACTTATAACAATATAAAAGATGACTGTCAGTGCCAGAGACAGATCATTTTAAGGACAGTTTGATATGCCTAGTGCACTAAATCATAATAACTTCATCGCTAAAAATATCAATAATGACATTCCTGATGCAGGTGTGCACCCTATTAACGTATATGCGCTGCTAAAAGAACGTGAAGCGTGCTGGTGGCAGGCGAGGCGGCAATTGATTGAGCATCAAGAGAAGAAAATCTTTTGGTATGGCGAAAATAGTTTAATCATGTGGTTATTATGGCAGTTGGTTGGTTACGTGGTTGTCGCCATGGCGCTGATGCTGCTAAATAATATGTTGAATCTATCGTTATCTTTGTGGCAATACATTGCTTTATTTATCTTACAGACTATATTTTTTGTTGGTATTCTTGCAGCGAAAGGCCGTCTGGCGAATAAGTTGCAGGATGAGATAGACAATGATGAACTGATGCGTGAAGAGACGTTCAATGAAATGATTATTTTGGCAGAGGATAGTCTGTATCCTGACGTGCATGCCAAGTCGCCTATTTCTTTGAGGCAGCTGGGTGACTATCTTAATGGCGAGTTTCATTTATCAAGCTTGCATTGCTTATTACAAAAAGAAATCAAGGCTGGACGATTAATCATGGAGCAGCAGCTACTTGAAGTAGGTGTTTTGCCACCAGAGCTTGCTGATGTAGAGCTGATAGAACATGCTGACAATATAATATACAAGAGCACGCTGTAAAGCGCGCCCTTGTCACCAAAGATGTTGTCATTCAATTAATAGCTATAAACCACGTTGTTTTCTCTTTTGGTCGCTAGGCTGGCGAGCAGTGCTGATTTTAACGCATCAAGTCGTTCAGCAGATAAGGGCTTATCATTTTGGTCACTGATATAAAACATATCTTCTGCGCGCTCACCTAAGGTCGTAATACGAGCCGCATGAACCTCAATTTGCTCCTGCAAAAATATCTGTCCAACCCGAGCCAAGAGTCCTGGCTGATCCAGTGTCTCTAAGCTCATGATATGCTGGTCAGATGCCTCATTAAACTCAAAGTTAATCACCGTAGCCACTTCAAAATGCCTGAGCTGACGTGGCATACGTTTGTTGGTGAGCTTTAGTACTGTTGGATCTTTAAAGGCATTAATCAGGCGCTGTTTAAGCTCTTGCTGACTGTCTTCATCGACCAACAGCGTACCACTAGGATCTAGCAGCACATAAGAATCCAAGGCAAAGTCGCGGGTAGCCGTAATAATACGCGCATCTAATACATCAAGATTCATTTGATCGAACACCGCCATCGTAACGGCAAACAGATTCATCTGATCTTGGGTATAGACAAAAACCTGTACGGCATCCAGTGCCAGCTCGCGATGCTCACGCAAAACCACCAGTGGCGGACTATCCGCATTAGAAGCAAGCCCAATCGGTGGATGGTTTAAGATGGCTTCGGTGTGCCACAAGATGTCTTCTGCAATCTCTCGCAAAAAGTACTCATCGCCCAAATCGTCCCATAGTCGCAATACTTCATCGCGATTCATGTGCTGATTATTGACATTGTCTAGCATCGCGAGCGCCTGCGCACGTGTGGCACTGATCATATCTTGGCGATTGGTCGGCGCATCAATATCGGCGCGCAAAATGCGCCGTGTCTGCGAGTAGAGTTGTTTCATCAGCGTTGCCCGCCAGCTGTTCCAAAGCTGCGGGTTGGTTGCATTCATATCAGCAACGGTGAGTACGTACAAGTGATTCAAATGCGTCACATTACCGATAAGGTCTGCAAAGACAGTCACCACCTCAGGGTCTGAGATGTCTTTTTTCTGTGCGGTAATCGACATTAATAGATGGTAGCGAGTCAGCCAGCCAACCAAATTGGCGTCGGCTAAGCTCATGCCATGTGACAGACAAAACTCAATGGACTCTGTCTGACCAAGCTCACTATGGTCGCCGCCACGACCTTTGGCGATATCATGGAACATCGCGGCCAGTACCAAAATCTCTTTGCGCTCGATGCGCTGAAAAATAGTGCTGACCAGTGGAAACTCTTCAGAAAACATAGGATCGGTAAAGCGGTGCAAAATTCGAATCAAAAATAAAGTATGCGCGTCCACCGTATAGCGATGGAACAAATCATATTGCATCAGACCCGTGACTTGCGCAAAAGCAGGAATATAGTTGCCCAATACCCCATAGCGATTCATAGTGCGCAGACGATGGAACAGATAGTTTTGCTCTTTTAGATTAGATAAAAATAACGCTTTGTGAACAGGGTTGTCTCTATAGGTCTGGTCAATGCCGCGCGCCGCAATTTTGAGTGCACGCAAGGTATGGGTGCGAACTTTGTCGATACCATGCTGACCCATCAATAAAAACATCTCTAAAATAGACTCAGGATGCTGAGCAAAAACCCGATGGTGCGCTATAGCAATATGATCGCCGACACGGTTGAATCTTGCATTGATCGGCTGCTTTTTGGGGCGCTCATCATCAGGCAGGCTGGGCTCTATGATGGTCTCATAATAGTGGTTGGTCAGCATCTCAGACAGCGTTGATATTTGCATGGCACAGCGATAGTAATCACGCATAAAGCGTTCAACGGCCGCATTGGGCTGGTCATCTGGCTGGGTCTCGTAACCCATTAATTGAGCAATCTCACGCTGATAATCAAACAACAGCTTGTTTTCGTTACGTCCGGTCAGCACATGCAGATAATGCCGTATCTGCCATAGATAGCCTTCTGCAAAGCTTAACTCATCAAACTCTTTTTCGGTCAAAAAGTTTTGTTGTACCAAGTCATAGAGCTTGCCCACGCGAAAATAGCGTTTGGTCACCCAGCCGATGATATGAATGTCACGCAAACCACCTGGGGCCGTTTTGATATTGGGTTCAAGATTATACTCGGTGGCATTATGTTGTAGATAACGGGCCTTGGACTCTTCCATTTTTACATCAAAAAAGGCACGAGGAGACCACTGCTTGTTAACGATTTGGATGGGCATATCTCGCAGTGCTTCGTTGCCGATTAACAATCGAGCTTCGAGCTGGGCACTGGCTATCGTATGGTCAAGTGCAGCTTCTAACGCATCGTTGACGCTCCGCACAGATAGCGCAGGCTCCAGCCCGATATCCCACAGCAATGCGACCAATTTATCAATCTTACCACTGGCATCAGCGCCGATTTCGTCAGGAGATAACAGCAGGATATCAATATCTGAATAAAGCGACAGCTCACCGCGTCCATAACCACCTGTTGCAAACAATGCCAAATCCGTCTTATCTAGCTCAAACCATTTGAATAGCGCAATGAGTAAGCTATCAATCGCGCAGGCACGTGCTTCGACCAATTGACGAATATTGGTACCACGCTCAAGGGCACGGCTGATATCCTCATTGATTTGTGCCAACCATTCAGGAATGCCAAGTAGCGCTTTATCAGTTGTATTTTGCTCTGACAACAGCGAGTTATCTGTCGCCGTATCATTTGATAGTAGCGGTAGGGGCGTTAGATCAATAGAAGCGACATCACAAGTAAACATGAGTGTTATCCAATTAAGAGTTTGAAAATAGAGCGTTTGAGCTGCTGATAGCTGATAAAAGTCACCAATAGAATGTACTATAGTCAATCCTAAATAAAACAAATACATTATATATCAAGGTGGAACTGGTCTAAATTTTCCTTGCGTGCTGTGCCTACGCTGCTCGATGCTGCGAAAAATTTATCCCAGTCCCACTGTATCGTTTTTATACTGAATTCACTATAATAAATGTATCAATATAAATTGTTAACTCATCAGAGTATAAAGACAAAAAGCCAGTAAGCACAATACTCAATCTGTCCTAACTCGATACACGCTAACCATCGGCCAAAAAAAAGACCGCCTAGGCGATCTTTTATGGTCTTACTGTGTCAAAAAGCTCAAATCTTCTTCAGGGCGCGTGGTAAACACTTCACAGCCATTGTCGGTTACGACCATCGTATGCTCCCACTGAGCGGACAGTTTGCGGTCTTTGGTAATCGCTGTCCACTCATCTGGCAAAATCTTAGTCTGCCACGTGCCTTGGTTAATCATCGGCTCAATGGTAAAGGTCATGCCCGTTTTTAGCTCAAAGCCTGTGCCTTTTTTGCCGTAGTGCATGACTTGTGGCTCATGGTGGAATTCATCACTGATGCCATGACCACAAAACTCACGGACGATACTAAAGCGCTCAGGCTCGACCACTGCTTGAATCGCTGCACCAATATCACCAAGACGCGCGCCGTTTTTTACCACACTCATGCCAGCATATAGCGCGTCTTGTGCGACTTTGCAGATACGCTGCGCCATGATAGAGCCGTTACCGACGATCCACATTTTTGAGGTGTCGCCGTAGTAGCCGTCTTTGATCACGGTCACATCAATATTGATGATATCACCATCTTTGAGTAGCTTGCTTTCGGTTGGGATGCCGTGACAGACCACGTGGTTGACTGAGGTACAAATAGATTTAGGAAAGCCATTGTAGTTCAGCGGAGCAGGGATGGCTTTTTGCACGTTGACGATATAGTCATGAGCGATTTGGTTGAGGGCTTCGGTACTGACGCCAACTTTGACATGTTCGTCGAGCATGACAAGGACGTCGCTGGCAAGTTTGCCGGCCACACGCATTTTTTCTATGGCCTCTGGGGACTGGATAAGAGATTTTTTAGTCATCATCATCTGTCTTATAATTATGAGTTTAATGTGGATAGATTATACCATAAATGGATGAATGGCAGTTTTATGATAAGTGATATTAAATCTATCATTATTATTGACAATAGTTGCTTTACAGCCGCATTTAAGCCATTATGACCCTCCAGTCACGATAATATATTCATATTTTGAAAATTTAGTTGAATCTTGCAGAATATATAAGTAATGTAATTTTGCATGCTAAAGGGATTAGCTGCCATCTTTGCCGATACTATGAGGTAAAGATAATCACAATTAATGATAACAAGGATGTTGTTATGACGCTTTCCTCATCTATTCGCGCCGCGCTCACGCCAAGAGCATTTTTACCAATACTGGGTTCTATCAGTACTGGTGTACTGTTAATGACAATGCAAACCACCTCAGCGCAAGCGGCAGGCCAATACTATAATTGTGCCAACGCCAATGGCTGTACGCTAGTCGACAGCAAATACTTTACCTCTAATTATACCAAAACTCAGTATCCAGTGGTCATGGCGCATGGACTTTTCGGCTTTACCAAATTATTTGGCGTCATTGATTATTTCAACGGGATTCCTAGTGAGCTGATGAAAGGTGGATCAGAGGTGTACACCACCAAAACATCAGCGGTGAATAATAGTGAAGTCCGCGGCGAGCAGCTATTACAGCAAGTCAAAACCATCACTGCCATTTCAGGCGATCCAAAAGTCAATTTGTTTGGGCACAGTCAAGGCGGTATAGACATCCGCTATGTCGCTGGCGTTGCGCCAAAATACGTCGCCTCGGTCACCGCCGTATCAAGCCCAGAGCAAGGCTCAAAAACAGCCGATTTTGTCAAAAACGTCCTTGAACCAAACAATGACACAGGTGAGCCATCAAACGTTACGACACAGCTGGTATCAGGGGTGTTTAATTTGATTGGCGGCTTTACAGATGTGGGATCAGGCATCAGTTTTAAAGAGATACAAGCGCAAGATGGCTGGCAAGCACTCATGGCGCTATCAACCGATGGTGCGGCCAAATTCAATGCCAAATTCCCCGCAGCAATGCCAACAAGTTACTGTGGTCAGCCAACCAGTACCTCTGCAAACGGTATCAAATATTATTCATTTAGTGGCGTTGGGCAAGTCACAAGCGTCCTTGACCCTAGTGATTATCTGCTTGCAGTAACAGGCGTACCGTTTTTATCTGATGCCAATGATGGTCTGGTCTCTGTCTGCTCAAGCCGACTTGGGTATGTGATTCGTGACAACTACATCATGAACCATCTAGATTCAGCCGATCAGGTATTAGGTTTGACCGCATGGGGCGAGTCTGAGCCAAAATCTATCTATCGTACTCAGGTCAATCGCCTAAAAAACGCCAACCTTTAAGCTGACTTGTAAAAAGAACTCGTATCTATGTCGAATAATCGCCGTCCAGCCTATTTACCAATCGCTATCATCGCTGTGGTCATCATAGTCATCGCGGCGGCGGTGATTGTGTGGTTTAAACCAGATAATAAACCGATGGCGACTCAGCAGTCGCTATCTGCTTCACCCACTGATAGGTCTGAGAGTACACTGTCCACGGCGCAAAGCAATACTCAAGCTGAGGCACCATTTGCTCAAAGCGATGCTTTCTTTGTCACTGGGTTAGAGCGTTTGCCAGCCTCATTAAAGGGCACGCAAGTGGACGGCGAAATCATCATCGATGAAAACAAGCAGTTAGTCGTCACTGAAGGTCTGCGGCGTTTATTCGATTATTTTTTATCAGCAATAGGAGAGGAGGACGAAGCCGTTATTTTTGCGCGTGTCGAGAGTTATATTCGCCACCATACCCCAGAGCCAGCTGCCAGCCAAGCGGTCGCTATCTTTGGCAAATATGTGGCGTATCTCAAAGCGCTTCCTGAGATAGAAAAGCGTTATGGCAATCTGCAACTGCAAGCGACCAAAAATGGTGAGCTAGATTTGAATGCCATTGCTCAGCAAAAGCAGGATGTGGCGAGTTTACGTCAGCAGTATTTTGACAAAACCACCATCGAAGCCTTCTTTGGTGCTAGCAATAGTTATGATGACTATAGTATGGAGATGGTCAGAATCAATCAAAATGAGCAAATGAGTGAGGCACAAAAACAGGCTGCCAGACAAGATTATGTGAGCCGTCTACCAGATGGTGCGATCAAAACCAATATCATGCAGCAAGCCAATCTTAATGAGCTTATGGCTCGTACTGAACAGATGAAAGCGGCAGGTGCCAGCCCTGAAGCACTATACAATATGCGTCGAGAGCTAGTGGGCGCACCAGCGGCAGAGAGACTGGCACAAGTCGATCAAGAAGATGCTAATTTTGATCAGCGCTTCACTCAGTATCAAACGCAAAAACAGCGCTTACTAAATCAAAGTGCCAATCCAGCAGAGGCGCAAATTCAGATAGACCAACTTGAGCAGCAGTTGTTTGATGATACTGAGCGCAAGCGTTTATCCGGTTATGCAGCGTTGCAGGAAACCAAAATTCAGTAAGCATACTTCCTTAACATTAATTAACTTACAGCAATATAAGAGATGGGTATGCTAAAAGTTTGAATAAGCTATGATCATTGGGAGAAGTACGGCCTGATATTTATAGCTTTAGTAAAATGACAGTAATCTTTCAATTGAACCAACAGTCTATTAAAACGATTCTAGGAGCTTATATGAAAAACTTAACCAAAGCATTGATGACTGGTATTGTCATGGTAACGGTACTCGTCGGTTGCCAGTCGATGTCAAGTATGACAGCGCCTGCGACTGAAGAGCCAAACATTACTGGTACAGATGTGATCTAAAGCAGTTGCTAATACGTGTACTGAGACCTATATGTATTACTTAAGGTTTCGATAAACGATATCAGTCATCAGATGCGATAGTCGCACGATAAACACACTTCACTATTTAGTGGAGTGTTTTCATATCAGCTGTCATCTGCCAAGAGAAGGTTTAAATAAAACCTCATCAAGAAAAGTGACATTATCACTGGTAAATAGCGTCAATAGTAAATATCAGTAGTCAGTAGTCAGTAGTCAGTAGTCAGTAGTCAGTAGTCAGTAGTCAGTAGTCAGTAGTCAGTAGTCAGTAGTCAGTAGTATGTATGAGGCAAAAAATATCCGCTAAATACTTACTCAATTGATAATGACAGTCACTGGTGAGTCAAACAAAATATCGCTACTGTCTGAAACAGTGAATAAGACAATTACCATAATAAATCAAAATTCTGAATGCGCTTGTTGGGTCTTGTGTCAAGTGTGACCTTATGCTCGGCAAGGTTTTTGGATTCAATAAAAAAGGAATGTATATGAAAAATATGACTAAAGTGATGATGGTAGCTACCTTTTCAGTTAGTGCTCTTGCCGCTGGTTGCCAGACGACGGCTACCTTGCCTGCGCCAGTCAGTCAGCCCGTCACTGTAGAGGCATTACAAGCGCACAATTGGCAGTTGATTGATGCCAAACGTAGCAACGGTGAACAGGTGTCTCAGCTGTTCTTTGATCCAGCCAAGCCTTTAACGTTAAGCTTCATGAACGACAATGGTAGAAACTACGTGGCATTTATGAACACGTGCAACAATATGAGCGCGGGCTACAGTGTCGTCAATGGTGATGTGCAGATCAAAAACGGCATCAGCACAATGATGGCCTGTCCTGAGCCGCAAGCCAGTTTTGATAAAGCTGCATTAGCAACCGTACAAGGCAAATACAGCCTCAGTAAAAATGCCAAAAATGTCCCTGTCTTAACCATCAAAAATGATAACCAAGTGGCTTACTTTAAAGCTGTCTCTAAATAACTTGGTGATTGAGTAAAGCGATATAGACATTCTGGTTAGATTTGATAAGGTCTCACTAATATGTGGGGCTTTTTTTCGTCCAAAGCTTGTCGAATTTTGCGCTACACTAGCGTAAAGCTGCTGTTACACCTTAGCGATTTTATTGGATACTATTTTATGTTTAAAACTATTATGTCAAAACCAACCACGAATAACATCACGACAAAAGGGGCGACGACAATCGCTATATTGGCGGCTCTCACTGGCTGTCAGACGCTGCCTAGTGCTGAAATGAAAAAGCCGACCAGCACAGTGAATAGCAATCCACTGACCGCTGCTATGCCTGCTATTGATCGTCAAGGACACATTGCTTATGTGGAAGAGCAAGGGTCAGGGAGCGCAAAAGTATCGACACTCTATAGCATCCGTCCTGATGGCAGTGATCGTCAGCTCATCGATCAGATCACAGGCTATATCTATGCGCCAGCGTGGTCGGCTGATGGTCAACTGCTTGCTTATAGCAAACAAGCCCCGCGCGAGCATCCTAAAATATATATTTATGACCGTAGCAGCAAAACGCGCAATCTGGTCGTCAATGCTGAAGGCAGTAATATGTCAGCGTCATTTTCACCTGATGGTCAATATCTGCTCTATAGCTCTACGGTCGGCGGCAATGCTGATATTTATAAGATGCGCCTAAGTGATGGGAAAACTGAGCAATTAACGACACTACCGAGCACTGAGGTGCAGCCTAGCTATGCCGCTGACGGTAAAAGCTTCGTTTATACCAGTGACAAAGTCCGTGCTGGTCGTCCCCGTATTTATCGCTATCACTTCGCGACTGGTAAAGCCGTACCTGTACCGACAAATGGCTATGTCGCCAGTCCTCAGCTCAGTGTAGATGGTCAGCGCATGGCTTATCTAAATGGTCGTAAGGCGGCTGTCATGACGCTGACGACTGGGCACGTGCTCAATCTGGCAGAGACTGGTCTCGATGAGCCGGCTCGTCTATCTCCTTCTGGCAAGTATGCAGTCTATCCAACGCGTTTTTCAAAAGTCAGCGGGCAAGTAGGCGGTCAAAGTTTAGGACGTCAAAAAGGTGGCGATTTGGTGATTCATTCGCTCTTAGGGCACACAAGTTACGCCATTAATAGCCAAAATGGTGGCGTCGTACGCTCACCGATATGGGGTCCTTAATAGCCACAGCTATATATTATGTAATGAAATGTATATATAATCACCTATAAAGAAACATAAGTCGATTCTAAAAATAGAAATATAACGGCATCAAGTCGAGCAATCGTCATTCATGTCATACCAAACTATGTAACTGAGTGATTAAAAACCAAAAATGGTCCAGAGCACATCGCGCGTTTACGAGAAGCAGAGCGTAAGGCTCAGTTAGAAACTCAGATGAAGGTGCAGCTCGCCTCACAAAAAATCCTCGCCGATAGTGTGATCAATAACGCTAAAGTCGTCAGCGATAGCATCGATAATGGCTTTGAGAAAAGCGTGAGCCAATTGCTACAAATATATAAGCATGATCATAAAGCAGAAGGGGAGTACCTCAAGCAAAACCAAGACGTGCAAAAAGCCCTGATGGTGCAGCTGGTCGATGCCGTGGAGCAATTGGCACATAATATGGCGGATAACTTGTCTCGTAGCTTAGCCGAAAGCCTGATTAAAAATGATGACAGTAAAGCCGTAGAGAACGATGCGTCTGATATCCATGAGCAGACCACACTGATGGCCAATGCCCTCAAGCAGGCGCTAGCACCGCTAACGATGCGTATGGATGAGAAGCTGGCGATTGACAGCAGCACCGATCAATCTGGTAAGCTGATCGTCAACAGCCTCAATCGCCTAAATAAAATATTTGACGATTATGAGTAATCGGTAAGGGTCATCATGGCACATAAAAAAGTAAACCTACCGCAAAAAACTTGCCCCGTCTGCCAGCGCCCGTTTACGTGGCGTAAGAAGTGGGAGAAAGACTGGGAGCAAGTCATTTATTGTTCTGAGCGGTGTCGGCGGAGGAAGGGTAAGTAGTAATAATCTTGAATCATAATGAGCTTAATTCTGATAACATGATATCATTTAAGGTTACATGTTTTTAAGTGAGCGCTTGATGAAAAAAATGAATTTTATTGACCTATTCGCAGGTGCTGGCGGGTTGTCAGAAGGTTTTGTAAAAGCAGGGTTTGAGCCAATTGCTCATGTTGAAATGGATGCTCATGCCTGCAAAACACTTGAAACTAGAAATTACTATTACTCCTTGAAAAAAGCTAATAAATTACAGGTATATTACGACTATCTACTAGGCAATATTTCGCACAAAGATTTATCAGAAAGTGTATTGAATAGACTTGATAATGTCATTAATGCTTCAATTGGTGACGACAATACAAGCATCTTCAATCGTATTGATGAATTAACTAAAGGTAGAGAAGTCGATTTAATCATTGGTGGCCCGCCTTGCCAAGCTTATTCTGTAGTCGGTAGGCATCGTATTAATAAGCTAGAAGCAGACGATCCAAGAAACTTACTATATCGACAGTACGCTCGTTTCCTCAAGAAGTACAATCCTAAAGTATTTGTTTTCGAAAATGTTTTAGGAATATTAAGCGCAGAAGAAGGTAGGTATTTTAATAATATTAAAGTATATTTTAGGACATTAGGTTACGAGCTAGAGTCCAGAGTATTAAATACATCTGACTATGGTGTACTTCAGAACCGTAAGCGTGTAATTATTATTGGTTGGAAGAAGGGTAGTGATTTTTCTTATCCTGAACTTATAGCAGAATCAAACCCATATACTGTAGCCGATATCTTAGAAGATTTAGCGTATCTCAAGCCGGGCGATCAAAATAATATTACTAACTACGCTAGTGATACTAACGAATACCTTGAAAAATCAGCCATTCGTAATGGTGCGGATTTCGTTACTCAGCATGTGGCAAGAACACATAATGATAGAGATTTAGAAATTTATAAAATAGCTATTGATAAGTGGTTAAATAACAGAGAAAGGCTTAAGTATGGTGATTTACCAGAACGGTTAAAAACACACAAAAACCAAAATTCATTTGTCGATCGTTTCAAAGTAGTTGATATAAATAGTTATAGTCATACTGTACTTGCGCATATCGCCAAAGATGGTCATTACTATATATATCCTAGTACAGAGCAAGTCCGATCACTCTCAGTAAGGGAAGCAGCTCGTATTCAGTCTTTTCCTGATGATTATTATTTTGAAGGTGGTAGAAGTGCTGCTTTTAAACAGATCGGCAATGCTGTGCCACCCTTAATGGCTCTAAAAATAGCTGAAGAAATAAAGGGAAGTTTATGACAAAAGCGAAGTTAAAAGCTAGAAGCCATATTTTATCACTATTAGGTGATGAGTTAATTGGTAGTGATGCCTTAGCAGTTTTTGAACTGGTTAAAAACTCATACGATGCTGATGCTACAAATGTTGATATTATTTTTGAAGGTATTGGCACTGATAATCAGAGGTTGACTATAAGAGATAATGGTCATGGTATGACCAGTGAAGTAATTGATAAGGTTTGGTTGACGCTAGGGACTGACTTCAAAAGAGGGTCAAATCGCAAGGTAAGTAAAAAAGGTAGGGTATCCCTTGGCAATAAAGGCGTTGGACGTCTTGCAGTGCATAAAATAGCTTCAAACATAGACTTGAAAACTAAAGTACTAAATTCAAACCTAGTTCATCATCTTTCTTTTAACTGGCAAAATTTAATAGATAGTGAAGAGTACATACAAAATATTGAAGTTGAACTGAATTCTTATGAATACAATCAAAAAGAGTTTCCAGATGGGCAAGGTACAGAGATAATTCTGACAGACTTTAAAGATAAGAAATGGAATAAAACTAAAATTCGTGATTTTTACCGTAAGGTTAGTTCCATTAAGTCCCCTTTTGAAATTACTGAAAATAACGAGGATGAGTTTAATGTTTCAATTGATTTAGGTGATAAAAATGACTGGATAGCAGATATTCATGGACCTAAAGAAATACTAAAAAAAGCAGTTTATAAGTTTAACTTTGTCTTAGAGAAGTCCAGCGATAAAGAGATAGATATAGCAAAGTTTTCATGGAAATATATTTTTAATGAACAAGATGTTGCTGGTTCAAAATTTAGTAGTAGAACTGTTCTTAAGAATGAAGATACATTAGATGTCAAAGATTTACTAAACGAATACTATGATGACTCTGAAAAAGATAGTAAAAGAAAACTAACAAACGCTGATCTCGATGGTATTGGTAAAATTCAGGGTGAATTCTATGTATATAATTTAAATAGAAATATTGTCAGTTTGTTTTTTCAAAATGAAAAAACAGCTATTAAACAATTCATTAAGGACAATTATGGCGTAAGAATATATAGAGATGGAGTGAGAGTTTTTAACTATGGCGAAGTAGGTGACGATTGGCTAGGTTTGGACTATCAAAAGATTCAAAGAGCTGGTGACCACTTTTCTCGAAAGGTTACTATCGGTGCAATAAATTTACCACTTGAGGACACTAACGAGACTTTAATAGAGAAAACAAATAGAGAAGGTTTTACAGAAAATAAATACTTCGACATACTTAAGATAGCTATATTAGAAGTTTTTAGAAAGTTTGAAATAGAGGCAAGTAGCGATAAAGATCTGATACAGGAATATGTAGATGGATTCAAACCTGTTAAAAAAGCTGGACTGTCAGAAACTATTGACGAACTTAAAGATAAGTTAAAGGATAAAGGTATAGAAAAAGAGTTTGAACCCCTTGTCGGAAGAATCGAGCAAGACTATATTGTTATGAGAGATGTTATGGTTCAATCGGGAATGTCTGGCTTAAATCTAAGTATTGTATTTCATGAAGTAGACAGAGAGTTACGTGATATTGAGAAAAGATTAGAATATACAGACTCTAAATCGGAAATTAACGATGTTAGGATAAAGGTAAAAAGTCTAGTAAGTGTAATTGATACCTTCACACCTCTTTTGAAATCAACAAAAGAAAAAGAGTTCAAGGTTTCCGATTCAATCAAAAGAGCTTATCAAATCTATGAACGTCGATTTAGATCACACAATGTCTTATTCTCATCCCCTATTCTTACGGAGGAAGTGAGTGATTTCCAAATTAGGGGTAAAAGCAATCTAATATTGTCAGCTATAAATAATATTATTGATAATTCTATCTATTTTTTAGGTTATAACGATAAGAATACTCAAAAAGCAATTCATATTACAACTGATGTTGATAATTTTAATGGTAATGCTTTGATAATAACTGATAATGGTCCAGGTTTTACTTTAGATAGTGACATTGTAATACAGCCATTTATAACTTCTAAAGATAATAGTATGGGAATTGGTTTATATCTATCAAATATTGTACTTGAGTCAATGGGTGGACAGTTACTAATATTGGATAGTTCTGACTATGATATTCCAAAAACCTACAATGGTGCTTGTATTGCATTGGTTTTCCCAAAGAAATAGGATTGTACAATGAAAATAGAATTCTTTAAAGAGATTTTAATTGTTGATGATGAGCAGGGTGAAATAGATGATTTAGCTCATATTTTTAAGAATGATATGAATTGTGAGGTTAAAACCTACTTGTATGAACAAGATGAGATGAATCATACGAAACACAAAAATATTAGAATTGTCTTTTTTGATTTAAATATTACTGCAACAGCTATTGATATAAATACTATAGAGGATATAAACTACAAAACTAACTCTTCTTTAAGGAAAGTATTCAATGATTTAGTTCAAGCTATTATCGATGTAATACATATTCAGAATACTCCGTATGCCTTGATTTTTTGGACAAAGCATATTGAGGTTGTGAATGAGTTCAAGAAGTATATCCTTGAAAGAGAAATTGCTCTTCCTAACCCAGTTCATATTTCAGGTCTTGATAAAGTAAAATTTAAAAACGAATCTGATAAAAAATCTATGGTTGAAAGTGTAATAAAAGATACTATATTTTATAAATTAATGACATTCGAAAAAATATTACAAAATGAAGTCAAGAATTTTATGTTTAATATTTTAGATATTGCTAATGAAGATAGCATGAGTGTTTGGGATGAAGATAGTTATCATGTTAATCTACAGCTTTTCTTGCGTACTATAGCTAGTACCCATGCTGGTTTTAATCGTGCAAAAGCTAATCCATCAAAAAGCTTAACTGAAGCATTGGTTCCTATAATTATTGATAAATTTATTAAAAGTGCTAGTAGAGAGAATATTTGGGATGAATTGCTAGATTTTAGCAATATAAATAAAAAGGACTGTCATTTTACTGAAAATAACAATTTACCTAAATTGAATAGTTTATTTCATATAGATAAACACCCAAAGTCATTCGATACAAGAGGAGCTGTTTTTAGGATAGAGAATCCTAAAGTTTTTTTTAAGGAAAAATTTAACTACAAGAACCAAAAAAGAATTATTGCAGAAACTATAGTTGACTTTCCTAGGGCTTCTCGTGAAGAGATTCAATTTATACTAATAGAAGTAAGTTCTGCTTGTGACTACTCACAAAACAAGGAGCGGTTTAATAAATATATAGTCGGTCTCAAGCTTCCAAAAAAATGCTACGATTTATACATGGATAGTTTGCAAGTAAATCGTAATGTTTTGAAGCAATCTGTATTAGATTTAAAATCAAGCTTCTTCGATGAAGTAAATAATGAATATTTCAATATTTTCTTAAATAAAAATTTTGTATTAACACTTAATCATAATGAATTAGATGAGAATAATATAAAGCATTTGTTTAATTTTAAGAAAGAAATGATGGATTATATTGGAAATGCTTATGCAAATCATATTTCAAGGATAGGGACTTCTTTGTTTTAAAAAAACTCACCTAAAAATAGGTGAGTTTAGTAATCCTACAAATTCGGATTTAACCACTTCTCAGCCGTCTTTATATCCCAGTCTTTCCGCTTGGCATAATCCTCCAACTGATCTCGGCCGATTTTACCGACGTTGAAATACTCACTCTCAGGATGCGAATAATAAAAGCCACTGACCGAAGATGCTGGCCACATTGCATAGCTTTCAGTTAGCGTTGTACCGATAGCGCTGGTCGTACCAAGCCAATCAAACAATTTGCCTTTCTCCGTATGCTCAGGGCAAGCCGGATAGCCAGGCGCAGGGCGGATGCCAACGTATTTTTCTTTAATCAGCTCATCATTGGTGAGGGTCTCATCAGCCTGATAGCCCCAATACTCTTTACGAATGCGCTCGTGCAAGTGCTCGGCAAAGGCTTCGGCTAAGCGGTCAGATAGTGCTTGTACCATAATGGCGTTATAATCGTCGCCTGCCGCTTTGTACTGCTCAGCGAGGTCTTCTGTGCCGACGATGGAGACGGTAAAGCCGCCTAGATAATCAGTGTGCGTGTCCGACGGTGAGATAAAGTCGGCCAAGCTAAAGTTTGGCTTGCCGCTGGCTTTATCCGATTGTTGGCGCAGATGCTCAAAGGTATGCGTAGGTTGGCCACCATCTGTAGGCGATTTGTCATAAACGCTAATCGTATCTGCGCCAGTGCGTTTGGCTGGAGCAATTTTAAACACCCCTTTAGCGATGATTAACTTTTCATCAATCATTTTGTGTAGCAGCTCTTGGGCGTTTTTAAACAGATCACGCGCCGCTTCGCCAACCACCTCATCTTGCAAGATTTTTGGATACTTACCTGCCAGACCCCAAGAGATAAAGAACGGCGTCCAGTCGATATAAGGGAGCAGCTTATCGATAGGGTAGTCGTCCAATATCACCTGACCGAGCTGATTCGGTACAGGCGGTGTATAGTTGTCCCAATCGTATTGAAAACCACCCTCAACTGATTCAGCATAAGTCAGCTTCGCCGCTTTGGGTTGACGCTTCGCGAGACGCTCGCGCACTTTGATATACTCTTCGCGGGTCTCATCGATGAGGCCTTGACGGTGCTCTTTCGACAGCAGCTTAGTCACCACGCCGACCGAGCGCGAGGCGTCCGCCACATAAATGACTGCATCATTACTATATTGCGGCTCGACTTTGACCGCGGTATGCGCTTTAGAGGTCGTTGCACCGCCGATCATCAGTGGCAGGGTCATGCCGCGCTCTTGCATTTGCTTGGCGACATAGACCATCTCATCGAGGCTCGGGGTAATCAGTCCTGATAGGCCGATGATATCGACTTTCTCTTTGATAGCGGTATCGAGAATCGTCTCACACGGTACCATCACGCCCAGATCAAGGATGTCGTAGCCGTTACAGCCAAGTACCACGCCGACGATGTTTTTGCCGATATCATGCACATCGCCTTTGACGGTTGCCATCAGAACTTTACCTTTGACTTCGCCTTCGATTTTTTCCGCTTCGATATACGGGTTGAGCCACGCGACCGATTGTTTCATGACGCGCGCCGACTTGACCACTTGCGGCAAAAACATTTTACCCGAGCCAAATAAATCACCGACGATATTCATACCGTCCATGAGTGGCCCTTCGATAACTTCTAGCGGTTTGGGGTATTTCTCCCACGCTTCTTTTGTATCTTCTTCGATAAAGGTGGTGATACCTTTGACCAGTGCATGGGCAATGCGCTCTTCTACCGTGCCCTCGCGCCAGCTCATATCGACGGTGCTGTCTTTTTTCTTGCCGCCATCCTGGTAGTTTTCAGCAACCGTCATCAGACGCTCAGTCGCATCCTGACCAGTTTCGCCTTGATTGCGGTTGAGCATGACGTCCTCAATCGCCTCGCGCGCCTCGACAGGGATGTCGTCATAGACTTCAAGCATCGACGGGTTGACGATACCCATGGTCAGGCCATTTTTGATCGCGTGAAATAGGAACACAGAGTTGATCGCTTCACGAATCGGATTACCACGGAAACTAAACGAAACGTTGGACACGCCGCCTGATACCATCGCATTGGGCAGGTTGTCTGTGATCCAGCGCGTGGCATTGATAAAGTCCGCGCCGTAGTTGTTGTGCTCGATGATACCCGTGGCGACCGCAAAGATATTGGGGTCAAAAATAATGTCCTCGCTAGGGAAGCCTACTTCGTTGACCAATACATCGTAGCTGCGTTTAGATATCTCGATTTTGCGCTCGTAGGTATCGGCTTGACCGTCTTCATCGAATGCCATGACGATAATGGCAGCGCCGTAGCGCATGCATAATTTGGCGCGCTCAACGAACTCAGCATGACCTTCTTTTAGCGAGATGGAGTTGACGACAGATTTACCTTGCGTACGTTTGAGGCCTTCTTCGATGATGTCCCATTTGGACGAGTCAATCATGAGGGGCACACGGCTGATATCTGGCTCGCCTGAGACGAGGTTGACGAAGTGAATCATGGCTTGCTTCGAGTCGAGCATGCCTTCGTCCATATTGATATCGACGATCTGCGCACCGCCCTCGACTTGATCACGCGCGACATCGAGCGCCTCGGTATAGGCTTCGGTCTTAATTAGGCGCAAAAACTTCTTGGAGCCTGTGACGTTGGTACGCTCACCGACGTTGACGAACAAGCTATCAGGCGTGATATTAAATGGCTCAAGCCCTGAGAGTCGGCAGGCAGGCGCAATCTCTGGGATGGCTCGCGGCGGGTAGTTCGCCACCATATCTGCAATGTGGCGGATATGCTCAGGCGTTGTCCCACAGCAGCCACCAACGATATTTAGGATTCCTGCTTTGGCAAAACCTTCGAGTAGGGCGGCGGTCTCTTCAGCGGTTTCGTCATATTCACCAAACTCATTGGGCAGCCCCGCGTTTGGATGCGCAGAGACATAGGTATCAGCAATGTTCGATAGCGTTTGAATGTGCGGACGCAGCGCATCCGCGCCAAGCGCACAGTTAAAGCCAACGGACAATGGCTTGGCATGGCGGATCGAGTTATAAAACGCCTCGGCCGTTTGACCCGATAGCGTGCGACCTGACGCGTCGGTAATCGTACCCGAAATCATAATTGGCAGCTCAAAGCCAATATCGTCAAATACACCCGTGATCGCAAATATCGCCGCTTTAGCATTTAGCGTATCAAAGATTGTCTCAATCAAAATAAGATCGACGCCGCCTTCTATCAAGCACAAGGTTGCTTCACGGTAGTTTAGGACCAACTCATCAAAGGTAATATTACGAAAGGCAGGATCATTGACATCAGGTGATATCGAGCACGTGCGTGAGGTTGGCCCCACCACACCGGCGACAAAGCGCGGTTTCTCAGGCGTCTTGGCGGTAAATTCATCGGCCGCCTCGCGCGCAATCTTGGCTGCTGTCTTATTGAGCTCAGGCACCAAGTACTGCATGTCATAGTCAGCCATCGATAGCCGCGTACCGTTAAAGCTATTGGTCTCAATAATATCAGCGCCAGCGGCTAGGTGGTCATGATGGATATCGGTAATCATCTGCGGCTGCGTGAGCACGAGCAGATCGTTATTGCCGCGCACATCTTGGTCGATATCGGCAAAACGCTCACCACGATAATCTGACTCTTCTAGTTTATAGGTCTGAATCTGCGTACCCATTGCACCGTCCAACATCAAGATGCGTGAAGCCATCTGCTCAGTGATACGGGCGCGCGCGGTGAGCTGCTGTTCCTTATAAGGAAAGACAGCAGGTGGCGTCAAAATAAAGTCATCAGCGGATGATGCATCAGAAGTAGTATCAGATTGAGAAGAGGTCGGTGAGGTCATCGTTTGAGTCATAGGTGCGCTGCTTATATCGTCAATATTATAAAAGGAAGGAATAACAAACCAATAGAGTACAAAGTCTTATAAAGGAAAACATCAAATTTGAATTATTTTAGCATGAAAAATATAGCACACATGGATACTGTTCATTCTACTTTTACCATAGACAAGCAGATACCTATTCATTGAACTGCTGAGCATAGCATTAAATTCTGTTTCGTAAAGAATATGTGCACAAATGAATATCATTTCGTTTATGGATTACATAAAGCTTTGCTTATGCAAATGAAAGCCAACGCTTGTGCTTAAAAGTCCAACAGAGTTTACACCGGTACTACAAAAAGTTGCGTAAAGGCAGGTTGATAAAGGTTTTATACATGTTAATTTTATTTAATGACAATCATTCATTTGTTAAGTTTTTCTTATAAATAACTTATGGGCAAAAATTTATTATTGTTCTGTTGGTCTATCTAGATTTTGCTTATCAAGAAATAAGCGTTTGAATAGCACGAGCAACTGATATCAGAAGACAATATAACCTATAAGACAATAAGCGAATACATACTCAATCATTAAGGATAATGTTATGAAACTGACTAAAATTGCGACTATCGGCACGCTAGCTATCTCTATCGCTGGCTTAAGTGCTTGTAACAATATGATGCCAGCAAAAAGCGCAGATATGAAGCCGCCAATGCATAGCCAACAAATGGCAAAAATGAACGTGGTACAAGTTGCTCAAAGTAATTCTGATTTTTCAGTCTTAGTAGAAGCGGTACAAGCAGCAGGTCTAACGGGTATGCTGTCTGATCCTAACGCTCACTACACCATATTTGCCCCAACCAATGAGGCGTTTATGCAGGCAATGAAAGAGACTGGCATGACTAAAGCGCAACTGTTTGCTGATAAAGCAATGCTAAGAAAAGTACTAGGTTATCATGTCATCAGTGGCGACATGGCCATGTATGCCAAAGATGTCAAACCTGGTAATGTCATGACCGCAAGCAAAGACACGCTAATGGTGACGAATCAAGGTAAGTTGATGGACGAAAACGGTCGCACTGCCAATATCGTAAAAACAGATATCTCAGCGACCAATGGCGTTGTCCATGTCATCGATAGAGTGCTATTACCTAAATAAGCTTCATTAAAAAATAATTATTTTTTGTATTATGAAGATTTAGTGAGCAGCCATTATTTGATGAATTTTTCATTAGATAACGGCTGTTTTAGTATTTAATTGGCATGATTTAGATATAAATAACGCCTATTTTAATGAGTGAGCATGACCAATAAGCGCGATCCTTCATATATCGCAATAACCGATATACAAGTGAACAATGGTATATACGTGATTGATACAGTGCTACTACTTAAGTAAGTATCAATTAAAAATTAAACATTTAGAATTGAAACTATTGATATAGCGAATAATTACTTACAGCAAATTGTCTATAGCTAAAAAATGTCAATTATTGATATACGTATTAGCGTCAGCTATTCATGTAGTAAAGACAGTTATTCGCTAGACAAACCAGACATCCAATTATTAAAAAGGAATGACCCATGTTAAAGAAGAATTTATTATCGATCGCAGTAGTAACAGCAGCGATGTCATTAGCAGCATGTAACGATACTGAAACAGTCGCAGATCCAGCTGAGCCTGAAGTTACCACTGAAGAAGTGGTGGTTGAGCCAGTAGCAGAGACCGAAGCCGAGCCAATGGTTGAAGCCGAGCCAATGGCAGATGACATGAATATGGAAGCGACACAAACCATCGCAGAAATCGCTGCAAACAATGACAATCTCACTATTCTGACAGCGGCACTACAATCAGCGGGTCTTGACACCATGTTGATGGAAGACACCAAATACACTGTATTTGCACCAACTGATGATGCATTTGCCCCTGTATTAGAAAAATTAGGCGTGACCAAAGACGAGCTATTGGCTAATAAAGACTTATTAAAAACCGTATTGCCTTATCATGTTGTTCCAATGGAAGTGAAAGCAGCTGATATCCCTTATGGTACCGATATCGAAACGGCGAACGGCAAAACCATCTCAATCAACGAAGACAATGTTATTACTGATGCGGCTGGTAACACAGCCAACATCACAGGTACTGATATCATGGCAAGCAACGGCGTGATTCATACAATCGACACAGTATTGATGCCTGAGTAAGATTAATATTTAGTTAAGTTACTCTGAGACTTAAGAAGAGTAAAAGAGCCTAGCTATAATGCTGGGCTTTTTTGTGTCTATAAGATGGTGGCACGTAACAGCGGTATCTTAAAAATCTGTGTTATTTATTTGCAATAAAAAAGCCCGAGACCATTGCCTCGGGCTTTTAGGAAGACTGAATAAGATTGAGCAGTAGCTACGTTAGCGCATATTATCTCTATTACTTACGTAGTGGGTCTACATTCGTTCTTTTTTGGTCTGCTAGATGACGCTCTTCCCAATAAGGTGCGTTTTTGATACCGAATTTTGCAGGATCAAAACTGTAACGTGCCACACCAGCTTTACGTTGTGCTTCGTAGTCTTTAAGCATGGTAAGCGTTGGACGAGCCACGATAAAGATAACAAGGATACCAACAATGTTGAGCCAAGCCATAAGACCAACACCGATATCGCCGATGGCCCAGATATAACCAGCTGAGTTAAGACCCCCATAAGCAACCATCGCCATGATCAATACTTTAACGAGGAATAGACCAGTTTTGTTTGCGTTACGACCAAGGAAGCGTGTCAAGTAAGCGACGTTTACTTCAGCGATGTAGTAATACGCTAGGATAGTTGTAAAGGCAAAGAAGAATACAGCAATTGCGATAAACGCGTTACCAAATGTACCGTATACCGATTCCATTGCCATCTGCGTAAACGCAGGCGCATTGATTTCAGTCGTAGCGGCAACGTTCTGAACGATGAACTGACCATCTGGTAGTGTACCTTGAATGTTGTACATGCCAGTAGATAAGATCATGAATGCAGTCGCAGAACAAACCAACAATGTATCAACATATACTGAGAATGCCTGAACAAGACCTTGCTGTGATGGATGCTCAACTTCAGCAGCTGCGGCAGCGTGAGGACCTGTACCCTGACCGGCTTCGTTAGAGTAAATACCACGCTTAACACCCCAACCGATTGCTGCACCAAAACCTGCTTGTGCAGTGAATGCATCGCCAATGATCATGCCAAATACATCTGGAATCAAGCTGAAGTTGCTGAGCATGATGATTAAGGCGAGGACGATGTAACCAAGTGCCATAAATGGAACGGCAAACTCAGTAAAGGTTGCAATACGCTTAATACCACCGAAAATGATGACACCTAATACGACTAAGATAATGGCCAAGCCAACCAAGCGCATAGAGCCAACTTCTAGGCCTGCAACGTTCATGATCGTACCTTCGCCCATTAACTGTGCGAATGCACTGATAACACCGTTGGCCTGTACGCCAGGTAAGAACATACCGCATGATAAAATAGAAGCGATGGCGAAGAGGATGCCGTACCATTTTTGACCAAGCGCACGCTCAAAGTAATAAGCAGGGCCACCGCGATATTCGCCAGTTACCACATCTTTTTCTTTGTAAATCTGTGCAAGGGTAGACTCGACATAGGCAGTAGACGCGCCTAAGAACGCCACGATCCACATCCAAAATACAGCACCTGGACCACCGAAGCCGATAGCAGCAGCTACCCCAGCGATGTTACCCATACCCACACGTCCTGCGAGGGAAACGGCTAGTGCCTGAAATGACGAAATACCATCAGTACTGGACTTACCAGTGAATAGTAGTTTGATCATTTCACCGAATAGACGTACTTGTACGAAGCGCGTCATGATGGAATAGAACAGACCAGCGCCCAAGCACAGATAGATCAGTGCTGGGCTCCAGATAATTCCGTTTACCAAGTTAACTAAACCTTCCATATGTATATTCCTAGTACTGTCTCAAGGTGGCTCTGTATGCTAGGAGTAAATTAACTGGTTAACTTACTTATTTAAGTTAAGCAGTTAAATTAGCTGCATCGACTCATATCTATATTAGTTAAGTCTCATACGTGCTTAGCCACCAAGAATGGACTGTAGTTGTCTGTATTTATCCGCTTGGCTTCATCAGTGACATAGACTATTTTTATAGCGCTTGTCATTGATAGCATTAATATCAGCTGTGTGTTTGATTGTTCTACAGCCTCAACTACTGCGGTGTCCTATCATCACGTTATGAATGAGATGAGTTATAAGTCCGCGGATAAAACAGGCGGTTATATAATTAAATACTCTTCATGATAAGGGTATTTAATTTGCTATGAGCCGTCCCGATTGACTACACTGTTGGTAGGGCGAATTGATGGTATTAGTGGAGTATTCGTAAGTTGAATAATGTCTTCTTTACACATCGATCAACTCGCTAATACGTATCAAGCTATAAGTCCACTACCAAATGTATTCAAACCATACGGCTACGTAACTGCAATTTGCCATATTTTTGTCCTAATTACTAGAAATTTCTTTGTGTATGGACGGATAAGTTTTATTTTTGGACCATCGATTTATGCATCATTAGCCTTAATAAAGAAGCGAATTTATGAACTGGCAATTCATTTAATAAACTTTCGTCTATCTAAAAAGTAATAGCACTACATAAAGGTATAACCAAAAAAATGACACCCAGTTGTTGCGGTTGTGTTTTGGTAACGGTCAATTGTAAAAGCATCATGATAGCGTCATTATGAGCAGTATATCTTGTAGCTTATAAGACTGAGCAATATGCATGAGTGGTTTTTCATGTTGTGTCTGTAGATATAAAAGCTACAAGCACGTGCCTTTATATAAAATATAGAACGCATATGACCGTTAGATGATTTTGAAGGCATAAGCGCAAAAAAATTATTAAAAAACGTGTTACCAGATATTTGTTATTTATCATTATTAGGAGAAACAACGATGACGCGTAAATCTATTATGAAGCCGATGTTGCTAGCAGCACTATTGACGACCTCTACTGTCGGTTTGAGTGGTTGCGGTTATAACAATCTGCAGGCGCAAGACGAGCAAGTAACGGCTTCGTGGTCAGAAGTGGTCAACCAATATCAGCGCCGCAGCGATTTGGTACCAAACTTGGTCAAAGTCGTACAGCAGTATGCTGAACAAGAGCAAGAGGTGTTCACCCAAGTGGCACAAGCGCGCTCGCGTGCGGGCGGCATCACGGTGACGCCTGAAGTGCTCAATGACCCAGAAGCAATGGAGCGTTATGCTGCTGCGCAAGAGCAAATGACAGGCGCATTATCACGCCTGATGGCAGTGTCTGAGCGTTACCCTGAGCTAAAATCAGATGCGCTGTTCCAAGATCTGCAAGCGCAGCTAGAAGGGACTGAGAATCGCATCACGGTTGCTCGTAACCGCTATATCCAAGAAGTGCAAGGCTACAACACCACCGTGCGCCAGTTCCCAACCAATATCACCGCAAAAGTATTTGGCATGGATACCAAACCAAACTTTACCGTTGCTAATGAAGATGCCATCTCGACAGCGCCAAGTGTTGATTTTGGCGATTCTGCAAAAGCAGAGTAGGAAGTATTAGAAATATACAAAAATAGAGCGGTGTATGCCGCTCTATTTATTTAGCTGATGACTATTAGTTAATGTCTATTAATTTATAAAGATGTCATTTGAGGTGGTAGAGATTAGATGAATAATTCAAAAGCAATCTTATCAGCATTACTGTTTACACTGAGCGTCAGCGGTGCATCAGTGCTGCATGCTGCGCCTGGTGACGATGTTGGCACGGCTGTAGCGACAGATAGCCCCTCAAATCTGCAAAATCGTAGTGTTGAAGACTTGGTAGCCATTGCCAAAGCTGGTGAATCCAATGAAGCGATCAATGATGCGGTATTAAATAATGATGCCATCAATGGCGCGGTGCTTGGCAACGATGCCATTAACCAAAGCGCAGCAAATGATGAGGCAACCGCTAGTGCGCAAGCGCCAGCTCAGCCACCAGTAACCTCAAGTGCCCAGAGCGTTGATGCTGACAAACTCATACTCAACGAGCCAGTCGTTGATCAAGCCAATATCTTAAATCCGCAAGAAAAACAGCGTCTAGAGGCGCAGCTAAGAAATATTTATCAGCAGGGTTTGGCACAAGCAGCAGTGGTCATCGTACCAACAACCAATGGTTTGCCTATATTTGACTATGCTTTACAGGTTGCAGAAAAATGGCAATTGGGCGACAAAGATATTGACGATGGTCTGCTCATCGTCGTAGCAGTCAATGACCGTGACATGTATATCCTCACAGGCTATGGGTTAGAGGGTGTATTGCCAGATGCTGCGGTCAATCGTATTATCCGTGAGGACATCACACCATTATTTAAGCAAAACAACTATGGTGCTGGAATACTGGCTGGCGTGGATGCACTTAAGACACGCCTAACGGCTGATCCTGAGGTATTGGCACGTGCTGATGCCCAAGCTGCTGAGCGTAGTGCCGTGCAAGGCTCAGATGAGCTACCATCACCTATTTTCTTATTTATTATGGCGATGATATTTGGTAGCTTTATTACCAATATTTTGGGCCGAGTATTTGGTTCTATTATCACGGCAGGCGGCTTTTTCGCCGGTTCATTAGCGCTTGGCGGCGGCTTTTTTATGACATTGATCATGGCGATATTTATATGGATGTTCTTGATTTCCCGTGGCGGCGGTGGTGGCAAAGGCGGCGGCGGTAAAGGTGGGCGTAGAGGCGGCGGCATGATTTTCTTACCCGGTATGGGTGGGGGTAGTGGTGGCGGCTTTGGCGGTGGTGGTTTCGGTGGCGGCGGCTTTGGTGGTGGTGGCGGCGGTTTCGGCGGCGGCGGTGCTGGTGGCTCGTGGTAAGTGTCTATTTATTAAAAGCTCAGCTTAGTTATTAGAAGCTCAGATTAGTAAAGACTCAAATTAATAAAAGCCAAAAATAGAGTCCCAGTACATAGACCCAAATAACCATCAAAAATGACGTAATTGAGGAAAAATATAATGGCAGAAAACCATGCTTCAACTTCTAGCTTTGCTCGATGGTGGCGTCAGGTCTTGTTTGTCCCTTTGCTGCATAGCAAGTGGCTGACAGCAGAAGCCAAAGCACGCCTGACAGATGAGGTGACACGCGCTGAGCGTGGGCATCGCGGTGAGGTGTTTTTGATTGTAGAGAATCATTTACCGATTCAAGACGCTTATCATATGGATTGCCGCGAGCGAGCAATTGATCTGTTTAGTGAATATCGAGTTTGGGATACCGAAGAAAACACAGGCGTTCTCATCTATGTCAATATCTGCGAGCATCAGTTAGAGATTGTGGCGGATCGCGGTATCAGCACTCATGTAAGCCCAACTGTCTGGAGTGCTATGTGCGAAAAAGCCGTATCAGGTATCAGCAACAAGAAGACAGAAGAGAGCTTGGCCCAATTGTTGGATGAAGTGGGACAAGTGCTGCGCCAGTACTATCAGCTTGAGCACAATCCAGCAGGCAATGAGCTGTCTGATACCGTGGTATTTTTAAAATAGTAATACGGCATCTTGAAGCGCATTATTGATAGAGTCGAAGGTGACTGTTCTCGTCTCTAGGGTTTTGATGCTAAAATATCGCACGCAAAATGTTCGTACCGTTTAAAGACGGTACAAATATATAAATTGTCTACAGCTCGTCTCGATGACACCATTATTGGAATACTATGATTGATTTAATACAGAAACTACCAAAAGCGGAACTTCATTTACATATCGAAGGGTCATTAGAGCCTGAGCTGATGTTTAGACTGGCAAGAAAGAACAACGTAGACATTCCTTATAAAGATATAGAAGATGTACGCCGTGCTTATAATTTCACCAATTTGCAGAGCTTTTTAGACATTTATTATGCAGGGGCAAATGTCTTACTTACCCGCGACGATTTTTATGATTTGACGTGGGAATATATTCTTAAGTGTGTTGAAGACAATGTCATCCACACAGAAATATTCTTTGACCCGCAGACGCATACCGAACGCGGCGTGGCTTTTGAAGCGATCATCACAGGTATCAAAGAAGCATTAGCAGATGCCAAAGCAAAATATGGCATCACCTCTTGTATCATCATGTGTTTTTTACGCCATTTATCGCAAGAAGCAGCGTTTGAAACATTAGAGCAAGCAATGGCATTTAAAGATGACATCATCGGTGTCGGTCTGGACTCATCAGAGCTTGGTAACCCACCATCGAAGTTCAAAGAAGTCTTTCAAAAAGCCAAAGAAGCAGGCTTTAAACTGGTCGCTCATGCAGGCGAAGAAGCGGACTTTTCATATATCTACGAAGCGCTAGACTTATTGAATATCAACCGCATCGATCATGGTGTGCAGTCTATAAAAAGCCCAGAGCTGATGCAGAGACTCAAAGACGAGCAAATGCCACTAACCGTTTGCCCGAACTCAAATATCGAACTGCGAGTTTTTGATAATTACAAAGAGCATAATATCAAAGAGCTTTTGGATTATGGGCTTAATATCAGCGTCAATTCAGATGATCCTGCCTATTTCAAGGGCTATGTGAACCAAAATTTTATCAACTTATATGAGAATCTACCGATAACAGAAGAGGATATTATTACGTTAGTAAAAAACTCATTTAGATCGGCATTTATCAGCGACGAGCTAAAAGAAGATTACTTGGCGAAAGTGGACGCGGTATTGCAATAAGCTTTAGCGAGCTTATTTTTAGTAGTAAAGGCTTAACGGTTGATAGCAATCGTTAAGCCTTTTTTACGATGTGAAAGATAGATTTCTCAATGAAACAGTCGAATTACAATCTACTCTATCTGTTATAACATCAAGGCTATAAATCAGTGATCTCTTGTACGAGTAGCGGCAAGACTACGCCAGCTTTCTCTGCTAATGTGATATCAACAATTGTATCGGGTGTTGGGTCAGGGTTTATCTCGATAACTTGCGCACCATTTTGCTTGGCTAGCTGTGAGAGTCCGGCCGCAGGATAGACCAAGCTTGAGGTACCGATACTGATAAACACATCACAGTTAGCCGCAGCCTCTTCGGCAGTCTGCCATGCTTGTACAGGTAGTGCTTCGCCAAACCACACAATATCTGGTCTGATGTAACCGTCGCAATGCGGGCAAGTAATCAGCTTATCATCAAAACGTATCGTATCTTGCTTAATATAGGCGGCTCTTGATTGTTCTGGATAAGGTATCTCACACTGACCACAGCGATCACGCCACAGTTGACCGTGCAAATGAGTCACTGCGCTTCCAGCTTGCTTATGTAGGTCATCGACATTTTGCGTGATGAGTGTCACTGTTTGATCGGAGGTTTGCGCATGATACTGCCACTGAGCCAATGCATGATGGGCTGGGTTTGGTGCTTTATCAGCCACCAACTGCCTGCGCCACTGATACCACGACCATACAAGCTTTGGATCGCGAGCGAATGCTTCAGGAGTGGCCAAATCCTCGACGCCGTAGTTTTCCCACAAGCCCGTTTGCTTATCTCGGAACGTCGGAATACCACTTTCGGCTGAAATGCCTGCCCCTGTCAAAATGCAAATGCGCTCTTTCGATGCCAACAATGTTGCCGCAAGTTTTACTTCTGCTATTACCGCTGGTGATAATTCTGCTAACATGAGCCAACCTTTGTTAGTAATGGATATTTTTACTTATGATAGACGGAATTTGGTGGCTTGTCATATTAATCGCCATCATCGTAATTTTATGGTTGGTGGCAAAATCGCGCGGGGCAAAAGCAGGCGAAAAGCACGGTAGTGCCAAGTCAAAAAATACAGTACCGAATGATGCCCTGCAAAAAACATCCGCATTATTAAAGCAGTATTTTCCTGATTATCGAGTCACTCGTAAGGCAAATCACTTGCTCATCAGCCAACAAGGCAAAAAAATCGCGATGATTACCATTGATAAAAAAATTGCTGAAGGTAAGCGTCGTTTGGGTGAGGTGCCAGTGATTAATTATCATCGTGTGCCCAGCCGTGTTCAATTGACTGCAAATTTACAAGATGCGGAGTAGGCGGTGCTTGTATCAGTGGATAAAGAGCAAGTGGGTATTTTAAGAGAAAGTTTTTTTAGAGCTGGTCATTTAACAAGCTGGCCGTTTAAAAGAAGCGGCTCAATTAAATAGTCACGTGACGAATAACAAGTCAGAGGCTGCGAGTAAATTTAACAACACTTGATAGAGGCTACTAGGTCATGATAAACAATATCAAAAGACTTGAAGTTTTAATATTAAAGGGCTTTAGAGGTTTTAGGTAATGCTGAGGAAGGGTGAAATACGATGATTGGTGCGCTCGGCGGGAATCGAACCCACGACCCTCGGCTTCGGAAACCGATACTCTATCCAACTGAGCTACGAGCGCATATGATAACGATATGTCTGACTGTCACGCTTAGATGCGCATGATAACCAGCATAAGATACCTAGAAATAAAGACCGCTTAGTCTAACAAATAAAACGCATAAAGCCAATAAATGACAGTCGTGATTGAGGTTTTTTAAGAAAAAACAGCCAAGTCATTAAACAAGCATGGCAATTTACCTGCCTTTTCCCTTATAATGTTGGGGAGAATTCATATTTATAATCACCGATTGCAAGTGCGCTGGCACGCGGGATGGCTGTCTGCTATTGAGGACTTAGAGGTCGTCAAAGGAGGACAGACAGAATGTCCGAGCTGTGCTAGTCCTTGTATACGTAATAAGAGAACGTGACGAATGAGAAAAGTAGTTATGTTATCGGCAGCTGCCATTCTAGGAATCGCTAGTATCGCGGTGAGCCAAGCTGAAGATATTGTCGACACGCCTGTAACTGTGACTGACGTCGCAGAAGGCCAAGAAGTCGTAGAAGAGGCGCCTCAAACGCTAGGTGGTGAGCCCCAAGCTGCTGCAGACACAACAGATGGCGCTGCACCTGCTGATGGTGCCGCTCCAGCAGAAGGTGAAGAGACCGCCGCTGCAGCGCCTGCCGCTGACGAAGAGCCGATTCCGCAAGATACGCCGCAAGTACAAAAGCTGATTGCTTTGTATCCTAATCTGATTGCCCGTATTCAACCTGTTGCAACTGTATGTTTTGAAGACGATGAAGTGTGTGATGTAACAGCACGCTCATCTGGCCCATCTGCTGGCGACGGTCCTCGTGATGGTAAAGCAGTATACAATGCGGTATGCCATACTTGTCACGCCTCTGGTTTGTTAGGTTCACCTATCTTTGGTGATGCTGGCGCTTGGGGACCACGTATCGCGAAGGGTAAAGATACGCTATATACCCATGCTATCAATGGTTTCAATGCGATGCCTGCCAAAGGCGGCGCGGACATTCCTGATGAAGAAGTCCAAAACGCTGTAGACTATATGGTTGCAGAAGCCAGCTAATTTTTGCTAGCGGCTTTGCTGGCTCTTACAACAGTTATCGATAAAGCGCCTATTTCAGTAATGAGATAGGCGCTTTTTTATAATAAGTATTATTAATACGGTACTTCAAATATAAAGCAGTTGAAATTTGCGATTAGCAGCCTCATTTTATGAGATTGCACCGTGTCTTCTAGATAGTAGAGCGTGTTGAACATTTTTATATGGCCTCGGTCAGTATGATAATGACAGTCGAATGTTCAACACGGCCTATTATTCTAAAATCGTGTTTTATACAAATTGATAAAAAATAAGAGGTCTTCATGTCTGATGTACCAGCACTTTCTATCCAAGGCTTATCCAAAACCTATGACAATGGGTTTTCGGCGTTAAAAGGGGTTGATTTAACCGTACCACAAGGTGGGTTCTTTGCACTGCTTGGCCCAAACGGAGCAGGCAAGTCCACCATGATTGGCATTATCAGTTCACTATTTAAGCCAACAACGGGTAGTGTCCATATTTTTGGGACAGATTTATTAGAGAACCCTTCGATTGCCAAACAGTACCTTGGCGTAGTACCGCAAGAATTTAATTTCAACATGTTTGAGAAAGTCGAAGATATCTTGATTACGCAAGCAGGTTACTTTGGTATTCCAGCAAAAGAAGCCAGACCTCGCGCAAAAAGTCTGCTGACAGCACTGGGGCTATGGGACAAGCGTGATAGCAAATCGCGTGATTTATCTGGCGGTATGAAACGCCGTCTGATGATCGCGCGCGCCTTGATTCATAAACCAAAATTACTGATTCTCGATGAGCCAACAGCGGGTGTCGATATTGAGCTGCGCCGCTCGATGTGGGAGTTTATGCAGCAGATCAATATCGAAGAAAACACCACGATTATATTGACCACCCATTATCTCGAAGAAGCCGAGCAGTTGTGTAAACGTATTGCGATCTTGGATCACGGTGAGATTCGTATCAATACAGAAATGAAAGATTTATTGGCGCAGTTATCTGTAGAGACGTTTGTCTTTGATCTAGAGACGCCGCTCAATGAGCAATTGGCTCTGACCGGAGTGACAGACATCTCCCAGCCAGATAAGCAGACGCTAGAAGTCACCCTGACAGAAGGCGAGTCATTAAATGGTGTCTTTAATCAGTTGTCTGATAAAGGCATTAAAGTCGGCAGTATGCGAAATAAAGCCAACCGTCTAGAAGAGTTGTTTATGCGCTTGGTTGACAAAAATATTGAAAGTGCAAACAGCATGAAGGAGGCGGGATTATGAGTCAGGAACTAATCGATCATAATAAAACGATGTCACTGAGTAAAAAGTGGATTGCGTTTCGTACTATTTGGTTCAAAGAAGTGCGCCGTATTCTGCGTATTTGGCCGCAGACGCTATTACCGCCAGTGATTACGATGAGCTTGTACTTTGTCATTTTTGGTAAGATGATTGGCTCGCGCGTAGGTGAGATGGGTGGCGTGCCCTACATGCAGTTTATCGTACCAGGTTTGATCATGATGTCGATCATTACCAACAGTTACTCGAACGTGGTTTCGAGTTTCTTTAGTGCCAAGTTTACATCTAGTATTGAAGAGCTTTTGGTCTCGCCTGTGTCCAAACATGCAATTTTGATGGGTTATATCAGCGGTGGTATCTTCCGTGGACTGGCCATCGGTGTCATTGTTTCGATTGTCGCGCTATTCTTTACTGACCTTGGTATTGAGCATTTATTTGTCACTGTATTTACGGTACTTGGCACGTCTACCTTGTTTTCATTAGGCGGTTTTATCAATGCGGTGTTTGCGCGATCATTTGATGATATCTCAATCATTCCAAGCTTTGTATTGACGCCGCTGACCTATCTTGGCGGCGTGTTCTATTCGATGGAAAATTTATCACCATTTTGGCAAAACATCTCATTGCTTAACCCTATCGTCTATATGGTCAACTCTTTCCGTTACGGTATCTTGGGCTACTCTGATGTCAACGTTTGGTATTCGATGGCAGCGATTTTTGTATTTTGCGTGATATTTTATATCATCGCTTATCGTCTGCTTGATAACGGCTCACGCGTGCGCTTGTGATGGTCAGCGTGTGAAGCGATAGCGATGCCCAAAGCGCTGTCGGTTGAGCAGTTAGGGTTTAACGATTAAATAGTAGGAAAGTAAATGAGTATTCATGGCATTTTAGGTGAGCAAACCACCGATTATCCGACTGAGTATAGCCCAGAGACGCTATATCCTATTGCACGTAGTATGGGACGTGATGTGATTGGCTGGCACGCTGACAAACTAACGGTCGGCGTAGATTGGTGGCAGGCATTCGAGATCTCTTGGTTAAATCTACAAGGTATTTCGCAAGTGGCGATGGTGCGGTTTAGTATTCCTGCCAGCTCGCCCTTTATCGTCGAGTCAAAATCGCTCAAGCTATATTTGAACAGTATCAATTTTACTGAGTTCGCCAGTTGGAATGACGTTCAAGCGTTGATCGCTAAAGACCTGTCAGCCTGTTTGCAAGCGGAAGTACAGGTGGAGTTATTTACGCTGAATGATGCAGCAAGCCTGCTAATAGCCCAGCCAACAGGTATTTGTATTGATGACGCATTGGCAGGTAGCACGGGAAAAATCGCGTTAACTGAGCATCCTGATGCATCACTGTTGAGTAATGATGAAACAGAAGCGAGCAGTGAACGTGTGGCAAATAACAGCAATCAGCCTTATGTTTTTTATTCTAATCTGCTGCGTAGTAACTGTCCTGTGACCAATCAGCCAGATTGGGGCACACTAGCTGTGTCGATAACGACTGACAAGACTTTTAACAACGCAAATATGCTACGTTATATATTAAGTTTCCGTCAGCATAACGGCTTTCATGAGCAGTGTGTTGAGCAGATTTTTGCGGATTTGAGTCAGTATTATCAGCCAAGTGAGTTGATGGTACGCGCATGGTATACACGCCGCGGCGGTATCGATATCAATCCTTGCCGTGTCAGTGATATGGCACTATTGCCTGCGCCGAGTCGTTTGATTCGCCAGTAGTGATCATTCAATCATGATATGACAGACATAAAAAAAGCGCCTACTTATGAGGCGCTTTTTGTGTATTAACCAGTTTACTCGCAGCCCAATTTTGCCAGTAGCTCGTCACGGCTAAGCAACTCTTTTTCACCGTCACGACGATTGACATATTCGTATTTGTCTTCAGCGATGTTACGATCAGACACGACGATACGGTGTGGAATACCAATCAATTCTAAATCAGCAAACTTCACTCCTGGGCGTTCGTTACGATCGTCCAGTAGGATGTTGACACCTTTGGCCTTTAGCATCTCATAAAGCTCAGTGGCAGTCTGCATGACCGTCTCTTCTTTTGACTTCATCGGTACGATAGCCACTTCAAAAGGCGCAAGTGAGTCTTTTACATCAGGCGTTTGTGGCCATATGATACCGTTATCATCGTGATTTTGCTCGATGGCAGCAGCGATGATGCGGCTGACGCCGATACCATAGCAGCCCATCATCAAGGTTACAGGCTTGCCAGCTTCGCCTGAGACGCTGCAGCCAAGTGCTTGTGAGTACTTATCACCCAACTGGAAGATATGACCAACTTCGATACCGCGTTTAATTTGTAGGGTTCCCTGACCATCAGGTGAGGCGTCGCCTTCGAGTACGTTGCGGATATCAACGATGCGTGTTATGTGCGCGTCACGATCCCAATTGACTCCGGTTGCGTGTTTGTTGACTTCGTTGGCACCAGCGACAAAGTCAGAGAGAATAGCCGCTGCGCGATCGACGAACACAGGAATATCTAGATCGACACCGATATAGCCTTTGAGCAGTCCTGCGGCTTTTAGCTCCTCTTCACTCGCCATAGTCAGCGGCGTGTTTACTTCTTCGATTTTTTCCGCTTTGATGTCGTTGAGCGTATGATCGCCGCGCAGTACCAGCGCAACCAACTGCTCTTCGCCTTCTGGCGTATGACCTTTGACAATCAAGGTTTTCACGGTGGTGGCAAGTGGAATGTCTAAATGCTCAGCAACTGCTTCGCAGGTTGGCATATTAACGGTATCAACGTTGGTCAGTTCTTGGGTCGCAGGCTGACGCTCGCCTGTGCTAATGGCTTCAGCAAGCTCAATATTGGCCGCATAGTCAGAGATGGTGGAGAAGGCAATGTCATCTTCGCCGCTGTCTGCCAAAACATGAAACTCATGTGAGGCAAAGCCGCCGATAGAGCCTGAATCCGCTTGTACCGCGCGAAAGTCAAAACCCAAACGGCTAAAGATACGAGTATAGGCGTCGTACATATCTTGATAAGTCTCAGCAAGTGAGGCTTGATCGATATGGAACGAGTAAGCATCTTTCATGGTAAATTCGCGTGCGCGCATCACACCAAAGCGTGGACGAATCTCGTCACGGAATTTGCTTTGAATCTGAAAGAAAGTAATCGGTAGTTGCTTATAACTACGTAGCTCGCCTTTTGCCAGATTGGTGATGACTTCTTCATGCGTTGGGCCCAGCACAAAGTCACGATCATGACGGTCTTTGAAACGCAGTAGCTCAGGGCCGTAGTCTTCAAAGCGTCCGCTGGTCTGCCATAGCTCAGCAGGCTGCGTCATCGGCATCAGCAACTCTTGTGCGCCGATGTTTTGCATCTCTTCACGAACGATGCGCTCAACCTTTTGCAAAATACGCAGACCCATGGGCAACCAAATATACAATCCAGAAGCGATCTTGCGGATAAGACCAGCACGCACCATCAATTGGCTTGAGGCGATGTCGGCATCACTTGGGGTTTCTTTTAGTGTGGCAAATAAAAATTGACTGGCTTTCATAAATAAAGCGTAACCTTATCTTTGATAAAAAAATAAGAAATAGTAGGATGTTGAGCGTATGGCTAATCGTTTCATTGCCGCCGCAAGCTTACCTTTATCACTTAGCAATATTCTAGGGTATTTCCTAGTTACTCACATGCTGGTATAAAAAAGCACATCAGTAAGAACCCCTCTTATAAGAGTAAACAAGAGAGGCAAATTTGATTTAAGGTATGAATATGCCGAAATGCAATATATTCAGGGCAAGAGCCTGATAATGCTAAAAGACTGACATTTTATACATACAATCTGACTATGTTAGGTAAAGTTCGCCTAAGACGCAATGACTTTTTATCTTTTCAGACCGAACGTTATACAAAGGCTGAGATGAGACTCGAATAATTGAGTTATAGTCAATCCTAAATAAAACAGATACATTATATATCAAGGTGGAACTGGTCTAAATTTTCCTTGCGTGCTGTGCCTACGCTGCTCGATGCTGCGAAAAATTTATCCCAGTCCCACTGTGTCGTTTTTATACTGAATTCACTATATTTATAAGATTTTAAGATGAACACAATTTACGTATTATGTAGAAGATTGGTAGCCACTACTTGAATTAACTGCACAATAGTCGCATTTACAGGTTAAGTATTTGTTTTAATTATATAAAACCGTTGGTCATCTGAAAAACGATGCACTCTTATAACGATGCACCTTTATAAAGGTAACTTCTATGAGTAGTCCTGATATGAACAATACCAATGGCACCCACAAGCCAGCGAAGCAGCCTATTGCCATGATGTCTTGGGTAATATTACTCATTGGCTTAGCAGCCATCGTTTTTGCTATTTATAGCGCGCAAAAAATCACAGAAGAAGAACCGATAGAAACCATCACTCGAGAAGGCGTGGTCACGCAAATCCAGCAATTAAACAGACTCCATACCGTCGCGTTTAGTGTTGATACGGTGATTACGAGTGAGCGTCCAGGGAGTTGGATGAAGTTGTGGCAAGATGAACAAAAAGCGCTGTTCATTGCTCATGGCCGCGTCGAAGCAGGGGTTGATCTGAGTGCTTTGACGCCTGAGATGGTGCAGGTCATTCAGCCTACTCAGACTATAACTGATGCAGAGGATGAGCAAGCAGCGAATAATGCACCTGCCTCAGCCATGCCACAAATCAATATTACCTTACCACCTACAGAGATATTTTCAGTATATTTAGATGATATCGAGATTTATGACTGGCAGACAGGCGCTTTTGGCATGATGCAAGTTGATCCTAAGATATTGGCGCAAGCACAAACCATGGCAAAAAAAGAAGTGCTAGAGCGTGCCTGCCGAGGAGATGTCATGAATATGGCGCTGCAAAATGCTCAAACGCAATTGCAGCAGCTGTTTGCTTTAACGGGTGCTGTCGTGACGGTCAACACGCAGGGTGCAGGCGCATGTCAGTTGCCAGCAGTCACTAATAGCTAGTTTACTCTTTTTTAAATTCAGCAATGGCGAGCTTACGTGCTGATTTATGTTCGACCATCGGCACAGGGTAGTCGATATCAGCAAACTTGCCGCCCTTCGCCAGTGCTTTACGCATTTTATCCTCACTATGCAAAGTGCTCGCGGGGATGTCTTTTAGTTCTGGTAGCCACGTTTTGATAAATATCGCTTTTTTATCATGAGTGCTGCCTTGGCTAAAGGGGTTCATAATACGGAAGTAGGGTGCTGAGTCAGTACCTGTTGATGCGCTCCATTGCCAGCCGCCATTATTGGAGGCAAAATCCCCATCGATGAGCTGCTGCATAAAGTAGCGCTCACCCAAGCGCCAATCAATCAACAAGTCTTTGGTCAAAAACATTGCTGTGACCATGCGCAGTCGATTGTGCATAAATCCAGTAGCGTTTAGACAGCGCATCGCCGCATCAACGAGTGGTACGCCTGTTTTGCCCGTGCACCATGCTTGAAAATCCTCTTCATCGTATGACCAACTCACTTTGGTGTCAGTGTCCTCTTTATACGCTTTATGGCGAATCAGGTTTGGCTTATCGATCAGCACATGACGATAAAAATCTCGCCAAGCAAGCTCGCTTATCCAGCGGTCGATATCTTCATTATCGCCATCATTACCGTGTAGCTTTTCTTGTACTTTGCTGGCTTGTAAATAACAGAGCCGAGGGCTGATAGTGCCTATAGTGAGATAAGCGGATAGCTGACTGGTGGCATGCAGGTGCGGCACATCGCGGCTGACATCATAGTCATTGATATCATCAGCGACAAACTCATCTAAGCGCTGGCAAGCAGCAGACTCCCCTGCAGGATAGGCGTCCCTTGCGGCAGTGAGTTGGGCTTTTATATCGATATGCTGTAACGAGTCCTCTTTTTGCAGCGTCTTTTGATAATCACCAAGCATTTCTTCACTGAGGGCTTTGATATCGTCAGCTGTATAGGCACTATTTTTCGATGATTTTAGCTCGATTTTATCATCGCAGTCGACTGCTGGTGCGTCATGCATTTGAATGGTGCTAACGTCTAGCGTATGTCGCCATTTCTTATAAAACGGCGTGAAGACTTTATACATACTATCGCCGTCATTTGTCGTAATACTCAGCGGTGGCAAGATACATTGGTCATGCCAGCGGACAAACTCGATGTCGTCTTTTGCAAGCTGCTCACTCAATGCCTCATCACGATCAATCTCATTGCCTTCGTATTCATGGTTAGCCATGACGCAGCTGATGTCGTTGTCCTTGCATAAGCTCGTCAGAGACTCTATACAGTCAGAAAAGCTTGGACAGAGCTGTACTGTTAAAGTGATATTCAGTTGTGATTTCAAATCCTTTGCTAGTATAGGTAACGTACGGGCAATATGGTCGACTTGCACCAGAGAGGTGTCATGCTGTTGCCACTGCTCAGGTGTCAAAAAGAATATGGCGGATACCGATGCATTGTCTTCATTAGCCCGCTCGCACAGTGCTGCCAATGCAGTATTATCATGAATGCGCAAATCTCGACGAAACCACATCAAGTAATGCAACGGACTGTCGCTATCGCTACTGTCATTGTTTTTATTATTGCTACCATTGTTGTTAGTAGTCTTTGACATCAAAGTATCCCTATATGAATCAATCGCAATCATAAACAAAACTCGGCATAAAAGTATGCTAGGATAAGTTTTTGGATGCAATGGCTTTGCCGTTTGCGTAACAAATTCTCATCATATCTCACGATTTATCTTTAGTCTGACGCTATCTGATGCCGCTATAATCGATGTCAGATTTATGTATATAAAATCCAAGGTCACAAAATGCACGTTAAGTTTTGCGGATTTACTCAGCTTAGTGACATACAGACTGCGGCACAGTTAGGTGCAGACGCAGTCGGTTTGGTGTTTTATCCGCCAAGTCCGCGTGCGGTCACGATAGAGCAAGCACAGACATTGAGTGCTGCCGTGCCTGCTTTTGTGAGCGTGGTGGCGTTAGTGGTCAATATGCCTAAAGAAGAGCTAGTCAAATTAGCAAACGATGTACCTTTTGATATCCTTCAGTTTCACGGTGATGAAACGCCCGAACAATGCGAGCAGCTGGCAAGCCGTGTCAATAAACGCTGGATCAAAGCATTGCGTATCAATGTAGAGCAAGACACGCCCGATAGCGTTCGTGCTCAGGTTGCACAGTTTGCTGATGCAGGTGCCAGTAGTATTTTGCTGGATGCGTATCATCAAGCGGCATATGGCGGGACAGGGCAGCGCTTTGACTGGAGTCTCATTCCCCATGACAGCGCGTTACCCATTGTACTGGCTGGTGGTCTTGATGCGCAAAATGTCGCAGAGACATCAAATCTGCCCATCTACGGCGTTGATGTCAGTGGTGGTATCGAGGTTGATAAAGGCAAAAAAGATGCTGCTAAGATGCGTGCCTTTATGAAAGCGGTCAAGCGCGACCGATGGCAAAACGCTACGGTCACTGACGCCATTTAAGTTTGTTATCGTAGGTTATTTTCTATATATAATAGGCTTATTTGGTCGTTATTCCGATTTATCCGTTCCAATCTTATTTCATTTTTCTCTTTATATTTATTCTAAAAAATACCACTTATTACAGTAGGAATTACCATGAGTCATGTCGCGAACAAAGATTTATCTACTACAGCACAATCTATAAACACCTTTACCAATCCTGAAAACGTGCAAGATTTTAACCAATACCCTGATGCACGCGGCCATTTCGGTGTACATGGTGGACGCTTTGTCTCTGAGACGCTGATGGCCGCATTAGAAGAGCTTGAGACGCTTTATACCAAAGTCAAAGCAGATCCAGCGTTTTGGGAAGAGTATCATAACGATTTGGTCAATTATGTCGGTCGTCCAACGCCGCTGTATCACGCCAAACGCTTGAGTGATGAGATCGGCGGCGCGCAAATTTACTTTAAGCGTGAAGACCTGAACCATACTGGCGCGCACAAAGTAAACAACACCATTGGACAAGCATTGCTTGCCAAGATGTGTGGCAAAAAACGTATCATCGCCGAAACTGGCGCAGGACAGCATGGTGTCGCGACCGCAACGATTGCTGCGCGCTTGGGCCTAGAATGTATCGTCTATATGGGTGCTGACGATGTTGAACGTCAAAAAATGAACGTCTATCGTATGCGTTTGCTTGGTGCGACAGTGGTGCCAGTAACGTCTGGCTCACGCACGCTAAAAGACGCGATGAACGAGGCGATGCGTGATTGGGTGACCAATGTTGATAGCACGTATTATATTATTGGTACCGTTGCAGGGCCGCATCCTTATCCGCTATTGGTTCGTGATTTCCAAGCGATTATTGGAAAAGAAGCGCGCATTCAGCATTTAGAAAAAACAGGCAAAATGCCAGATGCGTTGGTTGCTTGTGTCGGTGGTGGCTCAAACGCGATTGGCTTGTTCTTTGATTTCCTCAATGATACCGACGTTAAGATGTATGGCGTCGAAGCCACGGGTGATGGTATCGAGTCAGGTCGTCATTCTGCACCATTGGCGGCTGGTCGTATCGGCGTGCTGCATGGTAACCGTACTTACCTCATGGCAGATGATGATGGTCAGATTCAAGAGACGCATTCTATCTCAGCCGGTCTTGATTACCCAGGTGTTGGTCCGGAGCATAGCTTCTTAAAAGACATGAAACGCGTTGAGTATGTCGGCTGTACTGACAAAGAGGCGCTAGAAGGTTTCCATGAAGCCACGCGCAAAGAAGGTATCATCCCTGCGCTTGAGACTTCTCATGCTATCGCTTATGCCTTAAAACTGGCGAAAACCATGACGCCTGATCAGACAATCATCGTTAATATGTCAGGTCGCGGTGACAAAGATTTGCATTCAGTAATGAAGGCAGAAGGGATTGAGATGTAGTAACAAGTCATTTGATGAATGATCAATTTATAAGTTGCTAAACTCTCCTTCATAAAGAAAATTGCCTAATGCCCTTTACCTAATATAGCTTGTTAGATAAAGGGTTAAGTAAGCCAGTTTATAATAATTAAGAGACCACTATGACCCGAATTGAAAGCACTTTTGAAACTTTAAAATCACAAAACAAAAAAGCCCTGATTCCTTATGTGATGGCAGGCGATCCTAATCCTGCAACGACCGTTGGTCTATTGCACGACTTAGTCAAGCACGGCGCAGATATGATTGAAGTGGGCTTACCGTTCTCTGATCCAATGGCAGATGGCCCAACCGTATCGCTAGCGGGTGAGCGTGCATTAGCTGCAGGTACCAGTACGCGTGATGCGCTCAAGATGGTGGCAGAGTTTCGCCAAACCGACACGCAAACGCCAATCATCTTGATGGGCTATCTTAATCCTGTAGAGATTATCGGCTATGACAATTTTGTCACGCTATGCGAGCAGTCAGGCGTTGATGGTTTATTGATGGTAGATTTGCCACCAGCCGAGGCGGGTAGCTTTACGCAGCATTTGACCGACCATTCAATGAATGAGATTTTTTTGCTGTCGCCGACCACTTTGCCTGAGCGCCGTGAGCAAGTATTGACCCATTGCGGTGGTTATATTTACTATGTATCGCTAAAAGGTGTGACGGGCTCAGCCACGCTAGATACTGACGATGTAGCAACTCAAGTGCAAGCAATCAAAGCAGAAACAGACTTGCCAGTATGCGTCGGCTTTGGTATCCGTGATGGCGCTTCTGCAAAAGCAATTGGTACTCATGCGGATGGTGTTATCGTGGGTAGTGCATTGGTACAGAATTTTGCAGATATTGATGCCAATGACACCGCGGCTGTGGCCAAGGCTCAGCAAAACATTATGGCAAAAATGGATGAGCTGCGTGCGGCATTAGACAGTCTGAGTGCTTAATATTCATTATCCTAGTATCGCTTTTATTAATCTAACAGCGGCAAGATGTTTTAAGTATCTCATTGAGGCAATTTGATAAAGGTAATAGCTGGTTTGAAGGGGTTATTTTGAGTAGTTGTCCTTGAATCGCGAAGTTAAATAATGGGAATCAATGACTCAAAAACGTTACTGAAAGATGACGTTAAATGACTTTGCTAAATTTAGTTTACGAGTGTAAACTAACATGACTATTATATGGCGTCTGATAGCCGTGATTTGTCAGTGACTAGTTTCAAAAAGCATCTGCCAAAAAGCATTTGCCAAAAAGTCTCAACAAGCACATCATCTATCAACAAGCACCTAACCAAATGATCGACACGTAAGATTGATACATTAGCGTGTCGCATAATTGCTCATGTTATGACTGGGTTTGACGCTTTGTTTAGACAACCATTAAACTCTCAATGACAAGCGAATGAGCCAACTTGTCAATAAGCCTTTTATGATGGCAAATAATATGACTGATACAGCAACAAAACTCGATAATAATACTGCTAAAGCCGAGCCAAACAGCAACGCGGATAGGCAGTCATGGTTTAACCGTCCTATACCAGGTATCAAGCAGCAATTAACTGCGCAATTGACCGCGGTAGAGACTGAACCGTCGACCAAATGTAGCAATTGTCATTCTGTGATTACCAACACCGCACTGATTTTTAACTGCTATGTGTGTCCGCACTGTGATCATCATTTACCGATGAGTGCTCGTGAGCGCTTAAATTGGTTGCTTGATCAAATAGACGGTGAGACAGGGCAAGAATTCACTGCCAAAGATCCGCTGAGCTTTGTGGATAGCAAGCCATATCCTGCGCGTATGAGCGAAGCACAAGAAAAAACGGGCGAGAGTGAAGCGCTGGTTGCCATGTACGGCAAGCTGCGTAACCTTGATATTGTCGCTTGTGCCTTTGATTTCCGTTTTATGGGCGGCTCGATGGGTTCAGTGGTTGGCGATCGTTTTGTACAAGCCGCTGAAAGAGCGCTTGAGCAAAAAGTACCGTTAGTGTGCTTTGCTGCTTCTGGCGGTGCGCGTATGCAAGAAGGTCTGTTATCATTGATGCAAATGGCACGCACGGCGGCAGCGATTGAACGTCTAAAAATCGCTGGTATTCCGTATATTGTGGTATTGACCAATCCTGTCTACGGCGGTGTGACTGCGTCATTGGCGATGCTGGGTGATATCCATCTGGCAGAACCAAAAGCGATGATTGGCTTCGCGGGTAAGCGTGTAATCGAGCAGACCGTGCGTGAGACGTTAGAAGAGCCGTTCCAGCGTGCAGAGTTCTTATTAGAGCATGGCGTCGTAGATGAAGTGGTGCATCGTCATCAACTGATTGATACGATCTATCGTTTGCTCGCAAAACTGTGCCACGTACCTAATGTAGATGCTTAATAAGATGTATGGCTCAGTATCATGAGTCAATTATTGAGTGCATAAACGCCTAGCCGCGTGCTAACATCTATTGCATATGCAAGACCCTCTAATAGCATTTATCGTCATTGCACGGTAAATGCTATTTTTGGTTTTAGCCAACACATATATTTCTATTTCTTATTAAATTTACTATAGGTTTTATCCATGTCTGATCTTGTAGCGTCCAACTCTAGTAGCCCTAACGACAACGTTGGTTTGGTCAGCTTGACCGAATGGCTAAATTATATGCAGCAAATACATGTGTCTGCGATAGATATGGGACTATCGCGTGTATTGCCTGTTGCCGAAGCGCTAGGAGTAGTAAAGTCAGCTAAAGATGACGCTTATGTCTTCACTGTGGCAGGCACCAATGGTAAAGGCTCTACGACCGCTGTTATCGCCGAAATGTGTAAAGCCGCAGGTTATAAGACGGCACTATATCAATCGCCGCACTTGAGCGTATTTAATGAGCGCGTGCGTATCAATGGCAAAATGGTCAGCGATGAGACGCTGATTGATGCTTTTAGCAAAGTCGAAGCAGCACGTTTAGAGTGCGATTTGACCTTGTCATTCTTTGAGATGACAACGCTGGCAGCATTACTCATATTTGCTGAGGCAGACTGTGATGTATGGGTGTTAGAAGTTGGATTAGGCGGACGGTTAGATGTGGTCAATATTATTGATCCTGATATGGCAGTGATTACTAATATTGGTATCGATCATGTCGACTGGCTCGGTGACAATGTTGAGGACATCGGTCGCGAGAAAGCAGGTATATTGCGACAAGGTATCTCTTTAGTTTATGGTGCTATTGAAATGCCATCTAGCGTGCAGCACGCTATCGATAATAAGCAAGCGACTTGTTATCAAATTGGGCAAGATTTTAGCTACCGCGATATTGACTCAATGATTTGGCAATACAGTAATGCGGCAGTTACCTTGCAACTACCACGCCCTGCGCTATCCTTGACCAATACTGCTAATGCACTATCGGCGGTACTTGCAAGCCCGTTGAAAGTCGATGTAAGTGCCATCGAGCAGGCATTGCAAACTGTCAAACTGGCAGGGCGCTTTGATTATCGTGAAAGCCATCATCGCCATTGGTTGTTTGATGTGGCGCACAACGAGCAAGGTGTGGAATTTTTATTAGCGCAGTTATTGCCATTTTGGCATCAGCATTTGAGTAAACACGGCAGCCAAGCTGATAGAGACCTTCCAAAAATCAAAATGTTGTTCTCTATGTTGGGTGATAAAGATATCGACAAAGTAGTACAGCGTCTGACTCAAGCAGGCTTGCCGATTAGTGATTGGTTCATTGCTGAGATTGATTATCCTCGTGCCGCGAGTAACGAGCAGCTACAAGGCGTCTTAACTCAATATGTGGATAGCGCCAACATATATCAATTCGATGGTTTGCATGCAGCGACGTATGCGGTAATAGCTGATAGTCAGCCACAAGATCTAATCGTCGTATGTGGTTCGTTTCATACGATTGGCGAAGCGCTTGCTGCACTCGCCGTATGATCATTTAAGTTAAAGTGGCGCCTGTTTAGTGTTAATCTTAGTACTTGCCTGATAGCAGACAGCACGAAAAATATGCTTTATAATCAAAATGATTTGCAAGACTGGCATAAATGGGTCGGCATAGATTTTGAACACTGATGGCAGTAACTGGCGGTACGAGGTATTTATTAGCGCAATTATCTATATTGCTGTAAGACAGTCCCTGCGCCGCTCAATCAACCTTATCACCAACTAAGAGACGTAAACGGATGAACTTTTCGAGACAAGCCTTATTGGGCATTGGGATGATTCTAGGCGGTAGCGTGATGTTATACGCCATGGTGCAGCAGATTGGCGAGAGCAACCAGCCACAGCCAACATCAGCGATGATAGAGAAACCAACGACCGAGCAAGAATCTCCGCAACCGCTAACGACTGACATTGAGACAGAAAAACGTATCCTTGCGCAAAAGCAAAAAGAACGTGCTGCTCGTGTTGCCGAGCAGGAGAGACGCGCACAGGAGTTTTTGACAGAACAAGAAGTGGCTGAAGCAGAAGCGTTGGCCAAAGCCCGTGCTGAAAGCCAGCAGTATGTCAAAAATATCGCGGCGACAAATGAACAGAGTGAGAGTTCAGAAGACGTAAAAGACACAGAAAAAAGTGTCAAAAGTAAGGAAGTGCAAGATGCTGAAAAATTGGTCAAGGCAGCCGATGATGCAGTGAATGAAGCCAAAGCAAAAAAGCAGGCGGAAGATGAGCAGCAACAAGCCAAAGCAAAACAAGAAAAAGCCGCTGCTGAAAAACTAGCAGAAAGTAAAAAAGAAGCAGAAGCGAAAAGACAAGCGGACGCTCAAGCTGCGGCCGAAAAAAAGAGAGAGGCAGCTGAAGCGGCTAAAAATGAACCACCAAAATCGCCCTCTGAGTATCAAGTCAAAAAAGGCGATGGGTTGATTAAGCTTGCAAGACAATACAACATGCCTGTCGAAGTCTTGGCTCAAGCAAATAACATTTCACCATCGACTTCATTACAGTTAGGTCAAAACATTACCATACCTTCGCGCAGTCAAGTGCAACGTCTGGAGCGAGAAGCGGCCGCCGCCAAAAAAGCGGCTGAGGCTAAGCGAGACGCTCAGCAAAAGCTTCGTGAGGCTCGTCAAAAAGTCAAAGAAACCGATGCGAAAGGCAGCTTTGGGGTGCAAGTAGCGCTCGCAGATAATCAGGCCAAAGCGGATCAACTAGCGAAAAAATTCAAAGAGGCTGGATATCAAGTGAAGACCAGTCCGACCAGTCGCGGTGTACGCGTCATTGTTGGTCCTGAACGTGGAAAGGTTGCCGCATTGGCACTAAAAGATAAGATCAATAGTGATTCTAACGTCAATACGACCGGTGCTTGGGTGCTTTATTGGCGTTAAATAAGACATCAGTGGGGTATCCCTTATCACGACCTACACGCTGATATATGGCTTAGCTGTCATCTTATCGATTTAGACCATGATTATTTTTAAACACGACAACCACTGTCGTGTTTTTTGTTTTATCGTTTGCCGATTGGCGCAAGCTTGGTTACGATGAGCACATTTTTATTACTCATTTTTGTATAACCTGTCAGCCTATAAAGGTTGCCCTGTGGTGATCAGCCGATCATTGACTCTTCAGAGTCTTGAACGCTAGCCGGTCACTGTTATATTGTATAAGGTAAAACCATGTCATTTGGCGCTATATTTTTAATCTTGGCCGTTGGGTTTTTAGGACTGATTACGTTACCAAAGCTATTGGCGAAACGTCCAGTCGCAGAGCCTGAGTCAAAGCCTGTGCGCGGTGATGAGCTGGCTATCTGGCCATTTGCCCCAATGCCAATCATGACCGACACTGAAGTGATATTTTTTAATAAATTAAAAAATGCGCTGCCAGAGTATCATATCTTTGTGCAAGTTCAGCTGTCACGAATCATTGAAGCCAATAGTGACGAGACATCCGAGCGCAGCTTTTGGTTTAATCGTATCTGTCGCCAGAGCGTTGATTATGTAATCGTGGATGTTGACGCTCAGACCACGCTAGTTGCCATCGAGCTTGATGACTGGACACATAGCAGCAAAGCGCGGCAAAAGGCTGATGATAAAAAAGACAAAGCCCTAGCTAGTGCAGGCATCGCCATCGTTCGTTTTCACGCTGAGCGTATGCCTAGTGCCGATATGCTGAGATACGAGCTAATGCAGGTGATTGAGAGTTATTAAATGGTTCACTAAGCTTCTTTGGTTGTTAAAATGAGACAGTTATTCAAACTATCTAGCTTAGACTATTCTTTTATTTGGCTTAACTGCCTTGGATAAATGACAATCAGTCGCTCACCTTCGAAGTACAATCCTGTTCTGAGGTTTGGCGTGTCAGGGTAGGTAAGGGGCGGCTGACACCGACCATAGCGGTCATAAAAGTCGCGCTTAGTGAACCATTCAATATAATGCGCGGCTCGCAATGAAGTGGTGTCAATCGTCGCAAGAGCGGCTTTATCTCTCTTATCACACCATTCATGTATCGGAAAGCTGGGTGTTAGCCAATGAGGCCAATCATAATCACCAAGGTTGGTTGTGTTAATCGGTAAAAAGAATCGCCCTTTGATTACACCATAGCGTTTGTCTATTTTGACCTGCCCGTGATCTTCCGTATCTACCCAGACGGCTCGAAACTGCTTGGTTTGCATGTGCGTCATCTTACGCTGTAGATTATCATTGGAGTTAATCCCTACCCAGTTCACAGGCTCAAAAGGTGCTGATCCCATAAAAAATTTAATGGCTAGTTCCCAATGCTCCACCAGCCTCTCTTCATGATTATACAAAATCAAATCAAGCTCACCGACAGTCTGCTTACCATTGTACAGCTGTACATTATTAGCTAGTGTCTCGTACGGATGCAGATTACGCGCAAACCCATCCTCTAACCAAAACGATAGTAGTCCCTCAAAGTGAAACCCCAATCGATTGGGACTAGGGCGTTTGAGTAAATAGCGAGTCAGCTCTTGATAGGTGGCAGTGGTGTCTAGCTCTGTTAATCGTTGCTCATACGCTTCAAACTGTGTCTGCCAAAATTGTGCACTATGCACAGCAACGGTATGTGTGCTCTGATGCGGTGCAAAGTCTAGCCACGTGGTCAAGACATTGGGACATGCCAGTACATAAGCCAAATCGCGCACGTAAGGCCGGCGGAAACGCTCCCAAGGTACATCATCTATGAGGCGATTATGTGTGGGTTTATTGATAGGCTCGGACATAGGATAAACCATCATTGTGGTGAGGCATTTACCCTAACGGCTCGCTCTATAAAAGTCTATAGGATACGAGTATCGGCGATGGCAGTGCTAAGCTTTTTGGCTTCAAAACATGATATTAATGTGATGGATATGAATACTGATATCAGTAAAATTTAGCACAAAAAAAAGCCAACCATTGAAAACAATGATTGGCTTTTTTCTTTACTGTTATGTTTGGTCGGAACGGCAGGAAGTAAAGTAAAGGCTGTATGCCTTTTAATATATAGGTTTTATTATTTTTAATATCAACGATACCAACAATAATACCAACAATCGTTTTTAATAATGCCCTTTTTTGGCTGTTTGCTGCTTCACTCAATATTATTTTGTAATTATTTTTACTGTTTACCGTTTCAACATTTCTCAACATGATAGGGCGGTGTCATTGTTCAGGACTTTGCAAGCGGTGACCGCAGCCATCTGCATATTTTTACGACCGCGAAATTAAAAGTTTAGGGGGTTGCTTTTTGTTTGCATGGGGTTGAATTAATCACTGCACGCGCTCGGTAATGGCACTTAAATGCGTGCGTTTTTAATGCGTTTTATTGCATCTGTACTATTTAGCCCGTTGGGAATTATTCCAATTTTTTGCTTCCTAAAAAATATTTGCTTCCACTCTTAGCCGTTTGCTGTCCTGACTTGGCGATGAATAGGAATAATAGAAAATTCGCTGTTTTGCTTCCTATTTTCCTTGCTTCCTCGCTTTTTGCTTCCATTTTGGGGCATCTGCTCATTAGGTTTTGAATATCAGGTTTTATTAGGTTTTGTGCAGCCCATAAAAAAGGCAAACGCATAACGTTCACCTCTCAGAATAACAATCATTAAACATTAAGCCTCTAAAAAAGGTTCGGCTTTAGGAGTCAGAGTGACTTGCAAGCCCATACCATCAATAATTTTTAGCATGGTGTCAAAGCGGGGCTTTTCGGACTGTAGGGTTTTATAAAGACTTTCACGTCTTATGCCTGTCTTTTCTGCCAGCTCATTCATGCCCTTTGCGCGTGCAACATCGTTTAATGCTTGGATAAAGTCACTAGGTGTGCCATCGCTCAATGCTTCATTCAAGTAAGCATTAATAAGGGTTTCATCTGTTAGGTACTCTGCTACGTCAAAACGGCTGATCTTAATATCGGTCATTGGGGGTGCTCCTTTTCTTGTTCCTTAACCTGCTGCCATAGGGTGCAAGCCTTATCAATGTCGCTTGCTTGGCTGTCTTTACTGCCTCCTATCAATAATAGATAGAGGGTATCGCCTTGCTTGGCATAATAGACACGGTAACCATTGCCTTTGAATATTCGCATCTCATAGATACCGTTTGTATTGGCTAATGGCTTATGGTCACCAAAATTGCCGCCTTGCGCTCGCTTGATACGTGCCAGTATGCCTACTTTGCCTAACGGGTCTTTGAGCTTGTGCAACCAGCGTCTAAATTGTTCGGTTTGGTTAATATCAATCATAGGGGTAAATTATAAGAATACTTATAATTAATTGTAAACTTTTGGATAATAGATAACAAGTTACGATTGTATGTGGCATATATAGAAGTGTAGGCAAAACAAAAAGGCAGACGTTTAACGCCTACCTTTTATTGTTTTGTCTTAATGTGATTGTGCGGACTTAACCCACCACGTTGATGTCATCAATCTGCTGCATCAGCTCATTGGTTAGGCTAAGCGCTGCGATGATATTCATATAGTGCTTGATATCGCTATGATCTAGCGTTCGACCTTGACGATCTTTAAGCCACTTTTGCGCGGGCTGATATCCACCGATATAGAACTCCCATGCGATTAGCGGTACATTGGTAAAATACTGAGTATCGTTAAGCCAAACTTTACCAATGCTGCTATCTACTTCGTCAGGCTCAAAGCCAACGCTGGTCTTAGTCATTTTACGAGTAACGGCATTATCACCTCCTACGGGATAACCTATACCAAGCGCTTTAGTTTGTGCGGCAAGCTTTGGTGATTCTAATAAGTGAATTCGACGTAACTCGCCACCGAGTGCCACCAACTGCCAAAAGATATCGACATCGCTAGGATAGGGCACGCGTGGGAAGTCGATTTTTAAGAACTCTTTATAAGTCTCACGATATGTCGGGCTGTGCAATACGGCATAGATATAATCGAGAATATCTATGGGGGCAAACGTGCCAGCAATTTCTTCTTTTTCATTGGTAAAGGTTAAGCCAATACCCTTGGCGATATCGGCCACAATTTCAGGATCGAGATTTGGTGTTCGTACTGGCGTTTCTTGATACTTAGAATCTGAATTTAGCAACTTCGACTGAGTTAAAGAATCTTGGTTGTAGAGGTATAAAGGCATAAAATAACCACTACCAAACCTTCCAGCAGTTCCTGTTAAATTAAAATCTCCTATCAAATTAGAAATGAAAATGTATCTCCAATTCGATACACACTGCCTAGATACAACTATAGTCAATTCCACCTAAAAGTGTTATAAATTAATTATCAAATCCAATTGTTATTATAAAGACCATGACTTACTCACTAGATTTTCGCAAACAGGTACTAAAAAGCTTAGACGAGGGTATGACCTTTGCCGAGGCGGCTGAGTCTTATAATCTGAGCCCAACCACCATACAGAACTGGAAGCGGCGTGTTCATAGTAAAACAACCAGGCAAACCAAGCCCTATAAAATACCAGATGATGTGCTACTTAATGATGTCAAAGAGTATCCCGATGATTACCAGTATGAGCGAGCTCGTCGTCTAAACTGTAGTAAAACAGGCATTCATCATGCCCTAAAGCGCCTAGGCATCAGTCAAAAAAAAGACTTTAGAACATCCAAAAGCCTGTCCAATCAAAAGAGCGGCGTATCAGAATAAGCTTGAGCACTTTAAGCAGCAAGGCTACCCCATTGTATATATGGACGAAAGCGGCTTTGAGGCTGAAACCATTCGCTCTCATGGTTATGCACCGATTGGTAAACCCTGTATCGATAGCTACAACTGGCAAGGTAAAAAGCGAACCAACGTTATCGGTGCTCTCTATGAAAAGATGCTGTTTGCACTAGATTACTTTAAGCACAACATTAACAGCAGCATATTCTACAACTGGTGCAAACAAACCCTAATCCCAAGTCTTAAAACCAAATGCGTGATTGTGATGGATAACGCTCGATTTCATAAGAAGAAGCGCATTCAAAAGCTACTGAATAGGCATGGTCATCGTATTCTATGGCTGCCACCGTACAGCCCTGATTTGAACCCTATTGAAAAGAAATGGGCACAAGTAAAGTTTCTACGCCAAGGCTGGTTGGAAAACGACTTATCCAAGTTGTTTTATGATGTTTGTCCTAACCATAACAATTTTATTTTGAACTGACTATAGTGCATAGTTTTCTTTAAGAAATAAGTGCTGCATTACTTCATTGACGGGACGTGCATATAAACCTCCTGAATTTCCAGTATATAAAGAATACCTTATATCAAAAGGCTTGTATGAAACTGGAATAATAGGAAGATGCTTATTTTTTGCCGCATCTTGCTTTGCCCATATATACTTCCAAGATTGAGCATCTTTCATTCTATTGTATTTTACACGCCATTCTTTCTCGTCTAGTGTAAGTATGTCTTCAATTTTATTTTTTTGTTCTATCTCATCAAACGAAATATTCAAGTTGTTATTAGCTGAAACAAAACCTATGGAGTTTATTTTAACTAACTCATCTACTTTAAATCCAGTTGAATAATTCTCTACTCCCATATTATTTCTTGGCTTAAAAAAGAAATAAGGCCTATCACTAAGTAACTCATCGAAACTTATTTTACCAATATGTTTTTTACTCAAAAAATTGTATTTAGCATCTCTCTTACCAAATAAATCATAGTGAAAGACCTTACCTAGCTCCCCTTGCTTTTTCTTTCCGGTTTTTATAAAAAAGTTGATAGACACACCTTGCATAATATCAAATACATTTTCATCTTTACTACCATCAGGTGCTGCTTCTTTTTTCTTAGTATTACCATGCAAATCAATGGTGAAAATTTTGTCATAAGTATTGAGCAGGTGCCAACGCATACCGCGGAAGGTTGGATTATCCAAAAATCCATGTGGATTAATAAAAGCTAAAATACCCTCACCGTTCTTTTCAATAAAATGTTGTCCATAGCGTATAAATTTTACGTAATCATCGTTTAACCAATGTTTACGTTCATTAAAATGCTCTCCATCTACATATTTATAATCCTCTATTAAATCAGATATCCACTTCCCATTGTTTTGAGATACACCACTATACGGCGGATTCCCAATCACTACCATCACGGGTGCATCACGCTTAATGGCGTTAGCCTCATTTGCCTCAGCAGACAGCCAGCCAGCAAATAGCGTTCCTGTATCGGGGTTATGTTCTTCTAGTGAGTTGGTCAGATAGACCTGCATACGTTTAGGCTTAATAGGCTCATAGCCTGTATCAGCAAGTAGCATATCAAGCTTTAAATGCGCCATTGCATAGCTTGCCATCAATAGCTCAAAACCATGTAAGCGTGGTAATAGGTCTTGCTCAACGTAGCTGCTCCAAATGCCGCCCATGTTTTCAAACTGACTGTGAAAGATATGCTGAATAATGGCTGCAAGGAATGTCCCTGTACCAGTCGCTGGATCAAGAATTTGCACCTTATGTACCAACTCTTTAACCATCTTATAGCCTGTCTTAGTACGACTATCAGGGGTTTGTGTCTGTTTTTCTATTTCTATCTTACTGGTATCTGCTATACCGTCTGCCAAATCAAACTCAGACTTCAAAATATCATCTACAGCGCGGACAATAAACTTAACCACTGGCTCAGGGGTGTACCATACACCGCGCTGCTTACGAAGTTTAGGGTTGTACTCTGCAAGGAAAGTCTCGTAGAAGTGAATGATAGGGTCTTGTGTTTGAGTAGTCTTACCGAAGTTTTTGAGGATAGCTGCTACATCGGTGGCGCGAAATACATCAGCAAGGTTATCTACCGTAGTCTTGATACGTGGGTCAATATCAATACCAGCCACATGAGAGAACAGCTTTCTTAAAAATGGATTGGTTTTAGGGATAAGCTCAGCTGCCTCTTGACGACTAAAAGTATCTAGGGTGTCATCATGCAAACGTGCGGCAAACATACCATAGGCGAGTGTTTGCGCGTAAATATCAGCAAAGTCTGCTGGGGTTAAGTCATGTATAAGTACGCCCTTAAAAGTCTCAAACTGGGCACGTAGGTCTGAATTATCGTCTGAATTTTCATCGCTGATTAGTGCCTGATAAAGCGTATGTTCAAGTAATCGCGCTTTACCCGCCATCAAGACTGCAAGACGTTGAGCAGATTTAATCGTTTGTCCGACATACACACAGAAATCACGCAGTAACTCCGCTAAACGATTGAACTCGCTATCATGTGGCTGTACTACGCCTTCAACTAACTCACCAACGCATATTTCATGGATAAGTTCACCACCAACATAAAACTCAAAGCGTAGATAGTCCGTAATAATCAGGTTGTCTAAGGCGGCTTTATATCTATCAAACTGTTCTTTATAAAGTTTAGAGCTTAAATCCTTGCCTACGTCTTTAGCTTCGATAAAGCCAATCGGAATCTCTTTTTTACTGATTAAAAAATCAGGGTTACCGCAGTCCGTTACTTGGCTTGGTTCATTGGTCACTATTACATCAGGTACTAAAGCATTAATTAAAAATTCTAGGTGTATGCGGAAAGTATGTTCTGAACTGTGACCTAACTTAATTCTTGAGGCTACTTTATTGACGTAATCGCTAACGTATTGATGATTGCTATCTGACATAGATATCCCTAAGTGGTATTGATGAATAAATGGGCTGGATTATAAAATTTAAAATAAGATATGAAAGTTGTGAGGGTTCGCCTTTAGGGTGAGGGTGCTATATCAATATAACGTCACTGTTTGGCATCTTAGCGATAATGCTTACCTCGCCACCTAACGCTCTAACATAGTTTTGCAAAGTCGATAGCTGAATGTCTTTACCGCTTTCTACCTTTGATATGCTGGCTTGTGACACACCCATAATGACGGCAAGCTCAGTCTGCTTTAGCTGTTTGCTTTTGCGTATTTTGGCAAGCTCAATAGACTGGCTTAATATTTTAGATTTATTATTGATCGCTTGTTGTCTATCGGCTGGCAAGTCTGCTACATAATCATTTAGTGCGCTAAAATGCGTCATATAGTGAATTCAGTATAAAAAAGATACAGTGGGACTGGGATAAATTTTTCGCAGCCTCTGTCTGCGTAGGCACAGCACGCAAGGAAGATTTAGACCAGTTCCACTTTGATATATAATGTATCTGTTTTATTTAGGATTGACTATAGATTAAACCTCGGTTTTTATATTCCCTCATAATACAACAATACAGTTATATTTTGTCGGGTTTTGAGCTATTGGCTTTAGCCTACTACTATAAAAATGAAAGTATCAGCCATAAAAAAAGGCAGACGCTAACGCCTACCTTATATTATTTTTGCCTGCATCTACTTTTTTGCTTGGGACACTTGGGACAACGGGACAGCGCCCGTACTTACTGGCTTTCAGCTGTCCCAGCCCTTTTTTAGCCTTTGGGACACTTGGGACAGATTAACAGATTGCGCTATTTTGTCCCAGCTGTCCCAATGGTGTTTTAACGCTTGGGACAGGCTCTAGCCCTTGCAGTGTATGGGTTGTCCCAGTTGTCCCAGCTGTCCCAGTGCTTTTTGTAGTTTCACAACTTAATATCTCACCTTTGACCGCATAAACACGCTGGCGGTTCTTTTTGAATGGTAAAGGCACTTTGCACGTTTTACGGTCACTCTCAGTCACATTTAAAAATCCTGCTTCATCTAATACTTGTAGGACTTTGCTTTTGTTAAATGGTGAACAGACTTCATCAAAGGTACTGGTAGAGAAATAATATTCCCCTGTGTCGTAATTGTGATAGCCAGCGCGGTTATTGGTTTTAGGTTCAAAGTCTTGGTACGTGTGAATGTGGCAAGGCTGAAAACGGCTTGATCCGTGCTGTTCAATAAATGCCTTAATATGCTCTATGATTTGGCGCTGCTCATGCTCACCATCACGCCCGTAGTTATCAAGCCAATTATCTAAGCAAATCATAACGGCTGTCGTTGCTTGTCCTACTTGCCAGCCCGTTATACCTGCCTGTGTTGCCAGTTCTCCAGCTGCGCTCACGATAGCGAACCGTTTAGCAACTCTATGCGCCTGTGCTGTCAGGTCGCTGTACTGACTCATGAAGTCATCTACAAGCTGCTTAGCGGTGGCGGTGGTCGCTGCCTTGTCACTGGTGATATGTTCTAGCCATGCAATGCCAGCTGATCCATAGTAAGCGTGTGATAGCTCTTTAATCCTATCGGCTTGTGCTTCGCTTGTTTCTGCCAGTACCAAACTATCAAAGGTTTTTAACCCTTTGCCAGCATCAGCATCAATATGCGCTACTCGAACCTCGATACCTACATTGGTTTTTTGTCCTGCTTGCGCCATGAAGTTTTGTAGCGACTCCTCACCATTAGACAAAAAGATAATGCGCCATGTTTTGGCTATACGATTGTGTCCCGTGGTGGTACTACGTCCTTTACCTTGACCATTAGCCAGCATATAAACGGTTTTGCCTACTATTTTGGGATCACATTCGCTGATCTCATCAAGTGGTAAAAAACTGTCGTTGTGCTCGCTTGCTGTGCCTTCTAGAGCGTTATCAGTGCTGCGCCATGTCTTAACGTACCTGTCAGGATTGCCCCATACACTAGCAGCCACCTTGAGCGATAATGACTTACCCATGCTTGATGATCCTAAAAGGTGAAAACCGCCCCCGTCATACTCTAATAGCTCCAGTAATTGACCTGCGAACGCGCAAGCAATAGAGAACACAAAACGGCTTTGCTCTGCTAGTGGCTTGCATAAGTTATCGCGCCACTGTGCTAGCTCTCCTTGCTGGGTTAGGGTGCTGTTGATACTGTTTGCAGACTGATAGACAATAAGCTGCTTACCATCGCTGCCTATGGCTCTGTCAGGTAATATATATTGCTTATCGTGCCAGCCTAACTTATCCACGCATAACGCCCGTTTGTGAATAGGGTATTTTTGAATATAGGTGTCTAAGTAGCTGCGCTGTTTGGGGTTGGTGGTAATGTTTAGTCCTTGACTGGCAAGCTCCTTGCGGTATTCCCTTGCATCACCTTGCAGTAGCGATAACGGCATTGACCACGTATGCAATACGCTGTCATCATCGCGCCATTGCAGTAACCGCCCCCATGTAGTGCTGCCTGTGTCCCGTGTCTTAGCGATAACTTCTATAGGTGAACAAACAAACGCCTTAGACTTAAAGGTAATGTTTGCTGGGTCATCATCGTTATACTTTACGAAAAACAATCCATCGTGATATAGCTCAAAACGCCCATCACTATAGATCATCGGTTCATTCAGCTGGGGATCATCGCGCCATTCAGGATAATAGGCAGTATCTTGTAAGTTGATTAGCTGGGTGTCATCAGCTGCTAGTATCGCTTTGTAGCTGTCATGCTGCAGCATAGTGACGATATGAGCCACAGTAACCAATGCTTGAGCCTTTACACCTGCTAATAGGTTTATTAAGCCCTTGTCATCAAGCGTCATAGGTACGGTAACAAGTGAACCGCTGCTCCAGTGCTGCACCATCTTTTTAAGGCATTGCTTTGTTTTGTGAGGGCTGACAATGATTGTTTTATCACTGCTCATCAGGTAGCTGTAAACATCAATACCGCTATCAAGGTCATTAAAAGCTATGACCTCATGGGCTTTGTTTGGCTCACCAATGACGATAGCGCCATAACCTGTAGGATCAATGACAATGGGCTTTGCTTTGCTGTTTGGTGTGTAGAATACCGCGCCTACAATATCGCCTTGTTTATCGGTCAATGCTAAGCCTATAGTGTTGGCTGTTGGTTCGGTTTTGCCAATTTGTTCACCATAATATATAGTAGTATTACCTGTAACGAATAGCAGCCGTTCAGGTTCTAGCATGTCATTAAGTTTGATTAAAAACGGATCGTTTGCCAGCTGTTCCTCTGTAGCTGGCTTGCAATCTTGTAAGAGAGTATGAGCGCCCATGTTGTCCGCATGGGCTTTTTCTTGGCTGTTTGTTGGTGTGGTGGTCATCTGTTCCCCCTTGCCTGCGTGTGGTTCGGCTTGCGCTCGGCTCTATATTTCTTGTAGTAGCTTTTGCGCTTGGCGTGCTTACGGCTCTGCTTTGGTGGGTAGGTTTTCATTCTGCACCTACCTTGCTATGGCCATTCATCACTAGGGATTCGTTGAGGGTGTCTAATTGCGTGTGCAGTATCTCTGCCCATGTGCAAGTAGCATCATGTGCTAAACGCGCTAATGCTTCGGCTGTATGAGCCTGTATCTTGTCATAGTGAATAAGTGCCAGTAACTGACCAACATCATGTAGAGCGCCAGCTGCACCGCTAATATCACAAGCAAGGTTTGATAAATCATGTGACGATATGATAATGACATCGGTATCGTTAGGACTAGTTAAGTCGATAACTTTACGCTGGTTAATTTGGGCAATAGACAAGCCGTCATCTAAGCCCTCAGGGGCTTGATTAGCTAGTGTTGTAGTGTTTGAAGTCGTGCTGATTGATTTACCCATGATGGATAACTCCTTGTAGTTTTTGAGTGTATGCCACGCTATACGGTAAAAGTATAGGGTGACGGGTCTTACTCTCGGTTCTACAAGAAACCGCCCCGCATATTCGCCTTACGGCTGTTTTATTTTGCAGCGTCAACCCGTCATAGTCGGTCGGTGAGGTGTTCACCTTAGATATGATGGTTTGCCCCCTTGTGGCGCATGTGTGCGCTTGTGAGGCTGTGCTAGATTGTATAGTAACAGCTTGAGAGGCTGCGCTATTATCAGGCACAAAAAAAGCCAAAATGTCACGGCTGGCTTGTCCGCTTGTAGATTTTGAGAGGCCTATATAGTAACCGCTGCTATCATCGGTTGCAATCTGTTTTGGTTGTACTTGCTGGCAAGCTACCAGTGAGAGTAGCAAGCCAATACCTGCCACCCATGCCATAAAGATAGTAAATCTTAGCAGTAAGCCACGTTTACCCGTCTGTTTGCGATTGTGCGCCCCGTGTTGGGCTTTTAGATTGGGTTTGGTATGGTTATCACTCATGATCTGTTACCTCCAGCTCAGGCAGTAAGATAAGCCCGTCCATCTGTTCGCTTAAAATGGTTGCCAGCTCACTATTAGCGAGTAGGGCAGACCTTACAGCGACTATTACGCCCTTACTGGTATCATCATCGGTACTGATCGCACTAAGCGCCATTGCTAGGCTCTCAGCATCGTTTGATAGGTCTTGTATGCGGTCATTAATGACAGACAGATAATAGCTATCTACTGCCACTAGGCGCGGTTCTAATATGTCGTTTGATTGGCTCACTTAGTTCACCTCACTGTTAGATAGTTCGCTTTCAAGCAAAGTCTGCTCATCAAGCCAATAGACAGAAAAACGCTTGTCATTGTGCGTAACTATTTCGCTTTGAATGGTTAGCCCTGCGGTTCTTAGGTCATGTATGCGCTGTGCTAGGCATGTGATTTGATAAAGGCGGTATGCGTCCCATGTGGTGATAGTTGCCCCTGTCATCAGGTGCTCTCTAACAGTGTCAATCTGTGTCTTAGGTGCTGGCTGGTCGGTCACTGGGGCGTTACTGGTGGCTGTGGTCATCATGGCTCTATATCTCGCTAGTGGTTGAGGTGTGAGAGTTAAGCCATTCGTGAACGTCTGCATAGCTCCATGCTGTCATAGTTGGTGATAGCTTTCTGCCAGCTGGGAAACGTCCATCTTTTGACCATTCAAACAAGGTGGTTTTGCTAAAAGGTAGGAACGGCAAAATGTCCTTAGCTCTGCCCATGCCAGTAGTAGGCAGTTGCATAGCTGGACTGTTTGCGCTGGTTGGTTCGGTGTCGTGAGGGGTGTTGTCAGTAAAAGGAATTACTGGGGTGTCTTGGGTTGGGTGTGTCATTGTGTATAGCTCCATGTAGTGTATTGAGCCGTAACGGACGCTACGGCTTACATGGTCTATGTTAGGGGGTAAGCATAGGTGTCAGAAAAGGGTGTCACCTCAATAAAATGGTGTCGGTAAGTGGTGTCACCTCCAAACGATAAAGGTTTGAAGCCAATTTTAAATTAGGGTGACACGTTGAGGTGTCATCTTATCAGTATGGGATAATAGGCAAGCAAATTGCTATTTAAAAAAACCACTCCAGTTATAGTTTTTCTGCTCTCTAGGTGTGGTAATAGCTGTAATTCTGTCTATAAACCTTTGGTCTTTAGGCAAATCTTTAAAATGCTTCAAGACTAGAGGAACTTTTGATGAATGAGATAGGTTTTGGTTTAAATCGTTATCTTCTAAATAAATATAGTTCCAGACATAGTGAGCAACTATTAGTTCAGGTGCTATATTCGCTTGACTAGAATCAATGAATGCTAGTTTATTATTTCTAAAGCTCAACTCTTTCTGCATCTTATAGAAGTCAAAACCTAAGTCAACATTTATATTATCAAGAGTCTTTATGCGACTTATAAAAACTTCAGCCAAATCCTTCAATCTCAAAAACATTTCCAAAGCTCTATTGTCCGCTAAGAATTTATAAAATTCATTCTGCCATTCTTCTGCTTCCTTATAGCTTGTAAATTTAATGTCGTAATCAATTTTATGCGACCATATCTTAAATGGTAAATGGCTTATATATGCGGCGAGTACATAAGGTATCTTTCCATGATTTTCTATATGCTTATAGGGGTATGGCGCATACTTTGGAGTAATATTAAAAGTGCCAAACTCAGCTATGAACTCAAATAAATATTGAGGTTCTTCGATAATATTAATAATAATATCAATTAAGTATGAAGAATGACCGTCTATATCTTCTTCTTCATCTGCAAGAAATAAATAATCATCGTAAGTGAAAGGTTTTGAGAGCCTACTTTTTGATCGTTCACTTTTAGAATTAATCAACGTTTCAATAAACTTTTTTAATATATAGTGAGCATCAAGATTAGTAATATTGCTTTCAGCTAAAATTGTTCTAATATTTAGATGGTCTCTAAACACAAAGTCATAGTATGTAAACTCAGTTTGATCGTCTGCGCTACGCCATATTGTAGCTATATCGGGATAGTCATTAACTGAAAGCTGAAGACTTTCATCAATATATAAAAAATGCTCGTAAACGCTGATAGCCGTGCTTGTGTCCATATTTCACACCCCTACACCCTTAAATTAAAGTAGGTGCAAGGCAGTGACAGCATAAGGGTGTGTAAATAGCTGTCGTTCGGGTAATTAGTCCTAGCCTTGCATAGTCGTTATGCCATGCCTTCGGTTTTGATGGCATTGGCAAGTGTATTAGTGACCCATTGGTTAAGGCTCATACCGTGGCTGGTGGCAATAGTTGTTACTTGCTCGTGTAGCTCACTTGGCACACGGGTTACAAACTTACCTGAAAAGGATTTGTAAGGCTCAATGCCTTGTTCTTGGCAAACGTCCAAAAAGGTTTGCAATGACTGCTTACCCTCATTTTCTAAATCGGCAATGCTGTCACCATAAAAGTCTGCCCCACCATTTAGCCCTACAAATTCTCCACGGAATAACCCTAGTTCAGGGTCATATTGAATAAGTGCTTTATGGTCATTAATCATCATAATGTTTTGCATGATTATTCCTCATTATTAGTTACGGGGGCGGTGTCTTTGGCTTCATCAATAGGGCTATACCCTAAACTATCTAGCCATTTACGAACGCTAGCGACTGCGCCCTTATCTGTTGTCGGTTGGGGGTGTGGTCGGTGATAAACTTGTACCTCACCATCTAACACTACAGCTATTCTTGATCCTGCCCGTTCGTTGACCTCTGCACCTAATGCTATAAATAAGGCTTCAATGTCTGCCCACTTTATATTTGCTGATATAGGCTTAGTAAAGATGATATTAAGTGTTTTTAGGTGCTTGCGCTGCATGTTATGTCCTTAGCTCTACGGTCATTATAGTATCATATAGTGATACTAACAACGGTTATTTAGCCTAGCTTTTGTTTCTGTCCTTTAAAGTCTGCACGGATCACATTATCTAGTTTGCCAGCATAGGCATCATCAATGAAGTTTGCCCACTGGTTCATCATGTCTATTCTGTACGGTAGGTGCTGTGCTCCGTTGTATGCCTTGCTGATCTTGTTTTCTTTTTCATGTGCTAGCTGTAGCTCTATTGCTTCGTGCATGTATTCCTGTTCATGTAGGGTAGTGCTGGCAAGTCCACGGAAGCCGTGCCCCGTCATACGTCCTTTATAACCCATGCGCCATAGGGCAGTGATAAAAGCGTTTGTACTGTATGGCTTACGGGTTGATGGATTAAAGAAAACGTACTGATCCGAAAAACCTAGCGCCTTGATCTGCTCCAGTATCGTCATGACTTGCGGTGCTAGTGGTACTAGGTGTGGTCTATCCATTTTCATCTTGTCGGCTGGTATGCGCCATATTTTGGCTTGGTAGTCTATTTCTGACCACTCCATAAGACGCAATTCTTGAGTACGTACAAACGTATAGCACATAAACCACAAGCCTAGCTTCACCAGTAGGTCACCCTCGTAGGCGTTAATATCTTGTAGTAGCTTTGGTAATTGCTGGCTGGTCACACGGCTGTGGTGCTTCACCTTATGCGGTTTTAATGCTTCGGTTAGGTCGGTGGCTGGGTTGAGGTTGGTTAAGCCCTCACGTATGGCTTGTTTGAATATCTGCCCTGTTTGACGCATTGCACGCCTTGCCATGTCACTAGCGCCCCTCGCTTCGATAGCTTTACCGATAGCCAAAACATCAGGCGCGGTTATGTCCTCTATGTTCATGTGACCAATGACGGGCTTAATATCGCGCTGGTACTGTGAGTAATCACGGCTATAGGTGGTAGGGGCTATGTGTGCTTTGCGGTCATCATGCCAACGCTGGGCTATGGTATCGAACGCCCTTGATCCGTCATTGTCGGCTTGTGTCTTTTTCTTATCGTCTTTTGGGTTGATACCATCAGCTATGAGTCTTTTGATCTCAATATTGCGCTTGCGTGCATCTTGTAGGCTCATGACTGGGTAAGTACCAATAGTGAGGGTTTGTTGCTTACCTTGCCAGCGGTACGCGCTGATCCATGACTTCACACCCGTATAACGAACCCATAATTGCAGCCCGTTACCGTCACTGTGTTTATCAGGTCGTTTTGTATCAATCGAGGTGGGGCTAGGTGATAGCTTGTTGATACTGGTATGGGTTAGGGGCATGGGTTTATCCTTTGTTGGTATTGTCCATGTTGGTACTGCTCAATACCAACAATAATACCAACATTCTATATGGAACGCCATACACCTATAAGACAGTGAAAACCCAAAAAACGCCCAAAATAAAGGGCATACGGTCTATGACGGTATGCCCTAATATTGTGTTTGGTCGGAACGGCAGGATTTGAACCTGCGACCACTACACCCCCAGTGTAGTGCGCTACCAGACTGCGCTACGCCCCGAATGACTGACTATTTTACGCAAAATTATGTATATTGCAAGGGCTATTTATATTAGTCAAAATCTACAATACCTTTCTGCCTAGCATAATCAGTCTAATTGCTACGCTGCTCGTGTTAACCTAACAATTCTTTTAGAATTTGGTTCACTTGCTGCGGGTTAGCACTACCACGACTGGCTTTCATGACTTGACCGACCAAACCGTTAAAGGCTTTTTCTTTACCGCCGCGATATTCTTCGACCATCGCTTCATTTTTTGCAATGACGTCTTCGACCATGGCTTTGATAGCGCCCGTGTCAGTTTCCTGCTTGAGACCTTTTTCTTTGATGATCTTATCTGCTGCGTCATCATCATTGCCACCTTCGCGCTCATATAGCGCACTAAAGACTTTCTTAGCCAGTTTGCCAGATAGCGTGTCATCTTTGATACGTTTTAGCATACCAGCCAACTGTTTGGCGCTGATAGGGGAGTGGGTGATGTCTTTGTCATCTTTGTTCAGTGCGCCGAGCAAGTCGCCCATGACCCAGTTGCCAGCCATTTTGGCATCTGCTTGCCCAACTTCTGCGACCACAGCTTCAAAATAATCAGCAATTTGACGACTACCAGTCAAGATACGAGCGTCATATTCTGACAGACCCAGCGCTTCTTCAAAGCGTGCACGGCGAGCGACGGGTAGCTCTGGCATGGCTGCTTTGATCGCGTCAACGGTATGCTGCTCAATTCGGACAGGTAGCAAGTCAGGATCAGGGAAGTAGCGATAGTCGTTGGCGTCTTCTTTGGTACGCATGGTGCGTGTTTCATCGCGCTCTGGATCATATAGCATCGTTGCTTGTACGACTTTGCCGCCATCTTCTAGGATGTCGATTTGACGTTCGATTTCACGATTGATAGCACGCTCGATAAAGCGGAACGAGTTTAGGTTTTTAAGCTCAGTACGGGTACCAAGCTCAGCGCCTGGCTTGCGCACAGAGACGTTACAGTCACAGCGGAATGAGCCTTCGGCCATTACTGCGTCTGAGATACCTAGCCAAGTGACTAGCTGATGGATGGCTTTGATGTAGGCAAGCGCTTCATTGGCAGAGCGCATGTCTGGCTCAGAGACGATTTCGATCAGCGGCGTACCCGCACGGTTCAAATCCACACCCGTCATACCATCGACTGCGTCATGGACAGATTTACCCGCATCTTCTTCTAGATGTGCGCGGGTAATACCCATACGTTTTGGATATTCGTTTTTCTCGCCTTCGTTGACCACGACATCGATATAGCCTTCACCCACGATAGGATTGGCCATCTGAGTGATTTGATAGCCTTTAGGCAAGTCAGGGTAAAAGTAGTTTTTACGATCAAATGTATTAAACAGACCCAGCTCAGCATTGACACCGATACCGAATTTTAGCGCGCGATCGACCACGCCAGCATTTAATACTGGCAATACACCAGGTAAGCCTAAGTCAACGATACTTGCTTGGCTGTTTGGCTCATGACCGAAGTCAGTTGGCGCACTTGAGAATATTTTACTTTCTGTATTCAACTGGCAGTGAATCTCGATACCGATGACCACTTCATAGCCATCGACAAGTAGCTCTTTACGCACGGCGTGCTCGCGGACGGCACTGTTATCAGTAGTAGCTGTACTCATTATACCGTCTCCTTTGCGATGGTAGAGTGTTGTAGATGATGGTCGGTATGCTGCTGGAACAAATGCGCAGTCGTAAGCAATTGACTCTCTTGCCAGTGTTTACCGATTAATTGCAAGCCAATAGGTAGGCCTTCTGTCGTCAAACCTACTGGCTGACTGAGCGCAGGTAGACCCGCTAGGTTGACCGCGATGGTATAGACATCACCTAAGTACATGGTCGCAGGGTCGAGGTCTTCTGCCAGCTTATAAGCTGCGGTCGGCGCGGTGGGACTGGCGATGACGTCACAATTGGCAAAAGCATCATCAAAGTCTTTGACAATTAAGCGGCGGATTTTTTGTGCTTTAGTATAGTAAGCATCGAAGTAGCCAGCAGATAGCGCATAAGTCCCCGTCAAAATACGGCGCTGTACTTCAGGGCCAAAGCCTTCAGAACGTGAGCGCGTGTATAGATCGATCAGATCCGTTGGGTTTTCACAGCGATAGCCAAAACGTACGCCATCGAAGCGTGATAGGTTCGAAGACGCTTCGGCAGGTGCTAGCATATAATAGGTGGCGAGCGTGATTTCAGGGTCAGTGATGTTTACTTCTACAATCGTTGCGCCCAGCTCTTCGTATTTCTTTAAAGCGGCACGTGCTGCTTGCTCGACTTCGCTATCAAGCCCTGTACTGAAATATTCTTTTGCCACACCAATACGCAAACCGTCAAATGGCTTATCACCAGCCGCAGCCTCTGCATCATTGATGTCTTGTACGTAGTTAGGCATATCGTATTTGATAGAAGTGGCATCGCGCGGATCGTGCCCAATCATTGGCTGTAGCAAATAAGCACAATCTTTAGCGCTGCGTCCCATGCTACCAGCTTGATCCAAGCTTGAGGCATAGGCAATCATACCAAAGCGTGACACACGGCCATAAGTCGGTTTGATACCGGTTAGGCCACAGAATGAAGCTGGCTGACGAATAGAGCCACCCGTGTCACTACCGGTAGCAACAGGGACAAAACCTGCGGCAACGGCAGCGGCACTACCACCTGATGAGCCACCAGGGACGCGCTCTAGGTTCCAAGGATTCTGTACGGTGCCGTAGTATGAGCTACTGTTGTCTGAGCCCATTGCAAACTCATCCATATTGAGCTTACCTAAGCTAATCATGCCAGCTTTGTCGATGTTAGAGACGATGGTTGCATCATATGGTGAGACAAAGTTATGCAGCATCTTAGAGCCACAAGTCGTTAATACCCCTTGGGTACAAAAGATGTCTTTGTGCGCCATCGGTACGCCAAGTAGTGGACGCTGATCGCCTTGTGCACGCATCTCGTCAGCGGCTTTTGCTTGTGCACGTGCTGTCTCAGAAGTATGCGTGATAAAACTATTGATCTTGCTGTCTAGCGCATCGATACGCTTGATGTAATGCTCGGTTAATTCTGCGCTGCTAAATTGTTTGTCTTGCAAGCCAGTAATTAGCTGCTCGGTACTTAATAAATGAAGTTCAGACATAAGGTGTCGTCCGTCAAAATGTGAATAGCATAAAATAAAATAGGATAATGGCAAATGCGTGGTTGTATTATTCAGCCACTATTATTCAATCACCTGAGGTACAAGGTATAAGCCCTCTTCAACGGCAGGCGCGACTGACTGATTGCGCTCGCGATTGATATCGTGTTTGGCTACGTCAGCACGTAACTCTTGGCAAGCCTCATGGATATTGGCTAGTGGTTTGATGTCTGTTGTATCAACGTTAGATAAGGTCTGCATCAATTTTAATACTTTACTGATATCGGCGGCATAGCTATCGGCCGTGCTTTCATCGACACCCAAGCGTGCAAGGTTGGCAACTTCTAGGATTTCTTCACGGCTGACAGTGTTGTCAGACGTTGCTGATTGCTGAGACATAGTTTCTCCAGTTAAGGACAGTTTTTGTTAGAGTAGGGATAAGGCAAATATATAAGCGCTCAAATGTAATTGGCTATAAAGTTGGCTTATTATAAAGCATCTGACCCAAGTTTACAGAGTATGAGGCTTGATTGATGCACAATATCAATCAACATCCGTATCAATCAAGGCAGAGTGCCGGCATAGCAATACGCAAATACTTGCAAAACTGACCGCATAATTCATGATTGATTTTCAATTGCTTCCCAATTAGGCTCTAAAATACGTTACAGTATGTACCTACTACTAAGCAAAACAATTATCTGCCTGTAGAGCCTTGTTAGTTATCACATTAAAAGCAGTTTCATTGAGTTGAATGATAGTCACTACTATTTCAAACTTTGTAACAACTTTTAGCGTCTTAGACAAAAATCCTTGCTTACTGATGCAAATACCTATGTTTTTTTTGAGCTAAATCGGTATAATTTAGCTCAGTTTTTCATTTCATCATTATTGCTTAGGTTTGACTGGTTGCGATGATTCACTTTCGCTCCCGTTAATGTCTAACGACGACCTGCTCAACACTGACGAGTAACACCTCAGTCAATCTCATTCGCCTCATTCGTAAGACGCTGGATATATTAGTCATGAACCTGTTTGGATTTTTATCAAATAATATCGCTATCGACCTCGGTACTGCGAACACCCTTATTTTTATTCCTAATAAAGGCGTCGTACTTGACGAGCCTACGGTGGTCGCATTACGAAGCAATCGTACTCAAAACCCGACCGTCGCTGCTGTGGGTATCGATGCCAAGCAAATGCTGGGTCGTACGCCTGCCAATATCACAGCGATTCGCCCGCTAAAAGACGGTGTGATTGCTGATTTTGAAGTGACGCAAAAAATGCTAAAACACTTCATCACTAAGGTAAAAGCCAAGCGTTTTATGGCACAGCCTAACGTGGTGGTTTGTGTACCATGTAAGTCTACCTTGGTTGAGCGTAAGGCGATTCGTGAGGCAGTATCATCAGCAGGCGCGAGCAAAGTATTATTGCTAGAAGAGCCAATGGCTGCGGCTATCGGTGCTGGCATGCCTGTTCATGAAGCCAGTGGTTCTATGGTCGTCGATATCGGTGGTGGCACCACTGAGATTGCTGTTATCGCGCTATCTGGTTGCGTCTATGCTGAATCTATCCGTATCGGTGGCGATATGTTTGATGAGGCGATTATTACACATGTGCGCCGTACGCATGGTTGTGTGATCGGTGAGACGACCGCTGAGCGCATCAAAAAAGAAGTTGGCTCTGCATTGAATGAAAATAGCCAGCTAGAAGTAGAGGTTCGTGGTCGTAGCATGGCAGAAGGCGTGCCGAAAACCTTTATCGTCAATTCAGAAGAAGTACAAAAAGCATTGACTGACCCACTAAGCGGTATTGTCAGTGCAGTCAAAGTCGCTCTTGAGCAGACACCGCCAGAGTTGTCATCAGACATCGCAGAGCGCGGTATCGTATTGACGGGTGGTGGCGCATTGCTACGCGATTTAGATAAGCTTATCTCACAAGAGACAGGCTTGCCAGTGACAGTAGCAGAAGACCCATTAACCTGCGTTAGCCGTGGTGGTGGTATCGCCCTTGATTTCATCAATAACAAAAGCTTGAATATGATTTTTGTCTAAATAGCTTTTGCTCATGAGCATGGTTTCCCTGTTAGGATATCTATAATGCCTCATGGCTTATGCATCAATCATTGATTTAGCCGATGCGATGACAAGTATATAAATTAAAGGTAGCCGACTGCGCTGCCTTTAATTGCATTAATCCATGCTAGAACCCAATATCACCGATAAACATTTATGCTCTAAATAAGTGCTATTGCTCATTTTAGAATTCTTAAATCAGACGACTTATGACTACAAGTATCTTTGCGCGCCAAGCCCTATCACTTCGTAAGACTGCCATTGTATTGATAGCAGCCTTAATACTGATGTGGTTTGATAGCAAAAACTCGGAATGGTTCAATCCAGTACGCAGTACCAGTCATGCTGCCATGCAGCCTATTTATGAGATGTCTTTATTACCGAGCTATGCCAAGCATTGGGCGAGTGGTAGTTTGCAGTCAAAAGAAGCGCTGCGCCGCGAAAACATGCAGCTAAAATCGCAACTCATTCATGCACATGCCAAACTGCAGCAGCAAGATTATATCTTGGCACAAAATGCGCGCTTGCAAGGGATTTTATCCACCACGAAGCCTGAGCAGTTTGATCTCAACTTAGCTCAAGTCATTGGTACAGATACCAACTTACTCAGACAGATTGTTGTGCTCAATAAAGGCAAGCAAGATGGTGTACAAGTGGGACAAACGGTTATCGATGAAGATGGTATTTTAGGACAGATCATTAACGTCTATCCTAATACGAGCCGTTTGTTATTGATTACAGATGACCAGCAGTCAGTGGCTGTCACTGTCAAACGTACTGGTCAGCGGGCTATTGTGACAGGCCAAGGTATCCCATCTGCACTGAGCCTAAACTATGTTTTTAAGACTTCAGACGTGCGCGTGGGTGATGAGTTGGTATCATCTGGTTTGGGTGGGCGAATTCCAGCGGGCTATCGTGTTGGCCGTATTGCTCACATCAAAGATGGGCAAGCGGATAACTTTAGAATCATTGAGGTCACGCCTTCTGCAAACTTTATTGACAACGCTTATGTCTTGATATTACAAGACAAGATGCTCACTAAGAGTCAGAGCAGTAGTCAATGAATTCTGATGTCATAACGTTTTAACCAATAATGCCAGCTGCCTTTTTTATCAAAATTTTGCCTATCGTACTATCTCATTATTACCCAATGCATCCTATAACAGCGGTCGCTACACAATCGAAGGTAAATACTCATGTCGTATCCTGATTCTGAGAATTCAACGGCACTGTTGATTGTGGTCATTGTTCTAAGCTTTATCATTGCTTCATCGCTCAATGTCTATCCGTTAAGCCCAAGTATGGCAACATTACGGCCCATGATTATGATTATGGTGCTGATATATTGGCTACTGTTCCAGCCGCGCTATGTGGGTATCTTTACCGCATTTACTATTGGGCTTATTGCAGATTTGCTGATGGACACCCATCTAGGACAGCAAGCCTTTGCCGCTGTCGTGGTGGCACTAGTGATCAAAATTACTAGTATCTATGTTAGACAACTAAATACCATCAGCGCATGGTTGATAGCCAGTTTAGGATTAATTGTTTTTCAGCTAAATTTATGGATGCTGCAGATGTTTATCCAAAATACCTTTATCGCAAAATCTGCTTTGTCGCTTATGATGAGTATCATCAGCTGGCCACTTGTCTTACTGGCTCTACGCAAGTTTGCGCGTTAATGATGTTTATTAACTTATATACAAAATATCTAAAAAATACATACCTCATAAATCTGTAAATGAAGAGAAGAGCGATGGATATCATTTTAGCATCTGGTTCGCCGCGCCGTCGAGAGCTACTAGCAAAAGCACAGTTAGATTTTAGAGTATTGAGTGTAGATATTGACGAAACGCCGCAAGATGATGAATTACCCAAAGACTATATTGAGCGTATGGTCGCTACCAAAGCCATGGCTGCCATAGAGCAACTAAACGGCACATTAGAAATCGATGAGAACGGTACCAACGAATTAATTATCATTTTGACCTCTGATACCATCGGAGTGTTACCAGATGGCAAGACAGTACTGGTCAAACCGACCGATCGTGAGCATGCTTATAGCATGTGGCAGCAGATGTCAGATAATATCCATGAAGTATGGACTGCCGTACAAGCCACCAAAATACAGCGGCTACCTAAAGGAACAGAACACAATGCATCAAAGCGCACTCAGGCATTTCAAATTATCGACCAGCAGCAAATTACTGAGCGTACAGCAGTAACCTTTATACCATTGACTACAGAGATGATGAGCAATTATTGGGACAGTGGAGAGCCTGCTGATAAAGCGGGTGGCTATGGTATTCAAGGTTTGGGTGCTGCTTGGGTCAGCCGTATCAACGGCAGTTACACCAATGTCGTTGGATTGCCACTGGCGCAAACGCTGGCCTTAATCAAAGACATGACAGAAGGCAGTGAGGATATCGTTGACCCGTTATAATTATATATGCACATAATGACACGGTAGGGCAATGGGCAAGAGCAAGGCGCATTTGTTACACTGTCAATCTAATAGACGATGACCGTCTGATAAGAAAGCTGAGAGATAAGAGAAAAAACTATGTCCGAAGAGCTGCTGATTAATATTAGTCCAATGGAATCCCGTGTTGCGGTTTTAGATAATGGCATCTTGGGTGAGATTTATATTGAGCGACATCACAAACTGGGTTTGGTCGGCAATATTTATCTGGGCACAGTCGTACGTGTCCTTCCAGGCATGCAGGCAGCCTTCGTTGATATCGGTCAATCGCGGACAGCGTTTTTACATGTTAATGATATGCAGCGTGAGCCTCGCCCAGTTGCAGAAGACAAAAGCAAAGCCGCTACAAATATCAAAAAAGATAATAGTGACAATAGCGCCATCTTAGAAACATCCACGGATAGCTTAGCAGTCACGCCACCTGTTGTCAGTGCTCAAAGTACGGAGGTCGTGCCTGTTTCTAAGACCTTGATTCAGCATCGATTACACGAAAGCCAGCGTATCTTGGTACAAGTCACCAAAGATCAATTAGGCAGTAAGGGTGCTCGCTTAACGACCAATATATCGTTGCCATCTCGCTATCTGGTTTATCTACCATCAAGCGATCATATCGGTATATCACAGCGTATTGATGGTGAAGAAGAGCGCACGCGTCTAAAAACTGAGCTTAGTAGCTTAATGCAAACGGTCAATCTAAAAGGTGGACTCATCGCTCGTACTGCCGCCGAGCGTGTTCCTGTAAACAAGCTAGAAGAGGATATTTATTACCTGTTGCAGCTGTGGCGTACCATCTGTGCTCGTCGCCAAGAGATCAATCATCACCAAAGCTCAGAGCTGATTTATCAAGAACTATCGCTACCACTGCGCTCTATTCGTGACTTGGTACATGCTGATACCGAAAAAGTCATCATCGATAATACGCAAGTTTATGAACAAGTCAGATACTTTGCCAAAGAGTTTGTACCGTTCATTTACGATAAAATCGTGCATTATACGGCAGAGCAGTCACTGTTTGACGTGCATCGGGTTGAAGATGATTTACGTGACGCATTGAAACGTCGTGTTGACTTGAAATCTGGTGGCTATCTGATTATTGACCAAACAGAAGCAATGACGACGATTGATGTTAATACAGGCTCTTTTGTAGGCGGTCGCTCATTAGAAGACACCGTTTATAAGACTAATCTAGAAGCCACACATGCCATCGCACGTCAGCTGCGCCTGCGTAATCTAGGCGGCATTATTATTCTAGATTTTATCGATATGCTAGAGCAGCAGCATAAGGATGATGTACTAGAGAGCTTACAGGCGCAGCTAACCCAAGACTATGCCAAAACCAAAATTACGCAGGTTAGTGAACTTGGCTTAGTGGAGATGACACGCAAGCGCACGCGTGAATCATTGGGTCAGCAGCTTTGTGAGCCGTGCTCAACTTGCCAAGGTCGTGGGTTCGTTAAAACCGCAGAGACCGTTTGTTTTGAGATTTTCCGTGAGATCATGCGCTGCGCCCGTACTTATAATTCTCCTAAGAAATTCACAGTAGTGGCTCATGCGGCAGTCATTGATTTATTGCTGACATCAGAGTCAGATACTGTAGCCGATCTAGAGTACCTACTGGGTCGAGTGATTACATTTGACGTAGAAAATCTATATACCCAAGAGCAGTATGATATTGTTTTGGACTGAGATTACTGAGCCTACTGCCAGAGACTTGTTACAAGTATCTTGACCAACAAAACAGTTTTCTGAAAATTGAGGTCTTTAATTACGCTAGATATTGCCCTTGCAATACCTAAAATACTCTGTATAATACACACCACTGAATTATATATGCGCAGCTGACTAAAAAAGCTGACGCTATGACAGCTGGAGCATCGTTTCTAGCACTATTTCATTATGCCTTTGCTGACATCCATTATAGGAGAGTTGGCGGGGCTTTAAACTATTTTGCTTTTGGCACGCTATAAGTTCGGATAAAGAACTCATTCTGGTTAAGAACAGAAGGCCGCTTTAAGTGAATATTTAACCAAACTGCTTTTGATCATAGTCTTGCAAACCAAGAATGACGAAAGCACATATTAGGAGCTTGCTGGCATGGCTAACCAGAGAATCCGTATCCGTCTTAAGTCTTTTGATCATCGTCTGATTGATCAATCTGCACAAGAGATTGTTGATACTGCAAAGCGCACCGGTGCGCAAGTTTGTGGTCCTGTACCGTTGCCGACTCGCATTGAGCGCTTCAACGTTCTAACCTCACCACACGTTAACAAAGACGCTCGTGACCAGTACGAAATCCGTACTCACAAGCGTATGGTTGATATCGTTCAGCCTACTGACAAAACTGTGGATGCGCTAATGAAATTAGATTTAGCGGCGGGTGTTGACGTCCAAATTGCTTTGGGTTAATGCACATTATACACCCAACCCATTAATATAAGATATAAAGAGGTCTAAAATGGCGATCGGTTTAGTCGGTAAAAAATGCGGCATGACCCGTGTCTTCACTGAAACAGGCGCATCTATTCCTGTAACAGTGGTTGAGGTCGATGCAAACCGCATTACTCAAGTAAAAAATACTGATGTAGATGGTTACCAAGCCATCCAAGTCACCACAGGTACCCGTCGTGACAGCCGCGTAACTGCTGCACAAAAAGGTCACTTCGCGAAAGCTGGCGTTAAAGCTGGTCGTGGTGTTTGGGAATTTCGTGTCAACGATAGCGATCTTGAAGGTCGTGAGGTTGGCGGTGAGATTCTAGCTGACTTGTTTGAACAAGGTCAGATGGTTGATGTGACAGGACAAAGCAAAGGTAAAGGCTTCCAAGGTCCAATCAAACGTCACAACTTTAGTATGCAAGATGCTACTCATGGTAACTCAGTGTCTCATCGTGCACATGGTTCAACTGGTCAAAACCAGTCACCAGGTAGAGTATTCAAAGGCAAAAAGATGGCGGGCCAGATGGGTAACAAGCGTGTTACTGTTCAAGGCCTAGAAGTGATTTCGGTTGATGCCGAAAAAGGGTTACTTGTCATCAAGGGTGCTATCCCAGGTGCCACCGGTGGCGATGTTATCGTACGTCCGTCAGTCAAAGCCTAAGCAAGGGGATTAACGTGGATTTAAAAACAGTTACAGGTGCAGCGGTTGAGCTTTCTGATACGGCTTTTGGTCGTGAATTCAATGAAGCATTAGTGCACCAAGTCGTCACCGCTTATCTAGCTGGTGCTCGCCAAGGTACACGCGCTCAAAAAACCCGTGCCGAAGTTTCTGGCGGTGGTATCAAGCCATGGCGCCAAAAAGGTACTGGTCGCGCTCGTGCGGGCTCTATTCGTAGCCCAATCTGGCGTTCAGGTGGTCGTGCATTCGCTGCAAAACCACAAGATTGGTCACAGAAAGTAAACCGCAAAATGTATCGCGGTGCGATGCAGTGCATCCTAGCAGAATTGATTCGTCAAGAGCGTCTGATTTTGGTAGAAGAGTTGAGCGTTTCTGGGCCGAAAACTAAAGAACTGATTGCAAAGCTAAATGAGCTTGATGCACCACGTGCATTGATCGTCACCAAAGAGGTTGACGAAAACTTATACTTAGCTGCTCGCAACATTCCGCACGTCAATGTACTTGGTACAAACGAAGTGGATCCAGTGAGCTTGATCGCATTTGATAAAGTGATCATGTCAGTTGAAGCTGCGAAACAATTTGAGGAAGCACTAGCATGAACAACGCAAGACTTTATCAGGTCTTAAGAGGGCCTGTATTCTCAGAAAAATCTCAAATGCTTGGCGACTCACTTGGTGTGCAGGTATTTAAAGTTGACTCTAACGCTACTAAGCTTGAAGTCAAAAAAGCAGTTGAGTTGATGTTTGAAGGTGTTGAAGTTACTAAAGTAAACACTTTGAATGTTAAAGGTAAGACAAAGCGTTTTGGTAAAAGTATCGGCCGTCGTAACGACTATAAAAAAGCCTATGTTACCTTAAAAGCTGGTCAAGATGTACAAATGGCTGATGCTGGTGAAGAAGTCGCAAACACGACTGCTTCTACTAGTGAAACAGCGAATAACGAATAAGGATTACACTCATGCCTATCGTAAGAGCAAAGCCAACATCACCAGGCCGTCGTTTTGTTGAAAAAGTGGTGCATCCACACCTTTATAAAGGTCGTCCTTATGCAGCGCTTCTAGAATCAAAAAGTAAGTCAGGTGGTCGTAACAATAATGGTCGTATTACTACTCGTCACATTGGCGGTGGTCATAAGCAACATTATCGCATTATCGACTTCAAACGTACTAAAGACAATATCCCAGCTGTGGTAGAGCGTATTGAATACGATCCTAACCGTACTGCACATATTGCACTACTTAAGTATGCTGATGGCGAACGTCGTTACATCATCGCTGCTAAAAAACAAGCAGTTGGCGATACAGTAATGTCAGGCGAAACATCTCCAATACGTCCAGGTAACTGCCTACCGCTAAAAAACATCCCATTGGGTACTGTGATTCATAATATCGAACTTAAAATCGGTAAAGGTGCACAGATGGCTCGTTCTGCGGGTGCTAGCGTTCAGTTATTAGGCCGTGACGGTATCTACGCTATTTTACGTCTACGTTCAGGCGAAACTCGCCGTGTACACGTAAACTGCCGTGCTGTTATTGGCGAAGTTTCTAACACTGAAAACAACTTGAAATCACTTGGTAAAGCTGGTGCTTCACGTTGGCGTGGTGTTCGTCCTTCAGTTCGTGGTGTCGCGATGAACCCGGTTGATCACCCACATGGTGGTGGTGAAGGTCGTAACAAAGGTCGCCATCCAACTAGCCCTTGGGGTCAGAAGTCTAAAGGACTTAAAACGCGTCATAATAAGCGTACTGACAACATGATCATCCGCCGCCGCGCCAAGAAGAAATAAAGGAAGAATTTCATGCCTCGTTCATTGAAAAAAGGTCCATTCATAGACGCGCACTTATTTGCTAAAGTTGAGAATGCATTAGACACCAACTCACGCAAGCCAATTAAAACTTGGTCGCGCCGCTCGATGATCCTACCGCAAATGGTTGGCCTGACTTTATCTGTCCACAACGGCCGTACTCACGTACCGGTTATCGTAAGTGAGCAGATGGTTGGTCATAAACTAGGTGAATTTGCCCCGACTCGTACGTATCGTGGTCATGGCATTGACAAAAAAGCTAAGAGATAAGGTGCTTACCATGGAAGTAACTGCAAAATTACGCGGTGCCGCCATATCGGCACAAAAAGTTAGACTCGTTGCTGATGAAGTTCGTGGCAAATCTATTGAGCGTGCTTTGGATATCCTAACGTATAGCAATAAAAAAGGCGCTATCTTTGTTAAGAAATGTCTTAACTCAGCCATCGCCAATGCCGAACATAATCACGGCCTAGATATTGACGACCTAAAAGTCGCTACTATCTATGTTGATGAAGGCATTACGCTAAAACGTATCCTACCACGTGCCAAAGGTCGCGCTGATCGTATCAGCAAGCGTACTTGTCACATCACTATAAAGGTAGGAGAATAAGTTATGGGTCAAAAAGTACATCCAATCGGAATTCGTCTTGGTGTTGTAAAAAAGCATAACGCAAACTGGTATGCTGATCCTAAACAATACTCAGAATACCTAATCAACGATATTCAAGTTCGTGAATATCTACGTAAAAAGCTAGATAACGCAATGATCAGCAACATCATGATCGAGCGTCCTACTGGCGCTGCTAAGATCACCATCGCCACTGCGCGCCCTGGTATCGTTATCGGTAAGAAAGGCGAAGATATCGAAAGACTTCAAAAAGAATTGACCAAAATTATGGGCGTACCTGCTCAGGTCAACATTGAAGAAATCACGTCACCTGATCTTGATGCACGTTTGGTAGCAGAGGGTATCGCAAGCCAGCTTGAGCGTCGTGTTATGTTCCGCCGTGCGATGAAACGCGCTGTACAGAACAGCATGCGTTCTGGTGCTAAAGGTATTAAAGTTGAGCTGTCTGGTCGTCTTGGCGGTGCTGAGATTGCTCGTAGCGAATGGTATCGTGAAGGCCGTGTGCCCTTGCATACACTTCGTGCTGATATTGACTATGCGTCAATTCGTGCAGAGACAACTTACGGCACCATCGGTGTTAAAGTTTGGATTTTCCGCGGAGAGATCCTTGACGGTATGAACAGTGTTTATAATCCCGTCAAAGAAGAGCAGACTCGTGCGCCAAAACGCCGTGGTCGCGGAAACGGAAACCGTCGAAACTCAGACAGAGGTTAAACTATGTTACAGCCAAAACGTACCAAGTTTCGTAAAATGCATAAAGGTCGTAACACTGGGCTAGCTCATCGTGGAAGCACCGTTGCATTCGGACAAATTGGTCTAAAATCATTGACGCGTGGTCGTATGACAGCCCGTCAAATCGAAGCAGCACGTCGTACCATCACTCGTAAAATCAAGCGTGGCGGTAAGATTTGGATTCGTGTATTCCCAGACAAGCCTATTACCAACAAACCATTAGAAGTACGTATGGGTAAAGGTAAAGGTCCAGTTGAGTACTGGGTATGCGAAATCAAGCCTGGTAAAGTGCTATATGAAATTGAAGGGGTATCTGAAGAGCTTGCTCGCGATGCATTAACGCTTGCTGCAGCAAAACTGCCCTTTAAAACTACCATTGTTAAGCGGACGATAATGTAATGAAGATCAGTGAATTACGTGATAAATCATTAGAAGAACTGACCCAGTTACTTGATGAAAAGCAGCTTGATGCTTTCCGTATTCGTATGGCTAAAGCAACTGGTCAGTTGGGTAATACCCATGAAGTCAGAGCAAATCGTCGTACGATTGCTCAGCTTCAGACTTTGATTAACGAGAAACAACGAGGCGACTCATGAGCGATAACAATCAAACAGCTACCAATGCTAGCGTATTGACAGGACGAGTTGTCAGCGACAAGATGGACAAGTCCATCACAGTTTTGATTGAGCGTCTGGTTCGTCATCCTTTGTATGGCAAACAGCTTCGTCGTTCTACTAAAATCAAAGCACATGATGAGAACAATGTTTGTCAACAAGGCGACCTTGTCCGTATCAAAGAAACGCGTCCAATCTCAAAAACTAAGTCTTGGACTTTAGTTGATGTGGTTGAAAAAGTAGAAAAAATCTAAGTAAATTGCATTAAAAGCCAGAAGCTGTTAAAATAGTCGCCTTTTTAAGGATGCTGATTGCGCCCGTCGCATATCACTCACATTAAGAGTAAGCTGCGGTTATTTATATTAAAATGCCGCCTTGCTCATTCTGTGCTAGCGGCAGCAACTGGTTTTTATTGCTCATACGTGTGGAGTAACGCTATGATTCAGGTTGAGTCAATGCTGGAAGTTGCAGACAATAGCGGTGCAAGGCGAGTTCAGTGCATTAAAGTACTGGGTGGTTCTCATCGTCGTTATGCATCAGTTGGCGACATTATTAAAGTAACGGTTAAAGAAGCCATTCCTCGTGGTCGTGTCAAAAAAGGCGACGTGATGAATGCAGTAGTTGTACGCACCAAAAAAGGCGTTCGTCGTCCAGATGGTTCTGTGTTACGTTTTGATGACAATGCTGCGGTATTGTTGAACCAAAACAAAGCGCCGATTGCAACTCGTATTTTTGGACCGGTAACTCGTGAACTACGTGGTGATCAGTTTATGAAGATTGTATCACTAGCACCAGAAGTATTGTGAGGTAATCCATGTCAAAATTACGTAAAGGCGATACAGTTATCGTGATTGCTGGGAAAGACAAAGGCAAGCAAGGTACTGTACAAGCTGTAAAAAACGATCGTATTAAAGTTGAAGGCGTTAATATTGTTACTAAACATCAGAAGCCAAATCAGGCGACTGGCGTTGAAGGTGGCATTCTTAAGCAAGAAGCTTTTATGCATATCTCAAATGTCGCAATCTTAAATGCGCAAACCCAAAAAGCAGACCGTATTACTTATCAGTTTGGCGAAGATGGCAAGAAACAACGCGTCTATCGTTCAAACGGTGAAGTAGTGGCGACTGCGTAAGACACTAAGGGTGTAATGGTAATGGCAAGATTAAAATCTTTATATAACGATAAATTAAAGCAGCAAATCAAAGAAGATCTTGGTTTGGACAATGTGATGCAAGTGCCTAAAATCACTAAAATCACACTTAACATGGGTGTAGGCGGCGCGTCTCAAGACAAGAAATTGCTTGAAGGTGCTGTAGCTGACATGACCGCGATTGCTGGTCAAAAACCTGTTGTCACCAAAGCGCGTAAATCAGTTGCTGGCTTTAAGATTCGTGAAGAATGGCCAATTGGCTGTAAAGTAACGCTACGCGGTGAGCAAATGTACGAATTTTTAGATCGTCTCGTTGCCATTGCAATTCCTCGTATTCGTGATTTCCGCGGTTTTTCACCTAAAGCCTTTGACGGACGTGGTAACTACTCATTGGGTATCAAAGAACAGATCGTATTCCCAGAAGTAGATTTTGACAAGATTGACCGTATCCGTGGTATGGATGTGACAATCACCACGTCAGCTCAATCTGATGAAGAAGGTCGTGCGTTGCTTAAAGCATTCGGCTTCCCATTTAAATAAGGTAAAGACGTTATGGCAAAGAAGAGCATGATTAACCGCGAATTAAAGCGCGAAAAAATGGTTGCTAAATATGCTGAAAAGCGTATCAAGCTAAAAGAAACTATCAGTGATATCAACGCATCAGACGAAGAGCGTATGGACGCGATGTTAGAGCTACAAGCTCTTCCACGCAACTCATCACCAGTACGTCTGCGTAATCGTTGTGCTATCACCGGTCGTCCTCACGGTTACTTCCGCAAGTTTGGCTTATCACGCAATATGCTGCGTGAGCGTGTCATGCAAGGCGATGTGCCTGGTGTTCGTAAAGCAAGCTGGTAAGGAGTAACTATATGAGTATGCAAGATACCGTTGGGGATATGCTAACCCGTATCCGTAACGCACAAATGGCTAACAAAGTATCGGTAGCAATGCCGAGCTCTAAATTACGTAAATCAATTGCTGATTTGCTAGTTAGCGAAGGTTATGTGGCGAGCGCTGTTGTTACTGAAGAAGAAAACAACAAAGCAACCCTTACTATTGAATTGAAATACTTCGAAGGCCGTGCGGTTATCGAAACTATTCAACGTTATAGCCGCCCTGGTCTACGCCAGTTCCGCGGTAAAGACGAAATCCCTACTGTTAAGCAAGGTATGGGTGTTGCTATCGTATCTACAAGCCAAGGTATCATGAGCGATCGTGCTGCACGCGCTGCTGGTATCGGTGGTGAAATCGTTGCATTTGTAGCGTAAGCTATACGACGATGAAGTCTATTTGATGGTGGTTAGGCTTCTATCGATTGAGTAATGTTTAATTATTTCAAATTGATAGGTGTCTAACACAGTCAACTATGCTAAACTAACACGCTTTTTAGCCTGTTAGTTTTTTCGCTAATAAAAGCAAGTTAAATTTTTTAAGGAATATTCCTATGTCTCGTGTGGCTAAAGCCCCAGTAACGCTGCCAAATGGCGTAAGCGTTACTTTGAACGATCGGCAGGTCGAAGTTAAAGGCAAGAACGGTACTATGTCTTTACACCTGCATGAATTGGTCGAGCTGAAACAGGAAGATGATGCTATCATTTTCTCACCTGCAGTCGATTCAAAAGAAGCTATGATGCACACTGGCACCATGCGCGCTCTTGTTAACAACTATGTTACTGGCGTAAATGAAGGCTTTGAAAAGCGTCTTCAATTGATTGGTGTTGGTTATCGCGCACAAGTTGCTGGTAACAAAGTAACCTTGAACGTTGGCTACTCTCATCCAGTAGAGTACACGCTACCTGAAGGTGTATCGGCTGAAACCCCAACGCAGACTGAAATTGTTTTGAAATCAAACAATAAACAGCAGCTTGGTCAAGCAGCGGCTAATATCCGTGGTTTCCGTCCACCTGAGCCTTATAAAGGTAAAGGTATTCGTTATAGTGACGAGCATGTGATTCGCAAAGAAGCTAAGAAAAAATAAGGTGAGTTGAAATGTTTGATAAAAAAGCAGCTCGTCTGCGTCGAGCTAAGAAAACACGTGCACATATCCGTCATCTAGGCGTTCATCGCTTAACGGTTAACCGCACGTCAAAACATATTTATGCCCAGATTATCTCTCCAAATGGTGGTGAAGTGATTGCTCAGGCATCTACCTTAGACAGCAGCTTGCGTTCAGGCGCGACTGGTAACGCTGATTCAGCAACGTCTGTAGGTCAAATGATCGCAGAACGTGCAAAAGCAGCTGGCATTACTAAAGTTGCCTTTGACCGTAGTGGTTTCAAATATCATGGTCGAGTTAAAGCTTTAGCAGAAGCTGCTCGCGAAAACGGATTGGAGTTTTAATCATGGCTAGAAATGATAAAAATGATAAAAATGAACAGACTGACGGTCTAGTAGAACGCTTAGTTACCGTTGATCGCGTTGCAAAAGTTGTTAAAGGTGGTCGTATTTTCTCTTTCACTGCGTTGACTGTAGTGGGTGACGGTAATGGTCGTGTTGGTTTTGGTCGTGGTAAAGCGCGTGAAGTGCCTGCTGCTATCCAAAAAGCACTAGAAGCTGCCAAACGTAATATGATTACTGTTGAGCTAAATGATGCAACTTTGTATCATCCGATCAAAGCAAGTCATGGTGCTAGTAAAGTCTACATGCAACCTGCATCTGAAGGTACTGGCGTAATCGCTGGTGGTGCAATGCGTGCTGTATTAGAAGTTGCTGGTGTCAAAGATGTTTTGACTAAATGTTATGGTTCTACCAATACTGCTAACGTTGTTCGTGCAACGTTTAACGGTTTACGTGATATGTCAACTCCAGAGAAGATGGCAGCTAAACGTGGTAAATCTGTAGACGAAATCTTGGGTTAACTTAGACTAGGTGAGTTACGATGAAAAAAATGAAAGTCACTCAATTTAAATCGGGTGCCCATCGCCTAAAGAGCCACAAAGCGAGCTTGAAAGGATTGGGTTTACGCCGTATTGGTCATAGTGTGGTCGTTGAAGATACTCCTTCAACCCGTGGTATGGTTAATCGCGTTAACTACATGGTAAAAGTGGAGGAAGCGTAATGGGTCTTAGATTAAATGAATTATCACCAGGTGTTGGCGCAAAGAAAACTGCCCAACGTCGTGGTCGTGGTATCGGTTCAGGTCTTGGTAAGACTGGTGGTCGTGGTGTAAAAGGTCAGAAATCTCGTTCAGGTTCTAGCGTTCGCTCAGGATTTGAAGGTGGTCAAATGCCTTTATATCGTCGTCTACCAAAATTTGGTTTTACCAGTAAACTGGCTATGAAGACTGCTGAAGTACGTCTTTCTGAACTGAATAAAATTGAAGGCGATGTAGTTAGTCTTGAAACACTTAAAGCTGCTAACCTTATCCGTCACGATATGAAACGTGCTCGTGTAATGCTATCAGGTGAAGTCACTAAAGCTTATACTTTTAAAGGTATCAAAGTGACTAAAGGCGCCAAGCAAGCAATCGAAGCTGCTGGTGGTAGCATCGAGGAGTAGTAACGTGTCAAAACAATCAATGTCATCGACTGGTATACCGCTCAATCCATTTGCCTTTATACGTAAGTATGATGAATTATGGACGCGTTTATTATTCTTAATCGGCGCATTGATTGTTTATCGTTTAGGGTCACATATTCCAGTACCGGGTATCAATCCGGTTAACTTGGCTGATCTGTTTTCGCGCAACGAAAATACCATTTTGAGCATGTTTAACATGTTCTCAGGTGGTGCACTAGAACGTATGTCCATCATGGCACTTGGCATCATGCCATATATTTCAGCATCTATTATCGTTCAGATGATGTCGGCGGTATTGCCATCGCTTGAAGCCCTCAAAAAAGAAGGCGAAGCGGGACGACGTAAGCTAAACAAGTACACCCGTCAAGGGACACTTGGATTAGCACTAGTACAGTCATTAGGAATGTGTGCTGGCCTTATCAGTCAGAATCTTACCTTATCTACTGGTTTGACTTTTTATATTCCAGCGGTTACCTCATTGGTAGCTGGCGCTATGTTCCTAATGTGGCTTGGTGAGCAAATTACAGAACGCGGCGTGGGTAATGGTATCTCAATGCTCATCTTTGCGAGTATTGTGGCTGGTACGCCAGGTATGATTTCGCAGTCTATCGAACAGGTCAATCAAGGGCAGATGAACTTGATTGTACTTTTTATCTTTGTATTGCTAGGCATCGCGGTGACTGCCGGTATCGTTTATATTGAACGAGCGCAGCGCCGTGTCCCAGTAAACTATGCGCAGAAGCAACAACAAGGTCGCAAAATTTATGCTCAGCAGCAGTCGCATTTGCCGCTTAAGCTAAATATGGCAGGGGTTATTCCCGCTATTTTTGCCAGCTCGTTATTGTTGTTTCCAGCAAGTTTAGGACAATGGGTTGGTCAATCGGCTGATCCTACTTTTACACAAAAGATATTACAAAATATGGCATTGGTGTTGTCTCCAGGGCAGCCGCTGTATTTGGTTCTGTTTGGCGCAATGATTATTTTCTTCTGTTACTTTTACACGGCATTGGTATTTAGTCCGCGTGAAGTTGCTGAAAACCTTAAACGTAGTGGTGCGTATATCCCAGGTATTCGCCCCGGACAACAAACTCAGCGTTACCTTGATCATGTATTAAACCGACTGACCTTTATTGGCGCGATGTATATGACGGTTATTTGTTTAATGCCAATGGTCGTGCAGTCATCGTTTGGTGTGCCGTTTCAACTTGGTGGTACGTCATTACTGATTATGGTGGTTGTGGTAATGGACTTCATTTCGCAAATCCAAGCGCATTTGATGACCCATCAATATCATGATCAGACGTTAATTCAATCGCCCACTCAACCTTAAATGAGCGGTACGATATCTCAAAGGAGTATGCTATGAAAGTTCAAGCATCAGTTAAGAAGATTTGTGGTAGCTGTAAAGTTGTGCGCCGTAAAGGCCGTGTACATGTTATTTGTACCGCAGAACCTCGCCACAAGCAACGTCAAGGTTAATATTTGATAGCATAAGTTTTTTAACTTTTGTTACTAATTAAATTAATACTTGAAAAATAACGGCGGATGGGATATCATCCGCCACTTGCCGTGTTTATGCAGAATGTCTTATAATGTTTTCGATCAATAGGCTTTTAACTAAGTCAAAAGAACGACTATCGTTATAAAGAATCTAGTATTAACAGCAACAAATCTGAAGAATAATGCCTTATTGATAAATAACGCTTATTTTTCTTTAATGGAGAGAAATCAATGGCTCGTATTGCCGGCGTAAACATTCCGGATAATAAGCATGCTGTTATTTCACTAACTTATATCTTTGGTATCGGTCGTACCACTGCTCAGAAAATCTTAGAAGCAGTTGGCATTGCCCCTACTACTAAAGTTAGCCAGTTAGATGATACACAGTTAGATGCTATCCGTGCACAAGTTGCAAATTACATGACTGAAGGTGATCTTCGTCGTGAAGTGTCGATGAATATCAAGCGCTTGGTTGATCTTGGTTGTTACCGTGGCATCCGCCATCGCCGTAACCTGCCAGTTAGAGGTCAGAACACCAAGAACAACGCTCGTACTCGTAAGGGTCCGACACGCCCTCTCAAAAGATAATTAACTTAGGAAGCTAAAAGATGGCTAAAGACACTCGTAGTCGCAAAAAAGTGACTCGTCGTTCAGTATCGGAGGGCGTTGCCCATATCCATGCGTCTTTTAATAACACCATTGTTACGATTACCGATCGTCAAGGTAATGCACTGGCTTGGGCCACTTCAGGTGGACAAGGCTTCCGTGGTTCACGTAAATCTACACCATTTGCAGCTCAGGTTGCAGCTGAAGTCGCTGGTAAAGCGGCTCAAGAATACGGTGTTAAGAATATCGACGTTTTGGTCAAAGGACCAGGACCGGGTCGTGAGTCTGCGGTAAGAGCACTTGGTGCATTGGGTTATAAAGTTAACAGCATCTCTGATGTGACCCCAATCCCACACAATGGTTGCCGTGCGCCGAAAAAGCGCCGCGTCTAATATTAAAGACGAAGCTTTTTATCATAAGAGCTTATAGGAGACATAACAATGGCCCGTTATATTGGACCAAAACTCAAATTATCACGTCGTGAAGGTACAGACTTAGGCCTTAAGTCTGGTGTTAAACCATATGACGTAAAAACGAAAAAAGCGGCTCGTCCACCTGGTCAACATGGTGTTAGCCGTAATAAGAGCTCAGAATACTCTCTACAGTTACGCGAAAAACAAAAAGTTAAGCGTATCTACGGTGTATTAGAGCGCCAGTTTGCCAACTACTATAAAGAAGCTGCTCGTAAGCGTGGCGCTACTGGTGAAAACCTGCTAGCAATGCTTGAGAGTCGCCTTGATAACGTCGTTTATCGCATGGGCTTTGGCTCAACTCGTGCTGAAGCACGTCAGCTCGTTAGCCATCGCACTGTGATGGTAAAAAAAGCTGGCCGCGATGAGTTTGTTCGTGTGAACATTCCATCAATTCAGTTGCAAGATGGTGATGTCGTCGCTATCCGTGAGAAGTCTCGCGAACAACTACGTATTAAAAACGCTATTGAACTAGCGACACAACGTGGTATTCCAGAATGGCTAGATGTTGACCACAGCAAGCTACAGGGCACGTTTAAACAAGCGCCTGATCGCATTGATCTACCTGCTGAAATCAACGAAAGCTTGATCGTTGAGCTATACTCTAAGTAAGTAACGTACTGCTCGATGTTATAACAATAGCATTGAGCAATTGACGTTAATTAAACCAGTTTAATAAATCGAGGTGACATCATGATGCTAAGTGCAACTGAGTTTCTAACGCCGAACGCCATTAACGTGGATACGGTTAATGAAACGATTGCGAAAGTCACGCTCGAACCGTTAGAACGCGGCTTTGGGCATACCTTAGGTAATGCCTTACGTCGCATCTTGTTATCTTCATTACCTGGTGCTGCAGTCATTGAAGCTGAGATTGATGGTGTTGACCATGAATACTCAACGCTTGAAGGACTACAAGAAGACGTGCTTGACTTGCTTTTGAACTTAAAAGGCTTGGCAATCACCCTTCATGACCAAAATGAAGTATTCTTGACCTTGGATAAACAAGGTCCAGGCACTATTACTGCTGCAGACATCACGTTGCCGCATAATGTCGACATTATCAATCCAGAATTGGTATTGGGTACATTAAGCGACCGTGGTCATCTTAAGATGCGTTTGCGTGTGGTAATGGGTCGTGGATATGAGCCAGCAAACCAGCGCCGTGAAGATGGCGACACTAAAGCGATTGGACGCTTAAAGCTTGATGCAAGTTTTAGTCCAGTACTGCGTGTTGCTTATCAGGTTGAGAACGCACGTGTAGAACAACGTACTGATCTTGATCGTCTTATCATCGAGCTTGAAACTAATGGCACTATAGATCCAGAAGAAGCAATTCGTAAAGCAGCCACTATTTTACAACAACAGATTTCTATCTTTGTTGACCTAGAAGCTGAAGAAGCGCCTGAGCCTGTGAAAGAAAAAGAAGAGGTTGATCCGGTGCTATTACGCCCTGTGGACGATCTTGAACTAACGGTTCGCTCAGCCAACTGCTTGAAAGCTGAAAACATTTACTATATCGGTGATTTGGTACAGCGTTCAGAGACTGAACTACTAAAAACCCCAAATCTTGGTAAGAAATCATTGACCGAAATCAAAGACGTATTAGCGTCTAAAGATTTAGAGCTCGGTATGCGCCTAGACAATTGGCCACCAGCTGACCTTCGTGTCGATGATCGCTTTTCTTATCGTAGCCGTTAAACTTTAAGGATTTTTGACTATGCGCCATCGTAAGAGTGGAGTCAAGCTGGGTCGTACCGGCAGTCATCGTAAGGCAATGTTTCAGAACATGACCAACTCATTATTTGAGCATGAACTGATCAAAACAACTTTACCAAAAGCAAAAGAATTGCGCCGTGTTGCTGAGCCATTAATCACTTTGGCTAAAGAAGACAGCGTTGCTAATCGCCGTTTGGCATTTAGCCGCATGCGTAGCAAAACTATGGTAGGCAAACTATTTGGCACGTTAGGTCCTCGTTACCAAACTCGTCCAGGTGGTTATTTGCGTATCGTAAAATGCGGTTACCGTGATGGTGACAATGCGCCAATGGCTTATGTAGAATTGGTTGATCGTGACTAATTTTATACGCTCATTGTATAATAAAAAAAGCTCCAATAATTTGGAGCTTTTTTTATGCCTTTTATTCTTAAAATTTTTTTATGGTACGAGTGAGCTGACGTCAGCAGCACCTTGTCTGATGATTTCGGACTGATTAGTGGTCATATCGACGATAGTAGTCAGTTTGGTGGTTTTGATACCAGCATTAATGAGACCATCTATTTGATTACCGAGTAACTCTTCAATCTCAAATGGATCATCCAATATCTCATCTCGATGCGGCAATATGAGTGAACTGGTCAATATAGGTTCATCCATCGCTGCTAGCAATGCTTGCGCAATAGGATTGCTTGGCACGCGAATACCAATGGTTTTTTTCTTAGGATGCGCCAACTTCTTAGGTACATCTTTGGTGGCGTTTAAGATAAAGGTAATCGGTGCCGGTGTATGGGCTTTTAGCTGTTTAAATTGCACATTGTCTACCGTGGCATAGTTGGCAATTTCACTTAAATCGCGACATAACAAGGTAAATTGATGCTTATCATCAAGCTCACGGATATGTTTTAATTTTTCTAGCGCGTCTTTAGCGCCTAAGCGGCAGCCAAACGCATAACTGGTATCGGTAGGATAGATAACTAATTGATCATTACGTAATAAATCCGCTGCTTGTTCGATAAGCCGCGGTTGTGGGTTGTCCGGATGAATGTAAAATACTTGCATGATTTTTCCTTATTTTTTAATTATTGGTTTTTAATTGAGACAATTTTTTCATTAATTAGATGTAGTTCAATCATTAGACATATTAAAAAAGTTATTTTAAAAATTAAGAAAATCTGTATTTTTAACATACTACTTTAGTTATCAGTATAGCTTAAAGCAAATATAAGTTTAGTGGCAAGGCGTTACCAACCGTAGAAAATCGTTAATAAGTAGGAACACTTAGTAATTTGAATTAAGCGTTGATTTCAGATGAAGGAGTACAAACGCTAATTAAAGCAGTCAGTAAAGTCTTAGCGTCACGCGGCAGAGTATAAGGTTTGGCTATATAGCTTTCTACTTGCTGATAGACATCATTAGCAAAGGTACTACTGCTAGTGTCGAAGTCGGCAAACAAGTTATCTTGTGAGACTTGGAAGTTTCGACCACACGCTAAGGTGAATAAACATTCTAATGCCTGTGGTTTGATCTCTACGCGCTCAAATGCTTGCTGCTGAGCTTCTGTCCTACCGTCTGGAGCATACCAGTAGCCAAAGTCAGGTAATTGTCTACGAGCGTCACCAGCCAGGCACCAATGACTCAGCTCGTGCAGGGCACTGGCAAAAAATCCATGAGCGAATTCAATTCTGGCAGGCTCATTGTCTTGAGCAGGGAAATACTCTGGCTCACCCTCACTACGAACCAATATCACTTGCTGGTTAGTAAATAAAGTATTAAATAGCTGTATGAGCCAATCAGTGGCTAATCGTTCGCTATCAATTATCAACCCTGCTGAGTAAGTATTGTCAGGCTGAGTAGTAGATAACTTTTGCCACTGACTTCTCCATTCTCTTAAATACTCATCTTCATCGAGGCACAGTCTATTGCTAAGAGCATTTTCAGTATGACGATCTAGTTGAGTAAGATATTGCAGCAACGAACTTGCTGTAGCAGGAGAAAGTAAATCAGAAAAATTAATTTTATTATCAGGTAGATTCATAGAGAAGACATTGACTTAATAAATATTAAAGACAAAAAATTTTAGGTAAAAAAGTAAGTAGTAAAAAAGCTTGAACATATTTGCTATCAAAAAATCTTAACATACTAGCGCTAGCAGAATATGGCACTTTCCGTTAGTATGGCAGGCAATATTATACACCGTTTTTATGAATGAGGCCGCGCATGTCAAGCACTCCAGAAACTAAACCGTCAGCACCTTACGCTGACAATAAAAAAGCGCCTGTATCTACTAGCATGCTTGAGCACATTTCTTTGGACAAATGGGCAGACACGGGTTTTGAGTGGTCAGGAGAAGTCGATCCAAACTCTTTTGAACGTCTTGCCACGACGTTGAGCGCCGAGCATGATCAGTCAAACACTCAGTTAAACGCTGAACTCTATCGCCGTAATAATGTTTTGCATTTGGCATTTACATTAAAAGGCGATATCTGGCTAACATGCCAACGCTGTTTACAACCAATTGCGATAGACTTATCTGATGATTATAATATTGCATTACTAGAGAATGATAGCCAAGTACGCTTGATTGATGAAGAGCAAGACTACTTGTTACTTGATGAAATCGTCACTGAGCAGTCTCCGGAGCGTCTACTACCATTTAAAAAACTGGTAGAAGATGAGATATTGCTCAAAACACCAATGGCGCCAAAGCATGATGATTGTGAGATGTCAGTTGAGCAGTTTGGCGAGATACCAGAAGAAGAAGAGAGTGAAAATCCATTCGCTGCTTTAGCCTCCTTAAAAGGTAAGCTATAAGAGCCAAATTTATTTATTCAAGTATTTGAGAAGCCTTTTATCTGCTTTGTACAGAAGAGTGCAAGGCAGGGCTTTATTAATCTAATAAACATGCGTATAATGTCCGGTTTATTGCATTCGAGCAACCTGTTGCGTGCTGATAGAAGCTGACTAGGCAAATTTTTCATAAATTTCAGACATAGTTAGCGCTTTATGTAAGTAACAATCTATTTAACTAATGATGCTTCAGACTTAGGTTGTTGTGATTATATAGCCTCTGTCAGTATCGACTAAAGCTGAATTTCAAGCTTATCCCTTTTAAGTATAGGAGCTATATCATGGCTGTTCAAAAAAGTCGTAAAAGCCGTTCTCGTCGTGACATGCGCCGTTCACATCACCGTATGGAAATTGCTGAACTAAGCGTAGATGCTACCACTGGTGAAAAACATCGTCGTCATCACATGACTAAAGATGGTTTCTACCGTGGTCGTCAGCTATTCAAAGTTAGTCAAGATGCCTAAGACATTGGCCCTATGATAGCTAGGTAAAATAGTGACGGTACTGGTGACTGTTGTTGTATTTACCTGGCTATCATTAGTCAATAAGCTTTGAGCTAAAAAAAGCCAAGTTATTTCGCTATCATATATTATGTGGCTGGATAACTTGGCTTTTTGTTATTTATGACTAAACTCATTGCTTAGATGACTTTTTATTTTTAGCAAATAGAAACGCGTACTCAATCGTTAGTGCTTTTGATTGGTACTGTATTTTCCTATCGTTGTTTGGTCTGCATCCGCTATGATAATAGTGTGTGTCAGTGTATAGTTTACTGACAATCCGTTTTCTTAGATAAATAATTGAACTAGCGGCTTTGTATCACATCTAATAATATAATACACCCCATTGTTTTAGGGATATTTCTAATCAGATAAGGGATATTGGTTATGGCTTCTGTACCCGATATGGTAAAAAAGCAACCCGCTCGTATCGCGGTCATTTTTCCTGGACAAGGATCTCAAGCAGTCGCGATGACGAGTGAGCTTGCTGAAATCTACCCAGAGATACGCGATACATTTACCGAAGCGAGTGAGGCGCTTGGTGAGGATTTGTGGGCAATCTGTCAGGATGAAGAAAAACTCAATCAAACCGAGTATACTCAGCCAGCGCTACTGACAGCTAGCATTGCCATTTGGCGTGTCTTACAACAAAAAATAGAAGAGACGCCTTGCTATTTAGCTGGTCACTCTCTGGGCGAGTACAGCGCCCTGTGTGCTGCCAATGTGATATCGCTTGGTGATGCCGTCACCCTAGTGCATAAACGCGGTCAGTTGATGCAAGAGGCCGTTGTAGGTGTCGATACTGCTATGGCTGCCGTGTTAGGACTAGAAGACAACCGAGTCGAAAATCTGTGTGAGCAAGCAACAGAGCATGTCGAGGGTGCCATTGTTGGCGCTGCTAACTTCAACAGCCCAGGACAGGTAGTGATCTCGGGTAACGCTGCTGGCGTTAACGCTGTAATCGACAAAGTCAAAAATACGGGCAAAAAATCTGTGCCCTTAAAAGTGAGTGTGCCATCTCATTGTGCATTAATGGAGCCTGCAAGTAATGCCTTAGCTGAGATATTAGCAGGTATTCAATTTGATCAAGCGACCATTCCTGTGATTCAAAATCGCTATGCGCGTGTTGAAACCAGTGCAGTAGGTATCAAACAAGCATTGACTGAACAGCTGAGTGAGCCAGTACTGTGGTCAAAAACCATGCAGGAACTGGCCGATAAGCAAATTAATCTATTAATCGAATGTGGCAGTGGCAACGTATTAAGCAATTTGGCTAAGCGTCAAGCGCAGCCAATCGCAAGCTATCCTACAGACAAGCCTGCCCGTCTAGAAAAACTATTAGAGGTGTTATCATGAGCCGTACGATTACATTAGTAACTGGCGCTAGTCGCGGTATCGGAAAGGCAGTCGCCAAACGCTTTGCTAAAGAAGGACATTTTGTTATTGGCACCGCGACCACTGAAAAAGGTGCTGAACTTATTGATGACTATCTTCATGATAGTGGTGGTATCGGTCGCGTCTTAGACGTACGTGATACTACTCAAATTGATAAATTGTTTGAAGAGATCGAAAGCGTCTATGGAGCGGTACAAGTATTGGTTAACAATGCAGGTATCACGCAAGACGGTCTGCTAATGCGTATGAAAGACGATGACTGGTCAAATGTCATCGATACGAATTTGACCTCAGTTTACCGCATGAGCAAACGCGCAGTACGCGGTATGATGAAAGCGCGCCGTGGTCGTATTATTAATATCACCTCTGTTGTTGCTCAAATGGGTAATGCAGGTCAATCTAACTATGCCGCGACTAAAGCTGGTGTAGAAGGTTTCAGTCGTACGCTTGCACGTGAAATCGGTTCACGCCAAGTGACTATCAATTGCGTGGCACCAGGTTTAATCGAGACTGATATGACAGATGAGCTCGACGAGCGCCTATTGAATTCTATGCTAGATGCCGTTCCTATCAGCCGTCTTGGTCAACCAGAAGACATCGCAGCAGCAGTACATTTCTTAGCCAGTGATGAAGCCAGCTATATCACCGGCGCGGTCATTCCGGTCAATGGTGGCATGTATATGTAGTCAATACACGGACGTTACATAGTTATAATAAAAAACTGTGTGAACGAGTGTAAACTATAATAAAGGATGCTATAATTACGAATACTTTTGAGTCAAAGCCCTGTATGATAACAGGGCTTTATTAGACAGACTGTGTAACAAGTCATAGAGTACTCAGACAGCGATGCTGATCTGGCAAATACATTTTATATATCATGCTATAGAGCTTAAATAAGGCACAATAGCAGTTTATTAAAAATAATAGATGATAATGGAGTAATCTATATGAGTAATGATATCGAGCTAAGAGTAAAATCAGCAGTTGCTGAGCAACTAGGTATGAACGTTGAAGACATCAATAATGATGCTTCATTCATGGAAGACCTAGGTGCGGACTCGTTGGACCTAGTTGAATTGGTGATGTCTTTTGAAAGTGATTTTGGTATCACTATTCCTGACGAAGACTCTGCAGAATTGACTACTGTTCAAAAAGCAATTGATTACGTACAAGCCCAGCTGTAATTTGCCATTTGTTTAGCAAATTTTATAATGCCGCTTATCTTAATAGATAGGCGGTTTTTTTATGAGGGTGATTTAATTGATCAGTTGCATTAACATAAGCTACGTCAATTAACATTACTCAACATACTCTTACTATTCACGTTTGGTTCGTTTGTCTATACTCATCATGGTAAACAGTACAAAGCACGGTGATGTTCAATAACACACCACCGAAAATAAATATGAATAATAAATAACAATATTTCAAGGAGCAGTTATATGGGTATGTTCAGTTTTGCAAAAGATATCGGTGATAAAATCTTTAATCGTGATGACGAGAAACACGATGCCAAATCAGAGACCAAGGCAGATGCCAATACACCGGTAAAAAGCAGCGAGCCTTCAGCTCAATCAGTTGCTAACATTCTGTTGCGTCGTATTCAGCAACAGAACCTAAATATCAGTAATTTAAAAATCAAATATAACGGCTCTACAGATACAGCAGAAATCAGCGGTAACGCGAAAACTCAAGCTGATCGTGAAAAAGCGATTATTGCTATTGGTAACGTACAAAATGTTGCTAAGGTCATTGATAATATCGATATCGAAGAAGATGCACCTGAGTCAACGATGTATACGGTAAAATCTGGCGATAGCTTATCTAAGATTGCGAAAGATGTTTACGGTGAGTCTGGCGATTATATGAAAATATTTGAAGCCAATAAGCCAATGTTATCTGATCCAGATAAAATCTATCCAGGTCAAGTGTTACGCATTCCTAAGCCATAACAAATTGATGATATAAGCAATAAATAATCTGTACAAAAAATCGATGATAAAAAAGCCTCTTTTATAAGAGGCTTTTTTTATGAACATCTATCAAAGCAAATAATGACTTGCTCCGTTATGATATACATCAACTCGTTGGCTTACTACTAGCGTCTAGTTTTCTGCCCTGTTCAGCTATTGCCCATTCAATGTGTTCATCAAGCATGGCGTTATGTAGCGTCAACTTAGACTTCAACTGCTCAATGACGTGTGGACTAGCATTAGCGTTACCCAAACCAATCGCGATATTACGTAAGAAATTGATATAGCCTGTGCGTCTGAGCGGGCTTCCTTGTGTGTTGTTCAAAAAATCCGCTTCTTGCCATTGCCATAATTCAAGCAAACTGCTGTTATCGAGACCATGCCTTGGTGCGAAGTCCTCAACGGCAGTCAGATTGGCATAACGATTCCATGGACAGATCAGCTGACAGTCATCGCAGCCAAACACCCGATTGCCAATCGCGCGTCGATACTTGGTATCAATAATACCATCGTGTTCAATCGTCAAATAAGAGATACAGGCAGAGGCATTGAGCTCATAAGGCGCTACAATCGCTTGGGTAGGGCATACATCAATGCAAGCGCTACAACTGCCACAATGCTCTTTAACAGGCTGGTCATCGGGCAGCTCTAAGCTTAAAAACAGCTCACCTAGCACAAAAAATGAGCCAGCTTGTTTGTTGATTAATAACGTATGCTTACCTGTCCAGCCCAGACCAACAGCATCGGCAATAGGCCGCTCAAAGATAGGCGCAGAATCACTAAAGGGTCTAAAAACAAACTCTTTATCTGAACCAATATCGAGATGTTGCCATTCAGGAAGCATGGCCTCGATATTCAGAGCCAATTGCTTTAAACGGCTACGCATTGTCTTATGATAATCACGACCTCTTGCATAACGCGCAATGATGCCTTGGTTGGGATGGTCGTTGTCTGTGACAGCACGCGGTGTTGGTGCCTGAGTGAGATAATCCATTCGCACACTGATAATGGTTTTTGCACCCTCTACCAACTGCTCAGGATGAGCGCGCAGATGATGGTTGTTGTGCATGAACTGCAATTGACCCTCATAGCCTTTATCCAGCCACTTCTGTAGCTGTTCGATTTGCTTAGTAAACAGTGGATGATGGACAGATAAAAACCCACAGTCAGCAAACCCTAATGTTTGCGCTTGCACTTTGATCCATTGTTTAACATCTGCTGTTGTTGCAAAGACTGTTGAGTTACTAACGGCAATCTTGTTTTTATCGGTAGGCATAGAGATAGGTGCTTATTGGCGATCTATTTTTAGAATGGTATTTTCTCACAATCAGTGGCAGTGTGAGCACCATTATGATAAGACAGTGAGCATAGAGCGCAAGTAGAAAAGAAAATAAACTCACATTCATATTGATACATAAGTAGACATGAGCTTTTGCTAAGCTGATACCAAAGTTTAGAAACTAGACTTTCAACACTATAAAAATATCAGAAAAACATGGCCGAGGATAATAAATGAAGAATTTTACCAATTTATCACCTATAAAAAATACAAAACCTATTGCGCTTTATAGTAGTGAGCAAATTTATGCCATGGAGCAAGCGTGGTTTGCTCAAGGATATGATAGTTTTGGCTTAATGCAGCAAGCAGCTTGGCAAATGGCACAGCAGATAGAATTGCTTTATGAACAAAAATGTCTCAATGCTAATCATTCTGCTAATACTAACGTTTATCATCGTATGGAGCGTTTGCGCCGAGTAAGTGTCTGGGTAGGTAAGGGTAATAATGGCGGGGACGGTTGGCTCATTGCTTATTACTTGCAGCAAGCTGGCTGGCAAGTAGAAGTGGTCACTGTCGGTTTTGATGTCAATGATTTTGATACTCGTACTCAGTCGGCCATCTCTAATAAGAAAGACCACAATAATGACCATATAACTGATGCTAACAAAGCGCGACAGATAGCAATATCTGCCAACTGTCATTATCAACACTTCGAAGAGATTCATAGCAGTCACAATGAGTCAGAGAAAATGGCTTTATTAGCTGACATTTATATTGATGCACTGTTTGGGATTGGGCTAGATCGTGCGCCAGAAGGTGTCTATAAAGAGGCTATTAGCGCTTTTAATCGTACTACTCAGCAACAAAACGCACTAGCAGTCGCCGTCGATATTCCAAGTGGATTGGTGGCGTCTACTGGTGCGGTATTTGATCGTATAGCAGTACAAGCTGATGTCACCTTATGCCTGATTGCGCGCAAATTTGGTTTACACACCAAAGATGGTGCGGATTATAGCGGAGACATAATCGATATACCGTTAATACCTTATCAAACAGCTAGACCTCACAAAATATCTGATAAAAATACCAAGCAAAATACTATTGAAGCATTTGAACCTGTTGCCATACTGCTGATGGCTGCACAGAGTATGAAGCCGCGCCGCCAAAACAGTTACAAAGGTAGCTACGGTCATGCGCTAATCATCGGTGGAAATCGCGTTGATGGCTCTCAAGGGATGGGCGGTGCTGCGATACTGTCTGCATCAAGCACCATGGCAACTGGCGCTGGTAAAATAACCGTTGCCTGTCATGAGGCTTTTCATGGTGCATTATTAACGTCACTGCCTGATGCGATGACTATCAATCTGCACGATACAGATAGCGTAAAGGCACTTATCAAACAAGCCAGTGTTGTCGCTATTGGTATGGGTTTGGGCCGTGACGAAAAAGCAAAAATGTTATTTATCGACTATATACAGGCTGCCATAGCTCATGAAAAATCAATAGTGATCGATGCAGATGGTCTTTATCATTTGGCCTCGCTGCAAATGGATAGCCATGAACTGGTAACAGAGCTTCGCGAACACAGCATCAATCATCGAGTTTGCTTGACACCGCATAGCGGCGAAGCGGCTAGATTGCTCGATCAAAAAATAAGCGAGGTAGAAAGTGATAGATTGCGAGCCATAAAACAATGCGCTGCAGTTTATGGTGGTGACTGGGTATTAAAGGGAGCAGGGTCGCTAGTTTTGGAGCAAAAATCAGGACGAGCGCGAGTATATGTCTGTGATGCGGGCAATGCTGGTATGGCAACTGCTGGCATGGGCGATATTCTATCTGGAGTGATTGCTGGATTATTAGCACAACAAGACTTAGCAGCAGAGTCGCGCAGTTTACCTCAGGCAGCGCTTATTCATGGATTTTCAGGGGACACACTGGTTAATCAAGGTAATGAATATCATCGTGACAATAAGCTATTGATTGGACAACGAGGGCTACAAGCGCAAGATATGCCAGCAGCCATTCGTCATGTTATGCAATTAATGATAGTTGAGTAGTCATCATTAGTATAAAGACTAGGTCGTAGCGCTGCTACAGTATTGGTCGATTGCCTGCTGTACGCGTTCACGTTTTAGCTCAATCTCACGGCCATCTAAGTACTGACGCTTGCCATTTGCATCCATCTCATAGATACGTCCGCCAACGTTTAGATTCGTTAAATTGTTACGTAGCGATTGGCAGCGCTGGGCATTGGCTTGCGCTTCTTGCTCTTTGATACGTGCTTCAAGTGCAGCTACGCGCTGTTCTTCTGCAGTTTGAGTATTATTGCTTTGGCTGGGGTCTGTTTTGCCAGCCATTTGTCCGGCGTTGTTTTGTCTACCGTCGCTACGAAACTCAATCAACTCAACGTTTTTACCATTTTGCGGTGCGTGCTGGCTATATTTAACTTCGCCATATGCGCCAATGGATTTATAAACTTGAATAGCCTGACTGGTATTCATGGATAGCATTAGCATACAGGTGGTACTCGTTAGCCATTTAGCAGCAGTCGCTATTTTAGACGCATATGCCATAGCAGCAATCCTTTTGTTTGATAAAAGCAAATTTGTATAAGGGTAAATATAACATTTGAGCACTTTATTGGCAGCACTAATGTATCGACTTCCAATTTTAGCAAATAATACTTATCAATGTGTATTATTTAATAACTAATAGTTTGGGATAGGCTTTAGAAGTTTTTCTTGACAATAGCGGGCAAACCATCGAATATAATAGAAGTTGATTGGTCAGTGAACGGCTTTTATGATATTGCCGTGGCACTTGAAAATGATTACTACGAGCTACTTATCGGTAGTTTATGCAGTGTTATTTTCTTTGTGATGATGATATAGCACACGTAGCATTGGCTACTCATAACTATACATTGTCTCCGGACTTATCTGTCTACAATGACTAAGATAAACTTATTATTTGAACTGTGCTAAATGTAATTCTGGCAATTGTGCAAAATACGATACAGTACTGGTTATAAAAAAGTACGCCAAAGCCTCTGTTATAAGTTTTAGTAACTTATGCATAGTATTTGGGTATAAATATCCTGTTATCTCTACGTCTTTGCACCCATGAATTTATTATCAGTACTTATTTATAGAAAGACTCAATAATAAGCTTCTTTCATAGGTGCGTCCGCATCTTGTCACTGTATATCGATAAACATCCATCACAAAACTGACCTTACATACATTGCTATGTTTGAGTAATTTGCTGTCTTAAAAAAACAACGTTACTTAAATATGATAGGCAAATATTCTTGATATGGACAAGGATTAGCGATCATTTTATGAGTTTTGAAGTAATACCTATATGGGGTTATCTCTTATCATAGAATACCGCAAATCCTCGCCGCAAAAAAAGGTGATGACAGTGACGCAAACCACGCAAAGTCCGAATATGACGGGACATACCCAAACGGGTAATGCCGCCAAAAATTTTGAAGAAAAACAACAACGTCTTGCAGAAGGCAGCGTTCAGCCTGTGATGCTATCGGGCGCTGAAATGCTGGTACAAGCGCTGACAGACGAAGGTGTCAAATATATCTTTGGTTATCCAGGCGGTGCCGTTCTACACATCTATGATGCGCTGTTTCAGCAAGAAGCCATTGAGCATATCTTGGTGCGTCATGAGCAGGCGGCAGGACACATGGCAGATGCTTATTCACGAGTTACTGGTGAGACGGGGGTTGTACTGGCAACCTCAGGACCTGGTGCAACCAATACGGTTACCGCTATTGCGACAGCTTTTATGGATTCAGTACCGATGGTCGTGATTTCAGGTCAGGTGCCAAGTAGCCTAATCGGTGAAGACGCTTTCCAAGAAACGGATATGGTGGGGGTATCACGTCCGATCGTTAAGCATAGCTTCCAAGTGCGCCATGCTAGCGAAATTCCGATGATTGTCAAAAAGGCATTTCACATTGCACAGTCTGGCCGACCAGGTCCTGTCGTTATTGATGTGCCAAAAGACATGACTGCGCCTAGTGAAAAGTTTGCCTATAAATATCCAGAAGAGGTATTTATACGCTCTTACCAGCCTTCGCTCAAAGGCCATAGTGGTCAGATCAAAAAAGCGGTCGAGACACTATTATCTGCCCAGCGTCCTGTCGTATATGCAGGTGGCGGCGTTATTTGGAGCAATGCTCACGAAGAGTTGACTGATCTGGCTCACCGTCTTAATTTACCAGTGACCAATACATTGATGGGTCTTGGTGCATTTCCTGGCTCTGATCGTCAGTTCCTAGGTATGCTTGGTATGCATGGTACTTATGAAGCCAACATGACTATGCATCATGCCGATGTTATTTTGGCAGTGGGTGCGCGTTTCGATGATCGCGTCACCAATAATGTCAAAAAATTCTGTCCGAACGCGACGATTATCCATATCGATATCGATCCTGCGTCGATTTCAAAGACCATCCTTGCGCATATTCCTATCGTTGGCGATGTAAAATCTGTCTTAACCGATATGCTAGAGATCGTTGGAGAAGATAAGCAATTAGAGCAACACGCATTGCTCGATTGGTGGTCACAAATTAATGAGTGGCGTAAGCGCCATGGTTTGCGTTATGACACCAGCACAGATAATGGCATTAAGCCACAAAGTGTCGTACAAGCTCTAGATAAAGTGACTAACAGTAACGCTATTATCACAAGTGACGTCGGTCAGCATCAGATGTTTGCAGCCCTTTACTATACTTATAATGAGCCTCGCCAATGGCTGAACTCAGGCGGCCTAGGTACGATGGGCGTTGGCTTGCCGTATGCCATGGCAGCCAAGCTTGCTAATCCAGAGCGTGATGTGGTGTGTATCACAGGCGAAGGCTCTATTCAGATGAATATCCAAGAGCTGTCAACTTGCTTGCAGTATGACTTGCCAGTTAAAATTCTAAATTTAAATAACGCACAGCTAGGTATGGTGAAGCAGTGGCAGGACATGCTGTATGAAGGTCGCCATGCACAGTCTTATATGAACTCCTTGCCAGATTTTGTCAAATTGGCTGAAAGCTATGGTCATGTTGGTATCAAGATTACTGACCCTGATACGATGGAAGAGCAGTTGGCTGAAGCGATGGCCATGAAGGACAAGTTGGTATTTATCGATGTTTATGTCGATCGTAATGAGCATGTATATCCGATGCAAATCGCTGGACAAGCCATGCGTGATATGTGGTTAACAAAAGGGGAGCGTACCTAATGCAACAACAACATCTGATTTCGGTATTGATGGAAAACGAAGCGGGTTCGTTGTCGCGTCTAGTCGGTTTGTTCTCACAACGTGGCTACAATATCGAAACGCTCAACGTCGCGCCTACTGATGACCCAAGCATTTCACGCTTGACCTTAACGACCATTACCTCACCAGAAAGAATTGAACAAATCACCAAACAATTGCATAAATTGATTGAAGTGGTTAAAGTGCATAATCTGACAGAGAACGTACACGTTGAGCGTGAATTGATGCTCATCAAAGTACGAGCAACTGGCAGCGTACGTGAAGAGGTGAAACGCAGCGCAGATATCTTCCGTGCGCAGATTGTCGATGTGAATGCCAACTTATATACGATTCAAATCGTTGGTGATAAAGCAAAGCTTGACGGTTTTATCGATGTGCTTGGACGTGACCGTATTATGGAAGTGGTTCGCTCGGGTGTGATTGGTATTGCCCGCGGTGAGAAAACCCTTAGCACCTAGAATTAATGCCCAAATATCCTATTTTATTGAAGAACTATTTATCTAAATCAACAAAGCGCTTATCTTAATCACTATCTTGATTACAGTATAAGCGTCTACTATCCATGGTAAGCCATGATTGAGGACAAGGACTCTATTTATGAACGTTTTTTATGACAAAGATTGTGATCTATCCATTATCCAAGGTAAAAAAGTGGCCATTATCGGTTATGGTTCACAAGGCCATGCGCACGCGCTTAACTTACAAGACTCAGACGTTGATGTAACGGTTGGTCTACGTGCCAACTCAGGCTCATGGAAAAAAGCTGAAAATGCGGGCCTAAAAGTTGCTGAAGTCGAAGAAGCGGTAAAAGCTGCTGACGTAATCATGATTTTGACACCTGATGAGTTCCAAAAAGAGCTTTACAACGATGTCATTGAGCCAAACATCAAAGAAGGCGCGACCCTTGCATTTGCCCACGGTTTTGCTATCCATTATAACCAAGTAGTGCCACGTAGCGACCTTGACGTGATCATGGTAGCACCAAAAGCACCAGGTCACACCGTACGTTCAGAGTTCACCAAAGGTGGCGGTATTCCTGACTTAATCGCCATCTACCAAGATGCTTCAGGTCAAGCTAAGCAATTAGCATTATCTTACGCTGCTGGCGTTGGTGGTGGTCGTTCAGGCATCATCGAAACCACATTTAAAGATGAGACTGAAACCGATCTATTCGGTGAGCAAGCGGTTCTTTGTGGCGGCGCGGTTGAATTGGTAAAAATGGGCTTTGAAACCCTTACTGAAGCAGGCTACGCGCCAGAAATGGCTTACTTTGAGTGTTTACATGAGCTCAAGCTTATCGTCGACTTAATGTATGAAGGCGGTATCGCTGACATGAACTATTCAATCAGTAACAACGCTGAATACGGCGAATATGTGACTGGTCCTGAAGTTATCAATGAGCAGTCTCGTGAAGCCATGCGTAACGCGCTAAAACGCATCCAGTCTGGTGAATACGCAAAAATGTTCATCTCTGAAGGTGCAACCAACTATCCATCAATGACAGCTCGTCGTCGTAACAATGCAGCGCATGAGATCGAAACCACAGGTGCCAAATTGCGCGCTATGATGCCTTGGATTGGTGGTAACAAAATTATCGATAAAGACAAAAACTAATTCGATACTACTTAAATAGAGTATTTGGTAGTTTATTAAGTAACCCGTGTTATCACCTGATAGCACGGGTTTTTTATATCCTACTTTTGACATATGGTTACACCGCTATATGTGTTGGTTGAAAACCAGTAAAAACTGCCCAATATAGGCAGGCATCTTCACATTAGCCAGTGGGCTTTTATTGTGCTTATTTATCTTTGATTGATCAAAGTAGATGAGTCCTCATTCATATTTTCTATAGATTACAGGTTGTATGTTGTGCAAATATCTTATCCAGACTGGCTAACGCCGCAATTCGTGTATATTACTCTTAGCGCTGTCGTAGCAGTTTTAATTTGGATAGAAGGAGAAATGCTTAAGAAAACCGATGGTAAACTGCCTAAATCTAAGTTTTTCCAAATCAGTTCAATCTTAGATACCATCTGGTTCTTTATCTCTGTTGTTGTCCTATACGTGATTGATTTGGCACCGCTCGCGATTGCTGTACCGGCCGCTTATGGCATTTACACGACCTTTGGTTGGGTCTATGGCACGCGATTGTTGAAGCGTCGAGGCGTTCCTGATTCTCCTAAAGACATGGTCATACCGGCCAAATATATTGCTTATAGTCAGTCGTTTTCGTTGATATTTTTTGGGCTATGTTTGCTTGTATTAAGTTCACCATGGTTACCGATATTGCAATAGGTAATGAATGATTTTTTAACCTATAAGGGTCTTTCTTGTCGTATTTAACGATGGCTTCGCAATTGTAGCCTAATATTCATATGTTAGAAATTTATTCAATATCAATATGATAACGGCAAAAATGCTAGCTATTTTGATGGGTTTTAATAGCTGGAATTTATTTACAAAAATCATCAATTTAGACTGTTACCTGTATAGAAAACTGTTATAATCAGATTGTACTCAAAGTATTTAGGTAAAAAATTCAGGTTTTCTCTTAGATTATTTGCAATTTTGAACCGTAGCGTTCAGCAAAAGATGCATGGGTATATATCAATTAATCGGTGATGGCACAAGTCTCGCCAACAGTTAAAGAGTCAGGAAAATTTATGTCAGATAAAGTTGAAGGCACTGTAAAGTGGTTTAATGAAGCTAAAGGTTTTGGTTTTATCGCTCAAGACAACGGCGGACAAGACGTATTCGCTCACTACAGCGCTATCCAAGGTAGCGGTTTCAAAACGCTAGCCGAAGGCCAAAAAGTGTCGTTCATCTTAGGTGAGGGCAAAAAAGGTCCACAAGCTGAGCAAATCGAAGCACTATAATCTCTTTGCTGTTTGGGCACACTGATGTTTAGTACGCTCGATGACAGTGAGAGTGACGATATACATAAAATTTTTGTTTATAAAAACAATAAAAATACTGTTTAGACTTTAAAAAAAAGCAACCTCTTATCAGGTTGCTTTTTTTATATCATTTTATCTGAAGTAGCGTTTGATTGATTTTCTTAATAATTATCAGTTCATAATAGGTACTGACTCAATAATAAATAAGGCTCTATTATGAAATGGGAAACTTGGTTTTCAATTGACTGGCAACAGCTGTTAGGCATTTCATTGTCTGCGGTGGGTTTCTATATAGGTTTAATGCTTTTTACCCGACTGATGGGTCTGCGCAGCTTTTCCAAACTATCAAGTCATGATTTTGCCATGACAGTTGGTATTGGTAGTATATTAGCGTCGACTATATTGGCGGATAAACCATCGTTACTGCAAGGACTGTTTGCGGTTGCGGTATTGTTTTTGATTCAAGGTGCTATCTCAATAGTGAGGCGCATGATTAAACCTCTAAAAGCGCTGATAGACAATCGTGCCATCATACTCATGGCACATGGCGAATACTTCTCAGATAACTTAAAAGAAGCGAATCTTACGACCAGCGATGTTCAAGAAGTGCTGCGCAAAAATGGCATCAAAGCCAAAACTGAAATATTTGCGGTCATTATGGAGACGACAGGAGACATGAGCGTCATCAAAAATAATGATGTAACTCCTGACTGGGCGTTGTTTGATGACATACGTGACAGTGAGTTGTTAATGAGCTCTAACAAAGACAGCGACATATAGCTGTTGGGTTCTTCGCGACTACTATTAGTTAAACCCTAGGAAATAAATAATAACAAAATATTAAATAAACATACCATTGAGAGTGCTATAAAGAGGAGGACTCTTAAGGCTATTGTCAAAGAAAAATCACTAGATCACGTGCTTATAACTATTTATTATAGAATAGTGACAAATTTATGACGCATTATTCACGGCGTTGTCTTGACCTTATCTGCAGGCTCACGCAAGATACATAGGTCTGATAAGAACGGTTGGCTTAGCTTTAGCAGATTTTATCCGTAAGAAGTGCAATGCTAATATAATTTCGAATATTGGCGTATTTTTCTTAATTAGTTATACATCTGTTGATATAGTAATAACCTTGAGTAGTATTTTGAACGACGACTTGAACCACAACGAAAATTTGGTTCTTAACTGATATTTTTTAATTCATAACATTAATAAACGAGGAACGTATGAAAGCATTAGTAGCGGTCAAGCGTGTCATTGATTATAACGTAAAAGTACGTGTAAAAGCCGATAACTCTGGCGTTGATCTATCAAACACCAAAATGTCGATTAACCCTTTTGACGAAATCGCAGTAGAAGAAGCCGTTCGTCTAAAAGAAGCTGGCGTCATTGATGAAATCATCGTCGCGTCTATCGGTCCAAAAGAGTCACAAGAGCAAATTCGTGCAGCCCTAGCATTGGGTGCTGATCGTGGTATTTTAGTCGTGAGTGACGAAAAACCGTATCCACTACAAGTTGCCAAGATTCTAAAAAATATCGCTGAAACAGAAAGCACAGATATTATCTTGTTGGGTAAACAAGCGATTGATGATGACAACAACCAAACGGGTCAGATGCTAGCGGCATTGATGGGTATCGGTCAGGGTACGTTTGCCTCAGAAGTGAAGGTTGAAGGCGACAAAGTCAACGTAACGCGTGAAATCGATGGCGGTCTACAAACAGTTGCCCTTGATTTGCCAGCAGTCATCACAACTGATCTACGTTTGAATGAGCCACGTTATGCGAAACTGCCTAACATCATGAAAGCGAAGAAAAAGCCGCTTGATGAGAAAACGCCAGCAGATTTCGGTGTCGATATGGCGTCTAAGCAAGAGATTATTAAGGTCGTGCCACCTGCTGAACGTAAAGCTGGTATTACAGTAGGGTCAGTTGATGAGTTGGTTGATAAGCTAAGAAACGAAGCAAAAGTCATTTAATTTTTCAATGATTAGATACTTCGCTACGGCATATCCTGTACAAAGCTAAGAATTTGACTGCTTTATTTATATTAAACGATAGTTGCTCAAAGGGCTTTGTACACAAACAACCGCATGAATAGATAATACGAATAAATAAAGGATTAAAACCATGGCAATTTTGGTATATGCAGAACATGACAATGCCAGTCTAAAAAAGGCAACTTTGAACACCATCGCTGCTGCTAAGCAAATCGGTGATGACATCCATGTATTAGTGGCAGGTAGTGGTGCTCAAGCAGCCGCTGATGAAGCAGCAAAAGCAGAAGGCGTGACGAAAGTACTATTAGCTGACAATGCAGCCTATGAGCATCAACTGGCGGGCAATGTAGCACTATTGGTTGCTGATGTGGCTGGTGATTACAGCCATATCCTAGCAGCTGCGACCACGACTGGTAAAAATTTTATGCCACGCGTTGCAGCGTTACTTGACGTCAGCATGCTGTCAGAAATCTCAGGCGTAGTAGATGCGCAAACGTTTGAGCGTCCAATTTATGCAGGCAATGCAACGGCAACCGTCAAAACCTCTGAAGATAAAGTTGTGCTAACCGTACGTACGACCGCGTTTGATCCAGTAGCAAGCGAAGGTGGTTCAGCGACTGTTGAAACGATCGATAATGTACAAGAAACTGGCAAAGCTAGCTTCGTGAACGAAGAAATGGCTAAGTCTGATCGTCCAGAGTTGACCTCAGCTGGTATCGTGGTTTCTGGTGGTCGTGCCTTGGCAAATGGTGAAAACTTCACCAAATATATTGAGCCATTGGCTGACAAACTAGGCGCTGCTGTTGGCGCATCACGTGCCGCTGTCGACGCAGGTTATGTACCAAACGATATGCAGGTTGGTCAAACCGGTAAAATCGTTGCACCGCAGCTATATATCGCCGCTGGTATCTCAGGTGCGATTCAGCATTTGGCTGGTATGAAAGATTCTAAAGTCATCGTTGCGATCAACAATGACCCAGAAGCGCCTATCGCTAGCGTTGCTGATTATTTCTTAGAAGCTGATCTATTTGAAGCACTGCCTGAGCTAACTAGCAAGGTTTAATGTTAATGTATAGTCACAGAACTACTAAACGGCTACGGCGTTGTATCCGTTTTAGACTTCTTTGACTATATTAGTAGTAGACAGATAACAAAAACCCACTATCAATCGGTAGTGGGTTTTTTTATTGCTTGATAGAGAAGATTTTAATTGTAGTTATAAATGGACGCTAAGAGTACTGTCTTTGGCGCAAGGTTTCGTACAGACATAAAGATCCTGCAATAGCAACATTCAAGCTTTCTTGGCCATTTGGCTGCGGTAAAGCGATAGGGGTGGCACATTGCATTAGCTCGTCACAAACGCCTTGACCTTCATGACCCATAATCCACGCCACAGGCGCAGATAAATCGTGATCGTAAATGATAGTATCTGTATGTGAGCTGGTCGCCAACAGTGGAGCTTTTACGTGATCTAAAATATCTTGCGTACTCAAGCCTTCATAAATAGTCAGTGCAAACTGTGCACCCATACCTGCTCGTAGCGTCTTGGGAGACCAAGCTTGCGCGGTAGCACTGGTACATAAGATGTTGCTAATACCAACGGCTGCTGCTGTACGCAGGAGTGTGCCGACATTTCCGCTGTCTTGTACATCGTTCAAGACTAAGCAATCTTCATCAATCACTGGCAAGCTAGGCGTTGGTACGTTAATGATAGCCATGATATCGATACCAGTACCTAAGCTACGAATACTCTCGTACAGTGAATTGGATAAAATAAGAATAGGCGTATAAGTCGGCAGACGAGTCAATATTTGCTGAACTTCAGGATGACTACGCGCTGACTCAGACAGTAGTATCTGGGCAAAAGGATAGTCGCTACGCAGCGCAGCATCTATCAGATGAACACCTTCTATGACGGTCTGACCATGCTTTTTGCGTTGACGTGCTTGTGCCAATAGGGCTTTTACAAGCTTGACGGTGGTGTTCTTATCTGAGGTAATCAGCTCGGTGGGATTTAATACCATAGTGGATCGCTTAGAGAAGAGTAGGAGGGTGAATAACCAGCATCGAGCTTATAATCTCGCTGTAGGCTGGTTATTTTTAGAAAGTACTTATATCAATTACTGCTCAGAATAATTGACGTGTAAGTCTCTAACATAATTGACTTCGTTTTTGCTACCGAGCACCACAGGAACACGCTGATGAATGTCAGTGGGCTCGATATCTAAGATGCGATTGACAGCGTCTGTCGCACCGCCACCCGCGCGTTCAATCAATAAGCTCATTGGATTGGCTTCATACATCAAGCGTAGTTTACCCGCTTTATGCGCGTATTTGGTATCAAACGGATAAGTGAAGAGACCACCGCGGCATAAGATACGATGGACGTCACCAACCATAGCGGCGACCCAACGCGTATTGAAATCGCGTCCACGTACGCCTGTCTCGCCAGCGATTAACTCATCGATGTACTGTTGCATCGGTGCGCGCCAGTAGCGATAATTTGAGCTATTGATCGCATATTCACTCGTATCGGCATCGATTTGCACGTTGTCTTCTATCAGCACATAGTCTTCAGTTTCTGGATCTAGGCTAAACATCACGACTTTATCTGCGATGGTCAACGCCAGTACCGTAGAGGTGCCATATAACAAGTACCCTGCTGCTAGCTGTTTGTTACCTGCCTGTAGATAGTCGCTGTTTTCACTGGTTTGACCTTGACGCTCGTACGGCAGAACAGAAAAAATCGTACCTACTGCCATATTGATATCAATATTTGATGAGCCATCCAGTGGGTCAAACAAAACCAATAGACTGCCATCGTCATTAGCAGGGGTGGCATCATCAAGCTCTTCTGATGCAACGCCGGCACAATGGGTATTCTTTGCCAATGCATCTAGCAGTAAGTCATTGGCCAGTATGTCTAGTTTTTTCTGATCTTCGCCTTGGACGTTTTGATTGCCAGCCTCGCCTAAAATATCCGCCAGAGCACCTTTTCTAAGTAGTTGTGAGATGGTTTTACCAACATTAGTGACCGTGGTAATTACATCGTTGAGTGCAGGACTAGAGGCATGTTGGTTTAGATAATCTGCTAAGGTCGTCATAAAGCTTCCTAATAGAGGGTATGGAAAGTAAAAAATGGATGGTCTTAGAGTCAGGTCATAGGCGGCATTTGGCACACCTTAAATGGTTGAGTTTTTAAATAGCTTATACGGTATCTTTGTCCTGACCACAAAATCGGCTACACTATATCTATTGTTATTCATTTATAGATTTGTCAGAATTATTCTCTATGAGAATATAGCATGTCTATTTACGCTTTCTGATTGTCTGCTGAGGCGGTTTTGGTCGAATTTGATTACGGTAAATTGTAGCAAATAAGCGTCAAAATGTCCTCGTCTCTGTGCCTATCGGTGCTAAATGATTGAACAAAGATGAATAAGCGATTACGACAGACTCATATAAACCCACAATAAAGACTCGTCATTATGTCAAATTCTCTCGATAGTAGCGCTACACAACCAGTCTCACCGACTGATTATGCAAAATTTGATCCCAATACAATTCATCAAAGACTCAATACCTCACTGAGTCGTCCGCAGCTCAACACCGATGGCAGTATCAGGCATTTCTTGGGTGTTGAAGGTCTTAATAAAGCACAGCTCAAAGCTATTATCGCAAAAGCAGAGACTTTCTTTGATGAAAACGGGCAGCTCATCAATCGTCCTGAGTTAGATGGCTATACGGTCATGAATTTGTTCTTTGAACCATCGACTCGTACCCGGACGACTTTTGAAGTAGCAGAAAAACGCTTGGGTGCTAATGTACTTAATATCGATATCGAACGCTCTAGTACCAAAAAAGGCGAGAGTCTACGCGATACCTTGTGGAATCTACAGGCGATGACCGCAGATATTTTTGTAGTTCGACATTCAGCATCAGGCGCTGCGCATTTTATGGCGACAGAAGTGACCCCTGATATTGCTATCATCAATGGGGGGGATGGCTGGCATGCGCATCCTACTCAGGGAATGCTCGACATGTTGACCATTCACCGTGAGGCACCGCGCCCGTTTGAAGAGCTGTCTATCGCAATCGTTGGTGATATTAAGCACTCACGCGTCGCCCGTTCTGATATTAGCGCCTTGCAAACCCTAGGTGTGACAGATATCCGTGTGTGTGCGCCGCGTACTTTACTGCCGAAAGGTATTGAGCGTTTTGGCGTAAAAGTATATGAAAATATGGATGAGTGTGTCACTGATTGTGATGTGATTATGGGATTAAGAATACAAAATGAGCGTATCGGTTCGCCGCTATTGGCATCGTCAAGTGAATACTATAAGCATTATGGGATCACGCCAGAGCGAGTAGCATTGGCCAAGCCTGATGCGCTAGTTATGCACCCAGGGCCAATGAACCGCGGTGTTGAGATTGCCTCTAGTGTGGCTGATGGCGCGCAATCGGTGATCTTAAAGCAGGTAAATAACGGTATTGCCATACGAATGGCGGTCTTGTCGCTTGCGATGGAAGGTCAACGTGCTCATCAAGCGGCTGGCAAGTAACAGCTTGCCGCGCGACTTATTCTCATTTATTTCATTTTATTGATACGGTAATAACGTTATGTCTACCATGCTTAATACGGATGCACCCATCTTTGACCATTTACCAAAAGCATTTAAAGATGCATTGCCGCAAACTGTAACAGAAAAATTGTCTACGCTTGATGCTGAACATGAGATGTGGTTACTACCACCATTAGTAGATCTATGCGCGCGCTTGCGTGAGCCGGGCCAACAGCAACACGGTACGCTGGCATCAGAAGGTAGGGCAGCTCGTGGTAACGGGTTTTTGCATGTAGTCACGCCACCTGACACCAATCCTATTTTAGAAAATGGCTCCCTCTTAAAGGGCTTGCGTGAGCGCGCCTTGAGTGATGGCGGTATTTACTTGCATATTTTGGGCGCATTGACCACAGGGTTAGAGGGCGAACGACCGTCTAATATTGCAGGGCTTAAAAAGGGCGGCTGTATCGCAGTATCCAATGCGCGTAGACCTTTTCGCAATGACTTAGTATTGCTAAGAACACTAGAGTACGCGGCGACTTTTGGTATGAAAGTATTCTTTTATCCTGATGAGCCAAGTCTGTCTGGAGATGGCGTGGCGCATGAGGGTTATGTCGCCTCTTATCATGGTTTACAAGGGATTCCTTGGATTGCGGAAACGGTTGCACTATCTAAGCAGCTGTTGATGGTTGAAGAGACGGGGATAGCCGCTCACTTCAGCCAGCTGTCTTGCAAGTCTTCGATTGAGCTGATGCGCTGGGCAAAAGATAAAGGCTTGCCTGTTACGTGTGATGTTGCGATGCATCAGCTGTATTTAACTGATGACAATCTTGAAGGCTTTAATGCTCAGGCATATGTCTTGCCACCGCTACGTAGTAATACCGACCAGCAGGCAATCCGCCGTGGCTTAAAAGATGGCACTATCGATGCCATCTGTAGTCATCACGAGCCACTGAACAGTACGGCGAAAAAAGCGCCATTTGCTGAGAGTACGCCAGGTATCTCGAATTTTGATACTTTTATGGCGCTGGCCTGTCAGCTGGTCAATGATGAGGTACTAACACTCTCAGAGCTGGTTGATAAAATCTGTCTTAATCCGGCAAAGATTGCGGGTATTCATGAGCAGTATGAAGCGATCGGCGGCGCGGTATTGGTTGACCCGAATCTTGAGTGGCAAGTGACTGCGCAATCTATGCTATCGAATGGTAAAAACACACCATTTTTTAATCAGCAGTTGCAAGGACGTGTTGTGGAGACGTTCTTTGGCTAATTTGCCCCGACAGGATGATAGTCTACCGCTATCCTCGAAGGATAAAGGGGGTGAAATGATTGACCCTCTAGAAAAAACGCACAGCACAGCCAGTGAGTCTATCAAAGCAGTGGCCATCTATGAAGTCGTCAAAGGTGTGGGGGCATTATTAGGTGCAGGTGCATTGTGGTCGTGGCATACCGATCTTGAGCATTGGCTGACGACCGCGACTGGCTCTTGGCGCCATACCTTTGGCCACCTACTTGCACCGCAAATCGACAGTGTAGTAAGTATTGCCCAACAGGCCAGCAAAAACTGGCCAGTGTTTTTATTGTTGATATTTGCTTATGCCAGTTTGCGCTTCCTAGAAGCCTATGGATTATGGCGCGATAAGACATGGGCGTATTGGTTTGGTGTGCTGGGCTATGGTGTCTTTATTCCTATAGAGGTTTATTATCTGATAACCAGTCCATTTGATTGGTTTAAACTGGTAATATTGGTTTCTAATCTGCTTATTATTATCGTGGTTTATCGTAATATGAAAAGAAAGGGTTTAATATAACCATTGAAACTGCTCAAAAAAGCCAGCCAAAGCTAGCCTAAGACATCATGTCTCAGGCTGGCTTTTTTATACGTGCTGTATTTGTGGTTTATGCCTCTGTTATTTCTTTATCCTTACGAATGCTCTTGGCGACTCTGCCAACACTGAGGCCCTGTACCAAGATAGAAAATATCACTACCGCATACGTGAGCGCCAGTAAAATGTCACGCTCTGCGCCCGTTGGTAGCTGCAGCACCAGTGCCACCGAGATGCCGCCGCGCAGTCCGCCCCATGTCAGTACTTTCCACGCTCCAGTTGGCAAGTCAAGCTGCCGCTGAAGGGTCTTTGTGGTCATACCGACAACGATAAAACGGGCAAGCAAGGCAATAACAATCGTCAAACCTGCAGCGATAAATAGATTGCCAGAATATGCAATCATCACCACCTCAAGTCCAATTAAGACAAATAAAATCGCATTGAGAATCTCATCGATCAGCTCCCAAAATAGATCGATATAGTGCCGTGTTTTATCACTCATCGCCAGTGCTCGTCCGCGATTACCGACCATCAGTCCCATCATGACCATGGCCAGTGGCCCTGAGAGATGCCAATGACTGGCCAGCGCATAGCCGCCGATCACCCCCGCCAGCGTCAATAGCACCTCTTCTTGATAACTGTCAATGCTCTTTAGCATATAGTACAAAATCGCCCCGAGCACCAGACCAAACACAATGCCGCCTCCTGCCTCAACGGCCAAGGTATGGGCCACATAGTTGGCTGTTGGGATATCGCCGCTGGATAAAATACCAAGTAGCAGGACAAAAATAACGACGCCGATACCATCATTAAACAACGACTCGCCTGCGATGACGGTCTCTAAGCTTTTTGGGGCGCCAGCGGATGATAAGATGCCCATCACCGCGATAGGGTCGGTCGGCGAGATTAAAGCGCCAAACAACAAACACCAAAGAAACGGCAAGCCAAATCCAAAGAAGGGCAACATAAGATAGAGCGCAGTGGCGATTAGCAAGGCTGAGACTAGGGTACCCACGCAGGCGAGAATACCAATGGGCAGTCGATAGCGTTTTAAGTCACTGATATTGACATGCAGCGCCCCTGCAAATAAAAGCATCGAGAGCATACCGTCCAATAGCACCTCGGTAAAATCTAGCTGCTCTAGTAAGCTCACTTCATAATCAATGAGCTGGTCGAACCCCAAAAACCCCAAAAAAATCGCACCGATAGATAGGACAATCGAGATGACCATGACTCCAATGGTCGTGGGCAGACCGATAAAGCGATGATTGACATAGGTCAGCAGGGCAGTAATCGATAAAAAGATAGCGCTGATTTCAAGTATGGTCAGGCTGGTTGCAGATGCCATAAAGCAGGTCTCTTATGAGTGATAAGTAGTAAAAGTAATCAGTACAAATTATTTAGTGTGCGCCTGTAGACTTTGGCGAATGCTGGCAGCAAAGTCACTGACATAGTAAAAGTGTTGGTGCTGCGAGTTTTTATCAATAATAAAGGCTTTGGCTTGCTGGCACATCGCGCTTAGGTCATCGATAAGCTCTTGGTAGCTTAGGTTTTCTTCTCCTGCGCGCTCAATTAGGTGTAGCTCATGCAGCAAGGTCTGCTGCTGTGCTTGATTGATACAGGCATAGTTGAGATTGACCATCGCTTGACACAGCGCCTTTAGGACCATGGCATCAGCTGCGGCATAGCGCCGAATCTCTCCAAGTGAGGTATTGATGAATTCTGATATTTTGGGCGTATAAGTCACCACGGTCAAGATAGCCACGCGCTGCTGCACCACCACTTGTTTTGGTCTAGCGGTATACGGCGGTTTGTCACGGTGCTCGGCAGGTACATAAAAATGATAGGGGCTAGGCGGCTGACGACGCATCATAATGCTCAGGCAACTGGTGAGCGATTGTACGCAGTTGACGGCTGTTTTTGGGTCATTGATACCAGGTGAGAGGGCGCGCACCGCAATCTCGGTCATCTGCCCCAGACTATAGGCAATATCATTGGAGTGTGCCAGTCGCTGCTCGATACGAATACAACCGGCAAAGCGCTGCCAAAACATACCATCAGGGGCACGTGGCACCACAGCCAACTGCGGCGTTGCGGTTTTTTGCCGATTATTGGGATGGTCTGTCGGACGTTGATAAAAATGCCCAATGACGTTTTTGTCAGTGACATAATCACCGAGGTTGCTCTGTAGATGCACCACGCCGCCATACTCTTGAGTCAGGGTGATTAAAGACTCCAAATAAATGTGCTGCAGGTAGCCCGATTGCGGCGGATAAATCGGCGTTGCCTGCCACTGGTGAAACTGCTCGACATCATGATGTTCAGCATCACGTTGATGCTGGATGTCGCATCGATCGCTGTACCAAGAATAAATATTATTAATCGCATCGTTGCTGGCATTTTGGATGACGTGAGACGCTTGAATGGCATGTACCATATGTTGTACAAAATACACCAGCAACAGCGCACAGATGATCGCCATGATAATCCCAAAGGTCACCGCCAGTTGCGGTACGCCAAAGGACACATCGTATTTGTGGATAGATTTTAAGACGAGTAGGCTATAGCTAAAGGTACCAATGAAAGCGCCAAGTACAAATTGATTGGGCGTATCTGTCAAAAAGTTGCGTAATAGCCGTGGGCCAAACTGGGAGGAGGCCATCGACAGCACGGCAATCGTAATTGAGAACGTCGTACCAGCAACGCCCAACACCGCACCAGCAATAGCGGTCATGATAGCGCGCGCCGCATCGTCATCACCTGTAAACGCAAAAGAGATCTCTCGGACCGTTTCACGATCAAAGTGCTGATCTATCGTCACCAGTACCGGCGCCAGTAAGATGCCGGCGATGACGCAAGCAGTCGGAATAAACCAATAAGAGCCGATCAACTCCTGCCACAAGTTTCTTAAACGATCGGGCAGGTCAGCCAATGTCTGTAACGACCAAAGCTGCGAAAACGCCTTCATTCTCTGCACTGAAAATAAGAGTAGTCGCTTAAAAAAGCCATTTTCAGGGTGTTTGTCCAATATTCGCGCTCCAAAAATGACTGACGAGATCTTATATAGTGAATCTATTTTAAAACAGGTATCGTCCTACAGGGATTCATTGTCCTTGCTTGCTGCGTCTACGCCCTATAGCCGGTTCAAAATAAAATGGTGATAAATTTAAGCGTAACGCTGGAGTAATCTTTTGACTATTTATTACCTTATCATATAAATAATAACGATGAAAAATTTAGTAAAAATAAGCCCCTATCATAGGAGCTTATTTTTATCATTATTATGTATTTTCAATTAGCTGATGAGACTATAGAACCAAGTGCTTATCGCGTTGCTTACTTTGGCTAGTGTAGAGGGTTGCTGATGATTACTATTGATGCTTGCCAACTGCATTTGCATGGTGTCTGTCGTCACTGCTTGTTTTTGCATACTCTCTATTATCAGCGGTAGATTTTTGCCAGCGCTAGATAATATCAAACTCGAGTTTTGCGTGAGCATCGTCCATCTTTGGTTGCCACCACCTGTACAGCTATAGCGAATGAGTCGAGCGCGATTATTACTCATATAGCCATTTTCTAAGTCAAAGCATTGATTGCCTTGCTTGATGGCATTGGCGGATACATCCATTTGCCAAACTTGCAAGCTTGCTTGATCATCACAAGGGGCTAGGTTAATGACATTGCCACCTTGCGGCATTAGGCACTGATCTAGTGCCATTTTATTGTGGATACGACCTTTGCTGTCTTGAATCCATTGCTCAGAGTCATCTCCTGTGCAAGCACTTGGTCCGCTGATAAAAGCATTGAGCTTACCATCTTTTAATGTTTCAACCTTAAGACAGTTGTTACCATTCATGAGTGGGCTGACATTTGCTAGAGGCTGATCATCTTGCAGTTCTAATTCGTTGACAAACTTATGAAAGGCAGTGATGACCTCCGGCCCGCCCTCGACTAAATCAGTGCGATACACATCGACCCAACGATTTAGGCGATGCATGGTCTGTTGTTGCTGCTCATAACGCTCGAGTACCTGAAAGGCAAGCGGGCTGAGTGCTTGACTGAGCGCATCACGATCATTTTTATAAGAGTGGTATATTAGCTCACCCTCGGCGTCCAAATTGATAGTCGGGTTGGCCGATTGATCGATAAGTTGCCGCGCTAATAGTGGTAATTCGATTTTTCTTAAGGCGCTAAAGCCATGCTCTTTACCAAAGGTAACGGCTGGCTTAATGGTATCGCTATAGGGACCAATAGCGGTTGATGATAATAATACCTGTGCTTCGTTGGCTTTTTTACAATACAAATCGACTTTATTAGGGTTTTCAGAAATCGCTAAATTGACGTGAAATTTATTGGCATTGCTATTGCCATTCATGCGATGAGGGGCAAGGGCAATGTTATTGACCATGTTGTTACTGTAAGTAACGGTCAGCCAGCAGCTAGCGACGTCAGCTGAACTACTCGCCGCCGGTAAGTCAAAGACGTTACCCCAGTTACCACGCGCTGCTGGATAGATAATACCCTTTTGGGTGACAGGGTCATAACCGCCTAAAATAGTATAAACAGGCACGCCTTGCAAACGCGGTCTTAAATAGTTGCCATCGGCGCTGTTGTACCAAACATTATTAGATCGTGGTACTTTTGGTTGTGCGATCTGCATTCTTTGACGCTCAGCATCCCACTTTTTATAGCCCGTCGGTGAGTCACTGGCAAACATATAACGATCAAATGCTGGCTGGATTTTGGTTTTTGTACTATAGCCGGTGTAATGAGTATAGCGCGAGATGTCACTGTTATTAGAGCCACCAGACATAGCGTCACGACCATAGCCGTATTGACCTAAGAAAGTAGGTGAGTCTTCAGTACCGGCACCGACGTCTTTTCGCCACCATTCAAAGTTACCACGCATTCTATTTCTAAGGGGCATGTAACCCCAACCACTATCGGCATGGTGCTCTGACCAGAATTTTTTATCACCAACTTTACCTGGATAATGCCCCAATCCATAATGATGGCCAATTTCATGACTAAACTCATTACCGACCGAGTCAATCAAAGTCAGCATACCATTGCCACCGCTTAAGCCATGGTTAAATGTACCGTTGGCGTATTTGCCACGGGCATGGTGCACATTGACATTTTGGGTGAGCTGCGGCTGCTCTTGGCTTGCCATCGATGCGCTAGTGACGCCCCAGTTGGCAAGGTTAATACCGACGCCAAAGGTTGATTTGCCTGTGTTTTCGCGCATATCACCGCTGTATACGCTGCCATCTGAGCTGCTACCTGAAGCCGTATCATAAATAGTACCGTTCGCTACCATCACCCGATCAAGCACGACGTCATCGTATTTAGCGACGGTCATCTTTGCTGCTGGAATGGTCTGGAAATAATCTGCGCCCGCCTTTTCTGGCTGTAGCAGCATATAATGACCATTGTTGTTTACAGTCACTGGGCTCAAAAGACCAAGACGAATATTGGTTAAGACCAGCTCACCTGGCGCCGCAAAGTCTATTTTATTCTCTAATAATTCACCGCTACGATTTTGTTCATCGACAATACGAATCTTAAGGCCGCTTTGTACTTCATCCCAGTTGAGTTTGGTTGACCAAGCGCGCTTACTATAGGCGACCCGTGGTCTATCATCGCTGTTGTTTTGGTCAGATGGTGGGATTTGGGTCGGGTCGTCTAAATTGACCCTGCGTAATAGCAGACCATCTTGATAAATCTCAGCAACCAGTTGATTGACTGCTCCCATCTCAAGCGTAGGCGTAACCAGTAATAACGCCTCTTTTTCTGCAGTTAGGCGTGGCATGTTTTTTGCTTCGTTGCCTTGAGGATCTACCGTATGATTCTGCCCAAACTGAATCATAGCTTGAAAAGAGCCAGTCAAGTCAGAACGGATCTCTCGTGTTTCACCGGCACCGTCATAGTCAAAGAAGCCTAATTGATAATAATCAGCACGGTCTTTTTGTGGTTCTGGATATTTGATCGGCGTGCTTGGTTCCAGCGGTGTTAATGGTTCGCTAGGCTTGATTGGCGTACTTGGCTCCAGCGGTGTCAGTGGCTCACTTATATCAGGTGGAACCACTACAGGCGGCTTATCAGATGATGCAGGCTGTGTATTATCATCACTACCTTCACCGCATGCAGATAGCATTATAGAGATGATGCCGATACTTATGGTTTTTAATGGAAATGGTGTGTTATGTGTCAAAAGAATACCCCAACAAAGGTGTTGCTGGGAATATAACAGCTATATTAATAAACTGTACTACATTTGTTTTCTTGTTTCCAATCAGCTTTCTTTTATCTACTTTAGCAAACTAATTTTTATTGCTAGAGCCGTGCTTAGGGTTGTCCGCTTCGGTGATGATTGTGCTTTTGTGTCCCCATCTGCTGGTTTGTGGAGACGGCGGCGTTTTTGGGTCTATAGGAATGATGATTTCATTATCATGTGCATCACACTCAACCTTACTGTCCTTGTCATAAGCGGCTGGATCAAAGTGCGGGGTCGCTGTTGTATCAGTTGACTGTCGAGCTAAGCTGTTAGGAACGGCTTGCGATGTTTTTCTAAATTCAGGTTTTTTAAATAAAGGGTGTGGGGTGTTTTTATTCGTCCCTTTATCATCAGGGTTTTTGCGCGGTTCGGCGTTGGTAAAGATAACATTCAACGGCAAGTCTAGCTGCTGCTTGGCATAGGCTTCCGTATGCTCAAATCGATCCACTAGAAGGCTGAGCCATGGCTTTTGCTCTTCTAGCCTCATCTCATCAAGCTCATCCTTAATAGGCAATGGATAAGGCAAGGTGCGATAAAAATCCCACAATGTCATCTTGCTCAAGTCTTTTTTGAGTACATAGTCCTCATCTTCGGTCATGGTGATGAGGTTACTGTCTTGGAGGTAGTTGATATAGGTGTACCATTTGGGTAGCTCTTTGCGTCCCAACACATTGCGCAGCGCTTGTTCGCTGACGGCCTCACCTTTTAAATGATGGGTATATACCAAGTTCAGCATGTCCAGCAAGCTAAGTAGGGGATGGCGCGGGTAGACTTCTTCGGTCTCAAAAATGGTTAAGGTATAGCTGATCTCAACGCCTAACAAAATCAAATTCCAAGACAGGTATATCCATAACAAAAAGATAGGCAAGGCGGCAAAAGCTCCGTAAATGGCCTCGTAGCTGGTAAAGTTTGCCATCACTGTGCCAAACAGATGCTTCATCAGCTCAAAGATAATCGTCACCAAGACCCCAGCGATGGCTGCATTTTTTGCGGGCACACGAGCTTTGGGAATAAACCAATACATCCCTATAAAGCCGGCCATGGTGATACCAACCGACACCACTTGTACCCAAAACCCCCAATCGATCCCGTAGCCTGCGATTTGGCGATTTAAAAAACTCAAGCTTTGTACCGTGCTTGAAGCGATAAACGCCGTACCCAGCACCATAGGCCCCAAGGTCACAATTGTCCAATAGCGCAGCAGACTCTTTATACCACCTGAGCGGCTCTCCACCCGCCAGATTTGATTAAAGGCACGCTCAATGGTGGTCAAGGTCATGATGGTGGTAAAAAATAGCACCATGGCGCCGATGATGGTAAGGTTCGATGATTTTTCGGCGAAGTCATTGATATACTCACTGACTTGCATGCTCGATTGCGGCAACAAGTTGCTATAAATGACCTCGTATATCTGCGCTCTGACGGATGCCAGTGCCGGTACAGAGGACAATATCATGAGCAAAACGGTTAATACAGGCACGATCGACAGCATAGTCGTGTAGGTTAGCGATGCTGCTTTTTGCTGACAGTTGTCTTCAAAAAAGTGCCGCGTCAAAAACCGTAAAAACTGGAACCAGCGCTGATGTAAAAATGGGAGTCTTTTGCTTAAGTTTTCCATAGTGACCATTTAGCAAGAAGTAGAGAGACAATAGTGTAACAAAGATGCGTCGTTATCATCTGCCGTTTAATTGTGTCAAAATGCACAGCGGCTCTTTGATAAGGCATCAGGTAGGCGTAGCTGGAGTAGGTGGTCGTAAAATAGTCGTCAGCTGGTTTGCATGTGGGTGAATGACTGGGGCATAATGAGCACATCATCGCATCGCCTATCGCGGGCGGTATCGTTATTGATCGATAAATAATGATATATAGATAATACTATCAATGATTTTATGAGGAAGGACGGTTAATGAGTCAGGCCAACCCTTACGTTTTGGTGCTTTATTATTCAAATTATGGCACGACAAAGACATTGGCATATGCTATCGCTCAAGGGATCGAAGATGCTGGCATGACCGCACGTATTCGTACTGTCCCGACGGTGGCACCTGAAACCACATTGAGCAAGCCTGCGATACCTGATGAAGGTGACTTGTATTGTACGATGGATGATCTAAAAGACTGTAGCGGTCTGGCACTGGGTAGCCCGACGCACTTTGGCAATATGGCCGCGCCCATGAAGTATTTTTGGGACAATACCGTCACGCTCTGGCTGGCGGGAAATCTACAAAACAAGCCTGCCTCGGTATTTACGGCGACAGGCTCTATGCATGGTGGCCAAGAGTCCACATTGCTCACGATGATGTTACCATTAATGCATCACGGGATGGTCATCGTGGGGGTACCGTATGCTGAACCTGCATTAAATCGGACGCATCGCGGCGGGACGCCTTATGGTGCCAGTCATGTCAGTGGTGCGGCGCATGATCAGCCAGTATCGGCAGACGAGCGTGACCTAGGTATTGCACAAGGTCGCCGCTTGGCAATCACCGCTACTGCTTTAGCACAAGCAAACTGGGGTCGCTAATCGAGTCTCATGTAACCGGTGTTATAGCTCAAGCTTGATACTTAAACACTCTTTGCACTCAAATACTGATGATTAATCGCTAATAGCGACATATCTATGCTATTCATTTAGGAAGTAAAAATCTCTAATGGCTACAAACCACTCTAACAGTAAGTCTCCTAAAGTTACCAAGCCTATCGCACCTATTGCGCAGCGCTTGATGATGACGTGGCTGATTTGGCTGGTTTATAGATTAATGGGACTGCCTATTTTTATCAGTATTTTTAATCCAAGCAGCCCTGATATTGTGGGCGGTATCGCCTGGCAAGCACTATGGCTTTTGCCAGCTTTTATACTGACGCCATGGATCGTGCGCGGGCGCTCGCCTTATGCGTTATTGGTCGGTAGTATGTTTACTCTAGTATATTTGGGCGCAAGTGGCGTGGTGCTGTTTACGCGCGCGTATGGCAGCAGCTGGGCGGAAATAGCGGTATATCTGATTGATTTTGTATTGTTGTTTGCCATCAACGTTTGGTTGTTTATTTTACTAAAACGCTTGCCGTCGATGAATAATGTTGTTAAAAAACCGCGTTCTCATTAGTAGGCTGTAATAATAGTCATTAATCTTAAGATATAAAAAAGCGGCGTTCCAAATAGGACGCCGCTTTTTTATTGCAGTATTACTTTTCAACGCTTCTGTTTACATACTTGGATTAGTTAACCTTAGTCAATTCCAAATCCATCTTCTTACCATCATTGATCTGACTAACTTTTATGGGCAAATAATCCAAGCTCGGCGCTAACCAAAAACTGGTTGAGCGGTCATTGTCGTCATGAATACGGTCAACACGGACAGTATCAAAGGTACCGGCTGGAACGGTAATTTTGGTGCTGCCAGATTTTTTAAATGGGGTCTTTTCGATTTTGTCTTTTTTTGCCATGTAGTAATTGCCAGTGAACTTACCATTTAACAGATCTTGACGAATTTGCACCTCAAGACTCAAATCATCAAAGGCTTGCTGCGGCATACTCAGCGTCGTGGTTTTGCCTTTATAGTTGCTGGTCACCTTTTTGCTATTTGGGTTAAAGTTTAGTTTGTGGGTACGACCCAATCCTAATAGCTTATAAGTGGTGCTGGCTTGGGTTGGAATGACATTATTACCATTGAGGGTAAACGTACTGTTTTGCGAGGCACTAGCTACCCCGGCGACGCGAGCCTTAACGTTGTATTTCCAAGTATTGCCGGATTTGTTTAACGTACGAGTCGCGGTTCCTTTGTATTTGTCTTCAACGGTAAAACTATAGTTGGCCGTTGTTGGCTGAACAGTCTTTGCGCTGGCAAGAGTGGGTGCGGTCATACTCAAGGCTCCAATGGTAGAAATACTGATACCTGTGATTAAGGCAGATAAAAACTTAGATGGACTGCGTTTCGTATTATTAGAAGCGTTGGGCAGTGATTTATTATGCATTGATAAAAAACTCATAGATACCTCTTAGTAGTTAATAAGATGCTGATATAGCAGCATCTATCGTCATTCTTATTATGTTCACAACGCTTATAATGGTCATACTCTGTTACATTTTCAAGAGTAAGAACCGACCGGCACGTGTGACGATTGTAGCGAATGTTGCTATGACATCTGATACGACCATCGAGGGTAACGTGCTGTAAAGCCAGCAATAGAGGGTAAATAAAACGTATGGCCTCTATTAAGCCTCATCTCTATCAAATTCCGTCAGAATAATCTTGTAAATTTTTGGGCTTTACACTTGAAGCCAACCTATCTTGCCCCCACTTTTTGTTACAAGCTCAAAGCGTATCTTTAGATTGCTATGATTGAATGGCGACTCTTATAGATACTGGTATTGAGACTATTAATTCAAATAAACCCTTTATTCAAACAACCAATTTTTGGAGTCATATCGATGAATATTCGTCCTTTACATGACCGTATCGTCGTCCGCCGCATAGAAGAAGAGACAAAAACTGCTGGTGGTATTTTATTGCCGGGTTCTGCTCAAGAGAAACCTTCACAAGGTGAAGTCATTGCAGTTGGTAATGGCCAAGTTCGTGACAATGGCGAAACTCGTGCGTTAGATGTAAAAGCTGGCGACAAAGTTTTGTTCGGTCAATATGCTGGTCAAACCGTGAAGGTTGACGGTGAAGAACTATTGATTATGAAAGAGTCTGATGTACTAGGTGTGCTAGAAGGCTAGTCCTCTTGAGTATCGTTTTATACTCAGCACATCTTGACCACAGGTTCTGATAACCGCTTTTGATAAGCAACTATCAAATCATTCAATTGTATTCTCATACTTATAATAATGGAGTAATTTACCATGGCAAAAGACGTAAAATTCGGCATAGATGCCCGTAAACAAATGATGGACGGCGTCAACGTTTTAGCAAATGCAGTACGTGTCACCCTAGGCCCTAAAGGCCGCAACGTGGTTATCGATAAGTCATTTGGCGCGCCAACCATCACTAAAGATGGTGTGTCAGTTGCCAAAGAAATCGAGCTTGAAAACAAATTTGAAAACATGGGTGCTCAGCTCGTTCGTGAAGTTGCTAGCCGCACAAACGATGTCGCTGGTGATGGTACAACGACTGCGACCGTATTGGCTCAGTCAATCTTGCAAGAAGGCATGAAGTCAGTGGCAGCTGGTATGAACCCAATGGATCTTAAGCGCGGTATCGATAAAGCCGTTCGCGCAGCCGTGCAAGAAATCCATAACCTATCAACGCCAGCCGATGATGAAAAAGCCATCGCGCAAGTCGGTTCTATCTCTGCAAACTCAGACACCAAAATCGGTGAATTGATTTCGCAAGCGATGCAAAAAGTGGGTAAGCAAGGCGTTATCACCGTTGAAGAAGGGTCAAGCTTCGAAGATACCCTAGAAGTTGTCGAAGGTATGCAGTTTGACCGTGGTTATATCAGCCCATACTTTGCTAATAAGCAAGACAGCTTGACTGCTGAATTTGAAAACCCATATATCCTATTGGTTGACAAAAAAATCAGCAATATCCGTGAGATCGTGCCATTACTTGAGCAAGTCATGCAGCAAAGCAAGCCATTGCTAATCATCGCTGAAGACGTAGAAAACGAAGCATTGGCAACCTTAGTTGTAAACAACATGCGTGGTGGCCTAAAAACTTGTGCCGTTAAAGCACCAGGTTTTGGCGATCGTCGTAAAGCCATGCTAGAAGACATCGCAACGCTAACGGGCGGAACGGTAATCTCTGAAGAGATTGGACTAAGCCTAGAGACGGCGACCCTTGACCAATTGGGTACTGCGAAAAAAGTCACTGTTGGTAAAGAAAACACCGTGATCGTTGATGGCGCTGGTAACAAAGCTGACATCGAAAATCGTGTTGAGTCTATCAACCGTCAGATCGCAGAGTCTACTTCTGATTACGATAAAGAAAAGCTACAAGAGCGCGTTGCAAAACTGGCAGGCGGCGTAGCAGTAATCAAAGTTGGCGCAGCGACCGAAACTGAAATGAAAGAGAAGAAAGACCGTGTTGACGATGCGCTACATGCCACTCGTGCAGCGGTTGAAGAAGGCGTTGTACCTGGCGGCGGCGTTGCATTAGTTCGTGCGATGAATGCATTGTCTGAGCTAAAAGGCGACAACGACGACCAAGACGCTGGTATTAACATCCTACGCCGCGCGATGGAAGCACCATTACGTCAAATCGTTACCAACGCTGGCGAAGAAGCATCAGTGGTGGTTAACGCAGTGAAAAACGGCACGGGCAACTACGGCTACAATGCTGCCTCTGGTGAGTACGGCGATATGCTTGAGATGGGTATCCTTGATCCAGCAAAAGTATCACGTTCAGCGCTAGAGAATGCAGCGTCAGTAGCAGGTCTCATGCTAACGACTGAAGCCATGATCACTGACATACCAGAAAAAGAAGACGCAATGGCAGGTATGGGCGCTGCTGGTGGAATGGGCGGTATGGGTGGAATGGGCGGTATGATGTAATTTTACTGTCGCTGCAAAGCGGTTTGTCTTTGTCAGACACGCTCAATGTACAATAAGTACTATTTCGCTTGTTTTCCTCGATAAACCGCTTTTCGCTGAAAGTATGAATAATATCACGTACCTGTGAAATCTAGTCCAAATAAACCCCCCGATAGGCTAAGCTTATCGGGGGTTTTTTTATGCAAGATAAGTATGTTTTGGCTAAAAGATTAGGCATCTGCCTCATCACGACGAAATGTCCACCTCTTATCATCAGACGCCTCGATACAGTAATAATAACCCGCCAAATCAAACTGCTTTAGCTGCTCAGCACTGGTCAGCTTATTGTCTGCTGCGTACTTGACCATCAGTCCGCGTGCTTTTTTGGCATAAAAGCTAATGACTTTATATTGACCATTTTTTTCGTCTTCGAACCGTGGCGTGATGATATCCGCCTTCAGTGCTTTCTTTTTCACCGCTTTAAAATACTCGTTCGACGCCAGATTGATCAAAACCTTGTCCTCACTATCTGCCATACGAGCATTGATAACGTCAGTTATTTCTTCTCCCCAAAACTCATAAAGATTATCACCGCGCGCGTTTTTTAGCTTTGTACCCATCTCTAAACGATAAGGCTGAATCAAGTCCAACGGTTTTAATACCCCATAAAGACCTGACAAAATACCCAGATGTTCATTGACATAGACAGCGGTTTCTTTATCCATGTGATACATATCAAGACCGGTATAAACATCACCGTCGAACAAGTAGCCCGCCGGCTTTGCTGCATTACCAGACTCATCATCAGTAAACGGCTTATCTTCGCTCCAATGCCATTGTTGATTGCGCGTGGCATTGAGTTGCGCAAGATCATCAGAGATGCTCATCAACTCTTGCAGATCAACGGGCTCTTTGGACTTCAATACTTTCATGAGTGACTGTGAGTGCGCGATCAGTTCAGGCTGACTATAGTAGTTGCCCAAGTTCACTGGTATAGCGTCTGTTTCATTCAAAGATTTGGCAGGAGAGAGTAAAAAATACATGGTGAGTCCTTATTATCGTGAGTCAATGACCGACCTGTTCAGATATCAAGCATTCTTATTATACGACAGCTGCGGGTTTAACTTGACTTGACCTTGAGTGTTTTATGTTTTTTTTAAGGGGATATGGCAATGCGTAAATGTCCATACAGTTAGCCTCTATTAAAGCGAGACCTTGTTATATAAGGGATAGAGGTTTTTTGAAAAAATAAAAAACTTTAATATAACAACAAAAGTTATGCAGATGGTATCAATACCTAACTTTTTATCTTACTTGTTGGTCATCATTAGACAATGAAAGTTGGCAGATTATGTCTCTATAATAAAAAGGCATGATGGTAAACAATACATCATTTATTAAATTGATAGTCTTTATTTATGATATTGGATAAGTCATGGTTAAGGATTTTTGTCCCCTATGCTTTTGAAAATGCGTTGAGGGTATTAAGGGTAAGTCATTCTATATAAGTAAGGAGACGATATGAAAATCGGTGTAATCAGTGCAGATATCGCGAGTGAAAGCCGTGTCGCACTAACCCCAGACGCAGTCAAAAAATTGCGCAAGCTTGGGTTTGAAGTCGTCATTCAGTCAGGTGCAGGCCAAGCAGCGTATTATGCTGATGCGTTGTATCAGGCGGCAGGAGCCGACATTGCCAGCAGCAGCGCCGAGGTGATTGCCCAGTCTCAAATTATTACCACCATTCACGACTTGCCCGCCGAAGTGGCAGAGCATTTGAGTGCAGGCCAAATCGTCGTCGGTATGCTAGACCCGTATCGCAACACTCAGCTTGACACTTATGCGGCCAAAGGTGCGACGGCTTTTGCAATGGAGTTATTACCGCGCACATTATCACGTGCGCAAAACATGGACGTATTGTCATCGCAGGCTAACCTTGCTGGTTATAAAGCGGTATTGCTCGCGGCTAACGAATACTCTCGTCCTTTTCCTATGTTTATGACATCTGCGGGTACAGTCAAGCCAGCCAAAGTGGTTATTTTGGGCGTAGGCGTGGCAGGTCTGCAAGCGATTGCAACGGCAAAGCGTCTAGGCGCGGTTGTAGAAGCGAGTGATTTGCGTCCTGCGGCAAAAGAGCAGGTCGAATCACTTGGTGGTAAATGGCTGGATGTGCCGATGAGTGATGACGAAGCACAAAAAGCCAAAGCAACGGGCGGCTATGCGTGGACGCCATCAGAACAATATATCAAAGACCAAGCTGCTGTGGTTGACAAGGCACTCAGCAATGCTGACATTGTCATTACCACAGCACAGATTCCTGGTCGTAATGCCCCGCGTCTCGTGCACGCGGCAACCCTTGCCAAAATGAAAGCAGGTTCTGTCCTGATCGATATGGCTGCTGGTACCGGTGGTAACGTCGAAGGCAGTGCGCCAAATGAGACCATCACCACAGAAAACGGCGTACGTATCGTTGGTGCCGCCAATATCCCATCTATGCTAGCCGCACAGTCGTCAGATCTATACGCCAATAACTTGGTTAACTTTATCACGACTTTGATTGCACCTGCTGGCGACGATGCAGCAGCAAACGACCTTTCGCTTAACTTAGATATGGAAGATGAGATTCAGGGTGCACTGGCAGTGACCCACGACAACCAAGTGCGCTTGGCCAAACGCTAGCCCTTGCTGGTCGCCATACATTTGCCAGACACGAATAAATTTTTAGGAGGATGAGATGATCGCCATCATTTTAGCGGCAGCGCCTGCCGGTGCAGCCATGAGTAGCACACCATTTGTCGCGATTTTTACCGTATTTGTACTCGCTATCTTTGTCGGATACTACGTCGTCTGGGGCGTGACCCCAGCGCTACATACGCCATTGATGGCGGTGACCAACGCCTTATCAAGTATCGTGATCGTCGGTGCGATGCTACAGACTGTCCATATCGACGGCTCGATGTTTACACCGACCAGTTTGCTTGGTGCTTTTGCGGTATTTTTGGCCAGTATCAATATCTTTGGTGGTTTTGCGGTGACTGAACGTATGCTCGCGATGTTCAAACCCAAAGTAAAAAAAGCCCCAGCAGCAAGCACTGATAATGGAGGCAACGCATGAATGATTTATCAGCGATGATTGCGGCGAATGCGGATTGGTTCTATCTGGTTGGTGCGATCCTTTTTGTTTTAACGTTACGCGGATTGTCGAGTCCAAAGACAGCGATTCGTGGCAACCGCTTTGGTATGGTAGCGATGGCGATTGCCGTCGTGACGACGTTCTTTTTAGCAGAAGGTCCTGTCCTTTGGCTCATTATTGGCGCGATGATTTTAGGTGCGCTGGTTGGTATGTGGAAGGCAAAAACCGTTGCCATGACGCAGATGCCAGAAACCGTAGCGTTGATGCATTCATTTGTCGGTTTGGCAGCGGTTGCGATTGCCCTTGCGACGGTATTACACACTGAGCAAGAACATGGCGCGGTTGCCCGTGTTGAGCTATTTATCGGTTGCTTTATCGGTGCGATTACTTTTTCTGCCTCTGTCTTTGCTTTTGGTAAGCTTGCGGCAAAAAGCTGGGCAAAAACAGTCACTGGCGGCTGGGTAAAACCTGTTCAAGCCTTGCTATTTATAGCGATGATTGGGTTTGGCGGCGTGTATTTTGTCACGGATTCCTTGCCTGCGTTTTATGCGATGACAGTGATTGCAGTGATTTTTGGCTGGATGTGGATTGCGCCTATCGGCGGCGGTGATATGCCAGTGGTCGTGTCGCTACTGAACTCATTTTCAGGTTGGGCGGCAGCAGGTATTGGCTTTACCCTTGGCAACTCGATGCTCATTATCGCAGGTTCGCTTGTTGGCTCCTCAGGTGCGATTTTATCTTATATCATGTGTAAAGCCATGAACCGCTCTCTACTAAACGTTTTGTTTGGCGGTATGGGCACGTCAGCGGCCGCTGCAGGCGGTGATGATGGCGCACCAAAAACATACAAATCAGGCTCAGCAGAAGACGCAGGGTTCCTTATGTCCAATGCCAGCAACGTGGTCATCGTACCAGGTTACGGTATGGCACAAGGCCGCGCGCAAAACGCGGTAAAAGAATTGTACGAGCTATTAAAAGACGAAGGTGTCAACGTTCGCTTTGCCATTCATCCTGTTGCTGGTCGTATGCCAGGGCACATGAACGTACTATTGGCAGAAGCCGACGTGCCTTATGATGATATTCTAGAGATGGATGAGATTAATTCCGACTTTGCCAGTACCGATGTGGTCTTGGTCATCGGTGCCAACGACGTCGTCAATCCGTCAGCAAAAGACGATCCGACATCTCCTATCTTTGGTATGCCCATTTTAGAAGCCAACAAAGCGCAAACGGTGATGGTCATCAAGCGTTCGATGAGCACCGGCTATGCAGGTCTTGATAACAGCCTCTTCTATATGGACAAAACCATGATGATCTTTGGTGATGCCAAGAAAATGGTCGAAGAGATGGTGCGTAGTATCAATGGTGGTGGTCACTAACATTTAAAATAGGATGTTAATAAAGGACTCTCGCCCGTAAGATTTTGAACAAGGAAAGTCACTGAGGTGGCTTTTTTTGCGTTAAAGTGATCAACGTTTCGGAAACAACGATAAAAAAATATCGTTGAGCCGTTCAACCTTCAGTCATAAACACAACAAAGTAAGAGTACTATTTATGAATATGTTACTGCGCTTTTTTATTATGGTCAGTTTGCTTAAGCAGCAGCTCAAGCATGAGCCCATGAGTGAGACGATTAGTCTTGAGACCTTGATCGCACCGACTGTCCGTAACTATCGGGTATTACCGCATGACATGGGGTTTCGCGATCATCTGCCCAATTATCGTTACTTGTCATTTATTGAGCTAAACGTGACACGCTGGGTGATGGCACGCTGTCATGAAAAAGGCATCAAGCCTCTGAACTGGGTCATTGCCATGCAAGAGATGGTTTATCTCAAACAAATCAAGTTTTTGGATAAAATGACGCTTAGCAGTGCGGTTGCAGGCTGGGATCACAAATATGTGTATTTTGAGCATCGATTTTTTGTCAAAAATCAGCTCATGGGCGTTGGTATGACCAAGTTTGTATTTACCGATGATACCGGTATGCGTACGCCAGAGGTGTTGGATATGACAGGGGAGCGGTTGACGGAAGTGATTAACACATGGAATAACCACCAAGTTGCTGTGAAATCTACCAAGTCAGCCTAAACCACATTGAAACCCAGTATTAAAAAATAGCGCCCTATAATAACTTGGCTATAATCATTTGCTAAATTTTGGTAGGATAGAGTCCATCAAATCGCCAATACTAAGGCGAGACTACTATTTCTAAAACGACTAAAAAAAGGTACCGTTATGACCCCACAAAAATTAAAATGGACAGACAGCTTAGATATCGCAATCGAGCTTTATGAAAAATTTCCAGAGACTGATCCGCAGTACATACGCTTTACCGATTTGCATCGCTGGGTGACGGAGCTTGAAGGCTTTGATGATGATCCGCAGCGCTCAAACGAAGGTATCTTAGAAGCCATTCAAATGAATTGGATCGATGAAGCCGACTAATCGACTCTATAACGTTGAGCAGTGTTATCAATAAAAATTCAATAAATCAAAAAGGCCGCATCATGACATCACAAACTAAAGAGCTGCCAGAAGCGATAGCGTGTCGCGGTATCAGTGTTCGCACCACCAATCACGCTGAGATTAGCCACGACACTGCCAAGCTTGGTAGATTGTGGCAGAAGTTTTACCAGAATTACGCAGGACAGTTGCCTGAAGGCGAAGATATTTACGGTATTTATCATAACTATGAGAGTGATGATTTAGCAGGCGCGTTTGATGTTGTCGCTAGCTGGAAAACAGCCAGTGAGAAGGATGAGCAATCAGGCAGTAAAATTGCGGCTAATATGAGCGATGTGGTCAGCGTCATAATCCCCGAAGGTAAGTATTTAGTATTCACCGAAGAGGGCAGAATGCCTAACACGGTCATGAATGCATGGGAGAAGGCTTGGGAGTACTTCCATGATCGTGATTGCGAGCATACTCGCACTTATAATGTCGATTTTGAGCATTATATTGGGGGTAATTTAGAATATGGGCAATTGGATCTTTATATTGGTATTGAGTGAGGCTATCATATCAACACTATAAGAAGTCTACTTTACTATAATAGACCTCTTGGATAAGTCATCGCTAGCCCTTGTAACTCCGTCAGTAAAAGTCAATGAACTGGTACTTTTGCAAGAGGTCTAATAATCTGCGCCGCGGCATCAATTGAGCTATCAGATGAGTGATTTTTAAGATGCTTAGGCGTGTAGCTTATGCGCGTATTGTTTAATAGGTAGCTACTCTACGATAGAAGCATTTATTCAGGTAAGTTGGATCAATGAGGCCGACGAAGCATTATTTATGCTTATTGATACAGTCATAAAAAATCCCCAGCTATATTTTTATTATAGCTGGGGATTTTTCCATTAGGAGTAATGTATCAAGGTTATCTATTCAATGCTAGTTAAAAAGCTTTAGTCACGCCAATGGTAAAGGTACGTGGTAGGTTTGGTCTAGCACCGTATGGCGTACGGCTCACAATAACTTGTTTGTCAGCGATGTTTTCAACCTTACCAAAGACCTTAGCATCATAACCGATAGGGTAGTGGGTAATAGCATCAAAAGTGAATAACGAGTCAGTCTCGCTACGCGGCTCATTAGTACGATTGCAGCCCACTGATTCACAAATGCCGCCAGCATATTTGGCAGTCAAGTAAGTATCCCAACCTGAATCCATCTCGATTCCGGCGCGTACACTGGCTTGATTTTTGGGCACTAGCGTTAAGCGATCGCCATCTAAAGTGTCTTTGTAGTCCTCGGCAAGCTCAGCTTGGGTGTAAGTATAAGTGGCATGCAGCGGAATACTGAATCCATCTCCATCAAAGCGAGTGCCAGCCATTAACTCAAGCCCTGCGATCACCGCAGAACCACTCTCTTTTTCGGTACCTGACGTTATGGCATCTGAGCCACTGCCGCAAGGCACGTTTTCTGTGCAGTTTCTGATTACAGAATCAAAGTCACTATAAAACCCAACGGCCTCAATATAATTGTTACCATCAATATAGCGCGTACCGATTTCATAGTTGATACTTTCTTCAGGATCCGTGTTGTCATCTTCGGACACTCCAGCACCTAATGGGCTGAAGCCTTTGTGGACCCCACCTATAAGCTGTACTTCATCATTGAGTTGATAGCTTGCGGATAAACCTGGCAAAAATATAGACTGAGTATTGCTCACGCGTGCTTGATTATCAGTATCAACACCGCGTGTCTCTTCAGTATCAATATACTCGTAACGCATGGCTAGGTTTAGAAGTAAGGGGTCAGTCACTTGCCACTTATCAGTTAGCCAAAGACTAGTTGCGTTGGCTCTTTCTTCGCGGTTATTACTGCCATTAGGGACTTTGGTGCTTTGATAAATTAAATTACCGTCTACCTGATTAAAAATATCGCTTGGCTGATAGCGCTCAACTTTGTCACGGTGATAGCGAGCACCTACATCAATATTGTGATCGCCATAGGCACTTAAAATGTCAGTATTGAAGTTCGTCTGAACACCGGTACTATAATAAGTGCGATCATTGGCTTTTAATTCGATACCTGCTAAATCCTCGGTACCATCTAGCTGCCCTTGGGTGATATTGCCTTCATAAAAATCATTGATTTTGTTATCATTGAGCTTATACCAGTTACGATGGGTTTTATTGTAATAAGCGGTAGTACGTAGCTCGCTATTATTATCCGTGATCCAGTTGTGCGTCAAGTTAAGTCCGGTATGTTCGTCTTGTATGTTATCAAGCGCAGACATCGGGTAGCGTCTGTTAGGATTTTTATTGAAGTCAGCATCTGTTAAACCTAAGTAAGTCTCATCACTAGATCTATCAGAATACTGTGCTTTGGCAAACAAACTATGCGCAGGATTGATCTGATAACGACCCTTTAGGACATAATCTTGATTGTCATAGTCGCCAATGTCTTTACCATCAATTTCTTTAAAGCCTTTGCCTCGTTGTTGCACAGTTTCAATTGAGCCTGCAAAGTCGCCTTCGCGTCCACCAGCATAAGCATGAACATCCACACCGCCACGGTCGTTGATTGAGGTCATCGCTTGACCGCCATTAGTGGCAGGAATAGGGGTTGATAAATAGTTAATAACGCCACCAGTCGTTTGCGGCCCATAACGTAGCAGCGGCGCGCCTTTTAGAATCTCAACACCTGACATACGCAGCGCTGTCGGATGATAGTAGGCGGCAGGGGCAGCATAAGGAGCGGGTGCGATAGGAATACCGTCCTCCATTAAATGCACTTTACTACTACGTCCACCGATACCAGCACGAATACTGATGTTAGGACGTAAGCCCAACCCATCTTCTTCAGAGACGTAAACCCCTGGCACGGTCTTTAAAACTTGGTTAATATCTGTAATGTACTCATTTTCTAACTGTTCGTTATCGACGTAATAACCAGAACCCGTCATCAAGGGCACATTGTCTTTACTACCGATAACAGTAATTTCGTCTAAGGTTACCGAGACTGCTGATTCTTCGAGATTACCTTGCTGGGTATCAACGCTTTGCGCATAAACTGCCTGCATGGACAAGGCTAAAGTGGACAATAAAAATATAGTAACAGACTTATAAGGATGAGACATCGCACGGGCTCCAAAACGAAAACATAAAAATTAATGCTGCATTTTTGTAAAAACGAATATTAACAATAATGATTATCGTTTGCAAGCAGTAAGCAACATTTATATATCCTATTTTTAATGGATCTACCCAAATTTTAGTGGTTATCATCTTAAGTGACTGTTAATACAGGTTATTTATTAGGCTACAATAATACTTAAAACAAATAAAGGCAGCGCTAAACATTTAAGCGCTGCCTTTATTGTTGCTGTTTTATTAACGTCATTGATACGGTAGAGCCTAATCAAGCAACAAATTCTTCAAAATTCCCTCATAAATCTGCGCTAACCTGCCCAAATCATCAACTTCAACCTTTTCATCGACCTGGTGAATGGTGGCGTTACGTACGCCTAATTCAACAACCTGCGCACCAGTCGGGGCAATAAAGCGTCCATCGGACGTACCGCCAGAGGTTGATAAGGTGGTGTCGACATCGGTGACTTTTTTGATGGCGTTTTGGCATGCCGAGACCAGTTTCCCTTCAGGGGTCAAAAACGGCTGACCAGATAACTTCCAATTGATGTCGTAACTGGCTTTATTCTCTGAAACTTGGCTATTAGCAAAGTGCTTATCAAAGATAGCGTGGGTTTTTGCCTTTAGCTCATCTTCAGTCGTCTCTGTCGAAAAGCGAAAGTTAAAGACAACGTTTAGCGTTTCAGGAATGACGTTGGTTGCACCTGTGCCGCCATTGATATTTGATATTTGCAAGGAAGTGGCAGGGAAGTAATCATTACCAGTATCCCATGCGGTAGATGTCAATTCAGCAAGGGCAGACATCGCTGCATGAATAGGATTACAGGCCAAATGTGGATAGGCAACATGACCTTGCTTACCTGTGACCGTCAGCTCTGCGCCTAGCGAGCCACGACGACCGTTTTTGATAATATCGCCTAACGTATCCGTGCTCGATGGTTCACCCACAAGACAATAAGTAATTTTTTCTTGACGAGCCTCTAAGGTTTCGATGACTTTGACCGTACCGTTGATTGATGGACCTTCTTCATCTGAAGTGAGCAAAAAAGCAATCGAACCATTGTGCTCAGGATGATTGGCAACGAAGCGTTCGGCGGCGATAGTAAAGGCAGCAATGCCTGTCTTCATATCGGCGGCACCGCGCGCCCATAGATAGCCATCAGCAATGGTTGGCGTAAATGGTGGATACGTCCAGTTTTTTTCATCACCCGTTGGTACCACGTCTGTATGACCGGCAAAGCAAATTACGGGATCCGTCGTGCCACGGCGTGCCCACAAGTTTTTAACTTCAGCATGTTCACCCTTTGCTTGTCTGTCACCATAGTACATAAACTCGCAGTCAAAGCCTGCTTGCTCCAAACGCTCTGACAATATGTCTTGGCAACCATCATCGTCTGGTGTCACTGAAGGACGTTCTAACAAGGCAATACTTAAGTCTAAGGTTGCTTGTTGGTGGGTGGGCTGTTGGTGAGAGTCTGACATGGGTTAGCCTTTTGTATAATAATGAAAATGTTAAATATAAATAGATAATGAGTAATAGGTGCTAAGCGTCTACTTCGACAAAGGGTACAAGACCGTCACGGCGCATCCACGTAGCAATAGAGTAACGCTGACGATGCGCGATTTGTACTTGATGCTGCAAATCACTGTCGAAAATGATCAATCTGTTGGCAACTGGCATCACTTCATGGTGCGTGCCATGCTTATCAACGACTTCTAGCGCGCCGCCGTCAGTCGCTTCCCAATCATCATTAAGATAAAACACCGCTGAGATCACCCGTTCATCGCGCCCAGCAGGATTGTCGCTGTGCCATTGATAGCCAAAGCCAATCGGATAACACGCATAATGCGCTTCGCTATGACGAATACCAGCGAATAAGCTACGATTAAACAGAGCGGCGAGGGCGTTAATGCTTTGTAGATAATAGTAGCCTGCAAAAAAGTTCTCGGTGATCCAGCGTATCCTATCACCGCGAATATCACTGATACGAATGCCAGCGGTTAGCGCCGCATCACGATAGTCAATAAAACCGCTTTCTGCTTGTAGCGCAAGTAATGCGGTCTTATTAAATACATTATCAATAGTGAGCCAGCCATCAGTGACAAATGTATCAAGCTGCTCATCCGTCAGTCTATTTTCCCAGTTGACTGCAAAATCAGACAGTTGCAGCATCTTCTGGGTAGGCGCGTTAGGGTCGTCGTTATGACTGTCTGGAGATAGTAACGGAGGATTGTCCTGTCCTATCGGATGATCAACGACCAACGCTGTCTTGTTCAGGTTGCTAATAATCTGCGTCATTTCATCTCATTCTTATCAATCAATGGTCAATATACCGCCATTCAATGCGTTTTTATCGAAAGCGCTTACTAAAACCACATTATCTTTTACTCCGCCTATGCTACCATAGATGCAATTTTTCTTATTTAAACTTTTGAGATTATGAACTATAAACACGCCTACCACGCTGGTAACTTTGCTGATGTGGTTAAACACATTTTATTGGTACAACTGCTCAATCAATTGGGGCAGAAAAACAAACCGTTTTATGTGCTTGACGCTTATGGCGGCCGCGGACTGTATTCACTAAGCAGTGAAGAAGCGCGCAAGACAGGGGAGGCCAAAGGCGGTATTCAGGCTTTTTTGAAAGCAGATACCGAAAAAGCACCAGCCGCTGTCAAAGATTACATGAAAGGTATTAAACAAGCCAAATTCACTTACGACAATAAAGTCTACCCGGGTTCGCCGTGGTGGATTGCTCATCATGTCGAAAAAACCGCCGATAAAAAACCTGATGCTGGCGTGCGCGCCGAAGCTTTTGAAGCCAAAGCGACTGAGTATGATGCACTGAACTATCAGCTATATAAGCTGCCAATTGGTATCCAGCATCGTGATGCTTTTGAAGGTATCACCGCTGTTATTCCCCCAAAAGAAAAGCGCGGTTTAATTTTCCTTGATCCTCCCTTTGAGCAAGAGCATAAAGACTTTACGCGCCTGATCGATTTATTAGTCTCGGCTTATAACAAATGGCCACAAGGTACTTATGCGCTGTGGTTCCCAATCAAAAATATCGAAGCGGTTGAGTTGTTTTATAAGAAGCTCAAGCGTACCGAGATTCGTCGTCAGCTGGTTTGTGAGCTGAATATTTATCCTAATGATGTGGCCGTCGGTCTGAACGGTACAGGTCTACTGGTTATCAATCCGCCATGGCAGTTTGATAACCATGCTCGCGAGATATTACGTTTCTTGCAGCCAGTACTAAAAGTAGAAGATGCGCCAGACTTAACACCTGACAGTGCGACCAATGTACGCTGGCTGGTTGGTGAATAGTGACGTCAGTAGATGATGTCAGTGAACAGCAATATTGGCCAATAAGGATATCAAGATGACGAATATGCAGCCACCTGAAGGCGAACCAAATAACATGTCACCAAAAGAGGGAGCGTTGCAGGATAATGCAGCGACCCAGCCTCCATACATGGATGAGCATGAGTTTAATATTCGTCTAGCGGACAATGACAATTATGATGGTTTGACCTTTGAGGTCGTCGAGGCGGAAGTCGCGGAAGGTAAGCGTGTGGTCAGTCGCGGTGTCTATTTAGCGCCTAATTTGATTACCACTTTGTCACTGCTATCAGGATTTTATTCAATTTTGGCAAGTACGCAAGGCGAGTTTTACAAGGCGGCTTTGGCTATCTTTTTATCAGGTATTCTAGATGGTGCCGACGGTCGCGTTGCCCGTATGCTGAATGCCCAAAGCCCGTTTGGTGAGCAATATGATTCATTAGCAGATATGCTCGCGTTTGGCGTTGCGCCTGCTATGTTGGTTTATAGCTTTGCCCTAGAGCCGCTGGGTCGTATTGGGATTGGCTGTGCCTTTGTCTTTACTGCCTGTGCTGCCTTTCGTCTTGCACGTTTCAATGTGCAGGTGGGCATTGTCGATAAAAAATACTTCGTTGGTTTGGCCAGTCCGCTTGCCGCCATTCTAGTAACCTCTGCTGTTATGGTGGCAGTTGATCATAACGAATGGATTGGTCAGTACGATACGGCGATCATGTTTTTGTTCGCAGCGTGGGTGGTCATTTGTGGTCTGCTTATGGTCAGTAATGTTAAGTACTACAGCTTTAAAGAGTTTGATAAAAAGAAAGTACCCTTTGTGGTGCTTATCATTGGCGTACTGGTCATGAGTATTGTGCTTTATGATATACCTGTTGGTATCTTGGCGATCGGTATCATTTATGCGTTATCTGGTATTGTGACTACGATCAAAGCAAAGATGTAAGTGTAAATATGAACGTTACTGAGATAAAAAAAGGGACTTGCCAATAGGTGAGTCCCTTTTTTTATACGTTATTTACTATAAAAACATGGTGTTATAGTCAATCCACTAAAAAAGCGTTACAGCGTTAACCTCGCTTGAAGTATGACGTATACATCTGCACTCGGTCGCCTTGTACCACTCTTAAATTGGATCAACTATATTGAAGAATATCCTACTATCAGATACGTTTTATCCTTGCATAATAGCCATTCATTATGTTTCTGAACGAAATGTACATCCAAACGAAGGGGGTGTCTTAGATAACTAGTGCAAACCCTATTTTGCGTAACCATTGTCAAATAAGTAAAATCATTGAAGTGCATAAACCATTGGAATATCTCTACAATTTGATGTTTGCCAAGGCAGTGAGCAAGACCCTCGAAATAATCCTTGACCCAGCCTCAAACCCGCGTATAATGCGTCCCAGTCGAAAGGGAAGTGATTTACTGATTTGAACGATGCAAATTGTTTGAATTAAATAGAAAATACTTCTTGACTAAATAAATAAAGGGTCTATAATACGCCCTCATCAGACGAGCTGGCAGTGAAAGATGTGTAGATTACACATTAATAACCCAGTTAACCTGGCGAAACAAATTACAAAAAGTCTTGACAATTCAAATCATTATGATAAGATAGTCGGCTCGCTAGATAGCTTAACCGGAGACGGAAAAGGCGAATAGCGTTAGTAATACCCTATATATCGATGACTGGACGACAGTGATTGAGACTATTTAAAAGCATAACTAAAGAACAACTTGTGTGGATTTTTGCTGATTCAGAATGCTAAAAAATAAAGTTGATCGACTATCTTTACGGTAGAAGACCAACTATAAAAATTATCATTTAAGACAGCAGAAAAACTCAAAGTTAATTCATTACGAACATAATTACGAGCGATTTTGCCAGATTAGATGAGCCAAGATTAGAAGTCGTCTTCCTATTTATAGGTAAAGGCTTCAGATAGATTAAACTGAAGAGTTTGATCATGGCTCAGATTGAACGCTGGCGGCAGGCTTAACACATGCAAGTCGAGCGGAAACGATGATAGCTTGCTATCAGGCGTCGAGCGGCGGACGGGTGAGTAATACTTAGGAATCTACCTAGTAGTGGGGGATAGCTCGGGGAAACTCGAATTAATACCGCATACGTCCTACGGGAGAAAGCAGGGGATCATTAGACCTTGCGCTATTAGATGAGCCTAAGTCGGATTAGCTAGATGGTGGGGTAAAGGCCTACCATGGCGACGATCTGTAGCTGGTCTGAGAGGATGATCAGCCACACCGGGACTGAGACACGGCCCGGACTCCTACGGGAGGCAGCAGTGGGGAATATTGGACAATGGGGGGAACCCTGATCCAGCCATGCCGCGTGTGTGAAGAAGGCCTTTTGGTTGTAAAGCACTTTAAGCAGTGAAGAAGACTCTTCGGTTAATACCCGGGGACGATGACATTAGCTGCAGAATAAGCACCGGCTAACTCTGTGCCAGCAGCCGCGGTAATACAGAGGGTGCAAGCGTTAATCGGAATTACTGGGCGTAAAGCGAGCGTAGGTGGCTTGATAAGTCAGATGTGAAATCCCCGGGCTTAACCTGGGAACTGCATCTGAAACTGTTAGGCTAGAGTAGGTGAGAGGGAAGTAGAATTTCAGGTGTAGCGGTGAAATGCGTAGAGATCTGAAGGAATACCGATGGCGAAGGCAGCTTCCTGGCATCATACTGACACTGAGGCTCGAAAGCGTGGGTAGCAAACAGGATTAGATACCCTGGTAGTCCACGCCGTAAACGATGTCTACTAGTCGTTGGGTCCCTTGAGGACTTAGTGACGCAGCTAACGCAATAAGTAGACCGCCTGGGGAGTACGGCCGCAAGGTTAAAACTCAAATGAATTGACGGGGGCCCGCACAAGCGGTGGAGCATGTGGTTTAATTCGATGCAACGCGAAGAACCTTACCTGGTCTTGACATACACAGAATCTTGTAGAGATACGAGAGTGCCTTCGGGAATTGTGATACAGGTGCTGCATGGCTGTCGTCAGCTCGTGTCGTGAGATGTTGGGTTAAGTCCCGCAACGAGCGCAACCCTTGTCCTTAGTTACCAGCACTTCGGGTGGGAACTCTAAGGATACTGCCAGTGACAAACTGGAGGAAGGCGGGGACGACGTCAAGTCATCATGGCCCTTACGACCAGGGCTACACACGTGCTACAATGGTAGGTACAGAGGGCAGCTACACAGCGATGTGATGCGAATCTCAAAAAGCCTATCGTAGTCCAGATTGGAGTCTGCAACTCGACTCCATGAAGTAGGAATCGCTAGTAATCGCGGATCAGAATGCCGCGGTGAATACGTTCCCGGGCCTTGTACACACCGCCCGTCACACCATGGGAGTTGATTGCACCAGAAGTGGTTAGCCTAACTTAGTGAGGGCGATCACCACGGTGTGGTTGATGACTGGGGTGAAGTCGTAACAAGGTAGCCGTAGGGGAACCTGCGGCTGGATCACCTCCTTATAGACAGCATTCGCTCAGCAAGAATTCACAACAAGTTGTTCTTTAGTTTAAGCTTACGTTTTAGGACGTATTAGGGTCTGTAGCTCAGCTGGTTAGAGCACCGTGTTGATAACGCGGGGGTCAGTGGTTCGAGTCCACTTAGACCCACCATTATTAATGTAGGTGAAAGAGCCCTAAGTAAATCCGCTTTAAGGGATTTCCTCTTGTGCTCGGATCGAAGCAGTGCTTCGATTGTATCCTCGCTCAGGGGCCATAGCTCAGTTGGTAGAGCGCCTGCCTTGCACGCAGGAGGTCAACGGTTCGACTCCGTTTGGCTCCACCACTACATACAGCTAAGCTTAGCGTGCTAAATAAAATAGGTATCAAATAGAAACAAGTGATTTGCACACGATTACTTCTTTCTGTTTTATACAGAAAACTATGACTCGACGAGAGCATAGGAACTATTTAAAAACATAGATATGAGTCTGGGTTAGGATGAGCGTATTCACGCGCCCATCTTAACCTTAATAACTCACCTCTTAACGACATTGTTTGTTATCCCAGGGGTGAGTTATTAAAAAAGTAAAGAGAACTGAATCAAGCGTATAAACATAGGTGATATCGTTATCATAATTAGATTGTATGACACATAGAAGTCGAAAGACTACTTGGGGTTGTATGGTCAAGTAATGAAGCGCACATGGTGGATGCCTTGGCAGTCAGAGGCGATGAAAGACGTGACAGCCTGCGATAAGCTTCGGGGAGGCGGCAATATCCTGTGATCCGGAGATTTCTGAATGGGGAAACCCACTTACCATAAGGTAGGTATCCTAATTTATTAGGAAGCGAACGAGGGGAAGTGAAACATCTCAGTACCCTTAGGAATAGACATCAATTGAGATTCCCCTAGTAGCGGCGAGCGAACGGGGAGAAGCCGATTAGTACTAATGTAGAAGAACAGCGTGGGAAAGCTGACCATAGTAGGTGATAGTCCTGTATTCGAAACATTAGCATTAACATATTAAGTAGAGCGGGGCACGAGAAATCCTGTTTGAAGATGGGGGGACCATCCTCCAAGGCTAAATACTCCTGACTGACCGATAGTGAACCAGTACCGTGAGGGAAAGGCGAAAAGAACCCCTGTGAGGGGAGTGAAATAGAACCTGAAACCGTGTGCGTACAAGCAGTGGGAGCCCACTTGTTGGGTGACCGCGTACCTTTTGTATAATGGGTCAGCGACTTATATTCTGTAGCAAGGTTAACCGTTTAGGGGAGCCGTAGGGAAACCGAGTCTTAATAGGGCGACTAGTTGCAGGGTATAGACCCGAAACCGAGTGATCTATCCATGAGCAGGTTGAAAGTGCCGTAACAGGCACCGGAGGACCGAACCCACTGTCGTTGAAAAGCCAGGGGATGACTTGTGGATAGGGGTGAAAGGCTAATCAAACTCGGTGATAGCTGGTTCTCCCCGAAAGCTATTTAGGTAGCGCCTCGGACGAACACCATTGGGGGTAGAGCACTGTTTCGGCTAGGGGGTCATACCGACTTACCAAACCGATGCAAACTCCGAATACCGATGAGTGATATCCGGAGACACACGGTGGGTGCTAACGTCCATCGTGGAGAGGGAAACAACCCAGACCGCCAGCTAAGGCCCCAAATTCCTAGTTAAGTGGGAAACGAGGTGGGAAGGCATAGACAGCTAGGAGGTTGGCTTAGAAGCAGCCATCCTTTAAAGAAAGCGTAATAGCTCACTAGTCGAGTCGGCCCGCGCGGAAGATGTAACGGGGCTCAAACTAGGAGCCAGAAGCTGCGGATTTGAATTTGTTTTCAAGTGGTAGGGGAGCGTTGTGTAAGCCTGTGAAGGTGTGTTGTAAAGCATGCTGGAGGTATCACAAGAGCGAATGCTGACGTGAGTAACGATAATGGGTGTGAAAAGCATCCACGCCGGAAGATCAAGGGTTCCAGTCCAACGTTAATCGGGGCTGGGTGAGTCGACCCCTAAGGCGAGGCCGAAAGGCGTAGTCGATGGGAAATCGGTTAATATTCCGATACTTGTTTATAATGCGATGGAGGGACGGAGAAGGTTATGTCAGCCTGGCGTTGGTTGTCCAGGTGAAAGGATGTAGGTTTATAGCTTAGGTAAATCCGGGCTATTCTATACCGAGATCTGATAGCAAGCTGTACATGTACAGCGAAGTGGCAAATACCATGCTTCCGGAAAAGCTTCTAAGCAATAGTTATAAACGAATCGTACCCTAAACCGACACAGGTGATCAGGTAGAGAATACCAAGGCGCTTGAGAGAACTCTGCTGAAGGAACTAGGCAAAATGGTACCGTAACTTCGGGAGAAGGTACGCTGTTGGTGGTGATAGGACTTGCTCCTTGAGCTGCTGGCAGTCGCAGATACCAGGCTGCTGCAACTGTTTATTAAAAACACAGCACTCTGCAAACACGAAAGTGGACGTATAGGGTGTGATGTCTGCCCGTGCTGGAAGGTTAATTGATGGGCTTAGCGTAAGCGAAGGTCTTGATCGAAGCCCCAGTAAACGGCGGCCGTAACTATAACGGTCCTAAGGTAGCGAAATTCCTTGTCGGGTAAGTTCCGACCTGCACGAATGACATAATGATGGCAGCGCTGTCTCCAGCAGAGACTCAGTGAAATCGAAATCGCAGTGAAGATGCTGTGTACCCGCGGCTAGACGGAAAGACCCCGTGAACCTTTACTACAGCTTTACATTGAACTTTGACCTGACTTGTGCAGGATAGGTGGGAGGCTTTGAAACCGAGACGCCAGTCTTGGTGGAGCCATCCTTGAAATACCACCACGGTCATGTTGGGGTTCTAACTCAGGTATCACAATACCGAGGACAATGTATGGTGGGTAGTTTGACTGGGGCGGTCTCCTCCTAAAGAGTAACGGAGGAGTACGAAGGTGCGCTCAGACCGGTCGGAAATCGGTCGAAGAGTATAAAGGCAAAAGCGCGCTTAACTGCGAGACCCACAAGTCGAGCAGGTACGAAAGTAGGTCTTAGTGATCCGGTGGTTCTGTATGGAAGGGCCATCGCTCAACGGATAAAAGGTACTCTGGGGATAACAGGCTGATACCGCCCAAGAGTTCATATCGACGGCGGTGTTTGGCACCTCGATGTCGGCTCATCTCATCCTAGGGCTGAAGCAGGTCCTAAGGGTATGGCTGTTCGCCATTTAAAGAGGTACGCGAGCTGGGTTTAGAACGTCGTGAGACAGTTCGGTCCCTATCTACCGTGGGCGTTGGAAATTTGAGAGGATCTGCTCCTAGTACGAGAGGACCAGAGTGGACGAACCACTGGTGTTCGGGTTGTCATGCCAATGGCATTGCCCGGTAGCTACGTTCGGATGGGATAACCGCTGAAAGCATCTAAGCGGGAAGCCCACCTCAAGATTAGATTTCCCTAAAGAGCCGTTCAAGACTAGGACGTTGATAGGCAGGGTGTGGAAGCACAGTGATGTGTGTAGCTAACCTGTACTAATTGCTCGTTTGGCTTGACCATACAACACCCAAGTGGTTTGTATCAAGTCTAATTAATCTATCTTGTATAGCTCAGGCTATAGAAACAGACAGAATATTTCGATATCACCGTTAACCTTGATTCAGTTAGGGTAAGGGTACTTATCAAAAGTCACACAAACAGACTCATATCTAACCCCCTTTGCTGACGACAATAGCGCGATGGCACCACCTGATCCCTTCCCGAACTCAGAAGTGAAACATCGTTGCGCCAATGGTAGTGTGGTTCGCCCATGTGAGAGTAGGTCATCGTCAGCTCCTTATTCCTAAAAAGCCCCTTGATACTAACGTATCAAGGGGCTTTTTTTATCTTAAACTTATCTGACTTCCCTAGAAAATCTCTTTATTTAAATGGTTTTATCTTTCGCTCGCATCAAAGCAGTTCTTCAACTCTTTCCTTGCCCAAATCATCACTAGCCTCTTATACCTAAAAGCCCCCGCTCACTTGATAGAGTGCTTTTTTATTGGCTTATTTATTGATAATAATTTATAACTATAGATGGTCAACTGAAAGTTTATTGAGATAATCTAATGATATTAGAAGAAACGGATAAATTGTATTTATATGACAGCTATGGAGATGCATATCTCATCGATAAAGAAAGCAGGGATATCTTGTTTACTGATAGTTTTTACGGTGGTCCATCTTGTGCTTTAATTGATCCAAATAACAAATATGCAATCGTAGCTGGTAAGCATTTAACTCTTTGGGACTGTTATGAGGGAAATAATAAGCTCACAAAATTTGAAACAGAACAGTTTTGCTGGATAGAAAGACGAAGGTTAATCAATGAAGATACTATTCAAATATTATTAGATCCATGGTTCCAATACAGTGCTATATGGGAATTAACAGTTTCTAATAAGTCCTTATTTAAAATTTCAGATTTTATCAAGTATAAAAACCTACCTTATACTGATAATATAGTTTGGTGATTCATTATAAAACCACTATTTGAACCTTATAGTGGATTGTATATTTCTGAATTTTAGCTTAGGAAAGAACCTATGACTACATCAACCGTCCAATACCAAGGCGACTTGCGCACCACCGCCATTCATTTGCAATCAAATAATGAAATCATCACCGATGCACCGACTGATAATCAAGGCAAGGGCGAGGCGTTTTCACCGACTGATTTGCTAGCCACCAGTTTGGCCAGTTGTATGTTGACCATTATTGGTATCAAAGCCCGTGACATGGAGATTGACCTCGCAGGCACCACAGCTGAAGTGACCAAAGTCATGGCCGCTGATCCAAGACGCGTGAGCGAGATCCATATCATCGTGACCTTTAATAAGGAGCTTGATGATAGAACGCAAACGATCTTTTATAACACCGCATTGACTTGTCCAGTCGCCAACAGCCTCCACCCTGATATCACGCAGAACTTAACGTTCCGTATTGCTCGTGGCCTTTAATGCTATGGCAAAAACGTTATTGATTGTCGCTCATGCGCCGTCACCCAATACTGAGAAGTTGGCGCAAGCGGCGTATGGTGGTGCCAATCATCCTGATCTAGATATCAATGTCATTTTGAAGTCGCCGCAGGACACGCAGCCTGAAGATGTGTTGGCTGCTGATGCTTTGCTATTAGGCACGACTGAAAATCTGGCATATATGGCAGGACTGACCAAAGACTTCTTTGATCGCTGTTATTATCCTGTGCTAGAAGAGAAGCAAGGCATGCCATTTGCACTATATATACGTGCAGGGCATGATGGTACGGGTACCAAGCTTGCAATAAAGACGATCACAACGGGGCTGCGTTGGTCGTGGATTCAAGAGGCACTGATACTACAAGGTGAGTGGCAAGACAGCTTTGCTGACCAAGTAAAAGAGCTTGCCATGACGTTAGCCGCTGGCGTTGAAGCGGGTATTTACTAGTAGCATATTTTGCCAATAATTCGCGAAAGATACTGCAAAGGTAACGGGCAGTCTGAGGAGAGTATCCATGCAAAACGATCATCTAAACAGCCAAGTGGATATCGACGCGTTGCCATTCTCTCAAGCGTGCGAGAACAATAAGCAGCCTATCCTAGAAGTATTGCAAAACGAGCTACAAGGCTTTAAGCACGTGCTAGAGATTGGCTCTGGAACGGGTCAGCATAGTGTTTACTTTGCTCCTCGTTTACCTAAGATACAGTGGCAAACCAGCGATGTCACGAGCAACCACCGTCATATAGCGGCTTGGTATCATGCTTATCCTGCGCCCAATCTATCTCTACCATTAGCGTTTGATTTGGCTTACGATTCTGTACCTATTAATAGTCAGTCAGTAAATAGCAATATAGCCAAGCCCTATGATGCGATATTTACGGCAAATACGCTACATATCATTAGCTGGGCTTTAGTTGAGCGGCTATTTTTACTGGCTGGTGATGCGTTACCTGTGGATGGTAAGCTGATTGTCTATGGCCCATTTAACGAACATGGTAACTATACCAGTGCAGGCAACCAGCGATTTGATGCGATGTTAAGGCAAGGTAATTCTGACAGTGGTATCCGTCATAAAGAAGACATTGTAAATTTAGCAAATATGCATCATCTAACGCTTAGCAGAACGTACGCGATGCCTGCCAATAATCAGCTGTTGGTCTTTCAGAAGTATTAAATGATTAGAACGTCAAAAAAAGACACCTCACCGATGATTCGTTGAGGTTTTTTTTTGCATTGCTTATATGGTGACTGATATTTTTATACGATTAGATTATTTATACTCATCTGCTAAGAAGTCTAAATAACGTTTCCAAGAGCGCTCATCGGCGCGTGCATCATATCTGTCACTGCCAAATACGCTAAAGGCATGGGGTGCGCCGCTATAGGTAATCATCTCGTGCGGTACGTTGGAGGCTTCCAAGGTCTTGCCTAGCGTTGCAAAGCTCTCTAGAGAGACAGACTGGTCAGCTGAGCCGTGGAATACCAATATCTCGCCAGTGGTCTTGTCATAACTTTGACCGGTCGGAGTATCAAAGGCTCCATGGAAGGGGACAAAGGCTTTTTGCGGGAAGCCTGAACGGGCTAACTCTAATGCAACCGTACCACCGAAACAGTATCCCATGGTCGTGCCGTTGCGCACATCATTACCCTCCAGTCGTCCAGCATTTAACGCACCTTGTAGTATGCGGCGCATTTTGTTGCGATCGTCATACAATTCGCCTGTTAAACGCTTATTTTCTTCGACAGAGGTCGGACGAATGCCTTGCCCAAACATGTCTGCTGCCAGTACGTTGTAACCTTCATTCGCTAGCATATCAGCGCGTTTGCGCTCATAGTCGGTTAGACCATCCCAGTCATGAATCAACAAGATAAAAGGAGCGTAGGGCTTATCGGCTTTGGCGTAATAGCCCTCGTACGCTTGGTTATCCACTGTATAAGTGACGTTCTTGGTCGTGATAGCGGCAGCGGTTTGGCTGATGGTCAATGCCAGGAGTCCCATTGATGCACCCGCCAATAATGAGCAGTAAGGTTTTTTGGACGAGAAATTTGAAGTTGGTAACATAGTCGATAGCCTTATAGTGATATAAAAAAGAGATAAATATATGGCTAAAAACCATGCCAATGTTATTTATCGATGATCTCTAGTACGCCATAAAGCATACCTTAAAGAATAACTAAATTACAAGATTGGATTGTTAACGTTTAGGCTGGCTCAAAAGCCGTCAAGCGGTTGAGTGACTGCGCACGTAAACTTTAACCAAACATCAACAACTTTCACTATATACGCAACTATAAGCGACTTAGTTTTTGGGTAAGATAAACCGTATGCCTTTTATTCCTTTATCTTTTTTAATAATTGGTCATGCAGCATCACAGACAGATAATCGACAGATGAAGTCAGTATTATCCCAAAGGATACAACACCTGTGTAAGCACATTTTTAATGGTCTTAGAAGAGACTATTTTACTCATTAGATAGGATGTTTTATGAATAATAATATCGATCATACCGACCCAGCCAAAGACATGAATACTGAACGCGGCAATGGGGGCGAAACCCATCAGCGCGCAGGTGATGACACCAAAGTATTGACTACCCAACAAGGCGTGGCTATCAGCGACAATCAAAACTCATTAAAAGCAGGCGCACGTGGTCCTACGCTATTAGAAGATTTTGTACTACGTGAAAAGATCAACCACTTTGACCATGAGCGTATTCCTGAGCGTATTGTCCATGCGCGTGGTAGTGCGGCGCATGGTTATTTTGAATTAACTGAATCGTTAGAAGAGTATACAACAGCTAAAATACTAACTGAGACCGGTAAGCAGACTCCTGTATTTACCCGCTTCTCAACAGTTGCTGGTAATAAAGGCTCAAAGGATACGCCCCGTGACGTACGCGGATTTGCAGTCAAGATGTACACAGAAGAAGGTAATTGGGATTTAGTCGGTAATAATATGCCTATCTTCTTTATTCAAGATGCTATTAAGTTTCCTGATCTCATTCATGCAGTCAAGCCGGAGCCGGATCGCGGGTTTCCGCAAGCGGCATCTGCCCACGATACCTTTTGGGACTTTGTCTCGCTAAGCCCAGAGACGATGCATAACCTGATTTGGCTGATGAGTGATCGTGCATTGCCGCGTAGCTTTAGCATGATGGAAGGTTTTGGTATTCATACCTACCGTTTGCTCAACAAAGAAGGTAAGAGTACTTTCTTCCGTTATCATTGGAAACCAGTAGCAGGTGTACAGTCGCTTATTTGGGATGAAGCGGTAAAAATATCTGGTGCTGACCCTGATTATAACCGCCGTGACATGTATGAAGCGATTGAAAATGGTATGTATTTTGAGTGGGAGCTTGGTGTACAGCTCTTTACCGAAGAAGAGGCCAATGAGTTTCCATTTGACCACTTAGATGCCACTAAGCTGATTCCAGAAGAGCTAGTGCCAGTTAAAATCATCGGTAAAATGGTACTGAACCGTAATCCAGATAATTTCTTTGCAGAAACTGAGCAGGTAGCCTTCTGTCCATCGCATATACCACCTGGTATCGACTTTAGTAACGATCCCTTATTACAAGGCCGTCTATTTAGTTATTTAGATACTCAGTTGTCACGATTGGGCTCACCAAACTTTGTTCAGATTCCTATCAATGCGCCAAAATGCCCGTTTGCCAACAACCAGCAAGACGGTCATATGCAAATGCAAGTGCCTAAGACTCGTGTGCTTTATGAGCCTCAAAGTCTAGATCTAGACCGTCCACGTGAAAGTCCTCAAAAAGGTTTTAACTCGTTTCATGAAAAACTGGACGATGGCGTAAAAGGTCGTATCCGTGCTGAGAGCTTCGCTGATCACTATAGTCAGCCACGTATGTTCTATCGTAGCCAAACCCCAGCTGAGCAGGCACATATTGCGACGGCCTACGCATTTGAGCTGGGCAAAGTAGATACTCCTCATGTACGTACCCGTATGCTCAGTCACCTTATCAATATTGATGAAGATCTAGCTAATCGTGTTGCCAATGCCTTAGGTATGGAGCTACCAGAAGCGGCAGAACCAGCAGCACCAGTACAAGATATGGACACCTCTAAGCCTCTGCAAACGATTGGTCGTACGCCTAAATCACTAAAAGGCCGTTTGGTTGGTATCTTAGTAGCTGAAGGATCAAACCATGAGCAAGTTAAGAATTTTGAAGATGCTATTAACGCTCAAGGCGGTATGGTCAAAATTGTTGCTCCTAGCAAAGAAGTCAAGCTTGACGACAATACGCGTATCCAAGCAGATGAGCGTGTTGCTGGTGCACCATCAGTATTCTTCGATGCGGTAGTGAGTATCATTATGCCGGATCAAGCTAAGAAACTGGCGGAGGATAGCTCAACGCTAGATTGGTTCACTGATGCTTATGTACACTGTAAAGCCATTGCTTATTGCGGTGCAACGGATGAGTTTATCTTAAGTAAACTTCCTGTAGAAAAAGATGAGTTTGTCACACCGCTCGCTAAGCTTGACAGCTTTGTAGAAAATGCAAAATCTCGTCTATGGGAGCGTGAGCCTAAGGTTCGTGACCTTGCATAGTAGATAGCGTAATTGATGGGATAAGCTTTAAATCTATAAAGTAAATGCTTAATGTAGAAGACCCAGCCTAAGCGCTGGGTTTTTTGCGTTTTTACTGGAAGTATAAACGTCGTCATTAATGATGTTACGCATTATGCGACTATTATCAACCGTATCTATAGTCACAAGCGTTCACTGAAAACGATTTGTTTTGTATTGATTATCGCTATACTAAAAATACAAAGACACTAGGATCAAATGATCAGGGATGATAAATGAGTTCGTGTGAGATTGTACGCTTAGAGGGGTATATCCAAAGTAGCTACCTTGCGGTATATCCAGATAAGATAATGCTACTAGACGGCTGCTGCCGTGCCGATGTGCCAATGGTACTTGGGTATATCAAAGATACTCTAAATAGGCCGATAACAGACCTAAAAGTGGTGGTGGTCACCCATATGCATCCGGATCATGCGGGCGGTGCGCGCAAGTTTCGCCAAGAGACTGGCTGCCGCATTATCTCTGCTGATAAGAAAAGTCAGTGGTACGGCGGTATTGGTGGACGAGCGATGCATTTTGTCGATATGAATCTTGCGTACTATGTGGCGCGGCGGCAAGGTCGCCCATTCAAAAGTCTGTACTATTCGGCAAGCCTAAAGCCAGACATCACCGTCACCGATGGTGATATTGTACCAAGGTTTGATGAGTGGCAAGTGTTAGAGACGCCAGGGCATACCGATCGTGATCTGTCTTTATTTCATTTGCCCAGTCGTCAGGTATATACGGCTGATCTCATCATCAAATTGCGCCATAAGTTTGTGGCGCCATTTCCTGTCTATGATCCCAAGGCTTATAAGCAATCGTTAAAAAAAATCAGAGATTTAAAACCATCAATGGTAATGATGGCACATGGTCGAGAGCGTGCAATGAGTGAGGTAGAGTTTGATGCGTTCATCGACCAAGCCCCCAAATACCCGCGCACCATCAAAGATACGATCAGACATAAACTGCTATGGCGTAAGAAAGGCAGCTTCCGACTTTTTAAACGGCGACATCATAAGTAGATATAAAATAAAGGATAGAAAGTGCAGCCGAAAAAAAGCCCAGTTACTATCATAGTAACTGGGCTTTTCAAATATGGTGGGCTGTCCGCGACTCGAACGCGGGACCAATTGATTAAAAGTCAACTGCTCTACCAACTGAGCTAACAGCCCTGAGAAGCGTATAAAAATGACACTGCAATTTTAGCTTCGCAAGAGAATATTCTTTAAATAGAATTTTCTAAAAGTTATGCTAACAATAAATGTATATTATTGCCAACAAGAGTAATTCATTTAAAAAAGAGCTTTTTAAACTTAACTTTATTAAACAACTACCGGATAGGGTAGAACGATGAATAAAGGTTAAACTAAAATATGGTGGGCTGTCCGCGACTCGAACGCGGGACCAATTGATTAAAAGTCAACTGCTCTACCAACTGAGCTAACAGCCCTAACGTTTAAAGTGTTTGTATCCCTAAACGTGAGAGCACATTATATATATAATTCTGACAATTACAACCCCACAGGATAAAAAAAGTGTAATTCTCTTATAAAATTGCCAATTTATTCCAGTTTCTTTAAATTTTTGCCATTATATCGATATTGACTGCTCTATTTTTGGCTAAAGCGAGTCAATACTCAATTATTAGTCTCGAGAAAGCGCCTCAACAGGATCTAGTTTGGCAGCATTACGTGCTGGCAAGAATCCAAATACTACGCCAATCAATGTCGAGCAAACAAATGCGGCAATAATAGAAGTCGGTGAGTAGATGACTTTGAAACTGTCACCGCCCACACTATTAATCAGCTCACCAATGGCAAATGCCATTCCAATACCAATCAGTCCCCCTAGGATACAGACTAGAACGGCCTCAATGAGAAATTGCTGCATGATGTCGCTTTGACGCGCACCTACTGCCATACGAACACCAATCTCATTAGTGCGCTCGGTGACAGAGACTAGCATGATGTTCATGACCCCAATACCACCAACAATCAACGAAATAACTGCAACTGATGAGATAAGTAGGGTCATCGTACCTGTCGTTGACTCAATGGTTTGACGGATAGAGTCTGAATTTCGTAGCTCAAAGTCATCTTTGCCATGGCGACTTTCTATCAAGTCAGAGATGGCCGTCTCTGCGGCACTAGAAGAGATACTATCATCTAACAACGCCACAAAGCGGTCGATATTGGTACTACCGGTGACGCGCGACATCACTGTCGTATAAGGCATATAGATAGTAGGCGTCGTTACACTGGGACCAAAGCCACCATCGCTCTCTTCAAGTACGCCAATCACGCGTCCAGGCACACTACCAACCAATATTACCTCGCCAACAGGGTTATCAATGTCTGAGAAAAAGGTCTGTTTAGCGTTGTCATCGATGATGATATCTTGACTACGTAATGTAATGCTTTTTGCATCAAACCCTTGGCCCAGTGCTAATGTCTCACCAGTGACGGTTAGATAGTCTTCACCAACGCCATTGACGGTAGCATCCTCCTGTATATTACGATAGCGGACACTAGAGCTGGCATTTACCTGAGGGCTGACGCTGATAATATAGGGCTGATTGCCGACCGCCTCTGCATCTTCTGGTGTCAAATTGTCATCATTATAGCGGCGTCTAGGATCGCCTCTAGGGTAGCCATCATTGACAGTAATGGTATTGGTACCTAACGAGCTGATATTGGCAAGGATTTGCTGCTGAGAGCCTTGTCCAAGACCTACGATAGATACGACTGCGGCAATACCGATAATAATGCCGAGCATCGTTAGTAGAGTACGCATCTTATGCGCGCGCATGGCAAGCAAAGACATTTTGAAAGCTTCAAGCAGTCGATCAATAAAACTACCAAAGGCACTTTTGCGATGCTCGCCAAGGATAGATTCTGGTTTTTTGTCTGTATGCTTATAATGCTCAGTTTGATAGTCAGCGATGACATGGCCATCTTTGAGCTCAATCACACGCTCTGCTTGTGCTGCTAGTTTTGGATCATGAGTGACCATGATAATGGTATGACCTTGTGCGCTGAGGTCATGCAAAATCGCCATGACATCTTCGCCAGACTTACTGTCTAGGGCACCAGTTGGCTCATCTGCTAAGATAACATCGCCACCATTCATCAGTGCACGAGCGACAGAAACACGCTGCTGCTGTCCACCTGAGAGCTGATTGGGACGATTGTTGACCTTATTGCCAAGGCCGAGGTCAGTTAGTAGCTTCTCAGCACGATTGGTGCGTGCCTCGGTATCCATGCCCGCATACACGGCAGGGACGGCGACGTTGTCTTTGGCACTGATATCACCAAGCAAATGATAGCGCTGAAAAATAAAACCAAAGTGCTCACGGCGCAGTTCTGCTAGCTGATCGGCATCAAGCTTACGGGCGGATTGACCATAAATCTTATAGTCACCAGCAGTGGCTTGATCTAGACAACCTAAGATATTCATCAAAGTGGACTTACCAGAGCCTGACTGTCCAATGATAGCGACCATCTCACCTTGGTGAATCGTCAGATTGATATCATGCAAGACGCGAATGGTTTGCTCACCAGCAGGGAACTCTCTGATAATGCCAGATAGTTCCATAATGGGCTTGCCTGATGCAGAGTGGTTAGCGGTATTGGTTTTTGCTGAGTTGTTTGAGCGATTAGCAGAAGTGTGTGACCCTAAGTTTTGAGCCGTGCTACTTTCAGAGCTATCTTCAGTCGACGGTTTAGGAGATTGAGATATAGTCATAGCAATGTCTTTAATAAAGGCTAATAAGCGTTATAGTGTTGTTATGAAAGGGCTGCTATGTTTAGCAAGCCTTTCTTACTCAACATAGTCAAAGCACAAGTTACATTCGAGGTCCACCAGGTACGCGGCCGCTATCTGATTTCTTACCGCTCTCTTCACTGATGATTACTTCTTCCCCTTCTTTCAAACCACTTAAGATTTGCGCATTTACTCGGTTATCAATACCGACTTCTACAGTACGCTCTTCTACGGTTCCGTCATCTTTTAATACACGTACAAACTTGCCCGTTGTTGATTTGCCTTTCTCTTTAGCTCGCTTTTCTTGTATCACTGTTGATGGTACTAATAGAGTGTTTTTGGCTTCGTTGACGATGATATATATCTGTGCCGTCATATCGATTCGGAACAAGCGGTCAGGGTTTGGTACTTCTACGTAGCCGATGTAATAGATAGCAGCGTCTGTCGAGCTGGTGCTACTGATCTGCTCTGGGGCAGGTTCGATAGCGGTTAATGTCGCATCATACTGTTTGTCTGGATTACCGATAATATTGAAATAAGCAGGCATACCAGCACTGACGTTAATGACATCAGCTTCTGAGATTTGCGCGTTGATACGTACGGTCGATAAATCTGCTAACGTCACCAATGTGGGCGCCGTTTGGTTAGCATTGACCGTAGTACCTTGCTCAGTCGTAATAGAAACGACTGTACCTGATATTGGTGCACGAATCGTGGTATAGCTTAGATCTTCTTCAGCAGTACTGACGTTAGTTCGTGATTTGCGTAATGCTGCTTGCTGACTGTTGATATTGGCTTCTGTGGTCGCAATCGCGGCTTTAGCTGTGTCGATAGCCGCACGTGCATTGGCAACGGCTGCTTTTGCAGTCTCGACACTGGTCGCCTGCGTGTCATATTCTTGTTGTGAGATAGCATCGATAGCGACTAAGTCTTGCAAACGGGCAAAATCAGACTGTGCTTGTTTGAGCTCAGATTGGCGGCTAGCAAGATCGGAATAGGCACTTTTTAGTGCTGCCTGTTTGCTGAGCGACTCTGCTTGCGCGCTTTGTAGCGCGGCTTCACTTTGCTCAAGGCTGGCTTGTTCGTTGCTCAGGTTGTTTTTTTGGGTCACTTGGTCAATCTGTGCGATCAAATCGCCTTGCTTGACTTCATCACCGACTTCAACGTACAGGCGTTTTACCTCGCCAGATACCTGCGCGCCGACATCAACGGTATTTAACGCTTTTACTTTACCAGACGCCATGACATTGTTTTCAATATCACCGACTTCAACGGTTGCGGTTAAATAGTTAGGTGTGGTTTCTTCTGGTTTTAAAAAAGTATAGGCCAAAGCCCCTAATGCTACGATAATTAAGGTGATGACACCCCATTTAATAGCAGATTTTCTGCTTATTTTGCGCATGACAACAATCCAATCACAATTAAATCAAGTGTAGATATAGTAGAGACTTCATGTGCGAAAGGGAATGATAATTAGTTTACGAAAGGTTAAGGCCTATGTAGCACAGATAACATGACAGAAAATAAGTGGCTGCTAATGGTGGGATATTAGAAAGAATATATTTAGCAATGGATAAGAAAGAGGTGTGTTTTAGAAAATCTTTTCAGTAGGATGACTTTGACAAAAAAGTAATAGAAAGGGGAAAAAATAGAAAGGCATGCCCAATCATTAGCGACTCGTCTATCGCATCGCAAACAAACGCTTACCAGCTAGCTCCAATGCTGCTTGCAATAACAGCTCCCATGCTGGTTGGCGAATAAGGCCTTTGATGGCTTGGTCACAGCGATAGAGCAGAGCAGGCCATTCGCTCGTTTGTTCTTTTGACTGACGGCGGCACGCTTGTTGGTATAACCCTTGCTTACTACGCCAAATGCCTAATGCTTGAGGGTCTTGACCATCCAGCAGTTGCATAATTTGACGCATGTCTTTGCTAATAGCCCAGAGTACTAAAGTAGTAGGCTCATCGGTCGATTTTAGCTGAAACATAATTTTGGCAACCTGCGTGCTATTACCTGCAAGCATCGCATCAGACAAATCAAACACGCTAAATTGCGCGTCGCTGACTAAGGCTGCTTGTAAGTCTGCAATATCCAATGCCACATTATTTACCGGCTGTGTAAAACTATTATAGTGCTCGTTATCTTCATTATTATCACTATTGCTAGTAGCTAATTGCGGTGCAAACAGATAAGACAGGCGCCATAGCGTTTGATAAGCACTGAGTAGGTGGTGCTCAGTGTGTGACATAAGAAGTTGCCACGCTTCTTGTGACAGTCGTAATCCAAACTTCTGCGCCTGTATTTGCAACAACTGCTGGCGCTGCTGCTCGTTGTATAAATTGCAATCAATGACAGTGCCGTATTGAGCAAAAGGGGCAAACCACTTGCTGCTCTGACTGCGTTTGTCTTGCTTAGGTGTTAGCCATAATACGCTATGACTGTGCGCACCTGTTTGCGCCTCAACAGCAAAGCGCTCAAGCCCAGCAATAACTGCTTTATCAGGTTTATGATTGCCAGTCACGATTACGGCACTCGCATCATCAAATAGAGACTGGCTGCCAAGCTCTGACAATACTTCTTGCCAACTCTTCACCGATATCAGCTCTATACGTTTGATGGCGTAGTTTTGCGCGCGCCAATGTGGACGCAGCGCATCAATCAGCCATTGACTGAGTAATGGCTCGTCACCATGCGCCAGCCACAAGCCAGCTACCGCAACCGAAGATTGCAGGAGTTTGGGATAAGCTTGTATAAAGGTATTTTGCATAGCGTGGTAGGACACAGGTTGGTAAACAGATGATAGCATTTGTAAAAATATGACGAGCGCTGTCGAACTTGCTTAGCTGACTAAGTTAGTGCGTACGCTCGTTGTTCTTCATACTTAAATGGCTGCAAATGATAGAGCTTAATAACAGTATTTGTTAAAAGTTACTTCTCAGGTACGACGACAACCGTTGGCGTTGCGCCTTTATTCATCAGTACAGACTGCTTGGCAGCAGGTGCAACTTTTGGTAGCGAAATCGCCACATATTGATCCGTGATACGGCGTGCCAAGCTGTCATACAGCCAATCACGAATTTGGTCGCCTTGCTGGTCATCAGTACTGACTGATGCTTCATTGTATTGATAGCTACGCTCGACTTGGATGGGATTGGTAAGCGTGACGGGCTTGCCATTCTCGATCGTCTGGTAGCTGACATCAGCAGAGAGTACCAAGCGAATCTCTGTCAATACACCCACCAACTCGTAACGTTTAAAACGCACGTTACTGATATCGATCGCTGCAATCGGTTTAGCACCAGCTTGTTGATTGCTGCGAATCACATCATCAACTGTCATATTGCCAATGACATCGACACCTAATTTGGTTAGGCGGCGTGTCAATGGCAATTTTAGAGGAAATGAGGTGCGATTGTCTTCGATAATGACGGCTGTTTTGTTGGCATTGAGCAGCATTGGCGAATCATAGCCGCGTAGCTGAAAACCGCAACCACTAAGCCCCGCCGTTGCACCCAATATCGCAAACATGGGTAATGCTGTAAGTATTGCGGTTGCAAGCTTCTTTGTACCAGATCTGTTTGTACCAAAGTGCAGTGCGCTTGGCGTTGGTTGTGATTGCCAAGCTTGATGCTTATATGACATAAACGCTATCCTCATATGATAAAAAGGCTTAGAGCACTAAGCCTAGGCGACTAGCCTGCAACCACGATATTAACCAGCTTGTTGGGTACGACGATTTCTTTTTTGATCTCGCCTGTGATGAACTTTGCCACACTTTCCATCGTGCGGGCTTGCTCTTTTAGTTGCTCAGGATCGCTGTTCGGTGCGACATCCATCTTACCACGCATCTTACCATTGACCTGAACGACCATTGTGATCATGTCCTGTACCAGCGCACTTTCATCAACAGTCGGGTAATCTAAGGTTAAAGTATCAAGGCCGAGCTGCTCAAGCAAATGCTCACCAACGTGCGGCGCATAGACAGACAGCATAATCAGCAGATTGGTCAACGCTTCGTGTTTAACGTGTAGCTCTTGCTCGCTACTGGCGTTAAAGGCAGTCAACTCGTTGGCAAGTTCCATCAGGCTTGATACTGGAGTGTTGAGTGCTAAACGATCACCCAAATCACTATCAATTTTGGCGATGGTTTCGTGCGTCTTACGGCGTAAGTTTTTGGCTTCTTTACTCAGACCCTCTGTGTTCAATGTCGCACCGTTCAGCGTATCAATACTGATATTAGCGGCCGTTAGCGCTTGCATGTGATCATTAGCGATGCGCCATACTTTTTTCACAAAGTTATAAGGGCCTTTTAGCGCGTCATCTGACCATTCAAGCGTCTGATCGGCAGGTGCAGTGAATAGCGTATATAAACGTACCGTGTCCGCACCGTATTTATCAATAGTCAACTGTGGATCGACACCGTTATTTTTTGATTTAGACATTTTTTCGATTTTGCCAATCGTGACTGGCTGACCATCCAGCTTTAAGGTCGCTTTGATCGGCTGTCCACGGTCGTTGTAGTCGATATCGATGTCTTCTGCAAAGTAGTAAGTGGTACTGCCATCCGCGTTGACACGGTAGAAGGTGCCAGCGAGTACCATACCTTGCGTCATTAGGTTGGCAAATGGCTCATCGCCTGTGACCAAGTTTTCATCTCGCATGAGCTTATGGAAGAAGCGCGCATACAACAGATGCATTACTGCATGCTCAACACCGCCCACGTATTGATCGACTGGCAGCCATTTATTGGCAGCAGACTTGTTGACCATGTTTTGTGTGTCAGTTGGGCTAGCAAAGCGGGCGTAATACCAGCTTGACTCTACAAAGGTGTCAAAGGTATCGGTCTCGCGCTCAGCAGGGTTACCACATTTAGGACAAGTGGTATTGACAAACTCTGGTATATTCTTGAGTGGATTACCACGACCATCAGGTACGACGTCGGTTGGCAACACAACGGGCAAATCTTGCTCTTCAACAGGTACCGTACCACAATGCTCACAGTTGATCATTGGGATAGGGCAGCCCCAATAGCGCTGGCGCGACACGCCCCAATCCCGCAGGCGGTATTGGATTTTTTTCTTGGCCAGCGATTTTGGCTCAAGTTTGGCAAGCATGGCATCAAACGCCTGCTCAAAATCTAAACCGTCAAACTCACCTGAATTGACCAGAGTGTTGCGCTCGGTATAAGCAAGATTGACTTCACTATCATTTGCCTTAGCATCCGCTTTTAAATCATCAAAATAGCCATCAGGGGTATTGATGACTTGCTTGATCGGTAGGTTGTACTTCACCGCAAATTCATAATCACGCTCATCGTGAGCAGGCACGGCCATCACTGCACCTGAGCCGTAGCTCATCAGCACGTAGTTGGCGACCCAAACTGGCACTTCTTCGCCAGTTAAAGGATGCGTCACAGTCAGACCTGTGTCCATACCGATTTTTTCGGCTTTGGCGAGATCGGCCTCAGCCACTGAACCTTTTTTGCAAAGGGCACAGAACTGGGCAATCATGTCGTCTTTTTCAGCAGCGTATTGGGCAAGTGGATGCTCTGCGGCAACGGCGACATAAGTCACGCCCATCAAAGTATCAGGACGAGTGGTGAATACATCTAAGGTGTTTTCTTCGCCAGCAATCTCATAAGGGAAATGTACTTCCATACCGGCACTACGACCAATCCAGTTGCGCTGCATGGTCAATACTTCAGAGGGCCAATGACCTTCTAGTTGATCCAAATCGTCGAGCAATTCATCGGCATAGTCAGTGATGTTGAAGTAATACATGGGGATGTCGCGTTTTTCGACTGCCGCACCACTACGCCAGCCTTTGCCATCAATGACTTGCTCGTTTGCTAAGACAGTATTGTCAACGGGATCCCAGTTGACCGTCGATAGCTTTTTGTACACTAGGCCTTTTTTGTACAACTGCAAGAATAGCCACTGCTCCCACTGATAGTATTCAGGGCTACAAGTGGCAAACTCGCGTGACCAATCAATAGACAGGCCAAGTAGTTTTAGCTGCGCGCGCATATTGTCGATGTTGGCAAACGTCCACGCAGCAGGTGGCGTTTGGTTGGCAATCGCGGCGTTCTCAGCTGGCAAGCCAAAACCATCCCAGCCCATTGGCTGCATGACCTCATACCCTTTTAGGCGGTAATAACGGCTTAAGACGTCAGAAATCGTATAGTTACGTACGTGGCCCATATGCAGCTTGCCGCTTGGGTAAGGGAACATCGACAGCATGTAACGACTTGGTTTGTCGCTTGGCTCATTGCTGACTTCAAAGCGCTTGTCAGTGGCCCATTTGGTCTGCTGCGCAGCTTCGATCGCTTGCGGGTTATAATGATGGTTGTCGGTTTGGTCTGCTGTCACGGCGTTGCTCATAGTCGGCTCGAAATTGGTTGATACTGATTTATTTAAGACGGATTTGTTTAATACTGATCAAAATAGGTGGAATTTGACAATGCCATAGCATAGCGTAATTTGGCAAAAATTGCGACGATATGATGCATTTGCTCATCAGGTTTGACGATTAAAAGTGAGGTATTTTTTATATCCAATCAGCCTCCGGTATAATAGAAACGTTCACCAGTATTTATGAGTAATGATAAGGAGTCATCATGACCATCACCATTTACGGTATCAAATCATGTAGCACGATGAAAAAGGCGTTCACTAAGCTAGACGAGCTGGGCGTTAGCTATGAGTTTCATGATTATAAAAAACAAGGTGTCGATAAAGATACAGTACAGCGCTGGGTGAATGCGTTAGGGATTGATAAAGTGCTCAATAAGCGCGGCACAACATGGCGCAAGCTGACCGATGAGCAAAAGCAAGCAGCTGACGCCAGTGTGGACAATGCCATTGAGCTATTGGTTGAAAACACCAGTATGATCAAACGTCCGATTGTAGAAGATCAATTAGCAGATAAAGATCAGCCGATACTGCTGTGCGGTTTTGATGAAGCGGAGTTTGAGCGTGTGTTTGGTTAAAAACGGGCATAAAGAGCCCGAGCTAATAATTAAATCTTAGCTCGGGCTTGATAACGCCAACAATAAACCAAATCACACTAAAGCCCCAAATAATGAGCACATAGAGGCGGACCTGCTCCGCCGTCCAATCAAGGGCAAACCAGTCAATCATAAAAAACGACTTCCAGCCCTCTATCCATTTTGCGCCGCCATAGCCTATAATCCAACAACAATAGACCGTTTCTAATATAAACAGCATAAACCACAGCGACAAGGACATGATTTACTCATTTCTATGATTGGCTCAAAGCGGCCTCTATCTCACGGCTAATCAGTGTACCAACCCCTTCGTTAGTGAAAATCTCCAGTAACGTGGCATGAGGCACACGGCCATCAACGATAACGGCACTTTTAACACCGCTACGTACCGCATCAAGCGCACACTGTATTTTGGGAATCATACCGCCTGAGATCGTCCCATCTTCGATTAAAGCATCGACTTTCTTGGGTGTCAGCCCAGTCACTACCTCGCCGTCACGGCCCAATACGCCTTTGATATTGGTCAATAGCATCAGTTTCTCTGCTTGTAAAAACTCAGCCACTTTACCAGCGACTAGGTCTGCATTGATATTATAAGTATTGCCTTCTTTATCGACACCAAGTGGTGCGATAACGGGAATAAAATCAGAGGAGATGAGCATATTGATGACGTCTTTATTGACACTGACTACGTCGCCCACAAATCCTAAATCTACGGGAACCGCGACACCATCGGTACCGATTTTTTCCATCATCAGTTTTTTGGCTTGAATCAAGTTGGCGTCTTTGCCTGTGAGGCCAATTGCGCGACCGCCATGCTTGTTAATCAAACTAACAATCGATTTGTTGACACTGCCGCCAAGCACCATCTCTACGATATCCATCGTGCTTTTGTCAGTTACACGCATCCCATCGATACGATCAGACTGACGCCCCAGCTCTTTTAACAAGTTATCAACTTGTGGGCCACCACCATGTACAACGACTGGATGTATACCGACCGTTTTTAGCAAGACGATATCGCGAGCAAATGAGCTTTCGAGTTCAGGATCGGTCATGGCATTGCCGCCATATTTCACCACGATGAGTTTATCAACAAAGCGCTGAATATAGGGCAGGGCAGTGGTTAATACTTCAGCGGTGTTTTTGGCGTCATCTAAATTAAGTGTCATTCCTAACTCCTAAAGGGCGGGTTTTTAATGGGTTGTTCTTTTTAGCATATTTAATCGATACAGGTTTAATGCCGTTATTCAGCAGGCATGGCGATAATCTGTGTTGCCAGCTCTGCATCAAATGGGCGACACAACGCGGCAAAGGTCGCTTGAATGTCTTTTAGATCATCCATGCTGTCACCAGCGAAGCGCGCAGTCAGGCTATTACTGGTATTTGATTGACGCAACACGCCAAATCCGTGCGCAAAATCCAAGCGGACACCATCAACGCAGCTAAGTCTAGTGCCTGCTGGCAATAAAGACTTGGCTTGTTCGACAGCTATATGGGGTCTGATAGTGGAGCAAGTACAGACTGGTGACGCACATAAAGCAGTTGGTAGATTGGCAGCGTCTAGTCGGTAATCAGAAATATCAAACGAATCAGCATGAGTCGTCACGCTTGCTAGCTGCTGCAAGTAGGTACAAACCCTCGTTAATTGCTCCATGATTGAGCAATCTGTCCTAGCAGTCTGCGGCACCGGCAAATAATGATCTGCTGTACTGACCATGGCGGGCAAGCGTTGGAGAATATCTGATAGTGCATTTTTATCATCTAAGATATTACGAGACTTGGCAAACCAATGCAGTAAGCGCAATGCAGCATATATGGCATCATCATAAGGGATAAAGCGGCCATCATTAAAAATAAAATGCCCTGATAGCTCACCTGCAAAGACAATTTGACTATCAGGATGCTGTACCTGTTGGCGCATAAAGCTGCTACCGGTTTTGCTAATCACTGGCATCGCGCCAAGATCCGCCAGTAGCTTTGGCAGATGATGCGCGCATTTAATATCAAATAGCACCTCAGACGCTAAGGAGCTGGTCAAAGAATCCGGACGTTCTGTAATGGCAATGCGTGCTAACAAGTAGAGTAGGTGATCAGGCATGACCACTTTGCCGTTATTATCAACGATCATCAAACGATCACCATCACCATCAAATGCTAAACCAATATCGGCACAATGAGAAGCAACAGCTTGCTGCAGCGCTGTCAGACGGTTGGGCTCGGCTGGATCAGGATTACCAAGAGGAAAACTGCCATCTGGCGTGTCATTGAGCACAATGACATGCTGGCAAAAACGGTCAAATAAGCGCTGAGTGATGTTGCCAGTGGCACCGTGCATACAATCAATAACCACAACCAAATCAAGCTTAGACGCTGTTTTTCGGTTGTTTGTAGGTGCTGTCTGATTATCCTGAGTCAACTGGCAAAAGACTTGCTCAATAGCCGCGATATAGACATCTGCTACTTGCTTGGCAGGCAGCTCTTTAAGCAAAGCTCTAGACAATTCAGTATTGCTGCTAATATTTATATAGTGTGAGTCTGGTTCTGAGTCTAAGGTTGCTTGCTCGACCTGATTTTTAGATAAGTAATGAGTATGAGAGATTAATTGTTGATAAAGGGCTTGTATCTCTAAGCTACTAGGAGATTTATGATTGACCAACCACTTGATACCCAATACGTCTTTGGCAGAGTGGCTGGCGGTTACAATAATGCCATGACCTTGATACTGCTTTGCCCAAAACGCCATCATGGGTGTGGTAACAAGACCGAGCTGGATAACGCATAAACCCTGTTGGGCTAATACAGTAGAGAGTGTACGTGCAATCGATTCGCTGCCATGACGCATGTCATAGCCGATCACCACGATAGTTTCGGCTACTGTACCCTCTTGAACGTTAATGGTGCTATCGGGAGAATAAGTAAAATCAGTAGCAGCATGGGCATTACTATTTTTTGTGAATTGGCTGCGTTGAGAGCCATAGAGCTGAGCAAAACGATGGCCCAGCGCTTGTACAAACTCATCGGTGAAATGCGTGTTTATACCACGGATGTCATAAGCACGAAATAAGGATTGCTGCGCCGCAAAAGATGGCATGGCTTACTCTCCTTATGAACGTGTTAAATAGGTAATTATGAATACAAAACGGGTAGCGTAACATTCTATTAATGTAAACAATTACTCTTAGTCGCTATCCCAATAATTATTTTAGCCACTAAACTGGCACTGCTAACCTGAAATTGCCACCTCAACGATCATTAATTGAGCGAATAATTACTGACGGCCTGAATGTCCAAATCCGCCTGCACCGCGTACGCTTTTGTCACTGAACTCTGTGACCACTTCAAACTCAGGACGGGCAACAGGCACCACGATATACTGTGCCATGCGCTCTGCAGGGTTCAGAGTAAAGTCTTCGTTACTGCGATTCCAAATACTGACCATCAGCTCACCTTGATAGTCGGCATCAATCAGCCCAACCAAGTTACCCAAGACGATGCCGTGCTTATGGCCAAGGCCTGAGCGCGGTAGAATCATGCCTGCATAGTTAGGGTCTTGAATATAAACAGCAAGGCCCGTACCTATCAAGTGGGTTTCGCCTGCTTTGATCGTTAAAGGCTCATCAATACAAGCGCGCAGATCGATACCAGCACTGCCATCGGTAGCGCGAGTCGGTAGAGAAAATGCTTCATCTTCAGTAATTTTAGGGTTGACTACTTTTACTTGTACAGCTTGCATAACGCACTCACTTAACGATTTAGAAGTTTTATAAATTAAGTCTATTTAACAATATTTTATAAACAACAATGATATATAAATAGCAATGCTGTGTTTTTATTGGATACTTTATTATTTAGCAATTCACTAGAGTATTAACACACTCGCCAAGCCTAAAAATGACATAAAACCAACAATATCCGTCACGGTGGTCAAAATCACCGAGGCAGACAAGGCTGGGTCAATGTTCATGCGCTTAAGTAACAGCGGTATACTAATTCCCGAGACATTCGCCGCCGTCATGTTGATCGCAATGGCAAAGCCAATGACAGCACTAATTTCGATGTCATGAAACCATAATTGGGCAATAAATGCCATGATGATCGCCCAAATGATACCGTTTATCGCGCCAACCCACAGCTCTTTATTAAGGAGCCAGACTCGGTTAGAACCACCGATTTGACCCATTGCCATCCCGCGGATAACGACGGTCAAGGTTTGCGAGCCTGCAATACCGCCCATGCTGGCGACCACAGGCATCAATATCGCCAGCGCCACCACTTGTGCCAAGACTTCCTCGAATTGTCCAATCACCGCGGCTGCCAAGAGCGCGGTACATAGATTGATACCCAGCCAAACACTACGGCTTTTGGCACTGGTCAAAATAGGCGCAAACAGCTCTTCGTCTTGACTGACACCAGCAAGATTTTTCATAGTGCTGTCGACATCATCTTGGATAATCTCCATGATGTCCTCGCCATTTAGCTGTCCAACCAGCTCGCCATAGCTATTTGTCACGGGGGCGAAACGAATGTCTTCTGAACGAAAAATCGCTGCAGCATCTTGGATATCTAGGCGATCATTGATGGTGATAGCCGTATCAATCAGTTCTGAGACCAGCGTATTTTGGTCATGTTTAATCAGATCTACCAGACTCAATAGCCCAAGTAATTGCTGGCTTTGATCGACAACAAGCAGTTCTTGGCTTTCGTCATCGAGCAGATCCTCGTTTTCGCGTAGCCAATCCTGTACATCCGCCAGACAGATATCATCCCGTATTTGGATAATATCGGGATCCATGTAGCTCCCAACTTCCCAGTCATCATACGTATCAAGTTTATTGACTTGGACGCGCGTTTCTTCATCGAGCGTTGCCATGACTGAGGTACGTACGCTCTCAGTGACAGTATCCAAAATCTCAGAGATGTCTTGGGCATCAAGATCTTGGGTAAATAGCGAGATTTCTTGAGAAGAAATATTCTCTAATAATGGCTGGCGGGTATCGTACTCGAGCTCAGCAAGTACCTCACCTTTAATGCTCTCTGGTACTTGCTCCCAGATGAGTAGGCGGTTTTGAGCCGGGAAGGACTCTAGTAGGCTTGCAATCTCATACTCAGACTGCTTTTCTAAAAACTCTGTAATCGCCTCATATGCTTTATCAGCAACCAAATCCTGCAAATACAGCAGTTTATATTCGGCACTATATTCAGCCGGATTATAATCTCCTGGTAGCACTGATGGTCGTTCCTGATCGGGCATCGAGGTAGGCATAAGGATTCCAATATCTTTTATAAAATGTTAATAATAGCAAATGGTAAAACGTCGGGTTAGCGTTTGCCGAGTCAGTTCTTTTTGGCATCAGCACTGTCAATATTGATGTTAGCGCTTACCCAATAAAGCGCGAATATTGGCTAAATACTCATCAGCGACCGCTTCTGGGTCTTTGATGGCTTTTTTCTTTTTGGCCTTGGCGGGCCAGTCAACATGATCTTCTGGCAGCTCGTCCAAAAATCTGGACTCTGAGGTCACGCGCATCTGACCACCGGCACGGCGCTGGGCCGCAAGCGTCAAAGTCAGCTCACGACGCGCGCGGGTGATGCCTACGTACATCAGACGACGCTCTTCTTCGATCGTCTCACTCATGATAGAGTTGCGATGCGGTAGCATCTCTTCCTCAAGCCCCATGATATAGACAAAGTCAAACTCTAGACCTTTTGCAGCATGCAAGGTCATTAGATTGACTTTGTTGGTGTTCTCTTCTTCTTGCTGCTGCTCAAGCATGTCTAGCAAGACCAGCTTACGAATGATGGTATCAATCGTGCGGTCTTCGTCTTCTTCCGCGCGATTAATGAGCGATTGGATACTGGTATAGAGCATATCGATATTATCAATACGGTTTTTTTCTTGCTGCGGGGTTTTGGCATCGCTACGGACAAAATCTATATAACCCGTCTCATCAATCATTTGGCGTACGATTGGCACAGGATCAGGGTGTTGATCGAGCTCACGTGTATAGTGCTCGATGAACTCGCCAAACTCTTTGATCGTGCCATACGCTTTTGACGGCAACACATGAGCCAAGCCGGCATGAGTACAAGAAGCCAGTAGCGAGATACTATGCTCTTGAGCAAATAAGCCAAGCTTTTCTAGCGTGGCAGGTCCCATACCACGCTTGGGTGTATTGATAATACGCAAAAACGCGCTGTCATCTTCAGGGTTCAAAATCAGGCGTAGATAGCCCATGATGTCTTTGATTTCACTACGCGCAAAGAACGACTGACCGCCCGATAACTTATAGGGTACTTGTAGCTGGCGCAATTGTGCCTCAAGCATTCGTGCCTGAAAGTTACTGCGGTAGAGTACTGCATACTGCTCCCACTCATTACCAAAACGCAATTTGTGCGTGACGATTTCTTTGGCGACGCGCTCAGATTCATCGTCATCATTACGGCAGTTGATAATCCGAATTTTTTCGCCTTGACCTTTATCTGACCACAGTTTTTTTTCAAATAAATGCTCGTTGTTCAGAATAACGGCATTGGCTGAGGTCAAAATACGGGTGGTTGAACGATAATTTTGCTCAAGCATGACGATTTTTAGTTTTGGGAAATCTTCTTTTAGCAGTGCCATGTTTTCAGGCTTCGCCCCACGCCACGCATAGATAGATTGGTCATCATCACCCACCACGGTAAAACGACCTTGCGGACCAACCAAATGCTTAATCATTTCATACTGGGCGGTATTGGTATCTTGATACTCATCGACCAATAGATAACGAATACGGTTTTGCCATTTGTCTCGCAGCTCTCTATTTTCACGCAAGATTTTGGTCGGCAGTACAATCAAGTCGTCAAAATCGACGGCATTATACGCACGCAAGTTACGCTCATAAAGAGCGTACAAGGTCGCAAAAATCATGTCTTCTGGATCGTCTAACGTCTCCATCGCCTTGTCAGGCTCAATCAAATCGTTTTTCCAATCAGAGATCATCTTGATGGCTTTACCAACCAGCTCACGACTTTCAGCGCCACTTAAGTTGTCGCGCATCATCAGCTCCATCAAGAGGCGCTTACTATCATCGCTGTCCATGATAGAGAAGTTGCCTTTTAGCGGCGTATGCATCAGCTCATAGCGCAAAAACTGCAGGCCAAATTGGTGAAAGGTCGATACAGTCAAGCCGCGCGTTTTTTCGCTTGGGAGCAGTTTGCTCACACGGGCTTTCATTTCACGTGCCGCCTTATTAGTAAAGGTTACCGCTGTGATGCGCTCGGCTGGCATGTCGCACTCTTGAATCAGATACGCAATTTTACGCGTGATCACCGAGGTCTTACCGGAGCCAGCACCTGCGAGCACAAGTAGTGGGCCGGATACGTAGAGCATGGCTTCTTGTTGTTTGGGATTGAGTTGACTCATAACGTGACCTGTAAGACAAAAGCAAAAAGAGGGTAGCGCTGATATAGCACAATTGATATCTTAATAATGTTTGTTATAAGGATAATAGAATTTAAGGTTTGATGATGACATATCGTAAAATTAGGTGGGTCATTATAAAGCAAAAACGGTCACTTTGGGGGAGGAGTTGGGTGATGAAAATAGGGTATGAGCGCACTTGATTTTTGGTAAATAGCGTGACAGCTTTTGCGCATCGAACAAAGCATGGATTTGGGGTTAATATAAGGTAACGTCTATATCATAATTTTTGGTAAAAAAAACACATTTTGTTTCATAGAAAATGACCGTCGAATACAGTTAAAAACTAGCTTTTAGGCACTGATATGCGTATAGTACATAAATAATTTATGCCAGTTGTCACGTCATTATTAACCACGTGTAATGAGCTATTAAATCAATTAAGTACGCAGTCAGATATGATATTGATTTAATACGTTGATCTTACGTTGTTAGAAGATGCGTTGGGCGACCAGCCTTTATCCGCGTGCATACCGGAATCTCTACCGTTGGTCAGGTCTGACATCGTCGTTAATAAGCTTGATAATTGGTTATTACCAGCAAAATACCTAACATGTGACTCAATGACAGTTACTTAAACACAGTGTCAGTGAATGACAACTGCTTTGTGTTTTCGTCTGCGTTATACCTGTCGTGAGGCGGCCTTAATGGGTCAGTGCCTGCGCTGTGTCTAACACTCGATTGGGTGAGGAGCACGTATTATCATGTCTGCTTTTAATTGGTCAGCAGTTGCTTTTATCTTAGCCGCCATTGGGCTAGTTGTCTTTATGCTGGTGGTACCGCGTTTACTTGGCGGCCGCTCTCAAGGCTTACAAAAAGAAGAGATATTTGAAGCGGGTGTTGTCGGATCTGGCAACGCCCGTATTCGTTTGTCTGCTAAATTCTATTTGGTCGCGATTTTCTTTGTGATTTTCGATTTAGAGGCGCTGTATCTCTACGCGTATTCTGTGTCAGTACGAGAGGCCGGCTGGCTTGGTTTTGCCGCTGCTGCTACCTTTATCACTATTCTGATTATCGGTTTGATTTATGAGCTGAGCTTGGGTGCGATGAACTGGGCACCTGCTGACAAGCTGCGTAAAAAGGCACGCTTATATGCCGTGCCTGCTGGCTTTAACTTAGCAGATATCACCAAGTTTGATGGTGCTCATGAGCTGATGGTCGATCCTACTGGTAAAGTACCCGCACAATCATCCGGTCAAATCAATGTCTCAAACAATATCGAAGCCAATCGCCGTCATCTACAAAACATCGATCATATTAATACCACAGGTAATGTGACGTCTGTGGACTTTGCGACGTCTGCACAAAACGACAAGCCTGCGCACTAGTGAGTGCTGCTGGCTTTCGCTGATCGCATTTTGTTGCAACGATTGCTTGTGATTGGCCCCTTATTAATAACGAAATTTTTGGCGACAGCGTATACAAGATGAGTATGACGCCAAGCCTAATATAAAGGTTGTATGTTATGAAATACACATTAACAAAAGCCAACCCTGATGCAGATACCTACCCTGCACAGACCCGCCAAACGGTCAATGATCCTATCGAAGATGAAGTCAATAAAAACGTCTTTATGGGTCGTCTCGAAGACCTCGTTCATTCGACAGCAAACTGGGGGCGCAAGCACTCGCTCTGGCCATTTAACTTTGGTACGTCTTGCTGTTATGTTGAATACGCCACTACCTTAACCGCCGTTCATGATTTGTCACGCTTTGGGGCCGAAGTTATCCGTGCCTCACCCCGTCAGGCAGATGTGATGATCGTTGCTGGTACATGTTTTGTCAAAATGGCCCCTGTTATTCAGCGTCTTTATGAGCAAATGCTTGAGCCAAAATGGGTCATCTCTATGGGTGCTTGTGCCAACTCGGGCGGCATGTATGATATCTACTCGGTCGTACAAGGGGTGGATAAAGTGATCCCTGTTGATGTGTATGTGCCAGGCTGTCCGCCGCGTCCAGAAGCATTGATTCAAGGCTTGATGTTGCTACAAGAATCTATCACCAAAGAGCGTCGTCCGCTGGGCATCCATGTCAATGAGCAGGGTATCTATCAACCGCAAATGACGCCTGAGCGTGACCGTAAACAAGCAGATCGTATCGCTGTAAAAAACTTGCGTAGCCCAGACAGCATCTAAGTTTAGACAGCATCTAAATTTAGATAGCATGTAGATTTAGCAACCTCAATATTTTATGCGCTCATCATGGTTTGGTTATGACTGACATAGCCTCACTGTGATTGACATCGCTCAGTTATGATTAATGAAGGAATACATCATTCATGGTCACGGTAGTCGAAAACACAGATCCTAAGATCAAGCCCGTCCCAGCCGTCATTACAGAGCTGGAGCAAAAGTATGCTGGTAAATTTGTCGTACAGCACACTGTGGATGAGATTCCAACAGTCTGGGTGGCGCGTGCAGATTTATTAGACGTGCTTTTATTTTTGCGCAAACTGCCCAAGCCCTACGTCATGCTATTTGACTTGTCAGCGATAGATGAGCGCTTGCGTCAGCATCGTGCGGGTTTGCCTGACAGTGACTTTACGGTGTTTTATCACCTGATGTCGCTTGAGCGCAATAGTGATATACGTGTCAAGGTCGCACTGAGCGAAGATGACCTCAATGTCCCAAGCGCGACCAATATTTGGCCAAATGCCAACTGGTATGAGCGCGAAGTGTGGGACATGTTCGGTATTGTCTTTACAGGTCATCCGCATTTGACCCGTATTTTATTGCCAAAATACTGGGAAGGTCATCCACTGCGTAAAGAATATCATGCGCGTGCGACTGAATTTACCCCGTATTTCTTGAATACCGCCAAGCAGCAATACGAGCAAGAAAACCTACGTTTTGTCCCAGAAGAGTGGGGCATGAAGCGCTCAGGTCGTGATGAAGACTTTATGTTCTTGAACATCGGTCCTAACCACCCCTCCGCTCACGGTGCGTTTCGTTTGGTACTACAGTTGGATGGCGAGGAAGTCGTCGACTGTATCCCTGATATTGGCTATCACCATCGCGGCGCAGAAAAGATGGCTGAGCGTCAAACATGGCACTCATTTATTCCTTATACCGACCGTATCGATTATTTAGGCGGTGTGATGAATGAGCTGCCTTATATCATGTCAGTCGAAAAGCTCGCTGGGATTACCGTCCCACCTCGCGCCGAGACTATCCGTGTGATGATGAGCGAGTTTTTCCGTATTACCAACAATTTGCTATACGTCGGTACATTCATTCAGGATGCAGGTGGTATGACCCCTGTATTTTATATGTTTACCGATCGCCAAAAAGCCTATGACGTCATCGAAGCCGTGACAGGCTACCGTATGCATCCGGCTTGGTTCCGTATCGGTGGTACGGCGGCTGATCTGCCACGTGGCTGGCAGCGTTTGGTGCGTGAGTTCTTAGATTGGATGCCTAAGCGCCTGGACGAGTATGTCAAAGCAGCACTACAAAACAGCGTGCTCAAAGGTCGTACCCAAGGCGTCGCTCAGTACAATGCCAAGCAAGCATTGGCTTGGGGCGTGACGGGCGCTGGTCTGCGCGCGACAGGCGTGGATTTCGATATGCGTAAAGCGCGTCCTTACATGGGCTATGAGAATTACGATTTTGCAGTGCCAGTTGGTTACAACGGTGACGCTTATGATCGCTGTATGGTCAAAGTTGAGGAGATGCGTCAGTCATTACGTATCATTCGTCAATGTATGGACAACATGCCACAAGGCCCTTATAAGGCAGATCATCCACTGGCCGTACCACCGCCGAAAGACCGTACACTGAACGATATCGAAACGCTGATTAACCACTTTATCTCCGTATCATGGGGTCCTGTAATGCCAGCGGGTGAGTGTACGACGATTGTCGAGGCGACCAAAGGTCTGAACAGTTATTATATTACCTCAGACAAAGCCACAATGAGCTATCGTACGCGTATCCGTACGCCAACGTTTGCTCATATACAGCAGATGCCATCGGTCATTAATGGCTCACTGGTTTCTGATGCCATTATGTATTTGGCATCGATTGATATTGTGATGGCGGACTGCGATCGTTAAGATTTTGATCTTTAAGGTTAAACCGCTGCTTAAAAAGTATTTGTTCATCAATATATTATTGCCTGATGGCACACCAAAATGCTGTCGCTTGTCGATATAACCACGGTTTTAAGTAGACTGATATTGGCTTGTGATAGAGCAGGATGAGTGAGGAAAGACAGAAGATTATGAAAATTGTTTCCGACAAAATGCCAAAAGTAGATGTGGAAAGCATCCTCACCACTGAGGAAATCGCTGCCATTCATGAATATATGCATCACTATCCCCATGCGCGCGCCGCCTCGCTAGATGCGCTAAAAATTGTGCAAAAGCGCAATGGCTGGGTCGATGATGCGCAAGCAAACGCTATTGCCAACATCCTAGACATCCCGATGTCAGACATGGATGGGGTCGCCACTTTCTTTAACCGTATTTATCGCCAGCCTGTCGGTCGCCATGTGATTCTCATCTGTGACTCCGTGGCTTGTTATTTGACAGGTTATGAAGCGCTGTCAGCTGAGATCAGATCACAGCTGGGTATTGAGTATGGTCAGACAACTGCTGATGGACGTTTTACGCTATTGCCAATTTGCTGCTTGGGCAACTGTGATAAGGGGCCAGCGGTACTAATTGATGAAGACACTTACGGCCCTGTCCAGCCCTCCGAGGTCGCGCAATTATTGGAGCTATACGCATGAGTTTAACGATTTCAGAGCAGATTGCTCGTCGCGGTCAAGGCCAAGCGCCAAGCCAGCTAAATGCACAGCGTGTTCCAATTTATGGCGATAAAGCGACAGCCACTAGCGAAACCAAGCCATTGACTTGGCGTTTGGCGCATCATGATGCGGTGCTTGATTTAGCCACTTATGAGTCTCTAAAAGGCTTCACTGGTCTAAAAGAAGCGCTATCTAAATCGCCAAAAGACGTCGGCAATATGATTAAAGCCGCCAATGTCCGAGGTCGCGGTGGTGCAGGTTTTAACGCGGGTCTAAAGTGGTCGTTTATGTCGCCGCCGGACGGTTTGCCGCGTTATCTTATCTGTAATGCTGATGAAATGGAGCCGGGTACTTTTAAAGACCGTCTATTAATGGAGCGTTTACCGTTTCAGTTGATTGAAGGTATGCTTATTACCGCGCATGCGATTGGTGCCACTGACGGTTATATCTTTATCCGCGGTGAGTATATCTTGGCCGCTGAACGTTTGGTCGCTGCTATCGAAGAATGTTTGGCCAACAATCTCATGGGCGACAATATTTTAGGCTCAGATTTTAGTTTTAATCTGCATGTGCATACTGGCGCTGGACGTTATATTTGCGGTGAAGAAACCGCATTGATTAACAGCTTAGAAGGTCGCCGTGCTAACCCACGTACCAAACCCCCTTTCCCGCAAATCTCTGGTGCATGGGGCAGACCAACGGTTGTCAATAACGTTGAGACCTTATGCAATATGCCAGCCATCTTGAATCACGGCGTAGAGTGGTATCAATCACTATCCGAGATTAAAGGTAAAAGTAAAACGCCAGGCACCAAATTATTTGGCTGTTCAGGCTTGGTCAATGATCCAGGTCTCTGGGAGTTACCCTTTGGTTATACGGCTCGCGAAATCATTGAAGATTTAGCCGGTGGTATGAAAGATGGTAAAACGCTGAAGGCTTGGTTACCGGGCGGCGCCTCGACGGACTTTTTAACCGCCGATCATTTGGATGTGGTCGTAGATTTTGACACCATTCAAGAAGCGGGTAGCCGTATGGGTACTGGGCTTATCATGGTCGTCGATGAGTCGCAAGATATGGTGCCGTTACTTCGTAACCTTGAGATTTTCTTTCAACGCGAGTCGTGCGGCTGGTGTACACCGTGTCGTGATGGCTTACCGTGGGGCGTCAAATTGCTGACCGCTATCAATAACGGTGAGGGACAAGTGGGCGATGTCGAAAAACTAGAGGGCCTGACGCGTGATTTATGGATTGGCAAGACGTTTTGTGCCCATGCACCAGGTGCGATGGAACCCCTCATGAGTGCGATTAAATATTTCCGTCCAGAGTTTGATCAAAAAATCGCGCAGGCGGTTGGTGTCGATGTGATTGATGCGGCAGCCAACCAACAGCCAGCAGTGAAATAAGGAGAGCGGCATGGCAGTCATACATATTGATGGAACCACTGTCGAAGTAGATAGCGCAGACAACTTACTACAAGCCTGCTTATCACTCGGCATTGATGTGCCGTATTTTTGTTATCATCCAGCCCTAGGCTCAGTAGGCTCGTGCCGTCAGTGCGCGGTCAAGCAATTCCAGAATAAAGACGATATGGAAGCAGGTCGTGGTCGTCTCGTCATGTCATGTATGGTCGCCCCTGGCGATGACATGTACATCTCTGTGACTGACGATGAAGCCAAAGCATTCCGCAAGTCGATGGTTGAGCTACTCATGACCAACCATCCACATGACTGTCCAACCTGTGAAGAGGGTGGACATTGTCATTTGCAAGACATGACTTATATGTCAGGTCATAGCCGTCGTCGCTATCGCTTTACCAAACGCACGCATCAAAACCAAGAGCTTGGTCCATTCATCGCGCATGAAATGAACCGCTGTATCGCTTGCTATCGTTGTGTACGTTTTTACAAAGACTACGCAGGCGGCGAAGATTTGGGTGTTTATGGCTCAAACAACCGCGTGTATTTTGGCCGTGATAAAGATGGGCAGTTTGAAAGCGAATTTTCAGGCAACTTAACCGAAGTGTGTCCAACTGGGGTATTCACTGACAAAACGCATTCTGATCGCTACAACCGTAAATGGGACATGCAGTATGCGCCAAGCATCTGTCATGGTTGCTCAGCGGGCTGTAATACCTCACCGGGCGAGCGTTATGGTGAATTGCGCCGTATCGAAAACCGCTACAACGGCGACGTAAACCGCTATTTCTTATGTGACCGTGGCCGCTTTGGTTATGGTTATGTCAACCGCGCTGATCGTCCAACCCAAGCGCTTGAACGTATCAATGATAAGCATGTCAAAATCAATATTGACTACGCACTTGATGAAACTATCAAACGTATCAAAGAGAAAAAAGTTATCGGGATTGGCTCACCACGTGCCAGTTTAGAGACCAACTTTGCGCTAAAAAATCTGGTCGGCTTTGATAATTTCTCAACCGGTCTGAACCATCAGCAGCAAGCACTGGTCAATAAGTGCATCGAAGTGCTTAGCACTGAAGGCATTTATAACCCTAGCATGACTGATATCGAGACGCATGATGCAGTGCTCGTATTAGGTGAAGATATCACGCAAACGTCATCACGTGTCGCGCTGTCAGTACGTCAAGCCGCAAAAAATGAAGGTTTGAAAATGGCAGCGGCGCTGCAAACGCAACCTTGGCTTGCTGAACCCGTCAAACGTATCGCTCAAGATGCGCTAAGCCCAGTCTATGTCATCGATGTAACCCAAACCAAGCTAGAAGACATCAGTAAAGTGAGCGTAGTGGCGACCCCTGAAGACATCACTAAACTTGGCTTCAAGGTCGCTGATGAGATTGCGAGCTTCGCTGATGACTTAGCAGACATAGCAGATCCACAAGCAGCTGAACAAAATGCTGATGCTAGTACTGAGACTGATGGTATGCAAGCGTTGGCTCAGCAAATCGCTTATGATTTGATTCAAGCTGATAAGCCGTTAGTTGTCTCAGGTAGCAGCTTGTCTTCTACCGCATTGATAGAAGCGGCGGCGCAGATCACCCAAGCGTTGACCCAAAAACGTGCAGCAATCAAAGCGACTGAGCAGCAGCAAGTTGAGGCACATAATGCCAAAGTACAGGCAGCGCAAGCGAAAGCGGCTAATGACCAACCTGAAGAAGACCAAGATTTATCTGCTAAGCCAAACAAACCGGAAACGGGCGTAAATACAGAAGCGCAGGATAATGTCGAACGCGCACCTGCTGAAAACCTTGAGTTAAAAGAAGTGAACGCACAGTATCAGGCACAAGCAGGTATCTATCTAACGGTTCCTGATGCCAATAGCATGGGCGTTTGTATGCTTGGCGGTCAGTCAGTTGAAGAGCTGCTAGCCACTGATTACGATGTGGTTGTGGTTGCAGAAAACCAGCTAACAGATGCGATTGATGCCAATAAATTGACACAGCTACTGACTGATAAAACGGTCATTGCGTTAGATCATCAGCTGCTTGATTGGCATAAGGACGTCGATATCGTACTGCCAGCGGCTAGCTTTGCAGAAGCGGATGGCACATTGATATCAGCTGAAGGTCGTGCGCAGCGTTTCTTCCAAGTTTATGACAACGAATACTACCATCCGATGAGCAGTATTAAAGAAGGCTGGCGCTGGATACATGCTGTGCATAGCAGTATTGAAGGTCGTGATGTCGACTGGACGCAGCTAGATGATGTGATCAATGCATTGATTGCCACCCATCCTAAGCTTGCAGGTATCAAAGGCGCTGCGCCTGAAGCGGACTACCGTATGACTGGTCTGAAAATCGCGCGTCAACCGCGCCGTTACTCAGGTCGTACTGCTATGCGTGCGCCAATCTCAGTGCATGAGCCGATGCAGCCAAAAGATTTGGACACTGGTTTGACCTTCTCAATGGAAGGTTATAGCGGTAAAGAAGCACCAAGCTCGATGATTCCTTTTGCCAATGCGGCAGGTTGGAACTCCCCGCAGGCATGGAACAAATACCAAGACAAAGTCGGCGGACATCTGAAAAATGGTGATCCAGGGGTGCGTTTGTTCGATCAGCTAGAGCGTCTAGCCACTCGTCAATATGTGGCGCCAGAAGCCATGTCTTCGAATACAACTGACTTACAACAAGGCCAAGCGAAGCTAGTACCGATTCATAACATCTATGCCAGCTCAATGATGGCATCACGTAGCCCAATCGTCGCAGAGCAGCTGCCAGTTGCAGCATGGCGTATCGGTATAGATGATGCCAAAGACTGGAATATTGCTGCTGGTGATTACTTGGCGATTGAAATTGACAAGCAACAAATCACCTTGCCAGTACAGCTGGTTGGTTATTTGGCAGAAGGCTGTATCGGTTACCCAGTCGGGCAGGTGAGTATTATTCACCCATCAATGCCAGCGTCGGTACGGAAAGTAGACGCACCAGTAACGATGATGGGTAGCATGGCTAACGATATGATGAACAATAACGACGCAGCGCAAATGAACGCAGCGCCGACCACCACACAGGAGGTGTAATATGCAAGTTACCCGTATTATCCCTGATGTGCCAAGCTTTTTGGCGGGTAGCATGAGCTTTGATACTTGGTCTATTCTGTTTTTGGTGGGTCAATCGCTAGTCATCTTTTTGGTCGTGGTATTGGTTGCCGCAATGATGATTGTCTATGAGCGCCGCATGCTGGCATTATGGCAAGATCGTTATGGTCCAAACCGCGTAGGGCCTTTTGGTTCGTTGCAGTTAGTCGCTGACATGCTCAAAATCTTCTTTAAAGAAGACTGGACACCAAACTTTACTGATAAGTTTATGTTCACCTTGGCACCTGCGGTCGCGATGTTCACGGCACTGGCTTCATTTGCCATTATTCCTATCTCGCCAACACTTGGCGTGGTTGATTGGGATATTGGTATTTTGTTTTTCTTTGCCATGGCGGGTATTGCTGTTTACGCCGTGATGTTCGGTGGTTGGGCATCTGCCAATAAATTCTCGCTACTCGGTGGTTTGCGCTCAGCTGCACAGACGATCAGTTACGAAGTGTTTTTAGGTTTGTCGTTGATGGGCGTTGTTGCACTAACAGGTTCATTTAACTTACGCGCTATTGTTGAGTCACAAGTCGACGGCTGGTATATCATTCCGCAGTTTTTTGGATTTTTAACCTTTGTGGTCGCGGGTGTGGCGGTTACGCACAGACATCCATTTGACCAACCAGAAGCAGAGCAAGAACTGGCTGAAGGCTATCATGTCGAATATTCGGGCATGAAGTTTGGTATGTTCTTCATTGGTGAGTATGTCAACGTTGTCTTGATTTCTGCCTTGATGACTTGCTTGTTCTTTGGCGGTTGGCTTGCGCCGTTCAATTTAGATATCCCATTTATTCCACCAGCTTTTTGGTTCATGATTAAAACGCTATTCTTTATGACCATGTTTATTTTGGCTCGAGGCTCACTCATGCGTCCGCGTTATGATCAGGTGATGAACTTTGGCTGGAAAGTATGTCTGCCAGTAACGCTGATTAATCTATTAATCACTGCTGCGGTCATTTTGATCTTTTCCCCAACGTTATAGTCATTACTAGCCATCACTGATGAACTAGGGTAAAGCTGATAAGGATAATAATCCCATGTTTACTACCATAAAAAAGACCGTCATTGGTATATTTACCATTGTCCGCAGCATGTGGATGGTCAATAGTCATGCACTCAGACCGCGTGACACCATCCTTTATCCTGAAGAGCCGGTACCTGTGCCGCCGCGTTTTCGTGGACGTATTGTCCTTACGCGTGATCCTGATGGAGACGAGCGCTGTGTCGCTTGTAACTTGTGTGCGGTGGCATGTCCGGTAGGGTGTATCTCATTACAAAAAGCCGAGCGTGAAGATGGACGCTGGTATCCAGAGTTTTTTAGAATTAACTTCTCACGCTGTATCTTTTGTGGATTGTGTGAAGAAGCCTGTCCAACGACAGCGATTCAAATGACCCCAGATTTTGAGCTGGGTGAATATAAGCGCCAAGATTTGGTCTATGAAAAAGAGCATTTGCTCATTTCAGGACCAGGTAAATACCCTGATTATAACTATTATCGTGTGACAGGTATGGCGGTAGCAGATAAACCAAAAGGTGCAGCACAAAATGAGTCTGCACCGATTGATCTAAGGAGCTTGCTACCATGATGAATATTTTGAACCATCCTGAACTGGCTGGGTTTTATTCACTGGCGGCAGTGGCAATATTTGCCAGTCTGCGCGTCGTGACTCAGGCCAATCCAGTGCATGCTATCTTATCGATGATTGTATCGTTGCTGGCAATTGCTGGGATATTCTTTGTATTAGGAGCGCCGTTTGCAGGTGCGCTAGAGATTGTTGTTTATGCTGGTGCCATTATGGTGCTATTTGTTTTCGTTATCATGATGCTGAACTTGGGCATGAGTAATGACGAGCGCGAAGAGCGTTGGCTCGATGCTGGTACTTGGGCGATACCGACAGGATTGACGATAATCATTGCCGTTGTGCTCTATGCAATGATTGGTATGGGTCATGATGAAGCCGTTATGATGGGTGGCACGACTATCTCTGCCAAAGCAGTCGGTACGGTGCTATTTACCAAATATATCATGCTGGTTGAAATTGCAGCTTTGTTACTACTAGCGGCTTTGGTGGCGGCATATCATTTGGGTAAAGAGTCGATTGATGAAGAGATCGTCGATCATGCGAGTCAAGACTTTCAGCCAAGTGTAGGCAGTATCAAACAATACGATAATGACAGTGCGCTTACACAGCATGATGGCGTAGAAATGGCTAAGCCCTACGAATATAAAGATGTTGACCCGCATGACTATGTTGGTATGAAGATAGGCATGAACACAGGTGCGAACAAAGTGACGCGCAAGGAGGCAGACTAATGGTACTAGCAGCAAGCGTGGCACAAGAGGTGTCAAACGTGCCGTTTGCCCACGAGGTGGCAGGCTTAGTACAGCCAGTTGCTGAGGCGCAAAATGTACTGGGTATGATACCCATGAGCCATGGGCTGATTTTGGCAGGTATTTTATTTGCCATCGGTCTGTGCGGCGTCATGGTACGACGTAACTTCTTATTTATGCTCATGAGTCTTGAGATCATGATGAATGCGGCAGCACTAGCATTTGTCGTGGCAGGTAGTCGCTGGGTCGATCCAGACGGGCAGATTATGTTTATCTTTATTTTGACCTTGGCCGCGGCTGAAGCGTCGATTGGTCTGGCAATATTATTGCGTTTTTATCATCAGCGTGGGCATCTCGATGTCGATAGCGCCAATGAGATGAAAGGATGATGTCATGAGTTTATTACCATTAACCTTTATATTCCCGCTCATTGGCTTTTTGATTTTAGCCTTTATGCGCGACAAATTATCAGAGACGGTCGCAGCGATTGTCGGCGTGGGTAGCATGCTGTTATCAGCATTATGTACGCTAGTCGTTAGCTATACCTTTTTGACCACCAATCCAGCTGGAACGGTAATTGAAGTTCCGCTATGGACATGGTTCCAAGTTGGCGACTTTGCGCCGCATTTTGGCTTGAGCTTTGATGGTCTTGCATTGACTATGACAGGCATCATTACTGGGATTGGCTTTTTGATTCATCTGTTTGCCTCTTGGTATATGAAAGGCGACACTGGCTTTGCCCGTTTCTTTAGCTATATGAACTTGTTTGTGGCCAGCATGCTGTTACTGGTACTCGCAGATGATTTGTTCTTGCTATATCTTGGCTGGGAAGGCGTGGGTATCTGTTCGTACTTATTGATTGGTTATTATTACCATGACAGAGCCAACGGTCGCGCCGCGATGAAAGCCTTTACCGTCACGCGTGTTGGTGATGTGTTCTTAGCCTTCGGTTTGTTCTTATTATTCCGCGAATTCGGTACGCTTAATATTCAAGAGATTATTACGCGCGCGCCAGAAGTGTTCGATATCAATAATCCAACGATGATACTTACCACGATGATGTTGGTCGGCGGCGCAATGGGTAAATCAGCGCAGTTGCCACTACACACATGGCTTGCTGATGCGATGGCAGGTCCAACACCCGTATCGGCATTGATTCACGCGGCAACAATGGTAACGGCTGGCGTTTATCTGATTGCCCGCTTGCATCCATTGTTTGAGTTGACCCCAGGCATCTTATTATATTGGGTTGGTGGCGTCGGGGCATTGACGCTGGTCGTTGCTGGATTCTGTGCGCTCGCACAAACAGACATTAAACGTATCCTTGCGTATTCAACCATGAGTCAAATTGGCTATATGTTCTTAGCGCTTGGCGTGGGTGCGTGGCAAGGGGCAATCTTCCATTTGATGACCCATGCTTTCTTTAAAGCATTATTATTCTTGTCATCAGGTGCGGTTATTCTTGCGGTACATCATGAGCAAGATATCTTTAAAATGGGCGGTCTGCGTAAAAAGATACCATTGGTATTTTGGTGTTATATCATTGGTGGCGGTGCGCTCGCTGCGATACCTTGGGTTACCGTTGGTTTTTATTCTAAAGAAGCGATTCTTTGGGAAACTTATGCCACAGGTCACTTAGTACTATTCTATATGGGTGTGTTCGGCGCATTCTTAACCGCAATCTATACGTTCCGTATGATTTGGATCATCTTCTTCGGTGAAGAAAAAACCCATGCGCACAAGCTATCAGGGGTGTCGTACTGGTTACCTTTGACGGTATTACTTGTATTGTCTACCGCTGTTGGTGCATGGATTACACCGCCACTACAAGGTGTATTGCCAGAGAGCGTGGGTCACTTATTAGAAGTCGCGGGTCAAGACCATGCTAAGCACACCGCAGAGTATATCGCGATGGGTGCGATGGTGGCCGGTTTGATATTGGCAGCACTATTATATGTCGTCAATAAAGGTCGCATGCTCATGAGCTTTAAGCGCTCACGTATTGGCGGGGCGCTATATCATTGGTGCTATCACGGTCTAGGTTTTGATGCGCTATACGATATAATTTTTGTAAAACCCTTTTTGTTCATCGGCCGCTTATTAAAAGCCGACCCTATCGATAAAACGTGGCTATTCTTGCCTAAGCTGGCTTCGGCAGGTAATAAAGTATTGTCTGCGACGCAAACAGGGTCTCTTCGAGGTTATGCCACAAGCTTTGGCTTGGGTATGGCTGTATTGCTGGTGCTGGTAATGATAACGGTGGTGTAAAGATGATGGAGTTACAACAAACGTGGATGCTGCCAGCATTAATCGCAATTCCTTTTATTGCAGGATTGCTATGCTGGTTGGTGGAGCGATTTAATAAACGTCTGCCGCGCTGGATTGCCTTGATCGGTATGATGTTGACCTTTGCTTTGTCATTAGTACTTTGGCAGCAGGGTGATTTTAGCGGTATGAGTAAGCAGGTCATCGCGCCAGATGCTGCCGTGCCTTGGGTCGCTGAATTTAGTATGCCGTGGATACCGAGCTTTGGTATTAGCTTTCACTTGGCGCTAGATGGTTTGTCACTGATGATGGTAGTCTTAACAGGCTTGCTTGGTGTGGCAGCTGTTGCCTGTTCGTGGAATGAGATTCAGCGCCGCGTTGGCTTTTTCCACCTAAACTTGCTATGGAGTTTGGGCGGCGTTATCGGGGTTTTCTTAGCGATTGATCTGTTCTTATTCTTCTTCTTTTGGGAGATGATGCTGGTTCCTATCTATTTCTTGATCGCGCTTTGGGGTCATGATGTGGTTGGCAAAACCAAAGAATACGCCGCAACCAAATTCTTTATCTATACCCAAGCGTCTGGGCTTATCATGCTCATCGGTATTTTGGTATTGGTCATTATCAGCTACGCCCAAACTGGGGTGGTCAGCTTTAACTATAATGACTTGCTCGGTACGTCACTTGGCGGCTGGGAATATCCCATCATGCTGTGCTTCTTCATTGGTTTTGCGGTGAAGTTGCCTATTGTACCTTTTCATGGCTGGTTGCCAGATGCGCATGCGCAAGCACCAACGGCAGGTTCGGTGGATTTGGCAGGTGTGCTCATTAAAACTGCTGCCTATGGTTTGATTCGTTTTGTGTTGCCATTATTTCCAGCCGCGTCACAAGAGTTTGCACCGATTGCCATTACCTTAGGTACAATTGGTATCTTCTACGGTGCTTGGCTCGCGTTTATGCAGACCGACATGAAGCGTCTATTGGCATATACCAGTGTCTCGCACATGGGCTTTGTGGTACTAGCAATCTATGCTGGAACATTACTCAGCTTACAAGGTCTGATGATTCAGATGCTTGCGCACGGGCTTAGCTCAGCTGCACTATTTATCATGGCAGGGCAGCTATATGAGCGTCTGCATACACGTGATTTGACCTTGATGGGTGGTATGTGGGGACAGTTCCGTTACTACGCACCGATCTTGATGTTCTTCTGTGCGGCGCTGCTGGGTATTCCAGGTACAGGTAACTTCATTGGCGAGTTCATGATTTTGTTTGGCTCCTTTGCTCAGTATCCTGTGTTTGTGGTATTTGCGACATTCAGCTTGGTGCTCGCAGGTCTATACTCACTTATTTTGATTCATCGCGCGTTATTTGGTGAAAACAACATCGCTGCATTGGCAGAGCGAGAGACTAAGTCACATGGTTTGCCTGCACGTCGATTAAAAGATTTGGGCAAGCGCGAGCTGTCATTACTATTGATGTTAGCGGCTGGTTTGGTATGGCTCGGTTTATATCCACAGCCGTTCCTTGATACCTCAAGTCACGCGATGCAGTGGATCAACAATGCATATATATATAGTCAAGTGACACAGGTAGATGCGTCGCAACTGCTTGATGTAATGGAGGCACGTTAAGTCATGAATGAGATTACAATGAATGATTTGATAGGGCTTGTGCCTTACGCGCCGATTATCGCCGTAGTGATTACGGTACTCGTGGTGATGATTGCCATCACTATCAAGCGCTCGCATATGGTTACTGGTACAATCACCGTAGTCGGTTTGAATATTGCTCTGGTTACGTTACTTGGGCAAATGACGGGCTTTATTGAAAGCGGTGCTATTGCGCCAAATGCTGAGCAGTTATTTGTGATTGATAACTTTGCTCAGTTCAATATGGTGATAGTTCTAGTTTGTGCCTTGGCGTGTTGTACGCTATCCTATGCGTATCTGGCCGATCTAAAAGACAATAAAGAAGAGCTATACTTGCTCATGCTGTTATCGACCATTGGTGCATTACTCATGGTAAGCGCGCAGCATATGGCGTCATTCTTTATGAGTCTTGAGATGCTGTCAGTACCATTATATGGTTTGCTCGCTTATACTTATATGCGTAACCGCTCGCTTGAGTCAGGACTAAAATATCTAGTATTGTCGGCGACAGCGTCAGCGACTTTACTCATGGGTATGGCCTTTATCTATGCAGAAGTAGGCTCGTTGGCATTTAAGCCAATCAGCATGGTATTGGGCAATATTTTTGAATCGCCACTACTGATATTGGGTGCGGCGATGATGATGTTTGGTATCGCCTTTAAACTCTCGGCTGCGCCCTTTCATATGTGGACGCCAGATGTTTATGAAGGCGCGCCTGTCCCTATTGCGACCTTTTTGGCGTCTGTCTCAAAAGTTGCCATGATGGCGCTGGCGGTTCGATTCTTAATCGATACCTCTTTATTGGCATTGCCATCGGTGCAAATGTTATTAATGGTGATGGCAACCTTGTCTATCTTGGTAGGTAACTTGTTGGCTGTGCGTCAGACCAGCCTCAAACGTCTATTGGGTTATTCATCCATTGCGCATATGGGTTATGTGATGATCGTTATCGTTAGTATTGGCGCTGCTGCTGATAGCATTTCTAGTATGTATATGGCGGTGTATGCCTTTACGTCTATCGGTGCCTTTGGTGTGGTGACATTGATGTCGAGTCCATATCGCCTATCTGGTGAGGCTGATGAGCTGACACATTATCAAGGGCTATTCTGGCGTCGTCCAGTATTGACGGCCGTGATGACAATCATGATGCTGTCGCTGGCTGGTATTCCATTGACCGCAGGCTTTATCACCAAGCTATTTGCGATATTGGCTGCTGTACAAGGAACCAACTGGTTCTTAGCAGCGATGATTATCCTAGGTAGTGCGATTGGTCTATTCTACTACTTGCGCGTGTTACTCACACTGTTCAAGCGTCCTAAGCAGTTCATCGAGTTTGACGTGTCCGGACAATGGGGTATTCGTACCGGCGGTATTATGGTTATTGCGGTGACGGCCATTATCCTGTTCTTTGGTATTTTGCCAAATAGTATGATCGAATGGGCAAGCTTGGCTCGTATTTGGTAGATTCAATGATTTATGCGATAAGATAAGCCATTTGTTGCTTATCTGTTGTTACGGTTAAAAAACCAAGATGCGCCCGCTTTATGATAAGCTTGGCGCATCTTTTTTTGCTTAATTTTTGTCTTTGGCAAACTTATCTTATAAAAATACCATTTAATAAAATATGAGTGATGAACAGTTATGAGTGATAATATTCAAACGGTAACGGTGCTCAGCAAAACCACATGGACGCCAAATTTATTTAGCTTTACCGTCAGCCGTCCTGATAGTTTTAAGTTTACTGCCGGACAGTTTGTGCGCTTGGGTGTCAATCCGAGTCAATTAAAATATTACCAACAGGTTGAGGCAAGTGATGAAGTCTCTAATGAAGCATTGAATGAAGATATCTTTCGAGCGTATTCGATTGTGTCTTCGCCATTCGATGAGGTGCTAGAGTTTTTCTCCATTGTGATTCCTGATGGTGCCTTTACTTCACAGCTGCAACATCTACAAGTGGGCGATGAGTTACTGCTTAATACCATGCCATTTGGATTCTTAACGTTAGCGCGTTATCAAAAACCATTGCCAAAGGATTTGTGGCTGCTCGCGACAGGGACTGGTCTTGCACCGTTTTTGTCGATGCTACAAGACCTAAAGACATGGGAAGATTACGAGCATATCGTGCTAGCCTATAGCGCACGCTCGACGGATGAGCTTGCGTACGTTGAGCAAATCGAGCGCTTGCAAGACGATTTTGGCTCGCTGGTTGATAATCCTGCAAAGCTGATTTTCATTCCTATCGTCACCCGAGAGACTGTCGACGGCGCGTTATCAGAGCGTCTGCCAAAGCTGTTATTAGAAGGCACGTTGCAAGCGCGTGCGGGTATCGATTTGGATGTCGATACGACGCATGTCATGCTATGTGGTAACCCAGATATGGTGGATGATACCAAAGAGGCGTTAAAGACATTGGGTCTGGTGATGAATCGCCGCGGTGAGGGTAATATCGCTGTTGAGAACTATTGGTAGGGGCAGCTAACGATTGTCTCATTTAATAAAAAACGCTGCATCTATCAGGCCAATAACCTGTGAGATGTAGCGTTTTTTTGGAGACATCGTTTATGGATCGTTATTCTTGGCTGGGTTCGGTGGCATCGTCTACAGGGTTGATAGGGCCTTGCATCAATTGCGGCTCATCATCGTCGCTAATGATATCTTCGTTATTGCTTGAGGCCAATAAGTCACGATAGTTAATCTGCGCCTTCAAAACCATTTGCTCTTCTTCAAGCTTTCCATAGTTGACCTGTACTTTATACAACGTACTCATGATCTTTTTGTTGTTTTTTAGCCAGCGGTTAATATCGAGGTAAATCACTTCATCTTTTGGGCGAGCAATATTGACGTAGGAGAGAATAAAGCCCAATGGGTCTTTTTTGAGGACGCTATGATAAAACCAAATAGCAAGCTTGATCCCTTGGCGCTTAACAAAAGACTCGCAGCGTAGATTTAATATATCGGTATACGTCTGCTGACCAAACACAAAACGTTGGACATTACGATCGAGCTGCACATGTATCAAACTAAAATTACTGGCCACTTCAGCGTAAATACCGCCAGCATTAACCGTGCAGTATAAGCGAAACCAATCATCATGCATTTCAACGCGCAGCTCTAGTATGGCTTTTACATTATCCGTTACAAAGCTTTGTAGCGCCTCGTTGACGTATTTTTGTGCGACTGGTAGGGATATCTCATCTTCGAGTTTGTCTGTTGTTTTATGATAGATGTCTTTAACCGATTGAGCGATACGCTCCCAACCACTATCAAGTGACTCGTCAAAACGATAGCCGATGTTCTCAAAGAACTCGTCAAAACTGTCTGAATTATTCACGTTATCAAAGTCGCTCAAACTTATTATCCTTATAATTATAGGGCTTAGCATTACCATTCTAAAACAGTATATAACAAATACCGTGGCTTCAAAATGGACACATGCGTTTTATGACAATTCATTTGATATCATAAAGACGATACCTGTTTTATAACATTTTTAGTGATAGGGATTTGTTTTAAGTAGATGAAAGGTTGTAAACACTGACTGATTAGCGCCATCTCTCGACACTATCGGTTGGGCTAGCGACATAGTTTTATGTCATGTTATGATAGCGCCGACATATATTGTGCATATCACTACATGCTCATTCATAAACCATACGCCTTACCTATCAGCTGAGACCCATTGTGGCCTATATCAAAGACTCACAGAGCTACCATTTTTCGGCGCAGCCTCCCAAGCGTGATGTGAGCTTACCTGTAGCGATTGTCATTGCGGTCGCCATACACGTATTGATTATTTTTGGCATCAGCTTTTCGATGGGTAAAGACCCGGCTGCTATGATGCAGGATGTAGCAAAGGCGCTCACCGATAATATGAAGCCAAACGAAGACGCGCATTTTATTGCCAACGCCTCACAAGAAGGCGGCGGTACCATAGAGGAGCGACTGAGACAAGAAAATGACCAAGTGAGTCCATTGTCTGCTGAGCAAATGAGCGAGACACAAGACGTCATCAATCTACAGCGCCAAGTGCGACAGCAGCGCTACCAAGAGAGCTATCTGCGCACCACGTTAAGCTGGCGTCAGGCGAGCGTAGAGTCGGATAATGATAGCAAACAAGCACAAGATGACATCATGGCACAAGAAGCGCGTCTGCGTAAGCAAATCGCTACTTTAGAAGCGCAATTGTCTCAACGTCAGCAAGTCTATGCGACCAAATCCAAAGTGGTCACTATGGATAGTAACTCGACCACGCGCGGGGCAGCAGCTGACTATATCAATACTTTCCGTGAGCATGTCGAGCGTGTCGGCAATCTGCATTATCCTGTGCAAGCACGGGCGCAAGGCATTACGGGTGAAGTGCGGCTCATGGTCATCATTAGTAATAATGGCAATATCAAAGCCATTCGTCTGCTAGAAAGCTCAAATTCGACGATACTGGATGAGGCCGCAAAACAGTCAGTACGACAAGCGGCCCCCTTTGGACAATTTACCAAAGAGATGAGTGATATTGTCGAGTTACGACTGATACGTACTTATCGCTATAGCGACGAAGTGGATGTCACCTACTAACGCCACAAAACGAAAATTACAAAACTAAAGCGATAAAAAATCAGTGACACGATAAATAAACATAGAATATCAACGAATACGTCATAATATTTGACGACAATAATTAAGATTAATCGGCAATTAAGATTAATCGACACCCAAATTTATAACACACCGCTATCGAGTAAAGAGTTAGTATGGAATTTTTAGGTTTTACAGTAGATGTTGCGACGCTCACCAGCAATGCATTAGAGATAGTCATCAAGGTGGCTTTGGCAATACTTATATTTATCGTTGGACGTTGGCTTGCCAAAAAAGCCGTCGACTTTTTTGGTCGTCTCATGGCGCGTAGTCATTTAGATGAAACCGTGACGGGCTTTTTAAGCCGTCTGTTGTATGGCGTGCTATTGGTTGTCGTAGTCTTAGCCGCACTTAGCAAAGTTGGCGTACAGACCACCTCGGTCGTTGCTATCTTGGGCGGTGCCGCGGTTGCAGTTGGTTTGTCACTAAAGGATCAGCTATCAAATTTTGCCGCTGGCATTATGATCGTGACTTTTCGCCCATTTGTACGCGGTGATTATGTGCAGATCAGCAGCTATACGGGTACAGTGACAGAGATTACCTTGGTCAACACGCATCTAACGACCATTAACAATCATGACATCATTATTCCTAACAGCGACATCACAACCTCAGCGGTGGTCAACTATACAGCACTACCCAATCGCCGCGTCGATATCACCGTGGGCATTGGCTATGATGCAGATATCAAAACGGCCAAAGATCTGATGCTGAGCCTCGCCAGAAATAACCCGTTGTCTTTCACCGATCCTGAGCCTATTGTACGAGTGACCAATCTTGGTGACAATTCAGTTGATTTGACATTGAACGTGTGGACAACCAATGCTGACTGGTGGACCATGCAGTGCCAGTTGCTTGAGCAGTTCAAACACGCATTGGATGATGAGAATATTGAGATTCCATTCCCGCAGCGCAGTATCCATGTCAAAGGCTTGGATCAAATGATCAATCAAATGGGTCAAGCACAAAAGCTGCCGACCACTAAAGATTGATTAAGACCGAATCAAAGATAAGGGTTTGGTAGGTTTAGGCCTGCCAAAATCTCAATCTCAAAGCGCTCCATCTCATCTTGCTCGGCCTCTCCGAGCTCATGATCAAAACCCAGTAGGTGCAGCACGCCATGTATCAGTAAATGACTGATGTGCTGTGCCACGGTTTTGTCTTGCTCTTGTGCCTCACGTACCATGACCTCATGACAGATAATAAGCTCACCAAGAGACAGTGTTGGCATTAGTCCGATGATGGCGACAGGCAACTCACTTGGATAAGACAAAATATTGGTCGCATAGTCCTTACCGCGTGCCTCTAAATTGAGGGCTTGGCCTTCGATTTCATCTGTAATATATATATCCAAGGTTTTAGGTTTTTCTTGCCACAGCTCAGAACCGATATCTGCAAAGTAGGGTAGTGTCAGACCTTCATTGATGCGCGCGTTCATATAATCTAAAGTTGCCATCATGACAGATAATAGATACTTACGATCATAAAACGTATCAAGCGTCTCATCATCGATACTATCGGCTGCATTAATATCCAGTGCTACCAAGCTGTCATCATCATTAGTGGTACTATGATCTTGGTGGCTATTATTACTGTCAAATTGGTTCATATCGGTGTCCTGTTTTATTATAAATGGGCGTGTTTAGTTGGCTATACTCAATCTAGACCATGCCTCACCCAAGTAATGCTAAACCTAAGCAATCTCTGCCAAGAAAAAACCGGACTACTTTAGTAATCCGGTTTTTCTATGCAATATAAATCTTTATAGTAAATTGTTCTAGCGTTATTATAGTTGATCCAATTTAAGAGCGGTACAAGGCAACCGAGTGCAGATGTATATGTCATACTTCAAGCGAAGTTAACGCTATAACGCTTTTATAGTGGATTGACTATATTATAGTTTGGCAGCAGCATTAGCCACAGCTTGTCTACGTTCTTGTTCTTTGATACGTTCAAACTTACGTTTTTCTTCTAGAGCCATTTGCTCTTCATCGTACACGTCATACGCTTCAACGATTTGTTGTACCAACTGATGGCGTACCACGTCTTTTGAATCAAATTTGGTGATATGAATCTCTTCGATGTCTTTTAAGATCTCCATCGCTTGCGCGAGACCTGACTTATGACCGCGCGGCAAATCGACCTGCGTGATGTCGCCAGTAATCACAGCCCGTGAGCCAAAGCCCAAACGTGTCAAAAACATTTTCATCTGTTCAGGCGTGGTGTTCTGTGCTTCATCCAAAATGACAAAGGAGTTATTGAGCGTACGACCACGCATATACGCAAGCGGGGCGATTTCGATGATTTGTTTTTCGATCATCTTGCCAACTTTCTCAAAACCTATCATCTCATAGAGCGCGTCATACAATGGACGCAAGTAAGGGTCAATTTTTTGCGTCAAATCACCAGGCAAGAAGCCTAGTTTTTCGCCAGCTTCTACAGCTGGACGCACGAGCAAGATACGCTCAATCTCGTTACGTTCTAGCATATCGACTGCACAAGCGACCGCAAGATAGGTTTTACCAGTACCAGCAGGGCCAATACCGAACGACACATCAGAGCTTAAGACGTTTTTTACATAGCGCTGCTGGTTGCCACCGCGCGGTATGATGCGACCTTTGCGCGTACGCAGACTGACGGGCGTAAACTCATTGGCCTCATCTGATTCTGCATCCTCGATATCATCATCCTGCTCATCGTCGTCCATATCCTCATCACGCGAGATGCTAGATTGGATAATCAGATGCAGCTCTTCTGCGCTGATATCCTTGGTGTTTTGGGCTTCATCGACCATCTTGTAGATGATGCGCTCACCGCGCTCGACAGCGGTCACATCGCCACTTAAGCAAAAATCGCCTTGGCGTTGCATGATTTTGATATCGAGGCGTTCTTGGATGTATTTCATGTGATTGTTATATTCACCAAGCACGGTTTTGAGCTGTGCTGGCGTTAGGGATTCAAACTTTATACGGCGGCTCATGGTATCAGTCAAGCGATTATCCTTGTATTGTATGCCCGGCGCTGTGATTTCATTTTGATAGCGTCACGGGTTTCAGAGATAAAGTAGTTAGTAGCGTTATATGGGTGTTGAGTAGTTATAGTAGATACTAAAAATGACGGTAATATTATTGTTGGTTTTGTAGAAGATAATAAATAAAAGTCTTGCCTTCATTATGGTAGAGAATTTTTAAAATTCAAGCGCTACATTGAGCAGATAGCGTTGTTTTTGTATGTCGATTGCAATCAACACACTACTCTAAATCGAGCCAATGGAATGTCTATTAAGTTCATTTATCGGTTAGATAACATCATCAGTGAAAAGTAACGCTCGCATTGAGAGATGAATAAGTTAAGTTTTTACTGATTTTACCGATATAAACCTTGCTTGCGATGAGGATGGACGAACGATTTGTCTACGGTTAGAGCACAGCAGGATAGGCAATTTGTGGTAATCTATGAGCGATATTACAGCGTTTTACGATTGAGCAAAAAGCAGCCTTTATCAGATAAAGGCTATCTAATAAAACGGCTATCAATCACTAAAGATCTCTATACCCAAAAATTATAATAGGAACAACAACGATGCAAGAGACAGGTTCACCTTTATCCAATTCTAAAAGCCTACCTGAAAAAAGAGAAGAAATCACCGACCAACAGGTGCTTATCGTTGGCGGCGGTCATGTCGGTTTGTCTTTTGCCTTACTACTGGCGCATCACGGTATTGCGAGCACGTTATTAGAAAAAAATCGCTATCCCACTATTAGTCCGTCCGATGATCGTACGCGCCGTCATTACCTAGACAGTCGTAACACAGCGCTATCGCGGCGTACAGTACAGATCTATCAAGAGATTGGTCTATGGGACGAGCTACAAAGCCATGCGTGCCGAATTGATAGCGTGCAAATTAGTGAGCAAGGTAGCTTTGGGCGCGCACAGCTCAATAAAACCGAAGAGAAGGTTGAGTCCTTTGGGCAGGTAATGGAAAATGCGTGGCTAGGGCGAAAGCTCTTATTAGCCGCGCAGCAGTCGCCACTCGTGACTTTGATTGACAATGCCAGCGTTAATACCGTTGCCCAACAAGTGGATGGCGTGACGCTGAGCTTTAGCAACGATGACGAAGCAGAAAACGAGCAACAGCTGCAAGCCAGCGTATTGGTTGCCTGTGATGGACGTGACTCTACGGTACGTCAATTGTTAGATATCGGCACCACAACCTATGACTATCAGCAAACCGCTATTGTTGGTGTGGTAGAGACCGATAGACCGCATGAGCATGTAGCGATTGAGCGTTTTAGCCCAGCAGGGCCACTGGCGGTGCTACCGCTGACGGACCCAGAAGGTGATGGCAATGACACCTATCAACAAGGCTATAGACGCTCTGTGGTTTGGGTCTGTCCAACAGGTGAAGAAACCAAATATCTAGAAGACGACGCGCATTTCTTGCAGACGCTACAGCAAGCGTTTGGACAACGCGCGGGCAAGTTTGTCGCTGCTGGTCGCCGCGGCGCGTATCCGTTATCGCGTGTGCTAGCAGATAAGCAGGTCGAGGGTCGCTGCGTTATCATGGGCAATGCCGCTCACACCCTGCACCCTGTCGCGGGTCAAGGGTTTAATCTGTGTATGCGAGATGCGCATGTATTGGCGCAAATGATGAGCTCACAAGTGCTCAAAGGCGAAGACATCGGTAATGCACAATTACTAAAGCGCTATGAGAAAGCGCGTCAAACGGATCAAAAGCGGGTGATTCGATTCTGTGATGCCGTGGTACATGGCTTCACGCATCCTAATCCCGCCATTAAGCTGGCACGAAATATGGCATTACTGGCCTTTGATAAATTGCCAAATATCAAGCCATTGGTGGCAACCTACGCGATGGGTTTAAAGTCATAGCGCTATAGTTAATCCTCTTTAAAAGAGTGACAGCGTTAACCTCGCTTGCAGTATTGCCTATACATCTGCACTCGGTTGCCTTGTCTCTCTTGTAAACTGAATCAACTATATGTAATTGAGATTGATAATAAGCATTCTAATATTGAGCAATATTGAGAGACACCTTATGAAAAACAATCATACGCTGATTATCGGTGGCGGTATCGTTGGCGCGACGCTCGCGCTAAAGCTGGCACAAAATAAAATGCCAGTGACCTTGGTTGATGCCCGTCCTGCGCGTGACGAGTCAGCGTGGCAAGCGGTGCTAAGCAAACGTGACGCGCGTGTCTATGCGCTCAGTTTGGCGAGTATTAATTTGCTTACAGAGGTTGGCGCGTGGCAACACATTACCGCATCCAAACGTAAAGCCGACTATTCCCAAATGCAGGTATGGCAGTTGAACGGCATGGGCGAGCTATTGTTTGGTGATAGTGGTGACCAAAACGCTGCGCCTGAGATACTCGGTAGTATGGTGGAGCCTGCCGTTATTGAACATGCATTATGGCAGCGTTTGCATGAAGCGGATGTCAGCGACTATCTGACGGTTATCGCTGGGCATAAAGTGGTCAATATGGACTGGCTAGGTGCACAGCAAGGTTACCGTGTGACCTTGGATGATGGGACAGCGATTGATGCGCGTCTGTTGGTTGGTGCTGATGGTCGCGGCTCATTTGTCCGTCAGCAAGCAGGGATTGGGCTCGATACGCTCGATTATAATCAAACAGCGATTTGCTGTGCGATTCAAACAGAGAAACCACATCAAGCGACTGCTCGTCAAGCCATGTTGCCAACGGGGACGCTAGCGCTCTTGCCGCTAGCGGATATTATTGATGACGATAAGGTAAATCCACAACATTGGCAATCTATCGTATGGACCTTGCCGCCCAATCAGGCATTGGCATTGATAGAGGAAGACGACCGTTTTATCGCGGATAAACTCGCAGCGGCGAGTCATTACGAGCTGGGCGCTATAAAGCAGATTGAGTCCATCGCCAGTTTTCCTTTAGCAGCACAACAAGCAAAAAACTACGTCGCTGATAACTTGGTACTCATCGGTGATGCCGCCCATGGCGTGCATCCGCTAGCAGGCCAAGGGTTGAACCTCGGTATGCTCGATGTAAAAGTATTGTGTGAGCAGTTGATGCATGACTTTACCCGTAGTGGCGGCACGCTGTGGGGCAGTAATCAAACGCTGCGTCATTATGAGCGCTCGCGTCGTCCGCATAATAGCCTGATGATGCACAGCTTTTCGGCACTGAACTGGTTATTTGCAGGGTCGCTTGCACAAACTCGTCCTATTCAGCAACTGCGTAGCGAAGGCATGTACCGCGTTGGCAAAATTAAGCCGTTGATGCGCTTGTTTGCAAAGCAGGCGAGTGGAATTTAGGGACAATAGCTTAAGGATGAGTAGCTTATGAATATTAAATCATTGAATATAGTGACGGTTGCTATAAGCACTTTATTGTTAATAGGCTGTCAAACCACAACCAGTGCGCCACCTAGCGATATACCTCAGATTGATAATATTGTTACTTTGATACCGGATATTCCTGATTCAGATGGCGATGGCGTACTTGATGATATAGACGAGTGTCCTGAAACGCCACCTAGCGTAGTGGTTGATGCTAAAGGCTGTCTTATAGAGGTCTATACCAGTGGGCTTGAAATGGAATTTAACGGCTTTTTCCCGCCAATGAGCAGTCAATTACCTGCTATTTATAATGAAGATTTTATAACTATGGTAAAAAGTCTCAATGAGTATCCAAAAGCTAATGTTTTTATTTTTGGTCATGTAGCAGCAAATGAAATTAATCAAGACTCTTTAGCGCGCAATCGGGCGCTTATCGTCAAGAATACTTTAGCATCGCAGCATGGAATTGATGCTAAGCGTATGCGTACTTATGATTGCTCAAATAATATTTTTGTTGAAAATACAGATAATATAGATCGTAACTTTAAAGCGCTTAATAATGAAAGTATTGAGTCAAAACACAGCCGAGTAACCTTAAAGGCCAGCAGTTCAGTACAGGACTTAACGAATCTTGAATATGACTATTATATAGAAATATATGGTGAGTACGCTAAGTACTGTGAGCTCTTCGAATAATAACGACTGATTTTCATCAACCTTTAAAAGTTAACCTTATCCCAACGCCGAAAAAAATACCATCAGCACGGGTGAGACAATATTAATCAAAAAGCCAAAGCTAATCGCTAGTGGCACGACTTTTAGACCACCTGACTGTTGAATGATAGGCAAGGTAAAGTCTAAGCTGGTCGCACCGCCAAGCCCGACAGCAGCCGAAGGATATTTGCGCATAAATACAGGAATGAATAGCAGCGCAAAGAACTCCCGTATCAAGTCATTAAACAGCGCGACACTGCCCCAAATCGCACCGTAAGCATCGGTCATGACAATCGCGGATAGCGAATACCAACCAAACCCCGACGCCATAGCCAAGCCTTTTGTCCACGATACATCGCTAAACATCAGCGCAAAGACCAGCCCGCCTACCAATATCGAGAGGGTAAAGATAATACTCATCTCCACCCCGCGCTTATTGAGCAACACTTCTTTTAGGGTGATGCCTGAGCCTTTAAGGCCAATACCGACCAACAAGATCAAAATCATCAGCATGACCGTCATAGAGTTTTCAGGTGGCATATAATCAGCAGGCAAGAAGTAGCCAATCACCATCCCAATCACCACGCAGACGACCTGTAATAGGCTACCTCGAATACTGACACGATGCTCTTTAGATTTGACGCTTGGTTTTTTGGCATGCCATGGTCGTACGCGGTCAAATACCATCAGTGCAAACAATCCTGTGCCTATTGTCAATATGGATAAGACAGTCACGTACAGGGCAATTTCGCCAACTTGATTACCCAGCCCTTCTACCTGTGATAGCTCAATACCGATCAGTGCCAAGATAAGATAGACTAAATAAGACAAGCCTGTATCGGCAAGTTTGGTCATGGTTGGGTTAGAGGGAATGGCAAAGCCAATAAACATTGGCATCAAGACCAAAACGAGGGTAATTAGGCTTTGCATGGTGGTCAGCTCGCAGCGATTTTAACAAGACATTTTAGGAAGCTTGCGATTGTACCATAACCCTGAGCGAATACTAAAAACCCACTAGGTAGCCTGCATTGATTGATATTTTGTGAGCTGATAGGACTTGCGGCAAGTTAATCAATCTCTGCTATTGGCTGACTTTTTCTAGGACGTTGATGTGCACACTGCTCCGTCAAGCAATCAACGTTTTCCACATATTGTTTAGCGTTTTCGATATATATATAGATTGAGCAGAGGAGATATGTTGCTGATATGGCTCACGCTGCGGCCCAACCACACTTGCCCGAGGAGTAGCCGCTAGATTTGGATAATCATGGCGATAATGTCCGCCGCGACTCTCCATACGCTGATAAGCAGACTGAATAATTAAAGTCGCTAAAGCAAGCTGTCTGGTTAATTGAAAGCATGCAAGTTCGCTAGCAGTAGTAGGGCTGCGTCTATTACTTGCGTCGGATTGATCAGACTCAGCATCTGTGAACCAGTCTTGCCACTTTTGTATTTGGGTTAATGCTTGTTCTAATTGTCCCGCGCTACGGGTGATACCCATGTTAGTGGTCATGAGTACTTTTAGTTCTGTGGCTATGGTTGCGACATCAGTTTTTGCCAGATTAGTGTCAACAACATCGAGTGTTTTATTGCCATGACCATATTGTTGTGCAACAAGCCCAGAGATAGGCAAGACCACAAGCTGCGTATTTGTAAGAATTGGCGCTGACCAAAACTCAATCGCTGATTGAGCTGCCTCATAATAAATGTCACCATTTATCTCTTCTAAGTCTTCTAAACGTTCTAAATACTGAGGCAAATGGTCTGCGATATTACGACCAACCACCACGCACTCCAACAGCGAGTTACTTGCTAAGCGGTTCGCCCCATGTAGCCCTGTATAAGCGACTTCACCAGCCGCATAAAGTCCTGGTACATCCGTCAATCCATTGGCATCAGTCACCACACCGCCACAGCTATAATGCGCCGTCGGGGCAACTGGAATAGGATCTGTCGTGATATCAATCCCGAGCGTTAATAGCGTTTGGTAAATCTGCGGGAAATGCGCTTTTACAAAGTCAGCAGGCAAGTGACTGACATTAAGATACACGTAGCCAAGCCCATTGTTATCGATCTGCGCGGCTATCGCCCGAGCGACGATATCTCGTGGTGCCAATTCAGCACGTGCGTCCACGTCCAACATAAAGCGGACACCCGTCTTTGGACAATATAACCGTCCCCCTTCACCGCGCAGTGCCTCAGATATCAAAAAGCTGCTGTCATCTAGCGCTAAGCCTGTTGGGTGAAACTGAATGAACTCCAAGTTTGCCAAGCGGCAGCCTGCTTGCCATGCCATCATCACGCCATCACCGACGCAGACGTTAGGCGCGCTGGCACGCTTGAATAATTGACCCAAGCCGCCACTAGCCAGTACCACTGCACGACTATGAAAGGTGAGCGGGCGCCCATTGATATGATCAAAGATAAGCGCCCCTCGGCAGCAATGTTTAGCATCGCTATTATCTGTAAAAAAAGGCTTGTCGCTCGCTATAGGCAGTGTCAGTAACTCAAGCGCTTCATGATAAGGCAAAATAGTGATATTGGTAGCAGCTTGCGCTTTGATGGTTAATGCGTCCATCACGTGTCGACCCGTCGCATCATCTGCATGGGCGACGCGTCTACAGCCGTGACCGCCTTCTTTTGTTAAATGCAAGTCACTGGTCTGTAACTGAGAAAATTCCTGTGCGCTTGTATTATCCAAAGCGTTAGGTGAGTTCTGCGTAAAAGGGACACCTTGCGCGCATAGCCACTGAACCGCTTGCTGTCCTGCACCCAAGATACGGGCAGTATTATCGGGTGTGCAAAGCCCGGCACCAGCCACTAAGGTATCAGCGACATGATCATTTACAGAATCCTCTTTGTCTAAGCTTGCGGCAATGCCGCCTTGGGCATAGTGACTTGAGCAAACCTCAAGTGCCGCTTTACTCAAAACCGTGATATTCAGTGACTTCGGTAGCGATAACGCTGTACTCAAGCCTGCCAGTCCAGCGCCAATGATAAGGACGTCAGTTTTGACAATATGGCTCATGTGACTACTCCTATAGTTATCAGGAATACAGTTATCAGGGATGGTGGTACGGGTTTGATTGGCTGAGTGCGGCTGACTCATGCTAGGCTGCCCCAACATTGGCAAACAATGCACGGTCTTGGATGATATCGCCACTGGCCGCCACACGTTGCTTTTGTGATTCAGCAAAATCAAGCATACGTTGTAAGGGTTTTCTAGCGGCGGCGGCAAGCTCAGGCGTCATTAGTACCTCACCGCTGTTATTGGTCAAGCATTGCTCGATACCTTTTAGGCCATTCATCGCCATCCAAGGACAAAAGGCACAGCTCTTACAACTTGCGCTTTCACCAGCGGTAGGTGCTGCCAAAAAGCGTTTGTTCGGTGAGCGTTTTTGCATTTCATGCAATATGCCTAGGTCAGTTGCAACGATAAAGGTGTCAGCATCCATCTCATACGTTGATTGCAACAGTTTACTGGTTGAGCCAACAACATCAGCGAGTGCCACCACGCTATCGGGCGACTCAGGATGTACCAAGACCTTGGCTTCTGGGTACTCGGCTTTTAATTGCAGCAACTCAGTGGCTTTAAACTCATTATGCACGAGGCAAGACCCTTGCCAAAGCAGCATATCTGCACCTGTCTCACGAGCGATGTATTTGCCCAAATGACGGTCAGGCCCCCAGATGATCGGCTCACCTTGCGCATGCAAATGACGGACGATATCGATACCGACCGATGATGTCACAACCCAGTCAGCGCGGGCTTTTACCGCGGCGCTGGTATTGGCATAAACGACCACGGTACGTTCAGGGTGGGCATCACAAAATGCGGAAAACTCATCAGCAGGACAACCCAAATCGAGCGAACATTCCGCCTCCAAATCTGGCATAAGCACGGTTTTTTCCATACTTAAAATCTTTGCTGACTCGCCCATAAAGCGTACACCAGCGACGACTAGGGTCTGGGCGCTATGGGCTTGTCCAAACCGAGCCATCTCAAGCGAGTCACCGACGCAGCCACCTGTCGCGAGGGCTAAGTCTTGGATAAAAGGATCGACATAGTAGTGTGCAACGAGTACCGCGTTATTGTCTTTTAAGAGTTTTTTGATGTTTTCTTCAACCACGAGTCTTTCAGCACGAGGCAAGTCTGCTGGCATTTTTGCTCTGGCATATTCGATGTTCATCTGAGTGGCGATGCGATTGTCGGTACTCATGATGGGTGCGTCGTAAGGATAACTTTTCATAATGGCAACCTCTGTTGGCGCTATAGTGATAAATGGTGTGCTAAAACAAGATGTTTGGTTAAATAAAATTAATCCGTTGTTTTAATTATGCTCATTTTGAGTATAAATACAAGTGTTTTTTATAGGTTTACTGATTTATTTCCTCTGTTGTCATCATTTATTCTTGGTTATGTGATAGAGGTTCTCTAGCATGTCTCTGCACCATCTTTGATAGTAGCAGGACCATTTTGATGTTGTCTGATTACAACGCCAGACTATGATATTTCAAGATTCACGTTATACTGTTTTAGATTTGAGGCGTACTATCACTATCAGCCTTGAGAACCCTTTTATGCCATTTTAAAGAGACAGGATAATCCCCAAAACTATGACGTTGTCTTATTCACATGCGCACCAGCAAGGTAGCGGCACAACAGAAGTGGTCGCTGTATTGGTCGCGATTACCGATCATATCGCTCGTGTCCTAACCGTTGACCAAGGCAAACTGTTGCCAAATGGGCCGCTTATGCCATTACATCGCTCGCTACAGGCAGGCGTGCGTCAATGGGTAGAAGAGCAGACGCAGCAGCCGCTCGGATATTTGGAGCAGCTATATACCTTTGTTGATACCAACAGACGTAATGTTGATGGTCATGCATTGGTGTACGTCAGCTACCTTGGTTTGGTACAAGAAACTCAAATGCAGGCATTGCAAAGCCAAGCGCTATGGCGAAACTGGTATGATTATTTCCCGTGGGAAAATCATTTGGATGGTATGCCTAGTATCATTATGGACTTTATCGTTCCTATGCTATTGGAGTGGGCAGATACCGCCGAAGACTCTATTGCCCGGCAGCGCAGGCGTCAACGTATTGGTTTGTGCTGGGGACTTAGCGAAGAGTTTTTGACAGATAGCGAGTTCATAGAAACTGAACCAGTTGGCGATAAGGCTGATGAAAGCAGAGAATGGATCGCAGAGCATGTGCTGCTGCGCTACGAGATGCTGTATGAAGCAGGACTGATACCAGAAGCGCCCAATTATCCGCCTAATTACCAAACGGTTCAATTGCCAAGCGACTGGTCTCAGCGTATCGGCATACCGATGTATTACGATCATCGCCGCGTGATTGCCACCGCTATCTCCAGACTACGCGCCAAGATTGAGTATCGACCGCTTATTTTTGGGTTGATGCCAGATGTGTTTACTTTATCCCAATTGCAGCAAAGTGTTGAGGCCTTATCAGGCATACGCTTGCACAAACAAAACTTTCGCCGTTTGCTGGAATCTCAGAATCTTGTGATGGAGACAGGAGAGAGTAGTAGTGCTCAGCGTGGTCGCCCCGCCAAACTCTATCGTTTTCGCCATGATATCGAGCTACAAAGCTTATTGATGGACAGCAAACTTCCTAAGCGTAAATAATTGCTACTAACAAATACAGCTAGGTCAATTTCATATAGAAATCGACTTGCTCAATAAAAACTTTTTCACCTTCCCTTGCAGGAGCGTCAACTTTACGCTATATTTATGCTCATTTTGAGTTTAAATATTTGGACGTTTTTATTCATATTACGCCTACATAAGGGTCAAACATGACAATTGAAAAAGAGCCAGTATTGGATGACGTATTGCTTAAACCTTTGGTAGAAGATGCGCTAGCGGAAGATTTGGGCAGGCGTGGTGATGTCACCTCGCAAGCCACTATCCCAGCAGATATGCAAGCCCAGCTACAAATTAAGGCACGACAATCAGGTGTGATATGCGGTATGGATTTGGCGCGGTTGTCTTTTGCCTTAGTTGATGCAAGCATTGAGTTTGTGGCTCAAGTGCAGGATGGCGAAACAGTCGCCGCTGGTGCCGTATTGGCTACTGTAAAAGGTAATGCACGCCATCTGCTAACAGCAGAACGTACAGCATTAAACTTCATGACGCATCTTAGCGGTATTGCGACTGCGACCCGCCAGATTGTCGATAGCGTGGCGCAATATCCAGCGCAGATTACTTGTACGCGTAAGACTATTCCAGGTCTGCGTATTGTACAAAAATACGCGGTACGCTGCGGTGGCGGTCGCAATCACCGTTTGGGACTGGATGATGCGATTTTAATCAAAGACAATCATATCGCTATTGCCGGTGATATAAAGACGGCTATCGAGCAAGCGCAACACTTTGCTGGGCATCTGATTCCGATTGAGGTTGAAGTCGATACACTAGAGCAATTAGAGCAGGCGCTAGAGGCGGGTGTGAGTTTGGTATTGCTAGACAATATGTCGCCAGAAATCTTATCGCAAGCGGTTGCTATGTGTAAAGGTCGCGCAAAGACTGAAGCATCCGGTGGTATTACGCCTGAAACGGTACGAGCCGCCGCCAGTACAGGGGTTGATTTTATCGCGATGGGCTACCTAACGCACAGTACTACCGCTTTGGATATTGGCTTAGATTTTAGTGCATAGGCCATCAATTATTTCAGCTTTATCTGAGTCATAGCTTTTATATTCGCTAGATTTTTCGCCAAGATGACATAGAAGGGTAACCGAGCAAAGTTAATGATTTAACTCGCTTATCTGCCTATGTTACAATGCTATTATGAATTGCCTATTGGGTCATCGTCGCACTCGCACGATGGCCTTATCTTTTTGCACCAGTGGTATCAATAGACAAGCGAGCGCTCAGTGAATACTGAAATTATCAAGATAATCCTAGCCTTTATGGTATTGATCAATCCATTTAGCGCATTGACGTTGTTCTTGGATTTGACTCGCGGCTATTCGATGAGAAATCGACGTAAGGTGGCGCGCGTTGCCTGTCTGACCATTTTTATTACCATTAGTTTTTTTACGGTGGCGGGTGAGACCTTACTAAAAGCACTAGGTATTTCTATTGGCTCGTTTCAGCTGGCTGGTGGTATATTGGTGTTCTTGATTTCACTGAATATGATGAACGGTGAAGGCAACCCTGTTAAGCCTGATCAAGAGAACTTCGATGTCGACCACGTGCAAGATGCACTGCCGACGATGGCATCCGCAGTGGTCCCCATTGCGATACCGATGATGATTGGACCAGGTGGTATTTCTACCGTTATTATTTATTCATCGCAAGTCTCAGGCATTTTGCAGGTATCTGCCATCATCATTGCTGGTCTCTTCATTAGTTTATTTTGCTACTTGGCATTGATGGCTGCTGGTCGTATCAGCCGCTTGCTCGGTGATACCGGTCTTAACATCATGAGCCGGATCATGGGTATGCTATTAGCAGCCGTGTCTATCGAGATTATTGTTAGCGGTCTGCGCACACTGTTTCCTGCTTTAATCTAAGCTATTTATTCTGTGTCTAATATTGAGCACTTAAAATCCTCTTAATTTATCTAGATTTAATGCCTAATGTTGTGTTTAGCTTTGGTATAAATGCCAAGCCAGATATAACATCAGCAGTCCTACCAACGCATCCAGTATGTTCCAAGCTTTTGGCTTTTCAAATAACGGCCTGAGCAGGCGTGCACCGTAACCGAGCGCAAAAAAGAAAAAGAATGACGCGCTAATTGCCCCAATGGCAAAGGTAAGTTTGCTAGCAGCGCCTGTTGAAACCATCCCAACGAGCACCAATGTATCTAAGTAGACGTGCGGATTGAGCCACGTAAAGCCAAAGCAGAGTAGTAGCGCTTTTTTTAAGCTGGTCACTACTTGCCCATCAACGTTCAAAGCGTGTGATACACGGATACTGGCATACAAACTTTGTAAGCCATAACCCAACAAAAATAAAACGCCTGCTATTTTTGCAATATCGATCACATGCGGATAGCGTGCGGTGACCGCACCAAATCCACCAACGCCCGCTGATATCAAGAGCGCGTCGCTCACCGCGCAAAACAGGCAAACAAAAAATATGTGCTCACGTTTGAGACCTTGTTTGAGTACAAAGGCATTTTGTGAGCCAATGGCGATGATGAGCGATAACCCAAGCAAAAAACCAGAGATATAATCGGGAGCATTCATAACAAGGCGCTTAGCATTTAGGAAGTGAGCGGAGAGAGTAGGAATGTTGACACTTTGCGTACTGGCAGGTCAGCAAAAACCTGTTAAGATACGCTATTGAATGAACGTATGCAATATGAGCACAGATTGCAGGTATCGAACGAGGGGCAGAGCAAGTTATGGTCGTTAGTTTGACAAGAATGCTAAAGTCATTTGGGCAAGCGCAAGATGACCTACCAACGCTAGCTGCCAAAAATGCGCGGGAGATGGGTGTTAACCATAATTTAAATGACAATAGTGATAATGTCGATATCCATCATAATAATGACGGTACTCAATCAAATCACGAGCGTGCTACATTAACGCCACCTGAGCGAGTAGACCGTATACGTGATGCATTGGCGCAGGTAAATGATATTCACTCATCAACCCCGCTGACTGATCGCTATTTGTCCAATCGCGCCCAAATGCAACCGACCAATAGACCGCCTTTTGACCCCGATACCTTGTGGTATCTCAAACATGGACGTTGTCCGATTATGACTGAGCTTGTTGATGTGGTCGATGAGGCCACCCTAAATGCGATGCCTATCGAAGCCGTTGCGATATTAGATCGTATCAATGGCAAGCTAAAACGCTATCGTGAGTGGAGTAGTGAGCTAAACGAGCAACAGCAGCAGCAACATAATGAGCGACAATTTGTCATTGATAAGCTCGTGTCCGAGAGCATCCCTGAAGCGCTACATCATTATGAGCAGTTGCAGCGCTTTAGTCCGCATCGCACCAAAAACAATATGGTACAGGGAAAAATGACCGCAGGTGATATGTTGACCGATTTATTTTTAGAAATTGATTATGAGCTTGATGAGCTATTGGATGAGCTGCATCAAACCGTTTTAAATCGTCTTGCCTCAACCCATCGTTACGTCAAGAGCCGCACGCAAAGCTAGCGTATTTTATAAAATAAAAGATTATCCAAAAACATAACAGACTCAATGTATAACAATATAAGGCTTTAACAGAGCCTTATTTTTTTGTTTAATAAAAGCAGTGCTAAGCAATAAAGTTGATGACACTAAAACCGCCTAGCTGAAAATACTGATTAAAATAACAAGAAATTTGCCAAACTATTCTGTCAAATAATAAGGAAAACCCGATGACCCAAGTGACTGCTATGTTAGTGATGTTTGTATTATACGGAGTGCTGCCGGCCGCTGGGTTATATCTGGGGTATCGTGGTATTAAGAAAGTTACCGCGCCCAAAATGCTGGAATATACTGCCATGCCGCAACTAGGCTATATACCAGAGAAAAGCCTACCCGTTGAAGTCAAAACAGCACTTGAGCAAATCAATCGAAAAGGCAAAAAACTCCGCTTGATTTATGGCGATACCAATAATGACGGTAAAATTGATGATAAAGACACCATCAATGAAACCTATATCATGATCCAAAATCTGATGGACCGACATGTACCACAAGCAGTGGCCGATTATCGGCGCTTGTATGATCTAGATGTGACAGATGGGGCGCGTGCCGATACCACCAAAATCAAACATTCAGACGTCACTGGTAAACAAGCATTGTTAGAAGTGCTTAAGACGATCAATACCCAGTTTGACGATTTACTCAATGCCTCATACCATCAAGATGGGCAAAAACTGCTCGCGACCAATCGCTATCTGCAAGCGCGTTTTGATCATCCAAATATGGATTCAACAATGCAGCCGCTGAGTAATCTCAGTAAGAAAACAGAGGCTATTGAGTCACCTACTTTGAGTAGCGCGAATGTGAAAAATCCAGTAGCAGAAGATATTAAACGCTAAATGCTAAATGCTAAGTGCTAAGTGCCAACGATAAGTAGTCATACATAGAATTGAGTGATGAGTAGCGAGCAGTTATGAGTATATTAATAGGCATCGGTATTGTAACGACCGTCACGACTTTTTATCTAGGTAGAAAAGGCTGGCATGCATTGCACAAAGCGGTCGGTATTACCCCAGGTGTGCTTATATATCAAGATGATCATGCGCCATTGTCACTGGCTACGTTAAGTTGGGAACAGCTTAACTTGAATAAAAAGCACTTAAAAAGCTTGTCAGATCAGCAGCTACGGCAATTAAAGCGTATCGATAACAAAGTGAGTAGCTATCAAGCTTATCAGGCAGCATTACAAGCTCAACATAAAACACCTGCTATAACAGAAGCGCAGTTTGTTTTGAATAAAATGTTGCAAACTCGGCTACCCGAAATGCTAGCCACTCACTACCAATTAACAAATATAAATGTCACTAATGAGAATAGTGAAAAGAGGTTAGAGGCTAGTGAGTTATTGCAAAGTGTTTTAGATAACATCGAACAGCGTTTGGATAGACTACTGGCACAAATGGACGAGGAGCAGCTAAAAGAGCTGCGAGTCATGAAGCATTATATTAATAGCCACGACAGCTGAGCCGTTATTTTTATACTGAGTAACTGTGAGGCCTGTAAAAAAGACATAAAAAAAGCGGTCAATGATGCATAGTCATTGACCGCTTTTTTATGTTTATTCTAAATCTATCAAAAACTTAGAATAATGTTAAATAAACTGAATTAGCGCTTATCATTGCGGTCACGACTATTACGCGTGCCGCGGTTGGCAGGGCTAGCACTGCTTTTAGGCTTCGCGCTGCTGTTGCGATTGTCATTACGAGTGTCCGTGCGACGCGCTTTAAGCGGCTTGTTTCTGATGCGCTCTTGCTTTTTTTTAGCCGCACCATGTAGACCTGTGCCATAACGTGGGCGTAAGCTCACCAAATCGGTCAATGTATTGATCTCTTTTTTATCGAGTTCTAAGAAACGACCTGTACGTAACTCTTTTGGCAAGGCAATCGTACCGTAACGTGTACGCAATAGGCGGCTAACTTTCAGACCTTGTGACTCAAACAAGCGGCGTACTTCACGGTTACGACCTTCTTTGAGCTGAACGTGATACCACTTATTAACCCCTTCACCGCCGCCTTCTTTGATGTCGTCAAACTGCGCCATGCCGTCTTCTAACATGACACCAGCAGTCAAGTTGCGGGCGATATCAGGAGTGACTTCACCCAACACACGAACGGCATATTCACGCGTCACTTCGCTAGAGGGATGCATCAGGCGATGCGCCATCTCACCATCATTGGTAAATAGTAGTAAGCCAGTTGAATTGATATCCAAACGTCCAACCATGACCCAACGATCATGAGTGAGCTTTGGCAAGCGCTCAAACACAGTCGGACGACCTTCTGGATCTTTGGCTGAGCAGACTTCGCCTTCTGGCTTGTAATAAGCGATCACTCGGCGACGCTTTTCATTTTCGGCGGTATATTTGATCTGACGACCATCCACACGTATTTCATCGCCTGGCATGACACGGTCACCAATCGTTGCTGGACCGTTATTAACAGATACGCGACCTGCTTTAATCACTTCTTCCATTTGGCGACGTGAACCAAGGCCCATACGGGCGAGTGCTTTGTGCAATTTTTCGTCTTTCATCTTAATGTCCTTGAGTCGGTGGGTTTACATTTCTCAATGTATAATGATTCACAATTGTTTATACTAGATTATAAATGATAATAGGTAAGAAAATGCATTGTTTGCTGTGAGCAGCATTATACTAGTAAAAGACTGCTTATACTGTATTTTTTGACTTATTTCTTTGACCTATACACCTTGCAACTGTACTCAAGCCAATTTGAACAAAATCTTGCATATTTTTACTAAGAATGTTTAACAGCTTTTAGGTAGTCGTACATATGCAGTAACATAGCAGTGTAAGAATTTAGTATAAATTCAATCAATTATTAATATACATAATATATTTAATTGTAATTGATAAAAAGAATTTATATGCTACATGGAGTAATTAGTTTAAAAATAGCTTTTTGTATCAATCAATAAGAACATTACTGTATAACAGATAACTTATGTTATGATGCCGATTATTTTTGTGGAAGATGTAAAAAAAATAACATCGATACAAATTTATTAATACAAAACTGTTTTTAGTCGTTTTATGTGATTGCAGTAATAGAAGAGGCTTTTTGATATGAGACAGACAACTAAGTTGTTGAGTGCAGCGTGTTTGTTAGCTAGTAGTATGCTCTATGGATGTGCTACTACAACCATCAATTCTGGGCTTCAAGCTGGTCAGTTACCGCCCAGTGGATCTTTTATTGCAGAGAATGGCATAGAATTTAATGTTCAGCCCTTAAATTTAGCAACATTACCACCGAAAAAAACGATCACACCAAGTAGTGATTTAATACGTTTGATTAATACGTCTGGTCAAGTGGACTATCGTATTGCTAAAGGAGATATTTTAGGTATTACGTTGGTAGGTTATCCTGATATAGCGCCTCCTTTGACCAATAGTAGTAACGCATCCAATCCATATGCATCTGGTTTTCCTATAGATCAGCAAGGGTTTATCCAGTTCCCACTTATTGGTCGTATAAAAGCTAGCGGTATGAGTGTGCCACAATTTACAGCGAACTTACAAAGTCGTCTTCAGCGTTATCTCAAGTATCCAGATCCGCAAGTGAAAATCATTAATTATCGTGGTAACAAGTTTTTTATCGATGGCGAAGTGAAGCAGCCCGGTGAGTTCCCTATTGCTGATGTGCCCGTTTCTCTATATGGGGCAATTTCTATGGCAGGTGGTGCAACGACTACAGGTGATTCGAACAATGTTGTGCTGAACCGTAAAGGCACAAGCTATAATATAGGGCTACAGTCGTTACGACAGATGGGTGCTTCTGCCAACCAAATTTATTTGCAAGATGGTGACTCTATCCATGTCAATAGCCAAGAACGTAATAAGGTATATGTGTTGGGAGAGTTTGGACAAGTGGAGCCAGTACCCATCTTAGAGCAAGGCATCAGCTTGGCACAAGTTTTAGGGGAGTCCAAAGGTCTCAATCCTAATACTGCAAATGCGGCCAAGATATACGTCGTTCGTGACAATCTCAATACAAGAGCAACTGATATTTATTATGTAGATATGCAAACGGTTACTAGCTTTGCACTTGCTAATCGTTTTGAGATGTATCCTAATGATATTGTCTATGTTGACCCGACTGGTCTTACACGCTGGAATCGTGTTATTAGCGCCTTACTACCTTCCACTACAGCGTTTAGATCTCTTTCAACTCTATAGGTAATGATAATCATGGCGTTTAATAATATTTTGGTCGTTTGTGTTGGTAACATTTGCCGCAGCCCGATGGCAGAAGCGTTACTAAAAAAGCGTTATCCTAACAAAGTAATTGACTCTGCAGGCGTTGGCGCTTTAATTGGCCATCCTGCAGATTCATCTGCCCTCAAAATTATGTCTGAACAGCAGATAGATATTACAGACCATATAGCCAAACAAATCGACGAAAAATTAGTAAAAAAGGCTGATCTTATTTTTACCATGTCAGATAGTCAGACTAAATGGATTGAGGAACGTTGGCCATTTTGCCGTGGTAAAACCTTTAAGCTTGGTCACTGGCAAAATAAAGATATTGCTGACCCATACAAACATGAAATGAGCGCTTTTGAGACAGCATATCAAGATATTGTTGATGGTCTCGATCAGTGGGCCGATAAAATTAGCTAAGTAATGCTTATCCGATGAACAAGCTGAAGTGGTAGACCTATAGTTATGAGTACAGATTCGAAAAATTTATCAAACCCTGTTTCGAAAGAAGATAATGATGACATTGATCTTATGGCGCTGCTGTTTGCCATTTTGCGTGGTTGGAAAATCATCGTATTTTTTGCTGTGTTAGGCCTGATAATTGGGGTTTTGTATAGTAGATATGTCAACCCTACCTTTAAGTCAGATGCACTTATTCAAATTGAAGAGAACTCCAAAGGAGTTGCAGCACTAGGGGCTGATATTTCTGAGTTAGTTGGGTCGGAAGTTAGTAAAGCCCAAGCAGAGGCAGAGCTGATAAGGTCACGTATGATTTTAGAGCCTGTTGTCAGTTTATTGCATTTACGTATTCGCCTATCTGACCCTAATATTGGAACTTTAGATAGAATAAAAAGTGATAGTACTGCGACTCAAATAAATAAACCTGAAGGTGTGTCGCTTAAAACTAAAGATGGTGAAGTAGAAATTAGTCAGTTTAATGTATCTCAAGAGTATTTAAATCAATCATTTAGCTTGATGCGCTCAGAGACTGGATTTGTCTTAAGTAACGGCTTTGAAGATTTTAAAGGTGAGATCGGCCAGCCCCAGCAGTTTAGAGGCACAGATGGTCAAATTCAAATCACAGTAAATAATTTACCTGCCGATGGTTATTCAATCAATCTTACTAAGCAGTCTCTTCAAATGACGACAGAGCGGTTAAATAGTGCTTTATCTGTGGTTGAAAAAGGCAAGCAAACAGGTATTATTCAGCTGTCTATGACCGGAGACAATCAGCAACAAACCAGTTTGATCCTAAAACAAATCGTTTTGTCTTATATTGATCAAAATCAGTCTCGTGGCTCTGAAGAAACCACTAAAACCATCAGCTTTATGGAAACTCAAATCCCGACCCTAAAGAAAAGATTGGAGGATTCTGAAGCAATATTCAATGAATTCCGTAAAAAGTACGGTACTATTGATGTGGCGAAAGAAGCCGAATTGCTCTTAACCGAAAGCTCACAAATCGAGCTACAGCTCAATGAGCTAAAATTGAAAAAAGCGGATCTCACTACTTATTATACGGAAGAGCATCCATTAGTCATTCAAATTAATGATCAACTTGCGGTACTTAATGCTAGAAGACAAGAAATAGATGACACTATTGCAGGATTGCCTGAGATACAAAGAGAGTTTTTACAACTATCAGCTGATACGACGATCAACAGAGAGATCTATCTCACGCTACTCAAAAACTATGAACAGTTAAAGATCGTCAAAGCTGGTCAAATTGGTTTCGCTCGTATCATTGATTTACCAATCAGTACCCACCGAGCGATCGCGCCAAAGAAACTACAAATTATCATATTGGCGATGTTGTTAGGGGCGATGCTTGGAACAATGCTCGTACTCCTGAAAAACATGCTTAGAAATGTGGTTAAAGACCCTGAACGTATCGAAGCAAAAACGGGTGTACCTGTGGTCGCAACGATTCCTCGTTCACCTCTACTGACCAGATTACGTAAAGATAAGAAAGTGCCTAATCGTTTGCTGGCCTATGCTGATAGTAACAGCTTGAGTTATGAAGCCATCAAAAGCCTAAGAACGAGCCTGATGTTCGGTATGACGAAACCAGAGCAAGGGGGCCAAAGGGCGAAAGTTATACTTATCACTGGTGAGAGCCCTGGCGTTGGTAAATCATTTATCTCGGCCAATCTAACGGAAGTTTTTGCTCAGTTAGACAAGAAGGTGCTGATTATGGACGCAGATATGCGCTTGGGTGAGCTGCATAAAATATTTGGTATGACCCAATATAACGGTTTGGCCGACTATCTATCGCAAGATAAATTATCACAAAATATGACTGATTTTGCGCAGAATAACGCTCAAGTCCCAGAAACTATCACCACCCAAAAGATCAGTAATCTAGCGAGCTTTATCCATCCGACCAATATAGATAATATTGATTTTATGCCAAGAGGTGAGCATCCACGCAATCCTGCATCGCTGTTGTCTGATAGCAGGCTCAATAACCTAATGACAGAGTTAAGCTCACACTATGACTATATCATTATTGATTCACCGCCGATCCTCGCAGCTTCCGATGCAATGATACTGGCGCAATATGCTAATAAAGTATTGATGGTAACTAGATACGATAACTCAATTGAGGGACAGCTGGTCTATGCGGTCAATCAAATGAATAAAGCGAATATAGAGGTAGATGGAATTATCTTAAATGACGTACAGCAGGGTATCATGAGCAAATACAGCTATCATTATAGTTATGCCTATGGTAACAACCAGTAGTATGCTATTAACTAACTTAGTTCTTAAAAACGATGTGGTATGAATAGACAATCCATATGGTTGAAAAGTCTTTACATAGTGTCAAACGTAAGCCGAAGCTTATAGGTGGAAATGTGTTGCAATCTATCGCTCAGTACCTGTTGTCGCTGCCAAGATATATCAAGCGTCTGATTTTGATTAGCGCAGACTTTATAATGGCTATTGCTTGTTTGCTGTTGTCACTATTACTGCGTTATGGTTACGTCGAGCTTCATGTTAGTTGGTGGGCATTGGGTCTCTATGCATTGATACCTGTAGTCAGTCTGTATTTCATAGGGTTCTATCATAGTGTATCTAGAGGGTTCCTTGACACAGTCATGAGCGGTGTGTTGCAACTATTCGTTGTATTAATCGTGTTCTATGAGCTGATTATTTATTTTGATCTATTGCCACAGATACCTCGATCGACCCCTATTTTGTTTTTGTTTTTTCTTTATATCTGGCTTTGGAACAGTCGCTTGACAATCAAAGAGCTATTGAAAGGATGGCAAGGTAAGCGTTTTGATAGTGGGCTTATAGATTATGATAATATTTTGATTTATGGTGCAGGTGAAGCAGGGCAGGAGTTGCTGAAAGGTTTGAGCAACTCACATAAATATAGTGTGGTTGCTTTTGTTGATGACGATCGTCAGCTAACAGGTGCCCATATAATGGGGAAAAAGATTTACCATACTGATAACTTATTGGATATCGTAAATACCCTTGATATTGCCCAAGTGTTTTTGGCAGTACCCTCTATTAGCCGTGCCCGCAAACGCAAAATTATTGAGAAGCTTTCACATATCTCTATTAAGATAAAAGAGCTACCCAGTCTACAAGAATTGGCTGACGAAAAAGTCACTGTTAGCCATATGCGCAAGATCGATATATTAGACGTATTAGATCGCCAAACTGTAGACCCAGACGAAGAGTTGCTGAAGAAAAATATCGCTCATAAATCTGTCTTGGTAACTGGAGCGGGTGGCTCTATCGGTAGTGAGTTGTGCCGTCAAATCATCAAAAATAAACCAACTTGTCTGGTGTTATACGAGCTATCAGAGTTTGCCCTTTATAGTATTCACCAAGAGCTTTTGGCAAAACAGGCTAGTAGTAATGAATATCAGGACATTCAAATCGTATCCATTATTGGTAATGTGACTGATGAGCATAACCTTATGAGGATATTTCAGACTTATCATGTACAAACAGTCTACCATGCAGCAGCATATAAACATGTGCCTATGGTCGAGCACAATCCGTTTCAAGGGGTTATTAATAATAGTCGCGGTACTTACCATTGTGCGCGTGCTGCTATTCAAACAGATGTAGAAACTTTTGTTTTGATATCTACTGACAAAGCTGTTAGACCTACTAATGTGATGGGTGCCACAAAGCGTTTAGCTGAGCTTGTGTGTCAGGCATTAAGTTATGAAGCCAATTCAATCAAGCCAGGTAGCAAAACCTGTATTAGTATGGTTAGATTCGGCAATGTGCTAGGCTCATCAGGATCTGTAGTACCTGTTTTTACCAAGCAGATTGAGCAGGGGCTTCCGATTACTGTCACCCATCCTGATGTCACGCGCTATTTTATGACTATCCCAGAGGCTGCTAATCTAGTAATACAGGCAGGTGCCATGGCGCAAGGAGGTGAGGTTTTTGTTCTTAACATGGGAGAGCCAGTAAAGATTGTCGATCTGGCTCAGCGTATGATTCACCTAAGTGGGCATGAGGTCAAAGACGATAAGCATCCTAATGGTGATATCGAAATTGTCTTTACAGGTCTTCGTTCCGGTGAAAAACTGTATGAAGAGCTCATAATCGGTGATGACAATGTTGAAGAAACTGCTCACCCACTTATCATGCAAGCGATGGAACACAGGTTTGCGCTAGCAGAGGTAGAACAAGTGCTGATGGAGCTATCAGGAAAGTCACAACAACATGACGTCACATGGTTAAAAGCGCAGTTTAAATATTTTGTAGAGGGTTACAAAGAAGATAAGACAGTAAATCTTTAATTTAAGAAAACATTCATTGATAAGGTTGGTTGATAGATACTATGTTAAATATTGATAATATTAAAATTGCCGTCATCGGTCTCGGCTATGTGGGTCTGCCATTAGCGGTCGAGTTTGGTAAGCATCGCCCCGTTATTGGTTTTGATATTAATGAAAAGCGAGTACAAGAACTAAAAGATGGTTTGGATATTACTCTTGAGGTAAGTAGTGATGAGCTTAAAATGGCAACTTCATTAAAGTTCACTACTGAATTAGACAATATCGCTGATTATAACTTTTATATCATTACTGTACCAACACCTATAGATGATAATAATGCTCCTGATCTCACGCCTTTAGAAAGTGCCTCTACTGCAGTTGGTAAAGTAATTAAGGCAGGAGATATTGTTGTTTATGAATCGACTGTCTATCCAGGTGCGACAGAAGAAGTCTGCATTCCCATTATAGAGAAAGTCTCAGGACTAAAGTTTAATCAAGATTTCTATGTTGGTTATAGTCCTGAGCGTATTAATCCAGGCGATAAGATTAATACTTTGACTAAAATCACTAAAATAACTTCGGGGTCGACAGCAGAAGCTGCTGACCTGATCGATAGCTTATATGCTTCAATTATCACTGCTGGTACTTATCGTGCTAAGTCAATAAAAGTGGCAGAAGCAGCAAAAGTTATCGAAAATACACAGCGTGACTTGAATATTGCTATCGTTAATGAGTTCGCCAAGATATTTAATATCATCGGAATAGATACGCAGGCTGTACTTGATGCTGCAGGTAGCAAGTGGAACTTTCTAAAGTTTAAGCCAGGTCTTGTTGGCGGTCATTGTATCAGTGTCGATCCTTATTATTTGACGCATAAAGCGCAAGAGGTTGGTTATCGACCTGAAGTTATCCTTGCCGGCAGACGTATCAATGATGGTATGGGCCAGTATGTTGCTACGCAGATGGTAAAAAAGCTAGCACGCAATAAAATACATATCGATGAAGCAAAAGTACTGGTACTTGGATTTACTTTTAAAGGTGACTGTCCTGATATCCGTAATACTAAGATTATCGATATTATCAAAGAATTAAAAAGCTTTAATATTAATGTTGATGTTTACGATGATTGGGCTGATAAGCAAGAAGCATTAGATCATTACAATATTGAGCTTATTGATACGCTACATCAAAATTACTACGATGGGGTAGTTGTTGCTGTTGATCATAGTGATTATAAAGCAATGGGTATTGGTGAAATAAGAGCTTTAGCAAAATCAAATCACGTTGTCTATGACGTCAAGCATGTTTTCGAAGAAGAAGAAACAGATATTCGTCTCTAATAATATTAAGGATAAACTAATGAAAAATTTTGCACTAATCGGTGCTGCTGGCTATATTGCTCCTCGTCACATGAAAGCAATCAAAGAGACAGGCAATGAGCTCGCTGTTGCTTATGACATTAATGACTCAGTCGGTATTATCGATAGTATCTCCCCTAGTAGCGAATTCTTCACCGAGTTTGAGCGTTTTAGCGACCATTGTTATAAACTAAAACGTGACAATAGTAAGAAGATTGACATTGTTTCGATTTGCTCACCAAACTACTTACATCATTCACATATCGCAGCAAGTCTCCGAATGGGTGCCGATGTTATTTGTGAAAAACCTTTAGTACCGACTGAAAGTGTTCTTAATGAGCTCATTGAAGTTGAAAAAGAAACAGGTCACAAGGTTTATAATATTCTTCAATTGCGTCACCACGATGCTATTTTAAAGTTGAAAGATAAAATTGCTGCTGCTAATCGTGAAGAAAAATATGAAGTCGAATTAACTTATATTACATCACGCGGCAAGTGGTATCTTGAGAGTTGGAAAGGTGACCTAAATAAATCATTCGGTATCGCAACCAATATCGGTGTACATTTTTTTGATATGTTGCACTTTATATTCGGTGATTTAGTAGAAAGTGAGGTTTACTATACTGGTGAAACCAAAGCGGGTGGTTACCTAGAGTATGACAAAGCGCGCGTGCGTTGGTTCTTATCTATTGATGCCAATGACCTGCCTGAAAGCGTTAAGGGTAAGCAGCCGACTTATCGTTCTATTGATATAGAAGGTGAAGAGATTGAGTTTTCTGGTGGATTCACAGACTTACATACGATCTCTTATCAAGAAATACTTGCAGGACGTGGTTATGGTTTAGAGGATGCAAGATTTGGCGTCAAAACTGTAGAGTACATTCGTCATGCGAAAGACGTAGTTACAGACGAATCTAAGTTACATCCTTATTTAAGTAAATTTTTATTAGGATAGTAATATGAATAATAATGTGCAAATCCATCCTTCAGCAGTTATTCATACAGACGTTATCATTGAAGATGATGTTTATATAGGTCCCAATTGTATTATCGGCTATCCACCCGAAGATAAAGCTGTATTTCCCAAAACGCCGTATACTGTTCATATAGGTTCAGGTACAAAAATTACTGGAAATGTAACCATTGATGCAGGAACTATTAGAAACACATACATTGGAAAAGATTGTTTTTTGATGAAAGGGGCTTATGTAGCGCATGATGTCGTCATTGAAAATAAAGTCACTTTATCTAGCCATGTTATGCTTGGAGGTCATGTAAAAGTGATGGAAGGCGCTAATTTAGGTATGGGCTGTATTGTTCACCAGCGTCAAAAAATTTGGCATTATTGCATGATAGGTATGGGTGCCATTGTCACTAAAAAACTAGTTATTGAGCCTTTTTCTATATACGTTGGAAATCCAGCAAAGAAAATAGGAACGAATGACAGAGGTCTTGAAAAAAGTGGACTTGATGAAAAAGCAATGACTGCTATACAAGAAGAATTCAACGCAAGCAGGTTATGATTATGCAATTTATAGACTTAGCGGCCCAACAGGCACGTATTAAAGAAAAAATTGATGCTGGTATTCAAAAAGTACTGAGCCACGGTAAGTATATTCTTGGTCCTGAGGTCAGCGAGCTTGAAGAAAAGCTAGTAGAGTATACGGGTGCTAAATATTGTATTACTTGTGCCAATGGTACTGATGCATTACAGATTGCACAAATGGCATTTGGAATAGCTCCTGGTGATGAGGTGATCACGCCAGGGTTTACTTATATTGCGACAGCGGAGACAGTTGCTGTACTAGGCGCTACGCCTATTTATGTGGATATCGATCCACAGACTTACAACTTAGATGTTGATCAGCTTGAAGCTGCTATTACACCACGTACAAAAGCCATTATTGGCGTTAGCCTCTATGGTCAGTGTGCAGACTTTGATGCTATCAATGCTATCGCAGCAAAGTATAATATTCCAGTGATTGAAGATGCTGCTCAAAGCTTTGGTGCTAGCTATAAAGGTAAAAAGTCCTGTAATATAACGACGGTTGCCTGTACCAGCTTTTTCCCTAGCAAGCCACTAGGCTGCTACGGCGACGGTGGTGCTATCTTTACTAATGATGAGGCACTAGCGACCGTAATGCGACAAATTGCGCGTCATGGTCAAGATCGTCGTTATCATCATATCCGAGTCGGTGTTAATAGTCGTTTAGATACCTTACAAGCAGCGATACTACTGCCTAAGCTTGAAATCCTAGATGATGAGATGCAAGCACGTCAGCGTGTGGCAGAGACTTACAATCAGCTCTTTACTGAAGTGGGTATTACGACAATACCCTTTATCGAGGCACATAATCAGAGTGCGTGGGCGCAATACACTATCCAAGTGGATAGTCGTGACCAGATACAGGCTAAGCTAAAAGAGCAGGGCATCCCGACAGCGGTACATTACCCTATACCTTTAAATAAACAGCCTGCCGTTGCAGACGCCAATGCAGTATTGCCAGTAGGTAATACGGTCGCTGAGCGAGTAATGAGTTTGCCTATGCATCCTTATTTAATGCTTGAATCACAAGAGAAGATTGTAAGATCTTTAGGTTAGTGCTACATGATGAAAAGCTTTCTTGAAAAAATTAACAGTAGGCTTGATGCTCAAGGGGGCTTTTTAAAATCAGTATCACTATTAGCAGGTGGAACAGCTTTCGCCCATGTTATTACTATTCTAATACTGCCATTTGTGACACGTCTTTACAGCCCAGAATACTTTTCTAAACTAGCTGTGTACAGCGGCTTATTAGGAATTTTTTCAGTAATAGCTTGTTTAAGGTATGAAGTGGCTATTCCTTTACCTAAAAATGATAAGATCGCAGAAAGCCTACTGATAATTTCAATATTTAGTAGTATTACTTTTTCGCTGATATTAGCGAGTGTACTTTTATTGTTTCCTTCATACATAAAGCAAATAATAGGTAATGGATATTTCTCACAAATAACTTGGATATTACCTCTAGGGGTGTTAGCTGCAAGTCTATACTCTGCTTTTAAATTTTGGTCTACTAGAATAAAAGACTTTAAATCTATAGCTCAGACCAAAATTCAACAATCGACGTCATCTGGTGTAGCCCAGTTGCTGCTAGGTTGGTTAGGTTATACCTCTATTGGTTTGCTAATAGGCCAGTTGTTATATAGTAGTGCAGGAGTATTTAGTTTAATAAGAAGAAAGAGTCGTCTAAGAAAAGTAAATTATGCTCAGCTAAAGACAACTTTCAAAGAGTACATCCAGTACCCCAAATATTCAGTTGGTGAGGCTTTATTCAATACAGCTGGCGTGCATTTACCCATTTTAATCATAGCTGCTGTAGCGGCACCGAAAGAAGCAGGATATTTGCTTCTAGCTTCCAAAATCATGGTTATACCCATGGTTTTAATAGGAGCTTCAGTTTCTCAAGTATACTATGCCCATGCTAATGAAGCTAAATTCGAAGGTAAACTTGCAGAATTTACGTACGACACGATGCGTAAGTTAGCATTAATTGGAAGCGCTCCGTTATTATTCATAGGTATATTAGCACCCGTTGTGTTCCCGTTAGTATTTGGTTCTGAATGGGAGCGTGCTGGAGTATTGGTTGCTTGGATGACACCTTGGTTTATCATACAGTTCATCGTATCGCCTGTATCGATGGCCTTACATGTCAGTAGCAACCAACGTTTAGCAGTAATACTACAGTTTTTAGGTTTGATTCTGAAAGTAGCGATAGTATGGCTCGTATATAAATTTAGCAAAGATTATATATCAGAGGCCTACGCAATCAGTGGCTTTTTATTTTACTTAATATATATATATTTCTTAGTCAGAAGTTTAAAAGTAAGTAAAGTATATAAGATATTCGCAAATAAAAATATGATTACTTCAGTCGTTTTATCTTTAATCTTAGCGATAATTATTATTAAGGCAGTGCATGTACTCACATAAAAAAACCTTGTTTTTTGTAGTTTGGATAATATTTATAAGCTTTATATTTAATAAATATGCTTATGATATTTTTGAGCTCAATACTAAATTTCGTATTCTTTTGAAAGAAGGTAAACTAAATCATAGAGTGTTTGATGAAAAAGGACTGCCTATATCTTATTCTGCGCGTATAGGGGAGTTTCAATCACCATTTTATGTGGTTCATTATGCGATTATTTATTCAGAAAATATGGGTTATGAAAATAAAGCCAATAATAAAGTATGGAGAGAAGACCCGTCATTAAATTACTGGAACGTTTATCCAGACTTAAGCAATATCAAGAAAAATGAATCAAATTTTAAAAATAGTGTAGATTGGCTAGTTGAAAATGTTGATTATAGCCTAAATGGTAATGCGCATTATTTATATAATTTTGACTGGCCTTATCAAGGCTTTAATAATGAAGGGCTAGAAAGTGGTTGGTGGTCTGGATTAGCTGATGCTTATGCCATTATTCCGTTATTACGTGCTTATGAGATGTATGGTGATGAAAAGTACTATGAAGTAGCTAGTGATCTGTATAAATCTTCGCTAACAAATTATGAGGAATATGGAAGTCTAACATATCTGAATGGAGATCCATGGATCGAAGAGTATATGGATCAGAATATAACTGAGCAAGATAAGCTTCCTTATGTACTAAACGGTATGATTTATTCTACATTTGGTATTAATGCATTTGAATCTTTAGATACAGAAAATAATAAGAATATATCGCCAGAACTATTTAAATCTATAGCTAGCAACATTGAAAAATATGATCATAACGGTTGGTCACATTACGACTTATATAAGAATAGTAATAATATAAAATATCACCTAGTACATACTGCACTCCTAAAATATTTGATTGAAGAAGAAAGAATTGATAGGTTTGATAAGTCAGTTAATAAGTTATCTGAAAAATGGTCGCAGACTTCTCAAAATGCAGGTTATAACTACATATTATATGGTAATAGAGTTTTATCGTATTATCATTACTTGTTTTTATATCTGTTTGTTGTCATTGCCCCATTCATACTTATTTTGCTAAATAATTTGAGAAGAAATTATGCATATAAGTAAGGCACGCTATGTGTATATAATCCTTATAGTTATTTATGTTTTTCAAGTTAATTTGCTAGCTGATAATTTATGCTTATTGTTTTTTAACATACCTGGTTACGGATGTAATGTTGGATATGATAGCATTTACATTTATTTATTTCCAATAATACTATTTTTATCATTCTTTATTCCTATTAATAATAAAGAGCCATCAAGCGTTATATTGAATATATTGTTCTTGTTTTGTTTTATTCCTGCAATTATTTACTTTCCAAAGGAAATTCATGGTGAGAGTGGAAGTATTTTCTTATATTCTTTATACATGGCCGCGTCATTTTTTACTTTATTACTCTCTTCTGAAGTAAAAATAAATATAAAGAAAATAAATGTAAAACCATATCAGACAGAATTAATTCTGATTTCTATAGCAATAATCTTTATACTTTTAATAATTAATGCACATGGTTTAAAGTTAGAAGCACCTAGCATTACTGATGTATATGCTGTACGTACTGAATATAAAGAGAATGCCTCATCTTTAAGTGGTTATGCTGTAATACTAGGTGGATATATAATTTCACCATTGATTATTCTTCTATATCTTAATTCTAAAAGAATACTTATGCTTATTGGTGTTCCTTTGGTATTGTTTTTAACATATATTATTTTTTCTTCTTCTGGAATTAAATCCATCGCCCTTTCAATTTTTGTAATAGTAGGGTTTTATTATTTATTTAAAAAGATTTATAATTTTGGTTATTATCTTTTAGTTTTTATTAATATTTTTATTTTTATAAATTATTTGATTTATACTTTTATCACCAATAATAATATAATGTATATTCATTGGCTTAGGAGAGTGGTTACATCTCCAGGTTCCACAGGTGCAAAGTTCTTTGATTATTTCGTCGTATTAGGTAATGAACCTACACCGAAAGCTCCTAGTCTTATAGCAAATTATTACTTTTCTACAAACGGCTCAGCAAATACAGGGTTTTTTTTAGAAGGAGTAGGTCGTTTTGGTTTATATGGACTATTGATTAATACATTCTTGCTTTCACTATTTTTGATTCTACTTAATGCCATTTCCAAAAAAATAGATAAAAATCTTTTAGCGTGCTTACTAGTTATGGTCTCATATGCGATGTGTAATAGTTCTTTTCTAACCGTTATTATTTCTTATGGATTGTTTTTATTGACTATAATAAGCTATCTACTAATGAGCTATCCAATGAAAGAGTCTGACTTATGATTTACAAATGCTGCCATTTAACCTCAGTTCACTCTAGATTTGATATAAGAATATATCAAAAAGAGTGTAGGTCATTAACTCAAAAATATGATGTGTTCCTAATAGTAGCTGATGGTCTTGGTGATGAAATTAAAGATGGTGTATCGATTATTGATGTTGGTAAATTTAAGGGTAGAAAAAACAGAATGTTAAATGCCCCTAAAGCATTATTCAAAAAAGCAATTGAATTAGATGCTGATTTATATCATCTGCATGATCCTGAACTGTTACCAATAGCATTAAAACTTAGGCGTGTGGGAAAAGTTGTAGTTTTTGATGCTCACGAAGACTTTCCTAAGCAAGTCTTATCAAAGCATTATCTAAATACACACGTTGCAAAACTCATATCTATCTCGATAAAATATTATGAGAATTATGTCTGCTCCAAGCTTGATGCCGTAGTGACAGCTACACCTAGTATCCGAGATAAGTTTGCAAAGCATACTAAAAAAGTAGTAGACATTAATAACTATCCTTTGCTGGGTGAGTTACAGTCAATTAATAAGGATTGGGCAAATATAGTTGAAGAGATTGCCTATGTTGGAGGGATTTCTAAAATAAGAGGGATTCAGGAGGCGGTCGAGGCGTTAAGTTTAACCAAAACGAAAACAAAATTAAATTTAGTGGGTCGTTTTTCTGATCAGCAAACATACAGTTTGGCTCAAGCTAGCTCTGGTTGGCAATATGTCGATGAGCTAGGACAGTTAGATAGAGAACAAGTTAAAAGAATTTTGGAAAGATCAATCGCAGGCTTAGTTACTTTCTTGCCTGTTCCAAACCATATAGATGCTCAACCAAATAAAATGTTTGAGTATATGAGTGCTGGTATACCAGTTATTGGGTCTAACTATCCTCTTTGGGTCAATATCATAGAAGGTAATGATTGTGGTATTTGCGTAGATCCAGAAAATCCAACAGCAATTGCACAAGCAATTGATAAATTAGTATCAAATAAAGACTTAGCGGAAGCGATGGGCAAAAATGGCATCAAAGCAGTTAATGAAAAATATAACTGGGCTATCGAAGAGAAAAAACTATTCAAATTGTATGACGAGTTATTAGGAACTAAATTATGAAAATTCTAACAGTAATCGGTGCACGTCCCCAGTTTATCAAAGCCAGTGTGGTATCTAAGGCGATTCAGAATAGCTCGATATTAGATGAAAAGATTATCCATACCGGTCAGCATTTTGATGCCAATATGTCGAACATCTTTTTCGATCAATTGGGCATACCTAAACCTCATTATCAGCTCGATATTAATAGTGGTAGTCATGGCTCTATGACAGGGCGCATGTTAGAGCAGATTGAAGAAATTTGTCTGGCGGAGCAGCCAGACAGATTGATGGTTTATGGTGATACCAACTCAACGTTAGCGGGTGCCTTGGCGGCTGCAAAATTACATATTCCTGTCGCTCATATCGAAGCTGGATTGCGTAGTTTCAATATGCAAATGCCAGAAGAGATCAATCGTATTTTGACAGATCAGGTCAGTGATATATTATTTTGCCCAACAGATACGGCGGTAAGTAACCTGAAAAATGAAGGTTTTGATAAAAAGCCTGTTCAGGTGCTAAACGTAGGCGATGTCATGCAAGATTCGTCTTTATTCTTCTCTGAGCGTGCCGTTAAAGGATCATCATTGGTGGATGTGCCTAATGAAGGATTTATAGTAGCCACTCTGCATCGCGCCGAGAATACAGATGATACAACCCGCCTAAAATCTATCATAGATGCTTTGAATTATATTCATGAAAATATACGGCCTGTCATCCTCCCATTGCACCCTCGTACCCAAAAAGTAGTCAAGTCGCTTGGTCTAGAGCTCAAAATGTTGGTATTAGAGCCGGTAGGTTATCTTGAGATGATTTGGTTGCTTAAGCACTGTGATGCCGTAGTTTCAGATAGCGGTGGCGTGCAAAAAGAAGCATTTTTCTTTAAAAAGCCATGTGTGACGATGCGTGACCAGACAGAATGGGTTGAGTTGGTAGAACAGGGCGTCAATGTGTTGGCTGGTGCTGATACGCAAAAGATTATTCAATGTACTGAAGCTATGTTAGGTAAAACTATTGAAGATCCATTAAGTTTGTATGGCGGCGGACATGCCTCTCAAAATATTGTTAATATATTAGAAAAGGCTTAGTCAATAATGAGTAAGAGTAAATCCATTTGGATTATCAATCAATACACCTCAACGCCAGAGACTGCGCAGGGTGGACGTCATTATTATTTTGCTAAATCATTAGCACGTCTTGGTTATAACGTTCATTTAATAGGGGCGAGTTACACGCATTTTCTAAAAGAGCCTATATACGTCGCAGATGATTTTAAAATAGAAGAAGTACAAGAGAACTTTAGTTTCGTGTGGGTAAAGGTTGCTCAATACCCTGAAGCCCACAGCAAAAAAAGAATAGCGAACTGGTTTACTTTCGCTTGGAAACTGCCTAAATTACAAGATGTTTTAACAAAGCCTGATGTGATTCTTTATTCATCTCCCTCTTTAGTTGGCTATTTAGGCGCAGAGAAATTAGCAAAGAAACTAAATGTGCCTCTCGCTTTTGAAGTACGAGATATTTGGCCTTTGACATTGTGTGAGCTTGGAGGTTATTCAGTCAAGCATCCTTTTATTGTGTTACTACAGGCTATTGAAAAACGCGCATATAAAAACTCTGATTTCGTCATTTCGAATTTGAAGAATTCTTATGAGCATATGCAATCGCTTGGTATGAATACTAATAAGTTTACTTGGATACCGAATGGTTTTCTAAAAGAAGAAGTTGAGAATGCTGAACCTTTAGAGGCCCGTACCATAGAGCAATTACCTAAAGATAAGTTTGTGATTGGCTATGCAGGTACTTTTGGTGTCGCTAATGCATTAGACTCATTAATTAGTGCTGCCAGTGAATTAACGCAGTATTCTGATATTGCATTTGCATTGGTTGGACAAGGAAAATTAAAAGCTGAATTACAAAGACAAGTTACTAAGCTGGGTCTAACAAATATATATTTCGTAGACGCTATTCCAAAACCTCAAGTGCAAAGCGTGTTGCAGACATTTGACGTGTGCTACATAGGTTTAACAAAGGATCCTTTGTTTAGATTTGGCGTATCTCCTAATAAATTGTTTGACTATTTGTATTCGGGTAAGCCTATCATATATGCTATTGATTCAGGGCTTTATACGCCAGTGGCAGATGCACAAGCAGGCATACAAATAGAGCCAGAAAATGCACAGCAAATAGTAAAAGCAATACTTGAAATGTACAATATGACACCTGAGCAACGTATTGAGATGGGTAGAAATGGTCATGCGGAAGCTGTTAACTCATACGAGTATGGTAGCTTAACTAAAAAGTTAACTTTTACATTATTTGGTGAATGATTTGATAAAACGACTGTTTGATATTGCAGCAGCGTCCAGCGCGCTCGTGGTCCTAGCCCCTGTCTATGCGGTGACCGCTTATAAAGTAAAAAAGAATCTAGGCTCGCCTGTCTTGTTTCGTCAAGTACGTCCAGGTTTGGATGGTAAGCCGTTTGAGATGCTGAAATTTCGCTCTATGAAAGATGCTGTGGATGCTGAAGGCAATGTACTGCCTGATAGCGAGCGCCTAACAGATTTTGGTAAGCGTCTGCGTGACAGCAGTTTAGATGAGCTGCCAGAGCTGTGGAACGTGATTAAAGGCGATATGAGCTTGGTTGGCCCGCGTCCCTTACTGATGGAGTATCTGCCGTTATATAATGAGGAGCAAAAACGCCGTCATCAAGTGCGTCCAGGTATTACAGGCTACGCACAGGTCAATGGGCGCAATGCGATTGGTTGGGATGAAAAGTTTGCGCTTGACACTTGGTATGTAGACAATCAATCGCTGTGGTTGGATATCAAAATCTTGATTAAAACGGTCAAAAAAGTCGTTATCAAGGACGGTATCAGCGCTGAAGGTGAAGCCACGATGCCGAAATTTACTGGCAGCAGTATAGTCGAGCCGAGCCATGCATAAGGTATATGCGGTCTATGGCGCATCGGGATGTGGTCGTAGCTTAATGCCCATTGCCAAAATGACAGTGATGCGCACTGATAGCGCCGCAGATTTGGTATTTATTGATGATGGTTTGGATCAGCCTGCCACGGTTAATGGCTATCTTGCGATGAACTATCAAGACTTTATCGCGTTAGGTGGCGAAAAAGCGGTTTTAATCGCTATCGCCAACAGTAAAGTGCGTGAGACAATCACCAATAAGCTGACGGCTGATGGTATAGCGCTTTGGTCTGTACAGGCGGACACGACACTGATTATGGACGCCGTGACAGTGGGTAATGGGGCGGCGCTCAGTCCTTTTGTGACGATTGGCGCTAATGTACAGGTTGGTAAGTGCTTTCATGCCAATTTATACAGCTATGTCGAGCACGACTGCGTCATCGGCGACTATGTCACTTTTGCCCCGCGGGTCAGCTGCAATGGCAATATTCATATTCACGACCATGCCTATATCGGCACGGGGGCAGTCATCAAACAAGGCACACCTGATAAACCCTTGATCATTGGTAAAGGCGCTATAGTCGGCATGGGTGCTGTGGTGACTAAAGACGTACCTGCCGGAGCCGTAGTAGTAGGTAATCCAGCACGACCTTTGAGTAAATAATTTGCTAAAACTAGCACACTATAAATCTTATGACTTATTATAAAAAATTGAGAACCTTATGCTAAACACTCCTTTCTCACCATGGCCCAGCTTTACTCAAGAAGAGGCGAACAAGGTCAGTGCTGTTTTATTGTCTAATAAAGTTAACTACTGGACAGGGCAAGAAGGGCGCGAATTTGAAAAAGAATTTGCAGCGTGGGCAGACAGCCAATACGCAGTAGCCGTTGCTAATGGCACACTGGCATTGGATGTGGCATTAAAAGCGCTGGATATAGGTGCAGGTGACGAAGTGATTGTCACGCCGCGCACTTTTATCGCCAGTATCTCTTGTGTGGTCAATGCAGGGGCGACCCCTGTGTTTGCCGATGTCGAGGCGGACACGGGCAATATCTCCCCTGAGACCATCAAAGCCGTATTGACCGATAAGACCAAAGCCGTCATTTGCGTGCATTTGGCTGGCTGGCCGTGCGATATGGATGGTATCATGGCATTGGCAGACGCGCATAATTTATACGTCATCGAAGATTGCGCGCAGGCACATGGCGCAACCTACAAAGGACGCAGTGTCGGCAGTATCGGTCACGTAGGCGCATGGAGCTTTTGCCAAGACAAAATCATGACCACAGGCGGTGAAGGCGGCATGGTCACCACCAATGATGAAAACTTGTGGCGCAAAATGTGGGCGTATAAAGACCATGGCAAAAGCTACGCCGCTGTCTATGAAACCGAGCACCCACCTGGCTATCGCTGGCTGCATGAAAGCTTTGGTACCAACTGGCGTATGCCTGAGATGCAATCAGCAATCGGGCGTATTCAGTTGACGCGAATGAGCGATTGGACACAAAAGCGCACGCAAAACGCACAGGCAATTTTGGATGCCTGCGCACGTTGGGCAGAAAAAGGCTATTTGTCTGTACCCCGCCTAGAAAACAGCGCCGATTTTGCTGATGCCAAACACGCTTACTATAAGCTTTATGTTTATGTAAAGCCTGAAAATCTCCCTGAAGGCTGGACACGAGATGCTATTATTGCAGCGATTAATGAGCAAGGCGTGCCGTGCTTTTCAGGCTCGGCGTCGGAAGTGTATTTAGAAAAAGCCTTTGATGATACAGGTCTGCGTCCAGAAATCAGGCTGCCAATAGCCAAACAATTGGGTGAAACCAGTTTGATGTTTTTGGTGCATCCGACCTTGACAGAGGCAGAGATTACGCAAACGGTTCAGGCTTTAGACAAAGTTCTTGCCCGTATCGATGCGGATGCTAAATAAATAATGATTCATTAAAACTTATCTATTCTGGATAAGTACACTTTATAAAGAGTAGATAATTATGTCTAAACAAAGAAAGTACAAGCAGCTGAGTGTGTTAGTAGGGCTGGGTATGATATCCATGCTGGCCTCAGCACAGAATTTGTATATGAATGATATGAAGCTCAAGTCAGAGCTAGAATGGTTAAATGCGCAAGGCGTCACTCACATTAGTACCAGTACATGGCCTTTAACTGCTAATGAAATTACAAAAGCAATCACCACGGCTCAGGTGAGTACTGACGCGCAGCAAAAAGTACTACAGTCAGTCCGTGCCACACTTGCTAAAAACCCCAACTCCTTGGTGAAGGCTGAAGTAGACGCTTATGTACAGACCGATCGTCAGCAGTTGCCGCAAACTTTTGCTGATGATCATTTAGCAGGGCAAGAGGTTTCAGCAGCGCTCAGTTTGAGTGAAGAAAATTGGGAAATGAAACTTCAAGCCAATCTAAAAAACGACAGTTTGCTCGAAGACAGTAATGACTTGAGTTTTGAAGGCTCATATATTGCTGGCTCTGCTGCCAATCAATGGTTGATTGCCGGTCAGATCCCGACATGGTGGGGCCCTGGTACTGACGGCAGTTTGATTCGTGGCGATGCCAGTCGTCCTGTTGCAGGTATCACCATGCAACGTGATGAGCAAAATGCACCAACATCGCCTTATCTTTCATGGGTTGGTCCATGGCAGTATCAATTATTTGCAGGTCAACTTGAAGATTATGATGCCGTACCAGATGCTAAGCTATTTGGTGCTCGTCTGACGGCCAGTCCTTTACCATGGCTAGAAGTTGGTGCGTCTCGAACCTTTATGTGGGGCGGGGAAGGTCGTCCAGAGAGTTTTAGCTCCTTTGGTGATGCTATTTTAGGCACTAAAGATAATGGTGACAATGGTTCGACGATTGGTGAAGACCCTGCTAACCAATTAGGTGGTTTTGATGCTAAGGTGCAGCTTGCCCCACTGATCAATATTCCTGCGAGTATCTACGGTCAATATATTGGTGAAGATGAAGCGGGCGGCTTGCCTGCTAAAAACATGTATTTGGCGGGTGCAGACTACGCTTCTGAAGCTTATGGTATGCCATATCAATTGTATACAGAGTATGCAGACACACGTACTAGTGGTAAAGTCCGAGGCGTATCCTATGACCATAGTACATATACGGATGGGTACTACCAGCAAGGCTATCCACTCGGGTATTCTTTGGGCGGCGATGCAGAGAGCATATCAGTAGGTGGCAAGCTATGGCTAGATAGTCGAAACTTTGTTAATACAAAACTGCAATATGCTAAGGTTAATCAGTCAGGAGAGTTGGATCGTCGCACTGGAAAGTCTGATAACCAAGCATTTCCAATGAAAGATAAACTGACCGCTATTGACATATCATGGGCGCATCAGTTGAATCCAAAAACTTTAGTGACATCTCGCTTATGGGGCGTAGACTCTGATACTCAGTCAAGTGATATTGGAGCAGGCGTTGGGCTAGAGTTTCAGACTTATTAGCCCAAGCCTATAGCGGCTAATAAATAACGTGAATACATGAGAGTTAAATGGTCTGCTAGATGATAGGAGGCCATTTTTTTATTGTATCCCAATACACGCTAGGATTTTGCAGCGTACACAGGTACAATATTATTATCAGTCAAAGGTTGACGAAGCAAAAGACAGGCATGCAAAGTACTTGCACGCGCTGTCTTTATTTTTTTATATCGTATCCTCTATTGGAGTTACTATGTCTATTGCCCAAGAGTCCGCCACCGTTTTGGACGGCAAAGCACTTGCCAAACAAATAGAACAGGATCTACGCACGCGCGTGGATGCGATCAAAGATAAAACGGGGCGCACCCCAAGCTTAGCGACGATATTGGTTGGTGATGATCCAGCCTCTGCCACTTATGTCCGTATGAAAGGCAACGCTTGCAAGCGTGTTGGCATGGACTCTATACGTGTTGAGATGCCGAGTGCCACGACCACTGAGCAGCTCATGGCAAAGATAGATGAGCTAAACAGCAATCCAGACGTACACGGCATTTTGCTACAGCATCCAGTCCCTGAGCATATCGATGAGCGTGCTTGCTTTGAGCAAATTGACTTGGCAAAAGACGTCGATGGCGTGACGTGTCTTGGCTTTGGTCGTATGGCGATGCAGCAGCCCGCTTATGGCTCTTGCACGCCGCAGGGCATTATGCACCTATTAGAGCATTACAATATTGAGCTTTCGGGTAAAGAGGCGGTCGTAGTCGGCCGTAGCGCCATTTTGGGTAAACCAATGGCGATGATGCTATTGAATGCGAACTGTACGGTGACTATCTGTCATTCAAGAACGCAAGACTTAGAGTCTCATATTAAGCGCGCCGATATTGTAGTTGGTGCTGTAGGTGTGCCTGAGCTGATCAAAGCCGCTTGGATCAAAAAAGGTGCGGTAGTTGTTGATGCTGGTTTTCATCCAACGGATAACGGCGGTGTTGGCGATATCGAAATGCAAGGCATGGAAAACATTGCTAGCGCGTATACACCTGTGCCAGGCGGTGTCGGCCCGATGACGATTAATACTCTCATTCGCCAGACGGTAGAAGCCGCTGAAAAATCAGCAGGCTTGGATATTAGCTAAAAAATAGCCATGTGAGTGCTGATTGCCGATAGATAAAGGGGCCTGATTGATAGAGTCAGGCAAATCAACCACCTCTTCGTTGATAGGATCTAAAAATGGCTAAAAAAGACGTAGGTATTCATGAGCGACTACAAGGTATTGGTAGAGAGTTTGTCGATGTCTGTCATTACGTTATTTTATTTTTAATCAGTGTGGTGGTGGTCTGGACGGCAGGTAAAGAGTTTATCTATATTGTCCAAAAAGGCTCAGCGGATCTAAAAGATATTTTGATGCTGTTCATTTATCTTGAGCTACTCGCTATGATAGGGATTTATTTTAAAACCCATCGATTGCCCGTACAGTTTTTGATATTTATCGCCATCACCGCATTGTCGCGACACCTGGTCGTTGATGTGCAGGCAGTGTCAGATTATTTTCATCTATGGCTATTGGCAACGATCTCTGTGGCAATCATGCTATTGAGTGGTGCTATTGTCATATTGACTTGGACGGCAAAAACATTTGGTCGCCCAGAAGACAATCTTGATAAGCAGTATGCAAATTTAACGGTCAAGGCTATGCTGCCTGATAATGCGCAAGCACCAGACAGCCATACCAAGCACCGCCGCGAATAATGATTGACGATCAGCATAAAAAAGGGCTACCAGTGGTAGCCCTTTTTTGTGTATGAATGAGTTATCACAGCCATTTGAGTCGCTTAAAGTTGTAATACAAGAAGCTACAAAGAGCGATGATGATTATCATAATAATGAAGTAAGCGTGTTTCCAATGCAGCTCGGGCATAAAATCAAAGTTCATACCGTAAATACCAGCGATAGCGGTTGGGACGGCAAGGATACCCGCCCAGGCGGCAAGTTTACGAACGACTTCGTTCTGTCCCATATTGACCATGGCCATATAAGTGTTCATGACCACACTTAGCATCTCATTTAGACCGTTAATGGCATCCAATGAGTGCAAAAGGTGATCATTGACATCACGGAAATATGGCTTGGCTGCTTGAGAAAACCCTGAGACTATCTCGCTCTTTTTATGATTGATAAAAAAGCTACAGATATCTTGCACAGGTAAGATAATGGCACGCATATGTACCAGCTGTGATTTGAGCTGGTACAGATTTTTTAATGTGCCTTTATCAAATTCATAGGTGAAAACATAACGCTCTTGCTCACGCAAATATCGTCCCAATCGATCGGTGATCGGCATATAGTTATCAACGATAAAATCGAGGATGGCATGGAGTACAAATATGGGCCCCATGCGTAGCTTTTCTGGGCGACGATGACAGTGCTCGCGTACAGGCGCATAGGAGTTTGACGGACCATTACGAATCGTAATCAGGTAGTTTTTGCCCATAAATATCGCAGTCGTACCATAACGAATGACATTGTCTTCGAGCTTGGCGGTACGTATCACGACAAAGACCATATCGTTGTCGTAGTTCTCTACCTTGGCACGCTGGTGATCGGCAAACGCATCTTCAACCGCCAACTCATGCAGATCAAAAGCGTCTTTGACTTTTACCATGGTTTCTAGGCTTGGGTCGTAAAGACCGAGCCAAATAAACTGACCGTTATTACTCAGCGCACGGCTCACATCGGTAAGTGCCACTTTATCTAGATTTTCGCCTGTTTTTCGCGAATACGCATAGCAATTAACCACCTCATCTTTACTTGATGAATCAATATCTTCATAACGCTCAGAGTCAGGATCGTAGACCGTCATGGTCTCGATGGTATCCTGAGTCGTGGCTTCAGCATCGCCGTAGATATAGCTGTCATCGTCATCTAGGTAGAGATGCCTGTCATTCATATTGGCATAAATGTGGCTCATATTAGAGTCAGGTGCAATGTGAGCCGTTTTTTTGATTAATTGGTTGTTGTCGTTTTCCACACACCCTCCTGTCATATAATAAACAGCTGCAAGAATCAAAACTTGTCTTAAGCAAAGCCATTATCATTTGATCGCACTATCTATGAACAACCTTTTACAATGCATAGCTTTTTAGCGTGTCGATATCTACCAATGCCAATAGGCTCTCGTGGCAAGCTTCTAGTTTTATCTGCGGGGCAATGTCAAAATCTAGTGCTTCGACCCAACGCAGGGCGCAGATACACCAGTAATCACCAGGTTTGAGACCGGCAAAGTTATATTCAGGTAGCGGGGTGATAAGGTCATTGCCACGACTGGCTGAGAAGTTTAAAAACTCGCTGGTCATCTTGGCACAGACGGTATGTTGACCAACATCATGGTTGCCCGTATGACAAAAGCCATTGCGATAATAGCCAGTGATAGGGTCGAAGCAACAGCTGGCAAGCGCTGTGCCTAAGACATTGGTTTGGTTGATGGCAGGGTTTGGGTGGTAATCAGATGACATAAGGCTTCCGAGATAAAAATATGTGTTAGTGTACCATGAGTCGGTATTGATGACGCTGCCGTAATCATGCTCATCAGTGTATGTATAACAAAAAATAAACGCTATTGTGGTCAGTCAACGCCGAGCTGAATATATGAGTGTCAACGGCTACCTCTACCGTACTAATGAGAAGCGCTTAGACGGTAATTAGATGCGGATTGTGGCTAATTGTCACTAGGCGAACCTTGAGTGCTATGCTAAACTAAAGCATAAAGTGCCTTGATTATTTGTCGCAATTTTTTAGCGCATAAAGATACTCGTCTTATCATTCCAAATTATACTTATTACTCACCCTCTTAAAGTTACCTGGTTTGTTTATAAATAATTGGGTCAATGATGTTGCGCGTTAAAAATAAAAACACTCGGCGTCAATACTTGGTAAAACAACCTTTGAGTACCGCCTCAGTACCGCGTTTTTGGTAAGCGATACGCCAAACAAGGATTTATTGTGTCTGTTAGTTCTGATTCTGCAAAATCTGCCCAGCAAAACCCTCCAAATGAAACGACTCAGTCTGCAAAAAGCAGCGCTGCCTCTAATAGCATGCCGTACTTGAGTAACTTTGGCAGCGATGTTGCCAATAGCTGGCTGTTGCCTGATGGGGTGGTCGATGTCCTGTTTGAAGATGCCCATAAGCAAGAAGTGCTTAGACATCAACTGATTGAGCAGCTTATCACTCATGGTTATCAGCTGGTTTGTCCGCCGATGATTGAGTTTACTGAATCTTTGCTGAGTGATGCATCAGAAGATCTGAAACGTCAAACCTTTAAGATTATCGATCAGTTGACGGGCCGTCTAATGGGCGTGCGTGCTGATATTACTCCGCAGATCTTGCGTATTGATGCGCATCATGGCGGTACGGGGATCGCTCGTTATTGCTATGTCGGTGATGTGATTCATACCCTGCCATCAGGATTGTTTGGCTCACGCACACCATTGCAGCTAGGTGCTGAGATATTTGGCTGTGCATCACTGGCAGCAGATATTGAGTTGATCGATGTGTTGTTTACCATGGTAAATAAACTCAATATAAGTGCAGCGCTCCATATCGATTTGGGTCATGTAGCGATATTTAAGCGTTTAGCCGAATTGGCTGAGTTGCCAGACAGCGCCACTGAGCAATTGATGTACTTGTACGCCAATAAAAACCTACCAGAACTAAAGCGCGTCTGCCGAGACTTGCCGATGGGCGATGATTTTTATGTGTTGGCACGCTTTGGTCACGATATTGCAAACTTATTATCTAAATTGTCAGACGCAGCTCAGCAAGACGATCAAATCGCGGCCGCTGTCGATGAGTTACAACGCCTCAAATCTTATTTAGAAAATCACTGGCAGTGCCCAGTCAGTATCGATGTGACAGAGTTATCAGGCTACCACTATCATACAGGTATCGTGTTCAACGGTTATATTAATAGTGAAACGCAGCCGCTAGTACGCGGCGGACGTTTTGACGGTATGCAAAGTCAGACGCAAACACTTCGTGCTGCCACAGGCTTTAGTATGGATGTTAGTCGCTTGCTGGCGCATACGCAGCTTGATGCACCAACCACAGTACTAGTTGATTTTGCTGCTATAAACAATGCCAATGAAGATGAGATGCAGACACTCTTACAACAAGTTGAGAGTCTACGTCAGCAAGGCTATCGCGTTACCATGCCATTAGACGCACAGGACAGCCCAAATGATGTGACGCATCGCTTAAGTTTTGCTGACAATCAGTGGCAGCTACAAACGGTTTAATGAGTCATTTGTGAAACACACGCGCATCAAGCACCAGTTATTAAAACGCTATGTTGTTCGTTAGATAAAAAGATACAGTCGATAAAATCATTTTAGTTTTTCAACTGTTATTGCACACACCTCAATACATAAAGGTAAGGATTGATCATGGGTAAGAATGTTGTAGTCTTGGGTAGCCAATGGGGCGACGAAGGTAAGGGTAAAATCGTTGATTTACTTACCGAAAAAGCCTCAGCAGTAGCTCGCTTCCAAGGCGGTCATAATGCTGGTCACACGTTGGTTGTCGATGGCAAAACCACGGTCTTGCATTTGATTCCATCAGGTATCTTGCGTGAAGGCGTTACTTGCTTTATCGGTAATGGCGTGGTGTTAGCGCCTGATGCATTGCTCAAAGAGATGAAAGAGCTAGAGGCCAACAATGTACCAGTACGTGAGCGTCTACGTATCTCTCCCAACTGCCCACTTATCATGCCTTATCACGTGGCCCTTGACCAAGCTCGTGAAGCCAAGCGCGGTAGCGGCAAAATTGGTACAACAGGTCGCGGTATCGGCCCTGCCTACGAAGACAAAGTCGCACGCCGTGCTATCAAGCTTGCTGACTTGTTCCGTGAAGATCTAGAAGAAAAACTACGTAACTTAATCGAATACCACAACTTCCAGCTGACTGAGTATTATAAAGTTGACGCGATTGATTTTGATGAGACGTACAAGCTTTGCCAAGAGTGGCGCGATGAGATTAATGGCATGGTTACTGATGTCACCGAAGACCTTAACCAATTGCGTCTGGCTGGCAAAAACCTAATGTTTGAAGGTGCGCAAGGCACACTACTTGACATCGATCATGGTACTTATCCGTTTGTGACCAGCTCAAGCGTAACCGCTGGTGGTGTGTCAACGGGGACAGGTATCGGTCCATTGTACTTAGATTATGTATTGGGCATCACCAAGGCTTATACCACGCGTGTTGGTAGTGGTCCGTTCCCAACTGAATTGTTCGATGATGTTGGTGCTCACTTAGCCAAAGTCGGTCACGAGTTTGGTGCGACGACTGGTCGTGCACGTCGCTGTGGCTGGTTTGATGCTGAGGCATTACGCCGTGCAGTGGTACTGAACTCTATGTCAGGTATTTGCTTGACCAAGCTTGACGTACTAGATGGTCTTGAAGAATTGCTCATTGGTGTGGGCTACAACCTGCCTGAGACTGAGTGTGCCGGCGCACATGATGCTGAATTCTATGAGTCAGTAACGCCTAAGTACGAAACCATGCAAGGCTGGAGTGAGTCAACCGTCGGTATCACTAACTATGATGAGCTTCCAGAAAACGCGAAAAAATACATCAAGCGTATCGAAGATTTGATCGGTTGCCCAGTTGATATCATCTCAACGGGTCCTGATCGTGAAGAGACTATCGTGTTGCGTGATCCATACGATGCGTAGTTTTTAGCGCTACTGTGATGCAGTAGGCTGTAGTATCAATAACAAAACCTCAGTGCTAAGCATTGGGGTTTTTGCTTTTGTTATAACTGATAGCATTATCAACGACTAATAGATAATGAATTTTCTTCTATACAAGTTATAGTCATAAATTACCCCTATCATTTATAGTCTTAATCATTATAATAGGCAGCAATCCTATGTTGGCGTTCAGGTTTTTGATTTGATGAATCATGAGTTAGTCAAATCAGTCCAAATCCAACATTGCGGCCAAAGACAAAACAAGGTACTAACCATTTCATTTTTTATTGAATTTATCATTTATTAGGAGCTTTTCATGGCTAACGAACGTACTTTATCTATCATCAAACCTGACGCAGTTGCTGGCAACCACATCGGCGCTATCTATAGCCGCTTTGAAGACGCGGGTCTAAAAATCGTTGCCGCTAAAATGCTACAACTTGATGATGAAAAAGCAGGTGGTTTCTACGCTGAGCACGCTGAGCGTCCATTCTACAATGATCTAAAATCGTTCATGATGTCAGGTCCAGTATTGGTATCAGTACTAGAAGGCGAAAACGCGATCGCTAAACATCGTGAAATCATGGGCGCGACCAACCCAAAAGAAGCCGCTGAAGGCACTATCCGTGCTGACTTCGCGAGCAGCATCGATGAAAACGCGGTACATGGCTCAGATTCAGCTGAATCAGCAGCACGTGAAATCAGCTACTTCTTCAGCGATGATGAAGTTTGTGCACGTAAGCGTTAATAACAATAGTTATTAATAGCAGCGATTATTAGCATATTGATTGTTAATAATTGCTTTTGCAAGACGGCTTATATCTTATGGGTATAGGCCGTTTTCGCTATAAATCGTTTTCGCTATTTGCCAATGGGTAACTTCGATTATAATAGCGCACTCTATATTGAAATTGTCCGACGTTTCCCTCATTATTATTTTTAACTAGCGTTATCAATCCTTTATCAGCATGTTTTTACTCAATATACCAAAACTGCGCTCATAACGGATTGCTCATGCATTCCTGCCATACGTATGTACGGCAACGCTCATCTCAATAATTGCCGCGCTTATTTAAGCGTATGCAAAAAGGTTACCTATTATGTCAACTGTTCAAGCACCAATCCAGCACGTACCTACCAAGCTTACTGATAGTATTAAGCTAGTAGACGAGGCGTATGCCAAAACCAATCTGTTGGGCATGACACAAGCACAGCTGTCTGATTACTTCAAAAGTATCGGTGAAAAGCCATTTCGTGCGACTCAAGTCATCAAATGGATTTATCAGCATGGGGTGACGGACTTTGAGAAGATGACCAACTTAAGTAAATCACTGCGCGATAAATTGTCGCTCAATGCTTGTGTGGTCCCGCCCAAGGTTATTCATCGTCAATACAGCGATGATGGCACGCGTAAATGGGTGTTTGAAGTGACAGGCGGCTCATTAGTCGAGACCGTATTGATTCCGGCTGATGATAGTAAACTAAACGGTCGCAAAACGTTATGTGTGTCTTCGCAAGTTGGCTGCGCACTCGATTGTAGTTTCTGTAGTACGGGCAAGCAAGGGTTTGAGCGTGATTTGAGTGCCGCTGAGATTATTGGACAGCTGTGGGTGGCTAATGCTTCATATATGACGGACGAAGATGAAAGCTTAGAAAACGTGGATCATAGCCTATGGGAAAATAATGTCACCAATGTTGTCATGATGGGAATGGGCGAGCCGCTATTGAACTATAAGCCGGTGGTTGGCTCGATGGAGATCATGCTCAGCGATCATGCTTACGGACTATCGAAGCGCCGTGTGACCTTATCAACGTCAGGTGTCGTCCCCAAAATGTATCAGCTTGCCAAAGACATCGATGTGGCACTAGCCATCTCGCTACACGCGCCAAACGATGAGCTGCGTAATGAGCTAGTACCTATTAATAAAAAATATCCGTTAGATGAGCTGATTGCCGCTGCAAAAAACTACGTCTATGACGTCAATCCGCGTCATAAAAAGCACGTCACGATTGAGTATGTGATGCTGGATGGCGTCAATGATAGCAATGAGCATGCTCATCAGTTGGTCGCGCTATTAGAAGGGCTACCAAGTAAGATAAATCTTATTCCGTTCAATCCGTTCCCGCATGCGCCGTACGATAAGTCAAGCAACAACCGCATTCACGCGTTTAGTAATATACTGAGTGAAGCGGGCTTTGTTTGCACCATTCGTCAAACACGCGGTGATGATATTGATGCCGCCTGCGGTCAGTTGGTTGGACAAGTAGCTGACCGTACCAGACGTTCAGCAGCATGGCAGCAGAGCATCAAAGATCGTGAAAGCGTTTCATAATCTACTTGTACGACACGCTAATTGTCTGCTTGGCATAAAAGCTTAGCTGTCTTTTATCTGTCGCAACGGTAATGAAAATGTATCAATAACGACAAAGATTGAAGAACATAGCAATTAATCACAACTAAATTGTACTTATAGGGGCTAAATCTATTAAACTGATGCCTCGAAGATCGAATGCATTGAACCACAGTTTTATGATGGCGGCTATGATGACTTCTAAAAATTCTTATCAGTTGGTAGAGCAAAAACCATTTTTCAACCTTTATAAAAAGGCAGGTGTGGTGACGAACCGAATCACTGCACCGAAGTGCGCATTACTGGCTGCCGCACTCGCAGGATTATTGTTAAGTGGCTGTCAGAGTACACCAAACAATGACTTGTCAGGCATCGCGCCTTATCAGACATCCACGAGGCCCAGCGGTGACCGCAACTTAGATCAGCAAGAAATTGCTCGTGTACGTACCTCACTTGCTGCACAATATATCCGCAAAAATGAGCTCGATACGGCGCAGCGGCAACTCGAAAAAGCCTTTGCTGCTGATAGCCGTTACGCGCCAGCCTATGATATGATGGGCGTTTTGTTGCAGCAAGAAGGCAGCCGCATTAATCTTGCAAAAGCCGATCAATACTTTAAAAAAGCCATCGCGCTGGATAAAGACTTTGTGCAAGCACACAATAATTACGGTGTTTATTTATCACAGATGAAGCGCTATCGTGAGGCGGCAGAGCAGTTTGAGATTGCAGGCGCCTCATTAGGTTACGAAGGCCGTATCGGTGCGTTAGAGAATTTAGGGCGTACCTACCTTCAGTTGGGTGACAATAGTGCCGCTGCTAAAGCGTTTTTGCGGGCCCTAGATGGCAATCGCAATAGTATTATTGCTCATATCGAGCTGGTAGATTTATTGCTTGAGCAGCAGCGAGTACCGCAGGCTCAGCGCTTGTATGACGAGACCTTGATATTGGTACAAGGGCAGGGCATCAGTCCTAGATTGCTCCTACAAGGTATCAAACTTGCGGCAGCACAAAACAACATTACAACTCGCCAGCAATTGGCACAGCAGCTTTTGTCCGCTTATCCATTGAGCGACGAAGCGAAACAACTTAAGATTTGGCTTAACAATCCAGAGGCACCATGGAAATGATCACCCCATCATCAAACACTCAATCTAACGCTCAGGGATCATTTGGTGCCACGTTGCAGCAAGCCCGTAAAACGAAGCAAGTCAGTTTAGAAGAGGCAGCCGCCGAGTTATTTATCTTAAAACGTCATCTAGAAGCACTAGAGAGCGAAAACTTTGCTGAATTACCGCAAGCGGCATTTGCTCGTGGCTTCGCTATTAATTATGCCAAATACTTGGGTCTAGACTCAGCCAAAATCGCGAGTAGCTTTGATGCCGCTTACCCCAGTGAACTCAAAGCCAAATCGGTCAATAATACTGATACACCATTGCAACCAATGGGCACGCTGCAACGCGATACACACAATCGTATTCGTTTTAATCCGCTATTGATCATCGGTGTGATTGGACTCATTATCTTGGCAGTATTTTTATTCCGTATGGTGAGTAATGCGAGTAAAGAAAATAGCCAAGAGCCTGTCTCTACTGTTGAAGATGTATCTGCTATTGAGCAAGCGCAAGGGGCTGCGATTAGCAATGATGCAAGTGATATCGGTGCGTCTGGCTCTGCGTTGAATTTAGGTGCTGCCAGTGCAGATACGGCTTTTTTAAACGTGAAGTTGACCGATGATGCTGTGGTTAGCATCACGGATGCATCGGGTAATAGTCTCATCAGTGGTTCACAGACGGCAGGTGACTATGACCTAACAGGCGTGCCACCATTTAGTGTACAAATTGATAATATCGATAATGTTAGCTTGATGCTCAATCAAGAAACGGTTGCTTTAGATACTTATGCAACGGATAAGCAAGCTACCTTTGAGCTAGTACCTTAGTCATCATTGGCCTCTTATCGAGCATGATTACTAGCGTTTAATAAAACTACTATACGTCTAAGCTCATTTATATATACAAGCCTGTGGTTTTTCTATTTTTGATTTAAGGATTTATCTATGTCAATGCCATCGCCTATTAACCGCCGTTTGACCAAAAAAATCTATGTCGGCGATGTTGCGATTGGTGGTGATGCGCCAATTAGCGTACAGAGCATGACCAACACTGACACTTGCGATGTGGCGGCAACCGTCGCCCAAATCGAGCGCTGCGTAGAAGCCGGCGCTGATTTGATGCGCGTATCAACGCCGACGATGGATACCGTCAAAGCCTTTGGCGAGATTCGCAAACTGGTGAGCGTACCTTTGGTTGCAGACGTGCATTTTGATCATAAGATTGCCTTAGCAGTGGCTGAAGCCGGCGCTGACTGTTTGCGTATCAATCCTGGTAACATCGGTAGCGATGCCAAGGTGCGTGAAGTGGTTGCTTGTGCTAAGTATCACAATATTCCTATTCGTATCGGCGTCAATGCAGGCTCTTTAGAAAAAGACATTCAGCGTAAGTATACTGAGCCGACTGGGGAGGCGATGCTTGAGTCAGCAATGCGTCATATCGACATTTTAGAGCGTCTTAATTTTGACCAATACAAAGTATCTGTCAAAGCCAGTAATGTGTTTTTGACATTGGATGCGTATCGCCTGCTATCAGCGCAGATTGATAACCCACTGCATTTAGGTGTCACTGAAGCAGGTGTCTACCGTACTGGTGCTGTCAAATCTGCCATTGCGCTTGGTGGTCTGTTATTAGACGGTATCGGCGATACGATTCGTATCTCCTTAGCGGCTGAGCCTGAAGAAGAAATCAAAATTGGCTTTGATATTTTAAAATCGCTCAACATACGTTCGAACGGTGTTAATTTTATCGCTTGCCCAAGCTGCTCGCGTCAAGAGTTTGACGTGATTAAAGTGATGACGGCGCTAGAATCACGTTTGGAAGACATCCGTGAACCAATGGATTTATCCGTGATTGGCTGTAAAGTGAATGGTCCAGGCGAAGCAAAAGAAGCAGATATCGGTATCGTTGGTGCCGCACCAAGATCACTGGTATACCGTATGGGTCAAAAAAGTCATCTTATCGATACCGACAATGTAGTCGATGAAATAGAAAGTATGGTTCGCGCCCATGCAGAAGATTTGGCGAAAAAACGCGAGAACGAGATTATTCGCGTAAAATAAGTCGCAATGCAAGTATCTGCTTTTTGCTGTGTAAACAAAGGGTAGGCAGCACATTTTTTATTTTAATACGTAGATAACAATAATAGACATAACTGTTAAATTTTAAGGACATGACCGTATCATGATTAAAGCTATTAAAGGGTTTAATGATATTTTGCCTGACCAATCAGCAAAGTGGCTGCATCTAGAATCGATATTGGCTGATGTACTTGGTAGATATGGTTATGAGCATATTCGCTTGCCTATCGTTGAGCAAACTGATCTATTCGCACGTGCGATTGGCGGTGCGACAGATATCGTTGAAAAAGAGATGTACAGCTTCACTGATAAATCTGAGCCACCGACGCCTTTGACCTTGCGTCCTGAGGGCACAGCAGGGGCAGTACGTGCCGTTATCGAGCATAACTTATTGCGTGGGGACACGCCGAAGCTTTGGTACGTTGGTCCAATGTTCCGCTATGAGCGTCCGCAAAAAGGCCGCTATCGTCAGTTTCATCAGCTAGGTGTCGAAAGCTTTGGTAGTGCGCTACCAGACGCTGATGCTGAGCTGATTGCAATGACGCATCTGATGTGGCAAGAACTGGGCCTAAAAGATGAGATGCACTTACAGTTAAACAGCCTAGGTGAGCTTGATGAACGCCATGCCTATCGCGAAGCGCTGGTTGCCTATTTGACGGACAAAAAAGATCAATTAGACGAAGACAGCAAACGTCGCTTGACGACCAACCCATTACGTATCTTAGATAGTAAAGAGGCAAGTACGCAGGCAGTATTAGCAGACGCACCAAAGCTTGCTGACTTCTTGGGTACAGAGAGTGTGGCGCATTTTGAACAAGTTCAAGCTTATCTGACTGCGCTTGGTATCGATTTTGAGATCAATCCACATCTGGTGCGGGGTCTTGATTATTATAATAAAACGGTCTTTGAGTGGGTAACGGACAAGCTTGGCAGTCAAGCGACGGTATGCGCCGGTGGTCGTTATGACGGTCTGGTTGGACAATTAAAGTCCATAGGTACAAACGATGATAAGTCAGATAAAAAACCTGTAAAATCTGAACCGGCTATTGGTTTTGCGATGGGGCTCGAGCGCTTATTGCTACTGATGGAAGCCGTGGCACCGATTGCTGACAAACCCGCTTGTGATATCTTTGTCGTGGCGCATCCTGACGTTTATAGTGCAGGTATCAGCTACGCACAAAACCTACGTTATAGTCGTCCAGATGTACGCGTGAAGATGGCAAGTGCAACCAGTCTAAAAGCGCAAATGAAAAAGGCAGATAAGTCAGGCGCAGCATTGACAGTCATCATCGCACAGCAAGAGCTGGATGATAATACCATCAGTATCAAAGACATGCAGACGGGTGAGCAGCAGACTGTCACACAAGATTGGCTATCGAGTAAAGATAACTTTTCTCGTAAATAATCGTCTTGCAACGCCGCAGTTTTGATTTTGGCATCAGCAATTTAATGTACATTTTATCAGGTAAATATATATGGCTCTGACCCCCAATTCGCCGAATGCAGACAACTCCATGCAAGCGTTAAAGCAGTATGGTAGTTATATTGTCACTGCGATTTTGTTGGCACTGGCTGCTTATTTTGGCTGGACATACTGGCAGAACAACCATGCGCGAGTAGATACTGTCGCCGCTGATCAATATGCCGATATCCAACGACTGAATGAAGAAGTCAGCTTGGCTTCGCAAAATCCAGATCTAGAAGCCGACGCGCAAGAGTCGCTGGTACAGAGCCGCACACAGTTAGACAAAGATATTGATGCTTTAGTCAGTACGCATGGTGAGTCAGTTTATGCATGGCAAGCGCTGATGATAAAAGCTCGCCAACAGGTCGATAATGATGATTTTACGGCGGCAGCTGAGACATTTAAGCAAGCACTCGCCATTGATTTGGATGATGCCGGTCTAAAGGCAATCACTCAGCTGCGTTATGCCAAGACGTTACTGGCGACAGGCGATGCAGATGCGGCCTTGTCAGAAGCCAACAACGATATGCCAAGCTCGTTTGAAGCCAGTCAGCAAGAGCTGCTAGGTGATATCTACTTGGCACAAGACAACAAAGAATCAGCGATTAAGTCTTACAATAATGCTTGGGAGCTATTACGTAGCCGCCAAGAAACGCGTGCAGTATTGGCCTTAAAGATGGAAAGCTTGGGTATCACTCCTGAGCCAATTGCTGGGCCCACCAGTCTTATCCAAGAATCAGCGACTCCTGAGCAGCCATTAGTGGTTGAAAACTCAGAAAATACGAGCGTTGAAGCTGCTCAGTAAATAACTAAGTTCAGTAGGTCACTAAGCTCAGTAAATAACTAAGTTCAGTAAATCACTAAGCTAGTATTGAGCAGTAGCAATCGATTAAATGCTTTTTGATATGACGTCATAATGACTAATGTGCTGTTGGCCAATGTACCAATTAATAATAATTCATTTGTAGTGAGAACATATAATGACTCAATCTATTCGCTCTAGCAAAATGTTAAAAACTACGTTAAGTAGTCAGACTATCAAGAAGACAGTCATGCATGTGGCAGTACTTGCCGTAATGAGCACTGCAGTGATTGGGTGTAACCGCGGCATCAAGCCAGTGGTTAATGACCCAGTAAAATTGGTACAGATTGCGCAACCGATCAACGTGCTCCAGCCAGTATTTAGCACCGATGTAGGTAACAAAAAAGCCAGTAAGAAAGACCCTCTAGATTTGCAAGTTGGTTATGCTAATGGGCAAATCGTTACGGCATCACGCGGTGGTGATCTGATAGGGTTTAATCAGGCAGGCGAGCGCTTATGGTCGGTTAACGTCGGTGATCAGATCACAGGCGGCGTGGCGTTGGATGCGCTGAGTCAGACAGCGGTTGTGAGTACTCGCAATGGTCAAGTAATGGCGTTTGATACTATGACTGGCGCAAAACGCTGGCAGCAGCAGTTGTCAGGGTCGGTTTTATCCCCAGCGCTTATCAGTAATAATCGTGTGGTATTATCAGCGAATGATGGCTTCTTGCATGGCTTATCACTACAGACTGGTGAATCAGTGTGGCAGTTTGCGACGCAAGTACCAGCGATCAGCGTGCGCGGTAGTGCGGCACCAACTTTGCTAGATAATGAAACGGCGTTGTTGGCGACTGCTGATGGTCGTTTGCATGCAGTCACCGTTGATAATGGCTTACCAAAGTGGTCAAGACGTGTTGGCATTGGGTCTGGAAGCAGCGAAGTTGAGCGCATGAGCGATGTCGATGGCAAGCCTATCGTGGATAAAAACCAGCTGTTTGCGATTAGTTATAGTGGTCAGCTATTAGGTATTGATTTGGCCTCACGTCAAGTGATGTTCGTCAATGAGCTTGCTAGTTTAAAAGCACTTGCCGTCAACCCTCAGCAAGTGATTGCGACTAGCCTAGATGGTAAAGTGGTTGCCTATGATCGCAATAGCGGCGAGACATTGTGGGAAAGTGAGGCACTGGCTTATCGTGACCTAACCAACCCTGTCATGATTGGCAATTATATTGCAGTCGGTGATTTTGACGGTGTGGTACATTTATTTGACCCTGCTACTGGCAATATTGTTAGCCGCGTGCAGACAAAAGGGACGTTGACGAACTTGCAAGTACAAGGCAATCGCCTGATGACTCAAAGCACGTCAGGACAAGTTGCTATCTGGCAGCTAACGCGCTGATAAAACAGTACACTGGTTTTTATCTACAAAACACAAACGCTGCTTAGTCAGCGTTTAGTGCCTTGTGTAAATCGCTTGTTTAAGTACAGGCTTTCGCGTACTCTATGCGACCGATGTGCTAACCATATATACTATATATAATTTAGTCGTCCCAATTATTTTTTAGCCAAAAAATAGCTAGCTACTATTTTTGCTATTGTTTTATCATTCATTTTAATTTGCGGTTAAGTGCAGCTCTATTCGTTACTATTGTTATATCAGTGGTCGTAAGAATAATTGTACTGTCCGTCATTGTGCCTTTCACTGAGAGTAACCCATGAGTATCAAGCCTGTGGTCGCCTTAATTGGTCGTCCAAACGTCGGTAAATCCACCTTATTCAATCAGTTCACAAAAAGTCGGCAGGCATTGGTTGCTGATTTGTCGGGATTGACTCGTGACCGTCAATACGGTGATGCAACTTATGAAGATAAGTCATTCATCGTTGTGGATACTGGTGGTATTGGTGAAGCAGATGACGGCAGCGGTAATATCGATGACTATATGTCTGAGCAGTCGCATACCGCGATTCACGAAGCAGATATCATTGTATTTGTCGTTGATGCTCGTGCTGGTATGATTGGTGCTGATGCTGAGATTGGCAAGTTTTTGCATACTCTGGGTAAGCCTGTCTACGTGGTTGCAAACAAGGTTGATGGTGTCCACGATGCAGCGCCAGCAGAGTTTTACGCGCTAGGATTGGGCGAGCCGTATCCGATGGCAGCCAGTCATGGTCGCGGTGTGGGCAACTTGCTTGAAGTCTTAACGGCTGATATGCCTGAGCAAGAGAATATAGTTGAGCCAAACGGTTTGAAGCTTGCGATTATCGGTCGTCCAAACGTTGGTAAATCAACACTGGTTAACCGTCTGTTGGGCGAAGATCGCGTAGTGGTATTTGATATGCCTGGTACGACGCGTGATAGTATTTATATCCCTTATCAGCGTGAGGGCAGAGACTACGTATTGATTGATACGGCTGGTGTACGTCGCCGCGGTAAAATCGATGAAAAAGTGGAAAAATTCTCTGTTATCAAAACCTTGCAAGCGATTGAAGATTCAAACGTGACCGTCATTGTCATTGATGCGCATGAAGGTATTGTTGACCAAGATTTGCATATGATTGGCTATGCACTTGATGCTGGTCGTGCTCTAGTCGTAGCAATCAACAAATGGGATGGTTTGACACCAGATCAAAGAGACTATATTAAGCTTGAGATGGATCGTCGTTTTAACTTTATCCCATATGTAAAAGTACATTTGATATCAGCACTACATGGGACTGGTGTGGGTAATTTATATCCATCTATCTTGCGTGCTTACAAGTCTTCAATGTTTGAAGTCTCGACCAATCGCTTGACGCAAATCTTGCAAGATGCTGTCACTGCCAATCCGCCACCAACTATTGCTGGTCGCCGTATTAAGCTACGTTATGCACATATCGGTGGTCACAACCCACCTGTTATCGTAATCCATGGCAATCAAACCAGCGCGCTTCCTAAGAGCTATCAGCGTTACTTAGAGAACCAGTTCCGTCAAGTATTTAAGCTTGAAGGTACGCCGCTCAATGTTATCTTTAAACAAAATGACAACCCATACGCCAATAAGAGCGACACGCCAACCAAGGCAAAAACACAGCAATTGCGTCAGCGTGAGCGCAATCGTGCGAAGAAATTCACTACCAAAGATAAAAAGTCTCGTTAATCACATGATTTGCTATGACTTATTTTATCGTGCAGCTCAGCACGGTAAAATAAAAAAGCACTATAATCATATAGTGCTTTTTTTGGCAGTTCAGTATACTCGTTAATTACCTCAATCTTTCGCTTATCACATCTCTCAAATACCTGTAATATAAGTAAAAATTTTCTTGACTCAGTAGAGTGATATGAACAATCGTTCGTCTCAAACCATTTCTATGCTCATTTGGCGCTCTGTTGGACAGGCCGTAATTTTGGCTCTGCTGGCAGGCTTTGTATTGCCTTTTATTTATGGTTTGGTGCATCACTACCAAGAAAAACATCAGCATATACAGCAATTAGCCTCGTTACTAACAACCAGTGCATCGACACCAGATGGTGCTGACATCGTCGCTGAGCAAGTGAATATTTTATTAGAAAATGAGCCGAGCATTCAGAGTATTGTGTTTTATTCCACATCCCAGCCTATCAACGATATCAGCCAATCACTAGATGACTGGAAAAATGCTTTATTTGCCGATACGGTCAGCTTCAACTATCCTGTCGTTAGTAAGTACGAAGATTTTGTGAGTGTCAGACCCAATAAACCCACATCTAATCAGCAGCTAGCGACAGATCTGTCTGAGAGTATGAGCACATCATCAGTTACGGATGAATCGATCGGTAGCACGAATAGGAATAACACGCTGATTGGCTATATCAACATCACCATGGATGTGAAAGTACTGCGTTCATATTGGTTTCGTAGCATTATTCCGTTGTGGCTGACCACGTTACTATTGACTATTATTTCAGGTGTATATATCTTCCGAAAGCTGAATTGGCCGGTCAAAGATATCGAAGCGTTAAATGGTGTCTGCGGTATTATCATCAAAAACGCAGAGCTAGAGCAGCTACCTATTATTCCGCAGCGCTTTAACTTTCAAGAGCTGACACAAATAAAAAAGGCCTTGGCTATCTTGTTTGATCGACTGCAAGAGGCCAAGCAAGGATATGATACGCTTGCTGCCTTTGAGCAGCAACTACATAACAAAGATGTCTCGCTTGATGTGCAGTTGCATAATTTTCAAAGCATGATTACCCATGAACTAAAAACATCGCTCAATGCTATCGTGGGCGGGCTACAGTTATTGGACTATGAAACCTTAACTAGAGAGCAAAAAGACGCTGTCGAAATCATTAGCAACGGCAGTGATAAATTGGTGCTATCACTGGATCATATTATTCAATTAAATCAGATACAAAAAGGACAAATAAAAATTCATAACAATGAATTTAATCCGCTACAGTTGATATCTGATCTTTTGATAAAGTTTGAACCTATAGCCAATCAACAAGGCTTAGCGTTAACCAGTAATATTCATCATGTAGATTACAGTCTTTATGGCGACTCAGCAAAAATTCAACAAATATTATCCATACTAGTCAGTAATGCCATTAAATTTACTCCTACTGGACAGGTAGTGATCACGTCACAACTGACGCATTTTGATAAAAGTAATCGTTGGAAAATCAGTGTCAAAGATACGGGCATCGGTATTGATAGCAATCATATTGATGATATTTTCAATCCTTTCTTTCAGGTGGATTCGTCACAAACGCGCCAGTATGAAGGCTCAGGTGTGGGCTTGCCTGTGGTTAAGCAATTGGTGCAGCTCATGGGGGCGACCATCGAAGTTGATAGTACCTTGGGATCAGGGACGCAGTTTACGTTGACGTTAGTAATGCCAAACCAACAACAATCTCGCCAGCAGCGGCTCTTAAATGGGCTAACGATTATTTATTATTATGATCAAGAGACGGGTGCGTTATTGAATGAGCTAGAGTATCTGGGCGCTACGGTGATCTGTCACCAGGACGTACAGCAAGTCATGAATGAGATAAGGGCACAGAAAGTCGATATGGTGATGTTCGCTGAGGATGTACTCGCGGACAAAGCTGAACTATTAGCAAAACTTATTCGCCAACATGAAAACGAAGAAAGCGTGCAACGTGCGTTATTGATATATTGGTATCCCCAACATCAAGCGCGTTATGTCGATAATTTCGAGTATGGTTTAAAAGCAGCTGGCATCGATTACTGTCATAGTACGACTTATGAGCACAAGGCTTTGAGTGACTTGTTAAAACGTTGGCTAGTATGGATCTAAAACACTATAAAAAAATACGTTTGACTTCTTAAAATCGCCTAGCCCGTTAGATGTAATTTCCTGATAAAAAGCACAAACAAGCCAGGATTTTTTTACAACAAATAAAAAAGACGCCCAATTTTAAGGCGTCTTTTTTATTATGTGATTTTCTTATAATGAGAGTCTTTGCTCTAGCTCTCTATTTATAAAAATAGAGCAGTTCTTAGAACAGATTCTGCGCCCAGCGTACGATATGTTGCCAAGTACGGCTCAAGAATCCTGACTGTGCGACATCATTAGTGGCAATAATAGGGACAGATGCGACAGCTTTACCATCAATAACGGCCATCATCTTGCCGATTTCTTGACCTTTCTTAATCGGCGCTTCTAGGCTGTCAGGAATATCAACCACGGTCGTGATTTTATTCTTCTGCGTTTTACTGGTTAGGATTTTTAAGTTATCACCCGTTGCCAGCTCTACCTCATCGGCTTCTCCGAACCATACTGGAACTTTGCTAACGAACTGACCAGCAGGTGCTTTGGTCACTGTGGTGAAGTGGCCAAAGCCCCAGTTGAGTAGTTCACGCGACTGATCAGCACGAGCCTGCTGGCTCTTGGTGCCCATGATGACAGAGATGAGGCGCATACCGTCGCGGTTACTCGAAGCGACTAAGCAATAACCTGCCGCATCAGTATGGCCCGTTTTTAGACCATCAACGGTAGGATCGGTTGCGAGTAGGGCGTTGCGGTTGCCCTGAGTGATACCATTATAGGTAAACTCTTTTTCGGAATAAATACTGTAGTAATCACCGCTGTTTTTGACAATAGCGCGAGCAAGTTTGGCCAGATCCAGCGCTGATGCCTGATGCCCTTCAGCAGGCATGCCAGTAGAGTTGACGAAATGAGAGTTTTCCATACCAAGCTTTTGCGCTTGCTCATTCATCAATATTGCAAATGATGCTTCGCTACCCGCGATATGCTCAGCCATGGCTTTTGACGCATCATTACCTGATTGAATGATAATACCGCGTAGCATGTCGATGACGCTCGCCGTCTTATTGACTGGTACATACATGCAAGACTGACTGCTGCTACCACGGCACCATGCATTTTGGCTCATGAGTACTTGGTCGTCTTCTTTGAGGTCGCCTGATGCTAAGCGCTGTTCGATGATATAACTGGTCATCATTTTCGTCAGAGACGCTGGCGGTAATGACTCATTCGCATTTTTTTGAGCCAAGATCTCACCAGTATTATAGTCCATCAATACATAGGCGGTATTATCCATCTCAGGTGGTTGTATGGCTGCGTTTGCCATCACTGCACTCATTGAGATACTTACACCAACGACCAGCTGTACTAGCTGATTTTTTACACGCTTTACTGTCATATATCATTACACCGCATCATGGAACCAAATGTATCTATCGCTTGTATTCACTGTCAATTTTCATACATTATTTTAAGCAGCATGCCTTAAACATCATGTCTAAAATAATGTATTAATCAAAACAAGAACGACTGTACGATAGACATAAAATTAACGCCTTATCTTAGCAAAATGCCAACCGATGGGGAATCGATAAATGCAAAAAAGTAAGGCATGAATAAAAAGAAAAGCGAGTAGGTATTAAGTGTTTGCTCTTACTAACCTATAGATAGCTTTTGATCAGTATAAATTCAACGACCACAAAAAAGCCTGCTGTACCGCTTGTGGTTTATAAGCGCAATGACAGCAAGCTTTTTTGTTCATTAAACTTAATGGGTAAGTGTAGAGTATTGTTCTTAACGATGATGAGAGTAGAGCTCCAGAAAGAACAAGGCCATGGTTTATTGTCGTTAATTATGACGGGCTTTTCTAGCGCTCAAGACGGCTCTCTACGCTTACACGCTTTTTAGCGATTAATATTCTGCGTTTGCAAGATCTTCGCATAGCGCTTTATTTTCTTGCTTTGAAAAGCCCATTGTCCAGCTACGAATACCTTGCAGTATCTGACGATAGTCTTGCTGCGTTGACAGATATTGAATCGCTGCTTTTGGATCTTCTAACGAAGGCATCAGCTCATGCAATTGCACGGTATAAGACTTATAAAAACGTTGTTTTTGATTGCCGTTCAGCATTGATGGACAGATCTCTGATAGTACCTGCATCACAGCAATTTCATGCTTTGTGATATTAATGCCAGACATATCTAGCGGAATAGTAGTCGCAGGATTGTTTGCAGCATTAGACGCTTGAGACAGCATGGCAACAGACGTTATCAGTCCTGCCAGCCCGATTTTTGAGGCGGTCTTTGCTATCACAGAAGCTATAGATAATATCGATTGATTCTTCATTCAGTATTACACTCGCTTATCTTTATTTGATGGTGATATGTTAATGGGTAAAAAAACAAAAGTCACATAAAATATTGATTTATGTGTAGATATCTTGTGAGCCAAAGGCATTTTACAGCAACATATCAGTAGCATATACCAATGAAGTCACATCAGTATAAACGCATCAGTTTGTATTGTTGTACGGTGTTGCATATTGTAACGCGTTGCCTTATTTCTCTCATTTCGACTCCGTTTGAGGCAAATAATATAACAATAGACAAAAATGCCAGACAGTTTTTGGTCAAAGACTGAGTTCGGGATTATCTATTGTTCAGGTATAATCGCTCGGGCTATCAAGATAATTTAGTTTTAATGTACTGATATCACAAGGCTTTCAAGAGTAATCGCCAAATTTTTTATTTTATATACTAGGGCGTGTTGAACATTCGACCATGGCACTGACAGCGACTATTTTTTAGGCGATTCGATGTTAAAAATAATAAGTTTAGTCACTCTAAGCGCTTATTTTTAACGATGAAGCGGCAAAAAAGAGTCCTGTCCCCTGCTTTTATCGTTGGGGCTGATGCTAAAATTGCCCCATACTGCGTTACAAATCTCGCTAAGGCATCTGCATTATCGTCGCTTTGTGCCTTGTCTGGAACAATTTTAGCGATCAGCAGTGCCTATTTGCGAATGTTCAACACGCCCTAGCCTTTGGTTGCTATTTTTATACGAATAAAGATATGGTACGGTAGCAAAACTTTCTACTAGAAAGACGGTTTGACACAAACATACTGAGCTGACATGAAGATTTTAATTAGTAATGATGATGGGGTGTATGCGCCAGGATTATTGGCACTGTCTCAAGCACTATCGACCATCGGTGAGGTCGTGGTAGTCGCACCAAACGAGGAGCAGAGTGGCTATGCTAGTGCATTGAGTGTATCAAAGCCATTGCATACGCATCAATTGCCATCGGGATTTATAGCGGTTAATGGTTCACCAGCTGATTGCGTTCATTTGGCGCTGCATGAGCTATACCGTGACGTGGATTTTGACTGTGTCATTACAGGTATCAATTCAGGTGCAAACTTAGGACAGGACGTGATGTTTTCTGGTACCTTTGGCGCGGCATTGACCGCGCAGTTATTGGGCATACCTGCTATTGCCACGTCTTTGGTAGGTGGCGGCGTAAAAAATGGTGGACAAGAATCAGCCAGTGATTATCAAGTGGTGGCAAATGAAATTGTCAAATTGCTCACTGATACCTCGATTTTAGAGTTTCTCAAAAGTTTGCCCTATCATGTATTAAACGTTAATATTCCTGATATGGATAGCAGCAGTGATATCAAAGGGCGAAAGGTTACCTCGTTGGGACACAAGCAGATCGCCCGGCCCGTGCGTCATATGATTGACCCGCGCGGCCGAGATGCGTACTGGCTGTCTCTACGAAAATGTAAAAACAGCAAGCACAAAAATGAGCGACCCTTAGACAGTTCAGCTAAATCAATCAATCAAAAAAATGTTGTATTAACATCGGGCATGACGGATGATCAAGCAGTGGCGGCAGGATACATCAGTTTGTCGCCAGTACGTCTACATCATACCCCAGCGGGGGCATTGGATAAGCTTTTGGCACTAGATTTATAAGTTCGATAGGTTATGATTATCAATGACATAGGTGATAATCACCATATCGCTTGCTGTACGAGTGATATAAATCATCTGCTAGATCGCTAATTGTAGTAACAATATCTGGAGGCTTTTGAGTGATATCAAGCGCTTTTGGATGATAAAACAATAGATAAGCAACACAAAGAACAGGAACCTTGTATGAAAAGAATCATGACCGGATCGCACCTTGCTAAGGCGGCGTTGATTGGCACTATGGCAGTTGCTACCTTGTCTGTAGTCGGCTGTGCAACCAAGCCTACTTATCAATCACCAAACCAAGTAGGTCCTAAGATTATTACCAACGCACAAGGCGTCCCTAACTACCATCGCGTACAACGTGGCGATACGGTCAGCCAAATTGCGGCGCGCTATCGTCTTAACTATCGTCAGATTGGCGCACTAAATAATCTGGACAGTAAATATACGATTTATAGTGGGCAATGGCTCAAGCTATGGCAAGGTAACACGGCTAGAAGTAATAACTATAGTAGACCTGCACAGCCGCAACCAACTTATACCCCACCTGTAACCCAGTCTCGAACGCCAGCATACGAGGCAACTGCCAATTCGACCTCTGGTTATGATTATCCTACTCGCAATCCAGTCACGCGTAACATTGATCCAGCCACAGGCAACATGGGTATGTGGTTTGCTGGTAATGTCGGTGATCCAGTGCTTGCTAGCCAATCAGGAACGGTGCTTTACTCAGGCAACGGTCTACCAGAATATGGCAACTTGATTATGATCCGCCATAGTGATGATTACATCACGGCCTACGCACACAATAGCCAATTGCTGGTAAAAGAAGGGGATACGGTACAGCGTGGCCAGCGTATCGCGACGATGGGTAGCAGTGGTCAGACCAATCAAGTGGGGCTGGAGTTCCAAGTTCGCTTAAATGGCAATCCGATTGATCCACGTACGGTACTTGGGCGTTAGTATTGAGCCATGTCGCTGATGGCTGGGCGGCTTTGGTCCATTTTATTTATTTATGTTTGAGACTTTTTATGAGATTAAAAAAACAATACTTCACTCTTATGCCGGCATTAGTGATGGTCGGGTGTACAAGTCAGCAAGCCATGCAAAAAAAGCCTGTGCGTCAAGGTGGCGTTGAGATTACTCAAACCCAAACCGTACAGGTCAAGCCAACACCAGCACCAGTTATTAAGCCGCAGCCCGTCCTAAAGCCAAGCTATAGCAGCTTTTCTGATTGGAAGTCAGACTTTTCTATGCGTGCAATATCTTCAGGCTATGATGCGGGAGTCATTCGCCGATTACTCGATTCCGCTTATCTGAATCAGCAAGTTATCTCATTAGACTCAGGACAGCCTGAGTTTTCTAAGATGCCATGGGAGTATGTGGACTCTGCTGTCTCTAGTGGGCGTGTGAGCGTAGGTAAGCGCAAGTTTGCAGAGCAGCGTGCGTTTTTGTCTCAATTAGAATCGCAGTATGGTGTTGATGCAGAGATTGTCGCAGCGATATGGGGTATGGAGTCATCATATGGCGCGGTCACGGGTAGCAGCGATTTGCCAAGTTCGCTTGCCAGTCTGGCCTACGATGGGCGTCGTCAAGAATTTGCAGAAGCTCAGCTATTATCCCTAGCGACGCTACTCCAGCGTGGCGACGTATCATGGTCGCAATTAGATGGTTCTTGGGCAGGCGGCATGGGACAAACGCAGTTTATTCCTGAGACTTGGCTCAAGCAAGGCGTTGATGGTGATGGCAACGGTCACCGTAACCCTTGGGCCACAGGTGATGCACTCGCTTCTACTGCCAACTATCTGAGCAACTCAGGCTGGGTGCGCGGTCTAGCACCTTTTTATGAGGCGACTGTACCTGCTTCGTTTGATTATTCACTGATGGGGAGTAAGCAACCTGCAGCCAGATGGGCGGCGATGGGTGTCGATACGATAGATGACGTCTATTTAGATGCCAATACCGAGATGGAGCTATGGTTGCCAGCGGGTAAAGATGGTCCCGTATTGCTGCTAAGCCCAAACTTTGATGTTATCAAGGTTTACAATAACTCGTCGAGTTATGCGCTAGGGGTGAGCCTATTGGGCAAAACGATTGATGGACAAAGTGGTCTGCGAAAATCATGGCCCCGCTATGAGCGTCCGTTATCAACCACGCAAGTGATCAACTTACAGCGCCGTCTGACGAGCATGGGTTACGATACCAAAGGGGCTGATGGCATTGTAGGTACCAATACGCGCATGGCGTTTCAGCGCTGGCAAGCAGATAATGGGCAAACGCCAGATGGATTCATCACTCAAAATAGCGCCTCTTCATTGGCTGGCTGGTGAGGTAAGCTGACGGTATTTATACACCGTATGAAGGTCACGATTCATAATCGCTTTTAGCTATTATAAATCATCATTAATCATCAATTAAGCATGTTACCTTGCTCTACAAAAAGCACCTTGCCAAGGTGCTTTTTTTGCCTCAGGCTATGTCTGATTTTGCTGAAATTTATTGAATGGATAAATATTGTGATAATCATCAAATATTTGAGTTGGCTTGATCTCGCAATCTTCAAAACTTATCAGGACAAGGTTAATACAACAAAATCGATACTGTGAATGATAGACTCTAGAGAGTATGGTTTCATAAGCAGTTTTTGATGGCTGACTTTAACCATTGATGATTAATATCAGTTTTCAATAGCAACTTTTTTTAATAGCAACTGTGAATAATAGCTACTCAAGAATAAATAATTAGAACGATCAAAAGAGCATACCTTTATGATTACCATGGAAGAATTACAAGCGGCAATAAAGCTGCGTATCAATGATTATAATGATGTGGATTTTCCGCTGCACAAAAGAGCCGTCAATATCTGTGATCTATTAGACAGCCGTAACCACATACTCGCGCAAGATATTGCATCACCTTTTGATGTGCCAAGACAGAATCTATCTGCTATGGATGGTTATGCCATTGCAAAAGGAAGTGAGCTGTCAGAAGGCAAGACGATTGAAATCATTGGTGAGTCTCAAGCAGGCAGTGCCTATGCTGGTGAGACAAAAGCAGGGCAGGGTGTGCGTATTTTTACTGGCGCGGTCATCCCTGACTGTTGTGATACAATCATTATGCAAGAGAATACCAATTTTGCTGATATCAAAGCGACCATTGATAAGACTCAGCCGTACAGCATCACTCTCACGCAAACGGCCGAAACCAATGATAATATCCGTGCGCAAGGCGAAGAGGTTGAGTCTGGCGAAGCTGTGCTAAAGATAGGAAAACGAATTAATCCCGCCGATATCAGTTTACTGGCAAATTTAGGTATCAGCGAAGTGAGCGTGTTTCAACCACTCGTCGTCGGTGTGCTCGCGACAGGCGATGAGCTCGTCGCTATTGGCGATGCGCTGGAACATCTAGCCCAAATATATAATTCAAACACCCCAACGCTCAAAAGCTTACTGTCGGATTTACCTATAATCATTCGTGACTATGGCATCATTCCTGATGATTTGGATAAGACGACAGCTGCGGTCAACGAAGCCATGCAAGACTGTGATGTGCTCATATCGACAGCAGGCGTCTCAGTCGGCGATTATGATTTTCTGACGACGGTGATCGAAACGCTTGGGCAAATCAACCACTATAAAGTGGCGATGAAACCTGGTAAGCCTTTCGTATTTGGTGAATTAAATAAAGACCTCGATAAGCCTGTGTTGTATTTTGGTCTACCGGGTAATCCGCTCTCCACAGTTGTGGGCGCGCTACAGTTTGTGATACCCGCATTATGGCAGATGTCAGGTGCGAGTGTGTCCGAGCAGCCGATGGCGCTAACGATCAACGCTAAACTCACAAATGACATCAAAAAGTTCCCTGGCCGCAAAGACTTTCAGCGCGGCGTATTGTCACAAGATGAGGCGGGTCATTACCAAGTTGAATGCTTTTCAAGTCAACAATCACACAGAATAAAACAGCTGAGCCGCGCCAATTGCTTTATTGTATTAGACAAAGACAGTGGCAACGTAGTATCTGGTGGTGAGGTTACCGTACAGCCGTTTCCTTGGTTGCATCGCTAATTCACCGTTTGCCAATCTGCTATAAAATGATGGAACTAAATTAAAAAGCAATCTAGCAATGGGATGCTAAACACGAATAATAAAGTAACGCTTATGGCAAGCAATACTGATGGCAGTAATATATGAATGACAACAATATCAAAATAGACAGCCCAAAACTGTATTCTCCTGCGTCAGCACCTGTGCTGTCTGACAGCTATATACCGTCTAATTTAGTGATGCCGATTGATCAGGCAACCCAAATCCATCAGCCCTTAACGGATGGGTTTGCACGGCGTCTGACATATCTGCGTCTATCTATTACGGATTTTTGTAATTTTCGCTGTGAGTACTGCTTGCCAAATGGTTATCAGGGCAAACGTCCTGACGATGAGTTGAGCGTTTCTGAAATTGCGACATTGGTGCACGGCTTTGCCCAAGTAGGTACCAAAAAAGTGAGAATTACAGGCGGTGAGCCATCTATTCGCCGTGATGTTGTCGAGATTATCGAAACGATCAAGCAAACGGACGGTATTGAAACAGTAGCGATGACCAGCAATGCTTATAAGTTGGGTAAACACTTAGCCAGCTGGCAAGCGGCTGGACTTGATCAGCTCAATATCAGTATGGACAGTTTTGATGCGGCCACTTTTCACAAAATGACAGGTTTTGATACTTTACCGCAGATACTGGCAGATATGGATACCTTGCTAGAAACGACGGATATCAAACTTAAAATAAATAGCGTCTTGATGGCAGAGACTGCCTTTGAAAACCTGATCGCCGCGATCGACTACGTCAAAGACAGGCAAGTAACGTATCGTTTTATTGAGTTTATGCAGACCAGTGACAATAGCGACTTGTTTTTTGCCCAACATGCTCAGTCTGATATCATCACGGATTATTTGTTAGACCATGGTTGGCAGCCACACGAGCGTGGCAGTGCCGATGGTCCAGCGGTCGAGTACAGTCACCCTGATTATGTCGGCCGTGTTGGTATGATTGCCCCTTATGCGGCGCACTTTTGTGATACTTGTAACCGCTTGCGAGTCAGTAGTCAGGGCAAGGTGCATCTGTGCTTATTTGACCAAGGTAATTACGATATTCGTCCATACTTACAACAAAACGATATCCAAGGACTGGTAAACACTTTACATAGCTTTATGCCGATTAAGCCTGAGCATCATCATCTGCATGACTCGAACAGTGGTATCATGCACAATCTCTCGATAATCGGTGGTTAAGGCATTCTGAGTCTCTAATTCTGATGATAACTGATGCTGTTTTTGCTATCGCTTTTCCGACATAAGCTTTTTTTAATACATTTATAAAATTATATCTATAAAGGATCTTTTATGAGTAAGCCTGCTGCACCATTTACCCCTCTTAATATTGCGGTATTGACTGTTTCTGATAGCCGTACGCTGGCAGAAGACACGTCAGGTCAATATCTAGCCGATAGCTTGACCGAGGCTGGACATCATTTGGCAGACCGTCAGCTGATCACTGATGATATTTATCAGATTAGAGCGGTCATTAGTGGCTGGATTGCCAGTCCAGACGTGCACGCGGTCATTACAACAGGTGGTACAGGGTTCTTTATTAGAGATAGCATGCCAGAAGCTGTCAGCGTACTATTTGATAAGTCGATTGATGGTTTTGGTGAGATGTTCCGTTTGATCTCAAAAGACGAGATTGGTATGTCTACGGTGCAGTCGCGGGCAGTGGCTGGTATGGCCAATGGTACCGGTATCTTTTGTCTACCAGGTTCATCTGGCGCGTGCCGCACAGGGTGGGAAAATATCCTAAAAGAGCAGTTTGATAGCCGTACTCGTCCATGTAACTTTGTGCCGCATTTTTTGGCACAAAACCCCAGTCATGACTGATTTATAAACAATTGATGATAAATGATTGATGATAAATGATTAAGCCATAACGGCTATTTAACCAAAAATGACAGGCAATGGCATAATGATGGGTTGCTCGAATAGGCTGGACAACTTGGCAGGTATAGTTATTTTAGCTGGCGGAGCATCCAAACGTATGGGAACACCAAAGGCGACGCTCACTCTGCCGACAGGTGAGCAGCTGCTAAATTATCATGTTCGTCATGCCAGCGAGTTGCAAGTTCCTATTTTGATTGCGGATAATGGGCGAGGCTTTTATGTTGATTCAGATGCTACTTTGAACAAACCCAGTTCGCCCGTTATGCCTATTGCTGACTACGTTTCTGATTTTGACGCGGATAATGATGAGCAGATTCGTACAGGCGGTGCGTTGGTTGCTATCGAGTCAGCATTGCAAACATTGACTGGCTCGAATAATCTGTTTACAACTAACAATCAGCGCGCATCGTGGCTACTGGTGATGAGTTGTGACAGCTTAATACCTGCCACTGATCTATGGCAGAAATTGCAACAAGCAATTAATACAGCGGCTAATAGGCGCGTCATTTGCTTAAAAGATGACAGTCATTTATATCCGTTACTAGGGCTGTATCATTTAGCTATTGAACCCGATTTGAAAGCTTATATTGATAGTGGTCAGCGCCGAGTCATGCCCTTTATTCAGCCGATGGTAAAAACCTTGCCATTTACTCAGGACTGGCAGCATTTGACCAATTTTAATATGCCTCAAGAGTTTGAACAGGCGTGTGCCGCGCTACCAACATAATAAAAATACTGATAAAGAGATTACTAAGAGAAGGCGATATCAATGAGTAACAGCGTTCAGACAAATCATCAATCTGCTTTATCACACTTAGATGGTAATGGTGACATCACGATGGTTGATGTCAGTGGCAAGACCGCAACGACGCGAGAAGCGAACGCGACTGGGCAAGTTCGTTTTCCGAGCGAGATTTATGCGCAGATCAAAGCGGCTGATGGGATGACCAAAAAAGGCAGCATTACGCAAACGGCACATATTGCCGGTATTATGGCTGCCAAACGCACGCATGATATGATACCGCTTTGTCATCCGCTGCCGCTAGATAAGATCGGCCTCACCTTTGTGTATAATGATGCGCTGAGCAGTATCACCGTCAGTGCTATAGTCAAAGTCACGCACAAAACGGGGGTTGAGATGGAAGCGCTAACCGCCGTGAGCGTTGCCTGCTTGACCATCTATGATATGACTAAAGCACTATCACATGACATCGTTATAAATGATATTCACCTGATTAAAAAAACAGGTGGCAAGTCAGACTATACTCATGCTTAGTGTGATAAAAAACCTAATCAATGACTAAAGATATATTGGATATCAAGCAAGGACGCTTGCAAAGAAGGGAGAGATTTATGGGTACTATCGATGTGACAACCGATATCGAATCAACGATGGATATCAATGTCATGTATTTCGCCAGTTTGGCAGATGAGGCCAACTGTCAGCAAGAGACTGTCAAACTACCCCAAGACACCTCATTGACTGAACTATATGAACAGCTTAGCCAAAAGCATCGTTTTAGCCGTCCGCAAGCAGAGCTACGGGTGGCAGTGAACGATTATTTTGCTAAATGGACAGATCAAATCAATGACGGCGATAGCGTAGTATTTATCACGCCAGTCGCTGGTGGTTAGGTATATATTTATAAGCGGCTATAGCGCCACAATTAGTGTAAATAGAGAAAAAAATGACAGATAACATCCATAACCATTCAATGACCATCAAACGTAGTACCGATGAAGCGTATCTTATTGCTGAGCGCGACGGTTTTGCGTTACTCGATATTGCAATTGACGAAAATAAGCTCAAAAGTACATTGGACAATGACAGCTGCGGTGCGTTTGTTTGCTTTGAAGGGCGAGTGCGCAATCATAACAATGCCACGAGCGTTGATCGACTTACTTATTACGGTTATGAAGACTTAGCAATCAACCAAGGCCGCGCCATTATAGAAGAAGCCAAAAAGCGTTTTGAGATCACTCATGCCATAGCGATACACCGCATCGGAGCGCTAGAGATTGGTGATGTGGCAGTGTGGGTGGGGGTAGTGTCAGCGCATCGTTATCCAGCATTTGATGCGTGTCGCTGGATATTAGATACCATCAAAGCCGACATTCCTGTGTGGAAGCAAGAGTATTACGAAGATGCTTCATCTAAATGGCTCAGCAACAATGGGTAGGTCACTAGCTGCGATTAGTACCTCTGCGTGTTTGCTACTGGCATTAAATGCTTGTACAGCAGATAAAAGTACGAATGTAGAATCGGCGACTGCCACAACTGAGCACCAAACCTTACGGATCGCTGCGGCAGCCAACTTATCTGATGTCTTACCCAGCATTATTGACAGTTATCAGGTGGATCATAGGGTTTCTGATAGTACCTCTGACAAAAGTGACTTAGATATCGAAGTCACTTACGCGTCTTCTGGCAAGCTATATGCTCAAATCAAGGCAGGAGCCCCTTATGATATATTCTTGTCCGCCAATCAAGAGTTTCCGGCAAAGCTGTCTGATGACAAGCGTGATAAATCTGTACAACCGTTTACCTATACCAGAGGTCAGTTGGCGCTCTATAGTGTCACAAAACCTTTGAATGATTTTACGCCAGCATCGCTTCTTGACGCGTTTACAAGTGCTAGTTTCACAGATGATAGCAAGATTTCTATTGCCAATCCTGAACTTGCTCCTTATGGTGCATCTGCAAAATCCTATCTACAATCACAAAAGCTATATGACAAATTAAGCGCTCAGAAGAATCTGATACAGGCAGAAAATATTGGTCAAGTATTTCAGTACGCCCATACAGGTAGCGTGGATTATGGGTTTGTGGCGCAGTCTCAACTCGTTGCGATAAAAGCCAAACCTGAGCAGTTTATTACTGTGCCAAAAGCATCCTATCCAGCCATCTTACAAGATGGTATCGTTATCAATAATACAGTCCTAGCAGCGGCGTTTACTGATTACTTGCGCTCGGATGCAGGACAACAGCACTTCGCGCAAGCAGGCTACCTGCCCATTCAGTAATCCGTTAGCCTAGACACGCTACCTATAAAACGAGCCGTGACATTATATGATCGACCAGTCTCTTATGTCAGATATGCTCAGTCCATTTTGGGTAAGTATTAAGCTCGCTTCTATCACGACCTTGTGCTTACTGTTGTTTGCAACTCCTATGGCTTATTGGCTTGCCAAGCCAAGTCAAAAGAAGGCAGTTGGGCGTTTCAAAATTCTGCTCATGGGCATCATTGCCATGCCTCTGGTGCTCCCGCCTACGGTTATTGGCTTTTATTTATTATTACTGCTAAGTCCAAGTATGGGTATCGGTCAATGGCTGATTGAGCACAATATTAGTCCGCTTATTTTTACCTTTGAAGGTCTAGTGGTTGGGTCTATTATTTACTCACTGCCTTTTTATATACAGCCAGTGTATGCACAGTTTTTGCGTATTCCGCAAAGTGTCACAGAAGTCGCGCATCTGTTAGAACCCAGTCGCCTGCGCCGCTTCGTCAAGGTAGCCTTACCGCAAGCGCGCGTGGGTATTATTTTGGGTAGTTTGATAAGTTTTGCTCATACCATTGGTGAGTTTGGTGTGGTGTTAATGATAGGGGGGAGTATCTCAGGTGAGACCAAGGTAGTGTCGATTGCGATATATGAGCAAGTTGAAGCGCTCAACTATGAGGCAGCGCATATGATGTCTGGTATTTTGATTATCATGGGCGTAGTGATGGTGGCGTTGATTGCTAGTGTGAGTCGCATGAGTCAGCGTCCATAATACTAAAATACCTGCACGCCCGTTAGATGATTATAACTATTGCGAATACAAAATAGATGCTTATCGAGAGGTAGTTATATTAGAAGGAACATATAGTCGAACCACTATTAAAGTGTTACAGCGTTAGACTCGTTTAGCCTACCACTGTAGTACTTGCACTCGTCTGCCTTGTACCACTTTTAATATTGATTGACTATAGACAAAAAACACAGACACAAAAAAACCTCAAGTAAACTAATACTTGAGGCGAAACTTGCTTAAACTTAACCGTTTAAATTCGTTTTAAATATGGCGCAGCGGACGGGACTCGAACCCGCGACCCCCGGCGTGACAGGCCGGTATTCTAACCAACTGAACTACCGCTGCTTAGGTCGTCTTAGCTTCTTGCCTTTATAAAAGGCCCACTTGCTAGTAAGTGGTGGGTGATGACGGATTCGAACCGCCGACATTCTGCGTGTAAGGCAGACGCTCTACCAACTGAGCTAATCACCCTGAGCGAGGAGAAAACAAAGCACTGCTTCGTCCGAGCGCAAGAGAATTTACATTTTCGTAAATCCTAGGAGCTCAGTACCCAATATAAGGTATAACTTCTACTACAAGAGAAATTCTTTAAATGGAATTTCTGTATTGCTTCATTAACATTAGCTGTCACACTCAATGTTGATTTATCAGCTGGGCTTATCTAAGTAAGTCCCCTTGCTGTGGGTGTGTATTATATAGATTTACACTTGGCTGTCAAACGTTATTTTGACTATTTTATGAAATAATCGGAAATAAATTTTTAATGGTATTAAAAACAGTAGTATATGGTAGATACTTACTTGTATTTTTTAGAGGCAAGTTATGATTGTTAGCAGTTGTTTGACAGCGAAAAGCTACTATACTACGGATACTTTGTTTTTTGAGCATGATTGAGGGAGGCCAGCATAGATATTTTTACGATTGGGCAGATCTTTACCAACTGGACGTGGGGAGAGTACGCAGGTCTAGGTCTGATATTTCATATTATACTGATGATTGTTATGACGTTACGCGTTGTATCAGTGCAGCGTAATATTGGTGTATCCATTGCTTGGATTGCAGTGCTTTATACCGTGCCCGTGTTCGGTCTGATTGCATACATACTACTAGGCGAGCCGATGATTGGACGACGCTACCGTGAGCGCGTGGATCAAGCAAGCATCATGATGAATGACATGGCACGGCGCGAGCATCTGGTGTTTGATAAAGGACAAGATCTGCTACCCATCAAATACCGCGGTGTGAGCCAAATAGGAACGCGCTGGACAGGGCTAGGAGTATTTCCCGATCATCAAATGCAGTTGTTAACAGATCCTGCATCGATCTTTCAGCGTTTGATTGAGGATATCCATGCAGCGCAGCGCATTGTCTTTATGGAGTTTTATATTGTATATCCCAGAGGAAAAGTACTCGATGTGATAGAGGCGTTGTCGGTAGCCGCTCAGCGCGGCGTTGAGTGTCACGTATTGGCAGATAGTGTAGGTAGCTTTAGTTTTATTAATAGTAGTGCCCATCGTAAATTAGAAAAAGCCGGTGTGTTTGTCCATCAGTCGCTGCCAGTAGGTCTATTAAAGACACTATTTAAGCGCTCTGATTTACGTAATCACCGTAAGATGGTGGTCATTGACGAATATATTGGCTATATCGGTAGCTTTAATTTGGTTGATCCGAGGTTTTTTAAGCAAAATAAAAATGTCGGACAGTGGATTGATGTGGCGATTAGAACCACCAGCCAGCACTCTATTAGTATCAATACCGCCATGGCCAAAGTTATTGTTACTGATATCGGCGCCGAAAACAACGAAAACCTAGATGCGCTCAATCAGCGAGTCAATAACTATACGCGAAAGCTCTATGTGATGGATCCGACCATCAACGATCTGAATAGTCGAGTAAAAGTATTGAACGATCACATTGATTATCACGAGCAGCCAGATATCGGTAGCACTTCAATTGTGATACCAAAGATGCCTGTCGTAGACAAGGTGATGGCACAGCTCATACCGTCAGCACCGCAGCTGACAGCGCATGTGATTTACAATACGTTAGTGACTGTGATTCACCGTGCCAATAAGCGTATTCGTATTACCACCCCATACTTTGTACCCGATGAGTCGCTATCAGGTGCACTGACGATAGCGGCAAAGCGCGGCGTTGAGGTGACGATTATTGTTCCTGAAAAAGTCGATTCGTTTTTGGTGCAGCATGCTTCACAAGCTTATTATCAAGAGCTACTCGATGCTGGCGTGACCATTGCGCTATTTCGAGGGGGGTTGCTACATGCAAAAACCGTGGTTATCGATGACGACTATTGTCTGTTTGGTACGGTCAATATTGATATGCGCAGTTTTTATTTAAATATGGAAGTCAGCTTGGCGATTTATACGCCAGAGATGGTCGCTCAAGTGGCTGACTGTCAAGAAATATATTTACAAAGTTGCCGTATTTTGGGCAATGAAGAGTGGCAGCAGCGCCATGGATCAAAACGCTTATTTGATAATGTTGTACGCTTGTTTAGTCCTTTATTGTAGCACGCTCAATTTTAGGTTAAGGTAACCTGTCCGTGTTTTTTATGCTCATATTTTTAATCATTATCATTGTCTCTATAATCAACTTATCTAAAAAAGGACACGCCTGTCTATGTCTGCCTCGCCCTTAACACCACTTGACTATATTGCAGAAGGCTACTGGCAAGATTTTTTAGCTAGGCGTCCTATCGCAGGTGGTATCGCATATGAGACAGAGCTACATAATTGTGCGCTAGATGAGTCGCTTGAGAGTTTACAGCGTATTGATACACTATTGTCTCAGGTGCGCCGTGACATGATGAAAGGCGGTATATGGGAGGAGGCGACGTTACTGGTCGATGAGCACTATCGCAACTTTATGGTGTTTTTGGCGTTTTATGCAGGTCGCGTATTGGCACAGCAGTGGCAAAATAAGCCCCATTGGTATGGGCAGTTTGAGCTACGCAAACGCTATCCTGAGCTGTCATTGATTACCGATGACTTTTATCAGCATATGGCCGTTGGCTATGGTGATAATAATGCGGCTACTGATGCGCTGCCTTTATTTTTTCCTTTAGAGCCAATAGGGCTGCGTCTATTTGGCAATATTGATCGGCCATTTGAAGCGGTACAAGGGGGACAGGCGGAGAGTGGACTATACCAAGCAGTCAGCGCAAGATTGCCAGATTTATCGGATCAAGCGAGTAATACAGATACACTTAGTTATTTAAAGACTGAGTCAGCAACGCATAATACGACCCAAAGCATACACTCAACGATAGATTCGAGTACGACTATCAGTACAAGTCAACCTGCTAGTCATTATGAGGCATCAGAGGACGTACCGGTAAATAATGAATTGGCTGATGTTAATATAGTATCAGCCAATATCGAGCGCCCTTCTGCTGCAACTACTGTATCTAAACCATTAGTGAGTACCGCGCCGCGCCAACCAGAGCTTCAAGCAAAACCTGAGCTGACGAAGACAGAGTCGCCAGCCACCAAGCCTATGGCGCCTGTAAAAACCCCACCGACACCAGAAATGTTTACGCAGCTGCTCATAGAGTTAGACGAGATTGAGGTGCCGCAAACAGCAGGCGTGACTGAATATCAGCAAGCTTGCAAAGTCCTCGATCAGTTTGAGCAGCACATTGCCAAGCAGGACAAACCGCGTGGCCAAGTTGTGTTTTCAGACAATCATAGAGCAGCAAAAAATAAAGCATTGCTAGCATTACAGGCGGCTGCAGAAGCGGGTAATACGGCTGCCATGCTACGCTTAGCGATGTATGAGCTGCTTGGCGAAGGACTCACGGCAGATGATGAGGAAGCTAAAAAATCTGGCGTGGAATGGGTGAAGCAAGCCGCTAGCAAAAACGACAGCCGTGCCCAGCGTTTACTTAGCAAGCTGTACTATCAAGGGGTAGGCATGCCGCAAGATATTGATAGTGGTAAATACTGGCTAGAGCAAGCGGCAGATAATGGTCATATAGAGGCGGCAAACCTTGTGTCTCAATGGGAGCAAGCGCAAGCGCTGATCACGACGCAAAAACAAGAGCAGCACAGTATCAAGCGCTATCAGTTACTGTTTGGTGCAGTGATCGTGGTTGCGGTACTGATACTGATTATCGTCTAGGCGCTATTGACTCAGTAAACTTTTAAAAGTTTATGGTTACGCGCTGATTTCAGGTAGAATTGGCGCGTTTTTATATTTACCTTTCTGCTGTTTGATTCATTACTAATCTGGGCTACTCCATGCCATCATCTCATACTCCATCTGACACCTCTTCCCATTCGACTGACACTAGGTTGTCAGGTCATAATTTATTGACTGATCGTGCGGTGTATCAGACGCCATTTTATTATCAATTTCTGATCGGTGTGTTAAAACCGCTATATCGCCTGCAAGTATGGCGGCGCTCTCACAAACGTGACAATTATCAGCAAGAAGTGGCGCAGCGTTTTGGCAAGCAATATCCACCGCGTCCAGCGATTACTGGTCACAGTAATAAAGGTGTGATTTGGTGTCATGCGGTATCGTTGGGTGAGACCAATACGGTTGCACCTTTATTAGACGCATTACTGGCTAGTGGCTATCAGATATGGTTGACCAACACCACGCAGACAGGTTTTGCTCGCGGTGCCAGTCGGTTTGCAGATGCAATCGCTCAAAACCGCATGAGCCACAGTTATGTCCCTGTTGATACTCCTGCCGTGATTGAGACATTTTTGACGCACGTACAGCCTATCGCCGCGCTGTTTGTCGAAACTGAACTATGGGCGAATATCTTGACCAAGCTTGCTGAGCATCAGATACCAAGTATCTTAGTCAATGGTCGTCTCTCGGCGTCTTCTTTTAAAAGTTATCAAAAAATCGGTGCGGTGAGTACCAGCATGATGAAAAACCTTGCGCTCATCATTGCGCAAGACAGCGATTCTGCCAAACGCTTTCGTCAATTAGGGGCGGATAGCGCACAGATCCGCGTAGCAGGGTCGCTAAAGTGGGTCATCAATACGCCTAAATTTGATGTGGAAGCTATCGATTCCGATAATTTAGCTGTTGATGCAAAAGACTCAGGTGCGCAGCTGGCAAAAGCGTTTGCGATAGCAGGCCGACCAGTTTGGGTGGCAGCAAGCACTCATAATGGTGAAGAAGAGACGGCGCTATCGCTACATCAGCAGATCTTGTCGCAGACAGCACTAGCCAATACGTTACTGATCATCGTGCCTAGGCATCCTGAGCGTTTTGATGAAGTTGCAGCATTGATCGAAAAGACTGGTCTAACAATGGCACGGCGCAGTTTTGATGAGGCCATCAATGCAGACACGCAAGTCTATCTGGCGGACAGCATGGGTGAGATGATGACTTGGTATACACTGGCAAATGTCGCATTGGTTGGAGGGTCGCTAGTAGACATAGGCGGACACAATCCCGTTGAACCTGCGAGCGTGGCAACGCCTATTATCATGGGTCGTTACACCCAATCGTGCCAAAGCGTGGTCGATAAGCTGGCCGAGGTGGGCGCTTTATATCAACCAAACAATCAGTTTTATCGTCCAATGACGATAGATGGCTCAAATGAGTGCGCTAAAAGTACAGTAAATCATCAGTATGGTACTGATAGCACTGATGACATCGCACTTATTTGTCAGCAGCTAGAGGCTTGGTTAAATGATTTGCCATTAGCGACGCAGGCAGGACAGGCGGGTGAGACAATAACCGTACAACAGCAAGCGGTATTGACTCGTCAACTGGCCATGATTGAGGACGTTATTGAGCAATATTTTCCTCAAAATTTAGGGCAAGAGATATTATGAATTGTATATTACTGCCCGTTGAAAACTTCTCTGCAAACACGGTAAAGATCAATGATGCGGTGCAAGTCGACCATGTCAATAACATACTGGGCGCAAAAGTCGGTGACACGCTCAAAATTGGGCAGCTAGGTGGCAATCTTGGTACGGCTGTCATTGAGGACATTGCTGCTGATAGTATTCAGTTATACGATGTTCAGCTCGGTATTACCCCGCCAGCCAAACTGGATCTGACCGTGGTTTTGGCATTGCCACGGCCCAAAGTATTACGGCGTTTGATCATGGATATGACGGCGCTTGGCGTATGCGATATTGTGCTTGTTAACAGCTATCGCACGCAAAAAAGCTATTGGCAAAGTCCGCTGCTTGAGCGTCTTGATGAGTTTGTATTAGAAGGGTTGCAACAAGGGGTTGATACGATTGCACCTCGTATTACGCTACAAAAACGTTTTAAGCCATTTGTCGAGGATACGCTTACCAGTTTGGTGAGTAATCAAGCCATCGTTGCACACCCTTATGCTGAGCAGTCATTTTCTGAATTTCGACAATTAGATACAACATTAGAATTGCCCAGTTTGGTCTGCATCGGTGCTGAAGGCGGTTGGATCGATTATGAGATAGCGCTACTCGCCGCACACGGGTGCACGTCAGTACATATAGGGCCGCGTATATTGCGTACAGAAGCGGCGGTCAATGTTATGTTAGGGCAATGGCTGCTCTAAATTGGTGTGGTATTCGTTAATATATTTGCCATTCCCAAGAGTGCAGGAGTACAAAAACACAAGAGCCGTTTTGGGTACAACTTAGCTTTAGAAAATGACTAGGGCGTGTTGAACATTTGCAAATAGGCACTGCTGATCGCTAAAATTGTTCCAGACAAGGCACAAAGCGACGATAATGCAGATGCCTTAGCGAGATTTGTAACGCAGTATGGGGCAATTTTAGCATCAGCCCCAACGATAAAAGCAGGGGACAGGACTCTTTTTTGCCGCTTCATCGTTAAAAATAAGCGCTTAGAGTGACTAAACTTATTATTTTTAACATCGAATCGCCTAAAAAATAGTCGCTGTCAGTGCCATGGTCGAATGTTCAACACGCCCTAATAAGCCAAATAATTTCAGCATCTTGGGTTAGATAAATGTATTGATAGTTAATCTCATTTCTATTAGTATGTTGTTTCCATGATTATGGTCCAACGAATCCCAACAAATAGGGGCTTTGACCATTTTATCTCACTATCTGTCGTCTCTTTTTTATCGCATTACTATGGGGAAAACCATGCCACTGAACACCATCCGCACTAATCTAGTCACCACCAAGCCTGTATTGTCTGCTGCCATATTTGGCCTGATGTTGGGAATGGTTGGCTGTAGCAATTCTTCTACAACCGAAGACAGCGCGGAGACAGAGACAACAGCAGCTGGTACTGAAACTGAACAGCAAGCAGCTAATGATGACGGTGCGACCAGTGCAGATGGTCAAACAATTACTATTTATTCTTCACGTAATGAGCAGCTGATTAAGCCATTGCTAGACCGCTATACTGAACAGACTGGTGTCAAGATTGAACTTGTCACAGACAAAACTGGCCCACTGATGGCGCGCTTGCAAGCGGAAGGTCAAAACACTCCAGCTGACATGCTACTGACGGTGGACGCGGGTAACTTATGGCAAGCGGCTCAGCAAGGGTTGCTACAGCCAGTAGCGTCTTCCGTGCTAGAGGCCAATGTCCCTGCAAAGTATCGCGATCCAAAAGGTCAGTGGACAGGTCTATCACTGCGCGCGCGTACGATTTTTTATGACCCAAGCAAAGTTAGCGCCGATCAATTATCGACTTATGCAGATTTGGCGGATCCAAAGTGGAAAGGCAAACTATGCTTGCGTACTTCTAAAAAGGTATACAACCAGTCACTTGTGGCCAGCATGATAGAGCATTTGGGTGAAGAAAAAACAGAAGCTGTCATCCGTGGTTGGGTTGATAATCTTGCCACTGACGTGTTCAGTGATGATACCGCCATGCTAGAGGCGATTGCTGCTGGTCAGTGTGAAGTCGGTATCGCCAACAGTTATTACTATGGCCGCCTATTAGACGAAAAACCAAACTTCCCTGTGAAAATATTCTGGGCAAACCAAGGCACCACTGGCACACATGTAAACGTTTCAGGCGCGGGCGTGGTTACAGGGTCAGATAATCCAGACGGTACGCTTAAACTGATTGAATGGTTGTCATCTGATGAGGCGCAAGGCCTTTACGCTAGCTCAGACAAAGAATTCCCAGTCAAAGAAGGGGTGGATGAGTCAGAAATGCTCAGATCTTGGGGCGAGTTCAAAAAAGACGATATCAACGTACAGAAATTTGGTGAGCTACAAACTCAAGCCATTCAAATGATGGACAAAGCGGGTTATAAATAAAAGACTGCCAGTCATCGTGATACCAAGCTCAAAATCATCTTTTTTAAAGGACAGTTTTTAAAGAACAGCCTTTAAAAATAAGTCATTAAGAGTTAGTTGTTAAAGTAATGACGGTTTTGAGTTTGGTCTATGCTTAAAAAGCCTCGATGAATGAGTATGACACGGTAATGATACTATGATCACAACGCCAGATGCGTCTGTTAGCGAGCAAGATCCAATCAGTAGCAGAGCTGATGACAATCAGACGGTCAGTCAAGACTATGCCCTTCGTAAACGTATTATCTCGAAATCAGTCTTAGGGCTGATTTCGTTGTTTATGCTGGTGCCGATTTTGATCGTGTTGTTGTCGTGGACGCAACCAGTCGCAGACATTTGGACGCATATGGCAGAGTATGTCCTGCCGCAAGTGCTCAAAAATACGGCGATTTTACTGTTTATGGTGACGGTTATATCGGGCACTATCGGTACCGTTCTCGCTTGGGTAACCAGCATGTACCGCTTCCCTGGTCAGCGGTTTTTTTCGTGGGCGCTCATGTTGCCGCTTGCCATACCGGCTTACGTATTGGCGTTTGTCACCATTGGTATTGTGGATTTTAGTGGGCCGTTACAGACAGGACTGCGCGATTTTGGTATCACGACAGCGATTCCCTCAATACGCAATGTATGGGGCGCTGGCTTAATTTTATCGTTGGCATTTTATCCCTATGTGTATTTGCTGGCGCGTCAGGCGTTTTTGTCACAAGGTCGACGGGCTATTGAAGCAGGGCAGATGCTAGGTTTGAGCCGTAGCCGCGTGTTTTTTCGGTTGGCATTACCGCAAGCACTGCCTTGGATTATCGGTGGCTTATTGCTGGCAAGTATGGAGACATTGGCAGATTTTGGCGCGGTTTCGGTATTCAATGTCGATACGTTTACCACCGCTATTTATAAGGCGTGGTTTGGCTTTTTTAGTTTGACCACAGCGGCTCAGTTAGCAGCCTTGCTCATCGGTGTGATCTTTATCGTAGTACTGTTTGAGCAGTATTGGCAGGCCAAGCGCGGCAACTCGATTACGCAAGGCAGCAACCAGCGTTTCGACGCCAGTACTCCTGCCAAAATAGGGATGAGCTTGCTATGTACGTTTGTATTTTTGCTGGCTTTTCTAATACCGTTCTTGCAGCTGATTTATTGGACTGCACTGAATTTTCGCCAAGATTTTGATGCGCGCTATATTGATTTTGTGACTAACAGCCTCATGATTGCTAGTATGACCACAGTTTTTATTGCCTTTTTGGCAGTGATTATTGCGTGGATCAAGCGGCAATATCCTGATAAATCGACTAAACTGATGACCACGCTCGCTAATTTAGGCTACGTCGTGCCAGGTACAGTATTGGCAGTGGGTATTTTTATTCCTATTGCGTGGCTAGACAATCAAATGATTGCTTTTGGTATCACCTCGCAGCAGGTGCTCTCAGGCAGTGTGATCGTTATGCTATTGGCATTGTCGACGCGTTTTATGACGGTGAGTTTTCAGCCAGTGGATCGGCAGTTACAACGATTGACCGTCAATCAAGAGGCCGCAGCGAAACTGCTTAGTGACAGTGCGTACCAGCGTTGGCGTCATGTGATGCTACCTGTGCTTAGCCCTGGGGTACTAACGGCATTGTTAATGGGATTTGTCGAAGTGATGAAAGAGATGCCGATCACATTGATGACACGCAGGCAGGGCTGGGATACACTGGCGGTGCGCGTGTTTGAGATGACAAGCGAAGGCATGTGGGGGCGGGCAGCATTACCAAGTTTATTGATTGTACTGGTCGGATTGCTTCCTGTTTGGATACTATTGCGTCAAAGTGACAAACACAGCTAACCGCCATTGCTGCTTATAAATGTGTCATGTTTAATGGTGCTTGATCCAACTTATATTATCATTTTTACTGCTTTATCCAACATTGTATTTACTAATAGCGAACTGGGATTGTCTATGTACACTGATTCAATGAACGACTCGTCAGACGCTCAGTCAGTAAAGACTGGAGCACGTAGTACTCCTGTCAAAAAATCACCAGTCGTGCAAACTCGGACAACCCAGTCTCAATGTAGCAAGCCTGTAGAACAAGCCGATACTGCGCGCCAAGATACTGAGAGCACTATCGCGACCAATCCATATTTTAGTGTACAAAACCTAATTGTCGGCTATGACGATACTATTGTAGTTAATGGCATGTCGTTGATGCTTGAGCAAGGAGAGATTGGTTGCTTCTTGGGCTATAGTGGCTGCGGCAAGACCACGGCATTGCGAGCGATTGCAGGACTGGAGCAAAGCCGCGGCGGTACTATCCATTTAAACAATCAACGTCTAACGGAAAAAACAGCTCGGGACTCTTTTGCCGTGGCACCAGCCAAGCGCGGCATGGGGATGGTGTTTCAAGATTATGCGCTTTTTGGTCATTTGAGCGTGGCAAAAAACATTGCCTTTGGCCTCAATAAATGGTCAGCGGCTGACAAAAAAGCTCGTGTGGCTGAGATGCTAAGCCTGGTCGAACTGACGGAGCATGCGGATAAACGTCCAAATGAGCTGTCCGGTGGTCAGCAGCAGCGTGTGGCACTTGCAAGGGCGCTTGCACCGAAGCCTAAATTACTACTACTTGATGAGCCATTTTCTAATCTGGACGTGGTATTACGTGAATCCTTGGCAATGAATGTCCGTGACATTCTCAAACGTACCAATACTACGGCAATCTTGGTCACTCATGACCAAAACGAAGCGTTTGCGTTAGCAGATAAAGTCGGGGTAATGGATAAGGGCAGATTGGTACAGTGGGCAACACCAAGCGAGCTGTATCATGAGCCTGTCAGTCCTTTTGTCGCTGAGTTCGTCGGCGAAGGCGCGATGATAGACGGTATCATCAAAGAAGGTCGTGTAGAGACGGCGCTTGGCAATATCTATCGCCGCATGGAAGTCTATGATCAATCAGGACAACCACAGTACTGCGAATATGATTATCCAAATGGTACCCCAATCAAGGTACTCGTGCGCCCTGATGACATCATTCATGATGATGATAGTACGCAGACAGCCTTGGTGATTGGGCGAGTGTTCCGCGGTGCCAACTATTTGTACCGTCTACAGTTAGATGACGGACAGTCCATATTATCACTGGTTGCTAGCCATCATAATCATGAAATTGGTTCACATATTGGTATCTTGCCGTTATTGGAGCATGTGGTCGTGTTTGACGAAAAAGAGGTCAATGCCACCACTTGGTCAGAATATGACAGATCATCGAGAGTTGATGAAGACGTTTAGCAGCCTTCACAGCTTTTGAGCGGTTGTCTAAGTTTACCGTTTAGCCAGAATATGCAAATACCGTCCAAGCCATTTGTATGGCTCTAATTGTGAGTAGCGCAGCTCCATCCTTATCACCGCCTCTGGATCGTTATGCCCGCCACGCTTGAGCGGTGCATAGTCATGAAATACCCGTAGACCACTGCTACGTACCGTCTGATAGTCATGCGCCTTCAACCAAGACTCCACTTCTTCTTTAGCAACGGGATGATTGGGTGTGAGGCTTTTCTTATTGTCCGCCTTATAGTCCGTATTATCGAGTAAATTAAAATTTCCCATGATGAGGTTGCGATAATCAAAGCTTGCAGGGTTATAAAAGCACAAAGATAGCGCGCCATCATCGGTTAGATATTGATCAAAGAAGTCCATGACGGCAGCAGGCTCTGCCAACCATTCAAGTAGCGCGTGCGATAGGATCAAATCAAACTTATCGTTTTCTTCTTTACCTAGCGTTTCTTCAAGTGTTTGGTATGGACAGACGTACCATGTGATATCCAGCGCTTGATCGATTTGTTCAGCGTTTGCTTTTGCCTTCTCAAGCATATTTGCTGAGATATCGTTGATGACGACGCTATGACCTTGAGTAGCAAGCTCTATGGCAATTTGTGCAAGCCCTGCACCCACATCTAAGATACGCAGCGGTCGTCCAAGCGCTTCACTCATTTGTGTACTATATTCAACAATATCACGGCGTAATACCGCCAATCGGATTTCACCTTTTAAACCGCCATAGACCTTTTTTTCAAAATGATCGGCAATGGTATCGAAGCTACGATCTGCTCGTGTGTCTTCTGGTGCGGTGGCTTGGTTTAGGCCAAGTTGGTTGTTTTGATGTTCAGTGGTCATAAGGCGTTCAGATCAATAGCGGAGAGGTTGAGAGCAACAAAAATATTCAGTATAGCTTAGCGTTTCAAACGTCTATTAATGACCCATTTAAAGACGATCTTGGCTAAAACAATAATGACAAATACGACGATAACAAATACCCACATACCGTTGCCTTGTAGGTTTTCTTGATAGGCTTTTGCTAAATATGCTGACAAAGCCATGGCGACTAAAAGTGCTCCCCAACGGACATAGGGTACAGCGCGATTGTTATGGTTAGGAAAACTAGCAACATAATCGCTCGAAAAGCTATATAGCACCATTGCTAAAATCCAAACAATCGCAAGAATGATATCCATAATAAAAGTAGCCTGTTAGGTCGTTATTCGAGTTCTATAAAAGATGAGTTAGTGTAACGCTTAGGATTTTTTTGTCCAGCGTCACTAAAAAAATAGCCTCATTGACCTAATTTAAATCATCATATACTTATGAAACCCATTAGCTCATGTTAGAACAATTGGTAGGCTCTGTTCAGCTAAGATGGACGGAGTATCTCTTTGCTCAGCAGGTTGTAAGTTCGTCTGTAAAAATGGCAAAATCAGCCAATCAAAAAAAACCTGTCATTAGAATTATTTTAGAGTGTATGGGTAATTCAAAATATCACTGCAAATGAACCGCCTAGCTTGATTTTAATGGTGGTCAGAACCCCCTAAATCAGCAAATTTGTGCTAAAATAGCTTCTTTTATTAAACATTGTTTTTAACAAAAACCGTATCACTATTTTCCTATTGTTTTGCATGTGTAGCAGTGTTTTTTTATGGTATGTATTTTGATCATGACTGCCCATTTATGTGGCAGTATTTTTATATGATCTGTGGGTGCCATAAGCGATGTGTCAACGTTAGAAAAAAATGTGAGTGAAGGAGTGTATATGAGCGAATCGGTCAGTCCTATTGGCATCGTAGATGAACTAAAGCAATCCTATCTGGATTATGCGATGAGCGTGATCGTCTCGCGTGCGCTGCCTGATGTGCGTGATGGGTTCAAACCTGTACACCGCCGTGTGATGTATGCCATGCACGTGTTATCAAACGACTATAATAAGCCGTACAAAAAGTCTGCCCGTGTGGTTGGTGATGTGATCGGTAAGTACCATCCACATGGCGATAGTGCTGTCTATGATGCCATCGTCCGTATGGCGCAGGATTTTAGCTTGCGCTACCCAATGGTTGATGGTCAAGGTAACTTTGGTTCGATCGATGATGATCCTCCGGCAGCGATGCGTTATACCGAAGTACGTATGACCAAGCTGACTCATCAGATGCTGGCAGATTTGGACAAAGATACGGTCGATTGGGAAGACAACTACGACGGCTCTGAGCGCATGCCAAGCGTGATGCCAGCGCGTATCCCTAACCTATTGGTCAATGGCGCGACAGGTATTGCTGTTGGTATGGCGACCAATATGGCACCGCATAACTTGACCGAAGTGATCAATGCTTGTTTGGCGTATGCCGAAAACCCACAAGTTTCAGCCGAAGAGCTGATGTCACATATTTCAGGTCCTGATTTCCCTACAGGCGGTATTATCTATGGCCGTGCAGGTATCTTAGATGCTTACCGCACGGGTAAAGGCCGTTTGCATATTCGTGGTCGTTATCATATTGAGCCGATGAGCAATACTGGCGTCAACCGCGATCGTGAGCGCATCGTATTTACCGAAATCCCTTATCAGGCGAATAAAGCCAAATTGATTGAGCGTATCGCAGAGCTTGTTCGTGATAAAAAAATCGAGGGCATCAGTGAGATTCGTGATGAGTCTGACAAAGACGGTATGCGTATCGCTATTGACTTGCGTCGCGGCGAGACTGCCGAAGTTATTGTCAATAACTTGTTCTTGCAGACGCCGCTTGAGTCTAGCTTTAGCATCAATATGGTCGCGCTAGACAATGGTCAGCCAAAGCTATTGACCTTGCGTCAGCTTATCGCTGCATTTGTCCGTCATCGTCAAGAAGTGGTGACGCGCCGTACGATTTATGAATTGAACAAAGCCCGCGTTCGTGGTCATTTGCTAGAAGGTTTAACGGTTGCATTAGCCAACATCGATGAGATTATTGCGACGATTAAAGCGTCTGCAAACCGTGGACTCGCACGCGAAAGCTTGTTGAATAATACATGGGGTTCAGGTAGTGTCGTTGCGATGCTCACGGCTGCTGGCAGTCAATCAGTACGTCCTGAGTTTATCGAAGGCGAAGATCCTAAAGCGCCGTTTGGTCTGATCGAAGGCGAAGAGCGTTATCGCTTGTCACTTGAGCAGGTCAATGCGATTTTAGACATGCAATTACATCGTTTGACGGGTCTTGAGCAAGATAAATTGACCGAAGAATACCAAGACTTACTACGCGAAATCACTCATTTAGAGTCTATTCTGGGTGATTTTGATAAGCTTATGAGCATTATCTCTAATGAGATGATTGAGATTCGTGATAACTTTGGTGATGAGCGTCGCACCGACATCATCGATTCACGTATGGATTTCAGCCGTGAAGACCTGATTCCTGAGCAAACCGTTGTGATGACGGTGTCGCGTACTGGCTATGCCAAGACTCAGCCAATTGATGACTACGTCGCACAAAAACGTGGCGGCAAAGGTAAGTCTGCAACGGCAATGAAAGAAGATGATGTGATTGATCATCTGGTCGTGACCTCAACGCACTCTACGGTATTGTGCTTCACTGACAGTGGCCGCGTCTTTAGCTTACGTGGGTTTGAAGTGCCGATTGCCAGCCGCGGTGCTCGTGGTCGTCCGTTGGTCAATCTAATTGGTTTAAATAGCGACGAAACCGTTACGACGATATTGCCGATTCCGCAAATGTCTGAGGAAGTTAGCGGCCGCTTTGTCTTCTTTGCAACCGCCAATGGCACAGTCAAACGTGTTGAGCTTGAACAGTTCGCCAACATTCGCTCAAACGGCCTAATTGCAGTGGGTTTAGAAGAGGGTGACAAATTGGTCAGCGCTCGTATTACCAACGGCAATCAAGAAGTGATGCTATTTGCCTCTAGTGGTAAAGCGATTCGTTTTGATGAGAATGATGCTCGTGCGATGGGCCGTACAGCGAAAGGCGTCCGCGGTATGCGTTTGGCTACTGATGAATTTATCAAATCATTGGTCGTGATCGAAGATGATGTACATGAAATCCTAATTGCTTGTGAAAACGGTTTTGGTAAGCGTACCCTTATCGAAGAGTTTAATACGCAAAACCGTGGCGGTGGTGGTGTCATCGCCATTAAGACCAGTGAGCGTAATGGCGCATTGGTGCGAGCGACTAAGGTTGACGCTACCGATGATATTATTTTAATCTCTGACAAAGGAACGCTAGTACGTACGCCAGTTGAGCATGTCGCGAGCTCTGGTCGTAACACCCAAGGTGTCACGCTCATTCGTCTGCCAAAAGATGAAAAATTGGTCGCTATGGCGCGTGTTGAGCACGAAGAGGGTGATGATGAATTAGTCGATGCGATGAAAGAAGATGGCACGTTTGAGGTGGAAGGTCAGGAGCAGATAGATATCGATACCGCAACTGACAATACTGCTTTGAGCGATGCCAACGACGCTATCGATATTGCCAACGATTACACATTGGATAATGATGCAGTAGACGATGACGAGTAATAGTCTTGGTAGTTAGCTTTTCAGTCTAGTTTCTGATCATTGTCCTAGAAAAAAGCCTCTGACGTTGTCGTCGGAGGCTTTTATTTTTTATTCACTTTTTCTTAATAATGTACACAGGGTTTTACTTTTAAGGCTGTTGTTATGCTTACGACCAATCAAACTTTTCAGGGAACTGTCGCAGCGGTATCGTCGAGTTTTTTATTCTCGATGATGTTTTTGTTTGGACTGTTTATGCTGCCCTTAACGGGGACACAGGTAGCCTCATGGCGCGTGCTGATGATGTTGTTAAGTTTGGTCATCTTGCTCAGTTTGACCAAGCAATGGCAGCATGTCTTTGATTATATAAAGACGCTTAAGACCTTGAAAGAATGGCTGATATTTATATTGCCTGCTCCGATTTTGGGCGGCCAGATTTGGTTGTTTATGTGGGCACCTGTGAATGGATTTGGACTGGATGTCACCTTGGGCTATTTTTTATTGCCACTTGTGATGATTGTGCTTGGTCGGTTTTTTTATCGTGAGGATATGAGTGTCTTGCAGTATGCGGCAGCAATACTGGCAGCGCTCGGTATTGGCTACGACATTTTTCAATATGGTTCGGTGTCTTGGGTGACGCTATTTGTATGTTTGGGCTATCCGCCGTATTATCTATTGCGCCGCACACTTGCTGTACCGCCCGTTACTGGCTTGTTGTTTGATTTGACATTGCTGACGCCAGTGGTATTGATCATGCTTTATTTCACTGGTGGTTTTAGTGTGGCGGCACAAAATATGAAGTTTTGGTACCTACTGCCATTGCTGGGTGCCTTTAGTGCACTGGCAATGTCGCTAACGATGATTGCGAGTAGCAAGTTGCCGGTCTCGCTATTTGGGGCGCTGAGCTACATAGAGCCGCTACTGTTATTTGTGTTGTCCATTACCGTTCTGAGTCAAAGTCTTGATGAAGGTGGCTCGCTCTTTATGTACGGCATGATTACACTTGCCCTAGTGGTCATGATAATCGATAGTGTGATAGGCTATCTCGTTCGTCAGCGTAATAACCGCTTGCATGGCTATAGAGAGCCGCAGGTCGGCGGCTTTCCGCCGCGCCGTCATTTTATCAATCAGCGTATTGATGGTGTGCTAAAAGCGCATCGCTTTCGCAAAATCCGTCGCTATCAAAAAAAGATGGATAAGATACAGCAAAAACTCGAACAACTTGATGCAAAATAAGCACTTATATACATTAAATTTACTGGATGTAGAAATTAATGCACTAGATGCACAGTAGCATTGCTTATCTATTCCGACTTTGACATCATGCCGCCCATAATGTAGCAAGATACATTAAAAGCGTTTATCTTAGATTGTGCGACGACCTTATATGCAAAGGCCTCAGACGTTATCGTCTGAGGCTTTTGTTTTTTTAAAATTGCAAAGGATGTGCCCCAATCTCTAAAGGCTGTTGTGATGTTGACTACTAACCAAACTTCTCAGGGTGCGATCACGGCTGTGGCTGCAAACTTTTTATACTCATTGCTGTTCCTATTTGGCTTGCTGCTGCAACCGCTATCAGGAACACAAGTGGCTTCGTGGCGCGTGCTCACGATGTTTTTTGGTCTGGTGCTGCTGGTGGGTGTGCTAAAACAGTGGCAGCATATTTTTGATTATCTAAAAACCTTAAAAAATGCCAAAGAGTGGTTTTTATTCATACTACCCACACCGATTTTGGGGGCGCAAATCTGGATGTTTATGTGGGCGCCAGTCAATGGTTTGGGTCTTGAGGTGACGTTGGGCTACTTCTTATACCCGATGATCATGATCGTGGTCGGTCGCTTTCTTTATAATGAAGATATGAGCTTGCTACAGTGGGCGGCCATTATATGCGCAGGTCTCGGTATCGCTTACGATATCTTTGAATATGGTGCGATCTCTTGGGCGACTTTGTTTGTCTGTTTGGGCTATCCGCCGCGCCGCCGTCTCAAAAATCGCCATATCAAAGGCGTGCTAATTGCGCACCGCTTTCGCCAAATCAAAAAATATCAGCAAAAGATCGATAAGATGACGCGCAAGATTGAAGCACTACATGTAGAATAATGCGGATGATGACCGTGTCCTAGATATATGTAGAGCTGACTTGTCAGGCCGTACTTTCGTCACAGTTCTACAAAGTTGCAGTGTCAAAGGGGCAAAAATTACGCTATTATCGAGAACAGTGGTGTCATGTTTAATTCAAAACGTGGCGCCATATTTAAGAGATTATGGCTGATTTAAAACAATATATCACTAGGACGGTTTATGTTAACTCTGCATCATTTAAACAATTCGCGCTCGTTTCGTATTTTATGGCTACTAGAAGAGTTGGAGCTGGATTATGAGCTGACAACCTATGAGCGTACGAAGGCCTATCTTGCACCTGAGAGCTTAAAAAAAGTGCATCCGTTGGGACACACGCCGGTGCTTGAAGTCGGCGATCGCGCTTTGGCTGAGTCCGGTTTTATCATTGAATATTTGCTCAGACACTATGATAAAGAACATCAATTTAAGCCTACTGATGATAATGAAGCGGCATGGGAAGATTATACTTTTTGGTTGCATTTTGCCGAAGCCACGGCGATGCCACAATTAGTCATGCGTCTGGTATTTAGTAAAGTCGTTGAACGATCGCCTATGCTCATCAAGCCGATCAGTAAAGGTATTCGCAAACAAGTTGAAGATGGCATGATCAACAATAATATTATCAACAACCTAAATCTGATGGAGCAGCATCTCCAAGACAGTCATTGGTTTGCAGGGGAGACGTTTAGTGCCGCTGATATTCAAATGTATATTGTGGTAGCCGCCTCTAATGCGCGTGCAGGTATGGATCAATCTAAATACGCCAATCTATTAAATTGGCTCAAACGCTGTCAAGAACGCCCCGCTTTTAAGCGTGCTGAGGCAAAGGGCGGAACACCGCAGTTTTAAAAGATACTTGTATAAACACTTAAACACCTCTCAATACTTGAGGTGATATTAGATAAAAGGTTTTGTTTATTTATAAGCAAAGCCTTTTTTAGGATAAAATAATGACAGACTTGAATACATCGCATCATGCAAAAACAAAGAAAGACACAGATGCTAAGCAGTCGCTAGATCATAACTTGCAAAATAGGCAACTGGTTGATAATCAGCAAGTATCTATCAAATCTTGGTCACAGAAGCTGCTGGTTGTGATTCTGTGCGCCGCTAGTTTTTATGGTGGCTGGAAATCTTATGAATCTAATATGGTTAATGAATGTACAGCCAATGGTGGACAAATGGTTGACGGTCAAAAAACCATGATATGCCAACGGTCCTAACCCGTGCCTCTAATAAATAAAAGACATGACCTATGCTGAAATTAACCTTTTTGGGCACCTCCGCAGGCGTGCCAACTAAGCAGCGTAATGTAACGGCATTGGCAATCGAGTGCTTGAATCCTCATGCGTCTGGTTCATCAAAAGGCAACCAGCCGCATAGCAACAGTCAAAATAAAAAGTCGCGCCCGTGGCTACTCATCGATTGTGGCGAAGGCACACAGCAGCAATTACTGCATACCAAGCTCTCCTTACGTCAATTGACGGCTATTTGTATTACCCACGTCCATGGCGACCACTGTTATGGCCTGCCAGGGCTGCTGGCGAGTGCCGCGATGTCAGGTCGCCGTGAGCCATTGACGCTCATTGCACCAAAAGCCATCTCGGCGCTGCTTGATGCCTTTATCCTACATACTGAACTATATCTGCCATTTACCCTCAACTTTGTGTCGATAGAGGATCTGTTGTCGCAAGAAGTTAATAAAGGTAAAGTAAAAATCGACTTGGATAATCAACATCAGCTGATGATAGAGGTTTATCCGTTATCGCACCGCGTGCCATCTCATGGGTTTGGTATCACGCAGACCATTATCCGTCGCACGCTCAATACAGGTAAACTCATAGCGGATGGTGTTCCAGCAAGTGCGCTGTGGGGCAAGCTACAACAAGGCAAAAATGTCATCACTGAGGATGGTCAGCACTTACATTCGGCAGACTATGTTCATGATGATGTGCAGCGGACAAAAGTAGTAATAGCAGGGGACAATGACACGCCAGAGTGTTTGAGTGAAGCAGTTATGGATGCGGATTTGTTGGTGCATGAGGCCACTTATACGCATGAGGTCATGATGGCCATTCAAGCCCGCAACCCTGACTTTGATCCTATGCATAGTAGCGCGCACATAGTGGGCACATTCGCGCAAAAGATGAGCTTGAAAAACATCATTTTGACTCACTTTAGCGCTCGTTATCAGAGCTTTGATAATCCAGATAGCGAAACGCCAAATATGGCCTATATTCGCTTAGATGCGCAAAGTGTCTACCAAGGCAATATATGGCTGGCAGAAGATTTTGCTCAATATAGCGTCAATGGGGCTACCGACTTGGTAGACAATCAAGCGGGTAGTCAAAAGGAGAGTCGCGTGCAGTATGTAGGCTCTGCACGCAGCAATTAGGCATAACTGTAAAGAGATAGTTTCAAAGATATGGCTTAGCGGCTGATATGGCTTAGCAGCTATGATTTACGGTCTTCAATAGCCAATTGTGTTTTGCCACTCCAATAACGGCTGAATTGATAAGCCACCCGACCTGAGCGTCCACCGCGTTCAGATGCCCAGCGCAAGGCGTCCATTCTGATTTTGTCAGGTAGATTTTCACCGTCCACATCCATTTCAATATCAGTATCAATGCGAGCTGAAATTTTCCGTTGCTCTAAATTTAGATAATGCTGCACAATCTGTAAGTATGTCTGCTGATCCATAGGATGAAAGGTCAAGGATAAGCCAAATCGATCTGATAACGACACGGTCTCGTCAATGGTCTCGTAAGGATTGACTTCATCCGTCTGCCCATTATAAATATCAAGATTGTCCTTCATCATTTGTGGTAGCAAGCGACGGCGATTACTGGTGGCATAGACCAGTAGCTTGTCTTGCTCAGAGTCTAGCGCGCCATCAAGCACGCTTTTTAGCGCCCGATAACTCTCATCTTGACCGTTAAATGCCAAATCATCACAGTAGACGATATAGCGACAAGCGCAGTCCGCTGGCAGCGCATTAATCGCGGCACGAATCTTGTCTAGCACCTGTAGATCATCACGCGCAATCTCGATAATGCGTAACCCTTCACTGTGATAGGCTTGTAGTAATGCGCGAATCAGCGAGGATTTGCCGGCACCACGTGTCCCTGTCATCAGGACGTGATTGGCAGGATAGCCTTTGAGAAACTGGCGGGTGTTTTGTACCAGCTTTGCTTTTTGCACATCAATACCTTGCAAATCATCCAAACTCAAAAATAAATTGACAGACAAAGGCTGTAGGTGACCAGTACGTCCACCGACCCAGCGATACGCAAGCTGGCTTGGGTCAATCTCAATGGTTGGTGTGACGTGCTCTTGCAGATACTGGCTAAGCAATGCTAATAAAGGGGCGGGCAGGGCATAATTGTTAGACTGTGACATAATGACTCTAGCGGTAAAGTGGCGGTTGGGTAAAACGATAGTGCGCGATTGCGACTCTATAATATGATGAGAGATAACACTGTGAAAAATAGTGCCAGTAATTTGCCTATTAAACAAGCCTTGCAAGCGCAATCTGGACAACTATTGCCAATCATTACCCAAGTATTGTCAGAGTTACAATATGCCCAAATAGTGCATCAGCGTATCAGTCAACAACTCAGAGAGGGAAGCACAGAGCAAACCCAAGAGAGCAAAACGCAAATTACCAAACAACGCAGCAAGCAAAGCTGCTATCAAGGTATAACGCGTGCACGCCATGTAGAGTATGGTAGCGTGATAATTAAATGGGAGCTATGTGCCACTTCAGTTAGACTCCAAAGTGTCTCAGATTTAACTCATGAAATAAGCGTGTTGCAAGCGTTATATAATTCGCAGAAAATCCAAGTTAGCTCTATTACGCCACCTCTATTGGCCTATCACAATGTAGAGGTCGACACATTAGAACAGAGCCAGCAGTTAACGGTATTGGTCATGCCTTATTATGAAAGCGGCAGCTTAGCCAAGCTGTTGAATCACCATGTGTCATTAACAGACAAGCAAAAACATGATTTGATTAAAGAGTCTGCTCATTTAGTCTGCAACCTACACAACGCTGGCTGGCTTCATAATGATATTAAACCTAGTAATATTTTGCTCAGTGATAATCTAACAAGTTACGCCGATAGTGATTGTATAGTGCCTGACTTACTATTGACAGATTTTGCATTAGCCCAAAGAAATGATCGACCAAACGCAATAAATTTTTCTGGCGGAACACCAGCATATTTGGCACCTGAGCGTTGGCAAGGACAAAGAGCAACGAGACAAAGTGACATCTATGCCTTCGGTATCATGATGGTTGAGATATTGGTAGGGAAGCGACCATTTATTATAGACCCTCAAAGTAATCAGTCCATGACAGATTGGGCCATTCAGCACTGCCAGCAGCCTATTCCAAAATTACCGTTAGGGTATGTTCGCTATCAAAGTATTGTTGATAAAGCATTGGCAAAGCGAATAGAGAAAAGGTATCAGAGTATGGATGAGGTGATAGCAAATTTATAAAGGTTATAACTAGAAATGCTAAATGACAGACACAAAAAAACCTGCTAAAAAGCAGGCTTTAATATTTGGTCTAAGATGTACTATCCGAAAATGGTGGGGCTGGAGAGACTCGAACTCTCACACCTTGCGGCGCCAGAACCTAAATCTGGTGCGTCTACCAATTCCGCCACAGCCCCATTTTCCGTTACTCTATCATCAAAAGCGATTAAATTCAAACGCTATCTAGACAGTTAACTGATTCGGTAGTGCGTCTCAGTGGTTGGCTATTATATAGAGTTTGAATTTTTGGTCAACCCCTATTTGCGATTATTTTTAGTTATTTTGCATTTATTTTTACCTGATTTTATAAATAATTGATATTAATGGCTTTTTAATATTGCGTTTTAAGCCTTTATTTACTCTTTAGACGGCACTCTGGGTGCAGAGATATCTAACTGCTGTAATTTACGGGTTAGGGTATTGCGACCCCAACCAAGTAAGCTTGCTGCTTCTATCTTTTTGCCACCACTATGGTTGAGTGCTGCTGTTAGCAAGACCCGCTCAAACTCAGGCGTGGCCGTTTGTAGAATATCAGTTTCGCCTGTATTGAGAGACTGCTCAGCCCAGATAGCAAGAGCTTTTTGCCAATTTGGACTGGCAGGAGTGTGAGTGACTTGATTATTTTGGCTGTGATTATTCAAGTCATCGTTATTTTGCAGCTGAGGGTTTTCTGCATTTGCTTGTGGTGACGAGTCGTGTTCTTGGTCTAGCTCTGAGTCTAGAGGCGTGTTTTCTAATAGCTCTGGTGGCAAATCTGTCGCCATCACGGTGTCGCCCGTGGCCATCACTGTCAGCCATAGGCAGACATTCTCAAGTTGACGCACATTGCCGCGCCAGTCAAAGGTCTGCATCATCTGTAAGGCCGCAGGATGCAAATGTTTCGGTGTTGTGTTCATTTGCTCAGCTGCCGACTGCATAAAGTAGGTCGCTAATGCAGGAATGTCTTCGGGGCGTTTACGCAGTGGTGGCAGCGGTAGACGAATGACATTGAGACGATAAAACAAATCTTCACGGAAACGATTTTGTTTGACTAATTCTTCTAAGTTCTGGTGAGTAGCGGCGATGATACGGACATCTACTTGGATCGGCTGCTGTCCACCAACGCGATAAAACTCGCCATTGGCCAGTACGCGTAACAGACGTGTTTGGGTACTAAAGGGCATGTCGCCAATTTCGTCCAAAAATAACGTACCGCCATTAGCCTGCTCAAAACGTCCTTGACGAGTTGTCGTTGCACCAGTGAACGCGCCTTTTTCGTGACCAAATAATTCAGACTCAATCAAATCATGTGGTATGGCTGCCATATTAAGTGCGATAAATGGTTGCTGTTTGCGCGGTGAGTGCTGATGCAAGGCACTGGCAACCAACTCTTTACCTGTTCCTGACTCTCCAGTAATTAAGACTGAGATGGGGGACTGCGCCAATCTACCAATGGCACGAAACACAGTTTGCATGGCTTGTGACTGACCGATGATACCGCTCGGATTGCTATTAGCTTTAGAGGCAGTTGTCACCTCAGCTTTATTTTTGCTGTGTTTAGAGTGTGTACTGGTAGGTGCTTCAGGTGTTATCTCACTGTCAGCGAGCGCGTCAGTCGCGATATGGGTATCAGACTCATTCGAATAATGGGCTATCGCCATATTTGGCTGGTAGTTGATCGCTTTATAGATAGTGGCAACAGCATCATCTAGGTCAAAGGGCTTTGGCAAGTATTCAAACGCACCGGTCTGATAGCTATTAATCGCAGAGGTGAGGTCTGAGTGCGCTGTCATAATGACAATCGGCATGTCCGGAAAGTGCTGGTGTACCCAGTCACTAAATGACAATCCATCCATCATTGGCATACGAATATCAGTCAATATTACGTCTGGCAGCTGTGTGGCTGATTCTTGCTGTTTTAGCGCATCATTGAGCCGAGTCCATGCTGCCTGCGCTTGGGTAAAACTGATAACGGTCAATCCAGCATCTTCAAACGTATCGGCCAATACCATACGCAGCGCTGCATCATCGTCGATTAACCAGAGCGTTGCAGGCTGATCGCTGGGTGCATTATTGACGGTGACTATTGGAGAGTGTGCATCGCTTTTAGGGTTTTGGTTGTCACTGTATTGGGTCATGTATCGGGCCTAATGAGCAATTGTTATTGTCGGTTTGGGATTGGATGCCTTACAATTTAGCAGTTTTATGCCGCCATGTGTTCTATGATTCAGTGACGGGCTGGGTAAAAGGCAGATATAGTGTAAAGCGTGTTTGCTTGCCGTTCGCCTCCTCTGTAGAGCTCACATCAATCATACCATGATGATGGCTGATAATATCTTGTACGATAGATAAGCCAAGGCCAGTACCTGCTGCACGGCTGGTCACCATCGGAAAAAATATTTGTCCGATAAGTGCCGGATCAATGCCCGAACCATTGTCAGTGATAGTGATTTGCAGCACTTGCTTGTGCTGCTGCCCAACAATCGTATGCTGAAAGGCAACGCGCGTTTGAATGTGCAAGGTTGGCTGATAAGCAGTCTCTCTATCGGTCTGCACATCGGTTAATGGTAACTCCTTAGACGCAGAGAGCTTGTTCTGCTGTAGCGTTTGCTCAAACTCAGTCATAGACTCACACGCATTATTCATAATATTTAAAAATACCTGAATCAATTGGTCTTTGTCAGCACACAACTCAGGCAATGACAAATCATAATCCCTCTGTATCGTCACTTGTGGGTATTGACTGACTACCAAGGTCAAAACATGCTCTAGTGGTTCATGGACATTCAGCGTTTGCCAGTTTGGCAGCTGATTTGAGCCAAGCAGTTGAGCAATCAGATGTGTCAAACGGTCAGTTTCTGAGATGATAATATCGGTATAGTTACGCAGCTTTTGATTCATTTTTTGCAAATCATCGTTTGTGCCAGCGCTAGTGTCCTGTGAGATACTGAGCGCGTTAGAGTGACTGTTAGCCGCCGTCGTATTCGCATCACTGAATTTAATAAACTGTCGCTGTAATAACTGCGCTGCACCCCGAATGCCCGCAAGTGGGTTTTTGATTTCATGCGCGACCGACCGTAGCATGTGACGAGCAACCGCATATTGCTGCTGCTGGCGCTGCTCCTCTGAGATGCGACTTTGGCGGTCTTTGCCCCACATCTCGATAATAAAATACGACTGCTGCTCGTAGATAACAGGCGTCACGCTATAATCGACCGAAAGTAGTAGGTTGCCATTCAAAGGCGTCTGGATGACGTGATCATGGTCAATGAAAGGCTGTTGGTAGTTTTGTGCTTGATTGAACCGCTCTGTCAAAGAATAGAGGGGTTCATCCAGAGGTTTGTTTTCATTATCATCACTGACATTGTCGATAGAAGCATTTTCTTTTAGTTTTAATTCATCGGGTGCCAATAGCGTCAAGATAGACTGGTTAATTAACCTCCCACTACTAATAGCCAGTAATTGCTCCGCTTGAGCATTTAAACGGGTTATCGATAACTGATCATTGACCCACAAAATAGCGGTGAATAGATGCTGTGATACGAATGCTAAATCAGGGGTGGTTTTGGTGGTGATAAAATCAGCAGTCATGGATATTGCCCAGAAAAATAGGATGTTTGAATCAATATTTAACCATAAATCAAGACTATAGAGAGGCAAAACTGGTGATTTTTGCAAAAAAAACGTACAATGCGCTCAGCCAATTTATCTCTAGCAAGGTCAGCCATGTCCAAAACTTCTACCGAGTCAGTGAACACGACAACGACAGCCCCTACGTCAGCCGTAAAAGACACTGCCACTATCTTTAATCCTGCAAAGCCATCAATACCGCAAGAGCAGAGTCAGACAGATGTCAGTCAAACACATACTGACCAGCCTTATCATCATAAAGCCAACCACAATCAAAACCGCAGCATTACTCAAAGCAGCCACGCTACTTCAGCCTCGACGGCTAATGCAACTGCCACGATGCCAGTGAGTGCAGCGCCAAAGATTGGGTTTGTGTCACTAGGTTGCCCCAAGGCCTTGGTCGATAGTGAGCGTATCATCACTGAGCTTAGCCGTGATGGCTATCAAGTTGCAAGCGACTATGACGGTGCAGATTTGGTCGTGGTCAACACCTGCGGCTTTATTGAGTCAGCGGTGCAAGAGTCACTTGATGCGATCGGCGAGGCCATTAGCAAAAACGGTAAAGTAATTGTCACCGGTTGCCTGGGCAAAGAGGCGGACAAAATCCGTGAAATGCATCCCGCTGTACTCGCAGTGACAGGCGCGCATGCCTATGATGAAGTGATTACAGCCGTTGCACAACACGTGCCAAAGCCAAATCGCAGCTTGGATGCCAATTACGACCCAAAAATAGACTTGATCAATGAAGCGGGGGTCAAACTGACGCCCAGTCATTATGCGTATCTAAAAATCTCAGAAGGCTGTAACCACCGCTGTACGTTCTGTATTATCCCAAGTTTGCGCGGTGATCTCGTGTCGCGCCCGATCGATAATGTCATGAACGAAGCCATGGCGCTCAAAAAAGCGGGCGTGAAAGAGTTGCTTATCATCTCGCAAGACACCTCAGCGTATGGGCTGGACCTCAAATATAAGACCAGCTTTTGGAATGGCATGCCGCTCAAGTCTAAGTTTTATGATTTATGCCAAGCCTTGAATGATCTAGGCATTTGGGTGCGTCTGCATTATGTTTATCCATACCCACATGTAGACAAAGTCGTTGAGCTAATGGGCGAAAAGAAACTGCTGCCTTATCTCGATATTCCGTTTCAGCATGCCAGTCATCGTATTCTAAAAGCAATGAAACGTCCTGCACACAGCGAAAACACCTTGGCTCGTATCAAAGCATGGCGTGATATCTGCCCTGATATCGTGATTCGTTCAACCTTTGTGGTTGGCTTCCCGGGTGAGACTGAAGAAGATTTTCAGTGCTTGCTTGATTGGCTAGTAGAAGCGCGACTTGACCGCGTGGGTGCATTTACGTATTCAGAAGTAGAAGGTGCTGTCGCCAATGATTTGCCAAACCATGTGCCTGAAGACGTCAAGCAATCTCGCTACGAGCGTTTGATGGCGCTGCAACAAGAGATCTCAGCGCAAAAACTACAAGAAAAAGTCGGCAAAACCTTAATGGTATTGGTTGATGAGATTGATAGTGATGAGAATATCGCTATTTGCCGCAGTTATGCTGATGCGCCTGAAATTGATGGGCATGTCTATGTTGATGATATTACTGCTCAAGTCAAAGTTGGGCAGTTCCTGACCGTGACGATTGATGATGCCAGCGAATATGATCTATTTGCCAGTTATCAAGGTTAAGTGTTCGACAAGATATACGAGTGAAAATTGCCCAATGGCGGGCAGTTTTTGCTACAATTAGCGCAATTTAGCCTGTTTAATACGCTTGTCCTTAAGTGCAGCGTTACGGGCAAACTTGATTTGTGTTTTACCCATAATTTTCTTTATAATTTCATGATAATAAGGTGACCTCATGTCTGACAAAAACCCGCGTTACGCCCGTATCTTGCTAAAACTCTCTGGTGAAGCCTTGGCTGGTAGCAAAGACATGGGTATTGATACCGAAGTGCTCGATAAAATGAGCTTGTCTATCGCTCATTTGCGTGGACTAGGTGTTCAGGTTGGTATCGTGGTTGGCGGTGGCAACTTATATCGCGGCGCACAATTACAAAAAGAAGGTTTGGTTGGCCGTGTGACGGGTGATCAGATGGGTATGCTAGCCACTGTCATGAATGGTCTGGCGATGCGTGATGCGCTTGAGCGTCGTAATATCAAAACGCGTTTGATGTCTGCATTGCCAATTGGTGAGGTCACCGAAAGCTATAGCAGTCGTAATGCGATTCGCTATCTCAAAAATGGTGAAGTGTGTATCTTTGTTGCTGGAACAGGCAACCCATTCTTCACCACTGATACGGCTGCTTGTTTGCGTGGTATCGAGATTGAAGCCGGCTTGATTTTGAAAGCGACTAAGGTTGATGGCGTTTATGACAAAGACCCAAGCCTCCATACTGATGCCAAAAAATACGACGGGCTCACCTTTGATGAAGTGTTAGAGCAGAAACTTGGCGTGATGGATTTGACGGCTATCGCGCTATGCCGCGAGCATAACGTACCGCTACAAGTGTTTGATATGACCAAACCTAATGCATTGCTAAATGTCATCATGGGTGAAAACGAAGGCACACGCGTTTTTCATTAATTAATTCCCTGAATTGATGTAGCGTTGATCGGTCACTTCAGAGAGTAGCTAATAACAAATATCCCAATAGCAAATAAAAAATTTGTCGATAGCGATAAATAAGGACACACAATGATTAAAGAGATTAAGCAAGACGGCGAAGCACGCATGCAAAAAACGTTGGAAGCGCTTGAGAGCACTTTCAGTAAAGTTCGCACTGGACGTGCACACCCAGGTATGTTGTCAGGCGTGATGGTCAGCTACTACGGTGCACCAACCCCCCTAAACCAAGTCGCCAGCGTCAACGTTGAAGACTCACGTACGTTATTGGTTCAACCGTTTGACCGTACGATGGTACAAGCAGTAGACAAAGCCATTCGCGAAGCAGATTTGGGCCTAAACCCAATGACAGCGGATGTGATTCGTGTGCCCATGCCAGCGTTGACCGAAGACACCCGACGCGATATGCAAAAACTTGCTCGCGGAGAAGCAGAGAGCAGCCGTGTGTCTATCCGTAATATTCGCCGTGATATGATGAATGACATCAAAGATCTAGCAAAAGAGAAAGAAATCTCAGAAGATGATGAGCGCCGTGCTAACGATGACATTCAAAAAATCACTGACAAGTACATTGAAACTATCGATAGCCGCCTCAGCAAAAAAGAAAGCGATTTGATGGAAGTTTAATACTGATCCATTTGGTATTTATAGCAAGAATCAATTCGGTAGATTATCTGTAATTTAGCAGCCAATACCTTGTAGTTATTGGCTGTTTATTATGACATGGATAATATGATTTATTAATGTGAGTGCAGTTTACTGATATTTCTCAAATATATTGTAAGCTATAAAAATTTTCATCGCTAAATTATGATAAATTTGTGAATTATTTACATGGCGCTTTTAATCGTCACTGCACACGTTATTATTATTTTACCTTAACAATAAGCAAGTTTGCCTATGTCCACTTCAGCCGTTACGGCTCCTAACATTCTTCCTCGTCATATCGCTATTATCATGGATGGTAATAACAGATATGGCAAAGCCAATAACCTGGGTAAAGGTCAAGGTCACATAGCTGGTAAAACTGCTTTAGACCCTATCGTAGAATATTGTGTCGAGACCGGTATTGAAGTACTGACTGTTTTTGCTTTCTCTAGCGAAAATTGGCAGCGACCACCTAGTGAAGTTGCACTATTAATGCAGTTGTTGGCATCGACCATTGATGAGCAAATGCCGCGTATGAAAAAATACTGTATTCGCTTACGTTTTATCGGTGATCGCAGTCAGCTTAGTGAAGAATTACAAGCGTTAATGGCGGATGCCGAAGCAGAAACTGCAAGCTTTGATGCCATGACATTAGTCATTGCGATTAGCTACGGTGGACAATGGGATATTGCTCATGCAGCAAAACAGCTGGCACAACAAGTGCAGGCAGGTGAGTTGAGGGCTGAAGATATTAGTGCAGAAATGCTCGGTGAGCAAGTACAACTGGCAGACGCTCCAGCAGTAGACATGCTGGTTCGTACCGGTGGTGATTATCGAATATCGAATTTTTTATTATGGCAAGCGGCCTATGCAGAGTTGTTTTTCACGCCAACTTTATGGCCAGATTTTGTTCCAGAAGAGCTGGCTTCGATGATGGCTGAGTTTGCACAGCGTCAACGCCGTTTTGGTAAAACCAGCGAGCAGGTAGGGATAGAGCAGCATAGTCGCTGATGCAATAGTAGCCATAAAAATTCAGACAGTATTCTCTAGGTCGCTAATACCGCTTGCTTACGAGATGATAAACCGTTTTAATGAGGGTCAATGCTATTAATGGGCACAGGTCTATCAACTGTTATAATGCATTTTTTTTGACTGTACCTTCTTCATTATTATAAGGCTCGATAAGTATGTGGCAACGAATTAGAACGGCAATAGTTCTCGTTATTATCGTTGGTATTGCAATGTTTGCGAGCCAAACCCCTATTTTATTCGCACCGCTTTTAGCCGTTGGCGTCATTATCGCAGCTCATGAGTGGGCGAAGTTGATGCCGAAGTGGCGTCAACCTATTGTCTTTGTGCTATTAGTTTTAGTGATAACTGTCGTATCGCTTATGTTGAAGGTGACTTGGTTATTCTGGTGGACGGCCTCGCTTGTCATATGGCTGATGGCATTGTCTTGGGTACGTGCATTCCCAACACAGACAAAATGGTACGGAAAACATCTAGCGTTGTTGGGTGTGGTTATTTTGACAGCCTCTATTACTGCGATTTTTTACCTCTGGCAGCTATCAGCATGGTGGCTACTTTATGTGTTTTTATTGGTCTGGTGTGCTGATAGCGGTGCTTATTTTGTTGGTCGTAAGCTTGGCCGTCGAAAAATGGCACCCAATGTCTCACCCAATAAGAGTATGGAAGGATTGGCCGGTGGTTTGATTACAGGTCTACTGGTAGTCGTTGCGATCAGTGTGTTTAAGCTACAACTGACGGGCGCATCGCTAGTCGCCTTTGTGGCACTATCGGCGCTAACGATTCTGGCTTCTGTGCTTGGTGATCTTTTTGAATCAATGCTCAAGCGCCGCGCTGATGTCAAAGACTCTGGTACCATCTTACCAGGACATGGTGGTGTACTTGATCGTATTGATTCATTGCTATCTGCAACTCCGATATTTGCACTTGGCTTTTGGGCGATACAGCAGCTAGGTTTGATTGTGGTATAAGACTTTGATTGTGGTATAAAACAAAGTCACTTAGCTGATTTTATGATGTGATAAGTAAGCGAAGTGACCGTTTTGATTAGTCTTTTACAACGGTCTTATTTGTTACTACATAGTCTTATTATCCTTTATATTTTTTAAACCTCATTTATTCTTTTCTCCTTCTCTAAATATTAAATATCATAGGCATTAATGGTTATGACGCAACGCATCGCCGTACTAGGCGCGACAGGCTCGATTGGCGATAGCACGTTAGCAATATTAGCGGCGCAACCGCAACATTATGAAGTTTACGCATTGTCAGGCTACCACCGTTTAGATAAGCTGTTTGCGCTTTGTCAGCAGTTTTTGCCTAAGCGTGTCAGCGTGCCAACAGCCGCTGTGGATGATTTTGCCAAAAAGCTTAAAGCAGCAGGGGTTGATAGTGATGTAGTAGGGGGCGAGGAAGGTCTAGTAGATATAGCCACTGATTCACAAACTGATACGGTCGTTGCTGCCATCGTAGGCGCAGCAGGACTGCCTTCTACCTTAGCCGCAGCACGCGCAGGTAAGCGTATTTTGCTCGCCAATAAAGAAGCGCTGGTGATGGCAGGGCAGGTCATGATCAATGCGGTCAAAACACATAATGCTACGTTGTTACCCCTCGACTCTGAGCACAATGCTATTTTTCAGTGCTTACCACTCGCTATTCAGCAAGACAACACCCAAATTCATCAGCCAAATCATGGTGTACGCAAACTGTGGTTGACGGCTTCAGGTGGCCCATTTTTGCAGCAGTCTTTTGAGCAGATGCAGCAAGCAACTGTCGCAGAGGCAGTCAAGCACCCTAACTGGTCAATGGGCCAGAAGATATCTGTCGACTCAGCCACAATGATGAATAAAGGGCTTGAGTTGATCGAGGCTTGTCATTTGTTTGATCTGCCTGAAAATAAGATAAATGTGGTCATTCATCCACAAAGTATCATTCACTCAATGGTAGAATATAGCGATGGTAGCTTTTTGGCACAGCTTGGCAGTCCAGATATGAAAACCCCAATTGCCCATGCGCTCAGTTACCCGAGCCGTATTGATAGTGGCTCACAGCCATTAGATTTATATGCACTTAGTGGTTTGGAGCTCATTGAGCCTGATCTGCAAAAATTTGCCTGTCTACGCCTTGCTCGTCAAGCAATGCAAGCAGGTACGCAGGCGACTATTGTACTAAATGCAGCCAATGAAATTGCAGTGGCGGCTTTTTTGGATGGACAAATTCGTTTAACTGACATTGCTGATATCAATGAGCGTGCCTTAAACGATATACAGCTGCCACCATTAAACGAAACGGCTGACATAGAAGATATATTGGCCATTGACAAGATAGCGCGTCACCTTACTGATAAGCTTGTGGCAAAATTGGCATAATCGTAGCAATCATTAGCCATGAATAGCCTCTTGGTTAAAAAATGGTACTAATAAACGATATCAGTGAAGATGTTGATGTTGATAAAAGATACTAAGCAACAATACTGAGAAAAGATCATGACGTTTTTATTAACGCTTCTTGCGGCAATATTTGTCTTAGGTCCACTCATTGCCTTACATGAGTGGGGGCACTATATTGTGGCACGGATGTGCGGCGTCAAAGTATTAACATACTCTATCGGTTTTGGCCCTAAACTATTTGGTTGGACCAGCAAAAAAAGTGGCATCGATTATCGTATCTCAGCATTGCCACTCGGCGGCTATGTCAAAATGCTTGATGAGCGTGAAGGCAATGTCGCAAAAGATGAACAGCATCTTGCGTTTAATTATCAGCATCCGCTCAAGAAGATTGCGATTGTCGCCGCTGGGCCTATCATGAATTTCATCATTGCTATTGCGCTCTTTTGGGTGTTGTTTATGACGCCGTCTGAGCAATTGGCTACCAAAATTGGGCAAGTACTGCCAGATACCCCAGCTGCGATGGCGCAGTTACCTGTCGGTGATAAGATTGTTGCGATTGATGGGCACGATGTACAGACGTGGGAAGGTATCAATTATCGCCTTGCAGGACGGATGGGTGAGACAGACAATGTGAGTATTACACTACAGTCAGATGCTCAAACCAATCAGTCGATCAAAACCTATCAAGCACCAGTCACACAATTTATGCAGGGTGATGCACAAGGTAAAGATGCATTGACCAGCTTTGGTATGTTACCGTGGCAGCCACAGATTGCCCCGATTGTCGGTGAATTGGCGCCTGATGGTGCAGCTAGCCGTCAAGGTCTACAGGTGGGCGATCGTATTACCGCCATCAATAATCAAAACATTGACGATTGGATTAGCGCCACGCGTATTATTCGTGATAATCCCGAGGTGTTACTTGATTTTACCGTATTGCGTGATGACAAAACGGTGCAATTGCAAATTATGCCGCAAGGTAAAAAAGACAATTTGGGTAATAATTACGGTCAAATTGGCGCCATGGTTGATCAGACTGAGATTGTTATTCCTGATGCCTACAAAACCACCGTGGTTTATGGCCCTGGCGAGTCATTGGTCAAGTCGTTCGAGAAGACTGAGCAGCTAGCCGTGATGACGGTAAGCTCGATGGGAAAAATGCTCTCAGGTATGATTGGTCTGGATAACTTGTCAGGTCCGATTACCATTGCCAAAGTCGCCAAGCAAAGCTTTGATATCAGTTGGCAGATGGTATTATCGACGGCTGCATTGATTAGCCTGAGTCTTGCTGTATTGAACCTGTTACCGATTCCAGTATTGGATGGTGGTCATATCGTTTATCATTTTATCGAACTGATTCGCGGTAAACCGCTCTCTGAAGGGGTGCAAATGGTGGGGTTAAATATCGGTTTACTCTTACTGGCAGGTTTCATGGTGTTAGCAATTGGTAATGACATCAGTAGGCTGTTTTGATCGGTTAATGAGTAATATAATCAATAAAGCACAATATACTAATGGTTTAATAGCTCTTACGCTTTGATTGTTGCTATTATACGCAAGATACTTTGTGTCATAGCCTCTGTACTAATCGTAATTTTTAGTTTATTTTGTGATTCTTTTTATATAAAGTGTTCTGAGTCAGCCATGCATGGAGTTGCGACTTTGTGCAAATGGGCTGGACAACATATGCTTTTTAACTTAACTTTAGCAAGTTTTTTATTGACGGATAGTGTTTATGCGTACGCCTTTATTTATGAGCGCGGCTGGGTTGCCGTTAGTTGTAGCGATGATGAGTATGCCGGTACAGGCTGCAGAATTTGTAGTGACTGACATCGGTTTCAATGGCTTACAACGCCTAACCCCTGATAGCCTCTATCCGGTTCTACCTATTACGGTAGGAGATACGGTCAATGACAGTAGCTTAGCGGCCAGTATCAAGGCACTGTATGCCACTGAAAACTTTGCTGATATTCAAAGCCGTGTCGAAGGTGGCAATCTAAGGTTTGATGTTATTGAACGTCCGACTATTGCCGAAGTGAATTTTGAAGGTAATAAGCTCATTCCCAAAGAAGGGCTTGAGCAAGGACTTGGGAATGCTGGACTGTCTGTCGGTAATGTACTGAAGCAATCGACCCTGCAAGGCGTTGCTAATGAGCTGCAACAGCAGTATATCAGCCAAGGTTACTACAACAGTAATATTGAAGTAGATCAGACGGTACTTGATGGTAACCGCGTCAAACTTGATGTGCGCTTCATCGAAGGTAAGCCTGCCAAAGTTGTTGATATTAATGTCATTGGTAATAAGCACTTTAGCGATGAAGAGATCAAAGATGTCTTTGCGGTAAAAGAGTCTTCATGGACACGCTTGCTATCAAAATCTGATCGATATGCACAAGAAAAACTGGCCGCCAGTTTAGATAATTTAAAAGCATTGTATCAAAACGATGGTTATGTGCGTTTCGCAGTAGATAACGCGGTACTCAATATTAGTGAAGATAAACGTAGTGTGTTCATCGAAGTCAGTTTGAGTGAAGGTGAGCAGTATCAGTTTGGTGACGTCAATTTCTTAGGTAAGCCTACTTTTGATAACGACGAACTAAAAGAGTTGGTGACTTTTGCGCCTAATGAAAAATATTCACAGGCCAAACTGGATGACACCACAGCTGCGCTCAAAAGACGCTATGGTAACGAAGGGTATTATCTAGCTCAAGTTAGACCCGTACCACGCATTAATGACGACACCAAAATGGTTGACGTGGATTATTATATCGATCCTGCACGTCCTATTTATGTTCGCCGTATCAACTTCACAGGCAATCTCAAAACTCAAGATGAAGTATTGCGCCGTGAGATGCGTCAGTTAGAAGGCTCTCTTGCCTCTAGCGAAAAAATCCAGCTTTCACGTACACGTCTTATGCGTACCGGTTTCTTTAAAGCTGTTAACGTTGATGTAAAACCAGTACCCAATCAGCCAGATCAAGTAGATGTCAACTATACAGTAGAAGAGCAACCTTCTGGTAGTTCAACGATTGCAGCAGGTTACTCGCAGAGCGGCGGTGTTACTTTTCAGTTGGATTTGACCCAAAATAACTTTATGGGCACTGGTAACCGCGTTAAAGCCGCACTATCACGTTCAGAGACACGTGATTCGTATAGCTTAGGATATACCGATCCATACTTTACAGAAAATGGCGTCTCACAAGGGGTGAGTGCTTATTATCGCGAAACCAAATACGACGACAGAAACGTTAGTAAATATGTCACCGACGCTTATGGTGCCACGCTGAACTACAGCTATCCTGTTGATGAAACCAAGCGTGTCAGTGCTGGTCTAAATGTCGACAACACGACAGTACGTGGTGGTCGTTTCCTCGGCATATCAAACGCACAAGAAATCATCGATGATGGCGGTACTGTTGAAGACTTCACTGGAGATTTCGAAGGTCGTACTGGCTTTAAAAATGATTATCAGACCTACAACTTATTACTGGGCTGGGATTATAGCACCTTAGATCGCCCTGTATTTCCAAATAAAGGCATGAGCCATACGGTCGATGCGACCATTGGTCTTGGTGATGCCAGTTATCAGAAACTGGTTTATCGCGGCAATATCTACTATCCGATTTATAAAGATTGGGTGGCGCGTGGTTATACCAAGCTTGGCTATGGTAATGATTTGCCATTCTATGAAAACTTCTATGCTGGTGGTTATGGTTCGGTTCGTGGTTATAAATCATCAAGATTGGGTCCTAAGTCGCAAAGCTATAATGATGCCATCAATGATAGTGTTCGTTATAAGGACGAAAAAGTAGGTGGTAATGCGTTAGTTACTTTTGGTACCGAATTGATTTTACCGATGCCGTTTAAAGGCGATTGGGCAGACCAAGTACGTCCAGTACTATTTGCTGAAGGTGGTCAGGTATTCGATACAAGTGACAAAGAAGACCGTACCTTCGTTAATCCTGGCACTGGTGAGGATACAGGTGTACCACTATTGACCCAAGACAACGAATTCCGCTTTAGTGCAGGTGCAGGTGTGACATGGTATACACCAATTGGTCCAATTTCACTCAGTTATGCCGTACCTTTTGGTGATAAAGAAGGCGACGAAACTGAAAAGGTCCAGTTCCAGATTGGTAATACATTCTAGATCGCTAATATTATCTAAATATATCTAATCGTTCTCAAATATTTGTCTAAGTAAGTTAGAATGTCATTAGTTTCCAGTAGGTCGTCAAAACACATTGTTATTTTGACGACCGTTTTATATATAACAATAGTCTATTAATAGTCATTATGATAACGATTGAGCAACTTATCACTCGGATTGAGCAGCGTCAGCCCATTATCAATAAGGCTGATATTAGTGCTGAGCAGTTACGTCACCCATTCAACAGTGTTGGAAGTTTAACTACTGCTGACCAAAAGCAGCTAAGCTTTTTGGCAGACCCTCACTATATCTCTAGTTTGTCCGGTAGCCAAGCAGGTGCAGTATTGGTCACCCAAGCGTATCGTGACCAAGTACCTGAGTCGGCCTTAGCGTTGGTTGTCTCTGACCCATACCTAGCTTATGCCAGCGCCAGCCAACTATTTGCCCGTCAGTCACTATCTGCTGGAATCCATCCTAGTGCTGTGATCTCTGATAGCGCTGTGATTGGTGATGAGGTTAATATTGGTCCTTTTTGTGTCATTGGCGACTATGTGCAGATAGGAGCGCGTAGCTCACTTGATGCCCATGTAGTGATTGAGGCGCATTCTGAGATCGGTACTGACAGTGTTATCAAGTCGCAAGTGGTTATTGGCCATGATTGTGTCATTGGCAATTATGCAAGATTGCATATGGGTGCGAGCATTGGTGCCGAAGGGTTTGGCTTTGCTCCTACCAACAACCCTAGTGTTTCAGGCTGGGAGCGGATCGCTCAGCTAGGCCGTGTGATTATTGGTGATCATGTACGCATTGGTAGTCACACCTGTGTCGATCGCGGCGCCATTGATGATACGGTTATTGGCAATCATGTTATCATTGATAATTTGGTTCAAGTTGCTCATAACGTACGTATTGGTGACGGTACTGCCATTGCCTCCCAAACGGGTATTGCCGGTAGTACGACGATAGGTAAACGCTGCATTATTGGCGGTGCTGTTGGTATCACAGGGCATATCGAAATTACAGATGATGTGGTTTTATCAGGTATGACCATGGTTACCAAATCTATAAAAACTGCTGGTTCTTACTCTTCTGGAACTGCTGCTATGCCAACTGCTAATTGGCGCCGTGCAGCGGTACGCTTTCGTCAGCTTGGTCGTGATTAATGCGAACACATACAAACAATAAACATCCAAAACATAGCAAGGAAGCCTCATTATGAGCAATGACCATATAGATATCCCAACTGATGAAGACATCAAAAGCTTGGCTGAGCAAGGTCTTACCCTGCCACTAACGTATCATACGATTAAGCATTATTTACCACATCGTTATCCTTTTATGTTGGTCGATAGAGTGGTCGCTTGTACACCAGGAGAGTGCATTACGGGTATCAAAAATGTGACCATTAATGAAGAGTTTTTTAATGGGCATTTTCCTGACGAGCCAATCATGCCAGGGGTATTGATGGTAGAGGCAATGGCACAGGTTTCAGGCATACTTGGGTTCATTACCGCAGGTCTGACTTCAGAAGATGGCTATCTGTATTTGTTTGCTGGTGTGGATAAAGTGCGTTTTAAGCGCCGAGTCATTCCTGGTGATCAACTCACCATTCGTGCCAAGACAGTGATGCAGCGCCATGGTATTTATAAGTTTGATTGTACGGTGCATGTCGAAGACGAACTTGCTGCGAGTGCTCAAATCATGATTGCGCGTCAAGAGCAGCAAAAAATCAAAGACAGTAAAAGTGCCTAAGTTTGTAATAAGTTAGCATTCATAAAGCGCTATATCGAATCGATCTTCACAATTATAATGAGCTATTATATTGATATTTAACAAAGCAGCGGATATTGGCCTCATTCATGAAGCCAAACTGGCTGTATTTGGCTGACTATTTATTTGCATTAAATGATACAAGGGCCCACATCATGAGTCAGATTCACCCTACAGCACTCATCTCACCATCTGCACAGATTGATGAGACTGCCATCATTGGTCCCTACTGTATCATTGGTGATGAAGTGTCAATTGGACCACATACTGTGTTGCATAGGCATGTCGTTGTCACAAAGTTGACGCGTATCGGTGCACACAATCAATTCTATCAGTTTGCGAGTGTTGGAGAGGATCCTCAGGATCTAAAGTATGCAGGTGAGCGTACTTGGCTTGAGATTGGCGATCACAATACGATTCGCGAAGCTTGTAGCCTACATCGCGGTACTGCACAAGATAGTGAGCTAACCAAGATAGGTAGTCATAACTTGTTGATGGTCAATACTCATGTGGCGCATGATTGTGTGATTGGCGATCATAATGTGCTGGCAAATAATGTTGGTGTTGCAGGTCACGTGACTATCGGCAGCCATACAATCATCGGTGGCAATTCAGGTATTCATCAGTTTTGTACAATAGATGATTACAGCTTAATCGGCGGTGCTAGTTTGATTTTAAAAGACGTCGCAGCGTTTACGATGGTGTCTGGTAATCCAGCAAAAGCTCATGGTCTAAATATCGAAGGCATGCGCCGAAAAGATTGGTCGAAAGAAACCATTGATGTCCTACGCCAAGCGTATCGTACTATTTTTAGATCGGGTCTGACGACAGCGCAAGCTTTAGAGGTTCTGCAAGGTGAGCTACTATCTCAAGAGCCAAAAGTTCAATTGTTGATTGATTCACTACAAAAAAGTCGTCGCGGGGTGGTGCGTTAAACGCATATTGAGCTACGATAGAAGCTAGGCTAGATAGTCGTTTTTTACAGTTTTAATCTGCCTAAATTTTATTAATAAAAGATAATATTGCTAAAAGCCATAACCAATTGTTATGGCTTTTTATATTTATGAGTGCTTGACTTTTTTGGTCGCTTAGCAGAAACTGAGCGTTTATGATATTGTAAACAATTCTTTCTTAATGTTACGGGGCACTCCATATTGAAGTGTTTACTAAATAGTTTGATAGTAGTAGTGACTATTTATGATGATCAAGGAGGATTGTCAGTAGCGTTATTTGAAGTACGAGGACGCAAAAAATGGCTATCAATAAACAAGAACATGCGCAATGGAGCTCAAGTTTTGGCTTCGTGTTAGCGGCAGTAGGTTCAGCAGTAGGTTTGGGAAATATATGGAAGTTTCCATATATGGTGGGTGAGAGCGGTGGTTCAGCTTTCGTTATCGCTTATTTATTCTGTATCGCGCTAGTCGGTTTTCCAATATTAGTTGCTGAATGGCTCATTGGTCGCCGTGGACAAAAAAACCCAGTCAACACGTTTGCGGATGTGGCTGCTAGCGAAGGTAAATCTCGTAGCTGGACCATCGTTGGTGCTACTGGTATTTTGGGTGGCTTTTTAATTCTATCCTTCTATAGTGTGATCGGTGGTTGGGCACTTAACTATATCACCAAAGTGGCGTCAGGCAGCTTTACAGGTCAAGATAGTGATTCTGTGGCTGCGACCTTTGATGCGATGCTAGCATCAGCCGGTACATTGACGATTTGGCACACTGTATTCATGATTTTAACGGCCGTTATCGTTGGTATTGGTGTAACGAGTGGTATCGAAAAAGCAGCCAAGATTTTGATGCCACTGTTGGGTGTGATCCTTTTCGTTATCGTTGGTTATAACATAATGAATGGGGGTTTTGGTGAGGCAGTTGCTTATTTGTTCACGCCAGACATGAGCAAGCTGACGGCTGACGTTATGCTTGCAGCATTAGGTCATGCCTTCTTCACGCTATCGATTGGTATGGGCATCATGGTTGCTTATGGTTCGTATTTGGGCCGTGAAGTGAACTTGCTAAAAACTGCACGTACCGTTGTTATTTTGGATACGGTTATCGCTTTGGCGGCTGGTTTAGCCATTTTCCCAATTATCTTTAGTAACGGTCTAGATCCTGCGTCGGGTCCTGGTCTGATCTTCGTCAGCTTACCGATTGCTTTTGGTAGCATGAGTGCGGGTATTATCATTGGTGCATTGTTCTTTTTGCTTATTACCTTTGCAGCTGTCACCTCATCTATCTCATTACTAGAGCCAACGGTTGAGCTACTAGAAGAGCGTACGTCGATGAGCCGTACCGTATCGACTATCGTTGCCAGTACTGTGATTTGGCTATTAGGCATTGCCGCATTGCTATCGTTTAACCTATGGTCTGAATTTACTATTATGGGTAACGGTATCTTTGATGCCCTAGACAAGATTACCAGTAAGTTCCTGTTACCTCTAACAGGTCTTGCGGCTATCGTATTTGTTGGTTGGAAAATGGATCAGCGTAGTATTCAGCAAGAGCTTGGTTTATCTAATGCGACATGGCAGCTTTGGCAAATTGTTGCAAAATTCATCGCGCCAATCGCTGTGATCGTGGTATTTGTTACCTCACTGATGGGCTAATAGTTATTTACAATGATTTAGACATGTAAATCATTGAGTGATAAAAGCAGCACACATAAAAAGGGCTTAAGAATTATCTTAAGCCCTTTTTATGTCTAATAATATCAATAAATACTAAAATGGATTAACGCAAGTTTAACTCAGGAATGGTTTGTCCACGCTTATTATAAAATTCGCTAACGAATTCATCAAACTGGTCTTGCTCGATGGCATCTCTGATACCTTGCATCAAACGCTGGTAATAGCGTAAGTTGTGAATGGTGGCTAGCTGAGCACCCAGCATCTCTTTACATTTATTAAGATGATACAAATAAGCACGGCTAAAGTTTTGGCAAGTGTAGCAGTCACATTCAGGATCTAATGGGCCTTCATCATTGCGGTATTGGCTATTGCGGATACGTACCACACCAGCATTGTCTGCATCGCCCGTCACAAAGTAATGGCCATTACGCGCGTTACGAGTTGGCATCACACAGTCAAACATATCGACGCCGCGGCGTACGCCTTCAACTAAATCCTCAGGCTTACCAACGCCCATTAGATAGCGCGGCTTATCTGCTGGCATATCATCAGGCAGGTAGTCTAGGACGTCCATCATCTCTTCTTTTGGCTCACCAACCGAAAGACCGCCGATAGCATAACCATCAAAGCCGATATCTAGCAAACCTTCGAGTGATTGCTGGCGCAAATCGGGATACATACTGCCTTGTACGATACCGAATAATGCGTTGGTGCTACCCAGTCTATTGTGCTCATCAACGCAGCGTTGTCCCCAGCGTAGTGATAGCTCTAGAGATTTCTTTGCTTTATCATGAGTCGCTGGATAAGGGGTGCATTCATCGAACTGCATGACAATGTCTGAGTTCAAGCTGTACTGGATTTGCATGGATTTTTCAGGAGAAAGAAATACTTTGGCGCCATCGATAGGCGATTTGAAGTTAACACCTTCTTCGGTAATTTTACGCATGGCCCCCAGACTGAATACTTGGAAGCCGCCTGAATCCGTCAAAATAGGCTTGTCCCAATGCATGAACTTATGCAAGCCGCCAAATTTATCAATCACTTCCGTGCCTGGACGCAGCCATAGATGGAAGGTGTTGCCAAGGATAATATCTGCACCGATGGCTTCGATATCACGTGGCAGCATACCTTTGACGGTACCATAAGTGCCAACTGGCATAAAGGCAGGCGTCTGCACGTCGCCATGATTGAGATGAACGGTGCCGCGGCGTGCACGCGTTGCACCGCTGGCTGTTTTATGTAAGACAAATTGCATATGTTAACCGATATATGAGCTATGAAAATGGCGCTAATTATAGCATTGTTAGGGATTTTTTGGATATTGATATTCATTCTGTCAATATAGTCAGTCAGTATGCAGCAAGATGACGGAAAGTGGCGCGTACAATTCGCGATGCCCAGCAAATATACGATGGAGACGTCACCAAAACCAAATAACCCAGAAGTCGAAATCGTCGAAGTACGAGCTCAAAATGATGACATTATCAAATTCTCAGGATTTACTGGAAGTGATAAAGTAGATAAAAGGACATAAGAACTGCGAAATTGGATGCAAAGCAAACATTTAACGCCTACAGGTGAGCCAGAATTGGCACGTTACGATGAGCCATGGGCATTGCCATTTTTACGTCGTAACGAGGTAATGATTGCGTATGAGCAAAAGTAATACAAGGATACTAGGGCATATAGTCATTGTTCTTAGCCATTTAGGTTCTTGACCGCACAAAAAAGACAGCACTTGCTGTCTTTTTTATCTGATATTTTGGTTATTCCATTTAGTTATTTTGCTCACGAATGATATTCAGCATACGGCGCAATGGTTCTGCTGCGCCCCACAGTAGCTGATCACCAACGGTAAAGGCACCTAGATATTCAGGGCCCATTTTAAGCTTACGTAAGCGGCCTAATGCAACTGTTAATGTACCAGTCACTGCGACTGGCGTTAAGCGATTCATAGTGGCTTCTTTGTCGTCTTCGACCAAGTCTAACCACTCGTTGCCGCTATTTTTTAGGGCGGCTTCAATCTCTTCTAGAGGGATATCTTTTTTGAGCTTGATGGTTAGACCTTGCGCATGGCAACGCATTGCCCCGACACGTACACACATACCATCGATAGGAATCGTGCTAGCTTCGTCATTACCAAGAATCTTATTAGTCTCAACACCGCCTTTCCATTCCTCTTTTGACTGCTTATTTTCTAACTGTACATCGATATAAGGAATCAAGCTACCGGCAAGCGGCACACCAAAGTACTGTGTAGGGAAGTCTGCTGAGCGCTGAGTTTGGGCGATTTTCTTATCAATATCAAGAATGGCGCTAGCAGGGTTAGCCAGCTCATCTTGTACAGCGTCATGCAAAACACCCATACCTGAGATAAGCTCACGCATGTTATTGGCACCAGAGCCACTAGCCGCCTGATATGTCATCGCGCTGACCCATTCGACCCAGCCCTTATTGAACAGCTCACCAATAGCCATCAGCATCAAAGATACGGTACAGTTGCCACCGATAAAGTCTTTTTTGCCACTCGCTAGGGCGTCATCAATGACGCTGCGATTGACTGGATCAAGAATAATGATGCTATCGTCTTTCATTCGCAGCGTACTTGCCGCATCAACCCAATAGCCAGACCAGCCGCTATCACGTAGTGGTTGGTGAACTTTTGACGTATAATCACCACCTTGGCAAGTAATAATCACATCACAGGCAGCGAGTGCTTCAATATCATGAGCGTCTTTTAGTTGGCCAGTTTTAATACTGTCGAATTTTGGCGCATCACCACCAGCATTACTGGTTGAAAAGAAGACAGGCGTAATACCGTTAAAGTCATTTTCTTCTTGCATACGTTGAATCAATACTGATCCTACCATGCCGCGCCAGCCTACCAAGCCTACTGTTAAATTACTCATGAAATTCAGTCCTATTTACAATTATTTGTTGCATCACCAACCGATAACAATGCCGTGAATGGTACAAAAAAGCAAGGCGTTTTGGCTATTATTTACTCGTTTTCCATACACTATTAACTATGTGTACTATAACTTTACGTTATTATTAGAGTCGCGCTTAGGTATTGGCAAAATGTATTTGGTTGCCTATAAAGAATAAGGCTCTCGATAAAATAGTTATTATTTTGATTGGGTAGGTATTGTAAATTTTTATGGCAGTTGTTGCAGAATCACGACTCATATATAGGCGAAAATCTTATGAAATGCTAAAGTAAGCTTCTAGCATTCATACTTGACGTCAGTTCAGTTAGAACTCAGTTCATTTAAAACTCAGTTCAGTTAAGATAATGATGTGCGTTGTCATGGAATGAATGGCACAGCACATGTCATTATTGGCCCCATTATCATCTCAATAAACGGTTATCACATACTATGGATCTCTCACTATTATATTACAGCTTACAATGGCTAGCAGGATTCATCGCGTTTGTAACGATCTGGGGTTGGGTGCCACTGGATAATTGGTGGGTACGTGGCGTCGAATTCCCACGCATTCAGATAATGGTACTGGGCATTATTGCTTGGATTGGCATGATCATGTTTTTCTCAGAGTGGCAACTGGGACAATGGTTGTTATTTATAGTGCTTAGCATCACGTTAGCGTTCCAGTTAAGAATGGTATTGCCGTATACTAAGCTATGGAAAAAAGAAGTTCAAAAAGCGAAAAATAAGCCAGAAGGGGAAGCACATCAATTAAAAATCATGGTGTCAAATGTATTAACACCCAATAATGAAACACAAAAATTGGTTGATTTGGTCAAGCATAGACAGCCCGACATTTTAATTACGCTTGAAACTGATAAAAAATGGGAGAAAGCCTTACAGCAAATTGAGTCTGATTATCCATATACAGTGAAGGTTCCGCTGGATAATCTATACGGTATGCACCTGTACTCTAAGCTTGAGCTCATAGATCCTGAAGTGAAGTACCTAATGATTGATGACATACCTTCTATTCATACGCAGTTACGCTTGCAAGGTGGTCGAGTGATTTGGCTATACTGCTTGCATCCTATGCCTCCAAGTCCAACTGAGGCTGATAAATCTACCACGCGTGATGCTGAGCTGTTGATGGTTGGCAAACACATCAAAAAAAATAAGCAAACCGCGATATTGGCTGGTGATCTCAACGATGTGGCATGGTCAAAAACCACGCGCCGCTTTCAGCGTATTTCTGGGCTGCTAGATCCTCGTATTGGTCGACACTTTATCAACACCTTTCATGTCAAATATCCGTTTCTGCGTTGGGCATTGGATCACATTTTCCATAGTGCTTGCTTTACAGTAGTTGATATCAAACGTATGCCGTCTATAGGATCTGATCATTTTCCTGTCATGACGACTTTACAATATGAGCCAGAAGAAACGAGTAAGCAAGAAGGTAACGCTCCTACTGCAGAAGCAGAAGATGTAGCAGAAGCAGATAGCAAGATTGAAGAAGGTAAAAAAGAAGGCAAGAAAATGTCAGATGAACGCAAACAAGCGCAAGGCAGTTTTAGTTGATAAGAAGTGCGACGTATAGGTTAAAGTTTACTCTTATAACGTAAGCATATGCTTACGTCAAATAAGGTCTTTAGCTTCTATTCGTACCAAATTGATTGTCCTATAATACATTCATCAACACAAGGATACGCAAGGATGCAGTGTTGAGACGGTATCAATAAAAGAACAGGTCAGCCCGCTGTCTTATACGTTACTGTTTATGACTTAGGATGAGTCAACATGGAAGAGAGATAATAACAATAACATGAAGCACTGAAGCCCCGAACCAATCGCCCTAGGTTCGGGGCTTTTCTTTGTGCATCCTCTATCGATTTGTAATATTCTTGCTATAAACAGCTAAATAGATTGGTTTAACCGTCTGTTAAGTTAATTGTACTTAGGCGGTTTGCTATCCATTATTCTAATTAACTGGCAGTTAATTTCTAAATAAAAAAAGGGTATATGCATTGGCATATACCCTTTTTCTGTGCAAGCTAATTAGTATTATTAGCGTTCAGTGTATTAACTTATGACCAAGCAGTTGAACGTAAGTCTTTAACCGAGTACTTGGATGTAAGCACCTGCACGCAATTCTTGCAACCAGTCTTCTTGTGCTTGAGGCGCTAGGCGTTGATACAAAGCTTGGCGTGCCATATTGCGACGATATTGCTCGCTCACATCCTGCTGACGCTTACCGTCAACCTTTAAAATATGCCAGCCGAATTGAGTTTTGAATGGAGCAGAGTAGTCACCAACGGCTGTGTTTTTCATTGTGGCTTCAAATGGAGCCACCATATCTTCTTCACTGACCCAATCAAGATCACCACCGCGTCCAGCCGATCCTGGATCGTCTGAATAGGTTGATGCTAAGGCAGCAAAATCAGCGCCATTACGCAGTTGCTCATACAAATCATTAATTTTCTGTTCAGCCAGTGCATCTGTCTGTAACTCATCGACTTTTACTAAGATATGACGAGTGTGCCACTGCGGAATCAGCATGGTATCACTGGCTTTTTTATCAGCCAGCTTAACGATATCGATACCTTCAGGCGTTAGTAACGGCTCACTAACTGCACCAATATCGAGATTGGTAATTTTGCTTGATAGCTCTGTCGGCAGGGAGGCCGCTTTGTGAAAGCCCATATCGCCACCTTGAATAGGGATAGGATAGCTACCTTGGCTTGCAGCAACAGCTTCAGAGACATTGACATTTGGTTCAAGTAAACGAGTACGCAAATCCTGTGCAACTTTTAGCGCTTCCTCACGTTGAGCTGCTGACAGACGGCTGTAGTCATCTATATAAGGAACGCGTACATGCACAGTTTGGTATTCACTTTGGTTCAAACGTTTTGCTTCAGGCGACGCCAAAAATGCATCAATATCTTGCTCGCTAATGCGTACTCGGCGACTGATTTGACGCTGCTGCAGCTCTTGAATAGCAGCATCTTCGATCAGTTGAGCACGTAATGCGGCATAACTACCAAGACGCGCGGCATCTAAGCGTTGCTGTAATGCTGAGATGCTATTAAGCCCTTGAGATTGAGCAATTTGAGCAAGGCGTTGATTGATCTCGGTCTCATCAGGAGATAGGCCGACACGTTTTACCATTGATAGTTGCAATTCACGCAAGATAAGCGCGTTTAGTACCTCAGACTGTAGTTGTGCTGAGTTTGCAATTGGCTCGCCTGCCGCTTGTGCACGGGCTTGGGTTTGTGTAATGGCATCAACCAATTCGCTCTTCAAGATAGCGTTTTCATTGACCAAAGCCACGATGCCATCAGTACTATTGGCAGGTGTCAAACGATCGACGGTATTTTGTCCAGCCGGATTCGACGTTTGTGCTACTGCAGGTGCCACCGTGGCTGCTTGAGCGCTCAAAGTGAGCGTAAGGCTGACCCCTATAGACAGTAGTACAGCGCGGCTGGTTTGACGTAAAGAAAAAAATCTCATGATGCTCCTCATCAATGTCATCGCATCGGATGGTAGTTGGTCAACACGATCCAATACTTTTAATCATTAAATACCCGACAGTGTTGTCCATAATTGGATTGTAGATAGTGCTTTATACATTTTTATATAAATAATATTTTACTTCAAAAAATCTCGTTAGTCTTTCCATGCAGTTTGGACAGGTTCAAAGCCTAATATCTTATCAGAGAGCAATCGTGTTAAGCGGCTACTGCCACTACCAAGCCCATTCAACCGTATCTCTGCCATAACCGCTTGTGTTGGTTCATCTTTGACGTTTAAGTCATTATAGTAACGACGACCATAAACTGCAAAACCAAAGCAGCAATCTTCATAATCAACGCCGATAAGTGAGTCGAGCATCTTATTACTATTATAGTCATATTGACCTTGAGCCAATATCCGCCAGCTATTGTTGATAGGGAAAACAGCAGAGGCGGTAAATGCGGACAATGGCAACTGATCCGTATTTTCATCACGCTGACGCTTGACATAGCCCACATTGAACAAGCTATTGTCTGATGGCTGATAACGTAGCTCAGTCGTGATATAGCTCAAATCATAGTCGTTAGTCAGCGCACCACTCACATCAACCCAAAAATTATTGTAAGGTTGGGTGCTGGTATCCCATACCATGCCTGAGGAAGAAGAGTTGAAAACTCGTTGTTCATCATCAAGCGTGACACGACCATCATCTATATAGAACTGTTCTGCAATGCTACCATCAAAACGTGTCACACCCGTTGCATCGATGTAACGATAATTGACACCAGGCGTAATAGAGTGCAGATCCTGCAAGCGGTCATGGCCTAAAAACCAACTGTCTGAAAATAGCTGCTCATAGTTAATAGACGCAATACGAGTATTAAAGTTAGGAATATCATTTTGGTTTTTGTACGGTGAATACGTGTATTTCACCCGCGGGCTAAGCAGACGATAGCCACCCATGGTGTCATCAAAAGCGCCAAAGGGTGAGCCTGCTTGGTAGAAATTCAGACCTGCATCAATACTGGCTTGTGGCACAAATACGGATTGGCTACCATCTTCTTCACTGATGTTATTGTCTGCCAAGCTGTCTTCATCATAGGAAGTATAAAGGTGCTGTAGGCTTAGCTTCGGTCTAATATAGCCCCAAGACTTCTCCATCGGATAGACGGCACTTATTTTGTTATAAATGCGTGCGCCGCTCTTTTCATCCTCAGAGCCATCATCAATAGACTTCTTAAAATAGGCAGAATCATGTACACCAGTGATGTCAAAGTTCTTCGCCCACGGCAGTCGATAGTTGAGCTTTAGTTGTGGTAGGCGTGAATAGGGTTTGTCTTTATCCTCTAGAGCCTCACCATTATCAGTAAACGCATCTAACGTTTGAAAGGTTTCTACTTTTAACTCACCATCGACGTAATCATTATAATAATTAACTCGAGCACGCCTTGGTAGGTTGATGGTGTTATCTGATAAACCTAAGGTATCAAAATCATCAAGATAGTCTGCATCTGATACATAGCTATATTTGGCATCACCACTTAATCGCGGAATACTTTTCGATGACCAATAATGATCATAAAAAAAGCTTTTACGATCTTCGTCATTATATTCTTTGTCATTAGGCAAGTATGAACCGTTAAAAATGCCTTCTCCATAGTTTTCGGTCAAATAACGAAACTCACCTGAGAGCATAGGATTACGATCAGTATATACATGCGTATTGAGCGTGGCATCGTAGTTGGGCGCTAGGTTGAAGTAATAAGGAACATCAATCTCAACACCGCTCTTACTACTCACGCTCGCACTTGGTAATAAAAATCCGCTGCTACGACGACTGTCTATTGGGAAGTTAAAGTAGGGCAGATAAAAGACCGGTACGTCAGCAATGCGAAAAGTCGTATTATAGGCTTCACCGCGCCCTGTATCAGTATTCAAATCGATACTTTTGGCATCAAGTTGCCATTTACGGTTGGTGGGTGGACAGGTGCTAAACATCACCTCGTCCAACTCGTACTCACTATCATTGGGCTTATTCAAGCGTTTAGCGTAGCCGTGTGCTTGTAGCCCAACACTAGCAAAAGCCACATCGTTGGCTGTTGATTGTCCAGTTTCAGTATTATAATTTAAGCTGTCTGCAACCCCAATCAAACCATCTTTTTTTGCTCTTTCATTAAAGCTGGCTTGAGCGTTGCTCGGTGCATTGCTACGTTGCAGTGATTGTCCTGTCGCCTGATCGGTAAACATGACTCTACCTTGTGCAGCAGCCACGCCATTGCTTAGATCAATCACAACTTTCTCTGCTTCGATATGCTGGGTGCCCTGATCGACTTTCACATTACCTGATAGCTCAGCATAGTTGATATTATTGTAATAACCGTAGTCTGACTCTGTGAATAAAGGTGCTTGATTGTTGGGAATACTGTCGACATCAGGTACGGGTTGTCCATTTGCACCGCCAGCTTCATTCACAGCACGCTGATAATTAGGGTTGCTCTTTGGATAGACCCATTGACCTTCACAGCGTTGTGCACTATCTATAGCGTTTGGCAATAATCGTAAGTTTTTACCGACTTTTGTAATGGTCTGCGCTGTAGGCGCTAAAGTACTCTGTATGTTATCTGACTCAGCATCTTCTATATTATCCACGTCATTTGAGACAGGAGTCTCTGGTGTAAGCTCATAGAATTCTGCCAAACGCACTAGACTGTCTTGAATGCTCTCATCATTGATATCTAGCTGGCGGTTATCCGCTACGGTATTTTCAGGTGTAGCTATAGCATTAGCGCGTGTGTCGCGGCTTACCTGATCGCTATCTGGCATATTTGATGGTTGTGTCGAGGCGGTATCAGAAGACTCATTAATCTCTGTGATATTCAAAACATCATCGGAGGCGCTGTCTTCTAACTTAGCATCGCTTGCGAAACGGGTGTCATCAAAATCAGAGGCAGGAGTCGCTCTTTGAGAATTATCGAGCTGTGAGCGCGCGTCTTTATAACGGATATCGTTGTAATCACTGCTTTGAGTGACATTACTGTTATTGGTATCAGGAAGGTAGCTGCTCGTACTACCAGCACTTGATGGCTCAGTTGTCTGTGTGTCAGCATCGTTGATGGCAGCATTAACCGTTAGGCTAGATAAGCCTAAGGCACCAAATAAGATCAAACGAATGCTTTGGTAAAGCGGAGAATATAACAAGGGCACACCTATGATTGCAGAGCCTATTGGATTGCGATACTGAATTGCATAGTCGTATTATTCAACAAGACCAAGTTGTTAATGAACGGCTAAAAAATCACTCATCGATAGCGTCATCTCAAGAATTTGGCTGTTTTACATATAATGACGACTAATCATAGTCAAAAAAAACCAAATCAGCTACACTATTTACCAAAATTTATAATATAGCCAAGCTGCTTTTAAATGAGCTAAAAATTTCAGCTTATCGTTAAATTACTGAATGATATCTTGATATGTCTACTAACGCAGTTGTTGCGGCTTAAGATATGACCATTTTAGCAAGTATTTGCCTGACTTATCACTACTTTAATTATTTATGATTTATATTTAACCTGTGATGCCCATTATGACTGATAAAACCACTATAGAGCCTGACATGACCGATAACAATAACGACAATCGCCAACAACAACTCGAGCATTGGTTGCAGCAAGTATTTGTAGATAAGCCCTTTGATCTAGACAGTTTACCGGGTGACGCGAGTGCGCGCCGCTATCATCGCATTCAACTGCTAGAGGCTGACGGATCAGGAGATACGCGTCATATCGTCATGGATTCTGCTGATGAGCAAGATGCCATGCGGCAGTTCATCAATGTTGCCAAACTCATGTCGCCTGCAATCAATGTGCCGACGCTCATCGCACAAAATTTAGAAAAAGGTTTTTTGGTGCTACAAGACTTTGGTGCAGTAGAGTTTGCTCATTTGCTGAATGATGCAACACCAGAGCAAATCAATGACTACTATCAACTTGCCATGCAGACGTTAGTAGCGCTGCAAACGGTACCAGTCGAGACTGCAAAATCTCAGTATCAGCTGCCAGATTACGATACGGCGTTATTAGATCGCGAAATGAATCTGTTTAGCGAGTGGTTTATCCCTTATATCGGCGTAGAGCTGAATGAGGAGGTGTGGGAAAACTTAAAATCGGCACTCATCAATGAAATCCTGCTACAGCCACAAGTCATTGTGCATCGCGACTATCATAGTCGTAACCTCATGCAAGACCAAGCGGACACATCGCGCTTGGGTGTGATTGATTTTCAGGATGCCGTCATCGGCTCTTATACTTATGATTTAGTATCATTGGTACGCGATGCTTATGTTGAATGGCCAGAGCACCAAGTATCTGCATGGATTAACGACTTTTGGCAGCTACAAAAGCAACAATTTCTAACCACAGCCGATAATGTGGTTCAGCTTGAAAACGACGTTAATGTAATGGGCGTACAGCGTCATTTAAAAGTACTAGGGATTTTTATTCGATTATCTGAACGCGATGGCAAAGATCGCTATTTGGGTGATATTCCCAAAGTCATGCGTGATTTAATTATTGAATTAAACTGGCTGGCTGAACAAGGTAATGACGCGACCAAGCATGCCGTCCTACCTTTTAATCAATGGCTAAAAGATGCTGTTCTACCTGCATACAAAGGTAAGTTTGCTTCAGCCTAGATGATGCTTAATCAAATTGATAAACTAAATAATAAAAATAGGAGTAAGCATGTCTAACTCGACGATTACACAAGCCATGATTTTGGCTGCTGGTAAGGGCACACGTCTGCGACCATTGACACTAGATACGCCCAAGCCTTTGGTCGAAGTGGGCGGTCAGCCACTTATTGTCTGGCATATTAAAGCACTAAAAGCGGCGGGTATTACCGATATCACGATCAATGCGTCATGGCTGGCGGATAAGCTGATGGATACCTTGGGCGACGGTGCGCAATATGGAGTCAAACTACATTGGTCAGTAGAAGGTGATGAGCCGTTAGAGACGGCAGGTGGCATTTTTCAGGCATTACAGTCAGGCAAGCTGCGAGACGAGCCATTTATTCTCGTCAACTCTGATGTTTGGACGACCTATGATTTTGCTCAGTTGCGAGACTATACATTAGGCGCGGATCAGCGCGCACACCTGTTGTTGATTGACAATCCAGAGCACAATGATGGTGGTGATTTCGCTATTAATAATGGTCTTGCCAGCGAGCAGCCAGTTGGCGATGCAGTCAAGTTTACTTTCGCTGGTATTAGCGTGATGTCTCCTACGTTGGTAGAGGGATTGGTATCAGGACAACCTGCCGCATTGGCGCCACTACTTAAGCAAGCGATGATCAAATTCCAGATTACTGCTGAAGTGATTACTGATAACTGGATCGACGTCGGTACAGCCGAGCGCTTGACACAAGTGAATGAATTTATTGAAAAAAACGATATCGATAATCATCAAGGTCGAGTAAATTCATAAGATAAGCAAAAATACACTGGTAAACACAAAAAAGCAGCGTTGATCGTTCAACGCTGCTTTTTTACACAGATGATTTCTATATCTTGTTCAATCTTTACCAATAGAAATGAAGAGTGAATACAAGGGCTGGTAAATTGAGCGCGTAGCACATAGGTAACGACATTGTCTGATAACCGTATTGTCTGATAACCGTGTTAAACGCCCATTGCCAGCTTAATCAATTGGGCAATCGTAAAGATCGTCAAAAATCCTGCGGCATATAAGCCCAGAAACCAAGCCCATTGTCTTTGCTTTTTACTCAGTCTTTGCTTTTTACTCAAATGTTTTTTACTGAGATTTTTCATAAAGACCTCTTATCTGACAAATTGAGCACAGGTGCCACAAAAATGTGTAGCACCTGCTTATCTCACTACTAGCTGCTTGTCATTTACAATGACTAGTACATATGTTCGTGATCAGTTTTACCCTTGAACACATAGTACGCATAAGCAGTATAACTTAAGATGATAGGTAACATGATGACCGCACCCACCAGCATAAATGATAGTGATGTATCAGTCGCTGCCGCCTCGTAAACCGTCATCTGATACGGCACAATGTATGGGAATATGGCGATACACACACCAATATAACCCAATAAAAAGAGCAATACCGTCAATAAGAACGGACGATATTCACGCTCAGTGGTCAAGTCTTTACGCATAATAAAGAACACAATCAGCGCAATAATTGGCATCGGCGCCAGATAAGGCAAGCGTCCGAGTGTAAACCAATCTTCTAGCGCATCGATGTCTGAAAAATACATAAAGATGGTCACGACAATCATCGCAGCAACCAACGCCATCAACAGCCAGCCTGAAACCTTACGCGCCCACACTTGCAAATCGTGCTCGGTCTTTAAAATGAGCCACGTTGAGCCAAGCAGTGAGTAGCCGATAATCAAAGCTACGCCGCTGACCATAGAAAATGGGGTCAACCAATCAAATGGGCCGCCAGTATACAAGCGATTGCTCGCCTCAAGACCATGTACTAAAGAGCCGAGCATCACGCCTTGGAAGAAAGCGGCCAGCAATGAGCCAAAGAAAAAGAAGCCGTCCCAAATGTAGCGATGGGTGCTCGATTTAAAGCGAAACTCAAAGGCAATACCGCGTAAAATCAAGCCCGCCAGCATTAAGAATACAGGTAGATATAGCCCTGTCATAATGATGCCATAGGCCACAGGAAAGGCAGCAAATAAGCCGCCGCCGCCCAGTACCAGCCACGTCTCATTACCGTCCCAAAAAGGCGCGATAGAGTTCATGATACGACTGCGGTTTTTGTCTGAGCCTGCAAAAGGGAACAGCATGCCACAGCCCAAATCAAAACCGTCCAGCAAGACATAAATGAATACGGCCAAGACAATCAAGCCACCCCAAATCAGAGGCAAATCCAGTACATCACCAAAGTTAAACATTAGCGTAGGCCTCCGTCATCAACGTCATCTGCGGGTTCATCGGCATCTGTAACATGTCCTTCAGGATTGCTATCGCCACTCAGCGTGCGTCCTTGACCTTCGGTTACCGAGTGCTCATAGAAGTTATCATCACTAGGATCGGTATACGGTTTCGGCCCTTGTCCAATCAAACGCAAGATATAGAAGCTACCTGCACCAAAGACAAAGGTATAGACCACAATAAAGCCAATCAAGGTGGTGGCAACTTGCTGCGCTGCCAGTGGTGACATACTCTCAGCAGTACGGATAACACCATAAACGGTCCACGGTTGGCGCCCTGTTTCAGTCACAAACCAGCCTGCCAATAGCGCGATAAAGCCAAGCGGTGTCATCATCATCCAAGCACGGTGAAACCACACACTATCAGGATTGAATTGCTGTTTTTTGAAGTATTTATAGACACTAAATAGACCCACAAGCACCATTAACATACCAATGGCAACCATAATACGGAAGGCCCAAAATACAATAATAACGTGTGGTTGGTCTTCTGGTGCCCAGTTTTTGAGACCCTTCACTTCACCATCTAAAGAGTGAGTGAGAATCAAACCTGTGACATAAGGGATCTTGACCTCATATTTATTGGACTGCGTTTCTTGATCAGGAATCGCAAAGAGACGTAATGCTGCCCCGCGCTCATCTTCCCAAATGCCTTCCATCGCAGCAACTTTAGCAGGTTGATGCTCAAGGGTATTTAGCCCGTGCTCATCACCGATTAATACCTGCGCAGGTGCCACAAAAATCGCCATCAGCATGGCCATACCCAGCATCACGCGCCCATGCTTACGATGTTCAATATGTTTTTTGGATTGCAAGTAATACGCGCCAATCCCGCCGACGACAAAGGCCGTGGTTAAGAATGCGGCGGTCATCATGTGCGCGTAGCGGTAGGGGAATGAGGGATTAAAAATAATTTCAAGCCAGTTGGTAGGATATAGCAGACCATCAGCACCAACGATAAAGCCTTGCGGCGTCTGCATAAAGCTGTTGGCCGATAAAATCCAAAAACCTGAAATCATCGTACCAATAGCCACAATCGCTGTCGAAACAAAGTGCATGCGTTTGCTGACGCGCCCCCACCCAAACAGCATAATGCCCAAAAAGGAGGCTTCTAAGAAAAAGGCCGTCAATACTTCATAGGCAAGCAGTGGCCCTAAAACGTTACCTGCCTTGTCAGAAAAGACCGCCCAGTTGGTACCGAACTGATAGGACATGACCACGCCTGAGACCACACCCATCCCGAAGACCACGGCAAAGATTTTTACCCAGTGTTTGTACACTTCAGCAAAGATAGGATTGCCCGTTTTTAGCCAACGGAACTCAAGCACCGTCAGCCAGCTGGCAAGTCCAATAGAAAAAGCGGGAAAGACAATATGAAAGGAGACAACAAAAGCAAACTGGATACGCGCAAGCGTCAGCGCATCCATTTGATCGATCATAAACGTAGCAAACATAAATGGTTACTCTTATCTGTTAGCTTCATAGCGCTGTCTTCCGTACAACGCTCAAGTAACTGTCCGTAACGGTACATAAATCAAGGTGACAATGATTACGGGCAATGGCTCTTAGTGGCGTAAAACTTTAACGACATCAGGCATAAATTGTGGCTAAGGTTACGACTCACTGTTTAGCTGAATTGAATAATTTATGTCCCTATAAACTCATATACTACAGGTATGTGCTATGCATATATTATGCGCTTCCCTAGATATACACGCAACCCATCGTATTTGGAAGCAGTATACCTTGTGGTCAACAATATCCGTCACCCTCACCCTTAAAAATAAAATTAACTTTATGAATAACAATGACTTGGGAATAGCGAGTATTTTTTCATAAAACATCTGTTCTGTTTATTACTTGCTTGCCCATGCATTAAAATGTTCCCCAATAACAAAAACACACATCATTCTTGTAACTGTTTATGCAAAATCCGTCGCAGTGTCAAAATCGTTTGTGGATTGGTTTGAATACTATGACCGCCATTGATAACTGTTTCAGAGGCGGCGCCATCTAGGTGAGCACTGGTATAGGGAACAATGCCATCTGATAAACGTTGGGTTAGGGCCTGACTGATATTTTTATCAACAGTGACGGCAGCGACCAGTGGCTCAGGAGGCAGCTCTGATGTGTCATCTGACACGCTGACACTTGCGCGCTCGTCTTTAGCGTCTTCTTCTAGCGCTTGCGATAAATCAATTTTGGCACCGTCAGGCTGTGCTTGAGCCAGTCCTTTGGTGATATCAGCATCATTGTTGGCAATAATTGAATGATAAGTCACACGGCTATTAATCGTCAGATCTTTGGTTAATTCGATGAAAGAAGATTTGTCACTGAGCTGACTGGCACCGTTTTGCAAATACAAAGCGCCCAACGGGTTTTGTGCCAGATCGCCTTGCGTGGCAATCGTTGCCAAGTTGTCAGTCACTGTTTTTACCAAACCGACTGGCAGATAGACAATGCGGCGCAGCGCACGAGTGAACCAGCGATCGGCATAATCTGTGCCACGAAATGGCGCAGACAAAAATACGGCAGTGTCTACTTGGGGCAATGAGTGAAGCTCAAACCGTTTTCTTAATTCCTTTTCACCAAACGATTCTTTGAGGGCGTCGCGTATTTGCCGCTTTTCACTGTTTGAGAGAATGTCTTGGTCATCCAGTCGGTCTAAGTCTTCAACCAGATTTTCATCGGATAGCATCATACGCGCGATGAGCGCGCCCATACTGTGGCTGACAATCACGCTATTTTTGCTGGCGCGATTTTGTCCCGTTGGGTCTGTTTGCTCGTAAGTTGTGTTGATTAATTGCTGAATCTGATAGCGACTTTCTAAAATAGGCAAATTGGTTGGATAAAATATTTGCCAAACCTGGTAATTGTCGCGCAGTTTGGGATCATTGAGAATATCGTTGGTGAGATTGACCCACGTGGCTGGGCTAGAGGCCAAACCATGCAGCATAATGATGACACGCTTGTCAGGGTCATAAGGTTCGAGCATAAACAGTTTGGGTAGACGAGCATCTGGCTGGCGCGTGATGAGGTTCAGATAGCCCACACTATCCAACTGGTTTTCTGCCAGCCACATTCCATAACCTGCCGAGAAATTAGCGGCTAATGGATAGTTATTGTCCAAAATATTAACAGTTTCAGTGCGATACGGGTTGTATAAGTGGATGTCGAGCTGGCGACTGCTCAGCACGTCCAGTACGCTATCACCACTTGGTTTGATCAAACCAGTCAGCAGTAGATGACCAGTAGGATAAATGCGTGAGCTTGGCTCGCTATCCTTTGTATTGTCACTTTCATTGGCGAAGCGACCCGATAGTGATGATGATAATAATTGGCGAATCGTGGTGGTATAGCGATCATCCAGTGAGGCAACTAAGCTGATACCTAAACCGGGACGTTTGCTAACAGAGTTCAGCCCAGAGAGACGTAGCTCGTAAGTAGAAACTAAGTCAGCAAGCGCAGAGTCTTGCTTATGAGCATTTTGCAAATAGTTGTTTTCATTGGGCAAATAGATGCCGAGGTCATAATCATCTACTTGTACTTTCATGACCTTGACTTGGTCGATCGCTTTACCTTTTAGCGGGGCTCGGTTGGCAATCGCTGCTTGATCGCTACTATTGCGCTTGGTAGAAGGGATGGTTAAGTATTCTACTTTTTTGCCATTCATCAATTTATCTGAGTTTTCGGTCGATCGATAAAGCTGTGTGATGACATCATTGCTGGCAGCGTTATAGATATCTTGGGTCTGAATATCGTTGTCAGTTGGGATGCGGGTTTGCGTGTGAGCACTACTATAACTTTCATCAGCACCCTCAAAATCATGAGTCAGACTGTCATAAAACAAATAGGTATAGCTATATTTAACCGCATCAAACAGTCTGTCCTGATAATTGTTTAAGCAAAGGTCGGTCTCTTCTTGCTGCGTTTTGGCATCGTCGTCGCTCAAAGGCGCATTGGCGTAGTATGGGTCAAGTGGTGGGCGGGCAAGTGCATTGCGGCAGTTTTGTGAGTCAGCAAGCTGGCGCGCTTTTGCGTAGTGCAGTTCTGCAAAAATTGCCAGTGCAGGTCGATAGTGTTTATTTAAAATACTGTCCGTGAGCTGAGTCAAGCACAAATCAAACCGCTGCATACAAGCTTGCTCATCAAGACCTGCTGATAGCAAGGCAGATGCCGTATCGCTGCTTAGTTGATTATCAGTGACGATATTACCGCGCTGTGCTGAGATGGTCTTGGCCGATGCTTGTTTTTCCACCGAGACGACACTACAGGCTGGTAACAGCATTGCCGCTGTCAATAATGCGACTGAGGCGATAGGCCGCATTTTTTTATTGGCTTGCGTTACCGTGTTTTTGCTAGGGCTAGCAGAAGTCATAAGTCAGTCCGGTAAAAAAAGTAGTTATGAGAAAATCAGCAATGGAAGTACTTTTGGTTATAGTAGAGTTTAGCGTAACTTTTGATATTAGACTATTTTATTTGAAAGGTTATAACCAAGCGCTATATATCGAATGACTTCTTCAAGTGATGGTTATAGTGAATTCAGTATAAAAATGATACAGTGGGACTGGGATAAATTTTTCGCAGTCTCTGTCTGCGTAGGCACAGCACGCAAGGAAAATTTAGACCAGTTCCACCTTGATATATAATGTATCTGTTTTATTTAGGATTGACTATATTGTTTTGAGATACACTTAAATTTTTGGTTAAAAAGGGCATTTATTTAGACAAAGAAAAAAGAGGTAAAGTAGAAAAAGATGAGGCTCTGTGCAGGCAGGTTTCTATTAGGCACAAAAAAGCCAGACACAAAAAAGCGCCTTTGCTTTATATTCATAAAAACAAAGGCGCTAGGTATTCTAAGGCTACAAAATTATTTGTTTATCTTTAGCATAGACAAACAGTGCCAATTTAGGCACCTGGTTTGACATTGATATCTGGTGCAGGGATGTCCCAAATGTAGAATTTGCCATCTTCCACCAGTTTGATTTGTTGAGGAATCACGGTGTTGTTAGGGTATTTTTCTTCAAGACGACGTAGGCGCTCTAGGGCGCTGGCACGGCGATCACTGAGTAGATCTGCCTGTGCCAAGCTTTGTTCTGCTTCGGTGTAGCCAAGAGAGACCGCTCGATCTAGATATTTTTGACCTTCTTTAAACCCACCGCCCTCTGATAGCATCATGCCATACAAAAAGTTGGCTTCACCGCTATCTGGCTGGATTTTGAGCGCACGATCAACATACTGCCCGCCGCGTACTGTATAGTCTGATCCCAAGTCCAGATTACGGCCCATACCATTGAGTTTGGCTGCGCGAATTAATACATCATAAGACGCATCTGGTGATTTGGCATAAGGCTCGATCCAATCAGCCAATACTTTGATTTTTTCGCGCGTGTAATGGCGCTGAGTGCGGTTAGGGAAGTTCGGTGGATAGTGACGAGCATTCGGTGAGACGTCTGCGATAAAATCATCAAGCAAGCTTACGTCAAGTTTATCAGTACCTAGGCCTTTTTGTTGTGGGATCAAGACGGTTTTGATAAAGCTCACATCTGAAAGCTGTACTTGTGGCGTTGGAATATTTGAGAGCTGACCACTGCGCAGATCAATACCAGTCGCAGTCATCGGGCCTGGCTTATAGATGCGAGTGGTACCGCTGATCACAGGGGCGTTAGCTGGATTCATCATTTGCGATGCTGGTGGCTGAGCGGCGCTGACAGGTACACGATTTGGTTGAGTACTGTTTGATTGCATCATCTGCGCTGCCTGTGCCGTGCTCAAAGGCGTACGGTTAGGCTGAGTGTTGCTTGACGGCATCATTGGCTGAGTATTAACTGACTGAGCGCTATTAGCAGGCTGAGCGCTATTAGCAGGCGTAGCATCTGTTATGCTTTGAGCTGTGCTGGTCGTTGCACCTGGCCTTGCTAGACGAATCACGCGTTTACTGGAATCTATAGCGCTCGGTACAGCAGGTGCTGATGTAGCAGCAGTGTCAGCTTCTGCAGCATTCACAGGCGCAGAAAGCATCATTGCACAGGCGGCCGCGAGCGCGGTCAAGGTTGCAAGCTTTGGCGACTTGGAAGACGCGCTATTAGAGAGAGTTGCTTTCATAAAAATCATTACCTTATTTAGTCGTTATTTATTTATTAATCGGTTGATAGTCAGGATATATGTTTGCTGCAAAATCGTACAAATTTTTAATACCCTAGCAAATTAAGCTTTGCGCTATCTGTGGTAGGATTGTTACTCGCTTGGGCTGAGCAAATCGAGTATTGCTCGTCATCTCAGACATCAAATTGCTATTTGCCTTTATAAATGATAAGCGGTCGCCTTCATACGGTTGGCCATCCAGCGCATTGTCTGACGTACAGGTGGTGACAACGCAGCGCCGCCACTTGCCAGTGCTAGCTCGCGATGATGTTGCTCTTCGATATCCATTTGTGCCAGTATTTCTCTTGAGCGTTGATCATGTTCGGGTAGTTGATTGATATGATCTTGCAGGTGCTCGCTAACTTGTGCTTCTGTCTCCGCGACAAACCCCAAACTAAACTCATTTGAGATGGCGCCTGCGACTGCACCTAGGCCAAAAGACATCCCATACCAAAGCGGGGTAAACACACTCGCATGGCTACCCAGCTCATTTAAGCGCGTCTCGCACCAGACCAGATGATCGACTTCTTCTTCAGCAGAGTTTTGCATGGCTTGCTTGACGCCACTATCTTTGGCAGCAAATGCTTGTCCATGGTAGAGACCTTGCGCGCACACTTCACCGGTATGGTTGATACGCATCAGCCCTGCGACATGGCGCGCCTCTGTGATAGTCAGTTCAGGAATCTCGTCACTACTCACTGGCAATGGGCGCGTACTGGGGTTTGAGTTTGGCACGACAGCTCGTAATGCTTTGTCGACCCCAAGCAATAGCTGATCGATTTTGGATAAGGGACGCAGGGCCATGGTTCACTCCTGATGGCGTTAAATTCTATCAATAAAATAAGACTAGTGACTGCTCTAGGGTAATAATCCTGTGCACAGCTCTTATGTACATTACTATAACAAACAATCCAAATTATCGGCATCAATATTATTACCTTGATAACCTATCGATTGCTATCGATTGCTATCGATTGCTATCGTTATTTGAGCTCAATATGGCTCATTTATATAACCACTTCATCATTGGTTTGGATAACCGCCTGTTTGATATGCCTATTTAGCTTAAGGTACAAGAAGATACCAAAAACAATATTGAGCACACCTGTTACCAAAAATAGCTGCGGTAGACTTAGCCCTAATGCATTTAAGATGACAATCGCAAAAATCGCTGATGTGACCATAAATATCGCATTGAATATGTTGTTGGCACCCACGATACGCGCGCGATGGCTCTTCGGCGCATAGGCCTGCATTGAGGCATATAAAGGCACAATATATAAACCGCCACTGAATCCCAATAAGAACAAATCAGCAAAAACGCGCCAGCTCCCACTGACACCGAATAAATCACTGATGCCAAGCAATGTGTCATTATTCACATTTATGTTTAGGCTTGAAAGTGAAACGTACAAATCAATAGCAAAGATACTCAATCCAGCAATACCAAAAGGCAATAGGCGCAGGCTGACTTGGTTTTTGGTCAATGATTTGCATAGGAGCGAACCTATCGATACCCCTACTGAAAATAGCGTCAATAGAAAAATCACCACCGACTCATCACCGTGCAAAATGACTTTGCTGAACTCTGGCACTTGAGTCAAAAACGTCGCCCCATAGAACCAAAACCAGCTGTTGCCAAGAATGACAAAAAACAAGAATGGCAGAGAGTAGAGATAGCGTACCGTAGACAAGCTGATGGTAACGATATTCCAGTTAATCTTAAGATCAGGCTGCATGGCTGGCATGTTAGGGATATAGCGCGCTGCCAGATAACCCAGCACAGCAACGACCAATACGGTAGCGCTAATCCAATATAAGGAGTGTGACAGCTGAGTTAAGATGCCAGCGACAATCATACCAACAAGAATGGCTAGAGAAGTGCCCATTTGAAACAGACCGTTGGCACCGACCAGCTCATCTTCTTTCATCGCCTGTGGTAGATAAGCGTACTTAATTGGGCCAAAAAAGGTCGAATGCGTGCCCATCAAAAACAACGCGACAAATAAAAGGGTGTACCATTCAAAAACAAAACCAACCGCAGCGATTGCCATGATGACCAGCTCAAGCACTTTGATAAACTGCGTGAGCTTGGATTTTTCATACTTATCAGCGATTTGTCCTGCCAATGCCGAAAACAAAAAGTAGGGCAATATGAATAACATCGCGGCCAAATTATTTAAAATACTGACTTCCACACCCAATTGACTGGCAGCGGTATAAGTCAGAACCAGTATAAGTGCTTGTTTAAAGATATTGTCATTAAACGCACCCAAAAACTGAGTGAAAAACATGGCGCTAAAACGGCGGCGCTTAAATAGCTGAAACTGATTGGACATGAATGTTCCTACAGATGAGAAGCGGCTGATAAAGTAAGAAGAGGCGCTGAACGCAGCTTATAATGCGATAGCAATTATCAATATTATCAAAAACTTATCGAAATACAGCATAGGTTTTATCAATATTAAGCCGTATAATAGCAAGGCTTAGGTAAAAATACATGAAACCTGCGCTATGATTTCATAATTAACTAAGTTATGATTTGTAAATTTTATATGGTTGCATTAAAAGGTGCGAGCGACGGTAAAGGTGAAGGCTTGCTATCAATCAAGACTGTTTGTATGGTGTCACCCATCGAGTGCTGAATAATATGCACCAGAGACTTCCATCATGACAAGCAACGTAGTAAACCATTAATTTCAGCCCACTGCTATAAGTTTATTCACCGGTCAGACTTGGCGATAATCAATCGTTAATAATAGTATGCCGCGTGAAGGGATAGGACGTAAACATGACCCAGCCGCCTTCAACTCGAGCACGCAACATATTAATGAGGCAGCGTGACAGCGTGAGTATTCAGAACGATATCAGCATCCAAAGCACTCATGTCGGTACTCCCCGTATTCATTTTAAGCGCTCAGCGCTCTGTACCGCGCTAGCTACTAGTCTAGTTAGTGTCGCACCTGCGGCATTGGCTGAGACAATCAACACAAATATCACCAATGCATCGACCAGTAATCAAGTCGCTAAGACTCAATCAGCTAACAATCAAACAGCCAATAATACATCAGGCGCACTATCAGACGATGATACCCAGCTCGATGCTGCCCTAGATGCACTACGTCTAAAAAAAGCAGTGGAGCAAGGCATTATTGATCAGTCGGTCTTGGACGACTATAGCGAACAAACACTAGGTATCAAAAAATCAGGCGCTAACTCGTCATCTTCTCAGAATGACAGTGCCCGAAATAATAATCACAATAGTGGCCTGCAAGATTCAAATCGTTTCGACGAGGATATGTACGTAGAAGGCATGCAGGCAGATCTATCTAATGATGATTTGTTGCAGCAAGCAACAGCGATACAGCAGCAAGGCTATCAGATGATGACGCCTGAGCAGATTGATCGTGAGCTGGCGGCGCTCGATTTACAAAACACCCAAGATATCGACAGCATTAACAACGACAGTGCCTTTGATGCGCCAATTGCCACATTGAACGACACAGCGCCGCCCATCGGCTTAGATGTTGACTTAGATGCGACCAACTTGCCTATGCCTAGCAATCTTGACACACTGGGTAGAAGTGAGGCCGCAGCAGAACAGGCAGCCACAGCTGAAATTATGTCACGTCCCATTAACGTGAGTGACTCTGTCAGCAGTGGCAATGTCAATGCGGCAAATGGCATTAATGATGAGATAATAGCAGGTAATAGCGATATAACTGATGGCGGTAACATGCCCTCAGATGTGATTGATCCTGAAGACTACCTACCGGATTATCAGAATGATACTCAGGCCGTCAATCAAAGCATCGAGCAAGCTGACCAGTCAAAACCACTTGCACGTAATAAAAGCAACATTGTCAAGCGTCTCTATAATCGCTTTTTCAATGGTGGTGTGATGGCGTTACCAAGTGTGGAGACCACAGTTTATATACAACAAGCTGGCGCCGAAGATACGGCAAATGGTCAACCAAAACTCATCAAAGCTGACGACGATATTCAGCCAATGAAGAATATTAAAGCGGCCCTTGATGATACGACAGTACAGTCGGTCATTGATTTTACCGCAGCGCTACCACGTTTGCGTCAAACGGCATTGGATGCTGCCAAAGCAGTGGGTTACTATGATGTGACTCTCAGCCTGCGTCAGCCTACGCGTGATACGATCAATGTGGTGATCGAAGAGCTGGGCGAGCCTGTTATTGTAGACAGCCGTATCGTTGATATCCGCGGTGAGGGCGGTGAGCAAGCAGAGTTTGTCGCGCTTGAAAAAGAATTACCGCCGCAAGAAGGGGATATTTTTAACCACCGTGTCTACAAGAGTAGTAAAGCGGCGCTTGAGTCTTTGAGTAATACCTATGGGTATTTTGATCAGTATTGGTTAAACAAATCTGTCGATATTATCTTACCAGACAACAAAGCGGACATGTCTTTGGTCTACAACACAGGCGACCGCTACGAGTTTGATGATGTTGTTTTCTTTACCTATGACAAAGAAACCAACACGCTGACACAAGACCCTGACAAACTCCCAGTAGAATTGTCGTTATTGCAGCAGTTGTATGAGTTTGCGCCGGGTGACCCATTCTATCGTCCATCAGTGACAAAGTTTAGTAATGACTTATCAGCGACTCGCTATTTCAACGCTGTCAACGTTGAATCGATATTACCGCCAGATGACCGGAGTGAGGCCAGTACATTGGCATTTGATAATGCACCTACCAATAGCAATGCTATATTGGATGAGGATGTTGATAAGGATGGCATCTCAGATATGACTGGAGATAATGCTACTCTAGCAGCATCCAATAATCGTTTGGCTAGTACAGAAGATACGGGTAGTAGTACTGGCGTAGAGCGTGAAAGTGCGCTTAGCAATGGTAGTGGCGAGACGGTCAATGAAGCTGATATTGCTGCTATCGAGTTTGAGGTTGATGAAGAAACGCTTGATAAGCTACAAGCGGTTAAGCAAAAAGCAGAGCGTCTAAGCCGCCTGCCGGATGACCGCGTGCTGGATGAAAAAGACCAAGAAGCGGATAACTTATTAGGCAAAATCAGTGACTCTATCAGTAATGTGGCCCAAAAAATATTCCCTGATGATGCAGACTTCACCGTTGATGAGGATTTCGTACCGCCAACGCTCGCAGGACGTAAAACACCGCAAGACGTTGCCACAAGCAAAAAAGTACCGTTGTATGTCTTTGTATACGCTGATAAGCCGCGTGATGCTCAGGTTGGTTTGGGTTACGGTACTGACACAGGCGTGCGAGCAACCGCCAAGATCGATTATAATTTGCTTAACCGTCAGGGCTATCAAGCAGGCGCAGAAACCGAAGTGTCCAGAATCAGCAAAAACGTCGCTGTCTATGCGAGCCGCCCTTGGAATCATCCACTCAATGATAAATTAGATGGGCGTCTTACTTATGAAGAAGAAGTCATTGACCAAGGCAAAGGTAACTTTGATTTATCTACCACCACTTTAAAAGCGGCTTTGGCACGTAATATTCGCCGTGATAGTGGTTGGAATCGTAGCTACTCTATGCGTTATCGTTTAGATGAGCTAGAGACTGGCGTTGACGGCGCTGCGCGGGATGATTTACCTATCCGCTTTACCTCGTCAAACCCCAAGCAGCAAGCATTGCTGTTTGGCTATGGCATGAATAAAACCGACACGGATAGTGCGACTAATCCAACGCGCGGTATGCGTCAGTATTATTCGATTGAAGCAGGTGCTGACAAAGCGCTGAGTGATACTGATTTGGCCATCGTGCGTGCTGGTGTTAGCGGTATTTATAGCTTTGGCGATGACAAAAAACATCAAGTGCTTGGTAGTTTGAATGGTGGTTATATTTGGGCAGATGATTTCTATGATGTGCCTTATAAATTGCGCTTTTTCGCAGGTGGCGACCAAAGCATCCGTGGCTATGACTACGAGAGCTTATCGCCACTAAACGATAAAGGCTATCTGACAGGCGGGCAAGTACTAGCGGTTGGTAGTGCAGAGTATAACTATGAGTTCAAACCGGGCTTTCGCGGTGCATTCTTTACCGATGTTGGTAATGCGTACGACAAAGACTTTGATGCTGAAACCAAAGTTGGCGTCGGCGTCGGTGTGCGCTGGGCCTCTCCTGTTGGGATGGTGCGTGTCGATGTCGCCGCAGGGGTGACAGAAGACAATATTCCTGTGCGATTACATTTCTTTATTGGCTCGCCGTTGTAAAAGCTTACTTCCTACATATGAACACAGATCGCTTGAACCGTTTTATTCATTACTTATCGTACCGATTGCTGGTCATCACTTTTTAACGTAGTTGAGTGTCATGCAGACAAAAAATACCCCGCCTAACAATGCACCAGATGAAGACCCAGCACAGCGCGATGCTCGTGCCGTTAGGCGCTGGTATCCGCTATCATTTTTACTCAAGCTGCTGGTGCTGGTCATTATCGTACTAGCGATTATGTTTGCGATATTTTTTTATGCAGCAGGTACTGATGCGGGTACTAAATTCATTTTAGAAAAAATCAGTGCTGAGACGGGTATCGGTTTCAAATATGGGCGCGGTAATTTGCGTGATGGTATTTGGGTGACAGATATCGATATTGAAGCCACTGAAGACCTTGAGGTATTAGTAGACAAAGCTTATGTCAAGATAGGCTGGCGTGCGATATTTGCAAAAGAAGTACACCTGAGTGATGCCGATATACAGACCATCGAAATTCTCAATAAGAAACCACCGACTGGCGAGCCGTTTGATTATAAGACGCTAAAGCTACCAGTCAATCTACGTTTTGATCACGCAAAAATCAATAAAATTATTTATAAGCAAGTGACCAAAGAGCCTATTGTTATCAACAATACTACGGCTCGCGATCTGACATGGGTTGGCAGCACTGTGACGGTCGGTCGCGGCAGCTTGCAATATGCTGATATTGTAAAAGTCAGTGCCTTACAAGGTGAGGCAGATTTACAAGGCGACTACCCACTGGATCTGAGCGCGATTGTAGAGGTGAGTGCACTTGAAAAAGCTTATATCGATCCATTGAATATCACGGCAACTGGTACGCTAAAACGTACGGTTGGGCAGGTGCGTAGCCGCTATAACGACAGCGACGTTAGCGGCGATTTTGTGGTTCAAGGCCTAGATGCAGGCGCACCGTTTCAGGCAAAACTGAAGTGGGATGATATTTTAGTCCCTTATGCAGATGACCAAAATATTCATCTAAAAAGTGGTATGGCGACTGCATCAGGGGTTATCTCTGAGATACAACTGCGCATCAACACAGAATTGACTGCCAAAGACATTCCATCCGGTCATTATCAAGGGCGCGGCGTCATTGCAGACAGTCAATTGCGTATTGACCGCTTAGAAGCCGACGTTCCCTCTGGACGTTTGCTGCTTCAGGGCATCTTAGGCTGGAAAGAGAGCTTTAATGCGACAGTGCGTGCGGCTGGTAGTAACTTTGACATTCGACGTGCGATTCCTGATGAGTATGCTGATTTTAAAGCGTATGCTCCGCAAACGCTCAATGGTAGATTATCGTTACGCTATCAGCAGCAAAACAGTACAGGTAATACAGAGATTGATGTAGACCTACGTCAGCGTGACGGCGAATATGTCAACGCCAACCTAGTGCGCGGCAAGACGTCTGCTAAATCTCAACAGACAGCGCCTTGGTATATTGATGCAAGATGGCAAAACTTGACCCGCCGTGATGTGCCTAATATTGGTAACATCAATAGCCCGCGTGGTCAGGCCGATGTGATCGTCCGTGGCTCCAATGTCTCAGTAGATGCCAATGCAGTGATCAATGAGCTCAATGCGGCGCCCAAAGGCAACTATGATGTGCGCTTGCGTAAAGCAGGTGACGTCATTGATATCAACCGCCTCAATTATGATGGCATCGTAGGCGACCTATCAGGAACTGGGCAGATTCGGCTAGCAAATAAAAACCGCCCACTGACATGGCAGATTGATGCAGCGACCAAAGGTTTATTGCCTAAAGAGTACCGTAGTGACTTACCACTTGAGCGCCTGACGGGCCGCCTAAGTGCTCGTGGTCGCCTGTTAAATATCACCAAAAACGGCGTTAGCGGTCAACGTCACATCATCACGGTTAATAGTACAGACCTGCAAGCACAACTGGATGCCACGCAAAACGGTCGCGCAATCGGTATAACAGGTAGCGGTGATGCCAGTGTCGATATCGTGGGTGGTGAGTTGTCCGTATTTGATGCACGTTTTGATGGTCAGATCGATACAGCGGATGTACCAAAAGGTCGTCTATCAATCGACGCAGCGGGTACGCCAAAATTAATTAGTATCCGTAAATTGAATTATGATGGCGAAGCTGGTGCGGTGAATGCCAAAGGTGTCATTGACTTGCGTCGTAATATTGGCTGGACGGTCGATGGACGTTTCGATCAGTTTAATTTAGGGTATTTTTTGCCAAATAATTCAGCAATCATCACAGGTGATCTAAAAACCAGTGGCGAGTGGCAGGCTGCGCCTAAAAACAGCCCAAATACCGCAGGTAAATTACAGCGTTTTGCTGTGAATTTCGATGGGGTTTTGGATGCCGAGCAGTTACCAGCAGGTAAGCTGAATATTAACGCGAGCGGCGATAGTCAGCTGATCCGTATCAACCGTCTGCGGCATGTGGGCGCGGCAGGTAGTATTGATGCCAAAGGAGAGGTTGATGTGCGTCAAGGCATTGCATGGGACATTAGTGCCGTGATGGATCGCTTCAATATCGGATATTTCTTAAAGGATACACCAAGCCTTATCACGGGTAACATCGATACAGATGGACGTTGGGGCGATACGCAGCAAACAATCAATATCAGACAAGTCAATCTGAGCGGTATGCTGAAAGGCCAGCCACTTAGTGCTAAAGGCAGCTTGGCTGCAAAACTGCGCTTGCCAAAAGACTTAGCCAGCTATTTCAAACGTCTACAAACACAAGATGCCCAAGCACAGTATAAGCAAGTGAATGCATTGATCGATAGTTTAAACGCTGACAACTTGATACTACGCTGGGGTGACAACTATGTCACTGCTAATGGCAATGCCAAACAGCTACAGACCAAAATCAATATCATAAGCCTAGATCAACTGTCAGATAAGCTTGCTGGTAAAGTCACTGGTGGAGCGACTTTGTCTCAACCAGTAGGTCAGGCACTACCGACGATCTATATCGACTTGGTGGGTGAGCGAATTGCACTACCGGGCTTTATTTTGCGTCAAGGTCGTATACGTGGCAAGCTGGTTAATCTAGCCAATAGTCCAAGCCAGCTTATCGTCAGCGCTGAAGGTCTGGATGCTGCGGGACAAAGCTTCGATAGTGTAAAAGCCTCCTTTAATGGGACTGAGCAATCTCATATCGTTGATCTAAATGTAGCCAATCAGCAGCTTGATGTTGGCGCTAGGCTTAAAGGTGGGTTTGATCGCGACAAGCTTCGTTGGTCAGGAGTCATCGGTAAAGGCCGCGTTAAATCCAGATACGCTACCTTAAATCAATTACAGCCAGCACAGCTGATTGTGAATTTGCCCAATAATCAACAGGGCAATAATACAGATCTCAAAGTACAGTTGGCTGCACATTGTTGGCAAGCCACGGACCAAACGGGCAAGCTATGCTTACGCAAGAACTTAGTGGCTTCTCCAGCCAGTGGTGAAGTCGATGTGGCATTGCAGAATTTAGATACGTCATTATTTTCAGTATTTTTACCAAAGGATATTGATTGGCACGGCAAGATTAATGGTAAAGCCATTGTCGGTTGGCAACGTGGTCGTCCGCCAACTATTAACACGACACTATATTCAGACAATGGCAAAATTGGCTTGATTCAAGACGGGGATAGCACGCCTGTGACACTGCCTTATAAGCGTGTTTCACTAATCGCCTTGTCGGTGCCAGAAGGTATCAAGCTGCGTACCGACATCAATACGGGTCGCGGTGCTCGCGGTTATGCTGAAGTCGTTGTTGATCCTTACAAAACACCGAAACCCATCTCTGGTGCACTCGTGTTAAATGAGCTTGATTTGGCGATATTTAAGCCTTTCTTCCCAGGTATGAGAGTACTAAAAGGCAACGTTACAATGGCAGGAGGACTGGGCGGTACGCTAGATAAGCCGCAGTTCTATGGTGATGTGAAACTCTCTGATGGCCGTATCGCTATGCTGGATTTGCCAGTGAATCTGACCAATGTCAACACACAGGCCAAAATTCGCGGTACGCAGGCGACCATTGATGGTACGTTCAAAAGCGGTACAGGAACAGGCACACTGACCGGCACGGTCAATTGGCAGCAAAAGCTACAAGCCAAATTGAGTATTGTTGGTGAAGGGCTCGTGATTACGCAGCCGCCACTACTCGTGGCTGAGATCAATCCTGATATTGACATTATTGTACGTCCAGGCGATCGCTATGTGGATATTAAAGGCGCTATCAGCGTGCTAACCGCTACCATTCGTCCACCAGAAGCCAGCGAAGATATTGTGACTCAATCTGAAGATGTGGTTGTGTTGGATCGGCGTTTGATTGGTAACATCGATGAGGTATTGGCAATATCAAAACCTTGGTCTATCAATGCTGATATTGGCGTTGATTTGGGTGATGACATCAATTTCCGTGGTTTTGGTGCTGTTATTCCATTGGCTGGTGCGATTAACATCAACCAAAATGGCACGGGTATCATGCGTGCCAAAGGCGTTGTTCAAGTATCACGTCGTACCAATATCAATGCTTTTGGTCAAAGCCTAGAGCTAAATTATGGTCAAGTACGCTTTAATGGCGATGTCATGAAGCCCAACTTGAGTATTGAAGCGGCAAAAACCATTGATGGTAAAACAGTGGGTCTGCGTGTGAAAGGTACGACTGAAAGTCCAAATATCATCGTCTTTAATAATGCAGGATTGACCCAGCAGCAAGCGATGAATGCGCTGGTGACAGGGCGAATCGATAACAAGAGCGCCACTCAAATCAGTGAGCAAGGGTTCAAATCACAAGTGACCAATAACCTAGCCGCTGCTGGACTGAGCTTTGGTCTGAGTGGTACGCGCAGTCTGACCAATCAAATCGGACAGGCCTTTGGTTTACAGAGTTTGACCGTTGATGCATCGGGTAGCAGCGAAGATACCAATGTCAATGTCACCGGTTACGTGACCCCTGACTTGTATATCCGCTACGGCGTGGGTGTCTTTAATGCTCAAAATAGCTTATCTGTTCGCTATCAATTGACTCGTCGTATTTACGTAGAAGCCAGCTCGGCTGCTGAAAATGCGGTAGACGTGGTCTATAGTTGGCAATTCTAACGCTCTTACTTGACCGAGTGGGTATCTGATTAGCTTTATGGATTGTATGCATTGAGACGGATTCTTATAATTATTGCTTTACAAAAAAAACGCCTCGTAATGAAGGCGTTTTTTTTGTAAAAAATGTAGTCTACTCATACAGTTATTTGGTCAGAATCAACCGATTGTTGCGAGTGAGGCGTAAGCGATACTCTTCGCCTTGATGCTCGATACGTACTTCTTTGGTCAGGGCAAATAGATGCTGCGACTGTAGCGTTGGCAGACGGTTTTCACGGCAGTTTAGATAACGAGAGATAACCATACTCATGGTAAATTCCTTTTGATAAGAAGTGGCTTAATAAATTAGCTATGTTCTAATGAACCTTAACGATAATCATTATCATTTAGATTGAATGAATTTGCAAGGTAATTGATAAAATAAAATGCAGTTATTGTGTAAATTTATCTAAGGCTACTGTCACAAAGTGAGAATAGGGGGCTTTCTCCTTGTAGAAACACAGAATTTATAAGATGTATAAAAACGATAGGGACCATAAAGACAGTCGCCACGTTGTTATAGCTGCCAAGTTATATACGCAGAATCAGGCGATTAAAAAGTCATAATGAAGAGAGAAGTGAAAGGTAGAGTTATGCCAAATGAGATGAGTGGCCAATCAAAAACGAAAAACATCACCCCCGTCAATGTTGCAGTTGCCGTTATTTATTATAAAACCAAGTATTTGCTTGGGTTCCGAGATGCAGCTCAGCATCAAGGCAATCGCTATGAATTTGTAGGCGGCAAAATAGAGGCTGATGAGTCAGCAGAGCAGGCATTGATTCGGGAGGTTGCTGAAGAAACAGGGATCGATATTCATCAAAATATGATGGTGAAGCTTGGGCGTTTGCATCACGACTATGGTGACAAGCAGGTGAGCTTGCAGGTTTATCAGGTTGAACTGACCGCACAGCAGTATGAACAGCACAAGCATTGTGAGTATGGATTAGAAGGCCAAGCAATGACGTGGGTTGAAAAATCTAAGCTACTAGCAGGAGAGTATCATCTGCCCGCTGCCAATAAAACTATTTTGGAGTGGCTAAAGCTTCCTACAAAAATAGCGATTACGTATCCACTTGCGCATTTTTCTGCCCAGCCAAATTCAGCAGCAGCATGGGTGCACTATCATCGAGAACAGTTGGCAACAGAGTCTTGGGTTTATATCCGACTAAAAGCATCTGAGTTAGAATATATTGCCCAGCAGCTAATGGATGTGCGTCCAGATATTCTAGCGATTTTGCCGTACGACAACGACTGTCAGCGCTCCAAGACGACAAGTACCGATGCAATGGTAGAGGCAAAAACGACTGGTTCGATTGTCGCTAGACACCTGACGCATTCGGTATTAATGGCATGGTTCAATGGTACTCAAGATATTACAGAGTCTGAGCAATTGGCCCACATCTCGAGTGAGCATCCACTAATAGTCAGCTGTCATGATATTGCCAGCATTCGTGCCGCTAATAAACTTGCGAGTATGCGCATACAGCAGCAGTTGTCGCCAGTGATTGGCGCTTTTTTGTCTCCTGTACTTACAACTCAGACGCATCCTGAGACGGTGCCACTTGGCTGGGAGGCGTGGTCGGCTTTGGCACAGTTAGCTGACATGCCAGTCATTGGTCTGGGAGGTTTGGCTCCTAGTATGATAGATCAAGCATTGGCGCACGGCGGTGTCAGTGTCGCAGGCATTCGTCAGTTCCACGAATGAAAAACTAGAAAATGAGTGCTCATTAAGCAGCAATATCATTCACTTGACTATGTTTGCTTATTAAGATAGGTAAGTATAAATAACTGATTTTTAAGTTATTTATCCAGTCAGTAACTATGTGATTATGATGTGTGTGTACTAACGCATAAACCCATCGTTATTTACAAACCGTTGCGTTTCCCTACATTGCACTACTGTTTTAATAGTCCAGCTGCCCTTAATATATATTCCATATCTACAACGCATTGATTCTGGTTTTTATCAGTAAACTAAATATTAACGCATCTATCAAAACTTATAATAAAAAAGAGCGTTTGTAGCAGTAGAGTTTGGGTCGATAATTAATTCTGAAACTCAGGCTCATTATAAAATCAATTCGGATAAATGATGCAGATAAGGTATTTTAACAGTCACTATTAATAACGGTATCCCTATGAAAACCAATAAGTTACCTGATTCAGCATGGACTGACTCACAGGCAGCTGGTTCTCAATCTCAGCAGACTATACAGTCAAACAGCTATAACAATGGTCGTCATGCGCAACAAACAATAAATGCCAGTAATGATGCAAACTATAGCCATAAAAAACTGAGCAATGAAAACCTGAACGGCGAATATTCGCACCATCTGGCAGACGACATGTCTTCACAAGACAGCTATTTTGGATACAAAAGCGCCGACAAAAGCCTTACTAAGGTCAAAGAGTCCGCTATGAGTAACAGTAAAAACAGTCAACATCTGAAAAATAATGATAAAGAACAATTCAACATTGCTAATGGATACAAGCGATCAGCAACGTTGAATAAAGACGAGCCGCTAATCTCTGAGCTTGTAGATGACCAAGCAAGTAATTTGCAAGACAGCACCAAGCAAATCCTTGATACTTCATCAACCACTATCAACTCGTCATACAAAGACATACCGGAGCGTATATTTATGAATGGACTTATCAAGCATACAGGCATTGCGTTAGCGATCATCATACCGCTAGCGGCATTTTCAGCCTATGCTGCAACGCCGCCCATTAATATGGCTACTACCAGTAATATGCAAGATAATGTGATGAGCGAGAAGATTACGACCGATATGCTATCAGTTAAGCCAAACGATATTATCTATAAGCCTGCAAGCACACCAACGACAGTGGATAGTGTCGATCTCAATGAATACGCTGGGACATGGTATGAGATTGGACGTCTACCGATGTATTTCCAGCGTAAATGTGCAGGCGATGTCACGGCAAACTATACGCAAAAGACCGATGGGTCAGGCATGGTCGTCACTAACAAATGCGTGAGCGAGGATGGTTTAGGTATTACGGCAGAAGGTTTGGCTAAGCCAGTCGATGAAAGTGGTAGCAAACTAAAAGTGACGTTTTTACCGAATTGGATTCGCTGGATCCCAGTCGGTCGTGCTGATTATTGGGTACTAGCACGTGATGCAGATTATAAAACTGCGCTAGTAGGGACACCTAATAAAAAATACTTATGGCTTCTAGCACGGTCGCCGAATATCAGTCAGGAAACGTATACTAAATATCGTCAGGTTGCTCAGCAGCAAGGATATGATTTGAAAGAGTTTACATTGACGTCGCAGAGCAATCAAACAGTGAATCTAGCACCATAATAGATATAATGAAAATTATTGCTTCAATTAATTAAGCGCTATGGCAATTATCATGTAAACGACGTCCTAATAAGGCAGCATATATGGCTGCCTTTATTTTTATACTTGTTTATATATGAGTTTGTATATAACGACAAAACCTATTATGCACACTAGCTAATCGGTTATTACTGGCAAAATGAGGCATTTTAGGCTAAAATCTAGGCGATTTGAATACTCTGACGTCAAGAACTGATATTGATAGTGGTTGATTATCCTATTACAGTCACCACCTAGAGCATACACGACCTATCTTATTTATATCTCTTCATATTTTATCGATCATACATTACTGACCATAAGGATGTTTCTCGTGAGCAACGCTGATACCTTACGCCAATTACATCAAGACCACTTAAAAAACTACAACAATCAAGAGCAACAAGCCATTGAGCTTATGGGGCTATTGAGCAAGCTCTATAATGAGCAAGACGTACAAGTGACTTTGTTTGGCGAAACGCTAGACGCTACTTCAGTTGGTCAAATACTTGGACTACATCAAAAAGCAGCATTGCGCGACAACGATGCCAACGCTATCGATATCGCTGATACTCTAGCGATGGTAAAAGTTATCTCAGAAAACACTGATATCCAAGCTACTCGTATTGATGTTGGTCAATTGATTGCTAATGATACCGATGTACAAGCCGCTCTACAGTCTATCAACAACGCTGGTGCCGTGAATGGCGCAACAGACGTCGTACTATATGGCTTTGGTCGTATCGGTCGTATCTTGACCCGTCTGTTATTGTCACAAGCGTCAAGCGCAAAAGGTTTGCAGCTAAAGGCAATCGTCGTACGTCCAGCCGCTGCTGGTGACTTGGCTAAGCGTATCTCATTGCTTGAGCGCGACTCAATTCATGGTAGATTCTTAGGTGGCATCAGTATCGATGAAGACAATAACGGCATGATCGTTAATGGTCGTTTCGTACAAGTCATCTATGCCAAAGACCCAAGCGAAATCGATTATACTGCTTATGGTATTAACAATGCGCTAGTTATCGATAACACCGGTATTTGGAAAGACGAAGCGGGCCTTGGTAAGCACCTACAGTCTACTGGCGTGAAAAAAGTACTCCTAACAGCACCTGCTGGTGGCGATATCAAAAACGTCGTTTATGGTGTGAATAACGACACCGTTGGTGATGACACAATCGTGAGTGCTGCGAGCTGTACGACCAATGCGATTACACCGACGTTAAATGTACTAAACGATGAGTACGGTATCGTAAATGGTCATGTAGAGACTATTCACTCATTTACCAATGATCAGAACTTGGTTGATAACTATCACAAAGCAGACCGTCGTGGTCGTAGTGCGGTGATGAACATGGTTATCACCAGTACTGGTGCTGCAAAAGCAGTGGGCAAAGCATTACCAGAATTGAACGGTAAGCTGACGGGTAATGCTATCCGTGTACCGACACCAAATGTCAGCCTAGCAATCTTGAACTTGAATCTAAAGACCGCACCAGCAAGCGCTGATGCGTTGAATGAGTTCTTGCGTAAGATTGCTAACAGCAGCACGTGGCAGTCGCAAATTGCTTATACCGATTCTACAGAAGCCGTATCTACTGACTTTGTTGGTACGACCCATGTTGGTATCGTTGATGCCCAAGCGACTATTTTGACTGACAACCAAGCTATTGTTTATGTTTGGTATGATAATGAAGTCGGTTATAGTACTCAGGTATTGCGTTTGGCGACGCAGATGGCAGGAATCAGCTACGCTCAGATTCCAGCATAGATTACTAAATACAGTAGCGCAATAACGTTATACTAAGCCTCTCAAAGCATGGTCACTTTAAAGATTATGCTGCAATAGACTCTACTTTGCATAGCTTGGTATCACTTTAACTGTCATACTTAAACACCCGATAGTCCGATTGATTATCGGGTGTTATTGTCATAATGGGCATGACGTAACATAGCTTCTATAGATTGCTCATTTTGTCAGAACGATATAGCAAAACCTCAAAATACAACCGCTGGTTGTCACCAGTCATAGACTGGATTGTGAATTAAGGAACGTAAGATGCGATTTATTGATGAAGCCGTCGTAACGGTAAAAGCAGGTGACGGTGGTAACGGAATCGCCAGTTTTCGCCGAGAAAAATATGTCCCACGTGGTGGACCGGATGGTGGCGATGGTGGCAAGGGCGGAGATATTTATGTCATTGCAGAGGACAACACCAACACTCTAGTTGACTATCGCTATACGCGTCGTCATGATGCCATGCGCGCTGAAAACGGTCATAGCAGAAACTGCTCAGGCAAAGGATCAGATGATTTGTATTTACCAGTACCAGTTGGTACAACGGTCGTGGATACCGAAACTGATGAAGTACTCGGTGATTTGATTGAAATTGGCCAGACGCTATTGGTCGCTAAAGGTGGTGACGGTGGTCTGGGTAATACCCATTTCAAAAGCTCAACCAACCAAGCACCGCGTAAAGCCACGTCTGGTTTTGAGGGTGAGTTAAAAGTTCTTAAGTTTGAGCTAAAAGTTGTGGCTGATGTTGGCTTGATTGGTTTGCCTAACGCGGGTAAGTCGACCTTTATCCGTCAAGTCTCTGCTGCTAGACCAAAAGTGGCTGATTATCCGTTTACCACGCTAGTACCAAACTTGGGTGTGGTCGATATTGGTCGTCATCGTTCGTTCGTGATGGCAGATATCCCTGGTCTTATTGAAGGCGCATCAGAAGGCGCAGGACTTGGTATTCGCTTCTTAAAACATGTTGCGCGTACGCGTCGTCTGTTACACTTAGTCGATGTCAAGCCTGTTGATGGTAGCGACCCGGTCGAGAACGCCCGCGTTATCCTAAATGAGCTTGAGCGTTTTTCACCTGAATTGGCCAACTTACCACAAATTTTGGTATTGAACAAAATCGATCAGGTCAATGATGAAGACTTGAACGCGCTTTGTACACATATCGTGGCAGAGCTTGGTTGGACAGGTATGGTTTTCCGTACAGCAACCCTGACTGGTGAAGGTGTTGATGCAGTAAAATATCATTTAATGAATGATATTGAACTTGAGCGCGAGCGTGAAATAGAAGATCCTATATTCGCTGAAGCACAAAAAGAACGTTTTGAGCGTTTAGAAGCCGAAGTGCGTCTAAACACTGAAGCACAGCGTGAAGCATATCGTGCAGCTCGTAAAGCCGCGCGTGAAGGCTTAGATTTGTCCGATTTGGATGACGACGACGATGGTGTTGAGGTAATGTACGTTCCTTAAGCTAGTATGCTTAAGCGGTTATACTTGAATTGTGAATTTAATCCCTACAATCAATTGATATGAAAAAAAGGAGTTTATATGGCAGATGACATAGCAAACACGACCGAAGAAGCAAGATTTGTTAAACAATCTCGCAACTTTGATATTCAGCGCGTTATTGTCAAGATTGGCTCATCATTATTGACAAATAATGGTCGAGGGTTGGATCGTACTGCCATATATGAGTGGGCAAAGCAGATTGCTAAGCTGCACAAAAAAGGTGTTGAAGTGCTGCTGGTATCGTCAGGTGCCGTTGCTGAAGGTGTGGTACGTATGGACCTTGAGGAACGCCCTAAAAAACTGGCAGCATTACAAGCCTGCGCTTCTATTGGCCAAATGGGACTGATTGAAACATGGTGGTCAGCACTTATTCAGCATGGAATTCAAAGCTCACAGCTCTTATTGACTCATGATGACTTGTCCAATCGTAGCCGTTATCTCAATACCACAGGCGCGCTCACGCAACTATTAGAATGGCGTGTGCTACCGGTCATTAACGAAAATGATACCATTACCATTGATGAGATTAAATTTGGCGATAATGACACGTTGGGTGCGATGGCAGCCGCGATGGTTAATGCAGATTTGTACATCATCTTAACCGATCAAGAAGGCGTGTTCACTGATAACCCACGTGACAATCCTGATGCCAAGATGATTCGTCAAGAACGTGCCATGGCCGATTATTTATTTGATATTGCAGGTGACGGTGGTAAGCTTGGACGCGGTGGTATGTTAACCAAAATTCGTGCTGGTCGTCTTGCAGCAATGGGTGGTTGTCCAACCGTTATTGTGAGCGGTGCTATCGATGATGTGATCACTCGTGTTGTCTCAGGTGAGGCAGTCGGTACATTATTGACCACCAACGAAGAAGATAAAATCATCGCTCGGAAACAATGGCTTGCCGCGCATTTGCGTATGTCAGGTAGCTTGGTCGTTGATGCAGGTGCCGCAAAAGCATTGACTGAGCATAACAGAAGCTTACTGCCAGTAGGCGTTGTAGAAGTTCGTGGCGGCTTTGATGAAGGTGATGTGGTAGAAATTGTTCATCAAGACACTGGCGAGCGTATAGCCGTTGGGCAAGTAAACTTCTCATCGCATGAGGCGCACCGTGTTGCCCGTGAGCGTACAGAGAAGTTTGACAAAATCTTTGGTAGTAACGAAGACCGTGTGGTGATGGTGCATCGTGACAATCTTGCGATAACTGTATAACGTATTCATGATATAGCACGGCTGTTTTTTATAGCTTATAAATATTTATTGTTATTTTATTCAACCTATTTTATCCAGCACAGTATCTATTTATAAATATGGATACTATGTTGTTTTGGAGATTTGTACATGAGTGCTTCAGACAAGAGTGACTCGATTCAGCAGCAATTTGCACCACTAAAAAATGACAGGCTGCTACGTGCATTACGCTTTGAGCCCATCGATACCACGCCAGTTTGGATGATGCGCCAAGCTGGTCGTTACTTACCAGAGTACAAAGCCACTCGTGCTGAAGCCGGCGACTTTATGAGCCTGTGCAAAGATACAGATCGTGCTACTGAAGTGACGCTCCAACCGTTACGTCGTTATGACTTAGATGCCGCGATCTTATTTAGTGACATCTTGACCATTCCTGATGCCATGGGATTGGGTTTGTATTTTGAGACTGGCGAAGGTCCTAAGTTTAAGCATCCAATTCGCAAGCAGGCTGATCTTGATAGATTGCCAGTACTTGAGCCTAATGATTCTCTTGACTATGTAATGCGCGCCGTGACCAGCATTCGCAAAGCGCTAAATGGTCAAGTGCCTTTATTTGGGTTTTCTGGTAGTCCATGGACGCTTGCGACGTATATGATAGAAGGTGGTAGTTCAAAGGATTATCGTTATACCAAAGGCTTTTTGTATAGCGATCCTGATTTTTTACATCAGCTATTAGATAAGCTTGCGACTTCGGTCATTGACTATCTCGATGCACAAATTGTGGCCGGAGCTCAGATCGTACAAATATTTGACAGTTGGGGCGGGGCGCTTGGTCATCGTCAATTTATCGAGTTTTCGCACAATTACAACAAGCGTATCGTGGCTGAACTAAAGCAACGCCATCCACAAGTACCAGTGGTATTATTTACCAAAGGTGGCGGATTATGGCTTGATATTCAGGCTGATAGCGAAGCTGACGCTTTAGGTTTAGATTGGACGATGCCGCTTGACCGCGCGCGTCAAGTACTGACTGAGAGTCAGCGCGAGTTAACCAAAAAGCATAAGAAGCTACAAAGCAGCAAAGCCATTCAAGGCAATTTAGATCCGGCAACGTTATACGGATCACCCGCCACTATCCGCTCTGAAGTGAGTGCGATGCTTGATCGCGCCTATGCTAATGGCGAAAAAACTGGCTACATTGCAAACTTAGGTCATGGTATTACCCAGTGGGTGAATCCTGACAATGCCAAAGTCTTTGTTGATGCGGTACATGACTACAAGATCTAAAAGCCACGGTATTTAAAGCTATGCTATGGTATTCAAAGCCATAATATTCAGAGACGGTAGGATTGACAGACTGGTTTTATGTCTATATGGCTTTGTAAGCTAGATAAAAATATAGAATTTATTAGATATAATGAGTGCTTACTAAGAATAAGGATAATTTATGATTTCAGCAGCGATTGTCGGTGGTACAGGTTACACAGGTATTGAGCTTATTCGCTTACTATCTGCTCACCCTGAAGTGTCTATTGATTTGCTAACCTCGCGTAGCGAAGCTGGCACTCGCGCTGATGAAATCTTCCCAAGCTTACGCGGTATCTCAGATATTGTTTTCAGTGACTTAGGTGACAATACGCTTGGGGCATTGCAAAAATGTGATGTTGTATTTTTTGCGACGCCGCATGGTGTTGCGATGAAGCAAGCAGAAGCGCTGACCCAAGCTGGCGTAAAAGTCATCGATTTGGCAGCTGATTTTCGCCTGCAATCATTGACGGAGTTTGAGCACTGGTACAAACAATCTCATGCTTGCCCTGAGCTGTTGAAGACAGCAGTTTACGGGTTGCCTGAAATCAATCGTGATAAGCTTGCCAGCGCTTTATTAGTTGGCAACCCTGGCTGCTATCCGACTACTGCGATTTTGGGTTTAAAACCTGTTATCGAAGCACAAAATGAGCAAGCAGAAAGACTAGTCGAGTCTCGCATTGTCATCGATGCCAAATCTGGTGTATCAGGTGCTGGTCGTCAAGCGTCACTGGCACTTAATTATGCGGAAACAACGGATAATTTTAAAGCTTATAGCGTTGAAGGTCATCGCCACTTGCCGGAGATTGAGCAGGGTGTGGCGCAGTTACTAGACAGTCAGTTTACACATCGCATTCGCTTTTTACCGCACTTAGTGCCTATGATACGCGGTATGCTGAGCTCAATTCATATGGAGCTGACCGATGCAGGTGCGGCTATCGATTGGCAGCAAGTGTTTGAGGACAGCTATGCATCAGAAGGTTTTGTTGATGTCATGCCAAAAGGTGTTTATCCAGACACGCGCAGTGTGCGTGCTAGTAATCGTCTACGTATCGCAGTACATCAAGACAACGAGCGTGCTGAGCTGACGGTCATTGTGGTGCAAGACAATTTGGTAAAAGGTGCCGCAGGGCAAGCTGTCCAGAATATGAATGTGATGTTCGGCTTTGATGAGTCGATGGGACTCAATTTTGCACCTATCGTACCTTAATGCTGGCTTTTTTGTCGCTAAGTCATTCATATTTATGGTACTAGGTATTGATTATAAATTCCGCTATAATAACTTGCCTTTACTCTTAAGAGATACCATCTAAATGCGTGTTAAACTTGAACGACGCTTTTTTTTAAAGTCATCACGTCTATCGTGTCAAGATTCTGTTCTATATGGCTTGGCGTGCAAAACGCATTCCGATAAAAATAGTAATGGCTTTATGAGTGATATCGGTAGCACTCAACGAGGCGCGTCTACATTAGTATTGGCTTTATTTGTAGTAGTGATATTAGTGACTGCCGTGGCTGGATTGCTATTCGGACATAAGCTGGGCTATCAGCGTGGTTTTCATTCGATGGAAACGCAAGCTCAGCAAGCGATTATCGATGGTAAAGAAGCGACAAAAGCGCTAGAAGATTTGCGTCTTAGTAATAAAATCGCGACCAATCAAGCCGCGACAGCCAAGCAAGAGCTGGCCATAAGTCTCGCAAATCTAAAAGAGCTGCGTGAAAATCAACAAGCTCTGACGGTAGAAAACAGGCAGGTCTCACAGCTTAATGAGATATATGCTGATGTGATTGCTGAGAAAGGTGGCATGCCGCTACAAATATTGGGCGCTAAGATTGAACCGCTGCCCGAAAATGCTTTTGAGTATGGTTTTGATATTGGTATGCTCAGTAGCGACGGTCAAGCCAAACGACTCCAGCCAACCTTGACGTTACTCAATAATGATGACCTTGTAGAAGTTCCCTTAGATCCTGCAAGCTATGCGATCGAAGGTATTGTTCGTATACGCGGTCGTTTTATAATGCCCTCAGGTTTTAAACCTTTACAAGCAAAACTAAGCTTGCAAGCAGGTGGCCAAACAGTAGAGCAATTGTACGATTGGAAGCTCGGTGATAAGGTTGATAACATGCTACCATCACTTTTAGACTTGCCAGAAGTTGATGAAAGCCCGATTGTTCCCTAGATACAAGTCTTAATAAATACCAAACAGCGATGATATAGTTGAAAACAAAGCACCATGTCTATATATAGTCATAGTGCTTGATATTTCATCGCCTGCCTAGCTAATCTCTCTTATTCCAAACTTACCTTATAATTATACTTTGATTATGATGAAAAAAATGATATTACAAGCTACGCCAACGGTTGCTGATTGGCATTTTCCAAATATGCCTGCTCATCGCGCACAGGACGGTGATACAGAAGGTGAAACGTCACCGCAAGCAGATGTGCTGGTTGCTGAGCCAGAAATTGCTAAACCGCCTATGTATGCGGTGGTTATGTATAATGACAATTACACGCCAATGGAGTTTGTCGTCTATATTTTGCAGTCAGAGTTCCGCCATAGTATGGACTCTGCGGTCGAAATTATGCTAACGATTCACAATAGTAGCAAAGGTATTGCTGGTATTTATCCCAAAGACATCGCTGAGACCAAGGCCAAAAAAGTAAATAGTTTGGCACATCGTGAGGGCTATCCACTATTAACCCAAATTGAGCCACATCAAGGCGAGTAAAAGGATAGCAAGACACTATATCTTATTCTCACATCAGCTCTCATTGCCATACCTAATCGTTTTTTGTTCTCATCCAGTTGTTATAGCAGCTCACTCTCAAAGTGAGCTAAGCCATCTATTTTTACAGCCTCGCTTTAGATACCCGTATTTGATTAAGCATGTCAGTGATTATATCGCTCTTATAGTCTTGATTTTATTGTAATATATCCTTATATACTAACTAGGCTTCTCAATAATTTTTATAACCTTTCGATCACTCGTTATTAATATCCTCGTTCATCTACTTATTTTTTATCCACATTAGCTCTTTAAGCTTCTCGTCGCTCTCACATTCTTCGTTATGTACTCGTAGTATGCTTTGATACACTTTAGTCTGCGTTAATAGATTGACTCTGTCGAAGTATCGTGTTGATATAAAGAAAAGCGACTATGAATTATCACAATCACTGCTAACTGATAGATAGATTACAGCATTCGTCACACAGTCTATGGTCCAAATGATATATCCATGATTTTTTAATTATACGAATCTTACTCTTGAACAATCGATCTATCGCCCTGATTTACTTACTAACTCATTCATAAAACTATCAATTATAAAGATAGATATAACCGTAGGAAGTTGTTATGTTAAGTCGTCATCTTGAAGTTTCTCTACGTTTAGCAATGACGCTTGCGCGCCAAAAATCGCATGAGTATCTTACTGTTGAACATTTATTATTGGCGCTATTAGAAAATACTCACGCTGCCAATACCCTAACTGCCTGTAATGCCAATATATCGGCACTGCGTACTGAGCTTGAAGCTTATATCAATAAGCACACGCCAACTGTTGATGCAGATACAGATCAGTCACCGCAGCCAACGCAAAGCTTTGATCGTATTTTGCAACGCGCTATTTTTCATGTGCAGTCTATAGGCGGTGGTCGATTGGTAGAAGGCTCTGATATTTTGGTTTCTATGTTCTCAGAGCATGATACTTATGCCGTTTATCTGCTCAAAAAACAAGGTATTAGCCGTCTTGAGCTGACCCAATATTTATCACATGGTCAAGACAAAGAAGAGCCATCTGAGCAACGTGCTTCTATGACTGGTGAGCGCCGCAGTGCGTCTGAAAAAACCAGCAAAGATCCACTGGTTGAGTTTGCAACCAATTTAAATCAGCGTGCTGCTGAAGGCGAAACAGACCCACTCATTGGCCGCGCTTCTGAAATTGAACGTGCCGCTCAAGTTTTATGTCGCCGCCGCAAAAATAATCCATTATTGGTCGGTGAACCAGGCGTTGGTAAAACCTCTATCGCCGAAGGTTTGGCGTGGTTGATTATCAATGATAAGGCACCCAAGCCACTTAATGGTTGCGTGATTTATAGCCTTGATATCGGCTCGCTTATTGCTGGGACGAAATATCGTGGTGATTTTGAAAAGCGTATGAAATCGCTTCTTGATGCGCTGAAGAAAAAGCCCAATGCTATTTTATTTATTGATGAGATTCATATGATCATTGGTGCAGGCTCGTCAATGAGCAGCAATATGGACGTATCTAACCTTATCAAACCTGCCTTGGCTAATGGTGAGCTGCGCTGCATTGGTTCAACGACCTTTACTGAGTACCGTCAAGTGTTTGAAAAAGACCATGCACTATCACGTCGCTTCCAAAAAATCGATGTGAAAGAACCAAGTGTAGATGATGCCGTCGATATCTTGCGTGGCCTCAAGCCTCGCTACGAAGAGTTTCATAATGTGGAATACACGGATGAGGCATTAGTGACTGCTGTACAGTTATCAGCCAAGCACATTCATGAGCGTTTTTTACCCGATAAAGCCATTGATGTGATCGATGAGGCAGGTGCGTACAAACGTCTGGGTGTGGTACCTGATGTAGAGGATATTGAAGCTGAAGAGAGCTTTATTGCAGATTTAGAGCAAGACTTTGATGTACAGATTGATGCTGATGTCGAAGGTATCGATAGCGATGCAGACAGTGATAATGAGATGCAAGACGAAGCAGAGACGGCAAAGGCAAACGACCGTGCTCAGTCTGCCGATGGCCTAAAATCTGCTAAAGCGCAAAAGCCACCGATGAAAATCGATGTCGCTGATATCGAAGCCATTATCGCTAAACTGGCACGCATTCCGCCCAAGTCGGTATCGAGTGATGACAAGAGCATTCTTGAGCACTTGGATCGTGATCTTAAGCACTTAGTGTTTGGTCAAGATGAAGCGATTACCACGCTTGCTGATGCAATTAAGCTGTCTCGTGCAGGACTAAAAGCACCAGATAAACCGATTGGCTCGTTTATGTTTGCAGGGCCGACAGGGGTGGGTAAAACGGAGGTCTCTCGTCAGCTGGCCAATCTGTTGGGTGTAGAGCTGGTACGCTTTGATATGTCAGAGTACATGGAAGCGCATACGGCATCACGTCTGATCGGTGCGCCTCCAGGCTACGTTGGTTACGATCAAGGTGGATTGTTGACTGAAAAGATCAATCAACATCCGCATTGCGTACTGCTACTTGATGAGATTGAAAAAGCGCATCCTGATGTCTTCAACTTGCTATTGCAGGTGATGGATCATGGTACATTGACTGATAACAATGGCCGTGTTGCTATCTTTAAGCAAGTCATCATTATTATGACAACCAACGTTGGTGCTGATAGTATCAGTCGCTCTTCTATGGGCTTTACTCAGCAAGATCATAGCCGCGACAACACTGAGGCGCTCAAGCGCGTCTTTACGCCAGAGTTCCGAAATCGTCTAGACGCGATTATTCAGTTCAATCCACTAGATACTTCAGTGGTTGTGTCAGTTGTTGACAAGTTCTTGGTTGAGCTACAAGTACAGCTTGATGATAAGCAAGTCACATTAGAGATTGATGATGATGTGCGTGATTATCTGGCTGATAAAGGATACGATCGCCTTATGGGTGCACGTCCAATGCAGCGCCTGATTCAGGACGAGATCAAAAAGCCACTGGCAAATATGATTTTATTCGGTGACTTGGTGAATGGCGGCGTCGTTCATTTGACTTTAGCCCCTAAAGCCGACAATACGCAAGACGATGATACAGTGAAGTTAGATAAATCTTCGCAAAAAGGTTCACCGGATAGTCGGATTGTTTTGACTGTGGTCGAGACTCATGAGCCACGTTCAGACTCTGAGTCAGTGGCTAGCTAAAACATTTAGTTTGGATATAAGAGTAACGGCTATCGCAACATTACGGTAGCCGTTTTTTTGTTGCTATAATTCATCAACAAAGCTCATAAGGTTTTTTGTTACTATTAGTCTTTAAAATAAGCCAATCACTAAGCATTCATTTCATAATAAATATAAAAGGATATACCATGGAGCTGTTTGACGAGCCGACAACCAAAACACCAGAGCAAAAACAAGCCATTTTAGACAATGTCCGTCTGCCAGAGGACTGGAAGGCGGCATTAGCAGATGAGTTAACGTCCGAAAATATGGACAACCTACGCGCATTTTTGAAAGAAGCTTATCAGTCAGGGGATAGCATTTATCCGCCCGCGCCGTTGATGTTTAATGCGCTTAATCTCACGCCTTTATCGCAAGTTAAAGTGGTGATTTTAGGTCAGGACCCTTATCATGGGCCAGGGCAGGCCATGGGATTGTCATTCTCTGTTCCTAAAGCGATTCCTAAGCCGCCATCATTAAACAACTTGCTTAAGGAGATGGCAGATGACATCGGTATCGCACCCTCAAAACATGGTGACCTAACTTACTGGGCGCAGCAAGGTGTTTTGCTACTAAACAGCTCACTAACTGTGCGAGAAGGCGAACCAAACAGTCATCAAAATAGGGGCTGGGAGCAGTTTACCGATGCAGTCATTGACGCGGTCAACGAGCAGACAGAACATACCGTATTTATTTTGTGGGGCAGTAAAGCACAAAAGAAAGGTAAGTATATCGATACCGACAAACATCTTATTTTGACCGCCGTGCATCCTTCGCCGTTGGCTGCCAACCGCGGTGGATTTTTTGGGACAAAGCCATTTTCTAAAACCAATGACTACTTGGTGCAGTATGGCCGAACGCCCATTGACTGGCAGCTACCGCAATAAATGCTAAATACTATGAATACAACTTTAGCGCCTTATTTGTCAGCGGCGAGCGAACTTGAGGGTATACCATTTGCATCCCTTATGTTTTGGACACTGCAAGATGGTAAATGGATGCAAGAAGCGCTTAGACTAGCAAGCCAAGGCGCTAAACTGGGTGAAGTGCCAGTAGGCGCTATATTGGTGCATGATCAGCAGATCATTGGTCAAGGGTTCAATCAACCGATTGGCTGCCATGATGCGACGGCACATGCTGAGATAGTTGCGTTAAGAGAGGCCTGTCAGCGTCTACAAAATTATCGTCTGCCACTACAGACAACTTTGTACGTGACACTAGAGCCTTGTACGATGTGTATTGGCGCGCTTATTCATGCACGTGTTGATAGGCTAGTATATGCGGCGAGTGAGCCACGTGCTGGCATGGTAGGCAGCCAGATGGACTTATCAATGCAGCCTTTTTATAATCATAATATCCAAGTTCATAGAGGATTGTGCAGTGAGCATAGTAGTCAATTGCTAAAGACGTTTTTTCGTGAGCGTAGGCGATTAGCGAAACAGAATAAAAGCAGCGTTTAATCCAAAATGATTAATAAATAAGATATCAGTTTGGGCGCTAGTGGTAGCGATGATTTTTTGCTATAATATCGCCCTATTTGGTAGCGAATTTTTTAGCCTGCTATCAAGCATTTGATATACTAGTAAATATTGCTTCATTGCTATTGCATGACAGCTATACGGGTAACAACTATTATTGAGTAAGTATTATGACCGTCTCCGTATCTGATAACGATCTACTCAATAAAAACGATAGTGTAAACCATTCAGCACGCTATCCGGTTATCTGTATCGATGGGCCTAGTGGCGCTGGTAAAGGTACGGTCACATGGCGTTTAGCTCAAGTGTTGGGCTATCAGCTATTAGACTCTGGGGCGCTATATAGAATCGTAGGACTCAAAGCATTCGAAGCTGGATTGATCACAGCAGATGCCAGCCATCCAATCGATGAGTCGGCAGTCTTAGCGCTTACTAAGAGCTTAAAGATAGCTTTTGTCCCAAATAATGAGTCAGGGCGCGTAGATATCATCGTAAATGGACAAGCGGTAGGTGATCAGGTACGTAACGAGACCGTAGGCGGCTATGCTTCACAAATCGCGGTGTTTCCAACAGTCCGTCAAGCGCTGCTTACGTTGCAACAAGATATGGCGACACGCTCAGGGCTTGTCGCTGATGGTCGTGACATGGGAACCGTTGTATTCCCAGATGCCGATGTGAAAGTATATTTGACGGCGAGCGCGGAAGCGCGTGCTGAGCGCCGCGTGACCCAGCTAGTTAATGCTGGGCAAGCAGCAGATTTTGACTCGATTTTGGCGACGATTAAAGAACGTGATGATCGTGATGAGAACCGTAGCACCGCACCATCGAAACCTGCAGCAGATGCTTTGTTACTTGATAGCTCAATGCTCGATGCTGATGCGGTTTACGAGCAAGTAAAAAGACATTGTCAAGATAAAGGGCTGTTTTTTAATAGTTAATAAAAACAACATATTAAGTACTAAAAAATTTCCTATAGTCCCTGTTTTTAATGTAGAATTGTACAGTTGGAAGTTAGTGTTTTTTAACGATTAGTTATTTATTAGGCTAGGTTGATAAAATTTTGTTTGATAGAATAAAGTAAGACAGTTGTTGTTAGTAAGTTTAAATATGCGCTTATTAACAACAAACGTTTTTATATATGATTGCATAAGATATAAAACCAGTATTCTCGTTTTATGCAATCATAAATTTGATCCGTACTGTGCTGGACAGGATACGGCTATACAAAGGTAGACATAATGGAATCATTTGCTGAACTATTTGAAGCGAGCATCGAAGAAACAGGCCTAGATATCGAGCGTGGCTCGGTGATTAACGGTACTGTTGTGGCCATCGATAGCGATTGGATCACAGTAGATACTGGTCTAAAATCTGAAGGTATCGTCGCTCGTGAAGAGTTTTTAAGCGAAGAAGGCGAACTTGAAGTTGAAGTTGGCGATAGTGTTGATGTCGTAGTTGAAGCGGTTGATAACGGCATGGGTCAAACCTTGCTGTCACGTGAAAAAGCTAAGCGTGTTGAAACTTGGAACTTCCTTGAAAAAATCGCTGACAATGATGAGATCGTAAAAGGTATCATCTCAAGCAAAGTTAAAGGCGGTTTCACTGTAGATATCGGTTCAGTACGCGCGTTCTTACCAGGTTCATTGGTAGATGTACGTCCTATCCGTGATACAACGCATCTTGAAGGCAAAGAGCTAGAATTCAAAGTCATCAAACTTGATCAAAAGCGTAATAACGTTGTTGTTAGTCGCCGTGCAGTTATGGAAGCTGAAAACTCAGCTGAGCGCGAAGAGCTATTGAACAAGCTTGAAGAAGGCATCGAGATCGAAGGTATCGTTAAGAACCTTACTGATTACGGCGCGTTCGTTGATCTAGGTGGTATCGATGGTCTATTGCACATCACTGACATGGCATGGCGCCGTATCAAGCATCCATCTGAAGTTGTTGAAGTTGGTCAAGACCTAAAAGTTAAAGTATTGAAGTTTGACCGTGAACGCAATCGCGTAAGCCTAGGTCTAAAACAACTTGGTACTGATCCTTGGGACAACGTTAGCGGTACTTACCCAGTGGGTAGTGTTGTTAAAGCTCGCGTAACCAACTTGACTGATTATGGTTGTTTCGCTGAGATTTCTGAAGGTATCGAAGGTCTAGTACACGTATCAGAAATGGATCACACCAACAAAAACATCCACCCATCTAAAGTAGTTCAAGTGGGCGATGAAGTTGAAGTAATGATCCTTGATATCGATGAAGAACGTCGTCGTATTAGCCTAGGTATCAAACAGACTCTAGCTAACCCATGGGATGAGTTTGATAAGAAACATGAGCGCGGTGATAAAATCACTGGTACGATCAAATCAATCACTGATTTTGGTATCTTTATTGGTCTAGACGGTGGTATCGATGGTCTGGTTCATTTATCTGATATCTCTTGGAACGAAACTGGCGAAGATGCTATCCGTAATTACAACAAAGGCGACACCGTTGAAGCAATGGTATTGTCTGTAGATGCAGAAGCTAACCGTATCAGCCTAGGCATTAAGCAGTTGAGCTCTGATCCATTTAACGAATACCTAGTCGCTAATGACCGCGGTGCTATCGTTAATGGTAAAGTGAAAGAAGTAGACGCTAAAGGCGCTACTATTGAGCTTGCTGACGAAGTTGAAGCTTATCTACGCGCTTCTGAAATTCAACGTGACCGCGTTGAAGATGCAACTAAGCATCTTTCTGTCGGTGATGACGTTGAAGCAAAAATCATCAGTGTTGATCGTAAAACACGCAACATCAACTTGTCTATCAAAGCGAAAGACGAAGCTGAAGAGCGTCAAGCGATTAAAGATCTTGGTAGCACGAACACAACTGCCGCTGCAGGTTCTGATGCACAGCCAAAAACGATTGGTGATTTGATCAAAGAGCAAATGCAGTAAGTTGTAAGTTATTGATATAAAAGTAATATAAAAAAAGCGACTTCGGTCGCTTTTTTTATGATTAAGTTTTGATATTTGTATTAATAGGTAAGATTTTTGGCTAAATAAGGAAACTCTTATTCCTATTTTCCTCAATATCCGCTATCATTTGCAACATTGAGTAACGAGATGTGAGCGACAGTGTATTTAGAGTTGCGATATGACTCGTGCAAATAGACTATTCTGATATGAGCTATTAGTGTTTCTGTTGATAATACTGTTTTGACTTATTATCAGTTTATCCATCAATCAACAAGGCAAGCGTAATAATGCAGCAAGCGATTAACAAATCCGAATTTATCAGTAATTTGAGTGCGAATTGTGACAACATGGCAGATACCATCGTTGATGACGCCGTTCGCGAAATATTAAATTTGATGACCCATACTTTAGCCAATGATGGCCGAGTCGAGGTTCGTGGGTTTGGCAGTTTTTGTCTACATCATCGCCGCGCTCGTGTCGGACGCAATCCTAAAACGGGGGAGAGCGTACCAGTTCCTGCCAAAGCGATTCCACACTTTAAGCCAGGTAAAGCATTACGTGAAGCAGTCAATGATAAAGTAGCACACAGCTAATATTCATTAATGATTGACTGACCAAAAACTATCATTCCAACCTGAGGTAACTGTCTCATGCGCTTTTTATTATTCGTATTGCTGTTTTTGAGCTTTGCTTACTCGCTTGGTCTGGTATTGGCAAATAATACCGAGGTCGGGGTCAATTTACTGTTTTCGCAAGCGCCTACAATGAATTTGGGACTACTGCTCATTCTATGTCTAATACTCGGCATCATTATTGGTATTCTATTATCATTGCTTATATTCCGCGTACTACAGAATAAGTGGGAAATCTCACGTTTGCAAAAGGCAAATGCAAATCTACAAGAGCAATTGAATCAAGCCAATGTGGTGATTGACCGTCAGGCTAATGCGCCAACCGTAGATGAGGCTGTCTATGGTGCCAGATCGATTGATATGCAAGACAATACAGACACGCATCTAAATGAAGGTGGTACGTTGTCTAAGCGCAAGCGAGATTAAATTGCTCGGCCATAGAAATGGTTGTTGATTTTGAAAATACAGTGCTCGAATAATTCTGATATGCGGCAAAACCATGAATAATATGATTAACTCTCCCGTCATTGTTGCTTTAGACAATATGACTCTGCAAGCATCGTTGGCATTAGCTGATCAATTGGATCCAGCGTTATGCCGGCTCAAAGTAGGTAAAGAGCTATTTACACGCTGTGGTCCCGATATTGTAAAGGCACTGCATCAGCGTAACTTTGAGGTATTCTTAGACCTGAAGTTTCACGATATTCCTAACACTACTGCTCAAGCGGTACTAGTTGCTGCCGAGCTTGGTGTATGGATGGTCAATGTTCATGCTAGTGCAGGTCTAGAGGCTATGTCTTTGGCAAAACAGCGTTTAATAGATAATAACCTTGATACATTACTCATCGCGGTGACTGTATTGACCTCTATGGACAGTGACGCATTGATGCAAACGGGTATCACTGATAGCTTAGACGTACAGGTGAGCCGATTGGCACAATTGACCAAGCAAGCTGGGTTAGATGGGGTAGTATGCTCTGCTCAAGAAGCGAAAACGCTTAAAGCGTTATGCGGTCAAGATTTTAAATTGGTCACACCAGGCATTCGACTAGCAGACGACAATGCTGATGATCAAAAGCGTATCTGTACGCCAAGTCAAGCATTGTTAGATGGTTCTGATTATTTGGTGATTGGACGCTCAATCACTCAAGCCAAAAACCCTGCCGAGAAGCTAAATAGAATATTACAAAGCATTTAAGTTTTAATAGCAATACAATAAAAAAGACAGCCTAAATCGCTGTCTTTTTTTACTTTTTTCAGACAGAAAAAAGCTGTTACACTACCTGAGAGGTTTTATAAGTAGGCTGATCTGCAACCAATTATGCAGCCTATTAAAAGGAGTGCTGGCCTATTAAAATACGCTAACGTTACCGATTGGCTGATAATGATACTATTGGACGATATTGAATTATATGAAATTACAAATACTAAGTGACTTACATATTGATAGTTATGCACGCCAGTCACGCCCTATTGGGCATATTCCTAAAACTGACGCAGATATCGTGTTAGTAGCGGGAGACACTGCCAACAGCGATAGAGGGATGCCGTGGTTACAAGAGCAGGCAGCACGCTTACAAGTTCCTCTGATCACAATCTCAGGTAATCACGAATATTTTGACGAAGATGTGCTAAGTTTTGACCAAAAGTTGGCGACTTGGGACAATTATGATGCTGCCTCTAACAAAGGGGTTTGTGTCTTACAGTGCCAGTATATTGATATTGGTGATATACGAATCTTAGGTTGCACACTGTGGACGGATTATCAATATCATGCCAATGAAGATACTATGGCTGCTGCTAGGCATTTTATGCGTGATTATAAGCAGATATATGCAGGTAAAGAGATGTTCTCACCTGAAGTTTCCATGCAAATTCACTCAGAGCATCGTCAGTGGTTGCAGCAAGCACTAATCACTGCCAAAGCACTGGGCAAAAAAACGGTCGTCATGAGTCATCATAGTGTCAGTGCATTATCGGTGTCTGAAAAATATGCTAATTTACCAAGCAATGCTGCCTTTGTTAGTGATTTGTCTGGGTGGATGCATGAGGACTGGGCACCGACTTTGTGGGTGCATGGTCATACCCATGAAGCATTCGATTATCGAATAGGTAATACGCGAGTGATTGTCAATCCTAGGGCTTATCCTAATGAGATTAGCAGTACGGCGTTAGCATTTGCGTGGGATAAAGTTATTGATATCGGTTAGTTGAGGATCTATGTAGATAAGCCATGTTACTTATCTTCGCTTAGTTCTCTTAAAAACAAGCTCACTCCTTGTATGACAAGATATTTACAAGATATAGTGCAACTAGACTTGTCAGTTGTTCATTCCTATCAAAAAATCTGCTACGCTTGCTACTATGAGTAAATATCTTAATAGCACCTTATCAAAAGTCTCTGCTGACAAGCTTGCGAGTCACACACCAAGTGCGCCTGCGCCTTCACATCTGCCAGATAGTATGATTTCTTCGGTCAGACTATTACCTGAAAATGAGCGGCTGATTTTATTTACCAGACACTCTTTGCGTGAGCGTTCTGACGGCAATGGTTTTGCCAGCTATCAGTTGCCGCTGACGCCTAAAGGCCGCGTACTAGCTAAGTCTTGGGGTCGTTGGTTAGCAGGTCACCTCCCATACTCACTCGATGTTGATAGCATCTCAAGCCCCATTAAACGCTGTATCGATACGGCGCAGCTCATGCAGGAAGGAGCAGGTCTAAAGCGTGATATTACGCATCAGTCACTGCTGGTTGAGCCTGGTAGCCTCGTTACTGAACCTGAAATAGCGAACCCAATATTTAAAGAGATTGGTGTACTCAATTTTATCAATCGCTTTTTGCAAGGCAATCTTGAAGGCACCAAAAATGCTTATCAAGGTGGCCTTGATATTCTCTCGCTCTTTTATCAAAACCAGCCACAGCATGGGCATCTGATGCTGGCTGTCAGTCATGATACTTTGTTGTCTGCATTCTTAGCCGTGATGTTCGATGTGGAAGAGATCGATTGGAATGATTGGCCAAAAATGATGGAAGGGGTGTTCTTGTGGTTTGATGATAAACCTTTTGATCAGGCAAATGCGCATTTTATCTGGCGTGGTCAAGTATATACACGTCCGATTAGTTCATTGTTGAATGGGTATCGTGCAGCAGGGTATCACCCAAGTAAACTGCTATTACCACCAGGGGTGCAATGGACATAAGATTTCATCAAAAAATGGTAATGACGCTCCACTAGATATATATCGAGTAGGCATAAAAAAACCTTGCCCCAGTATGAGAACCAGTAGCAAGGTTTTAGTCATGACGCTATAAAAGCGTCATGCGGTCTAGACAAGACAAATCTTAAGCTTGTAGGCCTTTGATTGTTTTGTTTAGGCGGCTCTTACGACGAGCAGCTTTATTCTTATGAATAATACCTTTGTCAGCCATACGATCAATAACTGGTACCGCTCTGTTGTAAGCTTCGGTAGCCGCGTCATAATCTTTAGCTTCGATAGCCGCATCAACACGTTTTAAGTAAGTACGAACCATAGAGCGTTGTGACGCAGAGTTCTGACGACGTTTGGTGTTTTGACGGGCGCGTTTACGAGCTTGTGCAGTATTAGCCACGCGTATCTCCTTGATAAAGACAGATAAAAATATGAATGTTGATTGCAATAATGGGTTTAACAATCATCGGTGACGAGCAGCCGTCTCGTCAAACATGATGTCGATGTCTAATATTAAAGTATCTAATACAAATAGATCATCGCAAGCGCCAGAACTGTTTGGAATAATTAAACAGCGTTGACGTGTAAAGCCGGTTATCTTAGCAAATTATTGCGCTAAGGACAATATATTTGATGATTAATGCGTAAAGAAGTACTGTAAACTCATGAATTTTGGTTTATTAAGGTATCTAAATCAATAGCAGACATCAATAGGCGCAACTGATTGATAAAATCTCTTACAATATATCATACATAATAGCGTCAGTTATTCATGAACTTAGGTATGATATCCTAATGGTAGGCCTTGATATAGGTTACTTTTCATCAATATAGAACCTCTAACGTTATATAAGTGGATAGGGTATGCAGCGAAAAGCAATTGTGATTGGCGCAACAGGATTGGTAGGGCAGCATTTGGTAAAACAGCTGAGTGAGCTCTATGATACATTGATTGTGATCGCTCGGCGCCCGCCACGCTATATTAATGCCAGCATGCGTTTTTATCAGGTTAATGACTTTGATAATCTCTCTGAAGTGTTTGCGAGCGTTGGTGCGGATCGAACGACAGATGCCTTTAGTTGTCTTGGCACCACCAAAAAACAAGCGGGCAGTGATGAGGCTTTTCGAAAGATAGACCATGATTACAATGTTAACTTTGCTAAGCTATGCCGTGACAAAGGGGTAGAAAACTTTTTTCTACTTTCATCCATGAATGCCGATATTGACAGCCGCTTTTTGTACAATCGAGTCAAGGCAGAGACGGAGCAATCTATTACGGCACTAGGCTTTGGTCAACTGGTGATATTTCGACCGTCGTTATTACTAGGCAAGCATAAAGGGCGTCCACTCGAGAGCATTGGTCAAAAAGCTTTTAAGCTTATCTCGCCTTTAGTCTCAGAGTCACTCTCATTACATCCTATCTCGGCTAAGCGCGTCGCTAGTGCAATGGCGATGAGTGCTCATGAGCTCTATCATCGTCGTAAATACCGTACAGAACCCCAGATTGAACATACAGAGATCATTGAAAATAAGAAGATGCTTGCAATGACTCGCGTGAAAAAATAAAGCATTATTTTTGAGTCAAGACTACAGCCAAGTATGACCATGTATTACAAGATCAAGCAGCTTAATCACTCATAATAAGGAGTAAAAAGGATGGAGATGAATAAAGAGAACTTTGTCACATGTGATTTACTGGACGCCAATCCTGAGTCGCAAGTATGTCTACCAAATATTGAAGGTAAGGTATTTCGTCATTTTGGTGCAAAAGATAAATTCTGCGGTGAAATCGTGACGGTGAAGTGCTTTGAAGACAATAGCCGCGTCAAATCACTATTGAATAGTGATGGCAAAGACAAAGCTGGCGATGGTAAGGTGTTGGTCGTCGATGGTGGCGGCTCTATGCGCTGTGCCTTGCTCGGCGATATGATTGCACAGTCGGCCATCGACAATGGCTGGGCGGGTGTTATCGTATATGGCTGTGTCCGAGATGTTGATGACATGGCAGCGATGGATCTTGGTGTGATGGCACTTGGTTGCATCCCGCGCAAATCAACTCGCCGTGATGAAGGTCAAACGGATATCGAAATCCGCTTTGGTGATTTGATATTGAACTCGGGAATGTTTGTCTATGCTGACAACAATGGCATTATCGCTAGTGATAAACCGTTAATTTGAACTTGGTTTAACCAGTGTGAATGAGAACCTCAGCCTATCAGTTGGGGTTTTTTATGTAATGATAGTTAAAGCTTAATAACCGTTATCAATTCTCGATCATGAATGAGTGAGCTTTTACGTGACAAACCGTTACGGCATAAGTTTTGGTAATTGCTCAAATATTCGTATAATAGCTTTCTGACTCCTTAACTGTGATCCTATTCTTTATGCCTATCACTGCTTTGACTGACGCGTTTGATCCCATTAACCAGCAGTTGTTCCCTATACAAAATGCCGAGCGGCGTTGGCTTGCGCCTGTCCATGGTGCGGTCAGTAGCTTATGGCTGGCAAGCTTGTTTCAAACGCCTATGTGGAATGTTGCCAAGCGCCTAAAGGTCGTGGTGGCACGCGACCAAAATCAGCTCAATCAGATAGAAACTGAGCTGGCATTTTGCGGCGTCGATGCTTACGTATTCCCTGACTGGGAGACACTGACATATGATGAGCTGTCTCCGCACCAAGACATCGTTAGTGAACGCATCAACCTATTGACGGATATGCCGAGATCAGGCGTGCTACTCATCTCAATACAGACATTGATGCAACGCGTCGCACCGCCCAGTTGGTTGATCGGACAGCATTTTGATTTGAGCGTTGGTGATCGTTTTGATATCAATACGCAACGTGGGCTTTTGGCAAAGGCGGGTTATAGAGCGGTTGATAATGTCTTTGAGCCTGGTGAGTTCGCTGTACGTGGCAGCATTATCGATATCTTTGCTATGGGTCAGCCTTTTCCGCTGCGTTTAGACTTATTTGACGATGAAATTGAGACAATTCGTTTTTTTCATCCGCAAACCCAGCGCACGTTGACCGCTGATGACCTCAAAGCGATGTTGACAGGCAATGATACCAGCATGGGCAAAGAGTCACTGTCGCTGCTGCACAAATTGCCAGATATCTCTAAACCTATCGAACAGTTCCAAATATTACCAGCAAAGGAGTTTCCGCTGGATGAAGGGCGAGAGACATTTCGCACGAATTTTGCGGCGATGTTCCCTAATGCCAGTAGCCGCAAGTCTGAGTTGCATAAAGATGTAATGGCAGGTATCGCGAGTAGCGGACTGGAGTATTATCAGCCACTATTTTTTGACTTAAAAGATTGGCAAGAAGAAAGTACATTGTTTTCTTATTTGCCAAGCGATGCGTTGTTTATCACGGATGAGCTGATCCACGAAAAGCAGGCGGACTATTGGTCACAAATCCAGCGCCGCTATGAAGAGCGTCGCCATGATATTGACAAGCCTATCGTCGAACCTGCGCTCTTATACTTATTATCCAACGCTCTTAACGAGCAGCTCAATCAATATCCACGAGTGATATTAAGCGCACGCGATGAGCTGGCTACGACAAATGACGTAGCAGCGCTAGAAGGTAACGACCCATCTCAGCCGCAACTGCCATTAACGCCTACTAAGCAGCAAGGCTTGGTGACATTAAGTGCGCAAGAGCCGCCAGAGCTGGCAGTCAATCATCAGAAATCTGAGCCATTAACTGAATTGCTCGACTTTTTACACGTTCAACAACAAACAGCAACGCCAGTATTAGTTGTGGCAGAGACTGCTGGTCGCCGTGAGATTCTTATTGAGCTGTTTAAGGGTAAGATTGATATCAAAGCATATGATAGCTTTGAAGCATTTTTAGCAGCAGATAAGACGAGCGCTATGAATAATGCTCGACTACCACATGTCGGTCTGACTGTGGCACCGATTGAGCGCGGCGTATACGTGCCTGAACGTTTGGTGTTGATTAGTGAAACGCAGCTGTTTGGTCGTCAAGTCTTACAGACGCGTCGTCGTCGCCAAAGCGGTGTATCAGAGGAGTTCTTGGTTAAGAGCGTCACTGAGATAACAGATGGCAGCCCAGTCGTTCATATCGAGCATGGTATTGGTCGTTATAACGGCCTAATCACGCTAGATGTGGGCGATGGTGAGCAAGAGTTCATTCATTTAAAATATGACGATGATGCCAGTATCTATGTGCCAGTCGCCAATCTACAAATGATCAGTCGCTATAGTGGCGGCGATCCAGCGTTAGCGCCATTACATAAGATCGGCAGTGGCAAATGGGATAGAGCCAAGCAAAAGGCCTTGGAGCAAATTCACGATGTCGCCGCAGAGCTGCTCAATATGCAAGCGCGTCGTGAGGCCAAAGTTGGTATTCATTTTAAAATAGATCCGTCGCAATACGAGCTGTTTGCCAGTCAGTTTGCGTTTGAAGAGACCGCTGACCAAGCCAATGCCATTCATGCGGTTATGGAAGACATGAGACAAAACCAGCCAATGGATCGCCTCATCTGCGGTGATGTTGGCTTTGGTAAAACAGAAGTAGCGATGCGAGCGGCCTTTATTGCCGTCAGTGCTGGCTATCAAGTTGCTGTATTAGTGCCCACCACATTGCTCGCAGGACAGCACGAAGACAATTTCCGCGATCGATTTGCTGATTGGCCAGTGCGTATTGAGAGCCTGTCACGCTTTGGCGGCAAAAAACATCAAGACATGGTCTTGACGGACTTGGCTGATGGCAAAGTCGATATTGTGATCGGTACTCATAAACTATTGCAGCCTGACGTGAAGTTTGCCAATCTTGGGCTAATGATTGTCGATGAGGAGCACCGTTTTGGGGTGCGTCATAAAGAGCGTATCAAGGCGATTCAGACAGATGTAGACAGTATGTCTATGACCGCGACGCCCATCCCTAGAACGCTTAATATGGCGCTCTCAGGCATGCGTGATATGTCAATCATTGCCACACCGCCTGCACGCCGGTTGGCTATTAAAACCTTTGTCATGCAAAAGACAGATGCCTTGATGAAAGAAGCTATCTTGCGCGAGCTGTTACGTGGTGGGCAGGTTTATCTGCTCCACAATGATGTGGCTAGTATTGAGCGTATGGCAGAAACTATTCGTGATCTGGTACCTGAAGCGCGAGTAGGGGTCGCCCATGGGCAGATGCAAGAACGCCAGCTTGAGCAAATCATGCAGCAGTTTTATCATAAAAAATTCAACGTGTTGGTGTGCTCTACTATTATTGAGACAGGTATCGACGTACCAAATGCCAATACTATTATCATTGAGCGTGCGGATAAGTTTGGTCTGGCGCAACTGCATCAGCTACGAGGCCGCGTAGGTCGCAGTCATCATCAGGCATATTGTTACCTATTGGTGCCTTCTCTCAAAGGTCTCAAAGGCGATGCCAAGCGTCGTCTACATGCAATTGAACGCGCCAATACACTCGGCGCAGGTTTTATGCTGGCGAGTGAAGATCTAGAGATTCGCGGGGCAGGTGAGATACTGGGTAAGCAGCAAAGCGGTAATATGCAGGCGATTGGCTTTAGCTTATATATGGATATGCTGGAGCGTGCAACTAAGGCGATCAAGGCTGGTAAAGAGCCTGACTTGAATACGCCACTATCGCTGACCAGTGAGATTAACTTGCATAGCTCTGCTCTTATTCCAGAAGACTATCTACATGACGTACATCAGCGCCTATTGTTTTACAAACGTATAAGCAATACAGATGATAAAGAAGCGTTGACGGATATTCGTACCGAAATGATAGACCGTTTCGGTGCATTGCCAGACCAGACCAAGCAGCTATTTGCCATTCATGGGCTGCGCTTGCAAGCAGAACCGCTGAAGATTAACAAAATTGATGCCAATAGTAATAGTATGACGTTGGAGTTTGCACCAGATACCCCTATTGATGCTTTGGCTATTATCAAACTGATCCAGTCAGATGGACAGCACTACCGCATGAATGGGGCATCTGGTATTCGTTATCAACATAGCGAGAAGCTGGCAACGCCTCAACAGCGAGTCTCTGTTATCCAAGATCTTCTACGTTATTTTAGTGAGCATATGGTGACAGAAGCGGCCTAGAGTTGATCAGTGAGAGCCATCATCGGGGTTGCTAAGACAATCCACACAAACGCAATAGTGTATGGCGCTATTTTATCGCAAGGATAACTGATAAAATAACCGGATTGCTTTTTCTTCTATACTTTGTACCTACTTTTATTTGCATTAAACAACAAGAGAACCGTCATTATGTTCCAACTTCATCATAAACTTGCTGCTGATAGTTTCTTAGTGGGTGATTTTCCATTATCTACTTGTCGTTTGATCAATGACTGCCAGTTTCCTTGGCTGATATTAGTACCGCGCGTATCGGGTATCAAAGAGCTGTACGAATTGTCTGAGGCAGACCAAACGCAGTTCTTGCGTGAGTCAAGCTGGTTATCGAGTCAGCTAGCCAAAACCTTCCAAGCAGATAAAATGAATGTGGCCGCGCTTGGTAATCAAGTCCCGCAGCTTCATTTTCATCATATTGTTCGTTATCAAAATGATATACAATGGCCAAATCCAGTATGGGGAGTTCCTGCGGTTCCTTATACCAAAGAAGTCTTGGCACAAATGCAGCAGACGTTAATGATGGCGCTACGTGGTCATCATCAAATGCCTTTTGATTGGCAGATGTAATCCGTTTTTAACTTTGAATTGCTTTACCTCATCTATAAAGCATTATTCATGAAGCATCTTTCATAAACTATTGCGACAGAAAAAAGCCAGATACTCGTCATATCTGGCTTTTTTCTGTAACAATCAAACATTGTCAGTTGTTTATCCAGAAAATTTGTCATCTTGATAAATGATAGATGGTATTTTTTTAGCTACCACTGACCTAGGTTTCATTTAATTTAGAAAGTATAATATATTTTTGTAATTATTTATTTATCATTAAGATAGGTGATTTGCGTGTGTTGTTCTTATATATCTTTATCTCTCTGATAGCTTATCTCATTTAAGTGAAATTCAATATGCCTTTTATAGAGATGTTAAAGCCAAAACTATTGTCAAAAGGTAGTGAAATCTGTCAATTCGACTATCCAGAAGTTTTTGTTTTAATTCTTACTGTCATATTACTCGCCCCGCATTACAATTTTCGTCCTACCTCAATGGCGTTATTGGTTGTCGTTCTACTACCTAGCCTGATGATTCTGATTTATAACTATCGACGCCAAACCAGTCTTTGGACGTCTAATATGGTCGTTATTTTATTTGCGGTCGTTATTGGGTCAATACAGTTTTGTACGGTGATATCGCTCAGTTTGGCAGCCTTAATCGGCGTACGTATGATCGTCAGTGGTGTCGATAACGGTCTAAGATTATTTACTGTAGCATTGGTGACATCTATTGTCTTTTATTATGTCAGTACAATACTAGACAACGAAGGATTGAACTGTAATGAAGGTTGGGTGCCTCCCACCGTATTGCTAGCAAGCATAATGGTTATTTTGTATCAGTTTCGCAGTACGTATCAAGAGTATATTGGTTATAAAGAAAGTGCCTCTAAAGCCGGAGGACGTTTGAGTACCATGGTGTCGGTCATCAATAAGTTGACTCGCTTTGTACCGCCGCAAATTTGGGAACCAATTGTTAGATCTGATAGCCCTGTTAGTGTGTCGAATAAACGTGCCAAGCTGACTATTATGTTTTCAGATATTGTGGGCTTTACCGATCTGTCTGATAGCTTAAGTGCTGACAACGTGGCTGATATTTTGAACACTTATATGCATTGCATGACGTTAATTGCTGACAGACATGGTGCCGTACTTGATAAATTTATTGGTGATGGCATGGTGTGCTTTTTCGGTGAGCCTAATAGCCGTGGCTCACGTCAAGATGCTCTGGATTGCGTGGCAATGGCGATAGATATGCGCCGCGAGATGCGTACATTGCGTCAAAAATGGCGGCTGATGGGGTTTGAGGGGTTATATATACGTATTGGTATCACAACTGGTTATTGCCACGTGGGCAATTTTGGTAGCAACAATCGTCTTAGTTACACACTGATTGGTAAAGAGGCTAATCTGGCGTCAAGACTCGAATCGAATGCTGGCAAAGATGAGATATTGGTCAGTGAAAGCACTTATGATTATGTTTGCCATAACTATGAGTGTCAACATGTTGGAGCACTTCAGCTAAAAGGCTTTGATGACAAGGTAAATGCATGGCAAGTACTTGACCCTGATGCTAATAAAGGTCATTTGTCTAAATGGGTAGATCACACCTTGCCAGGGTTTAACTTGCATCTAAATTTTAAAGACATGAAAGACAATGACTATCAAGATATCAGGAGTCGTCTAAACTTTGCGCTTGAGCGTATCGAACAAGAAGAAGAAAAATTGGCACAGAGCATCGCTGAAGAAAGCAAACGTCATAGTGCTAACAAAAAGTCATGATTTGGGAAGTCATATCGTGAAATATTGAGTATAAAAAAAGCCAGCTATTATATTTTAATAGCTGGCTTTTTTGTAACTTATAAGTAGTTTGTACTGATCATATTAATGATTTTCTTTTGCATGATTCAATGTGTATTTTGGAACCTCGATGGTTAGATCTTCATCATCAAGCATGACCTGACAAGACAGACGTGAGTCAGGCTCTAAGCCCCAAGCACGATCAAGTAGATCAGCTTCTACATCATCCATCTCATCTAGACTATTGAACCCTTTGCGTACGACAACGTGACAAGTAGTACAAGCTTTTGACATCTCACAGGCATGCTCGATTTTGATGCCTTTTTCTAATAACGCTTTGCACAAATTCTGACCAGCTTGTAGCTCAACTTCTGCGCCCTCTGGGCAGATTTCGTGATGGGGTAGTACGGTAACTTTTGGCATAAATTATTTGTCCAATGCTAATCAATCTAAAAAATAAGAGAAAGTAGCTTAGTATCATAACTAAGCTATCATTTTGAGTATGGATTTTACCAATCTTGGGCGCTAGTGCCTGCCATGCTGGTTTGAACGCTTTGGTTCATAATGCGAGCAGCAAAGGCATCACTATGCGGCTTAAGCTGTGCTTGCTGTGCTTCGATAAGTGCCAAGTCATCAGTGCTAAGAGCAGAACGCAGGGCTTGTATGTGCTCCGCTAACGTGTGCTGCTCATCAGAAGAAAGCAGTGCTGCAAACTCGTTCAGCGCAGATTCTAGAGCCAATACTTCACGCTCGGCTTCTACTTTTGTTTCGATTAAAGAGCGTGCGTTTTTATCTTCCTCTGCATGTTTAAATCCGGCAACAAGCAACTGCTCTTTTTGCTCATCAGACAAACCATAAGAAGGCACGATCTCGATCTTGCTTTCTGTCTTGGTCGTGGTTTCTTGTGCACTAACAGTCAGCTGACCATTGGCATCGATACTAAAAGTGACCTCGATACGAGCAAACCCAGCTTTCATTGGCGGAATACCGTACAGCTCAAAGCGGCCAAGCGAGCGACAGTTTTCTACTGTTTCGCGCTCACCTTGTACCACATGAATCACCATGCCTGTTTGACCATCTTGATAGGTGGTAAACACTTGACGTTTTTTGACAGGGATAGGCGTGTTGCGTGGGATGAGTACTTCAACCAAACCACCCATGGTCTCAAGACCTAATGATAATGGCGTTACGTCCAATAACAACAAATTGTTGTTACTATCACCATTCACCAGTTGGTGAGCAGTTTGAGCAGCGCCTAAGGCAACAACCTCATCTGGATTCAGACGGCAAAGAGGCTGCTTGGCAAAAAATTCAGTCACGACTTGTTGTATGGCAGGCATACGCGTTGAGCCGCCTACTAAGATCACTTCGTCTAAATCTGTGGCAGTCAGCTTGGCATCACGCAGGACTTGTTCACATACGCTTAACGTGCGACGACTAACAGGCTCTACGATATTAAGGATGTCTTCACGGCGCAATACACCTTGATAGGTTTGTCCGTTGACAGTGACATTGATATCCAATTGCTCAGCATCAGTCAGCGCTTGCTTGTAAGCTTTAGCTTCTTGTGCGAGTACTGATTTGTTATGCAGGCTTACGTCTTTTGGATCTATATTTAACTGTTTAATAATCCAGTTGGTAATCAGACGATCAATATCATCGCCGCCCAGTGCGCTATTACCGCCAGTTGCCAATACTTCAAAGACACCATCATTCAACTTCAGAATAGATACATCAAAAGTACCGCCGCCCAAATCATAAATAAGATAGTAATTTTCTTTATTGTTGTCTTCTGATGATTGGTCAAGACCATAAGCGACCGCCGCCGCCGTTGGTTCATTCAATAGACGAAGTACGTTGATACCAGCCGCTTGCGCAGCATCTTTAGTGGCTTGGCGCTGTGCCTCATCAAAATAAGCTGGCACAGTAATGACGGCACCCTCAATGCTGTCTGCAGGCAGTGCGCTCGCTGCACGTTGCTCAAGCGCGGCTAATATACGCGCTGATACTTCGACAGGTGACACTTCACCTTGAGCCGTGACAAATGCTGGCATATCATCTGTACTACCAGACAACTCATAAGGATGCGAGAATTTGATATCTGCTTGACTGCGACCCATAAAACGCTTAGCCGAGACGATCGTATTTTTGGGATCGTCTGCTAAATGCGCTAGGGCATCATAGCCGACCGATGGATTACCTGTCGCTGGATAATAAACCACAGAAGGCAGCAAGGTATCTGATGCTGCGCCTGCTTCTAAGACTTGCGCCTTGCCTGAACGTACTACAGCGACCAGTGAGCGTGTCGTACCAAGGTCAATACCTAGGCCAAAACGATGTTGATGAGGTTGAGCGCTTTGATTGGGTTCGGCAATTTGCATTAAAGACATAAGAATAACTCAGAGATAAAATGAATAAGTGTAATGAGGCAAATATGGCATGTTCAGTATGACTGCTTAACCGCTATCTATTTATTCTCAAAATAGAGGAATTTGGCAGTTAAGCATGCTCAAAATCAGAGATTATACGGTATAGTTGATACTAATTTAACCAAATATTTAGAATCTAGCTTTCAAGTAAGATACATCATGCACAGCTATCTAGACGTATAGGTCATCGTCATCTGAATGTGCAGCAGTGGCGACGTCATCAAGCCCCGTTGTAACATCAGCATTCAATTTGACCAAAAACTTCAATTTCTGTGTCGCATCAATCGCCGTTGGCCAATCTTGCTCTTGGTAAGCAGTCTCAAAACGCTGAGACTGGTTTGCCAAGCGCGATGTAATCTGAGGATGTAGCTGCTGCAAGGCTAAAAGGTCTTTGCCTACAATAGCGTCATCTAAATCCATACGCATTTCCATCGCATCTTCTAAAAAATCCAAGTCTGCGATGGAGTGTTCTAGATTTTGCGCTTGATCAGCCATACCTAGTAGGTAACCAGCACGGCTATCAGGTGCACTCAATGTTTGGTAGGCTTGATTGATGACGGCAGAATACTGCTCTGATTGCTGCTTGGCTTGCTTAGTATCTGCTAGATTCTTTGCAACATTATCAGGATGATAGCGTTTTTGTAGCAGACGTAGATGCTGATCGAGACTGTCTTGATTGACTTCAAATTGTACAGGTTGCTCAAATAGGGCAAAGAAGTTATCAAATTGTGTTTCTGGAATCGTATCTGTCATATCTTACGCCTTGCTTTTTTATTTGTTTTTAAAGTCTTAATCTGGTGCTTCTACCAAATATATTAGTGCATTTATATCTTTTGTATTGATTCATCACAACGGGTGCATCAATCACTGAATAATCAGTTGATTGAACCATTAAACAGTAAAAGACTCACCGCAGCCACATTCACCTTTTTGGTTAGGGTTAGTGAACTTGAAACCTTCGTTTAGACCTTCTTTTTCATAATCCATCAACAGGCCATCTAAATAGACCAAGCTTTTAGGATCAATAAAAATGCTAACGCCGCGGCTTTCATAGCGCGTGTCATTTTCATCAGGTATATCTACAAACTCTAAAACATAAGCAAGGCCTGAGCAACCCGCTGTACGGATACCCACTCGAATACCTTCACCTTTGCCGCGATTGTCCAAAAAGTCTTGAACATGCTGAGCGGCGCGTTCTGTCATTTCAATCATGCCAACTCCCATTGACTATTAATCGTAAATATCAATAAATAAACTATGTAAACTGGCAAGCGAAGTTACGAGTTTGCCAAAATAATATGCTAATAGTTTTTAGAAAATAAAAGGTGACAATTACATAAGTGTCATTGTCACCTTTTTAGCGTTAGTAACCATCTGATGTATTACTACTTTAGCATTGCTAACAAAACACAGCGCAGACGCTAGCAGGTTTGGCTTAGATAGTGGCTTCTTCTGCCGCTGCTGCTACGCCATGCTTACCTTTATAGTCGCTAATAGCGGCTTTAATGGCATCTTCTGCAAGTACAGAGCAATGCACTTTTACTGGTGGTAACGCTAGTTCTTTAGCGATATCGTTATTTTTGATTTCGCCAGCTTGATCCAAGCTTTTGCCTTTTAGCCACTCAGTAACGAGCGAGCTTGAGGCAATTGCTGAACCGCAGCCATAAGTTTTAAAGCGTGCATCTTCGATAATACCGTTATCATCGACTTGGATTTGTAGACGCATTACATCGCCACAGGCTGGGGCACCGACCATACCGGTACCAACGTTTTTGGCGTTTTTGTCAAGATTACCAACGTTGCGTGGGTTTTCGTAATGATCAATAACTTGGTCACTATAGGCCATGGGGTTTTCTCCTAGTTAGATGATGAGTAGTCGTGTATTAACTTTAAATATCTAACTACTCATCGATAATTGGGGTCAAACATTTAGTTAATAAAAACTGGATTTTTAATTGTCTGATCAATCGTTTAATAAATATATTTGAAGCTGTATTACTGTCTGTGCTTGATTTTAGTGCTCAGCCCATTCGACTGAATTCAAATCAACACCTTCTTGGTACATATCCCAAAGTGGCGATAGGGCACGTAGTTTATCAACAGCTTCATGCAGTTGCTTGATAACAGTGTCGATGTCTTCTTCAGTCGTATAACGACCAAAGCTGAAGCGGATTGAGCTATGCGCCAATTCGTCTGGGCGACCGATAGCACGTAGTACATATGATGGCTCAAGCGTCGCTGATGTACAGGCTGACCCTGATGATACCGCTAAGTCTTTTAGCGACATCATCAATGACTCGCCTTCAACAAAGTTAAAGCTGATGTTCACAATGTTTGGTACGCTGTTCTCAAGATCGCCGTTCAGATAGATCTCTTCGATATCTTGTAGACCATCCCAGAGTTTTTGACGCAATTTTGCAACATGGGCATGATCTGTTTCAAAGCTCTCATTGGCTAGAGCAAATGCTGCGCCAAGACCAACGATTTGATGCGTAGGTAATGTACCTGAACGCATACCGCGCTCATGACCACCGCCGTGTTGCTCAGCTTTTAGGCGAATACGTGGCTTACGGCGAACAAACAATGCGCCGATACCTTTAGGACCGTACACTTTATGACCTGAGAAACTCATCAAATCAATCTTCATCTCTTCAAGATTGATTTTTACTTTACCAACAGACTGTGCGCCATCAACATGGAAAACCACACCGGCTTCACGAGTGATTTCACCAATGGCCGCCACATCTGTGATCGTACCAAGCTCATTGTTTACCATCATGAGCGATACCAAAATTGTATCCTCACGTAGGGCTGCTTTTACCTGCTCTGGCAAGATAAGACCTGTGCTTGGTTGCGGCTCGAGATACGTAATTTCAAAACCTTCTTGCTCAAGCTTACGGCACGTATCTAGCACGGCTTTGTGTTCAATTTTGCTGGTGATGATGTGTTTACCACGAGACTGATAAAAGTGAGCTGCGCCTTTAATGGCTAGGTTGTCAGATTCAGTTGCACCAGAAGTAAAGACGATTTCGCGTGGATCAGCGTTGATGACTTCAGCCACTTGTCCGCGAGCAGTTTCTACGGCTTCTTCTGCTTGCCAGCCATAGCCGTGAGAGCGCGAGGCTGGATTACCAAAGATGCCATCTACTGTCAGATATTCGCTCATCTTAGCCGCTACTGATTTTGCAACTGGTGTGGTGGCGGCATAATCTAAGTATATAAGGTTGTTATGTTGGCTCATGCTGGGTTTGCCTCGCTGTTCGATAGGGTAATAGTATTGATGTCTTTTATGGAAATATCTTTTGTAGAGGTGTGCTGACGTTCTGATACTGACTGCACATTTTCCATATCTAATAATTGCGCTAATGTTATATTTTTCAAGTACTGTTCAATATGATTTGATAGTGCACACCACAGGTCATGGGTCAGGCACATTGTACCACCTTGACAGTCGCCGCGTCCTTCACACTGCATCGCATTAACGGATTCATCGACAGCAGATATGATGCTCATCACATCTATCTCGTTCAATGGCTTGGCTAGGTTATAACCACCAGCTGCACCGCGAATACTGGTCACAAGGCCACGTTTGCGTAGCTTGGAGAATAACTGTTCAAGGTAGGAGATAGAAATTGACTGCCGTTTAGCGATATCAGATAGAGATACTGCGCTCTCTTGTTGATTGGTCTGTAATGCCAAGTCTAGTAAAGCAGTAACGGCATATCTGCCTCGAGTAGTTAAACGCATGTGTTATCTCCAAACTTTTAGGTCATTTTTATTTAATAACGATCTTGGAAAGGGATAGATACAGTCAATAATAGATCAATATAAAAGCTGTCAATCATATCCGTTCAAGTTGTGTCTTATCGTTATTAAACAACAGATGGTTAACCCGATGTGTGCAACGATTAAGTCAATTATACTTAATCCTGAGTAATTTGGTCAAGATTAAAGTGTGATTAAATGGTTAATCGAGCTTATCGCTATGATTGATAAAAACAATGGTGGTTAAAAAGGGGGGATAAATGGGAAAACAGGTGGGATGTGATATATAAACGACAGATGTAGGGGCGCTGAATACAAATTATAGTTATATGGTGTGACTCATATACTGTGATCCATATGAATAGTCACTAAGCGTGCAACACCTATGGTAAATGTCACACACTTATCTATGACTGGTAGCACCGTTAAATAAAACCAAATCTAGCACCAATTAATTCATTAAGAGGGCTATGATCGAGACTACCGCGACGACCAATGCCACTACGGTCACAATCATAAAGGTCTTTTGCTTACTCTGTAGCTCTTTAACTGTGGTTTCAAGTTCGCGGTTCTTGATGGTTAATGTGTTGATTTGGGCCTGCTGTTCTTTGATACGCTCTTTATAATGGTCTTTCTTTTCCGCCATTTCAGCATCAGATGGCTTGGTTTTACCTTTACCACCTTTGATTTTTCTGATCAGACCCTGAATCAGGCTACCAAGACCAAGCTGCATGATAAATTGTTTGACCAGCTGTACTTGAACAGATTCACCGCGCATCTGTAATTTTTCGGTCGTCTCTCTATCGTGAGTGGTGATGGCATTAATCACTTGAATGCTATAAGCATTGATAACGACATCAGGTTCGCTACGACCAACAGGCAACTCGGCATCCAAGAGTACACCTTTGGTACTAAAGGTGGCAAAAACCTCAACATGAGGCAAATATAAGCGCAACGCTACGACCGTACCTTGCTTGGCAAGTGGATAAGCGGCTTTACGTAGTTCAGGATCCAAACGTAACAATAGTGTCAGCGCCGACTCGATGAACACCAGAATAATATTAAGAAGAGAGTGAGACAACGTAGAACGCTTCATGTAAATAATCCATTTTTTTTATTTAGCAAATCAAAGTTATGTAATAAACTTAAGTTTATTTTTACCCGAAATTTGCAGTGGTATTTTGCTTATAGTAACGCCTTTATAATAAAAAGTAACGCTAGTTTCTGTCAGTGGTAAAATTATTACAGTACAATCTAGCAGTTGATAAAGACATTAAAATTTATGACTGGTAATGCACAGACACCAACTGACAACTGTTTTAAAGAGTAAACAAATAAGCTGATTCATTGTTTGAATGAGGACAGTTTATCTGTATATAGGTTGCAGATGTTTTGCGTAACATTGGGTGTCAAATAAAACATTGGGTGTCAAATAAGTAGTTGATGGCACAAAAAGATGTAAAATCGCTTGCACTCCTTATGCTGCCTTGATATAAAGACGATAACAAAGCGAAACCTGTTAATACGCCAGTCAGGTAGTTTTTATTGCGTAAGTACCACGAGAGCGTTACAATGCTTGGCGTGAGCGTTTATTACCCCCTTAAACTTGAAGGAAATTTTATGAATAAGTCAGAATTAATTGATAGCATCGCAGACAAAAGTGGTCTAAATAAGACTCAAGCTGGTGATGCTTTGAATGCTGTTATGGAAAGTGTTGGCGAAGCTTTAGAAGCTGGCGATAGCATCTCTTTGGTTGGTTTCGGTACTTTTAGCGTAAAAGACCGCAAAGCACGTACTGGCCGTAACCCTAAGACTGGTGAAGAGCTAAGCATCCCTGCAAGCAAAGTACCAAGCTTCAAAGCTGGTAAAAACCTAAAAGAGCGTTTGAACTAAGCCGCTCTATGGTAGATGGTCGCTTTGGCTAATGTCATAAGCTAAGCACTGAAAAAGCACCTAAATATTAGGTGCTTTTTTTGTCGCTATAGTTTATCTCATACAACGTGAATATTTTGAGTATATACGAAAAATCACGTATCATAGGGCGCGCGATACGCGATAGATGCGTTGTTTAAATAAGGTATTGTCACTGAACCTTGTTTTCCCTAATAAAATGTACACGTTCTTCCTCTTACCATTGCCGGCTTAAATAGCATTGATATTAGCAGGTCGCACTCGACAGCTCCTAACAGTATTACAATGGTTTTTCATCAATATAGGTTAATAAAGCAGAGATAACTATGGATAAATTGCGCGATTTCTTAAAAAGCTGGCCAGGTCGCATTTTATTGATTTTATGCCTATCGCCACTGGCTCTATTGGGTGTCGAAAGCTATTTTGGCGGCGGGGTTGATCCCAACCAAATCGCTCAGGTGGGTGAGGCAAGCGTAGGGTTGTCCGAGTATCAGACTGCCGTCAATAACCGTCGTAGCGAAATACTAGAGCAAGTTGATGATGCCAGTTTATTGAATGAAGATGTACTGCACGAGCAGGTACTAAAAGGTCTGATTGATCGTACATTACTAGAGCAGCAAGCAGGTAAGCTTGGTATGACAGTCTCTGATGACACGATCAATCGTTTGCTGCGTGAAGAAGAAATATTCAAAGATGCTGATGGAAACTTTTCTAACGATCAGTTTGCAAACTTTTTGCGTCAGCGTGGCATGACCAAAAATCAGCTGTTTGCAGAGTTTCGCAATCAGTTAAGCTTGGATCAGTTGAATGCGAGCATCGTTGGTACAGCCATCTATCCAATGCAGGCAGTTAGCCAATTGATCGACTTGCAACTAGAATCACGCAACGTCTGGGTACATCGTTTTGATTGGCAGGACTATGCTGATCAGGTCAAACTGAGCAAAAATGATATTCAAGCATATTATGATGCCAATAAAGACACCCTAAAAAGCGCGGCAATGGTCAACTTGGCTTATATTCAGCTTAGCCCGCAGACCATCAAAGTCGATGATGTGACAACAGAAGAGTTGCAGCAGCAGTACGAAGCGTATAAGCAAAGTCTGGCTGCTGATGATGAGCGTAGAGTGAGTCAAATACTGTTAACAGGTGATGATGCTAAGGCAAGAGCAGATAAAGTTAAAGCTCGCTTGGCTAAAGGCGAGTCTTTTGCTGCTGTGGCCAAAGCAGAATCGGATGATCCTTCAGGAGAAACGGGTGGTGACATTGGTCGCTTTAATCCGTCAGTATTTGGTGGTGACGCCGATGCTGTTGAAAAAGCACTAGAAGGCTTGAGCGTTGGAGATGTGACAGCCCCTATCAAGACCAGCTTTGGCTATCAGATATTCACAGTCACCGAAGATAATGGCAAAAAGATTCCAAGTCTCGATAGTATGCGTGCTGAGCTGACGGCTAAGGCAAAAGAGTACAAGCGTCAAGAAATCTACGCGGATAAAGTAACCTCGATTAATGATTTGGCAGCAGATGGCTTTAGTATCGAAGATATTGCGCAACAAGAGAATGTCACGCTAAAACGTATCAAAGATTATCGTAAAGAAAATAACAAATCAGTATTATCGCAACCAGCAGTGATCAAACAGGCCTTTGACGAATTTACGATTCAAGATCAGGCCGTGACGGCAGGTATAGAAGTTGGTAACGGTACGGTATGGGTACAACCAAGCAACTATCGTCCTACGACCACACTGAGCTTATCTAGTGCAACGCCAAGAATCACTCAGATATTGCGTCAGCAAAAAGCCACAGCCTTGGCGCTAAAAGAAGCGAAATCTGTCGCTGCTGGTATCAAAACGCCAGCTGATATTGCTAAGCAGTCAGTAAGTTTGCAATCTTTGGGTGAGATCAATCGTCAGACGACGTTACTCACGGATAAAGAGCGTGGATTGGCCTTTAGCAAGCAAGCTGCCAATGATGGCGTAGTCGCGCTCGCTAGTGAGACTGAAGCAGGTGCAACGCTATTGGTTGGTGATCGCATCAAGACTGAGCAGCAGTCACCACTATCTGATATGCAAAGAGCGCAAACGGCCAGCATCATTCGTGACAATTTAGGTCAAGATCAGCTGCAAGACTACTTAGATTATCTACGTATGGTCTATCAAGTTGAGATTAACGAAGCTAACATGGCAAATGCACAAGGGCGCTAAGCGTTCGCTGTATGGTTACTCTTAATTATTAAACGCAAAAAAGCCACTGTGGCGATACAGTGGCTTTTTTTATTGGGTAATACTTTAACTGTAGTGACCACGAATACGATAGAAGCTGAAAATTAGTTGCAGTAACAAATACAATTGCTGCGACTAGGGCGTGTTGAACATTCGCAAATAGGCACTGCTGATCGCTAAAATTGTTCCAGACAAGGCACAAAGCGACGATAATGCAGATGCCTTAGCGAGATCTGTAACGCAGTATGGGGCAATTTTAGCATCAGCCCCAACGATAAAAGCAGGGGACAGGACTCTTTTTTGCCGCTTCATCGTTAAAAATAAGCGCTTAGAATGACTAAACTTATTATTTTTAACATCGAATCGCCTAAAAAATAGTCGCTGTCAGTGCCATGGTCGAATGTTCAACACGCCCTAATACCAGTCTTAAACTAATAGATGATTGTTTAGTGGCGGAAATGACGCATGCCAGTGAATACCATCGCAATACCGTGCTCATTAGCGGCTGCAATGGTCTCATCATCACGCATAGAGCCACCTGGCTGGATAATAGCTGAGATACCTACTTCAGCAGCATTATCGATGCCATCACGGAATGGGAAGAAGGCATCTGAGGCCATAACGGCACCTTCAGTGGCCAGTCCAGCATGCTCTGCTTTGATAGCAGCGATACGGGCTGAGTTAACGCGGCTCATTTGACCTGCACCAACACCGATAGTACGTTGACCTTTCGCATAAACAATGGCATTCGATTTGACGTATTTTGCCACGTTCCAGCTGAACAACAGATCTGCCACTTGCGCTTCAGTTGGTTGAACGTCCGTCACGATTTTTAGATCGTTTGCCGTAATCAAACCAAGGTCTTGCTCTTGTACGAGTAGGCCGCCATTGACGCGTTTGTAATCAAGCTGACTATCACGCTGATCTGGTGCTGGTAGTTCACCACATACTAATACGCGTACGTTTTTCTTAGTAGCAGTCGCTTCAAGTACACCGTCTTCAATGCTGGGTGCAATGATGACTTCTACAAATTGATTATCGATAATGGCTTTTGCAGCAGCAAGCGTCAGTGGACGGTTGAAGGCGATAATGCCGCCAAAAGATGACTCAGGATCGGTGCTAAAAGCAGTGCGATAAGCAGCTACTTGCTCATTATCTACCGCGACACCGCAAGGATTGGCGTGCTTAACGATAACGCAAGCTGGTGCACTAAAGGCTTTAACACACTCAAGGGCTGCGTCAGTATCAGCAATATTATTGTATGATAGGGCCTTACCTTGCAGTTGCTTAGCCGTTGCAATAGAAGCTTGCTGGCTTTTTAAAGGATGATTTTCAGTGTAGAAAGCAGCGTTTTGATGTGGGTTTTCGCCATAGCGCAGATCTTGCGCTTTTTCTAGTTGTACATTAAATGTGCGTGGGAAGTTTTCTGGTTCCTGCGTCTCATTGACACGGCTGCCTAAGAAGTTGGCAATCATACCATCGTACTGCGCAGTATGCTCAAAGGCTTTAACTGCTAAATCATAGCGTAGAGCCGTTGTCAATTCAGTGCCACCATTTAAAGCAGTCAGTACGCGATCATAATCAGCAGGATCGGTCACGATGCCTACATGGGCATGATTTTTTGCTGCTGATCGTACCATGGTAGGGCCACCAATATCGATATTTTCGATAGCATCGTTCATCGTCACGTCAGCACGTGCGATCGTTTCAGCAAATGGATATAAATTCACAACAACCAAGTCAATACGCTCGATTGCGTGCTCATTCATCACAGCATCGTCCGTACCACGACGTCCCAAGATACCACCATGAATTTTAGGATGCAGGGTCTTAACACGGCCATCCATCATTTCAGGAAAGCCCGTATAGTCAGACACTTCCGTCACAGCGACATTATTTTCTGTAAGTAATCGATAGGTACCGCCAGTAGAGAGTAAGCCAAAACCTGCTTTAATAAGGCCTTGAGCAAACTCAACGATATTGGATTTATCAGAGACCGAGAGTAGGGCAAGTGGGGTTGTACTCATAAAAAATCTTCCATAAAAAAAGCCTGACGTAAACGTCTGGCAAGGTGATGATGGCAACAACGGTAGACTATATCGCGATAGATAAAGCCATGCACATTGAATTGCCATGCATGATGATTAGTAATAATGGGTGAGCACATATAACAGTGCTACATTAAGTCGTAAGTTTTGAGTTTTTTGCGTAAAGTGCCACGATTGAGGCCTAAGATTTGTGCACACTTAGTTTGATTGCCGCGAGTTTTTTCTAGAACCACTGACAATAGAGGCTCTTCGACTTGCTTTAAGATAAGCTCGTACAAGTCGGTAGGCATCTCATCACCTAGCATAGCGAAATACTGGCGAACGACGCGCTCAACATGTACACGCAAAGGCTGCTGTGCGCTACTCGCAGTACTTTCTAACGGGAACTCAACATCGTGAGCGACATGGTGATGATCTTCTTTATTATAGTCGGCAGGATGCTCAGAGCTCTTAGCAAAATGATGGGCATGATGCTGTGCATGAGGTGCCATAAGATAATATCCTTGAAATGAAAAAAGAGTCAAACCATAAGATGTCAGAATAATAGTATATCAAATTAATATCGTTTAGCGCTGACAGATTGACGGCTATCTTAAAGTCAGCGATATGTCAGGCTCATTCTATTGCTAAAAATAGCATTCAATAAAGTGGTGTCATCGTAATTTCGCGAATTTGTGCATTGTCAACAGGTATGGTAAATAGTAGTTGTCTGTTATTACTAGCAGCTAGCTGGCTTGGCTTACCCAATAAATAGTCGTTAGGCGCTGCTATAAACTCTCCAATGAGGTTGTCTGTCCCATAAACACTGACTTTTATATTTGGATAGAGCTGTGCTTTTGTGCTTTGGTTGTTCAATATCGCGCTGATATCGCTAAATGTACCTGTGGTTTTAATTTGACTTGGTCGATCACTTGGATTGGTAATAGTCAAAGCTGTCAGATCAGCGCTTGGTAAGCTACATGCCGCAATAGAGCATACCGTTTGGAGGCGCTGCGCATTGGCAGGGTTTTTGACTAACGTCTCTAGGTTAAACATAACATACTGCGCGGCAAGCAATAGTGCTAATACTAAGCATCCCAGTATCCAGAGAATAGAAGCAATTGAATGTGTTGTGGCTGTTGGCGCAAACTGTGCTTGTGCCTTGTTTGCACGTTCTGTAACAGAATTTTCTTCGTCCCTAAGAGGTACACCCATATCTATCAGTAGTTGTGATAAATCTGTGCTATCTACTGATTTGGCTTCGCGTTTATTCTGTTCCTCAAGAAGTGCTTCTAGCCATGAGTCATCAGCTGTGTCGTTGATGCTCGCATGAATGTCATTGGCAGCAGTTGAGCTCAGTACTTCTTGAGTCATTGAGGAATGTTCTGTTGTAGTATGCTCGGTAGGGGATGCTACAAATTGCTCTTGGCTTTTATTATTGGTTTTAGAAAGTGTGTTTGTCGCGTTGTCAGTCGCCGTCGCAGCATTGGTATCGCTCACTTGCGTCAACCAAGCATCCATGCTGTCTAGTGAGTCGTATTCTACAATGCTGTCTTCTGGCTCATCGATATCCATATCATCATAGATTAAGTCATCATGAATCAATATATCAGCTGAACGTTTTTTATGGAGTGAGGACTTTGCAGTATTTGATATATTAGATGCTTGATTACGACTATTGGTGGAGCTTTCAGGTCGATTACTCAGCTTGGATTGAGTCTCGTGATGTGCTGTAGCAGTATGTTGAGAGGAGGAGCTGTTGGAGGTATCAGGGGTTACGATAAGGTGTTGATTGACCGAAAAACTTTTTTGGCACTGAGTACAGTTAATAGTAGCATTGGCTTTATTTAGTTGATTCTGTTGCACTTTAAAGCAAGCTTGGCAATGAGGGCACTGGGTTTTCATTGGGGTGGTCATAGGGTCGAATCCAAAAAAGTATGGTTATCTATACCGCTTAGCCACTCACCAACAGCTACCATGCTTTTTGAAATTCTATAAATCATGAGCAACGACAGAGTGGCGCCAAACCTGTGACGTTTGACTGCCCTCTATCGTAACAGATGTAATTAAATGTTGCTAGCTAGTAAATGTACCAGATAAACGCTGCCAATGCTGGTCCTCTTGCGCGGTAAAGGCATGCTTTGGATCGAGTGCAAAATAGGGTCGATAAGCTTCCATGACTTGTTCAGTCTGTGACTCGATTAAACCGGCCAGTACGATTCGACCTTTTGGTGCAATCAGGGTTGAGAAATAAGGGGCCAAACTAATCAATGGTTTGGCCAAAATATTGGCGACAATCACTTCTACAGGCAAAACATCATGTTGTGAGCAGTAATCTGTGAACTCTTCAGGCAAGAACGCTTGCAGACGGTCACCGACATGATTACGCTCGGCATTTTGATTGGTTGCGAGTACAGCTTGTGGATCGATATCGACTGCATACACTTGGCGTGCACCTAATAATAGAGCGGCGATACCCAAGATGCCTGAGCCGCAGCCATAGTCGATGACCACTTTATCTGTCAGGTCTTGCTCTGTTAACCAGTCAAGACAAAGACGAGTCGTGGCATGATAGCCAGTACCGAAAGCTAAGCCTGGATCCATAATGATATTGGTCGCCTCTGGATTGGGCGGTGTGAGCCAGTCTGGCACAATCCACAAGTCATTAGCGCATTCGATAGGATGGTAGTTACTCATCCATTCGCGCTCCCAATCCTTGTCATCAACAGCCGTTAGCCAGATATGAGTAGCCTGTACTTGTGCGGCAATTTCATGACTCAGCTGCTCAACTGCTTGACGGCTACCATCATCAGTGGTGGCATCAAATAGCCCTGTCAGTATGACTTCATCCCATAGCGGTGACTCACCGGGAAGTGGTTCAAACAAAGGCTGATCACCTGCATCATCTAAGGCAATAGATAGTGCGCCAGCTTCTAATAAAAGCGCTTCAGCCAAATCGACGTTTGATTTTTCACATTGTAAATGCAGTTGTTGCCATGCCATAACGATAACCCTAAGCTAAAAAAAATAAATGTATGTTTTGGATAAATGATAACTGTAGTGAGCGGTTATTAGCGTAAAGCTCGTCTTGCTTCACTAACGATGCGTGAGTTACCTTGAGCTTGCCCTGATTGTAAAATGATTTGCCACAGCGCTCGTCTGCGACTGGCATTTTTAGAAACACTAAGGCCACGACGTGCCATCGCTTCTGCCTTACGAGGTTGGTTCTTTTTCAATGCCACTTGCGCCAGATAAAAATATACGGCAGACGATTTGGGTGCCAAGCGCTGTGCACGGGTAAAGCTATTTTCAGCATTCGTTAATTGTCCTGATTTCAGTTGATTAACGCCTACCTGCATCAAGTTACGAAATGCAGGCAAGTTACTGTTATTACTTGCTGATTGTTGAGAGCGTTGCTGTGAGTTTTTTCTTGCCTGCTCTAGTAGATCATTGTGTGACGGTGCTGAGGGCTCAGAGATGATATAGTCATTGCGCGATGGTATGGCAATACCCAGATTAGGCTCTGTCACCACTGGAGTAGGCGGCTCAAATACAGGCGTTTCTTGTGTCAATGGGTTCGGCGACTCGAGCTTTTCGGGTGGAGTATAAGGCTCAATAGGGTATTCGTTCTCATCATCTGCTTCAACGATGGGTGCCTGAGTCACAGTGGTGGTCGATGTCACTGGCGGCTGTGATGATGGGGTTGTTTGAATAGGTGTTGTTTTCATCGCAGCTGAGCTATCTGGCGCAGTCTGGCATGCGCTGAGACTTAGCATACTACAAACAATGCCACCTACAACTAGGGTATTCACTGACGCAAATTTTTTCTGCCGCCAAGACAATGTTTGTGTCACAGAGGCAGACTGCTGTAGAAATGAGACCATATTGAGACCTTTTTTAAATATCAGACGCTACATATTAAAAACAATGTTAAAACCATTCAATAGCACGGTCATACCATGTGTCAGCACGATTTTGACCTTCATTACTTTGTCCATTACTGTCTTCTGAATCACCAGCATCAACCGCTTCACCGTTTGGGATATCTAAACCTTCGCGACGACGTTGCTCATTGATCGCGCTCTGCTGATTTTGGAATTGAGATTGCTCGCGAGCACGGTCTTGTTGATACAAGCTAAGCGCGCAGCTACTGGCTTCCTCTGGTAAATGTGCTGACATGACAGGTAAGTAGCGAGCATTGGCACAACGTTCGTTAGACAGCTTGCCTGAGTTGTTCTCGAGCCACAACCATTCGATACCTTCTGGCTCTGGTAGCGCTACTGGAGTGAGTTTGAGGCGTTTCATATAATCGACCCAAACCGGTAGAGCACCAGTACCACCACTCAAGCCAATGGGCTTGTTGTCATCACGACCAACCCAAACAACACTGACGTAGTTGCCACTGTAGCCTGCAAACCAAGCATCACGGTAGTCGTTTGTCGTGCCCGTTTTGCCGGCGAGATTCAGATTGCTGCCAAGTGATTGAGCCCGTCTGGCGCTACCGTTTGACACCACTTGTTGTAGCGCATAGTTGGTCAAAAAGTTGGTCTCAGGTGGAATACTGCGCTGAGTATTGAGTCCGGTACGCTGCAAAATACGACCGCGATCATCAATAACCGTGCGAATACTATGAATAGGTGTGCGGAAACCGCCAGTCGCAAAGACTTGGTAAATACCTAACATGTCCATCGGGCTCAGATTGACAGACCCTAATAGCGCCGATGGGTATGCTGGTATTTCTTCTTTAACCCCCATGCGTTTTAGCTGTTTGGCAAAAGTATCAACCCCAAATTCCATACCTAAGCGTACCGCCGCTTGGTTATAAGATTGCGACAGTCCTGTGGTCAGTGGTACATAGCCATGATCACGGTTGTCATAATTCTTAGGACTCCAATCGGTACCATCATTCAGATTGACTGTGATAGGTGAGTCATCCACCGAGCTTGCTAAGTTATAACGACCACTCTCAAGCGCGGTCATATAAATGATTGGCTTCAATAAAGAGCCGACTTGACGCTTGGCATCGACGGCGCGGTTAAAGCCCGTGAACTCACTGCCACTACCAACGACAGAGACCAATTCGCCAGTCTCAGGATTGGCACTGACGAGCGCGCCTTGTAAGTCTTTAGTCTTGCTACCTCTACGGCGCAGCTCGCCCAGTTTTCTATCAACTGCCTTATCTGCTGCCAACTGAGCAATAGGGTCTAGGGTACTAATGATGATTAGACCTTCATTTTTGAGATCATCAGAGTAATAGACATCATTGAGCTCACGTTTGACGATGTCCAAGAAATCAGGGAACTGGCTCTTGCCCTCAGCAGGCTTGTCCACGATACCGAGCGGCTGTTTTAAGGCTTTGTCATAGTCCTCTTGACTTAGCGTGCCCATTGCGAACATGTTACCAAGCACCACGTCACGACGAGCTTTTGAATCATTTGGATTACGACGTGGGTTGTAAATACTTGGGCCTTTTGCCATACCAACTAGCATGGCTTGCTGATCTATACGCAGCTCGTTAAGTGGTTTATCAAAATAGAACTGTGAGGCCAAACCAAAACCATTGATAGAGCGATTGCCGTTTTGACCCAGATAAATTTCGTTCAAATAAGTCTGTAAAATTTCATCTTTACTATAATGCAGCTCAAGCAGTACCGCCATCAACGCCTCATTGGCTTTGCGTTTTAGGGTGCGATCAGAGTTGAGGTAAAAGTTTTTGATCAGCTGCTGGGTGATGGTCGAGCCACCTTGCCTAGCACCACCAGTAAAGTTATTGATTACGGCACGGGCGATACCGCGTATCGAGACGCCTTTATGCTCATAAAACGCGCGATCCTCGGTGGCAATCAATGCATCAATCAGTGGCTGAGGCACGTCATCTAAAGAGACAACCATTCGATCTTCGTTACTGTCTGGATAGATACCACCGATACTCACTGGCTCTAGACGAATGATGCCACTTTTGGCAGGTAAGGTGCTTTGAATAGAGTCAACTTTATTGCCAGCAAGGGTCATTTTGATGACTTGCTCAGCATCTATATCGCTTGAGCTATAGGTAAAGCCGCGCGTATGGATAAAATAAGTATTACCCGATCTATGATAAGTGCCAGTACGATCATAAGACTTGTTGCTTTGATAATTAAGCAACTCTAGCCACGTTTTCATCGTATCTCTATCGATATTGGCACCCTGATATAGCTCAAGTGGCTGTGAGTACACTTTAGCTGGAATGTCCCAGCGCTTGCCTTCAAACTTATGGGTAATGGTGCGATCAAGCTTGACCAAATACAGTGCAAATAGCACCATGCCAGCGATGATAGTAATTAAGAGAAGACTACTAAATACCAAGCCGCGCTGCTGTGAAGGTAAGGCATTCATAGCAGGCTTAGATGATGGTGATAGCTTGGTATTTGGTAACTTAAAATTGGATTTTTGCACGGATGTCGCACCATTTTTGGATAAAAAACTGCCTCATAATGACGCAAATTGACAAATTTTTCAATCTATCATCGTTAGCGAGGACATTCATTGGTATTAGACCATAAGCATTGGTACTGCCTAGGGTGATTGCTTGTAGTATAATCTCTACTAAAATACTGATACTTGTAATCAAGTATCAGCATCTTTCAATTGGGCTAATAAACGCCATGTAAGATAACAATCTATGATAAGTACCATGATGTATTTTGTATGAATCCGCCGTTGCTAGTTATTTGCTATTAGTCATTTGTTATCAATATTGTACTACTAACAATAGTGATATTCATGCGATGAAAAGTGGCTCTGTTGCACGACGTACAGTACAGTCAATCAGAGCAAGTTTGCCTTAAACGAATGCATTTTGAGCAAGCCTGTCAAAGGAAGTAAGCGCGACTATGTCTAGTATCCCATCATCAGTATCATCTGCTACCAATCATCCTTATAAAGACAACTCCATCACTGATGGCTTGGTGCTACCCCTTGCTGATCACTGCTTCCATTGCGGTGATCCAGTGCCCAAGCCGCCGTTTCATACTGAGATTCTAGGCAAGTCGCGTGAGATGTGTTGTATGGGCTGTCAGTTAGCAGCTCAGAGCATCGTAGAGGCTGGTCTTGAGCAATATTATCTTGACCGTTCGGAGATTAACCGTACAGCAAGCTTACCGACCCAGCTGACGCGTCTTGAGGTATATGATCATGACGAGATAAAGTCGCAGTTCGTATATGCGCAAGATGGGCTGTCGGTGGCGGAGCTGTCTGTTAATAATTTGCGCTGTGCGGCCTGTACATGGTTGATTGAGTCGCGTCTCGATGAGCTAGAAGGCATTAGTAAGTGTCAGGTGAATTTGACCAACCAGCGTATGCGGGTCATTTGGAATGAAGATAAGTTACCGATTAGCCGCATTTTAGCGGTCATCAATGAGATTGGCTATGATGCCAAGCCTTATCGGCAAGATACCCATGAAGCCATGCTGGCGCGTCATAACAACCAAATGCTATTGCGTCTTGGTATCGCGGCACTCGGTTCAATGCAGGCAATGATGTATGCCGTTGCGCTTTATTTTGGTGAATATAGCGACATGTTGATATTTCAGCGTGACTTTTTGCGTTGGGTGTCTTTATTTGTTAGTACGCCTGTTTTCTTTTATGCCGGTATTCCTTTCTTTACCTCCGCATGGTCAGCGATTCGTGCGCGCCAGGTCAATATGGATGTGCCTGTTAGCCTTGCTTTGATTATCACCTTCTTTGCCAGTTTATATGCCACCATTACTGGGCAAGGGGAGACATACTATGACTCCGTCAGTATGTTTATTTTCTTTTTGCTGGCAGGACGCTATATCGAACATAATGCCCGTCTAAAAGCTGCGACCATGGCCAATGATCTGGTCGTAGTAGAGCCAGTATTGGTACAAAAAGTGGCTGAAGACAAATCAGCAGCAGAGCGTATTTTACAACTGCTGAAAGAAAATGACTCTCAACAAGGTGACGCCATCGAAAATGAGGCAAAAAAGGCATCAGATGCGACGACAGAAATGATGCCTAACTTTATGAAGGGTGTTGATGCCAATGTTCATCAGCTCACATCGGGTATTGCTCAAGATTGGCAGCAGTCACGTCATCAACAAAATGCGTTATCACAGGTAGAGGAAAATATAGCATCAAAGCAGATGGTGACGGCTCATAGCTTGCAAGTGGGTGACATTATTTTGGTTGAAGCGGGTTCTGAGATTATCAGTGACGGTATTTTGTTAAGTCCTACTGCAACAGTCTCGCAAAGCCTACTGACAGGCGAAGGTGATTTAATCATTAAGTCCCAAGGCGATTATATTGTCGGCGGTGCGCAAAACGATAGCCAGCCGTTTGAGATGTTGGTGACGGCATTACCAAAAGACAGTCAAATAGGGCTGATTGATAGACTGATGAACCGCGCCATGAGCGAAAAGCCTAAACTTGCACAACAAGCAGATAAACTGGCACGTTGGTTTGTGGCGCGTATCTTAGTGCTATCAGTTTTAGTGTTTGTTGGCTGGTACATTGTCGATCCAAGCCAAGCTATTTGGGCAACAGTCGCCGTATTGGTTGCCACTTGTCCTTGCGCCTTGTCATTGGCGACGCCGATTGCCTTGACTGTTTCAACCAATCGTTTAGCCAGCTATGGTTTTTTGACGACGCGCGGGCATACGCTGCAAACATTGGCTGAAATTACACATGTTGCTTTTGATAAAACAGGTACGCTTACTTATGGGAAGCCAAATTTATTAAATATTGAGGTAATCGAGCCAGTAAACCAGACTGATTCTGATAACTCAGCATCAACAGCACAAAAAGATAAACTATTGGCAATCGCAGCTGCCCTAGAGGTAGGGAGTCGTCATCCGATTGCACACGCGCTGCTTACCGCTGCCTATCAGTTACATCTGCCATCGACGCAGGCCATGCAGCATTATCCCGCAGGCGGGGTAGAAGCCATGATTGATGGCATGGTATATCGCATTGGTCATGTGAATTTTGCGTTAGATAAAACCAGTGGCAGTACCAATGAGGTCAATACAAACAATGATTTGAACATTGACTTGGCGGCGCAGCGTGCCAGCTCAGTGGTTGTCTTATCGAGCCAGAAACCTGATACAAATGACTGGCAAGCGCTGGCGTGCTTTTATTTTAATGACAAGGTACGTGATAGTACCCAATCGATGCTCGATACGCTCAAAGGTCTAGGCATTGAGTCTGTGATGTTGACGGGGGACCCAAGCCCGCAAGCGCTCGTGATGGCTGAGAATTTAGGGATACAGTCAGCTTATCATGGTCTATCACCGACTGATAAAGTCAATCATATTCAGCAGTTGCAATCTAAAGGCGCTGTCGTACTGATGGTGGGTGATGGCATCAATGATGCACCAGTGTTAGCAGCGGCTGATGTGTCCACCTCGATTGCTGGTGCCGCAGATTTGGCACAAGTATCTAGCGACAGTATTATTTTGAATGGACAGATCGAAGCCATCACTGCTGCCAAACGTATCTCTGATAAAACCGAACGTATTATTAAGCAAAACTTCCGCTGGGCTTTGGCTTATAATAGTATCGTGCTGATACCAGCGGCTTTAGGGTATGTACCACCTTGGCTTGCTGCCATCGGCATGTCACTTAGCTCATTGTTTGTGGTGTTAAACGCGCTACGCCTAAAGCGAGCTTAGTTGAACTATAGCTCTCAGAGTTTGCCCATAAAAAAACCGCCTGCAACTATCAATAGCTCAGGCGGTTTTTTTTATACAGATTTACTATCGAATTATTTGATTAGTCTTGAAGATAGCTGAGCAGACGCATAAATTCGATATACATCCAGACTAGCGTGGCAAGAATACCAATGCTGAACAACCATTCGTAGTCTTCTGAGATACCCATAGCAACACCGCGATCGATATTGTCAAAATCTAATAATAGCGTAAAAGAGGCAATAACAATCACAAACAAGCTAAAGCCGATAGCGATAGCACCACCTTCAAACAAGAATGGCAAGGTTGAGCCAAATACTAAAGACAGTACCCACTGTGCTACATAAACAAGCATGATAGCGATAACGGCTGAGGTCACGATAGAACGAAACTTTTCAGTAACCTTTACCAAACCTGAGCGATACAGTCCTAGCATGACTGCTGCTGTGACGAAGGTCGCACACATTGCCGTGACTGGGACGGTTGGATACATTCTCATGAAAAATAATGAGATACCGCCCAAAAAGATACCTTCTAGCAAAGCATAAGGCACCGCCAACGTTTTTGCTTTTTGTGGTTTAAAGGTAATAAAAAGAGCAAGAACAAACGCAGCAATCATGCTACCAAAGGCTGCCATGGTAATAAAACCTTGCGATAAACCTGCCATAAGCGCATAAAAGAAAAAGCCCACACCAGTAATAGCTGATAACCCAAGTAACAGGCTGGTCTTTTGAATAACGCCTTTGACCGTCATTGGATTACCGCCGATCGCAAGTTCTGCGCGACTGACAATAGGATTGGCCATACATAAGTCCTTAATAATAAAATATAAAAATAGAGATGCTGCTACTTTAGCAAAACCGCCGTTATTGTCAACTGTGTTTGCGTGACAGCCGTTACAGCTCAACCTAGTAGTCTCAAAACCTAAGCAGACAAGCAAGCATGAGTAAGGCATCTGATATATTTTATATGGGGCCAGTTACGACAGTTAACAACGATAATTCATAAACATGCTAGTCTAAGCGCGCATTTATCGCTATTATTACCCTGTACTTCACCGTTATACCGAGTCGTTTTATGGAAAACTCAGCGCAGTCAGCAAGATTGCCACACTTACACGAGTCAGAGCTGTTCCACGCTATCAAAAATCCTGCTTTTAGGCGTATTGGTTTGATGGGCCGTGCTGGTAAACGCAGCGTCACGCGAAGTCTGGTACAGATTGCTCAAACCATCAATGAGATGAACTTGACGTTGATCATGGATGTACAAACAGCCAACTTACCAACGCTTAACCTCACAGAAGTAGAAAGAGTCAAAATCGTTAAGCGTGGCTTGATTGGTGAGATTTGCGATTTGGTCATCGTTGTTGGTGGTGATGGGTCGATATTGCATGCTGCTGAAGCATTGGCACGCTACCGTGTCCCAGTATTAGGGGTTAACCGTGGTCGTTTGGGGTTTTTGGCAGATGTAAAGCCCAACGAAGCGGCTTTTAAATTACGCCAAGTATTGATGGGCGATTATCAGCTGGATCATCGGTTTTTATTGACGATGGAGATACGAGAAGGGCGTAAAATCATTCATGAAGACATGGCGCTGAACGACATCGTATTGCACGCTGGTAAATCGGTACATATGATCGACTTTCAAATGAAGATTGATGGACATGATGTTTACAGACAGCATAGTGATGGCCTGATAGCAGCGACACCGACTGGTTCAACCGCTTATGCTCTATCTGGTGGTGGCCCCATCATTCATCCAAGTATGGATGCCATCTGTCTGGTGCCCATGCATCCGCATACGTTATCTAGTCGCCCGATTGTTGTCAGTGGTAATAGTGAGGTCTGTATTCGTATTCATGAAGACAATCGTACGCAGCCGATGGTCAGCGCAGATGGCAAACCAAGCGTACCGCTTGAGCAAGAACAGCGCTTATATATTCGTAAGCATCCTGATAAGCTCACTTTACTGCATCCGCCTGGATTTGACTTTTATGAAGCCTGTCGTACCAAGCTGCACTGGAACGTACATGCCGAAGAATTCAGTCTGGATGTCGATGATGATATTATAGATGATGAATGAGCGTATCTATTAGAGCATGTTTTCAAATCGTCCAATAGCCATCAAAAAATATGATGAAAAAATAGTAGTGGAGAGTAGGCAAGATGGATAAACAAACAATATTAGCCAGTCTAACACCGGAAGTGGTTGATAAATTCCGCATGGCGATTGAGTTAGGTAAGTGGCCTGATGGTCGTAAAATTACCGCTGAGCAGCGAGAAACTTGCATGCAAGCGGTGATGATATGGGAGCACGAGCACCTACCACTTGCCGAGCGTACGGGTTATATCCACAAACCAGTAAAAGAGGACGGTTCTATCGTGGGCGCTGAGTGTGATGTCGAGCATGAGCATCACTATCCTAATATGCCGAACCCTAAAGGGGCGGTACAACCTGTGAAGTTTCGTAATAAATAAGACTATAAACAGTCAATAAAAAAGCCACGCTCATGAGCGTGGCTTTTTTTACTTTATTAATTATTCAATCACGACACATATTTAAATTGCAGTTGTGTCGACACTAGGACGAACCGTTAGCGGATTTTTTTGCATTAAAAATCCTTGCCAGCCCCAATGCAAAAAGTTGCGAATATTAGCATGGTCAGTACCGTTAGGCGTTGCTTGCACTTTGGCATAATGTTCGCCGAATAGTTTTAGCGTGTCCAGTTGATTCAAACCGTGATGCTTAGCGAATCCAAAAATCTTTGCACTGCCTTCGTTTTCGCCCGCTGCATTATGGACCATACCGTTGACAAACGGGGCAGGCGAATAGCGATAAAAATCATCGATAAAGCTGATAACATCATTGAATCCAATGGCTTTTTTATTCAAACCATTAAGTAGAGCCGATACATCTGATTGGCGGATACTCATAAATAAATGACCTCAGAGCAGTTTAAAAAATAAAAAATATAATGCTTATGTATGCTCATTAGTCGTTGAGCATTAAGTATTATAAATTAGCGATTGAAGTAGTCTTCGTCATCGAACGACGGCGAAAAATTGCCTTGCTCAAGATGTTGCATGTGCGACTGTACAGAGCGCTCATGCTGGATACGTTGATAAATCTCTTCGCGATGTACGGCAATATCTTTAGGTGCATTCACACCGATACGTACTTGATTGCCCTTGACGCCCAATACCGTCACACTGACTTCATCGCCGATCATTAGCGTTTCGCCCACACGGCGTGTCAAAATTAACATGCGTCACACTCCTTATGTCGCATCAACAGATTATTACTCATCAGATTACTTCTCAATTGCAGAACATCACCGCAGCACTCAGTAAGTAATATATCAATAATTACCATACTCGACATTGTGCAAACCACGGCAATGATAGGTAGATTCATTTAGCCCAAATGAAAGCCCATTATAGGTGGCATAACAGATACTGTCACGGTTTTTCACAAAACTATTAGGTAAATGCTCATTTCAACTATGCTAAAAAATAAAATAGGATCTAAAAAGATCCTATTTTATTTAAGTACTGTTTTTATTTGGAGGCTATTTGTTTAAACGAAACGCTATTTATTTACATACGATGCGAAGTTTTCAATAGCGGTTAATAGATAACCATCAATGCTAAAGCTGTATTTTAACAGTTTTTTGGCATTATAGCCCAGCGATTTTGCTCTCGCCGTCTTCACGGTCAAGACCAAAGGCAGTGTGCAGTGATTTGACCGCTTTTTCTAAGTGTTGGTCTTGAATCAAAACAGATACTTTGATCTCGCTGGTCGATATCATTTGGATATTGATATTGTTCTCAGCCAATGTTTGGAACATGAGGCTGGCAACTCCTGCGTGTGAGCGCATACCAACACCAACTAGTGAGACTTTGACCACTTCGCTGTTGCCTGATATTTCTTTGGCACCAATCTCGTCTTTGACTTCTTCATTAAGCACTTTTAGCGTCTTGTCCAAGTCAGTACGATTGACCGTGAATGTAAAGTCAGTGGTACCATTATCCGAGAGGTTTTGGACAATCATATCGATTTCGATATTGGCACGACCAATTGGGCTTAAGATAGCAGAGGCGATACCAGGATGATCGGGTACACCGCGTACTAAGATTTTTGCTTCGTCTCGGTTGAATGCGATACCTGAGATGATTGCCTGTTCCATATTGTCTCCTTCGTCTATCGTAATTAGGGTGCCCACGTTGTTTTGAAACTCTTGGTCAAAGCTACCGTCAGTGTTTTCATCAAAGCTAGATAGGACGCGCAGTGGTACGCCGTATTTGCCAGCGAATTCTACTGAGCGAATCTGTAGGATTTTGGAGCCAAGACTTGCCATCTCAAGCATTTCTTCAAAGGTGATTTTTTCAAGCTTTTTGGCTTTTGAGGTTACGCGAGGGTCAGTGGTATAAACGCCATCGACATCAGTATAAATTTGACATTCATCAGCACCCAAAGCCGCTGCAATCGCAACGCCTGTCGTATCAGAACCGCCGCGACCCAATGTGGTTGCATTGCCTTCTTCATCAATACCTTGAAAGCCTGCCACAATGACGATATTGCCGGCATCTAGCTGCTCGCGTATGTTTTTATCATCGATGCTTTCGATACGGGCTTTATTATGGGCGTTATCGGTTTTGATCGCGACTTGACGACCAGTCATTGAACGCGCACCAATACCAAGCTCTTTTATCGCCATCGCGAGTAGCGAGATAGAAACCTGCTCACCGGTTGAGACCATCTGGTCGTATTCACGTGGGTCAGGGTTGTTACTGATTTGGCGTGCTAGATCAATCAAACGGTTGGTTTCGCCGCTCATGGCTGAGACCACGACCACGACTTGATGACCATTGTCATGCCAGCGTTTGACGCGTTTGGCGACGTTTTTGATGCGGTCGATACTGCCCATCGAGGTGCCGCCGTATTTCTGTACTATTAACGCCATAAAAATCTACCTATTATTCATTAATGACCTTTTATTCTCATGGATCAGTCTCAATGCGACACGTGTCCATGCGTGTATAGATAAAGCCAGATTGTAAGAGTTATGCCCTATATGTGTCATTCGTTTATTGGTACTGCATCAACTGTCATGAATGAGCAATATTGTCAAACGTTGACCTTTATACCATATCTACTGCATAACTTTAAGTATCAGTACCGCTTAGATGTATGGCGATTGGTTATAGTTGCTATAACCAATCACGTATCTTATACCCAGTAAACCAAAGTAAGGCGCTGAGTTACTGGGCTTTTTATGATTAGCTAAGCTGGTTTTCAATCCAAGCAGGCAGGGCATTGATGACCGCAGTACTGTTGTCGGACTTCGGCGCGCCGCCCTGTGCGTAGTCAGGTTTACCGCCACCTTTACCACCAAGCTCACTGGCTAAATGACGAATGATATCACCCGCTTTGATTTTAGCAGTAACAGATTTTGCGACACTCGCGGCTAGTGCTAATTGGTCATCTTTATCACCAATCAATACAATCACACTATCAGGCAGTTTTGATTTGATATCATCCATCAGCGTACGGATGGATTTACCATCGATACCGTTTAAGGTGCTGAGAAGTACGGGCGTATCTGCAATAGTCTGCACATTATCGAGTAAGTTGGCTGCTTGAGCGCTGGCGATTTTTTGCTCTAAGCGCTCAAGCTGTTTTTCAAGCTCACGTTGCTTATCTGCCATGGTGCGCACACGCTGGGCAACTTCAGGACGTTTTACTTTAAGCTGGCTTGCCAACTCGCTTAGTTGCTGCTCGCTTTGCTGAATGTTTTTGACCGCGTTCATGCCCGTGACGGCTTCAATACGGCGAATCCCCGCAGCGATACCTGACTCGCTGGTGATTTTTAGCATACCGATATCGCCAGTACGCTGTACATGTAAACCGCCGCAAAGCTCGATAGAGAAAGGCTTGCGCTGACCATCGACGATACGATCTGTACCCATGGTTAGTACGCGAACGTCAGTGCCGTACTTTTCGCCAAATAATGCCATCGCGCCTTGATTCATGGCTTCATCGATCGACATGTGTTCAATACGAGCAGGAGTGTTGGCTTGTATTTGCTCATTAACGAGACGCTCTACTCGCATGATTTCAGCAGCGCTGACAGGCTTATCATAAGCAAAGTCAAAACGTAAGACGTCGCTTGAGACTAATGAGCCTTTCTGCGTGACGGTATCACCCAAGACTTCTCTTAGTGCTGCATGTAATAGGTGAGTGGCAGAGTGGTTTTTGGTACTGGCTGCACGAATGCTTGAAAGCACGTGGGCATCCGCCGTTTGCTTGGGTTTGATATCACCCATGGTCACCACACCATAATGAATGATGGCTTGACCAGATTTTTTGGTATCTTGTACTTCAAAGACACCTGATTCGGTACGGATTTCACCAAGCTCACCCACTTGACCGCCGCCTTCAGCATAAAATGGCGTACGATCCAATACCACCACGCCTTCTGTGCCTTCCGTTAGGCTATCTGCTGGGTTGCCAGCTTGATAAAGCGCATCAATCGTTACGCCGTCTTCTTCAAGTTGCTCATAACCAACAAAGACGGTTGGCGTCTCGACTTGGATGACGCTGCTGTAATCGACATCGAACTTACCTGCATCACGAGCACGTTCACGTTGTGCTTGCATATGCTCATCAAACTCCGCTTCATCAATAGCAATACCGCGCTCACGCGTGATATCCGCGGTCAAATCGATCGGGAAGCCATAGGTGTCGTAGAGTTTAAAGGCCGCTTCGCCAGATAGCGTATCGCCATCTTTTAGACCTTCAAGCTCGCTGGCAAGCAAACGCAGACCTTGTGCCAATGTTTTGGCAAACTGCGCTTCTTCTTTTTGAATCGCATTTTCGATCACGTTTTGTTTTTCTACTAGCTCTGGATAAGCACTGCCCATTTCAGCCACGAGCGGTGCGACCATTTTATAGAAAAACTCACTATCAGCGCCAAGCTTGTTGCCATGACGTACCGCACGGCGAATGATACGGCGCAATACATAGCCACGACCTTCGTTGCTCGGTGTGACGCCATCAGCAATCAAAAAGGCCACAGCACGGATATGGTCAGCGATGACTTTTAGTGAAGACTGCTGTTCATTGTCAATCTCTAAGATCTCAGCTGCCGCATCCATTAAATGGGTAAACAGGTCGATCTCATAGTTACCATGGACGCCTTGCATGATAGCACTAATACGCTCAAGCCCCATGCCAGTATCGACACTTGGCGCAGGTAGCGGCAATAACGTGCCGTCTTTTTGGCGATTGAACTGCATAAAGACGCAGTTCCAAATCTCGATGTAGCGATCGCCATCTTCTTCTGGCGTACCGGGCAAGCCGCCTTCGATCTCAGCGCCATGGTCATAAAACACTTCGGTGCAAGGGCCACAAGGACCGGTGTCGCCCATGGTCCAAAAATTGTCTGAGGCGTACGGTGCCCCTTTGTTATCACCGATACGAATGATGCGCTCACTTGGCAGACCAATGGTTTTGTGCCAAATATCAAAGGCTTCGTCATCAGTCTCATAAATGGTGACATACAGACGATCTTTATCAATCGCGAGCCACTGATCTGAGGTCAAAAACTCCCAGATATACTCGATACCTGCTTGCTTGAAGTAATCGCCAAACGAGAAATTACCAAGCATCTCAAAAAACGTATGATGGCGGGCAGTGTAGCCAACATTGTCCAAGTCATTGTGCTTACCACCAGCGCGGACACATTTCTGCGAGGTCACAGCACGTGTATAGTCACGTGGCTCCATGCCCAAAAAGGTTTCTTTAAACTGATTCATACCGGCATTGGTGAATAACAATGTTGGATCATTATGCGGAATCAAGCTAGACGATGAAACTTGGGTGTGCTGCTTGCTTATAAAAAAATCGATAAAGGCTTGGCGAATATCGGCTGTTTGAGATGGCTGGCTCACAGCGGCTCCTTACTGACGGATAGAATTGAGTAAATGACATAAAATAATTTTGCAAGCGATTTTAGCACAAACGCCTAAGCTCTTGGTACAAGAGTTACAACTGCTCGTTATAGTCCATTCATGATTTGCCGCTCATATAGGGTGCATCATGGTGAATTGGTCAAAATTACCGCATCAGTCTCATCAAGCTTGTCTTTGATCAATGGATCAGACTCAATGACCTGCACTGGCAAGTAGCGCAATTGCAATTTAATAGGCAAGTATTTGGGGAAGTTTTCTGCCATATCTTTGGTAATCACATCCTCGATCTGCTGTACATCTTGTGAATTTGGACTGGTCTCACCGCGTACCACGGCACGAATGATTTGAAACGCATTATTCTTATCAAATTGTATGTTGGTCAGTACGTTACCTTGATCGATAAAATGTTCATTAATTGCTTCTTTGACATTGTTTTCAAAGGTCTGCTGCTTGGCATTGCTATTGAGGTTTAGAGTAAGATAAATGCCCAAGCCGACCAGTAACAATAGTGTGACGGCATTTCGACGGAAAAATATCAAATAGGTGCCCGATTCATAATCATCATCGACCAAGCGCCTGAAGCCTAAAAACCACAGTACCATGGCATTAGTAAACTGAATGGCAATGATGTTGGTCAGGGCCAATAAGGCAGCACCTAGCCCCATCTGTATCTCGCCATTGGCAAATAAAATGCCACTGGCCGCGAGTGGCGGCACCAAGGCGGTGGCCACAGCAACCCCAACAACGGCGACGGACAGGTGCGGAGACACCATCGCATATGCACCAGCCGTACCGCCAGCCAGTGCAATCATCAAGTCCATAGACGTGGGCTGGGTACGAGACAAAATCTCATTGGTCAGCGGTTGACCTTGATGCAATAGACCCACCACAAAGCCGACCAATATCACCAAAAATACCCCCGCTAACACGGTGAGCAACGACTTACGCAACAGTGGCATACGGTAGTCAATAATCGCTAGGGCGACACCTGTAATCGGACCGAGCATCATGGCGACCAACATCGCGCCAATAACCACTGCGGCTGAATTGGTCACCAAGCCATAACTGGCAATAATGGCTGATAGCGTGTTCATTACAAAGTACATTTTACTTGGTAGGGCGTTGGCCTCGATCGTGACACGGACTTCAGGATAGTCTATCTTTTGATCGCTAAACTGCTCGGCCACGAATTGCTTGTAGGATTCTAGCTTGGCTTCTTTTTCATCTTTGATCTTTTCTTCTTCTGACTGTTGCTTGTCGTCATCACTCTCCACATTTTCACCACTAGTGTTTGTCGTTGTAGACTCTGTGGTTAGATGATCATCGACGTCAGCAACGGCAGGATCATTTTCATGGATACTATGATCGATCGAAATGGGTTCGACAGGTTGGCTAACATGATTATTGGGCGCTTCGGAAGTGTCTGAATCTTCTTGTGTTTGAAGAAAAGCCTCAGACGCTGTCTCTGATGCGTGAGCGGCTGTGTCTGCGTTTGGGCTGGATAATTCAGATTGATCTGAGTCATCATCAGCCGCGTCTAGCGTGGCAATGACGACATCAGGCTCTGGTGAGGTCATGACGATTTTTGTTTCAGAGAGCGACTCCTCTTCACTGTTTTCGGTTGCATACTCCTGTTCAGTGGTCTGTTCTGGTTCATGAGCATCATCAATCTTTCTCTCAGATGTCTCTTTTGTCATATCAGATGAAATCTGAGAAGCGGTGTCTGGTTTTTTCTGTTGTGACGTATTATCAGAAGCGGTCATAGCAATTGGGCTTTATTAGTCAGATGAAATAAAACCATTATTGTAATGAAAAATAAAGGATAAGCTGTCTTTTTTTTGTGCAAAAGCAAAGTGCTAGACATGACATTGGGCAAAATAGAAAGAGGTATCGTAGTAAGGGTATGATCGAGGGGCTGAATGTAAAGTGGAATCGGAGTAAAAATTTATAGGAAATGAGTATTAATGAAGATAGCGAAATATGAGTGAGAAATACCCTTATGTTAACATGGGTTTTAGAATAAGTCAGCCAAAATGTATGAGGCTGGCGTCTATATTAAATACTTACCTTTAGTAGGGATATGGCGTATAAAGTAACTATACCCACACATAAAGTAAGGATTAAGTCATGAACTGGCCATTATTTGCTGTCATTTACATCATAGCAGGCACTGTCACCACAGGGATTGTCATCATCGGTACGCTCATTATGGGTTTCGATGAGATCGCGCATATGCAAATAGCGGTCGCAGTGGGTGCAGCGGCGTCTATTCCCATCACCATGTTCTTTGCCAAAAAAATCGGTAGCATTACTGGTAACGAAGATGGTCATAAAGTATAACGGATGATCAGATTTTGGCTTGATGCTCAGATGATGTTGGTTCTAATAGTAAAAACGCTAAAGCGTCGCCAAACGTAAAAAAGACCTCAATAGTGAGGTCTTTTTTGGTAGTAAGTGCTGACTTGGTAATAAATGCTGATAGCGATCTAGGTTAGAGCGTTATTTAAGCTCAACGGTTGCGCCATTTTCGATATTGGCATAAACCTCAAGCACATCCCAGTTGGTCAAGCGGATACAGCCATGTGAGGCTTGGCGACTGATACCTTCAGGTTTTGGTGAGCCATGTAGGCCATATGACGGTTTAGATAAGCCCATCCATACCACACCGACTGGATTGTTTGGTCCTGGTGGCAACATATGGACTTTTTTCTGAGCGCCTTCACCGACTGTGGCTTTATACCATGGCATTTTGACTTTATTGACAATCTTATAAGTACCATGTGGTGACGGCGTGTCATTACTACCAACGGTCGTTGGGTAAGTCGCTACCAGTTGGTTGCCATCATAAGCATATAACGTTTTATCAGCTTTGTTAGCGACCACGCGGTTGATTCGTTTGTTTAACGCACCACGAGTATTGAGCACTGTGATGGTCTCACCAGCTTTGTATTCTTTGTTCTTATTGAGTTTATCCAAGTAGCGCACATCCATATGGAAGCGTTCACCAAGCATCTCTTTGATGTCTTGATAATACAGTCCTTTCATTTTTGACTTGGCTTCTGCACTAGCAGGCGTGGTGGCAAAGTTGGTATTAATATCATCATCAGTCAAGGTATAAGTCACAAGCACAGGTTTGGTTGCAGGAATGTTCTTAACCAAGGCATCCCACGTTTTTTGATCCATTCTACCTGTGGTTGGCAAGCCTTTCATCGCTTGGAAGTTAGTAAGGGCTTTTTTGCTGTTCATACCCCAGCCACCGTCTATAGGACCAGGAGAGGCATGGTTCCAATCGAGCAACGCTTGCATTTTGATCGTCATTGCTGAGTTGACTTTCATGTTAGGCGACCAGACAGCGTTATTGACTTGTTGTGCGTAATTTGACAAGTTTAATGTGGTATATCTCTTACCATCTTTATCTTCGATATTTTTGATGGTTGGATCATCACTGAAGTCTTGACGCTTTTCACTCTCCGGTAACTCAAAGGCGAGTGGATCAGATGAGTCGATAGAGGAGACATCGCTGGGTGCAGCGACCGCTTGGCCTTCGCTGATATCATCAGTGCTATCTGACTGCTCATCTTTACGCGTCAACTCAGCAGCGCTCATGTTGTCAGCAGCGGGTGCTGGCGTGCTATTTTGATCGTCTTGCTTAGTGTTGATCAGCTGGTTCATGCTATCAACGGGTTTTGCGTTCTCTGTATTTAACTGTACAGTAGCAGCACCATCTGAGCGACTACGATTTTCTTGCACATTGAGGCTCACCTTTTGAGCAAGGCCTGGCATGGCGTTTGCCGTTCGTACTGGCAATGTGCGAGTATTATCGGCAGTGGCGGCAAGTGCGCCAACGCTGGCACTCATGGCAGCGATAGATATAGCAGTAATAATAGGCTTTATTTTCATCATATTGAATCACTTGTGGTTGCTACTAATGCGGCTATTATGCGCATAATTTGGTTGCTTCGCAAACTTTTGGTCTATCTTTTTGCATTTAGAGTGGGTTAAACGTCAACTGCTGACGTATTCGCTACAGTTGAGTAATATTTTAGCCAAAATGTGTACGGCGACAGGCAGGCTGCTTACGCAAACTCCTCATTATTTTCACTATTTTTTGTTTTAGTAAAAATGACAGTGATTGGCGCTATTTGGCGTTTACGTCTATAATGTATGATTAATTTTTTCATTAATAGATCGATTGTTAGCAACAAGCCATTTAACCTGCTAATAGTTAATCCATAAGGTGCCATATGTCAGAAGACCAAACAATGAGTGCAGAAGAGTTTCAAAACCAATACTTCAGTGATGATGAGTCTAAGGGCTTAGAAGGTGAGATGGAGTATGATCTAGAAACTGGACTTCTTGGTGAGGATGGCGAACTTGCTAACTTACATGCCGAGTTAGAAGAAGCACGCGAGCAGCTAGTGAGTATTCGCGACTTTATTCGTTTTTCCGTCACACAATTGCGTAACTATGATGTGGTTGTCGCGCAAGGCACGACCGATGAGTTTGCAGAAGCCTCAGCCATTGTGTTGCATTCGTTGTCTTTAGATTGGTCAGCCAATGAGCAGATTTTAGACTGTCGTTTGACCACGTCAGAGAAGCAGGCAGTGCTAGGACTATTAGAAGAGCGCATCGCTGAACGTAAGCCGCTGAGCTATCTGATTAACTTGTCGTATTTCTGTGATTTGCCTTTTTATGTGGATGAGCGCGTGCTTATCCCGCGCTCGCCAATCGCAGAGTTGATTCGTCAGCAGTTCCATCCTTATTTTGAAGTTACTGAACTCGCCAAACCACTGGGTGTTAGCCCGAATGAAAAGTCAGCAGTATTTTATGATCATGGCTTGGATGTGAAGCAGTTGTCGCAGCCTGAGCGTATCTTAGACTTGTGTACTGGCTCTGGTTGTATCGCAATCGCGCTTGCTACCCGTTTCGTTGATGCGTTGGTTGATGCTGTCGATATCGATAAAGGCGCGCTGGACGTGGCAATGGTCAATGTCGATCATCATGACCTTGGCCATCAAGTGAACGTAATCGAGTCTGATTTGTTTGCCAAGATACCTGCTGAGAACCAGTATGAGCTTATCGTCACCAATCCACCGTATGTCGATGCGGCTATCATGGCAGATTTGCCACCTGAGTTTTTATATGAGCCTGAGCATGCATTAGCCGCGGGTCAAGACGGCTTGGATTTGGTACATCGTATTTTATTTGAAGCGTCAGATTACCTGAGCCCAGATGGTTTGCTGGTCTGTGAAGTGGGCGACAGCGAATGGGCATTAAAACAAGCCTATCCTGATATTCAGTTTGATTGGTTGAAGTTTGCACATGGCGGACATGGGGTTTTTGCGATTACTTATGATGAATTGGTAGCCAATCGTCAACTGTTTGCCGCTTATGTGCAACTATTAGATAGCATGCAATAGTTGAGTGTGAGTCACAAAATCGAGCATATAAAAACTGATCAGCGATAATCATAAAAGGTTGGTCGAACAACCATCAGTCGCGTTTACTTGTTTAAGGACAATTATGGCAGGCAATAGTATTGGGCAGGTTTTTACGGTCACCACGTGCGGTGAGTCACATGGCGCAGGACTGATGGCCATCGTTGATGGCGTACCACCAGGTTTAGCATTATCTGCAGACGATTTACAAGTAGATCTGGATCGTCGCAAACCGGGTACGTCTAAGTATTCAACCCAGCGCCGTGAGTCTGATGAAGTTGAGATTATCTCTGGCGTATTTGAAGGCAAAACCACAGGGACATCCATCGGTCTATTGATTCGCAATACCAATCAAAAATCAAAAGACTATAGCGATATCAAAGATACCTTCCGTCCTGGACATGCCGATTATACTTATAGCATGAAATACGGCTTTCGTGATTATCGCGGTGGTGGTCGTTCGTCAGCGCGTGAGACGGCTATGCGAGTGGCTGCTGGTGCTATCGCTAAGAAGTACTTACAAGAACGGCTGGGCGTACAAATTCGTGGTCATGTGACCCAAATCGGCAATGAGCATAGCAATGTACTAGACCCGAACCAGATCGATTGGGAATTTGTCAATAGCAATCCGTTCTTCTGCGCAGACAAAGAAGCGATTGGCCGTTTTGAGACCTTGATTGATAACTTGCGCCGCGAAGGCACCAGTTGCGGTGCACGCCTTGATGTCATTGCGAGCGGTGTACCCGTAGGTCTGGGCGAGCCAGTATTTGATCGCCTAGATGCCGATATCGCTCATGCGATGATGAGTATCAATGCGGTCAAAGGGGTTGAGATTGGCGATGGTATGGCAGTGGCAGGTCAATTTGGACATAGCGCTCGTGATGAGCTGACCCCAGATGGGTTTGCAGCCAATCATGCGGGCGGTGTCTTAGGCGGTATCTCATCAGGCCAAGATATCCGTGTCAGTATCGCGCTTAAGCCAACGTCTAGTATTACCACCGCTGGTAAAAGTATCAATACCCAAGGTGAAGCAGTCGATATGCTCACTAAAGGCCGTCATGATCCTTGCGTCGGTGTGCGTGCCACGCCTATTGCCGAAGCGATGCTAGCGATTGTAGTGCTCGATCACTATCTGCGTCACCGTGGTCAGAACGCGGATGTAAAGCCGCCAGTACAATCGATTGCTTAGTATTTTTGCCTTAGAGAAGTCAGCCCTTTATTGTTTCCAGTAGTTTGATACTAGAAATGATAAAGGGCTTTTTTATGTCCCAATAAAATACAGGGGTTACCTAAAAACAATCAACGTGCTGAGCGAGCAAGATATCAGGCTGCCAATCGATATTCATCAATAGCTACACATTGCTGATGCCGAAAGACCAGTAATAATTGCTGACTAGGAATCGCTAGCCAATGTCCAAACTCAATACTACCGACACCTTGGCTGGATAGTATCTGCGCGCAGTGATGACGGCTGAGGCCGATTAGGTGCTTGATCATAGGATCATCAGTTAATTGACGTGACATAAATGTTCTCCTTCTAATCTGCTTTACAAATTTGATGGTTCAATAGATCTTAGTGCTATCGTAAAATAAAGAAGTAGAAATCCTGTGCAGTCATGATGGAAAATTGATGAACTGTTATCAATGCTTATTCTTAAGCCAGGGGCAGGGTAATACTAACCATCACACCAGAACGCTGATTTTTACCAGTATGATTTTTATCAGTGCCAATTTTATTATCATTAGCATGGATATTATCAATAGTTACCTGACCGCCATGATGCTCAATGACTTGCTTTACTAAAGTGAGTCCAAGACCGGTACCTTTTTTGAGAATACTATCGGACTGTTTTGAGTCAGCTTTGTGATGTGCTGAACCTGTATCTAGCGTATAGGTTGTATTCTGATTTTTCACTTGCTGAACAGAATGGCTTTGATGAGATAGGCTAAAATAACGCTCAAAAGCTTTTTCAATAGCATAATCAGGCAATAGCTTTCCATCATTAAATATATCGATGATTACCGTTCGCGCTGTGCTGTGCAACGAAATATCAACAGTGTTATCAGCAAAATGAATGGCATTATCCAGCACATTTTGTAAGACTTGTACCAACCAAAATTGGTCAGCAAACACACTGGTAGAGGCCAATAATTCTGCTGGTAAGTTTGTAGTGTTTGTCATGTGCTGATCATCGATGTATATATCGATAGGTTGTAGATTCTGCTGTTGCTGCTTAGCGGTATTGTCTTTTATTAGAGTCTGTAATAATGGCAGTAGCGGCGTTAGCTGACGACTGAGCTTAAAAGTAGGCTGTTCAACTTTCGCAAGCAACAGTAGTCGGTCAATGAGCTGCTGCATTTTTACGCTTTGCTCACCAACCGTCTCAATGAGCATCTGCCGATCATCCTGATCAAGCATATGACCATCTAGTCCATCATCTTCTAACAGCTCACTACTGGCGCGAATGGCGGTTAAAGGGCTTTTTAACTCGTGAGTAAGTGTATGCACATAATCAGTGACATAAGCACGATTCTCTAGTCGATGCTTCATAGTCTCAATGGTATCTGTCAGGCTGTTTAGCTCATGACCCAGATAAAAATAGGGTTTTTTGGTGTCTTCTGCCAGCGAACTGGTATATTGAGTCACCAAGGTAATACTTTGCTTGAGCCACCAAGCGACGAATCCTGCCAGAATGAGGGCAGCAATACTGATAAATAACGCGGTGATTAGCATACGGTTACGCGTGTCGTCCAAATAAGGTAGCACGCTGGCGACAGGTTTGCCGACGCTGACCACGCCGATGATATCGCCAGACATATTCTTTATTGGCTGTGCGACATACATGACCGAGCCATCATCACGCTGCTGGTTATCCCGCAGCGTACTTCTTGCACCGTACTGACCTCTTAATGTGAGATAGACATCATTCCAGCGCCCATAGTTTTGTCCTTCATTATTGTCAGGTTTGGGTAGCGAATCATAAATGACCCTGCCGCTGCTGTCTGTTACATATACCCGAAAGCTGCTATAGCTTTTGGCTTGATAGACGGGACCTAAATTATCGTTAATCGCTGGTATGCCTACAAAGGCTGCATCAAGTTGCGCTTGATAAGCCTCATCGTATAGTTGCCCTGTAGATAATGGTATCTGGAGACTGGCCGCAAGTAACTTACTGGTGTCTAGGAGCGTGTCTTCGATGACTTGCTGCGCGGTTGGCTTGACGTAGCCAAACAACTGGGTAAATACAACCACGCCGCAAATGATGAGTACCAAAGCAACTGCAAGCCAAATCCTAAAAAATATACTTAAATTGAGCAGTCGTTTACGTTTAGGAGTTTGCTGCACAGTACCAATGGGATGCAATTTGGCATACCAATTGTTTTGGTCGTTATGAGTATCGCTCTTAGCATTATTGGCATTATGATTCATAAATTAGCAGCTATTATTAAGCTGGACATAATGCGTAACCCAGTCCACGATGTGTATGAATGACTTCAATACTCGTATCAACAGTCGCAAGTTGCTTACGAATCGACTTGATATGGCTGTCTATCGTGCGTGCTAGGCGATGATCAGGATAATCACTAACTGCGTTAAGCAGCTGCTCACGGCTAAAGACTTGATTCGGTGCTTGTAATAATGTGAGTAAAATTTTGCGCTCAGTATTACTAAGTTCCAGCTTTTGCTCTTGCCACGTTAATGAGTAATTAAGCGGTTGATAGTGCCAAACGCCAGATTGATTTTCAAACGTTAATGCTTGTCCTGATAGATTATTCGAGGAGGTGCTTTCAGTGCTGTCATTTGAGTTTACGGTATGAGAGCCTGACTGTTGAATTAGCTGTTCACGTCGCCAAATGGCTTTTAGGCGTGCGACCAATTCACGTGGACTAAAGGGTTTGGCACAGTAATCATCGCCACCCATCTCCAACCCTAAAATACGATCGACCTCATCGCTACGTGCAGTCAAAAATATAATAGGCAAGTCTTTTAAGGCGTCGATATCAGGTGTATGACGTATTTGTTGGCACAGACTCAGACCATCACCATCTGGCAGACCGACATCCATAATGATCGCCGATAGATCTTGTGCTTCATGACTATGCAGCATGGGTAACACACTACTGGCATTATCCAGCCAAGTCATCTGCCAGCCTTCGCGCTTGCAGGTAACCTTGAGTGACATGGCAATCGCAGGATCATCTTCTACCAGTAAAATATGGGTCATAATCTCTACATCATCTTATAATCTTAGTAAATTATCGTAGCACAAAACAGCAGACTGCTCTTGCTACTAGGAACCAAATGGTGTGAAAAGTTAATGGAAAAGTAGGGTGCTCAGTAGATGGTTTGCGGTGTAATCATTTTAATGCATTTAACAAAAAGGCCAGCTCAATGGATAAGCTAGCCTCGGTAATACAAACTAAGCGTGATTATCTATTAATAGACTAAATCTATTTAAGACCTTTGCAGTTGGCGTAATAGCTTACCGTAGCGGGCCAATCCGAGAAAATGCCTTGGACACCGACATCCTGCGCTAGTACATCAATATAATTCATCATATCACCATCATTGTTGATAGCATCTCCAAGACCGCTATAGTACCAATCGCCACCGTCGGTTAATGGTCCTGAACGCTCTATCGACCAGGTAATAATTTTTAGACCATTGGCTTTGGCTTGTTTTGCGTATTCTGATGGTTGCATATTGCCTTTACCGTCAGTAGTGACTAATAACCAAAGTGCTGGAGCAATAGTGTTGATGCCGCGTGCTTTGATATCAGCCAATGAGTGCTTCCATGTACTTGCGTCGTTTTTATTAAAGGTTTTATCGTCAGCGGTCTCATTGCTGTCATCAATAAGATAGACGGCATTGGCGCCATAAGCTGGCTCGTTTTTGATCCAGTAATCCAGATCTTCTATATTGAATGACTGGGCAAATACATCACTTGCAGGCACGCCCGCTGCCTTATAAGTATCTATCAGCTGTTGGCGATAATCGTCTAAACGATAGCCATTAAACGGCATGGTCACGGCTGGTGTTTTTAGCTCAGGCGTGTGCTTCATGCCTAGCTGGCGTGCCAATGCGATATGCTCTTTTAACGTCAATACCTTACCATTTTGTGAATACAAGTCCGTTCGCCACGGTGCGGTTGCATTCATATACTCGCTAATACTGGTTGCTTTTTTATTGGCAGCATCCATCTTACCCGTCAAGGTTTTAAATTGAGCGGCACTGATATCTGAGGTGCGACATTCGATACTATCGGCATTGGTAAGTTTACCCTGAGCATCCAATACAGGCGGTACGGTACATTGCTTGGCCAGCGGCGTGGTTAGAATATTAGTCGTGGTGTGCAAATCGTTTTGGGCATGACGACAGACAAGCTCACCGTCATTGGTAAATGCAACATCACATTCTAAGATGCCAGCACCCATTTGTGCTGACGCCACGTAGCTATCATAAGTATGTTCAGGTAGCTGTAATGGCGCACCTCGATGTGCAATAGAGAAGTCCGTCTTACTTGGTAGTTGCCCCTTGCATGCTTGGAGCTCCTGTTTTAATGGTCCCTCATCCATATCCTTGATCAGATAAAACGGACGCACGCCATAGGTATATGCGACAGGTGAGGACGGTTGCGGCTGTGATTGCAGTTGCGCTGTCGATGAAGAGGCTTTTGATGTGAGCATTGAGCGGCTATCAGTAGTGCAGCCTACTATTAGTAATGAGGTGACAAGCGTTAAAGGTAAGGCGAGATGAATCTTATTGACTTTAGCCAGCGTGTGCTTACTCAGCTCAAGCGCTGATTTATTAGAAATTGTCATGTAAAATGTTCCTGCAAAATTATAAAAAATCCCATCGGACGTAGGGATAGGAATTAAAAGATTAGCGTTTGACTATTGGTTGCTATTTGCTAAAAGAAACTAAAGGTCTTGCATTCTTGTATGAGCTTAGCCTTGTAAGAACTTAACATTAATGCAGATACAATTGTAGGAAAATGTACTAAAGAGTAGACAATTGACAGTATATAAGCTTGATAGTACTGGGCTTATCGGTCATAAAATCATACGTGTCTTCTTATACTGTTCTCATTTTTGCTATTGTCCATTTAGTGCCCCACTATTGATTAGTACCTCACTATTGACCATATTCTCAAACTAACAGATGATATTGACCATATAATGACACATACATTATTTTGACAAAAAACATAGAAATGCTTAGGGCATCTCTCACTACATTATTAAGGATAACTATGAGTAACTATTTAGACGCCGTCGTCGTTGAGCACAATCCCTCTCAAAAAAAGATAGATCGCGCGGTGATTTGGCTACACGGCTTAGGTGCTAGCGGTCATGATTTTGAGCCAGTGGTACCGCAGCTTGGACTGGCTGATGATATGGCAGTACGTTTTATCTTTCCACATGCACCAAAACGCCCAGTCACAGTAAATGGCGGCATGGTAATGCCAGCATGGTACGATATCATAGAGATGAGTCTGGAGCGAAAAGTAGATGTGGCTCAGATTGAAGAGTCTGCTCAGCAGATACAAGATTTGATTAGCCGTGAGATTGAGCGCGGCGTATCACCAGAGCACATCGTTATTGCCGGATTTTCGCAGGGCGGGGCGGTGGCGTATCACGTGGCACTTGGCTACCCAGAGCGCTTAGCTGGCTTGATGACGCTCTCTACCTACTTAGCGACCAATGACAATATTGAGTATAGTGCTGCCAATACAGACATGCCGATTCTGATTGAGCATGGTACGCATGATCCAGTCGTGCCTGTCATCCTAGGTGAGCAAGCACATCAGCTATTATCAGCAAAAGACTATAATGTGTCTTATAATACGTATCCGATGGCACATCAAGTCTGTATGCCGCAGATTCAAAATATTGGTCAGTGGTTAAATACCGTCTTGGCTTAAGATGATTCGCTGTAACGTAATGTAATAAGGGTTATGTATAGGTTGAAAAACCATCAATAAATCCTATATAATAGTCAGTCTTATTGGGGATGTTCTGGCTTCGACGCTGGTGATGAAACTCAATGATGCATGTCGAGAGTGTATGTCCTCTCGTTAATCAAACATATATTGTTATAGTCGCAAACGACGAAACTTACGCTCTAGCAGCTTAAACCCTGCTTACTGCGCTGCCGATTACCTATAGTTGGTTAGCCCAGTTGAAGCGTCCGCATATAGGTTCGCCACAAGGGATTGTCTCAATCGCTTGGGTTCAAAAGTAGAGAATCGTCCAATCCATCCTGACTGTCGGATCGGTGCGGATTAAATTTAAAGACAGAAACTAAACATGTAGATTCATGAGCGTAATGCTGGCGGACGCGGGTTCAACTCCCGCCATCTCCACCAAATATTGATAAAGGGCTGACAGTCGCAGATTGTCAGCCCTTTATTTTGCGTGTTTTTTGACTTTCTCTTACCTTATAAAGGGATGGCTACCATATAGGATGTTGGGGTTATTGTTGGTATTGAAGCTTTTCCAGCTGTACAATACTAACAAGAAATACTCTGATATCCTTGTCCTATATCACGTTACGTAGCATAGATTTCACCATGAAAAATCTCGTGCTTATCATCGTCGTAATTAGCTAAAACGCTACTCAAGGCAAGCTAGAATTGCTTTTCAGTATGTCTATTTGTAACCTTCAAGTCGAAAAAATATATTGTAGAAAGTGAATTTATTTGTAAAGTATAAAAATAACAGACTAAAAATGAGGGATTAAACATGCTTATCGAACTACAGGGTAGTAGATTGACTCAGGCAATATTAGAGCGGGATGATAATCAGGTATGGTGTGCTGTGAGCAATGTCAGTGACGATCATGCTATGACAGCCATCGATAATGGGTATTACGAATTATTAGTGTCTATCGTGTCTTTGGGTGATGATGGCTTTGTTTGTGATAAAGGCCATCTATGGCAGTACGCTGTACCCGTTAAAAAGGTCGAGCTTACTCAAGATGACGTAGGCTTATAGTTGAACGAACACGGATGTAACCTGATTGTTTGCCTAAATTGCCTAAATAATCATCTTCATTGTAGGAGTCAGTGGTATGGATAGTGGAATGGTGGGGAGTAAATTGACGCGCTCAATGCTTGAAAGTGGGCATCAAGAAATATGGTGTGCCGTGAGTGATGTGAGCGATGAAGACGCTATGGAAGATCAAGTAGGGAACGACTTTACAGCGTGTATCGTAGATTTTAGGGACGGGCAGTTTTATTGCGCCGCAGATAATGGTTGGTTTCATGCAGTACCGATTGAGGTACGTGCACTAACGCAAAATGAAGTTGGTTTTTAAAAAAACTTATCAAAGTATTTAGGGCGTGTCCCTAGTTCTTGCTATCCCACCACGAACAAAAAACCGATCATTTAATTTGATCGGTTTTTTTGCATTATATGGTATTGCTCAAAGTACCTAAGAAATTTAGGGCGTGTTGAACATTCGCAAATAGGCACTGCTGATCGCTAAAATTGTTCCAGACAAGGCACAAAGCGACGATAATGCAGATGCCTTAGCGAGATTTGTAACGCAGTATGGGGCAATTTTAGCATCAGCCCCAACGATAAAAGCAGGGGACAGGACTCTTTTTTGCCGCTTCATCGTTAAAAATAAGCGCTTAGAATGACTAAACTTATTATTTTTAACATCGAATCGCCTAAAAAATAGTCGCTGTCAGTGCCATGGTCGAATGTTCAACACGCCCTAATGAGTTTAGAGCAATTCAACGATTTTTTATTGATGATTAATGTAGTTAGCTGTTTGGTAAATTAGTAGGATAAGGAAAATAGAGTATTAGCAGCAATCTATAAATAATGAACAGCCGTTTATTTTAATGGAGGGCGATCATAATATTATCTTGTCTTGGCACACAATTCTGATTATTCTTAATTGTGGTTTATTTTTAGTATTAGAGGATACATGAATAAAAATAAGCGAACTTTTAACAACGACAGGGAGTGTACTATGTTAGGAAAAATGATGTATCAGCCATTGCTGATCAGTGGTCTAATCGAACACGCTGCCCGCTATCATGGCGATACGGCAGTTTTGTCCAAAGAAGTCGATGGACAAATGACTCATACTAATTGGCTTACGATTTCGAATAATTCAAAGCGACTAGCTAATGCGTTGGCTAAACTGGGACTTAAATCATCAGAGCGCTTAGCCACATTGGCTTGGAACAATCGCCGTCACTTAGAAGCTTGGTATGCGATTTCAGGCAGTGGCATGGTTTGCCACACTATCAATCCACGTCTATTTCCTGAGCAGCTTAGTTACATTATCAATGATGCTGATGACCGCGTGCTATTTTTTGATGTCACATTCCTACCGCTTATCATGGCGATTAAAGAAGATATTAAAGGGATTGAGTACTTTATCTGCTTGAGCGCTCGAGAGGACAGTGTCGTCGCAAAACTGCCTGAGGTATTATTCTTTGATGAGTTATTAGCAGAGCATAATGCTGACTTTGATTGGCCTCAGTTTGATGAAGCCACTGCCAGCTCGCTTTGCTATACCTCAGGAACGACAGGCAATCCTAAAGGGATTTTATATACGCACCGCTCTTCTGTGCTTCATGCGATGGCACTCTGTATGCCGGACGTATCGGGTTTATCTGCGCAAGACGTCCTACTCCCTGTAGTACCGATGTTCCATGTCAACGCGTGGGGAACCCCTTATGCGGCTGCATTAACTGGCTGCTCTCTGATGCTCCCAGGTCCCAATCTGGATGGTGATAGCCTAGTATCTCTCATTGATGATTATAAGGTGACGGTTGCGTTAGGCGTTCCGACGATTTGGCAAAGCCTATTGACCGCTGCTAAAGCCAGAGGCAGTAAGCTTGATAGTATGACGCGGACCATTGTCGGTGGCGCCGCTTGTCCACCATCAGTGATTAAAACGTTTAGAGAAGATTTTAATTGTGATGCGGTACATGGCTGGGGTATGACGGAGACCAGTCCGCTTGGAACGATGAATCAAATAAAAGCTAAGCATAAATCACTGAGTAAAGATGAGATTGACGAGCTACGTAACTCTCAAGGACGTCCACCGTATGGTGTTCAGTTACGTCTCATAGACACTGATGAGCCACTTAAGCCAGTCAAAGAGGATGGAGTGTCTCAGGGTCGCTTGCAGATCAAAGGTCACTGGATTATCAACGATTATTATACAGAGAATCCTGATGCCATTACAGAAGATGGCTGGTTTGACACGGGTGATATTGCAACTATTGATGCTGATGGTTATATGAATATTCGTGACCGATCAAAAGATTTAATTAAGTCTGGTGGAGAATGGATCTCCTCAGTAGAGCTTGAAAATATCGCTGCCGGCCATCCACAGATAAAAATGGCAGCTGCTATCGCCGCAAAACATAAAAAATGGGGAGAACGTCCGGTACTGATTGTGGTAAAAGAAGAGAATGCAGAACTCGATGAGTCACAAGTGCTAAGTTTTTATGAAGATAAAATTGCTAGCTGGCAGATACCTGACAAAGTTATTTTTGTAGAGAACATCTTACTAAACGGTGCCGGAAAAATGGTGAAAAAAGACTTGCGTGATGAGTATAGTGATGCGCTATTAGAGGCGTAGCTTTCTGCTTTTAAGATACCATTCATGATATCCCTGATTGGTGTTAAAAAATCTTAGCCATCAGATACTATGATGGTAATCACGATCAAAAGGTTGTTTACGCTCATAGCGTAGACAACCTTTTTTAGTGTTTTTTTCTGAGTTACCAAAATAAGCCTTATCGCGCGATGCTCAGTGACTTGGCGACTTGGCCACTTGAGATGAAGAGATACCTTTTTCGGTCTGTTCTCTCTTTAATAATATCAATTTTGATATCCAGATTATAAACTATAGGTCTTTCAGTTATGATATTTTCCTCACATGCTACTACTCTATTTTAGAAATAGTATTTGCGAAAGCGAGTACGTACTGAGCGTGGTGGTTGCTCAACATGGAGTGTGACAGTGAAAAAGTTCGAAGAAATTTGTCTCATTGTGATTGACGATATCAAGTCTGGACGAAAAAAAGTAGGAGACAAAATACCCTCCATTCGAGCGATGGCCGAAAAACATAAGGTGTCCAAAAACACCGTAATCACGGCTTATAACAAGCTGCTTGAGCAGCACTGGATCAAAGCGCTGCCCAAATCGGGCTTTTATGCGGGAGAGGATTTGTCCAATACACCCATGCTAAACGCGACCCCGTTTTATACAGGTATTGACTTGTTGGAGCAACAAATGGTCAACCAGTCGCATCATAAGCCTGGGGCGGGCCGCTATCCCAAAGAGTACATGGACAAGCTCAACCTTGAGCGCTATTTGGGGCAGGCTAGTGACCGTTTTGGGAGTGAAAGCGCTGAGGTGGCACATTTTGATCGTGGTAATGGCGATCCTGCTGGCAATGTATTACTGCGAGGGCTGCTGGTCGACATCCTAAGCAGGCGCGCTATGACGGTTGAATCGCAAAATGTTCTATTGACCTATGGCACCAATCACAGTTTGGACTTGATCATTCGGCACTTTTTGACCAGCGGCGATCCAGTCATCGTTGAGTCTCCCGGATATTATCCGCTATTTAGTAAGCTTGAATTACATCAAGTCGCTATTAATACCATTAAGCGAACCAAATTGGGCATAGACGCTAATCATTTAGAAGCCCTTATTATTAAATCTCAGCCCAAGATTTTATTTTTGCAGCCTTTTGCACAAAATCCGATGGGTACAGATTTGACGTCTCAGAATATGGCAGAGATTCAGGCATTATGCACCCAATATAATGTGATTATTGTGGAAAACGACCCGTTTTTATTGGCAAGAGACGACGCTGCCAGTTACTTTTTTAATCAAACCTGTCCTGTGATTTATGTCAGTAGTTTTTCAAAAACCGTCTCTGCGTCGATCAGATGTGGTTTTGTCGTCGCCTCCAAATCGGTGATCAAATCACTCACACGGCTTAAGATGATTACGGTGATCAACACCTCATCCATCATGGAAAATATCCTCAACCATCTGATCACCAGTGGCGCTTTGACCAATCATTTGCAAGCGCTCAAGCATCTGTCTGCAGAGAAGTCAGCCACTGCCATCACTCAGCTAAACAAAATCGACGGCCTGACGCTGTATCCGCACAATCCCAGTGGTAATTTTTTGTGGTTTCGTATTCCGATGGACGATAAAAAGGCAGTAGAAGACGCAAAGAGTCATAATATTTTCATCGCGCCTGGTAGTCTGTTTTTTCCCTCCGATCCGACTTATTTTGCCTTAAGAGTCAATAAATTCTATATAGACAAAACCACGGTTAAGTTTATTAAAACTGCTATTTTTAACCATCATTAACGCTTATGTTTATGCGTTATATCAAAGCATACTTTTTGCTTTTGACAGTGTGGGAGATATTTTTTGTTTAATAACATGATACAAAACCTGCCAGTATTTCTTAAAAATGCATCGATAATGACCGATATTTTTGTCATTTTGTTTGATGAATCGCACCGCCCATTTTCCTAGTAACTGCCTGCCATAGCACAGAAATGTGTGCCCAAAACGGGTACAGTTTCCTATCAAAACGTTCATCTGTACCCTTGGAAGCAAGCTGTACCCGTGATATTTCTATTATAGTTAATGCCAGTGATACCCCTATGGAAAGGCGGACTGGTAGACATATCACAAGGAAGAAAGTAAGGCTTACAAGGAGAAGGACTGTGTTGGCACTATTGGGATTTTTGACGATTTTCGTATTTTTGGCGCTCATACTGACCAAAAGGGTGTCCGTCATTGTGGCATTGATTCTTGTGCCTGTCGTTTTTGCTTTAATCGGCGGCTTTGGCGCAGAGCTTGGCGGCTTTATGCTAGACGGCATCGTGGGTGTGGCACCAACGGGTATCATGCTGGGGTTTGCCATTTTGTTTTTTGGCGTGATGAACAACGCTGGTTTGTTTGATCCGCTTATCTCGCGGGTATTAACACTGGTCAAAGGCGATCCTGTCAAAATCTGTATCGGCACCGTGGTGATCGCCATGGTAGCGCATTTGGATGGCTCGGGCGCCTCGACGTTTTTAATCACCATTCCAGCCTTACTACCGCTATATGACAAACTGGGTATGAAGCGAATCATACTGGCGGGTTTTGTGGCGCTTGGCGCAGGTACGATGAACATGACGCCTTGGGGCGGCCCAACTGCACGTGCGGCGGCGGCTTTAGAGGTGAGTACCGCGCAGTTATTTAATCCGCTTATTCCTGCGTTTGTGGCAGGTGTAGTTTGGATTGTATTTGTGGCCTATCTTGTGGGCAAAAAAGAGCGCAAACGCTTGGGCGTTCAAGACATGGAGCACAGCTTGCATGATGAGCTAACGGAAGAAGCGCGCGATATGCGTCGCCCCAAGCTATTTTGGTTCAATTTGATATTGACCATAGTTACTATTGTGGCGTTGGTGCAAGTTTGGCTACCGCTGCCAATCGTCTTTATGCTGGCATTCGCCATCGCTGTGCTTATCAATTATCCCAAGCCTAATGATCAAATGGATCAGATCAAGTCGCAATCGGTTGGCATGATTACCGTGGTGTCCATCATTTTTGCGGCAGGCATCTTTACGGGCATTTTATCAGGGACAGAGATGATTTCTGCGATGGCGACGGCGCTGGTGCAGATCATTCCAGATGCGGTGGGTGGTTCGATGGGCGTCATCGTTGCCGTCTTGAGCATGCCTTTAAGCCTCGTCTTTACGCCTGATGCTTATTATTTTGGGGTGATGCCAATTTTGGCACAGACCGCGAGTGCATACGGGCTGGATCCTGTCCAAATTGGTCAAGCGTCTATGCTGGGACAAATGACCACCGGATTCCCACTCAGTCCGCTGACCGCATCGACGTTCTTGTTGATTGGCCTTGCGGGTGTGGAGCTGGGCGATCATCAAAAGTTTGTCTTTAAATGGGCGTTTGGTACCACGCTGGTCATGACCATTGTGGCGGTAGTCACAGGCGTGATCATTTAATAAAATAATCAGGAGTAAGGAATGAAAACCATCAAAATTGGGTCTGGCGCAGGTTATGCCGATGACAGATTGACGCCTGCGCTTGATGTTATGACCTACGGCGACGTGGACTATATCGTGTTTGAATGCTTGGCTGAGCGTACCATTGCCATTGCCCAGCAGCGCAAAATGCAGCAGCCAAACGAGGGTTATGACCGTTTACTTAAGTATCGTATGGCGCAAGTACTGCCGCTGTGTGTCGAAAAAAAGGTCAAAGTCATCAGCAATATGGGGGCTGCCAACCCCAAAGCTGCTGCCGAAACAATCAAACAGATCGCCGAGCAGCAAGGGTTTCATGGGTTAAAAATCGCCGCTATCACGGGCGATGATGTGTTTACAGACATTGTGCGTTATCAGAATGAGACGCTGCTGGAAAACAACCGATCTATCAAAGATTTGGGCGACTCTATCGTCTCTGCCAATGCCTATATTGGTGCCAAAGGTATCGTGCAAGCATTGAGCGCTGGCGCAGATATCGTCATCACGGGTCGCGCCGCCGATCCGTCGCTCTTTGTGGCGCCGATGGTGTATGAGTTTGGCTGGTCTTTTGACGATGCCGATTTGATGGGCAAAGGCGCGATTGGCGGTCATTTGATGGAGTGCGGCGCTCAGATCACAGGTGGTTATTTTGCAGATCCTGATTATAAGGAGGTACCTGAGCTTTGGAATGTTGGCTTTCCTATCTTGGCGGTGACAGAGGACGGAGAGTATACCGTGTCCAAGCTGCCCAATGCTGGCGGGTTGGTCTCTGAGGCGACGGTAAAAGAGCAGTTGCTGTACGAAATTCATGATCCTGCCCGCTATCTTACCCCAGATGTGATTGCTGATTTTTCTAACGTGTCTGTGAAAGCCATTGATAACGATGTGGTTCAAGTGTCTGGCGGATCAGGCAGGCCCAAAACAGGTCTATTGAAAACCAGTATCGGCTATAAAGATGGCTATATCGCAGAAGCGGAGATCAGCTACGGCGGTTCAGGGGCAGTCAAAAGGGCCGCGCTTGCCAAGCGGGTCATTGAAAACAGGCTAGCCGCTGAGCATATTAAACCGATCGAGATACGCTATGACTTTATCGGTCTCAATTCGTTATATAGCAATGAGTTTGCCAGCACGGCGGAGGCGGCCGAGGTGCGACTACGGGTGGCGGCGCGTACCCCGGATAAAATCATGGCACAAGCCATCACCCGAGAGGTCGAGACGCTGTATACCAATGGCCCCGCAGGTGGCGGCGGTATTCGTTCACACATTCAGGCTATCGTGTCCATCGGTTCTATCTTGATTCCAGAAACCGATACGGACATTACTGTCTCATATTGGGAGTCAAATAAATGAAACTACGTGAAATTGCCCATTCTCGCACTGGTGACAAAGGCAATATCTCCAATATTTCTCTGATCGCGTTTGAGGAGACTGATTACGAATTGCTCAAAGATAAAGTAACCGCAGCCGTGGTCAAAGACTGGTTCCAAGATATTGTAGCAGGAGAGGTGATTCGTTATGAGTTGCCAAACTTAAAAGCTTTTAACTTTGTTTTGTATGGGGCATTAGGCGGCGGGGTGACCAAGTCGCTGGCGCAAGATATGCATGGCAAGAGCTTAAGCTCAAAGCTGCTGGACTTGGACATATAGATAAGAGTTGCGAATCATAGATACAGCAAAGCCCTGATATCAGGGGCTTTGGCTACTCTATAAGATAGTATAGAACTATGTAATGGTACCCGGAGCCGGACTTGAACCGGCACGCTATTGCTAGCGAGGGATTTTAAATCCCTTGTGTCTACCAATTTCACCACCCGGGCAAAACTTGTGTTATCTAACATGTAAACTAGCTGATAGACTGTCTAGTTACTAGATAAGTGGTCGCTATTATAATCGGTTGGGATAATAATGCAAGCCAAAATTAACGTAAAGTTAATAAATAATTGGAGGCTGGAGTCGGAATCGAACCGGCGTTAACGGAGTTGCAGTCCGCTGCATGACCACTCTGCCATCCAGCCAATCAAGGTGGACTATATTAGCAAAAATAATTTAAATTACAAGTCATTTTTTGGCTAAAAATAGCTTATTTGCTCACTTGTGCTGATTTTAGTGCTTTTTTATTAGTTTTTTGCGTATTCAGGCTCATCAGCGAGCCGGACTCACTGATGAGAGTACTGATCATTGAGAGTGTACTTTTATAATATCTCTTCGTTATTACGTTTGGCTCGTTTGATATCGCGATAAGTCGCGGTACAAATCAATACCAGCACGCCGAGCGTAATGGCTGGCCAAATTAAAATATATAAGCCGTAGATAAAGACGTTGTCCATGATATCTCCTTATAGTATTTATGAAGGGTTGCCTGTGCAGCGGGTCATATATTGACCAACTGCCAAACCCGCAAGCGGTGCTCGCTACCTGTGTTCATGAAAGCTCAGAGGTCGATGCCTTGGCTTTTTTATCATAATCGCCGACACGTTGATTGATTAAAGCAAAATCAAAGTGTTCATCACCCATGAGGCTAACGATGATACAAGCGATGGTGCTAGCACCATAGGCCGTTAGTGAGGCCAGTAGTACCATGTACTGACGTAAGAAGCCTGTGGCAAAAATGAGCATCAGTACCAGCGTGATCGCTGCCGCTACCATGCCGATTTTACGACCCAAAAAGCCAAAGACCATCAGCCCAATCACGACTGCGGCGCCCACACTGGCCAGTATTTCAAAGAAAAGCGCAGTAAAGCCTGTCATCGGTAGCAGCTCAAAGCGTACCACACAGAATAGCAGTAGGCCGATGATGACTGCCGAGGTAAAGGCGGCATTGGTCACGCGGTTCCAAAACACACTGGCGATGACCGGAAAAACAATCGCGCCCCATAATGCACCGACGAATACGAGCATCACCAAGATATCTAGCTTAAAGCTGGCAAAGATCAGTCCGGCAGCGGTGGCGATAATCATCGTGCTACGACCAACGAGCATCATGGTTTTAGGTTTGACGCGGCCTTTGGCAATGTTTTTGCCATACACATCCGCCATCATAATGGTCGATAATGCCGACAAATCTGAGTCGGCTGTCGATGACAATGAGCCAATGACCAAGATAAAGAACAAGGCGATAAATACAGGGTGCAAGTAAGTGCTGACCATCTGCGGGATGAGGTTGTTCATATTGCCATCTAGTGGCTCGATACCGATGGTCAAAGCCATCAATCCGATCATACCAAGACCGATGACGATACCAGCATAGCCGACCGTGGCGGTAATAAAGGTCTGTTTAATCTTAGTCTTATCGATCGCAAACAAGCGCTGCGTGATGGTTTGGTTACCAATCGCATAAGCAAGTACAGCGACAAAATAGGGCGCTCCTTGCTGAAAAAACGCTTCGGATGAAAAGAAATCCTGCTGTTCAAGCGTGAGGTTAGCGAGGCCATCGACCATGACTTGTGGCCCACCCATCGCAAACAGTACCGCTGGAATAATGACAATACCGATGGCCATCAAAGCGACCAATTGCGCAAAGTCTGTAAAGACGGAAGCACGAAACCCTGAGGTTAGGGTGTAGCTTAGCACCCCGATACCTGCAATCATGACCCCCGTCTGAAACGATAATGGCGATAATACCGATACCAACGCCCCAGCTGCAGTAAAGTTGACCATCAAGCTAATTAAGCTGCCCATAAGGTTGGATATGGCTAAAATTAATTGGCTTGATGAGCCATGGCGGGCGTGGATAAGCTCACCTAAGGTATGACCATCGGGTGCAAGCTCACGAAAGCGCATACCAAAAGGATAGATGAATAAGATCATCAGCGCGCCCCAAAAGCCGTAATGTATCGGCCCTGATACGCCATACTTGTAGCCAGAGGTCGCCGCCGCATAAAACGATGCCGCCCAAATCCAAGTAGCGGTCATACTAGCAGCACCCATGCCAAAGCCGACGCCATGGCCTGCCACCATAAATCCTGAAGTGGTTTCTTTGTCTTTTTTGATCAGCAATGACAACAAATACGTGCCGCCATAAAACGCTAACAACAATAAAATAATGGTTAACGATGAAAATTGGAACAGTGACTCAGTTTTCAAATTCATACCTCGCGATTATTTTACATAAATAAAAGTTTAATAGTATAACTTTATCCAAAACTGTTAAGAATACAATAAAGCCCATAAAAGTTTTATGTAGAGGCATCACACAGTGCTAACAGTTAGCCGTCATAAAAAGCAGTCAGCGCCGACCCAAATGCCGCGCGCTGGCGCACTTGGTGTTTTAAGGGTAGATCCTGCAACCTGTAAATGACAACTGCCCATTGACATCATGCCGGTTACTCACTGTTGTACGTCATTTGAAAAAATCACATGCAACAGTGAGCCACATTTCACAAAAATCGCAGGGAGTCATCAGCATGCGTCTGTTGATGGATAGTCCATCACGCTGTCAAGTGGTCATACTTGATAATAGCTGGCTGCTATAGAGCGCTGACAAGGCAGGTATCTACAGCAAAATTATGAATAAGCACTCAGCCATCTGCTGATGACGGTGCTAAGTGTAGACAGCTTTATCGGCTAATATTATGTATAGCCGGCTGAAATACACCCAAGCATGAGCGAATTTTTGCCCATGATTAGGTAATTGACGCATTACCTGTAGTTAAGTATCAAACACGCTACAGCCCTGATGCGTTGCACCATAGGCTAAGTATTTATAAATAAAACTACAGCTATGTTAACTATGTGTAACATACTCGTGCGCTAAGAGTACCCTATTCTGCCGTGAAGCTCAAATCTATCGGTCAGTTATCTGTCATAAATGACCAAAAGTCAGAGGCAGACCTCAAGAAAAATAGCATTGACAAATGGGGTTTATGGAAAGGTGTTTGTGAGGGTATCAATAAGGCTAACATATTGAATGGTGGCAGTATTAAATGATCAATGTGAGGGTATCAAAGTAAACGAATCGATGATAACGACAGGATTTAGAAAATGTGGTTAGGCAATACTCATCAAATGCCAGTGTAGTAGGTGACTCTATTGTCACGCAAAAACCCAGCCAGTCCCAAACCATAGCGCTGGGCGACCCGTACGGCCGTACTGGTGGGCGCAGACATGCCAACGAGCCAAGGGATACGCCCCCGAATCGATTTTTGTACCAACTCAATCGATAATCGTGAGGTCATGAGTACGCAATCAACCTCTACTTTTTGTCGCAGTTGCCAACCGATTAATTTGTCGAGTGCATTGTGACGGCCTACGTCCTCAAACAAGTACAACTGCTGATTGTATATCGTCGCTGCTGCATGCACAGCTCCTGTCAGTTGGTGTGTATGCTGTGTGGCATCTACTTGCTGACGTAGTACTAATAGATACTCAAGGCTTGGCACGGTTGCCTTAGAACCATGTATGTTTGCTTGTGAGTAGTGGCTCAAGTCGGGCAATGCCTGTGTCAGCCCCGTGATGCCGCACATACCGCAGCCTGTACGCCCTGCCAGTTGGCGCTTTTGGGCTTGGATGCGCTGATGGCAGCGTTGGTTTAGCACCAGCTCTACGATATAGATATCATAATCTTGAAATTGCTCTAAGCGTTGCTCAATGGAGGCGAATTCAAGATCCCCATCGTTTAAGGATTGAGCAAACTTTTGGTAGCTGGCAATATCTGTAAGATGTGTCACTTCCCAATCAAGTAACTCATGACTGTGCTGAATCAAGCCCTCGCTAAATAAGAACCCAACAGCCAAATACTCTAGTTGGTAAGGGCTGGCCATCAGTACCGCATAATGAATCCCATTAATAACGATTGATACCGCTGCCTCTACTGCCAAACTGGTGGTTTGAGACTCAATACAGCTTTGAGGTATATCGGCTCCATGAGCCTTGTCCGATGGATAATGATGCTTCTGCGCTAAATGTTTGCGAGCGAGCATTGTCTCGGCTGCGCTATTATCATTATCCTCAGATATCTCAGTCATAATCACTCTAGTTTCAGTTGTCTCTGCCATCATAGCCATTTTGCTAGAGGACTCACTTTGCTCAAAATTACTTTCAGTGATCATTACCACTTATACAGGTTCGGCTGTCTGAACACTTGTATTCACACGCTCTAAGATCACGGTCGTCGATTTGTATGCTGGGATATGAGAGTCTGGCGCATGGGTATCCAAATCAAACAGGTCGTTACATTCAGGATAATAGGCGGCGACGGCATTGGCGGCGATATCCATCTCAGTCAATATGAGAGGCCCTAGTACGCGCGGCTTGTTTTTATGCGCTGTGTGGCTTGAGCTGCTGGCGTGCCGCGATACCATCACCTGATCTCCTTTTTGCCAGCCTAGGCGGCTGATTTCATCTGGATGCATGAATAGCACATCTCGGCGGTTGGTCTGGCGATAGCGGTCTTTGAATCCAAATATCATCGTATTGAACTGGTCATGACTACGAACGCTGGTCAGTTGCCAAACCTTTTGCGTTGTGTCCTCATGATCAATGTCATGTGTGTCCGCCATTTGGGCTGCAACGTACGTAATGGGGTAATGCGGTACTTCAAACTGAGCTTTGCCACTCTCGGTATTCCATACACGATGGCGCGCTGCATGATACAAATGAAACCCGCGCTCATTGGTACGAATGCGCTGATTGAAGTTTTCAAAACCGTTAATAGCTTGGGCGATATAGTCTCGAATGAGATCAAAATCTTCGCTCATTGCAAGCCAAGGAATAGAGGAGTCAGCACCAAGTACATGTGTCGCAAGCTCCGCTATAATCTTTGCCTCAGACTTTAAGTTATCACTCACAGGTTTAAGCTTACCTTGGGTTGGAACTATCTGACACATTGAATCTTCAATCGTTGCAAACTGCTCACCTTTTGTTGTCAGGATACGCTCAGTACGACCCAGACAAGGCAGAATGACGTTGTTTGCTCCTGGGTATAGCATGGTTTCATTGAGCTTGGTACCGACAAATACATTGAGCTGAGTGGTGGTTAATGCTTGTTGAATAGCGCTCGTATCAGGGGCTGCCACAGCATAATTACCGCCCATACCCATAAACACTTTTAATTTACCTTCGATAAGCGCTTTGGCGCCTGTGACGACATCATAGCCATGCTCTTTTGGCATAGGACGCTCAAAGACGCGCTCTAGACTGTCCAGTAAGGTTTTACTCGGGCGTTCATGGATACCCATGGTACGATCGCCCTGAACATTGGAGTGACCACGAACAGGGGAGGCGCCCGCACCATCAATACCAATCATACCCATCAATAATAATAGATTGGTAATCATCGCAACATTGTCATCGCCTTGCACATGCTGGGTGATACCCATGCCCCAAGTACAAATGGTCGCTGAACTATCAGCCACTAGTCCCGCTAAGCTGATAATATCGGACTGAGAAATACCGCAGCCAAGTGTGATATCTTCCCAAGTTTGCGCTGTTAGCCATTGTTTTAGCGGTTCAAAACCTGAGGTATGAGTGGTAATAAAATCATGGTTGATTCTATCATTTTCAATCAGCCATTTAGCAATGCCCGTCAATAGCGCGGTATCACCGCCGATTTGAATTTGAATGACATCATCGACCATATCATCACTTTGACCTGCGGCCATATGCATTGGTTTTTGCGGATTTCTAAATCTACTCAAGCCTTGCTCGCGCATCGGATTAATCGAGATGATTCGGCATCCTTGCTCATGTGCATGGGCAAGCATCTCCAGCATTCGTGGATGGTTAGTCGCTGGGTTTTGCCCAAACATCAATATCAGTTTGGCTTGCTCAAAATCCTCTAGCATGACTGTCGCTTTGCCGACGCCTAGCTGTTTACCGAGCATCACTGAGGTCGGCTCATGGCACATGTTCGAGCAGTCAGGCAGGTTGTTGGTGCCAAAGCTGCGAACAAACAGCTGATACATAAAGGCCGGCTCGTTGGTCACGCGCCCTGAGGTATAAAATAGTGCTTCATTGGGTGAATCAAGCTTTCCAAGCTGCTCAGTGATTAAGCCATAAGCCGCTTCCCAAGGAATAGGGACGTAGCGATCTTGCGCGGCATCATAGTACATCGGTTCTGACAAACGCCCGCTATGCTCAAGTTCGTAGCCAGACCATCTTTGTAACTCGGTCACGGTATGCCTTGCAAAAAATTGTGCATCTGCCTTTTTCGTCATGGTTTCGCTGGCGATGACTTTGATGCCGTTTTCGCAGACGTCGATGCGCTTATGTGACTTATGGTCTGGCCACGCGCAGCCTGGGCAGTCAAATCCGCCTTGAGGTTGATTGCTTTTTAGGACGCTGACACTACCGCGTAAAAAGGTTTGATAATCCATCAGTTTGCGTGTCGAGGAGATCAGCGCAGGCCAACCTGCAGCAGGGTGGGAGTAAACAGGAATTTTGCGCATGACAGACCTCATCGATAAATGGCGGCATAATGGTGGTATCTCATCACTATATAATGCCCGCTGTACCGTGTGTAGCAGTAGTAACCATAGATAACAAAAAACCTTCAAGAAACATCAATTTTCTTGAAGGTTTTAGAAGCAATTAGAAACAGTAATGTCTGCTTTTTGAGAGTCAATAAGTTGAGACAGTCTAGCTCAAAATTAAGCTATCGTCTTCAACCTTTTCGCCGCGTGTTTGCTCGAACATATCTAACAAATCGTGTACGGTCATGCCGCGACGAATGTCTCCAGACACGTCCAAGACCACTTGCCCTTGGTGTAGCATCACGGTGCGCGTACCATGTGCCAATGCTTGTTGCATAGAGTGGGTCACCATCATGGTGGTGAGCTTATTGTCTGTGACAATTTTATCTGTCAATTCTAAAACAAAGGCGGCAGTTTTTGGATCAAGGGCAGCAGTATGCTCATCGAGCAATAAAATCTTAGAGGGCTGTAGCGATGCCATCAGCAGGCTCACCGCTTGACGTTGACCACCAGAGAGTAGACCCATACGGTCTGTCAGGCGATTTTCTAGTCCCAGTTTTAACACAGACAGTTTTTCACGGAACAAGTCACGGTTGTTTTGATTTAGTGCAAACTTCAAACCGCGCTTGCCGCCACGTTTATAGGCCAAGGCCATGTTTTCTTCAATGGTCAGCGCTTCACAAGTACCTGCCATCGGATCCTGAAAAACACGCGCGACCCAGTGTGCACGTTGATGGGCGGATTTTTTGGTGACATCAATGCCATTTAGCAGGATTGAACCACTATCGACGCGCGTGGTACCGCTGACTGCGTTCAAAAAAGTCGATTTACCTGCACCATTGGTACCAATAACAGTGACGAACTCACCATCAGCGATATTCAAACTAATACCACGTAGGGCAGGGTTTTCGATAGGTGTGCCTGGATTAAAGGTCAACTGTAAATCGGTGGCTTGCATCATAATCGTTATTCCTTATTATCTCTTCGGGCAAAGCAAGTGCTGTTGGTACTTGCTTAAACTGTCATTAGGCGCGAACTTTGCGTGATAAAAACTTCGTTTTCGCTTTTGGTAAGACCAACGCCAATACCACGAGTAATGCTGTGATTAAGTTCAAATCTTGCGGGCCAAAGCCGATACTACGCAGCGTATCGCTCGATAGTGCGACCTGAATAAACAGCTTGTACAATACTGCACCGACCACAACCGCAAAGGTAATTAACCAAATACGCTTGGCAGGAATGATGGTCTCACCAATGATGACTGCTGCTAGACCGATGACGATGGTGCCGATACCAATAGAAATATCAGCGCCGCCTTGGGTCTGGACAAATAGCGCACCTGCCAAGGCAATCAAGCCGTTAGAGATCGCCATACCGATGATGGTCATCCATGAGGTATTAATACCTTGCGCTTGTGCCATTCTCAAGTTTGAGCCAGTAGCACGCATTGATAAACCAGTTTCGGTACTATAAAACCAGTTTAAAAATAACATGGCAATCGCCACGACCACACCGATAATCAGACAGCGCATCCAATAACCATTGCCATTAGTCACTAAGGTACTAAATACCGTCGTTTCACCAAGTAGCGGTAGGTTTGGGGCGCCCATGATGCGTAGGTTGACAGAATATAGGGCAACCATCACTAAGATACTGGCAAGCAATTGTAGGATGCCAAGTTTGACATGCAGCCATGCAGTAACGATACCAGCGATTGAGCCTGCTAGCATACCAAAAGCACAGGCGAGCCACGGATTGACACCCGCAACGATAGAGATGCCAGCGACCGCGCCGCCCAGCGGAAAGCTACCGTCAGCCGTCAAGTCAGGAAAGTCAAGCGTACGAAATGAGATCAGCACACCAAGTGCGACGAGGCCATAGATCAGACCACTTTCAAGCGCACCAAAAAAAGCAATTAAAGACATAAGAGATCAGTAAGTCATAACTCAGTGTCTAGCGTATGGAACCAAGATAAGTGAGTGGCAAGCGCCAAAACCCTCTAAATGCTAAACAGCTAAGCGGTGAATTTAACAGATTAAGCAATCTGCGGTTAGGGTAAACCAAAACAGGTCACGATTAACAACGTTCATAAGTTACCTTGGTTTAAAGCGCTGATTCAAGCAACGGCAATATCCAATACAGCAAAAATGTATTTTACTTAACAAGTATCAGATAAGCCATAAGCTAACTACAGCAATATATGAAACAAGCTATTTAAACAGGTTCTGCTGAAACAAGAAGCCCAGCCTACTGACTCATAGCTGGGTTTCTTGTCAAACATTTAGCATGACAGCACAAAAGCGCAATCACTGATTCATATTATGATTTTGCTCATGGCTGCTATGGTAAGCCAAATACAAAGGTGCGTTATTCTACCACTTCTTTTGCTTTATCGATAACTGCTTGTGACAAAGTAATGCCTTCTTCTTCAGCATGTTTTGGGCTGACATACAGGTTAAGCGCTTGTGGGGTGTAAACAGGGATAGCGCCTGCTTTTTCACCATTCAAGATACGAACAACGATCTTACCCGTTTCACGGCCAAGCTCATAATAATCTACGCCTAATGATGCAACCGCACCGCGCTCAACTGAGCTGGTATCTGAGGCGATCAGTGGAATCTTGCTTTCTTTGGCGATTTGATAGAGTGACTCGTAAGCGGATACCACGTTATTGTCTGTTGAGGTGTAGATCATATCGACCTTACCTTCTAGGCTACGTGCTGCCATTGCGATGTCATTACTACGCTGTGCTGGTGCTTCAAGCACGTTAATGCCTTGAGGGGTCAATTTCTCTTTTAGATTTTGTAAGATAATCGTTGAGTTGACTTCACCTGGACTATAGACATAACCGACATTTTTTAGTTCAGGAATGACTTGGCGCATCAATTCAATTTGCGGCTCATATGGTAGGGCATCTGAGGCTCCTGTCACGTTGGTGCCAGAGCCGTCCAAACTTGGCACCAGCTTGGCAGCGACTGGATCAGTCACCGCAGAGAATACCAGTGGAATGCTGCTCGTTGAGGCGGCCACAGACTGTGCAGATGGGGTAGCAATCGCTACGATCACATCTGGATCATCAGCGACGAACTGTTTGGCAATCTGACCGGCTGTCGCAGTGTTACCTTGTGCGCTTTGGAAGTTGACCGTTAGGTTTTCACCATCTTTGAATCCTGCTTCGTTTAACTCATCGATCACGCCTTTGCGTACATCATCAAGTGCTGGATGCTCAACGATAGCAGTGATAGCAACAGTTTTCATTTCGGTGGCAGTATCGCCAGTAGCCGCAGTATCAGTCGTGCTAGTATCTTGGGCTGATTGATTACAACCCGTTAAGATAGCAGTGCATACACCGCCTAGTAGTAACGCTTTGCCAAAATTAAAACGATTTTGATACAACATGGTTCTGACTCCTAAAAGTAATAATGTGTCCGTACATTATTTAATAGATGGGTAAAAGGGTAAAGCGAGCCACTTATGATGGCTACAGGGTATTTTTCAGTATTACTATTCAGCACTATTTATTTTATTCGTGCTATTTGTTATCAGTGCTTTGCGCTTGTTCATCAACATTGATGCCATTTTTTAGCAACTCTGCTGGCAAACTAACGCCTTGCGTTTTGGCATGCTTAGGGCTGATATATAAGGTTAGATCGTTCATGACGGCAGGTTCAATGTTATTGATCGCCTCGCCATTTAATACGCGATATACCATTTTGCCAGTGGTACGACCAAAGTCATAATCATTAACGCCAAGAGCAGCTGCCGCGCCGCGCTTCACGCTAAACTCATCAGACGCGACAATAGGGAGTTTCAACTCGTTTGCTGCTTGAGTCATGGCCTCAAAAGCAGAGGCGACGTTGTTGTCAAATGAGGTATAGATGATATCTGCGCGTCCTTGCAAGCTACGGGTTGCCATGCCGATATCGGTTGGACGATTGGCAGGGATATCTAACAATGTCAGATCTCGTGCTGGTAGCGCTTGTTTTAGGCTATCACGCAATGACACTGAGTTTGCTTCGCCTGGGCTGTAAACGTAGCCGATCGTTTTCATCTCAGGCTTTATTTGTTGTAGTAAATCTAACTGCGGCTCTAGAGGTAGCTGACTCGATAATCCTGTCAAATTGCTTTGAAAAGGCTTGCCATCTTCATTGATAAGCTTAGCGCCTAGTGGGTCTGATACGGCCGTATAAATGATAGGAATAGTAGTGGTAGCCGCGACAATCGACTGGGCCGATGGCGTCGAGATAGCGACGATGGCGTCCGGATTGTCTCCTGCAAACTGCTTAGCAATCTGTCCTGCTGTCGCTGTATTGCCCTGTGCACTTTGGAAGTTGACCGTTAGGTTTTGGCCTTCGACATAACCATTGTCTGCCAGCTCATCAATAATACCGCGGCGCATGTCATCCAATGATGGATGCTCAACGATTTGGGTAATCGCAATAGATTTGGCAGGTTTTTCTGCATCTGCAGCAGAGCTATTTTCAGTAGTGGCGGCTGTGTCAGTAGAGGAGTTCGAGCAGCCTATCAGGCCAAGTGTGCTAATGGCACTAAGAGCAACGCCATATAGGCTTAAGCGTAGAGTAGAAGCAATAGTCATTATTAGGATAACTCATAGGTTATATCAATCATAAAAACCAAGCGAGGACTGTCAGATTGATCAAGCCTACTAATAGCAATGCTCAAAGAATCTGTTTGGTTCTCTTTGGTTCTAAAAAAGATATTGGAGAATGCAGATTAGCCGAGTCAATACTACGTCTACGTCAACATAGCAGGCTAACCATTAATTAAAGTAATCGTTCCGTCGATTATTATGTTCATATTATGACAGCAATGTAAGTTATCGCAATAAAAAATTAAAGCGCATTCGTCATAGGCGTACTTAGTAAGACTATTAGGCATTGTCGTAACCACTGTCATAAGTGTGGTTTTGAGTATTTAACCATAAGAATTAGCCTCTTAAGGCATTATCTTATCCAATAAACTGATAGTCAAAAAGCATACAAGCTAGCAACGCATCTATTACCAATCCACTTCATAATTAACGTAAGCTAATGTTTATATAAAAATTTTTTATATGAGAAGTAGGGTGCGTCCAAAATCCATATCATTATTATGTTGACGTGTTGAATATATAGTAAAGCCCAAATAAAACTGATATATCATCATAAACACACTCGATTAAATACTATTTTCCTTGCTTGCTGTGACTTCGTCTCCAGAGGCTGCGAAAAATAGCCTTTAATCTCGTTGTGTCATTTTTAAATTGACTTGACTATACAACGCATTCAAATATCTCATTACTATTATTCAAACGCATATTTTAAGGATAACATTATGAATACAGCTAATTTAAAGTTATTGACCATCGCTGGCATTACGGCAAGCTCATTGATTTGCCTGCCTGCTATGGCAAAAGACAATCATGGTAATGGGCACGGTCATGGAAATGGCAAGGGTAACTCTGCTCACATTAGTAAAGATTACAACCATAACAATTATCAAAATAATGGCAATGCCCACCCTAATATTAATGCGTATCGCAATGCTAGCCCTAACGCGTCATTCAAGCGTGACCTTGATAAATACGGTTATAGAGTAGTCGGCAAGATTGATAGAAGGGATTATGATCGTTCTGTTATTTTAGATCGTTATGATGACCGTTACGTACGTATCCGTACGCCAGACAATAAGATTGTGACAGTAATTAATAACACGTTGGAAATTATTGATGTTTTGAGTAGATAACAGCGAGATTTAATCTTTTAAGTCAGCCATAAAAAAACGGTCTATTTAGACCGTTTTTTTCGTTCTTTCTTTAATTATCACTTACACCACTACTTAAGTTAATATTTTTATGCGAGTACATCACCAATGACACAGTTATCAGGTAGCGTAACGACCGTTAGCTGAGTTTTTGGATCGCCTGATGACAAAATCATGCCCTCAGAGATACCAAATTTCATCTTTCGCGGGGCAAGGTTGGTCACGCAAATGACTTTCTTACCCGTCAGTTGCTCAGGCTCATAGAACTTACGAATGCCGCTAAACACGTTGCGTGGCTTTTCTTCACCAACATCTAGGGTGAACTGTAGCAGCTTGTCCGCGCCTTCTACATGGTTACACTCTAAAACGTGTGCGACTTTCATCTCAACCTTAGCAAAGTCTTCAATACCAATATAATCCGTTTGCTCGGCATCAGTATTAGCGTCTATTGCAGGTGATTTGTCTTTTGCGGCAGGCTTGTTATTTTCGGTCACAGCAGGCGCATCAGCTTGAGCTAATGATGCTTTAGAATCTTCTACCATGGCTTCAATATCTTTTTCTTCGATACGTTGCATCAGTGGCTTGAATTTATTGATTTTATGGCCTAATAACCACTCATTACGACTGGCAAAGCTTAAATCGTCAATGTTCAAAAACTCTTTCGCATTTGCTGTCAGCTCAGGCAATACTGGTGCCAGATAGACCATCAACTGACGGAAGATGTTGATAGCGACCGAGCAGACGTCTTGAACTTCTTGCTCAGTGCCTTCCAATTTCGCGAGCGACCATGGTTTTTTGGCATCGATATATTCGTTGGCTTTATCCGCACACTGCATGATAAGGCGCATGGCACGGGAGAACTCGCGGTTTTCATAAGCAGCCGCAATCTCATCGCCCGTTTTGGTGATGTCTTCTAACAACTCAGGCTTAGCGCAGATCTCTGAGAGCATCCCGTCGTATTTTTTGACGATAAAACCGGCGCTGCGACTGGCGATATTGACTACTTTACCCACCAAGTCAGAGTTGACCTTTTGCATAAAATCTTCTAAATCAAGGTTGATGTCCTCGACCTTATCCGACAGCTTACTGGCGAAGTAATAACGCAGATACTCTGGGTGTAAGTGCTCGGCATAAGTCTCAGCTTTGATAAAGGTACCGCGTGACTTACTCATTTTTTCGCCATTGACCATTAAGAAACCATGAGCAAAAACGCCCGTTGGTGTGCGGAATTCACTACCGGCTAGCATGGCAGGCCAAAATAGTGCATGGAAATACACGATGTCTTTACCGATGAAGTGATACACCTCGGTTTTATGCTCATTTTCCTGTGCCCAATAGCGGTCAAAATCGAGCGCCTGATCGCTGCCTTCGCGTTTGTCGCATAGGTTTTTAAAGCTGGCCATGTAGCCCACTGGTGCATCGAGCCATACATAAAAGTATTTGTCTGGCTCATCGCTTGGGGTATCGGGTATCTGAAAACCAAAATACGGTGCATCGCGAGAGATATCCCAACTGGTGAGACCCGCTTCAAACCATTCTTGCAGCTTATTGGCGACCGAGACTTGCAAGCGCTCATCACTGCGGGTCCAGTCTTTTAAAAACTGCTCAAATTCTGGCAAATCAAAGAAATAATGCTTTGAGGTTTTGAGTACCGGCGTGGCATCCGACAACGTCGAATAGGGGTTTTTTAGCTCGGTGGCATCATAGGTGGTGCCGCATACTTCGCAGTTATCACCATATTGATCTGGTGAATCGCACTCAGGGCAAGTGCCTTTGACAAAACGATCGGCTAAAAACAATTGCTTTTCAGGATCAAATAGCTGCTCGACATCTTTTGTGCTGATATGACCAGCCTCATTGAGACGACGATAAATCAGCTCAGAGAACTGTTTGTTTTCTTCTGAATGAGTGCTGTGGTAGTTATCAAAATTGATCAGGAACTTTGAAAAATCTGCTTCGTGTGAGGCTTTGACTGAGGCAATTTGCTCCTCTGGCGTGACGCCATTGGCTTCTGCTTTGAGCATGATGGCTGTACCGTGCGCGTCATCGGCACAGACATAAGTGACCTGATGGCCTTGCGCCTTCATCGCACGTACCCAGATGTCTGTCTGAATATATTCTACAAGATGCCCCAAATGGATGTCGCCATTGGCGTAGGGCAGCGCACTGGTTACTAAAATCTCACGCACTTTTATCACCTATATTTTTGTATAAATGGGTTGGTTATCGAACATCTTAAGCGGCTCATCGCTCATCGATGCGACATCGTTAATGCTAAAAACTTCTAAAAATAATAAAAAATCAAAAAGTGTGCCTATGATACCGTAATTCAGATAATTTTGTGATATTCCTTAGTAATTACTTCTCATTTGACAGGCATTTATTAGCCATGAACGATAGGTTTACACCGCATGTTGATGGTCATAAACCAGCCATAAAAAACCCAACAAGCAGTGTGCTAAGTGGGTTTTTTATTTATCTATTATTCACTTAGATACCAGTAGTCAATAATAAATGGCCAAGTGACTAAATAATTAAATGATTAAATGACTAAGCTAGCTTAGAATGAACCAAACATCGTCCCTAAGATAATCACAGCAACCACAGCGACCAATGGAATGACCATCGTCACCATCGCCAAGTTCAAATAAGACTGTTTATGGGTCAAACCACAAATCGCTAGCAAGGTAATGACAGCGCCACTGTGTGGAAGCGTATCAAGACCACCTGCCGCCATAACGGCTACGCGGTGCATTAGCTCAGGGTCGATACCCGCATTGACGGCCATTCTTAGATAGTCTTCACCCAAGGTCGACAGCGCAATACTCAAACCACCAGACGATGAGCCTGTGATACCAGCAAGCGTGGTCATCGCGACGGCTTCTGAGATCAGAGGGTTGTCAGGGGTAAGGTTTAAAATGCTATCACGAATGATAAGGAAGCCTGCGAGCGACGCGATAACTGCGCCATAACCCACTTCTGATGCAGTATTAAAAATCGGCAGCATCGAGTCATAAGTACCACGGTTGATGGTTTTTTGTAGATTATTCCAATGTCCGATGCGGAGCAGAATTAACACCACACAAGCGACGACCAACGAGATGATAATGGACCATAAACCAAGCGATCCATCTATATTTAAATCGGGAAACTGAGTTTGTAGGCTACTGAAATTTATCGATGGGAAAACCACATAGGTCAATATAGCGTTCAAGCCAATGACCAATATCAGCGGAATCATGGCAACGGTAAAGGAGGTCTGATGCGTGCTTAATACGTCAGCTTCTTTAGCATTAGCGTCAATGCCGCCTATATCCTCTTCATCATGCTGACCATAACCTTCCCCCGCTGCATTTGCTTTGTTGGCACGTGACTGAAGCCACAACCAACCACCAATAAACATGATCGTACCGCCAATGATACCCAAAATAGGCGCGGCAAATACGTTGGTGTTGTAGTAAGGAATTGGAATAGCGTTTTGGATGGCTGGCGTGCCTGGCAGTGCAGTCATTGTAAAGGTAAATGACCCTAGGGCAATGGCAGCAGGAATCAAACGTTTTGGGATATCGGCTGCTCTGAACAAGTCCTTGGCAATAGGATAAATGGCAAACGCCACCACAAACAGTGATACCCCGCCATAGGTCAAAATAGCACAGACCAAAATCACCGCAAGAATGGCCTTGCTGGCACCGAGCTTTTCGACGACGGTATTGGCAATCGCGGTTGCCGCACCAGAGTCGGCCATCAAACGCCCAAACAATGCCCCTAGCAAGAATATAGGGAAGAATTTGAGTAAGAACCCACTTAACGCGCCCATAAAGACATCGGTATAAGCGGGGATGGTGTTTAAAAAATCACCTGATAGTAAGACTGCTAGCGTCGCCATAATCGGTGCTAAGATCAGCACAGAATAACCACGATAAGCAAAAAACATGAGTAATAATAGGGTGATGACAATCGCAAATGTACTAAACATGATAGCCCTCCTTGGCAAAATTAAGACAGCGTGTATGTCGCGATTATCGATGTAGGTCAATAAAATTAATCAAAATATGTAATTTTTGATTTTTTATCAAATATTAATCTTGGAATAATATGATATTGACTTGCCTCATACCTCGCTACTGTACTGTCTCATTCGTTCTTAGTGTTATTGTCTTCTCGCTGCGAGAATTATATGTTAAGTTAGCATAAGTATTTGATATATGATATATCGATATAAAATGTATTGATTTAAATTTAAAACAGTCAATGCGCTATTGATTGGCACAATAAATAAATCATGATAGATAATGGACGTTAATAACAAAAACAGACTTGCAAGGAGATAAGTATGAGTCGCTCAAAAGTATATAACAGTGCCGAAGAGGCGCTAAAAGGCATCGTCAGCGATGGGCAAACACTCGCTATCGGTGGTTTTGGTCTATGCGGCATTCCAGAAGCATTGATCGAAGCACTACGTGATAGTGGCGTTAAAGAGTTGACCTGTATCAGCAACAACGCTGGCGTCGATGATTTTGGACTTGGTCTGCTACTACAGACCCGCCAAATCAAGAAAATGATTTCATCATATGTTGGTGAAAACAAAGAGTTCGAACGCCAGTACTTGGCAGGCGAGCTTGAGGTTGAGCTAACCCCGCAAGGTACATTGGCAGAAAAGCTACGCTCAGGTGGTGCGGGTATTCCTGCATTCTATACAGCGACTGGTGTGGGCACATTAGTTGCCGAAGGTAAAGAAACGCGTGATTTTGATGGTCGTACTTATGTGTTAGAGCATTCATTACGTGCGGATGTGGCACTCATCAAAGCACAAAAAGCTGATAAAGCCGGTAACTTGATATTTAATAAGACCGCTCGCAACTTCAACCCAGACTGCGCAATGGCGGGAAAAATCACCATCGTCGAAGTCGAAGAAATCGTCGAGACAGGTTCGTTTGATCCAGATGAAGTGCATCTACCAGGTATTTTTGTGCAACGTATTGTATTGAATGCTAGCCCTGAAAAACGTATCGAAAAAACCACGACTAAAGCGGTAGAAGGCGCTTAGATAAAATCATGGTTGAGACTTATCGTCAGTTTTTAGATTGATAATAACTTAGATAGCTAATTGTTTAGATAGCTAACGATTTAGATGAATAGCAATAGAATATCGTAAAAAATAAGGAAATCAGCATGGCATGGACAAGAGAACAAATGGCGCAGCGCGCGGCAAAAGAGCTACAAGACGGCTATTATGTCAACTTAGGCATTGGTCTACCAACGCTAGTCGCTAACTATATTCCTGAAGGCGTAGACGTATGGCTACAATCAGAGAACGGCTTGCTGGGTATTGGTGAGTTTCCAACCGAAGACGCCGTTGATGCCGATCTGATCAATGCAGGCAAGCAAACCGTGACCGCAGAAGCAGGGGCCAGTTATTTTAGTAGTTCAGAGTCCTTTTCGATGATTCGCGGTGGTCATGTCAACTTAGCGATATTAGGCGCCATGGAAGTCTCAGAACAAGGTGACCTTGCTAACTGGATGATTCCTAAAAAAATGGTCAAAGGCATGGGCGGTGCGATGGATTTGGTCGCAGGCGTACAGCGTGTGATTGTATTGATGGAACAGGTCAACAAGCATGGCGAGCCAAAAATCTTAGCCAACTGTGAGCTACCATTGACGGGTAAGGGCGTGGTTGATCGTATCATCACTGAGCTTGCCGTATTAGACGTTACTGACAGTGGCCTAAAATTGGTTGAATTAGCAGATGGTGTTAGCTTTGACGAGCTACAAGAAAAAACGCCAGTTAGCATTGCTCAATAGGATTTATCTCCTAATATTTATAGATCATAATAAGGAACCTATATGTCCACCCAATTACAGCAGGATTTGACAGGTAAAGTGGCATTAATCACTGGCTCTGCAAGTGGTATCGGTCGTGATATCGCTGAGACTTATGCAAAAGCAGGCGCTTCGGTTGGTATTGCCGATATCAATCTTGAAGCAGCACAGCAAACGGTTGATGCCATTGAAGCAGGTGGCGGGCGTGCTCTTGCGATTGCGATGGATGTGACCTCTGAAGATGCGGTAAACGAAGGTGTACAGAAATTGGTTGATACCTTTGGCGCTATTGATATTTTGGTGTCTAATGCTGGTATCCAAATTATCGATCCTATCCATAAAATGACGTTTGATGACTGGAAAAAAATGCTCGCTATTCACTTAGATGGCGCTTTTTTGACCACTAAAGCCGCGATTAAGCACATGTATAAAGGCAATAAGGGCGGCACGGTCATCTACATGGGCTCAGTACACTCGCATGAAGCGTCACTTTATAAAGCACCTTACGTCACTGCCAAGCACGGCCTGCTAGGACTGTGCCGCGTACTGGCAAAAGAAGGTGCTGAGCATAATGTGCGCTCGCATGTGATCTGTCCCGGGTTTGTCAAAACGCCTTTGGTCGAAAAACAAATACCGCAGCAAGCAAGCGAGAAAGGTATTAGTGAAGAATCTGTCGTTAATGACATTATGCTAGTAAATACTGTCGATAAAGAATTTACAACGGTAGAGGATATTGCTCAGTTGGCACTATTCTTAGCGGCGTTTCCCAGTAATGTGTTTACAGGACAATCTATCGTTGCCAGTCATGGCTGGTTTATGAATTAATAGACAAATATTGCGCCTATTATAATAGAACAAACCACAATGTCAGACCTACTGGCGTTGTGGTTTTTTTATGCGTCCAATTCAGCTACACTGTCACGATAAAAGGTTTGGCTAAAATGGTCACTGGTTTTATCGTTTGCTCAATAGGAGACGATATGAATTAAGCCATGTACCAAACTCATCCACTTGTATAGGCAATAATAATAGCTATGTTCAACTTTATGAAGAAAAAAACCACCAAAACCGAAACACCGCAGCAGCAGGCAGAACGTGATAGTGCCGTTGATAAAGTATTGCTTGGGTATGAGATAGGAACAGTCAGTATTGCGACGATGGTCACAGGACTTGAGCGTGACGGCGAGGCGCTGACGCTAGACTTGCGCCTGCCACAAGACAGCAACCCTGAAGCTGTCCAACAAGAGCTTGGTCAGCTGCTGCATCCGCATGGCATTACCACGATTCATATGAATGTGCGCCTGCCTGCTCCAGAAAAAGGGTCAGGTTCAAGCTTACCAAAGCAGATGCCAAAGACAACCAATGCGATGGAGTCCCAGCCTTCATCTGGCGTTAATAACAACGTGAGTAATGCCAATAACGCTAACGCTGAGCCGCCAATTACCAAAGCAGCACCTACGCAAGCTTCATTAGCTGCGCATCCTCGTATCCGCCATATTATTGTTGTGGCATCAGGTAAGGGCGGCGTTGGCAAATCAACGACGACTGTGAACATCGCACTGGCATTACAAAAGCTGGGTAATCGCGTGGGCGTGCTTGATGCGGATATATATGGGCCTAGTATGCCGACAATGCTAGGTGTTGCCGATGTGAAGCCGCAATTAGAAAACGAGCAGTTCGTTCCGGTTGATGCGCATGGAATAGCGATGCTCTCCATCGGTAGTTTGCTCGATGGGGAGAACACACCAGTTGCGTGGCGTGGACCAAAGGCGACAGGTGCGCTGATGCAGCTTTATAATCAAACCAACTGGCCACAGCTAGATTACTTGGTGATTGACATGCCGCCAGGTACGGGCGATATACAGCTGACCTTAGCACAGCGTATCCCAGTGACAGGCGCTGTCATCGTCACGACGCCGCAGCACGTTGCACTACTTGATGCGCAGAAAGGTATTGAGATGTTTAACAAAACCAGTATTCCTGTGCTTGGTGTTGTTGAAAACATGGCGCTGCACACTTGTAGTAACTGCAACCATACCGAAGCGATTTTTGGTACTGGCGGTGGTGAGATTATCGCTGAGCAGTATCAGGTGCCGCTATTAGGGCAACTACCACTTGCCAGTGGTATCCGCGCCCAAGTCGATAAAGGGGAGCCTAGTGTATTGGCTGATGATGAGTTTGCGAATTACTATATCAATATAGCCAAAAACATCGAGACTAATATTGATAAATTTGCTAAGCCTGTTGATGATAAACGTATATTTTAATCGTTTATGATGATTGTTTATCAATAACAAATTAGCCTAAGCAAATATAAAGTTAAAAGCACTTTTATCCTAACAAAGAAGCAAGGAAGCTTTGTGAGCGTATCTATTTATCAAAGTCATTTAGAGACTGCGCCCAAGCAGTACACGTTATTAAAAATGCTGCGTCCGCCCGTGTATGAAATTGAGCTATCAAATAACCAACTGATTGGCGTTTGCTACTATAAAGATGGTAGTAGCAAGCGCTATCAAGTCAATGCAACCTTTAGTAATAGGCGAATGGTGATTGCCGATTTTTTGTCAGCAGTAGAGGCGATGGCGGCTTTATTGTTAAAGTTTCCCAAGCATCCTTTTGGGACAAATGCTTTTGCCGTAGCAAATGTGACGCAGGAGCTGGTCGATGGACTCACTGCAATAGAGGTCAAAGCCATTACAGAAGCTATTTGGGCCGCATCAAGGCAAGCAAAAAGAACAGTGATAAGTACCGAAGTAAGCTATCAAGGACAAGTGATTAGTCAGTAATAAATGCAAGACAAGGATGTCATAGCAATGTATGGACCTATGAAAAGCGACAAGGTAGATAATGTAGCTTACGCAAATATCATTTCTACCGATATAAAGCCACAAGCTATCGAACAGCTCATCCAAAATGGTCAGCCACAATTTGGGGTGTTCTCGCAAGTTAAACAAATCAATTATCTCGATTATTACAGTCCGCTAATCTCGCAAAAACCATTATCAAACTGGCGTAAAGACTTCAAGGCCAATCAATTCTGTTTTGTCCAAATCATCGAGCCGCCTTTTAGAGTATGTCTCGCACTGGCAACGATTAAGATTGCCACTAGTGCTTTTGTTTATGTTTACAACGAAAAGACTGCACAATTAGAGATTGGGGAAGCCTTGCAGCCAGTTACGCGCTGTAGTGAATTTAAAGGCGATCACTATCAAGGGCAGATGTCTTTTACCCATAGCAAGCTTAGCCTAACGTTAGGTTTTACCCCAGAGCAGGTGAGTATAGAGCTTGATAGCCAATATCTAGCAGTCCATGCAAAATTAGAGCGTCAGCAGCAGCCGCTTGCGATATGTACGCCAACAGGCAGACGCGGTTGGACGTTTACCCAAAAAGAGCCGTTGAGCGCTGCTAGCGGCGAGATAATTATCAAAGCGGGTGCACAGATAACCGCTAGTCAGCAGCAAATACTTGAATTGAGCAAGACAACAAGAGCCAATCTAGATTGGACACTGGGTTATATGCGTCATGAGACCAATTGGTTTTGGACTTGTATCAACAGCTACCTAGCAGATGGTCGGCATTTTTTATTGAATCTCTCTATGGGTGTCAATGAGACAGGTCTAAGTGAGAATGCTTGTTGGCTCGATGGCGAGATTTTTTATCTGCCACCTGTATTATTTGAGCGTAAAGATACGAATGACTCCTCTGCCAATACTTGGCACATTTATCATCGAAGCTTAGGCTGGAGCAGTGTCGATATCGATTTAACTTTCACGCCGATTAGAGTCTACAAAAAAACAGACAATTTCGGCGTTGTCGCCAGCATCTTTGAGCAGTGGCTAGGGGAGTACAGCGGCGAGATACGCTTAGCTGGGCAAGTGCTACGCTTGGATAAGGTAATGGGACTAGCGGAAGATCACTTTGCAAAATGGTAATATCTGACTCAAGCTGAATAGCGAGTGGATACTTTTATCTCGCGTAAAACCTATAAATTGAGCCATCAATTCCGTATAATCATCGCTATTAAAAATTTGCTAAGGAATAACAATGTCTATTAAGTCTGACCGCTGGATTCGTAAAATGGCCGAAGAGCACGGCATGATCGAGCCATACGAGCCAGGTCAAGTGCGCTTTAATGATGCAGGCGAGCGTTTGGTGAGCTACGGTACCTCAAGCTACGGTTACGATGTACGCTGTGCGCCTGAATTCAAAGTCTTTACCAACGTCCATTCAGTCGTTGTTGATCCTAAAAACTTCGATGATAAAAGCTTTATCGATATCGTCGGTGATGAGTGCATTATTCCACCAAACTCGTTTGCCTTAGCACGTACGATGGAATATTTCCGTATTCCACGCGACGTACTGACTATTTGCCTAGGCAAGTCGACTTACGCACGTTGCGGTATTATCGTCAACGTAACGCCGCTAGAGCCTGAGTGGGAAGGGCATGTAACGCTAGAGTTCAGTAATACCACCAATCTACCAGCTCGTATTTATGCCGGAGAAGGCGTAGCACAAATGCTGTTTTTCCAAAGCGATGCTGATGACGTGTGCGAGACCAGCTACAAAGATCGCGGCGGTAAATACCAAGGTCAGCGCGGCGTGACCTTGCCGAGAACCTAGTTAAAGATAAAGTCTCAAGTCTTTGAGCAGCCAACAAAAAAGCCAGTTATATCAAATATGACTGGCTTTTTATTATGTGAAAAATAATCAGTTTGAATGGCTGATTACTTCAGCACTTTCAACCCTGCTTTGTTATCGCGTTTAGGTCTAGTCGCAGCTTTTGGTTTATTCGCTACCGCGCTAGCCTCTTCTTCAGGCTCATAGTTATCGTACTCGTTAGGATCAAAAAACATCCCTTGCGAGTTTTCTTTAGCATAGATGCCAAGTACCGCTTGCAAGGGTACCCAAATTTCTTGCGAGACACCGCCAAAACGCGCACTAAAATGAATATAATCATTTTTCATACTCATATTGCCTGTAGCACGGCTGGCGATGTTTAATACGATACGACCATCTTGCACATGTTCGGTTGGTATCTGTACGTTATCAGCAGTAGCATCGACCATCAGATAAGGCGTCAAGGCGTTGTCTTCTATCCATTGATATAGTGCACGTACCATATAAGGACGGGTAGGTGTAATAGAGGTGGTTTCGCTCATCTAATGATTTCCTATACTAATGATGTTCAATAATGAAAAGATATTTTATTTGGCAAATTATCGCACAATAATTGCAAGTCAATTTCTGTTATATTGATACTTATTCTAAGGCAGCTTCTTATACTTGTCTAATTAACGTACGCTTTTTTGGAAGCTACTACGCTCAAACACTCTCGTTTGATATTCAAACAATGGACGGCTGATAGCACGTGGCAGCTCAATCCCCATTTCATCCAATCGCCATAATAGGGGTGCTAATAACACGTCACACCAACCAAACTTATCAGCCATAAAATAAGGCTTATGAGCGAACAGCGGCGACAGAGTAATCAATGAATCACTGAGTTGTTTTTTAGCAACGGCAGCCTGTGCTTTATTAAAACTATCTGGATGCGTGAGGAGGCGCTTGCCAAGTACGAGCCAATCACGCTGAATGCGCCAAGCCAATTGGCGAAACTGTGCACGTTCCTGCGGTGTCTCAGGGAGCAGTTTGTTTGTGTGATAACGCTCTTCAAGATATTCAAAAATAACATTAATCTCATAAAGCGCAATCTCACGCTGCTGCAATACAGGTAAGGTATGATAGGGATTAAGCTCAGTCAAATCTTCAGGGCGCTCGGAATGCAGACGAGACAAATAGTAAGCAAGCTTTTTTTCTTCAAGTAATAGGCGTACCACATGACTGTCGTAGCCGTCATCAGCATATAAAATTAGCTGACTACTTGGAATGTCATTCGCATCAATCATGAAAGCCTAATGTTAAGAGTGAAGGTTGTCATCGTAAACAAACTCGCAACGTTTATCAAGGTAGTGTACGTAAACATTAGCGCTGAGTGGCTTATTTTCCGGCTTATCTGGTATTTCAGCTTAATGTCAAAGCACAAAAAAAGGCACTACCGAAGTAGTGCCTTTTTTAATTATCAGAACTGTCTGCTAATTATTACTTATTTGACGTCTTTCCAGAATTCTTTGTTCAACAAGTAAACTGGGATGAGTAGTACTAACAAGAATAAAATAACAAAGAAACCAATGACTTGACGGTCGTGACGAGCAGGCTCACCCATCCAAGCCATAAAGTTGACTAAGTCACCAACTTCAGATTCAAATTCTTCTTGGCTTAGCTCTTCTTGCATATTATGCAATACGTGGGGCATAGCAGCATTGGCCAGTACTAAGTTGTTAGCGCCCCAAGGACGACTTGGATCTTCATAGAATGATAATAGGTATGTGTATACCCAGTCATCACCGCGCAGTCTCGTCTCAAGTGACAGATCAGGAGGTGCAGCACCAAACCAAGACGCTTGAACCTCAGGGTCTATCTCAGCAGTAATGTGGTCACCGATTTGATCGGTGGTAACCATCAAATACTTTTCAACCAACTCAGGCGGTATCTCTAAATCTTGTGCAATACGCGAGTGACGAACATACTTGGCTGAGTGGCACCCAGCACAGTAGTTCATAAAGATTTTCGCGCCGTTCTGTAGTGAGCCTTTATTGGTAAAATCAATTGGGGCTGTACTACAGGCCAAATGCTCATCAACACCTTCAGCATTAGTAAACGTACCACAACCACTGCCTTCAGCCATTGCTGTACCAGCAGTCAAGGTCAATGCCGCGCCTAAGCCTAGACCCGCTAGGGATTTGATTAGCGTGCTCATTAGTGACCTCCGGTAACGCGTTCTGGTGGCTGTTTACACTTCTCGATGGCAGTGTAAAACGGCATCAGTAAGAAGAATAAGAAATATAGAATCGTGAATACACGAGCCATAATAGTCGCAGTTGGCGTTGCAGGTGTCGCACCTAAATAGCCAAGTACGATAAAGCTAATAGCAAAGACAGTTAGTGCAATCTTAGACAAGATACCTTTGTAGCGTATTGAGCGTACAGGTGATCTGTCGAGCCACGGTATCAAGAATAGTACAGCGATGGCCGCACCCATGGCGATGACACCGCCCAGCTTACTTGGAACCGCACGCAAGATAGCGTAGAAAGGCGTGTAGTACCATACTGGTGCAATATGCGCTGGTGTTTTCAGTGAGTTCGCTGTCTCAAAGTTTGGTGGCTCAAGGAAGAAACCGCCGCCTTCAGGGAAGAAGAACACCACCGCAAAGAAACAGATAAAGAATACTACAATACCTACCATATCATGCACAGTGTAGTATGGATGGAATTCGATACCGTCTAATGGTACGCCATTTTTGTCTTTTAGCTTCTTAATATCGATACCATCAGGGTTGTTAGAACCTACATGGTGCAATGCGACAATGTGCATGAAGACCAAGCCCACAAGGACCAATGGAATAGCGACAACGTGTAGCGCAAAGAAGCGGTTTAGGGTGATACCTGAGATGATATAGTCACCACGTACCCACTCAGCAAGACCGTCACCGATTACCGGCAGCGCCGCAGGAAGGTTTAAGATAACCTGAGCACCCCAAAATGACATGTTGCCCCAAGGGAGTAGGTATCCAAAGAAACCTTCGGCCATAAGAGCCAAATAGATGCCCATACCGATGAGCCAAATAAGCTCACGAGGTTTTTGATATGAGCCGTAGAGCAGTGCTCTAAACATATGCAAATACACCACGACAAAGAACGCTGAGGCGCCAGTCGAGTGCATATAACGGATGAGCCAACCGCCTTTGACATCACGCATGATGTATTCTACAGACGCAAATGCGCCCTCGGCACTAGGATTGTACATCATCGTCAGCCAAATACCAGTCACCAACTGGTTGACCAATACGACCATTGACAATACGCCAAAGAAGTACCAAAAGTTAAAGTTCTTTGGTGCGTAGTACTTTGACATGTGGTATTCGTAGGTTTCAGTCGCTGGAAAACGCGCGTCCACCCAATGCATTAACTTTTTACCCATACTCATGTTAAGCCTCCCCAACCGTCAAAATGGTACCATCCATACCATATTCTGGAACGGGTAAATTAAGCGGTGCAGGAACGCCACTATATACGCGGCCTGCTAAGTCATATTTTGACCCGTGGCACGGACAGAAAAACCCGCCGTACCAATCATTGCCACCTAAATCCACCGCGCCCACATCAGGACGGTAGTTTGGTGCACAGCCTAAATGAGTACAAACGCCTTCCACAACCAATACGGTTGGTTCTATCGAGCGAGTAGGGTTTTTGCAATATTCTGGCTGTAGAGACGCATCAGACTCAGGATCAGATAATAAAGGCGTAACTGATTCTAGTCCTGCGACCATGTCTTCTGTGCGTTTAACGACATAAATAGGTTTGCCACGGTATTTGACAACAATCATTTGTCCATCTTCGATAGCACCAATATCTTGGGTTACTGCAGCCCCTGCAGCCTCAGCTTTAGCGCTTGGGTACCAAGAACGGACAAAAGGTGTCGCCACGGCAGCTACCCCAGCTGCACCAATCGCGGCAGTTGAGGCAATAAGAACTCTACGGCGTTGTACATTAACGCCTTCGGCTTGGCTCATTAATACTTCCTCCAGGTGAATGAAATGGGATTATCCCACACTGGGTTTGTGGCTTAGAAAATATACAATATCAAGCCACTTTAGCTGTGCCTAATTTTGCTAATTGTTACTATTCTAAGCTATTTCGGTGATAAAATAAATTATTGCGTTAAAAATAAAGCAACCTTAATAGGGCATATTAGGGGGTTGAATATGATAACCATATTAAAACAGTCGGATTATCAATGTTTAACGCCAACTTTGCTTTTATAGGGATTGTAAATGTCATGACCTTATAATTAATAAGGATTTTTCAGCAATAGCGAATGATACTTGAAATTACGAAAATGTTCACTAACTTTCACCATCTCACTACTGGATAAAACGAATATCACCACTCTATATATAATAAAGTGGTGATGCTTTCAGAATAATTAATAATGCTTTATCAGACTATCAGAAACTTGTTTATCGAAATACGCAATGCAAAGTACATATGCGATATTCTAATAAATGTGGCTAGAGAAGTGCCATTATTAGTCTTCAAGCTCGCTCCAACGCTCAAGCTTACTCATCATTTCATCTTCGATGGCCAACAAGCGCTCACTTGCGGCTGTCGCGGCATCAAAGTCGGTATTAAACCAAGAGCCATCAGCCAATTTTTCTTGTAGTTGAGTTTGTTCGGCTTCGAGTGCGGCGATTTCTTTGGGTAAGCTATCTAGCTCGCGCTGCTCATTGAAGTTGAGCTTTTTGGCGGCTTTATTTGGCTTCCCAGCGTCAGCTTTATTGGCTGATTTTGACGCTTTAGTATTGCTAACGGGTGCTTTTGCGGCGCGCGCGGCTTCCTCGCGGTTTTTTTGTATCAAGTACTCTTGATAACCGCCGACATACTCTTTGACGATGCCATTGCCATTTTCATCCGTGTCAAATACCCAGGTGGAGGTGACCACATTGTCCATAAATGAGCGGTCATGACTGATCAGCAAGATGGTACCGTTAAAGCTGCTGACCGACTCTTCTAATAGCTCAAGGGTGGCCATATCCAAATCGTTGGTTGGCTCATCAAGTACTAATATGTTGGCAGGTTTTAATAACTGCTTGGCCAGCAATACACGGTTGCGCTCACCACCTGACAAGGCTTTGACAGGGGTACGTGCACGCTCTGGTGCAAATAAGAAGTCTTGTAAATAGCTCATGATATGTGTCTTGCGACCGCCAACTTCGACAAAGTCAGAACCTTCTGAGACGTTTTGCGCGACGCTGGCTTCAAGATCTAGCTGATCACGCAGCTGATCAAAAAAGGCAATTTGCAAATTGGTGCCAAGCGTGACGCTGCCGGTCTTGGTGACCTCGTCATCCGACATATCGAGTAGGGCTTTGATAAGGGTGGTTTTACCAGCACCGTTAGGGCCGACAATACCGATTTTGTCGCCGCGCATAATAGTGGTCGTAAAGTTGTCAACCAGTACATTACCCTCATATTCAAGGTGCAGGTTTTTGACTTTACAAACGAGCTTGCCGCTTTTTTCGCCTTGACCCATCGTGATGTTTACATTACCCACTTGCTCACGGCGTTCGCGGCGCTCTTCACGCAATGCTTTTAGTTCACGGACGCGGCCCTCATTGCGGGTACGGCGAGCTTTGATGCCTTGACGAATCCAGACTTCTTCTTGCGCCAGTTTTTTATCAAAATTGGCGTTGTTCTTTTCTTCAGCCTGTAATTGTAGCTCTTTTAGCTCTTGATAACGAGCGTAGCCTTTGGCGCCTTGAGTGACGTCATAGCTGGTCAATTGACCACGGTCAAGCTCTACAATACGAGTCGCAAGCTTATCAACGAATGCTCTATCGTGGGTGACAAACAGTAGAGTTAGACCTTGCCAATCGAGCAAGAAGCGCTCTAACCACTCAATACTATCAACGTCTAGATGGTTGGTTGGCTCATCAAGTAGGAGTACATCAGGTTTGGTGACCAGCGCACGAGCAAGTAATACGCGGCGCTTACGACCACCAGAGAGTGATGACAAATCATCTTCCGGATCAAGTCCCATTGTTGTGATCAGACGCATGGCATCACGTTCTAAGTCCCAGCCATGGACGGCGTCGATATCATGCTGCAAGGTCGCCATGTGCTCGCAAGCGTCCATGTCGCCATTGGCGCACATCTCCACTTGCTTATTATAATTGATCAGCAGCTCAGCTGTGCGGCGGCTACCGCCCATGACGATATCGAGTATGCGTCCGCTCGACTCGGGGACGTCTTGCTCAAGCATCGCAACACGCATACTGCTGTTGGTGATGATCTCACCACTATCTGGCTGCAATGAGCCATTAATCAGTTTGAATAAGGTGGATTTACCTTCGCCATTGCGGCCAATCAAACACACACGCTCGCCTGAATTGATAGAAAAATCAATACCATCAAGAACAGGCGCGACGCCAAACGCTAAGTGAATGTCTTTTAAATGAATCAGTGCCATAGAGTATCTTAAGCTTATATAATAGTGAGGTAGGGGTTGTTGCAAAATTGCCAGCAGTATAACATGCCACCGCGCAACTGTAGTGCGAGTAAATCGTTTTATCAGTACTATTTATAGCTTTTATTCATAGCGGCTATTTTTTGTTTAGCATGATGGATTTAATGATGCCACTTAGGTTTTGTCACCTATTTTACTTGATAAACCTTTCAGCCTTATATTTACGATACTTTAGAGAAAAATATGAATCAATCTAATAACAAAGATGCTGCTGCGAGCATACAAGACGACTTGCAAACCCAAGTAATTGATCTGCAAATGAATGTAGCGCACCTTGAGATTACAGTAGAAAGGCTTGATGAGGTGATCGCACGTCAAGATAAAGATATTCAGACATTACAGCGTCAGCTACAACTGATTTATAAGCAAATAGAAAATCAAGACCCAGAGAGTGGTATTGCCCCATTTGATGTGATGGCGGATAGACCACCACATTACTGAAAAATAATAGCAAGTAAGATAACCAATAGTAAATAGTCGCAATATGTATATTTTTAGATAAAGGTACCCTTTGGTGACTTAATAGTCATAATATGGAAATAATGTATTTTGGCAGTTGTTTTAGTGTTAAAAAATCTTTACTATCTTCCACCTCGGATGCTGCTTACTTAAGAGAATTAAGTAAAGCAGTAAAACAATGCGGATGTTTGGAGATGTAAAATGCGCGCCACCTTTCACTTAAAAACTCTTGCAGTAGCTGTTGCTGCTCTATCTGTCGCTAGCGCTGCTAGTGCTGCTGGTCTTGACCGTTCAGGCCAAGATGTCACCGCATTCCTACAAGATGGTACTTATGCTGAAGCTGTCTATACCTATATCGATGCGGACGTGACGGGTAAAGATACTTCAGGTAATAAGATTGATGATATCGCAGAGTCTTATGACTTTTTCCGTTATGGCGTAAAAGCAGACATCAACGACACGTTTAGTGTTGGCGTCTTATATGATGAGCCTTTTGGCGCAGCCGCTGACTATACTGGTGATAATAACTTTGTAAATGCAAACGGTGAGGGTACTAACGTAGAAGTACGTACAGAGAGTATTACTGGTATCCTTGGTGCGAAGTTTGGTCAAAATAAAAACTTCCAAGTATACGGTGGCCCAGTTGCTCAGCGCGTAAAGGCAGATGTAAAGCTACGCGGTCCTGCTTATGAAGCTGCGAACGGTTACACTACGAATATTAATGCTGATCAAGATTACGGTTATATCGCAGGCGTAGCTTATAGCAAGCCTGAAATTGCGTTAAAAGCATCATTAACATACCGATCGGAAATCGAACATAACGCTCAAGCATCTGAAATTTATCCTGTTGTAGGTTCTGGTCTTATACCAGCTCCTGTGGTTTCTGCACTTGGTCTGTCAACAAACAGAGTTGATAGTATTGAAATAACTACGCCTGAATCAGTGAACTTTGATTTTCAAACTGGCATCAACCCTACAACCCTAGCGACTGCCAAAGTACGTTGGGTACCATGGAGTGATTTTGCTATCGTACCATCACTATATAACGATGTTAGCAAGATTTCGACTCAGGATGATAAGGGGTTAGCGTTAGTTAGCTATGATGACGACCAATGGCAAGTAGAGCTAGGATTGGCTAAGCGTGTCGCGCCAGCACTTGCTATCAGTGGTACTGTTGGTTGGGATAGTGGTGCAGGTGACCCAGTCACCTCATTAGGTCCTATCGAAGGCTATTATAGTGCTGGTCTTGGCGCGAAATATAATGTGACCGAAAACTGGGCGATATCTGCTGGCGGTAAATACTTATGGTTCGGTGATGCCAAAGGTCAAATCCCAACTAAGACGATCGTTAGTGATTTCGAAAGTAACGATGGTTTTGTATTGGGTGTAAAGGTATCTTACCAAGCTCAGTAAATCACAAATAAATTATGTGATACTGTTTGCTACTAATATAAAAAAGCGATCCTTTAAGGGTCGCTTTTTTATTATGTGTTTTTAAAAATCACATTTAACAGACTATAGGTAAAAATATTTATTTTCTGGCTATAGACCTTACCGTAAAAATCACATTAAAGACAAAAAGTAAACCACAGTATTTTATTTATATCTTATATGTACTGTTCAGTCATAATTGAGAAATAAAGCACTTTTAATGTTGTTTTAGTGTCAAAAAGACATTAGTATTCAACTTAGGACAAAACTTTAGTAATATCAATATCGAGCATAGCAATGCTACATAATGGTTATTAAAGTATTAATACAACAAGGATCGTTGGAGATACACAATGCGCACTACCTTTCATTTGAAAACCCTTGCAGTAGCTATTGCTACTCTTTCTTTCGCTAGCGTAACCAACGCTGCTGGTCTTGATCGTTCAGGTCAAGATGTCACTGCTTTTTTTCAAGATGGCACTTACGCTGAAGCGGTCTATACTTATATTGATGCTGATGTAAGCGGCTACGATAGTGCGAATGTCAACCCTGGTCAAAATGACTATGAGCGCGGCAATAAAACGGGCGACATTGCTGAATCTTATGACTTCTTCCGCTATGGCGTAAAAACTGATATCAACGACACGTTCAGTGTGGGTGTAATATATGATGAGCCTTTTGGTGCTGCTGCTGAATACACGCAAAGTAATTTTGTGGCAAGCAATAATCCTCAAGCTTCAGGAGGCGAATTGGTAGGTGATGGTGTAGACCCACAGACTGCAGGTGCTATAGCATTAGCTGAGTCAGCCACTGCAGGCGAGAATACTAACGTTGAAGTTCGTAGCCAAAGTTTGACTGGTATTTTGGGAATGAAATTCGGTGCCAATAAAAACTTCCAAATTTATGGTGGTCCAGTTGCTCAGCGTATCCAATCTGAAACCAAATTGCGTGGCTTAGCTTATGGGCCTGCTAGTGGTTATACCTCAAACAGCAATCCTGATATGGATTATGGTTATATCGCAGGTATTGCCTATAGCAAGCCTGAAATTGCTCTAAAAGCAGCGTTGACTTATCGTTCTGAGATTGACCATGATATAGATATCTCTGAGAATTATCCTATAGCAGGTATTTTGGCTCAAGGAGCTGCTTTGCAGCAAGGAGCGACTCCAGCACAGGCAGCGGCTATAGGGGCTGCGGCTGCTAACCGGAACAGTAATTATGAGATTACAACCCCTAAATCAGTCAACTTTGATTTCCAGACTGGTATTAATCCTACAACTCTAGCAACGGCAAAAGTACGCTGGGTACCTTGGAGCGATTTTGTCATCACACCACCATTATATAATGACGTTAGTAAACGTAATTACGGCCCTGATGGTTTGGACTTGGTTGAATACGAAGATGACCAATGGCAAGTGGAGCTTGGTCTTGCCAAGCGTGTTGCACCAGCACTTGCTATCAGTGGTACTGTGGGTTGGGATAGTGGTGCTGGTGATCCAACAACGTCGTTAGGTCCTGTCGATGGCTATTACAGCGTCGGTCTTGGTGCCAAATACAACGTGACGGAAAACTGGGCCGTGTCGGCTGGTGGTAAATACTTATGGTTCGGTGATGCAAAAGGTCGTCTACCTAGTGGAAAAATCGTTGGTGATTTCCAAGATAATGATGGTTATATTGCTGGTTTAAAGATTTCTTATCAAGGAAAGTAGCTTCCTTATATAACTGTTAGATAATAAAAAGCGGCCTATCATAGGTCGCTTTTTTATTGATTCCAATATTTTGAAGTGAATAAAAACTCTTAGATATGGAAAGATATTTAGAGTGTTTTACAGAAAGTAAATTAATAACTGATAGCTACAACCTACTTACTACTCATATGTTGTTATACGTTTGATATCTGCCTTCCAGTTGATTGAATGGTAAGCAATGTATCCATTGTCGCTACCTATATGATAGTTAGCTATCCATATAGGTAGGGGCATGTTTAGACAGATCCATTTGGTAATAGTACATAGCTATTCTATTAAGAGTAGATACTCATAATAGAAGGTTAGAGCAGCCTTCCTACTTATAATAGTAGCTACTTACATCATAATTAATAGCTACCAATAAAAAACCTCGCCATTAGTGGCGAGGTTTTTTTATAGTGATAAGGTAAAGTTACTGTATAAACCTACTTGTTCAGGTTCAATTCCATCTCTTTGTATTTAGCGGCGACTGATTCTCTTGGACCGCCCGTCATGATACTGACTACAAAAATAGCGATGGTACTTAAGATAAAGCCTGGAACAATAGCATATAACCAGCTATTTAGTGCCATACCATCTATTTGGAAAGGACCATAGATCCATAAGATAACCGTCAATGCACCTACAACCATACCGGCAACAGCGCCATTACGGTTCATGTGGCGCCATGTGAGACTGAAAATAACCAACGGCCCAAACGCTGCACCAAATCCTGCCCATGCGTTTGATACTAGGTTCAATACTGAGCTGTCTGGATCAGAAGCTAACAAGATAGCAACAATAGCGACCACGACAACTGAGATACGTCCAACCAATACTTGACGAGCTTCTGGTGCATCTCTGTCAAAGAATAGTTTATAAACGTCTTTGGTTAATGAGCTTGATACTACCAATAACTGCGATGAGATGGTACTCATGATGGCCGCTAAAATCGCTGCTAATAGGAAACCTGAAACCAACGGGTGGAATAGGAACTGAGTGAATACTAAAAAGATAGTCTCAGGATCATCTAACGTCATAGCTGTCTTTTGTACATAAGCACGACCAGCAAAACCAGTCATCAATGCGCCGATAAGACTGACAATCATCCAGCTCATACCGATATTACGTGCAGTAGGCACATCTCGTACTGAGCGGATTGCCATAAAACGCACAATAATATGCGGCTGACCAAAATATCCTAAACCCCATGCCATAAGTGAAATGATACCGATGATACTCATACCGCTAGTAATATTTAGTAGGCTTGGATCAATGTTTCTAACCGCTTCAGTCGTGGCTGAAACACCGCCAAGATCTGTAAAGGCAACGAGAGGTACAATGACCATCGCAAACAGCATGATAACACCCTGTACAAAGTCAGTCATCGATACCGCTAAGAAACCACCGAATAGCGTATAAGCAACCACTACACCAGCAGTAACCCATAGACCAGTACCATAGGATAGATTGAGTGAGCTTTCAAAGAGTTTACCACCGCCTACGAGACTTGCCGCTGTGTAGACAGTAAAGAATAAAATGATAACCAAAGCGGAGATTACACGCAGCATATGCGATTTGTCTTCAAAGCGGTTGGCAAAATAGTCAGGTAAAGTAATAGCGTTATCAGCAACTTCGGTATAAACACGAAGACGCGGTGCTACGATGAGATAGTTCAATAAGGCACCAAGGGTCAAACCAAGTGCGATCCAAATACTCACCACGCCATCTGCATACATATAGCCTGGTAGTCCGAGTAGCAACCAACCTGACATGTCCGATGCGCCTGCTGAAAGTGCAGTAACTGCTGGACCTAGATTACGTCCTCCTAAAAGATAACCCTCGGTATCATTGGCTTGCTTAAAATAAGCATAAACACCAATTCCAATCATCACTAAAAAATAGGCGCCAAGTGATATAAGCACGCCACTAGAAACTCCGTTCATATAAGTTATCCTTAACCAACATCGTTGGCTTTAATTATTTTTTAACTATAAAAGTTCTGTCTTAAAAGACGATGCCTCAAACAAAATATCTCAAACAATGTCTAAAGACAAAAAAAGCCATTAATTAAGACATAATGGCTTTTTTCAGTATCTTTTGTAGTTTTATATGATTGATGTCGTTATATGGCTAGCACTCATATAGAGATAGAGAACAATGGGAACCTCGCATTCCACTTATCTGCTGTTATTGCTCGCATCTGCTATTTATATATGAGTATTAGCAACCTACATAACCAATCAGCGAAACCATTAAACCTACTGTTAACCATCATATCTTACTAGAAGTATTCAATATATGACTATCAGTGTCCTTGTGGTAAATTTTTGTTATTAAAACAACGTCAAGCATATTATAACGTATGAGAGTCACGAATGCGAATAGCTTAAATACCTAAATTGTTGTATTGGGATGTTTTTACTCAATTGGCGCCAGCAAATCTAGTAGTGCGGTTACGCTACTAGATTGTGTTAGCTTCGGATTGATAACCACACCTAAATAGCGTTGTAACTCAATGTTGTCTGCCATATCGATACGTTCCAAATCTTGACTGACCATAGTTTGCGGAAGGACTGACCAACCCAGTCCAACAGAAACCAGCATCCGAATAGATTCAAGCGGATTGGTACTCATCGTGGCATAAGGTTTTAGGTTATGCTTAGCAAACTCAGCCAAAGTAATCTGACTGGTAAAGGTATTGGCAGACGGTAGAATAGCAGGATAGCGTGCTAACTGCTCTAAAGTGACATTAGATTTGGTCGCTAGAGGTGACAAAGTACCCGTCATAAAATACAGGGGATCTGACCAAAGCGTGTGATAGGTCAAGCGTTTATCGTATACAGGCGGTAGCGTGACAAACGCTAATGACAGATCGCCGTCCAGTACTGCTTTGTGGGCCTTTTCTGAGTCAACAAAATGAACTTCTAACTGAACAGCAGGATAAGTCTGAATAAAATGCTTAAGCACGGGTGCTAGATGATGTAAACCAATATGATGGCTTGTGCCAATTACAAGCTTGCCAGAGACGATATGCTGAGAGTGCTGCAAGTTAATCTTGAAGTTCTCATAATCTTCCAACCAGCGTTTGGCGTGTGGCAGCATCTCAATAGCAGCCTGCGTGGGTACAATCCCGCGGCCTACAGTATCAAATAAAGTAATGTTAAACTCATCTTCTAAGTTTTTGATGCGCTTACTGACGGCAGGCTGAGTAATGAACAGCTTTTCTGCGGCACCTGAAATACTGCCAGTGTGCATAACGGTAACGAATGTCGTCAAGTTTGTGGTGTTCAAACGGATTTCCTTAGCTACTTTATGAGCTATAAATAAAAGTGGGCTGAGCCAATGATAACGTATTAAAAATAAAAGTTTGCATCTGGTTAAAAATCATCAATTATTATTATAGGATTTGCCTGCTATAATCACAAGATATCAAGGCGTATTGTCACATATTTATTCTTTTAAGTTGATTATTTGCAGTCTCAAGCGTGTTTAGGCGCTGCTTATAGCCACAAATCTAAAATTATTAATGAATAATATTTATACTACACAAAATATAGCAATTCTAGAATATATATTTCAATATCATTGATTAGGTAGAAGTTATTGCAAAATGATGCTCTCACACAAATCATAAAGAGCTATCATGCAGTTAAATACGACATTATAGATAAATCTAATCGTTAATTGAACAAACAGAACCTTAGCTTGCCAACAGGTGAGCAAGCGAAAATCAAGTCAGTAGTAATTAATAAAGGATAGCATCATGGCCGGTCAAACTTTATATGACAAACTTTGGAATGCTCATGAAGTCACCAAGCGTGACGACGGTTCGAGCTTAATTTATATCGATCGCCATCTGTTGCATGAAGTGACGAGTCCACAAGCGTTTGAAGGATTGGAGCTTGCCAATAGAGCACCATGGCGTTTGTCTGCCAATATCGCCAGTCCTGATCACAATGTGCCAACAGTCACCAAAGAGCGCTCAGCAGGTGTCACTGGTATTAAAGACAAGGTATCACGTCTGCAGGTTGTCACATTGGATGAGAACTGCACCAAATTTGATATCGCAGAATTTACAATCAACGATGCGCGTCAAGGAATTTTGCATGTCGTTGGTCCTGAGCAAGGTCTTGTGTTGCCAGGTATGACCGTTGTTTGTGGTGATTCGCACACAGCGACACATGGCGCACTTGGTTGCTTAGCACATGGTATCGGCACCTCTGAAGTTGAGCACGTATTGGCAACGCAGTGCTTGATCCAAAAGAAATCAAAAAATATGCAAATCCGCGTCACTGGTCAACTTGGTGCGGGCGTGACCTCAAAAGACGTCGTGCTCGCCATTATTGCGAAGATCGGTACGGCAGGCGGAACTGGACATGCGATTGAATTTGCAGGTCAAGTGTTTGAAGACATGAGTATGGAAGGTCGTATGACTGTCTGTAACATGGCAATTGAGGCTGGTGCTCGCGTGGGTATGGTTGCCGTTGATGATACGACGATAGACTATGTTAAAGGTCGCCCGTACGCGCCAAACGAGTCACAGTGGCCACAAGCTGAAGCCTACTGGCGTACATTATATTCAGATGATGACGCAGTATTTGATACCGTGGTTGAGATCGATGGTAGCCAAATAGCACCGCAAGTATCTTGGGGTACCTCGCCTGAGATGGTCGTTGATATCACCCAATCGGTACCAACACCTGACCAAGCCATTGATGAAGCCCAAAAAGAGGGTTGGTTACGCGCATATACCTATATGGGTCTAGAAGCTGGTCAGAAAATCACGGACATTCAGCTTGATCGTATATTTATTGGCTCATGTACCAATTCGCGTATCGAAGATTTGCGGGACGCTGCAGCAGTGATCAAAGGACGCAAAGTGGCTGATAATATCAAAGAAGCCATCGTTGTTGCAGGTTCTGGACAAGTAAAACTACAAGCAGAGGCTGAAGGTTTAGATGCTTTGTTTACCGAAGCTGGTTTTGAATGGCGCGAGCCGGGTTGTTCAATGTGTCTTGCCATGAATGCAGACAAACTTGAGCCGCAAGAGCATTGTGCATCGACGTCTAATCGTAATTTCGAAGGTCGTCAGGGTAATGGTGGTCGTACGCATTTGGTCAGTCCAGCAATGGCAGCTGCAGCAGCGTTGGCAGGTCATTTTGTAGACGTTCGTACGTTTTAAGACTGATAATAAGTAGCTGACATCATGCTTATATCAACGATAAATATATGAGCATGATGTCAAAACGGTAAAAATTTATTTACTGTTTAATATGCTTATCAAGATCGTCAACCAGCAAAAATATAATTGATAGGAAATTTTATGCAAGCTTATAACACCCAAACCGGTATCGTTTGCCCACTTGATCGCGCAAACGTCGATACCGATCAAATTATCGCAAAACAGTTTTTGAAGTCTATTAAACGTACAGGCTTTGGCGTGAATTTATTTGATGATTGGCGCTATCTTGATGAAGGATATCCAGGCCAAGACCCCAGCACACGTGTTATCAATCCAGACTTTGTATTGAATAAACCCCGTTATCAAGGCGCTACTATATTGCTAGCACGCAGAAACTTTGGCTGTGGCTCTAGTCGTGAGCATGCACCTTGGGCACTTTCTGAGTATGGCTTTCGTACGGTTATCGCACCAAGCTTTGCTGATATCTTTTACAATAACTGCTTTAAAAATGGCATGTTACCGATTGTACTAGATGAAGCAATTGTGGATACTTTAATGAAGGCGACTGTTGCTAATGAAGGCTATGAGCTGACGGCAGATCTTGAGCGTCAGGTAGTCATCACGCCAACAGGCGAAGAGTATGCCTTTGAAGTGGATGCTTTTCGCAAACATTGCTTGTTAAATGGGCTAGATGATATCGGTTTAACCTTGCAGCAAAGCGATGCTATCAAAGACTACGAGCATAAAATGATGCAAAAAACGCCGTGGATCTTTAACGACGTACGCGCTTAGGTAAGGATTTTATGATGCCTTGCTCACAAAACTGCTGGCCAGTCGCAACGCATCGTTGAGTTATGGCGGTGAACTGGCTAAAATGAAGGGTAGTTTTTGACACATTTTATTATCTTCCTTATAAATTATCTTTCTGATAAACAGTAGCCGCCATTATGAATAAAAAACGTTATGCTCTATCGACAAGTACGATTGTTGCTGCAAGCTTATTTTTGTCAGGCTGCCAGCTATTGACGGGCTATCAAAAAATAGATGAGGCAGAAAGTGCGAAAGCGTGGGTAGGTAAGATCCAACCCGTTGCTGGCGAAGTAAATATCGCGTGCGTGGGTACTTACCACTGTGAAATCGTGCAAATAGATAAGACACTGGTTATTTCTCCTGATAATCATGAGCCAGTTAATCCTCAGATTGTAGAGGCTTTACCAAGTTATAAAGGTACTGCAACGCCCCAAATGAGCATAGAGATGACACCGCTCATGAGTAAAAACTCTATAAAGATATTGCCATTAGCCGCATCTGGTATGCCAGGGTTGACCAACTATTATGCACGGGTGATGCCTGCAAAACGTGAAGTCCATGTCAATTTTTATCCAGAGAATAACATGGGATACGTTGAGCGTTTTGCGATGATTCATGATTTTGCGGACGCAGGTACTTACAAGTTACGTGCTTATCAAAAGAAAAGTAGTGAAAAATCTGGCAGTTTGTTGGATACAGCGTCGCCTGAGCCTTTATGTATTGATCTATTACAAGGTAATAAGGTGCAGCGCCGATTCTGTAAACAGTTAGAGTCTGAGCACCAAGGTGAGTTTGTAGAGACAGGCATGGTCAAAGCAGTGACGTCAGCATCTAAACCTAAAACGACCACAGCGTAATAAAAATTAATTGATAAAAATATATCCAAAAGGATTAGTATGGCAACGATTTTAACATTAGCGGGCGATGGTATTGGCCCTGAAATCATGACTCAAGCCATCGACGTGCTCAAAGCCGTCAATGAGAAGTTTTCACTTGATTTGACATTAGAGTCTGGATTGATTGGTGGTGTGGCTATTGATGCCACAGGTGAGCCTTTACCTGATGAAACATTAGCGCGTGCACGTGCAGCAGATGCTGTATTATTAGGCGCTGTCGGCGGCCCTAAATGGGATACGATTGAACGTAGTAAGCGCCCTGAGCGCGGTCTGCTTAAAATCCGTGGTGAGCTGGGTTTGTTTGCCAATTTACGTGTGGCAAAGCTTTATCCGCAGCTAGCCAATGCGTCAAGTATCAAGCCTGAAATTATATCTGGTTTAGATTTGCTGATTGTTCGCGAACTGACGGGTGGCATTTATTTTGGCGAGCCACGTGGTATTCGCACACTAGAAAATGGTGAGCAGCAAGGCTATAACACGATGGTGTATAGCACCAGTGAGATTCAGCGTATCGGTAAAGTTGCTTTTGAGTTAGCAAAAACCCGTGCCCAAGCCGCAGGTACAGCTGCCAAGGTATGTTCAGTAGACAAAGCCAACGTCTTAGAAGTGACTGAGCTGTGGAAACAAACAATGATTCAGATGCAGCAAGCAGAGTATAGCGATGTGGCGTTATCCCATATGTATGCTGACAATGCTTGTATGCAGTTGATCAAAGATCCTAAGCAGTTTGATGTCATGGTAACAGGCAATATGTTTGGTGATATCTTATCTGATGAAGCGGCAATGTTGACCGGTTCTATTGGTATGCTGCCATCAGCGAGCTTGGATGAGGATGGCAAAGGTATGTATGAGCCATGTCATGGTTCTGCGCCTGATATCGCTGGGCAAGATAAAGCCAATCCATTGGCCACTATTTTGTCTGTCGCTATGATGCTGCGTTATACCTTTAAGCAAGAGGAAGCCGCACAAGCGATCGAGCAAGCAGTCAGTGATGTGCTTGATGATGGTCTGCGTACGCTTGATATTTTAGACAGCAGTGAAGCTGGACTCAAGCAAGTGGGCTGTCAAGAGATGGGGCAAGCGGTATTGGCTAAACTGGTATAAGTCAGCTAATCTAATGTAGACCATTTTAAGGTAGTTTTTACAGTTTAATCTCGTTCATTTTATACCCATAAGTTGCTGAGCAATTTATGGGTTTTTTCTGTTATATGATATTGAGTCATGCCTTATTGTAAACGGATCAGTGTGTTTGTTCACTCTCTTAACAAATGCACAGTAGGAAGAGTCGGTTATTAACATAAAGCTGTTAGGGAATAGTGGCAAGACTATGGCAATATATTTTTATAATAAATTTTTCGATATTTTTTGATATATGGTAACTATTTAGGGAGTTTTTTTATGTCTCAATTACTTAAGGTTAGCAGCCTTGTTATAGCGATGGGTACAACGTCCGCATTATTAATAGGTTGTAGTAGCAATGCTAATAATAGCGCACAAACGGCTAATGACAGCAAGTCGCCTAATAGTGGTATGACAGGTACTACAACAGATAATAATAACCATGCAGGAACCGAAGCAAAGATGAGTACTAGTAGCAACCAATCTACTAGTAACCAAACTAATAGCAACAGTATCGATGCTGATACGATGGACAGCACGATGACTGATAGTAACGATATTAGTCCAGTAACCAACGGTGTTAGTCAGCAAATAGAGGGTAATAGCAAAGCCGCAAATTCGCTAAATGAATTACTAACCAAAATTGAATACAGTACAGAAAATCTATCAGAAACTGCTAAAAAGGTAAATGAAGCAACATGGAAAGCTGATACCAAAATTGATCGTAATGTTGCTACCAAATTACAAGCGCTACTGAACTGGAATCATAGTGGTGTGGGTGCAGTGGATGGCTATTGGGGCAAAAACACGCGTAAAGCCATGCAAGCTTTTCAAAAGGCTCAAGGATTACCAGTAACTGAAGCGGTCAATGAAGAGACGTGGCAAGCATTAACTAAGAATTCTACGCTTACTTCACAGCCTGTATTGGTCAGTTATCAGCTGACAGATGCTGATGTGAATGTCAAAACTACCCAAATTCCTGCTAGTGCTGAAGCCAAGGCCAAGCTAGATGGTATGTATTATGAAAGCGTCCTTGAAGCCTTGGGCGAAAAATTTCATATCAGTCGTGATTATCTCAAATCGCTTAACCCCAATGCCAGCTTTAAAAGTGGCGAAACCATCATTGTCTATAACCCAGGTAACCCTAATACAACACCAGTGAGCCGAGTGGTCGCTGATAAAGACACGCAAACCCTATATGCATACGATGACAGTGACAATCTGGTTGCCAGCTATCCAACCACAGTAGGTAGCACAGCAACACCTTCACCAACGGGTACGCATAAAGTCAAAGTCAAAATTCACGAGCCAAATTACACCTATACTAGCGATAATGGCAAAAAATCTATTATCCCGCCAGGCCCTAACAATCCCGTTGGTGTGGTATGGATTGGCCTTAGCAAACCATCGTATGGCATTCATGGATCACCCGATCCTGAACGTATCAGTCGTCAGGCATCAGCAGGTTGTGTTCGCCTCACTAACTGGGATGCACTGAGCCTATTAGGTGTTATCAAGAACGATGCCACTGTCGAGTTCAAATAACTCATCGTTTAATTATTTCATAAAACGCAGACAAAAAAATACCGCTGAAATTTAGCGGTATTTTTTATGGTAAAACAAACAGCAAACACGAAATAGCTAAAACAGTGATAGGCAATAATGAGCAGGTTAGCGTTTTCATTATTATTATCAGTCAAACCACTCAAGCGTCTATATCAGCTATCAGCGATAAAGTAGCTATTTGGTTATTGGCTGTATTTTTATAAATACTTTTATAACCATATGAGTTGGCGAGTATTTAGTTTTTACCACGGTAAGTAATACGACCTTTAGATAGGTCATAAGGGGTCATTTCAACCTTAACTTTATCACCTGTCAAGATACGAATATAGTGCTTACGCATCTTACCTGAGATGTGTGCAATGATTTCGTGTCCGTTTTCTAAACGAACCTTGAACAAAGTGTTAGGAAGGGTATCAATGACTTCGCCTTCAAATTCGATAATATCGTCTTTTGCCATAATTTGTATCAATCAATTAAAAATAAGCCCATATTATACGTAAGTTAGCGGATTAAAGCAATACAGAACCTGGTTTTGACTTGACAGCATGTAAGTGATATGTATGCTAATTTAGTCAGGTAAGTTTAACCAAATCGGTGTGAGGGGTGCCTGCGGCAATAGTCGCTGGAAATGCTCAGGATAATAGGCATTGATGAAATACAAGCCATCCCCTGAGGCCGTAGGCGGCGCAATTGTTCGATCCTCTTTGCTCAAAATGTTTAAAAAGTCTGCTGGCTCTAACTCATGTCTGCCAATCGCGTATAGCGTACCCATCAAGTTACGAACCATGTGATGCAAAAATCCATCTGCCTGTATATCGAACACTATAAACTGACCATGAGCGAAAAGGTCGGCATGACTGACGGTACGTACTGGCTGATTGGATTGACAGGCTGCCGCACGGTAGCTGCTAAAATTGTGAGTACCAACGATATCGGCAGCTGCCTTTTGCATCGCTGCTAGGTCTAAAGGCTCATAGATATGGGTAACCTGATGATTGAGTATCGCAGGGCGCTGCGCTTGATTAAGGGTGATATAACGATAACGACGAGCAATCGCACCAAAACGCGCATGGAAGTCAGCTGGCATCGGTTGAATCCAGCGCAAAGCAATATCGTCAGGCAGTAGGCTATTGACACCGCGTAACCAGTTATGAGTAGGGCGATACGCATGCGTGGTAAAATGAGCAATCATATTGCTGGCATGGACACTGGCATCAGTACGTCCAGCGGCGATGACTTCGACGGATTCATTGGCGACCTTGCCGATAGCGGTTTCTAGTGCTTCTTGTACACCCAGCACTTCTCGTTGCCGCTGCCAACCATGATAGTGCGTACCCAAAAACTCAATCGCAATCGCCAAAGTATAGGTTGGTGAACGTTCAGGTTCGATAGTTTCAATCTTAGACATTTTGGTTTCTAAGCTTATAAAGTCGGAATTAATTAAGGAGCATTTATCGCTTTTTGATGCTTGTGCCAGGCTGACTGACATTATTCAACCAGCGCTGTCGGCGCCTTGCTGGACTGTCATAGCGCAGTAGCAACCATAACAACCGTGCATAAATAGCAGGGATGGTTAAGCGTCCACCAGCAATAACGTGGTAGTCATATTGCCAACTGCCTGCCGCGTAGCTGTCGCTCACACCGCCAAACGGACATTGACTGGCAGATATCACCATGTGTCCATGCTCGTGAACCAAATCAAGCGTCTTTGCTAGTGCAGTCGAATAGGGAATATTCCCCGCGCCAAATCCTAATAGGATAATGCCACAAGACGGCTGTGATAATAACGCTTGTAGTTGATCATTGAGCACCTGAACATCATTAGGTAAGCAGTATAAAGCATGGATTTTGGCCTGATCAGCACTTGCTTTGATATTGGGTAGTAAGTCTTGCTGATCATCAAGCCAATGCTGCCTACGGGTATCTGAGAGATTTTTTATATAACTGTTGGCTGGATACGCTGCTCGAGAGTGACCAGTAAATGCCATAAGGTCATGACTGTGAATTTTTTGCACCGTTTGTGCAGGCCACGATTCACCGCCAAAGCTGATCTTGACACCTGATTCACCAGCCGCAGCTAGCTTCAATGAGTCGTTAAGGTTGCCCCAAGCGTCGCTATGAGCATCGATATCGTAGGAGTGAATCACTTCACTATCTAATAACGGCCGCATACTTCCAGTGACCACAATACAAATATCGCTACCGGCAAACGCTTCTGCTAAAAATGCACCTAAATAACTCAACGTGTCAGTGCCACTAATCAGGACAAAGCGTTTATTACCTTGATTATAAGCATTCAGTAATAGCTGATAAAAATGTACAAAATCAACTGGCGTAAGCTGGCTACTGTCTTTGATCAGCGTGTTGTCTAGCCATGAAATTTCTGGTGAACCAGTCGTATTGCCTTGCTCAGCCAATAGTTTTTGTAGCGTAGGTAAAAAGATATCTGCCGATAGCGGCGCTAGAGGTTTGCCATAGCTACCAAAGGTACCACCAGCATAGATTAATTGAATGGGGTCAGACATAGTTTTGGTCATAAAAGAAGATGGCATAGTATCAACACAGTAAACAATTATGAAAAAAGAAGCGCCAGAGCGTTTATTAGTGACAGGTTGAGAGGTCAGTAATAGATAGTATCAGAATTAAATGCAAAAAATCAGCAAGCCTCCGATAATAAGAGATACTTGCTGATAGGCATCTAAACGACTGATTATGCTGTGCGCTCAAGTAATAGTTGTGCTTGTTGTTTCTGCTCACTATTACCCTGAGCGATCACTTCATTAAGCAAACGTTTGGCACTGTCATATTCGCCTAATTGTAAATACTGATTGGCTAAATCTAGCGTCACTTGATTGCTATCTAATGATTTTACAAAGTCAAAATCTGCGGCAAAGCGCGATGAAAAATCTTCTGCTGATTCAACCGCTTCATGACTGATATCTGTTTCAGGTTCTGCTGGTGCAACGGTAGAGGCTGGGGGAGTCGCTACGGAAGAATCTAATAAAGAGTCAGTTTCTATGATATCGAAGTCATCAGCTATAGGCGTGTCATCATCAAATCTTAACGACGTAACTGGCGTAGTATCTGATGCTTCAAAAGCATCAATGTCGGTGTCATCGTTGATCAGTTGTTCTTCAAAACTTAAGTTTGCAACGCTATCATCTTCGAGAGTACTACTGTCATTATCAGCGTTTTCAAAGTCAATATCTTCCAAAACAAAGCCATCAATATCGTTACTTACGTCAGTAGTAGATGGCTCATTAATCGCGAAAGTGTTAACGGCATCAATATCGTCTGATTCGTCCAGATCGTCTAAAGATAAAGTAAAGTCATCTTCAATGTTTTGGACAGCATTGCTAGAAGCTTCTTCTTCATTTTTATTAACAGAAGCATCTTTATCTGCATCGGCTGCTAAATCATCAAAATCTAAGATGAAGTCGTCTTCTAATACTAATGCTTCGCTTTCACTGTCTTGAACATCTGATACGTCAGAATTTTCAATTAAAGTGTTTTCTGCAGGTGATTCAAAATCGAACTCAAAGTCACTAAGGTCGTTGTCTTCTATGACCTCATCATTCTTGGCCTCGTTATTTTCGATGGTATTAGTATGGTCGCTTGTAGAAATATAAAGGCTATCATCATCCGTGGCCAATGATGTAACAGGAGTCTCATCAGTAGCATTTGACTCATTGAAATCATCTTCTAAGTCACTGAGCGTCAGATCAAAGCTATCGTCTACGTTTTCAGTAGGCTCACCTGAAAACACTGGGCTATCGATAGGTTTGTCTATTACTAAATCGTTATTATCTTCAATAACAGGACGATCAGATATGTTAGCGGTATCATCGGCTTGATTAGTAGTAGATAAATCGAAATCTAGACTATCAAAACCATCTTGATTGTTTTCTGTTGTTGCCTCGTCTGTTACCACTTCTGGTGCGGCTACTGGGCTTTGCTCTCCAATGTATAAATCTTTTAATTCATCAGCAAGCGTAATGGTTTTGGCATCGTTATGCATTTTAATGCGGTTATAGACATCATGAAAGTTTTCTGGCTGATCTAGCGTAGCGTATATGCTCAATAGCTTAATAGATAACTGACTGTCATTAGGCTTTTCGTTTAGTCCACGATTGATCGTTTCAATGGCTTTGTCGTAGCGCTGTTGATCCATGAAACGCTGGGCAATCGTAATATGATCGAACTTATTGCTATCATTTTGATTGGTTTGGGCAGCAGTGCCATAATCCGTTTTTGATGCTGGTGCAGCGGTATTTTTTACTGAGCTTGCAGGTGGTTGTACACTTTGGTTTTGTGCTTTATTTTTGCGCAATAAAAAAACAGCGACTAACAGGATAAGCACCAATCCAGCGATGATATATAGCATATTGTCCATAGTTATTCCTACTCCTAAGATCACAGCATCGTGCGTTGATCCGTTAGGCAATTATTGATTGCGTAGTTTTTTGAGACGAGCTTGTAGCTCAGCCAGTTTTTGATTTTGTAATTGAAGCTTTTTCGTATAGTTGTCCAGCGCGCTGCTGGTTTTTGACAAGCGCTGAGCTTGTGAGGCAGTCTCTTGTCTTGATGCTTTTAGCGCTGCTAATATATCGGTGCTTAGACCATTGCCTTTATCTGCCGCTGATTTCGCCTGAGTGCCATCTGCATTACCATCATGACCAGGGGCAAGGACAGAAAACTGTGCTTGCGGTAGTGTCTGGGTCTTAGTGGTTGGTTTTGTAGAGACACTTGCGGCTTGAGAGACATCAGCTGGTTTTTTAGACGTCTTTTGCGCTGGCTTTTTTGGCACAGGTGTATTCGCTCGGCGGCTATATTGTCTTTGAGCACTAATGGCTGCTTCTAAGCTTTGCTGTGACGGTATAACATCGTAGCTAGGTAAGCGAAGCTTAGCATCTGCTTTTAGTTGGTCAGCATCTTGATTAATAAAAGCATCAGGGTTCTGTGACTGAATTTGTTTCATTACAGTCGACGTGTCTAGGTTGTTTTCACGTGCGATCTGCTGCGCGATCATCCACAAACTATCATTGCGTTGCACCTGATACTGAGTTGTTGCATTCCTCGTTACTTTATTGCTAGCTGTACTTGGATTATTCATAGTTTTGGATGGTACAGGTGATGCTATATTAGCAGGTATATTGCTGTCTTGAGCTGCGGCGATAACACGATTGTCTGAGTCGATTGCACTTTTTGAGTTATCTCTCGCTTTAGTGGTTGTTGCTTTGACAGGTGAGCTTGCCATGAGGTCAGAGTCTGCTTTACTGCTTGGTTGTATTTGGCGCGTCACTTGTATGTTTAGGATATCAAGCTGCTTGTCAGTACTTGGCTTATCTGCCGCAACTACGTTGTTATGAGCGCGCGCCTCAGTACCGCCTTTATCATCAGTTGTCATGGTACCGCTACTACTTGCTACACTTAATGCACTGTTATCCGAAGTGTTCACCGAGCTTTGGCTGTTACCGATAGCAGTTGAATGACCGGTATTATTTTTTATGTCAGCATTGCTGTTTAAGCGACCATTATTGAGACGGCTAGGTGTATAAGTAAGACTGTTGACCTGTGAGGTAGCCGTCACTGTTGGCGCCTGAATATTAGGTGCTGGTGATGTAGAAGCCAACAATTCAGTCGCTGATTTGCTTGGTTTTGATAACTTGGGCGAGGATATAGCAGGGGCCGACATCAGTGGCGGCGGCGCGCCTTTTCTGACCGTCAAAGGCATGGCATTACTTACAGAAACGCTAGGCAAATTTGGCTTCTTGGCACCTGTGGCGATATTCTTACCAGTATTGATAGGTACACTATCTTTTAATGGCATCAGTAGCGTTTTTGGTACCATATTTTGCCGACCATTATCATTAATCGCTAAAACGACATCAGCAAAAGGCTTAGACACAGGCTGTGATGTGGTAATAAAAACTTGACCGCTGGTCGCCGAAGTAGGCTGAAAGCGTACCCTCATAGAGTCAGTCGAGGTCAACCCCATTTGCTGGTAAATGGTCGAGTTTGCCAAACTGGCAGAAAAGTCAGCTGATTGAATGTTACTGACGACGATGCTCGCTACTAAAGGCTCATGCTGGGCCGAAGTGACCACCGTCTTACCAATGGTTGCTGCTTGTACGCTCGGCACTAACACGGCGGACCCTACAGAACAAAATAGTGCCATCGATACCGCGCGATGTACAGTAGTCAAGCGACGAGATAGATGACAAGACATGAGCAGCCCTTTAGTATAAATAAGTTGTCTTTGCTGTTATAACAAAATACCGTTTAGTTTACCAGTTTATTTCACAACTGTTGTGTCCAATGCACAAAGTGTCTTTGTAGTGTTCACTGAGCTTTTTTATCTAGTAGCATGGCATCGCCATAACTAAAGAATCGATACTGTTTTTCGATAGCATGTTGATAGGCGTGTTCAATAGATGCCTTACCTGCGAATGCTGATACTAGCATTAGTAGTGTCGATTTAGGTAAGTGGAAATTGGTCAATAACCGATCGATAACGCCGAATTTGAACCCAGGGTAAATAAATATATCTGTATCGCCTGACCAACTAGAGAGTGCCTGACCGTCAATGGCAGTTTTTTGATAAGCCGTTTCGAGAACACGCGTCACTGTGGTACCAATCGCAATAACCTTTTTACCATTCGCGTGCGTTTGATTGATGAGGTTTGCCGTGGTCTGCGGCAAATGCGCGTATTCACTATGCATGGTGTGATTGAGTAGGTTATCTGTTTTGACGGGAGCAAAAGTACCCGCCCCAACGTGCAATGTGACAAAAGCGGTATTGATACCTTTCTCGTCAAGCTTGCTCAGTACGGATTCATCGAAGTGTAAGCTTGCCGTTGGTGCAGCCACGCTGGCGAGCTTGGCAGGATCATGAAAAACGGTTTGATAACGAGTGTTGTCAGTGTCATCAGCATGGCGCTCAAAGTAGGGCGGGATAGGCAGTTCACCATAAAGCTCTAGATGCGGCAATATCGGCGCATCAAACGCCAAAATGAATAAGTTGTCTTGGCGACCAATCATCGTAGCGCTCATATGACCATCGGCAAGTTGTAAGCGTTGACCAAGCTTGAGCGCTTTGCTGGCTTTTACATGGCAAAGGGCAATATGCTCTTGATTAACTGCTTCATCATTGGTGTCTTTTAGATGCAGTGGCACTTCATCCAAGTCCGAGATATCGACTAGGCGTTCAATCAGTACTTCAAGCTTACCGCCAGTATCCTTTTGACCAAATAAGCGTGCTTTCATCACCTTGGTATCATTAAAGACAATCAGATCTCCAGCCTCTAATAAGTGAGGCAACTCAGAAAACAAACGATCTTCTACACGAGTGTCATTTATTTGAGTACGAGCTGGCAAGTATAGAAGTTTTGAAGCAGAGCGCTGCGCTAATGGGTAGCGTGCAATCAGACTGTCTGGCAGCTCATAGTCATAATCTTCAACGCTCAGATAATCTAAGACGTCGTTTTTTTTGTCGGTATCAGTTGGCGCGTCAGTATCAGTAGAGTCAATGTGAGAGTCGGTCATAATCAGTCTTTAAATGGATAGGGATTTTGGCACAATTGTAGCAGAAATACCTTTGTGAGAGGATACTTTGCTCAGCAGTAATCATGTATAAGATATGCTTCAAACCTATAAATAGCCTAAGTAAATATTATAGGCTATGTCAACTTACAAAGAAGTTTTTATCAGTTGTAGACTAATTTACTCGAATAGATTTAGTTGAGGCAGTAACTGAGCGGCAGGTGCTAACGAAGAAAAAGTCACACCAACTAGCCGAATAGGCAGCTGGCGTGGAATATCCAAGAATAGCTTGTCTAGCCAATAATGTGCAGACTCAGCGCTATCAAACGTCGTAGAAAGCGTGTGTGAGCGAGTGATTTGAGTAAAGTCTGAATATTTGATTTTTAGAGTAATGGTATGAGCGACTAACTGCTTTTGGTGCATTTGATTAAAGGCATCGGCGTTTTGCTCATATATTTGGGTGAGTAGCGCGTCATCATCATTTAGATTATTTTTGAATGTGGTCTCTGAACCAACAGACTTGTGCGTGCGTTCAGACTTTACAGGGCGCGCATCGCGGCCATGAGCAATATCATGATAAAACTGACCACGTTTACCAAATTCTTGTACCAATACGGCAGCTGGTGTACGCCGAAGATCAGCGCCATTACTTACACCCATCGCATGTAAGCGCTTTGCCGTTGCTTTGCCTATGCCATGAAACCGCTCAATGGGTAGCGTGCTAATAAAGTGATCTGCCTCTTTTGGCGTGATGATGGCTGTACCGTTAGGCTTATTGATGTCAGAGGCAATCTTGGCGAGCATTTTATTAAATGACACGCCAGCAGACGCAGTCAATCCTGTATATTCCAATATCTGCGCACGTAACCAATTGGCCATCAATGTCGCTGAGCCTTTGTGTACAGATAACCCTGTGACATCAAGATACGCTTCATCTAATGATAGCGGCTCCACATGGGGCGTTAAACTATGCATAATGCGGCGAATATCACTACTGACCGCTCGATAAACCTCGAAACGCGGTCTTACAAATATCACTTCTGGGCAAAGTTTGCGAGCTTCATAGCATGACATTGCAGAGCGTACACCGAATTGACGCACCTCATAACTGGCAGCGGCAACCACACCTCGACCATTAGGATCGCCACCAACCACCAATGGCTTACCACGTAGTTCAGGAAAGTCACGCTGCTCCACACTGGCATAAAAAGCATCCATATCGATATGAATAATTTTACGGGAGTTCAATTGAATAGAGTCTGTCATATTCAATATTTTACCTGAATTAATGGCTTTTTCTATTATCAATTGTTAGAGACCAAAGTAGCTTTTCCGTAAATTTTTGACTAAACCGCAATAATATTTAACTATTGATATATATTGGTAATTAAATATATTGTAATGTTATGTACAGCAAACAAGACAACTTTATAAACCTTATGCTAATGTTAGCGAACAGTTGTTTTCTATCAGCATCTTTTATTAAGAGGTTTGGTAAGTTATTTTATTTTAATAAACCGTCTATCTTAATAGAGCTGCCATTCATCATAAATTTGATGGACATCTATTATAGTTGGCAGATTAAAGTTTTAAACTATAAGTATTCACAGTAATAGGTACGGTAACAAGAGTAGTTAACGCCTCATATATTTTTAGTACTGTAAAAAGACGTTGTTTGTAGCGCTCATACCAAACTTGTGCATTGAGTACTGGTAGATTAGCTCTTTAAAAAAATATCGTTGCTAGAGAGTTCAGAACGACCAAGGAGCAGAAAATGAATAACGAATTGAAAGGGAGTGATTTAACACGGGCAATGCTAGCACGCGGCGAAAAACGAGTATGGTGTGCAGTTTGCGATGACAGCGACGAGCAAGCTATGATGGATCATTGTGGTAATGACTTTACCGCGTATATTGTGTCGTTTCGTAATGGGTCTTTTTATTGCAGTGCTGGCATGCCATGGAGCTATGCCGTACCGATTAAGATAAGTGTTGTTAGAGAATCTGAAGTAGCGATGTAAACAAAGAATTCACAGATATAAAAGTAACAGACACAAAAAAACCTCCGAAAAGGGAGGTTAGATTGTACTGCTATATGGTACCAGTGGTCGGACTCGAACCGACACGCTTTTAAAGGCAACGGATTTTGAATCCGTCATGTCTACCAATTCCATCACACTGGCATGTTAGAAGATAATGTCTATTAAATAAATATTATCGAATTGGGCTACAGGGTTAACTCTGTATAGGCTGCGTATTATAGCAGCCTATTTTTGGTCGTCAAGACTTATTTAAAATAATTTTCGATCAATTCAACATTTTTATCCTACAAAGGCACGTTCAACTGCGTAATCTGCTTGCACACCCATGCGCGGTGATACAGTCAGACCAAAATCATCTAGAATGGCTGACACTTCGGCGTTGAATGGCATGCTGCCACATAACATGACGCGGTCGTCGTCTTTATTCATTGGAGGCAAACCGATGTCTTCGAATAATTTGCCAGACTTCATCAAGTCTGTGACTCGGCCTTGGTTTCTAAACTCTTCACGAGTGACAGTCGGGTAGTAGATGAACTTTTCGCGGAACCATTCACCAAAGATTTCATCATTCGGTAGCTCATTTTCGAACATATCGCGATAAGCCAAATCATCAACGTGGCGGACACCATGAACCAAAATAACTTTGTCAAAACGATCATATACTTCAGGGTCACGTGCCAATGCCAAGAAAGGGGCAAGTCCGGTACCTGTTGAGAGCATGTATAAATGTTTGCCAGGTAATAAATCATCTAATACCAACGTACCTGTTGGTTTTTTGCTGACCAATAGCTCATCGCCGACTTTGATGTGCTGCAAACGTGAGGTTAAAGGGCCGTCTTGAACTTTGATGGAGAAAAACTCTAAATGCTCTTCGTAGTTAGGACTAGCAATCGAGTAAGCACGTAGCAGTGGTCTACCATCGACAACAAGACCAATCATCGCAAATTCGCCATTACGAAAGCGTAGGCCATCGTCACGAGTGGTTTTAATGCTAAATAGAGAGTCATTCCAATGATGAACCTCTGTGACCGTTTCGGTGCGAAGTTTTGACATAAAGTCCTCGTTAATTAATAAGTGGTTATCGCTGTCGTTAGGCTTAAATACGTATTAAATCAAAATTTTCAATGATAGATTAAAAAATATAAAAACCTATCAGTATTCTAATAGTTATCGAAAAAGCTGAATGTTAAAACGTACCTACCGTAAAATTCAATAATCAGGTTTATCTATCAGCCGATAGGGCTGTAGACTATTTTTCTTGCATGTTAAATCATCAGTATTGATAAGAGGAGTTACAGATAAGCCAAATGTAAAAGACTCTCATCAAAAAATTTCTTGCACATGATATCAAACTTTAAAGTAAAAATCCGTCTAGCTGCTACCCACCAGCATGATAAAATGGAATATCGTTAGTGAGTAATTTTGTATCATTTGGCCAAATTGTCTAAAAAGAACCGTTTTTTATTACTGGAGCCGCGCTATGTCTGATGACAATATGTCTTTAGATAACTCTCACCACGCCCCAATCATTGGCTACCATCGTGCGCCGCTTTCACAAAAATTTGGGGCGCCGCGTCAGCCGAATTTGGTCGCGCTGATCAGTGCCATTGAAATGCTAGCGCCCTACGATACGCCAGCCGCGTTTGAGGGTTTAGAAGACTTTAGCCATATATGGATCAGTTGGCAGTTTCATCATAATTATCGAGATAAAGACAATCAACAAGCCAATAATGGCTTTCGAGCGCAAGTGCGGCCACCAAGACTGGGTGGCAACCAAAAGATAGGCGTATTTGCCAGTCGCAGTATGTATCGTCCATCAGAACTGGGACTGTCCGTTGTCAAACTTGAGCGTATTGAGATAGTACAAGGTCGCGTACTACTTATCATCAAGGGTGCTGATATGATAGATGGCACGCCAATTATCGATATAAAGCCGTACGTAGCTTATAGCGACGTGCTTCTAGATGCAAAAAGTGGATTTGCACCGATTGCGCCAACATTGCTAGATGTGGTCATAACAGAGGCGGCTTACGAACAATTTATGCTGCTAGCAAGCGTAGCAGAGCCTGCTGAAGTCAGTAATAATGATGCAAGCCATAGCTCTATAAAGAGTGTGCCGAAAAGTGCTACAGTTGCTTCGATGGTCGAGCACATACAAAGTCAATTGCTAATCTCTGATATCGATGCTATCAAAGCGCTAATTGCGCAAGATCCAAGGCCTGCATACCGCCGCAGAGAGAAAAAAACCTCATTTATCATGCGCTATAAGTCTGTTGATGTGAGCTTTTGGCTGATAGACTCAGGACAGTTGCAAATAACAGCGGTAGTGGCAATATAAGTGATATGAATCGATAGCATGTTTGTCAACGTACCCCAAACAATAAAAGAAGAAAAATATGGCTGCTCAGAATTATTCGATAGTGATTGATTTACGCTGGTGCCTAGATGAATTATTGGCAGATAAAGTCATCGATCAACGTGGCTATAATTTGGTAATCACCAGCCGCCGAAACAAAGCGCAGCATCCATTGCTGACGATTAGTGAGTTTGGCTTGCCCAATGGCCATGCCCTAGATGGTAACTCTGATAATAAGTTGACGCTGGCATGGCTAAATCAGTGGCTAGCGGCCAAAGCAGACATGCCACTCGTTCGTATTGATCCATTAAAAGTTGACGTCCCGGCAGTGACGCAGCTGATGTCTTTTGAATATGCACGCTCACAGTATATTTTGCCCATTGAGGTCACTTTAGATGAAGTGGTCATCGGGACAGATCAACCTTTTTATACCGATTGGCACTCAAATATCGAAAAGCTAATCAAGTCAAAAAGCTATCGCACGGTCTATATCAATCCTGAGCAAATCAATCGCTACCGCCAAGAGTTCTATCAAGTCACGCAAGCAATAGCAGGGGCAAATAGTGTTCACAAACGTGCTGCGGCTGATGTTACTAATGTCGAAGCATTGCTGCAATTGGGTGACAACACCAACCCTGATGCCAATGACCAGCATATCGTCAGAGTCGTTGATTGGCTCTTACAATATGCTTTTGAGCAGCGTGCCAGTGATATCCATTTGGAGCCGCGCCGTGAGACAGGAAAAGTGCGTTTTCGTATTGATGGCGTGCTGCATACTGTGTACGAGATGCCACTCGCGATTATCGTGGCAGTGACGGCACGTATCAAAATCTTAGGGCGTCTGAACGTTGCAGAAAAACGTAAGCCGCAAGATGGTCGACTAAAAACGCGTACGCCGAAAGGGCTAGAGACTGAGCTACGTCTCTCTACCATGCCCACTGCCTTTGGTGAAAAGCTGGTCATGCGAGTCTTTGACCCTGAAGTGCTCGTACGCTCGTTCGCGCAGCTTGGTCTGTCGGGTAAGCAGCTTGAGACGTGGCATGAGCTGACCGCAAATCCCAACGGCATTATTTTGGTCACGGGCCCAACCGGATCAGGTAAAACCACCACCCTTTATAGCACGCTCAAGCAGCTAGCCACTGAGCAGGTGAATGTTTGTACGATTGAAGACCCCATTGAGATGATCGAGCCTGCCTTTAACCAAATGCAGGTCAATCCAGGTGTCGATTTGTACTTTGCGGATGGTATTCGCTCCCTGATGCGTCAGGATCCTGACATCATTATGGTTGGGGAGATACGGGATGCAGAAACAGCAAATATGGCAGTACAAGCCTCACTGACGGGGCATTTGGTGCTCTCGACCTTGCATACCAATGACGCACCAAGTTCTATTACGCGCTTGCACGATCTGGGTATTCAGCCTTTTTTGACCTCAGCGACTATATTAGGGGTCATGGCACAGCGCCTGTTACGGACGCTATGTCCGCACTGCAAAAAAGCAGTAGAGGTGACGCCGGACAGCGAAATAGCCATTCAGTGGCAAGAGCTTGTTCAGCCTTGGCGCGCGCCAGTACCCACACAGATTTATACCGCGCAAGGCTGCGAGCACTGTCGACATACTGGCTATCAAGGACGAGTCGGACTCTATGAGATTATGCCGCTCTCTAATGAGTTAAAAAAATTGGTCGCTGCCGATGCCAATTTAGACGTACTTAAGCAACAGGCATACCGCGAAGGGGTGCAACCCTTACGTGTCTCTGGTGCAAAACGCGTGAGTGAAGGGGTGACGACGATAGAAGAGGTGATGCGTGTGGTGCCGCTACATTAGTATGAGGTATTTACAAACCAGATTATCAACAATAGCCACACCTAAATATTGCTGTGTTTGACTATAGCGATATTTTCTCGACTTGAAAATATAAGTCTTTAGAGCAATCAACACACTAACGAATGTTAAATTCCAATAACTTTTACTGATATTGTTCCAATAACGAGATTATTTATGTTTACAGATACACATTGCCACCTTAACCGCTTAGATCTAACCAAATATGATGGCCAACTGGCTGGCGCGATTGACGCCATGAAAACGGCTAATGTCACTCGCGCGATGGCGATCATGTGTGATTTTGCTGAATATGATGAGATTGCTGATATTGTCAGCACTTATAATGATGAGACTTTAAACCTAGGGATGAGCGTCGGTATTCATCCTTGTGAAGACATTGGTATATTACAATCAGCGACAGTCGAGCGTCTGATAGAAACGGCCAAAGCGGATCATGTGTGGGCAATTGGAGAGACAGGACTCGATTATTACTGGTCAACAGAAAACAAAAAAGCGCAGCAAGCCAGCCTTGCGCGTCATATTCATGCCAGTCAGCAACTAAAAAAGCCACTCGTCATCCATATGCGTGATGCCAAAGAAGACACGATTGATATTCTAAAAAGTGAAGGTGCGGAGCATGGCATCATTCATTGTTTTACTGAAGATTGGGAGACGGCGAAGCGTGCGCTAGATCTAGGGTTTTATATCTCATTCTCAGGTATCGTGAGCTTTAAGAGCGCGCAAGACATCAAGGATGCAGCTCAAAAAATGCCGAGAGACAGAATACTTATTGAAACTGACAGTCCATACTTGGCGCCAGTCCCCAAACGCGGTAGACCAAACGAGCCTGCATATGTTCCCTACGTGGCAAACTGTATCGCAGACATGTATGGATGTAGTAGCGAGGAAGTCGGTGCACTGACGGCAAAAAACTTTGAAAATTTACTGGCACAGTATCATTAAAATGGTTATGCTATGACCACTCAGTCATTTATTTGATAGTCTTGTGGTTCAATCCCCTTAGGTATGTATCACACTAAATATAGCCACCTGATTATCAATGACTATTTAGCAAACATAAGCATATTCCCTTTTGTGGTCCTCGAGCAGTCTTGGTACAGTCTCATACTTTCATTGCCGATGTACTGCCGTAAATGATGGTTGTATGCTTAATCTTGTCATGTTTTAGGAGAGATTATGAGTCGTCAGCATCAGTTTAAGGCACGAGAAGAAAATATCTTAGCGATGGCAGAGCAATTGCTACTTGAGTCAGGCGATGGTGATATTACTTTGGACAGTTTGGCAGATCAGCTCGACTTGGCTAAAGGCACGCTATATAAGCATTTTTCTAGCAAAGATGAGCTTTATCTGCGTATTATTATCCGCTACGAAGAGCAGCTATTTGATATCAACCGTATTGATGACTGTCCCTCGGCAGGCGTTGCCCGCATGATTCTTCAGCAGCTATTTAATCCACAAAAAGCCATGCTATTGAATCAAATCGAAGAGCGTCTGGCAGCATCGGTCACTGGTCTGAATCGCTTATTTGGCGAGTTGTATGATATTCGTCGCCAGCGTATGAAGCGCTTGATTGATATTATCAGTGCTTATCTGAAAGACGAGCATAGTAGTCTGAGTACTCGCGATTATTTATCTTCTATTTGGGCGATGGGTCAAGGCGGTGCGGGTCTACTAAACTCAAGCTTTTATCAGCGTTATTTGGGTCGACGTGATACCTTGCGCTACGCCTTTGTTCAGCAAATGCTAGAATTGCCGAGTCATTATCCTGCCGAAGATGAAGAGGTGATGGATGAGGATATGCAAGAGTTGGTCGAGCAGATCGATACTGAATCAGAAGAGCATCGCAATACCAATTATTAGAATGTCGACTGATTTTCGATGTCATTGATTATTTAGTGTTACGTGTTGTCATACCTGATATGGCAGCACGTCAAAATGTATCTTTCAATGTATCTTTCTTAGCGTTCATAAAAATGAACGTTATCACCCTATATACAAAACTGAATTACAGGCTTATAGGTGCAATATGCCGGTCACTGTCAAGACTCAGTCCAGCTCAGCAGCCAATTGCCCTTTAGCCATCGTCGGTCAATCGCCTTGTCCAAATCGCTTTGGTATTTTAGCTACATCGTCTGATTGTAGTTGTCTCTCTCTATCAAGTAATGCATGTCCCTCACAACATACCTCATCAATAAGCAGTCATAAGCAAAGTGGTTTTACGCTGGTTGAAATCGTGGTAGTGGTGGTGATTCTATCTATATTTGCCGGCATGATGAGTCTGTCTGTCGGCAGTAGTGACTCTCGCAAAAACCGCGCCTTTTATGAACACTTCACTGATTCGCTGAGCTACGTCCGTTTGCTATCAGTTGAGCGTATGCAGCCGATGGGCTTACGTTTGCAGGCAGATAAGCAGGGACAGGTAGCGCCTGTAATCGTTACCTTATCGAATCCTTATATTGCCTATCAAACGGCTGATATTTCAGTAGGTAACAGGGACAACCAGCCAAAGAACGCAATGGAGCTGTCTGCTGATTTGAGCAGTCTGTCAGACTCTACTGGAGAGACTCAGCCAACACCGAGCTGGGAGGTTGAATCAGAGGTTAGCTTGCCTGAGCTGCCCGCTGGCGTGAGTATCAGAGTGCAGAGCTTGGATGCTAGTAATTCAACGAGTACAGGACAGACGCAAACGCTACAGCCTTGGTTTAGTGATCAAAGCGTGCCGCAGGTACTATGGTTTGGTACGGGCCAAGCGACGCCTGTCAACATCGAAGTAATTCACGATTCGCGTCTGGTGGGTGAGGTGATTACGATAATGCCCGATGGTAGTATGATGATAGGGCAGGGATTATAGTGAATAAGTTGTCCAAATATTCGGCGACGAAGGCTCAGCCTACGTCTCTCAAATCTATATCACTTAAGTCTGGGCGCGAGAGTGGTTTTACCTTGATTGAGGTAATGGTTGCCTTAGCCATTCTGGCAGTAGTGGCCGTCGCGGCGAGCCGTGCTAGCAGTGCGTATTTGAAATCGGTTGATATATTGCGCACCCGCACGCTTGCTCATTTTGTCGCACAAAATGCCGCTGCTGATTTGCGTATTCAAGACACATGGTTGACCGCCAACCGTACCCAAACGATTAATGCTCAAGGGCGTGACTGGCAAATAGTCATGACTGTCGGTGATGCCATCACACCTGCACTAAAACAAGTAAATATCGCAGTGGCGCCTATCATAGACGGACAGGCAGGCACGTCGGTCACTGATATTAGTGTCATGCTAAGCAATGCCGACCAAGATACAGGCAGTTTAGATTTAAGTAGTGAAAGTAGTATCGGACAAGCAGGGGGCGGCTTGTGAGTATGAAACTACAGCGCGGATTCACGCTCCTTGAGCTAATGGTTGCCATGGCGATATTTGCCATGCTGGCAGTGGCAGGCTGGCAAGTATTTGATGGTGTCAACCGCGCCCGCGAGCGCGTACAACGTCATGCGGATAATTTAGCCGTACTACAGTATGCCTATCTACAATTACAGCAAGACATGGCACAAATAATCCCGTATCAAGCGCCTAATACTCAAAATACTGGGACGGCGAGTAGCGATATAAATGGCAATACGAATAATAATGCTCAAGACAATACGCCTGAGCCATTTATGAGCTTGGACGGTGAACATATCAGCTTTGTACGCTTTGCTGATCCTGATCCACGTTATCAAAGCAGCACTAGTCTCCAGCATATTGAATATATTTTTGCAGATGAGCGCCTGATACGTCGTCAATATACCAGTCTTGAAGATGGACGCGATAGCGTCAGTTTAGACAGTGTGTTATTAGAAGGTGTTACTGCTGGGCGTTGGCAAGCCTATTTGCCAGAGCTTAGCACCAAATTTCCAAGCGATGACGTCAATAATAGTAGCAATACAAATATAGCATTGGGGCAAGCAGCGGGTGCTAACCCCGATGTTGTTTTGCTACCCAAAGGGGTTGCCGTCAACTTTACTTATCAAGAGATACCAATCACTTGGCAGTGGGCCCTAGCGCCACAACCAATACCCCGTAGTAGCGCAAAGGCTGCTAATAGCAGCGATAGTAATGATAATAGCAGCGACAATAATAATGGTAGTGATAGTAACAACAGTAATAGCGGTAGTAATACAGATAATAGCAGTGTGGGACACAGTAATTGAGAAGGTAGTATTTAACATGCATCACTTGCTCAGCGACATAAGCTCTCTATGACAATGAAAGCAAACTCTCAGCGCGGTGTGGCGCTGCTTACTATCTTACTATTGGTGGTGAGTATCACGGTGGTGGCAAGCGCGATGCTTGCTAGCCAAAAAGTTGCGATTAGGCGCAGCGGATTATTGTTTGATCAAAATCAGCTATTGCAAGACATCGATGCCGGTCAGCAGCTGGCAGTGACGATGATTCGTGCTGATAGCAAGCTTAACGACACCGATAGTGAGCAAGATATCTGGGCACAGCCGATACTGCCGTACACATTAGCGAATCATAGTGTCAGCATCGAGCTGCGTGATGAGGCGGGTCGTTTTAATATCAATAACTTACATCAAGGTGGCACGGTTGATACTGCTGCGCTAGAAGTGTTCCAACGTCTCTTAACACAGTTGAATTTAGAACCAGATATTGCTATTGCCGTCCTCGATTGGCAAGATACGGACAGTGAAGTCTATCTAGATGGCGGTGATGAAAGTGCGGTATATTCTCAGCAACTAAACCGTTCAGTAGATGGCGCACTACCAAACCAGCCTTTTGTTAGCATTGATCAGTTACAAGAGGTTCGAGGGGTGAGTGCAGAGGTGTTAGCGACACTACGACCTTATCTGACGGCGGTTCCTTATTATTTACCTATCAATATTAATACTGCGAGCCCCGCATTGCTTGCCGCACTGATCGATGGTGCCACCAGTCAGCAGATGCAAGGGATAGTCGACACGCGCAGTAAGCAAGTGCTCACGTCTATCGATGAGCTATGGCAACTGCCAATTTTGAGTGGCTTAGATGAAAAGCAGCGGGCAGCATTGACGCCTTTGTTGGCAGTTGATAGCCAAGCATTTATGGCGCTTATTACCGCGAGTGATAATGCAACTGTTGGTCAGGCAAGACAGCGCTTTGCTACCGTATTAATTGGCAAAAACGCAGCGAACGACAGTCAAGCCACAAATGACACTAGTGGTAGCAGTAGCGATGTCATTAGCGGAAAGCCCAAGGAAGTCAAAGTAGTCACGCAGCGACTATGGGCGTTTCGTCCTAGCTTTTGATGAATGGTAGTGCGCTTTTTATTAATCTCTCAAGCGGGTCTCTTCACTAGATTTCCAGTTGTAAGCTCCATAAAACAACATCTGCGCTTGGCGAGTGCAGTTATGTAGCATCAACTGTTTATTTTCTTCGATGACATTTAGATCGATTTCGTCATCGTGATCTTCAGTGTAGGTCAATTCTAACCAGTCGATAATCCAAGAAAAGAACATATTTACGCCAGCCTCAGCCAATAGACGACGGTCATAATCATTGATATGGGTAAATGCTGGCTGTAATGCCAGATCATCTGCCAAACTTTGGGCATGTTTTTTAACCAGTTCATTGATGGCTTTTCGCACAGATTCTGAGCCACCGTAGCGCTCACTGACCAAAAACTGCCAGTAGTAAGGCTGATCGCTGACCATATATAAGAACAACTGAATGCTTTTGGCTATCTGACGATCAAAGCTACGCTTGCGTCCAATTTGTAGGCTATCGCTGAGTGTGGCGAGCGTACCACCCAACTCTTCGATGACCAAGGCGCGACCGAGCGACTCCATATCATCAAAATGGCGATAAAACGCAGTCGGCACAACGCCAACCTCACGCGTGACTTGTCTGAGACTGATAGAGCTAAAAGACTGCCCTGTCATACATAGATCGAGTACGGCATTAAAAAAAGCGTGCCGAGTTTGAAGTTTTTTTTGTTCGCGACTGCTCATAATATTTCAAAATTATCCGATAGAGGTTTATCATACTCATTTCAGCGCACAAATACGACCAAAATGCACAATTCGTGCTAATTTACTAAACCTGCATTGGTCTTTTAAACCACCGTACCCCAATGACCTTGCAATTCTTGCGCCAATCGATAGGCTTCATGGTCATTCATACCTGTAATAAAATCTAAAATATTCAATATATTGTGATAAATATTGTCTGATAACACGCGGCGATGCTCATCTAAGTGTGGCTGTAGTAATCTTAACAGACTCTGTTGCTCAAACGACATAGATGATGACGTAGCCTCACTCGTCTCAGTACCCGTCCAAGCCAGTGGTACAAAGGCATCCATTAGACGATGCAAGCATTGATTGGCCATTAGCTCCATTCTTACCTTGTTTGGATGATTAAATATTTTTTCGCGGGCCAATTGCTTGGCCTGCAAGATGCCAGTTTGTACAGTGGTGTCGCAATGGGCAAACAAGCTGCCTTGGAGCGTACCTGCCAGCAAGTCTTCACTATTGGCCACAAAAGCATCGGTGATCGTATTGACCAAGCGCATCATGGCGCGTGATCGCAAAGAGGCCAGACTCTGCCTGACTGACATATGCACAGGCAGGCTGACGCTATCAGGATGCTCGCCAATCAGCTCATAAAAAATCGTGGCAACCTCGCTATAGGTTAGCATATTCAGATTGATACCATCTTCTAAATCTATCAGCGCATAACAGATATCATCTGCAGCTTCTAACAGATACGCCAACGGATGGCGTGCAAAGCCATCGTGATGTGTTGAGCGCGGCAAATGCAAACAGGCTGCCAGCTCCTCTAACTGAGAGGTCTCGCTATAAAAGCAGCCGAATTTCTGTACATTATGGGCGTTGTCATTTGCATCATTGCTGTGAGTGGCAAGCCAAGGATATTTCATAAAAGCGCCTAGCGTTGCGCAGGTAAGACGCATACCGCCTTTATCGGGATGGTGCTCATTGCGCACCAGTAACCGAAACCCTTGTGCATTGCCTTCGTAGGCCAGTAAGTCTAACCGCTCGTTGCTGCTTAATTTTTGCAAAATTGCTTGAGGATCAGGCTGCCGAAACCAGTCACGAATGGCGTACTCTCCAGCATGACCAAACGGCGGATTACCAATATCGTGAGCGAGGCAGGCTGCTTGTACAATTACGCCAATATCAGATGGCGAGACTCCTGCTAGTAAGCCATTGCCTAGCTTATCATGGAGCTTTTCTGCGGTCATCATCCCTAAAGAGCGTCCAATAGAGGAGACCTCAAGCGAATGGGTCAGGCGAGTATGGATACCCAGCTGATTGGTCAATGGATGAACTTGGGTTTTTTGATTCAACTGCCTAAACGAGTGAGAGAATACCAGTCTGTCATAGTCTTTGTGAAACTGTGAGCGAGTACTTGTATTAGCGCCGTATTTTTTGGCAGCGCCAAGACGCTGTGAGTTGAGAAGATGAGACCATTGCGCAGTAGAAGACGACAAAGAGGTTGGGGTACTTAGCATATTGGAACATCCGAAACCAAGGGAGCCTCTAGCATAACAAAATAGCGCCCTTGGTACAGCCACTAAGCGCCATGGCAATTAAGATTTATGACAATCAAAAATTACCTCTTCCTCGTCGATAGGCACATCACTATTTAGTGTTTTGTTTAGCAAGGTTGCGTTGTCACCATCCACTTGCCATATAATGCCATGAGTGTCATCTAATCCAATATCACTTGTGTATATGGTTTTGTCAGTAAGGGCGTCGCTACCAGAGGCAGCTGTCAAATCGTATTCGATACCGTCAATAAGTAGGTGCGCGGTCTGTGGTGTGGCATCGGTATGATAGTAGACGCCGATAGTAGCAGTAGGCTCACAAGAGAATGGTGTGCTGTTGCTAGCGTGCTCAGAATGGTCGTGACCCTCATGATCATGTCCTTCGTGAACGTCCATGTCATTATGACTTTCATGGTCATGTCCTGCATGATCGTGTTCCATATCATCATGGGCATGTTCATCGTGCTCTGCGTGACTGTCTACGGTTGTCACATCTTCAGATGCTGCTGGCTCACCGTCTGTTTTTGGCTGGCAGCCTAACAATGAAACTGTCATAACACTGCCTATGAGAGCAGCACTTGCAAATTTGGAAAAAGAGAAAAAGTCAGTCAAAGTATAAGCCCTCAAATAAGCAAGATAAGATATGTTATAATATAACAAAAGGGTAATAAAATAAAGCCGATGCTGGAAAATATCCAACATCGGCTGATTAGCTATCAGATAGTATTGACTAGCTAAAGCTACACGTTAAATCTAAAGTGCATGACATCGCCATCTTGAACGATGTAAGTTTTGCCTTCCAGCCGTGACTTACCAGCGGCAGCAGCGCCTTTTTCACCGTTGTATTCGATGAAATCATCATAAGCGATCACTTCAGCACGGATAAAGCCGCGCTCAAAGTCCGTATGAATCACGCCAGCGGCTTGCGGGGCAGTAGCGCCAATTGCAACGGTCCATGCACGGACTTCTTTGACACCAGCGGTAAAATAGGTCTGCATATCAAGCAAATCATAACCACCGCGAATCACTTGATCAAGACCAGCCTCTTCCATGTCCATCTCAGCCAAAAAGTCTTTTTTGTCCTCTTCATCTAGCTGGGCAATTTCAGCTTCGATTTGGTTGCATAGAGGAATGACGATAGATTCTTCGCCAGTCGCGTAATCACGAACAGCGTCGAGATAGGGATTGTTTTCAAAACCATCTTCAGCAACGTTAGCAATATACATGGTTGGCTTTAGGGTGATGAGGCCGTAGCTGCGGATGAGTTTTTTCTCATCAGCGTCTAGATTGGCCGCGCGCGCCGCTTTGCCTTCTGCTAATAATGGCTCAATCTTTTTGAACACATCCAGCATGGCGCTAGCGTCTTTGTCACCGCCTTTGGCTTTTTTGGTCAAGTTCAGTATCGCGCGTTCAACCGCTTCCAAATCTGCCAATGCCAACTCAGTATTGATGGTTTCGATATCATCAATCGGACTGACGCGACCATCGACGTGTACCACGTTGTCATCATCAAAACAGCGAACGACATGGGCAATCGCATCAGTCTCACGGATGTTGGCGAGGAACTGGTTGCCCATGCCTTCGCCTTTTGACGCGCCTGCCACCAAACCTGCGATGTCTACAAACTCCATCGTCGTTGGCAATACGCGTTCAGGGTTGACGATATCAGCCAATTTCTTTAGGCGTGGATCGGGTACTGGTACGATACCGGTGTTGGGATCTTTGGTACAAAACGGAAAGTTTTCAGCGGCGATACCCGCTTTGGTCAACGCATTAAACAAGGTGGATTTACCCACGTTTGGTAGGCCGACGATGCCGCAATTAAAACCCATAACAGTCTCTCAATGTATTAATAAAATAGTTGGTACTGAGCTAATATAAGACTTGATATTTAGTCAGGATAAAACTGAGTTCATCTAAAGCTCAGCTTGTTTGAAATATTAGTCAAATAGACAATCAAAATTGGGCACATTGTAGCAAATTTACGGGAATAGGGGTGAGGTTGTTACTTTATATGCTAAGGTTTTTACTCAGCGGTGGCAGGTGTGTTTGTACTAAGGCTCAGATAGGTTAAACGCTGAAAAGTGAATACAATGGGTTGCTTCTTATTTAGACAAGCGGTGTTCGATTTGGTATTCAGTATTTTTTGCTATAGTACGTTATCATAGATAAATAGTGGCATCAGCTCACAAACAGTCAGTGAAATTTGCTGGCTGGTTTAATTTTTTCAAACAATCAGCTCGCTCCAAAACAAAATGTAAGGCAATATCCGATAATGACAACCTCGATTTTTGATACACGCCGCTATAAATATCCACAGAATTTTCTTGAGATGAAGCCCAAACTTGCTCGACTTGAGCAGGCCATCAAAAAGCTCGAGACAAACCTCATTGACGCTAATGATCAAGCAAATACGAAGCTGTTGACGCAAAGGTTGGATAGTCATTTGGGATTGAAGGTCGACTATGCCAGTGAGCTCAATCCCGATCAGCTCATGGCTGCCACCACTATCGAAGGTAAAGTGTTGGTGATTGCGGGTGCAGGATCGGGCAAAACCAAGACTTTGACCTATCGCACCAGCTATTTGCTCGAAAACGGCGTGTCACCTAAAGAGATTTTGCTACTAACCTTTACTCGTAAAGCGGCAAATGAAATCAAAGATCGCGCTAAATCTTTGCTGGCAAGTAGTCTTTCAAATCAAGAGCTATCTGATGATGCATTGGCTGAAGATAAGCTCCCAACTGACAAGGCATTAAATAATATCACCAGTGGCACCTTTCACTCATTTTGCAATATGCTGCTGCGTCAATACTCTGGTCTGCTCGGTATCAATCCACGATTTACGATTTTAGATACTGGCGATAGCGAGGATGCTATCGACTTGGTACATAAAGAAAAAAAGTATCCTACCCAAACCAAAACCCAAGCCTTTCCGCGCAAAAAAACATTGCAAAATATCATTTCAACCTCTAGAAACAGACGCATTCCTATTCGCGACCTAATAGAAAGTAGCTATCCTGATATCGCCGTACATATTCCTATCATCGAGCAATTAGCAATTGATTTTCATGAGTATAAGCGCGCCAATCACTTATACGATTTTGACGACATTATCAGTCAAGTGGTACGTCATCTAAAAACCAACGACACCTTTAGGCAGCGACTTCAAAACACATATCGTTATGTCATGGTTGATGAATATCAAGACACCAATATTCCGCAAAAGCAGCTAATTGACTTAATATGTGAGCCTGATTCGGTGTCACTAATGGTCGTTGGCGATGACAATCAAAGCATCTATGCCTTTCGCGGTGCTAATTACGAAAATATTTTGCTATTTGGTGAGACGTATCCCAATGCCAAACTTATCAAGCTTGAGCAAAATTATCGCAGTACACCTTCGGTACTAAACTATATCAACGCGTTGTCAGCGCAAATCACGCTAGGCTATCAAAAGCAGCTGTATTCTGATGCGCCAATAGCAGGCGACAAGCCAATATTTCGACGACTCAGCGATGAGACAAAAGAAGCGAGTTATATCACTGATAAGATAGTCGCGCTAAAGCCTGAGTATGATTATAACGACTTTGCGGTATTGTGCCGCACGTCTTTTCAGTCCAATTATGTACAGCTAGAATTTATGGCGCGCAATATTCCCTTCATCGTGGTGGGCGGTATCAAGTTTATTGAAAGACGCCATATCAAAGACGTGTTGGCTTTTGTCAAAGTTCTCTATAACCCGAACGATACGATTGCTTGGCATCGTATTTTAACTTTGTTTAAAGGGGTAGGAGCAGTCACGGCGACGCGCTTAACCCAAGCCATCACCGCTGACAATAATGCGTTTGAGTCGCTACTGGCAGCATCGTTTGCCAAAAAAAGCGATCAGCTAAAGCCTCTATACCACACGCTTACCAAGGCCCAGCAAGCAGAAACGGTTGAGACAGCCATTGAGCATATTCTTGAGTTTTATATCCCTGTGTTAAAGTTGATAGAAGACAACTGGCGTGAGCGTAGCGAGGACTTTCGGGTGCTAAAGAATTTAGCGACAGAGCACACGAGCCTCGATAGCTTTTTAGAAAATCTTGCGCTCGATCCGCCCAATGACTCAGTCGCGGTCATGGAAAGCTCTGACGATGGACAAAGTAATGATAAAGTCACGATCTCAACCATTCATAGCGCAAAAGGGCTTGAGTGGCCAGTGGTGTTCGTCAATTCATTGGTCGATGGCATCACGCCGCATCATCGCTCATTGGACGACTTTGAAGCATTAGAAGAAGAGCGTAAGCTGTTTTATGTGGCCTGTAGTCGTGCGAAGACGCAGCTGTATTTGACCGCGCCGAATTACTTCTCTAGTTACTCTGGATACTTTGATATGGCCTCACGCTTTATTGCGGAACTATCGGCTGACGAGGTAACAGTAGAGACGGTAAAATCGCCTATCAAGAAAAATGATGACCCAATATGGTGGTGATTTTTTGAGGATATTGATGGTATCTATCATACTGGGTTTTAGTGTGTATTTTGCGGATTTTGGTCGTCCAATAATGGCTTCATACGCCAACTATTCCTTTTGAAAATGACCTACAAATAAATGTATAGCCAAAAGTATTTAATAGCAAAAATATTTTTCAAATAAGGGTTTAAAATTTATCCCAATGCGTTACTATGACCACCTAATTTGGTAAGACCTTTATATTTGATACTCTGTATTAACACCCTAAGAAAAGGATAGGTTATGCGCTACGAAGTGATCGTTATCGGTGCAGGTATGGTTGGCACGTCAATCGCGTGGCATCTACAAAAAAATAACTCAAACGTATTACTCTTAGACAAAAAATTGCCAGGGTCAGAGACCTCATATGGTAATGCCGGCTTGATTCAGCGCGAAGCCATTCATACGCATCCTTTTCCTCGTCAGCTGACAGAGATGATCCGAGTATTACCTAACCAAGGTACTGATATTCGTTATCGCATACCGGCAATTCTGCGTTATCACCAAGCGCTGCTACAGTACTGGAAATACTCAACGCCTGCGTCAGTCAAAAAAATCGAATCTGAGTGGCAGACCTTGATTGAGCATTGTACCAGTGAGCACCAAACCATGATTAGCGCCTCTGGTGCTGATGAGCTCATTACTCGTGATGGTTGGCTACAATTACATCGCTCAGAAGAGACTTTCAAAGAAGCGCAAGCATCCGCCATTGATGCACGTAATCAAGGGGTTGAGCACAATGTATTGAACCTTGAAGAGCTAAAAGCAATGGAGCCCCGCGCCAATTTTGACGGTTTCGTTGGTGCTATTCATTGGTTGAATTCATGGCAGGTATCAAACCCAAGCTCGCTGGTAAAAGCCTACGCAAAAAACTTCCAAGACATGCAAGGTACGATCAAAGAAAATGACGTCAAAGAAATCGTCAAAGAGGCGGATGGCTGGAAAATCACCACTGATAAAGATACCTATTATAGTGATAAATTGGTCATCGCAGCAGGTCCTTGGTCAAATGATTTGATCAGACCACTTGGTTACAATCTGCCATTGTTCCCAATGCGCGGCTATCATCAGCATTTCAAAGTGACAGACAAGAACACAATCCATCACAGTATGTTTGATATGGACAAAGGCTTTGTCATGGGGCCAATGCAGCAGGGTATCCGTATCACTACGGGTGCTGAGATGACTACCATGAATGCGCCAAAGAATTTTGGTCAATTACAAACGGTATTGAAGCTTGCAAGAAAAATTTTGCCATTAGAAGATGCGGTTGAGAGTGAAGCATGGGCAGGATCGCGTCCTTGTATGCCTGACATGAAGCCCGTCATCGGTCCTGCTGATAAGCATGACAACCTCTGGTTCGCATTTGGTCACAGCCATCAAGGCTTCACTTTGGGACCAATGACAGGGCGTCTGGTTGAAGAGATGATTCATAATAAGCCTGCATTGGTCGATCTTGCACCATTTAGTGCCCAGCGTTTTTCTAACTAAGCGCGACTTGACTGACTAAACACAGATTCAAATTAATAAAAAGGTATAGACATGATTAAGAAGCTACATAGCAATCAGCGCATGAGCAAAACGGTAATCCATAACCAGACGATCTATTTGTGTGGTCAGGTCGGTAATGCAGAAGACGATATCAAAGCGCAAACGTTGACGTGTTTGGAAAAAATCCAAACGCTATTAGAAGAAGTGGGCAGCGACAAATCAAAGCTACTATCAGTCACCGTTTGGATCAAAGATATGGCGGATTTTGCTGCTATGAATGAAGTCTATGACAAGTGGTTTGAAGGCATACAGCCACCAGCGCGTGCTTGCGGCGAATCAGCATTGGCACGCCCTGAGCTATTGGTTGAGATGATTGCCATCGCTGCTGAGTAATAAGCGGCTCGTAGTACTTGTAGTATATGTATTAAATAGAAATAAAGAAGGCCATGATAGCGATATCATGGCCTTTTCTATGCGTAGCAATAAGCCAACTCGATTATTGAAAAGGAATATGCTAGCTTTTTAATCCAAGCACGCGCCGTATAACGTCAGCGAAGCAATACAATGATTATTATAGGAATTAGCATTCTTTCCATACCGCTTGGCGTTTCTCAATAAAAGCATCAATCCCTTCACCCACATCGTCTGCCACCATATTGCAAGTCATGACCTCACTGGCATAGTCATAAGCGTCTTCGACACTCATATCCAGCTGCTTATAAAACATACAGAAGGTCATCTCTATCTAGAGTGGTGCCTAATTGAGTCATTTATCATCCTTGATAATGGGTTGGTTTATAGTTTTATATATAGCTGACTAAATAGTAGCATGGCTCATATTCTATACAATAGATGGAGCACATAGAAAGCGCATAAAAAAATAGCGCACTCAGGTGAGGAGTACGCTATTGGTTTTTCAGTTAAATATAAGCTAAATTCATACTAAGCTGTATTTATACTGAACCTAGTATGCGCCTTCGCTATAGATAAGCTCGTAGCTATGGCTATATATCTCGACGATGTTACCGAACGGGTCTTCCATATAGATCATGCGATATGGCTTTTCGCCAGGGTAGTAGTAGCGTGGTTTTTCCATACGTTTTTTGCCACCTGCGGCAACCATACGCTCAGCCAGCGCTTCAACGTTTGGGTCTTGGACGCAGAAGTGAAAAATACCTGTTTTCCAGTATTCAAAGTTATTTTCAGGGTTTTCCTGATTTTTAAATTCAAAAATCTCAACACCGATACGGTCACCAGTGGAGAGGTGAGCGATCCGAAAGCGGCCCCAACCAGCACCGAATACTTCAGTGCACATCTTACCAATCGGGCTGTCATCTTCAATAATCTCAGTAGGCTCCATGATGGTGTACCAACCCAGCACTTCAGTATAAAATTTTACAGCAGCATCTAAGTCAGGGACTGACAGACCGATGTGCGAAAAGCTTCTGGGATAAACGTTGTTCATAGCTTGTGCTCCTGTTTGCTGTACTCTTGTTTGACGTGAGGCCAGTATACAAACGCACTGTCATTATGTAAAATTATCAAATATTATAAAAATAAGTATGAAACGTAATGATTAATGTCACATGGCTACGCACTTTTTGTACGCTTGCCGAAGTTGGGCACTTTACTCGCACGGCTGAACGTCTATATATGACACAGTCCGGTGTGAGCCAACATATACGTAAGCTAGAAGAGCAGCTGGACACAGATTTGTTAATTCGACAAGGAAAGCAGTTCTCATTGACCAATGCAGGTGAGCAGCTTTATAAAGAAGCAGGCGAGATATTGCAGCGATTATCAAATTTAGAGCAGCGCATCAGTGAAGATCCGCCTTACGAAGGGCTAGTACGGTTGATGTCACCGGGTAGTGTGGGACTTAAGCTATACCCGCAGCTTTTGACCTTACAGCAACAGCACCCAAAGCTAGTGATTGATTATCGCTTTGCCCCCAATGCTGATATTGAGCAGGCATTGGCAAATCACGAGATCGATATTGGTTTTATGACGGACATCTCAGATGATGAAACGATTAGCTGCAAGCCTATGGCGCAAGAAGCATTGATACTCGTAACCCCTGCGACTACAGTAGAGCCGAGCTGGGAGCAGCTTATGGCACTTGGATTTATCGATCATCCGGATGGTGCCCATCATGCAGGCATGCTACTGACTGCCAATTACGAGCAATTCCAGCATATCAATGATTTTGAGAAAAAAGGCTTTTCGAATCAGATTGGTCTAATTTTAGAGCCCGTCAGCAGGGGAATAGGTTTTACTGTCTTGCCGGCGCATGCGGTGGCTGCTTATCCAAAGCCTGAGCTGATTAACAGTCATCATTTACCAGTTGCTGTTAGCGAAACGCTATATCTGGCAGTCAGACAACAGCAGGCACTTTCTAATAGAATGCATACGGTCATTAATGCAGTAAAAAAATGGCTATAGATATGTTGAGAGTGATAAATGTACAGCTAACAAAGGGTTTAATAACTGTACATTTAGTGAAGAAGGTTCATTGATAGATTGCGACTATCTCAAAGTCTGCCCAAGTTTGATACTTGCAGCGATATTAGCAGCAGTCGTTTCAATGTTGTTATAAGCAGAACCCAACACATTATCGATCGTATCTACTTTTTGGATACTTGGCATCACAACATTGAACTGACTGGTCTGAGCAGGTTTTAGTCCGTCAACACTGCCGCAGATAGCGATAACAGGTGTGCGGCTGGCCTTAGCGATTTGGCTGATACCACCAGCGACCTTACCCATGGCGGTTTGCGCATCGAGCTTGCCTTCACCTGTGATGACAAGATCAGCCTCTGCGATATGCTGTGACAGGTGAGCCACTTCGGCAACCGTATCAAAGCCTGACTTCAGCTGAGCTTTAAAGAACGTCATCATCGCATAGCCAAGACCGCCTGCCGCGCCAGCGCCTGCAACGTGTTGACAGTCTTCATAGCCATGCTGTCCACATATGGTCGCAAAGTGACTGAGCGCTTTATCCAAGGTATTGACTTGCTCCGGACAAGCGCCTTTTTGTGGGCCAAACACAGCGCTGGCCCCAAGCAGACCACAGAGCGGATTGGTCACATCACAAGCAACCTCAAATACTGTGTCTGATATCTTTGTATGAAGGTTAGTATTATCGAGTTTATGTAAGCTGGCAAGTGCGCCACCACCATGAGTGAGCAGACTGTCATTGATATCATGAAATGTTATGCCTAACGCCATTAGCATGCCAAGGCCTGCATCATTGGTTGCGCTACCACCCAGACCGATGATGATGCGTTTAGCCCCTTCCTCCAAAGCATCAGCAATCAGCTCCCCAACGCCATAAGTGCTAGCAACGATAGGATTACGCTCATCAGCTGTTAGTAGGTGCAATCCGCAGGCTTGAGCCACTTCAATAACCGCCGTCGCATTGGGCAATAACAGATACTTGGCGATGATTGGTCTCATCAATGGATCATGCACTCTGACTTCTTTCCAGCGCCCACCCAAGACATAAGACAATACCGCTGAGGTGCCTTCACCGCCATCCGCCATCGGCAATAATTTGTAATCAGCATCTGGAAACACTTGACTAAAGCCAGATTGAACGGCGTGGCAAACATCGAGTGCTTCTAGGCTTTCTTTAAACGAGTCAGGGGCGATCAAAATTTTCATACGGCTCTCTTTGAATATCTTAATGACACGATCATCGCAACAGTGTCGTGTTTTAAAACGTTTACTTAGCAATAATCAAATAAACGTATATATACGTACCCAATCTCATGAACTAGATAAACACTAGGGTTAACAACCAGATAAATACGATGCTAGTCACCCCTTGGATACCAGTGGCCATTGAGTGCGCTTTGTACGCTTGTGCCACGCTCATGCGACTAAACTGACTCACGATCCAAAAGAAGCTATCATTGGCGTGAGAGATCGTCATGGCACCGGCACCAATTGCCATCACACAGAATACACGGCCAAGCTCACTGTCCAAGCCAATTTGGTTCAACAGTGGGGCAACCATAGCAGAGGTTGTGACCAATGCCACTGTGGTTGAGCCTTGTGCTGTTTTTAGCGCAGCAGAGACGATAAATGGCATAAAAATACCTAAACCCAAGGCCGATAACGTTGAACCTAGATAATCGCCAATTGGCGTCACTTTTAGCATGGCACCAAATGCGCCACCAGCACCAGTGATCAGTAGGATAGGGGCTGCTACTACCAAACCTTGTGAGATACTATCGCTGATTTGCTGCGTTTTTTGCTCTGAATCAATCAATAAAAACGATAAAAACAAACCAATCAACAATGCAGTCAGTGGATTACCGATGAATATCAAAACCTCTGCTAGCGTACCACTACCGAACGGTGCACTTGGGAAATTGGCAACCGACGACAGACAAATTAATATGATAGGCACAATGATAGGTAAAAACGCCATTGTTGCTGAAGGCAGTTTGCTGTAGTCATCGCGTGTTTTTATGCCTTCAGGTAGGGTCGCTGCTTGAGCATCTGTGGCATTGATATTATCAGGCGTGGCATTAAGAAAGCGATTCGACCACCACCAGCCGGCCAATACGGCAACAGCCGTGACAACCACACCGACCATGATGACCAAACCTAAGTTTGACTCTAGTCCTAAATTACCTGCCGCCGCGATTGGGCCTGGCGTAGGCGGTACGAAGGTATGAGTGGCGTATAGACCAGTAGCCAAGGCAATACTCATCGCGACACTTGATACATGTAATCGCTCAGCCAAAGACTCTTTTAAAGAGTTTAAGATAATGTAGCCAGAATCACAAAATACAGGCACCGAAACCACTGCACCGACGATAGACATGGTCAAAGTAGGGAAGCGTGGCCCCAATACTTTGATGACTGACTCTGCCATTACAATAGCCGCCCCTGTTTTTTCGAGGATTAAGCCAATAATCGTACCAAACACAATCACAAGACCGATGTAGCCTAAAATACCACCGAAACCATCAGAGATTGTCTTTGCAACAGTGTTGAGCGGTACTTGGTAAAAAAGGGCAACCAAAAAAGCGGACAAAATCAACACTAAAAAAGGATGCCACTTCAATTTTGCGGTAGCGAAAATAATAAAAAGAATGGTCAGCACAAGCCAAAATACAATCATCACTGTCTCAATATGGTTTATATCTTAATGAGTTATTCACGCAAACAGGCATCAATAACGATACGAAATTTTGAAGGGGCATATTTTATAGCAAATAGGGGGCACTAGGAAATACATTTGTCAAAGAGATGCTGTTTGTTATGGCGATATGAACATTTTCTGATGAGAGTAGTGGCATTCTTATGCCTGCAGAGTTATCGCTTTTTCGATTTTCAGACCGCATTTAACCAAGGTTTTTCACTAAAAAAAGACTGACCACTATAGATGGCCAGTCTTTTATAAGGTATCGCTTATTTTTTTTGTTCAAGATGAGTTTTATATAAACTCCAATCTAAGCAATCTTATCGAAGAACGCTTTATTGTCAGTAGCTATCGTAGAATCGAAGCTTACGTAAATACCTTTATCATCTAGCGTTGCATACCAGTGATCATCATCGCCGCTGGTCAGTATCTGAAAGTATTTGTCATTTACGATTCTACCTACCGTATAGATCTCACCCTCTGAATAGAAATCGTTACCTTTGACACAAAGTAGTTTATCGTCAGTGTTTATTTCATCAGTGTTAGTCATATTAAAGTACTCTATCAACGAAAAGTATAAAAATAGAAAAATCTTTCTACTCGTTATGATGAATACAATTATATAGACAGTATCTTGTTGGTTGGTATAGCATTTTTAAGTGAGTTGTTGCAAATGGTTACTGCAAGATATCATGCTGACAAATAGTATTGAATACAGCTTTTAGTAATCGATTGATACTTACAAGGCATCAAGAAAACTCTGATGTAATGCGAAAGTATTACGATCACATGTATAAAATATCGACATAAAAAAAGCCAGCAACACAAGGTCACTGGCTTTTTTATAGACTGAGTCTAATTATCTAGAAGATTACTCTTCAGAATAATCTTCTTCAGCTTCTTCTTCGTCAGCTGAATCTTCGTTGTTACCATCTTCAGAAAGAATAGTAACTAAGATGCTAGCAGTAACGTCATGGTGTAGCTGAATATCAACATTGTATTCGCCAACTTGACGTAGTGTGCCTTCAGGTAGCTTGATTTCAGCACGGTCTACTTCTAAACCTGAGTTAGTCAATGCTTCAGCGATATCGCGAGTACCGATAGAGCCGAATAGCTTGCCTTCGTCACCTGATTTCGCACGCATGATAACATTAACGTCAGTTAGTGCATCAGCACGCTCTTGAGCAGTAGCGATCTCTTTTGCTTCTTCAGCTTCAAGCTCAGCACGACGTGCTTCGAACTTTTCAATGTTAGCTTTGGTCGCAGGTAGAGCGCGGCCTTGAGGGATAAGAAAGTTACGACCGTAACCTGGTTTTACATCGACAGTTTCACCGAGTTTACCAAGGTTGACGATACGCTGTAACAAAATAATTTGCATGAGTCATTCCTAGTTAGCGGTTAACCTTGATGGTTATCAGTGTATGGAAGTAGCGATAAATAACGAGCTTGCTTGATAGCAGTCGCTAGTTGACGCTGATATTTAGTAGACGTACCGGTAATACGGCTTGGTACGATTTTGCCATTATCACTAATGTACTGTTTTAGCAATTCAACATCTTTATAGTCGATGTGAGTGATGCCTTCAGCAGTGAAACGGCAGAATTTGCGACGGCGATAGAAACGTGCCATGAGTATTCTCCTTTAATTAGTCTTCACTGTTGTCGTTGTCGTCATTATCGTTTTCACGATTGTCTGGACGACGAGTAGTTGCTTTGCGTGCGCGTTTTTCATCGGCATTCTTGGCTAACTGCGACTCTTCAGTGATAGCTTCGTCACGGCGCATAACTAGACTACGAATGATCGCGTCGTTATAGCGGAATAATTCTTCAAGTTCAGCCAAAGTCTCGCCGTCAGTTTCGATGTTGAAAAGAACGTAGTGAGCTTTGTGAATCTTGTTGATTGGATAAGCCAATTGACGGCGGCCCCAATCTTCAAGGCGATGGATAGTACCACCGTTGTCTTGAACCAACTTGATATAGCGTTCAACCATGCCGACCACTTGGTCGCTTTGGTCTGGGTGTACAAGTAACACCAGTTCGTAATGTCGCATTATGACTCCTTACGGATTAGTAGCTATTAACCCTATGTTAATAGCAAGGAGATTTATAAGGTAAGCCCACGTTCTTAAAAATATAGTAAGAAATAAGCTTAGTTTATAAAGCGCCGTATTATAACAGCACTTGGCGCTTAACACAAAGGGTAATCACCAAGCGGCTGCCAATAAGATATAAAAAGATGGAAAATAAGCGTTACTCAATAAAAATGCTGCGATCTTGCGCAGCGTTTTTATCTGAAACAATATGGTGAATAAAATATTATTCAGATTTTGACTTTTTTACCAGTTGGCTACTGTCTGCTTTGACCACTAAAGTTTTGGCAAGTTTGTCATGCCAACCGATATTTTCAGGGCTTTTTGATGCCATATAATAATGGATAGCAATAATCACAAAACCCAAAAAGCTAGTAAACGAAAACAGTAAATTATAGATAATAAACAACAGTAACGTACGTGTACCGACCAGCTTGATAAACGAGGGTAGACGATGTGTGGTCTGATCCACAACCCGAATACCAGTGATTACTTTGCCTAGGGATTGACCACGCATGGTAATAAATACCAGCTGCAGTGCAAACAAGCCAAAAACCATGACTTGCGACATCATGAGCGTACTGCTTGGAATGCTTTCCATCAACGACATTGAATATTGATAGGCAGCGTCCATATTTTGGATGTTTTGAAACTTGGTATAGTCTACATCCATTTTGGTCAGTGCCATTACTAATGGCAATATGGCCAATACGTAAAGCAGGCCGTTGAGCGCGGTTGCCAATATGCGTGACATAATCGGCGCCAGTACCACATCACCAATGACTTTATCATTATCTGCGACCGTCTTTTTGAGAGCAGTTTTGTTTAATGAGACATTGTTGTGCGGCGTTTGATGACGATTGGTCGTCATATCGGCCTTCACATTTTTAGAACGTTCAGGCTTGCCATATAGTCTATCTAATGATATTGAATTATTATCTTTAGTATTGCTGGTATCTTCAGGGAAGACGGTCACATTATTGATAATAGAATCATTCGCATCAGGAGTAGTAGCACCAGTCGGTCGATAGACCGTTTGATTATTGGTCACATTTCCTACGCGCTGCCACTGATCTAAGCCTTCATGCCAGATTAAATCATCAAGCAATACTTCGCCTGATGCCAGCATGATATTAAGCTGCTCCAGATTGTATGGACCAGCTTGTACGTTATTTCGAGCAAGGAAAATCTGCATAGTTGCCTGCATAGTTAGTCATGTCTTAAGACATTATATTAGGGTCTATTTGAAAAAATCAAATAGACCCTAATAGTGGTATCTTTAATGACTGTGTGAGTTACCGCTGCGACTGAACGTAACGGTCTACTTTTCTTCACCAGCTAGGAAGAACCAAGTATCTAGCACAGAATCAGGGTTCAATGATACCGAGCTGATACCTTGTTCCATTAACCAGAACGCTAGATCTGGATGGTCTGATGGGCCCTGACCACAGATGCCAACATATTTGTTTTGCTTACGGCAAGCGTCGATAGCCATAGTGAGCAATTTCTTAACAGCAGTGTCACGCTCATCAAACAGATGTGAGACGATACCTGAGTCACGATCAAGACCAAGCGTTAACTGAGTCAAATCGTTAGAGCCGATTGAGAAACCATCGAAGTACTCTAGGAACTCTTCTGCGAGTAACGCGTTGGTTGGTAGCTCACACATCATGATGATGCGTAGACCATTTTCACCGCGTTTTAGACCATTTTTCTCAAGTAACTCGATTACTTGCGCCGCTTCACCAGTGGTGCGGACGAATGGAATCATGATCTCAACGTTGGTTAAGCCCATCTCATCACGAACACGTTTTAGCGCTTTACACTCAAGCTCAAAACAGTCACGGAAGTTGTCAGAGACATAACGGCTAGCGCCGCGGAAACCAAGCATTGGGTTCTCTTCTGATGGCTCGTACAGCTTACCACCAAGCAAGTTAGCATATTCGTTTGATTTGAAATCTGACATACGAACAATAACTGGCTGATCCATAAAGGCAACGGCTAGGGTTGAGATACCTTCAACCAATTTATCAACATAAAAGTCAACAGGTGAGGCATAGCCTGCGATACGCTCTTGAATGGCTTGTGAGATCTCACGTGGCAAGCTGTTCATGTTTAGCAGCGCTTTTGGATGCACACCGATCATACGGTTGATAATAAACTCTAAACGCGCAAGACCAATACCTTCGTTTGGCATCTGGGTGAATGAGAAGGCGCGATCTGGGTTACCAACGTTCATCATGACTTTGAATGCAAGCTCTGGCATAGACTCAACCGAGTTGGTCTGTACTTCAAAGTCAATCTGGCCTTCATAAATAAAACCAGTGTCGCCTTCAGCACAAGACGCAGTCACGTCTTGACCATCGACTAGCAGTTCAGTGGCGTTACCACAACCAACGATGGCGGGCACACCTAACTCACGCGCGATAATGGCTGCGTGACACGTACGACCACCACGGTTGGTGATGATGGCAGAAGCGCGCTTCATGACTGGTTCCCAATCTGGATCAGTCATGTCTGATACCAGAACATCGCCTTCTTCTACTTTGTCCATCTCGTTTAGGTGAGTAACGATACGTACTTTACCCGAACCGATGCGCTGACCGATTGAACGACCTTCACACAATACTTTTGCGCCAGTCGTGTCGATGACATAACGCTCCATGACATTGCTGTCTTGGCGACTCTTAACGGTTTCAGGACGTGCTTGAACGATAAAGATTTCACCGCTATCACCGTCTTTTGCCCATTCGATATCCATCGCGTGGCCATAATGCTGCTCGATGGTTACTGCTTGCTTGGCAAGAGAGGTCAGCTCTTCGGTAGTCAAAGAGAACTGCATGCGATCTTGTTTTTCAACATCGACCGTTTTCACTGATTTTGCGGTGCTGCCTTCATCACCATAAACCATTTTCTTGTGTTTGCTGCCTAGGTTACGACGAATAACGGCAGGCTTACCATCAGCGAGCAGACGTTTTGAGATGTAGAATTCGTCTGGGTTGACCGCACCTTGTACAACCATTTCGCCAAGACCATAGCTTGACGTGATGAACACGACTTGATCAAAACCGCTTTCGGTATCCAGCGTGAACATAACACCAGCAGCACCAGTCTCTGAGCGCACCATACGCTGTACGGCAGCGGACAATGCCACACCTTCGTGCTCAAAACCTTTGTGTACACGGTAAGAGATTGCACGGTCGTTATATAGCGAGGCAAATACTTCTTTAATAGCAATTAGGACGTTATCAATACCGCGAATGTTCAAGAAGGTTTCTTGTTGACCAGCAAATGACGCATCTGGCAAATCTTCAGCAGTCGCAGAAGAGCGTACAGCAACAGCGATGTCTTCGCCGCCGCTCATGGTTTCGAACGCTTGACGTACTTCTTGCTCAAGATCTTTTGGCAATTCTTGCTCAATAATCCAAGTACGGATCTTTTTACCAGTCGCCGCAAGCTTATTAACATCATTGACATCCAATGTGTTTAGCTCGTTGTTGATTTTTTCTAATAAGCCTGTTTCTGTCAAAAAGCGATTGAATGCGTTTGATGTGGTGGCAAAGCCGCCTGGAACACTAACGCCTAAATCAGAAAGATGGCTGATCATCTCGCCAAGTGAGGCATTCTTGCCACCAACCATTTCGATGTCGTCTTTTCCTAGCTGATCAAGATTGATTACAAGTGCTGTAGATTGCGCTGCCATGATAACTCCAGAAAATAAGGTTATTTAGTAAAGATTATAACGGTGAATTATACCGCCATATTAGGAGGAATTCGAGGGGTTTTACCAAAAAACTTGTTAAAAATACACAAATTGTAGGATTTGCTACACAGAGTAAGGCCAGTCTAATCAAGTTTCGTATTTACTCAGATGAAAAATATCATTGCTAGTGACGATGTTATGCGCTTTCAAAAGCCAATTACTGCATAAAATAGACGTATTCAAATAAGCCATATTTAGAGTATTTTTATAATTTATGTTTCAATCTTATGTTTATATATAGGAAATGCTATAAAAAATGCCTTGATGAGAGGTGGATTGGTTATGACGACAAGATGAAAAACAATGTTGGTGCTAAGTGTACGCCTGTAACATTAATTTCTATTAACAAGCTAATATGCGTATAATGTAGCGGATAGATAAGTGATGCATATGGCTATATAAATATGCAATAGCAGCGCTGCCATCGTTCTGCATTTACAAGAGATAAGGCAGCCAAAGTTAGATAATTGCTATTAGATCAATACTAAAAATGAAATGAAGATCATTATTGAGCTTTCAACCGAGGTGTCAACGTTATGTACTCAAGCAATCCATCTGAACAAGTCAAGTCCACTATCCAAAATCGTCATGCGCTAAACTTGGACAGCTCACAAGCCATCAGAACGGCATTTTTTATCTCAGATGGCACCGCAATTACGGCTGAGACCCTCGGACGCGCTATTTTGAGTCAGTTTGCCTCGGTCCCTTTTGAGACAAGAGTGTTGCCATACGTCGATAGCTTAGAGCGTGCCGATGATGCCGTAGAGCAGATAAACATGGCGTATCAACGTGATGGGTCGTTGCCGTTGGTGTTTGATACGATCGTCAATCCAGAGATTCGTGAAAAAATCAATTCAGCACACAGCTGTAATTTGGATATGTACGAAGGGTTGATTGGCCGCGTTGCAGAAGAGACTGGCGTAGAGCCAGATGGTCATTCAGGTCATGCGCATGATGATGTCGACTCTGAGACATATAAAGAGCGTATCGATGCAGTCCATTTCGCCTTAGACAATGATGATGGCGCACGTACTCGTCATTATAATGCAGCAGATATTATTTTGGTGGGTGTGTCACGCTCTGGTAAGACACCGACTTCTCTATACTTAGCATTACAATTCGGTATTCGCGCCGCTAACTATCCTCTGACCGAAGATGATTTGTACGACAATCAACTACCAAAAGCTCTGCGTGACCATAAAGACAAACTGTTTGGTTTGCTCATTGATACCGATCGCTTGGTAAAAATACGCCAAGAGCGCCGTGCGGGCAGTCGTTACTCAAGTTATCAGCAATGCCAGCAAGAACAGCGCGCGATACAGGGAATTTATATCACGCATGGTATCCCAAGTTTGGATGTATCAGAGATGTCTGTTGAAGAAATCGCCACGCGTATATTACAGATGACAGGTCTTAAACGCCGCATTGGGTAATGGACTATTAATTTTATAATATGTAATCGTCATCAAGTTTGTAAAAAGTCTATTCATACCTTATGGTGAGTACAACTTTACTAAGCTGCTTGGATATTAAAAATATTAACTCGTGCACATAGATATTAATAGAGCAAACAATACATAAAGAGGACATGATGGTAAGTAAGAATATAGGTGACGCAACCAATGATACTGGTAAAGACGTCCATACTGAAGTATCGAATAAATCTAATGGTCGTTCGCCCAATCCTGAGCATACTGAAGGTAAAAACGCAAAACAGAAAATCGAGCAGACTCATGAGCAGGTCACTGAAGATATCATGCATTACCCTGATCTCATCAACCCGCTTGATGACACTCGTATTGATATCAAATCTGGATTTACCAAAGATTCTCGTCGACTAAAAAGTGACGATCACGAGTATGAGTATGATGCGGTGGTTTTAGGTGCAGGTCCTGCTGGTGAAGCCGCTGCCATGAAGCTGACCAAATCTGGTAAAAGAGTGGTCGTCGTCGATCCGCGTGATCAAGTAGGAGGTAACTCTACTCACGTCGGTACAATTCCTAGTAAAGCATTGCGCCAATCAGTATTTAACTTGATTAACTTCCGTCGCGACCCGATGTTTACCAAAGCGATGGAGTATAAGCAAGTTCCGCTAAATGAAGTATTGGCTAAGGCGCGTCAAGTAATCCGTCGTCAAGTCAGTACGCATACCCGTTTTTATGAGCGCAACCGTATCGAAGTTATTCAAGGTTGGGCAAGTTTTATTGACGCTCATACGCTGCGCATTGAAGTCGACGACAATATCTACGAAACTATTACTTTCAATAAAGCCATCATTACTGTCGGTAGTCGTCCTTACCGTCCTGATATTTTAGACTTTAAACATCCACGCGTTTTTGACTCTGACAAAATCTTGCAAATGGATTATGTCGTCAAAAAAATCATCATCTATGGTGCAGGGGTGATTGGCTGTGAGTATGCTTCTATTTTTACAGGACTTGGTTATAAGGTTGATCTTATTAACAACCAAGATCAGCTACTGAACTATTTGGATAGCGAAATCAGCGATGCGATCGCGCATGACTTTAGACAGTTCGGTGTGCTTATCCGTAGTAATGAAGAGATTGATCATCTCGAGACTCATGATGATTATGTGGTCTTGCACTTAAAGAGCGGCAAGCGCATCAAATCTGATGCCATTCTTTGGTCAAATGGTCGCTCAGGTAACACAGAAGGCTTAAACTTAGAAGCCATTGGGCTAAAAGCAAATAGCCGTGGTCAGTTAAAAGTAGATGATACTTACTGTACGGACGTCGACAATATTTATGCTGCTGGTGATGTCATCGGTTGGCCATCATTAGCCTCTGCTGCCTATGATCAAGGTCGCTGTGCTGCTGCCTTTATGGTCGGTGATAGTGATGCCGAGCCAGTATCTAGTGTCCCAACTGGTATCTATACCATTCCTGAAATCTCTTGTATCGGTAAAACAGAGCAGGAGCTAACGGATGAGAAAGTTCCGTATGAAGTGGGTCAAGCGTTCTTCAAACATCTGGCACGTGCCCAAATCATTGGTGAACGCTCGGGCGTATTAAAGATATTGTTCCATCGTGATACGTTAGAAATTTTAGGCATTCATTGCTACGGCAACCATGCTTCAGAGATTATTCATATTGGTCAAGCAGTGATGAAGTGCAAAAGCAACAATACGCTTGAGTATTTTGTAAATACGACTTTTAACTATCCAACGATGGCAGAAGCGTATCGTGTGGCTGCGCTTAACGGTTTGAACCGAGTATTTTAATGTTTAAAAATGACTCAAAGTGAAAGTGTCATATGTATAAAGAAGCGCCTGCTAATATTAGCAGGCGCTTCTTTATGCTCATAGATTTAATTAACTTAAAGATTTATCAGTAGGCTTTTTTTTGCGGAATACGCTTGCGTAAAAATAGCAATAAAACAAAATAGAGCAACCACAAGCCTGCCAACGCATAAAACCCTATGGCGACTTGAGAGATACTTGCACCCATTTGGTTAAGCTGTACAGAGGTGTTGATCGCAGGGGTAGTTGGTACGATCCAGCGTATTACTTGCAAAACTTGGGGCAACTGGTCGGCTGGCCAAGGGTAGCCGCTTAAGAAGAATATCGGTAGGGAGATAAAGATTAAGATCTGCATACTGCGCTCACGCTGCCGGAACCATAGCCCAAGTACACAGCCGAGCGTTGCGACTGTCGGACAAAACAGTGCTAAAAACAATAGCGTTCCGAGCATATTTTGCCCACGTGGATAATGATGCAGCTCAAACGCCCAACCATAATAAAAACAGCCAATGATAAAGCTTAGCGTGCTCAGCGCTGTGATACGTCCGAGCCAACCGCGTACACTCGCAGCATGACGCCGCTGCTCATACCAAGTGCCAATCAGCATGGCGGTTGCCATCAATAGTGTCTGTTGTAAGATAATGACGGAGACGGCTGGTACGACGTAGGCACCGTAGCCTTCAGTTTGATTATAAAGTGGCATGATTTGTAGTGGTACTGCTTGAGCGCTCTGTGCTGCGGTGGGTGCATAAGCGCCTTTAGCGATATTTTTCTTTACCTTGATCCCCGCTGATACGGTACCAACTGCTTTAGAGAATCCCAGTTGGACGTTCTTATTTAAAATAAAGTAGCCGCCATTGCCGAGGACGCTAACATACGCTTGCTGTCCTGACATGACTTGTTCTTCAAGGCCGCTTGGAATCACCATATAGCCTGCAATTTGATCGGACCATATGGCTTCTTTGGCCGCTTGTTCATTGATAAAGTGCTCAGTATCTAGATATGGACTGGCACTTGCATAACGAGCGAGCGTGCGCGACAAGTTACTATTGTCATGATCAACAATACCCACTGGTACATGGTTGACCACTTCAGTTGAGTAGGGCCAAGGATAGAAAAACCCATAGATAATCGGGGCAATAATCAACATCAAAAGCACGCCTTTATCCCCAAAGACATCTTTTATAGTTTGAGAGAAGCTTGCCCAAAAAGTCTGCGCAGTTAAAGAAGTGGTGGCTTTAGCGTTGTTTTGCTTGGTATTTAAAGGTGATGACATCAGCGTGCTCCCCAGCGTTCAGGATGCGCCAATGCGCGTTTGGTCAATAGGGCTGTCAGTAGCATGGCGATGATAGTGGCAAGCGCCAGACCGTAGACAATAGGCACAGAGATAGCAATAGGCGCTTGCATTTGTAACTGGGCAATATGTAGCTTGAGGTAATGTGTCAGTGGCAATGCATTTGACCAGTATTGCGCGCTATCACTAATCGCAATATAAGGAAAGGTCACACCAGCAAAGGCATAAGAAGGCGCTGAAATAAAACCAGTGGTTGACAAACCCATACGCAGTGAAAAGGAGTTCAAAGTAAAAATAGCACCAAGCCAGAATGACAGTATCATCAAACACAATAGGCCGATATATACTGCGATGATTGACCCAATGCTTATATTTTGGTTCGACGTTACAAGCCACAATACCAAAGCCGACCATAAGCTATAGGCCAATATTGGCCAAAAATACTTACCCAATAGACCGGATAGCAATACTGATATACTCACCGAATTGGGCATTTTTGAGTCTGATGATGGTGCAGTGTTGTTGGTGCTATCTTGTGTGGTGTTTAACGCAGCTGCTTTTTTAGAGGATTTAACCAAAGCTAAGTCAGGTGTACCTGTACTGATAAAGCGATACCAGTGACCAATATTTTTATCGCGCAGCTCGCGACCAATGGTGGTTGCCCCGACGACCATCGCTAATATGTGTAGCAGGGCAGGTATGACGGTCGATGCCAAAAACTGCTGATAATCGGTTGCAGCATTGAACAAACTAATACGCTGGATACTGATAGGCGAGTAAGCAGTCATGGCTTGCGACGGCCCTACGCCTTGCTTTACCAATCGTTTGATCTCTACCCCTGCGGATAAGGTGCTAGCGACTGCTTGGACAGCCGTTTGAATAATGCCAGAGTGCGTACCGTACTGGGCGTTTACTTGTAGGATTAAAGGGGCAGGCTTGTTAGATAAAATGTTACGCGAAAAGTCTTCAGGAATGATGACAACCGCATAAATATCACGTTGCAAGATCGCAGCCTCTGCATCCGCTGGTGAATAATAAAGTTGTCTAACCGTAAGCGTAGGACTGGCTTCTAAGTAACGTACGGTAGTATTGGCAACAGCACTATTGTCTTGATCGATCACTCCAATGGGTAAGTCAGTAATCTGCGTTTGTGAAAATATCCACCAAATCAGCAGCACTGTGGCTAGTGGTATCCATACCACCATACTAAGGTCCCAATGGTTTTTGGCTAAAAAACGGCGCTCATAAGCGGCGCTACGTAAAAAAGCCTCACTTAACTTAGTCAAGTGCATGGCCTACTCTTGGTTCTGATTGATAGGATTAATATGCACAACCACACTCATTCCTGAGCGAATGCGAGTATCAGGCGTGGATGGTCGTGCTTTGACCTCAAAGGTACGCACATCAAAACCATCATCATTGTTGGTCGGTCGCCAAGTGGCAAAATCAGATAAGGTCGATGTCGCATAAACAGTAAACTGCTTGCTATAAGGCTTATCTGCTGATGATAATGCGGGAATAGTACCTGTAAATGTCTGACCGATAGCGAACTGGTTTAAATACGACTCAGTGACATTGAGCACTACCCATTGGTCATTGGTATCCACCAACGTCAGCAAAGGAACGCCTTGACCGATGACTTCTCCAGCACTAACGATGACATTGTCCACAACACCAGCGATAGGGCTCTTTAGATTGGCCTCTTCTTTTGCTGCCAGTGCTTCATCTAGCTGGGCATCAACTTGTGCGACTTGAGCGGTAGCCGCTGATTTGTCTTCACTGCGAGCACCTTCTAATGCCAAATCATATTGCAAACGTGCGGCTTCAGTTTGGTCTTGAGTGGCTAGGTATTGGGCATAAGCCTCATCGCGTTTTTGCCGTGCCATCAATCCTTCTTCATACAGACGATTGACACGCTGATAGGTGTTTTCTGCCAAATCAGACGCGGCTTTATTGGCTTGCCAAGCGGCTTTGGCTTGAGCGATCTCTTGCGGGCGTGCCCCGTTTTCTGCTTTGTCCAATTGACTTTGTGCGATTTGCTTACCAGCACGTGCTTGGTTGATCTTAGCGTTAATCTCAGGCGAATCCATCTCAATGAGTTGTTGACCCACCGTAACCGTATCACCTTCTGTCACCATAATGTTAGCAATGCGGCCTGCTACCTTTGCAGCGATAGAGGTTTGCTGCATTTGCATTTGCCCTTGGAGGGTAATGACTTCTGGTTCATTATGCTGATTGCTTTTATATAAACCGTATGCAATTGCGCCAAGAACACCTAATACAAACAGTACGAGCAATATCTTTTTCATACGAGCAGATTTATCAGCTTTTGCGTTGCCCCGACTATAAGCGGGTACAGATTGCTCTGGAACGTCAGACCCACTAGATACATTTTCTATTGGATCGACGGAGGCTTTTGTATCTTGAGAGGTCACTGACTCGTTTGAATCAACTGATTTATTTGAGTTGTCTGATTCGTTTGGAAATTCAGTCATGACGGTGTGATTCCTAAAGCAGCAAAGTTGAGAACAAAGGATTTATGATTAGTACACTCGAACAGCATAAGGTTTGGCATTGTCTATGGCTTCAGAATTAAAAATCGCACCAAAAGCGACGACAAAGGCTGAATAATATAGCCAAAGCATAATGACCACCGCCGCTGATAGCGCCCCAAATTCAGCACTATAGTTGTTGAAGTTTTGCACATAAATCGAAAACAGTACGGACAATATAATCCAAAGAATGGTCGCGAGCGTTGCTCCTGGAACCAGTTTTTTTAGTGCAACGGCATCGCGATTTGGCGCGAGACGATAAAGACTTAAAAAGCTTAAAAAGATAATACCCGCCAATACAGGCCATCTGGCCCACAGTGCAACCGTTTCAGCCACTTGAGGGAAGGGGAAGTAATTCGCTGCTACAGGGATAATAGCAATAGAAGACACCGCTATTATCAAGACGACTACTGCACCAAAGGTCAGGCTCACTGCTCGAACCGTGCCTTGTATAAAGCTGCGCTCTTGGGTGATATGAAAAGCGAGATTGACAAGGGCAATTAAAGATTTGATGCCTTTGGAACCAGCATAAAGGGCAAGTAAGGTCGATATGATCAGGCTAAATGTCAGCGTGGATTTGGTATTAGAGACCAACTCGCTCAGGCGCGAATTGAGGACTTCGTACACTGTATCAGGTATAAACGGACGCAAAATGGAGATATGCTCCTGCATCTCAACGGGTGAAAATACGAGACCATAAATCAGCACAAATACCGCCATTGCTGGAAAGATGGATAAAAAACCAAAAAATCCGACACTGGCGCAATGTGCCCAAACATTAGTGGTATTCGCAATAGGCCACGTTTGTAGCAAAGTTTGTAGCCAATTATTTATCGATTTGGACGTTGGTTTTTTCATAAAACAGTGATTCACTATAGTAATAGTATGGTTTATTGAGCGTTATTGTTTGATAGCGTCATGCTGATTTGGTATATATCTTCGCTCATTAGCCTTATAACACTTAAAAGTTGAAACGACGACATAGCGCTTATTCGTATACTTTATAAGCTTTCATATACAATCATCATTCAGTGTACAAAGTCGGCAGCTGGATATCAGCGGCATTAAGATAAGCGTTAAAAGCAAGCGGCGTACCGCAGCTTTGCATGAGTGCGGCCAATGACTGTACATAGTCGTTTGCTGCTTGCGCTTGCTCAGTACGTGCTTTGAGCGATTGCGTTTGTGCTTGTACCACATCGACTGTGGTATTCACGCCTTCTTGCAATCCTAAGCGGCGCAATCTTAACACTTCTGCAGCCAAATCAACGTTACTTTGTAGCGCTTGATAGCGTGATTGAGCATTATTAACATCGTGCCAGTTTTTTTCTACCAGCAGTAGCAGGTTGTCGCTGACTTCAATCTCAGAAAGATCTGCCTGACGTATTTGAGCATTGCTTGATGCCAATGACGCGGTTTTATCCAGTCCGCCCCATAGCTTCCAACTGGCAGAGATACCAGCGACCCAGCTTGGGTCTTTTTCGAGCTGACCATAACCATATAGCAAGACTGTCGGCTTGTAGCCAGTATCTGATAATGCATGCAACTGCTGAGCCTGCGCGCGTTTGGCGGCGACCTTTTGTAATCCTGGATGATTATTCAGTGCCAAATCCTGAAAATAGCTAACATCCGGTAGGGGACGGCTAGAGACAAATAATGGCGTCGTCGGCTTAATACGATAATCAGTACGTAGCAATCGCTGTAGCGCAATCATGGCTAAGCGCGCGTCGTTATTGGCATTGACGGATTCGCTTTTGGCATCGGCAAGCGCAGACTGTGCTTCTAGTCTATCGACGCGCGAAATAAAGCCTTCTTCAAACAAGCGTTCTGCCATATGATCCGTTTGCTGCAAGGTATCGTAAGCATCCTCACGTAAGTAAGCGGCAATGATCGCCAATTGGGCCTTAAAATACCGTTCAATTAACGTATTATAAAGCTCGTTTTTATCAAGGATGCTATCGGCGACTGCTTCTTGTGTGCGTGCATCTGAGGCGCCAGTCAATGCGTCCGTACGTCCAGCTGTATAAATAGGCCAGACCACACCAAGACCTGCGCCCGTCGTCGATCCTGAGCGCTTAATATTATAAGAGTCTGGAATTCGCTCACCGACCAACTCCCCAAAGTTTGGTAAATCTGGCAGGTCTGCAATCGGAGGAACCGCGTTATCGACGGTATTATTTACTCCGTTGACGATACCGTTTCTAAGAGACGATAGATCTATATCCTCATCAAGATGGTAAGCACTGGCAGAGACGCGCGCAAATACGAGGGGGTTGTCGATGGTTCTGAGGGCCTCAGTTTGGTATTCGCTGGCAGCGATGGCTGCTTGATTGGCCGCTATTTTGGGCGAGACTTGAACCAAAAGCTTTTGCGCTTGTTCTAGGCTTAAAAAGCTAGAGACTTCTAATGGATAGCTATTATCCACGGCTTTGTGTGTGATTGGATCGATAAGGGTGTTTAATGCACTGTGCTCAGCATGAGTCTCTGCTAATGTATGACTAGGTGCCATTGCTGTCTGAGCTGTCTGATTATTAATCTGACCATCGGCATCCACAATTTTTGTCACAGTCACCGGTGTCATGTCATCTGATGATTCTATATTATCTGAGCCCGTGCTCGCATAAGTCACTATAGGGCCGCTCATGAGTGCAACTGTCATCATAGCAGTCGGTACCGCTGATAAAGTGAATTTCATAAGTCACATAAGCCATTAATTAGAATGTAAGGTATTATAAAATAACGGACAGCATTAATAGATTTTATCGCTCAGAATATAAAGCGGTCATACTATTATAAACGATTTGCTAGTAAGCGAATAAATGATGCTGAAATAAAGTATTTGTACTGAAATATCAGAATGCTTTTTAATAAAGTGCGTGCTAATACGAAAGCGCTAAAAATGTATCATTCAAAACAAGGCGTACACTGTATAGCCACAATGGTGACGGGTCAATGCTCAGTATTCTGCTACTCTCTATTGTGTCATCCCTAGCGGTATGATAGAGGTTTGAGCTGTTTTTTAAATATTCGTTTATAAGTAACATCATAGCGAATAAGACGTCTTAGAGTTAACCAATTTAAATTAACGTGCTGTTATTTTTATCATTAGGGCGTCTTGAACATTCGACCATGGCACTGACAGCGACTATTTTTTAGGCGATTCGATGTTAAGAATAATAAGTTTAGTCATTTTAAGCGCTTATTTTTAACGATGAAGCGGCAAAAAAGAGTCCTATCCCCTGCTTTTATCGTTGGGGCTGATGCTAAAATTGCCCCATACGGCGTTACAAATCTCGCTAAGGCATCTGCATTATCGTCGCTTTGTGCCTTGTCTGGAACCATTTTAGCGATCAGCAGTGCCTATTTGCGAATGTTCAACACGCCCTAAATAATTTGGCCAGTCATTTATAAAATATACAGTGATTGATTAACAGCAAATAATGAATAGCCACTGGTTTTTATCAAATAGAACCAACAATATCAGTAGAGGATATGCGTAATGGCAGGATATATTTTGGCGTTAGATCAAGGGACAACGTCGAGTCGAGCGATATTATACGATGATCATGCACGGCCTATTAAGATGGCACAACAGCCAACGACGCTGCAAACGCCAAAAGCGGGATTTGTTGAGCAAGACGCACAGCAAATCTGGCAAACTCAGATTAGCTGTGCGCATGATGTTATCAATCAGGCAGGGTTGCTTGCTACTGATGTCACCAGTATCGCGATTACCAATCAACGCGAGTCTATTGTCATGTGGGACAAGCAAACAGGGAAACCGCTCGCACCCGCTATCATTTGGCAAGACAGGCGCACGGCAAACTATTGCAAGACACTCGCTGCTGAAAGCGCTACCAATAGTATGGATGATAGCGTTCATCAGGGTGCTGATAGCGCCAATATGGCCGATGAGGTTCAGCGCATCACAGGTCTGCGCTTAGATCCGTACTTCAGTGCCAGTAAAATTGCTTGGCTGCTCGAAAATAATCCCAAACTCAGCGTACGTGCGAGTAAAGGTGAGATAGCAGTTGGCACCATCGATAGCTGGCTGATTTACAAGCTAACTGGCGGCGAGCATGTCATCGACGTGACCAATGCTTCTCGTACTTTGCTATTTGATATTCATAAATTGGCTTGGTCAGAGACGCTTTGCGATCGGTTTGCCATTCCTATGACTATATTGCCTAAGGTACTGCCATCTGACGGTGATTTTGGCAAAACCAAAAAAGGCCTATTTGCAAAGCAAATACCCATTCAAGCCGTGCTCGGCGATCAGCAGGCCGCGCTTTTTGGGCAAGGCTGTCTCGATGCTGGCATGGCCAAAAATACTTATGGCACAGGGTGCTTTATGCTGATGAACATTGGTCAGCAGCCAAAACTGAGCGAGCACAAGCTGCTAACCACCATCGCATGGCAGCGAAAAATATCGCCAACTCGTCCAGACAATTTATCATTTGATCAAATCTTACAGTCAGGTAAGCGAATGCTACAGCCACCCAAAAAAGAAGTTACCTATGCCTTGGAGGGTAGTGTTTTTATGGCAGGAGCTATCATCCAATGGCTACGTGACAATTTGGGTATGATTCAACAAAGTAGCGATGTTGAAGATTTAGCTCGCCAAGTAGACAGTAGCGAAGGTGTGGTGCTATTACCTGCTTTTACCGGATTGGGTGCGCCTTACTGGCGTTCTGATATCAGTGCTAGCATCACTGGTATGAGCCGCGGTACTACTAAAGCCCATATTGCCCGTGCTGCGTTGGAAGCAGTTGCCTACCAGACTTATGATGTACTCATCGCCATGCAAAAAGACAGCCCTCATCCCTTGACTGAGCTGAGAGTAGATGGCGGCGCGGCAAATAATGATTTGCTGATGCAGTTTCAGGCAGATTTGCTAGATGTTCCGGTGCTACGTCCAAGAGACACAGAGATTACGGCAAAGGGTGCAGCACTACTCGCTGGTTTAAAGACTGGGCTTTACGATGAGTCAACCATGAAAGCATCATGGCAAGTAGATCGTATTTTTGAGCCAAGTATGTCGATTGATGCTCGTGAGCAACACCTTGATAAATGGCAACGTGCCATCGCAAGGTCATTAATGCAGATATAGGGTTGATTTCTATAGTAAATTTATCAATGCTAATCTCTTATGATTACCCAAAGTATGAGCGCACCGTACATAGACGTCATAAAGATACAGGCTGTAACGCAATGTAATCGCAATACGGACACAGTTTACATAATCAGGCTATCTGTCTCTACCTATAAGTTTCTATACTTCAGTTGGATTTAGCAATATCGCTAATCTTTTAGCAAATAAATAATTCAACAAATAATAAATAATTTAGGGACAATACTATGAGTAACCATGACGCTATCGATCGCAGTGAAGTAAAAAACATGTCTAAAGAGACAAAAGAAGATTTGAATGCAGACATTATTACAGGTGAGCCAGGCTCACATCCAGTAGGTACAGGTATTGGCGGTGTAGGCGGTGCAGCAGCAGGTGCAGCCATCGGTACTATGGCAGGCCCATTAGGTACGCTCATTGGTGGTGCAATCGGTGCAGTTGTTGGTGGCGGCGCAGGTCATGCAGCAGCTGAAGCCATTGATCCAACCCATGAGGAAGCTTACTGGCGCGCAGAGTATGCCAATGCTGATTATTACAAAGAAGGTTACGAGTTTGATCGCGACCTACACCCAGCGTATGCGGTAGGCTATGCAAATCGCGCTCGCTATCCAGTAGATGCACGTTTTGAAGATCATGAAGCCGACTTAGAGCGTTCATGGAATGAAGTGAAAGGCGATTCTCGTTTGGCGTGGGATGAAGCGCGTCTAGCATCACGTGACGCATGGCATCGTGTATCGTAGTACGTGTTTTACAAGAAAGTCAGATGTTAAAAAGACTTATGAATATGACTACTGTTTACTCAATGACTTTAATAGATAGCTAACTTAGCAGACGAGCTGTCTCTTAAAAACGCTGACAATAGATTACTATTTCGTTGCTGAAAATAGATTGATTGTACGATTGGTTCTATTAATGACTTTGACCAGCAGTATGTATGTTATTTTAAAACTTCCAAAGTCAACCTTTGGGAGTTTTTTTTGGCATAAAATTTGCTATGAATCCATATGTATGAATATAATATAAGAAAAACAGGGGACTTATGACTAATAATGACGGTAGTAAACAGTTTTATATTGCCACAGCTAATTTATTGAACTTTGCTAACCCTAATCGCATTTATTATGAGAATGCCCCAGCTTATGATAATAAAGCCTATGAGCATAAGCGACGTGGTCTGACAGATCTGCTGGCTAAAGCACACGCTGATATCATTGCCGTACAAGAAGTATGGGATAGTAATGCACTAGAAGCACTAGCTGTCGCACTAGGATTCAAACCAGAGCAGGTGGTTATTCCGCTTGCAAGCAATGACACTGCAAGTCCATATACTCAAGGTAGAGGCGCACAGCATACACCAGCCGTTGGTATTATTAGTCGATTTGAGCAATTAGAGACGACCTTATTAGAAGAGATTGCACCAAAAGCTGTGATTGATATCCCCGATATCGGGCCTCATCAGCATTTTAATCGTCCACCTTTGATATTGCGTGTTGACGCATATGGTCAACCAATAACGATCATCACGGCGCATCTAAAAAGTAAACGTGCGTTTTTCTTACGTGACGAAAATGGTAACCTATTAGAAGACATGGATGATCCAAATATCCGTATTCGTGCCAAGCTTCGTAGTTTGTGCATGCGTGCTGCAGAGGCGGCATCTATTCGTATGTCGATCATGGAACGTTTGCATCACACGCGTGAGCCATTGATACTGCTTGGCGACATGAATGATGTGACTGGTAGCGTAACAACCCAGCTGATGACGGAGACTGGCGAGGTTAATTATGATAAAAGTATGCGTGATGTCGCACTTTTTGACGCCGCTCGTATTCAAGCTCGCTATGGTTGGATGAAAGATGTGGCTTACACCCATATTCATCAAGGTATGCCAGAAGTGATCGATCAATTATTTGTTTCAGAAGAGTTCTTACCTGATAGCAAGTTTTCGCTCGGTCAGGTTGAAAGAGTTGATTATTTCAATGACCATCTTAAGTGGGATTATTCAGATAGGGTGACTGATCATGGTATTATAAGAGCGAAAATTAAACTGAATGATTAACTTCATAAAATTAGATAGTTAACTCTAGTAGAGTGTTAATCGATACATTAACTTTTAACCCATTCATGTCCCTTGCTTGATAGTGTACAAGCGTTTATGATGCCTCCTCATTGAGGTTAGTAGCGATAACGTTGGCTCTACATTTGAGCCACTCGTTGATTCTCCAGTGATTTAGGACGAATGCTACTCAATGAAGATTGAATTTATGAAATAGGACGTAACATTAAGAGATTTACAATGAGTGATAACAAAGACGAAAAAATTGAAGATGTGTTAGTAGATTCGGAGTTGGCAAAAAAACTTGTACCAAACAAGTTTAAATTTACCAGCCAACAGGGCCGCGCACGTCGTCAAAAACTTTTGGCTGGTGCCAAAAAGTTGAGTGAAACACAAGCTATTAATGATATTACTCTAGCAGCTGTGTGTGAAGAAGCAGGAATACCAAGAGCTTCTGCTTATCATTTCTTCCCTAACATTGAAGCAATATTTTTAGCATTGCGCTTTTTGAATGCGATTGAAATATTAGAGATGGTAGAAACCGTTGATATCGGCAACTACGATAGATGGCAAGGATATCTAACCGCGCTGATTGATCAATGCGTGACGATCTTCCATAACGATGAGACCAAAGCCAAACTCATTTATGACACCAATACGCCTGATTTTGAAGGTGATGAATTTGGCGAAGATATGGACCATCAAATTGTTGACTTGGTCTATAAGCGTTTATCAGAGCGTTATGAGATGCCAAATTTTGAGGATATCCAAAACACGCTATTGATTGCTTATAGTATTGTTAATGCGATATTTACCTTGTCTTATCGTCGTCATCAGACCATTACGGATGACTATATTCAAGAAGCAAATACCGCATTTATCGCGTACTTACGCTGCTATCTACCAGAAAAACTACCACGTAAAAACCGCTAATTTTATCTATAGTAGACACAAAAAAGCCGACAACTCTGTCGGCTTTTTTACCTCTGTTATTTAGTAAGGCGCTTTAATTATTAGGCGTTAGATCTTGTCCGCGGCAGATATCATCACTGGCATCTAAAGGCGCATACTGCTTATAGTAGCTGACGATAGATTGCTCTAAAGCCACATTGGTCTGCGCATCATGGGCATTAATATAGGCTTCGCGTGCTTGCTCAAGCCAGCGGTCCGCCATACGAAAATGTATGCCTGACTCACGCCACCCTCGCTTACATTGATTGGTCGCCGCCCAAATTAATGCCACTTCACTAAATGCCATCTCACGTGGCGCTGACTCTATACCGCCACTGTCTTTTAGCGCACTCAGCGTCGCCCACAGATCAGGTCGCATTAGAGCAGAGGTAGTAGGGATATCTTGCTGTAGTTTGATGCTTTGCGCTGTATCGTTCTTTAGCGATTGTAAGATAGACTCTGCCGTTTCTGCCGCAACTATGCCCGCAGCTGAGCGGTTATTCATACTGTCTTGATGGATCGCATAAGTAAGCCATGCTTGTGCTTTGTAAGCGAGGTACTGCTGATGAGCGGTTTTGTCTTTTTGCTGATAGGGCTGTAGTTGCTCTACCATACAGTTGAGTACACGTTGCTGCGTGCTTTGATATTTATAAGAAGGGGCTTGAGCCTGAATATCATCACGACAGTCTACAGCACTATTCGCATCAACGATTTGAGCCGTGTCGTTAGCGATGCTATCTTGTGCTGAAGCAAGGGATACGACACTCAAAAGTAACAGTGCCGAGAGTGCAGTATGTACTGGTTGTTTATAAGCAGTGGTTTTGATGGCAGCTTTAAACATGATGCAAACCTTATCTGAAGGTAATGAGTGTGGGTATTTACCATTATTAGGGCTGACTCTGCGACTCCTGTCTAATCGCTTATTATATTGCCAGTAGACAGGAGTTAAGACGCTATCATTAGCTTACAAGGTAGTCGTATTAACTTGCGTAGAGTCACTGTTTAAACGCTTGTTCTTACGTGGGTCTTCACGCTTGAATAGATTTTCATCAAACTTAAAGCGCAATCTAAAGTAAGCCCCTTCTTGAGTACTGTCGTCATAGGCGATGTCTTCATCTTCAAAGCCCATAAAGTTATAGCCAAGTGACAACCAAAGGTTGGTCATTGGGCTATAGCCCACTTCAGCACCTAACATATAAGACAAATCATCTGCTTGCTTATTCCAATAAGTACCCGCTTGCAAACCAACATCCCAACGTTCGCTAATATCGTACAGACCGCGACCATAAACGGCATGAGCAGTATTGTCACTGGTAATGTTGTCTGCTTCATATTCTGTATACTTACCCGCATAGCGACCAGACAAGGTTAGGGCACGCGTTGGATGGTAGTTACCATTCCATGACCAAACAGTGGTGTCTTTTTGATAAGTATCATCACCCGTGTTATTGTCATCCAAACGATACTCAAGCTTTGCAAGCATGTCTAGTTGATTGCTGTCGTAATCACGATAAGCGGCACCAAGTTGGAAACGATTAATCGTGCGATCACCATCATTATAGTCGATGCGCGAATAGGTATCTTTGGCCAATAAGGTAATCTCATCGGTATAACGATAGGCAATACCTGCGTTACCAAGTAAGGTGTCGCTTGTCTCGCCCCAACGTTTCTCAACACGTCCTGATGCTTTGTAGTTTTCTTTGGCAAGATACTCAACGCCAAAACCTGCCGCCGTGGCGGTGTTGTTCTCTTCGCCTTCTAATGACTCAACGCGCTCAAGCAACGTATTTAGAGTCAGGCCTTCTTGTACATACCACTTGTTTTTCAGACCGATAGCGGCTTCCGCTTCACGCGCACTGATCGCGTCACGCATGCGGTATTCGCTATACACTTTACCGTCTTTCATATAATTGACGTCAAAGCCCACAACGGTACGTTGACGCTCATCAGTATCATCAAGACCATAGCTACCAGACAAGCTATTGATCAAATCATGACGTGCATACAGACGACCCAAGCCACCGATTGGCGTCTCACCACCGATGGACGTCGCGTTACGTGAGCTATTTTCGATATCTTGCTCATACTCTGCAAACACCAAGCTATTATTTAGCTTGGGTAGGCGAGAAGTGATACGGGCACGAACCGTTGTGCCTTCGATGTCTTTGTCAGCATCACTAACGCTATTTAATGCTGACTGGTTGATAATGTCATCGTTAAATAACGTATCGTCAGTAACGTCTACGACATCTGTTGCCGCTTGCGTATTGCGTGAGGCTGCCGTGGCATCTTGTTTGTAGTAACGCACACCGATTTCACCAACGACATTTTCACTCAAACGTTGCTCGATACTGGCTTGTACGCCTTCACGACTCGCGTCAGTAGTATGATCCTTGGTACGCACACCTTCTAACTTCAACGCTGTTTTTTTGTCGTTGAATGTATGGATGACTTCTACGCCAGACTCCGTACGTCCAGCAGTCAGTGGTGATGCACCAGTGACAAATCCTTCATCTGCATCATTGTAATAAGCCTTGGCACGCGTGTCTTTCTTATTATCAAAGTCAAGCTCGACACGTAAGGCATTGCCCTCAACATTATTATCGTCTAATTCTGTGGTGTTGATCTGATTGCTTGGCTGAAAATTAGGGTTCTCAGCTTTGTTCATTGCGTATTCAGCGACCAGCTTTAGCTTATCGTTGAACTTGATAACGCTATTGACACTAGCCAGCTCTTCTTTGTTCAATGGGTCGTCGCTATTGATATAGCTACCACCGATAGCGACTTTATTAGTCAGTTGCTGTTTGGCAGCGATACCACCAACCAAATAGTCCTCACCACCTTCATCCACTTCTACTGTGACACGAATGTAGATAGGATTGCCTTCGAGATCTTGACTCGCAATCGGTGATTTTAGATATAAACTGCGGCTAATCGGGTCTATCTCATAATCAGCAAAACGAGTTAGCGTCTCACGGTTGACGATTAAGCCAGGGTTATTACGGTCGCGAGTGATCACTTCGATAGTTTCTGAGTTCTCTAACACGGCATCGAAGTCTTCAGCTAATGGGTAGGGACCTGAAATACCTAAACCGCGAGTCTCATTAACGCGCTGGCTAGTACTGGTCTCTGCCAAAAACGTAGTCACGCGAGTATTATTATCTTCAAATTGCGCCTTTAGACCAGTCAAGGTGCGATTGTACTGACCAAGCTCAATGCCTTCATCATTGTCAATTTGTGTTTTTAGGTCGCCATACATAGCAAACGAGCGACCTTTGTCTAGACGCACATAGAGCTTACTGGTTGATTGCGCATCAAAGCCCTTAGCCGATGAGTCACCATAGACAGGATAGTATTCGCCAGGCTCGATATCACGGAATAATCGCTCGCCTTTTTTGTCACTGTCATAAGCCAACGTCAGCAAGTAATCTCCGCGCACTTTGCCTTTCAAGAACATTGCCGCACGACCAGTGGCTGAATAATCATCATTGCCTGAGATTTCATGCAGCTCTTGCTCGAACGCGCCTTGTGCGTCTGTGATATTGCTGCCATCAAAGTCTTTGAGAGAGATAGCACCTTCGACGATACCCACAGCAATGAGTGGACGCAGCTTAGCCGTGAACTGTAGTGGGATAATTTGCTTGCTACTACCCGTATCGATGACCAACTCACCTTTGCCTGGTGCGCTTGGCGCGATGACTGGTATTAATAGCTCACCCCCTGATACAGTAACTTGGGTACCGGCTTGATCTTGGCTGCTGTCTTTCAGATTGATACGACCGATATTAGTATCAAGTGTAAGAGAAGTAGTACCGATATAGGGGCGATTGTCGCGATCTTTTAGACTAATAACAACCTGATATTCGCTGATACCATCTGCTGGGACTAGTTGTGCTTGCGTACGATAATCAATCGCTTGCAGACTATCAGGTGTCAATACGGTGATGGTCTGCTCGGAAATAGTTTTGCCATTGATGTCAGTTGCCACACCACGTAGAGTATTGCGTCCGCGTTTTAGGTCAACCGCATAATAGTCAAAAGCCATTACATTTTGCTTTTCTTGCTCAGCAGTTTTACCGATTTGCTGCTCTGATATCGCTTTGCCATTGGCGTATAGAGTAAATATTGAACCAAGTGGTGCTTGTACCTGTACCATCTGCTTGTAAGTACTGAGCTGTTGACCTTCATTTAGGTTAATGAAGGTGACATTATTGTTAGCCACTTCTTTTAGATATTCTTCGAGCTCTTTTTCTACTGGAGGTGCAACCGTTGTCACGGCCATGTCTACACGATTGGTCGCATCCCCAATCATGTCGTTGACAATAGCAGAATCACAGTTGTTACCAAGGTCTAGGTCGCCATTGATATTGCAGCCACTTGCATCGACATTATCAGTCGTGTCGGCATCGTAGTTTGGCTCTAATGTTAGCACTGTTTTTACCGCTTGCTCTAGCGTATCATTCTTAGCACTCACTGATTTGCTACGAGCGATTAACTCGGCGTTCAGACGCTCAGTACTATCGCCCATGCCGCCCACAATCGCAAAATCTGCACGATGTAGCTCGCCATATTTCAAATCGACAAAACGGCTGCCAGCATCACCCGCATTACGGTTGCTTTGGGTGACCAGCTCTGTTTCTCTAGGGATCGTCGTGCTATCTACTTTTAGTACGTGTGTTTTGGCACTGACCCCATAAAAGTTGTATTTACCTTCAGGATCGGTCACGATGAAGTTGCCGTTCTCCATATAAATACGGACACCAGCAACCCCAAGCTCGCCGTCTTCTTTTTGCTGAATACCATCACGGTTGATATCGTGATAGACCTTACCAATGATGATACCGTCAGTATTCATGACGCCGCGTTCTACGTCGATTTTCCACTGTGCTTCTCTTGATACTAAGCTTTGGCCTTGCTCATTGTTAGCAACTGCGATTGCGCGGTTGATACCATCACCACCTAGTGATGAAGCACCGATAAGCACACGATAAGTAATTTTTTTACTTTCGCCATTTTCCATGTTTCCTAAGTTCAATACCTGATATTTACCATCAGCTTTAAACTCGGTGGTCTGTGCTTGATTGATATCAATATCAGTCGTTGGACTAACACGTACACTATTCTCAACGTAGTCAAAACCACGTGGTAAGGCATCTTTTAGCTGTACATCGTAAGCAGTAGCGTTACCATTGTTCGTGATATTGATGGTGTAGCTGACATAATCGCCGAGTTCAGCACTTTTTACGTCACTTTCCTTTGTGACAACTAAAGCTGGGTTGTCATCGACGATATTAATTTGTGAGCTCAGGTCACTGATACGCACGGTGAAGTCAGACGCGTTCGGCAGTTCATCAGCACCAGTACCAACCGAAGGGGCGATACAAGCATCTAAACTGACAGTCAATGTGTCGTTGTTCAACGTTTGGATAAGCTTATCGTCAATAGCGTTAGCGTTATTTTGAGTGGCTGCTGATAGCTGATATTTACCTGTGTTATTACCGGTTTCTATAGCTTTAAGTGAATAGCTATCTCCAGTTTTTGGTGATTTGATGGTTACCCATACTTGATCAGGCTTGTCAGTTTGTACATTACATTGCGCATAGCTGGCACTGACATAAACGTCATCATTAATTTGTGAAATCGTTTTGCTTTCATCAAATTTAGGGGTGGTGAATTTGATACCAGATTCGATAATGACTAAACTATCGGTCGCACTCACGCTAGTCACTGACGGGTCTTCTAAGACAACTGCACCAATCTTAATGTCAGCCGTATCTCCATCCTTACCATTAGCATCTGATAGAGCTTGCACAATAAACTGAATGTTTTCACTCTGACCAAGCTTGATTTGGGCACTCATGTTATCAAGAATCAGTTGTGTATCACCACTATCGACAATGCCGTTTTTATTCAAGTCTTGATAAACTTTCAAATTAGATAGAGTTGGCGATACATCAAGCGTCAGCTCAATAGTCTGATCACTATAGCTAGTATTACTAAGAACATTAACCCAATTCACCAGTGTGTTGGGTGCAACAGTACGCACAGGTTGCTGAGTTAAGTTAATACCATATTCAGATAAGGCAGAGGCTTTGATTTGAACTTGGTTTGAAATGCTATTTTGTTTGATAGAATTGACGTCATAAGAAGCATTAGCGATATTGTTGATAGTTTGTACGAGAGTGGTGGGCGCAGCAAACGCCATATTTGATTGCATAAGCAACATTGCAGCCGTCAGCGCAGAGATCTTCGCTGTATGCAACGTAATACGATTAGACGGTGTCATTAAAGATTTAGTCATATGTCGCTTATCCAATAAAACATAAAAGGGTCGGATAGTAATTCTCCAGCTTGGCTCATCAAAATCAATTAGGTCAAGCTGGAGCGTTAGTCTATAAGCGTCTTGTGAAGCTTATAGACTTTAAAATGTTAAATATCAATTAACGAGCGTTTTTAATTTTGATTTTAAAAGTCAAGGTGCCAACGCCCTGAGGAACTAGGGTATAGTTAGTACCAAGAACTGCAGTACTGGTAGTACTAGCTATGCCTGCAGTAGATGAGGCAGTCGCAGAAGTAGCAGGTGAACCAGCTACTAAATCCGCACCAGCTGAAAAGTTAGACAACAAATCCGAAATGGTTAAATCGTTAAGATTAAAACCTAACGCTGCTGAAGAAGTATTAGTCGCCTGAATACGATAGATAACACACTGATCAGGTTTCGCATCGATCGCAGTCTGAATAAAGGTACTTGCAGCAACCGTACTTGAACAAGTCGCATCTAATGCTTGAGACTTCACTAAAGTTAAGCCTCTAACGTTAGTCGTATCAGTCACTGTAGTAGCAGCAGGTGCATTAATACCAGCAGGTGTTAGTGTTACAACAGAAGTTTCAGTGCTACCAACAGCTGCAGCATCAGCAACAGTTGCAGGAGCAGCTACATTGCCCGACGACACTTTGTAGTTGATTGCTAATGTGCCACCAGGTGCAATACCATTTGGAAATTGAGCGGTTGGTAGTGTAGTGCCATCAAGAGTATATGTATTACCACCAGCAACGGTAGGTTGCAGCGTTATAGTAACCGGAGCGCCATTACCAGGCGGCGTATAAGTAGCACTAACAGGACCAGTAACAGGTCTGACAGCCCCATTATTGCCACCATCAGCAATAGTGAAAGTCAATGGGTTAGCATTGGTACCTTCGCCATCTTGACCGCTGTTAGTAATGAGAGTTGAATGAGTCGCTTGACTAGCAGTACCTGAGGCAGGGGGAATTTCTCTAGTCGTTGGATTGCTCACCACAACCGCTCGTCTGGTAAAGTTAGTCACACCAGGACTATCTATACCAGCGCCGTTACCTTCACCCGCATCATCAGGTATTCTAGTAACACCTATAGTGCTATCTGTACTATCCAAAATATCATAGTCAGTACCAAGTACAGGATTAGCAGGTAGCGGGCTAACCGGACCGACAAACTTATCGTAGACTTCTGCGTTGTTGGTTACTGAACTATTAGCAGATGTAAACTGATCTCTATCGACGTTAACCGTGAAAGTAATCGTGCGACTTGCGCCAACAGCTAAGTTCGCTACGGCAACATCAATAGCTTGTCGAGTACCAACAGTAGAAATCGTAGCGGTACCAGCACCACCAGTTAAGGTCACGTCTGATGCTGTGCCATTAGGTAAACTCAAACCTACAGGAAGGACATCTCTGATAACAATATCAGTCGCAGCAGCACTATAGTCAGTAGTCGCGTTAGTGACTACGATACTATAAGCAATCTGTGGGTTGGCGACTGTCAAATCGACAGTACTGGTCGCTGTTTTTACAATTTTGAAGGTAGGCAATCTCACGATAGTTTGGTTTTCGTTCACCAATGTCGCACCAGGTGCATTATTAGCAGTAAAGAAAGTACTGGTCGCTGTTAATGTGCCTACACCTTTGTCATTACCGTTACGATTGTCTGGTGTAGCTGCTTCGTAGCTTAAGTTAGCTCTAGTACCTGGCTGTAGTCTAATAGTACCGCCATTAGTTAGGGTACCTGTCTGCGCTTGAGTTCCTAAAGCGGTGACCTGAGCATCAGTTAAAGGAGTGCCATCTGCTTGTACAATAGTAAACGCAACAGGCGCAGTACCTAACGCATAGTCTGGAGTAGCCGTTACCAGTGATGAGTCATTACCTGTGGTATTGATGGTATAAGTATCCGTCACGTTACCCGTGTTGGTTAAATTATGAGTAAAGGTAGTTGTGCCACCTGGCGTAGCAGTCTGATTGATAGCAGTATCGTCACCAATACTACCATCATCAACAGTCGATGTGAGTGCAAAGTTAGCCGTTTCGCTAACGTTAACGGTTACTGTGTTAGAGGTTACAGATGGCTGACTGACGCCAGCAATACTGTAGCTTGCAGTTGCTACGTTATTAATTGGCGCAGCGCCTGCTGTTACAGCGTTAGCTGGGGTCGCTGCATTAGCGCCAGTAGACACACCCATTACTGCGGCGACGCCGACAGCTAGCAGGCTATAGTTAAAAGTGGTTGATTTCATATAATGCTCCAGAGTTAAGATTAAAAATTAAAACGTTAAAAGCGTGAAGGTTTAATGTCTATTGAATTAATTAACGGTGGTATTGAGAGCAACAGCTGCTGACTTTTTAGCTGGCAATAACTTAATATTCCAACGCAGAGTGCGGTATTCAGAATATGGAATCTTGACCATTTTGCCATCGACTTTACGCATAAGTGGTATATCAGCGTAATTCTCACCATCGATACTGGCTTGTGCACTTGCAGGCATCGCATCGCCAGTAAATGTCATATTGGCAGGAATAGGTAGCGTCACCATTAAATCGTTAATATCTTTATTGATGGTATTGGTATAATTCGCTTTATACTGAATCACAGTACCTGCCGGTGCGGTGCGTACTGGCTTATAGACTGTTTTACCTTCCGCATTCTTTATGACTTGATTGGCTGTTAGTTCCATTTTTAGAGCATCATCAGCATGTGCTACATTTAGTAAAGAGCTAGAAGCTATAGTAGCTAATAGAATATTGCGTAGAATCTTGAAACGTTTCATATAAAATCCTTTCTTATACCGTTACTATCATTGGGATACTAATGCTTTGGGCTGCCGTGAAGCTGTCTATCATTTGCTATCAGGGTCGTCTGTAAAAAGCACACATTCCCCTTTAAGCTATTGTAACGTAATCGATACAAGTATCAATTATAAAGATGACAAATGGTATTTCAAGATGACCAAACGGTAAAAGCCCTGTCTAAGAAGACAGGGCTTTTTTGTATTAGAAAAGGAAATAGTAATAATCTAGAGTTGCAATAGATAATAGCTACTGAGTGTTCGCTGTAGTGCCATATTTGGTATTAAAACGAATGGCCTGACGGCGAGTGGCTGTAGTAGCACCTAAGGAAAAAGTATTGGTGATCACTGTACCGTTGTTACCAATAGATACTGAGTTTGTTGCAAATGATGGAGTGCCACTATTTTCACCAATAGGTATTGGATTAGCTAAGGTAGAGGTAATTAGCGAATTATTAGAGTCGTTTTTACTCTGTAGCTTATCCTTGATAACAATATCTGTCAGAGAAACATTACCTCGATTGATAGCTTCAATTCTATAAGCGATACATTGTCCTGGCACAATGCCAGATATTGGTTTTATACTATACGCGCTGCTAGCACTACCTTCATAATTAACACCAATTGTGGCAAGGTTATTTAGACTACAGTCATGGACATACTGACTTTTGATTAATACCAATGCAGCATTTTCTTGAATAACATCACCGAAATCATTACTAGGATAGTTATACTGACTATTAATAATGTTTATTTGTCGCACATCGCTTGTCGTGTCTACAGAATAGGTATAATTACTAGGTTCATTCTGAGTGACACAGAGTCTTGTGTAACTACCTACTTGTGCTGGCGTCAAGCTAAAACTATAGGTTCCATCATTACCGATGTTTACCGTCTGAGGTGAGAACGTACCACTATCACCGGCACATTTATTCAAAGTAATGGTGTGACCGGTGGTAAAAGGGATACCAGATTCGGTAGGTGAATCGTATTTGCCATTGAAATAAAGACTATTATTTAAGTACTTACTAGATATATCATCCTTAGATGGATTTGAAACATTACCGTTATCGTTAAATACTGTACCTGAAAATACATAGTTAGATCTATCATTTGTGATTGTACATGTCCAACTATCTCCGTACGTAAGCTTTAGATTCTTTGGGTCTAAAGTCGTAACGGTTGTACCATCCGATCTTCTACATGCATATAACGCAGTATAGTCTGCTAAATTTGTCGTTCCTGAGACCGCCTCTGTCAATGTATAAGTCTTGGTAGGATTAACCTTGAAAGTTCCTGTAGTACCTGTGCCCGTAGTAACTGTATTACCTGAACCCGTTGTAGTAACTGAGTTAATACCACTGGTAACGACGGAGTTATCTGCATTGTCCTTGATTTGAACAGTGAATTGATCGGTATTTGTTTTACGAGAAGAAGAGAGCACTTTAGTATATGTTAGGCGTGGCTGTGGCAAGTAGCAGTAACCATCAAATACAATGTTGATTAGCTGATCACCAGGGTTACCGAAATTGCTAAAGTCATAATAGTTTAAATCAGGATTATTACCATAAGTTACATCTACTCTAACTACAGGTTGATTAAAAGCAACGGATACTTTACACCTTTCGTCCACAGAGTCTGTACTACACAAAACGCTACTGGTAGTGGTAGTTTGACGATAGGGTGCCGTAGTCGTTATTCCGGTGCCTCTATATATTAAAGTTGGCGTCACACTAGTACCTGCACTGGTAAAACCAGTGATAGTTACTTGATCAGAAAACTCGAAATACCTAGTTCCTGAACTTGTTGAACCTACATAGTTCACATCTATATCATAAATACTTAAACTGACATTAGTAAGGGCTTGAGACTCGTTGGTAAAACTGTTTTTAAAAGTATATGAGGCCGTACGAGATGACGCCTTGTTAGTAAAATCCTGGAAAAATTCAAATGATTGAAGGTTGCCCGCTAGCGTTTTAGGTCTATAAAAATTTGAGCCGCCTGCATCTAAACTGCCAGTAGTAATCAAACTGTTAGAAGCAACAGTGTAACTTTCACTTTTAAGACCATTTAAAAGTTGGTTTACACCAAGAATAGGGGGTGATGCTGTCGATCCTAAGTTGCTGTAATCAGTGCTTGAAAACTCATCAGAAATGTAACCAGCTGGACATGTTGTTATTGCTGCAAAAGCCAAATAATTAGGTATCAGTATTAATAAAGATGGTATAGCTATCCAACGCGTTACTCTTGACTTAAAAGCTGACAGTTCAATAGACGAATTCATAATAGCTCCGAGAGTAAGAATGGAATTTGGATATAGCTTTGTGATAAGCATAATGTATAAGTGACAATTAATATACAAAAATGAGATGAAAGTCTATTTATAGGGTATGAATAGCATGAAAGTTTTACTCAAATAATATCTATTTAGTAACTCAAACTGTTACTACAGAGACGATATTAATTTCTATACATTCAGCAAGGTTGAATAGATACAGTTTAGCAAGTGATCAATAGTCATTTTTAAAAAAACTAATCATTATTTATTTAAAAAATACTTGTTATTTATCCATTTCTCTATAGCCATAAACAATTGCCTCGCAAACGCTTATAATAGAGTGTCAAAATCATTCATGACTGAATATACAGGGACAACAGTATGATCTGTTTTGTAGTTTCGTCCACTTGACGCATATGTCAATTCTCAGTGGCACTATTTTGTATAATCTAGCTGTATCTCACCGTATGAAACAAGGGAATGCTTGGACATATCAAGGAAGTCATAAGTAAACCGATATCTCACTTCACACCAGTATTTAACAAAGCCTTACCGTCTAGATAGGTAGGTATGACTGATATAAAAGGATCGACAACAATGAATTATTACAAGGATGCTGACAGCACCGAAACCCAAGAATGGCTTGAAGCCTTTGAGTCTGTGATCAAACATGCAGACAAAGATCGCGCGCAGTTTTTACTAAAAGCCTTATACAATATGGCGGTGCAAGAAGGCCTGCCATTCAACCGCCTTGATACTGCTTATATCAATACCATCGCAGTCGAGGACGAGCCGATGTATCCAGGCGATCTTGGTATGGAGCGTAAAATTCGTGCGTTGATTCGTTACAACGCTTTGGCAATGGTCATGCGTGCCAACAAAAATGATGATGATTTGGGTGGTCACTTGGCGTCATTTGCCTCTAGTGCCACGCTTTATGAAACAGGATTTAACCATTTTTTCCGTGCGGCAAGCGATCACTTCGGTGGGGACATGGTTTATTATCAAGGTCACTCCGCGCCAGGTATCTATGCCCGTTCTTATTTAGAAGGTCGTCTAACCGAAGATCAGCTTGATAACTTCCGCCGTGAAGTGGGTGGTAAAGGCTTATCAAGCTACCCTCATCCATATTTGATGCCTGACTATTGGCAGTTCCCAACGGTATCAATGGGCTTAGGTCCGATCATGTCGATCTATCATGCTCACGTGCATCGTTACATGGAAAACCGTGGCTTGCTCGAAAAAGAAGGCCGTAAAATTTGGGCATTCTTAGGTGATGGTGAGACGGATGAGCCAGAAAGCTTGGGCGCAATCTCTCTTGCTGGTCGTGAGAAGCTGGACAATCTAATTTGGGTTGTTAACTGTAACTTGCAGCGCCTCGATGGCCCTGTGCGTGGTAATGGCAAGATTATTCAAGAGCTAGAGTCGGTATTTCGCGGTGCTGGCTGGCGTGTGATTAAAGTCATTTGGGGTGGCAAATGGGATAGCCTGCTTGCCAATGATGATACTGGCGTACTCAAACATCGTATGGAAGAAGTGGTCGATGGTGAATACCAGCTATATGAAGCGCGTACGCCTGAATTTACTCGCAAAGAATTCTTTGGTAAATATCCTGAATTAAAAGAAATGGCAGATGCATTGACTGATAAAGACATTGCACGCCTAAACCGTGGTGGTCATGACCCAATGAAGGTCTATGCTGCGTTTAGCGAAGCGATGAAAACCAAAGGTCAGCCAACGGTCGTACTGGTCAAAACTGTCAAAGGCTATGGTTTGTCAAGCACAACACAAGCGGTCAATAAATCGCATCAAATCAAGAAGCTTGATCAAGAGGCGCTTGTGTATTTCCGTGATCGCTTTGATTTGCCATTTACCGATGAGCAATTAGAGACTCTACCATTCTACCGTCCTGAAGAAGGTTCGGCAGAGATGAAGTATCTAAAAGGTCGCCGTGAAGCATTGGGTGGTCATCTGCCAAACCGCCGTAGTGGCCATATTCCGCTGAACATCCCTGAGCTGTCGATATTTGATCGCGTATTAAAGGGTAGTAACGGCAAAGAACAATCAACGACGATGGTATTTGTACGTCTGTTATCAGCCATGCTGAAAAACAAAGACATCCAAGATCGCGTGGTACCAATCGTACCAGACGAAGCGCGTACCTTTGGTTTAGAAGGTATGTTCCGTCAATTGGGTATTTACTCTGCGGTCGGACAAAAATATACGCCAGAAGATAGCGAAGCATTGATGGGCTATAAAGAAGCCATCGATGGCCATATGTTAGAAGAAGGTATCAACGAAGCGGGTGCGATGAGTACATGGATTGCCTTGGCAACCAGTTACTCTGTGAACGCGCTACCAATGATTCCGATGTACATCTATTACTCGATGTTTGGCTTCCAGCGCATAGGTGACTTGGCGTGGGCAGCAGGTGACTGTCAGGCACAAGGCTTCTTATTAGGGGCTACTGCGGGTCGTACGACTTTGAATGGTGAAGGCTTGCAGCATCAAGATGGCCATTCGCAGATTTTGTTTAACACCGTACCGAACTGCGTGAGCTATGACCCTTGCTATGGTTATGAGTTGGCGGTCATCATGCATGATGGCCTACGTCGGATGTACGGAGAAGGCGAGCGCGTTTATTATTACCTAACGCTAATGAACGAAAACTACGACCAGCCTGCCATGCCAGAAGGAAGCGAGGAAGGTATCAAGCGCGGTATGTATTTGCTTGAAGACAACGGCTCAACTCAGGTACAGCTATTGGGTTCAGGCGTGATTCTACGTGAAGTACAAAAAGCGGCTCAGATCCTAAAAGATGAGTTCAATATCACATCAAACGTTTGGAGTGTCACCAGCTTCAACGAGTTGACTCGTGATGGTATGGTTTGTGACGACTACAACCGTCTACATCCAATGAATGAAGAAAAAGTGCCATGGGTTACTGAGCAATTAGCACCGCACGAAGGCATCGTAGTTGCAGCCACTGACTACATGCGTAACTACTCAGAGCAAATTCGTGCTTGGTTACCAGACAACCGTCCTTATACCACGCTTGGCACAGATGGTTATGGCCGCTCTGATACTCGCGAGAACCTACGCAGCTTCTTTAACGTTGATGCGGCTCATATCGTTGTCGCCACGCTTAAGCGCTTAGCGGATGAGGGTGAAGTCGAGATGCGTTTGGTAAAAGATGCGATTTCAAGCTTAGGCATCGATGCGGATCAGCCACCTGCATGGCACCAACAGTCTTATTATGATCATTCTCCAGATGCACCTGCACCAGGCAAAGTCAACCCAAGTCCTGTGCCTGAGTTCGTTGCTGAAGACGATGAAGATATCAGCAATGAAGGCCGCGCCGAAGATCAAGCAGATGCGCCCTTGCTCAATGACGGTGATGTCAAAGAATAATAATCATAAGACTAGGAGATAAAACATGGACATTAAAGCCCCCGATTTGGGTGTCGATAGTGCTGAAGTCAGCGAAATTATGGTAGCAGTGGGTGATGTCATCGCAAAAGATGACAACATCGTTTTGTTAGAGTCTGACAAAGCGTCAGTTGAAGTACCAAGCTCTGCTGCTGGTAAAGTCACCAAAATCAATGTCGCCATCGGCGATCAAGTCAGCGAAGGCATGGTATTGATCGAAGTAGAGAGTGCTGACGCAAGCGATGATAATGACGATACTGCCGAAGAAGTAACTGATTCAGAACAAGCAGACGATAATAATGAAGACGCACCTGTTGAAGATGATGCAGATGCAGAAGAAGCGACTGATGATGCTGGCGAAGGCGCATCGACTACCCATGCACTGCCAGATATAGGCGTTGATGAAGCGCAAGTGGCTGAGATTATGGTGAGTGTAGGCGACACGGTCAGTGCCGATGAGTCTATCCTACTGATTGAGTCAGACAAAGCCTCAGTCGAAGTGCCTGCACCAGAAGCAGGCGTAGTTGAAAAAATCTTGGTTAATGCTGGTGACACTGTTGCCAACGGTCAAGACTTTATCGTTATTAAAGCGGCAGGTACTCCTAAGGCAAAACCGAAAGCAGATACTGCTAAAACTGAAGATAAAGCGGACAAGCCTGCACCGAAAACTGAAAGCAAGTCACAGCCAGCCCCAACAGGCGAGCCAGAGCAAGCGCCTGCACCGACCTCAACTGCTGCACCTGCGGGCAAAAAATTGAGCGAAGCGGAAGTCAATGAAAAGTTGGTTGATGTATATGCAGGTCCTGCTGTACGTAAATTGGCTCGTCAGCTTGGCGTCGATATCACACAGGTAAAGGGTTCAGCACTAAACGATCGCATTCTAAAAGAAGATCTGTTTGCGCATGTTAAAAACCGTTTGACCACCCAACAAGCCGCACCAGCTGCTCAGGGTGCTGTTAGCTCAGGTCTGCCAAAACTACCTGATATGAGCAATGTTGAAATCTGGGGCGAAACAGAAACCCAAGATTTAAGCCGCTTGCAAAAAGTGTCAATCCCGCAGCTGAACTACAATACCTATCTACCGCAAGTGACACAGTTTGATTTGTCTGATATCACCGAAACTGAAAAACTACGCGGTGAGCTAAAGGGTGACATGAAGGCGCAAGGTATTGGCCTGACTATTTTGGCCTTTATTGTTAAAGCAACTGCTTACGCCTTGACTCAGCATCCACGTTTCAACAGTCATTTGAGCGACGATAATACACAAATTATCTTACGTAAGAGTGTCAACATGGGTATTGCGGTTGCGACTGATGACGGCCTAGTGGTTCCTGTGATTAAAAATGCACAGGACAAAGGCATCAAGCAGATCGCTATCGAGATTGGCGAGCTGGCAGGTAAGGCTCGTGATAAGAAGCTTGGCGCTAAAGACTTGCAAGGCGCGAGCTTTACGATTTCGAGCCAAGGGAACTTAGGCGGTACGGCATTTACGCCGCTGGTCAACTGGCCACAAGTCGGTATCTTAGGCGTCTCTGAAGCCAGTATGCAGCCGCGCTGGAACGAAACCAAGCAGACGTTTGAGCCGCGTTTGATGCTGCCATTATCATTGTCTTATGATCACCGAGTGATTAATGGTGCTGATGCAGCGGTATTCACTCGCTATGTTGCTACATTGCTTGCTGATCCACGCCGTATTTTGCTATAGCTGATACGCTACTTTAAAAACTAAAACCAAAAAAAGACTGCCTAAGGGTGGTCTTTTTTTTGAGCAGTACTGTATTAGATATGAGTAACTATCAGCCAAAAAAAAGCCAGCATCAGCGCTGGCTTTTTATACTTAGATCATCGAGTTTAATACGATTTGTGATTAAAACTGTTTAACAAATGCAATGCCATATGCCCAAGGGCTGATATCGATTTCACCGATGTCACTGCCATCTAAAGTAGCATCTGTTTTGATGTCCATATAACGCGCATCGATACGGAAAGCTTCAGTTGGAGCGAAAGGAATGTCTAAACCGACATGACCAGCCACACCAACACTATCATCAAGATCTAAATCACCACCAGTAGAGATTCTTTCTTTAAAAAAGGTCGTATAGTTCACGCCAACACCAACGAATGGCTTGATATTCATTGGCATGTTGTCAGAGTCAAAGTGATATTGCACAGAAAGAGTTGGTGGTAAATGTTGGGTTTTACCTGTTAAAACTTGTGTGCCATCCGCACTGTTTAGATCAAAATCATGATGAAATGGAAGTGCTGCGAGTAGCTCAACACCGACATTGTTGGCAATGAAATACTCACCACTAATAGTTGGCTGTATATCGCCGTCAACATCAACAGACAAACCATTATCTAGAGTGCCATTATCACTTTTAGGGTCAACATAATGTGCACCAGCCGCAATAGACCAAGTGCCAGAAGGTACGGCAAAAGCAGTGGTCATGGTAAGGGCAGTGGCAGCGGCTAAAACTAGGGATTGTAGTTTCATGATTTGGTTCCTTAATATATTAAAAGGTTATCAGTGCTAATGAGGGATGACATTGCACACTGATACATAATGTTATAATGGATGATAAAGCGGTAACATTATGACTCCATTATAGTATAAAACCACAATTACTGTAAGGTTTTAATTGTGCTTTACTAAGTTTTATTTAATTATTTATAGTAAAGGCGATAACGGTATAATTATTTTGATTATTTAAAAAAATTGATTATTGTGAGGTAGGGTATAAGCCTGTTGTGATACTCTGAAAATAGGTAGATAAGAATTATAGTCAATCCATTAAAAAAGCGTTACAGCGTTAACCTCGCTTGAAGTATGACGTATACATCTGCACTCGGTTGCCTTGTACCACTCTTAAATTGGATCAACTATATATTGATTATTGCTAATGTCTAAACGGTAGAATTGGAAATAAATGGTGACGGCTTACTGAATTGATATTCATGATTTGATAAAAGGCGTACGTATTATGCTTGGTTATTGTAGCAACTCCCCACTACGTTGTAAGAACGCCCGTTCTACCAACATATTGAATCAGGTAGATTCTTGTTGCCCTGAGTGCCATTTATTTTTAGTACCTGCTCAAGACATCAGCCAGCAATTGCCCGCTGATGAGCAGTTTTTACGATTATCAGTAGTAGGCACCGCATTGGTGCTATTAATAGCAGTCTATCTTTATTATCTACATGGGACATAATATAGTCGAACCACTATTAAAGTGTTACCGCGTTAGACTCGTTTAGCCTACTACTGTAGTACTTGCACTCGTCTGCCTTGTACCACTTTTAATATTGATTGACTATAGCGGCTGCTGATGAACAGGCGATAAGCCAATGCCATGCTGGGTCATGTCAAATAGTTGATATTTTCGTATTGATCAAAGTGCATTGATAAAAGCGCATTGAATAAAGCGTGCGCTTTTGATGATAGAGCGCTTGAACACCTTGCAAGGCAGTTAATTTATTTTATTTATATAATACCGGTATTTCACCGAATAGGGACGGCATGCTACTCCAATCTATAAGGCGCTTACGTCATTTTGTTTATGATACGTTGCAAAATGATGAACATGACACTTTATTTAGCCGCTATATTGATTATTTTCTCATATTTTTGATTATGACCAATGTGGCAGCTGTGATTGCTGAGTCAGTTGACAGCTGGTACTACCCTTATCAAAATTATTTTACTTGGTTTGAAAACTTCTCTATTGTGGTCTTTTCTATTGAATATTTGCTGCGACTATGGAGTGTTGCTGAAGCCAAACCGGACAATACAACGTGGAAACAGCGTTGGGATTGGATCAGAAGTCCTTCCGCACTCATTGACTTGGTAGCCATTGTTCCAGCCTTCTTAAATTTCTTCGTCAATATTGATCTGCGTTTCTTACGTATTTTGCGTTTGTTCCGTATTCTCAAACTGACCCGCTATTTTGCGTCCATGCGTATCCTGCTAGTGGTCATCAGTAAAGAGCGCGGTTCGTTCCAAGCGGTTATTTTTATATTGATTATTATGATTGTGACTGCCTCGAGTGGCATTTATTTGGTCGAAAACCATGCGCAGCCAGAAGAGTTTGAGTCAATACCCAAGGCGATGTGGTGGGCTGTAGTAACGCTCACGACCGTGGGTTATGGAGATGTCACACCAATCACTAATGCTGGCAAGATATTGGGTGCTATTATTACGATATTGGGTGTGGGTTTGGCGGCACTGCCTGCAGGTATTCTGGCGACAGGTCTGGCAAATGAATTGGTACAACGCCGTGAAGAGCTGGAGCAGCATTTTCGTGAGCAGCTGATCGATAGTGATTTTGATTTGGTACAAAATCAGATGATGATTGACAAGATTCGCCGAGAGTTGGGACTGGATAAAGAGCAAGCACAAAATATTGTACTGCAAGTGCTACGTGAGCAAGAGCTTGAGCGGCGCGAAAAAGAAGTGGAGGTGCGTCAAAAGAATTTTTGCCCGCATTGCGGTGAGGTTTTATAGCTTAGTATCTATCAGGCAATCATAGAAATTTATGCTTAAGATTTCTAGAAACAAGTATATTTGTCAGGAAACATAAAAGGGTACTGTGTGGTTGAGATGCAGTACCCTTTTTAGATTTTATGATCGACTGACGCTATATTCCTTGAGGAATCGGTAGCGCCCGTGCCAATTCATGCGCAACTTCTTGCGCCGCTTTTGAGAGATCTTCTGCGCTCAGTGGTAAATTTTGTAGGGTTAAATGCCAGTCATCAACGGATCGGCGCAAATGAGCCACCCAAAGCGTTTTACAATCACGTGGGAGCTGCTTTAGGTTGACTTCAAAACAGCGGTTACCCTCATCATCACTCAAATGAATCTCACCTTTTTTAACCCTAGAGAGTGAGTGCCCGTGATAGGAGTTGGCAATCAAAGCGATATGAGTGATATGTAAGGGAATTTCTGCTAGCTCTAGTCTGATTTGTTCTTGATCAAGCGGAGCCAAATACATGGCTTGCTCTCCGCGATCCTTGCCATTTAGACTGTCTCCTTGGTGCTTGACGGATTCAGCTTTGTCACGTAATTGTTTGAACCAGACAATATCACTAATGATGCAATTGTCATCATATAATACACAAGCCAAGTCGATATCTACCGCGCTTTTGTCCTTTTTAAAACGTTTAAACAACCCTTTTGGCTCGATCTTAGTAAATTCATAGTTGAGCGCAAAAAATAACGTTCCCGTATCCAAGCCCAGTCCTCTTAAACTGTCGGAAAGCAGCGGTGATGGGGCAGCGGTTGGCATAATATTCCTTTTTTAATTTTTAGTGGTTAACGATTAGTGTCATTCGAGTGTTATTCGTTGTTTGTCATTGCAGGTTGGTCCAATACCGCTTGATAAAGGAGTGCAGGCTTGGCGTCTAACAGTCCACTGCCAAAACCACGTAACCACCAAACCAGCTGTGAGGTCAAATTAACGGTCGCTTTTATTGTTAGGGTGTCGTCGTCGTTTGATGTGACGATTTGATCATCACTCAGCTTGCTCTCAGTGAGGCTTCGGCCTGCTTTTTGGGTAAATTTTAGCTCAACGGCTGTGTTTTTACCACGCTCAGCCAACTCACCAAATAATGGATGACTAAAGCCCATACTGCCTTCATCCAAATACGTATCGAGCTGAAAGTTATCTGGTGTCTTTGCTGCGCTCTCTAAAATCTCGACTCTATCAAATCGATGTAGCGCAAAGGTACGAATGGTGGCATCGGGGTCATCGGTACGAGTCGCCAGTAGATAAATAATCACGCCACGCTGAATGATAGCAATAGGGTTTAGCGTATATTCGCTGGCCTCTGATTTATTGCTGCGAGTGTAGCAAGCATTAATTTGCAGCTGATAAAACAATGCATGGTAAATGTTGTCTTTGCTATCTAAATCTATATCTGGGGCAATAAGTGGCTGGGTCGCAGGCTCGATACGTACACGGTCTATCCATGAATGCGTGACTTTACTGTTTTTGAGCTGTCGTCTTGCTAGATCAAACCACGGAAATAGCTCATCTAAAATCACAGGCGGCAATAGCTGAGTGAGATTGGCCTCGACCATATTAAAAGCAACTGCCTGCGATAGATTCATATGCGGCAAGCTTTGCAGCGGTGCATCTTCCTTCCAGCGCCAACCTTGTGGATTGGCGTTGTTTTTTTCGATAGGAAAGCGTTTGGCCAATGCGTTCAAATCACGTTGCACGGTACGCAGGCTGATGTCAAAACCGGCCATCATGAGCTGTTCATAAATATGAGTCGTACCTACCCAGCGATTGCGCTGTAGCTGTGACAGTACTTGCCATTGACGAGCCGTTGTCGCTGCCCCATAACGATTATCCTGGGTCTCTTTTAACACATCATTTTCTGCCGCCTCTATTGCAACTGCTTGCTCATCAGAATCTGATTGAGCTTGAAGGTTATTGGCATTAGTAGAATGTACAGTCATCAAAAAATACCCTTTATAAAGTCACAGGTTATTGTTCTACAGATTTTGGCTGGTTGTTTATCATCTCAGAAAAGTATCAAAGCGTCTAGGGACGTTCGTATACATTTAGACATCGTTTAGGCGCCGTTTAAGCACCGTCTAAACACGTCCTAATTATCATTTTGGTGTGTTGTCATTGACACTTTAAGCTTCACTGTGCTCACGGTTGTCAGTGACGTCACTATCGTTATTTTCGCCTTTGCGATTTTCTTTTTCTATTTTGTCCTCTTTTTTTTGGCGCTTGGCTTTGCGTTTTTTCTTCTCTTTCTTTTTTGACTTTTTATCATCTACCTCATCGTCGCCGTCTTGGTTCTCATCCCATAACATCAGACGATTTAGGACTTTGCCAAATAGGGTGTCCTTGCGGTAGCGACCTTTTTTATTCATGGTATCGATGGGTAGGCCTGTCATCAAGGTCAATGCTTCACTCAAGGTATAAACGCCATAAATATGGAAGTCGCCGTCTTTTACCGCAGCAATGATATCGTCGCGTAGCATGAGTTGTTTGACATTGGCCATTGGAATGACCACGCCTTGAGCGCCCGTCAACTCTTGCTCACGGCACGCATCAAAAAAGCCGGCGATTTTGGCATTGATACCACCAACCGCTTGTACTTCGCCCAGCTGATTCATAGAACCAGTAATGGCAAAGGATTGATCAATAGGGACATTTGCTAAAGCGGATAGTAGCGCACAACCTTCGCTAACGGTGGCACTATCACCATCGATATGGGCGTAGCTTTGTTCAAACGCGAGCGAAGCGCTGAAGTTTAGTGCATGGTGTTGGCTAAATAACGCGCGCAAATAACTGGTCATGATCAACATACCCTTGGCGTGCAAGCTACCACCCAAGTCTACATCACGCTCGATATCAAGGATTTCACCTGCGCCAATATTGGGCTGAATAACGGCAGTGAGGCGCGCTGGCATGCCAAACTCACTATCGGCATAGCTGACGACGGTCAGGGCGTTGACTTGCCCAACTGCACTACCTTGGGTTTGAATCAGCTGCTGGCCGTTTTTGAGTTCGTCCCAGTATAGATCGCGCAAATATCCTGAGCGCTCATCCATGTCGTCAATTGCCTGAGTGACATGATCTGCTGTCACCATTATCTCATCATTTAAACGAGCGTGACGGTTTGATTCATGCAACAGTTTAATCAACAAATCACTGTGTAGGCTTAAACGGTCCTGCTCTTCAGCTTGCAAGCTTAAATGCTCAAGCAACGTGGCTTGCGCGCTACTATCGAATGGATAGAGATCAGCATAATCGATGATGTCTGCCATTTTCGCTACCAGTGCCAATTCATGCTCGCTGGTGCGCGTCACATCATCATGAAAGTCCGCGCGAACTTTAAACACTGCATCAAACTCAGGCTCAAGCTCAAGCAGCTCATAATATAAGTCTGCTTCACCTAATAAGATCACTTTGATATCAAGATCAATGGGCGCTGGTGATAAAGACAAGCTACCTGTTAGCGTTAGCATTTGCTCAAGGCTTGAGAGCTTAATTTTGCGTGACTGTAGTGCGCGCTTTAGACCTTGCCATGCATAAGGATGCTCAAGTAAATGGCTGGCTTCTAGCAGCAGGTAGCCGCCATTGGCACGGTGTAGGGCACCTGCGCGAATCATACTGACATCAGTCGTTACTGTCCCTAATTGAGTGATTTGCTCAACATGACCCAATAAGTTTAGATGGGTTGGTAAGTCTTCAAAGACAACAGGCGCGCCACTGTCTGGTGCGTGACTGACAATGACATTGACCGCGTAACGGCTGGGTGTTGTGGTCAATACAGCCGTCACAAACTCTTCGTCATCGCCGTTAACGATACGCTCTACATGAGTAACCATATCGGCAAATATGGCTTTGAGATAGTCAACCACAAGTGGGTGCGTGGCAAATTGCTCATAAACAGGCGCGAACAAAGGCTGTAGTGCACGGCGTGCGATACTGCGATGCAGTGATTCTATCGCATCGTTGGCTTCGTCTTCTAACTGCTCCAACGCAATGGTTAGTTGACTGAGGCGCTTTTGCATATGGTTTTTCTGTACGAAGTTATTTAACTCAGCCTCGTACTCACTGTTACCATACTCAGAATTTTGAGCGTTGTTTTGCTCTTCATCATGGTTAGTCTTATCGTTGCTCAATATATTGGCTTTTTCGTTATCATTTCTTGGTGATAAATTTGCACTGTTGCTAGATGATTCTGAAGCCTTTACAGGGTCGCTACTACTGTCTGTCGTCAACTGACTGGGATGGACGAAAACTGCCTTGTTATCAAACGAGCGAAACGTTAAGGCTAGATCATACTGTTTGCCCTCAGCGTTTAGCGCGTCGTAAGCATGACTCTCTTTTTGATGTGTATTGTTTTTAATCGCTTCGATTTTACTTTGGTATTGGTCGCTACGAAAGCGTTGGCTTAGTCGCTTTTTTGCCTGTTGCCACAAGTTATTGACCTGCTGTTGTAGCAAGGCGGCTTGTCCTGCAGGTAGACGCAGAGCCAGTGGCGTACGTGGATCGGTAAAATTGTGCACATAAACCCAATCATCAGGCGTTGGTGCGTCGGCGGCAATACGGGCCAACAGGCGACTGATGACAGTACGCTTACCCAAGCCGTTCTCACCAGCAGCAAACACATGATAGCCACTTGCATTGATGTCTAGCGCTGTATGCAAGGCTTTGAGCGCACGTTGTTGACCGAAGCCAACATCTAAGTCAGGCGCAGTACGTGTGTCTGTAGGCAGCTCATCAGGGTCGCTATAGCGTTTTAGTTGCTCAGCTGAAATACGGCAGCTTTTTTGAACCTCAGTAAAAATAGGATTTGGGGCGTTAGATATTACTGGTTTATCGTCTTGTGAGTCAGCGGTAGGTGGTACCATATTATTAGCGTCTTTTGATATTTGAGACATAAGGGGGTAGGGTCGTTCGGTCATAGGCGTTTAAGAGATCATCTTAGCAATAGTAACAGAGTTAAAGAAGCAGTACGGTATTATAAAAAAGCGCTTCTTAGATTTTTATAATCAAGCAGAATATCTTACAAGATATGGCCACAATTTAGCGAAATCATTGAGCATACTTTTGTATCATGGTGAGATAACTATGTAGCAATAGGCGACTGGAGCATAAATTAAGCGGAAGTTTTGCGCTATTAAAGTAGAATAACGCCTCACAAACCGTGCAGATAGTATAAGATGTCCCACATTGGCGCAATCTGCAACTATTCAATGAGCAGACTGCATGATAAAATAGGCGGTTCACATGTCAAAACTGGATAACTCGTTGTATGTCAGCTTCCGCTAAAACCTCTTCGTCGTCTACTAGCACGGGTAATATCAATATTGATCCGACTGGCTTTGTGAAGCTTGGCTCACAATTGCCAAAGCTGGCCAGTATCTTAGCCCAAGCCGTAAATGAGCTAAGTCTATCACTAAGTGAGAAACAGCAGCGCACGTTATTATTATACTTAGACCAGCTTTTGTTGTGGAATAAAGCGTATAATCTGACCGCCATCACCGATCCAGAAGAAGCGCTGATCAAACATGTGATTGATTGCTTGTCTATTATAACGCATTTGCCGACAGGGTCGCTGCTTGATATCGGTACAGGTGCAGGGTTGCCTGCAGTGATTATTGCGATTTGTCAGCCTGAGCGCTCGTGTACAGCCCTTGATAGTAATCAAAAAAAGATTCGCTTTATTAAGCAGATCAGCAGTGAGCTTGGCTTACGTAATATGCAACCGATCGCTTCGCGTATTGAAGCGCACGAAGCCAGCTATGATGTGGTGACTTCTAGAGCGTTTGCCAGTTTGATAGATTTTGTTGAAGTAGCGCAGCCGAGATTGGCAGATGGCGGTTATTTGTGTGCTATGAAAGGCAAAGTGCCAAGCGATGAAGAGCTACAAGCGCTTGATAGTGATTGGCACATTAAGACGATTAAGCTGACAGTGCCGCGTCTGCATGATAGTCGTCATTTGATTGAAATGTCTGCTAAAAATGCCTGAAAGGTAGATACTTCTCAGTCATGAAACAGCAGTCGTTTTTTGTGAAACGCAGTTTACGTTTGTACCTAAATGGCATAGTATTTAAAAGGCACTGAAAATATACAAACGAAAATTGGGTGATTTATAAAAGAATTTTTTTATAAATGGCTGACTTTCATGAAGCGCTGATTTAGTAGCACTGCATAAGCATATAAGATTGAGCGGCAAATAAATTAAAAGAAAAAGTCAGTAACAGACCTTAATAAAATTGAGTGAGTGTATGGAAATCATAGCAATTGCGAATCAAAAAGGCGGCGTGGGCAAAACCACGACGGCGGTAAACTTGACCGCCAGTTTAGCTGCTAAGCGCAAGCACGTACTACTGATTGACTTAGACCCACAGGGCAATGCAACCAGCGGTACGGGTGTCGACAAAAACGAGCTGATGCTTACCATAGCCGATGTTTTACTGGATGGTGTAGCGCTTTCAGAAGCGATTGTGACCAGTCCGGCAGGGTTTGATGTGATCGGTGCCAATCGTGATTTGGCTGGTATGGACATCACATTGATGAGTAAAACGGACAGTCACGAGCTGTTCAAAACGGCGATGAAAAATCTGGTTGATGCGCAGACATCCTCGCAACAGCCGCCATACGATTACGTGATTATAGACTGTGCACCCAGTTTGAACCTACTGACGATTAATGCCTTGGTTGCAACTGATAGTGTGATTATCCCAATGCAGTGTGAATATTATGCATTAGAGGGATTAGCGGATTTATCACAGACGATTGAGCGTCTTACTGAATTAAACCCTAAGTTATATATTCGCGGTGTTGTGAGAACGCTGTTTGATGCGCGTAACACGCTTGCCCGTGATGTGTCTGCTGAATTAGAAGCGCACTTTGGCGATATTATGTATAAGACTCATATTCCAAGAAACATTCGCCTAGCAGAAGCACCCGCGCATGGTCTACCAGTGATTGCTTATGAGAGATGGTCAAAAGGCGCGCGCGCCTATCAAAAATTGGCTGCTGAAGTGATGAAGCAAAGTAGCTAGTTTTTCTATAAAAGCTTTCGAACAATAAAGCACTTAACATTGTATTTAGTAAGCCGCAGCAGTAATCAATTGGCTTTTATTTTAGCGTTAGAGGATAGGTAATCATGGCGAAGAAAAGAGGGTTGGCTGCCAATCGAGGCTTAGATGCCTTATTAGGGTCAATCAAGAAAGAAAAGCAAATCACCGCCTCTGCCTTGCAAGATGATATGGCTGCACGCGATGTGGCCGTGCCAGCTGAAACGCTAGACACCAACATGCCTGTGAAAACTGCCCCCGTCGATGCGGCTGCGCCCAAAGCCAGTAAAAAATCGGCTGCAAAATCCACTGATAATGACACTACTGTCAGTAATAGTACTCGTTCATCACGTGTGACAAGCAAGACGGCTATCAACAAAACGCGTGGTAATAGCACAGACGTAAACGCTTCAGAGGATCAAATCAGCCTCGTGCAGATCGATGTCACGCGTCTACAAGCAGGTAAGTATCAACCGCGCCGTGACATGAGTGAAACGGCACTGGCAGAATTGGCATCTTCTATTGAGCAGCATGGCGTGATGCAGCCCATCGTTATCCGCCCATTGCTCGCCAATGAAGATAAGAGTGAAGTATTTGTCACTCATGAAATTATCGCTGGCGAACGTCGCTGGCGCGCGGCAAAAATGGCGGGTAAGTCGGTTATTCCAGCGATTGAGCGTGCGTTATCTGATGAGCTTGCTATTGCACTGGCCTTAATTGAGAATATCCAGCGTGAAGATCTATCGGTGATAGAGCAGGCAGCCGCGTTGCAGCGCTTTCATACAGAGTTTGGTATGAGCCATGCGATGATTGCTGAAGTGGTGGGCAAGGCGCGTACAACGGTATCGAATTTACTACGCCTAAATCAATTGCATGATACGGTAAAAGATCATTTGGCAAATAGCGCACTAGACATGGGTCACGCTCGAACGCTTTTAGCATTGTCTTCTGAGCAGCAGCCAATCATTGCACAAAAAATCATCGATGGCGGTATGACGGTGCGAGAAGCTGAAAAGCTGGTCAAATCCATTTTGAATCCTACACCCAAGGTTAACCGTGTCGAACAAGCACAGTCTCGTGACGAAGAGCGTCTCACGCAAAGATTGACAGATATGTTGGGTGCTGAAGTGAAGCTTAAGCACAAAAAAGACGGGCAGGGTAGTGTTGAGATCTTTTTTCACAGTCAAGACCAGTTAGCTGCTTTGATTAAACACATAGAAGCACAGGCTTAAGACAATACGCAAGCTAGTAGGACTGATTTATTAGTAACGACTATTTACGTATAAATCCATCTACGTAATAACTGTTTTTAAAAATATGGAAGAGAGCAAATATGTGGGAGTTAGTAAAGGCAGGCGGCTGGCTAATGACACCTATTGTCGTCTGCTCTATATTGGCATTGGTTATCATTATTGAGCGTAGTCATACATTGCAATTTAGCAAGACTGTGCCTAGCAGACTGCGTGAGCAGCTCATCACTCGCCTGCGCGAAAATGGCGATATCGGCCGTACACAATTGATGAATGTCAAAGAGAAGACAGCGCTTGGTGATATTTTGGCAACGGGGCTGCTCTATCGTCAGTACGGCCTAGAGTCTATGACCATGCATATGCAAAATCGTGCTAGCGTACAAGTCCACCAGCTAGAAAAAAATATCAATATGTTGGGTACAATTGGTGCCATTGCGCCATTGCTTGGATTATTAGGTACGGTATTAGGTATTATTTCTTCATTCTTAGCGATTACTGATGGTGCGATGCAAGATCCAACAATGCTTGCTGCTGGTGTCTCACAAGCACTAATTACCACGGCTGCTGGTATGATCGTCGCCATCCCAGCGCTTGTCGCGTATCGATACTTTCAGCGGCGTATCATCGACATCAATGCACAGTTCGAGACTCAAGCAGGGCTGATGATTCAAGAGCTATACGACTACCAATTGCTCGACAATACTTACGTAGCGGCACCTGCTAATAGTATGACTACTATTGATGAGCGTGCTACTGATCGATTAGATGTAGATAAAAGCAATATGGCGACAATATAATTGTCATAGTTTTGATCCTGAGTTTGATGCTCAAAGTACGTTCGTAATAGCAGGTAAGTAGAAGAGATTCATATGCGCTTTAGAAAACCGACTGTTGAGCCGCTTGAAATTAATCTGACGCCCATGATTGATTGCTTATTGTTTTTAATCGTCTTTTTACTACTGGCTACTTCTTTTAATCATTTTAGTCGTTTAAATATTATCCTTCCTGAAGCAGAAGGTGTGGCGCAGACAGAGCAAAAAAATAGTATAGAAGTAGCTGTACAAGAAGATGGCAGTTATTTGGTGAATGGTATTACGCTTGCTAGTAGTAACGAGGCTGAACTGACCAGCATGTTGCAGCAAGAAGCAGGAAGCAATCGCGATATGCTATTTGTCATCGCAGCGGATGCCAACGCTACCCATCAATCTGTCGTACGGGTGATGGATGTTGCTGGTAAACTCGGATTTTTGAACTTAAATATCAGCACCGTTGTCCCACTTGGTCAAACTTTGCCGCAATAATATTTGCCGCATCATTACTATAAACTGTGTATCAAGCACAGCCCATTCATGTCATGACACCTACATTGAGGCTTTTATGAGCCAAGCTTATACACCTGACTCTACAAAACCTTCTGCTAAAAAACCTTCAGCAGCCCCGTCTAATCCGCCAAAAAGTAAAACTTTACTGCGTCTATTAAAATATCTAAAACCGTATTGGTGGGCTTTGCTACTGACTGTTTTGGGCTTTGCTATCAACGCAGGAACTGAGATTTGGATTGCCAAGCTGTTGCAATACATTACTGATGCCATTAACCAAAGTGATCGAAGCAAACAGGCATTATTTCCATTACTCATCATTGCGCTATTTTTCGTACGCGGTTTGGGCAGTTTTTTGGGTAACTATTACTCGGCTTTGGTCTCACGTAATTTGGTTTATGAGCTGCGGGTCGAGGTTTTTAATAAACTACTGCGCTTGCCAAGTTCATTCTATTTGGCCAATCCTGCTGGTACGATCTCATCCAAGTTGATATTTGATGTTGAGCAAGTCACTGCTGCCAGTACAGACTCAATGAAGACCTTGCTGCGTGATGGTTTGACGGTTGTGGCATTGATAGGGTTTTTGCTTTATAGCAACTGGCGCTTGACTCTAATCCTATTTGTCGTATTGCCACCAATACTATGGCTCATTCGCATTGCCTCCAAGCGTTATCTTAAGCTCTCTAAAGGTATCCAAAAAACGATGGGTAGTGTCAGTCATATTACCAATGAGGTCATCAGTGGCTATCAGGTGGTAAAGAATTATGGCGGACAAGCATATGAAGCCGAGCGCTTTGATAAGACTTCAAAAAAGAACTTACGTCAAGGCATGAAGGTGGTCGTCACCAATAGCATCAATACCCCAGCAGTACAGCTGCTGATGGCGATAGCGATGTCGGTGGTGGTATGGCTTGCATTGAGACCTTCAGTTATTAGCGGTATTTCAGCAGGAGAGTTTATCTCTTATATTGCGGCAGCTGGTCTGCTCAGTAAGCCCGTCCGTTCATTGACTGATGTCAATCAAAAACTGCAAAAAGGCATTGCTGCTGGTGAGTCGATTTTTGCATTACTTGATGAGCCAGAAGAGGAAGACACAGGCACTATCAGCAAGGCGTTATCTGGTCAGATGTCTTTGGATAATATCAGTTTGGTATATCCAGATTCGACAGTTGCTCTACGTGATTTTACGTTAAATATAAAAGCAGGCGAGACGGTTGCATTGGTAGGACGAAGCGGAGCAGGCAAGTCCTCCTTGGTTAATCTCTTAACGCGTACTTTAGAAACCTCTTCAGGACAAATTACCTTAGATGGTGTGCCGATAGACCAGATTAAGCTAGAGAGCTTGCGCGCACAAATTGCGATGGTGAATCAGCAGGTTGTACTATTTAATACCACAGTATTTAATAACATTGCTTATGGGGGATTGGCCAACAAGAGCCAAGCTGAGGTCGAGGAGGCTGCAAAAGCGGCTTTCGCGCATGACTTTATCATGAAAATGCCAAACGGCTATCAAAGCGAGATTGGGGCCGAAGGGCTCCAGCTGTCTGGCGGCCAGCGTCAACGACTATCTATTGCTCGCGCGTTGTTAAAAGATGCGCCGATTCTGATTTTGGATGAAGCCACCAGTGCGCTTGATAATGAGTCAGAGTATTATATTCAGCAAGCGCTCGATAACGTCATGAAAAACCGTACGACGCTAGTGATTGCGCACCGCTTAACGACTATTGAATCTGCGGATCGTATTGCTGTGATGGATGGTGGTCAGATAGTTGAGCTTGGTACCCATAATGAGCTGATGCAGCTGCAAGGCCATTATGCGCAAATGTATGCTCGAGACTTTGAGTAGAATAGATTTATTTGATAAAGCGTCAACGCCTAAGCAGCGAATCGATAGGATACATGGCAATTATTTATGAGTATTGAGACGATAATTACTAATGCATGGCAACGTAAGGCCGCTTGGTTATGGCTGTTGCTACCTATTAGCTGGCTTTATGGACTGATCACCTTGCTTCGTCGTCACGCTTATAAAGTTGGGCTGCTATCAAGTTATCGCGCACCTATACCCGTCATGGTCATTGGTAATATCAGTGTGGGTGGTAGCGGCAAAACACCGTTAATTATCGCCTTGGTCAATCACTTGCAAAAACGAGGCATAAAAGTCGGCGTCATCAGCCGCGGTTATGGTGGCGATACGAGCCAAATGCCAGCATTGGTCAATGCCACCAGTTTGCCTAACGTAGTAGGCGACGAGCCATGTTTGATTGTTCATATGACAGGCGTTGCCATGGCAGTATGCCCGAATCGTCAGCAAGCAATTACTACCTTGTTGGATGCTGAACCTGATTTGCAATTGATTATCGCTGACGATGGTTTGCAACATTATGCGCTCAAGCGGGATATAGAGTGGATTGTGGTAGATGCCGCGCGAGGGTTTGGTAATGAGCAATTATTACCAACCGGATTTTTGCGTGAGCCAATGTCACGACTAGAAGGTGCTCATGTGATTTATCATGACAAGCCAAAAACAGACTTGTCGCATTATCATGAAAGCAGTAAAAATTCACACCCTCCTGAGCGCTTGAGCATGCATTTGCAAGCTGATGAATTGCAACATCTATGGAGTCCTCAATCACCTATTAAGCAAATAGATAATGTCGTTCCTGCCAGCAATAGTAGAGTACACGCAGTCAGTGGTATCGGCTACCCACAGCGTTTTTTTGATACGTTGGAGTCTCTTGGTTTTGACGTGATAGGGCATCCTTATCCTGATCACTATGACTTTAGTTTGGCTGAGCTTTTACAATACAGCGATTATCCTATCGTCGTTACCAGTAAAGATGCGGTAAAAATAAAAGCATTGTTGTCAGACTATACGGCGGAGCAAGCATCAAGTGATGAGTATGCACAGCTCGTTAGCAGGTTGTGGGTTTTGCCTGTGACGGCCGTATTATCCGATAACTGTTATGATAATCTAAACCAGCAATTAAAAGCTTTGGGTATTGAGGCTGACTCTGATGTTGGTACAAAAACGCCATCATAGATAATAGTCAATACGTCAAACTGACACAATTTTTAGGAATAAACCATGTCGCTTGTCACCACACCTGCCAAAACCCATATTGTGATTCCTGCACGCTTTAAGAGCACACGGTTACCCGGTAAGCCATTATTGAGCATTCATGGCAAAGCGATGATACTTTGGGTGGCTGAAAAGGCAAAAACAGCAACCTTTGCTGACGATATGTGTATTGCGACTGATGATGAGCAAATTGCAAAGGTCTGTATCGATGCCGGTTTTGATGTCGTGATGACAAGTAGCGAGCATGCTTCAGGCACTGACCGCTTGGCGGAAGTGGCGGCTATCAAAGGCTGGGCTGATCATGATATTGTGGTCAATATGCAGGGTGATGAGCCTCTTGTGCCGCCCTTACTGCTCGAGCAGGTACAGGCGCTTTTGGTAGCGGATGAGGCCAGCGTCATGGCGACACTCTGTGAGCCTATCGATGATTACGATACATTCCAGCGACCTTCTGTGGTAAAAGTGGTCAGCCAACATACGAATAATTTGCAGCGCGCGCTTTATTTTAGTCGAGCACCGATTCCTTGTGATCGTGATATCGTATTGGCGGATGACAATCAAAGACAGCCACCGAAGAACGCATATCGTCATTTGGGTTTATATGCTTACCGCGTTAGTCTATTACAGCAGTTTGTTGCATGGCCACAGACGCCGCTTGAGCAGCTTGAAAGCCTAGAGCAGCTACGAGTGCTAGAAAACGGTAAGCTTATCGCCATTGCAGAGGCCGCCTGTCAACTGCCGGCTGGTGTCGATACCCAAGAGGATCTAAACCGTTTAAATGCCATGCGCTTGGCTGATTTTCAAAACCCCACTAAATAATGATCTGAGCAAGCGCTCGCACATTATCCAGAGTATCATTAGCGTGCCGCATCCTAAATATCTAAAAACGTGATAGAGCTATTGTTATGAATGATCTGACAGCAAATGTAGGCGCGCAAGAGCGTTCAGATAGTATCTATTTTGCGCCCTTATTGCCGTGGCAACAGACATTGTGGTCGCAATTGACGCAGCGAGTATTGACTCAGCAGTCCTTGCCGCATGCATTGCTCGCTGCTGGTATGCAGGGAATGGGTAAACACGCCTTTGTATGGCGGTTGGTGGCTTGGTTATTATGCCGCGAGCATGATACGAATCCACTAGGCGCATGCGGCACGTGTGAAAGTTGTCAATGGCTCAAGTCGGGTACTCACCCAAGCTTGCAAGTGCTGCCAATCGTGAGTATGCCAATCAATGCGGATAGCGACACCCTCCAAGACAAATCAAGCAGCGCAAAAGACAAAAAAGCCACTAAGAGCACCAGCAACAGCGCGATTAAAATCAAAGTGGATGACATTCGTGCCTTGCAGCCTTTTATTTATCAAGGCGGGCAAGGGATGCGCATCTGTGTGTTAGATCATGCTGAGCAAATGACCGTCGCCGCTGCCAATGCGTTACTCAAAACCTTGGAGGAGCCGCAAGCGCAAGTTCATCTATTTTTAATCAGTGACACGCCTGCTCAGCTGCTTCCGACCATCAAGAGCCGTGTACAACAGCTGGCATTACAGACTATTGAGCCCGCTGTTGCTATCGATTATGTGACAAAAGCGCTCGGTCATACCATCAATCGTGAAGCCGTCAGTAAGATGGCGATTGAGCAGTTGATACAATTAGCAAACGGCGCACCTCTCGCTGCGGTAGCATTGGCACAGGCACCGTGGTACAGCAAACGTGCACTGTGGCTGACCACATGGCAGGCACTGCGAAGTGGTAAACGTAGTAGCGTAGCGGCAAGTGATTATTGGCAAAAACAGCTGAGTATTAAAGAGTTTATTCAACTGTCTGAACGGATGCTCCTAGACATAAAGCGCATCTGCCTAGGACTGAATGAATTACAAACAGATATCAACCTATCAGAAGCATTAGCCTCTTATCAACCCGATGCTCTCAATCTAGAAGTATTCGGCGATAGTTTGCAGCAAACCAAAGTTGCACTGCAACAAAATGTGCAAGAAAAATTTGCCTATGATAAGCTAATGCAAGAATTGGCCTGCTTGTAGGAGTGGTGACATAGCCTTTGTGAGCTATTGAAACTTATTGATATAAATTGCTTTTGTTTATATCTCACAATCATTTATAAAAATATATTTGACCCAATTGATAAAGGAAGCTGATTATGGCAATGCCAGGACGCGGCGGGATTTTAACCTGCCATATTGAGACTATCGAAACGTTGTATGCCAGCTATCTGTCTTTTGTGAACAATGGCGCTTTGTTTGTGCCCTCTGATCAGCCGCAGCAATTGGGTAATGAAGTTTTTATTGCTGTTACACTGCCCAACTCTAGTGAGCGTTTGCCAATGAATGGTAAGGTTGTTTGGATCAACTCCAAAACGCAGAGCGGTCGACCAGCAGGCTTTGCTGTGCAAATTGGTAGTGATATCGCAGGACAACGAATCAAGAACGAAGTTGAGCGTTTATTGGCTGGTAAAATAGATAGCCTGCAATCCACTTATACCATGTAGCCCATACCACTTAACCCAAAAACCTAGGCGTCTTTATCGATGGTCATCATGGCTATATTGTATGATTAATAAAAAAGCCTTATAACTGTATAAGGCTTTTTTTAGGATATATATCCATGAGTGCTAGTAGCGCGACGGTACGTACATATCATCAGGAATAGGCTCGCGGTAGTATTCGTCATCACGTTTGCGACTGGGCAATTCAACTTCCTCACGAGGTATCTCTTTATAAGGAATCTGGTCGAGCAGATGTGCAATACAGTTGAGCCTAGCGCGCTTCTTATTGTTGCCTTCAACCACCCACCATGGGGCCTCAGGGATATGAGTGCGCTCAAACATGGTCTCTTTTGCTTTGGTATAATCCTCCCAGCGCCTACGGGATTGTAAGTCCATCGGCGAGAGTTTCCACTGTTTTAGCGGATCGTATATTCGGCTCATAAAGCGTGCATGCTGCTCATCGTCAGTAATAGAAAACCAGTATTTCACCAAGCGAATGCCTGATCGCACAAGCATGCGTTCAAACTCTGGCACTGACTGGAAAAATTCCTCATATTGCTCATCAGTACAAAAGCCCATGACGCGCTCGACACCGCCGCGATTGTACCAACTACGATCAAACAAAACGATCTCACCTGCGGCTGGTAGATGCGCGACATAGCGCTGAAAATACCACTGGGTTTGCTCGCGTTCAGTAGGAGCAGGTAAGGCGGCAACACGGCACACGCGTGGATTTAGCCGCTGAGTGATACGTTTAATGGCCCCACCTTTGCCAGCAGAGTCTCGCCCTTCAAAGATAACGACGATACGCTCACCATTTGCGACCACCCAGTCTTGCAGCTTAATAAGTTCTCGCTGCAATCGTACCAACTCATGGAAATAGGTACGCCGATCCAGTTTTTCTTGCTCACTCATCTCACGACCATTGAAGCGAAAGTCACGTGCATAGTCATCTATTTCGTTTTCTAGCTCTTCATCGTAGGTATCGATAAGGTCTTGATGCATTTTTCGACGTAGCTCATCATCAAGAATGTCTTTTTCGATGCGCTCAGCCAAGATGGCTTGTTCTCGGTTGTATTGATCTAATTGCTCCTGGGTGGTGAGTGATTGAAAGTCAGTGGTTGTAATGGGTTTTGTCGTTACCAATTTATCAGAGCCAAAAATGATTTGTCTCATTTTTCTTAATAGAAACTTTTTTTTAAGTAGAAATTCTGTCTTACCCATAAATATTACCTTTGTTTGGCGTGTCAGCTTTTTTAAGAGGCTACTATCTAGGTCGGTTCTATCATAGCAAAGTACAGACAATAAAAAATGCCCTTTAACTATTTAAAGGGCATTTTTTATGAGAATAGATGAGCTGATAAAAATGATGAATCAAGTACTCATTTTCATTCGTTACTTACCGAACTTATTTTTCTAAGATGCAAGTCACGCCTTGACCACCGGCTGCGCAGATAGAGATTAGCGCACGGCCTGAGCCTTTTTGGTCAAGTAGTTTTGCGGCGGTGGCTAGGATACGACCACCGGTCGCGGCAAATGGATGGCCTGCTGCTAGCGATGAGCCATTCACGTTTAGCTTGCTGCGATCGATCGAGCCTAGTGGCGCATCAAGACCTAGGCGCTCTTCACAGAATGTCTCATCTTCCCAAGCGGCGAGTGTCGATAGCACTTGTGAGGCAAACGCTTCATGAATCTCATAGAAATCAAAGTCTTGTAGCGTGAGGCCAGCGCGCTCAAGCATACGCGGTACCGCATAAGCGGGTGCCATGAGTAAGCCTTCGGTAGTACCAGATTTACCGATAAAGTCTACCGCTGCTGTCTCTTGGTGCACGATATAAGCCAGTGGTTTTAGACCATGCTCTTTTGCCCATTCATCAGTACCCAATAGGACACAAGATGCGCCATCAGTCAGTGGCGTTGAGTTAGCAGCAGTCATCGTTGGATTGGCGTTCTTTTTGCCAAATACTGGCTTTAGCTTACCCAGTTTCTCTAGCGTGGTGTCTGGACGTAAGTTGTTATCACGAGTCAGACCTTTGTATGGGGTGATCAAGTCATCAAAGAAACCTTCGTCATAAGCGCGTGCTAGGTTTTTGTGACTGTTAAAGGCAAGCTCGTCTTGAGCTTCACGAGTGATGTTCCACTCAAGCGTGGTGATGGCTTGGTGCTCGCCCATCGATAGACCAGTGCGCGGCTCGCCATTTTGCGGTGAGTCAATCAAGTCTTTTGGATTTAGACCCATCAATGCCTTTAGGCGTTGCTTGTTGTCTTTGGCGGCACCAAGCTTGATCAGTACTTTACGCAGACCATCACCAATAGCGATAGGCGCATCTGAAGTAGTATCTACGCCGCCTGTAATGGCTGAATCGATAATACCCAGTGCGATTTTGTTCGCAGAAGCAAAGGTCGCTTGTAGGCCAGTTCCGCACGCTTGTGAGATATCATAGGCTGGTGTGTGTGGGTTCAGCGCTGTGTTCAATGTTGCTTCGCGAGTCAGGTTGATATCGCGGCTTAGCTTCATAACGGCACCAGCGACCACTTCGCCGATGACTTCGTCTTGTAAGTTGTAGCGCTCAACCAAGCCGTCTAGAGCCGCAGTCAACATATCTGTATTGCTGACGTCAGCGTATGAGCCATTTGAGCGAGCAAATGGAATACGGTTACCACCTAAGATTGCCACACGATTCTGGTTTGTAGCAGGTTTGGTTGTACTCGCTTTTTTAGTTGCAGTCGCTGGTTTTTTAGCTGCTGTGGTTTCTACTTTTTCATCATCTGGTTGTTTGCTAGTGGTATTTTTAGTCTCTGAGTCGTTGGTATCAGTTCCTTTAGCGTCAGATTTTTTAGTAGCTGGCGCTTCTTTTTTTGTGTTGTCAGCTTGTGTGCTATCAGCCTTGGTATCGTTGGCCTTAGTATCAGCTTTAACGTCAGCAGTTTTAGCAGGTTCATTGTTTTCAGCAATTTCTTGTGGTTTTGCATCGCTGGCTTTAACAACAGTGCTTTCGACAACTGGACTATCAGGGTGGTTATTTTTATTACTCATAATATTATCCTTAAAAAGTATGGGCAGAAAAGTTGAAGGGTAAAAATAAAAAGTGGCAAAGTCATGTTAAGCAAAAATCAAATATTATCATTTATCGCCTAGTGTCGCTGTGTATGATAAGTCGTTTTGTGCTCGTTTAATGTATGTCTTTAGCAAACGATGTGTCGCTTGTATAAGTTCAATGACAGCTTTAAGCGTACTGGTTAAGGCGCTGATAGACTGACGAGTACCAACGAATATCAGATAGTAGCATTGCATAATGATATGTTTGATAATATATTGTTATCAATAATTATGTTTGCCATAACTTATACGTCAGATTTTAACATGTTATGATGGTCAGTAAGTGGGTAAAAAGTCGTCAGCTTGTATACTGACTTGTTTACAGATTGTTGTAGACATTGTCTGTTTTTGGACATGTTTTTAATGGCAGTGTATAGTTTGGCCAGTTTTAAAATGATTTACCAAATATCAATAATTACAATGTTGATGAGTCTATATAATAGGCGTATTACATTTAGTGTTTATTATTATTTCAACCATTCATTATTTATAGGGAATATATTATGTCAGACCGTTATGGTGATTTTGTTCAATCTTCTATTGGTAAAAAAGTCGCAAAGAACTTAGGTTTGCCAATGCCAGCGACGCTTGATCGTTTTGAAAGCGGTGAGCGTTTGGTTCGTGGCAGTGTACTAGTTGGCCGTGCTAATGGTGAGGACAAAAGCATTAGTGAATCTGTTGCACGTATTTTGTTAGATGTGCATGCTGATGTATATGTAAACAGCAGTGATGATGTTAAAGACGCCCTTGCTGATGCAGGCGTTGAAGCAAAAGCCAATACAGGTGGTGACGATCAGTTCAAAGTATTGCTTTTTGATGCAAGTAATATCAGCAATGCAGATCAGCTAAAAGAAGTGTACGAGTTTTTTCATAGCGTTGCGCGCCGCGTTGAAAAATCAGGCCGTGTGATCGTTATTGGTCGTACGCCAGAGGACATCACTGATATCGAAACTGCCATGGCACAACGGGCACTTGAGGGCTTTGTAAAATCAGTAGGCAAAGAGTTCAAGCGCGGCATTACAGCTCAGCTTATCTATGTAGAAACAGGCGCTGAGCAAAACCTAGACTCGACCTTACGCTTTTTCACTTCAGCACGTTCAGCTTATGTCTCAGGACAAGTGGTACGCGTGAGCAAGGGCGACTCAGTTGATGTCGATTGGAATCAGCCTCTAGGCGGTAAAACGATGCTAGTGACGGGCGCAAGTCGCGGTATTGGCGAAGCAATTGCTCGCGTCTTGGCTCGCGAGGGCGCGCATGTAATCTGTCTTGATGTACCGCAGCAGCAAGCTGACCTACAAAAAGTTGCTAGCGAAATCAGTGGCTCTGTATTGACAGTAGACATCACTAGCGATGACGCTGGTGCAGAAATCGCAGATGCGGCGCAAAAGCGTGGTGGTCTGGATTCAGTCATTCATAATGCTGGCGTGACTCGTGATAAGACATTGGCCAGAATGGATGAGAAAAAGTGGGACATGGTCATCGATATTAACTTGGGCAGCATTGCTAAGCTGAATCGCTACTTGCTTGATAATGACGTGCTAAAAGAAAACGCCCGTATCGTCTGTGTGTCATCTATTTCAGGTATCGCTGGTAACATGGGTCAGACCAATTATGCCACTTCTAAAGCGGGTGTTATTGGCTTGGTTAATGCGACTGCTAAGCAGTTAGAAGACAACGCAAAAGGCATGACCATCAATGCAGTAGCACCAGGGTTTATCGAAACACAAATGACGGAAGCGATTCCGTTTGCTATTCGCGAAGCTGGTCGTCGTATGAATTCAATGAGCCAAGGCGGTTTACCAGTTGACGTGGCTGAGACCATTGCATGGTTGGCTTCACCTGCTTCGGGTGGCCTAAATGGCAACACAGTTCGTGTTTGTGGTCAAAGCTTACTTGGCGCATAATACTGATTTATTAGTGAGGCTATGTGGCAAATGAGGAGAAGGTAGCGTGATGGTATTATCCCTTGTTTTTGATTTGCCTCACATATGCTTACGAAATATTTGCTGATAAATTGTAATAAAGCTGCCCACGGGTGGCTTTTTTATGATAAAAACACAAGAGCCATCAGCCAAACTATTTTTTGCTATTAAAGATACTTGCAAAATTGATTGAATATAGTACTCATTGATAATAGGTATCAGTCAATGACTGCTTAATGTCTTTAGATACGTTAAAAATCTTGTTCAAGCCACATTTAGGATTTACTTATGCCAGACACCCATTATGACGCGTTGCCAAAAGCGCACACTACCTATGCCAATATTGTCAAAAGCTTACTACCGATTGGTAACAGCGGCAAAGTCAGTAAAGATCAATTGCCACAGGCCACCTATTACGTCGATGATTTGCATATCGATCATGATAATCTAAACGACTATCGTAAAATTTGTGGCTTTGCTGATAATAGTAAAGTTCCAGCGACGTACTTTTCAGTACTATCACAGACTCTACAGATGAATATGATGGTCAAAGAGCCGTTTCCGTTTGCGATGTTGGGTCTGGTACACGTAGACAATAGCGTCACGCAGCATCGTCCTATCGGTGAGCGCGAAACGGTGTCCATGTCGGTCACTTTTGATAACTTGCGTGACCATGCTCAAGGTCAGCAATTTGACTTTGTCACCACGGTCAAAGCAGAGGACAAAGTGATCTGGGAAGGAACGTCAACTTACCTATCACGCAGCAAAAAAACGGCCAGCAGCAAAGATAAAAAAAGCACACCGCGTCCAGTTGCTGTGAAGCCAGAAGTAGGTAAAAAAGACGTACACAGTATTTTTGAAGTGCCAGAAGATATCGGTCGCCGTTATGCTTTTGTTTCAGGTGACTTTAACCTGATTCATTTGCACCCACTATCAGCGCGCGCGTTTGGCTTCCCTAAAGCGATTGCACACGGCATGTGGTCAAAAGCTAAGTGTCTTGCTCTAATGGATGAGCTGCCTGATGCTTATACCGTTGATGTTTCTTTCAAGTTACCGATCTTTTTGCCAGCAGAAGTGGAGCTTATTGCGCAGCCAATCGCTCAGCTTGAAAGTGTCGGCGATACCTGTGATTTTGGCTTATATAGCTCCAAAAACAGTAAGCCACATTTGGCGGGTGTCGTGACGTTAAATAGCAAGTAGCAAGCATTGTACGACGTATTCAAACCGATATCTTAATAGCCATATTTAACCAACACGTTTATCATTATGACTGCACAAAACATGAATTCACAAAATAGCGCGACAAGTACGGATCAAGCTGACAGATCAATGACTATTGATACAGTAGCTGCTAATGACAACGCTGTCACTAATATCTCAATTAATGACCATAGCGATTCTGACAATGGTGTTGATTTGTCCGCTGTCTTTGAGCCTTATTTTCGTCCGGATGCCAATACTATTGTGTGCGGCGCGTTAAATGAGGAAAAAGTCGCCGCTCTAGCAAAAGCTGGCGTTGAGTTGGTGATTAATTTGCAGTCAGAGGATGAGTTGAGTTTTAATGAATCAGCGGCCGTTGAGCGTGCAGGAATGAGCTATGAGCACCTGCCTATTAATGGCGCTGAAGAGCTAAAGCAGCTTAAGATATTGGCTTTTGATAATATATTGCGTCAGTATCATGGTAAAAAGATGGCCATACACTGTGGTTCAGGCAACAGGGTAGGGGCTGCCATTGCACTACGCGCAGGCTGGTTGCGTGGTCGCAAGATGGATACGGCTATGGAGCGTGGACGTAGTCACGGCTTGACCAAGCTTGAACAAGAAGTCCATAATCGCTTGCTAGTACCGCGCTAAATTATCATAATAATTGAAGCATAAAAAGGCGACCGATAGGTGGCCTTTTTTATTGGTTATCAATGCATTTATACTGATCTCCAATATCTCTATAACGCATGTACCCAACTGATTTTAATACGAGGTCAGTTCACAATACTGGAGCAAGGTAGCAATGATGGACGACAACAAGCAAAATAATGATAAAAATATCGATACATCTATGAGCATAGATTTACAACGCCGCTTACAGCAGTTATTTACAGACTTACAGCTAGATGACGCGCCAGCTGGTGGTGCTGTGGTTGTGTATCAGGCAGGCGAGTGTATTGCACAGGCAAGTACAGGTATGGCGCGTTTGGATGCATCATGGCAGTCTGATACGCTTGCCATCAATTTTTCTACCGGTAAAGGCATCTTAGCGACGCTACTGCATGTATTGGTTTCGCAGCAGCTGCTTGGTTATGATGTGCCTATTGCTCACTATTGGCCAGAGTTTGCCGCAACAGGTAAAGACAAAATTACCTTGCGACAGGTGATGTCACATCAGGCGGATTTGTTTTCGATCACCAGTATCGATGTCGATAGTGACACGATGCTCGATTGGCGCGTTATGCTGAATCATATTGAAGAAATGCCTATCACAGCACCTGAGGACGCCGCTGTATATGACAGCGCTTATAGCGCGTTGGTCTATGGTTGGGTACTTGGCGGTGTGATAGAAGCCGTAACGCATATGTCATTAGCCGAAGCTTTACGTCAGTATCTAACCGAGCCTTTAGGTATTGCAGACAGTTGCTATTTTGGTGTACCAGATAGCAAAGTAGATCAAGTAGCAAAGCTTGCCAAAGACTTTGAGTCATCAAATGAGGATAGCGTACAACTGCGTAACAAGCGCCAAAAACCAACCCTAAAATCCGACTCACCAAGCACCTTACATACTTATGCAAGTCTGCCTAGCTATTATTGCTGGCAACAGAAAATGCTCAATGATGAGCGTACAGCTGAAACGCAAAGTAGCCTTAACGACGATCTGGACGATAAAAATATTGATAACATACAACCTGTATTAAATACTGCGCGTATTAATAGCCTATATTTTAATACCAGTCAGCTCAATCTTAAAAACTATAAAGCAGCGCTCATTCCTGCCGGAAAACAAGCACTTGATTATCACAATCGCAAGACACTACAGGCAATCATTCCCGCTGCTAATGGCGTCGCTTCAGCGGATGCGCTAGCCACTATCTATGCTATGTTGGCCAATGGTGGGGTTTGGCAAGGGCAGACGCTAATTGATAGTGCTACGTTTAAGCAGCTCTCCGCAATACAAGTCACAGGCCTAGATGCTGTCATGCCAGCGCCTATGCAGTGGCGACTGGGCTACCACAGATTATTCAGTATATGCAGTGGTAACGACACTATCGATAATAGCATTGATCCAGCACTATCAGGGTTTGGGCACATGGGATATAACGGCTCAGTCGCTTGGTGTGATCCTACGCGTCAACTGTCATTTGCCTTTATCCATAATTTTGATACCACCATGCTCAACGATATTCGTCAGTTTGCATTGACAGAAGCGGTTCTGGGCTGGGTTGATGAAGTACGCTGATAAAGGCAATTCTATAAATGAATCCACTTTATCAATGATAATAACAGCATGAGTGGTTAATGATGCTCTTTTGGTGTCATTTTAAGTAGCCTTGTTGCGCTCAGACCATGGATGAAGATGGAGGTCAGAATCACAATCGAGCAGACAATCCATAGTTTGAGCGCATCATCCTCAGCAAAGAAATCTGTGTTGAGCGCATAAGACAGATAGTACAAAGTACCAATACCGCGTATACCTAGTGCTGAAATTGCGTATTTTTCAGTACGGGGTAAATGAAGTCCTGATAACGCGATAAATCCGCCAATTGGGCGTATGAGTAGTAGGAAAGTAAAACTGACGATATACACACGCCATGTTAGCTCAACACCAGCTTGCAAACCTTGACCCAAGAACATACCAAAAATAACCAGTACTAACGACATCAACAAACCTTCTGATTGCTCAGCAAAATCGTGTAGTTTTTGATGGTAGGAGTGCTCACATTCTGAACGCCTAAATGCAAATGCAGCGACGAAGACAGCGATAAAACCATAGCTGTGCACATACTCTGCGACACCATATGCCACCAAAGTCAGAGCAATAACTACATATCCTTGCGATATCGTGGTCTCACGGGTGTGTTTAGAAAATACTACTTTGGCCATCGCCTTACCAACCAGCACACCAACCAATACCCCTGCGCCAATCTTCCACAAAACATCATGGGTGAACCATGACCACAGCATCTCACTGGTAAAAGCGTTTCCTTCACTAAAAGCTTCCGCAATTTTAATCGCCAAGTAAACAAAAGGAAAAGCCAATCCGTCGTTTAACCCTGCTTCTGAAGTCAACGTAAAGCGAGGTGTGTCTTCTCTTCCTGTATTAGGGGGGCCCACCTGAATACTAGATGCCAGAACAGGATCGGTAGGTGCTAATACCGCACCCAGCAAAATAGCAGCGCCAAGGCTCAAGCCAAAGGCATAATAGCCTAACCCTGCCATCGCAAAAATACCGATGGGCATCGTAATGAGTAAGAGCCTAACCGTCGGTCGCCACAGCTGCCAAGAGAAATCAGTATCAATTTTGATACCCGCACCAACCAATGAGACTAAAATGACAATTTCAGTCAGTTTTTCGATGATTATTCCATTATTGATAGGGTCCAAAAACGATAGAGACGTCCACCAGTAACCCATCATCAAGCCAAAACTCACTTGTAGCATAGGCAATGATATCGAGGTGCGTTTAAAGATAACAGGAAACAATGCCCCTAATAAAAAGGCGATACCGCAGATTAATAAAAATAAATTGTAGTTCTCAATCATAAGGTTTTCGCACGTTGTTATATTTTAAGGAATTGTTTTGAGAGGTTTGCTTTCGATATTGATAATGGTTGGTATAGATGTTTAATATCTAGCCTGCAATATGACTTATCATAACGATAAAAAAGAATTATTACCGAAAGAAATAGTTATCAGAACGACAGATGCGTTGTTTTTTGGTGAAAAAAAAGCCTGCATGGCGCAGGCTTGATAGATTTTTATAAATAAGTTATGAAAACGAAGGGTTTAGATAGAGTTCTTAGCGCTCAACTTGGCTTACGTCGCGCACAGCGCCAGTGTCCGCACTGGTCGTCATTGCAGCATAAGCACGTAATGCCGGCGAGACATGACGATCACGACTGACGGGTTTCCATGCGTCGCGACCGCGTGCTTCCATAGCTTCTCGGCGTGCGGCTAAGTCTGCATCACTGACTTGCATGTTGATAGTACGATTTGGAATGTCGATGTGAATGCTATCACCTTCTTCAACCAGACCAATGGCACCGCCTTCAGCAGCTTCTGGGCTAGCATGACCGATTGATAGACCGGATGTGCCACCAGAAAAACGACCATCAGTGAGTAGGGCGCATTCTTTACCCAAACCTTTTGACTTCAGATACGTCGTTGGATAGAGCATCTCTTGCATACCAGGGCCACCTTTAGGGCCTTCATAGCGGATGATGACCACATCGCCTGCAACGATTTTGTCGTCTAAAACTGCCGCGACAGCTGCATCTTGTGATTCAAAAATACGTGCGCGACCGGTAAAGGTTAAGATACTCTCATCGACACCAGCGGTTTTGACCACGCAGCCACGCTCGGCAATATTGCCATACAGTACAGCCAATCCACCATCTGCAGAGTAGGCGTGTTCGGCACTACGGATACAACCTGACTCACGGTTGACGTCAAGGTTTGACCATTCTTTTGATTGTGAAAACGCCTCGGTGGTGCGAACGCCACCCGGTGCAGCAAGGAAACGCGCGCGTGCCTCATGGTTATCATGATTCATGATATCCCATTTATCAATCGCTTCTTTCATTGTCGTACTATGGATAGTCGGTACGTCAGTTTTCAACAATCCCGCACGATCAAGTTCAGCCAACAACGCAAAGACACCGCCCGCACGATGCACGTCTTCCATATGGAATTTTTGTGAGGCAGGGGCTACTTTTGCTAGACAAGGCACACCGCGGCTTAGACGGTCAATATCAGCCATTTTAAAATCAATTTCGGCTTCATTGGCCGCAGCAAGTAGATGCAAGATGGTATTGGTTGAACCCCCCATGGCAATATCTAAGCTCATTGCGTTCTCAAAAGCGGCTTTGGTCGCGATTGAGCGTGGTAATACTGAATCATCATCTTGCTCGTAGCGACGTTTCGCAAGCGAGACAATAGTGCGTCCCGCTTCTAAGAACAGCTCACGGCGTAGTGAATGAGTAGCGAGTAGCGAGCCATTACCCGGTAGGGCCAAGCCTAACGCTTCGGTCAAGCAGTTCATCGAGTTGGCTGTGAACATCCCAGAGCACGAGCCGCAAGTCGGACAGGCTGAGGCTTCGATAGTGGCCACATCCTCATCACTGATGCTGTCATCAGCTGCGTCCATCATTGCATCGACGAGGTCAAGCTTACGAACGGCACTGTTATCATTACTATCGGTATTGTGGCTCTTACCGACGGTACTGGCTAGGATTTTGCCCGCTTCCATTGGGCCACCTGAAATAAATACCACAGGTATGTTGAGACGCATTGCCGCCATCAGCATACCGGGGGTGATTTTGTCACAGTTAGAAATACAAACCAGCGCATCTGCACAGTGGGCATTGACCATATACTCGACAGAATCAGCGATCAAATCACGGCTTGGTAGCGAGTACAACATACCGCTATGGCCCATCGCAATACCATCATCGACCGCAATGGTATTGAACTCTTTTGCAACGCCGCCTGCTTGCTCAATCTCACGGGCGACCAGTTGTCCAAGATCTTTTAGATGCACATGGCCGGGTACAAACTGGGTAAAAGAGTTAGCAATCGCAATGATTGGCTTGCCAAAGTCGCCGTCAGTCATGCCAGTGGCACGCCATAATGCGCGCGCGCCTGCCATATTACGACCGCCGGTAGAGGTTTTTGAGCGATAATCCATGTGATATTCCTTACAAATAGGCGGGGTTGTTAAAATCTGCACCCTCAGTTCTGATAAGGATAGTGTGCTTTTTATAGAGGGTGAGGACTAGTGAATAATACTAATTCATTACCATACCATTAGATATGAATAATAAAAAATCATGTGCCAATAATAATGAAGTTATAACCATAAAAGATGGGTAAAAATGGACTATTCAAGACGCGCTAAGATGGCTTTTTCAAACCAAGGTAGTTCAGCTTTATCGGCTTCTAGCTTCATAATAACTGCCAGCGCATGGGTGGCCAAAAGCTGTTGATAGCCACTACTCGCATCAATCGTCAATAGCGATTCGGCAGCTAACGCTTGAGTGTTGGCATTTTGCGCATCAATACTGATTAATATCTGCTTATTATTTTTATAAAGGACGTCTACACGACCAAAAAACTGCCAGTCTTCAAAGGCGGCAATAATAGCGTCGGCGGCATCCTTAGTATAGATTTGCTGCGTCTTTTTGCCCGTATTGGTCCAATGCAGACGAACGGCTAACTGCAATGCCTCACTAAATACCACCAATGAGCCCATAATTTTTACATGCCAAGGACTGGTCAGCAGCTCCTCGTCAATGCCAATTAACTGAGCCGCTTCACGAGCGGACATAGGTGTATTGAATTGAAGCAGTAATTCAGGTGTAAGCGGATGCGACTGCTTGACGGCATCGTCTAAGCTATCATAATGATATAGAAAAGGCAGTGGCAAATCTTGCGTGACGGTCTTTTTGATGATTTTACAGTTGTGTATCTGCCAGCTAATCGCCTTGTCAGTCAAAGCTTCTGCTAAGATGATAGCGTTTGGATCGATAGTTTGAGTACTGCTTTCACTCTCAATATCAGAGTGTTCTTCCTTATTATCAAGTGTTATAGCAGTATTATCCATATCTGTTTGAGTTGGCAAAGTAGACGAATCCATAAACATAGCGTTATTAAAGTAGAGGGTTAATATAACATTTAAAAGGCATGACCCGCCAATAAATTAGTGGGATAAGCTAGGGAGTGTACAGCTTGATTTTATCAACGACGGAAATGATAGCAACTTGTACTAAACTTATATTTCGTCCACTATATGACAAGCGCTCTAAACCATTTTAAAAGCTGTTAAGCATCCAACAATCAAATAATCAAAGGAAAAAATAATGACTGAAGTAAATCAAAAGACTGCTTATGACGACAATAATATTTTTGCCAAAATGTTAGATGGTGATATTCCTTGTCATAAAGTCTATGAAGACGATAAGACCCTTGCTTTTATGGATATCATGCCGCAAGCCGAAGGTCATGTATTGGTGATACCTAAGCAAAAGGCAGTGGACTTGGTAGATCTTGAGCCAGAGTATGCCGCTGCTGTCCTGATGACTTCTAAAAAGGTTGTGCAAGCACAGCGTCAAGTGTTTGAGCGTGAAGGCGTTATTCAGATGCAGTTGAATGGCTCACAAGCCGGTCAAACGGTTTTTCATTATCATGTGCATTTGATTCCATCGAGTATTCATGAGTTAGGACGTCATGCAGTAACGCAGGCTGATCAAGGTGAGCTTGCAGATATTGCTCAGCGACTTGCTACAGCTATTAGTGCTGCCTGATATCGAGGCATAAATTTTTAGGATGATAGGTATATAAGATTGAAGGGCAACTAACAAGTTGCCTTTTTTATTGCCCAGTAATCATTGTGTAATAAACGTTAAGTTATTGTTGTAAACACGCGTTTATCTTGGGATTCGGCTAAAGTTTATGTTACATAGTATTCCCATCTATACAGAATGCGTCGGTATTATTGCTAACGTGCTGTTTTAATATTGATGACATCTATTGTTTGTAGATTGATATCTATTATGTTGATGAGTATCAGGGATAGGATTCTTTATCACTTATTTTTACGGATTTGAGGACATCACTGCTTATGATTAACGGTTCACGCTCTACCATTTTACTACCAGTCTTTATACCCGCAGCTGTGATTATGCTGCTGTTGGTCATCGGTACCGCCATCAATCCTGAGGCAGCGGGTGCTCTGTTCAGTGATGTGCTTAGTTTTACGACCGAGACCTTCGGCTGGTTTTACATGCTGGCGGTTGCCCTGTTTTTGATGTTCATTATTGTACTGGCGTTTTCGTCTTATGGCAGTATCAAGCTGGGCCCTGATCATGGGGAGGCGGAATACGGATTCCTTGAATGGTTTGCCATGCTGTTTTCGGCAGGCTACGGGATTGCGCTACTATTTTATGGAGTAGCGGAACCAGTGATGCATTTTTCTAGTCCGCCAATGTCGGATCCGCAAACTATCGCCGCGGCAAAAGAGGCGATGCAAATTGCGTATTTCCATTGGGGTTTTCATATTTGGGCGATTTATGGTGTTGTTGGTCTATCCTTAGCGTATTTTGCCTTTCGCCATGGTTTGCCCCTATCGATACGCTCAACACTGTATCCACTCATCGGTGATAAGATTCATGGTCCTATTGGGCATATTGTTGATGTGTTTGCGATATTGGGTACGATGTTTGGTATTGCTACCAGTCTTGGTCTGTCAGTATCGCAAATCAATGCAGGTCTAAACTACTTGTTACCTGATATTATCCCCGTGAATACTACCATACAGGTCGTGGCGATTGCATTAGTGACATCAGCAGCACTGGTGTCCGTATTGGCAGGGATGGATAAAGGGGTAAAACGCTTGTCTATTCTAAATATGGTATTGGCAACCGCGTTGATGGTGTTTGTATTTGTAGTAGGGCCGACGATCTTTATCCTAAATGCCTTTATGGAAAATACGGGTAGTTATTTGGGTAATATCGTTGAGCGTACCTTTAGCTTACAAGCGTACGAGAATAGCGATTGGATCGGTAGCTGGACCTTGTTTATCTTTGCATGGACGATTGCATGGGCGCCTTTTGTCGGTCTGTTTATCGCCAAGATTAGCCGTGGTCGTACCATCCGTGAGTTTGTACTCGGTGTGATGTTGGTGCCAACGTTCTTTACGTTCTTCTGGTTTTCGGTGTTTGGTGATACTGCCCTACACATGATTATGGTCGATGGCTATAACTCACTCATCAGCGAGGTACAAAACAACCAAGCGATTGCTTTATTTAAATTATTAGAGCGGTTACCGTTTACCGAATTTGTGTCGTCATTGACTATTTTGTTGATTATTACGTTTTTTGTGACGTCATCGGATTCTGGCTCATTGGTGATCGATTCGCTGGCGGCTGGTGGTCGTAGTGATACGCCATGGTGGCAGCGCAGCTTTTGGGTAGTGACTGAAGGGGCCGTAGCCGCGGTGCTTTTGATTGCAGGCGGTCTCACAGCGCTACAAACGGCAGCAATCGTTAGTGCACTACCATTTGCGATTATCATTCTGATCTCCATGTTCGGTATGTGGCGCGCATTGCGTATCGAGGGACATCGTAATCAAAGCCTTGATCAAAATAACAAACTACCGCCGCACTTACTTAAACCGTCTGCATGGCGTGAGCGCATTGACTATATGGCTGATAAGCCCACACGTGACAAGGTGCTAAACTACATCAAAGAAGTGGTGATGCCTTCGATGATGGAAGTGTCGTCTAAATTTGCAGAAACCGGCTGGACGACTGAGGTGAATTATGATGCAGCCAATAACCGTGCCGTGCTTGAGTTGCAACGTGGTGACGATGTCGAGTTTTGGTATGAAGTGCGCTTGTCTGAACATGAAGCGCCTGATTATTATACTGAAAGTAGCGCCGACACCTTGCCGCAAGAGCACCATCATCGCGCTGAGGTGTATCTGCGCCGTGGTGGTCAGACCTATGACTTATACGGCTATAAGTCTGAATCGGTGATCAATGATATCATCGATCAGTTCGAGAAGTATTTGCACTTCTTGAATGTGTCACCTGATAGCCTACCGTGGCGTATGCAAGCGCATGATGATGCTATCACGCTAGAGCAGGGCAGTGTGCTTGATAAATAATGAATAGAATGTATCAAAAATGAGTAATGCTTATGCAAGCTATTCACGTTAATCGCTTGCAATAAATGTAAGAATCCTTAGAATAACGGCTTGTTTTCCTTACAAATCAAGCCGTTTTTTTATGTCTATTGATTCTCCTGTGTTACCTTCATCCTCGACTTCGTCCGACCATCCATTGTTGCAACCCTTAAACATAGGTGGCCTGACGATTGAAAACCGTTTGATGGTTGCGCCGATGGCGGGCGTGACGGACAATCCTTTTCGCCGATTGTGTAAGTCATTTGGCGCAGGTCATGCGGTCAGCGAGATGATCATCGCTGATACGGCACTTTATGCACGCAAAAAATCCCTGTATCGTGCCAATTTCGACAATGAGATTGCGCCTATTTCTGCACAGATAGCAGGCGCAGAGCCAGACAAATTGGCTGAAGCGGCTCGTTATCAAATCGATAATGGCGCGCAGATTATCGATATCAATATGGGCTGTCCGGCCAAAAAAGTCTGCCGTAAGCTGGCAGGCTCAGCGCTGCTGCAAGATGAGGATTTAGTAGCAAGATTGCTTGATGCTGCAGTCAATGCCGTTGATGCGCCTGTGACATTAAAAACACGATTGGGGTTTGAAAACGGTCGTGAAAACATCCTGCGAGTCGCCAAGCGGGCAGAGCAAGCAGGTATTGCCGCGATTGCGATTCATGGGCGTACGCGCGAGGATATGTATACTGGCGAGGCGCGTTATGAGTTAATACGCGAAGTCAAAGACAGCATTAGCATTCCTGTCATTGCGAATGGCGATATCGATAGCGCGCAAAAAGCGCAGCATGTTTATGAGATGACAGGCTGTGATGCAGTAATGATTGGACGAGCCGCACAAGGTCAGCCGTGGATATTTCGTGATATTGAGCGCTTTTTGCGCACAGGTGACGTGCTTGATGCCCCAAGTGTGAGCGAGATTAAGGAAGTTGTACTGGCGCATTTGCAAGAGCTGTATGACTTTTACGGCGAGTACTCCGGCTGCCGTATCGCCCGCAAGCATATTGCGTGGTATACGACAGGCATCCCCAACTCCAACGCCTTCCGTCAAGCGATGTATGGCGAGGAGAGTACAGCAGGGCAGTTCCGCGTGGTTGAGCGTTTTTTGCAGACGCATGAGTAGTAATGATCTGTACAGTTTCATCACGCTTATCATAAGCATAAATCACTGATACCTCTTTCAGCTCTATTGATTAGAGCTATATTTTATCAACAGGAGCGGCTTCGTTAAAAGGCATAGCATCAGGGTTTTTCTCAGATATTGGCTTTTCTTTTTGCCAAGGGAATCGGCCTTCTAGCTCAACTTGTAGTGATAAACTCAAAAACGTACGAATAAGCACGATAATACCCAATACTAAGACTCTGCGTAATGTCGGCTCTGTCACCACTGTTGCCATAATGTCTGCGGCAATCAGTACCTCAAGTCCCAAAAGAATGGATTTGCCAACGGTCTGCCTGCTCTCTACATAGGTATTATGGTTCAGGCCGCCCGATATCCGAAATGCTTTGTAAAAGGCAAAGAGGAGTCCAAAGAACATAATCAAGACACCAATGACTTCGACTATCTTGGCAATCAAGTCAATATAGTGGGTTAGGTTTCCGATCAAAATAATGTCTCCTCTGTATCAGTCAGCAAAAAGTATGGCGCTAAATATCGTCACTATTATATGATGATATATCACTATAAACCTCTAAAACCGTCAAGTTAACTATCAGCTATTGGTGTTTTGTTCACTGTATGCGATATTTTTTTGCTATGCTGTAAACGAATATTCATTGGCATAGGACAGACAAAAAGGACTTTTTATGGCTAATCCCTCGAAAAAAGCAATAACAAAAGCAGTAAAAGGCAAGAATATTATCATTACGGGTGCATCAAGTGGTATTGGCGAGCGTACGGCTTTTTTATTAAGTGAGTGCGGGGCGCATGTTATTTTGTTGGCGCGTACTGAAGACAAACTAAAAACCGTCAAAGAAAATATTGAAATATTGGGTGGCAGGGCCAGTTATTATCCATGTGACCTCACCAATATGGATGAGATTGAAAAAATCAGCGAACAAATTCTTGCTGATTTTAAACATGTGGATGTATTGGTCAATAATGCTGGTCGTTCGATTCGCCGTTCAGTCCATGAGTCGGTCAACCGTTTTCATGACTTTGAGCGCACCATGGAAATCAATTATTTTGGCGCGGTCAAAATTATTTTGGGTTTCTTGCCGACGATGATTAGCCGCCAAACAGGTCAAGTCGTCAATATCTCTTCGATTGGGGTATTGGCCAACAGCCCTCGTTTTGCCGCGTATGTGGCGTCAAAATCTGCACTAGATGCGTTTAGTCGTTGCTTAGCCGCGGAAGTCAAAGGCGATAATATCAAGGTCACCAATATCTTTATGCCTTTGGTACGTACCCCTATGATCGCCCCAACCAAGCTATACCGTTATATGCCAGCTTTGATGCCTGATGAAGCCGCGCTCATGGTCGCAAAAGCGATTGTCCATAAGCCAAACAGTATTGCCAGTAATATGGGCAAATTTGCCTCAGCCACTTACTCGTTGGTGCCAGCATTTAACGTCGGTATTCAATCAATTGGTTATCGTATCTTCCCAAGTTCGACAGCGGCGCAAACCACCGATAGTAAGCCGAATTTTGCGCAGCGTGCCTTTGCTAGAATTCTCCCTGGTGAGCATCACTAAGATAGGTTTACTCTCAATTATTACGAAAACAAAAAAAGGATACGATGGTATCCTTTTTTAATGCCCTATCTATTTGTATTAATGTTCCTATAATATAGATAGGTAAGGCGTTAGTAGCCTTTTATTCTTAGCAATTTGCTTCGGTTAAAGTCTATTTACCATAATGTACCTGTATAGGAATAAGAGTGGTCCCCTAGTGAGGACTTGAATCTTTGGCTGTGAGCTAATGGTATTAAGGTTTCAACTTGCTGAGATAGCCACAGTGTACTTCATGATGTACTTACCATAGATATTCTATCTATGATCGGTGCGCTAGTGAGGACTTGAAGAGACCATCCCAGATTCTGTGTAACTGACGTTTAGATTAAATACTTACACAAAATTTAGGAAGGTCTCTGAAAATTAACCACCTGACACAACTCGTCACCTACTAACAGATCTTGGCGGTCATAAAAGTTGCCCCAACGCTTATAATTATTATCCGTTCTCGACTCAGGGTTATAAGTAATGGCGATGTAGGTTTGAATTTTATTAGTGTCCTAAATTAGTTGACCACCACCAGATTCTTATCAAAGACTTCATCATCTATTATTCGCCAAACGGCAACTTGCTGATGGTCTTTGGTGGTGACTAGATTTAAAGTTTGTTCAATCATTGCTTGAGGTCTCATATCCTTATGATGTTTATTTGCTTCAAACCCAGTTACTTTACACTTAGCGGTTTAATTAAGCTACTTACTTGAGCTATTTGCTTCAGTTATTAGGCTTGGCTACTTACTCAACTTCAATATTCTAAAGGCGCCCTGAATAACTAAAGCAAATACGATGCTACCAATAATCAAATCAGGCGTACTAGAGTGTAACCAATTAACCAAAATCCCTGCAACAATTACCCCTAAATTGATAATCACATCGTTTGAAGTGAAAATCATACTGGCTTGCATATGGGCTTCTTCTTCTTTGCTTTTCGATTTTTGTAGTAAATAGAGGCAAATCAAGTTTGCAATTAGCGCAAGAATCGATATGACTATCATGGTAGAAAAGTCAGGTAACTGCTCATTGCCAAAGAAACGTCTTAGTACTTCTAAAAACCAAGAATCGCTAGCGTAATTTGAAAATATCCGGCAATTCTAGCAACTCCGTTTTTTCTTAATGACCGTTCCACCGACCGCAAATAAGCTAATTCCGTACACGAAGCTATCTGCTAACATATCTAAGCTGTCGGCGACCAACCCCATCGAACGAGAAATCAGTCCCGTGCTCATTTCAATAATAAAGAAAGCAAAGTTAATGACCAGCACTATCCATAGTAGCTTTCTTTGCTCAGCATCTTTTTTGTGACTAGAGTCAGCAACAATTTTAAAATTATTGTTGGGATCAGAGGGGTCAATGGTTTCGGTCGAGAGTAGGGTGTCTCCTAATTTTAGGTCATGAATAGCAGTCTCTATCCCTTCTATATTGTCATGATGAAACACAGTTAATTGACGGTTAGGAATGTCGAACTCAAGATGTTCAATATTCGAGTGGCCCTCTAATTTCATTCGGATTAGGTTTTCCTCCGAAGGGCAGTCCATCTTCGATATTTTAAAAGTTGTTTTATTCATAGTTACATTTATATCCGGGTGGTGGTTCAAAAAGTAGGCTGAAAAAAACAGGCTGAGAAATTGATAAATAGTGAAATGCAAATGACACTATACATCAAATGCCCAGCCTGTCTAAGTGACAATATAGTCGATACACTTTAAAAATGTCATAGCGCTACTGAGATGAATTTCGCGCAGCCTCTGGGCACGCAGCACGCAAGTAAAATTTATACCAGTAGCGCGTTTAAATCCATAACAGTTTTACATTCAGCTAACTATATAAAGAAAAATGGTTTCAAAAGCCATACCCCAAGGGAACTAGCAAAACAGACCTCTTAATCAATTAACAGACCACTTAAAACAGACTGGTATAATGGAACCACTTATAACAGACTAGCGAAACCAGCAGACCTTGCTTGGCTTTTCTATTATCCAGCCTGTGAGTAATAATACTCGCAGGCTACAGTATCAGCGATAAACGGTTCTATAAAAAGTATCGCGATTTAGTACTTTATTCAACCAAACACTCGCCACAATATCCAAAATATACCTATCATCAAGACAGCGATGACGAGTAATCGTTTTAGCCAATAAGGGAGTAAAGGTTTTTTATAGCCCAAGTCATTGAGTTGACTGTCGACACCCGCTTGTAAGCTTTTAAACCCTTGCCCTGGCTGAGTAGATTTGACACGATTTTTTACCAATGGACCAGGCTCATCTTCGACCTCTTGCTCTCTATCAAAGCTAATGGCTTGATTGGGGATGCCTTGTTTGCTGGCGATGGTATTGAGCTTTTGCTGTTGTTTTACTTTGAGTGCAGTCTCGTAGGCATCAATTCTGGTTTTGGCTTCATCCATACTGATGTTTTCGTCGGCCGCCAAGGTTTTTATGGCCATTACCAAGTTGTTTTTTTCGACCATCATGATGACGTCTTTTGGCAACTTGGTATTGACCGGCTTTTTGCTAGGGTCGGGGTTAAACATGGCTGTCCTTATTACGGCGTATGCGTGTGAATGAGTAATCGCGTTTATTATAACCATTTTACATATAGAGTATTCAAGTTACACACAGAGTATTCAAGCAAAAAAATACCGCGATCACATTGCGATCGCGGTATTTTGGTATTTATCTATGATTAGCATTTACGCCAATTTTAATAAATTATAGGTCTTTCCAGCGTTGGATAGATTCTTTGATGACCTCTTTCGCTTGCGCAACATCACCCCAAGATTCAACCACAGTAGTGCCCGCTTTTTTCAGGTCTTTATAGTGGCTGAAATGGAACTCTAGTTGGTTGATTAACTGCTTTGGTAGGTCTTCTAGGCTGTTGTAAGTATTACCTGTGTCACGGTCATCAGCAGGTACGACAACGATCTTGTCATCGACTTCGCCATCATCAACAAACTTCATGACACCGATGACTTTTGCTTTTAGGAAAACACCAGTCGGTAGTGGCTGTTCAGTCAAAATCAATGCATCTAGCTCATCACCATCTTCGTCAAGCGTTTGCGGGATGAAACCATAGTTACATGGCTTAGCAAAAATCTGTGGATCAATACGATCAAGCTCAAATACGGCCAATTCGCGATTCCACTCAATTTTATGGCTGCTACCAGCTGGGATCTCTACTACTACGTTGATGATACCGCCGTCTACGTCGCCTGCGTCCAAAATTTTATTAAAATCTGCCATGAAATACTCCAATTTGCTTTTGTTTTAGAGGTTTGAATGATTGATTTAGCTGGGGATACTGCAAAATCTTTGCCGCACCCGATTTGTACTGGGTGCGATTATAACAAGTTTGGTCTAAATTTTCTCTTAATGCTTAAGTCTAAGCGTGCAAGATATTATGCAAAAAAAGATTATGCAAAAATGGACTCAAAACTCACTTTGGCGCTATTGCTCGTAATTCAATCAGTCCAGCATGACGCTTGGCGATATTATCGATAAGTTTTTGAGTAACTATCTTGTAGTTTAATGCGTCGCTGATTTGTTGAGTCGTTTGTGTTTCTGACTCTTTTTGCTCTGAATCTATCTGCATGGCCACAAAATCAGACAAGCGCAACATCTGCATCCCCGCATAACCGCAAGGATTGATAGCATTAAATGCTGACAAATCACAGTCTAAGTTAATTGCGATACCATGATAGCTAAAGCCATGCTTAATCTTGAAACCCAACGACGCTATTTTTCCAAGCATAATCTTATTATCAGGAGATGGGTCATCTAGCGAGTTGCTATTAGCATTGCTACTGTCATCCGCTACAGTGGGGTCAGAATACATATAAACGCCAGGTGCATCACGGCGAGCATGGGCGCTGATATGCTCACTGCTAGCAGATGCTGAGTGACGCAGACAATCATTTACCACATCCTCTATCGCCTGCTCAGCGTGGGAGACCAGATGGCGTACACTCCAGCCCAAACTGTTTAAGTCAAACAACCAGTAAAGTACCAGCTGTCCGTGACCATGCCAAGTTACCTGACCACCGCGGTCGGTCTTGATGATAGGCGTGTCGGTGCGCTGCAATATGTGTTCTTCTTTGCCTGCTTGTCCAAGCGTATAAACATCGTTGTGATCAACGATCCATAACTCATCAGGCGTGCGCAGTCCTTGCTGTTTTTTTAGATCGATACGTTCGAGAGTACGTGACAGCATGGCATCGAGAGTGGGAACATAATCGGCTGCTGACAGAGATTTACTGATCAGCATGTCATTGAGCGGTTGTGTGTCGTTTTGCATGAGCGTGTCTGTCTTATGATTGTCCAGTGTAAAGGCGGAGGATGCCGATGGCTAGTGTAGCAGTTTTGGCAGGTATCGCTCAAAGATTATATGCTATCACGCAGTCTAAAAGACAGTTAAATACTAAGGGTGAAAAGTCATGAAGGATCCATAAAAATATTTATATATCATTGAGTTAGCTGATAGGTAGACAACACTAGTACAGACGCACTAGTCAACCAAAGAAGCTGTTCATTGCGCAGTCAATGCGCTACATTAAAGTTTGATAAGCAAAACCGAATAAAATGTACGGTCAGGGCATATAACGGATGCGCGCGTCTGACTAACAAAGTAACACCATAATTCAATAAACATAGTGACCATGTGACATCATATGAGCACGACAAGGAAGATAAATGACAGATAGCAACCAACACGCCCATGAGCAGGCACCAACCGATGCAGGTTTTGCGCTGCAGCGTATGCCTGAAGCGTTGAGTACCGCAAAAACCATCGATGAGATGAAATCTCAATTCTCACGCCTGCAAACATTGAGCCGTACGCGGCCGATCAATGACTGGGGCACTCGTGAGACTCAGCTAGATAATTTAGAAGTGATGCTGAGCGACAATCAAGAAAGCTTTGCAAAAGCAATCAGCGCAGACTTTGGCTATCGTAGCCAATCAGAGACTCAGTTTGCCGAGCTGTTCCCGAGCTTCACCGGTATTAGTCATGCCAAAAAGCACGGCAAAAAATGGATGAAAACGTATCGTGCGCCTATTTCACCTCTATATATGCCCGCTCACAACGAGATTCAGCCGCAGCCATTGGGGGTAATCGGTATCATGGTGCCTTGGAATTATCCTTTATTTTTGGCAATTGGTCCGATGATTGATGCAATCACCGCGGGCAACCGAATCATGGTCAAAATGAGCGAAGCTGCGCCGCAGTTTGCTCAGACATTTGCTGATGCCATTTCTCGTTATTTTTCGCCAGATATGATCTGTGTGGTACTGGGCGAGGTTGATATTGCTGCTGCCTTTAGTGAGTTACCATTTGACCACTTGCTATACACGGGTTCGACTGCGGTCGGCAAAAAGGTGATGGCTGCCGCCGCGCCTAACTTGACACCAGTGACGCTTGAGCTTGGCGGTAAGTCACCAGTAATTGTATTGGATGATGCCAATCTAGAGTCGGTGGTCAACCGTGTCATGATGGGTAAAACACTAAATGCAGGTCAGACGTGTATTGCCCCAGATTATGTATTGATTCAGCGTCAATATCATGACCAGTTTATCCATTTAGCAAAAGAGTGGATGGCCAAGCACTATCCCAATATCGAAAACAATCCAGACTATTCACGCATTATCAATGGTGAGCAGTTTAAACGTGTCAAAGGCTACTTGGATACGCTGACAGCGGGAGAGGTCTATGCCCTTACAACTACTGACGCCAATATAGAGACGCGCTTGATGCCGCCCGTGATCGTGAGTGAGCCTGATCCTGATAGCGATCTGATGCAAAACGAGATTTTTGCTCCGATTTTGCCATTGGTGCATTATGAGACATTGGATGATGCGATTTCTTTCGTCAACGCGCGTCCACGTCCATTAGCGCTGTATGTCTTTAGCGACAACCACAGCTATATCGAAAATGTGCGCAATCATACCGTCTCTGGTGGTCTATGTATCAATGAAGTGATCATGCATGTCGCCCAGCATGACTTGCCGTTTGGTGGGGTCGGTGACTCTGGTACAGGTGCATACCATGGCAAAGCGGGCTTTGAGCGCTTGAGCCATATGAAACCTATCTTTGTACAGACCAAGCTAAATGGTCTCAATTTTTTATTGCCGCCTTATGGTGGACTGTTTAAAAAGGCGATGGCATTGTTTTTGAAATAATTGCTCTATGGAAGTTATTCAAAAATTGATTTTGAACTCTCTTCATTCGATACCTATATCTATAGCATCTATGCAAATAGGTGCTATTTTTTTGTCCAAAAAATCAAAGGTTAGCATTGGGAAAAGATTTATCAATGATAGCGTTATATCTTCATGGCATGAAGTTTAACCATCTCAGTAATCGACAAATAAGCATTTGTTATTACTCCTATAAGTCGCTACACTTTGTAGTAAGTCTAAACAGCAGTGAATGATTCATAGATGTTGTGAGTCAATATGACATCGTGATGCTCTGTGGTTTTGATACTTCTTTCATACCAGTACAAAACAATAAATAGGACAAAGTATGCGCCAATGGATTGCATTAAGCTTACTGTGTATGAGCGCGTTGTTGCTGCCTTTATCAGCATCCGCAGCTTGTGAGTCACCGATCAAGTTTGGCGCACTGACGTGGGAGAGCGGACAGTTTACCTCTGGGGTACTTAAATATATTGCTGAAGAGGGTTACGGTTGTACGGTGGAAGAAGTGCCAGGGGCAGGACCTGCGCTTGAGACCGCGTTGTCTCAAAACGATATTCAGATCATCGGTGAGCAGTGGATTGGACGCTCACCAATCATGGAAGATGCCATCGAGCAGAACAAAGTGGCTGTCATTGGCGATACACTCAAAGGCGGCGCAACCCAAGGGTGGTATGTCCCAAAATATGTATTAGAAGAAAACCCAGGGCTACGTCGTTATCAAGACTTGCCCAAATATGCTCATCTATTCAAAGATCCTGAAGATCCGAGCAAATCTCGCTTTATGAATTGTCCTTCTGGATGGACCTGTGAGATTTTTAATACGCGCCTTCTAAAAAATACGGGGCTTGATAGTATTTTTAATAATGCTCATCCCGGTACGGGCGCTGCGCTCGATGCTGAAATCGCCTCTGCTTTTGAGCAGCATAAGCCACTATTGTTTTACTACTGGCAGCCTACGGGCCTAATGGCAAAGTATGACTTTGCTGCTTTAGAGTTCCCAGATCACAAAGATGCCTGCTGGCAAGACCTATTACTCGCTGACGGCACGTCTGATTGCGTATCAGGCTTTCCCGTATCGCCTCTTGGTATTGCAGCATCGACCCCATTTATCGACACCAATCCTGAGCTGGCAGAGGTCTTCAAAAAGATACAGTTTACGCCTGATGAGCTGAACGGCGCTATCTTGGAGATGAGTGAGAGTAAGCGTAGTGGCGATGAGCAGGCGTTGGTGTTTTTGCGTGATAACCCAGACGTTTGGCGCGGTTGGTTGTCTGAGGAAGCTGCTACCAATCTTGCGACTAAGCTAGGTGTCAGTTTGGACGGTACCACCTCGATTGATGATACTGCTTCTACTATGGATCAGTCGGTATTATCATCCAGTTTTCCATCATGGTCACTTGAGACCCCGCTCAACAATGCCTTATCAAGCGTCGTCCAAAACTACGGAGACGTATTTCGCACTATTAGCACGGTGACACTTACGTACTTGCTCTTACCTATTGAGCGATTATTAACGATTATTCCGCCTTGGCTGATTATCGCCTTAGTGGCTGTATTGGCGTGGTTTGGTGTACGCAAGATTTGGTTTGCGTTGGCATGCGGCGCGGGGCTATTTTTGATTGGTGCTTTTGGGTTATGGGGCGCGCTGATTGATACCTTAGCGTTACTCATCGTGTCAGTATTGGTCACGGTGGTGATTGGTATTCCTATCGGTATTGCCATGTCGGGTAGCAAGCTGCTGCGCAAGATTGTGACGCCAGTACTCGATGTGATGCAGACGATGCCAAGCTTTGTGTATCTCATACCGGTACTGATGCTGTTTGGTATTGGTAAAGTGCCTGCACTTTTTGCAACGGTTATTTACGCGCTGCCACCACTGATTCGCCTGACAACGTTGGGTGTTACCCAAGTGAATCATGAAATGGTCGAGGCAGGACGCTCTTTTGGTAGTACGCATTTGCAGCTACTCATTTGGATCAAGCTGCCACAAGCACTGCCCAGTATTATGGCAGGTATTAATCAGGCGGTCATGATGTCACTTGCGATGGTGGTGCTGGCGTCGATGATTGGTGCCCCAGGCCTTGGTGAAGATGTATTGCAATCTATCCAAACGCTTAATATCGGGCAAGGCTTACAAGCGGGTATGGCGATCGTTATCGTTGCCATTATCATTGACCGCATTACTCAAGCCTTTGGTCAAGGAAAGCGTGCTCGTCAAAAAACGATCAAAGCAGGCAGGCGTCCGATTGGGTAGAAACTTGTCCAATAGTCAATGAGTAAAGCCAGCATAAAAATCAAGCAAATAGCGAGAGTCACGATGAATCATATCCAGCTAAAAAATATCAGTAAAATCTATAATGCCAATAGCACGCAAGCCCAGTCTGCAATGGCGTTACTGGCTGAGGGTATGGATAGCGTTGCAGTTAAAGAACAAACTGGCTACTCGGTGGGGCTCTACGATATCAACTTGAATATCAAGGCAGGCGAGCTACATTGCATCATGGGGTTGTCAGGCTCTGGCAAGTCGACCTTGATACGTCATCTCAATCGATTGATTGATCCAACCAGCGGGGAGATATGGGTTAACACGACGGTCAATACCAAAACGCATGCCAAGGATAATACTCAGGCAAACACTGCGCCAGTAGACGAAAGCTCATCTAACGCTATCAATATTTTAGAACTTAATGATAAACAATTGCAGCACTACCGCCAGCAAACGGTCAGCATGGTTTTTCAGCATTTCGGCTTAGTTCCGCACATGACTGTGATTCAAAACGTCGCTTATGGTCTGCGTGTCCGTAAAATGAGTGTGAGCGAGCGTCATGAGATCGCGCGTTATTGGCTCAATGAAGTAGGGCTGACCAACCTAGAGCACAGCTACCCTGATGAGTTATCTGGCGGTATGCAGCAGCGAGTTGGGCTGGCTCGTGCGCTAGCAACGGACAATCCCATCTTATTGATGGATGAGGCATTCTCTGCGCTTGATCCGCTTATTCGCGCGCAGTTGCAAGATCAATTATTAGAACTACAAGAGCGCCTGAACAAAACCATCGTTTTTATCACCCATGATATCGATGAGGCTATTAAAGTTGGTCAGCGCATCAGTATTTTAAATGGCGGACGCTTAGTACAGACAGGAACACCAAGCGACTTAAGACACAATCCTGCTGATGATTATGTCGAGCAGTTTATGCGTGCCAAAGCTTAATTGGGATTGATGAGGGTGTCAGATACTTCTCTATCAGCACTCTTACTATCCTGTTAAATAAGTGTAGCTATCAACAGCTTACTATTAAAGTAGGCTCCAGTAGCGTTGTATACTATTAAGATGAACTAATGCGTCTCAACCATCAGAATCACTGTCTCTCCACCATTTTTCAAAGTCTTATCTCTTTAACTTGAGTTCCCTCATAATAGAATTTTGAGCTATTTATCGCTCATGGTTGCCAAAACTCGCACCATTCGTAACAAGGACATGTCATGTCATATAAAAACAATCAAAAAAATAGTAATCATGAAGAAATTAAGAAACCTCGCTCACCAAGCTGGCTAAAAAATGTTAGCGCCTTTAGCATGACAACAGTGCTAAGTGCAGGCATATTAGTCGCCTGTGGCCAGATGAGTAATGCAGAAAGCAGCGCAAGCAGTAGTACCAAATCAGGTAGTCAAAATACTGGTGTCACAAGCTCTCGTGACATGTTGCCTTCCGACATGCTCAAACAAATGCAAGCATTGCCGCAGCTAACGAGCGGCTTAGGCGACACAGGTGCGGCAGTGATTGATCCTAATAAGCCAACCTTGGTAAAATTTTGGGCGAGTTGGTGCCCGTTATGCTTGGGAACGTTAAAGGAGACTGAGACATGGCGCACTGATCCTAAATTTTCAGGGCTGAATGTCATGACTGTCGCCAGTCCTGGTCACCTGAATGAAAAAGCGGATGGTGAGTTTAGTACTTGGTATGCAGGCGTACAAGCGGACCACCCAAACTTGCCTGTCTTGACTGACCCTTCAGGTGAACTTATCAATAAGCTTGGTGTACAAGTTTATCCAAGCTGGGCTATCCTTGATAAAAATGGCAATCTAGTACACTTGGTAAAAGGTAATATATCAGTAGAGCAAGCCTACGCACTTGCCGAAAATGCAGATAATGGCTTCGCTGAGCTCAAAGCAGGTAACGCTAAACCTGCCAATGCACAAGCATCAGATAACAATAAAATCGAAACCATCAAGCAAAAAGATGGCGTGTACTACAATGAGACCGGCAAACCAATCAACACCCGCTCAATCTACCTTGCAGGGGGCTGTTTTTGGGGTGTTGAAGCTTATATGGAGCGCGTTGATGGCGTCATCGATGCCGTATCAGGTTACGCCAATGGCGATACAGCCAATCCAAGCTATGAGCAAGTCATTCGTGGCTCAGGTCATGCAGAAACCGTAAAAGTTACCTATGATGCCGACAAAACAGACCTCGATACCATCTTAAAATACTATTTCCGAGTGGTTGATCCAACGAGTCTGAACAAGCAAGGCAATGATCGCGGTGTGCAGTATCGCTCAGGTGTGTATTACACTGACAAAGAAGACAAAGCGGTGATTGATGCTGCGCTCAAGCGTGTACAAAGCAAATATGAGCAAAAAGTCGTGGTCGAAAATGAACCCTTAGATAATTTTTATTTGGCTGAGATGTATCATCAGGATTATCTGGCAAAAAATCCAAATGGCTATTGTCATATTGATTTGAGTCTTGCTGATGATAAGCCTGAAGGGGCAGCTCGCACCAAGCTTGCGCCAGTTGAGACTATTGCTGAGACGTTAGATCCCAAGCGCTATGCTAAATTTGACAAAGATGCGCTAAAGAATACCTTGACCAAAGCGCAATACAATATCACGCAAGAGGCTGGGACGGAGCGTGCTTTTAGTCATGAATATGACGATTTATTTGCACCAGGGATTTATGTCGACGTGGTGAGCGGTGAGCCGCTGTTTTTGTCGACTGATAAATACCAGTCAGGGTGCGGCTGGCCCAGCTTTACCAAGCCTATTGATATGCAAGTGATTACTCAGCATCAAGATACGGCATTCAATATGGTACGTACTGAGGTGCGCTCGCGCGTAGCAGATTCACATTTAGGTCATGTATTTTCTGATGGTCCAAAAGACCGTGGCGGGCTGCGTTATTGTATCAATGGCGGGGCGCTACAGTTCATCCCAGTCGATGTGATGCCGCAATCGGGCTATGCACCATTGGTAAAACTGGTGAAATCATAGTCGTTTTATTGCCACCTTTGAATAAATAAAAAAGACGTTAAGTTCACTCTTAGCGTCTTTTTTGTACCATGTACTGTTAGATATTCGATGATCATTTTCGCTAGTTGTACGAATTTTGCTGCAATCTCATGCGAACTCTGACATCAATACCAAACTTCGTTATACTGGATGGTTTATGGATGACGCATACTTTATGGGCGTCTATTATCCAGATGTTATTTATTATTCAGACATAAGGTCGCTTGGTTGATTCGGTGACACTTGTTTCTCATTTCTGCACTTTTAAGGCCATAGCATGACTGCTACTTATTCACCTATTATTACCTCACTGCTTGATAATGATTTGTACAAATTTACGATGTTGCAAGCCATGTTGCATCAATTTCCGCAGACGCATGGGGTCTACCGTTTTCGCTGCCGCAATCATAAAGACACCGCTTATCCACTCGCCAATATCAAAAAAGATCTAGAGCAGCAACTAGACAGTCTGTGTGAACTGCGCTTTTTGCCAGATGAGCTGGACTACCTACGTGGTTTGCGCTTTATGCGCTCAGACTTTGTTGATTATCTAGAATTATTTAAGTTAAAACGCCGGTTTATTACCGTCAGTATCGATGAAAAAGGTCGTTTGTCTATCGACATCGAAGGGCCGATGATTCAGGCAATGTTCTTTGAAGTATTTGTGCTGGCTATCGTCAATGAGCTTTATTTTAATGCGTTATCTGACGATAGTGTGATTGTAGAAGGACAGCGCCGCCTTGATGAAAAAGTGGCATTGCTGCATCAATATGCGGCAGAGCAGAAAAAAGAAGATCGTAATACGCCGCCGTTTATCGTCGCTGATTTTGGAACGCGTCGACGCTTTAGCAAACGCTGGCAGGCGCATGTGGTAGAGACACTATACAAGGCTGCGCCAAAAATCGTAGGCGGTACTTCTAATGTATATCTGGCAAAGCAGCTTGGCATGACGCCGATAGGCACGATGGCACATGAGTTTATGCAGGCATTTCAGGCATTGGATGTACGTCTGCGCGATTCACAAAAGGCAGCGCTTGAAGCATGGGTGCATGAATATCGCGGTGATTTGGGTATTGCATTGACAGACGTGGTTGGTATGGATGCGTTCTTGCGCGACTTTGATTTGTATTTTGCCAAGCTCTTTGATGGGCTGCGTCACGATAGTGGCGACCCTTACATCTGGGGTGATAAGGCAGTGGCACATTATGAAAAATTAAAAATAGATCCAAAGACAAAGATTTTGACTTTCAGTGATGGGCTGGATTTAGAAAAGGCTTGGGAGCTGCATCAATACTTCAAAGATCGTATTAGAACCAGCTTTGGCATTGGCACCAATTTGACCAATGACATGGGCATCACACCGATTAATATCGTGCTCAAATTAGTAGAGTGCAATGGTCAGCCAGTGGCCAAGCTGTCTGATAGCCCAGGCAAGACCATGATCAATAATGACACGTATCTTGCCTATCTACGCCAAGTCTTTGAAGTTGATGAGCCTGAATAAACTAACTGTCCGTGCTGCTAGTAGATTTTTCTTCGGCGAAGGCCGCATCCAATGCTTGCTGTACCGCGTTAATACGGGTTTCGCAAACGCGATAAGCCGCAATAGACTCTTCAACCGTGGTCATCAGATTATCAATATCAGGCTCGTCTTGTTGCTGTAATTCGGCCGCATTGGTTTTTAAAATATCGTAAGCCGCCTTAAAGGTTTTTGGGGCGGCTTTTTTGCGTCTGCGAGTAGGGGTGGTCATAAAATTTCCTAATTGTTAAAGGTAAGTAGATAAGTAGTTGTTAGATATTATTATATGATTAAATGGGCATGTCTGAGGTTTCAGTCGCTTTCTTGTCGATATTGACATCGATAATCTGCGCTTTTGCATTGCCATCTTTTAAAATGATATTGACGGTTTGCTCAGGAGACAGTTGGGTGCTGGTCGTGAGCGTTTGGTTGTTTTTGGCATCCGTGAGCATGGCATAGCCTTGTTTGAGCACGCGAGACGGGCGATGTAATAGCACAATATCACGTAGATGTTCGCTATCACGCTGTGATTGTATGACTTGCTGCTGCACGTTTTGCATAATCGATTCTTGATGAGTTTTGCTATTGGTCGCGGCTTTCGTCAGTTGTTGACGTGCCGAGGTTTGCGTTTGTGTATATCGCTCAGCCGTCAGTCTAGCGGCTTGCTTTACTTGACGCTGTGCGCTTTGTTGAATGCTGCGCCACGCATAATCATTGTCTTTTCGCAGAGCGGTGAGTTGCCCAATAGTTTGCGACTGTATTTGGCTCAACTGGCGTGTGCTTTGTTGTTCCGCCGTATTGAGTTGGCGCTGAGCGGCTTGTTTGATTTGCGCTTGATATTGTAGCGTCTGAGTGACGAGCTGGGCTAAATGACTATGGATAGCGGCAATCACTTTTGAGGGCGTATCAAAGCTGGTGTGCGCCACTTCATCTAAGATGACTTTGTCACGCTCATGACCGATACCCACCCAGACAGGCACAGGCTGCTCAGCCACCAACGCTGCCAGCTCATAATCATTAAGATAAGCCAAATCACCAACCGCACCGCCGCCGCGAATAATCACCAATAAATCAGGCAAACGCTGATAAATTTCATAAAACTGCTGCTGAGCACTAACGATGGCTTGGCGTATCTCAGCGGGTGCATGATTGCCTTGAAAAGTCGCATTATGGTAGTGGAAATGACAAGCACCTGTACTGGCTAAGCGATCCGCATCTGCTTGAAAGTCACCCAATCCAGCCGCCTTTTCAGGCGCGATGACCAGCACATGCTCGATATCAAAAGGGGTAGGCAGCTGCTGATTGAGGTGTAATAGCCCTTCGCCTGTTAAGCGATCAACCATTTCTGCATACTGCCGTGCCAAGTCGCCTAGGGTATAGCTGGGATCGATATCCTCAATCGTGATTGAAAAACCGTACTGGGGATGGAATCCTGCCGATACTTTAAGGAGTACGGTCAAGTCACGCTCAAGCGGCATACCCGTTGCGCGCTCAAATTTGGCTAATACACGAGCCGCTTTAAAGCGCCAAAGGTTGCCGCGGCAGCTGGCGACCACTTTGCCATCATCGTCTTTTTCTGCCAATTCAAAATAATAGTGACCACCCTTGCTCGACAGATTACGGATTTCAGCTTTGACCCATACCCGGTGGTCAAAGGTCTGTTTGATGACCATTTCAACCGCGGATAAGTAATCACTCAGGCGTAGGACCGTATCCTCTAAATGGTCTTCTTGCTCAGCGAGCTCGGCCTCTAGAGTGGCCAAATCTTTGGCAGGTGCGAGTACTTTGGCCTGTTTGATATTTGAAAGGTTAGGTTTGCGCATGATATAAGACCAAAGATAATGAAAATATAAAGACTGATGAAGATATGCTGAATACGATAGCGGATAGTTTAACCCAAAAGGGCGCGCACAAAAAGCAAAGCCAACAAGCTTTGATTGATATATCATCCATATCGCGGCTTGTTGGCTATTCCATCAATCACAGTATGTCAGGTGATGCTAGAGAAACGCAAATGGCGTCGCTCATTTAGAGAGTTGCTGATAGAGAGTTACTGGCAACGAAAATTGATCTTGTATTCATAATCATCATTGCGTGACAAATCTGGCGTGCCCGTGCCAAAGATTGAGCCGACCACGGAACCCACTTGCCCAACCATACGGCCAGTACGTTCATTTAAGATACCATTATATTTGACATTGTCATCAACAATAATGACTTGTTTGCTTCGACAGGTTTTTTGCGCACTATCAATTGCATTTTGCTGCGCTTTGACTTTGGTATCAGCGATTCCTGTGGTTTCATAAATAGAGTTGGCACGTTGAATCACTGGTGATGATGGCGTGCTTTGACAAGCGCTTAAAACGAGCGCACTGGCCAATATTGCACCTAAACTGGCAGTTTTGTTAAAGGTATTCATAAATAATTCCTAATGTATATAAACAGAACGTCTTAGCGATAGGCAAAGCTTCATGAATGTAGCGCATCTAGATATTACCTGTCTAGACGCTTATTGTGTGCGGTATTACAGCAGTATTACCTATCCAATTTATGACAAAAAAAGCGTGCTTAAATAAATCATATACTCAGCTGCTGGGCATCAACTTTGGCCTAACATAAAACAAGTCGCACCCGTACACAGCAAATCACTTGAAATAAAAATCATATCTAGGATAATTGAGCCATTCATTTTTATTAATAAGTAATACTATGCAATTGATTCCTGCTCCTGCTGGTGTGCTCGAGGTCGACGCACTATGGCAAAATGACAATCCTAACGACCCAAATACAGATACCGTTGCGCTGCTGTGTCATCCCAATCCGTTGTTCGATGGGACAATGAACAATAAAGTGGTCACGACTATGTACCGCTTTGCCCGTGACAATGGTATGCATGTGGTGCGCTTTAATTTTCGCGGTGTTGGCCAATCGACAGGCGAGCATGATTATGCGGAAGGTGAAGTGGTCGATGCAATGACCGTGCTACAATGGATTGCTGAACAAACCAATGCCCGAAAGCTATGGCTGGGCGGTTTTTCTTTTGGTGGTTATGTCACTGCCCGCGTGGCTGAGCAAGTACTTGAAGCCGCGCATATATGGGGATTGGGTGATTTTGACGTGTCAAAAATCGCGCTTATCGCACCCTCAGTTGAAAAAAATGACAGTACTGATATCAATTTACCCGCTGATAAAACCTTTGAGATTTATGGCAATGCGGATGAAGTAATCGCGCCTGAAAATATGCAGGCATTTGCAGATCGTTTAGGAATTGCAGTAAGCGTTGTCGATGGTGCTGGTCACTTTTTTCACGGTCGATTATCAGAGCTCAAAAAGTTATTAGAAACGCATAGTAATACGTAGTTTTAACCTTAACCGCTAATTTATGTTTTAGGGTAGCACTTAGCCACTCCAATATTTTGATATTTATTTAATCCAACGATGAGTCGTATTATGAGTTTATCTCCATTGCAACGTTACGAGAAAGCCGTCAGTACCGATGAGTTTACTCGGGATGAGCAGCAATTTCAGGCCATGAGCTATCTTGATGAGATCTACCATCAGCTCATCAATAGCGCACCGCAAAAGAAAGGGTTCTTTGGGTTTTTAAAATCTAAGCCTGCCGCGCCAACTGGATTATATATGTGGGGCGGTGTCGGTCGCGGCAAGACGTGGATGATGGATATGTTTTATGATTCATTGACCATTGAGCGCAAAATGCGTCTGCATTTCCATCATTTTATGCAGCGTGTTCATCAGGAGTTGAATAAGCTTCAAGGCGAAAGTGATCCACTCGAAAAAGTCGCCGATATTATTTATAAAGAAGCGGTCGTTATCTGTTTTGATGAGTTTTTTGTGTCTAACGTCTCTGATGCGATGATTTTGGGTGATTTGTTTACGATGCTGTTTAATCGCGGTATCACTTTGGTGGCTACCTCAAACATCGAGCCTTCTGGTTTATACAAAGATGGTTTGCACCGCGACCGTTTTCTACCCGCCATTGCAGAGGTTGAGAGCCATACGACTGTGATGAATATCGACTCCGGTGTTGATTATCGTCTGCGCGTGCTTCAGCAAGCAGAGTTGTACGAATCACCAATGACCAAAGCCAACCATCACTGGCTCGCCAACCGCTTTGCCAGCTTGTCTAATAATCAAAAAATCAGCAATGACCCGATTATTATCAATGGCCGCGAGATCCCAATCAACGCGCGTACCGAAGATATCTTGTTTTGCGATTTTCGACATCTGTGCATGGCACCGCGCTCGGCATCTGATTTTATTGAACTTGCAAAACAATTCAGCACGGTATTAGTTGATTCAGTACCCGCTTTAGATGATGATTTGCGTGATCCAACGCGCCGTTTTATTTATCTGGTCGATGAGTTTTATGATCGCCGTGTAAAACTGTTGGTACGCGCAGAGCAATCGATTTTGGACTTGTATCAAGGGGAAAAGCTAGCGTTTGAGATTGAGCGTACCCGCTCACGCTTGCTTGAGATGCAATCAGAAGATTATCTACGCATGGATCACCGCGTCGAAGATGCTGCGTAGTGGATGTTTTTTAAAACAGCATTGCTACAGCTTAAATATTTTTTCGCATTCGGTGCTTAGTATTTTCAATGACAAGTATCAGATTTAAAAGTAGTTCGTAAAAAGAAATAAATAATAATAAGTAAGGACAGGCAATGACGACAACAGATGAAAATAACCAAGCGCCACAGGACAATAAACTGCCCGTTAAAAATGTAGCCACAAATGATGTCTCAGCTAGCAGTGAAGAGCTGATTGGTTGGATTAATTCAAGACGCAGCATGGGCAATTTGGATACACCAGCGCCAACACGGGATCAAATCGAGTCTGCTATTGGGTGTGCAGCGACAGCGCCCGATCACAAAAAACTGCGTCCATGGCGCTTTATTGTGACCCAAGGAGAGGCACGTCACGAGTTAGGTAATGCTTTGGTAGCCGCAGCAAAAGAAAAAGCGCTCAAAGATGGCGAAGAGCTGTCTGAGAAAACCATCAAAAAAACCCATACCATGCCGCTCCGAGCACCTGTTATCATAACGGTCGTGACGCAAATGCAAGAGCATAAAAAAGTGCCACCTTTTGAGCAAATGCTCAGTGCAGGTGCTGCTGTGCAAAATTTGATACTGGCACTCAAAGCTCAGGGATTTAGTACAGTTTGGCGTACTGGGTTGTTATGTAATGAGCCTGCGGTAAAAGCTTATTTTGATGTGGGTCCAGATGATTATGTGACCGCTTTTGTTTATACTGGCACTAGTCCAAAAGATGAATCCAAACGCAAACCTATTGATATCGAGCCGTTAGTACGCTTCGAGTCGTAATTTGACTCGGTGTTGTCTCTTGGTAAAATTATTACCTCAAAAAGACCGCGAGCCCGAGTATCGGAGATATCTGGGAACAGTAGCTCCTATGAGAATAAGTCAGTCAACATGGATAAAAGAACATGACAAGTCCTAACGATAGCAATAAAAATAACAACAGCGCTAACAATGAGGCGGGCAACAATACGTCTGAAAAACAAAATGGTATGTTGGCAAGTATCTTAGAGCGTGCAAGTAAGTCAGGCATCGGTCGTAAAAAATCAACGCGCAGTCCAGTTGAGTCAGCAGTCGCAAAAGACATGGCAGATATTCACAGCAACCCTACCAAGCTGCGTTTGGCGTTTTTAGGTGGTGGTAGCTTTGGTACGGCAATGGCAAACTTGGCTGCGCGTAATGGCTGCGATGCTACGCTGTGGGTACGTAATAAACGTACGGTAAAAGCGATGGCAAAAACTCAAACCAATAAAAAATATCTGCCTGGCTACAAGCTTGATGACCGTTTGAAATACAGTCATGATTTGGCGGCTACCGTCAAAGACAAAGATATTATCTTTATCGCCGTGCCGGGATTGGCTTTTCGCGAAACGGTAAAAAACATTGCGCCTTTGATCAGTGGGCAGTCTATCGTATCGTTGACCAAAGGAATGGAGAAAGATACCTTTGCCATGATGAGCGACATTATTAAAGAAGTGTTGCCTGAAGTGAATTTCGGTGTTATGTCAGGGCCAAACCTTGCCATAGAAATCATGAAAAACATGCCGTCTGCCACAGTGATTGCAAGTGAGTCTGAGCCACTGCGTCATGCAGTACAAGCGGCCTTACACAGTGCCTTCTTTAGAGTGTTCGCGAGTGATGATGTACGCGGTGTCGAGCTTGGCGGCGCGCTCAAAAACATCTATGCCATCGCCATGGGTATGGCAGCTGCTTATGAAGTGGGTGAAAATACCAAAGCAATGATCCTTACTCGTGCCTTGGCAGAAATGAGTCGTTTCGGTGTTGAAGAGGGGGCCAACCCGCTAACCTTTTTAGGTTTGTCAGGAGTGGGGGATTTATATGCCACTTGTAGCTCAGAGTTAAGCCGCAACTATCGTATTGGTAATATGCTCGGTCGCGGCATGAGTATTGATGCTGCCGTCAAAAAACTGGGTCAAACTGCTGAAGGGGTCAATACGATTCAGCAAGTCCACGAAAAAGCCACTAAAGCGGGCATCTATATGCCTATCACCCATGCGCTCTATGCGGTCATTTATGAAGATAAAGCAGCATTAGGCGTGGCACTACATTTGATGGAAGCGGGTTTCCGTAGTGATGTTGAGTTTGTGATGGCGCATGATCATAGCAATGCTGCGCTTACCGCTCATATGAAAAACTCAAGTAACAGCGCCAAAGACGATGCCAAAAGTAAAAATAGCGATGCTGATAAGTAAGATATTTTATTAAAAGGTACTATTGAGAGACAGTGCTAACTCCGCGCACCAAGGAAGGTTATGAAAATTATATTAGTACGTCATGGTCAAGCCGAAGATGAGACGCGTCCGGATAGTGCGCGTCAGCTGACTGACTTTGGTCAACAGCAAGCGGCACAGACGGTAGAGTATGTGACTACACACTATCATCCAGATTGTTTTATCGTCAGTCCTTATGATAGGGCGCAGCAGACGCTGGCTGCATTCCAGTCACGAATGCCCAACGTACTTTCAACAGTACAAGATAATATCACGCCCTCTGATGATGCCCGTGAGGCTTTAATTGATATTGCGAATATTGATGCAGAATGTCTGGTCGTTGTTTGTCATATGTCAATCGTTGCTTATATCGCAGGCTTGTTGACTGGTGATTATCCTGAGTCATTCTCTTTGGCAGAAGCCAGAGTATTTGAAATGGAGTTTGTTATGACTGGGATGGCCACTGAAGTGGATCGTTTTGTACCTGACCAACCATACTAGGCTGACTTAGCCATTTCTTAGATAGGGTGAATTCAGAGTGAGGCAATCATGCCAATTAAGCGACTGGCTCAGCAGATAAAATGACTCAATCCTTTCTAAATAGTAGCACTGCTTCATCACAGTACTTTTATAACCGCAGCAATAATCGAGGACACGTTTAGTGTTACATGTTTGGTTACGAGCGCAGCATAGCCCGCTAGCTGTCTGGCGCGAAGATGTACAGCAATGGCAGACGGTTGATGGTTGGCAACAGTTACAAACTATCTATGGTCATCATAAATCGAATGGCCAAAAGGCAATTTGTTTATATTTCCCCTCAAGTCATGTATTGCAAGTAGACACAGCGCTTAACAATGCTCAGCTCAAGCAGCTGGGTAATAGTGGTAAGCAGTATTTGTTTGAAGAAACCTCCCTAACGCCAGTTGAGCAATTGGTTATTCGTCAGTTGAGCCATGCTGATACGACGCAGCTGTACGCATTGGCACAAAGCGATATTGAGGCATGGCAGCAAAGTGCTCAGCTCGTGGGTATGAATATAGTGGCACTACTGCCAGATTTCCTATTACTGCCACCGCCAGAAGAAGGTGCAGGTCAGCAAGTGACATTATATCAAGACGAGCAGACTCTGCTATTGCGCCAATCATTGCGCCAAGGTATGGCTGTCAGCTATTTGCCGTTGATCTTTGAGCGCTTTCCGCATTTAAGCGAAGTGATGTTGCTGACTTCTATTGAAGCCAATAGCCTTGCTATCAGTGATTCAGCCACTAATGAAATGGATAGTATGGGTATCAATGATATCCCAGCAGCATCAGCGACTACCAGTTCTATGGCACAAACTAAAGCGCTGATCGCTGATCACCAGCTGTTATTAACGAGCTTGCCCACGACACCAGCGCCCATTGACAACCCAGAACGTCATGCGCTGAACTTCTTTATCAAATCAACCGACTCACAGTTATCACCGTATTTACGGGTAGCAATGATGGTTGCGTTATCGGCCTTAGTGCTACAGATGGCAACCGATGGGGTGCAGTGGTACCAGTATAATGAGGCAACAGCTGCCACCAAGACTGAAATAGCAGCGCAATATCAATCTTGGTTCACTGATGAGCCCCTCAGCACTCGAACCAAGCTCCAAGTACAATTACAGCCAAAACTGCTTAGCGACAGCCAGGCACCTGCATCACACATGGCAGCGCTGTCAAAGATATCACCCTTAATCAAACAATCTTCACTGCGTGCGCAGACGCTAGTGATGCAGCCATCTGCACTCAGTTTTACGCTCATTGCACCTGATCGTGGCAGTTTGGATCAATTCACGAGCACGCTAATAGCGCAAGGTTTGAATGCCAAGCTTGCGCAAGTGAGTAGTAATGATCAAGGTCAATTTAGTGCTCAGGTCACTGTGGATGTGGTGGAAAACAGCGATACGGCGAACACTCCGGCAGCATCATAATTCATCAGTGTATTGGTAAGAAAAGGTCAAAACATGAAACAATTACAGCGCCGTACCAAACGCAGTGCAGCTGTCTCTGCAACCAATACTAAGGCGCACGCATTCTCTGAGCGTATGAGCAGTTACCAAAATATGCTATCAACGCGCTGGCAAGCATTACCACCACGCGATCAGCTAGCGTTAGCTATATTATCCGTATTTTTGTTGGTGTTTATCGGCGGTTATGGTGGTTATAGCATTCATCAAGCGGCAAAAGAGAGCGAAAATGATTATCAGGAACAAGTGGCTGATTATTTTTGGTTGCGGGCGCAAGCAGGTAATATCGATAGTAATGCATTAAGTGCTGGCAATAACGCTAATGGAGAGGCTGACATGCCGCCTGCCAATCGAATTAGTGCGCTGCTAAATACCACAGGAATTACAGATGCTCAGGTCGTTGCGGCTGGTGATTCGGTGCAGTTAAGCTTTATCCACCCCAGTCAAGCTGTCGTAAGTACCGCTCTTGGCAAGTTAGAGCAGCAAGGTTGGCAGTTCACGCAGTTATCCATGCAGCAAGACCTAACGAATAAATCTATCCAAGTGCAAGCCACTGTCACTTTATAACTCGATACTGTTTAGTGGCAGGTATGGTCTTAATAGTAGAATATGAGTAACAGAACATGATATGTTCCAATCCAATTTATTAGTAACTCGTTTTTCAAATGGCATTTTGAGTTAGATGTCATTGAAAAGCCTTTTATCTGTCACCATTAAATGTTTATTAGCCACTGCTAACGATAGATATTTAGCGTAAAGCACTTTCTTCATAACGATACTGATGAGCATAGTTTTCAGCAGACAAGATTACTGACCAGCAAGGACAACGCAAACCAATGAGTGACAGTATGAGCAACGATAAGCGCCGTTCTTTAACCATTTACAATCACATCACTTATTTCTTATATGTGATTAGCTATTTTACCGCTGGTCTGCTGTGGATCGTGCCGATTGTGATGAATTATGCTAAGCGTCACGATGCTGATGGTACATGGTTATCCACGCATTTTGATTGGCAAATCAAAACGTTTTGGTACAGTATCGTTTGGTTTATTATTGGTATTGTCATCACAGTTTTTGCTTTAGGTGGTTTTGGTGTGAGTATGCTAGCTGATAGTGGCAATATTGCTATTGGTTCGACGTTACTGGCTGGCTTTGGTCTGTTGATTGTGACATTCACCTTTATCTGGCATTTATATCGAATTATACGTGGTTGGATTGCACTCACTGACGGTCGCCCAGTACCTTGATATAATATACTAGTTGTCTTTCGCTGTTGATTCAGCTGAGCTTAAAAGACAGTGAATTATTATGGCTATTTAATAAATGCTTATATGCGCTGACGGCGGGTTAAATGTGGAAATTTACCGTGTGAAACTTTGCGCTTGTTTCTGTTAAGCTGATATAATCGCTCCGCCTGATTTCATTCATATTCTTTATCCACTATTTCTTTCGAGCAGGGTTTGCCATCACTATGTCTTATGCCTTACTTCGTCCTTTTTTGTTTAATATGGATCCCGAACACGCCCATGAGATGACGCTATCTTTATTGGATAAAGCACATAAAGCGCGTGTTTTAGGTTTGGCGTATGGTCAGTCGATGCAGCCTACTGACTGTATGGGATTACAGTTCTCTAATCCAGTGGGTCTTGCTGCAGGCTTGGACAAAAACGGTGACTACATTGACGCGCTAGCTGAGCTGGGTTTTGGTTTTATAGAAGTAGGTACGGTCACGCCAAGACCGCAAGCGGGTAACGATAGGCCAAGACTGTTTAGAATCAAGCAAGCAGACGCCATCATCAACCGTATGGGTTTTAATAATGAAGGCGTTGATTATCTGATTGACAATGTCAAACGCTGCAAATACAAAGGCAATATCGGTATCAACATTGGTAAAAATGCCGACACGCCGGTAGAGCAAGCCGCAGACGATTATGTGTATTGCTTAGAGCGTGTCTATCCGCATGCCTCATATATTACGGTCAATATCTCATCGCCAAACACCAAAAACTTACGTGACTTGCAAAGTGGTGAGGCTCTGACCCAGCTGATGGATACGATTAAAAACCGTCACAGTCAGCTGGCGACTGAATATGGGTTTTATGTGCCATTGGTGCTCAAGGTTGCGCCTGATCTAGAGCCACTGCAAGTTGACTATATCTCACAGCAATTATTAGACTTTGAAATTGACGGTTTGATTGCAACCAATACGACACTGAGCCGTGTGGGTGTCGAAGACCTACGTGATGGTGATCAAATGGGCGGCTTGTCAGGTCGTCCGGTGAGCCACATTAGTACCCAGATTTTACAACAGTTCTCTGATCAGCTAGATGGTAAAGTTGCTTTGATAGGTGTGGGCGGTATCGATAGCGGTGCCAAAGCCGTCAAAAAAATCGAAGCAGGTGCAGACATGGTACAGCTCTATACAGGACTGATCTACAGAGGTCCTGGCTTAGTACAATCCTGTATTCAAGCAATCGGTGGCTATTATGATGCCATGGAAAGCTAGTCAAGTGAATAAAATGGTGAGGCGCAAGATATGAGCGTTCTAGATATTGTGATTGCTATTGTTGTCTTGATTGGTTTGTGGCGCGGCTTTCAAGTTGGCCTGATCAAAACTGCGGTTGGCTTAGTAGGCTGGTTTATCGCTCTTATCGCTGCGACTCGGCTCGCAGAATCGGTGTCGCCTCAATTATCTGGTATCGTGCAAAGCCCAGTGCTACAAATGGCGATGGCCTTTTTGCTGGTGGTGATTGTGATATTGGCAGTTATGCACTTGGTGGCTTTTGTATTCTCAGGTGTGCTCAAGACACTGCGTCTGGGCGTAGTCGATAAAATGGCGGGCGGGGTGCTTGGTGCTGCCAAAAATGTACTCATGGTATTGGTTGTGTTAAGTGTGACTGCGCCACTACTAGTACAAATGCCGCAATGGCAAACCTCAGTCCTTGCCCCTGAGCTGCTACCTTATGCACCTATGGGGAAAGCATTGGTATCAGATGTGTTGGGCATGGCTTGGGATCAAGTCAATCAGTCGTAATTTTCTGTTGTTCTAATTCTTTTTATACTTCTAAACGTTTGCATGTGTTACTGATCATCGAAAACAGATGATCAAAAATTATCATGAAGTTTCTTGCAAAATCATCAGGTTAGCGGTGGACGACAGTGCGTGATTTTAGCCACATACTGTCAGCAGTTTTGCCGTTATTGTCGTACTAATGTATGAGTTAAATAGGATATAGCTATATGTGTGGAGTCATTGGAGTTGCAGCTCATGAGCCAGTCAATCAGATACTTTATGACGGTTTAACGATGCTACAGCATCGCGGGCAAGATGCAGCGGGTATTGTTACTTTGCAAGATGGTCGACTTTACCTACGTAAAGAAAACGGTATGGTACGTGACGTATTTATGAATCGTCACATGATGAAATTGGTCGGTAAGTTTGGTATCGGTCACGTTCGTTACCCAACTGCTGGTACTTCTAGTAGCGCTGAAGCCCAGCCATTTTATGTTAACTCACCTTATGGTATCACGCTTGCGCACAATGGAAACTTGACCAATGCTGAGAGTTTGGCCAAATCTTTATATATCGAAGATCGTCGCCACCTCAATACCGATTCAGATTCTGAAGTGCTGCTGAACGTACTCGCACATGAGATGCAAAATCTAGGTAAGACGCATCCAACAGCCGATGACATCTTTGAAGCGGTAAAAGCCGTTTATAGACGCTGTGAAGGGGCTTATGGCGTTGTGGCCTTGATTACTGGTCATGGATTACTAGCGTTCCGCGATCCAAACGGTATCCGTCCGCTTATCTTTGGTAAGCGCATGGCAGAAAACGGCGGCACCGAATATATGGTCGCCTCTGAATCAGTCGCATTGACAGGTTCTGGCTTCACTATCGTTCGTGATGTAAAACCAGGCGAAGCTATTTTTATTGATTTGAACCATAAGCTACATACGCATCAATGCGTAGCGCCAAAAGAATACACGCCTTGTATCTTTGAATATGTGTACTTTGCCCGTCCAGATTCTATTATGGATAATATCTCAGTTTATAAATCACGCCTACGTATGGGTGAAAAATTGGCTGACAAAATCCTTGCAGAGTGGGGCGAAGATCATGACATTGACGTGGTCATCCCGATTCCAGATACGTCACGTACCTCAGCGATGGAGCTAGCGCTAAAAATGAACGTCAAGTACCGTGAAGGGTTTATGAAAAACCGCTATATCGGTCGTACGTTTATCATGCCAGGTCAACAGCAGCGCAAAAAGTCCGTTCGTCAAAAGCTAAGCGCGGTGCCGTTAGAGTTTAAAGGCAAAAACGTACTATTGGTTGATGATTCAATCGTTCGTGGTACGACGTGTCATGAAATTATTCAAATGGCGCGTGATGCAGGTGCTAATAAAGTGTTTTTTGCGAGTGCCGCGCCACCAGTCAAGTTTCCAAACGTATACGGCATTGACATGCCAGTGCGTACCGAGCTGATTGCTTCAGGCAACAGTGTTGAGGAAGTACGTGAGATCATTGGTGCTGACCGTCTGATCTTCCAAGACCTAGATGATTTGATCGATGCCGTCAAGGATACCAAGCACAGCAGAGTCGAAGGGTTTGATTGTGCTGTATTTAATGGCTGCTACATTACTGGCCAGATCAATGAAGCGTATCTTGACCATCTGCAAGAGCAGCGTAATGATACGGCCAAAACTGGCAAGAAAGGCGTGCAGATAGTGGCTGATACCCCAGTCGATATGATGGGTGTTGAAGAGCTTTAAGCCAGATAGTAATAAATATATTGCTTGAAAATAAAAAGCTGGATTCTATTAAGAGTCCAGCTTTTTTTTGCCAAAAATACCAGTAAAATCAATATTGGATGTTGGTATAAGATAGGCTGCTGTCAGATCAAAAAATTGGTAAATATCCAGACAAAACCATTGATCGCGGCAATACCAACGATCATGCTGACCAAGAGCTGGCGGCTAATATGATAAATAAAAAGTACCAGTATAAGTGCGCAAACCTGTGCCATCAATAGATGTAGCTCAGGATCACTCAAGGCAATGTCTACTGGCAGGTTTTGATAAGACAGACTGGTTAAGATAAGTAGCACCATCACTGACAACGGTAAGCTCTCATTCAGTCGATGTAGCCAAGGCGTATCTAAAACTTTTCTAGGGATTAATGCTGGTAACGCACGAGTGATGAACGTCACTGCCGCCATCGCAAGCGTCGCAAAAATAAGATAACTACTGGTCATAAGATTCTCCTATTTCATGACGCTGCATCCAAAATCCACGTACCAAAATCATCAACATACAGATAGTGATAGCCACCAACAATAACCAATCGCTAGTGAATAAAGACGCGACAATCAAGCCAATTACAGCGATGCCAATGGGGAAATAACGTTTAATACTTTGGAATTGCTCATAAGCCAAAATTGCAAACAGACAAACCAAGGCAAAATCCAAATGTGGAATTAAGTCACTAAGCGTACTTCCAATTATCACGCCGATGGCACTCGCGAGTACCCACCAGCTTTGGTTAAATAAGCTAATAGGGAGTATGAGTGCTTGTCGTGCCTCGTTTGGCAAACTGGTCATGACTGAAAAGGTCTCGTCAGTCAGGGCAAATAAGCAATACGTTTTTGCCAGTTTATGTTTTGGTAGATATTGCAATAGTGGTATACCATAAAACACGTGGCGTAAATTAATGGCGGCGATATTGGTCGCGATATTACCGATCGGCAGACCAGCGCTTAGCATTGGCAAACAAGCATATTGAGCCGCTCCAGCATAGAGCACAATGCTGAGCATAACCGTTGCCCATACAGGAATACCAGCAACTTGTGCCAGTACACCAAAGGCAATACCAGCAGGCAGATATCCCATGGCAACGGGCAAGCTTTTTTTGAAGCCCTCAGCCCAATCGTGAGTGCGTTCTTGTTGATGACTGAGTTCGTTTGAATGAGTGGTCACATGGCATCCTAAATTTTCTTACACTGTTTTTATAAACGGATTGTTTTACACTTAAAAATAAACACTGTATTGCGTCAAAACGGTATGTGATGGCTGTATGATAAATGACTGCGTGATCATTGGCTGTACAATAAAAAGTGTTTAAGCCTCTGGCTGTAGCCTCTCATAACTACCTGATTGATGAGCACGGTACAAAAATCCGCCTAAGATAATTAGCCTCAATAGCAGTAAGCACCATACACTCAGCCAAATACCGGTCATATCCCATTGCTGATAAAGCAGCCAGCTCAACGGAAAGAAAATAGCAGCTAGTATCAGGGCAGCATTACGAATCACATTGCCTGCTGTCAAACCAAAAAATATACCATCTAACCAGTAGGCTCCAACACCCACGAGGGGTAACAATACGGCATATAGGTGGTACTCATAGGCGAGGGCAAACACCGATTCAATATTGGTCATAAAATCTAGATAACTTGGCATTGCAAGCCACCAGATAGCGCTCAGCAGGATTGCTAGGCTATAACTGACAATGCCCGTGCGTTTTATGATCATCAAAAAACGTGGCCAGTCACGCCGACCAGCAGCTTGCCCACTTAACGTCTCAGCAGAGACAGCAACGCCATCAAGTGCAAAAGCTGAGATGCTCAATACCTGTAGTAAAATGGCATTGGCGGCCAATATCACATCGCCACTTTGAGCCGATAGCCGAGTAATCCAAGCAAAACTGAGCGTTAAAATAAGAGTACGGACAAAAATATCTTTATTTAAAGAAAATAGCCTAAGCATTTTATTTTTTGTAAAATGCTGCTTATCTGCTCTGAGTAAAGCTGTCCATGATACCTTTAAATGATGGCGGCTTAGTGATAACGCTAGTAACACACCTAACCAAAACGCAATGGTCGTACCCAATGCCACACCAACCAAGCCCATATTCATAATGAACACAAAAAATAAAGTCAGCACGATATTGATCAGAGCAATAAATCCCTGCTGATACAGCATATATCGTGTCTTGCCTTGCCCTGCAAACCAACCTATAAAGGCAAAGTTCATCAGCTCAGCGATCACTCCCCAAAATCGCACATCCAAATAGATTTTTGCAGCGCGACCACTTTCAGGATTGGCTGATAACACTTGTAACCCAACATCGATCAGCCACGGTTTGGCCAGTAGCAAAACTGCGCCGATTAAGAAGGCTAATAACAACGCGCGCTGTAAAATAGACAGTAACGGTGACGCTGTTGTCGCAGTGCGCCCATTGTTATCAGTATGATTGGCCAGTTGTCCTAAAGCTTGCGCGGATAAACCAGAGGAGGCGTATTGTAAAAAGTTAAAGCTAACGAGCAACAAGGACAACAGCTGTATTGCCAAACCCATGCCAGCCAGTTTGGCCGTCTCATTCATATTACCGACAATCGCTGTGTCGATCACACTTTGCAATGGCATGGCGAGATTGGCCAATAGGACAGGTAGGGCAATGGCAATGATACGCTTATAGCTGGTATCGATAGGCGGCATGACGTTGGATGCTGAGGTATTGGCTGGCATTGGTGGCTCGTTTATACTGAGGCGATAAAGAGGGCAATATATTATTTGGTTTTGGCAAAGCAGCAGTGCAACGCATTTGATAAGTGAGGCAAAATTGCTATAAAGACAAAAGCACCTAGACTCATTATTCATAAGTCAGGTGCTCTTGTCGAAACATTATTACTATTTCATCAGCGATAATACAAAGGCTAACCGTACGCTACATAAGTGTACTATGTCCTCTAATATACCTTACTAGACGTTGTCTTGCTCAAACATTTTTGGATCATTGAAGGTGACAATCTCTTCTTCAAACTCTGGCTTCACTTTTACGATAAAATCATCGCGTGATAGACCCATGCGTAATGGAATCGAGCTTGCAATATAGGTCGATGAGTAAGTACCTGCAAGTAGACCAATAAATAGCGCGACTGAGAACCAGTATAGCCCTTCACCGCCTAGGAACAACATGGCCAATACGACCAATAGGACTGTTGAGATGGTCATGATGGTACGGCGTAGGGTTTCGGTCAAAGACAAGTCAATCGTCTGCTCTGGGGTAATACCACGGACACGGCGGAAGTTTTCGCGGATACGGTCATAAACCACAATCGTATCGTTCAATGAATAACCAATCAACGCTAATACAGCAGCTAATACCGTTAAGTCAAAAGGGAAGCCAAATAGCGCAAATACACCAATGGTCACCACTGCATCATGAAATAGTGACAGCACAGCACCAAGCGACAATTTGAACTGGAATCGTAGCGCTACATAGCCCAGCATACAAACCAATGCCAACACCAATGCCATAACGGAGTTTAGATAAACCTCATTACCCACTTGGCTACCAATGATATTGACGTTACTGATAGTAGCGGTATTGTTAGGCAATGCTAATGCTTGAGTTAGGTCAGTATTCAGCCCATCCACATTATCAGACTGGGGCGGTAGTCGTACCAGTAGCTCTTCACGTGTACCGAGATATTGAACGACAGCATCATCAAAACCATTGTCTGCCAGTGCTTGTACAACAGCAACTTGCTCAACAGGCTGCTCATAACGCACGTCTGCTGAGACACCGCCCGTAAAATCAAGACCCAAGTTCAGACCGTTGACGGCAATAGCAATGATACTACCGATCACCATAAATAAAGATAGCAGCGCCATTGGCTTTTCTATCTTCATAAAGGGAATGATGCGCTGATTACCAACGGCTTTGATACCGCCCTCAGCCATGGCTGCGGCATCATCAGCCGCGTCACTTGCTGCTAGGTTAGGATCAACAGCAGTAGAGAGGGCTTGATTGTCTGTACCAGCTTGGCCTTTACCACCACGGCGGCCACTACTTTTGCCAGATTTGGTGGTAGTTGGGTTATTGGTTTTGGTATTGCTACCTTTGCCATCACGGCGTGGTTTTTTGCGGCGGCGGGTACTTGCAGTAGTCGCATCACCGTTCGAGCCATTTCGATCAGGATTATTCTGCTGTTCTAAAGGGTTATTATTTTCGATCGCCATAATGTTCTCCTAACCGATGCTCAGACTTTTGATGGATTTACGCTTACCATAAGCAATTTGTACCAGTGCACGCGTCACCAAAATAGCGGTAAACAGTGAGCTGACAATACCAATAGCTAGCGTAACCGCAAAGCCTTTAATCGGACCCGTACCAATCGCAAATAGGATAAACGCGACCAATAAGGTTGTGATGTTGGCATCAAAAATACTACTAAATGCCCGATCAAAACCTGCCACGATGGCAGATTTTGGCCGTACCCCATTGGCAATCTCTTCTCGTATCCGCTCAAAGATCAGTACGTTGGCATCAACCGCCATACCAATGGTCAAGACGATACCAGCAATACCAGGTAGCGTCAGTGACGAACCCAAAATTGACATAATCGCAATAATAATAATAACGTTCACCGCCAATGCCACGTTGGCAATCACACCAAATAGGCGATAGAAGATAATCATAAATACGAAGACTAATAAATAGCCGACCTGCGTAGAGAATAAGCCTTTATCAATGTTCTCTTGACCCAGCGATGGGCCAATGGTGCGTTCTTCTACAAAGTACATTGGTGCGGCAAGTGCACCTGAGCGCAGTAGTAGCGCAAGCTCAGCGGCCTCAGCTGTGCTATCAAGACCAGTAATACGGAATGATGAACCCAGTACTGCTTGAATATTGGCACGGTTAATGACCTTGGTTTCAGCATAAGGCGTACGTACTTCAGTTGTCTCACCAGTCGCTGGATCTTCTTCGTAAGTGATTCTTTGCTTGTTTTCAATGAACAATACAGCCATCTGCTTGCCGACAGCGGTGCGAGTGGCGTTTTGCATGAGCTTACCACCAGCACTGTCTAGCGTGATGCTCACTTCTGGCGAGCCGTTTTCGTCGACGCCTGTCTGTGCATTGGTCACTTTATCGCCCGTGACGATCGCTTGGCGATCTAGCAACACTGGTGGACCATCGAGTGTCTCAAATGGGAATGCTTCAGTACCTGCTGGAGGAATACCGCCTGTGTAGGTATCAGCGTCTTCTGCCACCATACGGAACTCAAGGTTGGCAGTACGTCCAAGGACACGTTTTGCTTCAGCAGTGTCTTGTACGCCTGGCAGCTCGACCACGATACGGCTAGAGCCTTGAGATTGTACCAATGCTTCAGTCACACCCAGCTCGGCAATACGGTTACGTAGCGTTGTTAAGTTTTGATTGACCGCGTAACTATTGATTTCGTCAAGCGTTGCGTCGTTATATGACAATACCAATGCAGGACCTTGGTTATCAATTGAAGATTGCAAGTTGAAGGTATTGCTCATCGAGCCTTGCAAAATGTTTTGCGCACGATTACGGGTATCTGTATCAGCAAAATGTAGTATAACGCCGCGGTCTTCGGTTTTTATACCTTTAATCGCCACTCGCTCAGCACGTAACTCGCGTCGCATATCACGACTGGCGCTGTTCAAGCGCTGTTCAAGCGCCTTGTCCATATCGACTTCTAGTACAAAACGTACACCACCGCGTAAATCAAGGCCAAGTTTCATCGGTCTGGCACCGATATCACGCAGCCACTGCGGGGTCGTTTGTGCTAAGTTGAGAGCGACCACATAGTCCTCACCCAAGTTTTGACGTAGTACTTCTTGCGCTTTTAGCTGATCGACTGGGTTGTTGAGACGTACCAGTGCACTGTTGCCCTCAAACGTACCATTATGATTCTCTAGACCTGCCTCTTCGAGTAAGCTTTGAGACTGGGTCAAGATACCTTCAGACAGTTGAGTCCCTGCTGCTGCGCTCGTAATCTGCACGGCAGGTTCGTCAGGGTATAAGTTAGGAGCAGCATATAGACCGGCAATGATGAGCACGACGGCAATAAGTAAGTATTTCCAAGCGGGATATTGCATAATCACTTCTTTAAGTTGATAAACGACTGGCGACGTGAGCCACAAGTTAGCAGATGGGAAGTTAGCGACAGCAATGGCTGACTGCTATATTTAGCAGGCTCCATTATTCATCAGGCTCCATTGCGATCATCCGCGGTGATAGTAAAACATAAAACAGTAAAGCAAATAATACAGACGTATCTTTACCCAGTCACCAAGAATATCATTGGTGAAACAGGCAAAGTCAATATATCTACAGGCTAGGCTAGCTTATATAACAGCCGTACCTTACTACCTTAATAGCGACTACCTTAATAGCGAAAAATGACCGTAAATGATATACGGTCATTATTTGGTCATTGCACCCAGTGGTGATACGACCATTAAATTACTACCGATAAAGCTCAGTAATAATTAAACGTTTTCGATTAAACGCTTTCGATTGTGCCAGCAGGCAATACTGAAATAACAGAAGCACGTTGCACTTTGACATCCGTGTTGTTATTTAAGCTCACAACTGCATAATCGCCTTCTATCGCTTTGATACGACCCATCAAACCACCAGCAAAGATGATTTCGTTGCCAACCGTCAATGCATTCACCATGGCACGGTGCTCTTTGGTACGCTTAGACTGCGGGCGAATGACCAAAAAGTAAAAAATGGCAAAAAAAGCAACAGGAAGTAAAATCTGACCGAATAGCGATCCAGCACCAGCGGCTTCTGGTGCAGCATGGGCAGCTTGAATAAATAAGCTCATAATGTCTCTCAGTGGTTCATAGATAATAATAAAATTAGACGCATAGTAACAAAAAATCCCAGACTTGGTAACTGTTAATCATAGGCTGAGCGTGTTTTTGTTGATGTAATGGCAGAGAATAAGCCGCCGGATAGCAGGATAATATTTTTGCTATATCAAATATATGATGCCAAAATGATCAATATCATATGCCATTGAGCCAAATAATATTGAGGCAATACCAAACAATAAAAGTCACCAAAAAATAAAAACTTAAAAATAGTGACTTATTGTGAAAAGATATCATCAATGCTACTATCAAATGGCAATGACTGCATGCATTTAGTATGCTATTTATCGAAGCACTATTTTAGCTTTGAGACGGTGTCTAAATCAGCATTGAGCCGTTATGACTATTGATCAGTAGATATCTGATATCACCTCGATAATGTATATGATTGGCTCGTTATATCATCTTCCTTTTTCTCTTTTTAGGTTACCCAACTTGTTCACCACTTTTATGTTTGTACCTCGTTTATGTCGTCCGCGTGCTCATCGTGAAGACGCATCTGCAGAGCCTCCCCCGAGAATGACGACTAGTTCTCGATTTGGTTATACCTTCTTTGCCGTGCTTTGTGCGTTGGCGCTGATGTTGCCGCATTCTGTGTGGGCGGCGGGCGCTGCATCGCCAACCGCCGTGGCAGCCGCACCAACTGCCCTAAACGTGGGACTATTGATATTTTTTGTTGTCCTCGCTATTGGTGTCTCTTTTGCCTGCTCGTTGGCTGAGTCTGTTTTGCTGAGCATGACGCCATCGTTTATTGCAGATGTACAAGAAACCAATCCCAAAAAAGCGGATATGCTAAAGAGCCTAAAGGTCGACAATATCGATCAATCACTGGCAGCTATCTTGACCTTGAATACCGTTGCTCACACGTTGGGTTCTATCGGAGCGGGTGCCCAAGCCACCATTGTATTTGGTAGCGCATGGTTTGGATTGTTCTCAGCCATTATGACACTGGCTATTTTGTTCCTGTCTGAGATTATTCCAAAAACACTAGGCACTGTCTATTGGCGTCAGCTAAGTGGTATGGTGGCGTACTTTGTCCGCGGTATCATTATGATTTTATACCCACTTATTTGGGTATCAGAGCGTTTGACGAAGTTATTAGTACGCGGTAAAGAACCGCAAACGTTCAGCCGTCGTGAGTTTGCAGCCCTTGCTAGCATCGGTGAAGAATCGGGTCAAATCGATCCACTAGAGTCGCGCATCATTCGCAATCTACTAGCATTCGGCGCGATCAAAGTTGAAGACATCATGACGCCGCGCTCAGTGATGCTCGCATTTGAAGAAAACAAAACAGTGGCTGAGTTATTGGTTGATCGTCCAAAGCTCACGTTTTCTCGATTGCCCATTTATGATGGTGATCTAGATAACATTACTGGTTTTGTTTTAAAAACTGACATGCTATTGGCAAAAGTCAACCATGCCACGCACAAGCCTTTGACGCAGTTCAAAAGAGACATCACGTTTGTATTCTCTAAAATGAAACTGTTTGATCTGTTGGAGCTTATGCTAAAAAATCGTATTCATATCGCAATTACGGTTGGCGAATATGGTGAAGTCAAAGGGTTGGTCACATTAGAAGATGTCTTTGAGACATTGTTAGGTCTTGAGATTGTCGATGAAATAGATCGCGTGGAAGATATGCAGGCATTGGCTCGACAAATGATGGACAGACGCGTAGAGCGTTTGGGTATGAAACTCAGTGATGATGAGCAGTATGAAGACAGCAATAGCGAAAACAAATTTTAGCGTTATCGATTGAGTGCTATTGCTATTATCACGACTAAAGTTGTTGAAATCAGAGGATATAATAACCTTCGATTCAAAGAACGGCTTTTGTGAGCATCCTGTGCTTTTATATTCGCAATAATTACACAGGGTGTCACACGGCTGTGAGAATTTGATGATAGGCTCGGCATATGATATGAGTATACTTACTATATAAGTACATCAACAACACAAATGATAAAAGAGCGTTGATCGTCACTACGGCGCAAACGAAAAAATATCGCTAAGGATTATCATGAAAAAATTATTGGGAAGTAGGCTTTTGGCTTTATTGGTAAAGGGCGCCAGCGTCACTGCGATATTAGCAGTCGCCAGCACCATTAGTATCAATGCGCAAGCCGCTACGATGACCGAAGCGTTAGTGCAAAACTACGCAGCAGCGATGAAGTCATCCGCAAATAGCAAGAGTATTAATCAGGTCGCGCGTCTGGTATCTGACGATGCCTTGATTTCATTATCTAGAAAAGGTAAATCTACCAGCTTAGACAAAGATGCGTATCTAAAGCTGCTGCAAAACAGCTGGAATGATACGTCCAATTATCGCTACGATATCTCTGTAGATAACATTGTTATTACAGGAGATCAGGCAAAAGCCAATGTAACGACAAATGAGAGCTGGACGAAAGACGGTCAGCAAACATCATTTGTTACGACATCTCGTGTAACGCTGACGGTATCTACTGGTAACGCTGTATTATTACGTGCAGTATCACAAGTAGCTATTAACTAGATACTGGTCAATACAATCTATTAGATACTAATAAAAATGATTATTAGTGTCTTTTATATTAGGCTGGTCTTTACTTTACGTTGCATACTATACTATCTCTCAACTTTGTCTTATCACTTTCTGTCGTTAGGAAACTTCCAATATCATGTCTACTGTGCTATCAAAATCTCGCTCGTTTGTTGCGTTACCATTGACGCTTGCGGTATCAACTTTACTTATCAGTGCGTGTAGCAACACCTCAACAGTAAAAAACAAAGGTGCAACCAATAGCTCAGCTATTATTACTAAGCGTCCTGCTAATCAAGGGGCGACTACGAGCAGTGCAGATTACTCAACTGCGTTTTTGGATGCAGAGAGCTTGGATGAATTGGCAGATCTATTAGAAGCCACTGACATGACGATGGTGGAGGGCAACCAGCTTGCTATTCAGCAGTATGGTGATCTATGGAATCGTTTGCGTGCCGGCTACCGTATGAACGGTGGTAAGCCGATTTATAATCAGCGTATCGAAGGGCAAAAGAGTTGGTTTACCAGCAGACAAGACTATCTAAACCGTTTGACGGCGCGTGCCAGTCGCTACATTTACCATACGGTACGAGAGGCTGAGCGCCGCAACATTCCAACAGAGCTGGCGTTGTTACCAGTTATCGAAAGCTCGTACGATCCAAGTGGTACCAGTAGTGCAGCAGCGGCAGGCCTATGGCAGTTTATCCCAAGTACAGGTCGTATCTATGGTCTGAATCAGAGCAGCACCTATGATGGTCGCCGTGACGTTATCGAATCAACGCGCGCCGCTTATGACTTTTTGACCGCGCTACACAATCAGTTTGGTAGCTGGGAGCTGGCGCTAGCCGCCTACAACGCAGGACCTGGTCGTATCCAAAAAGCGATTGATGCCAATGCCGCACGTGGGCTACCAACAGACTACTGGTCACTACAACTACCAACTGAAACCATGAATTATGTGCCGCGCTTTTTGGCAGTAGCCGAAATCGTGGCCAAGCCTGAACAGTATGGCGTATATCTACCAGCTATCGCTAACCGTCAGCATTTCCGTAGTGTGCCGGTCAACTACGGTGTGAGCTTGTCTGAAGTATCACAGCTTACAGGCGTGAGTTATGATGAGTTAGAGCGACTCAACACGGCATTGACTTCAGGTCGTGTGGATTCCTCTGGTCCACAGCGCGTTATCATTCCTAACGATGTTAGCTTGAACGCTGATGCCAAACTGAGTCTATTGCGTGGTAATGGCACAAGCAATGTATTGGCTTTTAGCAATACAAGCACCCCAACTACAACGACACCAAGCTACAATAGCAAGCCATACACTTCATCGTCATTACCATCCAGCAGTAGCGCATTGGCTGATTATGCTGCCAGCGCAAGCGTACCTCAGCAAACAACGAGCTATATCTCACCGTCCGCTCAAACGACTAGCAGCTCTGTCTATAGCGGTAATGCCTCAGTACGTACTGAGCCGCCAATAACCAATGCAGAGACCAAAAAGATTAATGCTGAGCTCAAGAGCAGCAACAGTCTACCGACTACCTCAGCTCAGATTACTCAGAATAATACGATTGTCCAAGAGCCACCGCTTAGCAAAGAAGAGCGCGACTTCATTGCCCACCAAATCCGTAGCAATACCTCTGAGACCAACGTTATTAACGCGGATGGTAATATCAACCTGTCAGCCGTACAGACGCAGCAGTCTATCTTAGAAGCAAGCGGTGAAGAGAAAAAGCTGAGCTTTGCTAAAACGTCAGTTAGTAAACCAAAACCACAAGGCACGCGTACCACTTATACGGTCAAACGTGGCGATACGCTATCGAATATCGCAAGCCGTGCAGGGGTAAATTGGCGTGATATCGCAGAATGGAACCAAATAGATGCTAGTGCCAACTTACTATCTGGCAGCACGTTGTATCTATACAATGCCAAAACTATCGAGCCGCTAAGCGCTGCCAGTAACCCAGCCGCCAATCAGCCTGAAAGCTATGTTGTACAAGGTGGCGACACGCTTATTGGTACGGCCAACCGTTTTGGTTTATCGGTCACACAGCTTGCCAGCTACAATAACCTCAGTAGCCGTGCTGATCTGCTCAGAGGACAAAAGCTCTGGCTAGTACCTGGTAAGGTAAAAGCGCCCGCCACAACACCTGCGGCACCATCTACCAGACCAAGTAAATCAAGCACTGCGACTAAGAACTATAAAGTAAAACCGGGTGACGGTCTGATTGTATTAGCGCGTCAATTTAACGTATCGACAGACACGTTAGCTAGCCTGAACGGTATCAATAGCACAAGCTCACTTTATGTGGGTCAAACACTAAAAGTACCTGCTAGTGTTAATTTCGATGCAGCAAGCACCACAAGCTCTAGTAGTGCTAGTAATACAAGATCAGTAGCGACCACTAGTTATAAAGTAAAATCAGGTGATACCTTGATCGGTATTGCAAATAGCTTGGGTGTTAGTGCAGCAGAGATCGCTGCTGTAAACAGTAACTTTGATGCAAGAGCGCGCCTGCAACGTGGGCAAACGATTAAAGTACCGGTTTCAAAAGAGTTAGTTGATCGCCAACTGAATGATAAAGCCGTCAGCTATAAAGTAAAATCTGGTGATACGCTAACAGGTGTCGCCAAACGCTATAATATCGGCTTGAGCGATTTAGCTTCAGCAAATAACCTGAGCACGACGTCTAACTTGATATTAGGTCGTACTATTACTATTCCTGCGGGCGGTAGCGTGGCAAGCTCTTCGGCTTCTACAAGCTCTTCGGCTTCTAATAGTAGTCAAAGCAACAGTAATCAAAGCAGTAGCAGTCAGAGTAGTAGCAGCGGTAAAAAGCTAGGAAATACTGAAAATTACAAAGTCAAATCTGGCGATGGCTTGATTGCCTTAGCTCGTCAGTTTGGTATCTCTGTAGAGGATTTGGCAGCGACCAATGACTTGGCGACGAATGCCCAGCTACAGCGTGGACAAACCCTAAAAGTGCCAAAAGCGACGGTGAGCTACACGGTTGGCTCAGGCGATAGCTTGATTGGTTTAGCTCGTAAATATGGTGTATCAACCCAAGAATTGGCTGAGATGAATAATATCGCTGCTGATACTATGTTGCAACGTGGTCAGCGTCTGACGGTACCCAATCGTTAAGCAATAACGTATTATCGAATGATGTATATATAAATATCGCCCACATAAATGGTAACGCATAAAAAAGCTGCTCTATATAAGAGCAGCTTTTTTTACGTAAAAATTAGGTATCTTAAGATATCCGATATCTAATGGAGTCTATTAACTAGACAGTTTGAGTTTTGATAGACTCAAGATAACTTCTGATGTTGCTAACATAGTGCATTGCTTGGCCATAACGGCTGTTTGATGCTTTGTTGTCCGCCAAATACGCATAAACGTTCGCCCAGCTCTTGTCGTCAATGCCTTGGGCGCGTAATTTACGCTGAATGCTTTTCACCGCATTTGGACCCATGTTGTAAGCAGCAAGGGCAAACCAGACGCGATCAGTCTTGGGTACATCCGCGAACTCTGCTTTCATTTGCTCTAGATAACGAGCACCGCCGCCGATACTTTGATAAGGATCAACGCGATCTGACACGCCCATAGCCTTTGCAGTGTTATTGGTCAGCATCATAAGGCCGCGTACGCCAGTCGGAGATACCGCATTGGCATCAAGATGTGACTCTTGATAACCCATAGCAACCAACAATTCCCAATCATGATTGTAATTGCGCGCTTGCTCTTCAAACGAAGACTGATAATCAGGCAGTTTTTCTGTCAGTGTTTTTTGGAAATGATCCTGACTATAAGCGTCTTTTAGCAAATTCTGATTGTAGAACGCCGCTAGTTTCTGTGTGTTTTTTAGCTTGATGCTATCGCACAAGAAGTAACTGGCTTTTTTGGACAGTGGATCATTAGGTGAGCTGAACGTCCAACTGACTTTTGGATGCAGACCGTTTTTAGTCAAGCTTGAGTCGTAGCCACAGCTGACATTAACAGATGAGAGATTGAGCTGGCTTTTTAGTTTGGTACTAGCCGTGGTCAACGCCATATCAGCGTCACCTGATCTCAAGGCTTTGAGTGCAGCCTCTTCATTGGCATAGGCTTTTAGATTGATATCCACACCGAGCTCGTCTGCATAGGTGCGCACGAGATCAAAACCAAAGCCATGTTGGAAGCCATCAGTGGCAAAATAAGTACTATCACCTGGGACAGCGGCAATGGTCAAAGTGTTTTGCAGCATGACATTGGCATAGGCTGATACCTTTGTATTCATTGTCGTTAGGCTCTGTGCAGGCAAAGAGAGCAGAGCGATACTGGATACTTGTGCCAGCTTCTTGGTTCTGGCAAAACGACCCGACGCAGTAGGGGTAGATGAAACGATGTTACTTTTGGTGTTAAGTAGGCGTTTAGATGGACGTAGTAAATGAGAAATACGACGTTTGGCACCTTGCGCAGATCCTTTGACACGATAAGTAATACGTTGCATGGATGTCTCCTGATTTTAGCCATCCTTCTTACCGCAAAAACGCGTAAAAATACATGCACATCATTTGGCATATATCAATACAGCATTTCAGACGACATCATACTCTTGAATAAAATAAGTATCAGTCATCCTGCTTGATTATAGCGCCACTAGCATGCTCTCTCTAAGAGTTAGCGATGTGGATTTGTGGGTCAGCCCGCTATCGAAGTGTTACTCATATGCTTAAAGTAAAAGCATAAAACAGTCGTTTCAAAATCTGGACGCACGACTACGCGAAGGATGTAAATCAGATGATTCCTTCATCGATAACGCAATATGGCTAATGGCCAAACAACTATATATCAAACATAGGTAAGGTCATGAGTAAGTTATTGAGACAACGACATCAAGCAAAGCGGTGAGGTAATGATTGGCCATTGAGACCAATATATTCATCTGCTTTGGTGATGCTAACTTTAATAACTAACGACACCTTGAGTGATTAGTAATAAGGTGGCTAGCTGCTAAAGTTAATTGTCCAGCAATGAGGGCAAGCAGCTCAACCATATTTGATAGCTTATAAAATATGCTATCAAAAAGGTGGTGCAAAACTGTCATCGCGACACTACAAATAAAAACACGGTATAAATCAAATATCGAGTGTATACATCGTGTTTTAACTGGCGACGTTCAAAAATTTCATTGCTCATAAAGCATGATAAAGTTTCAAATAACCGCCAGCATTATTTTAGTGCCATAACCGGAAGCTGTAATAATGGGAAGTTTCATGACAAAACGTTCTTTCTTACAGGTGGTAATATGCGGATATCGCTTGCATTATTCAAGTAGAGTTAAGAAAAAAGCGATAAAACTTAACAATTGAGATATAAACGGTTAAATGTCGCTATATTATGGGCGTAATATTCACAAACTCATTAATGAGTTTTGCGATAATGGCTATAACAACGCCTATATTCTTTATTAATCGTCTCGAGTTCTGCCCTAATGATGGCCACTATATTGGCTATCTTATGCTGGATTTTTAATATCAACAAAGGTTACTGGCAGTCCATATTCTTGGGCGACTATCTCTCCTAACGCTTGAATACCACCGCGCTCTGTTGCGTGATGACCACAAGCAAAGTAATCGATACCCAGCTCACGAGCGATATGCGTGGTACGCTCAGAGATTTCACCAGAGATATAGGCGTCACAGCCCATTATGGCAGCCTGTTCGATCATATCTTGGGCGCCGCCTGTACAAATACCGACACGTTTGATCACTCTCTCGCTATTGGCAGTCGTTTTCGCATTATTATCAGCATAATGCTTATAATTAGCTGAAATATATAGTGGGGTACGACCGAGCGCTTGGGTAATCTTTGCGATCAGGCTATCAGCACTCTGCGGTGTGCAAGTGGCGATATTACCAACAGGGTGTGTTTCGTTGGGGTAGAGCGCGCCAGTAATGGTCATATCTAGTACGTCTGCCAGTTTGGCATTGTTACCAATCACGGGGTGTGCATCGAGCGGTAAATGATAGCCAATCATAGAGATGCCATGTTGCATCAATTTGCGGATACGTCGACCTTTCAGACCTGTGATAGGCGCAGGTTCGCCTTTCCAAAAGTAGCCATGATGCACCACAATCGCATCGGCATTGTCAGCGATAGCCGCATCAATCAGCGCCTCGCACGCCGTCACCCCTGTGACGATACGTTGTATTGGACGACCGCCATCTACTTGTAGGCCATTTGGCGCGTAGTCTTTGAACGCACTAGCAGATAGATACTCATCACAAAATTGCGTCAATGATTCTGCGCTGATGCTGTTGGTCGAAGGTTCAGTAGTCGTGTTTTGGCTCATTAGGTTTCCTTATTGTTATTGCCTTGCAGTAACGCAGTATTATTCAAATATAGTGCTTAAAAAAAGTTGTTTGAAGACAAAGACTCATAAAAGATAAATAATTGATCATTATCTATCGCAAATATCTGATAGCGATGATTTTAACATGGCACTGTAAAAGAGTAGACAAGATGGATAACTGAAATGGTACACGATACGTTACTATTTCACGGCATTGCGGTTATAATTTATAAATGTGAGTCTGCCTAGCTCTGGCTATTAATTGCCTAATCAAGCAATTACCTAGTCAAGCCATAATGGTTGAATAATCCAAGCCATGATGGTTGAATAATCGCAGTCTTCTCACCTTATTTCTCACTGTCCGTCTGCATTACATTTATAGAGGTTCTATATGTCGTCATCCCAGAACACCAATAACACCCGTAACAAGGTTTCTTTATTAAAATGGTTGCCTTGGGTCTTATTGCTGCTGGTGTTAGTAGCGTTTATCTGGTTGTTCACGAGTATGAAGTCATCATCGGAGGCCACGTGGGAGCCGCCGAGAACCCCGCCAGCCGAGCAGCAAGCGTCAGAGCCAGTTGCGGATACACCAGCGCCCATCTCTTCTTATCATAATGCAGTTGCGCGCGCGTCGCAGTCGGTCGTCAATATCTACACCACACAAACGATGACAGAGCATCCTTATATGGATGATCCCGTATTGCGCCGGTTTTTTGAATATCATGGTGGCCCATCACAAGAGCAGGGCAATACCAATCTAGGCTCTGGTGTGATCGTATCAGAAGATGGCTATATCGTGACCAATGCGCATGTCATCGAAAAAGCGGATGAGATCACGGTTGCATTTAACGATGGACGCAAGAGCCGCGCCAAAATCATCGGTACAGACCCTGATAGTGATCTAGCAGTGATTAAGGTTGATATGACAGGATTGACGCCGCTTGGTTTCCGCGAAGATCCTATTCGCGTGGGGGATCTGGCTTTGGCAATTGGTAATCCATTTGGGGTTGGTCAGACCGTGACGCAAGGGATTATCTCAGCGACTGGGCGTACTGGACTGGGCGTCAATAAGTTTGAAGACTTCATCCAGACGGATGCGGCGATTAACCCAGGTAACTCAGGTGGCGCTCTGGTCGATGCTCGTGGTGAGCTAGTCGGTATCAATACGGTGATATTCTCGCGCTCTGGTGGCTCGATGGGTATTGGCTTTGCGATTCCTACATCATTGGTCGAGCAAGTGATGAACGCGCTGATCAAAGATGGTCGCGTCAGTCGTGGTTGGCTCGGTATCGAAATCCAGTCACAGCTACGTGACCCAACGCAGCTTGAGACCTCAACGGGCGTGGAAGTGCTAAACGTCATCGAAGGCAGTCCTGCTGCCAAGAGTGGTTTGCGTGTTGGCGATATCATCCTAACCATCGATGGTGTCGAGATGACCGATGCCAATACCTTGATCCAATATGTCGCTCGTAAGCCACCAACGACAGAGCTGAATGCACAAATATTGCGCCAAGGCAAAAATGCTCAAGTAAAAATAATGCTAGAGGAGCGTCCCGCACAAGAGCCCATCGAGCGTCCTGTCGTACTACAGGGTGAGAGTATGGATGGGATGGGTGGCAGTATCCAAGGTGATGAGCAAGCACCGATGATGTCAGAGGCAGAGCGTGATCGCATGCGCGAAGAGCTAATGAAACTGTTTGAGCAAGACTCTTTAACACAATAAAGTGTATTGCTAAATTACACAAAAAAGCGCGCTCCTTATCTAAAGGAGCGCGCTTTTTTATTGAGTTAAATTTTATCAAAGCATAAAAGCTAATGTTCAGGCCAGTCTTTAGTCCTCACTATACTGCTAAGGCTTTTCAATCAGCTCATGGTTGATATAGATGACACCCCGTACGCGGCAACAGCAGGGTAGGATTTCATCGTCCTCAATCATCGCAAGCGGGTTAAATGGATAATCGACCGTATGCGAGCTAGCAATACGCTTGACTCGGCAGCTACCACAGTAGCCCTCGCGGCATTGATAGTTGACATCGTGTCCGGTGCGTAGCAATCCATCTAGTAGACTTTCGTCATCATGTAGATAGAACTGCTTTTTACTGGTCATTACCCAAGTCATCGCTCATCCTATTGGGATATCTGTGCTATTACTATCCCTACTATTAACCGATAAAATGATTACAGATCAAGCCTTTATAATTTAAAACCTTTATAGCTCAAAGCTCTTACAACTCAGCTCTTATAATTCGGAGCCTTTATAGTTCAAAGTCGTCAAAATCACTGTCTGATAAGTCAGAGTCAATCTGACCGACCAAGTACGAGCTAATCTCGGTCTCTTGCGGGGCGACCTGCACATTGTCAGACGACAACCACGTGTTGATCCACGGGATTGGGTTTGATTTTGAGTTCGGGAACGCCGCTGGCAAGCCGACCGTTTCCATACGCAAGTTGGTGATGTATTCGATATATTGGCACAGAATATCTTCGTTGAGACCGATCATCGAGCCGTCTTTGAACAGATAGCCTGCCCATTCTTTTTCCTGCTCGGCCGCCTTGCGGAAGATCTCAATACTTTCATCAAAACATTCTGCAGCAATTTCGACCATCTCAGGATCGTCACGACCATTACGCATGAGGTTTAGCATGTGCTGCGTACCGGTCAAATGCAACGCTTCGTCACGAGCGATGAGCTTGATGATTTTGGCATTGCCTTCCATCAATTTGCGCTCAGCAAAGGCAAATGAGCAAGCAAACGACACATAGAAACGAATCGCTTCTAGGACGTTGACCGCCATGATGCATAGATACATTTGCTTTTTCAGCGATCGCAAATCAACGGTCACTTCCTCGCCATTGATATTATGCGTACCTGGCCCATACAGGCTATATAACTGTGAGTTGCGATACAGCTCATCATAGTACTGAGCGATATCAGAGGCGCGGCCTAAGATGTGCTCGTTTTGCATAATGTCATCAAAGATAATGTTTGGGTCATTAACGATATTACGAATGATATGCGTATAGCTGCGCGAGTGAATGGTCTCGCTAAATGACCATGTCTCAATCCACGTCTCAAGCTCAGGGATAGACACTAGCGGCAGGAGCACCACGTTTGGACTACGACCTTGGATAGAGTCGAGTAGGGTCTGATACTTGAGGTTGCTCAAAAATATATGCTGCTCATGCGAGGACAGATTGCTAAAGTCGATACGGTCGCGTGACACATCAACTTCTTCTGGACGCCAAAAGAATGACAACTGCTTTTCAATCAATTGCTCAAAGATAGGGTGCTTTTGTTGGTCATAGCGCGCCACGTTGACGGGCTGACCAAAGAACATCGGCTCTGTTAGCGCATTGTTTGGCGTTTGCGAAAAAATCGAGTAAGTCATGGGACTGCCTTTATCATTGATACGGTTATGAAATTATACAAATTGGATATGATTATATTATAAATTTTGGTCAATGGCTTTTTGGGTTAAAGGTTCTCTAGCGATATCTGTGAGGGCTCTTTGCCATCGTTCATATAGGCTTTGAATATCTCGCTCAGCTCACTATCATCGAGTGCTTCTAATTCATCCAGTGCGCTTTTACGTAGGGTACTCACATCAGACGCTTCTGCTGCTGTTTTTATGTCTTTTTTAGCCGCGCGCGATGCTGGTTTTTTGGCTGCTTTTGCCACGTTTTTTTTGGCGACGGCTGCCTTTGGCGCTTCATCCATCTCTAACTGCTGACGCACCGCTGCAATATCAACCTCGACTTGTACGATATGCGAGCCACCATCGTTTAGGTCTGAAAATACGTTTGGGATAAACAAACCACCGTCTTTGATGATTGCGGTATATTGCACATGACCTCCGTCGTTTTAGTTATTTCTAAGTTTTCGTTAGGGTTGACGCGTCGCCAGACTGTCATATACCTTGTTGTTTTCTCTTTTACCGACTGCCAATACATAAACCACCACCACGTCATCTTTGACGGTATATACCAAACGATACCCTAGGGTGCGTAATTTGATTTTATAAGTATCTGTATGTCCAGAGAGTTTTGACGCAGGCACATGAGGATTGGATAGTCGCTGCTGTAATTTTTTCTTAAACTGCTGCTGGATGCTTGGCGCTATCTTTTTCCATTCTTTTAACGCTAATGGGTGAAACTCAAGACTATAAGTCATCGAGCGTAACCTTTATCGGTGTCTGCCCGTCATTCATCCGTGCGTTTACGGTTTGGCTGAGTGCCATATCGTCCATCGCCTCCATCATACGCTCGTACATGTCTGTGGAAACTAAGTAAGCCACGGGTTTATTGTGGTTTAAAATCGCAATCGACTCACCATCTGACTGTTTAATGAGTGCTGAAGGGTTGGTCTTTAACTCTGAAATACTGGCTGTTTGTGTCGCAAATATTGGTTGCATGACCCATTCTCCATTAAAATTACGCTCTAAATATAGGGCTAATTTTAGCACGAAAATTAGGTCTTACTTGTTACTGTGTTAAATTAAATATTTTAGTAGCCAATCCCGCCTACCGCTTGTATCTGCCTAGCCGCTGTCGTGCAGTCTATTGTGTCTGAACGCATTCCTGTTGTCTCGATACTACGTCCAGCCACAGACTGCATCGCCATCGTTGTCAGCAGGATACCACTATAGTCGGGGCTAAAGGTCTCGTTGTAGCAAAGTTGGACTTGCTGATTAAATTTGCTATTTGAGCGTAATTTGTAGGGTGCTTTTTAAGTACCATCAAACATGATTTTTATATCATTGGTGCGCGGGACGCACCCTACAAAACTATGCGAGAGGTTATGTAATTTTTTCCGCAAAATCCCCAAAATAAGGTTTCAAGGCTTGTTTTATTTCTTCTATAGATTCACTATTTGCGAATCTCAACACTGTTTTTGCCAACTCTCCTTCCTTTAGTCCGAGTACAGCGCTTACTTGATGAGCTAGTGATTTTCTATTGTAGACTTTTAGTAGTTGTAGATAGTTATTAGACTCTATAGCCTCGGTAAATAACGCTTCTTTTTCACTATAAATTTTATCTACTTCAATGTTATCAGTAAGTGATGACAAAGCCATCTTGAGATTGTCTTCACCAGTTGCTTTATCATTGAAACAATTTAATTGAAACTTAATCTCACTTGCTACATGTAAGGATACTTGTTTTTCAAGTTCTGACTGCAATCTGTTAATAACAAAGCTTGCAACTGCATCTGAATCCTCATCAGGATTTCTTCCAAGTCTGGCACTTACTATTTTAATCACTTCTGGGAGACAAAAAAGATTCTCGACCTCTGCAACCTCTAAAGTATAAATACTATTATCTTTTAAAGATTCTATCTCATTCTCGACTCTTCTATCTCTATCTATAATTCCGTAAACATCAAGGTGATGAAGCTGCCCGCTTGATTTTAATGCCTTGACAGTTGAAATAACTTCTGTACATGAACCACTTGGAATAACTAAAAAATTATCAAGTATTGCTTGGTACAGTTTCGTGTCAAAACTACCTTTAACACCTTCAACAAGTACAATAGGCTTTCTACTACCAAGTATCTCTACTAATAAATTTTCAGGTAATCCATCTACCTCTTGAACTAATTCCCAATCCCAGTTTGTTCCATCATAAGATTTAAGCCATATTTTTTGAGAATCAGGTAGGGATACTGCAAAGTCAACATCATGGGTCATATAGACAAAAAGGCAATCTGATCTTAATTTTTGTATCTCAATCCATAGGGGAGCTTGGATAGATTTATGAAGATGTATTTCTGGCTCATCAATTATTATTACCCCATCCTCAGGTGCTGCCAAACATTGACCTATAAGATAAAACACAACTCTTTCACCATCGCTCATCTCTGAAGCAGAATAAGCACTTTCTTCATTACCTGCTGTACAGGTTTGAACATTCAATCCATTCAAAATTAATTGTCTATGGGGTAACACCTTTTCCCAAACTTGTTTAACTAAATCTAGTTTAGTTATAGGAGCCACTACTTTATTTGAAGTACGCTTAGATTCGTTTAGATATTTTGCACTCTCATCTGTAAACTCTGAAAACAAATAAACCATGAGTTTATCGAAATCATTAAGAAGGAACGTAGCTGGCAAATTTCCCCAACGATAACCTTTTTTGTAATAAATACGGTTTGATATAGTAGAATCTTTGTGTCCATGTAGTAGTTCATTTTCAGCTAGTTGAATCGATTTGGGCATAACATTGTCTGGCATTATTAATGATTTTTGCGCAGATATACGATGCACTTTTTCTTTCTGTGGAGAATCCATCTCAATCCATGTACCAAGTCTTGTTTTACCTGAACCGTTTGCACCGATTAGAACTAAGCTTTGAAGACATTCAATTTCTTCAGTTTCATTATTTTTTCTAGGTAGATTTAAAACAAACTGTTCTTTCATAGGTTTTTGCCTTTATATTTTTAAAGATGGTATATAAAATTTTCTTCATATACCATCTTGTCAAATCATAATTAATCAGCCATTTTAATTGTTCAAGGCGGATAAGACATTTGATGTTTTGATACACCCTACAACTAACTTCGGATAGAGAAAACACCATTTATTTAAAAACCTAAATCTTACAAGCACCGCCAGCACAATCATCTTCCATATCCGCTTGGGCATCGTTCGCACCATCACGAGTGTTATGGTAATACAACGTCTTCACACCCATTTTATAAGCGTTTAGCAAGTCTTTTAGCAATATCTTCATCGGTACACGGCCACCAGCATAACGAACGGGGTCATAGTTGGTGTTGGCAGAGATACTTTGATCGACGAATTTTTGCATGATAGCGACCAGCTTTAGGTAACCGTCATTGTTTGGCATTTGCCATAGTAGCTCGTACTGATCTTTTAGGGTAGCAATCTCAGGCACGACTTGCTTTAAGATGCCATCTTTTGACGCTTTGATAGAGACCAGACCACGTGGTGGCTCAATACCGTTGGTCGCGTTGGCGATCTGACTTGAGGTCTCAGACGGCATCAAGGCGGTTAGGGTAGAGTTGCGTAGACCGTGTTCCGTGATATCCCTACGTAGCGTTTCCCAATCGAGATGTAGCGGCTCTTGGCAGATTGTATCCAAGTCGGCTTTGTACGTATCAATCGGCAAGATACCTTGTGAGTACGTGGTCTCATTGAACGCAGGGCACGCGCCTTGCTCTTTTGCCAATTTGTTTGAGGCTTTTAAGAGATAGAACTGCAATGCTTCAAACGTCTGATGGGTCAGACCAAGTGCGCTGTCGTCAGAGTAGCGTGCGCCATTCTTAGCCAAGTAGTAAGCGTAGTTAATCACGCCCACACCAAGCGTACGTCGGCGCATACTGCCATTTTCAGCAGCTTTGACCGGATAGTCTTGATAGTCGAGTAGGGCATCAAGGGCACGGACGATTAGCTCGGCTGGCTCTTCGATGTCGCTGACGCTCTCGACTTTACCCAAGTTGACCGCTGATAGCGTACAAAGGGCGATTTCGCCTTCTTCGTCATTGATGTTATCCAGTGGTTTGGTCGGTAGCGCGATTTCCATACATAGGTTTGACTGGCGAATCGGGGCAACCGTCGCATCAAATGGGCTATGGGTGTTGCAATGATCGACGTTTTGGATATAGATACGACCCGTACTGGCGCGCTCTTGCATCATTAGGCTGAACAAATCAGCAGCTGGGATTTGACGGCTACGGATGTTAGGATCATTTTCGTATTTGGTGTATAGCGCTTCGAATTTGTCTTGGTCTTCAAAGAACGCATCATATAGGCCTGGCGTGTCACTTGGTGAAAATAGCGAGATGTCTTGACCTTTGATGAGGCGCGTGTACATCGTTTTGTTTAATTGTACGCCGTAGTCCATATGACGGACACGGTTGTCTTCGACGCCGCGGTTGTTTTTGAGTACCAGTAATGACTCAACTTCCAAATGCCATAATGGGTAAAATAGGGTCGCAGCACCGCCACGGACGCCCCCTTGTGAGCAGCATTTCACCGCTGTTTGGAACAGTTTGTAGAATGGGATACAGCCAGTATGCTGCGCTTCACCGCCACGGATCGGGCTACCAAGGGCACGGATACGGCCAGCGTTGATGCCGATACCAGCGCGCTGTGACACGTAGCGTACGATGGCGCTGGTGGTCGCGTTGATTGAGTCTAGGCTGTCACCACATTCGATCAGTACGCACGAGCTAAACTGACGCGATGGCGTACGCACACCTGACATGATCGGTGTCGGTAGTGAGATTTTGAATTCTGAGGTCGCATCATAAAAGCGTTTGACGTAGCTTAAGCGCTCAGCTTTGTCGTAATTGGCAAATAGACACATGCCCACGAGCATATATAAGAACTGCGGGCTTTCGTACACGGTCTTCGTGACACGGTCTTGTACTAGGTATTTCCCTGCCATTTGCTCGACAGCAGCATAGGCAAGGTTCATATCACGCCAATGATCCAGATATTCTTCTAACTCGTCAAATTCAGCACGGCTATAGTCCGCTAGGATATGCTTATCATATTTGCCCGCGTCGGTGAGCGTTTTGACATGGTCATACAGGTGCGGCGGCTCAAACTGGTTATACGCAATCTTACGTAGATGGAAGATCGCCAAGCGCGCGGCGAGATATTGATAATCAGGCGTGGTCTCAGAGATAAGGTCGGCAGCAGATTTGATGATGGTTTCGTGAATATCACGGGTTTTGATGCCTTCATAAAACTGGATGTGCGACTTTAGCTCAACTTGCGACACAGAGACGTTGTCCAATCCATCCGCCGCCCACGCTATTACCTTATGAATTTTGTCTAAATTAATAGGCTCTAAACGTCCATCACGCTTGGTTACTTGGATTTTATCAATATGTGTCATGTTGGCCTCTATTTTGATTGCTTATAGTGATGCTGCGCGCCAAAGGAGCGGCAGACATTCTTTATGACGCGATTGTAGTCGATGGTAGCAGTAGTTTTTTGGCAACAAGCAGCCACTACCCATAGTGATAGCAAAAATCACTGAGTACTACATATAGCGTGTTTGTTAATCGGTAGGCACAATATAGCGGGAAAATTTTGAAAATACTATATTGATTTTAGGATAAAACTATGTTGCTACAAGGTTGTAGGCAGTCCAAATTTTGGCAAAGGACGATGGGATAAGGGTTAGACGCAAATGCGGTCGATCATAAATTTTTTGTAAAAATAGTGTGGCCGTTTGCTTTTTATTTTCTCAGTGATTGTCGCCTGATAACTATCACCATGGCGGCAATAATGCGGGCGCAGATTGTACATCAAACCACAAAAAATCGCCACCCATATGTTATTACTAGCGAGTGACGACTTGGACCAAAAGGCGCTAAACCTGTCTGAACGATTTACAAAACCATGCGGACCGTCTTGGCGTTATCAAGCGCGGCATAAAGTGTATTGACTTGATCAGCGGCTGTTAGGTACAGATTGACCCGTGCTGAATGAAAGCGACCCGTTCTAGAAGGTTTCACTTCAATAGAGGCCAAATCAAAATCAGGGAATTGGCTACCCAAGATCAGCTTGATTTCATTAAGCAGGCTCTCGTGCTCACCTTCATGACCAATGATGCTGAGTGGGTAGTTCATCGGGAACTCCCAAAGCTCTGGGTTTTGAATGTCTGTTTTTTTGCCTTTCAGAACGCCTTTATTTGGCGTCAAATCAGTGACTTTCACTGATGGCTGATTGCTGGTTGGGTTATTTACATTGTTGTCGACGTTGTCGTTATTATTTTTTGAATCATCACTCATGATATGAGCCTCGCTTTTATAGATAATATTTTTGAATAAATCAGCTGGTTAGAGTAGAGATTTTACCTACAGTACCTTTGTCTGCTATTTATAGTGGCGTGCGGTAGATTATTCAAGTTACGTTTGCCGCTCGTTTATTGTATGGCGCTTAGATGACGGCAATATTTACGGCAAATAACCATCAATAGGCATAATGTCAGTCGGCAGATTGGTTTCTCCCAGCGCTTCTCGCAGATTGATTTCGATCGTGCGTGACAAGGCGGTCAGAGGTAACTGATTAGCCGCCAACCCAAATGGCTCTTCTAGCTCTTCACTCAATGCATCTAACCCAAAAAACGTATAAGCAATCACGGCACAAACCAAGGGCGTTGCCCAACCAAGCGAGGCGACCAAGCCAAAAGGCAGCATGATGCAATACAAGTAGGTCGTACGATGTACCAGCAGCATATAAGCAAAAGGTAGCGGTGTGTTATGAATGCGCTCGCAGGCTGCCAAGACAATCGTCATAGAGGTCAGGCGCTCATCCATGTTTTGGATGACTTGCTCTGAGACCAGTCCTTGACGCCGAATATCGCCGAGATGCTTACCCATGAGGCGCATTATATGGTCAGGGACATTTTTTGCTTGGCGCATACCATCATGATGTATGGATGCGACAAAGGGATCTATGTCCGCCCAAGGTGGCGTACCACGCAGCCTGTGGCGCACCGCATGTGCAAAAGCAATGGTCAGATATACCATGGTGCGCTGAGTCTCACGACCATGCTCGTTGTCATCATCTATAAAGGATAGGACTTGGCGCGTTAAGCTGCGAGCATCATATACCAACTGGCCCCATAGCATCCGTGCTTCCCACCAACGCTGATAGCTGGCATTATTTCGAAATCCCAAAAACAGCGATAGTGCAATCCCTAATAAGGTAAAAGTGGCGATACCATAATAAGGAAAAGAGTCAGGAATCCAGTGTTGAATAATGGTAATGGCTGTACTAAGGATGGTAACCAATAGCAGCTGCGGATATATTTTTGGAATGATTGAACCGCGAAGGGCGAAAAATATCTTAAACGGGTGGGGTGTTTGCCGGACAATCATGTCAGTTTCCTAGCGATGAAATCTGTGAGCGTAGTATTGCAGGTGCCGTATGATTCTAATACAGAATCTAAGTCTGTAAAGCCCAAAAGACTATAAATTTATTCAAACTAAGAAGTAGGGTGGTCACTTAAGCTCGGTAATTGGGATAGCCAAAAAGTTAAATCCTCGCCTATGCTTTTCGTCAGCAGAGCATATGATTGAATCCTTTGATATTAAAGAGTCTGTCTCTAAAGCAGTTATTGACGTGTCACGAGCACATTTTTGGGATGTGACAGCAATCGCTGCGATTGATAAAGTCATTATCAAATTTCGCCGTGAAGGCACTGAGGTAGAGCTTATTGGTTTGAACGAGGCAAGCCAGACGATGATAGACAATTTCGGTGTACATGACAAACCAGATGCTGAGCAAAATTTAGGCGCGCATTGATAACATAGATTAACAAACACAAAAAAGCCGAGATAAACTCGGCTTTTTTTATTTAGCTTCATTGAATATTAGTCATTTTCAAGGAAAGAACGTAAATGCTCAGAACGTGAGGGATGACGCAATTTACGTAGTGCTTTTGCCTCAATCTGACGGATACGTTCACGGGTAACATCGAACTGCTTACCAACTTCTTCTAAAGTATGATCCGTTGGCATGTCGATACCGAAACGCATTTTTAGGACACGGGCTTCACGCTCAGTTAGATTACCGAGTACATCACGAGTGGCTTCTTGTAGTCCAGCAGACGTTGCATCGTCGACAGGGCTTGAGATCGTACCATCTTCGATGAAGTCACCTAGGTGTGAATCTTCATCATCACCGATAGGCGTCTCCATAGAGATAGGCTCTTTGGCAATCTTCAGCACCTTACGGACTTTGACTTCGTCCATCTCTAGACGTTCGCCTAATTCCTCAGGCGTTGGCTCGCGGCCCATTTCTTGTAGCAGCTGACGTGAGACACGGTTGATCTTGTTGATCGTCTCAATCATATGCACAGGGATACGAATGGTACGTGCTTGGTCAGCGATAGAGCGCGTGATTGCCTGACGAATCCACCATGTGGCATACGTTGAGAACTTATAACCACGGCGATATTCAAACTTATCAACGGCTTTCATCAGACCGATATTACCTTCTTGGATCAGATCCAAGAACTGTAGGCCACGGTTGGTGTATTTTTTGGCAATAGAGATAACCAGACGCAAGTTGGCCTCAACCATTTCTTTTTTGGCGCGTCGCGCTTTTGCTTCACCAACGGCCATACGACGTGCCACATCTTTCATGTCGTGGATTTTCATATCGAGCTGCTGCTCATAATCACGAATACGGCGCTGAAGTAAAATAACGTCATCAGTGACTTTTTCTAGCGTGCCCGCAAATGCAGGCTTACCTTTGATACGCTCAATGAGCCAATCGACATTGGTTTCATTGCTAGGGAAGGTCTTACGGAACTCTTCACGCGGCATACGACCACGGCGAATCACCAAGCGCATGATTTGACGCTCTTGCTTACGCACGTCGTCGTAGACGTCATGCATGATCGCCATGACTTGGTCTGACAAGCGATTATTGAGCTTTAGCATCATAAAGCGTTCAGCAAGTAATGCGTACGCAGTATCCGCCTGCACGCTACCACGACCATAATCTAGTAGCGCTTGCTTGGCTTTGATAAATAGATGCTCGATCTCTTCTAGACGCAAACGTACTTCTTCTGGATCAAGACCGCTGCTTTCTTCTTCAGCTTCTTCTTCCACGTCGTCTTCGTCTTCATCTTCGTCATCATCAAGTGCGGCTGCCTTGGCATTCACTTTAGCTTTGATGATAGGCGGGTTTTCTTTTTCTTCTTTGATGCGCTCACGCTCTTCTTTCACCGCATCTTTGGCTTCTTGAGCGGCGATTTTATCTTCTTCGGTTTCAGGATCTAAGAAACCAGTGATGACGTCAGATAGCTTTTTTTCGCCATCTTGTACTTTTTGGTATTCATCAAGGACGAACTGTACGGTGCCAGGCCAGTAAGCCATGGCATGCTGTACATCACGAATACCTTCTTCGATACGCTTAGCAATGGAGATCTCACCTTCACGGGTAAGAAGATCAACTGTACCCATCTCACGCATATACATACGGACAGGGTCAGTGGTACGACCAGGCTCAGTCTCAACAGAGGCAAGTACCGCCGCTGCCTCATCTGCTGCCATGTCATCATCACTTGAATCATCGTTCATCAAGATGTCATCGGCATCAGGGGCAGACTCAAAGATTTTGATACCAACATCGGTTAGCATCTGCACAATATCTTCGATCTGATCGCTTTCGGTAATAGAGTCGGGCAGCTGGTCATTCACCTCAGCATAGGTAAGATACCCTTGCTCTTTGCCCATTTGGATTAAGGTGGCCAGTTGAGATGTGGACTGAGAAACTGACTTATCGTTCATAAATACTCGCTTACTTGCATCGGACATTTTTATATTGTGACTCGCTATCGCTCGCTCTTTGCGTTGATCTTATCAATCGATTGATCAAAATATGGCGTAGAGGTTGTCAATAATATCAAAAATGAGTTGATATGAATAAAGGCTCAAAACACTACAATAACAATGCTAAAAAACAGCTAAAAATTAGAAAAGCTAAAAAGACTTCAATACAGTACCTAAAAAAATATAGTACTTAAAATTTAATACTCAAAAATAGTATCTAAAAGCAGATACGTAAAATAATACCTAAAATTTGTGCTTAAAGATGCATGCTCACAATCATTAACCAAGCAGTGCTGTCAATATACAGCGACACAGTTTAACACAGACCGCAGTCGTCAAGCACGAGCTAGTGATAGCTACCGACCATTTTTTGCCGTTTATTTGCCATCAGCTAAATGATTTAGGAGTGACTCATGCTACTGGGCATAATCATTAGTAGTGGGGGCAGTGGCTAGAATTTTAAAGGGGCATGATTTGATAATTAAACATTAAGACTGCACGGTGACCATCTGTGCCGATTGCTCTGCCTGCTGTGCCCGTAGCCAATCGTTCAATAATTGGGTTTGTTTACGGACGATCGCAAGCTTAATATGATCAGGGTTTTTTATCAGCTCTTGTATTTTTTTCTTCATATTGCGCTCAAGCAGCTGACTGACCAGCTCTTCGATCAGGCCATCAAGCCCCAAAATATTGCGTGCGGTTAGCGCTTTATAAAAGCCGCCCCAATTACGGCTTAGCATCTCTTGGGTCGCAGGCTTCACATTTGATAAGATAAAATGCGCTGCTGCGTTGGCATCTTTTGGCAAATAATTAAGACAGCGTTTGATAGTGCTCACGATGTCAAGCAGAGCCACGTCTTGCAGGTCTTCCCAAGCAAGCGGACGCAGCGTATCGGCTGAAGCCTTTTGTTTGATATGCGCAGGTAGGTGTAAGCCATTAATACCAGACTGTTGCCAAATGGACTCGATGGGGTCATCAATGAGTGCGCGCGGCTGAAACAAAAAGCACAGCTGCAATTGTTGGCTGATGGTCATATCACCATCAAAGTCTAGCAGCGCATCTTTGGCCTCGACATTTTGACTGCGCCTGCCGCCAAGCTTTTGATAAACATCATTGTTGAGCAAATAGCGAAAGCTACTGCCTTTTGGCAAAGCGGTCGTCAATGAGCGTACTTGCGACATGAGCTTGGCTTTACCTTCAGCCAGACTCATGTCATAGCGCTCACTCAGATACGCAAAAATATACTGTGATAACGGCATGGCTTGGCTGATTTGCTCACGCATGGCATCGCTGCCATGACTTTTGATAAACGTATCAGGATCATGATTATTAGGTAGGGTTAAAAACCGCAACTCTTTATCATCAGCAAGCACAGGTAAGGCAACTTCAAGCGTACGCCAAGCGGCTTTTTGTCCGGCGCTATCACCATCAAAGCTCAAAGTCAGCGTTGGATTGAGTGTCAATAGCCGCGATATCTGACTTTCATTGATTGCCGTACCCATCGAGGCGACCGCCCCATAGATGCCCGCTTGATAGAGAGCAATGACGTCCATGTAACCCTCGACCACCAGCCAGCTATTTGCACGCTGCTGGCGCGACTCATAATAGCCGTAGAGTACATGCTGCTTATGAAAGACGGGGGAGTCTGAGGAGTTGATGTATTTTGGCTTGACCTCATCGTCGAGCGCCCGACCACCAAAACCAATGGTGCGACCTTGGTTGTCACGAATAGGAAAAATAACCCGATCACGCAGCAGATCGTAGTCACGGCCAGACTCTGATTGGCGCACGAGCCCTAGTGCCTTAAGTCCTTCAATATCTTGTGGAAACTGGTGCTCAAGATGCTGCCAGCCAAATGGCGCATAGCCAAGACCAAAAGTCTCAAAAGTCTCTTCAGTGAGTCCGCGTGACAAAAAGTATTGCTTGGCATGAGGGTGAGTGTGTAGATTATGCTGATAGAACTGCTGAATTTGCTCTAGCAGATCGTACAAATTGCCATCTTGATCAGACGTCTGATCGATACCAATACTATCCATGCCTGCGTCAGTTTCTGTCAGCCATACTGGCGGATAGCCACCATCGTCCGCATGGCTTGACGAATACGGCTCTGATGGATACGAGTCCATCGAATAAGGCGCTGACTCGTAAGCGTCTAGCGGCGGGAAATTATCGTAACCCTGAGCGTCATCATAACTTGACTGGTCTATGTGATTTTGGTCGCTTTGGTCAACATTATTTTGATGACTGGCTTGACGGTTGTTTTGATAGTTATTTCGATAGCTGTCTTGGTTTGTGCCGTCTTGGTTTGCACCGTCTTGATTTACTTTGCTGTGCTCTATCGTTGGGCTAGGTACATTGTGAACTGGCGGCGGTGCAATAGGTGTTGGCGTACGGCGTTGATAGCTGACGTTCTGTTGCTCTTCTTTTGGTACTTCAATGCCTGTTTGTTTAGATAGCTCATTGACTGCTTCGATAAAGGTAAGATTCTCGTAATCACGCAAAAAACTGATGGCATTGCCACCGACGCTACAGCCAAAACAGTGATAGATATTTTTTTGTGGATTGACATAAAAAGAAGGCGATTTTTCACCGTGAAAAGGGCAGCAGCCTTTATATTCACTACCAGCGCGTTTAAGCGTGGTGTGTTTGCCAATGATGCTGATCAGGTCAGCTTGGCTATTGAGTTGTTCAAGAATATGGTTAGGAATGCTCATACAAAAAACAGTTTACCATAGGTCGATTATGTTGGGGCAGAGGTAATGAGGTACTGCTAGAAAAATAAGGCCAACGTAATGTTGACCTTATTATCAATGAATACAGACTGTGTTAGCTAGGCTAAAAGACCTCACATAATCAATTATTATCCATATCACTCACACTGTCGTCATTTAGCGTAGTGCGACGTGTTGGATTGGTATTTAGTGGATCGACGTTGGCTTCTCGTGCAGTCGAGCCAGTGCTTGATTGGCTGGTCACGCGCTCAGCTGACGCTTCAGGCAGACCTAGGCCTACGCTAATACCATTACGTGCAGACGCATTGTTGGCGACTGGAGTGTTGGCAGGCGTTGTGTTTGTCCCTGCTAGTCTCAACTGGGCTGCGTTGCCAATCATTTGGGTTTTGGTCGCGCCATTATATTCGCCCGTTGCCACTGAGTTGTCAGTTGTGCTTGAACGACCAAGCTGTCCAAAGGTAATCTTATTGAGCCAAGAGCGATCACGTTTGGTGCTCAGTTTCACGCTGCCATTACTCGTCAGCATGTTTGGATAGTTGATTTGCAATAGGGTTTTGTACTCATTTGCCAAATCTGTTAGACCAAGTTTTTCGTGGCTATAGGCTAGGACAGCAATGGCATCTGGTACTGACTCACTCAGTGGATAGTACTGGAAGACCCATTTGGCACGGTTGACAGCTGCCACATAAGCTTCACGCTCGATATACCAGTTGGCTGCGCTCATCTCGCTCTCAGCAAACTGATTATAGATAAATGTCATGCGCTGGGCGGCATCTGGTGCATAGGGGCTATTTGGGTATTTGCTAATAAGTTCTTGGAAGTTGGCAAAGGCAATACGTAGATACGCAGTGTCACGCTCCGCTTGGTTTAATTTAAACAGCTTCAAACTCTCAGACGAGCCTTCCATATTGGCAACGCCGCGTACATAGTAAGCATAGCTGACTTGGGGATTAGAAGGATATAGACGGATGAATTGCTCAGCACTCGCTGCTGCCATCTCGTATTTATCGCTTTGATACTGTGCATACATCATATCAAGTAATGCCTGTTCAGCGTATTGCCCAGTTGGGTAAAAGGTACGCAGATTGGTCAGTTCTTCAACACCTTGAACATAGCGGCCTTTATCGATTTGAGCGATGGCATCGTTATAGTAACCTTGCTCTGACTTTTCCGCTGTTTCTACCGCGTCGACATCTTTGGCGCCAGTGAGGTTTTTGAATGTCTGGCAACCCACTAGATTGACGCTAAGCGCAAGTAAGGTGATTGAGGACAGTTTGATAAACGTATTGCCAACAGCTTGCATACTTCTTCTCCGACACAAGACGCATGATAGCAGCAGTGCTATCATGCTATATAAAAAATTAGTGATAAAAAACGATGCTGAGTATTCAGCGATGCACAAGCAACACGTTTTTCATCGAATGCAGTTTTTGTTATGACGTATTGTACTGGTAGATTGGGTCTGATACATAGAGCTTTTATAGTAAGCCTGTAATAGATCAAATGCATTTAATCATATTCAAAAGGTTTAAATGGCAAACACTGTCAATAAAAACCAATGGTATTTTTATACTGTATTTGAATATGGCATAGCAATACAGTGCCATAGCATACAGCAAAACATGGCTATACTTTATAGAATAACGTTTGCTTCGTCTATTTTTTCGCTATCTATATTTTACAGGCAGTTTACCATGAGCGGCTATCACGAGCGATACCGAATATCGCTGGCAGGAACAAATATACAGTAAATTACAGCAATGTTATGTTCTAGAGAGCTAAGCAGTAAAGCTTGGCACCTCAGAAGCGCTCAAAAATTCACAGATAGTATGCACTTTTATAGGGCTTGGACGCGTGACATGATACACTAGAGCGGTATTGTCTCCGCTTTTTTGACCTGCATAGCTTTTATTATTTGCTAGAGGTCAAAAAACGACAATTTTTTATTATTTTATCTTTGAATGAAGTCACCTAACAAAATATAGTTAGTAACTTTACATAGTTAGCAACTTTGCTAGGTATCAATCCGCTATGAATAATGATGCCATGACTACCCATTTATCACCGAATCAATCGCTAGAGACTGATTCATCAGCACAAGAGTCACCAATGCCAAATAACGTTTTAAATAATGACGAGCCTGACAATCAAGAAATGATGGATGAGCAGGAAATAATGGACGAGCATACTGATGCTCTTGATAATGACGACTTGCTCGAAGAAGATAGCGATATTGATGAAGAAATTGACGATGGCGACATGGATGAAGGCGACGACAATGAAGCGCCAGTAGCAGGTCAAGCGGTACCAGTGGTGGTAGATATAACGCATATCGTCACAGAAGATGAGTCTGGCTTACGTATTGATAAAGTCGCTTCGCAAGTATTTGCAGACTTTTCGCGCGTGCAATTACAAGGTTGGATCACGGACGGTAGCTTACTCTATAACGGCAGTGTGCAAAAACCAAAGGTTCGTGTCAAAGCAGATGACGTGCTACATCTATCGACAACATTGCAGCAGCATAGTGAAGATCAACCAGAAAATATCGATATCGATGTGGTCTATGAAGATGATGATGTATTGGTCATCAACAAGCCTGTCGGTATGGTGGTGCATCCAGGTGCGGGTAACCAGACAGGCACTTTGGTCAATGCTTTGCTATATCATTATCCGCAGCAGCATCACTTGCCGCGTGCAGGGTTGGTACACCGTATTGACAAAGACACCTCTGGATTACTACTCATTGGTAAAACCAAACCGGCTCAAATGGCGTTGATGGAGCAACTAAAAGACAAATCTGTTTATCGTCATTATCAGTGTGTGGTAGCAGGCGATCAAGCAAGCTTGCTGCGTCATCGCCGTATTGATGCGCCGATAGGGCGACATCGTACTCAGCGTACCAAAATGACAGTCATGACTGCCGGCCGTGAAGCGGTAACCCATCTATTAAATGTCACGCCACTGAATGACAACTACTGTCTGTTAGATGTCGGACTGGAAACAGGTCGTACGCACCAGATTCGCGTGCATCTGAGCCATGTGACCCATCCGCTAGTCGGGGACCGTGTCTATGGTGGTCGTCGTCAACTGCGAGCAGGTTTGACAGAAGCACAGCGCCAAGCCATCAGCAACTTCCCGCGCCAAGCATTGCATGCCTATACTCTTGGGTTTGTGCATCCGGTAACTGGTGAGGATATTGAAGTGACGACGCCACTGCCAAAAGACATGCAACAGCTAATAGCCGTATTAAGCGACGGCTATGATGACGAGTAAACGCTATTGAGAAAAGCGGCTGTCTAAAGGTGTTTACGACAATTGCTAAGTTTATAGTAGTGATTTAGTGATGCCAATTTTTAGACAGTCAGTAGATAAAAGGATGGGGCAGTCGTGACAAACAAGCTTCCGATAATAGATAATTTTCCAATGACCATGCTCGCGCAAATGGATGACGTGGCTGTTTTCCAAACGGCTGCTTTTGCGCCGAATAATATTGACGAACCTGCTACCGCAAGCCAGCAAAGAGGGCTTGACAGTCAAGCAAACCATCAAGCAAATTATGGCGCGCTAAATCTAGGCCTGCATGTCAACGATGAGGCGGCAAAGGTATTAGGTAATCGTATGAGTCTGTTGGCTGCGATTAATACACAGATGGCAAGTGAGTCATCACAAACTGAGCAACATACTGCTATTCACAGCTTACATTGGGTCAGTCAGATTCATGGTAAACAGATCCATGATATTGATACGACGCCTTTGAGCATGGCACCAATGGCGGCTGACGCCATAATCAGCAAGCAAAGTGGTCGTGGACTGGCGATCATGACGGCAGATTGTGTGCCGATTGTCTTATACCAACCCTTAAGCGGTAAAATCGCCGCCATTCATGCAGGTTGGCAAGGATTGGCGTGCGGCGTGATTCGAGAGACTGCTCAGCGCTTTACCGATTCAGGGGCTATACAGGCTTGGATAGGGGTGTGTATCAGTCAGGCCAATTATGAAGTGGGTCATCAAGTTCGTGACCAATTACTGGCTGGTTGCTTAGATAATCAATTACTCACGGCGTCAGATAGTGATAATTTTGACAGTTTATATGTGATGCGCTCAGATAATGGTCTTGAAAATCATAGCGATACTCAGCATTTACATAAGACAGTTGATAAACTATCGAATTGCGCTACAGTGCACGCGCATAAAGTTAAGCTAAACTTACCAAAACTGGCCGCTGATCAATTAACAGCCGCTGGCGTGTCGATAGATAACAAAGAACCTATCAGCTGTAGCTATGCAGATCGGCATTACTATTCTTATCGTCGTCAAACGCATATGCAGCAGCCTGCAACGGGAAGAATGGCGCTCGTGATTGTGCGCCGCGCCGCTACGTAGATGTCAGCTCACAACTAACAAACCTATTGAGTGCGCTGAGTCGTTTTGCACTCGTACACTATATTATTTTTATTTAACCATTATTGTCATTATTAGAGTCTGTATGAATACAACTAGCGAATCCTCAAAAATATCTCCTGATAGTACGCCTAACGTATCGATTGCCGTTATTTTCCATAGCAACTATGGTCATACTAAGCGTGTCGCTGAAGCGATTGTACAAGGCGCGCATCAGCAATTACCAGAGGCCCAAGCAAAAGCGGTTGATATTCATGATATTGACTGGGATTATTTAGATCAGGCAGATCTATTGGTTTTCGGTAGCGCGGTATATATGGGCAGCGTCACCGCTGAATTCAAAACCTTTATGGATGAAACCTCAAAGCGTTGGTACAACCGCACGTGGGAAGGCAAATGGGCCGCAGCTTTTGCCAACTCAGGCGGTCTGAGCGGTGATAAACTTTCCGTGTTGCAGCAAATTTCTTTGTATGCCATGCAGCACGGCATGAACTGGATTGGGCTGCCGCTTATGCCGACGGGTCATGAGGCACACGATCTCAATCGTCTGTCTAGCTTCTTAGGTTTGATGACGCAATCTCTCGATGGCCCGCCTGAGGAGACGCCAGGAAAAGGAGATATTGATACCGCTATTTGGTTTGGTGATCATTTGGCTAAAACCATCATTAAACATCAGCCAGCGGATAGTAAGCGTTAGATAACACAGTGGGTGACAGGCTACTCCAGTAAAAAAGCAGACACTATTGATGTCTGCTTTTTTTATGTCAATGTTATGGAGTAACCATTTTATGGAGCAACCAGATTAGTCGGTACAGGCTTAACAGGAATAGGGCTATCAACAAATTGGAAATGTTGACAACCAGTCAGCATTAGCGACGCTATCAGCAGACAAATAGAGGTAAGTGACTTCATAATAGTATCTCAGAGACGATATATTACCCAATAATATATCTTGTATGTCTATCTATCGTTAGAAGCGATGACAGTTAAAAGTAAGGTTTACTTTTAGGTATTATATATAAAAACAGGTCGGTTATATAACCTTAAAAAGGTACAAAGACTTGGCTTTGTTTTTGAAGAAATTATTTATTCAGTCATGACGTAACTTGTCTACTATGCGTTTGTATTAGCTATAGTCAATCAATATTAAAAGTGGTACGAGGCAGACGAGTGCAAGTACTACAGTAGTAGGCTAAACGAGTCTAACGCTGTAACACTTTAATAGTGGTTCGACTATATATCAATGACTAACATGACGAGTCTTAGAAACTATCTCTGCTGTTAGGATTGATAGCGGTTGTCAGATAGCGGCTTGAGGGTCAATCATTTAGCAGTATCGACAGATGTTTGAATGGGTTGTGTTATAAATAAGAATAGTGATAATATGTTGAAAGCTGACCAAATAGTCAGGTATATAGCAGTACTAATTCTTGGCAAAAGCTCCTGATAATTACTGCTATTTATGGTCGATTTATTTGCTATAAAAGAGTGTGCGATATCCTACTCATCGACATCCTGCAAATGCGACATAGAATAAATAGTAAGTATATTAAAAACTAAAAACGTACTTGCCGATAAACTTACTTGAGCGGTTGCAGCAAAATATAGATTAAGCGTTTACCTTTCGTACTCAAACCACTAATGCTTCTCAGTCTTATACTCACTTTCATTATTTTAGCCGAGCCTTGCTATGATTAGTTTTTATCTCAATGGAAAATACCATGAGCTAACCCAGCTTAACCCCAATACGACAGTGCTTGAGTATCTACGATTGCATGAAGGCCAAACGGATACGAAGGAAGGCTGCGGCAGTGGTGATTGCGGTGCTTGTACGGTAATGGCTCAACGCCTGCCTAGCACTATCCAGCAAACGCTTAATGATGAAAATGGCAACGAAAAAAATGCTACGCCTCCATTCTATACGATTAACTCCTGTATTACGCTATTGTCGCTGATGGACGGTCATCATCTTATGACAGCGTCCTACTTGGCGGACAATCCTGAGCATCATCCAGAACGTGCTTTGCTGCATCCAGCACAGCAGGCGATGGTTGAGTGTCACGGATCGCAGTGTGGTTTTTGTACCCCTGGGTTTGTCATGTCACTGGCCTGCGTCTACGAAAATAATCGTTTGCAGACAAGTTCGGAAGCAGCAAGTCAGAGTGATGCTAAGCAGTTGAGCTATGATGAAGTGGTTGCGTCAATATCGGGCAATTTATGTCGCTGTACAGGCTATCGTCCGATTATCGAGGCAGGCCTACTGATGAGCGATATCGGTCAGAAAAGAGAGGCAGAGCAGTCGGTGGTGAAAGACTTGACTATCAGTCTCGCAACAGACGCGATGGGTAGTACAAAGGAATCAGCAGTATCTGCAAATGCGCCAGCTGAAGCCGAGTCGGACAATGTAGAGTCAACAGCTATTGCCCCTGCACTCAATGATGCTGGGCGACGGTTATATATACCCAAGTCACTAGACGAGCTTAATCAAATATTAGCAGCTAATCCGCAGGCGACGATCTGGGCAGGTGGTACGGATTTGGGATTGAGTGTGACGCAGCATCTAATCGATCACGAGATCATTATTCAGCTCTCAGGTATTGAGGCGCTAAAGTCTTGGTCGCTATCAGATGCAAATAGTAACACATCGACTGACGAACAAACTCAAAGTCAGTCGCTAGTGCTAGGGGCTGGCATGAGCTATCAGCAAATGCTCCCTGTGCTTGAGCAGTATTTTCCACGCTTTGCGCAAGTGTTTGAGCGCATTGCCTCTCCGCAAATTCGTAATATGGGCACCATCGGCGGTAATATCGCCAACGCATCCCCGATTGGTGATTTGCCACCGATTCTCTTGGCGTTAGATGCGTCAATTCATTTGCGTCATTGCGCGCCGAATCGTGAAGAGTCAGGTAAAGATTTAGATAGTAGTGATTCGGTTTATACGGATGAAATCATACCGTTATCAGCATTTTTCTTAGATTATAAAAAGACCAAGTTGCAAGCAGGCAGTTATATTGTCGCTATTCATATTCCTTTGATGCAAGATCATCAGCATTTATTTATCCATAAGATTAGCAAACGCTACGAAGATGATATCTCAGCGTGCTTGCTTGCGGCGCGGCTTGATGTGTCAGCAGATGGTGCAATTATCGACAATGTAAAGCTTGGGCTCGGTGGCATGGCAGCGATACCACTGCTTGCGGTGCACTGTCAGCAAGCGCTTATTGGTCAAGCTACTGATATTGCAAGTTTTGAGCAAGCAGCACAGGTGTTATCTGCAGATGTCACACCAATGACGGATGTCAGAGCCAGCCGTGAATATCGCATGCATGTGGTGCAGCGTCTACTGGTGAAGTGCGGTAAACATTTAGTAGCAGAGATGCAGGCTGAGAGCGCTTGACTGTCAGCGTAATTGAGTATCAATACTGCGTCATGAGTGTATTTGTCAGAAATAAAAAAGCGCATCAGTAAATGCGTACTAATAGAAGAGATTTGCTATGAGCCATCATTCGTCTTTATTTGACAGTTATAGTATCCGCCGCGTGCGTCCGCCAAAAAACAAGATTGGCACGTCAGCCAAGCATGACAGTGCGATCACCCATGTGATGGGGACGGCAACTTATGTGGATGATATTACCAAACCACAAGGCACGCTACATCTAGCAGTAGGTAAAAGCAGCCACGCTCATGCACGTATATTAGGTATGGATTTGAGTGCTGTCAGAGAGGCTGATGGGGTCGTTGATGTTTTAAGTTTTAAAGATTTACCGGCGCAGACAGATATCGGTGCGGTGTTTGATGGTGAGCCACTGATGGTGAATGACATTACAGAGTATGTCGGTCAGACGCTATTTGTGGTGGTGGCAACCAGCCATCGCGCTGCCAAAAAGGCGGCTACCAAGGCAGTAGTAGAATATGAGCCATTGCCAGCGGTACTTAGTATTGATAAAGCGCTAGAGCAAGAGTTATTTGTGCGTCCGAGTCATTTTATGAAGCGTGGTGATGCGGCGACGGCGCTTGAGAGTGCACCGATTCGTATTGAAGGTCATATTCATATGCGCGGGCAAGAGCACTTTTATCTTGAAGGACAAGTATCTTATGTAGTGCCTTGTGATGATGGCGGGCTGGAAGTGTATACGTCGTCACAGCATCCAAGTGAAGTGCAGCAGCTCGTCGCCGAAGTGACGGATTTGCCCTTTCATGCGGTCAATACGGTCGTACGCCGTATGGGTGGTGGTTTTGGTGGTAAAGAAACGCAAGCCGCGGCATGGGCGTGTCTGTGCGGTATCGTTGCCAAGCGCCATAACGTTCCTGTCAGTATGCGGTTAGATCGCCAAGATGATATGGTCGTGACCGGTAAGCGTCATGAGTTTGCCAATCGTTATGAGGTTGGCTTAGATAAGTCTGGGCGTATATTGGGCGTCGATATGCAATTGGCTGGTCTGTGCGGTTATGCGCCAGACCTATCTGATGCCATCGTCGATAGAGCGATGTTCCACTGTGATAATGCCTATTATTATCCAGCGGCTCGTGTGGCGGGTCATCGCTGTAAGACGCATACCGTATCCAATACGGCCTATCGAGGATTTGGTGGTCCACAAGGGCTAATGACCGCTGAATATATGATGGACCATATTGCCTATACCTTGGGGCAAGATCCGCTGCAAGTGCGCTTAGCAAACTTATATCAAGATGGTCAAAGCACCCATTACGGTCAGACCATTGAACATTTCGATTTAGCAAACATCATGACCAAACTGGCAGCGGATTGCGATTACGACAAGCGCCGTCAGCAAATTATAGAATTCAATCAAAAAGCCGCCGCAGAAGGTAGTGACAAGCGTTTAGGTATCGCGCTAACGCCCGTAAAATTCGGTATTTCATTTACGGTGCAGACGCTCAATCAGGCGGGTGCGCTGGTACATATTTATACCGATGGCAGCATCCACCTCAATCATGGTGGGACGGAGATGGGGCAAGGTCTGTATATCAAAATCGCCCAAATTGTCGCCAATGAGTTCGATGTGGATCTAGATACAGTAAAAGTGTCAGCGACTCGTACGGATAAGGTACCTAATACCTCACCAACTGCCGCGTCATCAGGTACCGATATCAACGGTAAAGCAGCGCAAAATGCTTGCTTAAGTATCAAAGCGCGCATTGTTGAATTTGCTGCTGAGCATTTTGAGGTGTCACAAGAAGACATACGCTTTGAAAAAAACCACGTCTATATCGGTGATAAAAAGACACTAACCTTTGCCGAAATGATTCAGCTGTCGTATCAAAATCGCATCAGCCTATCGTCTACTGGCTACTATAAAACGCCGAAGATATTTTATGATCGCTCTAAAGCATGGGGACGTCCGTTTTTCTACTTTGCGCTAGGTGCAGCTTGTGCTGAGGTTGAGATTGATACGCTGACAGGTGAGTACAAAGTGCCGCGCTGTGATGTGCTGCATGATGCAGGACAATCGATCAATCCTGCCATTGACATCGGTCAGATTGAGGGCGGTTTTGTGCAAGGTATGGGCTGGATCACAGCAGAAGAGCTGATCTGGAATGATAAAGGAAAGCTTGCATCCGATAGTCCTGCCAATTATAAAATTCCAACGGCGCATGACTTGCCTAAGCAGTGGAATGTGAAACTATACGATCGCAAAAACGAAGAACAAACTATCTATAATTCTAAAGCCGTTGGTGAGCCGCCGTTTATGTTGGCTGCCAGTGTCTGGTGCGCTATCAATAACGCGGTGGCTAGCCTTGGTAATTATCAAAAAAATCCAGAATTGACCATGCCTGCGACCCCAGAAGCCGTATTAAAAGCAGTTATGCGTATGGAAGGGTCGTCTTGGGATCTAGAGACCAAAGCGGACAAGGATACGATGGATAGTCTTGTTGAAGGTATAGAAGAAAAGGGCGGTCTCTATAACGACAAAGTCATGCCGCAAGATGTGCGTCATGCCAAAGATATCGATCCAAAAGAGGTAGCCGGCAAACAGACCGATGAGCAGCCAGAGGCGATAGAGCACCCAAATGTTGCAGGGGCAAGAGGTCCTGCGCACAGTGAGTGAGTCATTGGTCCCACCAGTTATCTGGTATGAAGGTCTAGCGCGATATCAGCAGCGCGGCATGGCTCATGTGTTGGCAACGGTCGTGGCTGTGAATGGTTCGGCCCCGCGTGCACTACAGGCAAAGATGATTATCACGCAGGATGGTATCGTAGATACGCTGGGTGGCGGCGGTCTAGAGCACGATGTGATTACTACTGCTCGTCAGCTATTAAGTGGCGAGATATCCACCACGGTATCCAAACAAGTCAAACCAAAAGTTTCTGAAGCTAATGAGACAAGCGCGTCAGCTCCTTCTAAAGCGGTACGCCGAGACGCGGTTTATACTAAGCATTACCCACTGGGTGCGAAATTGGCCCAATGCTGCGGTGGTAGCGTCACTGTTATGTTCGAATGCTTTAACGTGACGCCGCCGATGACAGTACTGGTATTTGGAGCAGGTCATGTGGCATCAGCGCTCATGACTATCCTTGCTGAATTGCCATGTCAGGTAGATTGGGTAGACAGTCGCCCAGAGATGTTTGAGCGTTACTTGATTGATAAAACCAACTCCAGTGAAACGGGCCAAGCAGGCAACAGTGCCTACCAAAACCCCACACCGAATCAATCACAACTCTATCAGCTACCAAGGCATATCCGTGCGCATATCGATGACGATCCTGTCGATTTTGTGCGTCCATTTATCGAGCAGGGTGGTCAGCGTTTTATTTTGGTTATGACGCATGACCATAGTGTGGATTTTGAGCTGGTGCGCGCAGCATTAGATACTACTTCTGATATCTGCTTAGCTGATAGTAAGCGCTCAGATATCTCATTACCTTATATTGGCTGTATTGCCTCATCCACCAAAGCCAAGCGTTTTAGAGACCGTTTGATTCAGCGTGGCTATAGTGAGCAACTAGTCAATCAGCTCATCATGCCAATCGGATTACCCATCGGCGGCAAAGAGCCAATGGCGGTGGCTGTATCTATCGCGGCACAGCTATTACAACGTTATCATCAGGTTGCTCTTTGAAGGGACTAATTACTTCATGAAGCCGTGTCATTTTTCATTAAATAATTTAAACGCTCAGTACTACTACGCCATTGTGAGACTACCAAATGACCCTACATATTTATCAAGCTCATTTATTACATTATATTAGCGAAGATGACCTTGCTAAGCGTACGGCTGCTGAATTATCCGATACTAGAATTCCTGACTTTCTCGTAAATCTGACCGTTGATAAAGATACAACGTTGCTTCCAGTAGTTGCAGGCGTGCGTGTTTACCCTGAGTATATTGCCGACGGTGCACTTGTTATTGATGATGAGACTGGACTGGTTATCAATTATGGCAGTCGAGAGGCGATGCTAGCAAATTATGTGCTGACCGCTACTAATGACAGTCAAGAACCAGTACAGATTCATGACCATCGGCACAAACTCATCATGCCGGGTTTTATCGATACCCATGTGCACTATCCGCAGGTAGATATGATTGCCGCTTATGGTGAGCAACTGCTCGACTGGCTCAATAATTATACCTTTGTGACGGAAGCCAACTTTGGTGATCCAAAAATAGCGCATGATACCGCGCAGTTTTTTTTGAACCAATTACTTGCCAATGGCACGACCAGTGCGATGGTTTTTGCGACCAGTCATCCGTTATCTGCCGAGGCGTTTTTTGCTGAAAGCCACAGGCTCAATACGCGTATGATCACGGGTAATGTCTTGATGGACCAAAATGCGCCTGAGCCGCTATGTGTGCCTGCTGAGCAAAGTATCCGTGACACTCAAAATATCATTGATAATTGGCATGAGCGCGGGCGTCAGCATGTGGCCATTACCCCGCGCTTTGCGATTACGTCGAGCCCTACACAATTACGTCTGGCAGGTGAGTTGTATGCTAGCCATGACAGTGTGTATTTGCAAACGCATCTGGCAGAAAACCGTGATGAGGTGGCTTTTGTGCAGGAGCTGTATCCCAATCATAAAGGCTACCTCGACGTCTATGATGATATGGGATTACTGGGCCGCCGTACCACCTTGGCACATGGTATCTATCTTGAGACACTAGAATACGAGCGTCTACGCGCGACTGGTACGCAAATATCACATTGTCCAACGTCCAATCTGTTTTTGGGTAGTGGGCTGTTCGATTTACCCAAGACGTTAAGTTATACCGGTGTTAGTATCGCCACTGATGTTGGAGCAGGCACGAGCTTGTCGATGCTCACGACGTTATCAGAGGCGTACAAAGTCCAGCAACTACAAAGTAATCAATTATCAGCACACCAAGGGTTGTATCAGAGCACTTTGGGCAATGCACAGTCGCTACTATTAGATGATAAGATTGGTAACTTTATGCCCAATAAAGAAGCGGACTTTGTCGTGATTGATATGAAGGCCACAGCACTGTTAGAGCGACGTATGGCGCAGACCAAAACCCTTGAAGAGCAGTTATTTGTGCTGATGATGCTGGGTGATGATAGAGTGATTGAGCAGACGATAATTGCCGGTCAGAGCCGCTATCGAAAATCTACGGCCTGATGAACTGGCGAAAAACATGAGTCACAAAAAAGCCCCATTTATATATCATAAACGGGGCTTTGATTGGTCTGTATCTTTTGTTCTGTGCTTTTTTGTCTGTGCTTATGAGATAGCTTGGCGGCTTTTTTCCTAACTGGCATTTTCTAACTGACGTCTTCTAACTCAATAAGCACATCCCAGTCCGTAATGTCTATCTCATGGCAGTTGTTACCTTCGCCATTGATACGATCAATCACCAAAAAGTCACTGTCGCGTCCAAGCGCCAATAAGGGATGATGCCAGACGTTGGCAGCATACTGTACGCCTTGATGCGACTTGGCATAAAACACGGCCAGATCATCAGGCGACTGCGGCGGCGTGCCTGCTTTGGCAACGACGACGACATAGTCCTGACCTTCCATCGACATAAATGCTTGCGTGCCAAACGGATGATACTCCATGACGGACAGCGCAATCGGATTCTCACGTTTTTTGGCTCGAAAGATACTCATACCGACAGTACCACCCTCAAGCTGACTTGCAGCAAGCGCATGATGGCGAACCGCATAGCCATTATTGATCTCGTAAGTGTTGTCAGCGGTTTGCTCCTCCTCACTATAGCGCTCGATAACCGAGCCGTAAGGGGCAAAGTCGGCTTTGGTCAAAGGCTGAGCCGTTAGGATGACACTCATTATTTAACCTCTGTCTTATCAGTAGTACCAACATGATCTGCCACCTTGCCAAACACGCGCACGCGGCTGATACCGCCATCGGGGAAGATATTGACGCGAATATGCGTGATAGGCTGGTCTGTTAAGAGCTTGTCGTTACCAAAGGTATGGACATCATCCGCATTGGTTTTTTGCGGCTCAAGCAACGTATCCCAAAACATACTTTGAGTGACCAAGGTTTGCTCTGGGGTGTCTGGCGAGTAGACGGCTTGAATGGATACTTTATCAGGGTAGTTGCCTTTAAAATGAGCGGTATCGATTTCGATAGAATCCACGATACCTGCTTGCCCTAAGGCAATAATGCACCAGTCATTGCCTGGCTCACGGCGGCGACGTGTCTCCCAGCCATCCCCCATATTGGGCGCTTTGGTCGGTAACAGTAAGTTGCTGGCGGCACCAAAATGTGCGTCGTTACTAACGATTGCACGACCGCCATTTAACGCGCCTGCCAAGTCGAGCATTTCACCTTGATTGTTTAGGCTGGCATCAAGTTGGATATCACCATAGACACGCAGTCGAGCCACGCCGCCATCTGGGTAAATATTCAAACGGATATGTGTGACCGTTTGCTCGTTATCAGTTTCGATAAACTCATGGTGATTGCCCTGTAGTGGGGTCATGCCAACAAGGGGCTGCCAGTTTTTACTGTCCCAGTCTTTTTTACTGAGACTAGTAAGCTCAGTTTCATCTTGCTGTAGTAGCTCTGGCGCGTATAAGCTATCGACACTGGCAGAAGAGGGGAAGTTACCCGTAAAGTGACTGGTATCGATATCGAGACCTGCGATTTTGGTCGGACGCGCTAGCTGAATGACTAAATAATCATAGCCCAAATGACGCTTACGGCGCGTCTCCCAGCCGTCCATCCATTTACCGTTATCGTCGAATTTACCTACAATAAAGATAGGCGCATCAGGGTTTAGAATACGGCTTTTATCCGCAAAAAAATCATCGGTCGCAAATAGCGCTTTGGCACCCAAACGACTGTCAGCCACGTTAGATTTTTTAGTAAAGGCTGGCAGGCTCTCAGGTAGATTATTTGCTGAGATGATTTGTCCCACTTCTGAAGTGTTTTGACTCATCATGATTCCTTTTGTTTAATATTAGATTTAATTGATCGTGTGCCACTTGTTTTATTTATTCGACACACTGCGATGTATTCAATGAGCGAGGCAATGGCAAAAGCTACATCCAGTTGGCTGTATTGTCTGGTGTTGCAGGATGGTTCTCATACCAGTGTTTGGCAATCTCATCACGGCGGCATATCCACACGTCAGGCTTGTTGGTGATGTATTGCAAAAACTGTTTTAGCGCCTTGATACGTCCTGCCCGTCCGATAATACGGCAATGCAAACCGATGGTCAGCATTTTTGGGGTTTCTGCGCCTTCTTCATACAGGGTGTCAAAGCTGTCTTTGAGGTATTGATAAAATGGCTCGGAGTGAGTAAACCCTGGACTCGAAGAAAAGCGCATGTCATTGGTCTCTAAGCTATAAGGGATGACCAAATGCGGCTTGCGTGTGATTAGATCGCCATCTTGGGCTTTGACATTGAGCCAGTAAGGCAGCTCATCGCCATAGGAGTCAGAGTCATAGTGATAGCCACCTTGTTCAACGACCAGCTCACGTGTGTTTGGGCTATCGCGTCCCGTATACCAGCCGAGTGGCTGCTTGCCGAGCATGCGCTCAAATATGTCGGTTGCACGGCGAATGTGCTCACGTTCCGTCTCGCGGTACATATATTGATAAGTGATCCAGCGTAGACCGTGACTGGCAATCTCATGACCGTCTTCTAATACGCGCTCGATAATATGCGGGGTTTTTTCGGCAGCGGCAGCACAAGTAAAAGTGGTGATAGGAGCGCCGTACTCTTTAAACACATCCAACACCCGCCACACACCAACACGGCTGCCGTATTCAAATGCAGACTCAATAGACTGGTGACGGTTGTTAAATTCGGGCGTACCCAAGATATCCGACAAAAAGCGCTCGGACTGTCCATCGCCGTGGATGACGCTATTTTCTGCCCCTTCTTCGATATTTAAGACAAACTGTACGGCGATTTTTGCACCGCCTGGCCAATTGGCTTTTGGTGGCTTGCCACCGTAGCCTTTTAGGTCGCGTGGGTATGTATTTTGATCAAAATCACTGATGATTTTTTTGCTCATTGTTTATGTTCCTATATCTCATAGAGCCTTAAATATTTAATTGAATATTGCTCGCCAAGGAAAGTTTTCTATTGATAACAAACTACAGGGATGATGCGTATGCGACAAGCTGCTGACGTTCTGTATCTGTTAACTGAGTGATATTACCAAGTGGCATATAGCCAGTTTGTACCGCAGTGACGATTTTTGCTTTGTGTGTTTTTAGATCTTCTGGTGTTTGCAAAATGATACCTGCTGGCGGTGCGGCAAAGCCTTGCTGTGTGGGCTGCACTGCATGACAAGTGCTACAGCGTGTATGTACAACATCCATCATAGCGTCATCTACTGATGCGCTCACTGGTACGGCTTCAGCAGCAGTGGCGGCATTATTGCTAACACTGCTATTATTAACGTTATCAGTATTAGTAGTCGCGCTTGTAGCTGTTGGGGTGCTATTAGTTGTCGTAGGTGTTACTGCGGCAGTAGCGGGCATTGCAGGCGCTGGATCAATTGGTTCAGGTCGCATCCAAATAATCAATAATACCGTCAGTATGGCTGGGATAACCAAGTAGCGTGGTTTTTTATGCCCCAAATGTTTTTGGTTAAAATAATGACGTGCCGTTGCAGTGATAACGCCGACGAAGACCAATACCAACCAACCTTTTTCATGAGCATACATCATCGGATAGTGGTTGCTAATCATGGTAAAGATGAGTGGCAGGGTAAAGTAGTTATTCATCAGTGAGCGGTTTTTGGCTTGCAGTGCCAATTCAGCGACTTCTTTGCCCGGTTTTTCGCCGCGCCGCACACAGTCTACGAGTGCGCGCTGCGCTGGCATAATACCGAAGAATACGTTACCGACCATCACCGTGCCCAAAATCGCCCCGATATGGATGAACGAGGCGCGATCACTAAACAGCTGATAAGAACCCCAACTCGCGATAACCAACAAGATAAAAATCAGGGTACTAAAGATAAAGGCGTTTTTGCCCAAATGACTGCGCACAATGACTTCGTAAATAAAGTAACTACCAAATAAAAACAGCAAGCTTGTCGCAATGGCACCGATACTGGTAAAAGGCACTTTGCTTGGATCGATCAGATAGGCAGTTGCATTGGCATAATAGACGATAGACATCATCGCCGCGCCCGTCAGCCAAGTCGTGTAAGCTTCCCACTTAAACCAATGTAGCGTTTTTGGCATCTCCTCTGGTTCGAGCTTGTATTTGGCAATCTCATAAAACCCGCCGCCATGGACGGCCCACAGATCACCTGAGATGCCTTTGTCTGCTTTCCACTGTGGCGGCTTGCGTAGGCTCAGATCCAGCCACACAAAATAAAACGATGCACCAATCCATGCCACCCCTGCGATAACATGAAACCAGCGAAAAAATAAACTCAACCATTCGAGAAGATAGGCGCCCATGCGGTAAGTGTCCTTTAATATGACAGTGTCTTGATAAAATATTTGTGAGCGGATAACGATTTTCGCTCACAGTTTTTTGATAATAAGGGTCGGTTATGTTCCGCGGTAAGTACTATAACCATGCGCACTCAGAAGTAATGGCACGTGATAGTGGCTTGCGTCTTTTATCACAAAGTCGATGACCACCTGCGGATAGAATGCCGTCAGCTGCTGGGCATCAAAATATGCCTGAGTATCAAACGTCACGGTATAGCGCCCCGTATCTAGCTGACGCTCAGTGCCATCAATGCTTGACTCAAACTGCCAAGCATCTGGTGTCACGCGACCATCGCTATTGGTCGTTCCATGCGCAAGCAGTATCGTGTCACCGCTGTCTGGTACGCGGTGTAGGCGGACGGCGATATCAGCAGCAGGCGTGCCCAAATGAGTGTCTAAGATATGTGACGATAAGGTGGCAGACATAAGGCTTCCTTTGTATTTAGTAAAGACGTAAATAGAGTAATGATGCTAGCGTATTTGATAAGTAGAACGTCGGACAAACATTGATAGTAATAATGTGGTTTGATAGCTGTTGATCATCTAAGCATTACCTAATAGTTTGCTTAGACGTAAACGTGTGATTTTATTTTGTTCTGCGGCGGCATTGGCCAGCTCTGTGGCACGGTCGTTTGGCAGGCGCGCCAAGAGCAAATCGAGCATTTGCTGTGCGTTTTTGCCGGTTGCAAAGACAATAAAAATGAAACCAAATTTATCAAGATAATCTTGATTGCCTTTAGCGAGCGCTTCGAGTACATCGTCTGCCGCATCGTTAGCGCCAGACTGCTCATGTGCGGCGCTATCTTGTGTATTGCGATATTTCTCTTTTAAAGAAGCCACATTACCGATTTGTGGATGTCCATCAAATGCTTCTAGCAAGTTGGCCTCATTGGTTTGTACCTCATCCCAGATAGCGTCGCTATTCGCTAAGAGCGCATCGAAATCTGCAAAAGGACGCGCATTGGCAAGCTTATTTGCCCAAACGCTACTGGTACAGCAGATTAAAAGCTGAGCAATGGCTACTTCCTGAGACAAATTATTAAATTGCGCTAAGGTTAAGCTCATGGTGATATCCTTTTTGTTGATATGACAGCCCATTATGTGGACTGGATAACTATTGTTTAATAAAGGTTTATACATGGTGGTTTTTTGCTTAGACTTAGCGATAGCAATCGATGTTTTTATGGTTCATTTTTTAGTTTTTCGACGTTTGCATTTTTATTTAAGCAAACCCACAGTGCGTATTTAAGTTGCTAGCTTTCTAATCATGATAAATTGACGATACAGAACGTATTTTTTGAGGAAATACTAATAGTTGAGCTGCAAAATGACATGGCAGTATAGTTTTGGTCGTAATACGTGTGATTTATAATTACCATTCTGCTAAAACCTGACTAATTGGTCAACTGTTTTATGAGAATTTTTTTATTTGGTGGCTCATGCTGCGAAAATCTGTGCATTGATATATAAAAACATTCAAAAATATAGCGACTATTTTGTCGAACCAGCCATTTGGAGTGAGATACCATTGTTATGACTCAAGATAATCAGAAAGAGGATATCCTGACTACTGATGCGCCATCGCATCGTAGTCAACAAGTTACGCGCGCGCACAATCAAGCGTTGATACTGGCAGCGGCTGAAGAGGAGTTCGTGCTCCAAAGCTATCGCGGCGCTACGATGCAAGGCATCGCTGATCGAGCAGGACTGCCTAAAGCCAACGTTCACTATTATTTTAAAAACAAAAAAAACCTATATATGGCGGTGCTACGCTCGATTATTGAAGAATGGAATGACGGCTTGGTGACCATGACAGTGGACAGCGATCCAAAAACTGTCATTGAAAAGTTTGTCCGTACCAAGCTGCATCAAGCTTTTGTCAATCCTAGTCGTCATAAGTTGTTTGCCATTGAGGTCATCGGCGGTGCGCCTCACTTGCACGAATTTATGTCAACAACGATGAAAGATTGGGTAAATGATAAAGCGCAAGTCATGAAAGAGTGGCATAAGCAAGGCAAGATTGGGATTACAGATCCCTTGCAACTACTAATTTTGATATGGGCGACGACCCAGCGTTACGCTGAATTTGAGATTGAAATTGTCGGCCTGATGGACAAAACAGCTTATGACGCAGAAGATGAAGCGCGCGCAGCAGATTTTCTAGTGCCTTTTATTTTACGAGGCTGTGGACTTGAATGATTATATACAGTTAAGTCATTGTGATTAAGGGATCAGAGCGGACGAGGTGCATAAACAAATTTTATGGCACCTCGTTTTACTTTCAGACAGGGCTAAACATTCAAATTTATGCCACTTTTTGCGCTGTTTTTAAGCCATCTTCGGCATGTTGTTCAGCCGTATCAAATTCTACACCGTAGTTTTTTGGTAGGATTATATCAAGCGTGATTGCCACAATACCGGACATCGTCACCGCTGAGCCAAAGATGTTTTGGAAAAATTGCGGCGTCTGTGAGAGTACGTCAGGAACGAATGCAATACCCGTTGCTAATCCTAGTGACGTGGCGATAATCAAGACATTACGATGGGTAAAATCCACGGTGGATAGTATACGAATACCCGCAGTTGCGACAGTGGCAAACATCAGTAGCGTGACCCCGCCTACGACAGGCTTGGGCAGCTGCGTGAAAATCGCACCAAGGATAGGAAATAGACCCATCAGGCACAAGATACCGCCAACATAAAAACCAACATAGCGACTGGCAATCCCCGTCATCTGAATCACGCCGTTATTTTGGCTAAAGGTTGTCACAGGAAAAGTGTTGAATACAGCCGCAATCAGCGAGTTGACACCATCACCCAACACACCACCTTTAATGCGCTTCTCATAGAGAGGGCCTTTGATCGGTTCGCCTGAAATCATCGAGGTAGCGGTCAAGTCGCCTGAGGTCTCAATACTGGTAATGATGTACATAAAGGCAATGGGAATAAATGCCTGCCAATCAAAACCAAAACCATATTTGAAGGGAATGGGAACGGTGAAAAAATCCGCTTTAGACACCAATGAAAAATCAATGCGCCCCATAAATACGGCAGCGAGCAAGCCTAACATCAGACCGATAAAGATAGCACTTGAGCGAATAACCTTATTGTTAATAATGCTAATGAGCACCACACTGACGAGTACGCCACCACCTAAGAGTAGGTTTGGAATACTACCGAAATCCTCAGCACCAAACCCACCTGCCAAATCAGTGAGACCTACCTTTGTTAGGGACAAACCAATCGTGACAATCACACAGCCAGTAACAATAGGGCTCATAAATGATTTGAGTTTGGTGATAAATTGACTCAAAAATATCTCAACAAATGCACCGAGAAACGACACACCAAAGATAACGGATAAAATCTCTTCAGGACTACCACCGCGGTTTTTTACTACAAATCCTGCGGTCAATACTGCCGCCAAAAAACCAAAACTGGTGCCTTGTAATGCCATAAGGCCAGAGCCGATGGGCCCTACTTTTCGCGTTTGAATAAAAGTCGCGACTCCAGATACGATTAAGGACATGCTTAGCAGATAGGGGATATGTTCCCCTAAACCTAAAGTGCCACCGATGATTAGTGAAGGGGTAATAATACCAACGAAAGCAGCAAGTACGTGCTGTATGGCACCTAAGAATGCTTTGATAGGGTTGGGGCGGTCGTGCAGTCTATATAATAAATCAGTATTTGCTGGAACGTTTTCACTCATGGTGGTTTCCTCCTAGAATAACTGCTTAGCACCCAATTAGCTGTATATATCAGACAACGTAACAAATCATTAGATAAAAATTAAAACCCAATCCTTGACCTGTTTTTTATCGATTCAAATAATAGGGGTAAGTTCCCGACCTTAAAATAGACAACAGTAATAGTTTATATTTGTTGGCCAATATCTAAATAACCTGACCAATTAGTCAGACCTATTTAGGATATAGGTAAAATGAAAGTTAATGCAATGTTTTTTTTGGTACTAACCGGTTTACGGGTTTATTACTAACAATAAGGAAGAAAAATGAGTTCGAATGAAGGGTACCTAAGAAGAGTGCATAAGACGGCGGGCAGGTTTTACTAAGTAGGTTTTATCACTTTTCTTCTAGCAGCTTATGACACAAAAAAGCCTTAATCATATTCATTATGATTAAGGCTTTTTGTATGAGTAAATTCTAACGTTGTGATTCAGTTGCCTAAATTACTTTGGACTTGATGACCATACGGGTGAGCGGATGATGCCTTGTCCTGATTTGCCGAACGCTTCGCCACCATTCAATGATTTAATCGTTAGTACACCTTTGCCGCCTTGGGTTGACGCATAGACCACGCGCTTGCCATTGGGTGAGAAGCTTGGGGCTTCATCGATACCCGTATTACCAAGGTTGGTCGTCACCGCACCATTGCTATTCATAATCGCGGCTGAGCGTCCACTTAAAAAGGCGATTTGTGTTCCGTCGCTGCTAAACTGCGGACTGGTTGCATAGCCACCATTTGATACTTTGGTGGTGCGTCCCGAGCCAAATTCATAACGATAGACTTGTGGTTTATTGAATCCAGTTTTGTCACTGACAAATACAAATGACTTGCCATCAGGAGCGTAGCTTGGCTGCACCTCACTGCTTGGCAAATTAGTGAGGCGTCTAGGCGTACCGCCGCTTGCGCTTATCTCATAGATATCGGCGCTACCCTCAAAGCTACTAGAAAATAGGATTTTGCTGCCATCAGGAGAGAATGACGGACTCAAGTTACTACCAGAAAAAGGCGTTAGCACACTGGCGCCGCCGCCACTGACGTTTTGAATGTAGATGACGGGATATGATTTTTCACGTTGTACCGAGTAGGCAATACGATTGCCGTCAGGTGACCATGCTGGTGAGAAGATAGACCCTGCTACCTCAGTGATGGTTTTGGCGTTTTCACCATCAGCATCCATCACTTTTAGACGAGAGACTTTTTGTTTGCCAGTGCCTGTTTCTTCTATATAAGCAATACGCCCTGAGAAATCCCCTGGAATGCCCGTAATCAGCTCATAGACCTTATCTGCAATGACATGAGCCGCGTAGCGCATGCTTTCTCTGTTATTGTCAGCGGTTAGGCTTTGCTTGCCTTCTATCACGCGACCAGATTTGACATCGATGACCTCATAATCGGTGACGATTTTGCCGCGATTGGTACGAGTGCTGCCGACGACCAAATAAGGTATGCCCATACTTTGCCATACTGGCAGTGTGCCTGCCAGCTCGCTACTGCTGCGTGGCTGCTGCGGTAGGTTTTGGCTGGTGACTTTTAGTTCTGTATTATTCAAATCATTTAAAATAATAGGGGACAAAACAGAATCGCCTGCGAATGGTACAAACGCGACTTGGTTTTGTTGGACAGGAATCTCATAGTCCAATTCTAATACGACAGGGGCTGCGAGCACGTTTTGCGAGATAAGTAATGCTGAACTACCCGCAAGTAAAGAGGTTAGTAGTTTTTTATGAGTATACATGGGTCAATGGCGCTCCTAAAATTAATATGATAGTCATTTTTATAGTCGATGAGGCAAGTATAGATAAGTCAATTTAAAAATGACACAACGAGATTAAAGGCTATTTTTCGCAGCCTCTGGAGACGAAGTCACAGCAAGCAAGGAAAATAGTATTTAATCGAGTGTGTTTGTGATGCTATATCAGTTTTATTTGGGCTTTACTATATTTAGATGAAAAAACGATGCGATAAAAGCCGCTTAACATCACGTTATCAATAATACAAGACGCTAGCAACTGATTAATTGCTACCTTTAAACTGTATAGTAAAGGTAGGATATTTTGGGTCATCAGCATCGATTGGTAGGCTACCTGTGTTGAGCACTGCTTGTCTGGCAGCTTCATTGACGACGCTATCAGGACCAGATGCGATGACATTGACCACGTCACCATTGGCATTAACGGTGATGTTTAAGGTGGCACGCTGGGTAGAGCCTTTCGCTGCGGTAGGCGGCGTATAGTTGCGCTTGATTAGATTGATGATTTCACTATTGCTGGCACCGCGACTACCACTTGAGGCAGAGCGACTACTACCTTTAGAAGTACTAGAGGTTGAGGTCTCGCCGGAGATGGTTGATTGACCATCTGAGAGACTAAAGGTTCGGCCTGCATTGCTAGAGCCATCGGTATCAATCTGTATATTACGATCGTTAGCCGTGGGGCGTCTGATCTTGGGTGGATTGTTTTGCTTTTGACGAAAATCTCCAAGCCTTTTTTGCTCTTCGATCATCTGCTCTCTTTTGTCTTGCTCTACTTGATCAAGCTCCTCTATCGCGGATTCGTCTAGCTGCGCTGCCCACTCAGCCATTCTGCGCTCATATTCTTGGTTTTGCTCGCGCAGGCGTTGATGTTGCTCTTCACTCATAAGCATAGGCTGACTGGCAGGCTCGTCAGAACGCGTAAACACAGGGACACGCTGGGAGTTCGGCTGGCTTGGATTTTGAGCGCTTGAGCTGCTACTACTTGAGGTTTCTTGTTGAGCGCTACTGGCTGAATCGCTGGTGCTGCTGTCCATTTGCATGGCGCTGGCTGCTGCACGATTGGCCAATATCTGTCCTTGCATTTCAGCGAGCTGCTCAGGAGTTACCATGACCGTCTCGATGTTACCAGCAGTCTCAACCTCAGTGGACTGATAGTTATAAATCAGTATGCCGATTATAAGACCATGTGCTAGCAAACTGAGTAACGTAGGCAGTGTTAGCCCGTTGCCTTCAGGTTCGGTGGGGACATAGACGGCAGGCGCATTATGCATGGTATGGATACTCATGAACGTGGTTTATCGGATTGGCTGCTATGATGTGACATACCTATATAGAAGGTATAGCTATTGGAGTGATGGCGTCGGTAGAGGCGCACCAGTCAATAACCCTACTTTTTCAATACCTGCCTGCTGCAAAGTTGCCATGAGCGTCATGATAGCGCCATATTGGTTATTTTGATCAGCATTAATCATCACTTGCAATGGCTCAGTGTTGGTATTACCGCTCTGAGACTGTAAGTTGGATAAAGTGTTAATTAGCTCAGGTTCACTAATAGGCAAGTCGATATTATTTTCATAACTGATAAAAATCTCGCCCTTGTCAGTCAATGAGACAATGACGGGCAACTGGCTCTGACTCATGGTATTGGTTTGCTCTTTTGGCAAATCAACATCGACACCCGTAATGAGCATGGGTGCGGTCACCATAAATATCACCAATAGCACCAGCATAACGTCGATGTAGGGAACGACATTCATCTCTGCATTCAGCGCTTTTTTCTCACGGCGATAGGGGTTTGGTTTCATAGCCCATTCACCTGAGTGGCACTCACTTGCGTCTCTCTAGCAACGGGGATTTGCACACTGGTCTCGCGCTGTAGCATGCCTGTCATCTCGTCACAGAATAGTGCTCGTGAATCATAAAGACGGCTAGATTTTGCCGTAAAATGATTGTATGCCAATACAGCAGGAATAGCGGCAAACAAGCCCATGGCTGTCGCAATCAGCGCCTCAGCAATACCAGGCGCGACAGAGGCTAGGGTGGCTTGCTCGGTTTGCGACAGTCCCAAAAACGCGTTCATGATGCCCCAAACGGTTCCAAACAGTCCAATGTAAGGAGCCACCGAGCCGATACTCGCTAGCGTCGTCAGCCCTGACTCGAGTAATTGCTGCTGACGGCCCAAGCCGACGCGCAGTTTACGTTCAACACCGTCGATGATGTCATCTTTAGGTTGACGCTTTTTATGCATTCTCAGGTACTCTGAAAATCCCACATAAAAAATCTGCTCAAGTCCTTGGCGATCAGGTGAGCCTTGTACGCCTTGATACAGCTTTGCTAAATCTTCGCCTGACCAAAACCAAGTCTCAAATTGTTGATCAAAGTTTTTGGCTGTACCGAGCCGCGCACTCATACGGAAAATAATGACCCAACTGAACAAAGAGGCTAATAGCAATAACGCCATCACAATCTGTACCAATAGACTGGCTTGGGTAATAAGATCAATAATATTTAATGATTCAGGCATGTAATGGACTCACGGATAATTGACAACAGCTGGTTTAAATAAAGACATCCAAACCAAACGAACCCTAAAAATAATAAGCATACTTTATCGTTGAATCTTAAGCGCAGTAAAGATCTCGGCAATCGGGTTTAGTAAGAGACTATTTGAGACCACGCTCAACCACTGAGACATCAACATAATAACCTGTTAGTTTACTTCTAAATAAAAGAAACGTCATTATTAATGTGTTAACCAGACAAAAAGTACGATACATCAAATATTTTAACAATATAGTGGCAACACGCCCTACTAGTATACATAAATGATTTGAGCTAGAGACTATAAGAAAATTCAAATTTGTATAGACTTTTTATCGTTATAAAAGTGGTGTTTTTAATTGCTTTTTATACGAGTTAGCCATTATCAGCGATTGAGTTTGTAAGACAACTCGTCTAATATGTTACGCTTTGTTACTACATTATTCTTACTGCGGCATCGCCATTTTGCTGAGGTCATGTTTAGTTTTAGGTAGTGGTGATTTTTTATTAGCCAGTTGGGGGCGAACACTTATGAATGCAATTGAACGCTATTTTGGGATTAATGGTGACAATACCACGATCAAAACAGAAATCGTCGCTGGTATAACCACGTTTTTGACGATGGCTTATATTATCTTTGTTAACCCTAATGTCTTAGCCGATGCAGGTATGGACAAAGGGGCCGTATTTGTCGCAACCTGTGTGGCTGCAGCAGTCGGTTGTTTCATCATGGGTATCTATGCCCGACTACCAGTGGCATTAGCGCCAGGCATGGGACTTAATGCTTTCTTCACCTATGGCGTGGTCTTAGGTATGGGGTATGCATGGCAAACCGCGCTGGGTGCAGTGTTTTTGTCAGGTTGTATCTTTGTTCTATTAAGCCTCTTTAAGATTCGTGAGGCAATCATCAATGCGATTCCAAACTCTCTCAAAAACGGCGTAGTCGCTGGTATTGGTGCATTCTTGGCTTTTATTGCTTTGCAGAGTGCAGGTATCATCGTCAATCATGATGCGACCTTGGTTGCTCTTGGTGATATGACTTCATTTGGTCCTGTATTGGCATCTCTAGGTTTTGTCGTCATTATTGGTCTGTCTTATAAAAGAGTCCCAGGTGCGGTAACCATTGGTATTTTGCTGGTTGCTCTGATTAGTTTGCTAATGGGCTATACACAGTTTACCGGTATCATATCTGCACCGCCTTCTATCGCGCCGACACTGATGCAGCTCGATATCGCTGGCGCATTTGATGTGGGTATGATCAGTGTGATCTTCGCTTTCTTATTTGTGGACTTATTTGATACTGCAGGTACGCTAATTGCAACCACTAGCCAAGCCAAGTTGACTGACAAAGATGGCAATATTCCTAATATGGGCAAGGCGCTATTAGCAGACTCAACAGCGACAGTTGCAGGCTCTTTACTTGGTACGTCATCGACAACCAGTTATATCGAAAGTATCTCTGGTATTGCCTCAGGTGGCCGTACAGGATTGATGGCAGTCACTGTTGGTGTGTTATTTTTACTAAGCATTTTCTTTTCTCCATTAGCCGGTATGATCCCAGCCTACGCGACGGCCGGTGCCATATTTTATGTTGCCGTACTGATGATGGGCACCCTAAAAGACATCGACTGGAGCGACTTAACAGAAGCAGCGCCTGTTGTAGTTGTATTGCTGTTCACGCCGCTGACATACTCTATCGCTGATGGCATCGCACTTGGTTTTATCACCTTTACCGCGGTCAAAGCGATCTCTGGTAAGTTTGCTGATATCAGCATTGCTGTATGGCTTTTGACTCTTGTGCTATTGGTTAAAATTATCTTCTTATAAGGCGTATCGCGCTAGGTATGAGACCTAACCATACAACCCTCTTTATCACTTGATGGTAAAGAGGGTTTTTATTATTTGGAGATGGTACTTAGCTTACTAGTGAGCCCAAAATTGGTACGATTAAAACTCAAAATTTTGGTAATAATTAATCGGTAATAGTAAACTAAAAAATATAACCAAAGCGTCATGACTGAAAAATTGCTTGTAAATATTTGTTTTTTAAAGACAAATTTATTTTTAAAAATAAAAAAAAGCGTTAGTTTGAATTTTTTTTTCATGATATTATAGCCGAGTTAAGCGCATCACCTCAATCAACGCCGTAGAGGTTTTTCTTACAGTGAATTTGCACATTTAAGATGGTATGTTTGGGCTTGTTTAAGTGATTTTTTATCACTTCATTCAAGCGATATTTGTCCATCACACTCCTTTCACTACTAACAAGAAGAAGGCACTAATGCCGCTTAATTTTTCGTTGTTGCCTTTGTATTGTTAACGTAGCCCGTTTAACAGTGGAACGACCTACTTAACCATCTCCAGCATATGCTGGATTTTCTAGTTTTGTGATGGCGCCGTTTGGTCTTTTGATTATTACTGTGAATATCCCTCCATAACCTCTATTTTGATAGCGGTTACGAGCAGTTATGCAGGACGATCAGACTTCCTAAAGCACCATTTATTATGGTTTTTAAACGATAGTTATGGAGTTGTTATGAACCCAGTAGACCAGTTTACCCCGCAAGAGCCGATTTTGTTCAATCCTGTTGATATGCTGTCGCCAGAGTATCTTGCCCAGCCAATAGAAGAGTTATATAAGCGTATTTCGCCACTATATAGCGTTGATGAACAGCGTTGGTTGGCTGATTTATTGCCACTTGCCAAGCCTAGCGCAGAGGAGCGTGATGCTGCCGCTGAGCAGACACGCAGGCTGGTTGAGCATGTGCGTAACGATGGCAAAGCCGTCAAGATGGTTGACTCATTATTGCTTGAGTATAGCCTTGATACCCAAGAAGGTATCTTGCTGATGAGCTTGGCAGAAGCGTTGATTCGAGTGCCGGATAATTATACTGCTGATGCATTGATTCATGACAAAATGAGTGTGGCAGATTGGAAAAAGCACATCAAAAATGACAATGGTTTCATGGTCAATGCCTCTACTTGGGGCATGATGATGACAGGCCGTGTCGTCAGTATTGATAGCAGCACTACTGCCTCAGGTTTCTTGGATCGCATGACCAAAAAGATGGGTGAGCCTGTCATTCGGAGTGCCATGCAAAAAGCCATGCGTATCATGGGCCATCAGTTTGTATTGGGTGAAACCATCGAAGACGCCAATAAAAACAGCCAGCCATATCGTAATAAAGGTTATACCTATTCATTCGATATGCTAGGTGAAGCGGCTATCACGCATAGAGATGCTGAAAAATACTTTAATGACTACTTGCATGCGATCAAAGCGACGGCCAACGTCAAAGTCAAAGAAGGTATGCCTAAGCCATCAGTATCTATCAAATTGTCTGCGCTGCATCCTCGCTATGAAGCGACACAAGAAGCTCAGGTCATGGGTCTATTGCGTCAACGCTGCTTGCTCCTTATTGAAGCGGCACGCGAGGTCAATGTTGATCTTAGTATTGATGCCGAAGAAGCGGATCGTCTTGAGATTTCTTTAAAACTGTTTGAGTCTCTATACCGTGATAACTCAACAGCTGGTTGGGATGGCCTAGGTATCGTTGTACAAGGTTATTCTAAACGTGCTATCGCTGTATTGGCTTGGCTTGCTCGTTTGTCTTCTGAAGTAGGCGATCGCATTCCAGTACGTCTGGTAAAAGGCGCTTATTGGGATACTGAGATCAAACTTGCTCAGCAAAAAGGTCTATCAGGCTATCCAGTTTGGACACGCAAAGAAGGTACAGATACCGCATATCTTGCCAGTGCGCGTTTCTTATTATCAGACCATCTGCGCGGTCTTATTTGGCCACAGTTTGCGACGCATAATGCGCACACACTGTCTTCAATCATGACCATGAGCACCCATAAAGAGTTTGAATTCCAGCGTTTGCACGGTATGGGTGATGCACTTTATGACCATATTTTGCAAGCTTATGAGATTCCTGTACGTATCTATGCACCAGTTGGCGCACACAAAGACTTGCTACCATATTTGGTACGTCGTTTGTTAGAGAACGGTGCCAACAGCTCGTTTGTCCATCAGTTATTAGACAAGTCGTATCCGATTGAAAAACTAACTGTGCATCCATATGACAAGCTACTTGCCAACCCAACCTTACACAACCCAGATATCCCGCTACCACTAGAGATTTATGGTTCGCGCCGTGCAAGTTTCGGCCCTAATATATTTGTAGAGTCACAGTGGTTGCCGTTTAAAGCAGCTATTGATAGCCATCTCAATAAAAAATGGTCAGCGACACCTATCATCAACGGCCAAGCAATTAATGAATATGAAGTAGATGGCGTCACCCATCAGCTTGATGCGCAGCCTGTACGTGCGCCTTGGAATCATGACGTAAACGCTGGTGAAGTCAAATATGCCAATGCAGAATTGGCTCGTCAAGCGATTGATGTCGCTGTAGCGGGTCAAAGCATGTGGCAAAACGTAGCCGTGACCAAGCGTGCGGCAATACTGCGTAAAATCGCTGAGCTATTTGAAGAGAACTACGCTGAGCTAATGGCACTATGCCAAGTCGAAGCTGGTAAGACTATGCAAGACAGCATCGATGAAATCAAAGAAGCCGTTGATTTCTGTCGTTTTTACGCTGATGAAGCAGAGCGCCTAGACGATGTCGTGCATGAGTTTACAGATTTGTCTGGTAAGCAATCGCGTCAAGTTTATAAACCACGTGGCACTTTTGTGTGTATTAGTCCATGGAACTTCCCATTGGCTATCTATACGGGTCAAATCGTGGCGGCACTGGCAGCAGGTAATACGGTAGTCGCTAAGCCTGCTGAACAAACCAGCTTGATTGCGCATTTTGCTGCGCAACTCATGTATCAAGCGGGTGTACCAGCAGAAGCACTACAATTGGTGACAGGTGCCGGTGATGTGGGCGGAGCGCTAACGGCTGCTGATAACATAGCAGGTGTGATATTTACTGGCTCAACCCAAACTGCTCAGCGTATCAATCAAAGCTTGAATGATCATGCTCAAGCGAGTGGCGAGCTGCCTGTATTTATCGCTGAAACTGGCGGTCAGAACGCAATGATTGTTGACTCAACAGCACTGCCAGAGCAAGTCGTTCGAGATGCGGTATTGTCGGCCTTTGGTTCAGCAGGTCAGCGTTGTTCAGCTTGTCGTATATTGTGCGTGCAAGATGAGATGGCGGATGATTTGATTGAGCTGTTACAAGGCAATATGGCTGAGCTGTCTGTTGGCAATCCACTATACGCTGCCACAGATGTGGGTCCTGTGATTGATGCTGATGCCAAAAATGGTTTAGAGGCGCATATCGCCCGTATGGACGCTGAGCCAACCGCTACTATCTTGGCTCAAACCCCAATGAGTTCAAGCTCGGTTGTCAGCCAAGAAAACTCTACCTTTGTATTGCCAACCGCAATCGAGGTAAGCAGTATTGATGTGATTGGTGGTGAGCACTTTGGTCCAATCCTGCACGTATTGCGCTATCAAGCACGTGATCTGAATAAGCTGATTGACGCTATCAACAACACAGGCTTTGGTTTGACGATGGGTATTCATAGCCGTATCGAAAAAACTGTTGAGCATATCGAGCGCCGTGCTTTTGTAGGCAACACTTATATCAACCGTAACCAAATCGGTGCGGTCGTAAACGTCCAGCCATTCGGTGGTTGTGGCCTGTCTGGTACTGGTCCTAAAGCTGGTGGACCGCACTATGTTGCGCGTCTGATGCAGCTTAGCTCAGAATCAAATGGCAGCAACCAAGCAAATGCTAACACCCAAACAACCACTCAAACAGAACTCGCATAAGGAGTAGCAACATGGCGACTGAATTCAAAAAAAATCATGCCCAGGTTTGTGAATCTTGGCGACTACTTGGCGCGGTCAATCGCGCAACGTACCTAGAGGCGGCAATTCCAAAGTTGTCTCTATTGACTGGTGATGCCAACAAAGCAAAGCGTTTATTCAATCACCTATTGAGCGCGGCTCCTAGTTTGGATGAGACGCATCGTATGACTGGTGCGACAGGTGAGTCAAACGACTTGTACGTCACTGGTCGTGGTAAGACAATGGTCGTTGGTGGCGAATCAGCCAGAGCAATGGCCGTACTAGGTCAGCTTGTGGCTGCATTATTGACTGGTAATGAAGTCATACTGCATTGCCCAAGCCAAAATGAGATGTGCAATGAAGCCGCTAAAATCCTGTACGATACGGGTATTAGCGAAGATTTATTGAGCGTGGCTAATGACTCGCAAACCATCACGCTTTTATACATTGATCGTCTTGCTCAGGTGGCCGTTTCTGGTAATCACAGCGAAGTACAAGCCATCAGTCAAGAGCTTGCTAAGACAGACGGTATTTTGACGCAAGTGATCAGCGTCACTGATATGGAAGGACTGTCTGAGATGCTAACACCTGATTATCTCCATCGTTTTGTCACTGAGCGTGTTAAGACGATTAACACCACAGCAATCGGTGGTAACGCGAGCTTGCTTGAACTTGGTACAGAGTAATAGTATTAACGACCAACACGTTTAGTGTTTATAGTGGTTTTAATAAATACTAAGCGGCGTTTGATACATCATTATGAGTATTGAACGAGTAATTGTGTAATAGACTTCTTGCATAAGTCATCGTCAGCCCTTGTAACTCCGTCAGTGGAAGTCAATGAACTGGTACTTTTGCAAGAGATCTAATATGCATAAGAAAAAACCGCTATCTGAGTAATTATCAGATAGCGGTTTTTTTATTGTGCATTATTCAGCTAAAATTTGATGATTATGTTTTATTCAGTCATATTGACCCATATCCAACCGTTTTCTAACCATTCGCTTAAATCATCTGCATCGATATCCTTCACATCACTATATTGTAATGGCTCTCCATCAGCCAAACGTACCAACACTGCTATTGCTGCATTATCAAGTCCATCGAGACGCTGTCCGTTGGCATATAGCGTGATGCCATCACGGGTTTGATTATAGAGCAGACGATTGCTATAGTCCGCTTGCAATAGCGCACCTTCAGACAAGGCTTGTACAAGCTCATCGGTGCCCAGTGTTTCCTCTGGCATCAGCGCATCGTATTGGCGCTTACTCACCACCTCAGAGACTGCTTGACGAATCATATCATCACCGCGCTCAGATTGTAGCATCTCTAGCAATTGCGCTTTGATAGCAGCAACACTGTCTGCTTGCAGTTCACCTGATGCTTGTAGCGCTTGCGGCAGTAGCATAGGGATAAATAACTGGCTGTCATTGGTTGCAATATCTGCCACACTGTCGATGATTTGCATCAAGTTTGGACGACGACAGCCAAACGAGAAAGTCAGACAGTCATCTTGTGCCACCCCAAAGTGCGATAATTTAGGCGGTACATAAAGCACATCACCCGCTTCTAGTATCTCATCAAAGATAAGCTCACCCATATCGTCAAACAAGCGAATAGGCTCATCAGCAACAAACTCTGTCTGCTCATCACAGAATTTGCCCAACTGCCAGCGCCGTGAACCATAGCCTTGTGCCAAAAATACATCGTAGTCGTCATAATGCTTACCGACCGACCCACCTGCTGGCGCGTAGGAAACCATAATATCGTCACGCTGCCACTGCGGAATAAAGTCAAATGCTTGCCACAACTGACCGAGCTCTGGTGACCATTGCTCTAGGTTTTGTACCAATACGGTCCATTGTTCTGGTAGGTTCTCAAAATCAGTCTCGCTCAGTGGGCTTTTTTTGAGTTGCCACTGCGCTTGACCTTCTTTTTTACTGGCTGCTTGGGTTAGCAAGCGTGCGCTAGCATCTTCTTCAAGGGCAAGACCCATCATATCATCGGGCTCAAACATATCGATCAGCTGCGGTAAGCCTTGCTTGATAAGCAGTGGTTTTTTCTGCCAGTATTCAGCCAAAAACTGCTCAGGCGTAATAGAGTCGGGTAGACAAAGAGGAATAGAGGTCATGGGTAAATCCATATTTTAAATACGTACAAGATTGATGGTAAGGGATGCTTTATAGGAAGGGATTAATCGTTTATGATGATCACCTATCTGATGGCTATCATCAGAGCAGCCATCAAATCGTAGGAAAGTTATGAAAAAATTACATTTTGTTGTCATTATTGCTAGCGTGTTTTTCTTGCAAGCTTGTGTCCATAAAATCGTCACCGTGCCTGCCAAAGTCGCCTATAAAACCACCAAAGGCGTAGTCAAAGGCACGGTCGCGGTCGGTAAAGCTATCATACCAGGCGATAGTGATGACGATGATGATAAAAAGGATAAAAAATAAAACCTTACTTATCACCTATGAGTTTTTAAGATCATCATAGCATGCAAAGTAAGGTTGTTTTTTTATAGACTTAGGCGAATGTATAGCCAGTTTGAACAAATAGAGATGAGGCAATTGTGCCTTATCTCTATTGCTTTAAGGTATTCAATTCATCTTAGCAAACTTTACAGCTTGGCAAACTTTACAGCTTGGCAATCCACTCTTTAATAGCACGTGCTTGCTCAGCGGCATTACCGATATAAGTAGCAGGCGTCAATGCACGTAGGCGTTCTTTATCCGCGTCGCTAACAGCCAATAGCTCATCGCTTTCAACAAAGGTTAGCATGGCTTCACGAGTCATGGCATTACCGCGAGTCAAGGCTTTTAGTTTTTCATACGGGTTTTCAACACGGTAGCGACGCATGACCGTTTGAATCGGTTCTGCCAACACTTCTTGCGCTTGATTCAAGTCGTCATTTAAACGCTGTGCATTTAGCTCAAGTTTACCCACCCCTTTTAGGCACGCATCAAAAGCAATCATGCTCTGTGCTAGGCCAACACCGATATTACGTAATACGGTAGAGTCTGACAAATCACGCTGCATACGTGAAATCGGTAACTTCTCACCCAAATGGGCCAGCATCGCGTTGGCAACGCCTAAGTTGCCTTCAGAGTTTTCAAAGTCAATTGGATTAACTTTATGCGGCATGGTAGAAGAGCCAACTTCACCGTCTTTTAGGCGCTGTTTAAAATAGCCTAAGCTAATATATTGCCAAATATCACGGTTAAAATCGATCAAGATGGTATTGAAACGCTTAACAGCATCAAACAACTCAGCGATATAGTCATGTGGCTCAATTTGAGTCGTATAAGGGTTAAAGGTTAACTCTAGACGCTGATTGATAAATGCTTCAGCATGACTCTGCCAGTCGACGTCAGGATACGCTGAAAAATGCGCATTGTAGTTGCCAACGGCGCCATTGATTTTACCCAATAACTCTACTTGATTGATTTGCTTGATTTGACGAGCAAGGCGGTAGGCCACGTTTGCCATCTCTTTGCCCAATGTTGTTGGACTGGCTGTCTGACCATGTGTACGTGATAGCATTGGTTGATCAGCATGAGCAATCGCTAATTCAACGATGCTATCAGTCACTTGCTGCATTTTGGCAACGACAAGCTTGCGGCTGTCTTTGAGCATCAATGCATACGATAAGTTGTTGATATCTTCACTGGTACACGCAAAGTGAATAAACTCAAGAGAATCAATTAAAGCGTCCTGACCCCGGAACTTGTTCTTGATAAAGTACTCAACCGCTTTTACATCATGATTGGTCGTCGCTTCGATGTCCTTGATCGCTTGGGCATCGGCTTCACTAAAATCATCAACGATTGCATTCAAAAAAGCGTTGGTCTGGTCATCAAATGCTGCTAATTCACCAATTGCGCTGTTGTCAGCTAAAGACTGCAACCAGCGAATCTCTACCGTAACGCGAGCTTTGATTAGACCAAATTCAGATAAATAAGGACGTAAGCTGTCAGCCTTTGATGCGTAACGACCATCAATTGGAGAGAGAGCGGTAAGTGGGGTCATGGTTGTGCCTCAGTAGTTATGAAATAAAAAACTGCAAGAGTCTAGATAAAAAATTACCATATAAAAAACGACGTCGAAATCGTTGCGCGTAATATAGCAGAAATATGATATTAAAAAAGCGGTCTATGCAAATAAAGCGATGTTGACCCTCGTCAAAATAAATCTATTTGCTGCATCAACATCTGTGCTTTAAGTTGGGTGTTAGGAAGCAATTAAAATCCACATGGTGCATCGATAGATTCAATCACGCCGCCGCCTAAACATACTTCATCGATATAAAATACCGCTGACTGTCCAGGAGTGACAGCGCGCTGCGGCTCATCAAATACCACTTGAACCTCACTGCCATCAGCATTGGTCGCAAACACGCGGCACGCTTGATCAGGCTGGCGATAGCGAGACTTCTCCATACAGGCTAAGCCTTCGTCGCTAAACACATCCGCAGGCGCGTTACCATCAATCCAATCGAGCTTATAGGCTTTTAGCTCGTTGCTCATTAGCATGGGATGTTCATGCCCTTGACCGACGATTAAACGATTTTTCTCTAAGTCTTTTGCCAATACAAACCACGGCTCCTCGGGACGGTCTTTGACACCGCCAATGCCGATGCCGCCGCGTTGACCCAATGTGTAGTACATGAGGCCATCATGAGTACCGATGACTTTATTGTCATCAGTAAGTATCTCGCCTTTTTGCGCAGGCAAGTACTGTTGTAGGAAATCTTTAAAACGGCGCTCACCAATGAAGCAAATACCCGTAGAATCTTTCTTTTTAGCCGTCGCTAGGTCATGCTCTTCAGCGATTTGACGTACCACTGGCTTTTCAAGCTCGCCAACTGGGAATAAGGTTTTAGCGATTTTGTCACCGCCAACCGCATGCAAAAAGTAGCTTTGGTCTTTATTATTATCAAGACCGCGTAAGAGCTGCGCAACCTCGTCACCTTCGGCATTGATATAGTTCACACTGCGGCGCGTATAGTGACCGGTCGCGATATAATCTGCACCAAGCGTCAACGCATAGTCCAAAAACGCCTTAAACTTAATTTCTTTGTTGCACAAGATATCAGGGTTAGGGGTGCGTCCTGCTTTATATTCTGCCAAAAAGTGCTCGAATACGCGATCCCAATATTCCATCGCAAAGTTGGCCGTGTGCAGTTTGATGCCAATTTTGTCACATACGGCTTGCGCGTCTGCGAGGTCATCCATCGCTGTACAGTATTCGGTGCCGTCATCTTCTTCCCAGTTCTTCATAAACAGGCCTTCAACCTTGAAGCCTGCCTGCTGAAGTAATACGGCTGATACAGAAGAATCGACCCCACCTGACATACCGACGATCACATGCTTGGTGCTAGGATTTTCGACATCAGCAAGTGTTAAAGGGCGATGAGCATTAAAAGACTCTGAAACGGTTGTGCTTGAAGTGTATTGTATGGCTGACATAAAACGGCTCAACTATTTATACGTTATCCAAAGTACATGCCGACGCCAAGCGTTATGCAATCACTACAATACGTAGTCTCAGCACAACAACGTCAGCTTGTCTTTTGGATCTGGTATTATGATAAAATAAACGTCATATTATACCAGTTAATTGAAACTGGTGGCGACCGATGGTGTCTGGCTACTCGTAAAACCACTTTGAAAATTCAGATAATGGTTTTGAATTATTTTAATCACCTTTAACTCATCTTGGAATAATAATGATAAAAATTGGTCAAGGTATCGACGTTCATGCTTTTCATAATAATGGTCAGCAGCAACAATATGTCATTCTAGCGGGCGTGCCGATTGAGCATTCTCATAGTTTGCTCGCACACTCTGATGGGGATGTGGTCTTGCATGCATTGGCTGATGCGCTGCTGGGCGCACTTGCTCTTGGCGATATTGGGCAGCATTTTCCTGATACCGATGCGGCACATGCTGGATTGGATTCAAGGATTTTGCTGCGTTATGTTTATAGTAAAGTGCAAGAGGCTGGTTATAGTCTAGGCAATGCTGATATCACGGTGATGTGTGAACGTCCAAAGCTGGCACCGCACAACAAAGCGATGCGCGCTAATATCGCGAGCGACTTACAAACAGATATTAGCAATATCAGTGTAAAAGCCACCACGACTGAAAAATTGGGATTTACGGGTCGTCAAGAAGGCATCATGGCCAATGCCGTGGTATTATTAGTCCCTAATACTGTTGAACCTACATAGATCGAAATTCGTGCTTGTAATACAGCGGCAGTTGCCCCATGTATCAGCCACGTCTTTACACAATTATTTTTATATAAATAATCATTTTAATGAACCGCTTTATCAATAGGAGCTTTTATGAGTGAGCAAACCCCAAACACTACTGCAAACGACGTTGAACAATTGATCCGTGATCAAATCCGTGACAATAAAGTCATTATTTACATGAAAGGCACACCGCAATTTCCGCAGTGTGGTTTTTCAGCGCGCTCTATCGAAGTGTTGACTCAGATTGGTCGTCCATTTGCGTTTGTAAACATTTTAGAAAACCCAGAAATCCGTGCAACGTTGCCAAAAATTGCGAACTGGCCAACGTTCCCACAATTATGGATTGATGGCGAGTTGATGGGCGGGTCAGACATCATCTTGCAAATGTATCAATCAGGCGAGCTAAAGCCATTGGTTGAAGCAAACAGTCCTGCCGCTTAATACTTTGGCAACTTATTGAGATATCTTTGATATTTGAGTAAGCTTTATAAAGTACAGCAAACCCAAGTAGTCATTAATGGCTATTTGGGTTTTTTTATTATTGCTATTAGTGTCACTAATACTCTATCTATTCTTGTCCCTACTAGTATTTCCACGCGCCTATGTCATTAGGCTTCGTTGTTTTTATGGGATTTACCCCCATATAGTGTCCAAGATACCAGCGATATAAATAATAATTATCAGATAATTAAGAGAGCTTTATGAATAACCAAACCAATGAACAGTCAAATGAGCAGAGAGAAGCGGCTGCGCAAGCAGCGATTGAAAAGCGTCGCGCGCGTTTAAAAAACGAATCTACGCGGATCATTGAGATTGCTAATAATGAGTCATACTCAGCACTGAAGTGTATTCATCAGCTTAGTGTGGCAGGCGGTGCAACTGAAGCGACGTATATCGCTATTGAACAGCGCATTGTTGTGGACCAAGATCCAGCAGGTGCTTATCACTTGGCATTGTTGGCTCAAAACACGCCAGATTTGCCAATCGATGCTCGTCAACTTATCGAATTAGTAGTCAACAAGGGTGATAACCATCAGCGCTTGGCCTTACTCAAAAACTTACCATTACCGCCAGTTGAGCTTATCAAAGCGCAGATTTTAGCGAGTGATGATGGTGAGGCGATTGGTCAAATGAATGCCTATCTACAGATAAACCCAGAAGGGTATGGTAGCCATCATATGCTGTCTAGCGGTCAATCGGATCAGATCGTACCCTTGAGCCGTGGAAACAGTAATAACTAAGAGATCATTACGAACTCAAAAGCTAACAACCAAAGTGATGCTGGCGTAAGTATCTTTGCGCTTAATTATAATAGTTTTTATCCTAGCGTTTTTTAAGCGTGAAAAAATTGTTATAATGATGGGTTATTCAACCAATTATGAACGACTTAACTGAGTCGTTATCTTTTTTATAAATACGACTGACGTTTATTTGCTGATGGTTTTCTTATTTGAACATAAGATACGTCAATCAGCAGCGTTATGAGTCAAGTGAGGCACACATGCAATACCCAAAACATTACGACGTGATAGTAATCGGCGGTGGTCATGCTGGCACAGAAGCTGCTCTGGCGGCTGCACGTATGGGCGCTCAGACCTTATTGTTGACCCATAATATCGAGACGCTTGGTCAGATGAGCTGTAATCCCGCGATTGGCGGTATCGGTAAATCGCATTTAGTGCGTGAGATTGACGCGTTAGGCGGCGCGATGGCGCTAGCAACGGACAAAGCAGGTATCCAGTTTCGTGTACTAAACAGCCGTAAAGGCGCTGCCGTTCGTGCCACGCGTGCGCAAACCGACCGTATCTTGTATAAAGCGGCTATTCGTCATACGTTAGAGAATCAACCAAACCTAGATATATTTCAGCAAGCCGCTGATGATATCTTGGTAGAAAATGGCCGTGCTACAGCTGTTGTGACCTCTACAGGTATTGTTTTTAAGACCGAAACAGTCGTATTAACCTCAGGGACGTTCTTGGGCGGTGTCATTCATATTGGTCTAGAAAACTCGAATGGCGGACGTGCAGGCGATCAGCCTTCTATCAAGCTCGCCGATCGCTTGCGTGAGCTGAAATTGCCAGTAGGTCGCCTAAAAACAGGCACGCCAGCACGTATCGACGCCCGTAGCGTTGATTTTAGCGTGATGACGGTACAGCCAGGTGATACGCCGCTGCCTGTCATGAGCTATATGGGTGATGTCTCTATGCATCCTGAGCAGGTTAACTGCTATATCACACATACCAATGCGCGCACCCACGATATCATCCGTGAAAATCTTGACCGCTCACCGATGTTCTCTGGCAAAATTGAAGGCGTAGGCCCGCGTTATTGTCCGTCTATCGAAGATAAAATTCATCGTTTTGCGGACAAAGACAGCCATCAGATCTTTATTGAGCCAGAAGGCCTGACCACGCATGAGCTGTATCCAAACGGTATCTCAACGAGCTTGCCATTTGATGTGCAGTTAGACTTCATTCACAGTATGAAAGGCTTAGAGAAAGCGCATATCACGCGTCCAGGCTATGCCATCGAGTATGATTATTTTGATCCACAAAACCTAAAGCCAACGCTTGAGACCAAGTCGATTGATCGTCTGTACTTTGCTGGTCAAATTAACGGTACGACTGGCTACGAAGAAGCGGGCGTGCAGGGTCTGCTAGCAGGGACCAATGCCGCATTGGTCACTACTAACAATAGCGAGTTTGACACGTGGACCCCGCGCCGTGATGAAGCGTATCTTGGCGTGTTGGTCGATGACTTGATTACGCACGGTACTACTGAACCGTATCGAATGTTTACCAGTCGTGCTGAATATCGTTTACTGCTACGTGAAGACAATGCCGATCAGCGCTTGACAGAGACGGGTCGCAAACTAGGGCTGGTAGATGATGTGCGCTGGCAAGCATATCAAGAAAAAATGGAGGCGATCTCGACAGAGACGTCACGCCTAAAAGACATGTGGGCCACGCCGACAAATACCTTGGGTCAGAAACTGTCTGAGCAGACAGGTGAGGTACTCTCTAAAGAATCGACTGCCTTTGATTTGCTAAAGCGTCCGCAAATACATTTTGCTGATATCGCGGCTATTACTGACTCAACCGTTGATGCGCAAGTAGGAGAGCAGATCGAGATTTCTGTCAAATACGCCGGCTATATCGATCGTCAGCAAGAAGATATTGATCAAATGAAGCGCTTAGAAAACACGGCGCTACCGCTAGATTTTGATTATAGTGTGGTATCAGGGCTATCAAACGAGATTGTGCAAAAACTCACGCAAGTTCGTCCTGCGACGCTTGCTCAAGCTGGACGTGTCAGCGGTGTCACACCTGCGGCCATACAGTTATTGGCGATGACGGTCAAAAAACATAAAAAAGAAAAGGCTGCGCTTGACTCGTAACGGTAGTATGCTAAAGCCTTTTATAACAAAGCATCCATGACATAAAAAGCCCGTAATAATATTTTATTGCGGGCTTTTGTTTATTGAAAAACCACTCTATTATCGAAATAAAGTCTCATTCAAACTTGTCTTACTTGCTGCTTTGTCTCTATACTAGGTCGTAAAATCTGATTATTACTTATTAAATTTTCTTGTTGATGCTCATATCATGATGGGCTTGTCACCGAATTGAGCCTATTTATGATTGATGCTATTGTTTTTGCTATTACTATTGTCTTTCCCAACCTTGCTTTGATGTGGTTGGGTTTTTTTATGCAAAGACGTGGCGAGGCGAGCCAAAGTTTCATTGATCAGGCATCCAGCTTTGTTTTTAACTACTGCTTGCCTTGCTTGCTATTCTTTAGCGTGGTCGATAGCGATGTTGATTATGGTCAGCAAGTTAAGCTAATTTTTGTTGGTATTTTGGTGACATTTGTCCTGTTCTTTGGGGCGGAGCTGTATGCCAAACGCTTCGTCAAACGTCCTGCCGACCAAGGCGTGTTCGTACAAGGTATTTTCCGTAGCAACATGGCTATTATTGGCCTCGCAACCGTTGCCAATGCTTATGGTGAGCGTGGTTTAAGTATTGGTGCCGTTTACATGGGCGTAGTCACCATATTGTTCAATATTTTAGCGGTCATTACGTTAAGTCGTGTCTCTAAAAATGTGGATGATACTTTGATCAGTCGCAGTATTATGATCATCAAAAAGGTATTTACCAACCCACTTATTTTGGCATTGCTATCAGCATTTGCTTATAAGGCATTGCCATTGCCACCACTCACAGGTGTGATTCACACGACTGGTGATTTGTTGGCAGCGGTTGCATTGCCGCTGGCACTGATTTGCGCTGGTGCTAGTATTGATTTGAAATCGATGCTGAGTGCCTCAGGGTTATCTATGCAGGCAAGTATTGGTCGGATTGTGATTGCACCCCTTGTCGCCATTGCGATTGGCTTGGCATTTGGTTTGTCAGGCGTCCATATGGGCGTGTTATTCTTGATGGTGGCCTCACCAGCCGCTGCGGCCAGTTATGTGATGGCGAAGGCTATGGGGGGTAATGACATATTGGCGGCCAATATCTTGGCGTTTACGACGGTGGTTGGTATGTTTGGCATGGCGTTTGGTGCGGCCGCCTTACGTGCGCTTGGTTTGATGTAGCTTATATAGTCAGTGCTTTGTTGGACATAGCGTCAACTGGTCGTTGTAATACTAAAAACCCCCTTTTTTCTATTTTGAAAAAAGGGGGGTTGAATGTCAATTTATATTGTCTCGGTTACGTTTTTCTTCTCGACGTTGCTTACGCTTAGGACTGGTACGGTAGGTCAGATAACCACCGATGGCCATGACTGCAAGAAATGCCACGATATACATAAATATCGACGAGCCAATCATAAGTGATGCACCAACAATAGCAGTTGCTTCCATGTCAAAAATCCAGTTAAGGTTTGGCAATAATTATGCAAGTGTCTCATTTGATTGTAAAGTAAATAAGTTTAGCTCCGGTGTAAGTTCAAGTGAACGAATACGCGCTGCTTGATTATGTACATTAGCGGTTACAATCAATTCATCTGGTTGATGGGTTGCCAAAAACGCAGCCAATTTCGGTTTGACCGTTTCGACAGATCCGATGAATGAAACTGACAGCGCATTATCTACCATCATTTTTTCTGCTTGGCTCCAGATGCTGTCCATATCGTGTGTAGGTTTTGGCATTTGACCTGTCTCACCACGGCGCAAACGTACAAAACTCTGCTGTGCTGAGGTAAAGTGATACTGAGCAGTCTCATCGTCGTCAGCCAGTAACAAGTTTGCAGCAATCATGACATAAGGCTTATCTAAATAAGCAGACGGTTTGAACTGCTCACGATAGGCTTTAATTGCTTGTCCGAGCATTTGCGGAGCAAAATGAGAGGCAAACACATACGGTAACCCTAAGTGCGCCGCTAAGGTTGCGCCAAATAAAGATGAGCCTAATATCCAGATAGGGATGCCTGATTTGGCACCGGGGAATGCCTGTACTGGACTGCCATCTGTATCATTGCCCAAAAAGTACATCAGCTCTTGCACGTCTTGCGGGAAACGCTCAGCGTCTTTCATCTGGCGACGCAGTGCCTGAAACGTCGCGCCATCTGTCCCCGGTGCGCGGCCCAAGCCTAAATCAACGCGGTCTCCGTACAATGCCTGCAATGTGCCAAATTGCTCAGCGATAACCAGCGGGGCGTGGTTCGGCAGCATCACACCGCCTGCACCAATACGGATACGCTTGGTTTGGCTACCGATATGTGACAGTAGGACTGAGGTCGCTGCACTAGCGATACCTGGCATATTATGATGCTCTGCCATCCAGTAACGGTTTAAGCCAGACTTCTCTGCTTGCTGCGCGGTTTGTACCGTTTGAGCAATACCTTCAGCGATGGTATGGCCTTCAGGTACTGGTGCTAGATCTAAAAAAGATAAAGGGATTTTGTTATTCATAAATTATCCAGTAGAGTGATTAATTATTTTCTCTTGATATGCTTGTCATTGATATCGATTTCAAGCCGTGTGACCAAGCAGTAATAATTCATAACAAAGACAGATTATCGATGATTTAGGCACTTGGTGAGCAACAGCATCCGTTGATAAATAAGTCTATCATCATAAAAATAATCGTATAATAAAAAGCGTCAGCACATGAAAAAGCAGGCAACCTAAGTTACCTGCTTTTTCAAAATGACGTTATTTAACTGAATGGTTATTGCAGTCGATCACTTAGACCGATTATTTGGCTTGATCGCCAAGCTTATAAGCGACCACATAATCACCAATCTTCGTACCTACTGAACCATGTCCACCAGCTACCAATACCACCATCTGCTCACCTTTAGAGTTCAAGTAGGTCATAGGTGTAGCCTGACCACCTGCTGGAATACGAACATTCCATAGGACATCGCCATTTTTCAAATCATAAGCACGGAAGTTGTTTTCTGTTGCTGCTGACAAGAATGCGACGCCACCTTTAGTGATGATAGGGCCGCCAATACCAGGTACCCCCAATTCAAACTTGATTGGAATAGGAGATAAGTCCTGTACAGTACCGTTTTTGCGCTGATACGCAATCTCGCCTGTGGCCAGATCAGCACCTGCAATAGTGCCCCATGGTGGCTGCTGACAAGGTACACCAAGTGGTGATAAGAATGGTCCCATCTCTACCGCATAGTCTGCGCCTTCATTGGCATTCACACCTTGTTCACCTTTATTGGTCTCAACATCGCCAAGTGTGTCTTTAGGGATGAGTTTTGAGGTAAAGGCAAGATAAGTTGGCATACCGAACATCACGCCATTTTCAGGATCAACAGCGAGTCCGCCCCAGTTAAAGGTACCAAAGTTACCAGGATAGACTAAAGTACCATTGGTTGATGGCGGCGTGTAGCGGCCGTCGTAGTTGAGTTTGTTGAACTCAATACGGCACATCATCTGATCGATGAGACTTGCGCCCCACATATCTTTTTCAGTCAGTTTCTCAGGCGCAAAGCTCAAGCCAGAGTAAGGCTGTGTAGGCGATGCATGTTCACCAGCAATCAGGTAGCCTTGCGGTGCATCACGTTCTTTGATAGGTACAATAGGCTCGCCTGTGGCACGGTTCAAGACATAAACATCGCCTTGTTTGGTCGGTATAACTAATGCAGGCTGGACACCATCAGCGGTATCTAAGTCAAGCAGTGTTGGCTGCGCAGGCGTATCCATATCCCAAAGATCATGATGGACAAACTGCTGTACCCAGCGCGCTTCACCAGTTTTCAGATCTAGTGCGACCACAGAGGTTGCATACTTTTCTTCAGCAGCATTACGATAGCTACCGAGCTGATCGGGCGTGCGATTGCCCATTGGGAAGTAAGCCAAGCCAAGCTTTTCATCAGCACTGGCAGTCGACCATGAGTTTGGCGAGCTGGTGCGATAGACTTGAGTTGGATCATTGACATCAAAAGGGGCTGTGTTGTCAGGATCGCCTGAGTCCCAGTTCCACATAAGCTCGCCAGTATTCACGTCATAAGCACGGATCACACCAGAGGGTGAGTTTACATCGTAGTTGTCGTTAACAGCACCAGCAACAATAATAACGCCACCTGCAACCACTGGGGCAGATGTTGAGTAATAGTAGCCTGCTTGCTGGAACGGCATGTTATGCATGAGGTCTAATGCACCATCTTCACCAAACTCTTGACAGCGTTGTCCTGTTTTTGGATCTAATGCATATAGCTTGGCATCAGAGGTTGGAATAAAGATTTTGGCATCACATTGCTTGGAGGGATTTTCAAAGGTATTACCCGCGATTTTTTGTACCATTGTATCGCTAGTGGCAGCAGATTTGCGAGCGACGACGGACGTATCGTCAGTGGCGCTATTATTAGCTGACTCAACAGTAGCAACCGGAGCGGTATTATCCGTACCAGCTTGACCAGCGTAATAAGAGACACCGCGGCAAGTTTGATGCTGACGTTGGAGGTTTTCGCCAACCTTAGGATCGAACTTCCATAGAGTCTCACCAGAGTCGGCATCTAATGCTAGCACCCAGTTATGCGGCGTACACATATACAAGGCGTTGCCGATTTTTAATGGGGTTGCTTGATAAGTGGTTTCGCCAACGTCATTAGGACCTTTGACATCACCGGTTTGGATTTGCCAAGCGAGTTCTAAATCTTTGACATTATCAGTGTTGATCTGAGCCAGAGGAGAGTAGCGTTGTCCATAATCAGTACGGCCATACGCGCTCCATTCGCCATCTGGTGTTTGCTCGCCAGTGGATAATGGATCGCCAAGGTTGGTAGAAGTGGCGTTTTGATCGCCGTCATCTTTGGCAGTTAAATCGAGTTCGCCCAATTTGTCGGTGGCATTATTGGCCATACTACCGAAAGAGAGCAGTGCGCCCACAACCACACTGGCCATTAGTCCCCAATAATAAAGAGGACTTTTCTTAACGTTGTTTGTGGTTGTTACTTGAGCGTGTTTCCCGTGCATCTTCTTAGAGACCCACGGTAAAAGCATTAATAAACCAAATATTAGTGGGAAACCCAAGCGAGTTGCCAGCGCCCACCAATAAAATCCAGATTCCCAAAGCGACCATACTAGTGTTACAACGATAAATATCGCGTACACCCCGTAAGCGCTCCAGTGTTTTTTGAACAATAAAAATGCTGTCGTTAACATCATAACGCCAGCAAAAAGATAGTAAGGACTACCGCCTAAAGAGAGCAGATAAGCGCCGCCAATAATCAAGGGGACGGCAAAAATTGCCATAATGATCGCTACGAGTTTTTCCATGAGCGGTATCACCTGTTACATAGAAGCAAATGGACATGTAGTGATCGACACCCAGTACAATTAAATGTCTAGGCGTCCAGCAATACATGCAGAAATAAAAACGAAATCAAACGTTGAATAATGTTTGAGACTGTATTTTATCACTTATGCATAAGCTCGGTAAAGGTGGCGTAAGGTAGGACAGACGCGCTAGCCGCTTTGTTTAGTTGTCAAATTGTTTCTGACACAGCTCCATAAAGGCACGACCGTATTGGCGGATTTCCGCGTCATCGCGCACCGCCATCCAACTGGTAAAGCGTCCGAAGTGATCGACTGGAATCGCGGTCAAGTTCTGATAGTGACTTGGTTCAAAGGCCATCTCGGCAATGATACCGATGCCTAAGCCAAGTCCAACATAGGTACTAATCACATCCGCATCAAGTGCTGCTAACACAATATCTGGCTCTAGACCTGCTGCTTCAAAGGTTTTATCAATCGCGCCGCGACCGGTAAAGCCGCCATGGTAAGTCACAATCGGATAGCTGGCCAGCGTCGGCAGATCAATGGACTCTAAGCCTGCAAGCTCATGATCGCTTGGTACGATGACGCGATGCGTCCAGTCGTAATAGCGGTAGCATCTAAGATAGTTGTTGTGTAGCAAAGACTCCGTTGCGATGCCGATATCAGCCTGACCACGAATGACCATCTGCGCAATGGTTTCAGGATCGGCCTGTTGCAAGATCAAATTGACTTTTGGAAAGCGATCTTTGAATTCTTTAACCACCTTCGGCAGCACATAGCGTGCCTGCGTGTGGGTCGTCGCAATGGTCAATGTGCCAATATTAGGATTATTAAAATCTAGGCTTAGATTTTCAATGGTACGAATCTCGGCAAAGATAGATTCGATATGTGGCATAAGCGCGGTGCCCATGGTGGTCAGCCCTGTCAGACGCTTTCCTTGACGAATAAATACTTCGGTCTTCAGTTGGTTTTCAAGTGCCGCGATATGCTTTGACAAGCTCGATTGACTGGTATGTAGCACCGTGGCTGCTTGACTTAAGTTATAGCCATTGATCACCGTATGCCAGACTGTTTCCAACTGTTTGAGCTGAATTTGCAAATGTCGCTGATTGACCACTACATCGATTGCCATCACTGAATCCTATTGTGTAACAATACAAACCTTACCTATATTTGAAAGATTTGTATATGAAAGTAAAAACTTACAAATGTGCCATAAGAGCGTAGTGTAAAACAAAGCTATTATTCTTGTATATAATAAATAGCTATCAATTTATAATAATTATGAATATAAGTTTTTTATAGTCCTCTTGCTTTTACGGTATTTCTTATAGTCGTTTAGTTGTTTGTTTTATTTAGATGGGGTGTGTAACTCAGAATATTTAAGACTGTTGAATATCTAGATTTTAAGCATAAAAAAACAGCTACCTTCTAAAAGATAGCTGTTCATGATTGATAGACTTACTCACTGTTCATTAATCTAATCAATAACGCTTACTCAGCAACGTCATAACGATCCGCATTCATGACTTTACTCCAAGCGCTAACGAAATCACGAACGAATTTCTCTAAGTTATCGTCCTGCGCATATAGCTCAGCATAAGCACGCAAGATAGAGTTTGAGCCAAATACCAAATCCACACGGCTGGCTTGCCATTTGGTATTACCGGTACTACGCTCACGTATTTCGTAACTATTGACCGTGTTGCTTGGCTCGTCACCTGTTTTCACGGGATGCCACGTGTAGTTCATGTCGGTCAAGTTGACAAAGAAATCATTGGTCAAGACCCCAACACGGTCAGTGAAGACGCCTTGTTGGCTCTGTCCATGGTTGGTATCAAGGACGCGCATACCGCCGATCAATACTACCATCTCAGGCGCTGTCAATCCCATTAGCTGCGTGCGATCTAGCAGCATCTCTTCAGGAGAGACTGCATAGTCTTCTTTGACCCAGTTGCGATAGCCGTCATGCAAAGGCTCCAAGTCTGCAAAAGATTCGGTATCGGTCATTGCCGCTTCTGCATCACCGCGACCTGCGGTAAATGGTACCGTAACCTCTATGCCTGCATCATTCGCTGCCTGCTCAATAGCAGCATTACCAGCAAGCACAATCAAATCTGCCAAGCTTAAGTCTTTATCAAAGTCAGACTGAATGCGGGTTAACGCCTCAAGCACACGTTGTAGCTGCTCTGGCTCATTGCCTGCCCAGTCCTTTTGCGGGGCTAAGCGGATACGTGCGCCATTTGCACCGCCGCGATAGTCTGATGCGCGGAATGTACGTGCGCTGTCCCATGCGGTAATGATTAATTCACGGCGGCTCAAATCACTGTCCAATATTTGCGATTTCAGCGCTGCAATATCATCAGCATTCAAGTCTGCATTGCCTGCTGGAATAGGGTCCTGCCAGATAAAGTCTTCGCTCGGTACATCTGCCCCTAAGTAACGAGATTTCGGCCCTAGGTCACGGTGAGTTAGCTTGAACCATGCTTTGGCAAACACCTCATCAAAATACGCTGGGTCGTTATGGAATTTCTCTGAAATCTCGCGATAAACAGGATCTTTGATCAATGCCATGTCAGCATCAGTCATGATCGGATTACGGCGGACACTGGGATCATGAGCATCTAATGGACGGTCTTCTTCTTTAATATCTGTGGGCTCCCACTGCCATGCACCTGCTGGACTTTTGGTTAATGCCCAATTGTGGTTCAATAGTAATTCAAAATAGCCATGATCCCACTGAGTTGGATTGGTTGTCCACGCGCCCTCAATACCGCTTGAAACAGTATCACCGGCATTGCCATTACCTTTAGGATTGCGCCAGCCTAGACCTTGCTCTTTGACATCCGCCGCTTCTGGCTCGTCTTCTAGTATGGTCGCATCGCCATTACCGTGACACTTACCAACGGTATGACCACCCGCGGTCAAGGCAACCGTTTCTTCATCATTCATTGACATACGCCCAAACGTCGTACGCATATCTTGAGCGGTTTTCAATGGGTCAGGGTTACCGTCGACGCCCTCAGGGTTGACATAGATTAAGCCCATTTGTACCGCTGCTAGTGGGTTTTCGAGGGATGCACGGTCTTTATCGCTATCGTAACGGTTTTCGGTCGGTGCCAGCCATTCGCGTTCAGAACCCCAGTAGATGTCTTTTTCTGGATGCCAAATATCAGCACGACCACCAGCAAAGCCTAGCGTTTTAAAGCCCATAGACTCATAAGCCATGTTGCCTGCCAAAATCATCAAATCAGCCCATGATAGTTTGTTGCCGTACTTTTTCTTGATGGGCCATAGTAGGCGGCGCGCTTTGTCTAGGTTGGCGTTGTCCGGCCAGCTATTTAGTGGCGCAAAGCGTTGATTACCAGTATTAGAACCGCCGCGACCATCGGCACCGCGATATGTACCCGCTGAATGCCACGCCATACGAATCATCAAGCCACCATAATGACCCCAATCTGCTGGCCACCACTCTTGTGATTCGGTCATGAGGCTTTTCAAATCGGTTTTGACCGCTTCTAAATCAAGTTGTTTGAACGCTTCAGCATAATCAAAGTCTGCTCCCATTGGGTCAGTCTTTTTGTCTTGCTGATGCAATATGTCTAGGTTTAAGCTATTCGGCCACCAGTCAGTCACAGCAGAGGCGGTGGTAGTATGCGCTTGATGCATGACGGGACAGCCGCCCATGCTAGGACGCTGCGGTGCGTGTGTTTGATCAGCGTTTTCACTATGAATCGTCGGTCCCTTATCATCACCTTGATCATAAGTTGTATTTGTTGCGGTGTCGCTGTTACCTTGGTGGTTTATCGGGCAACCAGCGGTATCTTGCGTGGTGTTTTTGTCGGTTGGGGTGTTGGTTGAATCGGACATGGCAAAACTCCTGGGCTATGGTAATAGAAAGAACAAACCATCAATCAAGTTAATCATTGTTGATATAGAGAGCATAACGAAGCACTGTTTATTTATAAAACTAATATATAAAAATTATATGTTTTAAATTATTAATCATTAATTCTTGGTGTAGTACCTCATCCAGCTTGCTATTAACGCCATTGCTTTATCACGAGGAGAGATAGTGATGAGCCAATCAAACTGATACTGATGCTATCTCTATCTACATATTGCCGATAAATGAAAGCGTTGTTAGACATCTTTGATGAGAGTAAGTAGTAAGAAAACTAAGGACTGATTTAACCATAGTGAAAGATTGCTATAATCTTCGTTACTGCAGCGAAATATAAGCCGTTATGAAAGTGCCAGAATCAATGAGTTAATGCAAAAACATCTAGTCAAGGTAGCGGTTCTCAAGTACCATAACTGAATTTTGTTGTAATAAACGCATTGGTGCAACGTAAAGCAATTTTTATCGATCTCTTGATGGATAACTGATTCTAAAGATTGATAAAAATTGTGCGCAGTTGTGTTATTTGTCTCAATTGTTGGTGAGTTATTATGTCTGCTGTCAAATCTGTACCACCCAAACCTCCCATCGCCAAAAAATCATGGGGCGAGGCGGCGAAAGCCTATCTTGATCGGCGTGCTATGATCATGCTGTTTTTGGGTTTTGCAGCTGGTATTCCTATTTTGCTTATTTTCTCCAGCCTATCGTTATGGCTGCGTGAGGCAGGGTTTGATCGCAGTGTAGTGACGACCTTTAGTTGGGCGGCATTGGGATATTCGTTCAAGTTCATTTGGGCGCCCCTAGTGGATGCGGTGCCGCTACCGATATTGACTAGATTACTGGGCCGTCGTCGTAGTTGGATTTTGATTGCACAGCTCTTAATTATTTTGGCGATTTATATGATGGCCAGCATCAATCCGACCGATGAGAGCAGTTTGCACTATATGGCCATGGCAGCCGTGCTATTGGGCTTTTCATCCGCCACGCAAGATATTGTGGTCGATGCTTATCGTATTGAGCTTGCCCCTGCGAGTTTTCAGTCAGTACTGTCGGCAATGTATACCGCAGGCTACCGTTTAGGGATGATTTTTGCAGGCGCAGGTGCGCTCTATTTGGCAGATTATTTTGGTTCGACCGAAGAGCTTTATAGTTACGAAGCGTGGCGCAACACCTACTGGATCATGGCAGCGGTGATGGGCGTAGGTGTGGTGACCACGTTGATAATTCGGGAGCCTGTGAGCGAGCAGATACGTATTGATCGTCCCGCCTCTGACTATGCCCGTTTGGTATTGGTATTTGTATTGTCGGTCGCCGCTTTTATCATTGCTTTTGTCAATGTTGGTGCGTTACTGCCAGAGACAGACAGTGTGATGTTTGCCTTTGTACTCGAAGTGGTTCACCTGTTAGCCAGCTTACTGGTGGCATCAGTTGTGGGTTACTTATCTGTCAAAGTGGGCGTGGTCAAACAAGAAATGGCCTATACCACTTGGGTCGAACCAGTCGTTGATTTTTTCCGTCGTTATGGCAAAAAAGCATTATTGCTACTGGCCTTGATTGGTTTATACCGCATTTCTGATATCGTCGCAGGGGTCATCTCGAACGTCTTTTATCAAGATATGGGTTTTAGTAAGACAGACATTGCCAATGCTGTGAAACTGGTTGGTGTCATCATGGTTATTGCGGGTGGCTTTTTGGGTGGTATTTTGGCTCAAAAACTGCGTATGATGCAGGCGATGATGGTCGGTGCCATCTTGGCTTGTGTGACGAATTTATTATTTGTCCTGCTCACTTATCATCCTGGTAGCTTGCCGCATATGTATGTGGCAGTGATTTTTGATAACCTAGCGGCAGGCCTTGCCAGCGCTGTATTCATTGCGTTCTTGTCTGCCTTGACCTCGATTCGTTTTACCGCGGTACAGTATGCTATTTTCTCCTCATTAATGACGTTGCTACCTAAGGTGATGGGTGGCTACTCTGGGGCTATCGTTGACAATATGGGCTATCCGTTTTTCTTTATTTTCACCTTTGCGATTGGTATGCCAATTTTGATCTTAATCTACTTGGTCGATAAACATATTATTATTGGTGATAATGACGATATATATGGTGATGACAAACTAGCGAAAGCAAATCCAAACCTGACCGATACCAATGAGCCACCGCGCGCGTCAGAGTAGCATTGGCGCATTGGCAGTACTTTTATCTTTATTTACGATATCTTTAAGAGTGAGTTATGACCGCATTGACCATTCGTCAAATAAAGCAGCAAATTGGTCAACTGACGAATGGTGAGACAAATCGTCAGATACCGTCGTTTTGGCCAACGGATTGGCTGCTATATGTTATTGATAAACCTTCACTATTTTTAATTACTGACGAAGATTATCAGCTGACAGAAAGTGAGCAAAGGCGGTTTTATACTGGTATGGTTAAGATGCAAGAAGGGACGCCGCTCGCTTATTTGACGGGTCAGCAAGCATTTTGGTCGCTGAATTTTGTGGTCAATGAGCATACTTTGATTCCCAGACCCGATACCGAGGTATTGGTCGAGCAAGTATTGAATTGGATCAATGCTCAGCCGGTATCTAATCCTCATAAGCGCTTACTTGATTTGGGTACAGGCTCAGGTTGTATTGCTATCAGTCTGGCTCATGAATTAAAAAAAGACAATTGGCAAGTGGTCGCCGTTGATTTGTCGCTTGAGGCGCTCGATATTGCTCGGCATAATGCGGATTTTAATGGTGTCACTAATATTGAATTTATCCAAAGCAGTTGGTATCAAGCGTTACCTACTGATGACGAATGTCGGTTTGATGTGATTGTCTCAAATCCGCCTTATATTGATGAGGCAGATGAGCATTTGGCGGGACTAACCGCTGAACCGATCAGCGCGCTCAGTGCACCCAATCATGGTTTGGCTGATATCGAGCATATTGTCCAGCAGGCACCGTCTTATTTGTGCAAAAAAGGACTGCTGGCTATCGAGCATGGCCATGACCAAGGGGTTGCGGTTCGACGGTTATTTTTGGAGAATGGTCTTGAGTCAGTACACACGGTACAAGATTACGGTGGTAATGATCGTGTCACAGTAGGGCAATATCCATAAATAGGCTTTATGGATAGACATTTTTAATTATAGGTTGCAAAAAATATGGCAGACGATTTGGCACAGCTATCTGATGATGAGCTTCTCCGTTATGCACGGCAAATACTACTCGACGGTTGGGATATGGATGCTCAGCTGCGATTAAAGTCAGCACGCGTGGTGATAATAGGCGCAGGTGGCCTTGGTTGTCCAGCGTCTGAGACACTGGTGCGTGCAGGGGTTGGTTATGTGCATCTGATTGACGATGATGCGATCGAAGCGAGTAACCTGCAACGGCAAACGCTGTTTTTGCCAGAAGATATCGGTCAGTCCAAAGCGCTGACAGCAGCGGCTATGCTGGCACGCATCAACCCTTTGATAGAAGCTTACGGCACCGTGGCGCGGTTAGATGAAGACAATGCTTATGAGTTGCTCAATCTAGCCTCTGGTAAGCCAGACTTATTACTAGACTGTACGGATAATTTTGCGACTCGTGACGTCATCAATCGCATTAGCGTCCATTATCGGATTCCATTATTATCTGCCTCGGCAATTGCGATGCAAGGGCAGCTGGCGCTGTTTGAGCCACATCTGGACACAGGTTGCTATCATTGCGTGTTTGGCGCGCTTGTGCATGATGAGGTTGCCGATGAGCGTACCTGTGCCAATTCAGGTGTGCTTGCGAGCACCACTGCGGTTATGGGTAACCTACAAGCCAATACCGCCTTGCAATATTTGGGATTAACCAAAAATCCACTGACAAATAAGCTGCTTATATGGGATGGTAGGCAGATGCAGCAGCGGCTGATGGGTTATAGAAAAGATCCAGAATGCCCAGTCTGTAGCAGCCCTGATTGAATACTATGTCTTTGATATATTTTTAGTCTATTTTCGAAATTATCTATTTTCAAATCCTTTCTATTACCATAGTTGTTTTTTATGAAAATTCATCGTCCGCATTTGTTAAAGCATACCTTTAATGTCGTCAACCGTGTTCGCCAAACCGCGAGTGTCGCAGGCTTATCTGCGCTAAGAGTGGCAAAAGGGGAAAAACCTGATGCAATGCTACTCAAAGAAACCTTTGAGCAGTTAGGCACGACTTATATCAAAATCGGTCAGTTTATCGCCAGTACACCCTCGCTGTTTCCACGTGATTATGTTACTGCTTTCCAGAGCTGCTTGGATCAAACCACGCCATTGTCTTATGCTTATATCGAGCAGGTGCTAAAAGAAGAGCTGGCGACTGATGGTATGAGCCTTGATGATAAGTTTGCGCATATTGACTCAGAGCCGCTAGCCTCTGCCTCTATCGCTCAGGTTCATGCTGCCCGTCTGCATAATGGTGATGAAGTGGTGCTAAAGGTACAAAAGCCTGGCGTCGAGACGATTATGCAGACCGATTTGGGCGTATTGCATGGCGTGACCAAGCTGCTTGAAATAGTGATGCCATCGATGAAGTTCGCAAGTATCGCGCCAATTATCGATGAGATTCGCCTGCGTATGCTTGCCGAGACGGATTTTATCGCTGAAGCACAAAACATCCGCGATTTTCAGCAGTTCTTAGCCGTCTCAGGTAATACTCGGGTAGTGGCACCAACAGTGTATGACGATCTGACCACCAAGCGTGTATTGACGATGAGCCGCCTATATGGGGTTTCTATGGTTGATGAGTCGCTCATGCGTCAGTATTGCAGCGATCCTGCGCAAATCATGGCAGATACATTAAACACCTGGTTTGCCAGTCTTATGCTGTGCAATAGTTTTCATGCTGACCTGCATGCGGGTAACTTGATGCTATTAACCGATGGACGTATTGGTTTCTTAGACTTTGGTATTGTCGGTAAATTAAAAGCCGAGAGCTGGCGTGCGTGCATGGGTATGATGCAAGCGATGCAAGACAGTGACTATCAAGCGATGGCACGTTATATGATTGACATGGAAATGACGCATGGTGGCAATAAAGTTGATGTGGTTGCCTTAGGTAACGATCTAGAGCGCATGATGATAACGATCATGGCAGAAGATAAGACCTTTACCAGCGGTGTGCCTTTTAACAGTAAAGAGCAAGCTGACGAGCTCAATAAAATGATGCTTGAGATTGTCGAAGTTGGCAAACGTCATGGTATCCATTTTCCACGCGACTTTGCTTTATTGACCAAGCAGATGTTATATTTTGATCGGTTTATGCGTACGCTAGCCCCTGACATGGATATGTTTAGCGATCAGCGTGTACAAATGCTAGGACAGGATACGATAGGGACAACCACGTTAGATGTATTGTAGGGTTTGTTTTTATTTTATGATGTCCCAATAGCTCTAATAACTGTTTGACTCCTACTTATTTTACTATTGCTTTTAATTATCTAACACAAAGGATTGTGTGCTAATTGCCACAAAAATGGCGCTGTCATGATGACTGCTATTAAAAGCCGTGTCGCTCCTACCATCACCAACGAAGCGGCCATTGCCTGTATCGGTATGTACTGTTTGGCAGTTGTCATGGGCTATGGACGCTTTCTCTTTACCGCCACTCTACCTGATATTATGGTGCAATTGTCACTATCAACGACGATTGCTGGCTGGCTAGCATCAATCAACTATATCGGTTATTTTATCGGTGCCCTCATTGCTATGTTTGTGCCTCAGCGTGCGACATGGCAGGCGATGACGCTTTGGGCAATAATCAGTGTTGTCACAACAATGCTACTCGTTATACCAAATATGTCGCTCACGTTATGGTATGTCATTCGCCTAATCGCAGGCATTGCAAGCGGGGTAGCGATGATATTGAGCTCATCGTTTGTGATTCAAAACCTGAGCCCCGAGCGCCGTTCTATACTCTCGGCCATCCATTATGCAGGTATTGGTGTTGGTATTAGTGCTTCTGCCATTGTGACGTGGTGGCTTTTGATACTAGGCTATCACTTTGATGTGATTTGGCTGGTTGCAGGCTGCACCAGTTTACCGCTGATATGGCTCCTCTACGCGATAAAACCCAAACCAGTAGATAGTTTGGAGTCACAGTTGACCGATTCGAAACAGCACGTGTCCGTTTATCAGAGCTATTTGAACTTCAAACGCTCTTTATATGAAGCGATTTCTGGACACTATAAAGCGCTTGCTTTACTTTTTATGAGTTATATATTGGCAGGATTTGGTTATATCAGCTCAGCAACTTTCCTGCCCGTTATGGCAGCGCAGCGCTTAACGACGCAGACCTATGCTGGGTTGATGATTTGGTTGGTGGTTGGTATTTTTGCGATGCTATCAAACCCGTTATGGGGCGCGCTTGCCAAACGTATCGGTGAGGTAAAAACCCTAATGGGTCTCACGGTATTACAAGCGTTTGGCATGTGTTTGCCTATATGGTTTGATGGTGCGCTTGGATTATACGGCAATGCTATTATTCTAGGGTTGACCTTCGTCGGTATGGTATCGATGACCCTCACGTTGTTTAAAAATATCAATCCTGCTTATTCTAATTTACTGATTGCATTGGCAACGCTCGCCTATGCGCTAGGGCAGTTCTTGGGACCTTTGGTGACGGTAGCATTGGCAGGAGAGGATGGCAATTTCAATGCAGGGTTACTGGTCGCTGCTATTGGATTGATGATTGGACTGATTTTGATAATAATGTTTCGTAGACAGTCACCAACGCTCGCTTAGCATTTTTAACGCCATGAGCGCTCTATACGACGCTACGACTGAATACCTCCCGCAGCTCAAAACTGGTGTGGACTTGAGCAACGCCTTCAATACGATTGAGGCGATGCAATAAAAACTCCTCATAATGTGCCATATCGCGTACTCTCACCTTAATCAGATAGTCTTCTGTACGTCCTGTGACAATACTACAGCTCACGACTTCCTCAAAACTCTGAACGCTACGCTCAAATTGTTCAAAACGCTCAGCCGTATGACGATCCATACTGACGGCGATAAACACGGCGAGCGGATAGCCCAGTTTTTGCGCATCGGTTTTGGTATGGTAGCCTGTAATGATATTAGCGTCTTCTAAGCGTTTAATACGGCGGGCACAAGGGGTGGCAGAGAGATTGACACGCTCAGCAAGCTCCGTGATACTCATACGTGCCTGCGTCTGTAACAAGCGCAATAATTGCTTATCGATGTCATCTATATCTATTGTGCCCATACTTCCAAAATGACTTTCTGGCATTTTTAGTACCTCAATAGTGAATTTAATTGATTGTAACTACTAAATTGGGTTTTTTCACTAAAATCATAGAAAATAAAGTAAAAAATAGCAGGTTTCTATTCGCTAAACTTTGCTATTATTATGGTGTAACTACTCGTTATCTCGTATGATAAATACAATTCTAAACAACAGCTAATCATCTAGCTAAACATACAAATAACCATATCATCTAAGGATTGATTATGTCTGACCAAACCACGCCTACGGCAGTCGCAAAGACTGCAAAGATTACACCGAAAAATGCCGCTTTTGACTTCCGTAAATACCGTCCATTTGCCTTTGCGCCATCGCTGCCAGATCGTACGTGGCCGAGCAAAACAATTGAGAAGTCGCCAATATGGGCAAGTGTAGATCTGCGTGATGGTAACCAGGCACTGATTGATCCAATGACCATTGAACAAAAAATGCGCTTTTTTAAGACCTTAGTAGAGGTGGGTTTTAAAGAGATTGAGATTGGTTTTCCATCAGCGGCGCAGGTTGAATTTGACTTTACCCGTAAACTTATCGAAGAAAACCATGTGCCTGATGATGTGACGCTACAAGTATTGGTACAGGCGCGCGAGCATTTGATCGCCCGTACTTTTGAATCGCTAAAAGGCGTCAAACGCGCCGTCGTCCATGTCTACAACTCAACCAGCCGTGTGCAACGCGAAAAAGTCTACGCCAAAAACAAAGACGAAATTAAAGAAATTGCTATCACTGGCGCCAAATTATTGAAAGAGTATGCGGCCAAATACCCTGAGACTGAGTGGGTGTTTCAGTACTCGCCAGAGAGCTTTAGTCAAACAGAGACTGAGTACGCAGTAGAGGTTTGTGATGCGGTTTGTGATGTGTGGCAGCCACAACAAGGCCAAGAGGTGATTTTTAACTTGCCAGCGACTGTTGAAGCCTCTATGCCGAATGTCTTTGCGGATCAAGTAGAGTATTTCTGCCGCAATCTTCCTCAGCGTGAGCATGTCATTATTAGTCTTCATACTCATAATGACCGTGGCTGTGCTGTAGCCGCGGCCGAATTGGGTGTTTTGGCAGGTGCAGATCGTATCGAGGGCACGTTGCTTGGTAATGGCGAGCGTACAGGTAACATGGACATTATGGTCATGGCCATGAACTTGTTTAGCCAAGGTATCGATCCCGAGCTTGATTTTAGCAACATGAGTGAAATCGTACAGGTTGTGAGCGAGTGCAATAACTTACCGCTACACCCGCGCCATCCTTATGTGGGTGAATTGGTCTTTACCGCCTTTAGCGGCTCACATCAAGATGCCATTAAGAAGTCACTCGACTACAATGAAAATCATCAGAGCGAAACGGACAACGTGTGGGATGTGGCATATTTGCCAATTGATCCTGCGCACATTGGTCGTAGCTATCAAGATGTAGTACGTATCAATAGTCAGTCGGGCAAAGGTGGTGTTGCGTATATCTTGCAGCGTAATTATGGCTTTAACCTACCACGTTGGATGCAGATTGACTTTAGCCGTGTGGTACAAAAGCAAGCGGAAGCGGTTGCCCGTGAATTACAAAATGATGAAATTTTACAAACCTTTGAGGATACCTACTTGCAGCAAGGTAAGTTTGAGTTACTAGATTATAGTGTCAGTAACAAAGGCGGTGAGGTGTATTTCAGCGGCCAAGTCCAGATGAATAACGACACCATTGATATCGATGGTACGGGTAATGGTCCATTATCATCGTTTATCGACGGTCTTGCACAGCATACGGGTAAATCATTGCATATTATTAACTATGCAGAGCATGCCATTAACCCGCATCATAATAGTGGTAACGGTATCGATGATGATACCAATAGTGATAATAAAACGAATGCAAATGCCGCCGCTTATATTCAGCTGAATGTAGATGGCGAAGTGTACTCTGGCATCGGTACATGTAGTAGCACGGTCTCAGCCATGCTAAAAGGGGCGTTATCAGCCTTTGCTCAAGCATTGAGTGTAGCAGCTGCTTAGTATTAGATAACTATATCGTAATACTTTACTGGTCTTGATTTCATAAATATATAACACCGTAGCTCTTTGTACTCAACAAGCAAAGCTACGGTGTCATTTTTTTATGAGTAGAAAGCGACTAGATTATCGGGCATTATCTTACTTCAACGTCACTACTGACTAAGGTTTTGCTTATCGTTTGGATTAAGGTATTTTGCCCAATAGCATAATGTTACTTGTGTTTTTGGTGTCTACGACTTACGCTAATGTATATAAAATATTATAAATAAAAGGTTAATCATGGAACCTATATCATTTGCTTCATTTACATTGGCATCTATTCTGGCTTCATTGCCAGTGAATGGTGAGACAGTTACTGAGCCGACAATCACTACGCATATTAGTCCAGCCATTACAGGACAGTGGGAGATAGATTTAAACAGTTCTATCACCATGACCAAAGACGCGAAAGCTCAGCAAGCGGCATCATCGAATAGTCTGCAAAAAAACAGTTCAGAGCCTAAGGTGGTAGCTGATATGGACGGTGGCATAATCACTCAAAGTGAAGCGCGCATCGTGAACGCTGACCCAACAAGCCGCAAAAACTTAATGGCATCCGTAAATAAGTCAAACCAATGCCGTGAGCTATATAATTTTGGCGCGGACAATGAGATGTGGGCGGTCAGTGGCAAAGAGTGGACATACGGTCGCTATCTAGTCACACACCGCGAAGAAGGCCTGCCCGTCATCGCTATCAAGACGATTTATGATAATAACGAAGTAGACTGCTCAGGCAACCAAGTGGATCAAAGTGACGAAGCGTTGATTGCGTTTTTATACCATGATGGCAATCAGATGCAGTGGTGTGCTGATCCTGACGGTACAGAGTGCTTTATGACTTTTAATAGAGTATTGCCATAATAAGTGGCTTGTATCATATTGCACGAGTTATTCGACATCTACTAAGCATAAAAAAGCCGCTATATCGATAGCGGCTTTTTTTGTGGAAATTGATTTTTATGGGAAATGACTACTGTCCCAGTCAGTACGAGTAAGCAAACTACAGCTTAGCGCTGTTTTGATCTATGCCTCTTTCTCGGCTTTGTCTGTGTTTAGAAGCTCTCTTTCGAGATAATGAATGTTTTGCGCTTCCTTGGCAAAATTATCATCTGACAAAATCACATCACGGTGTAGCGGTATATTGGTTTTGATGCCTTCAATGATCAATTCATCTAATGCATGTAAGGTTTTAGCAACCGCTTGCTGACGAGTTTGACCATGGCAGATAAGCTTACCAATGAGTGAATCATAGTAAGTCGGTATCTCATAGCCAGGGTATAGATGTGAATCGAATCGAACACCTGCGCCACTTGGCGCAAACAGTTGATTGACAGTACCAGGGCAAGGAACAAAAGTTGCTGGATCTTCAGCATTAATACGGCACTCAATCGCGTGGCCTTGGATTTCAATCTCACTTTGACGATAAGATAAACCATAGCCGGCTGCAATTTTTAGCTGTTCAACGACGACATCGATACCAGTAATCATCTCGGTTACTGGATGTTCAACCTGTACGCGCGTATTCATCTCAATAAAGAAAAATTCATTATTCTCAAACAAAAACTCAAACGTACCAGCGCCGCGGTATTTCACAAGCTCACAGGCTTTCACACAGGCCTTCAAGATAGGTTCGCGGACATCATCTGGGATATCTGGCGCAGGCGCTTCTTCTAGTACCTTTTGATGACGACGCTGCAATGAGCAATCGCGGTCATACAGATGGATAGCATTACCATTACCATCACCCAGTACCTGTACCTCTACGTGGCGCGGGTTTTGAAGATAGCGCTCCATATAGACAGTATCATCACCGAACCAAAGCTCAGCTTCTTGCTTCGCCGCTTGGACTTGACCGACCAGCTCATCAAAACGTTCAACCACACGCATACCGCGTCCACCGCCGCCAGAAGCCGCTTTAATCAACAGCGGAAAACCGATATTGCGCGCTTGTTCTTCAGCATTATGTAGCGTAACGGTACCCACAGAACCAGGTACAGTTGGTACGCCCGCTTTTTTCATGGCGTTGATCGCAGAGACTTTATTACCCATCAAGCGAATATGGTCAGCGTTAGGACCAACGAAGGTCAATCCTGCTTCTTCTACGCGTTCAGCGAACTCAGCATTTTCAGACAAAAAACCATAACCGGGATGAATAGCATCCGCGCCAGTGATTTCAGCCGCCGTTAAGATGGTATTGATATCAAGATAACTTTGATTGGCATTAGGCTTACCAATACAAATTGCCTCATCAACAAAGCGCAGGTGCATCAAGTTGGCATCAGCAGTAGAGTAGACGCCTACCGTTTCGATACCTAGCGCTTTACAAGCTCGAACGATACGCAGGGCAATCTCACCTCTATTGGCAATGAGCAATTTTTTTATCATGGGTTCATCCTTGTCGAAGCATCAGTTATTGACCAAGTTTTGATATCTAGCATCCTGTTATTTGACTTTGATGCGATACCTATATCAAAAACCAGCCATAATGAAATAAAGTATGGCAAATATCGTTACGCTTTATAACGTATGACAGGTTGGCCGAACTGTACGACTTCAGAATTATCTACCAAGATTTCGTCAACAATACCGCTTTGAGTCGCTTCAAGAGGGTTCATAATTTTCATCGCTTCGATAATACCTAGAGTATCACCCGCTTGAACTTTTTGACCAACTTTTACAAATGGTGGGTCGTTAGGACTTGGCGCTGAATAGAAAACACCAACCATTGGCGAGTTTTCGACGCTACCCGCTTTTTCCGCAGGTTTTCCTTCAGCAGCAATAGGCGCTGCGCTAGCAGTTGGTGCGGCCATCATGGCTGGTGCAGGCGCATCATAGTGACGAGTCAAGCTAATATGCTCATCGTCTGAACTGATTTCTAAATTAACCAGTTCACTTTCTTCCATAAGGGCGATGAGGGTACGTATTTTTTCAATATCCATAGTTTTTATCTGACCTTGTACTAAATTCGAAAATAGTGTAACTAAATATTGTCTAATTAGTTGCTAATGATACCTAGATTCAGAGTAATGAGCAATCAATGTACAGTTGTTAACTGAGATTTTTTACATATTTTGACGTAAGCCATCTTTTTAGCAAGAAATCATCTACGATTTATCATAGTCTATGTGACCATATATCGCTAGCAATGGTTATGAGGTGTGACGTTTTAATCAATCAGTTTCAACCCCACAGCGCTGTTAAACGTCTTTGCTGATAGCGCAAACGAAGGGTCAATAGAATAGAAGATAAGAATAGGCCAGTGATTAATGCCATCCAAAAGCCTTGAGCGCCAACATCAGTGAAACGCACTAAATAGATACCCAGTGGTAGCGCCACTAACCAATAGCAAAAAAGCGTGACCCACATCGGTATAGTGGTGTCTTGCATGCCGCGTAATATACCCGCGATATTGACTTGCCAGCCATCAAATAACTGATAGGCAAGGGCAAAGATGAGCAAATGCATCGACTCCGTTCTGACCGCTGGATTATCGGTAAATGCTGCTGCCAACTCTGGTCTAAATAGCCATATACCAAGCATACAAGTCAAAGCGATCAATACGGTCCAGACAAGTCCAGTTGCTTGTACTTGACGTAAGGCTAAGAGGTTTTTTTGACCATAACGATTTGAGACCATAATCGTGAGTGCCATCGCAACAGATATCGGTATCATAAACAGCTGTGACGTCACTGATAACGCTACTTGGTGTGAGGCTGTTGCAAGCTCTCCGAGCGGACTGATAACAAGAGCGCCCAAACTAAATAAACTTGCCTCAAAAAAGATAGAGACACCAATAGGAATCCCCAATTTTAGAAGTTTTTTGATCTGTGTGCGATTTGGACTCGCAAATCCATAAAAAAAGCGAGTGCTGGCAAATTCCCGCCGCTTGCTGACGCTGGTATAAGCCGCCAGTAACAACACATTTATCCACAATACCAGTGCTGTTGCCACACCGCAGCCTGCGCCGCCCATCTCGGGCATGCCAAATAAACCATGGATAAAAATATAGTTCAGAGGAATATCTGCGAGTAGACCGACAATGCTAATAACCGTCACTGGCTCAGGTCGACCAAGCGCTTCGCAATAACTGCGTAACACAGCATAGACAGCTAATGCAGGGAAACCAAAAGACACACCATGCAAATATTGTGTTGCTATAGGCTGAATATTCTCAGGCACACCCATGATGCCAAGGACATTGGGTGCCAAATTGACAACAATAAAACCAATAAGGCCAAGAGCGCCTGCTGTCCACAAAGACTGCTGAGTAATATGAGGAACATGGTGATGCTGATCTTGACCGACAGCCTCACCAATGAGAGGGGTAGTGGCAATCAACACACCTGTTGCTAACAAAAACAGCGGTAGCCAAATGCCAGATCCAACTGCCACAGCTGCCAAGTCAAGCGCAGATACTTGGCCTGCCATAATGGCATCGACAACCCCAAGCGCTGCTTGGCAAAACTGAGTAATCAAGATAGGTAGGGCGAGTACCCCTAAGCGTAAACTGTAGCTTTTAAAGTCTCTGAAAGATAATGGGAAAACCATGGTAAGCAACTTTTTATTCTTTGCGGTAATTGTTATGAAAGTAGTAACGATGAATAAGCAAATACCGTCGTCAATTCAATATTGACACAGTATGAGAAGAGTGGTGCCGACGATGATACTCCGATAAATAATATGAGCAAGCTTATACAGACGGAGTCAGAAAATAAAAGTGAAGGCACTAAAATAAAAATAACCCGTCAATCCAAGCAGTAGATTGACAGGTCATATACACATAAGATGGTAAAGAAGCCAGACTATGATGTCAACGATTTAGAAGCGCTATATAAATATTCATCTTAGGTTTGTTTTACCTTGGTATTGATAATCAGTAGATAGAGGGTCGAGCTAATCGGTGTGTTCTGGCAGGAGTTCGAGTGTCTCGGCCATGTTCATAATCGCGTGCCAGTGTTTGGGCTCTAATGGAATGACCGTTAATTGCTCGCAGCCCTTTCTCAGCAGTAATGAGTCCTCGAGCGCAGGCAAAAATTTCAGCGCTGATAACGGCAACACCTCTGTAAAAGCTTGCTCAAAAGTGAGATCCACCATATACCAGCGTGGTTCTTCTTCAGTTGCAATAGGATCGTAATAGCGATGCTCAGGATGAAACTGAGTGGGGTCAGGGTAACCTGCTTGACTGACCGTCATAATACCAGCCACACCAGAGGGTCTTGCGCTAGAATGATAAAAGAATACCTGATCACCAACCTTCATGTCGTCGCACATAAAGTTGCGAGCGCGGTAGTTACGGACACCATCCCAGCTATCTGTACCGAGCCGTTGTAAATCGTGAATACCAAAAAACTTTGGGTTTGATTTCATTAGCCAATAAGCCATATGTCTTATCCTTTGCTTCATGTTTAAATTTAATATTATCAGGGTGGTTTTTTATTAAGCAGATTTCAAGCGCGCCGCAAATGTAACGGTTATATAGTGAATTCAGTATAAAAACGATACAGTGTGACTGGGATAAATTTTTCGCAGCATCGAGCAGCATAGGCACAGCACGCAAGGAAAATATTGACTATATTCTGAATACAGCGCTGCGCTTTGGATGCTGTACTGTTAATAGTCTTTTTATATACTGCCTGCAAGTTACCATGGTGAATAAGGGATTTGTGCGTGGCTTTGTTAATAGTTTTATGTCAGTTAGGCTTTTCTTTATATCATCTAGCCGTTATCCTAGCGATACTTTCGATACTGATCATTATTGCCCATTACACAATAAGTTTATTTATGTCCAAAATGAATGCTGATAGCTCGCCAAATAACCTTGATACGTTACAACTCACAGAAAAGATGACAGAGACTAGCGTTGTAGAGGTGACGAGCATTCCACTGTCGCTCTATATCCATATTCCGTGGTGTGTGAAAAAATGTCCTTACTGCGACTTCAACTCGCATGAGCTGCCTATAGACAGTCAGTTGTCTATGTATGATGATTATGTCGATGCGCTCCTTTTGGATGCGAATATGCAACAGTTATTGGCGCAAGGGCGTAAAATCAGCTCAATATTTATTGGCGGTGGCACACCATCACTATTGCCAATTGCTCAGTATCAGCGACTGTTCTCTGGTTTGCGGTCATGTTTTGAATTTGCAGAGGACATTGAGATTACGATGGAGGCCAATCCAGGGACACTCGAGCATGCACCATTTACTCAGTATCTAGAGGTTGGTATCAATCGATTGTCTATCGGTGTGCAGAGTTTTGACGCTGATAAGCTCAAAGTGCTTGGACGTATCCATGATCCTGTACAAGCGTTATCAGCGATACGCGCTGCTAAGGCTGCTGGGTTTACGCGAGTCAATGTCGATCTTATGCATGGTCTGCCGCAGCAAACCATGAACGAAGCATTAAATGATATTCAAATGGCGCACGATGCTGGCGCAACGCATATCTCTTGGTATCAATTAACGATTGAGCCCAACACGGTGTTTTATCGTAGTCAGCCTATTTTACCCGATGAAGACAACTTGGCAGATATCGAACAAGCGGGGCAAGCGCTGTTGCAGCAACTGGGGTACAGCAATTATGAGGTGTCTGCGTGGGCGGGCGAGTCAGATAAGCCTTGCCGTCACAATATCAACTATTGGCAGTTTGGCGACTATCTAGCAATAGGTGCTGGTGCACATGGTAAAGTGACGATTGATTGTCACGCAGACAGGGATAATAAGCTGTCAAAGGAAAGTGATAAATCAGAAAACGATTTGTTAGCAGAATCTGGCATCTATCGTTTTAGCAAATCACGTTTGCCAAAAGATTATGTAGGAGATATAGAGACAGAAACATCCAAGAGCACTCAAAACGTACCAAAAATGGTTGGTTGGCAAGCAATCGATACAGATGAGCTGGTTAGCGAGTTTATGTTAAATGTACTGCGCTTACATGGCGGTGTCGCTTGGGCGTTGTTTGAGCAGAGAACAGGGCTTAAGCTTGAAAGCGTTACCACACAAGTAGACAAGTTGATTAAGCAAGGGCTACTGATAGATAGTAAAACTCAGTTACAACCAACATTGTTAGGTCAGCGTTATCTCAATCAAATACTGCGTGCTTTTTTGTAGCATCTGATAAAGTGTATGTGCAGTAACTACTTAGAATAAAGAATTCGTGACCAAAAAAAAGGACTTACAAAATAGTAAGTCCCTCAAAAAATCTAAAAAAAGCAGACCTTAGATTTTATCTTGTACGTCTTGTGCGCTGCCAGTTACAGCATTTCCGGCGCTTGATACGTCTTGGCCAAGGCCTTTAAACGTGTTGCAACCAGTTAGAACAAACATAGCAGCTAAAGATGCGATGATTACTTTTTTCATAATAGTATCCTCAAAGATAAATGAATGGTTATAAATAACAACAGTGACGCTAAGTATCCTGTTCAAGCTTCACTGAAGGGGTATTGGATGAGACAGTCATACATAAATGCTATCTCGCTATCCATTACAGACATCATAGTGAAAGTTAAAAACCCTGCAAAGTATCAAAATGTAATTATTGGCAGTAAACTGTAACTTTTAATTACCTATCGCTCATAAATTTAAATAACAGAGCATCGACTAGTTGTGGAGTAAACAAATATGACCATTCATATCGTGTTGGTCGCCCCAAAAATGCCGAGTAATACTGGCAATATCATTCGACTGTGTGCCAACAGCGGCGCGCAGCTGCATTTGGTAAGGCCGCTGGGGTTTGAGCTTGATGACAAAAAACTACGCCGCGCAGGCCTTGATTATCATGAATACGCGCATTTGCAGGTGCACGAAGATTGGGCTGCAGCGAGGCAAGCCTTGCAAGCCGCCGACTGCCATATTGTCACCGCATTGACCACCAAACTGAGCAAACCATTCTATGATTATGATTTTGGCGGGCAAGCAGGCAGTGAAAAACCTGACAATAAAACCATGCCCAATATCGCGTTAGTATTTGGTTCAGAGACAGCAGGACTGGCAGATGATATACGGGAAGATATCGGTGCTGATAATTGGTTGAGATTACCAATGTTGGCTGATTCGCGTAGTCTCAATTTATCCAATAGTGTCGCCATATGCTTGTATGAAATATGGCGACAGCAAGGATTCTTGGGTGATGAAGGACGAAGTGTCGGTTATGAAACGCTGACAGTCTACGATCCGAAATAGCGGTCCAAAGTAGCGATGTACCAAATGAGTCGATGATATGACTCATTCATTAGTGCTCACTTGGTAAATAGCTACAGTTAAAAAAGACACTTTTATAGGCAGTTGGGCGGCTTGGGTAGCCCAGCTAAGCGATTGACATGGCGCGCAACCAATCCTGTATTAAATAGCTGTTGTAGTTTTTGATTGCTAATATCGTGCTCAGGCAAAGTTTTCTGTAGCCATTTAATCAATGGGCGAGTCGCTGGCGCATGATTAAATTTGACAAAAAACGCGCGCACTTGCTGCAAGATTTGTAAGTGCTCACTCGTTAGGCTGACATCTAGCGTGTCTGCTAGCTGTTGTGCGATATCAGGTGTCCAAATCGTATGGTCACACAAATGCCCATCTTGATCTAATGCAATATCGGTCGATGCTGTGGCAGTATGAGTTGTCGTAGAGGTATGAGTCGTCATAAGGCAATCGTCACCACTTTATCAAACTGACTATCCTGAGATAGGCTAATCCATTCTTCATCCGTTAAAATATCAGTCAATTTGCTCTCTAAATTTATCTTGCCAGCAGTGTTAACTGTCAGCTGCGATATATCATCCGCTAATGCATAAATACCTGCAATACCATCTATTTCACTATCATTCAAATAAGCATTGAGCCAGTCAATAAAAGCGGCTGTGGTACCAAGTAAGATAATACTGTCGCCAGTGCGCCAAGTGCGAGACATCTCTTCAGCACTGCGCCTGAGGGTATTCATCGTGCTGTGTAATTGATATAAAGTTGCCATAACAGTGTCCAAGTGTGTACTTTATTATTTTATAAGTTTGATTATATTGCCAATTAAAAAGTTAAAATCTGCTCAAAATCTTGCGAGCGGATCATTTCTGGCACCAGCATGAGCTGCGAAGTCAGATCTACTGGCATCATCCCAATCACCCAACCACTAAAGACATCATCAGGTAGCCAAGCCGCTGGCATGTCGTAAAGATCAAGCGACTGAATCATACCGTGCAAACGTGATTCAGGCTGCATCAATAAGCCAAAAACAGGTGCATCCAAGTACAGCTGCACTTCATGACCGAATGTCGCTAATGTCAGTGCCAGAGCGCAGCCTTCATAGCTTGCTGCTTCGGTGGGTGTATGCAGCTGGATTAATAATCTCATCATGTATTCCTAAATATATTTATCGCAGGCTAATGTCGTAATGGGTACGCTATCAAAACTGTATTAAGCGGCAGCCATCCTGCATCATCAGAGCGAGCTCACTGAGTCCCACCAACGTAAATCCTGTCGCCAGATTGTCACCATCAAGCTGATGGCGGGTACTGTTGTCTGTGTCACTCACACCGCGGCTAAGAGCTGTGCTAACACAAACAGGCAGTGGCAACTGATATTGTTCAGCCAATATTTGCCATTCTTTGGTCAAATTCATTTGATCAGCGGACTGCCAGCGTAGCCGATTCGCCAGATGCGCCGAATCCCCATAAAAAAAGACATTGAGCAATGGCCGTTTGGTGATAGGATTGTCGATGCCTTCTTTATTGACGATATCGTCTGCGTGACTGTCGATATTATGATCAGCTGATGCGCTCTTAAGATACGCGCGCGCATAACGTAATGCTAAATGCGCTAATGGGTGACTAGGATCAGCGGTAATGAGTAGTAGCGGGGTAGTAGTCATAGGGACAGTATCACATATTATAAATAAGCGTTTGAAGAGTGTTATAAGGGTGAGACAATATTATTGAAAGGCTATAAATGTTTTGTGTAAAGTAATCTAATCGATTTATAGTCGAGTTTTAGGGCGTGTTGAACATTCGCAAATAGGCACTGCTGATCGCTAAAATTGTTCCAGACAAGGCACAAAGCGAAGATAATGCAGATGCCTTAGCGAGATTTGTAACGCAGTATGGGGCAATTTTAGCATCAGCCCCAACGATAAAAGCAGGGGACAGGACTCTTTTTTGCCGCTTCATCGTTAAAAATAAGCGCTTAGAGTGACTAAACTTATTATTTTTAACATCGAATCGCCTAAAAAATAGTCGCTGTCAGTGCCATGGTCGAATGTTCAACACGCCCTAATATTTCTTAATACCATTGAGTCAAAACGCTATTTTTATTGAGTATAAAGGTGCGCTGCAATGAAGCTGTCTCAAAGCATTTCGATTAAAGACGTTTATGCTACCATAAAGCGACTCAAAGCAAATAGAGTCACTGTTACTAAACAGGGCTTTATGTTTTGTAATGATATATTGAGTATGTTCATCTGATGCTGTGACTGTCTCGTAAGAAAAAACAATAAACTTATGAGTTGGGTTCACGTAGTCTTACCATTCTATGTAAGGAGTTTTTGTCACTATGTTACCTGCTATGCCCTCACGTATGAACAGTGGTACAGATTATCAGCCGACAGCAGAGCAACTGCAAGTACTGCAAACAGCCAGTGAGTTTGCTTATCAAATTTGGGAGAGCCGAACGGTTTCCTGCCAAACATTTTTGCGTAGCTACCCCCTGAACAGTACGCTGACTCGTCAGCAAATCGATGATCTGATACAAGATTATACGCTAGATGAAAACTATCAACTCGCCGATGAAACGAAAGTCATGAGTGGCTTACGTAATTTGCGTAAGTTGTTAATGATGCGCTGGATTTGGCAAGATGCCTTGCAGATGATTAGTCTTGAGCAATTGACTGATGAGCTATCAGAGTTTGCAGGCGGTTGTATCTCCTTTGCCAAGGACTATACCTATCAGCATTTGATTGCTAAATACGGTGAGCCAACCTTTATCAATGAACAAGGCAATGTGCAGATCGATGATATGGCCATCATGGCCATGGGTAAGCTTGGTGCTCAGGAACTGAATTTATCGAGCGATATTGACCTAATATTTGTACATCAAGCGCGCGGCGAAACCAATGGTGACAAGGCAAAGGGCACGCGTAGCATAGACAATAAACGTTTTATGACTCGTCTGGGTCAAGGGATTATTAAGCTGCTTGATAATAAAACGGCTGACGGCTTTGTCTTTCGGGTTGATATGCGCTTGCGTCCATGGGGTGATGGCAGTGATTTGGCCATCCATCTCTCAGCGTTACAGAAATATTTTGCATTGCATGGACGCGCGTGGGAGCGTTTTGCTTGGCTAAAAGCACGAGTCGTTGGGCAGATAGATCAGCCATTTTATGATGCGATTCAGGCGCTAATCAAACCATTTGTCTTTCGCTATTATGTGGATTACAGCGCGTTTTCAGCACTCAGGGAGATGAAGTCGCTCATTCAAAATCAAGTTGCACAGCGTGAAGATCTAGACAATATTAAGCTTGGCGCGGGTGGTATCAGAGATATTGAGTTTATTGTACAAGCATTTCAGCTGATCTACGGTGGTCGGCATCCTCAGCTACAGGTAAAGCCTTGTTTGGAGGCGATGCAAGTGTTGCGTGAGCTTGGATATCTAGAGCAGATTACCTACGATAACTTACAAGCCGCGTATCGGTTTTTGCGTCGACTTGAACATGCGATTCAAGCCATTAACGATCAGCAAACCCAAAGACTGCCGCATGATGCTTATTGGCAGCATAATCTTGCAGTGACGCTTGGGTTTAATGATTGGCAGGCATTACTGACCCAATTAAATGCTCATCGAGACAATGTTAATGTGCCATTTGAGCGTATGGTGACAGAGCGTCAAGTACCTGACAATGATGATACCGATCTAGAGCCTGATCATTTAGAAGCGCAAATTGCGCGCTTAAATGAGGTACTAACAAAAGAAAATCGCGAGTTATTGCAGAATTTTTGGCAATCAAAGATGGTTGCCAACCTCAGCGAGGAGGCCCGAGAGCGCTTAGATGATGCGTATCCTGTCATTGTCCACGCGCTATTAGCCCATCAAGAGCAGCAAAAACTTGCCAATGCTGCCTTACCGCGATTGATTGCATTGCTTGAAGCCATTTGCCGACGTTCAATCTACTTGGTCATGATTGCAGAAAACCCCAATGCAACGATTGAGCTGATTCCGATGCTCTCGGCAAGCCCGTGGATTGCAAAAGAGTTGGCACAGTATCCTGTATTGTTAGACACCTTTTTACAGCAACACTATCGCCACCTGCCAGATAAGCCTGAGCTGCGTGACATCTTGCGCCAACAGCTATTGCGTGTCGAACCCAATGACGAAGAAGAGCTACTGAGTGTGCTGCGACTGTTCAAGAAAAACCAAGTGTTGGCTGTGGCTGCCAGCGATGTGTTGGCTGAGCGTCCAATCATGAAAGTCTCAGACTCACTGACTTATATTGCTGAAGTGGTACTAGAAGCCGCACTAGAGCGTGCGTTTGCAGAGATTGTTAACCGTTATGGCTATCCTATCGGTCAAGATGGCGATCCAGTCACTGAGGCTGACTGTGGTTTTGCGATCATTGGCTACGGTAAACTGGGTGGTTTAGAGCTCTCGTATTCTTCCGACTTGGATTTGGTATTCTTACATAAGATAAAAGAGCAGGGCTTGACCACTGGTGAAAAGTCAGTGAGTGGCATGAAGTTTGCCGCACGTCTTGTACAAAAGCTGATGAATTATCTCAATACCCAAACGCGAGATGGTAGGGCATATGAGATTGACATGCGTCTGCGTCCGTCGGGCAACGCTGGCATGATGGTCGTGTCCTGTCATGCCTTTGAAACCTATCAAATGGACAAAGCGTGGTCATGGGAGCATCAAGCACTGGTGCGCGCTCGGGCGATTTGTGGTGACAGACGAGTGACTGCGCGCTTTTGTGATATTCGCCGAGATGTGCTGGCGCTGCCGCGGACGTTAGAGCAAGTACGCTCTGAGGTCACCAGTATGCGTATCAAAATGCAGAAGCACTTAGGCACCAGCCAGTGGCAACAGCAAGCGGGCAAGTTTCAACTCAAACAAGATGCAGGCGGCATTGTCGATATTGAATTCTTAGCGCAGTTTGCGGTATTGGCCTATTCACATGAGCATCCAAGCTTGACCAAATGGAGTGATAATGTCCGTATTTTTGAAGAAGTTGCTTCACTTGGTATTTGGGAGGAGCAAGTTTGTCAGGCATTAACAGATGCTTATCTTAGAATACGTGCTGCGACTCATCAACTGGCACTATCAGAGCAATCATTATTGGTCGATGAGTCGCTTTGGCAAGAGACACGCGCACTGGTACAAGCGCAATGGCAGCATCTAATGGGCGTAAAATCTGTCAAAGAATAATTATGAGATTTGTTTTTATTAAGGCCTTGCTGATAACCAAAGAGGCGCTTAAACTGTAAGGCCTTATGATAATTAAAAACCGTAATTAAAAACTATAGGGTCTCAAACCAAAAGATTTCATTTGCCAATACGGCCAGTGATATAATCGGTCACACATCATTATAATACAGTCAAGTGTTCGTCATAATGAAGCGGTATTTGAGCAATAAAAATGAACGCTGCAGTATTATCACACGATGTTGATCAATACTATTAAATAAAACCTACCTAAAAAAAGTTAGACGTTAGCGCTAGCATAAGGACTATAAAATGAATATGGCAACACAAGATGGTAAGCTTTGGATGAATGGCACAATAATTGAACAACCAGATGCCAACGTTCATGTGCTTACCCATAGCTTGCATTATGGCATGGCTGTGTTTGAAGGCGTACGCGCTTACCAAACAGCTGACAACCGCACCGCTATTTTTCGCCTAAAGGAACACACCGAACGTCTCCTTGGTTCGGCAAAAATCTTTCAAATGGACGTGCCGTTTGATGCAGCCACGCTAGAGCAAGCACATAAAGATGTGGTCAAGCAAAATAACTTAGCAGAAGCCTATATTCGTCCGCTTATTTGGGTAGGTGCAGAAAAGCTTGGCTTATCATCACGTGATAACAGTATCAATGCCATGGTCGCAGCATGGCACTGGGGCGCCTATCTTGGTGAAGAAGGCATCAAAAACGGTATCCGTGTCAAAACCTCATCATTTACCCACCACATGACCAATGTGACCATGTGTAAAGCCAAAGCCTCGAGCAACTATCCTGTCTCTATCATGGCCAATCAAGAAGTCACCCGCAATGGCTATGACGAAGCCATCCTAATGGATCCACAAGGTTATGTCTGCCAAGGCGCAGGCGAAAACTTGTTTTTGGTCAAAGACGGTGTGCTACATACGCCAGATCTGGGCGGCGGCGCGCTTGATGGTATTACTCGCCGTACTATCCTTCAGTTCGCGGCTGATCTAGACATCAAAGTTGTTGAGCGCCGTATCACTCGTGATGAGTTCTACTTAGCAGACGAGATCTTTATGACAGGCACCGCTGCTGAAGTGACACCTATCCGCGAATACGATGATCGTACTATCGGGAATGGCGGCCGCGGACCATTGACTGAGAAACTCCAAACCCTATACTTTGATGTGGTTCATGGTCGTAATGAGAAATATATGGATTGGTTAAGCTTTATTGACTAATAAAGTCGTTAGTTTAAAGACCAAAAAGGCTGAACATAATTGTTCAGTCTTTTTTTTATGCTACTATAGCCATCATATTTATTCTTAAGATTAAAGTGAGCAATCCATGCCAATAGATTCTAGTACAGCAGATAATAAAAATATCAAACAAATTATTTGTATTAAATGGGGTACAAAGTACGGGGCTGATTACGCCAATAAACTGTATGGCATGGTATCTCGCAATATTACGCCACCGTTTCGTTTTGTCTGTTTTACCGATGATACCACCGATGTACGTCCAGAAATCGAATGTCAAGCATTGCCACCACTAGATGTCACCATGCCAACCAACACACTTGGCAAGTGGCCAAAATCACGTTTATGGGGTGAGAAGTTAGGTGATTTGACAGGGACAGTATTATTTGTAGATTTGGATGTGATTATAGTAGATAGCCTCGATCCTTTCTTTGAATACGGCGAGCCGGACGATGTTATTTTATCTTATAACCCAAGTAACCCGCTAGAGCGCCTCGGCCAGACGTCTTGCTTCCGCTTTCAGGTAGGGTCGCTTGTCTCGCTACAAGAAAAATTCAAAGCTGATCCACAAGGCATCGCGGACAAATATCGTTTTGAGCAGCGCTTTGTGACGCGTAATGCGCCAGGCGGTGTCAAGCTGTTTCCAAAAGCATGGGTTGCGCACTTTAGACGCAAATGTCGTCAACCGTTCCCACTTAACTACATCAAAGAGCCAAAGATTCCTAAAGGTGCTCGCATCGTTATTTTCCCTGGTGATTTATATCCTACACATGCGATCGAAGGTAGATATAATAAAAATGCTGCTAACAATGCCAAAGATCACTTAAAAAGATTAACTGAGCCCAAAAATCTAAAAAGACCGCTACGTCACTTGCGTCATTTTATCTTGCCAGTAGGGTGGATCGAAAAGTACTGGAAAGAATAGGTCCCATTATATATTTGAGTATTATGCATTGTATTAGCAAAGATAAATATTAATCAGTGAACGGATAAAATTATGAATACAGAAGATACTATTAAAGTCTTTGTTGGTTGTGACCCAAATAACTGTGATCTAGAGCAGATGATGGTATTAGATTATAGTATTCATAAACATACCAGTGTACCCGTTGAGATAGTATGGATGCAGCTGTCACGTGATCCTAATAGCTATTGGTATTCTAATCCTGAGACTGGAGAGGGTTGGAATACCACTAAATGGTCAACGCCTTTTTCAGGTTTTCGCTGGGCAATTCCAGAGTACTGTCAATACTCTGGTCGTGCCATCTACATGGACGCTGATGTCATTATTTTAGATGATTTGGCAAAGCTGTGGCACCATCCTATTGAAGGACAGTCTGTTGTAGCTGCTAAGACTAATGCGGATATGACCCGATTGTGTACATGCGTATGGGATTGCAAGGCGGCAAAAAACATTGTCCTACCAATTAAAAAACTCAGGAAAGATCCCAAAAGCCATAAAGAAATGATGGCTGTATTCAAAGATAATAATCAGCTCATTGAGCCTTATCAGGATAGTTACAACTGTATAGATGGCGAAAACTTAGCGTTAGAAGATATTAGGATTTTGCATTATTCAGATATGGGTACGCAGTTCAGTCATAAATATTCATTACCTAGAGTCAGTGAAGAAGGTATCGAGCACTGGTTTGACGGTGAAATAATGTCGCACCCGAGGCAGGATTTATCTGAGGTTTTTGATGAATATTATAACGAAGCACTTGCTGCTGGATACGATTTAGACAGTTATAGGGTGGAACCTTTCGGTCATTTTCCTAAAAAATCTCAAGAAGGTTATACCGGTAATAAGGTGACTCGTCCACACGCTTCTAAAACATTTTTTTCGAAGCTATTTAAACGCTAGTTTTTTAATGAAGCAATGATAAGCCTTTCTAAGAAAATGAAAAATTACTCCATAGGTTATCGTGTATGAAGCAGCATAAAAAAACAGTGTTACTCGTTATTAATTGTCTACAGGGCGGTGGTGCGGAACGTGTCGTATTAACATTGGGGCAAGGGTTTTATGAATTGGGCTATGAAGTACATATTCTAAGATTTAAGCCGTTAGTACAGTATGACTTAAGTCCGAATTTTAACTACCATGTACTTAAGTTTAAGCCGTATAAACTTATACCAGGGGCACAAAGACGTGACCAGATTTTTGCACGTGCTGTTGATAAATACGTGTCGAAAAATATCGGTCAGCCTGATATCATACTGTCCAACTTAGATCGTGCCGATAGTATTCTAAGTAATAGTAAACTGCCTAATATCACTTATATTATTCATAACACAGTATCACTACTCTATAAGTTTAATAAAAATCACGACGCTGAGCAGTTAAAGCAAAGAATGATAGATATATATGCCAAGCATCCTTGTGTGTGCGTCAGTGAAGGCGCTCAAAAAGATTTTGTTAAGAGCTTTGGTCATATTACGCCAACCACTGCCATTCATAATCCAATAGATAAAAACAGTATTCAACAACAAGCCGATGCTTTTGTCCCTGACTACCAAAACTATATTATCCATGTCGGTAGTTTCAAAGATGCCAAGCGTCATGATGTATTGGTAAATGCTTATGCAAAAACAGATCAATCTATGCCTTTACTGCTCTTGGGTCAAGGTAAGCATAAAGGTGAAACAGAGCGACTGGTAACAGAGTTAAGCCTAGAAGACAAAGTAATATTTTTAGGATTTCGTGATAATCCCTTCCCTTATATTAAAAATGCACAGTTTAAGATACTGACCTCTGACTGGGAGGGTTTTGCTTTAGTTATTGCCGAAGCTCTTGTGCTAGGTACTCCTGTTATCAGTACCAACTGTCCATCAGGCCCAAGTGAATTACTACCAGAACGTAACTTAATGCCGATGGGCGATGTTGATGCCATTGCCGCAAAAATGCAGCAAGCGATGAGTAATCCGCAAGCGTTTCGTGCGCCATTCGATGAAGCGCTGCTACCAGCCAAAATAGCAGAAAAATACGTAGAATTTACCCAAAATCTTTAGCTGGCAAAACAGTTGGGCCGCTACATCTCTAAGCCTAAATATTTATTTTTAAGAATACTTAATAAATGATTGATAATATTACAGAAAAAAAAGAAAATTCGAATAGTAAAGAAAAAGTGCTATTGGTTATTAACTGCTTGCAAGGTGGCGGTGCAGAGCGTTCGGTCTTGACGCTGGGACAAGGTTTTCACGAGTTAGGTTATGATGTCCATATTTTACGCTTCAAATCTAAAGTAGCTTATGAGCTCAATGATGATATTACTTATCATCAACTAGACCTAAATGATTATAACTCTATACCTACTAAAAGTCTTAGGTACTGGTATTTTGCAAAAGTATTAGACAGATACGTGCTCAAAGAGATTGGTACTCCAATATTGACGCTAGCGAATTTAGATAAAGCCGATATGGTCTTGCGCCATAGTAGTCTGCCCAATATCGCACACGTAATTAGAAATACTATTTCTAAAAAAATTGAATTGTTTAGAAGCCAAGGCAAAAAAGCAAATGATAAAAGATTAAGCAATATATATTCTCGGCATCCTTGTATATGTATTAGTAAAGGAGTCGAAAAAGACTTTCAAGCTACATTGGGTGTGATGAATACAACGACAATATACAACCCGATTGACCAAAGACAGATCGTGCAATTGGCATCAGAGTTTGAGCCAGAGTTTGGCAGTTACATTATTCACGTTGGTAGTTTTAAGACTCAAAAAGCTCATGAAGTATTGATTAGAAGTTATGCAAAGACTCGGAAAACATTGCCACTTCTATTATTGGGTGAAGGTGTATTGCTGGCGTCAATGAAAGAGCTGGTTACTTCTTTAGGTTTGGATAACCGTGTACATTTTTTAGGTTTTCAAAAAAATCCATATCCTTATATCCAAAAAGCACAGTTTATGGTTTTGTCATCAGTCTTTGAGGGATTTGGACGGGTTATTGCTGAATCACTGGCTTTAGGGACACCTGTTATCAGTACAGACTGCCCATCGGGTCCAAGTGAGTTGCTACCAACACACAACCTCGTCCCTGTGGGAGATATTGATACATTAGCTAAGAAGATGGATGAAGCAATGGAGAAGGCTGACACATATCAGTCCTCGTTTGACAGAGAGTTATCACCAATTAATATTGCTCAACAATATATAGATTTTATGAGAACTAATGGTTAGACATTACTCGGTTGCAACCTTGATAAAAGGTGTAGGGTGTAGTCGTGTAGTAATATATGAGATAGACTAATCCAACCACCATTTAGACCAATCATCTCTGTGCAACTGCCGTAGAGTAGCAAAAGCACTGTCATTATTCTGCAGTTTTTCAAACACTGCCAGTAACATGGTCGTGGCCAATTTATCAACTTTCTGAAATTTATTATAGCGTTTTCGCATATTTCTCAAGCTATCATCGGTGCCGATACGAAAATAAGTAAGACCATCGTACAGAGGCAAGTCACCAGCATAAAGCATATCGGTTTTTTCAGTTAGCAATGGCATAGATTCAGCATTAGTGGATAACTGCAGAAAGTTTTTGGTTTCATAAGTACGTAAAGTATTCATTAGAGTTACGACATTCATCAAGATAGCTGCTCTATGAGTATTGTTTGAATGATCAATAAACGTATCGCAAGCAGAGACAATCCAGCGCAACGACAGATGTGTCAATAAATAGTCGCTCTCTGCTTCCCATAGCCTTTCAAATTCAGCGAATGTTTTATCTATTTTGTACTTACGGCGCATTAGTATAATAAGCGTGTTGTGATAAAAGCAGAGCTCAGACTCACCAAGCGATTTGTATTTCAAGTTATTCAAATGGTTTTCTAAATCTGTACTTTTACGCTCATTAGTTAAGGCTTCAATATCACACATTGATTCAGTAATGGTTGTTGCTTTCATCTCATCAAAGCTTCTATCATTATAGGTTTTGATAATCTTACCCGCATTCAATCTTTTTTCGCTTCGAAACATCAATATCAATTTTCTCTGCCAACTTGAAGGTGTAGCCATGTTATCAAAATCCTTTAAAAATATATAAACATATTAGCGCCTTAATCTCTATGATATAAGCCTTAGAGATCATTGTTATTTGTTTAAACTGAATAATATTGTCTATACCAATCGACAAATTGTTTGATACCTTCTTCGATACTCGTTTCAGGTTTGAATCCGATATCATCTACCAATTCATCTATGTTGGCGTAAGTAATCGGTACGTCGCCTGCTTGCATGGACAATAAGTTTTCCTGTGCCTTTTTACCACAAGCATCTTCAATGGCAGTAATAAAACGGCGCAAAGTGACAGGCTGATTATTACCAATGTTGTAAATCTTGTAGGGGGCAGCTGCGGTCGTAATAGTAGAATGCTGGGGCGAAGGTGCTTTATTAATAATGCGAATGATACCGTTGACGATATCATCAATGTAGGTAAAGTCACGCTGCATATCACCATTATTAAATACATTAATTGGCTCGCCAGCTAGAATTTTCTTTGTGAACGAAAAATATGCCATATCAGGTCGACCGTAAGGACCATAAACAGTGAAGAAGCGCAGTCCTGTCGTAGGAATATTATATAAATGGCTATAGCTATGTGCCATAAGCTCGTTGGATTTTTTGGTGGCGGCATATAGACTAATAGGAAAATCAACACAATCAGCAGTGGTAAATGGCTGCTTAATATTCATACCGTAGACAGAACTGGAGCTGGCATAGATCAGATGCTTGATATCATGATGACGACAGCCTTCAAGTATGTTAACAAAGCCAACCACATTTGAGTCGATATACGCATTAGGGTTTTCGATAGAATAGCGCACACCTGCTTGGGCACCTAAATTAACAACCGTATCAAATTGATAGGTTGCAAAAAGCTCAGACATGGCTTCACGATCAGCAAGGTCTAACTTAATAAATGTAAAACTTTCTGGATCTGATATCTCACCTAATATTCTCAAACGCGCTTCTTTTAGATCTGTATCATAATAGTCGTTGATATTGTCGATACCAACGATAAAGTAATCCCTAGCAGATAGATCTGTTTCTAGTATCGCCTTGATTAAATGAAAACCAATAAAACCTGCCGCCCCAGTTACTAAAACTTTCATTAATCGCTCCCAAATAGATCTCGAGTAAATACTTTATCCGCCACATCTTTTATCTCATCAGATAGGCGGTTTGCGACAATGACATCACTCATTGATTTAAAGGCTTCTAAATCTTGAATCACACGCGAATTAAAGAAATTGTCTTCTTTTAGCACAGGCTCGTAGACAATGACTTCTATACCTTTTGCCTTGATACGTTTCATGATGCCTTGTATGGCAGATGCTCTAAAGTTATCTGACCCACTTTTCATTACTAGGCGATGTATTCCCACGATTTTTGGCTGTCTTTCGATGATTTTATCGGCAATAAAGTCTTTGCGGGTTCTATTAGAATCGACAATGGCTTTTATCAGGTTGCTTGGCACTTCATCGTAATTTGCGAGCAGCTGCTTAGTATCTTTGGGCAGACAGTAGCCGCCATAGCCAAAGGAAGGGTTATTATAATGATTGCCAATACGAGGGTCTAAACCAATCCCTTCGATGATTTGTTTGGTCTCAAGTCCAAAAGTTTGCGCATAAGTATCAAGCTCATTAAAATACGCTACTCGCATTGCCAGATAAGTATTAGAAAATAATTTAATGGCTTCTGCCTCTGTTGGCTCAACGAACAATAGCGGTACGTCTTTTTTGATTGCGCCTTCAAGTAATAAATTGGCAAATATTCGAGCCTGCTCAGTCTGTGCGCCTACAATGATACGTGAAGGATAAAGATTGTCATGTAGTGCCTTACCTTCTCGCAAAAACTCAGGCGAAAAAATAATGCGATCAGTCGCATAACGTTCTTTGATACTGGTTGTGTAACCTACTGGCACTGTAGACTTAATAATAATGGTTGCTTGTTGATTCACTAACAGCACTTGCTCAATGACGGCTTCTACTGTGGAGGTATTGAAATAATTGGTCTTGGTATCATAATCAGTCGGCGTGGCAACGATGATGAAATCTGCATCTTTATAAGCTTCTTTAGCATCCAGCGTCGCAGAAAAATTGAGCTCTTTATTCAATAAAAAATTGTCGATATCTGTATCTTCGATAGGGGATTGCTTATTATTTAGCAATTCTACCTTTTCAGCGACAATGTCGACAGCAACGACTTCATTATGCTGTGCTAACAGCATTGCATTCGATAAGCCTACGTAGCCTGTACCTACTACTGCTATTTTCATAATATATCCAAGTGATTTTTGAGCTTTTATTGGTTTAGATCAAGAGGAAGTGAAATTAATCACCATTCAATCTTAAACTAAATATATTTAAATTTATTTATCGGTGCTTGCTATCAAAGAAGCAGGTAGATAAGCCAAGAATTTGTGCCTCATGGCTTGACTGATTTTTTTATATAAGTCTGACTCAAGAAGATCCAAACTTTGAATACAGCCATATTTAATAGTTTTATCTTCTAAGGCAAGAATAAAATCTTCTACGCTATTCTCATTTTTTAAATAGTTGATAGAGGTGTTAGGTTTTAAACTTGCTTCGCCTTTTTGAATTTTTAGATGATTCATTAGCGTTATAGGATTCACTTGGGCCACATCTCTAAATTTATATTTTATCTGCTCGGTCAATAATTGCGGATGATTCAACAAATGGGACTGTAAGATATTTTTATCGACAATATGAGGGTAGTGATGAATTTCAAAAAACTGATTCATGCCCAGTATTTTAGCACTTAACATTTGCGCGATAGTATGCCTTGGCTGTATTGGTGTGCCAAACAATTTAAAGCGTGATTTTCGAAAATTGAGCTTGGCATTCAAAGCAGCACTTTTACGCCACTCACCATGAATGATTAGCTTCTCACTGTCTAAAAAGTCATCTATCGTCACTGGTTGATTAAAAAAGAAATCATCGTTCATATAGATAAAATAGTCAGACAATCCTTGGATATTCCAAATCATCGTCTCAATTGATCGAGTGTTGAAGGTCGGTAAAAATTCTTCATAACCCGAAAATATTTCCTTGTGATCGACAATACGTATTTTATCTGCTGCACAGATATTTTGCTTGGCAAATTCATCAATGAACGCAGGTTTTTGTTGGTCGGTGACCACATAAATATGACGACAAAAAGGCACGTATTTGATGATAGAGGCGATATTGTAATATATCTCATCATCACTTGCGAAGCGGGTGGCAGTTATGGCATCTGACGCTACGATGTTACTTGGCTTGTAGGACTCTCTTTTTTGTTTGAGTACAGGGTCTGAACCATCCACCCAAGCGATGACAATGTCTATTGCTTTCTCATCAAGTTGCTGCATGATTGATCCTGTTTTTTTTCAATAGGTGTCTTTAGTGGTTATACATTCTATTTAAATGTTGATTCTACTTAGATCAGCTATGATATTTATTGATAACTGTATTAGCAAGGGTTAACTGTTTTATAAAATCAACAATATTCATGATTTTTTACGCGTCAGTTGATAAGCCTAGCTTATACTGTAGTGAATAAAAGTAGATGAGACTAGCATAAAGAACCAAAATCCTGTAATCATTGTGAACATGGATGCCTTGTATGACTATCATTCAAAAAACCAAGTTGAGATATCAATGCCCATCATTCTATTTATTTTAAAAGCGCTTGAAGGCCGCGGTGCTGAGCGGATGGTGACTACATTAGCAAGTGCTTATGCAAAAATGGGTCATAGCGTCCATATTTTATGTCTAGAAGAAACACAGGATATGCCGTTAGATGCTGACATTCACTATCATATCGTGCCATACGATAAGGTGTTTTCTGAGCAAGATATTGAGCCAAACTCTAAACAGGCACAGGCTTACGAGGCAGTCGCTAAGCGCATTGATGAGTATGTGCTTAGCCAAATAGGGACACCAAATCTGATATTGGCTAATATTTATAAAGTGAATTGGATTATGGCGTACAGCCAATTACCCAACATCGTGAATGTGCTGCATACAGCGCTATCTAAGCAGTTTGAGTATCAATTATCTGATAAACCACGACAGACGATAAGTCACTTACGTATGGTCTATGGTGCTCATTTCTGTAGCTGCGTCAGCGATGGCGCTCGCAAGGACTTAATCTCACTTTTAGGAGACATCACTAAAACCACAACCATTACAACCATTTATAATCCTTGCGATGCCACTTGGATCCAAAGTAAAGCGTTACAAAAACCACGTATCGAATCGTTTGGCTTGAGAGACAAACAATATATTGTCCATGTCGCCTCATTCGATACCATGAAAGGTCATCGAGACTTGCTACAAGCCTATGCAAAAACAGAGCGGAAGCTGCCATTAGTATTGGTTGGTAAAGGCAAGCTTGAAGCAGAGATTAAAGCGCTGGCGTTTCAACTTAAGATTAATGACTGTGTTAGGTTTTTGGGCTTTCAGAGTAATCCTTATCCGATCATTGCCTCAGCGGCATTAATGGTGCTTACCTCTAAGTTTGAGGGTTTTGGCTATGTCATTGTAGAGGCGCAAGCTCTTGGCGTACCAGTAATCAGTACCGATTGTCCATTTGGTCCAAGAGAGTTATTGCCTGTCAAAAGCTTGATACCCGTCGGTGATATTGAGGGATTGGCGATACTCATCGATCAAGCAGTAAACAATCTGACGAATTACATAGTGCCGCTAAATCAGCAGCTACTGCCAAATCATATCGCGCAGCAATATCTAAAGTTTGGTCTATTGGTAAAGCAAGGTGCTAGACAGTAGAGACGAGAGATTAGAGAGTATCAAATAAGGCTTTTGAGACAGGAGAGTGATTGATGACATCGATACCGTGAGTCTTATAAGTTCTACCTAATAAGTTAAACGAAGGTACGATGCGCTCGTTCATGACTTTGTTCAGCGTGCTTGGCGCGCGGTTGTGGTTGTTTTCGTAAAATCGTGGTTGATCGCTATTGAGTAAGTCAATCCCGTATAGATGAATGGTCGCTGCATGGCGTGAGAAAGCCAGCTGTGTGGCTACGTAAGCAACCGTACCCGCCTCGACAAATCCATGAGTAACATTGAGTGAGACGCCGATCTCAGTTGCGCTTTGACCGCTATCAATAACAAAATTCGGATGATTGATAAAGTAGGATAAAGGCATTTTCTTATTCAGGCGTTTTTTCTTAAATATGAGCTTATTGAATGATAGCTTATTTGATTTGACCCCCCCCAGGGTCTGTCTACTGGATACAATACCCGCATGGCATGATGGTGCGTGCGCATGATATCAGGGTGAGTCGTGGCCATCGCTTCAAAGACGGCTAATGTTGCATACAAAGGTTGACCTGTATAATACTGACGTAGAATTTCAGGTTGATGATTGATAAAGCGCGCATCACTGATGACATAACCAGCAATATGATCGAAGGCGTGGTGCTCAGTAAGGCTGATACTACCGTTGACAAAAATAGTGGGCGTGTCTAATAGTTCTGACAACGATAGTTGTTGTACCGATGGCCCTGAGGCAATAATATTGACGTCTTGTCCAAGCAAACTTTGCTCTGCTTCATTGGCATTAAAAGCACTAATAACGATGAGCTCGCTATCAATGTTGAACCCAGCGGTAGCAGGTAACCTCAAATATAACGCCATACTATGTTCCAGTCATTGATCTCAAATAACTTGTATCCTAATGCATTGCCTGCAAATTGTTTGGACTATTGGTGAACTATATACACATGGTTCATGGCTATATATTTACTGCCAGTATTGCTTTAACCATGGGCTTGGTTTCACATGTCGATACCATTTACCGCCGCTACCAGCAATGGCATCGGGCGGGTTAATCTCACCATGAAAGATGACGATTTTTGCATTATCAGGTAGAGCAGGCGCTCGCACAAAGTTAAAAGGGATGGGCGCGATACATTGATACTTGAAGCTCACGCACCATGTCTTATCCCAGTACTCTAGGTGATGATGCTCGCGCAAATAGTTAGAGAGGTAAGCCTGCTCGTGACGCACTTGCGTACGAATAGTCTCAAAATTGCGCTCAAAGTTTGCCAGCAAATCAGGATAGGTATTCATGCCAACATTGAAGCGATACACGGAGCTATTACCAATCATACGCCACGGCTTTTTCCAGTCGCGGATAATGACCACACTGTCTTCGTGCTTCGCTTGATAAGTGAAAAACGCATCAATATTATCGACAATCACAATATCAATATCTAAGAATAGTGCCACACCTTTTAAATCATATAGCTCAGGTTTAAAGGTCGTGAGCTTTTTCCAACCACGTTCAGGACCTGCTGGTAGATCCATGTCAGGTATGGGATAACAAGCAATCGCAGGATCAATACCTGTGCTGTCATCAGTTAGGCAAACCATTTGAAAATCTAAGCTCAGATGACGGCTCACCATATTGTACAAACGATTGACGTATTCAGGACCGTATTTATCACCCCATTTCATACAAATGATATAACGCTGTTCAGCAGTATGGTTTTGTGTTGGTTCTATAGGTAAGGTTTTAGTTACGTCAGATGTCATAATGCACTCGTAGTGAGATAATAGTGAGGTAAATGAAGGGCTAATAGAAATTAGAGGGTACAGAACTTAGCCAATATTAGCATAACTGTGATTGATGATATGTCTAAATCAGTAAACGATAGTACAGTTATTACTTGCGATTATCGATGTTAGTGTCATCAGTAAAAGAACCACTTACATCGTTACCAGAACGACTAGCATTAGCGTGATGAGACCGAATAAAGGCTGCTAAAGTGGCTTTATCTTTTCGGTAAGGATTGCCTAGATTTGGTATGCGCTTAAAACGTCGATAGCCCCACATATAGTGACTATAGTTGTCTTTAATCATATGCTCCATAGCTTGATTGAGTGCGTGAGTCGCGACTTCGGTATTGCGGTCATATAGCGCTGGATCGTCGAGCTTATAGCAGTAAATATCAAAACCGCGTCCATCATTACGACGAATACAAGACAAGCCAACTAAGGCACATTTGGTTTTGCTCGCCAGTTTTGAGGCAAGGGTACTGGTTAATGTTTTGATACCAAAGAAAGGAACGACTACGCCGCCTGACGGATCTGGGACGTGGTCTGGTAATACAATACTAAAGCCGCCTTGCTTGAGGGTTTTAAACACGGCTTTAACACCGCTACCATCGGTAGGCACCAAGGTTGCATTGAGACGCGCACGCCCTTGAAGAATAAACTCATTAGCGAATCTGCCGTCCACAGGCTTGTACATAATAGTTGGCGAACCAAACTGATTGAGCCACGCGTTCATCATCTCCCATGTACCGAGATGAGGGACGATAGCCAGCATGCCATTGGGATTGGCAAGACCTTCTAGTAGAATATCTTTATTATGGACGTCACGAATCTGGGCAATACTCCATTCAGGTGGCATTGCCCAGCTTTTGATAGATTCAATACTGCTCAGACATTGATGATAGATGATGTCTTTGGTCAGTGCGCGTTTTTGCGGCTCAGACAATTTGTCAGTAATCAGCGCCATATTAATATGAATGGTACGCATGATGCTAAGACTTGGTATCTTGATGATAACCCAAGCGACAAAACGTGCCAGCATCTGTAGTACAGACAATGGCACGAATTTAAAAATATGATACGGATTCATAACCACTCACATGGTGATGAATCGCGTAACAAGCACTGTAGACAGCAATAGTACATCATTAAATGTTTTATTGAGCAGGTTTGTTGGTATCAGCCTGTGCTTTTTCACGCATACGGATACCAAGATCACGTAACTGTTTGCTATCCACTCCAGCAGGTGCTTGAGTTAGGGGGCACTCAGCAGTTTTGGTTTTCGGGAATGCGATCACATCACGGATAGAGTCAGCGCCTACCATAAGCATAATCAAGCGATCCAAACCAAACGCCAAACCGCCGTGCGGCGGTGCACCAAATTTTAGGGCATCAAGTAAGAAACCAAACTTGTCTTCTGCCTCTTGCTCGCCGATACCCAAGGCCTCAAGGACGGCTTGCTGCATATCATAAGTATTGATACGTAAGCTACCACCACCAATCTCAGTGCCGTTCAATACCATGTCATAAGCGATAGATAGTGCAGACTCTGGGTTGTTTTTCAGCTCTTCAACAGAGCCTCTAGGCTTGGTAAATGGATGATGCATTGACGTCCATTGACCGTCATCGGTTTGCTCAAACATCGGGAAGTCAGTCACCCAAAGCGGCGCCCACTCACAAGTTGTCATGTCTAAGTCTAGACCGATTTTCTGGCGTAATGCGCCGATTGCGTCATTCACGATACTGGCTTTATCTGCACCAAAGAAAATAATATCGCCATCTTCTGCAGCAGTACGCTCAATCAAGCTCACAAGTACATCATCAGTCATATTTTTGATGATTGGTGATTGTAGGCCAGACTCTTTATCCACACCATTGTTGATGAGGCTTGCGTCATTGACTTTGATATAAGCCAAACCGCGTGCACCATAGATACCGACGAATTTGGTATAAGCATCGATTTGCTTACGGCTTAATGAAGCGCCACCAGGAATGCGAAGGGCAGCGACGCGACCTTTAGGATCGTTAGCGGGACCTGCAAATACCTTGAAATCAACGTCTTTCATCAAATCGGCAACGTCAACCAGTTTCAATGGAATACGTAAGTCAGGCTTGTCTGATGCATAGTCGCGCATTGCTTCAGCGTACGTCATGCGAGGGAAGTCTTCAAACTCAACATCCATCATGGTCTTGAACAAATGCTTGATCAGACCTTCGTTGATGTTCATGATCTCTTCTTCGTTCAAGAAAGACGTCTCAATATCGACCTGTGTAAATTCAGGCTGACGATCGGCACGTAAATCTTCATCACGGAAGCATTTCGCGATTTGATAATAACGATCAAAACCTGACACCATCAATAATTGCTTAAATAGCTGTGGTGACTGCGGCAGGGCAAAGAAGTTACCAGGACGGGTACGTGATGGCACAAGATAATCACGCGCACCTTCAGGCGTTGCACGAGTCAAAATAGGCGTCTCTACATCCAAGAAACCATGATCATCTAAATAACGACGAATCGCTGAGGTGGCCTTGGCACGGAATACCATACGCTCTTGCATGTGCGGACGACGCATATCGAGATAGCGATATTTTAGACGTAAGTCTTCTGACACAGTCGTTTTTTCGTCATTCAATGGGAATGGCGGTGTTTCAGATTTGGCCAGTACTTCAATCTCTTTGCCCAATAGCTCAATTTGGCCACTGGTCATATTGTTATTTTCAGTACCTTCATAACGACGACGTACGCGGCCAGTGATTTTTAGTACGTATTCAGGACGTACCGCATCGGCCGTTGCAAAAGCTTCTGGTGTATCAGGATCGACAACCACCTGCAAGATACCCGCGCGGTCACGCATGTCTAAGAAAATCACGCCACCGTGATCGCGACGACGATGTACCCAGCCTACGATACTAATGGTTTGCTCAAGCAAGCTCTCGGTTACAGCTCCGCAATATTCGTCTCGGTATTCGCTTTGCGTCATAGTGCTTTGCGTCATAATATTGTTATCCAGTTATCAGCCCAATTCGAAGTACAATAATGCAGCCATTGCTGTGCGTTTCAAGCGATTTGCCAAAAAAACACACAAACAACGCGATCAAGACAAAGGGTCATCACGTTGGCTGCAGAAAATTTGATATAAACGCATATTATGCCTAATCTACCTTTGTTATACAACCGGCTGAGTTCAATCAAAGCGTAGCCATGCATTGGTATCGGCTGTATTCATTGAGCGATATTTATATTAGGTTAAATATTGTCATTTTGCTTGAAAATACCAGCGAGCGTGCGCATATCAACCATACCTGAATAAAAACATCTATAGTGATATACCTACTGACTTGAGGATTTGTAATCATGCTATTTCATCCACCAAAAAACCCAGTTGAGCTAAAAGTAAGACACTTAAATGAAGCGCAAAAACAGCGCCGTGAAGATTTAATGGAAGCCACCCAAGGCAAAGCTGCGCTTAAAGCATTCAAAAAAACAATGGCAAAAAAAGCCAAGCAGGCGCTAAAAGCAAAAAGTAAAAAGCAGAAAAAAAATACTGACAATGCCTCGCAAGTTTTTGTTTTGGATTTTGAAGGTGATATCAAAGCCACTGCCGTTAAGCATCTGCGCGAAGAAATCAGCACCTTAATCAGTACGGCTAACAAAGGCGATGAAGTGATTGTACGCCTCGAATCAGGTGGCGGTTTGGTGCATGGTTATGGATTGGCAGCCGCGCAATTGGTGCGCTTAAAGGACGCTGGTCTAAAGCTCACAGTATGCGTCGATAAGGTAGCGGCAAGTGGTGGCTACATGATGGCGTGCGTGGCGGACAATGTGGTGGCAGCGCCATTTGCGATTATTGGCTCAATCGGCGTGGTATCACAATTGCCAAACTTTCATAAATGGCTCAAAAACCATGATGTCGATTATGAGATGTTTACGGCTGGCGACTATAAACGCACGGTGACGGTGTTTGGCGAAAACGATGCCGAAGATCGTGCCAAATACCAAGAAGAGCTAGAGCAGACGCACGAGTTATTCAAGCATTTCGTCAATACCTATCGTCCAGAACTTGATGTTGCCAAAGTAGCCACAGGTGAGCATTGGTATGGTGAAGATGCGTTAAAGCTTAACCTGATTGACAGCTTGCAGACTTCTGACAGCTACATTTTAGAGCGTATGGAAGACAATGAGGTGTACGCATTACATTCACGTCAGAAACCGACGCTGGCAGAGAAGCTGGGCCTTGCGCAAGCCGCAGAAGCGACGCTCAGTATGGCAGTGGATAAACTGCCAGATGCGCTCGCACGTTTTGAGCTAAACAGCCGTTTGAATATTCTAAAATAGTGTTAGATATCATTATGATGTCTGATGGCTAATATTTTAGCGGTCATATGTTCAGCAATACACTGTTTGTATTTTGTAAAAGGCGTGTCCTAACGGGTCGCGCCTTTTTGCTGTTTAATCGTAATTGCTGTGTTATAAATGTAGGATACAGAAAACAGTATACGTCCGTACACTAAAGCTCGCATTAAAGATCTCGCAGAGCTTTTTGTCAAAACCCGATTTAGACAATCAATAAAGAAAAGGAAGTCATTTATGTCTAGCGACAATTTAATGTTTACCGCAACGGAACATGGTCAAGCCATGCATGCCAAAGTCAAAGCGTTCATTGAAAAGCATATTGAACCCATCGAAGCCCAATTCTGGGAAGAATGTCATAAGAAAAATCCTGATGGAAATTGGGAAAACTGGGAATGGCCAGACGCTTATGACAACCTACGCAAACAAGCACGTGAAGCGGGTTTATGGAACTTATTCTTACCTGACGACACCTTAGGTGCAGGGCTTTCAGTCACTGACTATGCACCGATTGCAGAGCTGACGGGGCGCAGTTTGCTCGCGCCGCATGTGTTTAACTGCAATGCGCCTGACAGCGGCAATATGGAGCTATTATGGCGCTATGGTACGCAAGAACAGCAAGACAAATGGCTCACGCCGCTATTAGAAGGTGAGACCCGCTCAGTGTTTTGTATGACTGAGCCTGATGTGGCCTCAAGCGATGCCACCAATATGCAAGCAACTGCTGTGGTCGATGGTGATGAAATTGTCATTAACGGTAGCAAATGGTGGTCATCGGGCCTTGGCGATCCTGCGGTTGATATTTTGATTGTTATGGCCTATACCGCGGATGAAAGCGCAGATCGTCATCATCAGCACTCGATGGTACTGGTACCAGTCAATACTGCGGGTGTGAATATTAAACGTATGCTTAAAGTGTTTGGCGATTATGATGCGCCGCACGGTCATGGTGAGATCAGCTTTGATAATGTACGTGTGCCCGTCAGTCACTTTATTGGTGGGCCGGGTAAGGGTTTTGAGATTGCGCAAGGTCGCTTGGGGCCAGGTCGTATTCATCACTGCATGCGTTGTATCGGCGCGGCTGAGAAGTCTTTAGAGCTGGCGGTGAAACGCGGCATGTCGCGCACGGCCTTTGGTAAACCATTACTACAATTGGGTGGAAACTTTGAGCGTATCTCTGAGGCGCGTATCAAAATTGATCAAGCGCGCTTGCTAACCCTTTATGCGGCGCAAAAAATGGATGCTCAAGGAACCAAAGCGGCATTGACTGAAATCTCTGCGATCAAAGTGGTTGCGCCAACTGTGCTACAAGAAGTGGTTGATATGGCGATTCAGATTCATGGTGGCATGGGTGTGTGCCAAGACACATTGTTACCAAATTTCTATGCGCAAGCTCGTGTGCTACGGTTGGCAGATGGTCCTGATGAAGTACATAAAACCATGATTGCTAAGCTAGAGCTAAAGCGTCAGGGCTTTAGCCGTTCTAAGTCTAGCAAAGCCTAATATTAATCATTGGGTGTGAGTAAACCTTAAGTTGCTCACGCCACTATTGCTGAAAATAAAAAATTGGAAATTCACTATTAACGATTTAGTAGTGAATTTTTCATCACTATGACTGTTTTTTACTACTAATTTTTTACTACTATAAGTATAAGTTATAAAAATAACTGATCACATGATAAGGAATGTCACATGTCAACTGACAATAAAGTACTCGATAAAGGCGGTGCCGTACGTGAGGGTGAGGAGCTTGATACCAAAGCGGTAAGTGAATGGCTACGTAGCCAAGGTGTCGATGTCGTAGGCGAGCCTACAGTCACTCAGTTCTCAGGCGGGGCTTCTAACTGGACGTATCGCTTACAATATGAAGGCGATGATAAAAACCAAGATCTTATCTTACGCCGTCCACCAAAAGGTACCAAGGCAAAATCTGCGCACGACATGGTACGCGAATATACCGTTCAAAAAGCATTAAAAAATGCTTATCCTTATGTGCCCGAAATGATTGCGCTATGTACAGATGAATCTGTCATCGGTGCTGATTTCTATGTCATGGAGCGTATGGAAGGGATCATTCCCCGTGCCAATTTACCAAAAGGGGTCGATCTAGATCCTGAACAAATCCGTCAGCTTTGCACCAATGTTTTAGATGCGCTAGTAGAGCTGCATCAAATAGATTATACAGCGCATCCTGATTTGGTTGATTTGGGTCGCGGTGATGGCTACTGCGCGCGCCAAATTAGTGGCTGGGACAAGCGTTATATCAAAGCAAAGACACCCAACGTCCCAAGCTTTGCCTTGGTCAGACAGTGGCTCAAAAAGCATACCCCTGCTGATAGCAAAACGTGCATTATTCACAATGACTGGCGCTTTGACAACGTCATACTCGATGCAAACGAGCCGACTAAAGTTATCGGAGTCCTCGATTGGGAGATGGCAACCCTTGGCGATCCACTAATGGACTTGGGTAGTGCGTTGGCTTACTGGATTGAGGAAGACGACAATATTGTCATGCAGCAGTTTCGTCGCCAGCCAACTCACTTAGAAGGTATGATGACGCGTGACGAAGTGGTTGCTTATTATCTAGAAAAATCTGGACTACAGATAGATAACTGGACCTTTTATGAAGTGTTTGGGCTGTTTCGTCTATCAGGTATCATTCAGCAAATCTACTATCGCTACTATCATAAACAAACCACCAATCCAGCATTTAAAAACGCGTGGCTTGCCATACATGTCATGCATGCCAAATGTCTCAAACTGATTGCACAATATGAAGGCGAAGCGCTGTTCAATACACACGTTCAGCCATATTTAGAAGACAGAGGAGTCGATGCGGCAACGATTGAGAAATTGCCAGACCCTGTACAAAAAGTAGTGAAAGGCATTTTACCAAAAGGCTATTTTGCTAAGCCCTCTGATTCAGCTGAAGTATAAGAAAAACCGCAATTTGGACAATATAATAAAAGGCAGTATTTTATGACAACCATACTTTTAGCCCGTCATGGTCAGGCTTCTTTTGGTCAAGAAAACTATGATCGGCTGTCAGAGCTAGGTGAAACCCAAGCAAAAATGCTGGGTCAACACTATGCAAATACCCAGCGCCGTATCGATGCGATATTTACGGGTAATCTGGTCAGGCAACAAGACTCTGCTCGCCATTTTTGGCAAGGGTATCAACCGTTTGCTCAGGCCAATAATGACGACATGGCCATTGCGACAGCCATCAACTTTGATGAGCATGAAAGCTATATTTTGCCACAATTTGACGAGTTCAATCACAAAGATGTGTTTGTGAAATCCGCTGGTGATTTTGATAACCAAGCTGAGATATCCGCTGAAATTGCCAATGCTCAATCACCAAATCGGCGTCTTGCTGAGCTGTTTGATCAAGCGATGCAGCGCTGGCATGGTGGCAACAATGATCAGGATTATATTGAAAGCTGGCCGCAGTTCAATGAGCGAGCGCAGCAAGCGCTTGAACAAGTACGTACAAAGATAGCCGATATGCACTTAGACCAACATAGCACTGTATTGGTCTTTACCTCAGGCGGTGTCATCGCTGCCATTACCGCAAAGCTACTGAGCCAAGGCAGTCAAACCGCTTATCAGTTAAATAAGAGCTTAGTCAATACGGGCGTGACATCGATCACCCTAAAGAGTCAGCGCGCGCATTTATTGTCTTTAAATGAATACAGTCATTTATTTTCTGAAGGTAAGCAGTTTGTGACGTGGCGATAATTGAGTCAATGGGTTTGGATGCGCTTTTATACACAATCGCCACGTATTTGTAGAGCATTAGCCATTACAATAAACGATTTTAGTCAACCAGTTTTTGTCGTTGGTACAGAGAATCTATAAAACTGGAGTGTCATGTAGAGTCGATACAAGGGAGGGCTTATGCAAAATAAACTGCTCAATTTAGTCACTAAAAGCGCCAAACAAAGTAAAGCTCAGGTATTTAGCGCCGTTCAGCCATCACGCTATCTAAAAAACCTAAGCAAACAGCAGGTTGGTCAAGGCAAAACCGTCCTGATCACAGGAGCAAGCTCAGGATTGGGCGAGGGTATGGCAAGATTGTTTGCTAAGCTTGGTTATAATCTTGCTATCTGTGCGCGCCGTACTGATCGTTTAGAGCGCTTGCAGTCAGAGCTGGTAGCAACATATCCTAATATACGCGTCGAATACCAAGCGTTAGATGTCAGTGATTATGAGGCTGTTTTTAAGGTATTTGACGCATTTGCTGCTGACTTTGGCACTATTGATCGTATCGTGGTCAATGCAGGGATTGGCGATAGTCGCCGTATTGGTAAAGGACGTTTTGATACCAATCGCCGTACCGTTGAGATTAATTTCATCTCGGCATTGGCGCAATGCGAAGCGGCGATGAATATCTTTCGGGCTCAAAACAGTGGTCATCTGGTCGTCATGTCGAGCATGTCAGCGATGCGCGGCCTGCCTAAGCACCTGACAGCTTATGGCGCGAGTAAAGCAGGTTTGGCACATCTTGCAGAAGGGATTCGTGCTGATATGCTATTGACTAAGTTGCCTATTAAAGTCTCTACTATTTATCCCGGTTACATCCGTACTGAGATTAATACGAATGCCAAGCCATTGCCATTTGAAGTCGATACTGAGACAGGTACCAAAGCGATCGTTGCCGCGATTGAGGCCGAGGTAGAAGAGGCGTGCGTACCGAGCTTACCATGGTCAATCGTGGGACAAGCGATGAAGCGTTTGCCGCTGCAAGTGATGAGTCGATTGAGCTGATGCAACACGCTCGTGCAATAAAAACAAAAAAGCCCACTCTAATAACAGTGGGCTTTTTTGTCTCTATGGCTAAATAATCATGTACAGATTATAGCGTTTGCGGGTTGTCTGACATGTGCTGCTCACGTAGCTTTTGACGCAATACTTTACCGACATTACTTTTTGGTAGTTCGCTGACAAACTCGATATGACGCGGGCACTTATAACCCGTTAAATTGTCTAATGCAAACTCTTTGATGTCTTCTTTGGTGACATTGTTGTCTGTAGGCACAATATAGATTTTGACGGCTTCACCTTGGTTTTCATCAGGGATACCAATCACGGCGCAATCGACGATACCTTCATGGTCAAGCATGACCGCTTCAATCTCATTTGGAAATACATTGAATCCTGACACCAAAATCATATCTTTTTTACGGTCTAGTAAAGTGAAGTAGCCTTTTTCATCCATGCTCACAATATCGCCAGTACGGAAGTAACCATCGCTTGTGAAATCATTGGTATTGTCTCGATTGAAATAGCCTGACATGACGTTTGGGCCTTTGATGCACATCTCACCTGCCTCATGCATGGCGACACGTTCACCATTTTCGTCGACGACGATAATATCCACACTAGGAACAGGTATACCGATAGAGCCATTAAACTTGCGATCAGTAATGACGTTGGCGGTACCCGCTGCAACACCTTCAGTCATACCCCAACCTTCAACCATCGGACAGCCAGTAACTTCTAACCAACGGTTTGCTGTTTGTTCTGTTGCTGCCATACCACCGGCTTGCGTGATACGCAATGAGCTAAAGTCCAAATCTTTGAAATTTGGCTGATCAAGTAAACCTTTAAACAAAGTGTTTACCGCAGGGAAAATATGGAATGGTTGTTTTGATAGCGTTTTGATAAACCCTGGCATATCACGCGGATTGGGTACTAGAATAAAAGTGTAGCCTGAGCGCATACCAAGTAAGCTGAGCATAAACGCAAAAATATGATATAGCGGCAATGCCATGACCATATTGATATATACCTCATTGATATCTGAGGTCACTGGACGATACCATGCTTCTGATTGCATTGCCGCTGCGACGACATTACGCTGCGTCAAAACAGCACCCTTAGACAGACCCGTTGTGCCGCCTGTGTACTGCAAAATCGCTTTTTGCTGCAAGGTGGCTTTGGGTGCTTGAAACGGTAGATTACGTCCTTTTTTCAGTACTTCAGGAAATTTCGTGACGTTGTACTTAGGATCATTTAGATTGTATTTAGGCACTAAGCGTTTGACTTGACGGATAACGGTATTTACCAAAATACCTTTTAAGCCCATCATATCGCCCATTTTTGAGAGGACAATACGCTTGATATTGGTCTCTTCAATGACTTGCTCTAGCGCTTGAGCAAAGTTATCCACCACAAAAATCACCTGAGCGCCTGAGTCATTCAATTGATGACGCAGCTCGCGACCTGTATATAATGGGTTGATCGGGGTACAGACGTAACCTGCGCGTAAGATACCAATCATGATTGGTAAATATTGTGGGACGTTTGGCATCATGAGTGCCACGACGCTGCCTTTAGGTAAGCCTTGAGCTTGTAACCATGCTGCTACTGCCAATGATGCTTTGTCAACGTCATCATAAGTATGAGTCACACCCATGCAGATAGTCATCGGATGCATACGAAAACGGTTGAAGCACTCTTCATACAACTCTATGAGGCTTTCATATTGATCGGGATTAATGGTCTTGGGTACGTTTTCTGGGTATTGAGCAAGCCAAGGTTTCTCTACTGTCATGCCAAGCGTCCTTAAATTAAGATAAGTTAAGGGTCTATAAAAAAGTAGTCACATCCATGTCGACGATATACATCAGTGCTCTTCGAGCGATGAATTGTCGAGTGCTATCCTTTGTTTTCACATACTGCTAACGTACAGAGTCCTCTATAAAATTTGATTTAACTACCAAGACTAAATGCTTAATAAATACGCTTCTGGGTAGATCAAATAACGGGTTACTGTTTCTAAAATTGAAATACCTTTCAAATCAACAGTTTTGACGTGTCTAAAGTCAATATTCGATTAATCTAAATCGACAGAAAACTTAGTGACACATTGCGGACTTACATTAACATAACTACAACTAAACTCGTTACAGGCATACGAGAACTTGGTAGTTTATATTTGGGTTTGATATATGAAAAAATATATGTTGGAGAGTGAAAGGTATAAAGAATTGATCAGAGTAGATAAAAATTTGTGCTCGATACATTTAGCTTTCAATGAGATATTAAAAGCAAATAGGCGCAACAAAAAAGCGCCTTATTATTGATATAGGGCGCTTTTTCAAGAGAAGTTACTTAGTGTTGAGGGTGGTCTGCATGATGTTTCTCACGCAGTTTTTGACGTAATACTTTACCGACATTACTCTTTGGCAGATCACTCACAAATTCAATATAGCGCGGACATTTATAACCCGTTAAGTTGTCCAGCGCAAATTCTTTGATAGCTTCTTTGGTGACATTGTTGTCCGCAGGCACCACATAGATTTTGACTGCCTCGCCTTGGCGCTCATCAGGAATACCAATGACCGCACAATCAATGATACCGTCGCAGTCAAGCATGACAGACTCGACCTCATTAGGAAAGACGTTAAAACCAGAGACCAAAATCATGTCTTTTTTACGGTCCAACAGTCTAAAATAGCCTTTTTCATCCATACTAACGATATCACCAGTACGGAAGTAACCGTCGCTTGTGAAATCATCACTGCTGTCTCTGTTTAAATAACCTGAGGTGACGTTAGGGCCTTTGATACACAGCTCGCCTGCTTGGTTTACACCGACGCGCTTGCCCTCATCATCAATCACAATGGCATCGACGCTAGGGACAGGCACACCAATTGTTCCGTTAAACTTACGATATGTGATGACGTTGGCCGTACCGACCGCCACGCCTTCGGTCATCCCCCAGCCTTCGATCATCGCACAGCCAGTGGTCTCAAGCCAGCGAGTGGCGGTTTGTTCGGTCGCCGCCATACCACCTGCCTGCGAGATACGTAGCGAGCTAAAATCTAGGTGTTTAAAGTCTGGATGATCTAGCAAGCCTTTAAACAGCGTATTGACCGCTGGAAAAATATGGAAAGGCTGTTTTGATAAGGTTTTGATAAACCCTGGTATATCGCGCGGGTTGGGTATCAAAATAAAGGTATAACCTGAGCGCATGCCGAGCAAGCTGAGCATAAAGGCAAAGATATGATACAGCGGTAGCGCCATGACCATATTGATATATACCTCATTGATCTCAGAGGTGATAGGGCGGGTCCAAGCCTCTGATTGCATCGCCGCCGCCACGATATTACGCTGCGACAAGATGGCACCCTTTGATAATCCTGTCGTGCCGCCGGTATATTGCAAAAACGCCTTTTGATCAAGTGACATTTTTGGCTTTTGAAAGGGAAGGTTTTTGCCTTTTTTGAGCACATCAGGGAGTTTGGTGACTTGATACTTTGGGTCGTTGAGCTTGTATTTGGGGACCAGACGTTTGACTTGGCGAATGATAGTATTGACCAAGATGCCTTTGAGCCCCATCATATCGCCCATTTTTGATAAGACAATACATTTGATTTTGGTCTCGCCGATGACCTGCTCGAGCGCTTGGGCAAAGTTGTCTACCACAAAGATAATTTGTGCGCCTGAGTCGTTGAGCTGATGACGCAGCTCGCGGCCTGTATAGAGTGGATTGACTGGGGTGCATACATAGCCTGCCCGCAAGATACCAATCATCGTGGGCAGATATTGCGGCACGTTTGGCATCATCAGTGCCACCACACTGCCTTGTGGTAGTCCCTGAGATTGTAGCCATGCGGCGACGGCCAACGAGGCTTCATCCACATCATGATAAGTATGAGTCACACCCATACAGATACTCATAGGGTGCATACGAAAGCGGTCAAAGCATTCCTCGTACAGCTCCATTATGCTGCTATATCTATCAGGGTTGATAGTCTTAGGTACACCATCGGGATATTGGTCAAGCCAAGGTTTGTTTCGCATCATAGTCAGCGTCCTTGCAGTTTGATATAGGTGAATGTTTTTTAAGAAAGCAGTCATATGCATGTCAATATCACAAATCAACATTAATGTGATTAACCTGCTATTGGATGCAGTAACGTCCATGTCTGCTTGCTGTTGTTGCCGTTGTTCAATCTAATTAACTACTGATGGGTGAGTTAAATGAATCAAACAATTAGATAATCCGATGACAGAAATAAGCTGTATTTCAAGTAGATATTATCTGGTTTTTGCAACTATGGTATCAAAAAAACGATACATTTAAGCAATACAGTAGCATGAATAATGTTGAAGACAATAATAGAAAGCAAGACTGAGCAGTGCATAGATAAAGCTGAACACTACAGCAGATATATGATGTATAAGAAATTTGCTACCGCAAGGTAAGTTTTTGAGTGAGTCAAACGTGTCAATAGGGTAGAAGGATTTATTGATAAAACAGAGAAGTGATTGCGTAAGTATTAAAATGGATATGACTCATTCATGGTGCAAGTCGCTAAGCTGGCAACGTTTGATGGTCAATAAGATGAATATCATGCAAAGAGAAAATGGTATCAATGAGGCAGAACAAACTGCTTGTTTTTATTAAAAAAGCGTCGATAAATGAGCAGCGCGCTGATGGTACAGCCAAGTGTGCTACTCACACAGATCAAAAACATCGTGATTATCTGATAGCGGACCGCTTGTGTGGGGTCGGCACCAGCCAATATTTGCCCCGTCATCATACCGGGCAAGCTGACAATACCGACGACTAGCATAGAGTTGAGCGTTGGGGTCATGCCATTTGTGATTGCGGCACGAATCTGCTCATGGACGGCCTCAAATGGTCGAGCAGAAAGACTCAGCATCATCTCGATACGCCCTTGCTGCTCATGAAAAGCTTCGATCAGCTGATTGCTCGTTAAGGAGATGGCTGTCAAAGAATTGCCCAATATCAGCCCCAATATAGGAATAATGAATTGCGGCGTATACCAAGGCTGTACTCTTAGGATAACGATCATCGCTACCGCAGTGACCAGTGTCGCTGAGGTGCCGACGGCTATTAGCGTATCGGTTAGCAGCCCTTTATAGCTGCGTTTGACACGATTTTTGGCAGCACTCCCTGCAATCAGGGTCATAATGGTCAAAATCAGCAACACTTCGTACCATTGTTCGCGTGCAAAAATCCATGCGAGTATCAGACCGATAAAGCTAAGCTGCACAATGGTGCGAATAGCAGCTATCAACAGCGTTTTTGTCAGTTTTAAGCGCAGTTGCCATGAGATGAGTAATACGATGACAATCAGACCGCTGGCAAGCGCAATATCACTGTAAGTTAAAAATACTTGCATATGATTCATACCGTTGATGGGGCTCATTATAAAGGAAGGCAGTAATGTCATGAGCACGATGTAATGAAGGTTTCGAACAAGTTTTTGAGCATCATATCGTGCCCTAGAGCGCTTCGGTTAGTACACCTGCTTGCATATGCCAATGTCTACTGGCCAATGACATAATCTCTTTGGTATCGTGAGTTACCCATAATAACGAGCGCTGCCTGTTGGCCTGCAACCATCTCATCAGCAAGCTGACCAACTGCGCTGAGGTGTCGATATCTAGCGCGGCGGTTGGCTCATCTAGTAATAGTACTCGCGGATTGAGTTGTAGTAGGCGTAAGGTATTGACCAGCTGACGCTCACCACCCGATAAGTGGTTGGCCTCTTGTTGCAAAAAGTCTGCATTTTTATTCAAAGACGCAAGTTGGGTCAAATGCCAGTTTATATCAAAACTTTGGGTCTGATGCGCGTCTAAAGCATAAGGCATCTTTAAATTATCAAGGACATTGCCCTCTAACAGCTGTGGCTGTTGAGCAAGCAGCGCCACTTGCTTGCGCCAAGTAATTGGCGATGTGGTGTGAATGCTTTCATCTCGCTGATGTGGCGTGGCATCACTACGCAAATGAATATCACCAGTGCTCATCGGCAACAATCCTGCCAGCACCCGCAAGAGGACAGATTTGCCACTACCAGAAGCCCCTGTCAACACGGTGATTTGTCCTGATAGCAGCTTGCCACTCGCACCGTTTATCAATATGCGGCTATGAGGCGATAGTCCATCAGATAGCGCATTTTTTTGTCGCTTATTTAACCACCTTTGATAGAGTTTATGCGGTACAAAGGTTTTTGTCTGTTCACCACTACTATGCTTAGGATTATCGCTACTGACTACCGGCCTGCCATGCACCCAGAGATTATTAAATTCAAGCAAGGGTCTATCAGGATCAATGCGCATAGCGTTCTACAGTCGCTCGTTCGTTTGCTCACTAATCGCCTGCTCAATGGCATCTCGTAATTCTTTTGGTACACGGATAGGACGCATGGGTGTGGTATTTACTGCGTTGTCAGGTTGAGCATTATTTGTTTCGTTATTAGCCATTGGTTCTGGCTTAACGAGGTTTTGTACACAAGCAATGACAATTTTGGTGCTACTTAATATCTGGCTAGTGGTTTTGTCTGTAGCGCTATTATCTGATGTGCTACGGCAAATGCTTTGATAAAATATGATGCTAGCAGGCTTTAGCTCTACTTTATCGATACGTACAGAGATGACTTCATCTAAGAGAATGGCTCTCTTGTATTGTAAATCCGCCTGACTCACGACAAAATGCTGTATGTCGCCATCATCAGTTTGCAAAAAATAACCGTTTAGACCCAGCTTGGTAAACCAATCACGGCGGCAGTTTTCAAAAAACACCAGATGGTTGGCATGATAAACGATGCCGCCTGCATCCGTATGGTTGATGTAGACGTTATAATCTTTAGCAAATAGTGGTTCAATGTCGTTATTTACGGCTGTATTTGTATTTTTATGCTCAGTTGTCGTCATAACGGGCTCAGTATTTTTGATAAAGGTTGTTTAGTGAACGTAATTTATATATGTGGGCAAATAAGAAACCCGACAAAAAATAGTCTCTATTATATTTATAATAAGCGCTACTCTAGCTCAAGATATAAGGCCATGCAACAGCTAGGGCAGCCTAGGTCTGTTATCATAGGCATTTGCATCGCATACATCTATATCAGCATCGTATTTTAATCAATCAGTATAGGACAGTTTATGACCCGTTTTGTCAGTTTTAATATCAATGGTATCCGCGCTCGCCAGCATCAGCTTGAGGCAGTGCGCGAAGTAATCGATCCTGATGTCATGGGTCTACAAGAGACCAAAGTCCATGACAATCAATTTCCACTTGATGACATAAAAGCTCTAGGATATCACGTAGAGTATTTTGGGCAAAAAGGACATTATGGCGTGGCATTACTGTCAAAAGTTGCGCCTATATTTGTACAAAAAGGCTTTCCTAGTGATGACGAAGAAGCACAAAAGCGTTTTATACATGCACGCTATGAGCTTGAAGGGCGTGAGGTTGATGTGCTCAATGGTTATTTTCCACAAGGAGAGAGCCAAGACCATCCGACCAAATTTCCGATGAAGCGTGCATACTATGCAGATTTAGTGGCTTATATTGACACACTGAAGGCAGAAGGTCGTTCGATCATTGTGATGGGTGATATGAATATTGCACCAGAGGACATCGATATCGGTATCGGTGAGGTCAATGCTAAGCGCTGGTTAAAAAATAGAAAAACCTCATTTTTGCCAGAGGAGCGCGAATGGTACTCAGCATTAATGTCGCGTGAGTTGACCGATACGTACCGTTTGCATTATCCAGAGAGTACCGAATTATACAGTTGGTTTGATTATCGCAGTCGCGGCTTTAATGATGAACCCAAGCGCGGCTTACGTATCGATCATATTTTATGCACATCAGACCTCGTTAGTGGATGTATCGATGCTGGCATCAGCTATGAGCTGCGTGCGATGGAAAAACCCTCAGATCATGCACCCATTTGGTCGGCATTTGATCTAAAAAAACCGTAATATTCAGATATATAGTCAATCCACTATAAAAGCATTACGGCGTTAACCTTGCTTGAAGTATGACATATACATCTGTACTCGGTTGCCTTGTACCACCTTTAAATTGGATCAACTATAGTGTTTATTACATCACCTAAAAACAACGATAAAAATTGAAAAATAAGGATTTTACTATGTCTGTTGGAAACGTAGCAGTACCTGATATTATTTATCCCATTGATGGCATTAAGCTGAGCGCAACTGCCGCGGGCGTACGTTATAAAAATCGTGATGATTTGGTCGTGATTGAAATCGCTGAACAGGCCACGACCGCAGTTGTCACGACCAAAAATACATTTTGCGCCGCGCCTGTACGGATATTACGTGAGCACTTTACCAAGGCTAGTCCGCGCTATTTGGTAACCAATACAGGTAATGCAAACGCAGGGACGGGCGCTGATGGCAAACGCCGCGCTACTGAAATATGTATTGCCTTGGCTAAAAAAGCTGGCGTAGAGGCTAATACAGTATTGCCATTCTCTACTGGCGTGATTGGCGAGCCATTAAATAGTGACGCGGTCATTGCAGGCTTAGACGATGCGTTAGCGAACTTAGCCTCTGATAACTGGTTGGCTGCTGCTAACGGTATCCGAACGACAGATACTATCCCTAAGCTTGCAAGCCAAAAAGTCGACGTTGCAGGTACTAGCTATCATATCACTGGCATGTCAAAAGGCTCAGGCATGATACGTCCAAATATGGCGACTATGCTGGGTTATGTCGCAACCGATGCCAATATCGCGGCCGACTTATTGCAAGAGATGCTCAGCGCTATCAATGAGCAGTCGTTTAACCGTATTACCGTTGATGGGGATACATCGACCAACGACTGCTGCGTGTTGATTGCGACAGGTGCTGCCAGCTCAGAGGTGATTGATAGTCCAGCGCATCCGCATTATCAGGCCGTTTTTGATGCACTGCGCGAAGTGTTTGTACGTTTGGCACAGCTCATTGTCCGTGACGGTGAAGGGGCGACCAAGTTTATGACGGTTAAAGTGACTGGCGGGCAGACCACGCAAGAGTGCTGCGATGTGGCTTATGCTGTGGCGCATTCGCCGCTGGTAAAAACGGCATTCTTTGCGAGTGATGCAAACTGGGGGCGCATCTTGGCGGCAGTCGGTTATGCTGGTATTGACGACCTAGACACCGAGCAAGTTGATGTGTATTTAGATGAGGTGATGATTTGTCAAAATGGCGGTGTCGCGCCCAGCTATACAGAAGAAGCAGGTAAGGCCGTCATGAGCCGCGCTGAGATTACCATTCACATTGATTTGGCTCGTGGTGATGCTAGCGATACGGTGTATACCTGCGATTTGTCATACGACTACGTCAAAATAAACGCTGACTATCGCAGTTAGAAACGGTCTTAAAAGTTTCAATCTTGACAGATTTTTTAAATCTATTTATAAAAAGCCAGAGTGATTATTGCTCTGGCCTTTTTATGTCTAATACTAAGCTGTTATCAAATTACTCTTTTATTCAATACGCTTTATTAACATCAGTTGCAAAAGCTGACGTTACTTTACAAAGCAGTCATAGAGAGTAAGGTGAATTGCGACCTATACTTGCTGGGGTAAACAGATGATATTCACTACACCGCTAGTAAAGCTGGCTAGAGATTTCAATTAGCGTGACTCTAAATATCATCATGATAGAAAGAAGCTTTGTTGTATGAAGAAATGCAGTAGAGTTTTTAAAATAATAAATTTAGATAGAAAATGAAGAATTATTACCAATTATCTGAGGATTGAATAATGAAAAGATTAGCACTTGCAGCATTGATGACAACTTTTGCTCTTACTGGTTGTTCTACTATGGACATGGACAATGAACGTACAATGGTTGTAGAAGGACAGCCTATGAACGTCAAAGTGGTAAATATTCCAAGTTTTGAAGTAGAAATCGCACCGCGTAAAGCAGTTTGTGACCTGACTGCAACAGACGGTACGATGGTTGAATCACAGTGCCTACAGTATCGCCAAACTTATCAGAAAAACTACACCACTTTAAGTGGTAACATTCAAGGTTTCACTTATGAGCCAAACTACCGTTATGTATTAGATGTACGCCAAGAAGCAGTCACTGCTGAAGGATCTAATGTGGTCAAACCAGTTTGGATTTTAAATGAAGTCGTTTCAAAAACTGCTGAATAGTACAGCTTGAAAGTATACAACTAGGGCGTGTTGAACATTTGCAAATAGGCACTGCTGATCGCTAAAATTGTTCCAGACAAGGCACAAAGCGACGATAATGCAGATGCCTTAGCGAGATTTGTAACGCAGTATGGGGCAATTTTAGCATCAGCCCCAACAATAAAAGCAGGGGACAGGACTCTTTTTTGCCGCTTCATCGTTAAAAATAAGCGCTTAGAATGACTAAACTTATTATTTTTAACATCGAATCGCCTAAAAAATAGTCGCTGTCAGTGCCATGGTCGAATGTTCAACACGCCCTAATAAAAAGGCCGCTAATATATAGCGGCCTTTTTATTGATACTATATCTGCTGCTATGATGAGATAGCGTGGTTAAAGGTAACATTTATCAATTGCATTAACATTGACTGTAGTTAACACTAACGCCGCGCATCGCAGTAGGAATTCTATTATCAGCATAGACAGCTAGGCCACCACGAGCGGTCTCTTTATATTTATCAGACATATCAGCACCTGTCTGCTTCATAGTTTCTATAGCCTTATCCAAAGAGACGAAGTGCTGGCCATTTCCTCTACAGGCTAGACGTGCTGCGTTGATAGCTTTGACCGCCCCCATGGCATTGCGCTCGATGCAAGGCACCTGCACCAGTCCACCAATAGGGTCGCAGGTTAGACCTAAATTATGCTCAATACCGATTTCTGCCGCATTTAAGCATTTAGCTGGTGTCCCATTCATGATCTCTGCTAATGCAGAACCTGCCATAGCACATGCCGATCCAACCTCGCCTTGGCAGCCGACTTCAGCACCAGAGATGGAAGCGTTTTGCTTGATTAGGCTACCGATAGCGGTGGCGTTCAATAAAAACTTGCGGACACCATCTTGGCTATAGTTAGGTAAAAAATCACGATAGTAGTGCAATACTGCAGGAATAATACCTGCTGCGCCATTGGTGGGTGCGGTCACAACTTTGCCGCCATTGGCGTTTTCTTCATTGACGGCGAGCGCGTACAAGTCTACCCAGTCCATGGCGGCCAATTTGTCATTGTTGGTGATAGGTTGGTCTTTTTCCGCAGACAGCTGCCTGTGCAAATCTTGTGCGCGGCGTTTGACATCCAAGCCACCTGGCAAAATACCGCCATTTTCACAGCCTTGCTTAACACAATCTTGCATGACCTCCCAAATACTATCTAGGTAGGCAAACACTGTCTCTTTGTCATGGAAGTGGCATTCATTGGCCAGTACTAATTCGCTGATGCTCAAATCATACTGACGACATTGTTCTAGTAGTTCTGCTGCATTATTAAAAGGATAAGGAACGCTATCGATCGTTGGGCTGGCATGATCTTCATCTGGATCGGTGGCATCTTCTTTATTGATGACAAAACCACCACCAATCGAATAGTAGGTCTGCTGATAACGAATACCGTCAGTCGATATAGCACGAAGCGTCAATGCGTTAGGGTGATAGGGCAGGACAGTATCGTCGTACCAATAAATATCCTGCTCTGTATCAAATGCAATCGTGTGAATACCTGACACATTTAATGTCTTGCCAGAAAAAATAGGAGAAAGATAGCTGCTGGTCATACGTGTATCGATGGTGCTAGGTGTATGGCCAAGTAACCCTAACAATATGGCAGTATCTGTTGCGTGCCCTTTTCCTGTCGCCGCCAAAGAGCCATAAAGCTCGATTTCAATCTTTGCGATAGCCGTCAGTTCCATTTGCTTGGTCAATGAGTCTAAAAATAAATTGGCTGCCACCATTGGTCCCACTGTATGTGAGCTCGATGGACCAATGCCGATTTTAAATAAATCAAAAATACTAATCATAATGAGTTACCGAAAATTCAAAGGCTTGAACAATTGTGATAATTGCCTTGAGCGCTTTTATTGAAAATATAATAGGCAGTCGTCACTCTCAAGGCCCACTACAGAAGACTTGTGAGCGACCGTCTATAAAAATATTGCTATTAAAGAGTACAGATGGTGACTGAATAATCACTTTTATTTGTTTTGAAACTCCGCTATCATGCTCGGAGTTAACGACTATGTAACATCCTGTAAGTTAATATCGCTATTAAATAGGCTGGTTGGCAGAAGAGCAAACGTGCTTTTGATCACACAGCATCTTTGGTTATACATAGTGATCCAATACAACCAGCCAAGAACTGGCTATCATACCAAATAATACTTTTGGTTTGTCATATTACAACATAAATGAATGAATTGGGATGATATATTATCGATAGAAGACGATAGTGCTTATTTATATTGTTTACGACTTCTATCGCGTTCGCTACTATCCCCCCAATTTCGCACCGTTTTTACTTTTTCCATTATTTTAGCCTATTACCTCAGCTCACATAGGACAAGCGCGCATGCCATCTCAAAAAGACCCATCACCAGCTTCAGACAACAGCGCTCAAAATCAGTCAGCTCACAATGCATTGGAAGCTGCAGGTATTGATTCAGCAGCCATCAGTTATCCGCACAATCCAGATTTTGAAAATGGTCGCTGGTTTCCGACATGGCGACCTTACAAAGGTGATTTGGATCGTGATCCTGTGGGTATCAATGATTATTTGCCACCGTCAAAGAGTGTATTACTTGGTATACAACATACATTTGCCATGTTTGGTGCGACCGTCCTTGCGCCATTATTGATGGGATTTGACCCTAACTTAGCCATTTTGATGTCTGGTATCTGTACGGTGATGTTCTTTATGATCACTGGTGGGCGTATGCCAAGCTACTTGGGATCAAGCTTTGCTTTTATTGGTCCAGTGATTGCGGTAACTGCGTATGCAGGGGCAGGGTTCAATGCCAATTTGAATGTCGCGCTAGGCGGTATCATGGCCTGCGGTATCATTTATGCGCTGATTGGCCTGTTAGTGATGAAAACAGGCACTGGCTGGATTGAGCGCTTGATGCCGCCTATCGTCACTGGTGCTATTGTCATGATTATTGGTCTTAATTTGGCACCAGTTACTATCCAAGGGGTTTCTGCCAATCAGTTTGATGCTTGGATGGCTACGTTGACCGTACTACTCATCAGTGGAGTGGCGGTATTTACCCGTGGCATGTTACGTCGTTTGCTGCTACTCGTGGGTTTGATATTATCATACATCGCTTATTTTGTGATGACCAATGTCCTAGGTTTTGGGACGGCAATTGATTTTAACGCAGTCGCTGCGGCTGCATGGTTTGGTCTGCCCAGTATCCATACCCCACGCTTTGAGATGAGCGCTATTATTCTCATTGCGCCTGTCGCCTTTATTTTGGTCGCTGAAAACTTAGGTCACTTTAAGGCAGTGGAAGGTATGACCAAGTCTCGCGTGACCCCTTATATGGGCCGAGCATTTTTTGCCGATGGCTTGGCAACGACTTTCTCAGCAGGATTTGGCGGTACAGGTGTGACTACCTATGCTGAAAACATCGGGGTGATGGCGGTCACCAAAGTATATAGCACAACGATATTTGTCGTCGCAGGTGTGGTCGCTATTATATTAGGGTTATCACCAAAATTTGGTGCCATTATCCAAACGATACCAGCGGCTTTATTGGGCGGCGCTTCTATCGTCGTTTTCGGTCTGATCACGATCGCTGGGATAAAAATCTGGATCGACAGCCACATTGATTTTAGTAAAAACAGCAATCTGATCATCGCGGCAGTGACCGTAATCATGGGTACAGGTAACTTTAGCTTGCACTTAGGTGGTTTTGATTTGGGTGGTATTGGTACCGCTACGTTGGCTGCTATCTTGCTAAATGCCTTATTTAACCAAAGTGGCGAGACCAAAACCGTGCCTTCATCGTTGGCCAAATAATCAATCTGTCAGTTGTTTGAGTCTTAAATATTGAGACAAGTTAAAAAGGCTTTATCAGTGTATTTACAGCGTCAACAAAAAGCGCCCATGCTATGAATAGTATGGGCGCTTTTTATTAAATGTCTGCGTGAGACAATCGTATCAATACTACTTAATTACTTATAGTCTCGCATATAAAACCTTGAAAAAAATCGATAGCGGCGTAGGGCGCGTGGTTTTGGTTTTAAGGAGCCTAAGTAGATTGCAAGCATGGTCAATAACGCGCCGCCCCATTGTAAGCTGTTGATAGGTTTGTCCAGCCAGCTATAATCAATGACAAGTGCTGCAATAGGCTCAGTTAATAGTAACAAACCAGTCAGTGCCAGAGACAACTTAGGAATAGAATAAGCAATCAGACCCCATGCCAAACACTGCATCACTGTGCCGTAGATAAGCACCCAACCAATCTCCGACCATGTGTTGGGCAAGATATGACCTGTATCGAATATAAACATAGGCACAATCATGGCTAAGACACCGCCTATGCTAATCAATTGCATCAGCATAAATATCGGTGTCGGTTCGGTATCATGTGTCTTTCGAATAAAAGTCATGGAAGCTGCCAGCATCGCGCCCGATACGATGCCTGTGACAAACCCCCAAGTAGCAGCGGTATTGTGTGCAAATTCAGGGCTGCCTATCATTGCAACGCCCAGCATCGCTAAAAATAAACTGATGACCTGCACAATCGATTGGCGCTCATTAAAATATAAAAATCCAATCGCTGCCAAGAAAAAGATTTGTAAACTATTGAGCAGGGTCGAAATACCAGGACCCACAGCATAAATACTCTCGTGCCAAAGCGCCAAGTCTAATCCTAAAAATGCACCTGACAATAAACCATAAAAAATAGCACGTTTTGATTGTGGCATCTGTTGGCGCATCACCTTGGCTAAAATCGTAAAGACAATACCTGAAATGGCCAGTCGCCAAAATGACATCGCCCAGCCACCGATATCGACGTGAGCGACAATCAGACTGCCCAGCCCGAAGATAATACAACCGATAACTAGGCTAATAGGGGCAGCGCGTGAAGAAGCAGTCGCCATAAAACGTCCTTATATTATTATTTTTATGGTCCTAGACCAATGTGAGGGTTAGCCAAAGCCCTATTGTCGTGGTTTTAAGCAAAAAATAAAATGGCAAAACCAAAATTTATTCTGGTTATTAGATAGATCGTTGCTGTAGATAATTTATTAAACCAAATAGTACGAAAAAGTCTCGTAGGCAGTAGAACCATCTTGTGACCTTACTCACACGATAATGCTTGTACAACAGCGCTTATATAATCGAGTCACATCCTTACAGGAATGATATTGGCTCTGATATTGCAATTTGTTAGTCTAGTACTCATAAAATCACCAGTCATGATTCGCTATATCAAACAATATTATTTGCCTAGGTTTGCTTATGCTTCGACATTTTATGTCAAAAATACAACCAAATGTGACCTCTTGTTTGCCTCTAAAAATATCGCAATTTAGCTTTGCGATAGGTATCGTCTCTAGTGCATTTTTTTTAATGCCTAGCGCCCAAGCGGCCAGTTGCAAGCTCCCCAAAAGCTACTATAAAAATGTCTCTTGTACATCTACTAGCGGCTATTTTTTAGCAATCAAAGATTTTGGTGCGCCAGTCGCTCTGATTGACAGCAAAGGTAAAAGGGTCGTTGATTTATCACGCTATCAGAAAGTCGATGCCGACAAGATATCGGGCGGGCTACTACCTGTATTGCGCAACAGTCGGGTCGGTTATCTCAATATGCAGGGACGCGAAGTCGTGCCTGCAATGTACGATATGCTCACAGGAAATCAAGGGTGGGCGCGTCCAGTATCTGAAGGACGTATCGTCGTAAAAAAAGATGGTAACTACGGTGTTATCAATACCTCCAACAGCACGGTTGTCTCGTTTTCAGCATCGATTGACGAGATCGATGATTATCGTAATGGGAGGGCGCGCGTCCGTAAAAACAGTGTGATAAGTTGGTTAGATAAAAATGGTAATGCAACGCGTGATCCAAATGCTCAGGATAATAGTCAGTCGGTTAAAAAATCCACAGCTTCTACTAACAATACGTCATCACAATCAAGACAACCTGCACCTACACGTTTTACGACATTACAATCACGTCAGCAAGATGGAAAATGGGGCTTCGTTGACGACAACGACGTCACGATGATTACCTATTCGTTCGATGAAGTCCGTCCATTCTCTGAAGGATTAGCGGGCGTTCGTATCGGAGAGGAGTGGGGCTTTGTTAATCTGGGCGGTGAGCTAGTGATTCCTTTTCGCTTCACTAGTGATGGGGTATTAACTGATGATAATTATAAGGGTCAACCCTCATTTGTATTTACAGGTGGTAAGGCATGGATCGGCAATTTAAAAAACGGCAATAAAATGTGCATCAATAAAGAAGGCACAGGTGTCAGCTGCGATTAGCGTTATATCCATAATCTATAATTGGTATACAACGAAAAAGAGTGTAAACCCTATTCGTTATCGATAGGGTTTACACTCTTTTTTATGGCTAGTGTTACTATAGGCGAATAGCTATTTTTCTAACAAATGATTGCTAATCAAATCGACCATATAAGGCTGATAATATTCTGGAATATCATGCGCCATACCTTCGATTAAATGAAACTTGGCATTAGGAATGGTTTTTGCCACCACTCGACCTTGTGACGCCGGTAGTAGTCCGTCAGCGCTACCATGTAAGACAATCGTTGGTGCTTTGACTTGCTTACTAAAGCGGCTGATAGAGCCTGATGCCAAGATAGCATTGAGCTGCTGCACCGTACCGAGTGGGTGAAAATTGCGTTGATAGCGAATTTTGGCAATTTCACGCACCATGCGCACATTGACGTGACCTGGTGTGCCAACCGTTTTCATAAACCAGACACTATGGCGTACGATATCACGCTCAGAGTGGCTCTCTGGACGATTGATAAGGGTGTATAGCTGCTTAGGTCTTGGGGGTTTTAAAAATGCTCGATTGGTCGTGGTAAACATAAGCGCCATACGCTGCACCAAGCTTGGATAACGTGCCGCCACAATTTGAGCAATCATCCCGCCCATAGAGGCACCAAGCAGATGTGTTTTGCCAAGCTTTAGCGCCTTGATCAACCGGGCGGTGTCTTCTGCCATGTCAGTCAAGTTATAAGCCACCTGAGTGCTTTTGTTCGATAGACCCGTTTGTAGGCGTACCATCATTTTGAGCTGGTTGATACGCGGTAGGCCCTCGATCTGTACTTTAGAAGACAGGCCGATATCACGATTATCAAAACGGATCACAAAAAAACCAGCATCAATAAAGCGCTTAATAAAATTGTCTGGCCAAAATATCATTTGCGAACCCAGTCCCATGATCATCAGTAGGGGCGGATTATTAGGGTTGCCACCGGCTTCGACACACAACTCTATACCATCACCAATATCAATCATCGCTTGATGAAGGTGTTGGCTAAGATCGGAGTCGCGCCACTGATGTTCCCCAAACCGTTGCCATTCAGGAGTAGGGTAAAAGTCTAGAGTATTGTCTAAACTGGTATCTGACGTTTCCGGCAATTTGGCACTATTAATGTCATTTGATGTTGTCATGAAGTGTCCTAATTAGAGGGTCATCTACTACAGCTCAAGCATCTCAAAATCAAGCTTGCCGACACCGCACTCAGGGCAGGTCCAGTCATCAGGGATGTCTTCCCATTTGGTGCCAGGGGCAATACCTTCTTCAGGGCAGCCAAGCGCTTCGTCATAGATCCAGCCGCAGACAATACATTCATAACGTTTCATAAATAGTCCTATCGATCATTACCAGTGTCACAGTGCGTCATAAACGCTTATATTTCGTATTACAGTCATTATATTAGACGGTAAAAGCGCACGTAGTTTAGCATATAACCGTTATTTTCATAGTTAAGTTTACACTTGTATATTGAGATGAAATTGGCTTTTATCAAGTCCATCATCTGTACCATTGTACCGAAGCGAAGTACGATCTTGGGCTATAAGCCGCCACAAAAAAGCCAATCATGCTATAATAACGGTCGCTAAATTGACACTGTCAGCCATAATTGCCTGCTGATCTATCAGTGTCTAACTATTGTCCAAGCCATATAACATATACAAGCTAAGGGTTTTCATGAGTATTAACGCCGCCACATCTGCCACTACCGAAAATGAGACGACTCCAATGCTCAATACAGACCATCCGTTTTGGCAGATTATTCGCACAGTACCAGACTTTCCAAAAGTCGGCATTGATTTTTATGATATTACCCCGTTACTGCGCAGTCATATTGATGCTGTCATTGATGCGCTGCTTGCCGCGTTGCCAGAGGGACTGATGGATGAGGTGGATTGCTTAGGGGCTGTTGAAGCACGTGGATTTGTATTTGCCAGTATGCTGGCAGGAAGATTGGGTAAGGGTATGATCTTGCTCCGCAAACCAGGTAAACTGCCACCACCTGTCGCTAATAAAGCATATGCGCTTGAGTATGGCAAAGACACGCTTGAGATGCAAAACAACTTGCCACCTGAACGTGTGTTACTGGTCGATGATATCTTGGCGACTGGCGGAACCCTAACGACAGCTTATGAGTTATGCCAGTCAGCCGATCATACTGTGGTCGGCGCATTAGTTTTATTAGATTTGGTTGAGCTACATGGCGAGTTCCCAGTACCTGTCTATACGGTATTAAAGGCGTAAGTTTGATTGTTCAAGAGAGTTTATAGAGTATAAAAAAGCGCCCTGAAAATCATCAGGGCGCTTTTTTTGTGGTAAGTCTAATGATATTACGATTTGTTTTGCTCATAGCTTTTACAGGCGTACTCGATCAGCGTGCGACCAACCGTCTTTGGTGTGGTGATCTTAAAGTCTTTGGTGGTCAGTATAGGCTTTTCTGATTGCCACGACTTAATGACTTTATTATCAGCGCTATAATCGACGTAAGCTCTTTTATAGTAACTGAAATCTTTACAAGAAATCAGTAATTGCTGATCGCTATGATGGATGGGTTTTTCTTTCACTGTGCTCTTATCTTTTTGCGTAGGATAGGTTCTTAGCAAAGAGACAGTGATATTTTCGACGTCTTTTTCGTCTATGATGTTGATGTCAGAGTGTTCGATAGAGTCTACATCTAAACTAAACGTCGATCCAGAGTCGCTCTCGGTCACCTCGACCCAATTGACCGCATGGGCGCTGGTCACTAAAACACTGCCTGCCAATAACATTGATAGCCGTTTCATACTTAAGCCTTGCTTCTTGTTATTTGAAGTCGCTCATAATAGCCAACTTACTGTGGGCAGGCAAATATCTTTTGTGCCAGACGAGTGCTTACTGTGTCTACTTTATTGCCCGCGCAGAGCCGCTAATGTCTTTGCCAGCTCATCACGTGCCCCAATAAAACCATCAATACCTTTTGGTAATAGGTCTTGTGTGACTGTGTCTTGCTGATAGGCCGCGCTAAACTCTTCATGCGTCAAGCTCACTTGGCTCATCGCTTGCATGTCCATGGACATGCTCGGCGATAACTGACGAGGCACATCAATATCCATGGCTGCCAGCTCATCGATTAGGTTGGGCGCAATGGTCAACAAATCGCAACCTGCAAGTGCCAATATCTGCTCAGTTGAGCGGAAACTCGCCCCCATGACTTGCGTATGATAGCCATGCTGCTTGTAGTATTGGTAAATAAGTTTGACAGATTGTACGCCCATATCCTCAGAAGCCGGTACATTTTGGCGGTTTTGTTGACGTTTTTGCCAATCTAAAATACGCCCTACAAAAGGAGAGATGAGCGTCACGCCCGCATCTGCGCAGGCGATTGCTTGATGCTGACCAAATAATAGGGTCAAATTGCAGTGGATGCCTTGAGTTTCAAGATAACGCGCCGCTTCAATACCCTGCCAAGTTGCTGCCATTTTGATCAATACTCGCTCTGAGTCGATGCCAGCTTTTTGATAAGCGTCCATAAACTCAAGGGCCTTATCGATCGTCGCCCCAGTATCGTAAGACAAACGCGCATCGACTTCGGTAGAAACGCGCCCTTCAATAAGCGCCAAAATATCACAACCAACTTGAATGGTCAGGGCGTCAATCACTGCATCTACATCGCCATTATGGCGGCTCATTGTTTCTGATAGCATACCTTGGTTATCAGGATGAATGAGGGCTTTGGTGATGAGGCTTGGATTGGTGGTCGCATCGATAGGTTTTAGTCGGGCAATAGCAGCAAGGTCGCCAGTATCAGCGACAATGGTCGTCATGGTACGTAATTGTTGTAATGCGCTCATCAGATATCCTTTTTCTTATTAATGATATGATGCTCCTCTTATATATCGCAGGGTAGGGAGCTGAATGGAAACTGTAACACAGTTTTCTACGTGTGTTTGCTCATAGTTGTGCTATGCGCCACTGTCATATCACTTAACTGTGATAATATTAGGGCGTGTTGAACATTTGCAAATAGGCACTGCTGATCGCTAAAATTGTTCCAGACAAGGCACAAAGCGACGATAATGCAGATGCCTTAGCAAGATTTGTAACGCAGTATGGGGTAATTTTAGCATCAGCCCCAACGATAAAAGCAGGGGACAGGACTCTTTTTGCCGCTTCATCGTTAAAAATAAGCGCTTAGAATGACTAAACTTATTATTTTTAACATCGAATCGCCTAAAAAATAGTCGCTGTCAGTGCCATGGTCGAATGTTCAACACGCCCTAATAATAATTTGCTGGCTTATCACTATTTACGAATGGGCACTGACCTGAGTTTTTGCTATAGTAGAGCCGGTCATCCGCTGGTCTGCTGTACTTGGCGACCAATATAGCAGTAATACCAGAGAACGCCAATGACGTGCGATATTTCTGATAGACTGTTTTTGGATGATGGTTAAAATAGTTTTGGTCATTGACCGCTATTTACCAATGACTTCATAATGACACTCTCAAGCACTATCGGTATATAGAGATAGTCGAAGCATTTAAAAAACACAGTAAAATTTAGCAGATATTCATATCTAAATATTAATAATACCTAACAGTGATAAAATCTAAAAAGGATGGGCGGTAATGAGCGAGCAGTCACCAGAACAAACCATGGATAATCTAAATCAAACCGCCGCAGGCGCTAGCGGCACCGCAACTGAAAAAGAATTTTTAGATAATATTCGCCAAAACATTGATGCGGTCGACTGCGAGATTCAAACACTCATCAATAATCGTGCCAAGCTGGCGCAACAAGTAGCAGCGGTAAAGAAAAACCACACGGCCGCTGATGACAGTAGTGACCCTATTTTTTATCGTCCTGAGCGTGAAGCACAGGTGCTAAAAGCGGTCATGGAGCGCAATACGGGTCCAATCGCTGACGAAAAGATGGCACGTTTGTTTCGTGAGATTATGTCGGTATGTTTAGACTTAGAAGCGCCGCAGCGTATTGCTTTCTTAGGACCAGTTGGCACCTTTACCCATGCCGCTGCATTAAAGCATTTTGGTAAAGCTGCTGATACCGTGCCAATGACGACCATTACCGATGTATTCCGTGAGGTTGAAGCGGGCACGGCGATGTATGGCGTTGTCCCTGTCGAAAACTCTTCAGAAGGGGTGGTCAATCATACTTTGGACGGATTCTTATCTTCTAGTCTAAAAATTATTGGTGAAGTTGAACTACCGATTCATCAAAACTTCTTGGTCGCTGAGCATACTAAGCTTGATGGTTTGAGCCGTATTTATTCGCACCAGCAGTCATTGGCGCAGTGTCGTCATTGGCTAGATGTGAATTTCCCTAATGTGGAGCGCGTTGCGGTATCAAGCAATGGTGAAGCGGCGCGTCGCCTCAAAAACGAATGGCATTCAGCAGCAATCGCTGGCGACGTTGCGGTTGCAGAGTACGGCTTGCATAAGCTTTACTCAAACATTGAAGACAATCCAAGCAATACCACCCGTTTCCTTATCATCGGACATGAGGCCATTGCGCCTTCTGGTCAAGACAAAACCTCCATCGTGGTCTCAGCCCATGACAGAGCTGGTGCATTGATCGAAATCTTGAAACCGTTATCATATCACGGCGTCTCGATGACCAGTATCGAGACACGTCCTGAGCGTCCTAATAAGTGGGCATATGTGTTCTTTATTGATATGAACGGTCATATCAATGATCCAAATGTTAGCGCCGCTATCAACGATATTCGCCCATTGGTAAAAGATCTGCGCATCTTAGGCTCGTATCCAAAAGCAGTATTGTAGAAACATATTGGCTCATCTATTAGCTTGTTTATCTATCGAGATCGACACCTAATAGATGAGCAATCGCATTTAGTGATAACCTCCAAGGATAAACCATGCAGCCTGATCAATTGACAGCATCAAACCTATCGCCATTAACGCCAGCTTATGACAGTATTCTGGCGTTGGCACCTTATCAGACAGGTAAACCAATTGAAGAGCTGACGCGCGAATATGGTGTCTCAGATGTGGTGAAGCTGGCCAGCAATGAGAACCCGATGGGGTGCTCACCGCGAGTGACACTAGCCATCACTGAGCAACTGGGTCAATTATCACGTTATCCTGATGGCAATGGTTATTATCTGAAGCAAGCGTTGGCTGACTTTAATGATGTCAAGGTCGAGCAGATCACGCTTGGCAATGGCTCTGATGATTTGCTCGATATTTTGGCACGCAGTTTTGTGGGTGCTGATGATGCTATCGTCTATAGTCAGTATGCGTTTGTGGTCTACTCTATGCTGGCAAAGATGCAAGGCGCGATGGATGTTGAGGTGCCTGCTCAACGGTTTGGTCATGACCTAAAAGCCATGAGCCAAGCAGTCCAAGATAATCCCAATACCAAAATCGTCTTTATTGCCAATCCCAACAATCCAACGGGCACGCAGTTAGAGCAAAAAGAGCTGCGCCAGTTCGTTGCCAGTGTGCCAAGCTCAGTCTTGGTGGTACTAGATGAAGCTTATATCGAGTATAGCCCTGAGAGTAACAACCGCGCATTGTTAGATGAGTTTGATAATGTCATCATTGTGCGTACGTTTTCTAAAGCTTATGGGCTGGCAGGTTTACGTGTGGGCTATGCCTTAAGCTCAGTAGCTGTTGCAGAGTTATTGAACCGAATTCGTCAGCCATTCAATGTCAGCCGTGTAGGCCTAGCTGCTGCCGCTGCAGCACTTGCTGATCAAGATTTTATCGAAAAAACGCACCAGATGAATGATGAGCAAATGCGTTGGTTAGAAAAGCAGTTTGATACATTGGGATTGGGTTTTGTGAAGTCGCATGCCAATTTTATTATGGTGGAAGTGCAGGTTGAGATGGAAGATATAACTGCCGCTTCAATCCATCAAGCACTCCTTGAGCAAGGCGTTATTGTTCGGCCATTGGGCGCTTATGGGCTGCCAAACTGGTTACGCATTACGGTAGGTGTGGCTGAGGACAATTTACGTTTGATTGATACTTTGCGTTCTATTCTCAGTGAAGACTAGAGCATGTCCCCAATTCAAACGTTTATCACCATTTTTAAAATAGGGACATGTCCTCATCACATCCATCGATATGTTTTGATCAAAGGTATTATTTAGTAAGAAGTGATCTTAACTAGCCATTAACTTATATAACGCTGGGATTTACCGAAATTTATCCGAGCGCGTTCAACGAGAAAAGCCGTGAGTCGTCAGAAAAAAAACAATCTTCAGCCCTCTTTAAATATGCATCGACCTATATTCGAACAAGTTTGTGTGATTGGACTTGGGCTCATTGGTGCTAGCTTCGCGCAAGCTATTGAAGATAATGGCTTAAGTGAGCGTCTTGTCGCAGTCGATAGTCATGCACCAAGTATTACAGAAGCTATCGAGCATGGTCTGCTTGATGCTGGTAGTGCAAACCTACAAGACGTCATAAGCGGTAGTGATTTAATCATCATTGCAGTGCCTGTACAGGCAGTACAAGCAGTGTTTGTAGATATCAAACAGGCAATGGATAACGGACAGCTTGCCGCTGACTGTATCTTAACCGATGTTTGTAGTACCAAAGTCAATATCATTGACGCGGCCAAAGCGGTGTTTGGTTCGTTGCCGGTAGGTCTAGTGCCAGCGCATCCAATTGCTGGGGCTGAAAATTCAGGGTATCATGCCAGACGCGCCAGTTTATTTGTCAATCATAGTGTCATCATCTGTGAGCTAGCTACCACAAGCAATGTCGCGATTACTAAGTTGCGACTATTGTGGGAATCAGTGGGTGCAAATGTCATATCGATGGATGCAGGTCACCATGATCGTATATTGGCGCATACCAGCCATTTGCCGCATCTGCTTGCCTTTAACTTGGTTGAGCAATTAGCAAGCCACGATGATAATTTAGATATGTTTCGTTATGCTGCCGGTGGGTTCCGCGATTTTACGCGTATCGCCGCAAGCGACCCCAAAATGTGGCATGATATATTTTTTGCCAATCAAAGCGCCATTGTGAGCGCCCTTGATGAGTATGGTGTCTATCTGCAAACCATGCGCCAGCTCATCATTGATAAAGATTCAACCGCCCTGATGGGACTTTTGGGCCGCGCGCAAGCCGCACGGCGACATTTTGGCCATATGTTAGCCAGCACCCCTTATACGGATACTTCTGCCATGTCAGCTTCTTATAATATTACCCCTAGCAATACTGTCTCTGGCACCATTGCCATTCCTGGTGACAAATCTATCTCGCATCGCAGCATCATGCTTGGCAGTCTTGCCACAGGCGTAACCCACGTTACTGGATTCTTGGAAGGGGAAGATGCCCTTGCAACGCTGCAAGCATTTCGGGATATGGGTGTGACCATCGAAGGCCCTGATAATGGTAATTTGACCATTCATGGTGTCGGTATGAATGGCCTAAAGCCTAGCAAAACGCCTTTGTATATGGGTAACTCGGGCACGAGCATGCGCCTGCTATCTGGTATCTTGGCGGCGCAATCGTTTGATAGCGTATTAACGGGTGATACTAGCCTAAACAAACGCCCGATGGAGCGTGTGGCTGCACCGTTACGCACGATGGGTGCCGTCATCCAAAGTACGGGTCATAGTGGTACGGCACCGCTTAGCATTACGGGTCGTGATACCGCTGGTAAGCCATTGCAAGGCACCGAATATGATATGCCAGTGGCGTCAGCACAAGTAAAATCTTGCTTGCTGCTAGCAGGTCTATGGGCCGAGGGTACGACAACGGTCACTCAGCCTGAGATCAGCCGTGACCATACCGAGCGTATGCTATCAGCCTTTGGTTATCCAGTAATTGTAGAAGGCAACCGTATCAGTGTCACCGGTGGCGGCATACTAACAGGTGGCGATATTGCGGTTCCTGCTGATATCTCATCTGCGGCGTTTTTTATGGTGGCCGCTGCTATTAGCCAAAATAGTGAGTTGACCTTGACGCAAGTCGGTATCAATCCTACGCGTACTGGCGTTATTGATATTCTAAAATTAATGAATGCAGATATTAGCCTAAGCAATGAGGCCCATGTTGGCGGCGAGCCAGTGGCTGATATTACCATTCGCAGCTCAAACTTGGTCGGTATTGAGATACCAGAGCATCTCGTACCACTAGCGATTGATGAGTTCCCTGTACTGTTTGTCGCGGCTAGCTGTGCCAAAGGGCGTACCGTCTTGACTGGTGCTAAAGAGTTACGCGTCAAAGAGTCGGATCGTATTGCGGTGATGGCAGAGGGCTTACAGACGCTTGGCATCGATTGTACCGTCACTGATGATGGGCTGATTATTGAAGGCAAAGGCACTGCTACTGAGAACGGCGATATAAATAATAGCCAGCCTGTTTTTGGTGGTGGTCACATTGTCTCGCATCATGATCACCGTATTGCGATGAGTTTCTCTGTTGCGAGTCTGCGTGCATCTGAGCAGATCACCATTGAGGGGGTTGAGACGGTCAATACCAGCTTCCCAGGTTTTGCTGAGCTGGCTAACCAAATCGGTATGTCTATTCAAGTGGATACTGATGCTGAATAAATGAGTGAGTACGGATCAACATTTTCCTATAATCATGCACTGTAAAGCATTCATAAAAAGCTCAATCTAATATCGTTAGCAATGTACTCATGTCACTATTGGCATGAGTATATTGCTTTTTATCTTATAATTTCACTGTAGTGACCCTGCGCTTTCACCACTAAATTGATAATAATAATCAGAATTAGGTGATGGTGCGCTTTGCTCTAAAAAGTTGTCCTGTATTATGACTACCCAAAATGTTGTCAAAAAACCTGTTGCCCCGATTACCACAACCAGACGCGGTATTATCACTGCCCTTGGTGCCTTTTTTATCTGGGGTGGTTTCCCTTTATACTTTAAGCAATTATCCAATTACGATGCAACAGAGATTATCGGGCACCGTATTGTTTGGACGTTTTTTTGCCTACTCATTGTATTGGTAGCGACCAAGCGTTGGGGGTGGATAGAGACGCTCAAACAAAACCCAAGATGGATCGCGTTGTCACTCGTCTCTGGGTTAATTATCGCAACCAACTGGCTGACTTATGTGTGGGCGGTCAATCATGATCGTATCCTTGAGGCCAGTTTGGGATACTTCATTGGGCCATTGGTAGGTGTTGGCTTATCGATGATTTTATTCAAAGAGCGCCTGCGCACGCTACAATGGGTAGCCATTGGCTTTGCACTACTGTCTGTGGTCATTCAAGTGGTGATGCTTGGTAGTCTGCCGTGGATATCATTGATTTTAGCATTCAGCTTTAGTATTTATGGCACCATTCAGCGGCAAACGCCATTGACTGCTGTCGATGCTATGTTTGTTGAAACGGCCATGCTAGTACCTTTATGTATTTGGTGGTTTTGGCAGTCAGATGTCGTCAGCCATCAGCTAAGCTTTTGGTTCAGCTCAAACATTTGGCTACTGATGCTCGCAGGGCCGATTACGTTGATACCGCTTTTATTATTTAATAAATCGACCAAGCTTGTGGCATATAGTATCTTAAGCTTTATGAATTATCTGACGCCGACCTTTATTTTCTTCTTAGCGGTATTTTATTACAATGAACCATTTGATCTACATCGTCTGGCAGTATTTGGTTTGATTTGGTTAGGGTTACTCTTATTTAGCATTGATCTGTGGCGACATCGTCCAAGTAAAGTATTAAAGGCTGAACGTCTCCGTGAAGAGGCTTTATAATCAGTTAATTAAAAAATCAAAAATACGCACAAAAAATTAGCAAACAAGGATGGAAGCATGTTTCATACCCAGTCTGATGTGGTATTTATAAAAGGTCTAAAGGTTGAGGCGGTCATTGGTGTGTTTGATTGGGAGCGCGCCATTACTCAGCCGTTACTGATCGATATCGCACTTGAAACGGATATTAGCCGTGCCGCTGTGTCCGATGATGTCAGCGATGCGCTAAGCTATAAAGAAGTATGCGATGATGTGAGCGTGTGGTGCCAAGCCATTCAAGCAAAGCTGCTTGAGCATTTGGCTGGTCAAATATCTGATAAGCTATTTGCAAAATATGACTGCCAAAAAATCACGTTGAGCATTGCCAAGCCGACTGCTATTGCCCAAGCAGATGCGGTAGGGGTACAAATAACACGTTATGCGCCAGCATCAACCAATGAGCCAGCTACTAAAGACGTTACCAAAGAAGTTAATGACAGCCAAGCCGATGATGCATAAAACGTCGATGGAGTTGAATGTGGCAACGCTAACACAATGCGCACCTGAGATTCTGCAAGCGCAGACCGTGGTAGAGGTGGTATTAGCGCTGGGTAGTAACTATCAAGCCGAAAAATATCTACCGATTGCTCGAGAGAGTTTGGCAGCGCTGGGTGAGGTGCGACTATCTACGGCTTTTCAAAACCCTGATTTTACTGCAACCTTGGAACAGCCAAAGCCTGATTATACCAATCAATGTGTCCATTTAGCACTGAATACACCGATGAGTTTGCAGCAACTACAGCAAACCTTTAAAGCGCTTGAGGGGAACTGTAATAGACGTCGACAGACTGAGCCAAAGCAAGTGCGACGAGTGACAATGGACATTGATATTTTGATGATTAAATTGGCTACTATAGAAAATAGCCTAAGCAAATATTCGACATGTAAATCAAAATCTGATTGGATTGTAATGGCGAATCGTTATCCCTTTAAAGCACATGAAGTTGTAGGGATTGAAGAGTTGACTGCATTTACTGATTAGCTGTTTGAATAGCGTTTTGAGAAAAAATTAATAATAAATAATAAATAGACAGTTAGTGGGGTGACTTATTTTAACTCACACTGATAACATCTGATATTTTTGCAGTAGATAAGACTAAGGGGCGTACAATGTATTGTACGCCCCCTGGTTTTATTTGTTTTACTGAAACTCTCGTATTCACTTCTGCTCGTTATCTGCTGCATCGATATCAGCACGACCAATCACATCTAAATCCTCTAGGCACAGCTTATCGTATTTCTTTTTACAAAAATTAGGATCGATATCACACATCGCTGACTGCAACTGATCGAGACGATTCTCTGATTGTTGAATGTGTTCGAGCATTTTAGCAAATGCTTCTGCGACAGGGTCTTGCGAATAGGGATCGATACCGTAGGCGCGAAAGGTATTGGTGCGTTTTGCAGTAGAGGTGGTGTCAGCTGCTTGATCCTTAACGCTCTCGCCAGCTTGCGCGACTTTTTCTTGTTGCTTGGCATCTTGTACTTTTGTCGCGATGGGATTGCCTTTTTCATCGTGATGATCTGAGATCATACGAGCAGCACTGCCAACCATCGTAGCGCCTGCTGGTACTGGTTTGACTACCACTGCATTCGAGCCGATTTTGGCATTTTTACCGACGGTAAATGGCCCCAAAACTTTGGCGCCAGCACCAACGGTCACACCATCTTCTAGCGTTGGATGGCGTTTCCCATTATTCCATGACACCCCGCCTAAAGTCACACCATGATATAGAGTGACGTCATTGCCAATTTCGGCCGTTTCTCCTATCACAACACCAACACCATGATCGATAAAGAAACGCTTGCCAATCTTGGCAGCAGGGTGAATCTCAATACCTGTAATAATACGCGAGCCATATGAGATGACGCGAGCCGCCAGTTTCTGTTCATGATTCCACAGACAGTGCGCGCCGCGATGTAGAATGAGCGCATGGATACCTGGGTAGGTTAGGATGACTTCCAGACTATTGCGCGCTGCAGGATCACGGTTAAATACCGCATCGACATCTTCTTTAAGCTCTTTTTTGATGCTGGCAAGTGTTTTGAACAATTTGGCTGGCACTGACATAAAATGTCCTATCTATTCGTCGGTAAAGTAGCGTTGCTAAAGTAGCAATGTCTTTATTTTATGGTCATGATGGTTAAATAATGATGAGAGTATATTGTTGCTCATTTTTCTAAGTTATAACAGCTTTGTACCGCAAAATATAGTAAAAAGCTGTCAAATGAAAGCGAGCTGATAAACAATGACTTGTTTTAGTCTTTGGATAGTTTTGCAATCAAAGCACTTAATAGCTGATACTCTTTTTGATCAAGCTGTAGGCGTGACCCAAGTCTAGACAAGCGTGATGGCAATGACTTTAGATGTTCGCTATTTGCCAGACCGCGCTGTACCATAAGGTCAGTAGTACGCTGAGTGAGCTGTTGCAGCTGCTGCTGATTAATAGCAGGCTCATCCCATTGCTGACGCAAATTCACGTTGATTGTCGATTGGGAGTCGTTGTTCTCGTCTAAACTGTCCGCTGTCTGAGTATGCGTTTGAGCATAAGCAAAAATAAAGCTGGCAATGACCTGCACTGCTGAGGCGACATTTAGTACAGGGTAAGCAGGATTGGCGTCGATTTGAATGTGATAATCAGCATAAGCCAACTCTTCATTGGTCAACCCGCGATCTTCACGCCCAAATAATATAGCGATATTTGGTTTGCTAGAAACAGCGTCTGATGAGGTGTCAACGTTATTATCATTTGCACTTAAAGCCGACTGTGTATCAATAAAATCAAACATAATCTTAGCGGCTTGCGTGGGTGTCACAACAGGGCGCGGCATATGACGACTGCGGCTGCTGGCTGCAAATACCAGCTGACAGTCGGCAATGGCAGACTCTAGAGTAGGTGCGATCACAGCAGATGACAGCAGCTCACTACCACCTGCCGCATGAGAGACACTGGTCTCATCAATTGGCAATTTGGGGTCGACAACGGTCAAACGGGACAAGCCCATTGTATGCATGGCGCGTGCGGCTGAGCCGATATTGGCAGGCAACGTCGTATTGACCATGATGACTTGTAAGCAGTCGAGGTAGTCATTCACTGTACGGGCTTGCTCAGTAGATGATAAAGAGTCGTTACTCATTATTGCCCCAATCTTTGATAGATTTCTTGTTCAGCACGTTGTAATGCGGCGGCAATCTCTTCAATAAGATCAGCTTGTTCACTAATGTGGCGCTCACGGCAGCATTCTTGTAGTTGGCTGCTAAGACGAACCAGCTGAGTCGTACCCAAATTGGCACTTGCGCCTTTTAGGGCATGAGCGGTCTCAAAGCCATTGGCGTTATCATCTTCTTGCTGAGCGATTCGCAGTGCTGCAACGCGTTTTTGACTGTCATTGAGGTACACTTGTATCAGCTCGACAAAATCTTCTTCTAGCAAGTCACGCATGTCTTCGAACTGTTCGTGATTGATAATCTCTTCATCAGTCTGACCAGTCATATTATTATTCGTCATGTCAGTCATGGCTTTTATCCAATTGTTAAAAGTTAAAGCAGTCAAATTACTATAGTAAATTTTTGGTTGGATTGTGCATTTTAGCTGTAATGAAAGTGTAAGTTATCTTCACTAACTAACGTCTTCAGTTGTTGCAAGTTATCATCGTTCGGGTAAACCCGCCAATGTTCGGATAGTCCCACGTTTGCGATACCATAAACGTCATACACGCTCAAACCAAGTGGCAAGCAGTTATCATTGATAGAAGTATCTGTATTACTGAGCGCATTGTTTGCATAACTTTGGGGCATGCTATTTTGATTAAATGCGTCATGGTTCATATCGTTCTCTAGAGCCAATAAGTCATTGCCATTTTCATCATACAAACTGCCGCCCATGGCAGGGTCGTAAGTGTTACTACCACTATTGCCTGGCTCATCTTGCTCTTGATTATAAGCCAAGCGTGGCTCAGGTATGATATCAGCCTGTGCAGATTTGAGTAATGGTTGCAAGCGTGTGAGTAGGTCGATATCGCTACCATGGACTTTGATACTGATTTTTTTGAGCCAACGCAGGCGCGCATCGACCATGCTCATGGCACTATCAAGACGCGCAAACAAGCGCCCATCACGCTCACGAATACTGCCTTTGATAATGACGACTTCATCGATTTTCAATTGCTCTTTGACACGGTTGAAACGCTCAGCATAGCAGCTGACTTCTAATCTTGAGGTGCCATCATCTAAAGTAATCACATTACGATTACCAAAGTTAGCGATGTCTATAATGAGTCCTGCAAAATAGCAACTACCGTTATAACCAGTATCTGTCAATTTATTGAGGCGCGTGCCTGAGGTGTAACGTTTTAACTCATCTAAATATTCATTAATTGGATGACCCGTTAAGTACAACCCTAAGGTGTTCTTTTCCGCCTTTAGGCGGTGCTTATCACCCCAGATCAGCTCTGGCGTCATCACGAGTGGCGGCGCTGCAACAACACCGTCCATTTCGCCAAACAGATCCATCATGCCAAGCTCGTTATTTTGACGATCTTGCTCAGCCGCTTGCACCGCGCTTGGCAGTTGGCTCATCAAGGCACCGCGAATCTCGTAAGCTTCGTCGGCTGGTAAGTCGGGTCGTAGCGTCGCAGCAAAGTCATCAAAACAGCCAGCACTGACCAATGCTTCGAGAGTACGCTTATTAACTTTTTTGATGTCCACACGGCGGCAAAAATCATATAAGTCTTTGAATGGTCCATCCGTTCGACGAGCATTAACGATGGACTCGACAGCCCCTTCACCTACGCCTTTAATCGCGCCCAATCCATAAATGATATTGGTTGGAGTGTCTGCGACAAAGTGCCACTCGCTGCGATTGACTGACGGATTGACCACAGTCAAATCAAAGTTTTCACGGCAATCATTGATAAAGAACACCACATTGTCGGTGTTGTTCATATCGGAGGTTAATACTGCCGCCATAAATTCAGCAGGATAGTACTGCTTGAGATAAGCCGTCTGATAGGCAAGTACCCCATAAGCCGCAGAATGCGAGCGGTTAAAACCATAACCTGCAAACTTTTCCATCAAATCAAACACACCGCCTGACGTGACTTCATCGATGCCTTGTGAAGTTGCACCAGTGACAAAGATATCGCGCTGCTTTGCCATCTCTTCAGGTTTTTTCTTACCCATGGCGCGGCGCAGCATATCAGCACCGCCCAAACTATAACCTGCCATCACCTGTGAGATTTGCATCACCTGTTCTTGATAGACGATAACGCCATTGGTATTCTCTAAAATCGGCTCAAGATTGGGATGGTCATAAATGACCTCTTCACGACCGTGCTTACGGTCGATATACATCTCTACCATGCCGGCATCAAGCGGGCCGGGACGATAGAGCGCACACATGGCGATGACGTCCTCGATATTGGTCGGCTGCAGTTTGGCCAGATACTTTTTCATGCCCATACTTTCTAGCTGAAAGACGGCGGTGGTTTTGGCATCTTGTAGCAGCTTATAGGCTTTGACATCATCTAACGGCAAATCTTCCAATACCAATGCGGGTACATTTTCTTTGGCACGGCGCAAGTTGATGTTCTCAACCGCTGCGTTGATGACCGTTAAGTTACGTAGACCCAAAAAGTCAAACTTCACTAGTCCTACGGCTTCGACATCGTCTTTATCAAACTGGCTGACACGGTGACCCTCATCGTCACAATAAATGGCGCTAAAGTCTGTGATTTTGTGCGGCGCAATCAATACACCACCAGCATGTTTACCGACGTTTCGGCAGACACCTTCGAGCTTGACTGCCATCTCCCAAATCTCAATGGCATCTTCATAATCCATGTTGTCAGGGTTAGAGATCAAGTCTTTGAGCTGTGGTTCTTGCTCTAGCGCTTGGCTGAGGGTGATACCGGGTGTTTTGGGAATGAGCTTGGATATTTTATTGGCCAAGAAGTACGATTTACTTTGGACGCGTGCCACATCGCGCACCACCGCTTTTGCCGCCATGGTACCAAAAGTGATGATCTGTGAAACGGCATCACGACCATAGGTTTGCGCCACATAGTCAATCACGCGATCGCGCCCTTCGATACAAAAGTCGATATCGAAATCGGGCATCGATACCCGCTCAGGGTTTAAGAAGCGCTCGAATAGTAGATCGTAATGAATCGGATCAAGGTCGGTAATATTGAGCGCGTAGGCGACCAATGAACCTGCACCAGAACCACGTCCAGGGCCTACTGGCACGCCATTGGCTTTCGCCCAGCGGATAAAGTCCATGACGATAAGGAAGTAACCCGGGAAACCCATTGATAGGATAATATCCAGCTCGTAGGCGAGACGCTCGTCATATCTTTGACGGAAATCGCTCCAATTGTCCGTACGGGCCTCAACAGGGAAAAGCTTATCTAAGCGCTCTTCCAGACCGCGCTTTGACTCTGCCCGAAAAAACGATTCAATCGTCTCGCCTTCAGGGACAGGGAAGTCGGGCAGTACGTTAATGCCCAGCGTTAAAGTCACATTACAGCGAGTCGCCAAGCGTAAGGTGTTGTCAACCACCTGCGGAATATCGGCAAACAGCTGCGCCATTTGCTCTTGGGTTTTTAGATACTGCTCATCAGAATAATTCCGCGGACGGTTAGGGTCAGCCAGTACGTACGAGCCTGCGATACACACGCGGGCTTCATGCGCATCAAAATCCTCTTGCGCCAAAAAACGTACGTCATTATGCGCAATGATGGGGATGTTGTGTTTGGCACCTGAGTGAATGGCTGCTCTAATAAAAGCGTCCTCGCCTGAGCGATTGGTACGCTTGATGGCAAAGTATAAACGATCGCCAAATTGCGCTTGCCACTCGGTGAGCAGCTCATCGGCTTTTTCTGGCATAGAGCCAACCAGTGCTTGGCCTACGTCTGACTTTTCGGTGAGTAGGACAATGACGCCTGCTGCATGTTCTAGAATATGACTGCGTTTAATCACAGGTGTGCCATGATTGACAGGGTCAGCGCGACCTTCGGTAAACCCAAGCGACACGATACGGGTAATGTTTTGATAGCCTTCGTTATTCATCGCAAGTAGGGTGAGGCGTGTGTCTTCATTATCCATGATGACTTCGCTGCCGATAATGGGCTTGATACCCGCGCCTAGGCAAGCACGATAAAACTTCACCGTGGCATATAAATTGGACAAATCAGTCAAAGCCAGCGCCCGCTGATTGTCAGCTGCCGCCGCTTTCACGAGTGGCTTGATGCGCACGATAGAATCGGTGATGGAATATTCGCTGTGGATACCAAGGTGTACAAATGCCATAGAAGACTCTTACTAGTACGATCAAAAGAAATAAGCTAGCGATAAAATACAGGATGATTATCAATCATTTGTAGTGTTATCGAGAGGTGGTTAAGACCTCGGTAGCCATGTTGATACGCTTTAAATGGGGTCGTTAATAATAGCATTATTTGCGGCATGCAGCCACTGATTGCAAGGGTTTAATCTGAGGGATGTGAATTATCATGTCAATTTAATTACGTAAGAAATGATATAAAAAACCCTCAACACGGTAAAGTGCGGAGGGCTATATAATTGATAAGTAATGACAATTTAACTTAGTACCCAACCACCGCTGCATCCACAATACGGGGATCAGAAGATCCATACAGGCCGTTTGGTGTGAGCATAATCGACTGCGTGGAGCCCATGGCGGACTTTGGACTGACCGTGTGCCCCATAGATTCAAGCTTTTTGACCGTATCGACATTGAGCGCTTTTTCAATCCGAATCTCATCAGGGAGCCACTGATCATGAATACGCGGTGCGTGAGTTGCCTCAGCGATATTCATATCATGGTCGATGACGTTAGAGATAATCTGGGTGACAGTCGTGATGATACGACTGCCCCCTGGGCTGCCCGTAACGATATACGGTTTGTTGTCTTTAAATACCAGCGTTGGACTCATCGAGGAGAGCGGACGCTTATTGGCTTCAACAGCATTGGCGTCACCACCAATCAATCCGTAACCATTGGGTACACCCGGCTTGGCAGAAAAATCATCCATTTCGTTATTTAACAAGATACCTGTGCCGTCAGCCACGAGACCAGTGCCATAAGAGAAGTTCAACGTATAGGTGTTGGCGATGGCATTGCCGTCTTTATCAACAATAGAGAAATGCGTGGTTTGATCGCTCTCATAAGGGAGCGGGTTGTTGGCTTTGATGGTCGCGGCTGGCGTGGCTTTATTGGGGTCAATCAGTGTACGCAGGTTATCCGCATAGGCTTGTGACGTTAGGCCGCTAGCAGGTACGTCGATAAAGTCAGAATCCCCTAGGTACTCAGCACGATCTGCATAAGCCAGTTGCATCGCTTCCGCCATCAAATGAATGGTCTGTGCGCTGTTTTGACCATAGTCCCCCAGTGGATAGCCTTCTAAGATATTTAATATTTCGATAATGTGAATACCACCAGAGGAGGGCGGTGGCATAGAGACAATCTCATAACCACGGTAATCGCCTTTGACAGGCACGCGGGCGATGGCTTCGTAATCGGCTAAATCCTGCAAGCTCATGCTACCGCCTGCTTCATTGACGGCTTTTACGATGTCACGCGCGGTTTTCCCTTTATAAAATCCGTCTGCGCCTTGTACCGCGATTCGCTTTAGCGAGCGGGCAAGCTCAGGCTGCTTTAATCGCTCACCCGGTTGATAAGCGCTGCCATCAGGCTTGAAAAATACCTTTTTGGTGCTCGGCCATTTTTGCAAGCGATCACTCAAAGCAGTAAGCGATTCGGATAAGCCTGCGGTAACCTCTATACCGTCTTCTGCCAATGCGATCGCTGGTGCCATGACTTGCTCGCGGCTCATGGTGCCATGCTCTTCTAATGCTTTTAGTAGCCCTGCGACTGTCCCCGGCACCCCAACGGCTAAGCCATGATAACGAGATAAGTCACTGACTGCGTTGCCCTCATCGTCGAGATACATATCACGAGAGGCGCTACTTGGTGCTTTTTCACGGTAATCAAGCGCAACCGTTTTGTCTTGCTTGGCATCATAAATCATCATAAAACCGCCACCACCGATATTACCAGCACGTGGCAAGGTCACAGCAAGGGCAAAGCCAACCGCAACCCCAGCATCTACCGCATTACCACCGTCTTTCAAAATCTGTAAACCGATGTCAGAGGCCAGCGCTTCTTGGGTGGCGACCATGCCATTTTTTGCCCATACTGGATGATGAATGGCATCTTCAGAGTAGATAGCCTGATCGCTATTGGCATTGTTTGAGGTGGTTGTGAGAGTAGTGGTTTTTGCCCGTGTGATGCGTTTGGTTTCAGATACGACGGTTGGGTTGTCCCTCATAATGGCTAGATTGATGGCATTGGTATCAATCGAGGTGTTATTGACCGTGGGGCTATTGGCTGAAACGGTTGGCTCTAGTGCATGGGCTGAGACAGATAGTAGTAGCGCACTCGTAATAAGGGCTGCGCTAGATTTTAATTGGTTATGAGTCTTGGGTTTTTTTTGCTTATCATAAGAGAGTGGCTGTGACATCGCAAAGTCCTTTTTGGGCAAGTAGAAAAAACAGGGTATCAAATAAATACACTTAAATAGTAACGAAAATATCAAATAGTAGAAAGTTGTTTATCATATTTTGTCATTTGAGTTTTTATATGATGTGCAGTATGAGTGGTCTTCTATCGATATATACATAATTAGTGTCATGTAAATTGTGCAGAGAAGCTCACTAGCCAGTGAAGATTTTCTTTAAAAATAAGTCTTAATATTACTAAATTGTAACGTCTTGTGATATAAAGTACAGTACTAATGTACATCCGTTAACGACTGGCTATAAAGAGATTTTTATGTCATCAAACCATGTTAATAACCGTAATCGACAGTGCCACTCTGAGATGGCGAGTAATTATTTGCCTATCATCAACAATAAAAATAATAATGGTCATGTATCTCAAACAAGCAAATTAACCTCTATCGCTTTGCTAGTTGGTAGTGCGTCGCTTGTGCTTACAGGTTGTCAATCAAATCCGACTGCCTCAACGGATGTGGCAGCCTCCAGTACCCTTATGGATTTTAGCACTGCAAATCCTGCTCAGAGCCAACGTCAAGGTCACGCTTTTACGGCTAGTCAAGAGGCCCAAGCTGAGCGTTACGCGCAACTGTTTAATCAAGAAAAATATCCCAACACTGAGCACCAAGCCAAGGCGCATTTATTGGCAGCGATTCGCCAGCATTTGGCAACAGAGCATGTGGCCGTCGCGCAAGCCAATTACCAAGCAGTACCATTTATCGATGCCGATAGTATTGATGCAGGCTCAAGCAGCTTACTCAGAACGATTATAGAGACCTATGCCTATCAGCCTAAGGGAATGTACGATAGTAGCGATGATGAAGCGCAAGCTGAGGCTAGAGCAGAATTAGCAGCGGTAGGTGTAGAGTCGAATAAATGCAATGAAAACGAAGATGATGACGCTTATGAAGTCTGTGTGGTAGAGGGTATTAACTACGATTATGATGATGCGAAAGATTCGATAGAGTCCGACTATCCTAGTGACTATTATAAGTCTAGAGCAGAAGCTGAAGCAGAAAGAAAGGCCATTGCTGCTATATTGTCTGAAGCAGGGGAGAATGAGCCGACGAGCAGTGATGCTAGCAGCGATAACGAGTATGCCTACGATGCAGCAGATGATTACAGTAGTGACGACTATAATAATTATGATGAATACAGTAACGGTGGTGAAGGCATTCTCTCCGGCATGTCAGGGTTAAACCCGAAAACAATGGCTGCAAAATATGAAGCCATGCAAATGGATAAGCAGCGTGCTAAGACAGAGCCGACCAGTCGCGATGAGATAACATCCTCTACTGGCGTGATCGGTAGTATATTGACAATGTTCCATCGTACTCCTGAACAAATCGCTGCTACCAACGCCTATCAATATCAGCATTTGACGTTCAATAGCGTCAGTCAGTACAACCCAAAACAGCGGCAATTACAAAGCGTCTATAGCTACGACTATGCCACGCCAACCATCAGCTCATCTATACAGATACCAGTGGCATTTGATTTTAACAACAGCAGTGTCACGCTTGATCCATCGGCAATCATGCCAATCGTTGCGCTCGTCAATCCTGAGAACACCCCGCTGCCGTCGCAGATGGCCTCACATACGGTCAGCTTTGGTTTGCCTGACAGTATCACGGCGCAGTTGCCACCAGCAGTGCTTTATGATGCGGTGCTAAATGCCATACAGAGCAGCATGGCAGAATTGGCACCTGAGCATTTTAGCGCCGTAGACATCAGTGGTGATGCGTTTGCCAAAGAAGTTGGCGCGACTCGAGTAGTAAAAGTTTATTTTGGCAGTCAGCAAAGTGGTGAAATGATTGGTAAGACTCTGAAATATGTGACCAAGTCGTTGCAAGAGTATGTGGATGCCAACCCAGAAAAATATCCTAATGGAGCCATGCTAAAAGCCGCGCTTGCCAAAGCACAGCTATACAACAAAGGCTACCAAAGTGCGGATGTGGGTTCGCTACTACAGCTGATCGAAGCCATTGGCCCTATCTCTTTTAATCAGATTAATTACTATTATTTAGATAACTCAGATCGCCTGCTTGCCAAGCAGCAGCGCGTCAATATCGGTGGTGATTTACTTGGCTCTACGACGACCATGCTCAATCAAGTCCGCTATGATAAAGCCAGCTTTGACCACCATGCCCTAACGCCACTATTGGCAGAGTCATTTGGCTCAAATGCCGCAGCGCCTATCGATGGCAATGCATGGATAGCAGCACAGCGCCAGAAAAAAGACAGACTACAAACGGCACGCTATGCGCGTTACGATTATGAGGATGGCAGCTTAGAGACTGATTATAGTAGTGACGAATATGACAATCGTTATGATGCAGAATCAATTGATGAGAGCCGTATTGGCGATGCTAAAGATGATAATGAAAAATAGAGACGACGTCGCATTATCTTATCGCATTTACGCATATGTCTATTAAGGATAAAAAATGAAAACAGCACATCAAACGCTTACACTACGTCTGTCATCTATGATAAAAAATCACTTATTATTGACCAGTGTTTTTCTATCAGGGGCGCTTTTGCTAACTGGTTGCCAAACGACCAATGTGAACCCTTCAAATACGCTGGCGACAAACCCGTCACCCAGCACCGCCAAAAAAACATTGGCCAGCGCATTACAAAAACAGCGCCGCCAATCGTTCAGCTACCATAGTAATATTGAGATCAGTAACCATCAGCAGCGTACGGCGACATCTGGCACACAAATAGTGGCATCAGATTATGTGGATGCACATTGCGAAGAGACACATGACCAAGCCTATGCGGCATTGATCATGCAGGCAGAAAAACAAAACAAAGATATTTTAGCCACCGATTATGATGACAAGCGCGATGCTCTTAAACAGTCTTATTTTGAGTGCGTCGATGCTTATTATGCGTGGGAGGAGCACCAGTACGATAGCGATGTGACAGTGCCAGCAGGTTATCAAGCACTATTTGACAATTATGAAGACAAACCAAAGCCGCTAGATATAAAAAAAGCGCAACTGCTAGATGAGTATCTACTAAAACCGTTATCTATCAATGCTCAAGGCATCTATCAGCCCATGGCAGGCAGGGCGACGATGCTCGCCAGCGCCCAATATCTAGCACGCAATCATCATAGCAGTATCAATCAGCCCATCTACATCGACATGAAAAACGGTGATATCTACCTATGGGCAGATAACTTTGCGATGATAAACTCTGAGCTGTTAGACGATAAGCTTGGCGCCAAATGGCGAAACAAATGGTTAAAAATAGCCATTGATGATGGAACATTGCCAAAAGGATTCGGTAGAGAGGTGATAAAAAGCCACTTTGCTGCATCGGATCTGACTTATGAGGCGGCGCCTGTTAGCCAGTTCGATTATGTCGCGCCCAATACGCTTGCCGCGCTCTCGTCCAAGTTGCCGGCGCATCAGCTATCAGCAATGCTCTCAAGTGCCCAAATCATTCGCCGAGTACAAAGCTTTGAGAGTTATCAAGAGGACTATCAAAATTATCTGCAAATCTTCTACAAGCGCATTAGCCAAAAATATCCGGAGCTGGTAAAAGAAGCCGAGCCTATGACAGCCTTTGAGACGATTCAAAGCTCAAAGGAACTCACTAGTAAAGCGATGGTGCAAACAATACTGGCTATGATAAATGCTCAAATAAATGATGAAGATAAGACGGAATCTAAAGTCGCTGCAAACGCCACAGTAGAAGAGCTATATGGATTTGACAAACGTGGTCAGCTCAAATGGCAGCATCTGCACCGCCAATTAGATAACACTGGCAAAACTGCGCCAGATAAAAGTATGACAATAGATGTCTTGCAGCAGTATTCTGTTATTAATAGCAAAGACAAGGCATTCCCAAATCTACCACGTGAGGTTCAGACACCAAATGCGAGCAACAGTATTGATCTGCGAGACTATGCGTCAGAGTTGCTGGAATATTATCGTGACGGTAATGGCACAGCAGTGGGTAAAATGATATTTAACATGATGCCAATGGCGAAAGAACGTTTTGGGGCGACAGACTAACTGGAAGATAGCATCATTGAGTGTTAAGTAGGATACTGTCGTAAAAAAGCGCATCGTATAAACGGTGCGCTTTTTTTAATATGGCCATCACTTATGTTGTGACAGACTTTTTACATGCCTTGATGATGTGGCTTGTCATGGCCTTTACGATCTTTTGAGTGCTTACGATCTTTTTCTTGTCTTTCTGATTTGAGCTGTTCCATTTTTGCACGCTGCTCAGCGGTCAACACCTGAGAGATGGCATGCTGCGTTTGGACGCGCTCAATAAAGCGCTGTTTTGCTTTTGCCGCTTGCTGATCGGCCAAACGGTTTACCGCCGCGTTGTTCAACGTACTTGCATTGGTCAGTGCTTGTATTTGTTGTTCCATTTGTGCGCGTTCTGCCTGATGTTTTTCACGGTCAGCTACGCGGTCGCCATGTTTTTCTTGCATGATGGCTTTGATTTGCGCTTGCTGCGTCGCTGTGAGATTCAGTTTTGACATTGGACCTCTCATGGCGCCGTCTTTATGGTTCTTTTGCATTTGATTCATTGGCGCGGTATCAGAGGCTGCATTGACACTAGAACATGCTGTCACAGTAAATACGCTAGAAGCTGCTAATACTGAGCCCAATAATAATTTTTTCATGATGACATCCTTTAATTACAGTGAGTTTGGTTAAGTAAATACTAAAGTCGTATCTTGCAAGCATCGCATTCTAAGCGCTATTAATCGTTGTGATTGGTCGTCTTAAAAGTGCAGGTCTTGCGGTTGATAGAAGCTATCTTACGGCAGTTAAAGGTTACGAACATTTATGAAGTATTAAGAAAGGTAACGTTTATAGCGAATTGACACGCGCTTGCCTGATAATATGGGCAAGTAAATGAATAAAAGCCAATTAAAATCATGGAAAGGAGGTGAGTGTGCCAAATATATTGATAGGCGATGATGATGAAGAATTGACTCAGTTACTACAAGAGTATTTGCACAACCATGGTATTCATTGCGACTGTGTCCATGATGGGGCGGCAGTTATACAGCGATTAAAAGCGGTGGCGCACGATGATTCCGCTTATGATTTGCTCGTCCTTGATATCATGATGCCAAAAATAGATGGGCTAAGTGTGCTGCGGCAACTGCCAAATATCAGTGATATCCCTGTGATTATGCTGACGGCAAAGGGCGAGGAGATTGATCGTATTATTGGTTTGGAGCTGGGCGCTGACGATTATATCACCAAGCCCTGTAACCCCCGCGAGCTACTGGCGCGTATCAATGCTGTGATTAAGCGTACCAACACGACCACGTCTGAGCATACGCCGCTACCAGAGAGTCGCTTGCATCTTGATCAAAACCAGCGTGTTTGTGAAATAGATGGTGTGGCGCTACAAGTGACGGGAACAGAGTTTGACTTACTCGTGGCGCTGCTCAAGCAAAAAGGAGATGTGGTTAGCAAAGCATGGCTGTCAGAGAATGTCTTGCAGCGTGAGTTGCAGCCTTTTGATCGTAGCCTTGATGTGCATGTGTCTCGCCTGCGCAAAAAACTTCAGCCTTTTCATGATGAACCAATAAAAGCGGTGCGCGGTAAAGGCTATCAACTGGTGCTCTAATGATAAAAACTTCCAGTAATCCCGTCAAATCACCGAAATTCAAAGTGCGAATCACGCTGTTTTGGCGTTTATTCCTGAGTCTATTACTGACGATACTAATTACCTCACTATTATCCATTATGGTGGAGCGCTGGCTGGCTGAAAAAGAGCTGACGGCTCGTATGGACGTACAAATTGAGAGTTTATTAATTCAGCGTCAAGAGATGGTCGATGCGCTGCGAGTAGGTGATTTGATAGCTGTCAGGCAGATGTATCGTCAAGATCGACGCCTCATGAGTCAAATCAGAGTCTACGATGAGCAAGGCGCTATTATATTTCCGCGTTATCGAGATAGAGACGAGCGCACGCAAGGACGTGGGCAAAGCGGCCAGCAGTCGATGGAACGTGCCATGCAGCGACCACTGCCGCCACCGCCTAGAGCTTACGATAATAAACCAAGCAATCTGAATGATGAGATACCCGCAAGACAGCCTTCTGTTTTGCACGAGATCCTAAAACCAATAATGCCGAGCAGTGCTGCGATAGCGGATATTGATGCGCGTCCTGAGCTGGCAGATATCTCGGTTGAACTGCCTGATGGACAATCAGTCATCATACAGTTGCGCCCGCATCTACGTTTTGCAGACGTGGTGGAGCTACAGCATGGTAATTTTCCCCTACGTTTGCTATTGATTATTGCTTTTAGTGTGTTGGTTTGTGTCTGGCTTAGCCGTACGTTGACTCAGCGTATTGGACGTGTACAGAGTACCGTGCACCGTATGATTGATGGCGACTATCAAGCCAATCCAGCGCTATCAAAAATGGGTGATGATGAGCTGGGATTACTGGCCAAAGACGTGGCTCATTTGTCAACGAGACTGGCTGATAGTGAGCTGGCGCGTAAGCAGATGCTCAGTGATATCTCGCATGAGCTGCGCTCACCGCTCGCGCGTCTCGATGTTGCAACTGAGCTGACTCGTGATTTTGCACCCAACGCCCATCGTTATTTAGACCGTATTGACAAAGAGTCTGCGCGGATGAATGAGTTAATTGAGCAAATTATCCATATTCAATCCCTACAAATGCAGCAATACACGATTGATAATTTGGAGAGCGAAGCAGTCGATTTGTCCGAGATTATCAGTGACATCGGACAGGATGTGTGTTTCGAGTTTCAGCATAAAGAGGTCAGATGGCAATGGCAACCACCTGAATATTCATTTGCCAATGACTTAAAAAGCGCTTGGACAGTACAGGGCAATCAAGAGCAGCTGCATAGTGCGCTTGAGAATGTCATTCGCAACGCTTTTATGCATACGGCAGCGGGCTCAACAGTCATCGCTGAGATGAAAGCGGTGCAGATAGATAATAAGATGCCTGCGATTCAAATCAGTATCACGGACGAGGGCGGCGGCGTCGCTGACGATGACTTAGAGCGTATCTTTCAGCCCTTTGTCCGTCTCGACACGGCTCGTCATCGTGATACGGGCGGTTATGGGTTGGGGCTGGCTATTGTTCATGCTGTCGTGATGGCGCATAAGGGGTATATCAACGCCCATAATCGACGAGATGGTGTACTAGGATTGGTGGTGCAGATAGTATTACCGATTAAATAGTAAAATTTATCATGAGGAAGAGGAAAAAGCTCAACGTATCAGTAGATGCTTTTCATGGATTGATGTTCTATGTTCTATAGTGAAACCATTATAAAAATGGTATAGCAAGATTAAACGCTATTTTTCGCAGCATCAAAAGACGCAGTCACAGCAAGCAAGAAAAGTAGCGTTTAATCGAGCGCGTTTCCTATGCTGTATCAATTTTATTGAGGTTCTACTATATAAACATTAAGACAGTGATATTAAAAGAAACATCAAAAAAAATTATTAGAATAACGATGGCGCAACCGGACCCAATGCTATGGCGATGGGCAGTAATGCTAGTGTTACTGGCGGGCAAGCCATTGCCATTGGTAGCGGTCAAAGTGGTCAGAACACCTCGCTATAAGATTAATACCGAATCAGGCGGCGCCGCCTCCATCGCTATTGGAGCAAAGGCATTATCTAAAGGTGCATTATCTAAAGGTGCATTATCTACCGCAATTGGTGTGCAGTCATCGTCATCTGGTGTTGCGCCTTCTGCCTTTGGCATCGGTGCTTCAGCAAGCGAAAAATGCCATGGCTGCTATTAATGCTTTTGTAGTATGCTTCATACGAATCCTTGTAAAGAAACTTTGAGTGATAGGGCGGTTAAGAGTCGATATCATTTACCATCAAAAGTTAACATAATAATACCCTTATTAAGTCCTGTTTTAATATATTGATATTTATGCATGTTTTGGCGCATCAGGCTGCACCATAGGATCGGCATCTGCAAAAGCCTTTAGTGTGCGGCAATGCGTATCAATAGCGACGATATTGGGATAAGGAGTCAGGTCTACCTTAAAGCGCCGCGCAGAAGAAACCTGCGGGATCAGATAACAATCTGCAAAAGTGGGCCTGTCACCATAGCAGAACTGCCCCCGGTTTTTATCTGCTGCCAACCGTGTCTCTAACGCTGCAAACCCTTCAGTAATCCAACGATTGCACCATGCAATGACTGCCTCTTTATCTACTGACAACTCATTACGTAAGTACTGTAAAATACGGCGGTTATTAATCGGATGGATATCGCAGCCAATCATCGCACTTAGCGCACGCACGTGCATGCGACCAGCGGCATCTTGGGGCAATAAAGCGTGCTCAGGGTAGGCTTCTTCTAACCACTCCAAGATAGCGGGACTTTGGTATAATAATAAATCGTCCGCTCTTAAGACTGGCACCAGTCCTTGCGGATTAATCGCTTTAAATGCGTCCTCTAACTGCTCATCTTGTGCCAGATTGATCGCGATATCATCATAATCTAAGCCTTTTAAATTCAAGGCAATACGGGTACGGTGAGAAGTACCACTGCGAAAATAGCCGTAAAGTGTCATCATTATTTATGCCCTTATTGTGATAGGTTATTTGTATCAAGCTTATGTGAGATAAAGTTAGTATTATTGAGTCGTGTCACTATTAATTTGGCCTGTATGTCACCGCCAGTTCATTGAGCAATTCTCATTGAGCAACTCAGTATCAAGAAAACATAATTAAGTACACTAGAGACGAGCCATCATGTCAGCAGATAAAAATTTTTTAGATAAATCCGTCACGAGTAAAAACCAGAGTGGCATCCAGTCACTTGAGATTGGATTGTCGATACTAGATGTGCTTATCGATCGCCATGAGCCTATGATGCTAAAGGATATCGCTGAGACCATGCAGATGCATCCCGCAAAATCCCATCGTTATTTGGTCAGCCTCATTCGCAAAAACTATGTTCGCAAGCTTGATGATGGGCGCTATGGGCTTGGCGATAGAGTAAATGCATTGGCAGCATTAGGTCATACTGGCTTAAATCCAAACAATATTTTGGCGCAATTGACTCAAGTGGCCAATGAGATTAAAGATACCCTAAATTGCGGTGTGCAAATTGCTAAGTGGTTTAGCGAAGGCCCAATTATTATTCAGTCCGTTGAACCAGACAGTCCGATTAGCATCATCACTCGCATCGGCTCACGTATGCCTTTGACGACATCAGCTACAGGACAATTGTTTGCCAGCTATCAATCTGACGCGGTCATTCAGCCATTAGTCACCGCTGAATGGCAGTCGAGTCATGCCGCAGCAGATATGACAGAGAAGTGGCAGAATTTTGCTCAGCTGCAAGCCAAGATACGTACTCAAGGCTATGCGACAGTGACAGGCGATATGCTCATGGGTATTAATGCCATTACGATACCTGTGATATTGCCGCATTTTGCCAATAGTACTGCTAATCTATCCGCGAGTAGTGACAAAACCGCTAGCGAGGCTCTGCCGCTAGAATATGCCATTACTATCATCGGCACCACAGAGCAACTACCAATGAGTGAGCAACAGAACGTGGTTGAGCAAATACTAGCAATCGCACAGCGCTACCAAATAGCATAGCCAAAATGTTAACTACAAGCTGATTGGCTATAGTAGAACCTTAATAAAATTAATACAGCATATGCATCATAGGTGGCACCCGGCTTACTGAGAGTGGCAGACGGATAAATTTCAATCTTTAAACGGCCCTTTGAGTCTTCTTCGATTTTTTGGCCCATGGCTCCAATGCTTCGGTATTGATGTTGTCATTGGCGGTCATAAAGTGTGAAAATCTCAGTGTCGTCACATCGTCTGTATTGGTATCCGCGCTTTTGGCTTGTTCATTTTGATCATTGTTAGAACAGCCAGTCATCGCAACTGAGGCGGCGAAGAGTATGCCTAAAGGGAATGTTACTTTCCTCATTGAGTCCTTTTATGATGGTGAGATATGGTTCGCAAGCTATGCCATCTCTTCATTATAGTCGAACCACTATTAAAGTGTTACAGCGTTAGCCTCGTTTAGCCTACTACTGTAGTACTTGCACTCGTCTGCCTTGTACCACTTTTAATATTGATTGACTATATTTTGAACTGATCACTACTTATCTAATTTCAAAGTAATGATTGATAGATAATGTAAAAAAGGTAGCAAGTAGAAAGACGACGCAGTTACTCTCCGACAGGCGCAATGTCACGGGCTTCAGCGAACTCATCACTGTGTAAAAACTGTGTGTGGGCTGGGGCGCGTTTGGTACGAGACCATTCATCTAGCATGTCGTGCTTGATGGCGTCTGTAATCATCGAGACTTTGTCCTCTGAGGTCGGGTCGTCATAGGTCAACTCGAGACGATGCCCATTAGGATCAAAGAAATATATCGAGTGAAAGATACCGTGATTGGTCACGCCAATGACATCAATACCTGCACGTTCTAGTTGTTCTTTGGCGGCCATCAGCTCATCACGATCTTTGACTTTGAGCGCCAAGTGTTGCACCCAGTTTGGAGTATTGGGGTCAAATCCCATTTCAGGCTGGTTGGGCACTTCAAAAAACGCCAATACATTACCATTACCAGCGTCCAAAAAGACGTGCATATAGGGGTCAAAGGCTTTGGTTGAGGGTACATGGTCTTCTGCAAATGCCAAGATAAAATCCATATTGAGGTTTTTTTTATACCATTCGACCGTTTCTTTGGCATCCTTGCAGCGATAAGCCACATGATGGATTTTTTCAATTTGAAAGCTCATATTCAACTCCTTTTGATAAGGCCTAGTGTGAATGTAAGAGGAACGATGCCCGTACTAATAGACCAAATGTCATGATGGTTCTAACGGCTCAAATCTACTGTCACTACGCCTTTTGTCTATGCAACTATTATTCGTTAAAATCGAAGCTAAGCGCGGGCAGTACTTTGCCTTGTACTTCACCGAACCCAACACGCACGCCATCTTTTTCGCTATAGCCTTTCATAATGACGGTATCGCCATCTTCGATGAAGGTGCGCGACTCACCGCCCTCAAGTGCTACGGGTTTGGTGGCATTCCAAGCGATCTCTAGCATCGAGCCATAAGAATCAGGCGTTGGCCCTGAGATTGTGCCCGAGCCCATCATGTCACCGACTTCAACTTTGCAGCCAGTGATGGTGTGATGCGTCAATTGCTGCGCCATTGACCAATACATGTATTTAAAATTGGTCTCGCAAATAACCGTAGCCGTTTTTGCATTTTCAGGCAGTAGCTCGACCGACAGATTGATATCAAAGCTGCTCTCTTTGTCTTTTTCATTGAGATAAGCCAGTGGTTCAGGCTCTTGAATTGGGCAAGCGGTGCTAAATGGTGCCAATGCATCCATCGTGACTATCCACGGAGAAACTTGCGAGGCGAACGTCTTGGCATTAAATGGGCCTAAAGGGACATATTCCCACTTTTGGATATCTCGAGCCGACCAGTCGTTGAGCAGTACCATACCAAAGATATGATCAGCGGCATCGTCTACGGCGATTGGTTGACCGATATGGTTGCCTTTACCAACGACAAACGCCGTTTCGAGCTCAAAATCTAGGCGCTGACAGGCGGAGAAAACAGGACGCTCATCAGGGTTAGGCTTTAGCTGTCCTGAGGGACGTACGATATCAGTTCCACTAGCGATGACGGTGCTGGCGCGTCCGTTATAACCGACAGGCATTTCCGTCCAGTTGGGTAGCAGGGCATTGTTTGGATCGCGGAACATCGTACCGACATTGGTCGCGTGTTCTTTCGATGAATAAAAATCGGTAAAGCCCGGTACTTGAACAGGTAGATGCATGGTAACGTCTGCTTGCTTGAACAGCGCCTTTTTTTGCAGATCGGCATTGTCACGTAAGTCGCTGTTGTCACTAGACAGTAGCGACTGAATGGTCGTGCGCGCCTGCGTCCAGTTGTCTCGACCAGAATCAATAAAAGCGTTTAGCGTCGACTGATCAAAATAAGGCCCGCCATTTAGGCTCAGTAATCCTTCTGACTCTAGCACAGACAAGTCTAGTACCTGATCGCCAATGGCAACGCCTGCACGGCGCGCACTATCTTTAGTGTCGCTAAAAATACCATACGGCAGATTGTGGATGGAGAAGTCAGAGTCCGCTTTGATGTCGATAAAAGAGGTGAGAGTACTGTCAATCGTTGACATGATTTGCTCCTTGCTAAAAGTATTATTTAATTACGTTATAGTTAATTATTTACTTATAATGTAATTTATTGATATGTTGATTGCAAGTTTTTTTGTGCCATGTCTTTTGCTTACTGATTGATAAGACAAATCCTAAGCACAAAAAAAGGCCAAGCAATCGCTCAGCCTTTTTTATTTTTTAGTCTATATGTCTGATTAATTTAGTCTTTTAAAACGTCTGCCATCGCATTGGCGACATAGTCGATGTTGCTGGTATTTAGACCTGCGACACACATACGAGAGTTGGATACCATGTAAATACCAAACTCACTTTGTAGGCGCTCGACCTGCTCAGGCGTCAATCCAGTAAAGCTAAACATACCGTTTTGACGCGTGATGTAGTCAAAGTTACGGTTGGGAATTTTGGCTTCTAGTACCGATTTTAGCTTTAGGCGCATGGCTTTGATACGATCACGCATCGCATAAACCTCGCCAACCCACTGCTCATGTAGGGCGTCATCGTTCATGACGATATCAACCACATGACCACCATGTGATGGCGGGCTTGAATAGATACGGCGTACCATCGCATTTAGCTGACCGAAGACGCGCTCAGCTTCGTCTGCGGTAGGGCATACGACCGACAGACCGCCAACGCGCTCGCCATATAGCGATAAATTTTTAGAGAATGAGTTGCTGACAAATAAAGGCAAGCCCATCTCAACGGCTTTACGAATGGCGTAAGCATCGCTGTCCATGTCCTCGCCAAATCCTTGATAAGCGATATCCATGAATGGAATCAATTCATGCGCTTTGATGACGTTGAGCACGGTATCCCATTGTGCTTGGGTCAAATCCATACCTGTTGGATTGTGGCAACAAGGATGTAGCAAGATGACATCGTGTTTGTTCAATGTTTCAAAAAACGCAATCATCTCATCAAATTTGATGCTGCTATTGGCTTTGTCGTAGTACGGGTATTTACCCACTTCAACGTCAGAGCCTTCAAAGATAGCGATATGATTGCCCCATGTTGGATCGCTCACATAGCACTTGGACTGTGGGAACCATTGGTGAATAAATTCAGCACCGACTTTCAGGGCGCCAGAACCGCCGATAGTGGCGGTGGTCGCAACCAAACCGTCTTTTAAGATTTGTGCGCCTTTGCCAAACAATAACTCCTGACAGCCTTTGCGGTGTCCAGGCAAGCCTGCCATTGGTAGATAGGGGCGCGGGGCAATAGGATCAGCAATACGCGCTTCGGCAGTTTTGACACAGTCGAGTACAGGCAGTACGCCACTTTCATCGTAATAAATACCAATGCCTAAATTAACTTTATTGGGATTATTGTCCGCTGAGTATTTTTCCATCAGCCCTAAGATTGGATCGCCAGCGTAATAATCGATACGTTCAAACATGCCATTTCCTTATAAGAATATAAACCAAGCAGCCGAAAATCATAGAGCAAATTGCTGATGAACTCAACACGCGAGTGCGTTATCTTGCGCAATTAATAAAATAAATCACCAAATATCTTGTCTCTTTATCTGGCAGATGAGTTTGTGGCGTGATGCATCACTTAATCGACAGTGTTTCAGGCTGATGTAAGTCGTGATAATGGGTGGCAAAGTAAGTCTGCAAAAACTGCTTAAAGGCGATGGTTGCAGGAGACAGCGCCCGTGAGGCACGCTGATAGATAAAGAACTGGCGCATTTTTATAGGCTGCGTCAATGGGCGCATTTGCAAGCCATTGGCGCTGACCCAATCAATGACCTCAGGCATATAGGGAAGGCATAAGGTAATGCCGAACCCTTGGCGGGTCATCTCAAGCGCGGTGGACATAAAGTTGACTTTGTAGCGCGCTTGCTGAATCTGAGCGGCGATAGCGTCATCCAGCTCGACTGTCACCTGCTCAAGAAACGGGCCTTGTAGAGTGATAAGTGGAATATCAAGCAACTCCTGCCAAGTGATTTCGTCTTTTTGCGCCAGTGCATAATCGTTTGGCATAACCACGCAAAACGGCAGCTTGTATAACAGATCAGCACCGATATCATCTTCAGTTTCTATAAAACCAAGTTCAGTACCAACCCCCAAATCGACCTCGATGTCTTGAACATGCTTGAGCAAATTTTCTGCTGAGCAATCCAATAGCGACACCCCGATATTTGGATATTCCTTAGCAAATTGCGCGATGACGGCGGGCAGGGAGGATGCTGCAAACTGCGACACCGCTAATCGCACTTGACCTTGCGCCAAGCTGGTCAAGCTACTTGCTTCATTTTCGAACAGCTGCATCTCATTCAAGATACGCCGCGCTTGTGGCAGCAGATGGCGTCCGACAGCGGATAGCGACAACTGGCGGGTAGTACGGTCAAACAACACGATGCCAAGGCCAGTCTCCAGCTCTTTGATCAGTCCGCTAACAGCAGATTGGGTCAGATACATCTGTTCGCTGGCACGAGTGAAGCTGCCGTTGTCAGCGACTTTGATAAAAGCGGTCAGTTGACGAATGCTGATATTCATAAGTAAACCTGATAAATAAATCATAAAAAACAATTAGTCTTATAAATAAAGCTAATCTAATATAAATACAACGTCAACAATAAAGATTGATTATCAATCGTTTTATCGCATTTTATTACTAATCGACTTTTTACCACCAATTGACATTAAGGATGATTGCAATGGCAGATTTATTTGACAACCCAATGGGACTAAACGGGTTTGACTTCGTCGAGTTTGCTTCTCCGCAGCCTGATGCGGTCGATGCATTGTTTAAACAGCTTGGGTTTGCACATATCGCCAATCATAGATCAAAAGATGTGGCGCTATATCGCCAAGGTGACATCAACCTAATCTTAAACCGTGAGCCAAAGAGCCCAGCCAGTTACTTCGTCGAAGAGCATGGCGCTGGTGCTTGCAGTATGGGTTTTCGGGTAAAAGATGCCAAAAAAGCCTACGAGCGTGCGGTGGAGATGGGTGCGCAGCCAGTAGAGGTGCCAACAGGCGTGATGGAGCTGAGACTGCCAGCAATTAAAGGGATCGGCGGCTCACTGATCTATTTGATTGACCGTTATAAAGACGGTGAATCTATCTATGATGTTGACTTTGAGTTTTTTGCAGACATCGATAGAAACCCTGTCGGATATGGTTTCAAAGTCATCGATCACCTCACGCACAACGTCTATCGCGGCCGCATGGCGTACTGGGCAAAATTCTATGAGCGTATCTTTAATTTCCGCGAGATTCGCTATTTTGATATCAAAGGCGAGTACACGGGGCTGACCAGTAAGGCCATGACTGCCCCTGATGGCAAAATCCGTATTCCGCTCAACGAAGAAGCCAAGCAGGGCGGTGGTCAGATCGAAGAGTACTTAATGCACTTCAATGGCGAGGGGATTCAGCACATTGCGCTCGCCAGTGATGATCTGTTTGCCAGTATCGATATGCTAAAAGCCGCCGGTATTCCGCTTATGACTGCACCAAATGCAGCCTACTACGAGATGCTGAGCGAGCGCTTACCAAACCATGGTGAAAACGTTGCTGACTTGCAAACGCGCGGTATCTTGTTAGATGGTACGACAGAGGGCGGCGCACCGCGTCTGCTACTACAGATTTTCTCTGAAACCATCTTGGGTAGCCCAGTGTTTTTTGAATTTATCCAGCGTAAAGGGGATTATGCAGACGGTTTTGGTGAAGGTAACTTTAAAGCCTTGTTTGAATCCATAGAGCGCGACCAAGTGCGTCGTGGCACGGTCGGTCAGCAAGAGACCAATCAATCAGAAACAGAAACGCCGTAGATCACACTACATTTAAAAAAAATTTAAAAAACAAACGGACAAGGCAAAAGGATTTTGGCTTGTCCTGCATGAGTGACTGATATTAGCCACTGACTAATCAGTATGAGTGCAAATATTCACTGCGATAAAAGGAACACAGGCATGGAACGCCTCTCACAGATAGATTCTCCTAATACAGCCATCGGTGCCAATAGTTCTGTAGCCAAGCAGCAAGGCGGTGATGCATCTGCTCATCATAATGCGACCGATAAAAAGCAGCCCTATATCTCACATCAGTCAGATAGCCATGGTCATATTCATTATAGTGATGATGAAAATGCAATGTGGCAGGCGTTGCTTACGCGTCAAGCTGAGCAAATCCCTAACCGCGCTTGTCCTGCCTATCTAGAAGGTTTGACGAAGCTAAACTTGCCAACGACGCATATCCCGCAGTTGCATGATATCGATGAGGTATTGCAAGCGACCACCGGTTGGCAAACCGCAGCGGTGCCTGCATTAATCAGCTTTGGCAAATTCTTCAAACTATTAGCCAATAAATCCTTTCCTGTGGCAACGTTTATTCGCCGATTTGAGGATATGGACTATATCGAAGAGCCTGATATTTTTCACGAAATCGTTGGACACTGCCCGCTATTGACTCATCCAGCCTTTGCCGCATTTAATGAGACGTATGGCAAGCTGGGTCTGAGTGCAACGAAAGAGGAAAGATGGTTTTTGGCACGGCTCTATTGGTTTACCATTGAGTTTGGCTTGGTCGGTAGTCAGCCTAAAGACCGTAGAATCTACGGCGGCGGTATATTAAGCTCGCCTTCTGAAACCATCTATGCTCTTGATCAGACATCGTATGCCCAGCCAGAAACCCAAATACAACCCAAGCCTACACAGCAGCCTGAACACCGCGCATTTGATTTGCTTGATGTGTTGCGTACGCCTTATCGTATCGATCAAATACAGCCGATTTACTATGTGATTGACGAATTAGATACGCTATTTGATATCGTTGATAGCGACATCATGGGGACGGTCAAGCAGGCGATGTCACTTGGGTTATTTGAGCCGACCTATCCAGAAAAATCCCATTAAAATTTTATAAACATCCGCTCTACTACATAAGGACATAGCAGTGGAGTGGCGTCAACAAACCTCAGTATCACAAATCAGCATCACAAAACAATAAACTCGATAAAAGGACATTATCATGACAGTATTATCACAAAGCAGTTGCGAAGCTTGCCGTATTGGCGCACCAAAAGTCGACGAGGCCGAGGCACGCGAGCTATTGACACAAATTCCTGATTGGTCATTGATTGAGGTGGAGGGTATTCAGCAGTTGCAGCGTCAGTACAAATTTAAAAACTTCGTCGCAGCGATGGATTTTGCCAATCAATTGGCAGACATTGCTGAAGCAGAAGGGCATCATCCCGGCATATTGGTAGAGTGGGGCAAAGCGACCGTCACATGGTGGTCACATAGTATCAAAGGGTTGCATCGTAATGACTTCGTCATGGCGGCTAAAACCGATGCGTTACTTGATAAGTAACGCATCAGTCATTCGGTTATTCACTAGCAAACCAGTTCTCTAACTCTTCCAAACTCAAACCCAATCTAATGCCAGCTTGAGCTGGCATTTTAAGGATGTGTCATGCCACCAAAACCGCTCACCCAGATCAGCGCCAAGCTTGCCTTTATTATCTCAGCCATCGTCATCGCCATCATGGGTATTACCATGATTGGCTTTGGTTGGGTGCCGCACCTGTCTCTTATCCTTGCCATTTGTGTATTGCTGGCTATCGGTATGTATAAAGGACTCAGCTTTAACGACATGCAAGCACAAATGGCCTCAGGCGTCATGCGCGGTATCGGCGCCATCTATCTATTCTTCTTTATTGGCCTCATGGTCGCCGCCCTCATGATGTCAGGGGCCATACCCACCTTGATGTACTTTGGTTTTCAGCTCATCTCTCCTGAGTATTACTATATCTCCGCCTTTATCCTCACCTCTATTATCGGTATCGCCCTGGGCAGTAGCTTGACCACTGCAGCTACCTTGGGTGTAGCCTTTATCGGCATGAGTAATGCCTTTGATGCCAATGTGGCGATAGCGGCTGGGGCGGTGGTATCAGGTGCGTTCTTTGGTGATAAGATGTCGCCCTTGTCGGATACCTGTACCATTGCGTCCTCTGTGGTCGGTATTGATCTGTTTGAGCACATTCGCAATATGATGTATACGACAGTACCTGCGTGGATACTGACAGTAATTTTGTTCTGGATATTCTCAGGTCAGACCGTCAGTGCTGATCTGAGTCAAGTGACCATACTACAAGGACAGCTGATTGACAGTGGCTTGGTGCATGGGTATTCGGTACAGCCCTTTGTGATATTGGTTGGATTGGCATTGTTTCGGGTCAATGCGATTTATACGATTATCTGTACGATTGCCGCGGCGCTGATCATTACTTATATGCACAGCTCACCCAGCTTTGGTCAATTAGGTGGTTATCTGTTTGCCGGCTATGCCCCTGCTGAGTCGTTAGAGCTGGGTGAGGTGGGTGGTATGCTGTCGCGCGGCGGTGTACAGAGTATGTTCTTTACCCAAGCGATTGTGATATTGGCATTAAGCTTAGGTGGTTTGCTGACGGCACTAGGGATTCTACCTGCACTACTGTCTGGTATTAAAGATACACTGACGACATCAGGACGGGCGATCTTTGCGGCGGCCATGTCGGCGCTCAGTATCAATGTGCTGATCGGGGAGCAGTATTTGAGTATTTTATTATCCGGTACGGCATTTCGGTCAACGTTTGAGCGTCTGCACTTACATCCGAAGAATTTGTCTCGGACGATTGAGGATGCAGGGACGGTGATTAATCCGCTGGTGCCATGGAGTGTGTGCGGGGTGTTTATCAGTCAGGCGTTAGGGGTGCCAGTGCTGGATTACTTGCCCTATGCGTTTTTCTGTTATTTGTCATTGCTATTAACATTGCTGTTTGGCTTTACGGGGCTGACGATTAGCCGAGTGGATAAAGAAGCAAAAGTCGTCGAAGCATAATAGGTGATGATTTATAAAAAAACGCGGCTTATATAAGCCGCGTCTTTTGCATTTAAATATTCATTAAATAAGCTTTTATAGATCTGCCGTTAGGGCATCCCGACTTTTCACCACTTTATGCTGATCCTCTGTGCTATCGACTTTCCAATAACTAGACACATATAGATGCGTCTTTGGTACGTCGCGCTCAACTTTGAAGTATTGGCGCAATACTCGCATACTATGAAACTCGCAAGCCGCCCAAACCGCGGGCTGTCCCTCAAGCCAAGTCAGTGATTTGACGCAGTCAAGTAACGGGCTGCTGTCTGCATTTGGATGAGGGTTGACCACCCATTGAATCTCGACGTTATCTGGTTTTTTGAGTGTTTGCTGGTCTGCTGTAGTCGTCACTTCAAGCACGGCATAGCCGCGAGAATCGGCAGGCAATTGTGCCAAATTGACCGTGATCGCTGGCAATGCTGTCATATCACCGACCAATAAAAACCAATCGGCGTCATTGTTGATGAGTTTTTTTGGGCCAGGGCCGCCCACCAATATTTGATCGCCAGCTTTAGTGTTGCGTGCCCATATCGACGCAGGGCCTTCAGCCTCATGTAATGCAAAATCAACGTCTATCTCATCATCACGCTGAGCGATGATGGTATAGGTACGCATCAATGGCTTGATGTCGTCGCCTTGAGGAAATATCAGTTTGATATAAGCGCTTTCTTGATCTGTCGGGAAGTCTATTAAACCTGCACCGCCAAGAGTAATGCGGCACATATTTGGGGTGAGGTATTTGCTACCGATCACATCGAGTAATCTAGGGGTAGGTTTTGCCATTTGCTATGTCCTTCTTTTTTAGCATGTAACGATAGTGCGCAAAGCATGGTTTGTTATCATCTGATAGCTTGTAAGGCTAGCATATTACTTTGATGATCGACTGTCTTAAAAATGTATGGGTAAAAATGATTGTAGAAAGTGGATGATTTTATTAGGGCGTGTTGCTAAGTTCAAAAAATCAGGTTTAAAAACTGGCTTTTAGGCTGACCGACATTTCACGCTCAGGCCCCATCCAGCAATTGTTAATATCATAACAAGCACCGACATAGGTTTTGTCAAAAAGGTTGTTGATACTCGCACCCACAGTCAGCATGGGATTGATCCGATAACTACCGCCGACATCGACTAACGTCACACTTGGTAGCTCATCTGAATTTTGTTTGTCTAACTGCATCCCACCTTCATAGCGAACACCTGCATTCAAAGTTAGCTTGTCTGTAGCGTAATAGTCTGCCCACAGCGTCGCTTTATGCTTAGCAATTTGCGCCGGCATATTACCTACAGTCTCAGGATTAACTTCTTCTTCCGTGATCTCAGCATCGGTATAGCTGTAGCTTGCTGCGAGATCTACCCAATCATTGAGCATACGACTGGCTGAAACTTCAAAGCCTTTTGACTCAATTTCACCAGTTTGTGTTTGATTTGTATAGTTGACGTAATCTGACACCAAGACATTTTTTTGCGCAATATCAAATACCGCAAACGTTCCTTTAGTCGCACGGTCCGGAGACAGATATTTGATACCAGCTTCTAATTGATCGGCCGTGGTTGGTTCAAATGGTTCATTGGTAATAAAGTTGCTACCAACCACAGGCTGAAACGACTGTGAGTAGCTCAAAAACGGTGATAGACCATTATCAAAGTTATAAATAGCAGCAAGACGTCCACTGGTTTCTGACGCGTCATTGTTGATCATTTTTTCACTAGGGGTTTTACCTTTCGATGTATCGGTTCGATCAAGGGTACTTTTGAATTTATCATGTCGTAAGCCTGCCACCACTGTCCAGTCTTGCCACGTCATTTCATCTTGCACATAGAGTCCAAGCTGGCTTTGTTCGATATCATCGTATCGACTAAAGGTATCTAAGGGTAGAATATCGGTGCTGATTTGTGAAAAATCTGGATTCGATAAGTCAAGGTTTGGTGTACCATCTGCGAAAGCGTCATAATAAGTTGCCGTGCTGTCTGTCTCTTGATACTCAACACCAAACAATAGATTATGTGAGGTATTGGCCGTATCAAACTTATAGGCCAGTTGGTTGTCTGTGGTCCAGTTTTTCATGCGCTCATCAGTGGTATACGCCACGCGGTTTAAGATCTTATCGCTACCCTCTACAAATCCTTCATCATTATACATATTGCGCTGCTGAGCTTCGGCATCGGTATAGCGCGTGATATGTTTAAACGTTAACTTATCATTGATATCCCAGTTTATCGTAATGCCTGGCATCAGTACTTCTTTACTAAAATGATTCCATTGATCTCCTGCATAAGCATCACTACCCAATTTGCCGTAGCTTGCCTTGTAGACAGTGCCGACAGCAGGTAATGGGGTAGAGGGCACCATTTCTGGATCGTCTTGATAAAACAGATTGGCAAGTATTGAGACATCATCAGTTGCTTGCCATTCAAGCGATGGATTAATCAACAATCGCTCTTCTTCAGTGGTTTGCATTTGACCGTCTTTTTGGCGTTTTAGCGCGACTAAGCGATAGTTCAAGGTGTCTGTAATAGGACCTGTGCTATCGACGGCCACTTCTTTTAGGTTTTGATTACCAAGTCGCAGCTGTACTTCATTTTCTTGCGTGCTTTTAGGGGTCTTGGCGATTTGGTTCACCATACCGCCAGGTGCTGCATAACCATATAATGAAGATGCCGAACCTTTCACCACCTCGACCGCTTCAGTCGCATAGATATCTACTTGTGGCATGAGGTTCCAAGCGCCATCGTAGGGCAGTCTGAGTCCATCATAAAAGTTTGAGTAGGTTTTAAATCCGCGAATGTTGTACTCATCAAAGATAGAGACTGTACCGCGGCTCTCAGAGCTCACGCCTGGCTCATAACGCAAAGCAGCGTTGACGCTATCCGCTTGGCGCTTTTGTAACAGCTCCTGATCGATGCGGGTATAGCTCATGGGCGCATCTTCAGGGTCTAAGGCGGTCTTGGTACCGGTGCTGCGATAGCCATCTGAATAAACGGTAATTGTATCCAAGGTAGCTGATGGTGCTGCCGTCGTATCATTACCCACTTTATTAGTATCAAGAGAATTTTCTACGCTTGTCTCAATCACGTTATTTTCAATATTGTCGACCGTATTGTTTCCGATACTAGTTGGGCTGTTCTCAGCATAGACTGAATGACTTAGACTCATTGCCAAGCCCAGTTGGACGGCTAAAGTTAAACGTTTTTGGCGAATGGATTTGGACGTTGAGACAAAGCGCATTATATTTCCTTGTGAGTTGTGATTAGATGTCGAAAACAAAAGAAAATAAATAATAACATTAATGATAATAATTATCATTAATGTTTGAAAATAAATCTTCTCTCAAATGATGTGAAATTCGTTCTTACGCCAACATAGCAATGGCATCTTTACTCGCCCGCTGTCGCTCTTCAGCATTTAATTCAATGAGGCGGCCTTCTTTCATCAACAGCAATCGATCTGCATGCTCAAAGTAACCATCATCGTGACTAATAATAAACAGCGTTTTACCGAGTGCTTTTAACTCAGGGATTAGGGTTTGATAGAACACGCGGCGAAACGCAGGATCTTGGTCAGCGGCCCATTCATCAAGTAGCAAGATGTCTTTTTGTTCAGCGACAGCAATAAGCATGGCCAAGCGTTTGCGTTGTCCCTGCGAGAGCTTGTCGGTAGACAGCTGGTTGTCAGCCACACTTATTTTATCTTGCAAGTCCAATTTATGCAGCCACGCATTGACCAGTGCTTCGTCTGGCTGCCGTCCTTGTCTGCCAATCAATTGCTTAAAAATATGCTGATCGCTAAAAATGGCAGAATACAGCTGTCTATAATCGGCATTATTCTGTGAATCAACGGGCTGTTTGTCGATGGTTACCGCACCTGTGGTAGGGGTGAAAATGCCTGTAATAATCTTGGCAAGTGTCGATTTGCCGCTACCATTCGCCCCGATCAGAAACACCACATCGCCTCGTTGTAGCGTTAGATTAACGTCTTTTAAAATATTACCAGAGTGATCGCTGTCTTTAGTTATTAATGCCTGAGCATCAGTATCATTGCTATTACTGACACTGCTATTATTGGCATTATCATTGGCATTCGAAACACTGTTATTGGAAACACTGTTATTGGAAACATTGTAGCGATAGTTAACATCAGTTAGCGAGATGGTTTGCCAGTGTTGGCTGGTGTTGTCCGTTCTAAATAAAGGTTGGTACTCAGCCAGTTCTAGCGACTGTATTTTGTCTAGGGCGACTTGAGCCGTCTGTAGTGTTGGATATGCACCGACGGCGTGAAGCAGCGGCGACTGCATAAATAGAATCGTTAAAGAAAAAGTGGTGGCGATGCCCATCGAGATGCCGAGATAATTTGATATGGCAAATATCACCCCAATCGATGCAAACATCATAATATTTGACCAGTTCACCGCTGATAAATGAAAAGTATCAGACTTGGTGACAGTCTTTTCATAGGATTTAGCATGGGCCAAAAAATCATCTGTATACAGTTTTTCTGCTCGGTGTTGGTTAAGTGACAGCTCTTTACGACCTTCTATAATCGATTGATAATCCTGATATAAGACGTCATTAATCTCTCTCAACTTTGTCAAATGTGTATAGACATGCTTGACCAATAGGTTGCTTATCCAAATCGTCATCGCAATCCAAAACATGACAATCAGTAGTAATGGTAGCGACAGCCAGCCCAGATATAACCCCACACCAACAGAGAGGATAACGCCTTGCACCAACTCCGGCATCCGAACAAAGGCGACGGTAATAGACTGAATATCTGTGGATAGACTGGCAAGTAACCGCGCACTACCCAAATGATCTATCTGAGGAACGGTGGTATCGATGATTTGTTTGACCAGCTTGGTTCTGAGCTCATAGACAAACTTGTGTCCCAAACAGGTGAGTGCATATTGCGATACAAAGGTAGTCACCAGCAACAGCAGCACGAGCAGAGCAAACTGCCCTAAGCTCGACCACGATAAAGTACTGAACACAGGCTGACTGATAAAGGTTTGGTTGATATAAGCAATGATACCCACACTGACGGCAGCATTGATTAAGTTGAGTAAAATGACTTTTAGAAAGGGCAGACGATACTGTGCCCAAATCATATGATGTAGAGAAACGCTGGCACGAGAGGACATAGTGACTCAGTAATAGTATGGATGTTTGATGGCATAAAAGGGAATAGGTCACACCTAATCCCTTTTACTGAAGTTCGTTAGATAAGTACGTTTTATAGTCAATTCTCTATAAAAGAATTACAGCGTTAACCTCGCTTCAAGTATCACATATACATCTGCACTGGGCTGCCTTGTACTACTTTTAAATTGAATCAACTATAGCTGATATATGTTAAAAATTGAATGTGGCTGACACTTTTAAGGCCGTTGGCTCACCTGCATTTAGATAGCCTGAATCTGCATAACCGCCTACTGACTGCCAATAATCTTCACCCGTAACATTGGTTACCACACCTTTTAGAGTAACGTCTTGTCCTGCTAGCATAGTGCGATAGCGTGCACCAAGGTCTAAGGTCGTATAACCATCAACCTTTAAGGTATTGGCATTATCCGAATAACGAGAGCCTGTGTGGATAATATCGCCCGTTAATGTCAATCCTTCAACTGCGGCTAAATCATATTCTAGGTTGACATTGCTCTGCAAGGTAGGCACACCAATCACTCGATTGCCATCTAATGCACTATCACCGGTGTCTTTTTGTTTGGCACTTAAATAACTGACGCCCGCATTGAGGCGCATGTTTTCGCTAGGGCTACCAAAGACAGTCAACTCCACACCTTGATGGCGGTTTTCTCCAGCCGCAGTAAACGTATTTGAGTTGTTGATATAAGCACGTGGTTCATCAGTTCGGAAGACAGCGAGACTACTGCCAATCATGCCATTGTCGTATTTCACACCCAGTTCAGTTTGCTCACTCACGTACGGATCTAGATTTTGACCACCATTAGTGACAGCGTCATTATCGTTAGTTAGAGGCGCTCTTTTACCTGGTGCTAGACTTTCGATATAATTACCGTACACAGACCAGTCCATATTCGGTTGATAGACAATACCGATACTTGGGGTCCACTCACTCTTATCGTAATGAGCCGTTTCTGCCTGCGTGTTGAAATCATAGCTGGTGGTTTTTATATTTTGATGACGCACGCCTAAAGTGGTTTTTAGCTTATCGTCGAACAGTGATATGGTGTCTGCTAGCGCAAAGCTTTGGAGTTGCTTTTCGTTGGTTAATTTTGGATCGTCTAAGTTGCCGCCAAAACCTGCCTTATTCGACCAGGTATTATCTCGATACTTAGTGGGACTATATAAGTTAGTAGGGCGTGCGCTATCAAAAGCATAAGCGCCTTTTTCTTCTTGATCGTATATATCAGCTGCTAACACCCAATCATGACCAATTTTACCCGTTTGCCATTTACCACGTAGACCGAGCTCGGCGCTTTGGACTTTATCTTCTCGAATATTATCAAATCGAGAGGTAGTGCTACTGCCATCATTATTAGTTACTGTGAGGTCTGATAAAGAATTGTCTTCATCACCACGTCGTATGCCGTAAGCACCATAAGCGGTAATATTGTCATTAAAGTCATATTCTCCTCGAATCGTACCAAAGACATCCTTTTCATCTGAGTAGGTCCAAGGCTGCGCCCAATTTTTTGAGCCGTCTGGCGCATTTGGTACACTAGACACCCCACCAAGATTGACACTAGGACGAGTCTCTGACAGCTTATTGTCTTGCCAGCCTAAATCTGCTGATAGGCGATACTGATCCCCTCTATAGTCCAAACCAAGGGCAGCCAGACCCAAGGTCGACGACTCATCATCGATAGCACTGTCACCATCTTGATAAGCAGCATTAAAACGAACACCAATAGCATCATCGCTACCAAAGCGATCACTGACATCTACCGCGATCTTACCTTGGTCACCTTGACCATAACCAAGCGTCACTTCACGTAGCGGGTCATTGCCAGCACGTTTTGGTAATAGGTTAATCGTACCACCAGCATTGCCGCCACTAGGTGCGGCACCATTTAGCATGGCAGAAGCGCCGCGCTGGACTTCAACACGCTCAAATAATTCGGTGGCGATATACTGTCGGGGCAAAATACCGTATAAGCCATTAAACATCGTATCATCTGATGTGGTGATGAAACCGCGCATAAAGTAGGCTTCTTGAAAGTTACCAAAACCCCTTGCCACGCGAACAGTAGGATCCTTTTTGAGTAGATCGCCTACACTTTGGGCTTGCTGATTGGTGATATATTCATTGGTGTATGAGGTGGTAGAGAACGGCGTATCCATGATGTCTTGGTTACCCAAGATTCCGACGCGGCTACCGGTCGCAACTTGGCCACCTTCATAAGCATCTGGCAATCCATCCGCTGAAGCATCAGCGCTACTAGTGACGACGATAGTATCAAGTACCACATTAGGAGTGGTTTGAGCATCTACATCATCTGCCTGTGCCCATGCCGATTGACTCGTTGTTAATACGATGACAAAAGTAGATAGACAGGTTGAGCATAGGGTCTTTAAAGAGAGGGGTTTAGTCGATACCAATCTCGAAGGTATAGATACTAATCGTAGAGAAGAACCAGATGCATTCGAAAGATTAAATAACGCAGCAGATAAGCGAGACAGTTGCATGAATATTTCCAGCATGTAATTTAAATCGTTATTATATTGATAATAATTTTCATTATCAATATTATTGCGGAACTAATGCTAAATATATTTTCAGGTTAAAATTCTAAATGTATTATTTATATTGCCAATAGTGGTCTTGCCTGCTCAATTTCTTGTTTTGAAATGTACTTTTAATTATCTATGAATGTCAGGTAGATTATTCACTACTTTAAAGTTCGAATTCTTAGTTTCCTAAGCTCCTCTTAAGGTTTGTTTGTTGTAATAGCGGTAGAGCAGACGATGTGATGGCGAGTCTACTAGCGGTATCTCGCCTAGATTCGATGTTTAGCAATCACGTCGTCAAAAACAAACGAACCATTAAAGGAGTGACGGTCATGACCCAACATAGCACAAGCAATCCGGCGCACGAGCCTGATATGTCTTTATCAAATACTCCTAAAACTCGACAAGTACGAGTTTGGGATATGTGGGTCAGAGTGACTCACTGGGCCGTCGCGGCTGGTATCACTGCCAATTTGCTGTTTACCGAAGAAGGCAGTGAGCTACATCAATATGTCGGTTATATCGTGGTGGGGCTAGTGGTTGTCCGTCTACTTTGGGGATTTGTGGGCACGCGTTATGCACGTTTCAGTGACTTTTTCCCCACGCCGTCTCGTATCAAACGCCACCTATCTGATTTGAGTATTCGCCACACAGACGAGCAGCATTTGGGTCATAATCCATTAGCTGCCCTGATGATGTTTGCGTTATGGGCGGTGATTATCGGCTTGGGTATTAGTGGCTATCTGATGGAAGCCAACATTTTTGCCAGTAAAGATGTCCTTGAAGAAGTTCATGAGATACTGGCCAATAGTTTATACTTACTGGTGCCGGTGCATATTATCTCTGCGATTGCCATGAGCTATTGGGAGCGGCAAAACCTGATCAAGTCGATGATAACGGGTTATAAAACGGTGACGCCGCGTCGCTCACAATAAAAAAGACAATAAAGTACATAACGTAATAGGACAATCATGGCACGCATACTATTAATAGAAGACGATAGCAATATCGCTGAAGGTCTCGTTGTTGGACTCAAAAGTCATGGTATGATGGTCGATTGGTTTAGTGATGCCAAGCAAGGTGAGATGGCACTGCAAGAGGGTATGTTTGACGCGGTGCTACTTGATTTGACCTTGCCAAGAGGGGATGGCATGACGGTGCTACAAAATTGGCGCTACAAACAGCTAGATACGCCGGTATTGATCATTACGGCTCGTGACGCGATTGCCAACCGCGTGGCTGGACTCAATGCGGGCGCCGATGATTATCTGGTCAAGCCATTTGCACTAGATGAAGTGGTTGCCCGCCTGCAGGCGTTGATACGGCGCAGTCAAGGACGTAGCCAGCCTGAGATTCGTTATGGTGACGTCGCTTATTGGCCGCACAATCACCGAGTCTCTTATCAAGGCCAAGTCGTTGAGCTCACCATCAAAGAAGTGGCGATACTCGAGCAAATGCTGACCCATCCCAAACAGATTCACAGCCGCGCAAGCTTAGAGGACAAGCTCTACGGCTGGCAACAGGATATTGAGAGCAATGCCATTGAAGTACATATCCATCATTTACGCAAAAAGCTGGGCAATGACTTTATTTTAACCAAACGTGGCATCGGCTACTATCTCAATCCAGCCCATAATCATTAATATGTTTATATTCAATTTGGCTTTCAATATACAAACCATATATGAGCAACCTATGAGCTTATGAAAAGTATCCAGCAGCGACTGTTCATCTCCTTACTCATTGGTCTGCCTTTGCTGTGGCTTATCACATCGAGCTTTATTGCTTGGCGGTTGTGGCACGAAATCAATGAGATGAATGACACACAAATCACCCAAGTGGTTCGTTACTTGATGGGCATATCCGCCAATGACGATGAGCAAAGTGACCGCGACAATAATAACGAGACAGAGCACAATGGAAAACCCGTCGCCAAAATATATAATTTAAAAAGTAAGGCGCTGTCAGGTGATCTGGGTGATGCAGAAGACGATTACATGGGTTTTGCTATTTGGGATAAAGAGGGGAATCTCTTAGCGGCTGACGAGAACGGACAGTCGTTTTCTTTTTTGCCCAATCAGCGCGGTTTTGTAGAAGAGGACAACGCTATTTATCAGCGTCTAAACCCTTTTAGTAAACGCTGGCGGTTGTTTTATGCGCATGATGACTATCGTAGCGATGATATGGGTGAGGAGCGTGTGATTGCCATTGGTCAAAGCCTTGCCTCTCGCCGAGAAATGATTGTTGAAGCGATGTCTGTGCAAGTACTGCCGATGTTAATTGGGCTGCTTTCCTTAATGATCTTGACTATCGGATTGATACGACACGGACTGATGCCATTAAGTCAGATTAGTTCTGAGGTAGAACAGCGCAAGCCGCAAGACGATCGTCCGATTACAGCGGACGTCCCACAAGAGATTCAGCCTTTAGTGACCGCGTTAAACGTGTTGTTTGTGAAAGTGGCAGACACTCTAGCACGGGAGCAGCGCTTTACCGCTGATGCCTCTCATGAGCTGCGTAGCCCACTGGCTGCGCTCAAACTACAAGCCGATCTTTTGCAGCAGCAGCTATTACAGCTGTCTGGTATAGAAAACGACAGTCAACTGTTTTATCACACGCAAAAAATCAGCGATGGTATTGAGCGCGCCACCCATTTGGTCGATCAGTTATTGGTGTTAGCCAAAATAGAGCCGCAACAGCAGTTGCCTTTTGAGCAATTAGAACGTCCAGACTGGCTGATGCTCACCGATACTGTGCTGAGCGACGTCAACCGCTTAGCGCGTGAAAAACACATCCAATTAAAACGTACCGTACACTGTGACAATTCTGCCGATATTTTACCCATTCTTATTAATCCAGTGTTGTTTAAACTATTAATCCGTAACCTATTAGACAATGCCATTCGTTATTGCCCAGAGGGCTGCCAGATTGAACTGCAGTTGGATACTGATAGTATCAAAGTGGTGGATAATGGCTTGGGCGTCGACCCAGAGCAGCTAGCGCGGCTAAGCGAGCGCTTCTATCGTCCAGCCGGTCAAACCCAAATAGGTAGTGGGCTGGGGCTATCAATTGCCAATCGAATTGCCGATCTGCACAATCTTACCTTAGCATTTGCCAACCGCCCTCAACCAGAAACAGGCTTTATCGTAACGGTCAGCAGTAAGAACGCACTCTCAAAACCGTTATAAGACATAAAGCATACTGTATTAGTCTGTATCAGTTACACTAGGGCATACCCATTCGCGTTTCTACCTTTTGAGGATTTTATGCATCATTCTATTCATGACGAAGCACATTTGAGCAATCGCAATCATTGGTTGAGGGCAGCAGTGCTGGGGGCGAACGATGGGTTGATTTCGACCGCCAGTCTATTGGTTGGGGTGGCTGCTGCCAGTACAAGCAGTCAGACATTGCTGCTGACAGGTATGGCGGCGCTGACCGCAGGTGCATTATCAATGGCGGCTGGCGAGTATATCTCGGTCTCATCACAGGCGGATACCGAAAAGGCGGATCTCGATAAAGAGCGACATGAGCTGAGGCACAATGCTGAGCGTGAGCTGCTTGAGCTCACCAAAATTTATGAGGCGCGTGGACTTGAGCATGATTTGGCGCATCAAGTGGCCGTGAGCTTGACTGAGCACAATGCGTTAGAAGCCCATGCCCGTGATGAGATTGGCCTGACGGATATTAGTGAAGCAAAGCCCATTCATGCCTCAGTGGCTTCAGGACTATCATTTATAGCGGGGGCGATACTACCCATTATTGGGATATTACTGTTACCAGCGGAAACACTGGTTTGGTCATTGTCATCTTTGACAATATTGGGTTTGATGCTACTTGGGATCATCTCTGCTCGTCTAGGCGGTGCACCTGTGATCCCTGCGACTACCAGAATCGTGGTTTGGGGCGTGCTTGCCATGGTGGCAACCTCGTTAATTGGTCGCTTATTTGGTGTGGCAATTTAAAGGCAAACTCACTCACTCCACGATTGCCTAACTGATTATCATGATTTTCTAGCATACTGTTTGATGGTGGGCAGGTCTTTGACAATGGCGTTGCCAACGATGTTGGGAAACAATCGATTGAGCCATGCAAAAAACCGTTCGGGAAACCCCAAATGCTGATGCGCTTGTTTGGTTGATATAAAGTGAATCAGTGCCTTTGCGACGGTCTCAGGCGAGTCCATTTTTACTTTCAATGCCTCATTCATGGCGACGACTGCGTCTTTATTCATGGTGGTTTTGGTGGCTCTGGGCGCAAAATAGCGAAACCTCACTGAGGTGTCGGCATACTCGCGGCCTAACGCTTCACTTGCACCGCGTAAGGCAAACTTGCTCGCGCCATAAGCACTAAAACCTGGGTAGCCAATACTTCCAAAGGTTGAGCCAATGCTGATAATTTGGCTCGGGCTAGGCTGCGCTATCAAGATAGGTAGCAGTCTTTTTATAAGCTGTAGTGGATACGCCACATTGACGAGCATTATCTGTTCAATCGTGTCATCATTTTGATCCGTGAGCAAAGCAAAATCATTGATACCTGCGTTGAGTATGACCGTATCAATGACGTTTCTATGGCCTTGTGTCATTTCCCCCAGTCCCTCTACCAGTAGCGATTGCGATGTCTGCGAGCTTAAATCACACGTATGAGACACAAGTGGGATATCAGGATAGTCTTTGGTCAACTCATCTACCAAATGAGTCAAGGTCTGGTTGTTACGCCCGACCAAAATGACAGGCTGATTATTGGCACATAATTGCCGTGCGATCTCCTGCCCGATACCACCCGTGGCACCGATTAGTATGGTGTAATTGAGCGTAGCTTGTACTAGGTCTGATTGGCCATTAGCTGGTGTCATGATGTCGCATCCTTGTTGAACATTGATTGTTAGAGCACGGACTATTGAAGCACGGATTGTGGTGAGATGTGCTGTTGCTAATCGTTTGAGTGATTCATGCCATGCCTAATGCCAAGCCCCATCGCAATATACAGCTTACGCTCTGTTAAAGGCACATCAATTTGTCGACGACCATGCATGATGCGTTTGTTGTCGAGTATCACCACATCGCCATTTTGCCACGCAATGTCTTGAGTGTATTTTTCACAAAGCTGAGTCAGCTCATCTAGGAGCGCATCATCAACGTGTTGACCGTTTGCTAGGGTGAACTCAGGTTTTTCATAGTTAAATGAGGGCCCAAGTAAAGTATTTGCAAAGGCCAGTTGACCGCTTACGTTGTCTTCTCGAATTGCAGGTATCTGTAATACGTACCGAACGCCGCCGTCTGTCTGAGGTTCTACGTGATGCGTTAACGTCTTGCTCGTCGTCGCCGTGATAAATGTCTCTAAATCATCCAAGCTTATTTGATCGGCGTCTGCTCTGCCGGTCGCAGTCGCCACATAATTTTGCCAAATGGCCTGAGGTAAATAGCGACTGATACGCATCGGCTGACTAAAGGTGGCTTTTAGCTCAGGTGATAGCGCTTGATACACTGCATGCCCATCACATATCGTTGTTTGTGAGCCTTTTTTGGCGCTCAATTCACTAAAAAAAGCAATGACGTCAGGCGGCATCGGCGTATTGCCATTTTCGATATGTAGTCCAATAGCATGCGTGCCTGCATCCACTTTTTGCGCTTCAGAAGTGATGTTTTGGCGGGCGGGATCGTAGGTCAAGGTTTGACAAAGTTGACTCATCAATTGGCTAAACGTCTCTACATCGTAGTGATAGCCTCGAAGTAACGTCCAACCATGGGTTTGCAACTCCATTAAAATATCAGCGGTTTTAGGCAAGGATACGCTAGCAGACGCGTGGGAGGTTGGTGCCTTAAAAGTGTCAAGTTCGATAACGTCGCTTTTTATCAAGTTGCTTTGTATCAGGTCGTTTTCTATCAAATCATTTGGCATCAGAGTGGTTTGCATAATATGGTCCTATTGTTGTACTGCTGGTAAAAGCGTCCGTTATAAGCCGAGTGCCGATTGATAAGCGGTAAAAATGTGCGCGCGTCGCAGTTTGCCGTTATCAGTCAATAATTCATTGTCCGTACTAAAAGGGTGCTCGGCGAGATGCCACTGTTGGATACGCGCATAGTCGGGCAAGGTTTGGTTAACGACATCTATCGCTTGCGCAATCGCAGATTGTGGATCATTGCTCGTTGCGACCATGTTGGGGTTGGCGACTATCACCGCAGACAAATGCGGCTCATTATCTCCGAGTACCGCGACCTGATAAATAATGGGCTGCGTTGAGAGCTGCGCTTCTACCCATTCAGGCGAGATATTACGGCCAAAACTACTGATGAGCACGTTTTTGCGTCGACCCGTGATGTATAAATAGCCGTCGTCATCTAAATGACCGATATCCCCTGTGGCAATGATGCCATTGTCATCCTTACTATTGTCATGGTTTAAGTAGCCTTGCATCGCATTGCCCTTTACCATTACTTCGCCACTATCTGCGATGCTGACCGAGGCGTGAGGCATAGGTTTGCCCACACTGCCTTCGCGCTTTGCTTTTGGCGTATTGAGACTGACTACCGAGCCGCATTCAGATAGGCCATAGCCTTCATAAACAGGCAAGCTTAAGGCACTGGCGTCTTGTAGTAATTGAGGGGAGACTTTGCCGCCGCCGACTGCCATAAACTTTAATGATGGCACAGCAGCATTGGCGCTGGATTTGGTTGCTCCTTTGTCTGCCATGTGCTCGCAAATGGCTTTTAGCAGTTGCGGTAATAAAATAACGCTGGCGATGTCGTATGTTTGTACCGTTGTCATCAAGCGCTTGGCATCAAATGCTTGATTGGATAACAAACCAAATTGATCAATACGCCCCGTCACTAAGGTGCGCCCCATATATAGACTCACGTAGACGCCTGCCACGTTTTCTAATAAAGTGGCAAAAGGCAACACGCTTAAATGACTAAAATTGCTTGTGGCATTGCTCACTTTTGGCGCGTGAGTAGCATCATCTGTCAAGGTATCAGCGAGCGCACCCGATAACGACTCGACAATACGCATCAATGTCTCTTGACCCAAACACACGCCTTTTGGCATGCCCGTACTGCCTGAGGTGTAAGTCACTTTGCAAAAATCGCTGGCAGTAGAGGAATTTTGAGCGGTGAAGGTATGGTCAGTGATGGTGCCAGCAAGTTGATAAAAACCACCTGTGATATGAGTCGCCTGCTCAGACTTGATGGTTTTTGTCTCTGGTGTATCAGCAATTATCCAATTATCCGTATTGTCTATGGTTGGCAGTTGTAAACCAGCGCCAACGTATACCATCTCTATCTGCGCATCTTGTAGTAAGTGCGCAATTTGCGCGGCACTAAAAAATAAGGGGATGGGCACAACAACCGCGCCGACGGTACTCAATGCCAAATCGAGTATGATCCAATCTATATCGTTATGCGCATATAAGGCGACACGCTTGCCTTGCCATGTTTCTAATGTTTGATGAAGCGCTGATAATGTACGTTGCAGCTGACCATAAGTTAGGCTGGTCGTATTATGGTTAGCTATCGTTTGTATCGCTACCTGCTTGGGAGTTTGGCGGGCATGCTGACATATCACGGTATAAATGGGGGTCATGTTATTCTCACTGTCTTGTGGTGGTGCAGTGTTATTGGTTGTTAATGCATGCGTATTAAACGGCTATCTTATTTAGCGTCAAACGCGTGGTAGCATTCATCTCTAACGTTTCGGTATAGCGATAATGTGGGGCGCATATCCGCTTAGCATCGGCCACATTGATAGCGACGACCAAGGGATTGTGCTGATAGTAATGGCCCCATGAGGATACTTGCTCAGGGTCTTCTAGCGCTTCTGCCGTGGCCTTGGCAATGACATGACTGCGAATGCCCATATGTGCCAATATATGCCGTACCGCATCGGTGCCAGTACACACGACCCAGTCTGCTTTGGTTTGGTATTCATGAGTCGTAGAATTCAGGGTGGGGGTGGATAAATAAAACACCAAAAATGCTATCATAAGCCGCGCGCTACCCGCACAACCTGATGCCAAATTGCCAATCTCAAAAATGCGCTGGCGACTGACTGGCTCGCCTGCCACTCTGCTGATCTCATGTTGTATCGGCGTGTTCAGATACTGCTCTAAAAATATCTTATCTTCACAGATAGGCTTTAGACCGATAGCAACGCTCGTCCCTTTAAATGCAGGTAACGCATTATCATCAGTGGATAACCAATCGCCATAGGATGACATATCGGCAAAACCTGAAAACAAAATGGGCATAAAGTAGCTTAATCGGGCGTGATGGATATACGCATATATGCGTTTGATAAATGCCTGGGCATCTTGGTTTTGGGCATAGGAAGCAGGCGATGTCGCTATTGGCATTTGTGTACTGGCACGAATATAGAGGGAGGAGGGTATGCCTTGCACTTCCAATATTGACATTGGCTTAACCGCTTCAATATAAAAGGTCGTATTTAGAACATTCTGTAAGGTATGAGTGCTATCAATAGATAATGACATCAGCTGTCTCCAAATGGTTAAAAGCTTTTAGCACGATTAACATCATGAAAGCATCATAAAGGAGCAACCTTAACTGAACCTTAAGATAGTATCGTCTTTAACAGGCGATATAGTTAGTTAGCAGTCGATATAGTTAGAAACGAGTATTTAGCCCAGTATTTAACCTCCATTCATGTGCAGTAATTACGGACATGATTCGCCCTAAAGCCGTAAACCGACTCAACTGCTGACTTATCATCCTCAAAAACTGCATGTATCAGTCCTTATACTATAGAAAATAGTCCAGTATAAATTCAAAAAAATGATATTTACAATAGGTGTCAGCGGTTTTTAGCCAACAATAAGTTGCCATTATAATAACTTTGACTGTGATTATATTTTGAGTTTTTTGGTGTTTATTTATCAGTCAAACAAGAATTTAGGTGCTGCAAACGCCATCAACATCGAGAGTGAAATCGGTGTGATCTCATCGCGCCTAATAATATTTACCTACTCCCTAATAAAATCCATATCAGTGTGTTTGAGCCTACTGGTTCTTATTGATATGCTATTTGGTTTTTATTCAATTGTGGAAGACAACTATGACTTTACCGCGCCATCGATTGTATTCTTTTCGCCGCTGTCCCTACGCCATGCGTGCCCGTCTCGGTCTTTTATTTGCCGAGCAGTCTGTAGCGCTGTGGGAGGTTACGCTGAAGAATAAACCCGAGCAAATGCTAGCGATTAGCCCAAAAGGGACAGTACCCGTTTTACAGTTGGCGGATGGGACCGTCATTGAAGAAAGTGACGAGATTATGATGTGGGCACTTGCGCAGAATGACCCACACGGCTTACTTGATAAAAATACATTACCGCAAGCAAATGCCTTGATTGTACAAAATGACAATGAGTTTAAATATTGGCTAGATCGATACAAATATGCAGATCGGTATCCTGAGATGACGCAGAGCGAGTATCGACAGCGGGGCGAGGTGTTTTTGCAGGTATTGGAGACGCTATTGACAAAAAATGTCTATCTATTAGGAGACAGTGTGACCACAGCGGATATTGGTATCATGCCGTTTGTTCGTCAATTTGCGCATGTTGATCGTGAGGTGTTTTATGGTTTGCCATACCCTAAATTGCAGCAGTGGTTACAAGATTGGCTTGCGCATCCGTTATTTTTGCAAGTCATGACTAAGTTTGAACCATGGCAAGAAGGCGATGAGGTGGTGATTTTTCCTTGTTAATATCTGGTATTTGAAGTTATTTATATGATCACATGAGTGGTGAGTGGTAGGTAAAGTATAGATTTGAAAGAACGTAGGAGAATACACATTGTATACTTGTAGTGGTCAAATATTTTTAGACAGTACTTAAGAGGTTTTTGTTGAAATAAAGTCTCTTTTTCTCGCTCGGTGTTAAATACTCATTAAAGCTGTGTGGTCTTACACTTTGATAATAGCCCCAAATATAATCATTTACTGCCTGCCGAGCCTCATCAATATTGTCATAGCCGTTTTTTGGCATCCACTCTGTCTTAAAGCTTCTAAAGAACCTCACCTGTTTTTCAAGCTCTTGTATACGCCGTAATTCAGGCGTTAGGTCTTTGCCTTCTGATGGCATGACACCTTAACTACTTTAGTTTGAATTAAAGTGAGTGAATGCATAGACTGAAGCAAGTAATGTTATCTTCAGTCTATGTTCGTAGTTCGATTACACTTATTCTATCGGAGACGGCTTACCGTGCGGGCTTGAGCGCAGATATTGTTTGGGCGCTTTGACGGTTGCGCCAAGCTCGGCCGCCGCGTGCCACGGCCAGTGCGGGTCATAGAGGATGCCGCGTGCCAAGGCAACTGCGTCCGCTTGCTGCTCGGTGATGATGCTTTCTGCCTGCTCGGCCTCGGTGATTAGGCCCACGGCAATGACGGGTATATTGACCGCTTCTTTTATGGCTGCGGCAAAAGGCACTTGATAGCTCGCCTTTACAGGGATTTGCTGCTCTGGGCTCAGTCCTGCGGTGCTCACATGGATATAATCACAGCCTAATGCTTCTAAGGCTTTAGCCAGCTCGATCGTTTGGGTAAGGTCCCAGCCGCCTTCGACCCAATCGGTTGCAGAAACCCGCACGCCCACTGGCTTGTCACTTGAAAACTCAGCCCGAACCGCTGTAAACACGTCAAGTAACAAGCGCATTCTGTTTTCAAGACTACCGCCGTATTGATCATCACGCTTGTTAGAAAGCGGCGATAAGAACTGATGTAATAGATAGCCGTGCGCCCCATGCAGCTCAATCAGGTCAAGGCCTAGCGTATCTGCGCGTTTTGCCGCATCGACAAAATCGCTGATGAGTGTATCAATGTCATTTTGATCCATGGCTGTGGGTACAGTAGAGTTTTCGTCATACGCAAGCGCTGATGGTGCCACCGTTTGCCAGCCATTTACCTCATCAGGGGCAATCGAGCCGTCGCCGTCCCATGGTTTTTTGGTTGACGCTTTACGCCCAGCATGGGCCAACTGGATGCCTATCGGCATTGGGCTGTACTGTCTGACAGCAGTGAGCGTTTTATCCAGTGCCGCTTGTGTCCTGTCATCCCATAATCCCAAATCAGCATAGCTGATACGCCCTTGCGGATTGACCGCCGTCGCTTCTAAAATAAGTAGCCCTGCACCGCTCAAACTCATCTGACCGATATGCATCGTATGCCAATCACTTGCCGCGCCGTCATTGGCAGAGTACTGGCACATGGGGGCGATGATAATACGGTTATCTAGGGTGAGTTGCCCAAGTGTCAAAGGCGAAAAAAGCTGGCTCATGGTAAATCCTTAAAAAAACGCGCCTCGCTTAAAGGCATGGAAAATAACAGGAAAAATCGATATAAATGGTTTATATAATTAGCGCTTGAATACATGATGGGGATGAATGGTTGTTTTTATAGGTTACATTTAAGTGAGGCTAGCTGATATATAGATTACTCTCAATCATGTTTTTCATATGTAGCAGGCGAGGGGCGATGTCTTCTTCTAGCTTGGTGCGACTCAGGATAAAACTTGGCGCACCGCAGTTAAAAGTGAGCAAACCTTCCGTCGGGTGCATCAGCGCAATGGCAACCGCATTGACATCCTTTTGCCATTCACTGATAGAAAAACAATAGCCGTAATCTTCATAATCTTGAAAGGCTTTGTCCAGCCCTCGTCTGATCTTTAGCCAATCATCCTTGTACTTATTGCGAATCGCATTTAGGATAAATTCTTGCTCAGCAGGCGGCATGCTGGCGAGGCAAGCTCGTCCCATTGAGCTTAAATGAATGGGGAGGTATGAGCCGATATTGCGCTGCATGGTCGTGCTACCAGCGCCCTGTACCACATTGAGATAGACCATCATCAACCGATCGCGCGTCGCCATAGCCACCGCACTATTGGCATAATCTGCAAGCTCTTCCATATAAGGGGTCGCGAGGTTATTGATAGAGATGTTGGTCATCATGGTATAGCCAAACCCAAGCACGCCGGTTGAGAGCTGATACTTACTGCTTGTAGTAGACTGTTTGAGATAGCCTAATTTGACCAAGGTATAGGTGAGGCGAGTGATGGTACCCTTAGGAATCCCTGTCAGTTGACTCAGCTCTTGATTGCCCAGATAAGGTCGCTTCGGGGTAAAACAGCGCAGTAGCTCAAGACCACGAGCCAACGCGGTGACAAACTGTCTGTCGTTTTTGCCCTGCATCTCTGCAATGGGTTCTAGAAGCTCCATATGCATCTCATTATTAGGGTCGTCATTGGCAAGGGTGTCGTTCGTCATAGGCGGTCTATTATCCCCAATTCAGTCCATACAAGCATAGTAAAATTATCACTACCTAGCGTCACCGTGAGCCAGTATTGCTCTATAGAACAAGTATTTAGCAAATACTCATTATAGGCTTTATCACTGACTCACGGTCACATACCAAAGGCAGTTTATCTTGTTCATTATACTATATTACCGTACATTTATATTCTCAGCATAGCATGATATGGGGAGATTGTTTCGCTATGCGGTATGAACGGTCGTAATATAGGGAGTCAACGGCATTATAAAAGATTTTATGAGGCCTCTTGTGGATCATACTGCTTTTCTTTGATAAACAAAGTTGGGATCAGACCACATAAGAAGTAAGCACCTGCCATCAGCAGCAGACCTGCACCGATGGAGTTATGCATGGCCATATAGCCAATAGCGACAGGGGCAATCACAGAACCAAGTCGTCCGATATTAAAGGCGCCGCCAATGGCTGTCCCTCGAATAGCTGTTGGGAAGCTCTCGGTCAGATAAGTAGCATTGATGGCATAAGGAATCCCATATAAGAAGCCAAAAGTAATCATTAACCAGCCAATGTTCTCCGGGGTGTGCGTGTATACCAAAATAGGGATAAACAGTGCAGTACCCATGGTACCAAAGGCAAAGACGATCTTGCGGCCGATTTTATCCGCCATAAATCCTGCCACTACTTTGGCAAACATCATGGTCAAGTAAGTGCCCGCCATATATAGCGCCATCTCTTTAAACTTAATTCCAAGCTCGGTCTCTAAATAAGACGGCAACCAGTTGCTTACCCCAAAATAGCCAAACAGTAACAACCCTGAGCTCATCGACCACAATATAAACATAATGCGATGCTTGGGGTTTTCAAAGATAGCCTTGTAAGGGTTTTCCGCTTTTTTGGTTGTATCTTTTTCGCCGCTTAATTTGCGCGCACGCGCCTCTTTCCAGGATTGTGGCTCAGGTACTAAGAAGTACATGGAGATGGCTAGCAGCAGTGGCAAAAACGTCAATAGATATAAAGTGCGCCAGCCATAGCTAGGGATGATCCATGCTGAAACGCTGGTAATCACCAAAGATCCGAGCGTAAACCCTGTCATGAGTGCGGCAAGTACCGTGGTTCGATGCTTCGTCGGCACCATCTCAGACATCAACGTGTTGGTGGCGATATATAAGCTGCCAAGCCCTAAGCAAGCAATAAATCGTAGTGCCACAAACTGCTCATAGCTCTGCACAAGCCCACTAAAACCAGATAGGATAGAAAACATCCCAGTCGCCAGAACGATCACGCGTACCCGTCCAAAGCGGTCACAGGCCCAGCCGCCAAAAACCCCGCCAATAGCCATGCCAAACAATGACCAGCTGCCCAGCGCGCCAGCTTGTACATTGGTCAATCCAAATTCTTGCTTGAGACTAGAGAGGGTAAAAGCAAGAATACCGATGTCAGCGCCATCACATAGCAATACCAAAAAACAAAAAACAAAGGCCAGCTTCCAAGGCTGTTTTTGGACCGCGCTTGCGCTTGGGTCTGACGTTATAGCGACACTTTTCACAATGTATATCCTTATCGTTGTGAGAATCAAAGTCTGAGTTATAAAGAGAAGGGAACGGCATCAGCATCCTAGCAAATACCGCCTTGTGTTTTGGTGAGCACGCCTGCGAGATAGATTACTCGCTGGCTTCTTTGATCATATTGCGGGCAATGATGACTTGCTGAATTTGGGTCGTACCTTCATACAGACGATAGAGACGCACATCACGATAAAAACGCTCAATACCATAATCTGCGATATAGCCTGCGCCGCCATGGATTTGTACGGCTCTATCCGCCACGCGGCCACACATCTCGGTGGCAAACATTTTGGCGCATGAGGATTCGGTCACGACATCTTTGCCCTCATCACGTAGACGCGCCGCATCTAGTACCATGGATTTGGCGGCATAAATCTCTGCTTTTGAGTCAGCGAGCATGCCTTGAATGAGCTGAAAACTGGCAATAGGCTGCCCAAATTGCTTACGCTCGACGGCATAATGTAATGCATCATTTAGCATGCGAGTGGCGGCGCCAGTACTGGCGGCTGCAATGTGCAATCGTCCTTTATCAAGAACTTTCATCGCGGTTTTGAAGCCCACACCTTCGACACCGCCGATGAGCGCATCGGCTGGCACGACGCAGTTATCAAAGATCACATCACAGGTATGCGCGCCTTTTTGGCCCATTTTTTTGTCAATTTTGCCCAAAGTAATACCCGGTGTGTCGCTCTCCACAATAAATGCCGAAATGCCGCCAGCGCGTTTGTTTTGTGGGTCAGTACGTGCCATGACAGTGAAGATGCCCGCTTGCGGGGCGTTGGTGATATAGCGTTTGGTACCGTTGATGATATAAGTATCACCATCTCTAACAGCGGTTGTCTTTAATGAGGCCGCATCTGAGCCTGAGTCAGGCTCGGTCAAGCAAAATGAACCAATGATCTCTCCACTGGCAAGGCGAGGTAGATATTTCTGCTTTTGCGCTTCTGTCCCATCAATCACAAGACCAGAGGAGCCAATACCATTATTGGTGCCAATCAGTGATCGAAAGGCAGGAGAGGTACGTCCCAGCTCAAATGCCAAGGTCACTTCTTCTTCCATCGTGACACCAAGACCACCGTACTCTTCAGGAATGGTCAGCCCAAATAGCCCAAGCTCGCGCATCTGCTCGATGATCTCTTCTGGTAGGCGATCGTTTTCTGCCACCCAGTGCTCCAGAGGAACGAGTTGGTCATTAACGAAGTTGCGGATGGTATGAGTGATATGGTCGAGGGTTTCTTTATCTCTAATCATATGAGTCTTCCTTGTTGGATAAATGCCTGTTTGATTGATGACTGATAGTCATAATGGTTTTTAACCTGATAGTCATAACGGCTTTTTGACGATGTTAGTCATGTGACGTCCTTGGATAATTAGCATAATCGATGAATAAGTAAATTACAATAGTTTTGGTTTAAAAAACCGCATTGCGGTATTTTTATTATAAATATGATAATTATTCTCTATAATTTTTCTCATTTAACCAATTTTTTCCCTTCACAAACCAAAATAAACAGTATATATTGATATTAAATACCGCATAGCGATATTTTTATTTCAAAATAATCGTTTTAATATGTATTTGTACTTTATATCAGAATGAGGTTTAAGGAGTGGATCATGGAAGAGCAACTCATTATTTGTGAAAAACCAAAAGAGGGCGTGAGTGTCATCACGCTCAATCGCCCCAAAGTGCGCAATGCACTAAACAGTGAGCTACGCCAACAAATGGCAGATTTGTTCATTCAGTTAAATGATGATCCACAAACCAAGGCGATCGTGCTGACGGGTGGTGACAAGGTGTTTGCCGCTGGTGCCGACATCAATGATTTTTTGACGATCAGTACGGCTGATATGTATTTGCGTCGTAGCGAGCGCTATTGGGATGCCATCACTCATTGCCGCAAGCCCATCATCGCGGCTGTCAATGGCTATGCGCTTGGCGGCGGCTGTGAGCTGGCCATGCATGCTGACATCATCATCGCTGGCAAATCTGCCAAATTTGGGCAGCCCGAGATCAAAATAGGACTCATGCCAGGAGCAGGAGGCACGCAGCGTTTGTTTCGTGCCCTTGGCAAACACAAGGCCATGAAGATGGTACTGACTGGCGATATGATCAGTGCTGATGAGGCGGACACAATGGGGCTGGTCTCTGAAGTCGTCGACGATGAGGCTACCATCACTCGCGCCATCGAGATTGCCGAGCAGCTATCAAACTATTCTCCTATTGCCTTAGCGCAAATCAAGGAGGTGGCAACGCTGGGTGCTGATATGCCTTTAGAAGGCGCGTTAGCACTGGAGCGTAAAGCCTTTCAGATTCTGTTTGATACGCATGACCAAAAAGAAGGCGCCAAAGCTTTTTTGGAAAAGCGCTCAGCCGACTATAAAGGCTATTAAGGGGCAGATGCCGCTTATCTCTTTTGTCCACGCCGACCAACTCCTATCGCAAACTATGTAGAGAATCATTATGACCGTGAATACACTTGCCATTGTTGGCACTGGTATTATGGGTATGGGTATTGCCCAAATTGCTGCCCAAGCTGATATCCAAGTTCTTTTATATGACGCCAAAGCAGGCGCAGCTGAGCAAGGGCGACACTCCTTGCAAGCCATGCTCGAAAAGCTCACCGCTAAAGGCAAATTCAGCGATGATGAGCTACAAGCTATGCTAAACCGTTTAACCGTCGTCCAAGAGTTAAGCCAAATCGCGACCGCTGAGATCGTGGTTGAAGCCATTATCGAAAATCTAGACATCAAAAAACAGCTTTTTGCCCAGTTAGAAGAGGTCGTCACCGCCGATACTATTTTGGCGACCAATACTTCCTCATTATCAGTTACCGCCATCGCTGCTGACTGCGATCATCCAGAGCGCGTGGCAGGGTTTCACTTTTTTAACCCCGTACCACTGATGAAAATTGTAGAAATCATTCCGGGCCTTTCTACTCAGCAATCAGTTATTGATGCGCTCACTGATTTGGCCAAGCGGATGGGTCATCTGGGTGTGGTCGCAAAAGACACACCGGGTTTCATCGTCAACCATGGTGGCAGAGCCTATGGCACCGAAGCGTTAAAAATACTGGGTGAGGGCGTCGCAAGTTTTGAGCAAATCGACCGTATTTTACGTGAGGGCGCCGGCTTTCGCATGGGGCCGTTTGAGCTGTTAGATCTGACGGGCATTGATGTGTCACACCCCGTGATGGAGTCAATTTACGACCAGTTTTATCATGAAGCGCGCTATCGCCCGCATCCATTAACCCGTCAAATGCTGGTAGGCAAAAAGCTCGGCCGTAAAGTTGGCGGCGGTTTTTATCAATACGAAAAAGGTCAAAAGATTTCTGTAGATAGCGCTCAAAATCAATCGTCCGAAGTGCTTGTATCTGATGCCACTATTAGCTCAGTTTGGATTGGCGCTGATTTGGCAGAAGATAAAACGCAGCTAATTGATTACTTAAATGCTCATGACGTCACTATCGATGACAACGACACACCACACCCTGATAGTTTGGTGCTACTCGCCATCTATGGCGAAGATACGACCAATGCCGCGATTCGTTATCAGGTTGATCCCAAGCAAGCCGTTGCCATTGATATGCTTACCGAGCTTACAAAGCATCGTACGTTGATGCCAAGCATCGTCACGCAAGAACGATTCGTGGCGCAAGCTTATGCATTATTTGGCAGTAGCACGGGTAATAAAGGCTCAGATAGTCGTGAAGCAGATGCGCAGGAGGCGGGTAGTGCCACGCTGATTGCCGAAAGTACAGGTTTTGTGGCACAGCGGGTGGTCGCCATGGTAATCAATCTCGGCTGTGATATCGCCATGCAAAAAATTGCCACGCCAGAGGATATCGATAATGCCGTCAAGCTTGGGCTGGGGTATCCGTATGGTCCGATCTCTTGGGGCGATCATCTTGGTGCCTCGCGTGTGCTGCTCATTTTAGAGCGTATTTACGCGCTCACAGGCGACCCACGCTATCGCCCAAGCCCTTGGTTACAGCGCCGCGCCAAGCTGGCTGTGTCATTGTTCACTCAGCAGGCCATTTATTAGCACAAACAACAAAATATCGTTATAAAACTATTTATTCAAAGTGAAAAAATACAACAAGGACACGTTATGTTAGATGCCTATATTTATGATGGATTAAGAAGCCCTTTTGGTCGCTATGTCGGTGCATTGGCAACGGTGCGTCCTGATGATCTGGTTGCCACCGTGATAAAAGCGCTGGTCGAAAAACATCAATTGCCGAGCGATGTGTTTGATGAAGTGCTGCTAGGCAGTGCCAACCAAGCGGGTGAGGATTCTCGCAATATCGCGCGCAATGCCGCTCTGTTAGCAGGATTGGATGTCACCACGCCGGGTCAGACCGTCAACCGCTTATGTGCGTCAGGTCTGTCTACCGTGGTCGATGCTGCGCACAGTATTACGTGTCATGAAGGGGATATTATTTTGGCGGGTGGGGTCGAGTCGATGACGCGTGCGCCTTTTGTCTTTGCCAAGACAGAAAAGCCGTTTAGCCGTGACTTTAAAGTATTTGATACGACCATCGGTAGCCGTTTTCCTAACCCAAAGATTATTGAGCAGTTCGGTAGCGATACCATGCCGCAGACGGGTGACAATGTTGCTCATAAATATGGCATCACGCGCGAGGAAGCCGATAAGTTTGCCGCCGCATCGCAATCCAAATATCAAGCTGCCAAGCAAGCAGGATTCTTTGACGATGAGATAACGCCTATCACCGTCCCACAAGGTAAAAAGTTGCCCGAAAAAGTCGTTACCGATGATGAGCATCCTCGTGCCAGCTCCGATATTGCAGCGCTACAAAAGCTTAAACCTTTAAATGAAAATGGCATAGTTACGGCAGGTAATGCCTCCGGTATCAATGATGGTGCTGCTGCGCTTATCATCGGCTCAAAACAAGCAGAAGAGAAGCTAGGCTTTAAGCCCATTGCCAAAATCTTATCATCAGGTGCGATGGGGGTTGAGCCTAACATCATGGGCGTGGGTCCTGTTGAAGCGATTAAGCTGGCATTAAAGCGTGCAAATTTAACGCTAGATGACATGTCTGTCATTGAGATTAATGAAGCTTTTGCCTCACAGGTACTGGGTTGTCTAAAAGGGTTGGATATTGATTTTGATGATAAGCGCGTCAATCCTAATGGCGGCGCCATCGCGGTCGGGCATCCGCTGGGCGCATCTGGTGCACGAATCGCTTTGAGTACCGCTCGAGAATTACAACGTACGGGCGGCAAATATGCAGTGGTTAGCCTATGCATTGGCATCGGGCAAGGGCTTGCCATGGTGATAGAGCGCGTCTGATATTAAAAGCACGCGCCACATTACTGATTATCAAGAACAGTTTATTATCAAGGATGACACTATGACTACCATACTCAATCAACATGACAACTACCATCAGGCCGAAGAAGCGTATGGGTTTCCGTTAATTATTAAGCAGCTACTCAACCGTGCCAAAATCGCTTCCACCAACCAAACCATTAGCTATGCGGACAAAGTGACTTATACTTATGCTGAGTTTTTTAAGCGTATCAATCGCTTGGCCAATGTCTTAAAAAACATGGGTTTGCAGGCAGGTGATGTGGTCGCGGTCATGGATTGGGACAGTCATCGTTACCTTGAGGCATACTTTGCCGTGCCGATGTCGGGCATGATTTTACAAACGGTCAATGTGCGCTTATCTGAAGATAAAGTGCTGTACACCGTCAACCATGCTGCACCCAAAGCACTGCTGTTAAATGCTGAATTTGCGCCGATGATCAAAGATTATCGTGACGATGCACCGTCTATTGAGCATGTCATCTGGGCAGACGATGCAGAGGATGACAATGCAAGTAGTGAGAAAGCTGAGCTGCCTGACTATGTTGACGGTGAATATGAGGCGCTATTAGCAGCTGCTAGTGACGAGTTTGACTTCCCAGATTTTGATGAAAACACCATCGCGACCACCTTTTATACCAGTGGGACGACAGGCGATCCAAAAGGAGTTTTCTTTACCCATCGCCAGATCGTACTACAGACGATGGCAAGCACTTTGGCATCAGCGCTCAATGCCGAAGGTCAAGGCGCGCGCTACGACGATGTCTATATGCCAATGACGCCTTTATTCCATGTTCATGCGTGGTGCTGGCCATATGGCGCAACAATGATAGGGCTAAACCAAGTATATCCGGGGCGCTATCTAGCTCCAAAGCTTGTCGATTTGATTGAGCAGCATAAAGTCACGCTATCGCATGGCGTCCCCGCCATATTGCAGATGCTCCTCAAAGAAATGGCCGCGCGCGGTCGTAAGTTTGAGAATCTCAAACTACTGCTAGGGGGCTCAAAGCTCAATGAGGGCTTAGCTAAAGCCGCTATCGAGTGCGGTATTGAGTTTATGTCAGGGTTTGGGATGTCAGAGTCCTGCCCTGTGCTGTCTCGAGCGGTATTCGATGACAAAACCGAGTCAATGACCCTAGAGGACAATCTCAATTATCGCTGTCTGTCAGGCTCGCCCATCATGCTGGTATCGATGGAAATTTGGGACGAAAATGGTCAACCCCAACCGATGGATGGTGAGTCGACAGGCGAGCTTGTGATACGAGCGCCGTGGCTAACGCAAAGCTACTTTAAAAATCCCGATGCAGGCAATGCGTTATGGAAAGGCGGCTGGATGCATACGCAAGACATTGCCTGCATAAGCGCCGATGGTACGCTGAGCATCACCGATAGACTAAAAGACGTTATCAAGTCTGGTGGCGAATGGGTGTCCTCGCTTGAGGTTGAGACGATTCTATCCTTTCACCCAAGCGTTGCTGATATCGCGGTAATTGGTGTCCCAGATACGCGCTGGGGCGAGCGCCCTCTTGCATTGGTCGTGCTAAAACCAGACTATGCCGATACAACGTCGACAGATATTTTGGCACTGGGTCATCAAGCGGTTGAGAGAGGTCATTTGCCAAAATATGGCGTCCCAAGTGAAGTGAGGTTCTTATCCGAGATGCCAAAAACCAGCGTCGGTAAACTCGATAAAAAACGCATGCGCTCGATGTATTCAGAAAACCTCATCTAGCCAAATAGACCTGTCACCATCACAGCGAGTTTACTAACAGAAAAGACGTATATAAACCCTAGTATCTGCATAAATGCTAGGGATGGAGGAGGTGTGTGTCATGAGTACCCTGAGTCACACGCATCATCTATATAACAAAACCTACCTAATAAAAAGAGACAAGCTATGGAAGCGGTTCCTACATTTCCAGAAATACAAGAAGCTGTCACCAGTGATGACAGTCATCCATTACACGACTTTACGGTGATCTACCCTCAACAAGTGGAATGGGGTGATATGGATACCTTTGGTCATGTCAACAATGTGGTCTATTACGAATACTCTCAAAATGCTCGTATTTACTACAACAGGCGGCTTGGTTTATTTAATGAAAAAACGTTTTCGGTGATGGCGGCCTCGTCATGTCGATACCTTACTCCAGTTGCTTATCCTGATACGTTGTGGATCGGCGTCAAGGTCAAAAAAATCGGCAACTCAAGTCTGGTGCACGAATACACCTATTATAGTACCGCACTAAAAAAAGTCGTTGCAATCGGTGAGTCGGTTTTGGTCTATCTCGATAAATTGAGCGGACAAAAAAAGCCAATCGATGAGACGCAAAAAGAAGCCATTGCAGCATTAGAGAGTATCGACCAAGAAGCATAACACCCAATAGAACATCAATTCGTTACTGACTCTTTGATGAGACAGCAGGTAATAGGTAGGAGGCAATTTATAAAAAACGCATTCATGGTTATGAAGTAAAGAGCGCGTAATCGCCATTGGCATTGATAAGGATATCAACATATAACAGGGAAGAGAGGAATGATGCTTTATACAAAAAGGCTATCTATAGGATTGGCTATGGTAGCAACCTGCGCATCTGCGCAAGCGATCGATATTGTGACAACGGGCGATACAACATTGAGTATCGGGGGTTATATCAAAGCAGAAGGGGCATTTAATTCGCCTGATGAGGGAGATTCAGAATTTAAAGGAAACTTACGCCAGTCACGTATTAATATGAAGACGACCAAGTCTGTGGAGGATAAAAAGCTCACAGGTTTTATTGAAGGCGATTTTTATGGGGATTATGCCAAGGGCGGATCCAACCTGCGCTTGCGCCATGCTTATGTGCAAGTGGATGATCTGACAGTGGGTAAAACGTGGAACGGTCAATTTTTGGCCGTTGCACCCCTCTCCACCGAGCAGCTTGATTTTTGGGGAACAGGTATCGGCACAGCCTCCGGTGGCGGCTCATACATTCGTCCAGATTTGACGGTGCATTACACTTACAAGGGGCTGCGTTTTACCGCTCAAGACCCCGTGTATGACGATGCCAGCCTGCCTGACATGGTGGTCAGCTACAAAGATAAGATAGCCAATCTCGACTATAATGTCGCTGTCACGGCGCGTGAGGCTGAGAACGGAGAGGACTCGGATGTGGGCGTCGGCGTGTCTTTAGCAGGCAAGCTGGCTTTGGGAGAGCATTCGCTCCATGGTAGTGTGTTCAATGGTAAAGGCATGGGTGCTTATTCTGCCATATGTGTGGGCGGGCCGCTTATTATGAATGGCGGTGCCGATTGTGACGCTGAAGATGGCAAACTGATCTCTCAGACAGGTTATAGTGTTGGTTATAAGCATCAGTTCTCTCAAAAACTGCGTGGCAACTTGCGTTATGGTGAGGTCAATGTCGATGACGCGGCAAATACCTCTGCCAATGTCAAAAGCGCCAACCTTATCTATGAGTATCTGCCAGATTTAGACTTGGGGATTGAGTGGCGAGAGCAAAGTGCGACGACCTTTCCATGGATGCCAGCAGGTCAGCAAATTGAAATAATGGCCAAATACGAGTTTTGAGAGTGATGAATTGAGAGGGGTGCTATTTTTAATGATATTTATAATATAGCTCACGATAGACTTGTCATGCTACCAAGCGCATTAAACAACACCCTAGACATTTATCAATGCATGGGGTGTTTTGGTGAGGGTCGCTAATAGTTATCTACAAGTGTTGTATCGATTCATCCCAATAGGGCGGTGAACCGTAATACCCTTCGATAAAATCGATAAAACATCTGATTTTGTGCGGCAACAGCTTTCGATGGGCGTACACCGCATACAACCCCAATGTCTCGGGTTCATAATCAGGTAACACCATCATAAGCTTCCCTTTACTCAGTGCTTCGCTTGCAATAAACGTGGGCTGTAATGCTATTCCAGCGCCAGCCACTGCCGCATTGACAAGCAAATCTCCGTTATTACTGCTCAGCTCTGGGCTTAGCTGATTGGTCGCATCTAGCCACTGATAAATATCTTCTTTGCCGTATTTTTCCATATAACTGTAATGCAAATACCGATGGTTTTCTAGGTCTTCAGGTTTGCTGGGCACGCCATATTTCTCTAGATAGGCAGGGGAAGCACACAAGATGACGCGGACAGGCGCAACTTGCTTAGCAATCAGTGACGAGCTTTTGAGCTGACCGATGCGCAGCGCCACATCAAATCCTTCTTCAACGATATCTACTTTGCGGTCGTTGAGCTGCAAATCGACATTGACCGAAGGATAACGTGTCTGAAAATCCGTCACCAATTTTGCCATATGTTTGAGGGCAAAGGACACAGGCGCGCTTATTCTCAATGTGCCTTTTGGGTTCTGCTGAAACCCACCTAATTTGGACTCCATATCATCGATACTGAGTAACACTTGCTGTGCATGCTCGAAATAGTGAGTACCTGCCTCCGTCAGACTGACTTTACGGGTCGTGCGGTTCAGTAAGCGTATATCCAGTCGCTCTTCTAGCTTTGACACATATTTGCTCACCAACTGCGGCGACAGTTGCATGGCTGTAGCGGCATTGCTAAAACTGCCCTCAATCACCACTGATACAAACGCCCGCATCGCATCAATTCTATCCATTATTCAGGTTTTCCTTCCAGCGGTTATCAATATTCTCTCGTCAGTCATCTTACGCTGTTGCTTCACCGATAGTAAAGTCGTGCGTTCTATTGACCTTGGATAGCAGCGTTGATTTTTCATCTAAAATGTTTCTATTTAATATAAATGATAATGGGGCTGTAGTAGATAAGCACTATGCTAGACTACTTTTATGAAGATAACCCGTTGTAAACTAAGTAAAAAAGTACAGCGAAGGCTGTTAGGGTTTTTCACAGCTGAAGTGACTGCTAGAACAGCCGCAGATTTGCTTGATATTCAGCCTAATACTGCTTCACTTTTTTATCATAAAATAAGACTTGTGATAGATGACCATCTCTCATTAGAAGCTGATGAGCTTTTTGATGGTGAGGTCGAATTAGATGAAAGTTACTTTGGCGGTGTACACAAAGGTAAAAGAGGTCGCGGGGTCGTAGCAGACACCAAGCAGACCACGCTAATGCCTGCCATTAAGCGTAACATCAAGCCTGACAGCTTTGTTTATACGGATAGCTATCGAAGTTACAATGCACTGGATGTGAGCGAGTTTAAACATTTCAGAGTCAATCACTCTATAGAGTTTATTTGCGGTAAAAACAATCACATCAATGGCATTGAGAACTTTTGGAATCAGTCTAAATGAACACTCAGAAAGTATAATGGAATCGATAAGAAGCACTTCCATTTATTTTTAAAAGAGTGTGAGTTTAGATTCAACTATGGTTCACCATCTAATCAGCTGAAAACCTTGAGAAAATGGTGTGATATTTAATCCTTGAAGAAATTCAATCTGCAATCGTCTTTGCTTATACTGCTTTAGAAGCACTTGCTAATCTTAGTATTCCTCATGGGCACATTTACCAAGCTAAGAAAAACTCAAAAGGTATTATAGAGTCATACGATAAAGTAGCCATTAAGCGGTGGCTTAGTTTAAAAACTAAGATTAAATACATTCTTCCTGAGTTGTACGAAACTAAGGCTGTAGAAAAGCAAAAATGGTGGGGACATTTTGTTACTCTTGAAGAGTACAGAAATGAGATAATCCACCAGAAATCTATCGATGCAACTGAGTTTTATAAAGCATATTTCAAAGACTCTATTTTTAATATTATCAACTGCATATAGTCGAACCACTATTAAAGTGTTACAGCGTTAGACTCGTTTAGCCTACTACTGTAGTACCTGCACTCGTCTGCCTTGTACCACTTTTAATATTGATTGACTATAGAGCCCGTAATATCATTTTTCTACGTAGCTCATCAGGCTAATGGTAAAACTAATGAAGTGTGGCCTTGGTTAAAAGACCATATTGATATTCCATCGGTAGAGTTTCAGCAAAATCAATTTGAAGTTACTGGGAGTGTTCATCAAGGCTTCAACTAATCGTTATAATAAGCCATTAAAATATACAAAAAATGGCTGTTTTTTTAACTTTTTATTTCAGGAGCTATTTGATTTTCTTAATGATCCGTGGGTATAACTCTGATCATTGCCTAACTTATTTCATGATGACATCAAAGAGTACATTTAGCCAGTTATAAGCGCTGAGCGTTTTATACCTTCCAAGCCAATTTAGTTTCCACCACTACCCAAGCAGTGGAAACTGATACATATTGGCATAAATCAGTGTGGCCACAAACACCATGATGACGCCCAGCCATACCAGTGAGATTTGTCCTTTTGACCATGACATGTGCCAATTAATCTTACCCCTTGCGGTCAGCCACTCCGTCACACTGATCGCAATGATCAGCCACAGCGACCCCACCAAAAACCCGCCTAGCACATCGCTCAGATAGTGCTCGTTTAACACGATTCTACTCAGTCCAATCAGCACACACAGCAAAACAGCCAGTGAGAGCAGCCGGACTTGACGAACAAAGCGACTGCTAAAACGAATCGCCATATAACCCAAAAACCCATAGAGCGCGATGCTGACCGTCGCATGACCACTTGGGAATGAGTAGGTATGCTCATGCAACAAAATATCGACAGGGCGTGCGCGTTGAAACACCATTTTATTCACAAAGGTAAAGGCTGTGCTGCCGATGGTCGAGACCAGTAGTCCTATAATGACGTAAGGCCGGCGCACCACCATACACAAAATGGCAGTCAGTACGACAATCAGGCAAGTGACGGGCGTAGAGCCCAAACTGGTGATCAACACAAAGATATCTATGATGCCAGACTCGCGCAGTACGCTCATATGCTGCGATACAAACAAATCAGTGGTCACGATAGAGTCGGCCTCCACCACATCCTCAACCAAACCTGCAAACACTGCCAAAATATATACATTGAGCAGCGTTAAAACCGTGAGTATCAGACCAGAAAAATGACCGCGGGCAAAGCGCTTGGCGATAAAGCCAAACAATACAGGGTATTTGTCCTGTAAACGTGTGATCAAGGGTAGGCGGGCGATATGTCCACGCAGCCACAGCTCACCGCGTGAGATCAGACTGAGCGCGGGCTTGCCATAATGAATCAATACATATTGTAGCACCCACAAGAAAACAACGATGCACAATAGCGCCATCGCCAAACTGAATAACTGCTGGTTTTCTTGTATAAATGCGATCATGAACAGAGAAGCCTTTGTGTCGTGCGTCATAAAAATGGGACAGATGGAGGTGGCTTGGCAACGCGCCAAATAATAAATGCCGAATATCAAATACCAGATACTAAATCAGAAGCGGCTGCTACTGTAGCAGACCTATTGATGATTGCTGTCTGCTTTTGTTTAAGGTGTGTCAATGCAGAAAAACCCCATTGATGAGATGACTGACCAGACTCTTTTCTTCAGACCCTTACTATGTTTGATAGTCTTGGTGTCCAACCAATTAACAACACTACGTTGATAATTATTCAATATAACTTGGCTTACTCTTCCATAACGATGATAGTAAAGTATGTTTATACCAATATCTAAACACTTTATCTTACTATTACGTTATGGAGTACTCATCAATGCAATCCTCATTATTCAATAGAGTTTTAACATCGAAAGCTGGCACAGCTGCCTTAATCCTTCGTGTACCTGTGGGCCTAATTTTGATGGCACATGGCGCGCAAAAGCTATTTGGCTGGTTTGGCGGCAATGGGCTGGCAGGTACGGCAGGCTGGTTGAGCAGTATGGGTATGGAGCCCGGCTACCTGATGGCTATCTTAGCAGGCGGTGCTGAGTTTTTTGGTGGTCTTGCGTTAGTATTAGGATTATTAACGAGACCTGCAGCATTGATCGCCGCTTTTACGATGTTAGTTGCTATTTTTTCTGTCCATATCGGTAGTGGCTTATTCATTGCCAATGGCGGCTACGAATATGCATTGACCTTGATGGTGGCGCTGCTGGCACTGGTGGTACAAGGTGGCGGTGCGATAAGTATGGATAAGGTATTATCAAAAAATCTAGGGCGAGCTTAAGCGGATTGTGTAATAGTTACCTTTAATGGCTATCAGTAACACTAAAAAAGTGTCACCTTCAAGATCGTCATGACTCACGTTAACCGCTTTATATCAACCAATAAAACCATCTTATAAAAGTGACAAGGAGAAAGTGATGAGCATATACACATCTAACGAGGCAGTAAGCCTGCCTGTATTCTTTATACCGCATGGCGCAGGACCTTGTTTTTTTATGGATTGGCAACCTGCGGATACATGGGACGGTATGGCAAGTTTTTTAGCGAGCATTACCACTCGATTACCTGAGCGACCAAAAGCTATCTTGATCATTAGCGGCCATTGGCAGACGCCTGAATTTCGTATCACCTCTGGCGCAAAACCTGATCTGATTTACGATTATTATGGCTTTCCTGAGCATACTTATGATTTGGCTTACCCGGCATCAGGTGCGCCCGCGTTGTCTGAGCGAGTCAGTAATCTGCTGACAGCGGCAGGCATTCCAAATGAGCAAGATGCGGCGCGTGGATTTGATCACGGCGTCTTTATACCGTTAAAGGTAATGTTCCCTGAGGCAGATATTCCCGTGGTACAGATGTCACTACGTAATGATCTCGACCCAGAAGCGCATCTGGCAGCAGGTCAAGCCCTGCAATCATTACGCCAAGAAGGGGTGTTGATCATCGGTAGCGGTATGAGTTTTCATAATATGCGCGGCTATGGTGATGCAAACTTCACCGCACCGTCTGAAGTTTTTGACGACTGGCTGACCGATACTGTCGCAGCGGATTGGGAGACGCGATGGTCAGCACTGGCTAACTGGTCAAAAGCCCCTTATGCAACAGCCTCACATCCATTAGGCGCAGAGGAGCATTTGCTACCGCTGATGGTGGCAGCAGGTGCAGCAGGCAATGATAAAGGGGATAAAATTTACTCTGAGCAAGTGCTAAAAACGCAGCTATCTGCTTTTCAGTTTGGATAAAGTCCAAGTAGAGAGCGCCATTCAGCTGATCACTTGAAAAAGAGGGCGTGATGACCAATAAAATAATACGCTACTGTATAGTGAAACCATTATAAAAATGGTATAGCAAGATTAAACGCTATTTTTCGCAGCCTCTGGAGACGCAGTCACAGCAAGCAAGAAAAGTAGCGTTTAATCGAGCGCGTTTCCTATGCTGTATCAATTTTATTGAGGTTCTACTGTATTAGATTGGCCCATATCTAGCATAAAACAGACTATCATATGTCTTTATGCCTCAATTGAGCTTATCAAATCCACTCATCACAACCCATCAAGGAGCGATCATGCGTATCACTGCCAATTTTGACGCAGGTAATATTGACGTACTTAATATAGAAGATAAAAATAATATTCAGCTCGCCATTCGTCCAGACGTTGGCGAAGAATTTTTTCAATGGTTTAACTTCCGTCTCTCTGGCGAGGTTGGAGGGAAGTACGTTCTCAATATTATGAATGCAGGTGAGGCTTCCTATCTCGAAGGGTGGGAGAATTATCAAGCAGTCGCTTCCTACGATCGTCAGCATTGGTTTCGTTTGCCTACTTCTTACCAAGATGGCAAATTAACCATCGTGGCAGAGCTGGCGTGCGAGACCATTCAAATTGCTTATTTTGCCCCTTATAGCTATGAGCGTCATCAAGATTTATTAGCCGCTGTACAGACACATCCGCTAGTGACGCTAGAGCATTTGGGTGACACGCTGGATAAGCGTGATTTGACTTTGGTCAAAATTGGTGATGGCGATACTAATAAACGCAATATTTGGATCACTGCGCGTCAGCATCCGGGTGAAACGATGGCGGAATGGCTGGTCGAAGGTTTGCTCTATAGCTTGTTAGACAGCGACAATGCCAATAGCAGGCTGTTATTAGATAAAGCCAATTTCTATATTGTGCCCAATATGAATCCTGATGGCAGTGTACGCGGGCATCTACGTACGAACGCCGCAGGTACGAATCTAAACCGTGAGTGGGCAAGTCCAAGCTTGGACAAAAGCCCTGAAGTGTTTTATGTGATTAAGAAGATGGAAGAGACGGGCGTTGATCTGTTTTATGATGTGCATGGCGATGAAGCATTGCCGTATGCATTCCTTGCGGGCTCTCAAGGCACGCCGAGTTATAATGAGCGCCTCGCACATCTACGTGATCGGTTTTCAGACGCATTGAAATTAGCCAATGCCGATTTTCAGACCGAGGTCGGCTATGAGATTGATGCGCCAGGTGAGGCGAACATGACGCTTGCAACCCATTGGGTCGCTGAGCGTTTTGATTGTCTTGCCAATACGTTAGAGATGCCATTTAAAGACAACGATAATCTACCTGATACAGAGATGGGCTGGTCACCAGAGCGTTCTATTCAGTTAGGGGAAGCATCGCTTATCGCTATGCTAGCCGTCGTTGACGATTTACGTTAATTGACGCTAACTGAAGATTTAGATAGACAGTCGTTGTTCAAACGCTAGTAAGTACTCACTTACTAGCGTTTTTTATTTATCAGATATTTATGTGTATAGTTATGATTTTCCTATAGTAAACAATTATATAAAGCGTTCGCCACTTTTAAAATAATACTGAAAAATGATCAATAGTGGCTGTATGAAGTACAACACTTTCATAACAATGGATACCATGACGGCGGATAAAATGTAGCGTGTACCTAATAATATAACCATAAGTTAAATAATCAGGATGGTTGCAATCATGAGTAAAACTAAAACAATTTTAATTACCGGTAGCACAGATGGCATTGGTAAGTTGGCTGCTTTAAAGCTAGCAGAGGCTGGGCATCAAGTGTACCTGCATGGCCGCGATGCTGACAAACTTGCCAGCGTCATTGCAGAAGTTCAAGCAGTGGCAACAGGCGACGCGGTAGATCATATTGATGGATTTGTCGCTGATTTCTCTGACTTAACGGCTGTACTCAAGATGGCCACAGACGTCAATAAAAAGCTACCAAAGCTGGATGTATTGATAAACAACGCAGGGATTTATACCACGGCATCAGCGATGACTAAAGATGGTTTGGACGTACGCTTTGTGGTCAATTACCTAGCGCCTTATGAGCTGACCAATGCTTTATTACCTTTACTCAAGCAATCTAGTAAAGCGCGTATTGTGAATCTGAGCTCGGCTGCTCAAGCACCAATATCATATAAGGCATTTGTAGGACAAGAGCGTCTCGATGACAAAGCTGCCTATGCGCAAAGTAAGCTGGCGCTCACGATGTGGAGTATGGATTTGGCAGACAGAGTCGCTAGCGATGGTATCAATGTGATCGCTGTTAACCCAGGCTCACTGCTGAACACCAAGATGGTTGATGAAGCCTACGGTCATCACTGGTCATCAGCAGATAAAGGCGCAAATATCTTAACGGCATTGGCGGTCTCGGACGAGTTCGCGGACGACACGGGTAAATACTTTGACAACGATATCAAAGATGGTACACATGGCGATGCTAGGGGCGAATTTGGTCAACCGCATGCCGATGCGTTAGACAAAGAAGCCATTGCAGAGCTAGAAAGCCAAACACAGCAGGTGTTACAGTCGTTATATTAAAAATAGGGGCTGTCCTAGATAAGTAAAATTATTTAGGATAGTACTATGAGAAAGAGTAAACTAAGTTGGTATAAACAAAACAGACTCATCGAGCTATTTGTTGCCGGTTCTACCGCGAGAACAGCAGCAAGCCTAATTGGTGTTAATAAAACCACAGCCAGTTATTACTTTCATAGGCTACGAGTGCTTATTTACGAGAATAGTCAAGACCCTGGTCTATTTGAAGGCGAAATCGAAGTAGATGAATCATACTTTGGTGGCACTCGTAAAGGCAAGCGAGGGCGAGGTGCTGGTAGCAAAGTGCCCGTGTTTGGCCTATTAAAGCGTAAGTGAAGCCTGATAGCATTGTTTATACTGACTCATTTAAAAGCTATAACGCATTAGATGTCAGTGAGTTTACTCATTATCTCATCAACCACTCCAAAACCTTTGTTAATGACAAGAATCATATTAATGGTATAGAGAACTTCTGGAACCAAGCTAAACGGCATCTACGCAAGTTTAACGGGGTTCCAAAAGAGCATTTTCACCTCTATTTAAAGGAATGTGAGTGGCGTTTTAATCACAGTGACCCAAAGTCGCAATTACTACAATTAAAACAATGGATTAAACAGGGTTTGAACTAGTTATCTAGGACAGCCCCTTACATTTTATTTAGTACAGGCGAAGGTGAAGGGGGATATCTGTACAATATAGAAGATGACAGTGTATGGGATTTTCAGATGGGACAGCTACAGCAACTAGCGGACGGTACATTACCGCATTGGGATAGCTTCTATGAGTTTATGGAGTGGTACTTGACCGATGAAAATGAGGCTTAACGCTCGATGATTTTTATCATAGAGCCTAAGGTAATCAGTTAGGCTTTATATTTTTAATAGTAAATAGTATGAAAAAGCACCTTGGGAGTCAGGAAAAATTCATACCCGTTATAGTCAACCAATATTAAAAGTGGTACAAGGCAGACGAGTGCAAGTACTACAGTAGTAGGCTAAACGAGTCTAACGCTGTAACACTTTAATAGTGGTTCGACTATATCCAACTCTTAGAGCAATACGCATCGATATAGATATTTTATTTCGTGGTATCCAAAGATATAAACCATCACTCCCATATCTCATCCAACACCCTAAACCAATTCTTTGACGTGATCTTTTCAATAAGCGCATCAGAGAAGTGACGTTGTTGCATCCGCTCAATCAGCTTAGAGATTTGACTGATATCAGACAATTCATCAGGTAATAGACAACCATCGAAATCAGAGCCAAAGCCAACGTGATCTTCGCCCAAATGGTCAATCAGATAAGCAAGATGATCGACGATCACATCAAGTGAGGTATGCGTATCTCGCTGCCCATCCGCACGTAGAAACGCCACGTCGAAGTTCACCCCAACCAGACCACCATTTTGTTTAATGGCAGCCAGTTGTCGATCAGTCAGGTTTCTTGCTTGCGCGCATAAGGCGTGCGCATTGGAATGCGTTGCGACAATCGGCTGATCGGCAATCTCTAACGTATCCCAAAACGCCCGCTCATTCATATGCGACACATCAATCAGCATATGCTTATCACGGCACGCTAAAATAAGGTCTTTACCTGCCTCGGTGAGTCCAGAGCCTGTGTCTGGCGAATGCGGAAAAGACGCATTTAAGCCATCACCGAACAGGCTTTTTCTATTCCACAGTGGGCCAATACTTCTGAGTCCTGATTCATAAAACACATCCAGCAAGTCAGGCTCAATAGCTAAAAACTCAGCGCCTTCAAGATGCAAAACGATGGCCAGTTGCTGGTTCTGCTGACAGGCTTTTATTTGTGCAACAGACGTACAGATCTGAATCTGACCGTCTGATCGCGCCTGCAATTGCTGGGCAAGTTCTAGTTGCGCACAGCAAATATCAACGATTTCTTGCGCGGTGAAGTCTGAGTTTGACGGGTTGGATAACTTATCAGGATGGTTGTTTTTTACATAAGCGTAGGGCGGTAAGAAAATAGAAAACAAGCCGCCCATCCATCTTGCTCGTCGGCAACGCTTTAAATCTAAATGTCCCGGTAGTGTGCCATAAATAAAATCATGCACAGGGTCAGCCGCTGAGCTGAGCCAAAGGCGGGTTAATAAATCATTGTGTCCATCAAAGACTATAGGCTGGGTCATGGTCGCTTTATTCATTCTGTCACCGTCTGCGTTGGGATGCGCGCCTCTTTGCTGAGTAGCTTAGAGTTTTTGGGGTTCCTAAAGCGTAAGTCTTCAAAGGCGACGGGCGTTTCACTATTGATGCGCGCCTCTTCAATTAAATAATGATAAGGTGATTTGCCGCACACAGGATCGGCGTTTTTGGCATCGCCCGTCAGCATAAACGCTTGGCAACGGCAGCCGCCATAATCGCGTTCTTTATCGGGGCAGCTTTGGCACATGTCAGGCATCCATTCATCACCGCGATACTGATTAAAGCTCGCCGAGTCATACCAGATGTCTTTTAGCGGTGTTTGCTTGACGTTCGGAAATGCTATCGGCAGCTGTCTTGCCGCATGACAGGGAAGCGCGGTGCCATCGGGCGCGACGGTCAAGAAAATCTTGCCCCAACCATCCATACACGCTTTTGGGCGCTCTTCGTAATAATCAGGGACGACAAAAATCAATTTGCACTTAATGCCCAGCTCGGCGATTTTTTTGCGGTATTCGTTGGTAATGCGTTCGGCGCGCACGACTTGTTCTTTAGTCGGTAGTAGGCCTTCGATATTTGCAAACGCCCAACCATAAAACTGGCAGATAGCCAATTCAACCGTATCCGCTTCCAGCTCTAAACACAGATCAATAATCTGGTCAATCTGATCAATGTTTTGCCGATGAATCACAAAGTTAAGCACCATCGGATAGTCGTATTGTTTGACCAGACGTGACATCTCATACTTTTGCTCAAAAGCATGTTTGGAGCCTGCCAATGCATTGTTCACCGATGGATCACTGGCCTGGAAGCTGATCTGAATATGCTGTAGGCCTGCTTCTTTTAGACTGGCAATGCGTGCTTCAGTCAGTCCCATACCTGAGGTGATGAGATTGGTATAGAAGCCTTTTTGATGCGCATAAGCGACCAGCTCTTCTAGGTCTTGACGCACCAGTGGTTCACCGCCAGAAAACCCCAGCTGCACCGCTCCCATTTGCCGCGCTTGATCAAACACATCAAACCATTCCTGTGTCGTCAGCTCGTCTTTATACTGAGCATAGTCAATGGGGTTTGAGCAATACGGGCATTGTAAGGGGCAGCGATAGGTCAACTCAGCGAGTAACCATAGCGGTAGTCCGACGGGTGCAGTCATACTAAATCAATCCAATGTTCACGCTGGGCGACCAGCATATATTCGATAATGTCTTGCTCGATTTCAGGCACGTCGCCAAACATGGCTTGCACCTTTTGGATAATATCAGCAACCGATGCGGTGCCATCGATATGTTGTCCAATGATACTGGCGCTGTCATTGAGTTTTATCATCCCTTCAGGGTAGAGTAGGACATACGCGTCTTGCGCTGGCTCAAACTGAAAGCGATAGCCATGACGCCATGTGGGAACCAGAGATTGATCCAGCTCAGGTAAACTCGCGGGTATACTCATTTGAACAATCCTTTATGCCAGACATGGTCAGTAGTGACGCTTTGATAAGGCGCTTGGTCATGCACATAGGCGAGGCTCAAGGCATCCAATATCGTCCATAAAATATCGAGTTTAAATTGTAATATCTCAAGCATGCGTTCTTGCTGCTCTGCCGTTTTGAATGAGTCAAGCGTGATGGTCAGGCCATGCTCAACATCACGGCGGGCTTGACTGAGGCGCGAGCGAAAATAGGTATAGCCTTCTTCTTTAATCCAAGGATAGTGCTTGGGCCAAGACTCTAAACGCGACTGGTGAATCTGCGGGGCAAACAGCTCGGTCAATGAGCTACTAGCGGCCTCACGCCATGAGGTACGGCGGGCAAAGTTCACATAAGCATCAACAGCAAAACGCACACCGGGTAATACCAATTCTTCCGAAATCACCTGCTCACGCGTCAGTCCAACCGCTTCCGCCAGACCGAGCCACGCTTCGCGCCCGCCCCCATCAGGATAAACGCCATCTTGATCAATCATGCGCTGGATCCACTCTTGACGCACGCGCTGATCGGGACAGTTCGCCATAATCGCCGCATCTTTTAGCGGGATATTGATTTGATAATAAAACCGATTGGCGACCCACGCTTGGATTTGCTGCTGCGTGGCGCGCCCTTCGTGCATCATGATATGAAAAGGATGGTGGATATGATAATACTGACCTTTTGCCATAATCGCTTGTTCAAACGCTTCTGGACTTAAGGCGATATTGTCTTCTGTTATTGTTGTCATAGGATTGCCTTACCGTGTGTCTTACAGTTCTATCTGCATGCCATCGAACGCCACTTCAACGCCGTGCTGTTTTAAGGTCGCCGCTTGCTCTGATTGCTCGTTTAATATCGGGTTGGTGTTATTAATATGAATGAGCACTTTGCGAGCATTGTCGAGCTGATCGAGATAATGCAGTGAGCCATCGTCACCACTGATGTGCAAATGCCCCATGTCTTGGCCTGTTTTGATGCCAACGCCGCGTTCTTGCATCTCGTTGTCTGTCCATAGTGTACCGTCAATCATCACGCAATCAGACGCTTTCATGATTTGCATCACGTCGTCATCAATTTTGCCCAAGCCTGGCGCGTAGAACAGCTGCTTTTGTGTTTTTAAATCTTTCACAATCAGCGCGATATTATCGCCATCATGAGGGTCATTGCGATGCGGCGAATACGGCGGCGCTGAGCTTCTAATCACCAAAGGTGTCAGTTCTAAATTGCTATAGCCGTCAATTTGAAAGCTTTGCTTTGGGTCGATTTGATTGTACTGTAGGCCGCCATTCCAGTGCTTTAGCATGTTGAACAGCGGAAATCCTGTGCTGAGATCGTCATGCACCATGTCCGTACACCAAACAGAGATGGGGCAGCCTTCACGTAGGGTCAACAATCCCGTGGTGTGGTCAAGCTGACTGTCCATCAATACCACATCGGTGATGCCTGTGTCTCGTAATTGACGCGCTGGCTGAGCCGCTTTAAAGTCATATAGCTGCTGGCGAATGTCTGGTGAAGCGTTAAACAAAATCCAGTCAACACCATTTTCTGATATGGCGATCGAGGACTGGGTACGGGTCTTTGCTTCGATGGTGCCTTGACGTACGCCGTGGCAGTTTTCGCAGTTACAGTTCCACTGCGGAAAACCGCCGCCCGCTGCTGAGCCTAAAACGTGAATATACATAGCGCAATATTTCCAAATGTCAAAAAAAGTAAAAGCCCTAATCATCTAGGGCTTTTAATGTATTCAGGTCTATGAGTTTTTAGCGTGCTTCAAAATACATAGTGATTTCGAAACCAATACGGATGTCTTGAAAAGCGGGTTTAGTCCACTGCATGGGATTGCTCCAAAAAGTTATTATAGGACCATCGTTGAGATGAATGAAAGTAATTATCAATGGTATTATAAGCCGACCCTGAATGTCAATTTGTTAGATGTTAACTTTCAAACTCAACACACTCTAATATTTAGACTAAAAGCGATACGTCACTCTACCGACTACATTTAAAGGCTCGCCATACGTTAATCCAAAAAAATTTTCGCCAGCAAGATATTTTTGATTGAATAAATTGTTGACGTTAAGCTGTGCTTCTTATATCTAAGAAATGTACTCGGACTGCCTTATAACCATAAACGTGTTTATCGCATCTACCGTGAGCTTGAATTAAACCTTAGAATAAAGCCTAAACGCCGTATTAAGCGAGACAAACCGCAAAAGCTTGCTGTGCCCACTTGCATCAATCAAAGCTGGAGCATGGACTTTATGCACGATGCCTTAACTGATGGTCGTGCTATTAGACTCTTTAACGTCATTGATGATCATAACCGTGAAGCATTAACCATAGAGGTTGATTTCTCACTAACGGCTCAAAGAGTAATACGCAGTTTAAACCAGCTTATAGAGTACCGAGGTAAGCCTAATCAAATCAGGTGTGATAATGGCCCTGAATATATCAGCAATGATTTAAAGGATTGGGCAACTAAGCAAGGTATCGTTATCGAATACATTGAGCCTGGCAATCCTCAGCAAAACGCTTATGTTGAACGATTTAATAAGACAGTGCGTTATGATTGACTGAATCAAGAACTGTTTGATAGTTTAGATCAAGTGCGGCACCAGGCTGAAGCTTGGCTGTATCACTATAATAACGAAAGACCCAATATGGGTAATGGTGGCTTTACGCCGATTCAAAAACTTAATATGGCAGCTTAGTTCTACTTATTTGGTGTTTTAAATTTGGGGGTATTTCCCTTGAATATTTGCAGGAATGGTTTTATCAATGTGCTTTTTATGCCATGATCGTAGGGTCTCAGGCGTGCAACCTATCTTTGGCGCTATGGCTTTGATGGCTGACCAGGTGGATGGGTAGTCGTCTTTAGCTTCAATTAGCATACGGACGGCGCCCTCTTTCATTTCAGGGGTATAGTTTCGTGTTTTCATTGTCGTATTTTCTTGGAGCGTTGAGTCTCCGACAATCCCGGGGCGGTTCAATATTCAAGTCCTCACTAGGGTACTGTTATTACTATCTTAACATTCTATTAATTCATCGATCTTTAAAGTTCATAAAATCCAAGCGTCATAGAAGATAGTCAATACTAGACCATCAATAACTCTACAGTGACCTCAAAATAATACTCATCTTTGATAGCAATATTTACTTTGCCTTTATGGGCATGGGCGATAGCCCGAACAATAGACAATCCTAGTCCTGTCCCTAAATGTTGACTGCTTGTCTTATCATGACGATAGAATCGTTCAAACAGCTTTTCAGCTTCACTCTGCTCTAGTGGTTTGTCTAAGCGATTAGTTAGGACGATTTTTAACAATCGTTGTTTTGCGGCTAGAGCCTCTTCTTTTGAACCATCAAGGCCGATGCCTGAGGTAATGATGGTAGCTGATACTGTGATAGTACTGGCACTCGCAGCGTAATAGATGGCATTTGACAGCAGATTAGCAAATAATCGCTGAAGCAAACCTTCATCACCTACTACTGTCACAAATTCACCCGATTTTTCAAAAGTGATCTCACGATCCTCGGCCAGCATTTCATAGTAGTCAACGAGCTTAGTCATTAAGCGCTCAGTATTTACATTACCAATTTGCGACTCACTTAAGCCTTTTTGAGTTTTTGCCAGCAGCAACATATTATTAATCATAGCCGATAGCTGCTCTAACGTGTCATGTTGATGATGTAGCTGCTCAATGTATTCATTGCCATCTCTTGGCTTATTCAACATGACTTGCGTTTGCGTACTAAGCGTCGCTATTGGGGTACGGAGTTCATGGGCAATATTATCTGAAAACCGAGACAAAGATTCAAAGTTACTCTCAAGTTTGACCATCATCGAATTATAAGATTGTGCTAGTGATCGTAGCTCTAAAGGCATATCACTGACGGTTATTCTTTCATCCAGTCTTTCAGGGTTAATTCTTTTCATTTTTTGTACGATAGTGGCTAAAGGTGCAAACCCCCAGTACACACTGAATGCAGCTACTGACACCAGTAGTAAGGTGATCGCGAATAAAATCATACTAAGCTGACGATTAAAGTGCATGAGATAGTGGTGATGGACATCGATGGGGAGGGCAATAAGTGCCAACAACTCTTGGTGTTCGATGATGATGGCTCTGTAATTTCTATTTTTTATCTCAACCGTGAATTGTTGATCACGATAGACTTGCCACAATTGTGGCAAGCTGAAATCTGAAGGTAGGTCGTTGGCAAAGCTGGTTGGATCGCTAGATAATAGCGCACCGTTTTTATTTGCGATGACAGTCTTTAAGTCATAATCACGCTGAGAAGAATGTAGATGATTGGTGCCAGTTAATGACTGAGATTTTGAAGCTGCTGCTGACTTTGTCTGAGCATCAACATTATTGATGCTTCTGCGCAGGTTAAAAGCTGCATGCGTGAGAATCTCAGAGTCCATTTGTTCAAAGTGCCCACTAACAGAACGTTGCACCCACGCATAAATAATCACTTGAGAGATAATCACGAATACAGTGAGTAGAAAAACGGTGCGCCACAGTAGAGGCAATCGTCGATTATCTAATCGATGTTTCATATTAAATAGTGCCAGTGTCGTCAGATTGATTGCTATCAAGCGCTGTATCGATAGCCTCTAGCCGGTAGCCCATACCGCGTACAGTATGAATAAGTTTTATATCATGGTCGTCATCTATTTTTATGCGAAGGCGTCTTATCGCCACATCAATGACGTTCGTATCATTATCAAAGTTCATATCCCATACTTGAGAAGCAATAACTGAGCGTGGTAGGACTTCACCTTGGCGTTCTAATAGAAACTGTAATAAAGCGAACTCTTTCGCTGTTAGTCTAATTGCCTTATTTCCTCTATATACCGTACGCTTGGCAATATCCATCTTGAGGTCTGCTATTTGCATAGTTGTACTTTGGTAGTCGATTTGATTGGCACGTCTTAATAGACTTTTTATTCTCACTATTAGTTCTGCAAAAGCAAAAGGTTTGGTCAGATAATCATCGCCGCCAATTTCAATTCCTTTTACCTTATCGCTCAAGTCATCTTTTGCGGTTAAGAACAATACGGGTGTATGCTTACCTGCTGCTCGGTAGTTACGTACCAGCTCAAAGCCGCTAACGTCTGGTAGCATGACATCCATCAATATCACGCTAAACTCTTCTGTCATCAATGCGTGATAGCCATCTAAGCCTGTGAGCTGATGATCTACAATAAACCCAGCTTCGGTTAAGCCTTTTTTTATATACTCACCAAGTTTTAGCTCATCTTCTATTAGCAATATTTTCATAGTAGCTTCTCTTACTCCTGTCCAGCTTATTTAACATAGTAAAGCATAATGCTTTTTAGATATCTAAATTTCCAAGATGACAGAATTGTAATGTTGTCGTCATGTCTCTGTCAGAATCGCTACAGTATGCTCTAAGGCAACTTAATATTCTGAAGTCCTACTGACTTCATAGCCAATCAAGGATGAGTTATGTCACTTTTTAAATCAATGCCACTGTCTCAATCAATCGTAGCAGCTGCTGTAGCCTTGGTCGTTTCAACCTCTGCACTGGCACACGATCCAAAAATGCATGCCGAAAAAGACCAAATGAATTGCGAAAAAATAGCAAAGCACATGCAAATGATGAAGGAAATGGATCATAGCAAAATGGATATGAACGATCCGGCCATGAAAGCTATGATGACCAATATGAGCAAAATGAAGCAGATGTACCAAAAACATTGTATCCCTAGCAAAAATGATTCTTAAAGATGTTTATAGCGTGTTGATGTTGTTGGACAAGGTGGTCGAGCAATAAGCGGATATGAATAAAAATGGATTTTTAGGACAGACCTATGAAGTTTTTACTAGGAATACTTTTTACCGTCTGTATCATCATGATAGGTATTTTTATTGTAATAACTAGCGGCGTGATAAATATCGGTGCTGATCAAGCCCATAGCCCCTTAGTCTATAACTTTTTAGAGACAGCACGTAGTCGTTCAATTGAACATGCCAGTAAAGATATTTTGGTGCCAGACTTACAAAAGGCAGAAATGATCAGTTCAGGTGGCGCAGATTACAAAGAGATGTGTGCTGGTTGTCACTTGTCGCCGGGAGTCGCGGGTACAGACCTGAGTAAAGGACTGTATCCACAACCACCAAATTTTACTGACGCAGATGTCGTTAAACGATACCAAAGTGAAGACGGTGCCAAAAAAGGTTTTTGGGCAATAAAACACGGCATTATGGCATCAGGTATGCCCGCATGGGGTGCTTCTCATGATGATGATAGGATGTGGGCAATGATGGCTTTTATCAGATCGCTACCGGATTTGAACAAAAACCAGTACACGATGTTAACGACTCGGCTAGATGATGAAACGCTAAATATGTCGTTTGATAGTGATATGGGCATGTCAGGTAATGAGTCTGATATGCAGCATTGAGTATTCGTGAGTATACAGTGCTGCATAGTGCTGTTCTTATGATTTAAGTTTTAAAATTTATCGGTATAACTTGGTCAATATTACGGCTTCAATGCTTATAGATTGATCGCTAGATAGGCGCTTAGGAGTGATTTTATGAGAGGCTATATCAATAGATATATAAATACAAATAGTCTTATATCAAGTCATATACTTACAAAAATGGCTGTTTTACCATTATCATTAACGATAGCTGCTTGCAGTCAGCCTAATATTGCAGCTGAATCAAAGCCTGCAAATGAATCAGCCAGTGCTACGCAAAGTACATCATAGGTGAAGCTAGAAAGCAAAACAGCACCCGCTAACGTTCATTCAAACACTCAATCAGCGGTTTTGCACAATGTTTCAGCCACTGTTTATAAAGATGCCAATTGTGGTTGTTGCAAAGAGTGGGTTAGTCATGCTGAAGGCTATGGCTTAAATGCAACTGCTCAAAATGTTGAAGATGTATCGTTATTTAAAGACCGTTATAGCGTACCCCAGCAAATGCGCTCATGCCATACCACCGTCACTACTGATGGCTACGTTTTCGAAGGTCATGTGCCTGCTAAGTATATGGCGCAGTTCCTAAAAAACCCGCCAAGTGATGCGATCGGACTTGCTGTACCGAGCATGCCAGTCGGTAGCCCAGGTATGGAATACCAAGATAAATTTATGCCCTATAAAGTGATGCAGCTTAACAAAGATGGCTCAACAGCTATTTATGCAACTATTGACACACCGCAGCAGCAAATCTAGCTTGGTTATCGTTTAAATAGCTTATAAAGCTCTATTAATAAGCGGCCAAAGGCATAGACTTCGCTGATAAATATAGACTCAACTCTCACTTTATGGATATAAATCAGGTGAATAATTATGAATAAAACTATGCTTAACCGCAGGCGTTTTTTGACAGGATCTTCTACCTTGTTAGGGGCATCCATGTTGTCCACACTGCCGTCTATTGCCAATAGTGCGCTCGGTAAAGGTCAACAAAACGTCGCCGTCAATAGTGACAAAGCCGACCATATCGTACCCATCTTAACCGGTAATGAGTTTGACCTTTATGTCAGTAAAAAGCCGATTACCGTCAATGGCAAGTCGAGTATAGCGACACTGATTAATGACTCGCTACCAGCGCCAACGCTAAAGATGCAAGAGGGCGAGACTGTCACCATCCGTGTCCATAATCAGATGAATGAGTCGACCTCTATTCACTGGCATGGTCTGCTCGTACCTTTTGAGATGGATGGCGTACCAGGCATCAGCTTCGATGGTATTCCCGCGAACAGTACCTTTACTTATAAATTCAAACTTAAACAATCAGGCACCTATTGGTATCACTCACACAGTGGCTTTCAAGAACAAACTGGTATGCGTGGTGCTATTGTCATTGAGCCAAAAGGCCGTGAGCGTCACCCAGTCGCAGAAGACCATGTTATCTTATTAAGTGATTGGACACACCGTGACCCACATAATTTACTCAAGCTATTAAAACAACGTGCAGATTTTGACAATTATCATTTACCAGATTTTAAGAAGCTATTGTCTGATATTGCAGCTACAGACCTAGAAGCGGCTTATGATAAGCGCAAAATGTGGAATCAGATGCGCATGATGCCCACAGATTTTACCGATCTATCTGGTGAAAAGACCTTTACGTACCTGATGAATGGTAAGACGACAGCCGCCAATTGGACGCAGTTAGTGAAAGCAGGACAGCCTGTTAAACTGCGCTTTATCAATGCCTCAGCACAAACCATCTTTGATGTGCGCATACCTGGTCTCAAAATGACTGTAGTGGCAACCGATGGTATTGATGTCGCACCCGTTGCAATTGATGATTTCCGCATTGGCGTGGCTGAGACCTATGATGTCATCGTCACGCCTACTCAAGATGCACATACGATATTTGCCCAAAATATCGATCGTTCAGGCTATGTCGCGACCACGCTTGCGACCAAGAAAGGCGCTCGTCCTGCGATACCTGCGATGGACAAGGTTGAATGGCTGACCATGGCTGATATGATGGGTGCGATGGGTGACAAAGGCTACAAAGCAAAGCATGCCAAGACCGAATATGACTTTAAATCTGATATGCGTGTCGACAGTCCACGTATGAACCTTGATGACCCAGGTATCAACCTGCGTAATATTGACAGAGAGGTTTTGAATTACAGTCAGCTGCGCTCTGTCGATGAGGCAATATTTGCGGAGCAGCGCAAGCCTACCCGAGAGATCGAGCTACATTTAACGGGTAACATGGAGCGTTATATCTGGGCATTAGATGGGGTTATGTTTAAAGATGCAACGCCTGTAAATATTAAGCCTAATGAGCGTGTACGCATTACTTTAGTGAATGATACGATGATGAATCATCCTATGCATTTGCATGGAATGTGGAGTGACTTACGAACGCCATCCGGAGACTTTCAGGTACGTAAACACACGATTGTGGTTCAACCAGCGCAAAAGATTAGCTTTGATGTGACGGGTGAAGTTGGACGATGGGCTTGGCATTGCCATCTGCTTTATCACATGGAAGCCGGCATGTTCAGAGAAGTTGCCGTTGTTTAATAAACCTTCGAATATGAGCCTTATTATGAGAATATATAAAGTAGGTCTACCGTTTATTGGCATGTCGTCTTTGATGTTATTAATGTCACCGTTAGCAAATGCTGCTGAGATGCCGAGCATGGATCACAGCGGTATGGACATGTCTGATATGGATCACAGCGGTATGGACATGTCTGATATGGATCACAGCGGTATGGACATGTCTGATATGGATCACAGCGGTATGGATATGTCTGGTATGGATCACAGCGGTATGGACATGTCTGGCATGGATCACAGCAGTATGGATATGTCTGGCATGGATCATAGCAGTATGAACATGTCTGGCATGCAGGGTGGTGAACCACCAGCCGATGCTCGTAGTCCAGACTATTCAAATGGGGTTCCCTACGGGCAGTATGGTAAGCCAATGATGATGGGCAGCATGCCGTTATGGGGAGTGTCAGTAGACGACTTGGGCTATCAGTTTGATGACGATCAAATCAACTTCGAAGCGACGGGTTAGTACGGTACGGATAGTAATCGTATAAGGCTACGTACCGAAGGTAGTGCTCAGACCAAAGATGATAAAGAAATCGATAGCTTGAGCTCGCTCGCTTATTGGAAACCACTGAGTATCTTTTGGAACGGTGAGGCCGGTGTCGCTTACGATACTGAAAACGACAAATCTGCAGTGATGGCAGGTATTGTCGGTACCGCGCCATATTTTATCGAAACGGACGCTAGGGCGTACTTATATACCGATGGTCAGATTCGTCTTGATTTGGGCGCAGAATACGAGTGGCGTTTGGATCAGCATTGGGTAGTTATACCGGAGGTGGGGTTGACTGCCTTTAGTAAAGATGACCATGATAATGACATTACCAAGGGCTTTAATGAGATGGAAACTGAGGTCAGGCTTACTTATGAGACATTCAGTCGCCAACTCGCGCCTTACATCGGTATGAGTTATGAGACAGCGCTTGGCAAGGCTCGTGGTCAACGACGTCAACATAATGAACCGGTTGATAGCAGTAGTTTGACAACGGGGGTTAAATTCTGGTTTTAATATTATTAAAATAATAGGAGATATACTATGAATGCTTCAGATCAAAACAACATGAATCATCAACAGGGCATGAACCCTTATGTAAAGTTCACTCTGATGATTGTGACGTCTACGATTGTGATGTATATCATGATGTACTTCAATACCTACCAGTGGGATCACATTTACTTTAGTGAAACCAGGGCTTATATGGCGCTCTACATGGGTGCCGGTATGGCAGTCGTCATGTTGGCATTTATGACTAATATGTATAAGAAGACCAAGATTAACTTGATGATTTACGGTCTGAGCGTATTGATGTTTGCTGTCGGCATTTGGGGCGTGAGATCGCAAGCAACGGTTAATCAAGTCGATTGGATGCAGGCCATGATACCGCATCACTCGATTGCTATTCTCACCAGTAGTCGTGCTGATATTGAAGATCCGCGTGTGCAGCAGCTTGCTGACGATATTATAAAAGCACAAAAGCGTGAAATTGATGAAATGAAGCAGTTGATTGATGAGCTGGAATAAAGGGTATTGATATCGCTGTTTGAACCTTTACACATTGTCCTTAAGGAGTCGTTTTTATGAAACATGTGGCCAAGCAAGCGCATATCACAAGTAGTAAATACGACAAAGTGCCAGAAGGTAACAACGGCCTCGTTACCTAAGTTTAATCAGGTCCCAACGATCACCTCACCAGGTGGTGTGACAGTAGCTGTGCCAGTTGAAGTTACTGTTGATGCTAATAATAAAGCCAAAACGAATATACAAAAAAGCCAAGAAGAACTAGGAAAGATTGCTCTTAATCTTTCTAAACAACCGGGTTATGAGTACCTTGCGACACTGGACAAAGATAACGATATCAATTGGGTACAAGTCGATCTGATTCAGAAGAACTGGGACTATACACAAGAGGGTTTGACGTCAGGTGCTGCGGCTTTAATCGCTATTGCTATCACTGTCGCTGCAGGTCCAGCAGGTAGCGGCCTTACCGCATCCATGGTGGCTACTAATGCTGCTGGTATAGCTTTGCAAACGCAAGCCGTTATTATGCTTATTAATAACAAGGGTAATATTAGTAAAACGTTAAAAGATATGGCGAGTAGCGATACCATACGTAATATGGCGACAGCAGCGTTAACAGCAGGCGTAGGCGCTAAATTGGGTCTTGCAGGTAGCCCTGACTATGATTTCTCAAAGAATTTAGCAAACGGTATTGGTAGAGGTCTTACAAATGCCGTTGCTGATGCCGCTTTCAATGGTGTAAGCTTTGAAGAGGCTTTAAAAAATAGTTTGAGTAGTTCACTGGTGGATATATTATCAGCTGAGGCATTTGCTCACGGAACTAAAGATATAGATTCTGACAGGGCTGGTGACTTAGCTCGTAATTTAGCACATAAGTTGGCAGCTGGAGGTGTAGGTTGTTTATCCGCTAAAGCTAAGAATCAAAACTGTGATGCTGGAGCCTTAGGTGCCATCGTTGGTGAAATGGTTGGTGATTATATGGTTGAATTGGGCGCAGAAGGCAACTTGTCTCCTGAACAAATATCAAAAATTACTAACGCTGCTAAATTATCCGCGGGTACTATAGCCATGTTAGCAGGTGTTGATGTAGATATAGCAGCCAATAGTGCCGGAACTGCAGTTGAGAACAATAGTCTTCAAGAACTCGAGATGTGGTTCCCTAATGAAGATATTAGAGACCCTAATTTTTCTAAAAAAGAGCTTGAAGCTATAAAAAGGCTTCCTGACAACATTGCAGCGGTACATGAATATTATAACGATATGACGATCGTTAGCTTTAATGCCGGTATGGTAGGCTATACAGTAGTCATCAACAACAAAAATGGTAACATGTGGGTTACTGGTGTTGAGAAAATAAATAAGAATGGGCAAACTTACTATTCAGTTGTACCAGAAGTCGGTATTAATTTGAATATAAGTGAATTAGCAAAGGCAGTCTCAACATCTAATGGTAAGGTAACTCGACCTGTAGGTGTGTCAGCATCTGTGAACTTTGGCAGTATTTTAGGGGGTGGAATGGAGGCATCTGATATTGACGAAGTGATTAAAGGTAGTTCTGTAGGCGGGATTATATGTCATGGTGCTTGTTTGGGTGGTATATATACCAAATCAAAGGATAAGGTATTTACTTACGGCATAGGTTCCAGTCAAGTTGGGGTGAATGGTGGTAACATGGTCCAAGTATCTGCACAAAAACGGCAGCAAGTGCTAACCTTGTTAGGCATTAAGAAATGAAAAATGTGATCTCTATTGTAAGAACCGTTTTTATTACAGGGGTGATATCGCTTTTTTTACTGATTTGGTGGACGTTTTATATAGACGGGTCTATCGGGTTTGGTGGTGAAACGCCGTCAAGAGAAGACAGGCCATCAATGCAAGAAGTCACCTCATTACTAGATGATGTGACTAAAGGGCTTCCTACTCCAGATCGGAATACTGAGAGATCAAAAGATGTGGTTAGGTCTGCAGTCAAAGTTTATGAAAATCCAACTCAAATAACTGTTCATCAATTAATGCAAAATATCACTGATCAAAAAATTTGGAAAAAAATACTTACAAAAGATTCTAACAAGCAGGAATATTGCTATGATCAATATAACCTTATTATTAATCAAGAAAATAAGGATTATACTGTATTAGGTAAAGGTATAATTAACTATCTATTTGTACGTGTATCTTGGACAGATTCTAGTCAATGTCGTAAAGCCTATCTTAAGCGTTTAAATTCTAGAGCGTCTTAAACCACCCTTAAGTAAGGTTGAAATGGTGACATCTAACCTATAGCTTGTATACCATTACTTACTTAACAGTGCAAAAACATCGTAAGTAACTCTGATCAAATACCAGAGTTACTTCTAACAATTCTCTAAATCAATTATTGATAATAATCGGATAAGAAATAACCTTTGGCTCAGGTGGTGGCGCAGTTCGTACCACCTCTGTCACGGGCTTCTCTATTGCTTTGTCTTTGATCCAAAAGTCAACATAGCTATCTTTACTAAACCAAGCAGTACCAATATCAGTAGCGAAATCTAGCTGATAGTTAGTGTTTGCTTCAGCATCAAAGGTAATTTTAGTCGGTAGAGTATAGTGTCCTGCCATACGATAAGTGACGGTTAATGTATGCTCACCCGTAGTAATCGGGTAGACATTATCCCAAGTATCGCTGTAAGTCTCTTTTTTATCTTTAGGGACGCGTTTACCATCAATCTCCATAATAAAGGCGATACGATCACCAACGAGTCTGGTATGTCGTGGTTCCATTTTACCCATGATAGTTGCAGTTGCGTCTGATACTGGCGGCTGATAAATTAGCTCAGCTGGTAGCTCTTTTACGTTTTTCATACTTATACAAGCAGTCAAAAACGGTAACGCACACACCAACACAGTCCACTTCATCACTTATCCTCAATAGAATTAATTCAATTAATAGCAATTGTCTTTTATCACTGTTTAAAAACATTCATTGGTAAAAATTGACGTTTATAGTTTACCTTTTTATCTTTCAATCAGTAATATTTTTGTTAAAAATTATCGTAATAGTTAGGACATAATAAACTTTTATGCGCATCTTTACCGCTGTCTCAATATATCCTTACGCCTCAGCTGATCTGCAAACTTCTAATACATCCATGGGCTTGATATCAGTTATAGGCATGATGCCAAGGTATGCATTTAGCCGTTTCAGCTGCCTATAGTTATTTTTGATATAGTCGGTTCACTATAAAATCGATACAATAAGATTAAACGCTATTTTTCGCAGCCTCTGGAGACGTAGTCACAGCAAGCAAGAAAAATAGCGTTTAATCAAATGAATTTATTATCCTGTATCGTTTTTATTTAGACTTAACTATAGTATAGGGGGCTATATGAGTCTTGCGGCTCATATACTCTTCAGCAACCATAGCGAATGTATTTTTAGACTTAAGCAATTGCTTGAACTCTTCATCTCTTTTGATATCGCGTGGATCATCACCGTTAGCAAGATGATACTTAATATCGGTCCGCATCTGTCTGGCAGCTGCTAAAGTGATCTCTGGGTATTGACCTAGTGTTACTGTGACACGTTTTCTTGTGATAGGTGTCGTATAGTCAATGCGCCATGCTTTTGTGCCGGCCTTACTGATATGTAAATAAAGACCACCGCCATCGGTTAAGGTATAGGGTTTATCCAAAGGCTTGGCCTTATCGACTTGAGTATTGGTAAGGGGGTTGACAGTTTTTTACCGTTTTTACAGTAAGCAAGGGGTAATTATGGGTATATAAGGTAAGTTTTGGACAATAAAAAACCCCTAAAAGCCTTGATGGAGGGGCGTTAAGGGGTATTTCAGTATATTCATGTGGTGCGCCCACAGGGACTCGAACCCCGATCGATCGCTTAGGAGGCAACTGCTCTATCCTGTTGAGCTATAGGCGCATTATGGGGTGACATTGTAGGAAAAAGCAGTCATAAAAGCAATCAACAAAAGACAAATAGAGGCAATTTGTCATTTATCTCCATTGCTAAGAGCATCAGCGACATCTACTGGATTATCGCCTGATTCTTTTTTTGCCCGTGATGTTGGTTGAAACAAGTCGTTTACGCTATTCTTATAACCATTAATATTATAATAATCGTATTTCTCTAAAATACCTTGGCCCGTACTTGAGAGTAAGAAGTTGCGAAAACTAACGGCAACCGTACGGTCTGTCAAAATAACGCCTTCGAGTTCTTGCTTGTCTTTCAAGGCATAATTAAAGGAGGTTAGTGTACGTGCCTCTTTATTATCGTTCTCGGTAGCTGCCTGTTCACTATTAGCATTTTCACTATCAGTATTTTCGCTATCGGTTTCATCCTCTGTAATAACTGTATTGGCGTTTGCCTTACTCTGGTTATCTTGGTGTTGAGACGCTGTCAGCTTTGCTTGTAGTTGCGCGAGACGTTCTGCCGATAGCCTATCATTTGCGATAATGATGTCTGTATTAAAAGCGGCGTCGCTGTCGTTGTTAGCATTGATATCATTATCTAATAAGGTTAAAAGTGTGTTTGGTGCCACATAGCTTGCTAACACTTGAATATGAGGATAACGAGATTCAAAACTGACAATGATATCGTCCAATGGCACTTGCAGGCTTTTTGCTGCACGGACATACAGGATGCTATCAGGCACAGTTTTGGCAGTCTTATCGCCTTTGGCAGCTTTAGGTTCATTCTCACTTGCCATGATAGGTAGCGGATCTATACTTTTACGATTGTGGGTCCACAACCACGCAATCAGAGCGATAAAAATTGCTAGCAGCAATAAAATTAGCCCAGCCAGTAGCAGCTTGTAGTCTTTCATATATTACCGCTCTTTTATTAATGGATTCAGTTCAAAATTTACATAAGACACTATAGGTGATATATGGCTTGCGTCAAAGCTTTTGATCGAATACTTCATTGGTTAACTCAGTCAGCATCTCTGCAAACACATCTGTATTCACAAAAGAAGACATAGACGCTGGGGTTTTATTCTCAGTACGGTTATGACCGGGCGAGGCAGGCTGGCTATCAATCGCTTTTGCATAGGCTGTCGCTTGATGTGCAGCCAATGGCGACTGACCGATCATAAGCTTGTCTTTTAGCCATTTAAACCCATGCGCCTCCCACCACGCTTCAAAACGTGATAAGGTGCTACCACGCACTGCAATAGGCAAATCTAATGTACGTAATTTTTGTGCCAATACAGGATCGCTGATGGCTTGGTGAATGCTCAGATAAAGGGAGCTACTATCGTCAGTATAAGGACGTCTGTTTTGCCATGATTTATCATCGATTTTCATACGCGGTAATTGCCATAGCTCACCACGATAGTAAACAACGTATAGACGTTGTTTCGGATGAACAAAGACGGCATCAATAGGACGCAAAGGCATAATGTTAAATCATCTCGTGATAATGGATATTAGGTCTAGATAAGGTATAGAAAATAACTTAAAAGAGCGGCAATGTATATTTTATTATCATAATTATAAGCAGTGCCACAAAGCGACATTAGATGTCGCAAGATAGTATAATACTGATATCTATACTGGTAAACATCGAATATCAGTGGCACACTGACAGAGCATATACGTGGCTTATAAAAGCGTATTGTACATCATATAATGCTAGCAGAAATGCACTACAGTGACGACTGCCAAAGATGTATTGATGAGTATCAATTCGGGCTTCACTGCTACTTTCTGTGGCACTTTTATTACAAGCGTAGTGATTGACAGGTTAGCTGTAACCAACAGTAGCTCTCAGCGCTTACGCTTATTCTAATCAGATTATTGTCTATGTTTACTATCATTCAGTCACATCGTACCGAAAATCTCGTTGACCAACTACTGGTGCAATATCAGTCAAAGAGTCAGAACATTTTTGAACCTTTTATTGTTATTGTACCGTCAATGGTATTGGGCGACTGGTTGGATAAAACCATTGCTAGCCGTGCTGGCATCAGTACATTGGTGCGTACCAAATTTTGGGGTCAGTATCAGTGGACACTTATGCAGGATGTGTTGACTCGCCATAATGCCTATTTGTTAGAGGTTAATCCTGAAGCAGCAACCTTGAATGTACCTGAAGTTGCTGTGCTGTCGCCAACGGTGATGCAGTGGCGCCTGTTCGGCTACCTAACTTACTATCAAGCGTTGATTGTCAACGATGACACGCATCCTGTGAACCCATTGTTGGCATCTTTGATTGACGAGCCGCAAGAAGGGGTCAAGCAAGATAAGGCGCAACAAGACGCGCGCATTTGGCAACTGGCAAGTGACTTGGCAAGGGTGTTTAACCGTTACTTGACTCACCGTGAGGATTGGCTGGCGCTATGGTCGGACAATAAGCCACTTGATGTAGATAAGCTGATCGCAGATAAAGATGCGTTGTCCCTACGTTTTGATCAGTATGCACGCGGTACGCCTGAGTGGCTAGTGGCACACTATGTAGAGCTTGAGATTGCACAGCGTTTTTTGTGGTCGCATTTGTTTGCGGATGTACATCAGCACCGCATGGCCATTGAGAATACCTTTTGGTCAGCCTTAGAAGATGATAAAGCAAATGAACGTGAGCAGTTGCCCAAAGTATTGCGTATTTTTACTATTCAGCAATTGCCACAGACTGAGCTTGATTTTTTGCAGCGCTTGTCGAAATATATGGACATCACGTTACTACACTACAATCCCTCAAAGTTATTTTGGGCAGATATTGTTGATAAAGCGTGGCTACAGCGTCAGCAGATTATTAATCCCCAAAGCGTGTTTTTACGTGATTACGGGCACAGTTTACTGTCGCGTTTAGGCAAACAGTCTCGTGATACTTTTGCTATGTTGGCCAATTTGTCAGGTAATGAGCAATACCAAGAGGCGCTGGTGGAGTGGCAAGATAACTTTAGTGATAGGTTTGATGATGAAACTGGTAGCGTCATCGATGGCAGTGCCAGTAATAGTGATAACGACGATAGGTTGCAAGCAGCAGAAAACGGCCCAAGTTTATTGCGCCGTTTGCAAAACGATGTGTTGATGCTTGACGAGCAATCAACCCAACAAGCGACAGCCGCAAAAGTCTCAGAGGCCGTCAGCAACCAAATAGCATTGGATTTTGAGCAAGAAACGTCATGGTACGACGATGAGGTACTAGAGAATAAGCGCTTTGAAAAAGACCGTTTTTGGGCTATCTCTTCTCAAGATAATAGCCTAAGCATTCATTCTTGTCATAATTTACAGCGCCAACTTGAAGTACTGCGCATTATGATTGGACGCTGGCTCAATGAGCCCATCAAAGCTGGTGAGAAAAAGCGCCATATATCAGACATTGTGGTGTTGCTACCTGATGTTGAGCGTCATCATGCGCTAATTAGCTCTATTTTCGTCAATGGCAGGGGACAAGATGGCCTGACCTTGCCTGCGAAGGTGACTGGTGTTGTCGATGCTGATATTCGCCAGTTATGGGAAGCGATTATTGGGTTTTATAAGCTGCTTGGCAGTCATAGCGCTCGTTTTGAAGCGGCTGAGGTTTTAGATTGGCTGATGCTGCCACCCTTATTTGAGAGTTTTGGGTTGACCCATGAGCAAATGAGCCGTGGTTGTGATTTGTTGGTGGAAGCTGGTTTTATCCGCGGGTTTGATGAGCTGCATCTAAAGCAGACCCTAGACGTCAATGACTATGATTATCGCTTTAGCTTCGCACAAGCGTTAGACAGACTGACTTTGGGTTTAATTATGCCAGAGGCGGGTCTGAGTGATTGTTTATACCCTTTGCATGAAGATGAATGGCCAAGTACAGCTGTACCTGAGATGAGCTTACCACTCGCGCAAGTGAGTCTAAATGATGCCATGATTGTAGAAGCGCTTTGTCGTATCTATGCTGGTTTGGTGGCAAGGCGTGATGACCATACACAAAAAATGAAAGCGGAAGATTGGCTCGATCAGATTGAGACCCAAGTGATTCATCGATACTTTGGCGATGTTGATCAAACACGTACGATGCGCGCTATCTATAATGCGATGAATGGCTTTAAATCGAGCTTACGTGCCAATCGTCATTATAGACAATACTCTAGTGGTGATAGCAATAGAGTAGAGGTGGAGCAAAGGCTGGCAGGGGTCGAGCAATTACCGCTCAAGCTGAGCTTTATGCTAGACAGTATCGAAGCTGAGCTTGAGAGCCAGCAAGTCAGTGCTGAGCCAACTGGCGTGATCACTTTTGGTCGATTTGGTGCACTACGCAACGTACCATTTGAGTTGGTAGTGATGCTCAACATGGATCTCTCTGAGTTTCCTGGGCGTGACCGTGACAACCGATATGACTTGATGAAAGCGACCAATTCACGGCGCGGCGATCGAGTCAGTGAGGATGATGATAACGGGGCATTTTTGGATGCGCTACTATGTGCGCGTAGTGCGTGTTGGATATTCTACAATGGACAAAGCTTGACCGACACTCATGAGCATCTACCAGCGAACCCAGTAAGTGAATTATTACAGTTCTTACAAGGTGAGGTACAGTGGCAGGTCAACTCGCTTGATACTTTGCCTGAAAGTATTGATCCAACGACAGAGAGTCTTAAGCGTTATTTACCAAAGCTCATCAAAGAGTGGCTGGTCACTGAGCATCCAGCACTACCTTTTCACAAAAGCTTGTTTGAAGCGGATATTGAAGGGATTTCTGAGAAAAAAACTGATACGTCTAATGATGTTAGCGATAGCAACCCTGATACTGCAGCAGCCGATGAGCTAGATAGGTTGCTAAATAAAGCCATGCGCAAAACCAAACTGGCTCAGAAAAAACAATTCCCTCCGGCGCCGCTGTGGCAAGCGGTGTTTGAGACACTACAGAAAAGAAGATCTAGCGAGCATCCACAACTGATTGGCTTGCCCACAAAAACACAGTACGAAGCCATTGCTCAAATGCTGGGTCATCGCTTGGGTGGACTGGGGAACATAAATCATCAAATCGTGTCTACATTAGCCAATATGCTGGGACTCGATACTTCTACTGCTGCTAATGATATGAGCGATAGGACTCAGGCGCTCACCCGAATGGTGCGTGATACCGTATTTAATATTGGCGAGATAGATATTGAGGGTATGCTGGTGTATCAAGTGCGCCATCCTGCCAAAGCGTTTTTACGGTCTCAAAAAGTGCATGTGGTACAAGGTGAGGAAGCGATGGCGCATCAGGAACCGTTGTTTTTGGATCACCTGACAACTTATCAGATTAAAGATCATTTGATTAAAAGGCTGGCCGCCGATAAGCGTACTGACAATAAGGTCCAGCAAGATAGCTCAACGTTGATGTATCAAAAAATTATACCAGCAGGGGTAGCACGCCAAACCACGTTGCCCAATCAACAACAACAATTACAGCAGCAGTGCCTAGAGTTTGAAGAGCAGTTGATCGCTAATGGTTTTGGTGAGCGTGTCGTACCTAATATAAGTAGAACAGATATAAGTAGAACAGAGGATATGACAGCTTTGCATTTACTGACACCCACCGCAGAGCACCCCTTTCAGATAGAGCTGGCAGCTATACTTAATCGTGTAAATAGCGACGCAAACAGTCAAATAGACACAGACGCATGGCTTACATTACTGCCAAAATCTATCAAAATAAAAGGCCTAGTGCCGCTGTTAACGCCAAGGCTATCAGTATCATCAGATAACGATGATAAAAACGCTCATATTCAGGCAGGCATGACCTATGCCGAGCAATCACCTAAGCAATGGTTAAATATACTGCCTAATTCTGCCAGTCCAAAACATCTCCTTAAGTTTTGGTTGTCCCATCTATACTGGCAAGTAGCCAGATGCACCACGGCTGAGCAAGTGGCAGCAAATGATGGCGTGAGTATTTGGCGTTTTAATAAATCGAGCTCAAAAGTAGATGCCTACAAAAATGTCATCGCATTTAAACTAAGCCCAATCGTCTATGAGGATGCGGTACTGGAGCTAATAAAGTGGGCGATTTTTGGCAATCTATCGGGTCAAACACCCATCACATTACTGCCTGAATATGCGCTTAATTATTTGGCTAAGTGCTCAAAATCGCAAGCAGATGATAATGAAAATAGCAATTATTGGCCAAAACGAGCAGATTTTAAAGATTGGTTAAGGTCTGATGATCATTTAGATACGGTATACGACACTTGCTCGCAGCATGCTATTTGGCAATATGTACTGCGTGATCAAGATGCCTTTAGAGCCTTATCAGCAGCGTTGACCACCTTGGCGCAACCACTGTATAGGCCGATGTTTACCGCATTAGATGGGTTAGACAATTAGCTATAGCAGTTGTTTTTAGTTTTCTTTTTATCCTCTAGATTTTATAGATAATAATTAAAAGTATGCGCTTATATGACAGATTTTACTGACACAACCGACATTATTGAACCTACTGTACAACCAAATTTATCTGACGATCATCCAGATGTTTCGGGTGACTTAGGGGCTATAGTTGAGGAAAAAGAAGAAATAGCACCGGCGGTTGCGGTTGCATTAACGGGTCGACACCTTATCGAAGCCTCAGCGGGTACAGGTAAAACGTGGACGCTGACTGGTATTGTGCTGCGCCTACTGATTGAGGCACGGCGTGCGCCAGAGCAAATCATTGCCACCACCTTTACTCGAGCCGCCGCTGCCGAGATGCGTCAGCGTATCCATGATCGTTTGGTAGAGTTTTATCAGCTATTACAATGGGTCAATAACCTGAGTGCAGATACCAAGAACAAAGATAACTTATATCCCAATATATTGCAGGTACTGCCTGATAGGGGCGATAACAAGAATAACAAGGATAAGCCAACAAGCAACGACTCAAGTATCGAATCAAATGCTAAAACAGAGGCTGATGAGTTTAATCAAGATATTGACCATGACCATAAACATGCTCAGCAGGTGGCTCGAGAAAAGCGCGCGCAAGTCAAAAAAGCGCGTGAAGATTGGTTAAAAGAGCAAGCCAAACATGCACGCTTAAACGCTATTATGGACGATCCCATTAACCTACATTTAGTCGGTTATCTATTAGATCATGTGTATAGCTATCCGATGGCGGAGGCGATCCGGCGTACTGCATTAGTGTTAACCACGTTGGATAAGCTGTTTGTCGGGACGCTCGATAGCTTGGCGCAAAAGTGGCTGACCGAGTACAGTAGTGAAACCGGTCATCAGCAAGGCATGGCGATTATAGAAGACAGTAGTATCGAGCAGGTTACCGATAGTATTATCCATGATGAGCTGCGTCAGTTTCAAAGCCGTTTGTATCATGAGCAGCCCAAACTGTATGCGCTTATGGATCAGCAAGGTAAGCTGACTGCAGTAGGGGATCATAAAAAATTCGTTTCTCGCTCGCTGAACTTTATTTCTGCGCCGATTGATGAGATGAGGGCTATTGAGTTTGATATCCAAAATTATGAAGAATTTTTGAATCAGTTCTGTAATTTTGACTTTAATGACATTCAAACCTATCTTGATAAAGATTTTAGAAAAAAAGAAGGGTTCGATAATCGTAAAAGTGTTGCTAAAAATTTAGGTTTTTATCAAGATTTCAAAGATCTTATTCAAAATAAGCAACTATCCTTTTCTCAAAGCTTATCTAAACCACAATTAAATTTTTTAAAACAACTCAAAGCTACTTACGATGACTCAGAGGAATCTGGATTCTTAGCAGACAAAGAACAAGGAAGAGTGAGGTTTATTAGTACTAAATCCGTTCAGATGATGCTTAAGCTATATAAATATATTCAACAGTTTAATAGTTACATCATTACTATTTTAGCCAACCTTAACCGTCATATCGTGCTTGCGGTACGCAATAGACTGCCAGTGATTTTAGAGGAGCGAGGGGAGACCACCTTTAGTCTGCAGATGGTGCGCTTAAACCAAGCACTAACAGGTCGGCAAGGCGATAAGCTAGCACGTTATATACGTCACCATTACCCCATTGCATTAATTGATGAGTCGCAAGATATCAATGGCGAGCAAGCCATTATGATCGAAAGTATCTATTTGCCAAAGCGTAAACGTAAACAGTCGGATAATGACAAGCAATCCACTACTAAAAAATCCAGCCATGAGTTTTTGCTACTGGTTGGTGACCCAAAGCAGGCGATCTATGGGTTCCGTGGCGGTGACGTGACCAACTATAATTATATGAAAGGGCAGTTTGACAAAAGTACCATTTGGACGCTCAACACCAACCGTCGCTCAAATGCAGGGGTGATTCATGCACTAAACTGCTGGTTTGGTATGCCGACAGCAACGACTGCTGACAACAAGCTGGCACAGTTGGGCAGTGATATTTATTACCAGCATACGAAAGCTAGGAAAGAAAAAGAAGGTGAGGAAGCCAAGAGTAAACTATCTTGGTTTAGGGATTCAGACGCAAAAGATAGTAGCTTGGTGACGGAGGTGCTTTCTGCTCAGCCGGTGAGCCTCTTGCACCTGCCTAATGGTAAAGATGGTGAGCTTGATTATGATGAGTATGAAATCACCGCTCGTCATATTGCTAGCTTGCTCAGCAGTGGTCAGACATTAAAAGATAGGCCGATTCAGCCTAGTGATATCGGTGTGTTGGCACGTACCAAAAAAGATTTAAAGCAGGTTGAAGACGAGCTGGTAAAACTGGGCGTCCCAACCCTGACTACCAGTGATGTCAGTATATTCGAGACGATTATGGCAGAGGATATCGCAGCGCTACTGAGCGCCATGCTATACCCGTATCGTCATGACATGATTAATCGGGTTTTGACCAGCCATCTATATGGCCTAAGTATCAACGATATCAAAGCTATGATGACGGATCATGAGTCAGGCGTGGCTGAGAGTGACGACAGACTTAATGGTATCAACTCAAATAGTAGCGATGTTCAAAATAGAGAACATAAAAAGAGCTATCAAGATTTTATTACGTATCTAAAAGAAGGCGCACAGCGCTGGCAGCATTTTGGTGTTTTGTCGGCGCTACATTACTTACTAGATAAAAGTCCCATACAGTCACAAGGCGTTTGGCAAGCACTGGCCGCTCATCCAGAAGGTGATCGACATATTATGGATTTGCGTCATATCATGGACGTATTGGCACAGTATGGCCTAGGTATGGGTGAGCATGAGCTTTTGGCTTGGTTTAGACAACACATAGAGGCTGCACCCAACAGCGATTGGGCCAAGCAGTATCCGCTACCCACAGAGTCTGGCGTGCAGCTCATGACCATTCATAAATCAAAAGGGCTTGAGTTTCCGATAGTCTATGTACTGGGTATGGGAGATGCCAGTAGGAAATCAGGTAATAATGAGAAGTATGGTCTATATTTATATAACGTCCAGCAAGCGCCTTCAGCGTTAGTGCAGCAATCAGCAGAGGATCAATTTATAGGTAATCAGCGCCGCTTCTCACCATTGCAAGGCTCTGCTACGGTAGAGGACTATTATACTGATATCGAAACAAAAGAAGGCTTTGATGAGCTGCGCCGACTTGGTTATGTGGCATTTACGCGGGCTAGCGAACAACTTTATGTGGTGTTGCGAGATCCTAGTAATAAGACAGGATTTGAGTTGAAGCCAGTATTTTACTGGTTTGACTCTGTAGACGCAAAGTTTGAATTACCTGATAGGCTAAAAGGCACGATAGGTATGCTTAGAGGCCATAATATTAATGAGTTCTATAATAGTCACTATACTAAGACAGTAACGTCAACAGATACCAAACTTACCATAGAGCCCACGGCAGAAGCGATTGAGTATGTTCCTTTTTCTGATGTCATGAAAACGAGTTATTTTTATGGTTGGGCTAAGACCAGCTTTACGGCTTTGGCTCGTCAGCTAGACGAATCAACGCAAGCAATGGCTGTTGTTGATGAGCGTATTGATGATGCGATAGACATTGATATGGCAGACGCTGCAATGTCGTTAGAACCTTATCCTAATAGTAGCCTTGATAGTAATACGTCTCTCGAAAAAATTGATGAGATAAGTCTCAAGTCAGAAGAGGATATTCGCTTTACCTTTGTAAAAGGTGCTAATGCAGGTACGTTTTTACATGAGATATTTGAAAAAATCGATTTCACTAATAAATCCCAGTGGTCTGGGGTGATCGATAGAGCGGTAAGTAGTTATCAATTACCGCTGGTGTATAGCAGTGCTGAACATCAAAGCCGTAGGTCACAGGTAAAGGGGGAAGGAGATCGTGACTCATTTGACTCTGAGTCGATAGATACGACAAAGCATGAGGCCTTGATTGCTTGGATTGAAGAGGTGTTGCGTACTCCGCTGCTAGCGTCCAATCAGCCACTTTATTCTCTCAACGAAGAGCAACGCTTTGCTGAATTAGAGTTCAATATGGGGCTGTCAGAGCGCTTTAAAGCAGAGGATATCAGTCAGTTATTTCAACAGTATCTACCGGATGAGACAGACAAGCATGTCAATCTTGTACCGCAAAATAGAACGCACTTGTATCGTTACTTGCGTGGTGAGATTGATTTGGTTTATGAGTATGCTGGCAAGTACTATGTGGTCGATTATAAGAGTAATTTTTTAGGAAATAGCCTAAGCGATTATAATGAAACTACACTTAAAAAAGCCATGTCCAAAGCAGGGTATTGGCTACAAGCAGCAATTTACCAAGTAGCATTGCATCGATTCCTTTCGATGAGAATTGCTGATTATGTAGGCAATGAGTCTAGGTATTTAGGGGCGGTAGAATATGTCTTTCTAAGAGGGGTATATAGCCCCGACGCTCAAGCAGTCGATACCGTATCACAAGAGGCTATTAAAACGAGCGAATCACCATACAACGGCCGTTATGGACTCGTGACGTGGGATATACCAATCGAATTTATCAAAGGTTTAGATGCGCTATTTGGTGTACCTGATTAGTAGATCATACCTAACGACTATCATTAATCAAAGATTCTAAAAAGATCAAACAGGTCAAAACAGAGACAAATATATCATGAGCAATAATAATAAAAACAGTGCAGCAATGGGCTTACAAGAAAGCTGGGCCAGTAATATCAGTGATTATATTTTGCTACGCCGTGAGCAAACGCGTATAGCGTACGACGCAACGTATGCAAAAGCGAATAATGAGAGCAAACAAGCCGATAAGAAAGAAGACGATTATTTATTTAACGCATTGTTCATGATTTTAGCCACGCATTTAGAAGAGGGCCATACCGTACTGACCATTGAGTCCTCTGAGCATGAAGAGGTATTGCAAGGTGAAATCAATAATGAGTCAGTCACATTATACACTTGGCAGCAACAGTTATTAGAGATGCTAGCAATGCCAATCTTGGCGCTCATAGATACCAAATCAAATACTCAACCAGAAGATCAATCTACCGCCGAAACGTCGATATTTACATTGCTAAGCACATTATTTGATAAGCGGGATCAGCTATGGATACAGTTGGCGCTGAGTAATCATGAAAAGGAGATGCTAACCAAGCGTTTTGATACAATTGCCAAGGTATTTCAGCTACTAAAAAATACAGACTTTACTTTTTTCATGAATCTAGTTAATAAGCATGCTTTGTTTGCTGAGGTTAAGGCGAACACTAATAGTAACAATGAAGAAAATAGCCTAAGCAATAATAACCAACCTATCATTTACGACATAACTAATAGCCAAAATTCAACAAACTCTATTACTTTTTGGCTACATCGCGCATGGCAAGCCGAATTTAATTTGGCAAAAAATATTAACAATATCTTGAATCAAAAAGTAAAGCCTTTACCAATAACAATACCTGAAAGTCTTCACGAAAATCAAATAAAAGCAATTAATGTCGCTAATAACAACGCGTTTAGTATCATTACCGGTGGTCCAGGGACAGGTAAAACATACACCGTTGCTCAGTTAGTTATTGCACTGCAACAAGCGACAGAGAGTGGAGGGGAGGGTTCTGAAAATATTAGATTTAGTACGGATAGTGCGAGTCTCGCACTAGCAGCGCCTACTGGTAAGGCTGCACAGCGTATGCAAGAGTCTTTACAGGCTGCTTTGGATACAGCGGGCATTGATTTGCAGCTGCAAGAAGCCAAAACCATTCACCGTTTGCTAGGTATTGGGCGGACGGGCAGACCTCGTTACAATGCCGATAATCCACTCGGCGAAGATATTATCATTGTTGATGAGGCGTCGATGCTAGGGGTTGAGTTGGCTAATTACTTGGTGAGTGCAGTGAAACCAGGCGCAAGGCTCATACTGTTAGGAGACGCTAATCAGTTGGCAGCAGTCGATGCAGGGGCAGTATTGGCGGATTTATGCCGCATATCATTGCTACAATCCATTCATGCAGAGCTGACTGAGAGTCGCCGATTTGGCGCGGACTCAGGTATTGGCAAGCTGGCTACCCAAATCAATAGAGCAGAGACAAATCTTCAAACTATTTGGCAAATATTAAGGCAAGACGATGCCTTGAGTTTCCAATACGTTAATACGTTGCAAGTAGACTCTATACCAAGCAATCAGATAAAAAATAGCCTAAGCAATAAAAAAAATAACTTAAAGATCTCCCAAAATTATCGAACGTATATAAGAAAAATTAAAAATTTGCTAAGAAATCCAGTAGAAAAATCTATGCCAGAATCAACAAAAAGCACTATTGCATCATTGATGGAAATATTTAGTGAGTTCAGAGTATTAACTGCTGGTCATAATGGTGAGTGGGGCGATCATTACATTAATAATTATCTCACCCAATGGCATCTCACTGAACTAAAGCTCCCACTGGGTCAAAACGCATGGTTCCACGGTCGCCCTATTATGATTTTGCAGAATAACTATGAATTGGGGTTATTTAATGGTGATATTGGTTTTTGCTTACAGTCATCAGATGACAAAAGTCGATTGGAAGTATTTTTTGAAAATAAGACCCAAGGGATTGCGGTCGATCTACTCAACGAGGAGGTAGTTGCTACTGCGTACGCTATGACGATTCATAAGTCGCAGGGATCTGAATTTGATCATGTCGCAATTACGTTTGATGATAGTCATGCAAGATTATTAAGCAAGGAGCTTATTTACACAGCGGTGACTCGTGCCAAAAAACAAGTGACGATATACAGTACAAAACACGCTTTTGAGAAAGCTGTCCAAACACCGACCGAAAGACATACCGGTTTGTCCCTACAGTTTGAGTACTTATGATTATCATTCTGAGCACAAAAAAAGCATCCTATTTGGATGCTTTTTTTGAACTTAGATATTGTTAGTCACTTAGAGGTAAGACTTAAACCTTATCTTCTTTGATAGCATAGATACCTGGCAGGTGACGCAAGTAACCATGGAAGTCCATACCACAGCCATAGACATAACGATCTGCGACATTAATACCGACGAAATCAACATCAAAATCGGCAACTTTGCGGTCATGCTGCTTGTTTAGCAGCACACAAGACTCGAGAGATAATGGTTTTTCTTTATTTAGCTCTTCGACAACAGCCTTTAGAGTAATGCCTTCATCAAAAATATCATCAATCAACAAGACATGCTCGCCTTCGATACTCACATCAGGCTTGAATTTCCAATCAAGATCGTCAGTACCTTCGTTGTCACGATAGCGTGTCGCATGGATATAATGCATACGATGATAGAATGTCAGATGCGTCAATAATTGACCAGCTGGAATTAATCCACCGTTCATAACAACCATCACAATTGGGTTCAAACCAGCGTAGTGTAGGTTAAGCTGAGCGGCCAAGCGCTCATAAGCGGCAGCAACTTCAATGCTGCTGATCAGGCACTCTGAGTTACGTAATGTTTTTTCGATTTCTTGATTGCTGATTTGGGTCATCGGGCGCACCTTTGGTGAAAAATGCCAAGTATTTTAACAAGTTTTGGTAAATTTTCCCAATGTTATATGACCATTTGATCAAAATTTAGCAATTACTCTGGTTTTTCAATGATAAATGGACGGTAATAATTCGCCAAACGATTGAGAGAGTCATTTGGTAGATCAGGTAGTAGCTTGTTAAGCGCCATATTCATTCCTTTATCAATCGCAGATTTGGCAACTGGCACTGATTTGCGTTTGATCATACCTAATTTTAACGTTTCAGCGTAGCGACTGACGAAGTGGGTTAATGTCGCGTCATTCATGGTTTCGAGCGCTGTTTTAAACTTGGCTCTATCTACGTGCTCTGGTGTGATAGCAGCAAAGCCTTCAACGATAGTTCTAACATCTGTTTCTGACAATTTAAAGCCAATACGTTTTACGCCTTCATTATCAATAAAAGTTGCCTGATCTTTTAGAAAGTGAAAGCTTGGCAGCACATCTTCGTTATTTTCTTTACCCAACAATATATTGAGTAGGGTATCTGTGGCACGTTCAATGGTAGCAACAATCTTGCGCATGGCCGCTTGACGCTCAGGGTTTGGAATAATTTCGACCAAACCCACAAGCAAATTGTCCGTTAGATCACGAGCTGTCTGATGAGTGAGCGCGTCTCGGTAAGGGTAATATTCTACTTGCTCATTTGAAGCAACGACTTGTTCGGCCTCGCTGATTAATACTTTTAATTTATCTGAAGGTACGAAACCAAAATAATGTGCCATTATGCTTCCTTTATTTGTTGTTTTTCATGTCTTACTTGCGTTACATTCGTCGTGAAATCGGTTACCATTTAACCGGAATTTGAAACAAAGACTCACCACGCCATATGCTACTTAGTGACGCACCTTAATTGTACAATGTGAAAATTTATTGGCTAATATTTCTCACACATAATTTTTACAATTTATTCGGTGACGGATCGGTTTATATGAATGACTCGCTGCACACTAATTTAGCATATTTTTTATATTTTGATTTAAAAAGCTTGAACTTATAAGACTACCTACTACTTGTCTAGGGAGAGATAAGATGAATAGTACTATTGTACTGATATTCGGCGTTGCTGCTATGCTTTGTGGCTACGTGTTTTACTCAAAATTCATTGCTACTAAAGTTTTAGCATTGGACAACAGTCGCCCCACGCCAGCGCATACGATGAAAGATGGGGTCGATTATGTTCCTACCAATAAATATGTACTATGGGGGCACCATTTTACCTCGGTGGCAGGCGCTGCACCGATTATTGGTCCCGCAATTGCGGTTATTTGGGGCTGGGTACCTGCTATCATTTGGGTGGTGCTCGGTACGATTTTTATGGCTGGTGTACATGATATGTCGGCCATTTGGGCAAGTATGCGCAATAGGGGGCAGTCAATTGGCTCTATTGCGGGTACAGTCATGGGCACACGTGTCCGCAGTTTGATGATGGTTGTGATTTTCTTATTACTATTGATGGTCAACGCGGTGTTTGGTGTTGCTATCGCTAATATGATGATCAAAACGCCGTCTGCCGTACTGCCTGTTTGGGGCGCCTTAGTGGTTGCCTTTATCATCGGTCAGTGTATTTATCGCTACAAGATGAATTTGGTTTGGGTATCTATTCTCGGGGTAAGCGCTTTATATGGGCTGATCTATCTTGGCCCTATGTTCCCGATTGTGTTACCTGAGACCGTGATGGGCTTACCTGATAACGCGGTTTGGATTCTTATTTTATTTGCCTATGCGGCGATTGCTTCGTTGTTGCCCGTATGGATGCTGCTTCAACCTCGTGATTATATTAATGGTTTGCAGCTGTTCGTTGGTTTGATTTTATTGTACGCAGCTATCTTTATCGGCACGCCAAATATTGTCGCGCCAGCAATAAACACAGCACTGCCAGTTGACACGCCATCACTAATGCCGCTGTTGTTTGTGACGATTGCTTGTGGGGCGATATCAGGATTCCACGGATTGGTTGCGACAGGGACGACGTCTAAGCAGATTGATAAAGAAGAAGACGCACGTTTCGTTGGTTATTTTGGTGCGCTAGGTGAAGGTATGCTGGCACTCGGCGCAATTCTAGCAGCAACCGCAGGTTTTGCTACCCTTGGTGATTGGCAAGCGGTCTATCAAAAATTTGGCGACGGTTCTATCGGTGCCTTCATTGATGGTGGTGCGACCATATTAAATGCGGGTGTTGGCATTGACATGGTACTATCACAGACGATGCTTACGGTCATGGCTGCCTTGTTTGCAGGTACCACTATGGATACTGGTGTACGCCTGCAACGCTATATTTTCCAAGAGTTCGGTGAGTTTTATAACCTGCCAGTCCTCAATAAAAGCGTGGTCGCAACATTGCTTGCTGTCGGCAGCTGCTTGCTATTAGCATTCGGCGCGGGCGGTATTGATGGTGCTGGTGGTATGATTATCTGGCCACTATTTGGTACGACTAATCAGCTAATGGCGGCGTTAACACTAATGATCGTAACGGTTATCTTGTTACGTAAAGGCAGAACAGTTTGGTACACTTTAGCGCCATTGTCGTTCTTGCTAGTCATGACGGTATTTGCACTACTTATTCAGCTCAAAACTTTCTTCACTGATGGCAATTGGCTGCTTATCATTATGGATATCATTATCTTGATAGCAACCATCTTAGTAACGTTTGAGAGTCTGTCTGTATTACGCAAAGAATGGTCGATACACAAAGGCAAAAGCGGTGACATTTAAACGCTAAACCATACTAAATATTTATCAACTTAAAAACGCTAGCAGCAATTGCTGGCGTTTTTTGTATCACATAGGCATGATAGGTAATAAGAAATAAGTAGGGTATAAGCGAATTATGGAAAATAAAAACACATCAAATGATATAGAAAACGCCCAACCACCAGAGAGTACTCAACCATGGTGGCAACGATTTGTGGCAGGACTCAATGAGTTTTATCATGCACCTTATCGCCAAACGATGGCACGTGCTGCCCGTGATGAAGAAGATTTCTTTATGCTGCTGATGTTTGCTGAAAGCTTAGGCATTGATAATCCTGCCAGCTTTTATACCTTAGAGTTACAACCGTTATTTTTAGAAAACTTTCACGAGTGGCACACGCGCATGGGTATGGATAGATGCCCATTTGACCATGTTGGCTGCTGCTAATCGTTTATTTATGATTGAAAAATAAAAATAATATAAGAAATGAGATAAAAATATGGCATTACATCCTCTACATACATTAGTAGAACAACTAAAAGCACAACCGATTATATTTATCGGCGGTAAGGGCGGTGTGGGAAAAACCACTACTGCCGCCGCACTTGCCAGTTATTACGCAAGCCAGCAGCAAAAGACGCTGATTGTCTCAACCGATCCAGCACACAGCTTGGGCGACGTGTTGGATACACAGCTTGATAACGCAAAAACAGCAATATCACCTTATTTAGATGCCATTGAGTTAAATCCAGATGTAATCGTTGACGAGCATTTTTCTCAAGTTGAGCGTACGATTAAATCCTATGCCAATCCAGATATGATGCCCAAAATTCGTGAGCATCTGAGGCTATCAAAATCAGCACCCGGCGCCCAAGAAGCAGCGATGCTCGAATCCATGTGCCAGCATTTAGTCGAAGCGGCAGATGCAGGCTATGAGCATATTATCTTTGATACTGCACCGACAGGGCATACGCTACGGTTGCTAGTACTACCAGAAATGATGGGTGCATGGACAGATGGACTGCTTGCTCAGCAACGACGGCAAGCCAAGCTACGCTCAGTAGCGACGCATTTGGACAGTCACAATCAAAAAAGCAGTCAAACGGATAGCGCTCAAAAGAACCATGTGGCCAATCCGTTTGCCGCAAAAAAGCCTGATCGCTGGGAGCAAGCGGTATCCGTGCTAGAAAAGCGCAAGCAGTTGTTTCGCCAAGCAGGACTGCTGCTGCATGATCGTACACAAACGGCAATTGTGTTGGTTATGACGGCTGACGTGTTGCCGTTGGCTGAGACCAAACGGGCTATCGAACAGCTAGAGGACAGCAAGCTCACGCCCGCAGCAATCGTCATCAATCAGTTGATATCAACAACGCAGTCGGATGAGTTTTGGCGCCGGCGTGCTGAGCGTCAGCAGGATTTGCTGCAGGATATTGAAAACAATTTTTCTAAATATCCGCTATATCCAATTTATCTGCAGCAAACAGACGTACGTGGCACAGAGGCATTGAGTACATTGCTAGGCTAGATGCAGCAAACGATAGAACGGTAAATGACTACGACTCACGCTTGTACGATTGCAGCTTACCCGATAGCGACCATGCCATATCTGCGCGCAGCAGCTGCGCCTGTTCAGAATTACCACTGCTAAGCGATGACCATTGCGGTTTGCCGCGAGCCTTTTTTAGCTCACTAGGTAATTTATTCGCAGGCCATACGGTAATCGGGTTGCTATCTTCATTAGTATTGCTGTTGCTATCATTGTGGTAACTACCATCATCTGACGATGTCTCAAGGCTGCTTTTCTCGCCTTTGTATAATAGCTGGGTGGCATCAGTCGCAGCATGACCGCGATGGCGTAGGGCAGTGAGTAAGTCGATCGCTCGCGTTGCTAGCAATGTCAACGTCGCAGGATCGATATATAAGCGTTTTACCCCAGTGATCCTATCGGCAATACTACTGGTGTTAGATAGTAACCCGCCTGCGATACCACCTATCGCTGCACCCAAGCCCAATGTCGTACCTAGCGCTGCTGCATCAATACCCAACCCTAACAGCGCGCCCGCTGCTGCGCCAGAAGTGGTACGGATACCATAGCTCTTGAGTAACTCAGGATCAAATGGGTCTTGCTGATAGGCTTGCAATTCAAGCGGGGTTGCTGCAACGGCATTGTCATAAAACTTATAGAGGTTAAGTAAATTGTGCTGCATTGCACGCTCACTTTGCCTCACCGCTTCTTGCATTTGTTCTAATACAGGCATCGGGTCGTCATCTTCATTGATCTCGCGTACAAAAGAAGCGACATTCAATAAAAAGTCAGCAATAATAATATTGGCCTCATCATACAACTGCGCCCAATCTTCAGTCCGGCGCTGCATCAATTGCTCAAGCATCTCAGAATGAGTGAGCATGGTGGCGAGGTTTTGCCAAAGATGCATCTCATCTTCAAATTCAAAAGCAACGGAATCAAAACGTGTGGAGATATGTAGATTGCGTCTTGCCAGCATGGTTTGCCAATCATCAATATTGGCATTCTGACTGTCGGTAAAGTTAAAGACAGGCATCACCGGAATGGCAGCCCACGATAAAATCGCTAGCTCATCTTTATACTTGCCCAATACTGGCTCACGAGCATCTACCACATAGATGGCCATATCACTTGCCAGCAGCTGACGAATCACTTTTGCTTCTTGGCTATAATCATAGCTGTCTAGAACACCGCTATCTGCACCTTGAGCGATATTTGATGCCAAAAACTGCTGCAAGCGCTCAATACCATCACGGCGACTGGCGGTGTTGTCCTCCAACCAGTCCATGAGTCCTGATGCGTCCTCTAGGCCTGGTGTGTCGTATAGTGCTACCAGCACCTCACCCGTTTGACTGTCTGTCAGACTTGCTTGCTCGACGTGACGCGTGGTCGCCGCTTCGTTTTTGACTTCACCAAAATAGACATCACGCAGTAACGTGCGCAATATGGAGGTCTTACCGGTATTGGTGTGTCCCACGACCGCCAATTTTAGCGCCTCACCACTGGCGGTGGTTTTTTTTGTCACATTTGTGGTGGCTGGCGGTACTGATTCAGTTGATATGGATGGATTATCATGAGTCACTTTCGAATGAGCGGCCGTTTTTGACACTGTCGAATGCGAGGTCTTGGCGTTATTATTTGAGTCGCTGGGGAACGCCTTGTCTGCAAAAAGACCTGTAGGCGTGTGATGCTCGTGATTTTGGTTTTTATTGTCATTATTCATAGTCGCGTCTTATTGTTATTGATGATCAAACTTTAGCCATTTATTGTAAAACAAATCTGGTGGCAGGTTGGTTCTGGATGCGTAGTGTCCATATCGTAAACTGTATTTTATGTATTCATGATACGCTATGAGATTGCTGTAGGTGGTCGCAGCAGTACCTTGATTTTTTTCTTAATGCCCTTGGCACGAAAAAACCGCTGCCACATTCGGTAAAACACCCCAAATATCAGACCAATAATATTATCGTGACTGGTCTCACCAACAGCCCCATATTTGACGGGATTATTGACGGTATCTTCTTCTACATAAGTGCCAAACCAGCGATCAAAAATAATAAGAACGCCGCCATAATTTTGGTCAATATATTCGTCATTAGTACCATGATGGGCGCGGTGGTTGGATGGGGTGTCAAAGATATACTCAACCCATTTTGGAAATTTTCCCACCGTCTCGGTATGGATAAAGAACTGATAAATCAAATCTAACGCATAAAAGAAAAACACCCAGACAGGATGCACACCCAGCAGCATTAATGGGACGAAAAATAACCACCAACCTGTCACCGAGTACAGCAGGCTTTGGCGCATGGCAGTGGATAGGTTCATCTTATCATCTGAATGGTGCACGACATGCGCTGACCAAAACCAATTCATGCGGTGTGAGGCACGGTGAAACCAGTAATAGCTGAACTCAACCGCGACAAATATGGGTATGGCTGTCAGCCATGTCACCTCAATAGTGAACAGTCGGTATTGATATAGCCACAGGCAAATAGGCAGCACAATAATTGCTTGGACAATCAATTCAAACCCGAGATAAGAGCCGCCCAAGCTAAAATTGGTCATCGCACGGCGCCAGCTAAAGCTTTCACTTTTCCCACGCTTAGACTGATAAAACCACTCTGCCAAAAACAATAAGAGAAATGGGCCACCAGCCAGCGGTAACAGCCATTCTTGCCAGTGAGCAGGTAAGATACTTGCCAGCATTGGCTGCCATGACTCTGGTGCAGCGGTTAAGATACTTTGGTTTAACGCCTCTTTGTAATTATCCAATATCTGACCATACTCACCTGATGTTAAGAGGGTGTTGTCTGTTGACATATTTGGCTCCTAGCCACTATAAAACATCCTTGTTACCCAAGAGATAACTATTTTCTATATTACTGATTTATTTTGTCCTTTTTATAAAAATAATTTTTATTAAGTATCGCATTCAAAAACTTTAAGAATCAATATCTACCAAGCCAATTTTTCGCGCAGAGAGCGCTGTTTGCCACTGCTGATAGCGTACAGCTTGCTTATCCACTGGTTCATCCTCATGTGTCAAATCAGCATCACTAAGCAGCTGTACAATAAGACCATCTTTTGCATGAGCGGCGATTTGATCAAGTTTGCGTAGCGTACCGCGGTCAGGCAGCGCTTTGCTATGGATACCTAATAGGACTTGCACAGGGTGCTCGTCTAAGTAGTTTTTTAGCCGTGCCATATCCTCACGATCATCAACGATACCAAAATTCTCAATCTCACTTGATTCTGAAAAATCATGACGGTCATTAGTCAACCCTGACTGCCACCATTTATCCTGATTTGAAGGATATTCAAGCAAGGCGACCAGTTTCTTGCCTGCACTTACCGCCGCTTTGGGCGCGACAGGTGCGGGTGCTTCCGTAAAGTCATCTGCATCAACCACCTGACGCTGCCAAAAATTTATGATCTTTTGATAATACGGTTGCTTGATATCCAAGCGCATTTTTTTGCGGCGGAACATCAAAGCACAAAATACCCACGCTATCGCACGCGGGACAATACCGTACATCAGCAAGCTACCGACTAGCAATCCTGCCCACTGCCGCGCCACAGACAATGGCATCGCTTCTGTGACCAACCTGCTTTGCGCAATCGCTGTACTATCTGGCACATCAAAACCAACCATGCCTGGTAGCCAGCCGAGTATTTGCGTTAAGCTCACCAGCGCCTGATCAGAGAGTAGGGTCGACTCCCAGCTAAAGCTATACTGACGTACGATCAATAAAAATATAATCGCAAGCAGCATGCCAGTCAACGTCGCAAGCCATAACTGATGGCTAAACCGTCCCAAATACCAGCGCATACCGCTATGCTGTAATTGGCGCTCATACAGATCGACGGCCGCCTTGGTCACATCGTCTTTACCGCGTATGAGGTAACTTGGACTAACAAAACTGGCAAACCAACTGGGCGCTTGCTGGTCTCGATTGATGAGTGTCATCACCAGCCAGCCACCAAGCATAATAGTATGAAAACCAAGCAAGCAAACCAAGACATAAAAGAAGTTCACCACATTGGACTGCAATAGCGTGAACAGACCCAAAAATCCCGAGATGCACCACACCACGCTCATAACGATCATGATGCCTTTTATGCGACCATCAATCTTACCTAGTACCCGCGCAAGCGCCCCATTGCTATCGATGCGTGAGGCCCGTCGATGCAGCTTTTGGATAGGTGTGCCATCCTCGCTCTGTAGCTTTTCCGTGATCAGTAACGGGTCAGTGGCAAAGACGTGCTGATCGGTCTCTAAGGCACGTACCAGCTCGGTCAGTTGGTCTTGGGGTGATAGCATAAGGCGCTGATATCCGTATAAGAACGTCAATATAAGTAATGGAAAGCAAAAAATGCGGGTTTAATCGCTAAAAAGTATTGTAGCGTATATAGACTGAGAATAATGTCTATTATTTTTATCATAGCAAACACTCGTAAAATCAGCCAAAATGAAACTATCAAGGTTTGTAAAACAGGACGCTTCTAGATGAATAATAAAACCTATCTTATCATCGGTGGCACAGGCGGTATCGGTCAGGCCATGGTCAAGCAGCTGGTACAAGAGTCAGCTGCCGATCAAACTGACGGCGCATCTGCTAAAAGACATAGTACACAAGTATTCGCCACTTATCATCGCAGTGAGCCGAACTTTGAAGCAGACAATCTACACTGGATACCGATGAATATCAGTGATGAAGACAGTATCCAAAAAGCGGCCGACACCATCAAGCAGACCGTGGGTCATGTCGATTGGGTAATCAACTGCGTGGGATTACTCCATACCAAGACGGCGCAGCCAGAAAAGGCCTTGAGGCAGATTGAAACGGAGTTCTTTTTACAGAACATGCAAATCAATGCACTAGCAAGCTTGCTGATAGCCAAGCATATCAAACCGTTGCTCGCCAAAGCTGAACGCAGCGCTGAGCATCCAGCTATTTTTGCGACCATATCAGCTCGTGTCGGTAGTATCACGGACAATCAGCTAGGCGGCTGGTATAGTTATAGAATGAGCAAGGCGGCGCTCAATATGGGGATGAAAAACTTGAGTATCGAATGGGGCCGATCACTCAAAGAGGTGTGCGTAGTCGTTATGCAACCGGGAACCGTGAATACCCAACTGTCTGCGCCGTTTCAAGGCAATGTCGCTGAAGGACATCTATTCTCGCCAGCGTATAGCGCCGAGTGTTTATTGGAAGTGCTATCAGGGATGAAGGCTGCCCAATCAGGCAGTTTTGTCGATTGGGCAGGAGAGTCGATACCTTGGTAGTCAATACGTCAACAGAATGAGATATTAGTCACTGAGTCATTAGTAAGCCATAAATAAGTCCATAAACTCATTCACTGGCGTTTGCTCCAATTTTTCTTGATCGTTACACAGCTCAATGATTTGCTGACAACGACTGTCGATAAAGCGGGTGGCCAGACTGGCTCGGAACTTTGCCTCAAGTATAGGAATGCCCTCGGCACGGCGGCGTTTATGACCGATAGGATACTCGATGGCGACTTTTTCTGTGCTACTACCATCTTTGAAGAATATTTGAATGGCATTGGCAATAGAGCGCTTACTGGGGTCATGGTAATCTTTTGAATACTGTGCGTCTTCTTCTACCACCATTTTTTCGCGTAGCTCATCGATTGATAAATGCTCTTCATGATAGTCATCCTCGTAGTTCTCCGCCATCAGATCGCCTGTCAATAAGGGAACAGCCACCATATATTGTAAGCAGTGATCCCGATCAGCTGGGTTAGCAAGCGCGCCCTCTTTTGAGATGATGCGAATTGCTGAATCATGCGTGGTTAGAACAATTTTTTCGATCTCATCAATTCGACCTCTCACATGTGGGTGCAAAATAACCGCCGCTTCACAAGCAGTCTGCGCATGAAATTCAGCGGGAAAGCTGATTTTAAATAAGATATTCTCCATCACATAACTGCCAAAGTCACGCTGAAAGGTAAATCGACGCTCGTCTTCGGGCTTTGTGGCGAGATCCTTATTGGTATGGCTAAACAGCACATCATAAAACCCCCATTGCGGTGCGGTTAGTGCGCCAGGGACACCCATCTCGCCGCGCGCGGTAATATCTACCAGACGTACCGCACGGCTGGTTGCATCACCTGCCGCCCATGATTTTCGGCTGCCCGCGTTGGGTGCATGACGATAGGTACGTAGTGCTTGACCATCGACAATGGCTTGTGAGATGGCGGCCATGATGCGCTCGCGTGGCAGCTGATAGAGTTTGGCGACGACCGCAGTTGAGGCTAATTTGACCAAAAACACATGATCAAGACCCACGCGGTTGAATGAGTTTTCGAGTGCCATGACGCCTTGAATTTCATGCGCCATGATCATCGCCTCGAGCACGGCCCTCATGGTCATAGGTGCTTGTCCTTGGCTGATGTTTTTTTGACTGATATAGTCGGCGACCGCCAAGATGCCGCCCAAGTTATCAGACGGATGACCCCATTCAGCAGCGAGCCACGTATCATTATAGTCAAGCCAGCGTACCATACAGCCGATGTCAAAAGCGGCTTTGATGGGATCTAGTCTATAGGAGGTGCCAGGGACGCGAGCGCCATGCGGCGTTATTTGATCAGGGCAATCAGGCCCCAAGTGCTTGGTACACTCAGGGAAGCGCAGTGCCAATAGCCCGCAGCCGATGGTATCCATGAGACAGTGGCGAGCAGTACGCCATGCATCAGTGGGATTTGGTGACTCGTTATCTATGGAATAATTGAGCACATAATCGGCGATTTTTTGGATTTCATCGTCATATTCTGGACGGATATTGCTCTCTACGGTTGCCTCATTTGTATTTGAATGGGCTGTATCTGAATTGGTATTTGACATGGTTGTTTCCTCTTCCTTGAGTGTGCTAACTTGTCGCTTTGTTGACCCATGCTCGTAGTCATCCTTTTAAAGCGGTTATCATTCAAAAGTAGCATACTCAATATGGAACAACCAGACTGAATCGTGTTCAGAAGTAAAACTTTGTAGGCCGTTTAAATCATCAAATAGAGCAGACCTAAAATAAACAGCGCTGCTATAATAAACAGCAGGAAGCTTAAAACTTTGGTCGTGGTTGACGCAGTATCCACACTGTCTTTTCTTACTTTGTTTTTCTTAGCAACGTATAGCACCATCTTCACGTGCTCAATATTATCTTCAAGATAATGCTCACCTTCAGGTACAAAACCCAAAGACTCATAAAAACTAAGCAGGTAGGCCTGTGCCGAGATAATAATCGGACGCTTTTTACCGTATTTTTTGCGGCAATGAGCAATAGCTTGCGTCATTATTTGCCGCGCTAGGCCGTCACCTCTGTGCTCTGATAACACAAGCACTCTACCGATGGCAGGCATGGCAGTGTGGTTGGTCTTGATCGTAGGGTCGGCGACCGATAGATTGGATTTTAGTTTATTAAATTCAGGCGGAACAATGCGGCAATAGCCCACTAATGCTGCGTTTTGATGAGCAATCAAGTGTAAGCAATCAAAATCGACTTCATCCATATCTTGATAAGCACAGTTTTGTTCGACGACGAACACTTGTGAGCGTGCTTTTAGGATATGGTAAAGGTCAACTGAGGTCAGCTCATCAAAGGTTTTGATAGAAAATTCACAATTCATAATGGGCAAGCTTCTGGCAATAGGCGGTAAAATAGGGGCATTATAACGATTTAGGCAGTCATTAACCATTCCTAACCCTTTAGGGTCTGACTGATTTTTTCTAAATTTAAGCTATCAGACATGGCACTAAATATCTCAAAGTATTTGCCGCGTTGGGCATAAAGTACCTCATGGGTACCTGTCTCAACCACTTCGCCATTCTCTATGACTACCAGATCATCGGCGTCGATAATCTGAGCAATATTGTGCGAAACCATGATGACGGTACGATCTTTTTTGATCAGATCAAGGCTTTTTTTGACTTGCTGACTGGCGATAGCATCGAGACTGGCGGTCGGCTCGTCCAAAAACACAATCGGCGGATCTTTTAAAAACATCCGTGCTAGCGCGATACGCTGCTGCTGACCGCCCGATAGCGATTTGGCCGTACTCTCGTAACCGTCTGTCAAGGCGACGATTTGCTCATGTATCGAAGCTTTTTTTGCTGCGTCTATGATGTCATCAGCGCTGGCATTCATATTGCCATAGCGGATATTTTCACTGATCGTGCCCGAAAATATATGATTGCTTTGTAGCACCAGACCAATGTTTTGACGCAGCTCATGAGTATCACAGTCAGCCAAATCATGCCCGTCTAGGCAGATCGAGCCTGCGTCTGGGGCGTAGAATTTGACCAATAGATTGATAATCGTGCTCTTGCCAGCGCCAGAGAGGCCAACCAGCGCCGTGATACGGTTGGGCTTAATAGTGAAGCTGACGTCTTTGAGCGCTTGCGTCCCATTTGGATAAGTAAAGTCGACATGTTTAAGCTCGATATGACCTTTTAGGTTGTCGCTACTGATACCAGCGATGCTCTCGACTTGGCTGTCATCTTCTAAAATATCAAAAAACCCTTCGGCATAGGTCAATGCATTATTTATCTGGTCGTAGATGCGGTGTAATTGACGGATAGGGGCGGCGACATTTTGAAACAGTATGACATGAAACAAAATCATACCAATGGTCATCTCACCTTGTAGGACAAAATAAGCGGTGAGCAAGATAATAACCACCACACCAATCTGCTCGATAAAGGTTTTGATGGCATCATACACAAAACCAATACTGCGAATACGCAGCTGATTATCGGTCATTTCCTTTTGAATGGCTAAGTGCTTTTCTGCTTCTATCGACTCACGGACAAAGGATTTCACCACACTAATTGAGTTGATAAGCGAGATAACCAGTCCGCTTTTGGCTTCGCGAAACCCGCGCATCTGCCGACGAAACCCTTGTAGGCGCTTGGCTTGTTTTTGGCTGATAAAAAAGTAAATGGGAATGATAATAAGACCGACCAAGCCTATCCAAAAATTGGTCGAAAACATAATGATAAGCGCCACGATCGCATTGGCAAACAGCGGTAGCATATCGATAAAGAAGTTTTGTACGAGGCTAGTAAGACTGCTGACGCCATAATCGATACGCGTTTGCAACTTGCCGCTGTCGTTTTCGCTACTGGTATAAAATGCCATCCGATAGGTCAAGATGCGCTCAATGATTTTTTGCGATAAATCACGTGATAGATTGATACGAATCTTTTCGCCGAAGAAGCGTTGCCCAAACGAGATGAATATCGATAATATCTCTTTGGTTAAGAGTACCGCACTGATAATCATCAGCATGCGCACGCCAGCTTCCCAAGGCTCAGCGAGGGTAGCGATTTCGGTCAAGGTATCAACGGCATAACGTAGTACAAAGGCATTAACTTGCGCGGTAAAGGAGCCTAGAGCAGTCAGCGCTAAGGTGGCGGTAATAAGCAAGCGATAAGGCTTAGCAAATACCGCCAGTTTTTTGAGGATATTCCACAGCAGCGCCCGCCGTTCTTTTTTCTCGACTGGCGGTTTTTTGTCTAACTGTGCGCGGCGAGGTTGGGGAGATATTGGCATAAAACCTTATTGCAAATTGAAATAAGCCATGGCTACGCTTAAAACGCATCCGCAGGCACAAAAACTTCACCAACCATGATACGCCTTGCTGAACGACTCATCGACACTTTTTTGGCTTGCCAGCGGCCTTCGACTTGTTCGGTTTTACCGCCGACCAGTAGCGTCCCTGATGGATGACCAAAACGTACCTCTGTCAGCTCGCCACCACCAGCAGCTTTGTTAACAAGCGTGCCTTGCGTGGTTGCGGCAGCGGCAATAGCGACTGCTGCTGTCCCCATCATGGCGTGATGCAATTGCCCCATACTCATGGCACGTACGACCAAATCAATCTCTTCTGCATCGACCGATTTACCACTAGAGGCGGTATAGCTCTGTGCGTTACCAACCCAAGCGAGTTTGGGAATATGCTGGCTGGTTTGCGCCTCGCTCACATCTTTAAATAATCCCATCGCCACGCCGCCTGTGGCACGGATTTTTTCAAGCTTGGTAAGTAGCTCACTATCACTATTAATGTCGCCTTGTAGCTCAGTACCCGTAAAGCCCAAATCTTCTGCGTTTATAAAGATGGCTGGGATACCTGCACTAATGAAGGTGGCTTTGATGCTATCAGCATTTAGACCGCAGCCTGATACATCGAAATCATCGACCAAATTGCCCGTCGGGAACATGTCGCTGGTGGCATCAACCGGATCGATAAACTCAATTTTGACTTCAGCTGCTGGGAAGGTGACACCGTCTAATTCAAAATCACCTGTCTCTTGAACCTGTACTTTGTCATTTGCATCTTTATAGACTGGCACATGGGCAATGATGGTTTTACCAATATTTTCTTGCCAGATACGCACTTCACAAATCCCGCTTTTAGCATTGTCATCGATACTATTAGCAATTTTGTCGGCATCAACTAGACCCATATTAATGGCACAGGCACCGACGGCTGCAGTTAAGTTACCACAGTTACCCGCCCAATCAATCATGGGCTTTGCGATATTAACTTGTCCAAACAGATAGTTCACGTCGTGATCTGGTCTGTCAGAGGCCGATAAAATAACGGCTTTTGATGTGCTAGAGCTGCCATTGCCTAAGCCATCGATCTGCTTACCGTAAGGATCAGGGCTACCGACGACGCGCAGCAAAAACTTATCACGTGACTCGCCAGCAACTTGGCAACGCTCAGGTAAATCAGATAATTTAAAAAACGTACCCTTTGAGGTACCGCCACGCATATAGGTGGCAGGGACGGAGATTTGCGGAGCGAAAGAAGCTTTTGATTGAGAGTTGGTTTGGGTCACTGTATTGAGTCCTTTTTATATTGTTATAAGATTGGGTATGGCGTCATCAGCAAGTAAACACGAACGACTAAGAACGCTCATTAATAATGATAACGACAAGAGATAATCGTCAGATAATTATCATCGACGGCATATACCAATCGATTGGCGTCATCGATGCGTCTTGACCAAAATCCAGATAGGTTTTCTTTTAAAGGTTCAGGTTTACCAATTCCTTCAAACGGATTACGCTTACATTCAGTGATAAGTTTATTAATACGCTTGAGTGTTTTTTTGTCTTGCGTTTGCCAGTACAGGTAGTCTTTCCACGCAGCGTCTGTCCATGCTAATTGCTCACTCATTGTTAGACCCTTTGGATTGATTAAAGCCTTTGAGTTCAAGCACTCTCAATATCGCTATCCGTGTGCTCATTGTTATCGCTGCGACCGTCACTTCTATCACTATTTTCTGCCGTATCAATTAACTCACGCGTGACAGTCTTGCCAGCTTTATATTGGGCAATAGAGTCCGCTAAGTGCGCCGCATTGGCAGGGGATTTTAGCAGATAGACGGTTTCCATCAGGCTATTGTAGTAATCAAGTGACATCACAACGGCATCATCAGCGTCACGGCGGGTTACGATAGTGGCATTGGCATCATCGTTTACCGTATCTAGGACAGATTTTAGATGCTTTCTGGCTTCTGAAAAACTAACGACTCTCATGGTTTACTCCTTTCATAATACGCTTCATTACTTGTACAATATATGGTACATATTACGCCATTGGTTAAGTAAACTCAATATTTAGCTGCTATCTAGTACTTAGGAGTAAGTAACAAACTCAGTGTATAGAACGCAAAAGCAAATAAAAGCCGACGTCATATAAGGTTATACAACATCGGCAACTTTTATTCTTTATTGCTTATCACACTAAAACCTACAGTATAGCCCTAGACGATATCAAGCGTACCTTCGATAAACTCTTTAGCAAAGCGTTGTAGCATACCGCCAGCGTTGTACATTTTTACTTCATCAGCCGTATCTAAGCGGCAGATAATAGGCGTCTCAGTGGTACTACCATCGGTACGATGGATTACTAGAGTCATCAACCCGCCAGCCGAGACTTCACCTGTGACATCAAAGGTTTCCGTGCCATCGATATTTAGCGTATGACGAGTCACGCCTTCCTCGAACTGTAGCGGCAGCGCGCCCATGCCCACTAAGTTTTGACGATGAATACGCTCAAAGTCTTCAGCGACAACGGCTTCCACACCAGCGAGACGGACGCCTTTGGCCGCCCAGTCACGGCTTGAGCCTTGACCATAGCCATCACCTGCGATGATGATCAGCGGCTGCTCACGGTTCATGTAGGTTTCAATCGCCTCCCACATACGCATGACTTGACCTTCTGGCTCAACACGCGCCAGTGAGCCTTGGATAACTTCACCATCTTCATCGCGTACCATCTCGTTCAATAGTTTAGGGTTGGCAAAGGTGGCACGTTGCGCGGTTAAATGGTCGCCGCGATGGGTCGCATATGAGTTATAGTCTTCGGCAGGCAAGCCCATAGTGTCCAAATACTCGCCAGCTGCTGACGTACCAAGAATAGCATTTGATGGTGACATATGATCGGTGGTGATGTTATCACCTAATACGGCAAGCGGACGCATACCTTTTAGTTTGTTCATCGCTGCCATTTGACCTTCCCAATACGGCGGACGGCGAATATACGTGGTCATTTCACGCCAGTCGTACAATGGGCTTAACGCTTTGCCTGTGTCTTTTTTGGCCTCATCAAACATGGGGATATATACGGCATTAAACTGCTCAGGCTTAACAGCAGAAGCAACAATGGCATCCACTTCTTCGTCATCAAACCAGATGTCTTTTAGATAGACATCATTGCCGTCTTGGTCTTTACCCAACGAGTCTTTTTCAATATCAAAACGGATGTTACCAGCGATGGCATAAGCGATAACCAGTGGCGGCGATGCTAAAAATGCTTGCTTGGCATACGGATGGATACGACCGTCAAAGTTACGGTTACCAGATAGCACTGCCGTGGTGAACAAATCATTGTCGATGATTTCTTGCTCGATGTCAGGGTCAAGTGCACCGCTCATACCGTTACACGTCGTACAGGCAAAGCCTACTACATCAAAACCGATTTCCTGTAGCTCTGGCATTAGACCTGCTTCTTCTAAATACATTTTGACCGTTTTTGAGCCGGGTGCGAGTGAGGACTTAACCCACGGTTTACGCAATAGTCCTTTGGCATTCGCGTTACGGGCGACAAGACCTGCAGCTACCATGTTGCGAGGGTTTGAGGTATTGGTACAGCTGGTAATCGCCGCGATAATCACTGCGCCATCTGGCATGAGACCATCTTTTGGTTCAGGGAGTTTTTGATCAGGCGCGTGGGCGATGCCTTTGGCCACCAAATCATCAGTAGATACACGCGCATGGGGACGCGACGGGCCTGCCATGTTACGACCGACTGATGACAAATCAAACTCAAGGACGCGTGCATATTCGGCTTTTTCCATGCCATCAGCCCATAGACCCGTTTGCTTAGCATACTGCTCAACCAGTTTAATCTGTTCCTCAGAACGACCCGTCAGACGCAGATAGTCAATGGTTTGCTCATCGATATAGAACATCGCAGCAGTGGCGCCATATTCAGGCGTCATATTGGAGATAGAGGCGCGGTCACCAACACTTAGCTGGCGTGCACCGTCACCAAAGAATTCAATATAGGTAGAGACCACACCTGCGTCGCGTAAGAACTCCGTCATCGCCAGTACGAGATCCGTACCAGTAATGCCTTTTTGCAGTTTGCCTGTTAATTTGACCCCAACGTAATCAGGCAGGCGCATATAAGAGGGGTTGCCTAGCATGACGCTTTCGGCTTCTAGACCGCCCACACCGATTGAGATCACACCTAGGGCATCGACCATCGGCGTGTGACTATCCGTACCAACCAACGTATCAGCGAATGCGACTTCTTCACCCGCTTTATTGTGTACGACCTGTACGACAGGTGACATTTTCTCTAGGTTGATCTGGTGCATGATGCCGTTACCAGGCGGTACGACGTTGACATTGTCAAAGGCATACTGGCACCAGTTGATGAAGTGAAAGCGGTCATCGTTACGGCGCTCTTCAATCGCACGGTTTTTCTCAAAGGCGTCTTCTTCAAAGCCTGCGTGCTCAACGGCCAATGAATGGTCAACGATCAGCTGAGTGGGCACGATAGGGTTTACCTTAGACGGATCACCGCCTTGCTCAGCGATGGCATCACGCAAGCCTGCTAAATCAACAAAGGCCGTCTGACCCAAGATATCATGACAAACGACGCGGGCAGGGTACCAAGGAAAATCTAAATCTTGCTTACCCTCGATATGCTGCTTTAACGCTGCCGTTAAATCCTCTGGTGGGCAACGGCGCACTAGGTTCTCACACAATACTTTTGAGCAGAACGGTAGCTTGTCATAAGCACCTGCTTCGATGCGCTCGACCGCTTCGCGAGTGTCAAAGTAGTAAAGGTCAGTATCAGGAAGTGGTTTTTTGAACTCATCGTTCATGGGTTGTACGAGGGCGTTGTCCATAAGTCACCTTTGGCTGTTGGCTAATTTTGATAAGTAGTTAAACGTCGATATTAGATAAAAATTCATTCCTTTAGCAAAATCATCGTTCGTTATTGCAGGCTTTGCTAAAGAATCGATATTGAAAGTTAAGATGGCATGATCTATAAAAAAATAGCGTATGACGATCAAACCTAAAAATATCATAGCTAGGCTCAATCGACATACCTGTATCAGCTAGCACTGCCGCTAGCTGATAATAAGTACGTAACAATAGCTACTTAAAAGAAATCAACTTAACGCGCACTCATATCTGGTACAGGACGCAGCTCTTCACCCGTATATTCGGCACTTGGGCGAATGATACGGTTGTTGGCACGTTGCTCAAACACATGAGCGGCCCAGCCAGTCAAGCGTGAACAGACAAATATTGGCGTGAAGAGTTTGGTTGGGATACCCATAAAGTGATAGGCTGATGCATGGAAAAAGTCAGCATTGGCAAACAATTTTTTCTCGCGCCACATCACGTCTTCAACACGCACAGACACAGGGTAGAGCACCTCGTCACCAACATCAGCGGCCAGTTTTTCAGACCATTGTTTGATGACGACGTTACGTGGATCTGATTCGCTATAGATGGCATGACCAAAGCCCATGATTTTGTCTTTACGTGCTAGCATGGCCATCATCTCTGTCTCGGCTTCATCAGCTGAGCTAAAGCCCTCAATCATATCCATCGCCGCTTCATTCGCGCCGCCATGCAATGGACCACGTAGTGAACCGATTGCGCCAGTGATACAAGAATGGATATCAGATAAAGTAGACGCACAGACACGCGCAGTAAAGGTCGAGGCGTTGAACTCGTGCTCTGCATACAAGATAAGCGACACGTTCATGACCTTTTCGTGCAGCTCGTTTGGTTTTTCACCTTTGAGCAGATGCAAAAAATGACCGCCGATGGTCGCATCATCCGTCTCAGTCTCGATACGCACGTTATCATGGCTAAAGCGGTACCAGTAGTTGATGATTGAGGGGAATGCGGCAAGCATACGATCAGTTTTATCGTTTTGCTGAGCGAAATCCGTTTCGCTCTCAAGGTTGCCCAGCATTGAGCAACCAGTACGTAGCACATCCATTGGATGCGCATCGCTTGGAATACGTTCAAGCACGTCTTTTAATGCTTGTGGTAGGCCGCGCAGGCTTTTGAGCTTAGCTTGATAATTCTCAAGCTCGCTTTGCGTAGGTAAATTACCATAGAGCAGTAAATACGCGACTTCTTCAAAAATACATTTATCCGCCAGCTCTGATACGTCATAGCCGCGATAGGTCAGACCAGAGCCCGATTTGCCAACGGTTGATAATGCTGTCTTGCCAGCGACTTGTCCGCGAAGTCCTGCGCCTGAAAGTTCTTTCTGTGCTGCCATGTCTACATTCCTTTTGTGGGTAGCTTTTTATATTGTTAAGTGAAAATACTGCTTATTATGATTATTTATTGTCCGCAAACAGCTTATCTAAGGTTTGCTCAAACTCGTGATAGTTTAAGAAATCATAAAGCTCCATACGTGTCTGCATGGTATCGACGACTTTTTCTTGCGTACCGTCATCGAGCAAGTGCTGATAGACATTCAATGCCGCTTTATTCATGGCGCGGAAAGCGGATAGTGGGTACAGCACCATATCGACGCCCACACCGTACAGCTGGTCAGTGGTATACAGATCGGTTTGACCAAACTCGGTCATATTGGCGAGGACGGGAATGTCGAGTACATCGGTAAATTTACGATACATCTCGATATCGGTCAGCGCTTCTGCAAAGATCATGTCTGCACCTGCTTCGGCAAAGGCAACGGCACGTTCAACAGCAGCGTCTAAGCCCTCGACTGATAACGCATCAGTACGAGCCATCACCACAAAATCAGAATCCGTTTTCGCATCCAATGCCGCCTTTAGGCGATCAACCATTTCTGAGATGCTAACGATTTCTTTGTTAGGACGGTGACCACAGCGCTTTTGCGCGACTTGGTCTTCGATATGGACGGCTGCCACGCCTGCCTTTTCCATTTTTTTGATGGTTTGAGCAATGTTGAACGCACCGCCAAAGCCGGTATCAATATCGACAAGTAGCGGGGTATCGACTGCATCCGTAATACGGCGAGCGTCTTCTAGCACGTTATCAAGGCTGGTCATGCCCAAGTCAGGTAAACCAAATGACGCGTTTGCCACACCGCCACCAGAGAGATACAGCGCTTGGTGACCGACTTGGGTCGCCATCATCGCGGTGTAGGCATTGATCGCGCCTGCAATTTGTAGTGGCTGGTTATTATCATTTTTTTGTTTAAGCGCACTGCGAAAGCGTGCACCTGCTGAGAGTGAGGTCATGTGAGTATCCTTTCATGAGCTTGTATGGATATAAAATAATCTTGTTGTTGTCACTGATTATACCCAATTATCCACGTCTGCAAAGGTTAGCTTGTAGATTATTGTTTATTATGTTTAATTGTTAATTGTAGTTAATTTAATATTATTCATAAAACAAATAGCATTATGTATTTTTCAATACTTCGCTATGATAAGTATTCATATTACCCAAATATTCAAATATTAAGAGGCTTTATAATTTACATTTAGTTACAATTATAATAGGCATATTGCTCTACGAATTGTCCTGTTCCTACCAAAAAGCCCTAACAGCTGAGCTATTAGGGCTTCATTTATCATGAGCTTAAAAAAGACTAAGTTTAAGCAAATAAACCTGCCAAATTGGCTAAGAACAATAAGGCAAATCCTGCCAAGAATATCAAGCCTGCGATAGACAGAGCGTTCATACCTGCGGACAGTTTTTTATGTTTCTTAACCAATGAGTAGTTGAGCCAACCAAAGATAGGCGCAGAGACAAACGCGGATATCATGGCAAACTTAAGCATTGCGCCCAATTGTCCCGTGAAGAACGTAATAATCACCAGCCCGCCACCGATAGCGTATGTCGTCCAAAAAGCGATTTGCTTTTTATTGATTTCGCTTTCGCCTTTTAGCAAACGCCAGCACTCAGCATTGGCACGGCCATAGCCGTCGGCACAAGTAATCGTGGTGCCAAACATACACATGAAGGCGACGAACGCTACCAGCAATCGTGACCATTCACCGATAGTTGCCGTATACATATTGATTAACTGGTTGATATAAGCACCGCCGACCAACTCAATCTCTTGTCCTGAACCATACTGGACAAACACACCAAGTGACAAGAAAAACAAGGCTAGAATCGCTGAAACGGTATAACCGACATTAAAGTCGAGCAAGCCTTGCTTGTGCGTGGTGTGATCGGTTTTGACTTTGGCAGAGGTCCACATAGAAGTAATCGCGGCAAACTCAAGCGGCGCTGGCATCCAGCCCATGAGTGCGACGATGAAACCGAGTGTCGCTAGGTTCCAAGGAGACACAGCAATAAAATCTGCTGCCATAACCGTGGGCTTGCCAGCGGCAATCATGACTGCGGCAACGGTAGCTGCCGTCAAAGCAATCATAATCCATTTAGTCACGCCATCGAGCAATTTATAATGACCGGCTATCAAAAAGAACCAAGAGACGGCTACGATGATCATAGACAGCACCATCGTCGATAACTCAAGAGAGGCGGGTAGCATAAAGCCTAAAATCACCGCTGCAATTAGCGAGACCGCACCCGTACTGATGACCGCTGATAAGATAGAGAGGATAAAGTACACCCAAAGATACACCTTTGAGCGCTTGGCATAACCTGCAATCAAGCTCTCGCCCGTATCGTAAACATAATCGGTTGCAAAGCGAAAAAATGGATATTTAAACACGTTGGCTAAAACAATCATAATCGCCAACTGCCAGCCATATATAGCACCAGCCTGCGTCGATGAAATCAGATGCGAGCCACCGATTGCAGCGGTCGCCATCAAAATACCGGGGCCAAAGATACGCCAACTAAAGCCTTCTTGTTGCTCAGTAACGATATCGTCAGTGGTACTTGGGTTGTTGAGTGGTTGTGTGGACATGAATACCTCGAAATGGTTAAAACGGCAAAACATCACTTACCTGTGTCAGTTTGCCAGTGATCATTAGACAACCGCTTTAGACATGTTTGTACGTGCTTTTTTATAAAACGATTAATCTTGTATCGACTTTAGCACACCAATACGATTCAGGAGAATGATTATTCTAGTTATTAACAGTGATAGTTATTACTATTTGTTTGTATTGCCATTCTTTTTGGTTAACATATTAATCTGATAATATCAAGTATTAGGGCAGATTATTTTTGGCGTTTCTTTATAACACAATATCCACGCAATATCTGGTCATTTAAGAGCGTTACACAAATTTTTGACGCCGGTAGGTGATGCCTCGTTCTTCATAGACCTGATAGATAGCATTCAATAACTCAGAGATACTTGGATGCACAAAGTCTTTGAGAGTATGCAAATAAATAGGAGAGGTGACGTTTTCGTGTACCAAACGCTGATAGCTGATTTGTTCTGTACGTACTGTGGTTAAGCTGGCAGGTACAAGCGTGATACCTTCGCCCGCAGCGACTAAGCCTAGAGCTACTTGCAAGTCACTCACCGTGGTGGTCATAAAGGGTGAGATACCGTATTGTGCAAACAAATGTAACAACGGCTCCGTAATCGGCTCGCTAAGTGCAGATTTTTCATTGATGACACGTCTGGTTTTTGTATTGGCTTCCTGCTTTGCTTTGATGGACTCTGATGTTGGTAGTGTGGTGGCAATCGGCAAATGCGTTTGATGGTATAAAATCAAGCGATTATTTGCCAAATCTATCAAACGCTGCTCCTTTACATGGGCAAGAGGATGCGACTTTGGTAAGGCCACCACGTAGCGCTCATGACGCAGTAATATTTGTTGAATCCATGGATCTTGATGGGCAAAACGCCCAAAACCGATATCAATCTCACCAGATTTGAGTGCCTCCATTTGCTGATAAGAGCTGATATCTTTGAGGTTGACCTCTATATCAGAATTGGACTGCTTGAGCATGGCGATGATTTCAGGGAGTAACCCATATAATACTGACGGCACAAAGCCAATGTTTAGCGCACTACTTGGCGCTGATAAACGCTGGGTCATACTCGTGACGGTCTCGATTTCTGTCAGTATGGTGCTTATCTTATCGTAAAAAAATGCGCCCGCTTCAGTCAGATGTAATGGCCTGTGGTAACGATCGATAAGCACGACATCCATATCAGTCTCAAGCTGTTTCAGCAGGCGGCTCAAACTTGGCTGTGACAGTCCTGTCTTTTCTGCGGCTGCACTAAAGCTGCGCAAATTCGCGACAGCAATAAATGCATTGAGCTGTTTTAAATCCATGTTATTAAGCCTGTTATGGTATATGTTGTCTCTATACAAGCCGTTTTTAATAAGCTTCTACCTCATTACTTAACTTAAGACGAGCTGTGCAAATATTAGCGACCTAAAATAAATTGTGCTTGAAGATAGGGGAGTGAGCAACTATATTGGGGACTAGTGATGCTGTTACATTTGAGCAATAAAAATCACAACTTCATTTTATCAGTCATTTACTGTCAGTAGCATAAACTGGCTTGGTTTTATTTTATGAACGACGAAAAAAAAGACATCGGTACTGATTTTGACGAAGAGTTGTCTCAACTCGTTCATAAAAAATCGCCTAAGCGTGTCAAAAACAATATTTACGAACGTTTTATCAGTCGAGTCCAAAGCGCAGAAAATGATACCCAAAATGATAATGATGATTCAACATCCTTAAAAACGGCCAGTAAGTTACCTGCTTTTGAGCCTCTAAGCGTAGAAGAGTTGCAACTATTCGAAGATGAAAGTAACGATAAAGAGCCAAGATTAGAGTTTGCCGACATCGGCACAACAAACGCTACTTTTGATTTTTCAGGTCAAAATGCATCGACACAAAACAAGGTGTCAGATACACGAATGGATAATTATGCTGGTGTTGACCATAACTTAAATAGTGATTTAAGTAAGAATAATGAAGAAAAAAAGCCATCTTCTGTCGTTCTCGATCAAGCGACGCCTTTATCTAACACAACGATCGATGACCCTTTAGATACTAAATCCAACCCATTGGAACCAGATCATAGGGATGCTATAAAACCACAAAAAAAAGTGGTCAGTAGTAAAAAACCTCTCATTATTGGTATGATTTTTGGTTCACTACTTATTGCTATTGTCGTACTTACCCTTATTTTTACAGGATTTTTATCGATTTCTATTTCTGATACTACTGTTAGCAATGATAGTGGCTTAAATGGGACAGCGCCTGCGGCTACCACTAGCACGTCAGTGGTCGGCGCCGAACCTGTAGTGAATAGCGATGACGATCCATTACCTAATGACGCCAATACGGTCGAGGAGCCGTTAGTGTCAGCACAATCGATTAATGCAGACAATAGCGAACAAAACGTGCCCGCAGCTGAAGTTGAGCCTATAGAACCCTCTCCAGCTCCAGAGAGTGAGGCTGCCATTACCTATGAAGACTTTAGGCAAGAGTCACAAACCACGTTGTATCGTGAGACTAATGATTAGAATAGTTAGGTTTAGGCGCATTTTAATTAAAGCAGAGGCATATAGTACCTTGTACCGTGCCACGGAAAAATAATGGGCGACGGTACATTTTTTTATCACCATCGTGCTGGCAAGCACACTGAAATAACTATGACAGTAGCAATCTATCAGAATATTCTCGTTGGTTGGTCAGTCGTATCGTCTCTTACCCCGTATTACGTAAACCCGCTGCCAGTGCGTTAATACTACGGATTAATGGGTCTTCTACATTGAGATCGCCATCTTTATGGTTATCTGTCGTATCTTCATTTTGTTGTCTAGCACGCTTCAACAGCTCAATCTGTATATAGTTAATCGGGTCTAGATAAGCGTCTCGCCACTGCAGAGATGCCGCAAGGTTTCGCTGACCAGATAAAAGCGTTTCTTGATCTAGCAAAGAATTCAGACCGGAAGAAGTCAGCTCATGCTCATCGAGCACCTCACTCATGATCTGTTCGCGTAGCGCCTCGTCATCACACAACTGGCTATATGCTTGTGCAATATTCATCTCAGATTTGGTAAAAGCCATCTCAATATTACTGATAAAGACACTAAAAAATGGCCAGCGCGCATTCATCTCTTTCATCAAAATCTCGTTGTCTCTGACACTGTGCAGAGCACTACCAACGCCATACCAAGCAGGTAGGGTAAAGCGTGCTAAAGACCAGCCAAATACCCAAGGGATCGCTCGCAATGTGGTTTTACTTGGCAAGCCTTTTTTGCGATGGGCAGGGCGTGAGCCAATGTTCAGTAAAGAGATTTCTTGTACTGGGGTCACTTGTGAGTAGAATTTATAAAACCCTTCCGTATGATCGGTCAGCTCTCGATAACGCTGCTCGCCTGCTTCTGCTAACCGTGCAAACAAGGCTTCATACTCTGGCAACTCAGTCGGTTGTACGACAAATCTTGTCGAGCAGGCTTTGAGTGTACCCGTGATTGCCATGGTTAGCTCAAACACGGCAGTATCCGTATTGGCATATTTGGCATAAAGCACTTCGCCTTGTTCGGTCACTTTAATCTGACCATGTAACGTGCCAGCCGGCTGTGCCGCAATGGCTTTGTGCGTTGAGCCACCGCCGCGACTTACCGAACCGCCGCGTCCGTGGAATAATCGTGTTTTTATACCATATTGCTCAGCAATACTATTAATGGTTTGCTGCGCACTATACAGCTGCCAAGCCGAGGTGATAATACCGCCATCTTTTGATGAGTCCGAGTAACCTAGCATGATCTCTTGCGTATTATCTGTATTCTGTAGCAATCCGCGATATAGTGGATTGTCTAACACAGCAGGCAAGATTTTATCGATGTTTTTAAGATCTTCGATGGTTTCGAACAACGGTGCGACAGGTAGGTCAGCAGACAATTGACCCTCAGCATCAATCGTACATAAGCCGGCAAATCGCATTAACAGCAATACTTCTAGTAGCTGGCTGGCATTGTTCGTCATTGAGATAACATAGCTGCCAAAAGTCGCCTGTCCCACCAATTTGCGTAAGGTGGCGACCGAATTCATCAATGCCAATTGCTCACGCGTTTTGTCTGTTAAGTTATCGGTATAGATGAGCGGCGTACCCGGTTTTTCTAACAAGCGTGTGAGCCACTCTTGACGTTCGGTTTCGCTTAGCGTTTGATAATCAGGCAGGTTGGAGGCACTCGCAAAGATATCTGCAATCACTTCACCATGATAAGACGACTCTTGACGGATATCGAGCGCCGCCAAATGAAAGCCGCAAGTTTTTACCAGGCGAACCACATCGAGCAATAATCCATCTGCATGCGCCTTGTCGTGAGTAGCGACACTTTGGCGGATAATACGTAAGTCCTCTAGCAGCTCTTCTGGATTGGCATAGGCGTCTTTTTCAGCCTCAATATCAGTCCCTTTACTTTGAATGCGGCGATTAGTGGCATTGACCTTAGTGAGTATTAAAGAAAGCAGACGGCGGTATGGCTCGTTGCCGTAATCATCGAGGTTGTAATCAAATACACGCTGATCGAGCTCATCATAACTTTTGATCTTGGCATATACGTCGGGAGACACGGTGACAATAGTGTCACTATGAATGAGCTGTCGGCGCAGTTTTTTGAGTAGTACTTGATAGTGACGCAGTACGGTATCAGCATGCATCAACACGGCAAGCTCTGTGGTCTCAAACGTCACAAAAGGATTGCCATCTCTATCACCGCCAATCCACGAGCCAAAGCTCATAAAGGCAGGCAGTGGATAGTCGGTCAGCTCTGGATAGATATCAACAATGGCTTTTTTGATATTACGATATACTTTGGGAATGGCATTAAATAAGCTGGCATTAAAGTAATGCAGGCCGTTGTTAATCTCGTCATAGACCAATGGCTTGCGGGTGCGCACTTCATCTGATGACCATAATAAGTCAATCGTTTGAGCGGTTTGCTCTTTGGCTTGCTCGTAGGCGAAACTGTTTTCAGACACATTGTTTAAAGCATCGCTGTGCGTGAATAGACTTTGTAAGATATTCATTGTGGTACGACGGCGCGCTTCGGTGGGATGCGCCGTAAATACAGGTGTAAATTTTAGCTGATCAATCAGCTCCTGCATTTGAGCGGGCTCGATATTGCGTTCACGACATTCAAGTAAGGTACGACGAAATGACCCTTCCCAGCTTTGCTCCGATTGCATACGCAGCTTATGACGCTGCTCACGCAAGTAGTTTTCTTCGCTGAGATTGGCTAGGAAAAAATAGATAGAAAATCCACGTATGACGTCCTTTAAAGTTTGATTGTCCAGAGACGCAATAAAGTCGATAAGCTGCTGTTTATGTGCCTCATTTGGCTCACGACGCTGTTGAATGAAACCTTTACGCAGGGTCTCAATGGTCTCTATTGTCTGCTCTCCAGATTGGCGAGAAATGGCATCGCCTAGCAATGAACCCAATAAGCTGGTGCGTTTACGTAGTACGTTATTATCTAAAGTCATCCTTAACAACCTTCTTATTAAATGAGTGAGTACAGTGTTAACGAGTATAATATTAGGGCTATCATAGATTTTTTATCTCTACAGACATCCTTACCGTTTTTTACAATTTAACATGAATGGGTAGTTATGTCTGACGCTCAAAGCAATTTTTTATCAATTGATGTTCGTCATATTATAGTGTATTTAACGCCCCGTCTATTTTTCAAACAATTCTTAGCTCGAGTTCACTTGGCTTACGTCTTAGCGTAATCTCGCAGCTTATCTATATAATCCGCCCAATCTTGCATCATCTTTACCCTAGTATCGATTTCATCAAGTCTGTTGTAAGCCCCGCCGTGCGTGTCTTTTATCCTGTGACCCAGCTGTAATTCTGTGACGATGTCTGAGTAGCGTAACTCTGGCTGTTCCATAAGCAAGGTTTTGGCCGAGGCCCGAAAGCCATGCGCGCATTGCACGTCTTTGTATCCAAGCCGGTGAAATATCTGTACCAGTGTGGCTTTGCTGATATAAGCATTGCTTGAACCGCGCATTGAGGCAAAGACATACTCTTTATGTCCTGTGATAGATTGAATGTTTCGTAATCGCGCAATCACTTGCGTCGCTAATGGCACGACTAAGTGCGACACCATGTCGTCGCGACCTTCGCCTTTGGTCGGGAAGAATGCCCATGTATCATTATCCCAGTCGATATCCTGCCAGCGCATAGAGCGTAAATCAATACTACGGACAAACACATAAGGCAATAAATTCATGGCTTCTAATGTAAGCTTGCTTGCCCCTTTAAAATTGGACATTTCATATAAAAGCGTCGCAAACTGATCGGGCTTGGTAATAGCTGGCAAGTGATTGCCTGAATTGGCAGGTGCCAACTCGCCACGGGTGTCAATCGCTACATTTTTATCGCATAATCCTCGTGCGACAGCGAATGAAAATACTTTTTCCGTATACAGCCGCGTACTGGCGCCAACGAAGGTCGCTTGATTGTCGTTATGTTGGATTGCTTCACACACACTTAATATCATCTCACTGGTGATATCATTCATTCTCAGATCGCCAATATCACGGCACATGTATCCCAAGCACAAATCCCAAAATTTGAGTGTCGACTCACTAAACGCAGGTTTTTTTGATTTGCTTTGCTGACGACTGGATGTTTTGTGATCTCGCCATGCTTGCGCAATGTCAGCGAACGTGGCGTTCTTTAGGTGAGCATACTTATTCACTTGCTCTTTTTGCTGTATGGCTTTAGGGTCAGAGCCGTTTGCGACCGTATTAAGTATGGTCTCTGCTTTGTACTTGACCTCATATAGACTGATGTCCTCAACCTTGCCGAGCATCATTCTAGGTCGCTTACCATCGACATGTGGATGAGAGTAGCGCAGGTAGTATTCTTTTTTACCGTTTGGATAGACACGTAGACTTAGACCCGCGATACCTGAGACACTGACCGAGTAATCCTTATCTCGACATTCAAGTTTATTGATATCATTTATGTTGTCGACAGCCATGTTCTTATCCGTAATTTTTATGAGGTAAATGCGTGATAGTTTATGCAAATTCGATAACTTATGAAAATACCCTCCTGTAAAAAGCCAAAGAGTATTTGGACACTGATATGGACACCGATATTTATTATGATAATATTACAGGCCTTTTATACAAAAGGATTTATGTGCTAATTATCCCCAAGGCTCACTTGGGGATAATTGTAGCATATTGGGGAAATAAGGAGTAGATCATACGCTTATTGGGTTGAGCACCGTTTTTTTGCTCATCATTTCAGCACATACTTGGAGGGATTTATAAGGCGAATCGTCCATTTGGTAAACGATAGCGCGGATTTATTAAAAAAAACACGGTCGCGTACACGCACAGAATATAAAAATCAGGGTCATAGTACTATTCTGTGCAAATCTGGAAGGTACTGTTTTAAGGTCTAATATCAGTGCAGGCACGTAAAACGACTAAAAGCCAATTTTCTAAGTATTCATAAAAACAAAACTCAGCAAGTCTATTGGTAAATTTAAAATAGGGCAGATAAATGATGCATAATAAGATAAACTGCCTCGTTCTCGTTGTGCGCGCGGCGTTTGGATTTAGCATCTATAAACCAAGTAGCGATGACCGAAAAGATAACTGAAAATTTATAAAAGACGATGGATATAAGGCAGCCTATTATGGAGCAAAAAAAATCACCCTATGGCACACAGACAAAATGGGGTAGAGCATAAGCCTGTCTTTATGCCGAGAGTCAACAGCGACAATCTAGTAAAAACAGACATGGTCAGATTTGAACGCCATGTGGGATTTGCGACCAGACAAAAGAAAAAATCTACCAATGATATGCATCAAGTCATTCGTAAAAAATACGGTTTTAAGCATGTTTTGGAGTTATCCAGTAAATCTGGCAATAAGCTGAGCTTTCCGCTGAGTCCGTTTAGTTTAAAGATCACTAACTATCGTTTATCCATTTATCTAAGAGTGAACTATTAGACTCCGTACTTATGAGCAGGTTTTTTCCTTATCCCAAATTTCACATTTGCTAGTAATAACCCCGACAATATCAATATCATTGCCAGCATTTTCCACCACGTTACAACTTCGCCCGTAAGCACTACGGACGTTGTCATACCGAATACCGGCACTAATAGAGCAAATGGCATAACCTTGGAGGCAGTATTTTGACTGAGTAGATGTGCCCAGAGTCCGAAGCCGACTAGGGTTGAGATATACACGATAAACCCAAGCGACAGCCACGACTTCATCGACGCTTCGGTAAAGGTTGCCAGCTGCCATGCATCGGTCTCAAATATAAGCGAAGATAACGTCAAAAACACGCAAGCGATCAGAGCGCCCCATGCGACCAGTGCAAGAGCAGACAAAGCAGAGGTTTTGTTTTTAACGGTGGTAGGTGCTGTTGCTGTTTTTTGTTGTGCCGCTTTTAAGGTCGCTTGTGCTGAGGCTTGCTTGGATGCAATGTTGCCAAAGCTCCAGCCCACTGCGGCAATCAAAATGCAGACAAATCCAGCCACAGGCATATCTCCGCCGAGATTGAGCGCAATCACACCAAGGCCCAATACCCCAACCATCATACCGATGACTTGCATGCGACTGACTGCTTCACCCAAGATAAAGTACGCCAACAACACAGTGATAAAAATTTGCATTTGTAGCAACAACGCCGTCAAACCCGGTGACGCACCTAGATGCATGGCCGTAAATACAAAGGCATATTGCATGACAAAGGTACCGATAGCATAGATGAGTAAGGTACGGTTAAAGGTAGGCGGTTTAAGAAAAAACACCAAGGGCACTGCGGTAAAGAAAAAGCGTAGGGCAGTGAGCATTAGTGGCGGGAAGCTCTCTAATCCCCATGCAATAAAGGTGAAGTTCACACCCCAAATAAAGGTAACCAGTACAGCCAGTGCAGTGTATATCGGGTTCATAGTGTCATCCTAAATAATGACGATCCATATGGAATGTCTCAACTATAGTTTATATGACCACAACAAACCCGATACAGTTTCACTTATGATGAACAAAGTGTATAGTCGCTCTTAGCGTGACAATTTTTTAGATTTTTATTATCAACGATAAGTACTTTTATCATGGTCGAAAACTACAAGCTCAATCCTAACTTAACAAAGACTGCTGCCGTCGCTGAATGGCTAAAGCAGCGCATTGATTGGCAAATTTACTTGCCCAACCAGCGTGTGCCATCGGTGCGAAAACTATCCAAACTCATGGGTATATCGAGCTTCACCGTTGTGCAAGCTTATGAGCAACTGGTGGCAACCAATGTCTTGGTCGCCAAGCCAAGCTCAGGCTATTATGTGAATGAGCAGACAAGACTAGTACCGCCCAACCGTGACAAAAAAGTTGCCCCCAAGCAGCCAGTCATAGATACTCGCTGGCTGGTACAGCAAGTGTCGAGCGATATTCCGCATCACCGATCCCCAGGCGTGGGCACGCTACCTAGAGACTGGATACGTAATGACAAGATGGAGTGGGCGATACGGCAGGTCACCCAGCAAGCAGACGGCTTCATCTATGACTATAGCGCGGTGCAAGGCTATTTGCCGCTGCGTCAGCAACTGGTGCAGCAGCTGAATGTGCTAGGTATGCAGACCTATACAGACAATGTCATGACCACCGCAGGCATATCACACGCCATTACTATGATTGCCCAACTATTGACTGAGGTCGGTGATACGGTGATGGTCGATGGGCCGGGCTGGTTTTGGTTATCGAGCTGTCTACAACAGCAGGGACTCAATGTTGTCGCGGTCGAGCGCGATCACCAAGGCCCCGATATTGAGCAGATGCAACAGCTGTTTGAAACGTATCATCCAAAGCTGTATTTGACCAACAGCGTGCTACACAATCCCACCTCTTATAATCTGCATCCTGCGCGGGCGCATCAAGTGCTTAATCTTATTCATCAATACGACGCGTATATTTTTGAGGATGACTTATACGCCGCGTTTTTGCCGAGTGGTCAAGTCCTGCGTTATGCTAGTCTTGACCAGTTCGAGCGCGTGTTTTATGCGACAGGATTTTCAAAGTCGATGTCATCAGGCTGGCGCGTTGGCTTACTGGTCTGTCCCGATCATTTCATTGATGATGTGCTGCGTATCAAAACCTTGAGTAATATGAGTACGCCAGAGTTTGGTGAGCGCGTGATTCACCACTTATGGACGCATGGTGAATACCGCAGGCAAATCAAAAAAGTCCAGCAGCAGTTATATCGTGCGCATGAGCGGATGCGCATAGCATTGCCTAAGATCGGACTTGTCTATCCTGAGCATACGCAGGCAGGCCTCTTTGTGTGGGTGGATACGCATCAAGACACCAGCCAGCTGGCACTAGATGCCTATAGCGATGGCTGGCTAGTGGCACCGGGGCATTTATTTCATCCAGATGCCAGTGCCTCAACCTATCTGCGCCTGAACGTATCGACGAGCAGTGATGCATTTTTGGCTTGGCTGGGCGATTATTTGAATCATTGACAATACCAGCCTGCCTGCTATGTCTGTTCAGCCTACGATGTCTTTACTTACAGTGAATATTTACCACCAATAGGTTGGATACTGGCTATTCTTACCTAGGTTGTTATGGCAATGGCCGTACCGACCGCCATTGCCATACTCCACCATTGAATACCAAATAGTGTCATAAATACAAGCCCTGTAAAGGTTGCGATAACATGTCCACCGATGACATTTCTTGGCCATGCAAAGGGGCTGGCAGAATAGGCAAAGATAAGTAAATAGCTGGCACCGAATGATCCTAGAAACATCATCAGTGCTAAACTATTGCGTACCACTGCAAGGATGCAGTAGCAAGTGTGCCACCAAGCCACTATCATCACCAGATGTTTATGATGCAATTAAAAGGTTATTGTGAGAAATGGGATGTCAAACCAGCAGAAGACGTTGCTAGGAGCTGTTTGGGATTTTTGACCGACTGGAGCTCATCAGAGGGTTTTCACGGATGTATGTTTATCAATGCGTGCGCCGAATATTAAGCTGCTGAGTCTATGCCGCATCAAATCGCCAATCAACACAAAAGGGAGGTTAGACAATGGTTATTTGCTCAGTTTGAGCGAGTAGGCGCTCATCACCCTCAGCAGAAAGCCGATACTTTATTTGTATGGGGTGAAGGCCTTATTGTGACAGCGCAAACCGATCAAAAAACCACTGCCACTGAATAATGAGCTTTTTATAGAATTAATAAAATAGCTTGTCTTAGGTATTGGCTGGTAGTATCGGTATTAGAACAGATGCTGTCGCCATGGTAAAGGAGGCATAATTGGACATCACCAACACTGACAATCAGTTTGAAATATACACCACCGATGATGGGCAAACGCAGATTGAGATTCGCCTAGAGCAGGAGACGCTGTGGCTGTCGCAAGCGCAAATGGCAACCTTGTTTGACAAAGATTCAGATACCATAGGACTACATCTAAAAAACATTTACAAAGAAGGCGAATTAGATCAAACAGCAACTACCGAGGAATCCTCGGTAGTTCGCCAAGAAGGGTCGCGCCAAGTACGCCGTAAGATTCGTTTTTATAATCTAGATGCCATTATCTCGGTGGGTTATCGGGTCAATTCCAAAAAAGGCACGCAGTTTCGGATATGGGCGACTCAGCGTTTGCGTGAGTACTTACTACAAGGCTATGCCATCAATGAACAACGCTTTGACAAAAACGCCGCCGAGCTACAGCAAGCCCTAGCCCTCATCAAAAAAACTGCCCAAAGCCCCGAGCTACACACCGATGAAGGGCGCGGACTCATTGAGATTATCAGCCGCTACACACAGACGTTTTTGTGGTTACAGCGTTATGACGAAGGCTTGCTCAATGCGCCAGTAGGACAGGCAGGCGGTATTCTGCCCAGTACAGTTGAGGCCATGGCAGCGCTCACGCATCTAAAGGCGCAGCTGATAGCACGAGGTGAGGCGACAGTATTGTTTGCCAAACCGCGCGGCGATGGCTTGGACAGTATCTTGGCGACATTAGAGCAAACGGTGTTTGGTGAGCCAGCTTATCCGACAATTGAGAGCAAGGCGGCGCATTTACTCTATTTTATGGTCAAAAATCACGTCTTTACTGATGGTAATAAGCGTAGCGGCGCATTTTTATTTATCGACTTTTTGCATCGCAATCAGCGCCTACTTGACAGTAAAGGCGATACAGTGATTAATGATACTGGACTTGCCGCGTTAACCTTATTGGTTGCTGAGTCTGACCCCAGTCAAAAAGAAACTTTGATCAAGCTAATTATGAATATGCTGTCGTTAGAAAACTGATAACGATTATAACTATGATTGGCTTTATTTTGTGATTCGTATCATCGTATAGAAAGACAGATATTAAGGATAGTGTCTGTCTTTCTATACGGTGATTGTTTATGTGGAGCAAGAAAGTATTCTATTGAGCAGTGCTAGATAGAATATCTTTAAATTCTAATAGCTAACAACTTAATCAAATAAGAGTTTATTTATGCTGTGATAGTATCATGGGTTCCATAAATAAATTACTCGAGATGTCTTATTTAACATAATATACATTATGCGAAAACATACCGGCGGTTTCAGTATAAGAGTAAATATCAATCTGCGTCATATCGTTTCTATATTTAACTGCGTATTTTTAAATTTAAAATAGCTTGGCGCTGACATTTTTAATATCAATTCAGTTTTCTACTAACGACAAGTTTCAAGCAAATGCTTACTCAAAGTTCCACCATCTTCATTTAAGCTAACATCTGCGATTTGGCAATCTTTATCATTGCATGTCAAATCATAATAAATATTGCTACCTTGCGCCAAGCTGACTTTAACCAATCCTTTATCAGTCATCGAAAACTTCTTGTCTTGAGTATAATCAGGGTCTTGAGAATCCCACAGCACATCATAATCAACATTGCAGGACGTTTGATTTTTATCAAAGTAATCTTGTTCTAGCTGCATGGCTGCTTGTAAATCAGCATTGGCATATTGCTGTAGCACTATAGGATTACTCATACCTTGGTCATCGATATCTTGTTGGTACATTTTTGTGATGGTCGTGATTTTCATATCAGCCACAGCAGCTTGTTTCTGAAATGCTTTTGTCACATCTGCTGTGGCAGTACCGACAGTTGTCAGTGCTATGGTTGATAGTAATATCAGCGATTTGTATGTTGGCATGTCGTTCTCTACGAGCTTTTATCTTATAAGTGTTACGGTCTATTACATCATAGCCATATAACGACTCTGCTGTATTATCGTATCATTCAGGTTCACTCATCAAAATTCCGATTACATAGCGCTTTTATGCTCTTTTATCTATTGTGATGACAACTTTTAGTGGCTTATCGTGACGTTTATTTCACTAATAACTGTGGTAAGGATGCTTTTATGATAATACTACCTACCTTTTTCAAGGAGAAATCTGCGGCATTGGCCTCTAGTAGCCTTTTATTGCTTGCTTTGACCGCGACTGGCTGCCAGTCCGCTTCTGAGTCCAGCGAAGCGATTGTCGCTCAACCTACCAGCACCTCAGCAACGGCTATAAGTACTGATATCAGTCAACAAACCCTAAAGCAGCAAGCGTTGCGTATACAGCGGGCACTCGCCAATAAGGATTTTGCTAGAATTACTGATGATATTCATCCCACACGTGGCGTCCGTTTTTCGATGTATGCCTACGTGCGCCCTGAGTCAGACAAGGTTTTTAGCCGCGCGCAATATGCACAGTATTTGCAGCAGTCCAAAATCCGCTTTACTTGGGGTGAACGTGACGGCTCTGGTGAGCCATTAATCATACCGCTACCAGAGTACCTAGACACTTGGGTAAAGGCCAAAACCTTTAATGACGCTACCCTTAGCGTCAATGAGTTTCAAAAAAGTGGCAATAGCATCAATAACCTAAATAAAATATATCAAAACTCTGATGTCGTTGAGTTTTACTATAAAGGTAGTGATGAATACAGCGGTTTAGACTGGCGGGTGTTGCGCTTGGTGTTTGATGAGTATCAGGGTAAGCGTTATCTCGTCGCTGTCGTTAACGATCAGTGGACGGTTTAAATAACAGCGTAAGCATCTTTATGGTCAGATAAATTATATTAAACAAGGGCAATGCGTCATATATGAAGCACTGCCCTTTTTGTCTCTTTATCATATTGAATTATATTTAATTTTTGATATATATTTTACTTTATGCTTTTGGCTGAAGTGGACTTTGCTTAAAAAACTTCACCATAATATCGTAAATGTCAGGATAAGCATCCACTAGCTTTTGCGGCGTCTCAAAAAATACTTCGCTCAATACCGCAAAAAACTCGGCAGGATTGGTCGCACCATAACGATCTAAACCTGACTTACGATGCGTTTGAAAGTCTTCGAAATCTCGCGACATGATTTGTGTCCAACGTGCAGGATCCATGTCAGGCTGCATCGGTGGAAAGCCATTAGCGCGGCCATTCATCATATCAAGCTTATGCACAAACTCGTGAATCACCACATTGTGTCCGTCACGCTCACCTGAGTGCTTGGCATCCTTCCATGAGAGAATGACAGGACCTCGCTGCCATGCTTCCCCACTACGGTGCTGACTGCCCTCATGGACGATACCAAATTCATCTACCGTTGTACTCTCACTTTTGTACGAACCTTGATAAATAATAATAGATGACCAACCGCTATACCACTCAAGGCTGAGGTTTAAGATAGGCAAGCACGCCTGTAGTGCAATGGATTGTCTGACCGCATTAGTAATCTCAAAACCTTGTGCACCCACAATCGACTTATCATCCAAAAACAAAGTCGCCAAGTCAAACAAGCGGCTTAGCTCGTCTTCAGTCAACCTATCCAATATCATGATACACTCAGCCGCCCGCGCCCAGTCTTCATGCGTGAACTTGCTGTTGTCCAATATACGCTGCTCACGCCAGTCTTTTATGATGTCAAACATACACTTTATCCCTATTCTTCTTAGTATATAGGCCAGCCGTTCTACGTATATTATAGCGATAACCAGTAGCACGCCATGATAATTACTATATTAAAATGTATAAAAACGCCGCTCATAAATACATTACTGAGCGGCGCAGACTGTCATCCATACATTATGTTTTAAAATTGATATTGTAAGCCTAACTGTAATGACAGTTTAATCTTACCCAAAGGTCGCCGTATTGATGAGGGTGATGAGTACTTTAATACCATCCGTCATCAATGGTCAGATGCGTTGCGTCGCACGTTAGTTGAATTGCCCAAATGCCCTGATAATTATTGGGGATACCCTTCACTCTTAGACCCAATTTGAAAACTGGTCGTCACATCAATAAAATCACACCAATAAAAACGGTGCGGTGCGACTGTCTTCTGATTGGGCCACGTCTTCTGGCGTACCTTGAGCGACAATTAACCCGCCCTCATCACCTGCCCCTGGCCCCATATCAATCACCCAGTCGCTATTGCTGGCCACTTGCATATCATGCTCAACCATGATGACGGTGTTCCCCGCATCGACCAAACCGTTTAATTGCGTCATCAGCATGGATACATCAGCAGGATGTAAACCTGTGGTTGGCTCATCTAAGATATAGAGCGTATCGCCTCGTTGCGTGCGTTGTAGTTCAGTGGCAAGCTTAATACGCTGTGCTTCACCCCCTGACAACTCAGTGGCGGGCTGCCCCAAACGTAAGTAGCCAAGCCCCACTTGCAGCAACGCATCCAATGCGCGCAAGATAGGCGCTTCATCAACAAAGAACTCATGAGCCGCTTCAACGGTTAAATTTAATACTTCAGCAATGTTTTTATCTCGATACGTGATGGTAAGTGTTTCTTCATCATAGCGTTGCCCGTGACAGACCTGGCAAGGTGCATAGACACTTGGTAAAAATAGCAGCTCCACACTGACAAAACCCAAACCTTCACAATTTGGACAGCGGCCTTTTTTGGTGTTAAACGAGAAACGTCCAGCGTCATAGCCATGTGCTTTTGCTTGCTTAGTTGCGGCAAACAGCTTACGCACATCATCGAACAATCCTGTATAGGTTGCTAGGTTTGAGCGCGGTGTCCGCCCAATCGCCTTTTGATTGATATTAATAAGACGACGGACTTGCTCCATGCCAGCGACGATTTCACCACCAGTGACTGTCTCAAGCTCTTGCTCAAGCAAATCTGCCTCACCTACAGGCGCTTCAGTAACCGTCTTTTGCCCCAATACTTCACTGATAAGCTCTACCAATGCTTGGCTGATAAGACTCGACTTACCTGACCCTGAGACACCCGTGACACTAGTCATCACCCCAAGCGGAAACTCAACATCCAAGCCGATTATATTATTGCGCTCGATATTTGCGAGTTTCAGCCACGCTGTCGGTTGCCTTGTGTCAGATTTTGACTGATGATTCGCCGTGTCGTTAGCAAAGAGATATTGACCCGTATGCGACTGCGCAACCTCACGTAGCCCTTCTACAGGCCCACTATAGACAATCTCGCCGCCATGCGTGCCAGCCTGTGGCCCGACATCGACCACCCAATCAGCATGCCCAATCACACTCACGTCGTGCTCAACCACAAACACCGAGTTACCAGATGCGATCAACTCATCTAGCGCCCCAAGTAGCGCCTGCGTGTCAGCAGGGTGCAGACCTGCTGATGGCTCATCAAGGACATAAACCACGCCAAACAGTTGCGAGCGAATCTGGGTCGCTAATCGCAATCGCTGTAGCTCACCAGGCGATAGTGTTGGTGTGGTACGCTCAAGTGACAGATAACCGAGCCCAAGCCTTGTTAGTGCCTCAATACGAGAGAGAATATCACTGGCAATACGCTGGGCAACGATGGCTTTTTCGCGGTTTGGTGTATCATCAGCTATCTTGGTATGCGCTGTTTTCTCAAGTTTTTGGGCCATGTCCGTCAATGTAAGCTGTGACAGCTCACCGATATCGAGTCCTGCAAATTTAACCGACAGTGATTCTTTCTTAAGTTTTTTGCCGTGACATTCTGGACACTCGGATATCTGCATAAATTGCGACACGCGTTTCTTGGTGCGCGGGCTTTGAGTGGTGGCAAAAGAATGCAAAACAAAGTTTTTGGCACTGGTAAACGTACCCATATAGTTTGGCTTTTCCCCTTTCTCAATGGCCTCCCGTGTCTGTTCTATATCATACTCAGGATAAACAGGCACTGTTGGTGTCTCATCGGTAAACAAGATCCAGTCGCGGGTCTTCTTTGGTAAGGTGTGCCAAGGTTTATCAATATCATAGCCGAGCGTGGTCAATATACGGCTCAGGTTTTGACCTTGCCACGCTGGTGGCCATGCGGCAATGGCTCGCTCGCGAATGCTTTTGGTATTATCTGGTACCAGCAGATCCTCGGTGACCTCAAACACACGGCCGATACCTGAACACGTGGGACAGGCACCATCTGGCGTATTGGGCGAGAACGCATCGGCATACAGCATCTCTTGGCCGGCGGGATACTCTCCGGCTCGTGAATACAACATACGAAGACCATTAGATATGGTTGTTACACTACCGACGGACGAGCGTACTGACGGCGTACCCCGCTGCTGCTGTAAGGCAACTGCTGGCGGTAACCCTTCTATAGTATCGACATCGGGTTCATCAACCTGATCGATGAGCCTTCTGGCATAAGGCGATACTGAATCAAGATAGCGGCGCTGTGACTCGGCAAATAGCGTACCAAATGCCAGTGATGATTTTCCCGATCCAGATATACCCGTAAAGACCACTAAGGCATTGCGCGGTAAATCCACATCGACGTTCTTTAAATTATGAACACGCGCACCTCTGACCTGAATATTTTCTTGATTAGGGTTGTATAGAGCGTTCTTGACGATACTTGTCTTATTTTCTGTTGCTTCTAATTGTTTTGGATTGGCCATGACGCTATTTTTCCTATTGAGACACTATCTATTGCTAACGTATTTATTATTATTCATCTGAGTAGCAGGAAGGTTAACACGTACTCATGCAGGGGTGTGGCAATGCTTACGTATCAATAGCATAGATAGACAAAACGACAACTTAAGTCATTAGGCACCTTATAATAAAAAAACCCGCAATCATTGCAGGTTTTTTGAGGAAAAAAAATGCTATCAGAATATGGATAACCTAAATACTAACCCACTACCAAGCGCATCAATTGGGTACTGATATACCCGCCAAACGTACCCACCGCATAGCCCATAATACCCAAAAATACCCCAACAGGCGCAAGCGATGGATGAAAAGCCGTCGCGACAATCGGCGCAGAGGACGCACCGCCTGTATTGGCATTAGAACCTACCGCCAAAAAGAAAAACGACGCACGGATAAGTCTGGCAACCCCAAAGATAAGCACGACGTGAATACTCATCCATAAAAAGCCGATAAGCAATAGCCGCCACTGCGAGACAATACCCGCTAAATTAATCTGCATACCAATCGCGGCAATCAGCACGAAGATAAATACGGTACCCATTTTGGAGGCGCCCACATGGTCGAGTCTGCGAATCTTAGTAAAAGAAAAAATGACGCCTAACAGAGTGATAATGACCACCATCCAAAAGAATGAACTGGCAAAACTATATTGCACCGCCCATTTATATGGGGCAAAAAAGTCAGCAATTTGTCCACCAACAAAGTGCGCCACTCCTACCATGGCAAAGCACAAGCCGAACATCACCATCAAATCATTGATGGTGGCTGGGCGGGCATGATCGCGCTCATAGCTTTCGACGGCTTTGATAACTTTATCAATACTACTGGTATCCGCTCGCAAAAATCGATCGATCTTTTCGCTGTGTTTTGCCATCACCAAGATTGCGAGTAACCACAATGAGGCATTAGTGGCATCCACCAAGATCATCATGCCAAATAGATCATCACTGACCCCAAACAGCTCTTTCATTGCCGCTTGGTTAGCTGCACCGCCGATCCAACTGCCTGCCACGGCTGAAAATCCACGCCATAATGTATCATCGAGGAACATTTCAGGCGATACCCACTTAGCGATTCCTAAACTAATGGGACCGCTAATAACAATAGCGATACTGGCGGCAAAGAACATGGCAATCGCTTTCCAACCCAATCCTAGTATTTTGGGAACATCCATGGACAAGGTCATCAATAGCAAACTGGCTGGCAGCAGATACGTCGCGGTAAATCCATAAATCTGTGAACCCACCCCATCGGCGAACACCCCTAAGCTATTCAAAGTAGCAGGTATAAAGCAGCACAGCACAATACCGGGCAATACCGCATAAAACCGTCGCCAGAATTTACCCGGCAAACCTTGGGTATAGAATACTAGGCCAATGATTGCCATAATGATACCGAAAGCTAATGGCAGGCTATCAATTGCTAAAGTGGAGGTAGTAGGCATCAAGGCGCTCCGAGGCAAACAACTGGCAAAAGTGAATCAGTATAGACAAGCTAAAAAACTCGTGCAAGCAGCCATGTCAATGATCTTAATAACTGCTGAGTTCTAAACGAATCATAGTTAGTCAAGCCTGTAAAAGCTTAACTATACCATCAGCGAACAATGGGTCACACACAAAAAAGCCAGATAACAAGTATCTGGCTTTTTACTACTTTAGACGATTAATGAATTAGTAATTAGTAGTTTTAATCGTTCGTTATAGCGATATTATGAGTTTTTACCACGGTTGCCACCGTTTGGATGACCTTGACCGCGGCTGTCAGAACGACTTGCTGGGCGACCTTGGCTGCCACTTGGACGACCACGGCCTGTAGCTGCACGGTCACCGCGCTTGCCCTGATATGGTTTACCACCAAAACGGTCTTTTGGCTTACCTGATGAATCACGTGACTTGCCAGCACCTTGGCCTTGGTATCCACTATCATTGCTGGCGCGCTGGCCTGTTGCTGCGCGATCGTTTGAGCGACCACGGCCACCGCCAGTAGACTTGCCAGCATAACCACCGCTTGAGCGGCCACGGCCTTGACCACCACCGTTAGAGCGTCCGCGACCACGGCCACGCCCGCGTCCTTTGTTTTCGCTTGGTACGTAGGTTTTCTTAGGCTCCATGCCTTCGATAACGCACACTTCCATCTTGCGATCTAAGTAACGGTTGATGGCGGCCAATTGTGGACGATCGTCCATGCTGCATAGGCTGATAGCCACACCAGTACGGCCAGCACGGCCACAACGACCAATACGGTGGACGTAATCTTCAGTCTGACGTGGTAAATCATAGTTGATGACGTGCGAGATGGCTGGCACGTCAAGACCACGGGCAGCAACGTCAGTCGCTACTAAGATTTTTACCTTACCATTACGCAAATCTTGAACGATGCGGTTACGCTTGCTCTGTGGCAGGTCACCATGTAGGAAGCTTGCTTTATGACCCGCTTCTTGTAGTTGTTTTGCCAATTTTTCAGTGCTACGTTTGGTTGCAGCAAAGATAATGATTTGATCCATCTCTTGTTGGCAAACGATTTTGTCAAGCAAGCGGTTTTTGTGATCAAAATCATCACAGTAGTACACTTTTTCTTCGATGTGTGCAGATTCTACTTTGATTGATACGCGCTCAGGGTTCTTAGTGAAGCTGGCAGCGATTTTACCGACTGGGCCATCCCAAGTTGCTGAACACATGATCGTCTGACGATCGATTGGCGCGGCGCTTAAGATATCACTGATGTCATCAGCAAAACCCATGTCTAGCATACGGTCCGCTTCATCTAGTACCAACACTTCAAGGTTTGATAAATCCACACGGCCTGCTTTTATATGGTCAAGCAAACGACCAGGCGTGGCGACGATGACCTGTACACCTTTACGTAGGGCGGTGATTTGACCGTTGTAAGGCGCGCCGCCGACCAAGGGCACGCAGAACAAACCGCGCATGTCTTTTGAATACGTGCGTACGCTGTCATGCACCTGCTGAGCAAGCTCGCGCGTTGGCGTTAGGATAAGTGCTTTGGTCAGTTTATCAAAGCTGGTGGCACGGCTTAAGCGATCGAGTACTGGGATTACGAATGCTGCTGTTTTACCACTACCTGTTTGCGCTGACAATAAAAGGTCACGGCCGGCTAGTGCAAACGGAATGGCTTGTTCTTGGATAGGGGTTGGATTGGTATAACCGATGCGATCAAGCGCGGTCAAAATCGGCTTGGCAATATTAAGATCGCTAAAGGTTGTTTTGTCTTCTGAGGCCGCATCTGTTGCTGCTTGAGCAGTAGCGTCATTGTTAGAGGTGTCAGTGTTTGCAGTAGTGTCGTTGCTTTCGATGATACCGTTTTCAGCGGCAATTGCAGATAAGATGTCAGTCATAGGAATCCTTGGTAAGTATAAGCTGCTGTAAATTCAGCAAACTTGATGCATACCACTGATAACCGTTCATTACGCTGCTTTTATTAAAGGTTACCGAGCAACATAAAAGTGTCGATAATCAGAAACCAAGCCATTAGAGCTTAGCGTCTTTATAATAAATGCGTTCGTGCTGTCTGACGTATTTTGGTGGTAGTGCCGAGTGTCTTATCCATGCTTGATATACGCGCATTATCAATGCTTTGTCCAAAGCAGATAATCGCAAACAGCAACCAATCTAGACCCTATATAGGTCAGTAGATAAGATATGAGTCAAAAATAACTGATATGTTTAAGACGTTATTTAAGTACACAAAATCATCGGCAACAATTACTTATGGTCATCCTAGACCCAAAATCGCAGGCGATGTTATCAATCTCATAATTCACGAAAGCCTAAGCTTGCGTGGCGACGCAGTATAGCACAATAAAAAATTATGTGTAGCCATTTATTCAATTACTAAGTAAATAGCCCGAATAAGTCCTCTATTGAGCATGCTAAACGTCTCATTCAACAAAAAATCGGTGATTATTTGACTACTTTAACATCCGTGACATAAGTCGGCAGCTGCCATGCCCCGCCCGCTTCAATAAGACGGCACAGTCCAGTGGTGCTTTCATGGCTTTTCTCAAACGCGCGGCCCGTCCACACCCAATCGACTTGACTCATACAGTCGCCAATACCGCGACCTTTTTGTACTGAGCTAAGCTTACCTTTGTCGTAATTGGTGGCGCTAGTCGTGACCAATGTCGGCTTGTAAGGTTTGCTATCATTGATCACCCACACCCCACTACCCACATTGTAAGCAGCTGTCCAACAATCATGCTGTGCCAGCAGCTGTGAATCATTTAGGCGACTGACACGCCAAGGTGACTTGTCTGATAGATTTGGGCAGTCAGCATCGGCATCTTTCATCGTTCCTTTCATCAATGAGGCCAATTGAGAGGATCTCATGACAAACTTTTTATCGCTAGCAGCAGACTTACCACTAGGCTCTACAAAACGTAGTACAGGTACTGCTTTAGGGGGTAAGACATTACTATTAGATTTGGTCGCATTATCATGGTTCATCAGCGCACTTGGCGTACCCACGCGTCCTTGGACATCATCGGCCTTTAACATGACCGCACTAGCTCCTCTGTCTGAGAGTTGCCAGCGCGAGTTACGTAATGCGAATGTGATTTTGCTTGATCGCTGAAGGGCGCTAACTAAGGCGGTAACTTGCGCTTGGGTTAGCTCAGCACTGCCTGCGGCTGCAGAATACGGCTTGGTTTCACCATAATTTCGATCGTTAATAAATAGTGATATCCGGTGACGGTTACCTAATTGCATTAAGGCTTTAGAGGAGCTGTCTTTGGTACCACCAAGCTTGACTTTGCCATCTACAGCGGCGTTTGCCCCTGCACGGCGGGTCAATAAGACAGAGACAGGAAATTCACTATTATTTTCTGCTTGATAGCCTGCTATCCGACAAGTACGGGTATTATCACAGACCACCTGCCAATCTTGGCTGGTAAACTCAGTTTTGGCGTTCACCATACTCGCTGTACCAAACAAAGCCATACTAACTGCTGCAAGCATAGGTAAGCGCATTTTATTATTGTGTTTCATAATCCATTACTCATCAATCAAATAAGTATAAACACCTGTCTGTCACGGTGATAAGCGGTTATCTTAACGCTTTAATGTTTCTATCTGTTGTTCTAATGTACCATTATGTAAATACAAAAGAAAGTGGTCATCAATTTTATATTTATTATTTTAAATATAATAAAAATAAGCCGATAAGTGCGTAACTTAAACTTACCAGCCTAAATGTCATTGAAAATAATTAAATGATGCTCGTGCTAATAATTAATCGATTGGTTTTAACTCTAGCTCCACAGCACGCTTGACGGCAGGTCTCTCAGCAATTTTTTTCGCCCAGCGCTGTATGTGTTTGTAGTCTTGTACTTGCAAAAACTCTGCCGCATCATATAGCTTACCGAGTACCAACTGTCCATACCATGCCCAAATAATCATATCGGCAATATTATAATCAGCTTCATCATTACCGCATAAATACTCACTGTCTTTTAGATGGGTATCTAATACATCAAGCTGACGTTTAGTCTCCATGGTGTAACGATTAATTGGATATTCTAACGGCTCTGGTGCATAGGCATAGAAATGTCCGAAGCCGCCACCTAAAAAAGGCGCACTACCCATTTGCCACATCACCCACGACAGACAGTCTGCTCTCGCTTTTCCTAGCGATAAAGGTAGGAATCTATCAAATTTTTCTGCCAGATACATCAAGATAGCGCCCGACTCAAAAAGAGCAATCGGCTCGCCAGCGGTACCAGCAGAATGATCGACCAACGCTGGAATTTTTGAGTTAGGGTTAATCGCTACAAACCCTGAGCCAAACTGTTCACCTTGCGAGATATCAATTTTATAAGCATCGTACTCAGCACCGCTAATACCAAGCTCTGCCAGCTCTTCTAATAAGATATTAACTTTAACACCATTGGGTGTGTTCAGTGAGTATAGCTGTAGCGGAGCATCGCCTACTGGTAGCTCTTTATCATAACGAGCGCCAGAGGTTGGGCGATTGATGCTTGCGAACTTACCGCCGTTGTCTTTGTCTTGTGTCCAAACTTTAGGCGGTACATATTTATCGTTTTGTGTGTCACTGGTTGATGCATTACTCATAAAATATCCTTAGTTATTATTGCCATTATTTTTGGTTATATTAGCTTTTACTTATCTTAGTACTGTTTTTCTTGATATAGTCAATCCTAAATAAAACAGATACATTATATATCAAGGTGGGACTGGTCTAAATTTTCCTTGCGTGCTGTGCCTAGGCTGCTCGATGCTGCGAAAAATTTATCCCAGTCCCACTGTATCGTTTTTATACTGAATTCACTATAGCCATGCTAATTTCTCTATTAATTACCATGCTATTTATTAGCTAGGCTTTACTATAACGATAACCTCTGCTGATATTAAAGTCTTCTCTTGTAATCAATGTTACGATTTTACTGTGATTAATGACATACCACTCAATGACCCAAGCCCGCCATAATGCTTCGTTACCTTGAGGCACTTTAATTACCCTCTAAGCTTTCTTATACTACTCAACTTATATCGCGCAATCTGTTCGTAAAGACGCGAACCTCACGATTTTATAATAAGATATCCAATGGGATTGACATGCTGACGCTCACCCCAGCTCAAAATAAATACCTACCCTATGTGTTAGCAGTGGCGCTATTCATGCAAATTCTGGATGCCACTATCCTGAACACCGCACTGCCGCAGATGGCCTTGGCATTAGATGAGTCACCGTTAAAAATGCAGTGGGCCGTTATCAGCTATGCATTGACCTTGGCAATTTTTATTCCAATTAGTGGGTTTTTGGCAGACAAATACGGTACGCGCCGCGTTTTTCTCTCTGCTATTGTGATATTTTGCATCGGCTCACTGCTGTGCGCGATGGCCTCTACTTTAAATTTTTTGGTCGCATCACGGGTGATACAAGGTATTGGCGGCGCTATGATGACCCCAGTTGGGCGTTTGATTTTAGTAAAGTCCTACCCACGTAATCAGTTATTGACGGTAATGAATTTTGCAGTGATTCCTGCCTTGGTCGCGCCGCTGGTTGGACCCTTGCTTGGCGGGTATTTGGTCCAATATGCCAGTTGGCACTGGATATTTTTGATCAATATTCCGATGGGTGTGGTGGGGTTTGTCATTGGCAAAAAACTCATACCTGCGCTGTTTGGGGATAAGCAGTCTTTAGACTGGGTCGGTTTTGGGCTGTTTGCATTGGGTGCGTGCGCCTTAACCTTGGCAGTTGAGATGGGTTCAAAAGTGGGTCACGGTTACAATGCGCTATTGCTAGCTGCCGCATCGATTGGTTTTTTACTGGCCTATGTATGGCATGCCAAACGCCATGTTGCGCCGCTATTTTCTTTGACACTCTTTAATGTGCCCACTTTTCGTATTGGTATTACTGGCAATCTATCCACGCGTATTGGCATCAGTGCCGTGCCTTTTTTATTACCATTACTATTACAAGTCGTTTTTGAATACACGCCTTCGCAGGCAGGCTGGTTATTAGCACCCATTGCAGTTGGTGCACTTGGGATAAAACCCTTTGTCAGCAAAATTATCCAGCGTTACAGCTATCGCGTGGTATTGGTATACAACACCCTTATTTTGGGTTTACTGATTATTGTACTAGGACAGTTCTCAGATGCGGCGCAGTGGCCATGGATGATTCCGGTGCTGATTGTGATTGGTGTTTGTAACTCAATCCAGTTCAGTGCCATGAATACCATCACTATCGGCGATCTACAAGGGGCACAGACCAGTAGTGGCAACAGCTTAATGGCCGTCAATCAGCAAATGGCAATCGGATTGGGTATTGCCTTTGGTGCCGCACTGCTCAACTTGTTACGTGATCGGTTTCAAGTAGATACCTTACTTGCTTTTCAGGTCACTTATTGGATACTGGGCGGCTTTACTATTCTCTCAGGATTGGGCTTTTTACGGTTAAAACCAGAAGATGGGCGTGGTTTGTACTAACTACCTCGGTAAATACTTAAAAGCTGATTGCCGCATATAAGCCTTTAGTGGTTTCTAAACGTAAAAAGCCAGCGTGTATTTTGGTTAAAAACCAATCACACGCTGGCAAGTTTGTTTCATTGCTGATTGAGACGAATGCTAATTAAGACAAATTACTTATGGCTCGTCATCATCACTGATTTGTGATTGAATATAGCGTTCTGCACCCATACTTTCTATCAAATCTTCTTGCGTCTCTAGCCAATCCTGGTATTCTTCATTACCATCTTTTATCGTAACCAGTAGGTGACGAGACACATAGTCAGACTTTGTCTCGCATAGGGTAATCGCATCCGTAATGATACTGAATTTTTGTTTTTCTAAACGCAAGTTGCAATCAATCACTTCTGGCACATCCTCGCCGACCAATACCTTACCCAATTCCTGTAAGTTAGGTAAACCACCTAACAGCAAGATACGCGCAATCAAATCATCTGACCATTTCATCTCAGCGATAGACTGCTTATAAAGTGAGTCGTTAAGCGCTTCTAAGCCCCAATGACGGACGATACGTGCGTGCAAGAAATACTGGTTAATCGCAATTAATGATTGACCAAGTACCTTGTTTAATGCACGAATGACCTCTTTATCCCCTTTCATAATCTCTCTCCCTTTCTTATTTATATTAAATACTATAGTTTTTATTCGTATCTATGATGATATCAAACAAGATTAGGAGTGACTTCAGCCATCTGGGTCTGTAGATAATTATGCAGACCAATCATGTCAATTAAGCGTAACTGTTGTTCAAGCCAATGCGCATGGTCTTCTTCCGTATCTTTTAGCTGCTCAACAAGCATCTCACGTGTGACATAGTCGTGCTCTGCTTCACAAAGCGCAATGCCTTCTTTTAGATGTTTTTGTACTTTATATTCTAAATCAAGATCAATCTGTAGCATCTCAGGAACCGTGCTGCCGATATTGACCTGATCGATCGTCATGTTAGGTGTACCACTCAGCATGAGAATGCGACGAATAATTGCTTGTGCGTGTAGTGTTTCGTCTTCCATTTCATGATGGATACGATCGTACAATTTGCCATAATGCCATTCAGCATACATCTCTGAGTGAATAAAATACTGGTCACGTGCCGCCAGCTCGCCGCCTAACAAGAAATTTAAATAATCAATAACTTTTTGACTGCCTTTCATAATGCACACTCCTCTATATGTTTTTGCCGATCTATATATTCATATTTTTATATATAAAGATACCTAAATACGTAAACTGATCAGTAAAGGGTCAAATCAATAAAACGTCTTACAATCTTTGACAGATATAGTAGCATACAGTCGTCACCTGGCATGTAATGTTGTGAACTAAGAATAAGATGCTAATTGAGAATTGTAATTAGCTACAGTTGTCAGTTACGATACTTGATACATATTGATAGCAGCGATGTTGGCATATCTATGAGGTTATATGGACGCCTGCTATTTACTCCTTATGTATAATAAAAGAATAGATGCAATATATTGAATATATTTGGTTGGATTAGAGATAAGATCGACTAAGCTAAAAGTAGTTATACTGCATACGCTAAGACATCGAGTGCTGCGTGATGTTCGTCTAAGTAATCATTGACCATAGGCTCACAGCATCCACAGCAAGTTGCAACGTCGAGAGTGTCTTTTAGACCATCAAGGGTATCTACACCAGAAGCAATGGCTGCTTGGATTTGCTTTTCTTTGACGTTATTACAGATACATACGTACATGGATTGGCTCCTCTGATTACCACTATTTGATAGCGACTACTTGCTTAGCATCACGCTGATTACATGCAGTATAATAACGATAATTGTTATCATTTTCAATAACATTCGGAACTTTTTTGGTCGTGATGGTACAGTTGTATTTCGCACCATTCACCTATGTAAGTGGCTATAAGCGTCCATGTAACCGAATATTATAGAAGGTAGTAAATTAACGACGAACTGTAATTTTGCTTATTTTTTAATCGATTTTCTAGATAACTGCTATTATATTGAACCCCTATAAACGAAGTCCATTGGAATTTTCCTATGTCTGATAATAATTTTACGATACGACCTATCGATTTGTTCAAAGTCCTATCTGATCAAACACGCCTAAAAATATTTCAAATTCTTTTTAAAAAAGAAGCACGTTGCGTGGGTGATTTGGTAGACATGCTTGATCAACCGCAACCAACGATATCGCGTCATTTGAACCATTTGAAAAAACTGGGTATCTTAAGCTGTGTACGTGACGGTACATGGATGTGGTATGAAGTCGCTGATGACTTACCAGAATGGTGTCAAGACATCTTGAATATCACTTATGATCAACTCTCTCCAAGTGATTCAGATAAAGATGAATCGAGACTTGCTTAAATGTTATAGATAGACAAGTGTAGTTAATTGCATTCTGTATGATTCAACAAGCCAAAAAAAAATCCTACCTAAGTAGGATTTTTTTTGTCTCATCAGTTATGAATGACAGTGAGATAAAAGCTGAGCCGCTAAGCCAAATCTAAGAAGTCGCTGATAAAGGCATTAGCTGGCTGGTGTATCAGCTCCTCTGACGTTCCTACCTGCTCTACTCTACCTTGATTCATGACGACGATCTCGTCAGAGACGGCGCGGGCTTCTTCTTGATCATGGGTCACCATAATACTTGTGATACCAAGCTCGTGGTGGATATTCTTTAGCCAAGTGCGCAGCTCTTTACGTACTTTGGCATCTAACGCACCAAATGGCTCATCCAGCAATAGTAGCTTTGGCTTGACCGCAAGTGCCCGTGCTAGTGCAATACGCTGACGCTGACCGCCTGACAGTTGGTGCGGATACGCATTGGCAACTTGTGGGAGCTGTACCAGATCTAACAGCTCTGCCACGCGCTTATCGATATCCGCTTTGCTAGGACGTTCATTCTTTGGTAGTAACGTCAATCCAAAGGCAACGTTATCTGCGATGTTCTTATGACGGAACAACGCATAATGCTGAAACATAAAGCCAATATGACGCTTCTGTACTGGCGTATTGGTGACATCCATCTCATCAAACAGTACCTGTCCAGAGTCGGCATATTCCAGACCCGCAATGATACGTAGCAATGTGGTCTTACCGCAGCCTGATGGACCTAGCAAGGTCGTCAGCTTGCCAGTTGGCACAGTAATATTGATATTGTCTAAAGCCGTAAAGTCACCAAATTTTTTATTAACGTTGCGAATCTCAATGCTCATAATGGTATCTCTTATAATATCTTTTGTCGTATTGAGACTGATGTCTTAACGACTGTGTCAATATGATTGAACAATCCTGAATACTTACCCAAACAACTTATAGCTTACTAGCACTCTCAGCCGTTGACGTCGTCGCATTGGCACTCACTGGTAGCTCAGGGGCAGCCGCCAAACGTTCAGACTTAGCAAATTTTCGCTCTTGTACTTTGGTCATGACTTGCTGAATCAGTAGCGTCACTAAGGCAAGTGCGGCAAGTAAGCTCGATAAGGCAAATGCAGCGGTAAAGTTATAATCATTATAGGCAATCTCAACCAATAGCGGCATGGTATTAGTCTCACCGCGAATGTGACCAGATACCACACTGACCGCACCAAACTCGCCCATCGCACGTGCATTGGTCAAAATCAAACCATACAGCAGCGCCCATTTAATATTAGGCAATGTCACATGCCAAAAGGTCTGCCAGCCAGTCGCACCCAAGGTTAATGCGGCTTGCTCTTCAGAGTCGCCTTGTGTCTGCATCAATGGTATCAGCTCACGTGCAACAAACGGAAAGGTCACAAATAGCGTCGCTAGAATAATACCAGGTACTGCATAGATCACCTGAAAACCCATGCTCTCAAGCCAGCCACCAATCGTAGAGTTCATTCCGAATAGCAGCACAAACATCAAACCGGCAACGACAGGTGATACGGAAAATGGTAAATCAAGTAAGGTGGTGACCAGCTGCTTACCTTTAAACTGATAGCGTGTGACCAACCACGCAATCGCAATACCCATGACCATGTTGATCGGTAAAACAATCGCCGCTGTGATCAATGTCAGTTTGATGGCTTGTAATGCCTCAGGGTCAACCAATGACGCAAGATATAACTGCCAGCCGTTTTTAAAAGCCTCATAAAACACAGCCAATAATGGCACCACCAGCATTAAGACCATAAACAGCACAGCGATCACAATAAAGGTACGGCGTATCCATGGCGTGTCTTTGGTTGCAGCGTTGCTTTGGTAGTCGTAGCTATTAGATATTTGCATATTAGCGAGCTCCTACGCGGCGCGACAGTTTCCACTGCATGATATTGATGGTCAATAAAATCACAAATGAGATGAGTAGCATAAACAGCGCAACCGCAGAAGCGCCTTGAACATCGAACTGCTCAAGTTTACTGATAATGATGAGCGGCAAAATCTCAGACTGCATCGGAATATTACCCGCGATAAAAATAACGGAGCCATACTCGCCAGTAGCACGGGCAAACATCATACCTGCACCCATTAGTAGTGCAGGCAGTAGTTCTGGCAAAATCACTTTACGAAAAGTGGTTAAGCGATTGGCACCCAATACGGCTGCGGCTTCTTCAAACTCAACCGATAGCTCTGCGAGTACTGGTTGTACTGCACGGACGATAAAGGGAAAGCTCACCACAACCAATGCCAGCCAAATACCTATCGGCGTAAAGGCGACCTGAATATCGAACTTGGCAAACCATTGACCAATCAAGCCATTAGGCGCATATAGCGTCGCAAGCGAGATACCTGTAACGGCGGTTGGTAGTGCAAATGGCAAATCAACCAGGGCATTAATTAACGACTTACCCCAAAACTCATAGCGGACAAGTACCCACGCAACCAGTGTACCAAAGACCATATTGGTCAGCATCGCCAAAAACGACATCCATAAGCTGAGCTTAATTGCAGCAGTGACTTGCGGCTGGGTGATGGTTTCCCAAAAACCCGTCCAACCCATCTGAGTTGTGGTATAGGCCATCATGGCAAACGGTAGCACCACTAGTAATGACAAACTAAAGACAGTGATGCCCATGCTCAGACCAAACCCAGGTAGCACATTGCGCTGACGCAAGCGTGTCAACCACCCTTTTTTGTTGGTGGGTTTGCTGGCAGAAGAAGATGTTGCACTCATAGTGATGTCCTATTGCCTAACTGATGGTACTTAGCGAGGGTGCTCAACGTAAGACCATTATTATCACAACTGTTATTAAAATTATTATTGGTCGGCTTACAATATAAAGGACATAGTGCATACGACCATGTCCTTTATGGGGTGCTTAATGACTGACTGTACGATTAACTGCTTCAACCAGTTTTAGCGGTTAGCGCACTAGCAGTTCTTATATACGTAGCAGGCGATTACTGCGGCGCATTAACAGCCAACTGATCAAACACACCGCCATCACTGAAGTAGGTGCTCATGATCTCATCCCATGTGCCAAAGGCATCGTTCGGGCGGAAAGTCTCAACAGGTGGCAATTTGTCACTGTTTTTGTCAAGAACGCTCTTAACGCTAGGACGTAAGTATAAATCGGCTGCTAGTTGCTGAGCAGGCTCACTCCACAAGTAATCAAGATACGCTTTGGCCGCGTCTGTGGTACCTTTTTTGTCTGTTACCGTCTTCACAACTGCCACAGGGCTTTCTGATTTGATTGAGTATTTTGGATAAACGATATCTACTTGACCCGCACCAAAATCAGTCGCTGCAAGGTTGGCCTCGTTTTCAAAAGTGACCAATACATCACCGATACCGCGCTGTACGAAAGTCGTTGTCGCGGCACGTCCGCCGTTTTCATAGACTTTGACATTTTTTAGCATGTCTTTGACGTAGCCTTGAGCTTTTGTTTCATCTTGATTAAAAGCATGTAGACCATAACCGTAGGCGCCTAAGAATGCATAACGACCGTTACCTGTGACCTTTGGATTGGCCATGACAATCTCAACACCGTCTTTGGTCAAATCTTCCCAGTCTTTGATATTTTCTGGATTGTCTTTACGTACCAAAAATACGATCGTACTGGTAAACGGCACTGCGTTGTCAGGGAATTTGCTTTCCCAATCTGACTCAACCAAGCCTTTTTTCTCAAGTAGCTCGATATCAGAGCCTTGGTTCATGGTGGCAACATCGGCTTGTAGACCATTAGCCACAGACAATGCCTGTTTGCTTGAGCCGCCATGTGACTGCTTGATTAGAATCTTGCTGTCTGGATGCTCAGCTTTATAATGCTCAACAAACAAAGGGTTGTAGTCTTTATAGAAGTCACGTGCCACATCGTATGAGACATTGAGTAGCTCAATATTCTGCCCTTCTGTCGTCGCTGAACCGTCAGCTGCCGCCTCAGTCGTCTCACTGTTGCTACAGCCAGCTAGACCCAATGTCAGAGCAACGCCAGCAATGCTCAAGGCACTAAGGGTTTTACTCTTTTGTTGATAACGAGCTACGTCTGTCATAAATACCTCAAAGATGTCTGTTGTGTAATGCAAGTATGCTAACAGCGCCATCTTATTATGTTTAATGATGAATATGCGTATGTTATTGCCAAAAGGGAATAACAAGCAGGCAAAGCCAATCATATCAATAATTTATGAAAATTATATACACATAACCAACTGTTTTCTGATTTTAACATTGGATACGTCTTATCTATCTTGTCCGTGTTTCACTGATAACGGCCAAGACAGATCATTCTACAAGCCAGAAATTAACGACTACTTAGTACTTGCCAGCTGATCGAAACGACCACCGTCTACAAAGAAAGTATCCATAATCTCTGCCCATGGGCCAAAGACGGCGACAGGCTCAAACGTTTCAATATCAGGTAATGTGTCCTTGTGGGCGGCAAGTATTTGCTCATCACTCGGACGCATATACATTTTTGCCATCAGCTCTTGTGCAGGCTTGTCCCATAATCCTTTTAGATAGGCACTTGCCGCTTCGGTCTTGCCCGCTTGATCAGTCACTGCCGTGACGACTGCTACTGGGTTGGCAATCGTAATCGAGTAACTGGGATAGACAATATCGACCTGACCCATGGCAAATTGCTGAGCGGCCAAATTCGCCTCATTTTCGGTAGTGATGAGCACATCACCTAGGCCGCGCTGGGTAAAACTGGTCGTCGCAGCACGTGCGCCATTGTCATAAGTGACCACGTTTGCCAATAGCTTTTTGATAAAGTCATTGGTTTGAACTGGGTTGTCGCTACTGTTTTCTTTGAATTGGTGCAAGCCATAGCCGTAAGCCCCCAAAAAGGCATAACGCGCTGTACCACTGGTCTTGGGATTGGGCGTGACCACATCGATATCGTTACGGGCTAAATCTGACCAATCCTGAATGTTTTTTGGATTACCTGCACGAACCAGTAGCACCATAGTGCTGGTGTACGGCACAGCATTATTGGGTAGTGCCTGCTGCCAATCAGAAGCGACCAGACCTTTTTCCACCAACAGATTCATATCACTTTCTTGGTTAAAGGTGACCACATCTGCTTGCAAACCATTGGCAACAGAGAGCGCCTGCTTACTTGAACCGCCATGCGACTGATTGATATTTACTTTGCTGTTTGGATGCGCTTTTTGATAGTCAGTGCTAAATAGCGCGTTATATTCTTTATAAAAGTCGCGAGATACATCATAGGAGACATTGAGTAGATTGACATCCTGCGTCTCACCATTAGCGTTGTTTGCTGCCTTGTTTTGCGCCTCTTCGGTTGGGCTACAGCCTGTCATCATGATCGCTGCTGCGAGCATGCCGCTAGTGGTAAGTACCCGCGCTTTTATGTGTTTATTATTGGTTGGCTGGATGCTAGCCATGCGGAATTTTTGGAATTTTTTTTGCATGATGCTCTCGATAAAGGTGGTAGAAGCGTGTTGTCAAAATTTTGACCATCATCATAGGGCTTACAATCATTTGAGCTTGGTTCTTTTGACTTTTACTCTGTTGATTTCAGTTTTCGGATGATGAAAGCTATGCTAGCAGCATAAATAGCAAACGCTTAGTGACGAATCCGCTTATCAAGTCTTAATGTTGGCATAAGCACTTAGCATGTGCTCGTACGAGGTTATGATGAACGTGAGGTAAATCATTGCAGGCAGGCTTATTAAATAGGCTATAATTTAGCTAGGCTGTACCCTCATTCTATATGGTAGGGCCCATGCGCCAATGCTATATCCATTTTACCGTCTTATTTAACCAAAGGCCTTTTTATGACTCTTTCGTCCCATCGCTTTCATTCTATTGCAGCATTAACATTGATAGCCACTACCCTAGCTGCCGTAACGGGTTGTCATAATGTGACGCCCGCGGTGAAGAGTTCTGCGAACAATGCTGTAGCGGTTCATTCAATTCCAGTGGATGTTATGAAAGACTATATTTCTGGTGATTATGCTTCTGCAGATTATGACAAACGCGCACAAGGCTATGACTGGGTTGGCGTCATGGTGCGTGCAGAGAGTGACCAACAAATCGATATAAAAGTTCGCTCACGTAGCGATATCAAAAAACAGACTTGTCAGTTTGATGGTAAGGCGATATTAATGGGGCAAGACGCGGCACACGGTACAATTTTTCAGGCACAGGCAAATGACAGCACCGTCTTTTTTCAATTTAAAGACAATATGCTGACGATTGATAGCCCAGATAAATATGCGCTGAATTATTTTTGCTCAGGCGGTGGCTCACTTGCGGGAGAGTATCAAAAGCTGGTAGAAGATTTAGCGATTTGATAGCTCACGCTAACTGCGGTGAGAGATGCTAAAGATGATAAAAACAAAAAGGTGCCAGACCATAAGTCTGACACCTTTTTTATTATTAATGTAGCACTGATTTTTTATGCTGACACGCTAGGGTTTACACCGCAGAGGCGCCCGTGAGTTTGATCTCAGCACGTTCTTCACGAGCGATGCTACCGTAGTAGTTACGTAGTATCTCAAGCACTTCTGGACGGCTAAAGTTCTCTGGTACTTCCATGTCTTCTGACAGCGCTTTACGCAGCTTGGTACCTGATACTTTAACGTGTTCAGACGCGTCATGCGGGCAAGTCTTGTCAGATGCCATCGCATTACAAGCATTACACCAGAACGTCCAGCCAATTTTTAGCGGCTGGGTGATGAGATCGTCTTTGCCAACCTGTTCAAAAATGGTTTGCGCATCAAACGCGCCATAGTAATCGCCCACACCAGCATGATCGCGACCAACGATCAGATGACTACAGCCATAGTTTTGGCGGAATAACGCGTGTAATAAGGCTTCACGTGGACCAGCATAACGCATATCTAATGGATAACCTGCTTGAATCACCGTGTCTTGTTTGAAGTAATTATCAATCAAGGTTTTGATGGCTTCTTGACGCACTTCTGCTGGAATATCACCTGGTTTTAGTGCGCCGAGCAATGAATGAATCATCACACCATCGCAGATCTCAATTGCGATTTTGGCCAGATATTCATGTGAGCGGTGCATCGGGTTACGCGTTTGGAAAGCCGCCACAGTCTTCCAGTTTTTCTCTTCAAAGATTTGACGCGTTTGCGCGGGCGTTTTATAGATACCAGGATAACGCGTTGGGAATTCGCCCTCGCTCAGTACTTCTACGCTACCTGCAACATTAACCTCATCTTGATCCAATACTTGCTGGACGCCTGGATGCTCTGGATCTGTGGTGGTAAATACTTGCTGACACTCGTGTTCTTTATCAATGGTATAGGTCTCTTCTACTGTTAAGATGCCCATAACTTCGCCATCTTGTGCGACCAATGCGACTTTGTCGCCTTGACTCAAACTATCCGCCGTCGCTTTTGGTGCAGACAAGGTGATCGGAATGGGCCAAAACAAACCTTTATTATCCCCACTTTGCAAGCGCATGTTATCAACCACACCTTGCCAATCAGCTTTATTCATAAAGCCATTTAATGGTGTAAAGCCGCCAATACCGAACATGATCAGATCACCACGCTCGCGTGAGCTTAAGGTAATGGTTGGTAAGGTGCTGGCAAGCTCTAGGGCTTGCTCGCGTGCTTCGCCTTCTAACAACAGTGGCTTTAGCTCGGCACTACCATGTGGTGGAACCAGCTTTGCTTGGGTTTGAGTTTGACTTTGGGTCTGAATCTGGGTCTGAGACATATCGTTATTAAAACCTCTTATTAGAAAGAATGGTTGGAAGAGATGAGCAAAAATACGAAAGTGATTAAATATACAAAACTGAGAAGAAAGCCGTCGATAGATAAGAAGTAGCGTACTAGTGATCAGGCGTTAAATTTGATAAGCATAGGCTACCTAACTTTCGTTATGAAAATTTATGCTGTGTTTGGATATGGATATGTCTGAAAGGAATTTATGTTTATAGATAGAAGCTTATATGATGTGACCCTGAATTGTTTAAATTGCGATTTGTGGTAAAGTCTATCACCTACGAGCACAGATATTAGATTGCTGCCATCGCTGCTTTTAAGACCAAAAACAAAACTGAGATTACGTCATGTATCAATATAATTACGCTGACCAGACGTTAGTAGACGAACGAGTTGCCCAATTTCGCGACCAAACCGCACGATTTTTGGCAGGTGAGCTGCCAGAAGAGCAGTTTTTGCCACTGCGATTGCAAAACGGCTTGTATATCCAGCGTTATGCACCGATGCTCCGTATTGCCATTCCTTACGGCTTGCTTGCCAGCTATCAGCTACGCAAATTGGCTGAGATTACCCGCAAATACGACAAAGGCTACGGGCATTTCACGACTCGTACCAATATTCAGCTGAACTGGCCAAAACTAGAAGAAGTGCCAGACATTTTGGCAGAATTGGCAACGGTACAGATGCATGCCATCCAAACCTCAGGCAACTGTATTCGTAATACCACAACCGATCCTTACGCTGGTATCCATAAGGAAGAAATCGCTGATCCACGTCCTTATTGCGAAATCATTCGTCAGTGGTCAACCTTCCACCCTGAGTTTGCTTTTTTACCACGTAAATTTAAAATTGCAGTCATCGGTACCGAAGCGGATCGTGCGGCAACGCAAGTACATGATGTGGGTCTGCACGTCGTTACCAATGACGCAGGCGAGCTTGGCTTTGAAGTGATCGTTGGTGGTGGCTTAGGACGTACGCCTATTATTGGTAAAACAATTCGCAAGTTCTTACCGCGCGAGCATTTGCTCAGTTATCTTGATGCGATTTTGCGCGTCTATAATTTGCATGGTCGTCGTGACAATAAATACAAAGCCCGTATCAAGATTTTGGTCGACAGCTTAGGCGGCGATCAGTTTGCCAAACTGGTAGAAGCTGAGTGGGAGGCGCACACCAAAGACGGTCCGCTGACCTTGACGGATGACAATTTTGACACCGCTGCCAGCTACTTTAGCATGCCTGATTATCAATCATTTGATGCGCTCGCAGTACAGTCTGAGTTACAACAACAACTAAACGCTGATAAAGACTTTGCCAATTGGTATAACCAGAATACTGTGGCACATAAGGTGGACGGTTACCGTGCGGTCGTAATCTCTTTAAAAGCCGGACTGGTGGACGGTCGTTATGTGCCATCAGGTGACTTGAGCGATGCGCAAATGGATGCGCTTGCCGATTTGTCTGATCGTTATAGCTTTGGTGAATTGCGCGGTACGTATCAGCAAAATCTGGTATTCGCTGATGTGCAAACCAATGAGCTTTATGAATTGTGGCAGCAGCTATCAGACCTGCATTTAGCACGCGCCAATATCAACACCTTAACCGACATGATTGTCTGCCCAGGTTGGGATTATTGCTCACTGGCCAATGCGACTACGCACAATATCGCTGAGCAAATCGAAAAGCAGTTCGATGATTTGGATTACTTGTATGATCTTGGTGATATTCGCCTAAACATGTCAGGCTGCATGAATGCTTGCGCCCATCATCACACAGGTGATATCGGTATCTTGGGTGTGGATAAAAAAGGCGAGCACTGGTATCAGATTAGCCTTGGCGGTAACTCTAGTAATGACGCCAAATTGGGCAAAATCTTAGGAAAAGCGGTGCCAGCGGATGATGTGGCCAGCACCTTACAAACCATTTTAGATGTGTATCTCGATATACGCGGCACTAACGAACAAGATGTTGAGGGTTTTGGTGACGTGATTGACCGCGTTGGTATCGCCCCCTTTAAGGAGAAGGTCTATGGCTAATCATCATGTGCTCGATAGCCATGGCGCAGACATCAGTGGCGAAGATACTTGGCAAGCGCTAGTGACAGCGCAGCTGCCTGACGGTATCGCGTTATCAAACCTGACCTTACTTGAGCTGTTACACAAACAAGAAAAAGTTGATGTACTTGTCCCATTAGCAGATTTATTAAATGCTGATGGAAAACTGGCAAACGGTTTGCTCGCGCAAGTATTGGATATCCTCAAGCAGCACAGCAGCCGATTGGGTGTGTGGATCACGTCCAACACCGATGCTGATGATCTGCCTGATGTAAAAGACTTTTTATTGACGCAAGACTTGATCGTCATTCATGTCCCAAGTTTTGCGGACGGTCGCGGTTTTAGTTTTGCACAGACCCTGCGTCAGCTTGGTTATGAAGGTGATATTCGTATGGCAGGCGCGTTTGGTCGTGATCAAATTGCTTATTTGCTGCGCGCTGGTGCTACTAGCTTTGTACTCAATGAGCATGATGCTAAATCTGATATTAGCCAAGCCTTCACTGCCCTAGCCAGTAGCTATGATGGTCGAGACGCTTCAGCATTACCGATGTTCTCAAAAACCTAAACTCGATATTAAAGAACCATTTTTATATTAACAATTATTAAGGAATATATTATGAGCCAATTACACCCAAACCTAGATATCGACCAAGCAAACCAAGATTTGCAAGGTAAATCACCAGAAGAGATTGTAGCGTGGGCGCTGACGCAAGCCAAAAACCCAATCATCACCACCAACTTTCGCCCATATGAGTCTGCTATCTTGCATTTGGTTGCCAAGCAGCGCCCTGACATCACAGTATTGTGGGTAGATTCAGGCTATAACACCGATGCGACCTATCAATTTGCCAACAAATTGATTCGTGATCTTGATCTCAACGTTGTGACGTATATCCCAAAACAAACCGCTGCACACCGTGATTCAACCATGAATGGTATCCCAGGCATTGACAACCCGCAACATGGCGAGTTCACTGAACAAGTGAAACTTGAGCCATTCCGCCGCGCCCTTGCTGAGCTAAAGCCTGACGTATGGTTTAACGCGATTCGTAAAGACCAAACAGAATTCCGCCAAGGTCTTGATGTACTTAGCTTATCAAAAGATGGCGTATTGAAAGTAGCGCCATTGTTTGAAAAAACCGATGCAGATTTGGATGTGTATCTAGAAGAAAACAACCTACCAAACGAGCATGACTACTTTGATCCAACTAAGGTAGAAGAAAGCCGTGAGTGTGGTCTGCACACGCAGCTGTAATTTTAGTGTTTTCTGAATGAAAAAAGCCCTTTCTTTAATTTAAAAGAGGGCTTTTTTTTATGATTGACGATCATATTTGCAACTACTAAAGCTATTTGCGACCTAAATAATAGCGCCGCCACCTCATCGCGTCCTGTGACGACGACTTTAGCACCTTCATTAGCAAACGCCTTTGCCGTCGCCTCGCCCAACCCTGAAGTGCCACCAAATATAATCGCCACTCTGTCTTATAGTTTCATAGTATGCTTACTCTTTTTAAATATTGTGAATTATTGATATACGATTAATTATCTTAAGACATGCTAGCACACCCTAATTTTGGGATATGTTAGCGTGTATTAGAGAATTTATTGATTTAAGAAAGTCATTTAATCTATTCCTATTAGCAAGAAAAATATCAATTAATATTTCAAAAATGAATATACTAATGCCAATTCATTAGGTGAGAGTGTGTCTGTGATACCTCATAATGGCGGCATTCCTTATATCTTTTCTACTTTTATAGTCAATCAATATTAAAAGTGGTACAAGGCAGACGATTGCAAGTACTACAGTAGTAGGCTAAACGAGTCTAACGCTGTAACACTTTAATAGTGGTTCGACTATACAATAAATAATTCAATATATGGTGACACTATGAACACCTTCCCGCTATTTTTTAAATTAGAAGGCCGTAAAGTGCTCATCGTGGGCGGCGGCGAAGTGGCACTGCGTAAAGCGGACTTGCTCAGCCGTGCTGGCGCGTGCATTACGATTCTTGCGCCTAATATCAGCCACGAAATACGAGAGTTACTGAGTGACAATAAGCACGAGTTGATTGAAAAAAACTATCACAAATCCTATATGTCAGGCGTTCGCGTGATCATTGCCGCGACTGACGATGAAACGCTTAACCATGAGATTTACGCAGATGCGACTGAGCTAAATATCCCGGTCAATGTGGTCGATACGCCGCCATTGTGCGATTTTATCTTTCCAGCCATTATTGATCGTAACCCTATTGTCATCGGCATTTCATCAAATGGTAAAGCGCCTGTATTGGCACGGCTATTACGGGCACGCCTTGAGACCTTAATCCCGCAAGGCTATGGCAAACTGGCCAAGCTGGCAGGGGATTTTCGCAGCGAGGTAAAGTCCAAAATACCAACGCTGACTGGACGCCGCCAATTTTGGGAGCGTGCGTTTGAGGGTCAAGTCAGTCAGTTGATGTTTGCGGGTAATGAAACGGAAGCCGCTGCCCAGTTGCAAGCGGATTTAGATAGTACTGCCGCTGCTATTCATGATAAAGCCCATGCTGCGGAAAATACAACGCCTACGCTATCAGACGAGTCAGAAAAAAAATCACCCCCCGTAGGCGAAGTCTATATCGTTGGCGCAGGCCCTGGTGACCCAGAGCTTTTGACATTTAAAGCGCTGCGTTTGATGCAGCAAGCAGATATTGTCTACTATGACGCATTGGTATCTCCACAAGTGCTGGATCTTTGCCGCCGTGATGCAGACAAAGTGTTTGTCGGTAAAAAACGCAGTAACCATACTGTCGCGCAGCTTGGCATCAATGAGTTATTGGTCAATAGCGCCAAAGAAGGTCGGCGTGTGGTTCGATTAAAAGGTGGCGATCCATTTATCTTTGGTCGTGGCGGTGAAGAAATTGAAAGCCTGCGCGCTCATGGTGTGCCGTATCAGGTCGTACCAGGGATCACCGCTGCCAATGCCGCTGCTAGCTATGCTGGCATACCCTTAACTCACCGTGACCACTCACAGTCCGTACGTTTTGTGACAGGATTCTTGAAGGCAGGCACGCCCAACAACAACTTTAAAAACTTCTTGAACACCGATGAGACGGTGGTCTTTTATATGGGTCTGCATTCGCTGGCGCGCTTGACTGAAGGCTTGGTTGACGCTGGTCGTAGTGCTGATACGCCAATTGCCATTGTCTCTAATGCCAGTATGCCCAATCAGCAAGTCCTAACAGGTACGCTTGCCAGCATCGTCAGTCAGCAAGAAACCGCTCAGCTGCCGACGCCTGCCCTGCTTATTATGGGCGATGTGGTCAGCTTGCATCATGATTTGGCTTGGTACAATTTACAAAATCAGCAGCACAACCAAAGCAGCGATGACATAGCTAAAAACTGGTTACGTGAAGGTTCAAGAGGTGAAGCAGTCAAACAGCCCATAGATCAACAAGCTCATGCGCTATCGATGATTGCAAATCTTGCGACAAATTCAGGGGACGATCTAGAGCAGCTCATCATCGATTAATCTTCTGTGTTTTATTATTACCTGTACCGCAAAGCGACCCTGTCAATTATCTATTGGTAGGGTTTTCTTTTGGCAACAGAGAAAATCTCAACGATTCTTGCTAGAATGAAAGCTACCTAATTAATGTTCTGACGTTTAATGATAAGCCAAACTATGCCCCTATCTATTGCTTCTAAATATATCTCTGTTAGACCTTTAAAAATATTGCACACGTCCGATTGGCACTTGGGGCGCAGGCTTTATGGTCGTCTGCGTTATGAAGAGTTTGAGGCATTTTTGCAGTGGCTAAAAGACACCATTAGCGCACAGCAAGTAGATATATTGATTGTCGCAGGTGACATCTTTGATACCATGACGCCCAGCAATAAAGCCCAAGCGCTATATTATGAGTTTTTGGGGCGAGTCTCACGTTCCTGCTGTCAGCATGTGGTCATTGTCGCAGGCAATCATGACTCACCGACGTTTTTGGATGCGCCAAGCAATGTGCTCAAATTTTTGAATGTCCATGTGATTGGGACTGCTTGTGATGATTTAGAAGATGAGGTATTGGTCTTAGGTGATGATGATAACAATCCTCATTGCATTATCGCCGCTGTACCCTACCTGCGCGACCGTGATGTACGTAGCAGTAGCGCTGGCGAGTCTGCGGATAGCAAAGACGCCAATGTTATCAAAGGTATTCGCGCCCACTATGATGAAGTAGCAGCGATTGCTAGAGAACAGCAGGCCAAATTAATCGAGGTACATCAACGGCATATCCCTATCATTGCCACAGGTCATCTATTCGCCGCTGGTGGCAAAACAACCGATGATGACGGCGTGCGCGATCTCTATGTTGGCTCACTTGGCAAAATCTCCGCTGATATGTTTGATGAGGGTTTTGACTATGTCGCCCTTGGGCATTTGCACGTACCACAGCGCGTTGGCGGTCGTGAGAGTATTCGCTACTCAGGCTCACCCATTGCAATGGGCTTTGGGGAGGCAAAACAGCAAAAACAGGTATTGCTGGTACAGTTTGGTGCTATAGCTAATGTTGATAATGAAATCATAGAAGTAAACATCACATCTGATAGCGTTGTACCTCATCTATCTAATACGGTTACTAAGGTTGAAAAATCAGCAGAAAAGACTGCTAAGAAAATAGCGAGTCAAGCCACTGTCTATATGGATGACTTATTTGGATTTGACGCGCCAGCTGATAATCATGAGATAACAACAGCGGCTCCTCAAGCGAACACTGACGATCAAAAACAGCATAAACCCAAGCCTAACGACTCCATTACTTCTAACAAAGTTTTGCATCATGATGACCACAATCAGATGCAGGTAGTTTCTCTACCCATTCCAAAGTTCCAACAGCTAGCGCAGATATCTGGTGACCTAACCACAATCTCACAAACGATAAAATCACTCACACCAACGGATTCTGTTTGGTTAGAGGTGGTTTATACGGGTGACGAGATTGTCAGTGACTTACGTGAGCAAGTACAAGCGATGGTAGATGGGCTGACATGTGAGGTATTAAAGATTAAGAACACCCGCACTTATAATAAAGTGCTTAACCAACAGCAAACCTCGGAGAATTTGCAAGACTTGAATGAGATGGAAGTATTTGAGCGCTGCTTGACGATTAATGAGGTGGCTGAGTCACAAAAAGACTCGTTGCGTGATGCCTATGGTCAGATACTTTATCACTTACATCATGAGGACAAACAGGCAGAATAATATAAGTGTGAATCATTATCGCATTTCTATTTTCTAAATTTTTGCAGTTGCTGCTATCACTAATAATAAGATATATCCATGCGCCTAATCGAACTCAGACTCAAAAACCTCAATTCTCTCAAAGGTGAATGGCACATTGATTTTGCTGACACCGCCTTTACCAATGAAGGTATCTTTGCGATCACAGGACAGACTGGCGCTGGCAAGACCACCATATTGGATGCGATTTGTCTGGCGCTATATGGTGAAACACCAAGGATCAACAGTATCAGCAAAAGCAGCAATGAAGTAATGACGCGGCAAACAGCGGAATGCTTCGCTGAAGTCGTGATTGATTTAAATGGTGAGCAGTACCGCTGCCGTTGGGGACAGCGCCGTGCTTATAATAAGGCAGATGGCAATCTGCAAGACGCCACTCATGAAATTGCTAAGATAAACGTTGATGACTCGTCAAAAAAAGATGAGCTGTTAGAGAGCACGCTAAAACATACCAAAAATAAAATAATTAAACTGACTCGGATGGACTTTCAGCAGTTCACTCGCTCTATATTGCTGGCTCAGGGCAGTTTTTCAGCTTTTTTGAAGGCAAAAGCTGACGAGCGTGCCGATATTTTAGAAAAAATTACAGGTACTGATATTTATGCCACCATTTCAACACATGTTCATAATAAAAAACGCACTGAAGAAGAGATATTGAGTAAACTGCAATATGGTTTAGATGGCTTGGCACTTTTAGATACCGAAGAAGAAGGTCAATTAAGAGCCGATTTGCAGTTATATCAAAGCACCCAGAGTACGCAGCAGCGAGAAATTCAAGATTTGGTCGAAAAAATAAAGTGGCTAGATAGCGTCACAGAATCAAAAGAAAAACTGAACACTTATCAAAATGATCTAGCGCAGGCTCAGCAGGCTCAGCAAGACTTTATCCATGACGCTAGACGCTTAACCGCTGCCAATAAGGCGTTGGAGATTGATAGTCAATACGGAAAGCTTGCCTCTGACCGCAATAATCTAAAACGTTTACAAAATGAACAGCAAGGAATTAACGATACGCTGCCGCAAACACAGAATAACTTACACCAAGCGAACGTGCTGCTAGATACCGTAAAAACTCGCGTACAAGCCGCTGATGAGGCGCTGCGATCCACCTTACCTAATATTAGAGAAGCGCGTAGGCTAGATATCGACATTACGCAGCAAACGCAGGGATTAAAAGAAGCGCAGCAAAGGGAGAATACTTTATCGGACCATACTCAGCGCTTACGCCTAGAGATTGATCACCATCAACAACAAGCAGTACAAAATAAATCCCAATTAGCAGATATAGCGCGCAATCTTAATGGTGCAAATGACTTAAATGACATCGACGGCGATATTGCTAATTTTAAGAGTTATTGCACCAGTTTAAAAGCACTACTCCAAGACAATGCTGATTTAAATATCAACAAGGCCAACCAAAAACACAATACAGACCAGTATCAAAGCCATCTTAGAACCTTGTATCCACTACAAAAGGATCAAGCGGCTAAAGAAAAAGCTCTGCAAGCTCAGATCGAGGAATTACAACAAAAGCAAGCCGAATTAATTGAAAGACAGTCTCTACCTGAGATACACAGCGAACAAGAACAGATAGATGGCCTCGATCGTCAGCTTGAACAAATAGAGTCAAAAGCAGATAAGCTCAATGAGCTTCGCGCACAGATCAAAGATATAGACACTGAGCTACCAGTAATACAAGACGATTTGGTAGTGCTGGCTGATATCATTACTAATAAAGCATCCACTATCCAATCCACTAAAGACAAGCGGCAAGACAAACAAACACAGTTATATCTACTACAAAAAGTAGCCACTCTAGAAAGCCACATTGCTGATCTAAAAGACGGTCATCCCTGCCCGCTGTGCGGATCGCTTGAGCATCCTTATGGCGCAAACCACCCGCATTTGATATCAGATACCGAAGCAGATCAGATTCAGCAACAAATGATAGAGCTGGACACCACCATATCCGATTTGGAAAACAGATTATCTGTACATCGTATCAATCAAGCAACCAAACAGCAGCAGCTTGAGCGACAGCAAAATCAGAAAAACCTACTACAAGATCAAGCACAAAAACTAGCAGCTGATATCAAGCAGTCAGTGAGTTTAGTCCTGAAGGAAAACTACTCACCTTTTATCACGGCAATGATACAACCATTGCAGCAACTTGAGACACATGTAGATATAATACCGGTGTTAAAGAGCACTCAACATCAATTGACCGAACGTAAAGCATCACTTAGAGGCACGCTGTCCAATTATCAGAGGCTTGGCGAGAAGCTCGCTACCATGCGCGAGGACATTAGCGCATTAGCACAACAGCAGCATAAGCTGGCAAGCGATATTAATGGGATTGAGACGAATATCAAAATAACATCCGTGAGTATAGATAATACAGATAAACACATTCACGATAATTTCTCTGAATTAACCACCCTTAAAAATGACATCATTCAGCTCTTAGAAAGATACGCCGCTGGCACGTTTCAGTCAAACGCAATCGCGCAGATACGCGCCTCGAAGTCAACTTTACATCCCCTGATGGAAAGTATTGATAGCCAAGTTATCCTAAACGAGGCGGATTATCATACGCATATCACGACATTGCGTCAGCAGCACGCAGCGCTTATAACCATAAAAAATGGGCTTAATAATTATAAAGAGCATCAGCAAAAGCTAGCGACAGAACTAGGCGGTCTAGAAATACAGATCGATACCAAACAAACCCAGTTGGATAAAGACCAACAGGAGCTTGATAGTCTGGTTCAACTCGTGATTGAAAAAATAAAGGCGCTTGAGCAGCTACAAACACACAGAATCAATGTCTTCGCCGACAAAGATCCCGATGCAGAAGAGCAGCGTTTGCGCGCGGCATTAGAACAAGCGAAAACCGATCAGTCCGTTGCCCAAAGACAACTAGACAGTGCTGAATACACGCTCAAGCAGCTAAAAGACCAACGAGAGCAGATCACCCAGCAAATCAAAGCAGCAGCTGATACCGTGCAGGTTCTAGAAAACCAGTTCCAAACGGCACTTGCCTCCTCCAGCTTTGATACGGAAGCAGAATTTTTGGCGGCGCGCTTGCCTATGGATGAGCGTAATGCACTCAAACAGCAGCAAGAACATATTGATTATGCACTCAAGCAAGCGCAATCCTTATTGAATGAAACCGAGAAAGCATTAGAAGATAAGCAAGCTAATCCGCTGACAACAGACGATAAAGAAACGCTTATCCAGCAGCAAGCGCAAGTCCAAGAGAAGTTTAATAGCTGCATTGAGTCAATTGGTGCAATCAGTCAGCAGTTACGAGACAATGAGGATAAGAAAAGCACGCAACAGGCACAGATTAATGCCATCAATGCCCAAAAAGATAAGTTACAAGTGTGGCGACAGTTAAATGATTTGATCGGCTCAAATAGTGGAAAGAAGTTTCGTACCTTTGCTCAAGGACTTACCTTTGACATTATGATCAGTCATGCAAATACTCAGCTGCAAAAGATGAGCAATCGCTACCTGCTGGTTCGTGATGATGGCAACCCCCTTGAGCTCAACGTCATGGATGACTATCAAGGCGGTGAGATTCGTAGTACCAAAAATCTCTCAGGCGGTGAAGGCTTTATTATTAGCCTTGCTCTGGCACTAGGACTATCACAAATGGCCAGCCAAAATATTCGCGTAGACTCGCTATTTTTGGATGAAGGTTTTGGTACCTTGGATGAAGAGTCTTTGGATATTGCGCTAGATACACTGACCAATTTGCAGCAAGAAGGAAAATTAATCGGGGTAATCTCCCATGTACAGACGCTAAAAGATCGTATCTTAACCCAAATTAAGGTCGAAAAGCTCTCGGGCGGCTTTAGCCGAATTAGTGGTCAAGGATGTCACAAAGTTGTCAGTGAAAAAGCCTCGTAATTTAAGCTAGTCAGTTTGCTACTTTCTACTCTACTTTCGATTAAACGATTTTGTTTAGACAATAAAAGACCACCGAACATTAAGAACGGTGGTTTTTTTGAACTTACAGATATTTATTTCTTAATGAGTAACTGATTATTTAGTGACTAAACCACTCAGCTCACTCATCAATACTGACAGCGTTGACAGACCAATTTGACCTTCTTCATCGTTGCTATGCAGCTCATCTAACTTATTCATCTCTGTCGTGACTGCTGCAAGCTGATCGACGTGTCTTGCTTTCCATTCACTAAATGCCTGCTTGGCATCTGGTTTAGACAGTACCGCATCCATTAGTAGGCGCAAGCTACGTGACAACTCGTTCACTAACGCATGGCGTGCACGGCGATCCCAGTAGTCTTGCTGTGGTAAATTGGCAATATTGTCCATCATCCAATCTAACTGCAACACTTGATAGGCTTCAAAGTATAGGGTTGCAATCTCATCAACAGGACGCTCATATTGCTCAGCCAGCAATGCAGCATCAAGCGCATCGACATGATACGGTAGCATCGCAAATAAGGTAGCATCGTTGTCAGACAGATCTTTTTGCATCAAACGCTCGGTGTCTTCTTGCAAATATTGGGCAAACTGCTGCTCGATAAAACCACTTGGCTTAGTCAGTTTTTCAACACTATCGCTAAAGCGGCTAATCATATCAGCAACTTGCAAGTTTTGACCAAAGGCATTGATGAACCAGACCACACCGCGCTCAAGCGCATCACGTAGACGCAGCTCAAGATTCAGAAGTAGTGTTGCTTCAACTTGGTTATCCAATGCTTCCAATGCTTGCCAAGCGCGCGATACGTTGAATACATCACGGCTAATCGCATAACCACGCACGATAGTCGCTAGTGATTGATCGGTTTCCTCAAACAGACGGAATAGCGCTTCAATACCTAAGCGGTTGACCACACTGTTGGTCAAGTAAGTGCTGATGATTTCACGATGCAAGCGGTGCTCAGTCATCTCATCAAAAAAGCGTGACGCAAGCTCATCTGGGAAGTACTTACGTAGCTCGTTAATGAAGTACGGATCATCTGGTAAATCAGATGATAACAGACTGTCATAGACCCACATTTTGCCATAAGCCAAGACGACTGCGAGCTCAGGGTTGGTCAGACCAGTATCTGCTTTTTGACGCTTCGTAATCTCTTCGTTTGATGGTAGATACTCAATCGCACGATCCAGGCGCCCTTCACTCTCTAACATTTGGATGAAGCGCTGATGATCGCTTAGATTGGCTGCGGCGCGAATATGACTCAGTTCAATGGCTTGTGGTTGCAAGTAGTTCTGACGTAGTACCAATTCTGCTACGGTGTCAGTCATACTCTCAAGCAATTCATTACGCTGCTTCAGCGTCATATCGCCTTGCTCGACCACTTTGCCAAGTAAGATTTTGATATTGACTTCATGATCCGAGCAGTTTACACCGCCTGAATTATCGATGGCATCTGTATATATGCGTCCGCCCGTTTGAGCGTATTCGATACGACCTTGCTGGGTTAGACCTAAGTTACCACCTTCACCAACGACGGCTGCGCGCAGCTCATTACCATCGATACGTAGCGAATCATTGGCACGATCGCCAACATCGGCATGCGTCTCATTTGCACTTTTGACATAAGTACCGATACCACCATTCCAGATGAGATCGACAGGCGCACGTAATAACGCACTGATCAAATCGTTCGGTGCAAGGCTGTCTGCACTGATATCAAAGAGCGATTTCATCTCAGGACTGATAGCGATAGTCTTGTCTTGGCGTGAGAATATCCCACCACCTTGACTGATTAAGGAGTCGTTATAATCTGCCCATGATGAGCGCGGTAGCTCAAACAAGCGTGCGCGTTCCGCGTATGAGGCCGCCGTGTCTGGATTAGGATCAATAAAAATATGCAGGTGGTTAAAGGCAGCAACGAGCTTAGTATGCGTTGAGAGCAGCATACCATTACCGAATACATCCCCACTCATGTCACCAATACCGACCACGGTAAAGTCATCACGGTTTTGGATATCCATACCGCGCATACGGAAGTGACGTTTGACCGACTCCCAACCACCGCGCGCTGTAATACCCATTGCTTTATGGTCATAACCTACTGAACCACCTGAAGCAAAGGCATCATCCAGCCAGAAGTTGTACTCTGCTGCGAGCGCATTGGCGATATCAGAGAAAGTCGCTGTGCCTTTGTCCGCTGCGACAACCAAGTACGGATCATCTTCATCATGACGTACTGTGTTGGCTGGCGGGACGATGTTGCCATCAACGATATTGTCAGTCACATCGAGCATACCGCGTAGGAATGTCTGATAGCAGGCAATGCCTTCTGCTTGGAACGCTTCACGGCCATCAGCCATGCTTTTGGTTTTGACAATAAAGCCGCCCTTAGAGCCAACAGGGACGATGACGGCATTTTTGACCATCTGTGCTTTGACAAGGCCAAGTACTTCGGTACGGAAATCTTCCATACGATCTGACCAGCGCAAACCACCACGGGCGACTTTGCCACCACGTAGATGCACCGCTTCAACGCGCGGTGAATAGACAAATATCTCGAACATGGGCTTTGGCTTGGGCAGATTTGGAATGTCTGCTGCCAAGAACTTAAACGACAAACGATCTTTGCGTTGACCGTCGCAATCTACTTGATAGAAGTTGGTACGTACCATCGCATTGATCAAATCTAAGTACCAGCGCAAGATACGATCTTCGTCTAGGCTATCGACATCTACTAACGCAGCAGTGATTTTCTCTTGAATTTTCGTTGTTTTTTCTTGGCGCGTCTCATCACTATATTCAGGGTTCATGCGCGCATCGAACAAGCTACCCAATGCCACACTGATATCACTGTTTTTAACAACAGTTTGCTGAATATAAGCACTGGAGAATGGCGCACGAGCTTGTAGCATATAGCGAGACAGCGCACGTAATACGACGACATCGTAAGTGTCGAGCTTGGTCGTTAGTACCAACTCATTGAACGAATCGCTCTCAACACGGCCTGCCCAAATTTGCTTGAGACTATCTTCGAACTGACCACGCACGACTTGCATATTGACCGTATCGACATGCTCTAGCGTCAGCTCGTACTCTTGCATCCAAATAGGCTGCTCTGGCAAATCAAACTCATAAGTTTGTGCTGAGATAACCGATACACCAAAGTTTTCAAGTATTGGTAGTACTTTTGACAAGATAACAGGCTGCTCGCGACCGTATAGCTTTAGGTGAAGTTGGTTACGTGCATCGCCTGTCGAGTGGTATAAATGCCAAATCATTGGGTTTTCTGCGGTCAGTCCCGCCAGACGCTTCGTATCTTCGACTGCGGTACGAGCATCAAAACGCTCTTGGTAAGCTGCAGGAATATAGTCTAAAAAGCGACGAGTCAAAGCGTTGGCTTGTTGCTCACCCACATTATCGAGTAGCATTTTTTGATAATTGTCATCCCATGACTGCATAAGTGCTGACAATTTGGCTTCAAGTGTCGCGATATTGACGTCATTTACCTGACCTGGGACTGTACGCACATGGACATGGACGCGGGCGTGCGCAGATTCATTGAATTCAGTGGTAAAACCTGAAGACAGACCGTTATAAGCATCTTTTAGAACGTTTTGTACTTTGATGCGTAGCTCAGTGTTGAACTTATCACGTGGAATATAAACTAAGCACGAGACAAAACGTTGGTAATGGTCGATACGGCTAAATAAGCGTAAGCTCTTTTTGTCTTGTAATTGGCTAATACCTGAGACAATTGGGTACAGCTCTTCGACGCTGGCTTGGAACAGATCATCACGTGGCAAGGTATTAATCACATGCATCAATTTATGATGAGCATGACCATCACGTGGCAATTCTGCCATGGCCATAATCTGGTTGGCCTTTTCGCGTAGTAGCGGTATTTGCTGTACGGTAAGCTGATACGCTTGCGATGTCAGCAAACCGATAAAGCGATACTCACCAATCAATTTACCATTATCATCGAACTTATGGATACCCAAAAAGTCCATATATACCGAGCGATGTATCGGAGATACACGGCTTGATTTAGACAGCATCAACACGCGCGGCTCAGTTAATAATTGTTTTAGCCCTTTAGGCAGTTGATTGAAGCTTTCTGATATCTTGTCTTCTTCTGAACCGCGCAATAGACCAAGACCGCTATTACCAATGGCAAATAAATCCAAATTAGTAGGTTCGGCGACTTCGATTTCGTGACCGCCTTCTAAGCGGTACTCGCGATAACCTAAGAAGATAAAGTGGTCATCTAATATCCAATCTAAAAATGCTTGGATTTCTTGTTGTGAGTAGAACACTTCTGGCAGTGGTTTGCTAGACAGCTCAGCTTTAATGTCATTTAACTGCGCACGCATTTGTTTCCAGTCGCCAACGACGGTATCAAGCGTGTCAATTTTAGACATAAGCATTTGTTGTAATGCTTCCAAGTTTTCATTATCTTGATACGCAATTTCACAATGAATCAACGACATATGAGAAGTGGCACTTTCATGTGCGCCTTCAACATAAGTAATCTGGCCGTCCTCATCGCGTTTAACACTTACGATGATATTGTAAGTACGATGCACATCGATACCTTCAGCTTCAAGGCTCATCAAGATCGTATCGACTAAAAATGGTCTATCATATGCCACGATCTGAATGACCGTGTGCGAGCTATGAAAGTGCTGCTCTTCTGCTAAGGGATTCAATACTGCCAGTTGTGGTTTGCTGCAATCATAGGCTTTGAGCAATGTAAAGTGATGTAGCGCCATGCCCGCCAAATCAGCATTACTGATCGCCTCTGCAGTTTCTTGATGCAGCGGCTCATAGTAGCTATGGATAAAATGATCAAATAGCGATTTGTCTTTTTGTACATAACTGGTAGCAATATCGCTTATCTGGCTAATGCGCTCTTTTGCGATACTGAGGGAGTTTGGCATTGTCCTTCGTCCTTTTTATAGGTTTGGTTTATCTATTTATGTTTATCAATCTGTGTTAATTACCGTCATTGCATATAGGGCTTTATATAGTCAATCAATATTAAAAGTGGTATAAGGCAGACGAGTGCAAGTACTACGGTAGTAGGCTAAACGAGTCTAACGCTGTAACACTTTAATAGTGGTTCGACTATAACTTGTGATGCAATGGCAATATATCCAGTCACGCGACTTATTCTTTTATTATGACGTCTAAAGACTTTCTCCTTTTTTACTCTTATTTTTATGAATATGTAGCCATCAGGATTCAATGCCATCAATATAGTGAAGTTTAACGCACCTGCGGCGCGAGCTAAAGCGTACAACATCATTTCATGAATCAACGACATGTCGATAACCTTTGCTAATGAGACAATGATGTTCAATGCCATAGCATTAGCATTCGAGATTAGGTGCTGGCAAGTGGATACTCATAGTAATCAATACTGTTTTTTTGTTAGAATATGCCGATATATCTACGAGCGTACGAATAGCTCATTATTAACTTTAATGCTAAGGGCAAGAGGTATGATGAATATTTTGGTGATTGGTTCAGGTGGTCGTGAACACGCGCTGGCATGGCAGTGTGCAAAAGATGACAATGTCGAAAATGTCTATATCGCTCCTGGTAATGCTGGCACGGCCCTTGAACCTAAATGCCAAAACGTTGTCTTAACGTCTACTGATGCCAGTGAGCACAGCGCTGTTATCGAATTTTGCCAAAACAATGATATTGACATGGTCATCGTCGGACCAGAAGCACCTTTGGTCACTGGTATCGTTGATGCGTGCCGTGATGCTGGTATCAAAGCATGGGGTCCAACAGCCTACTGCGCTCAATTAGAAGGTTCGAAAACCTTTGCTAAAGAATTCATGGAACAAAACAATATTCCAACGGCTGCTTATCAAGGATTTACAGACGCTACTGCTGCCAAAGCTTACGTTGATGAGCAAGGCGCGCCTATTGTTATCAAAGCTGACGGGCTTGCTGCTGGTAAAGGCGTCATTGTTGCTGAGACTATTGAGCAAGCGCATGAAGCGATTGACGATATGCTAGCGGACAACAAATTCGGTGATGCTGGTAGTCGTGTGGTCATCGAGCAGTTCTTGCAAGGTGAAGAAGCCAGCTTTATTTGCATGATTGATGGTGACAATATCTTGCCAATGGCGACCAGCCAAGATCACAAACGTGCTTTTGAAGGGGATACGGGTCCCAACACTGGCGGTATGGGTGCTTATTCACCTGCGCCAGTCGTGACCAAAGACGTTCATGACAAAGTGATGTCACAAGTCATTCAGCCAGTCGTCGATGCGATGAAAGACGCAGGACACCCTTATACTGGATTTTTATATGCTGGTCTTATGATTGATAAAGCAGGCGATCCTTATGTCATTGAATTCAATTGCCGCTTTGGTGATCCAGAGACGCAGCCTATTTTGATGCGCCTGCAGTCATCAATGGTAGACTTGGTTGCACAAGGGTTGGCAGGTCAACTGCCTAGCGAAGCCAAATGGGACAACCGCCCTGCTCTAGGTATCGTAGTTGCATCGAAAGGCTATCCTGAAACATCATCGAAAGGCGATGTGATTGCTGGCTTGCCAGAGCTGGACACTACGAACGATAATGCTGTTAAAGTATTTCATGCTGGTACGGCATTCTCGAATGACAATGAGAACGAAGTTGTGACTAACGGTGGTCGTGTATTGTGCGTGACTGCTTTAGCAAATAATATTTCTGAAGCTCAGCAAGCAGCACTAGCAGTCACTGCTGCGATTAGCTTTGATGGTGCGCAATATCGCCGTGATATCGGGCATCATGCCATTGCTCGTGAAAATGCTTGATGAGTTAATCCTTGTCAGATAACGTGAGTTTTTCACTCCATATGTCTGATTAAGCAAATATGACTGATACGCTATACATTATTTGACCTAGCATCATGCATGCTAGGTCTTATTTTTTGACAGTCATTTTTAGGTCTATTTTTGATGAAATGCTCATAAAAAATGAGATGGCGGCTTAATGATAGACCAGACATGAGCACAACTCTCAACATTAAATCGGTAAAATATCACGCAATTATTTTGACTTACAAAGTAACTATCAACAGCCTGTGTGCGCTCATAAAACCCATGCACTTTATATGATACAATTTTATACCCGTGCATCACATCTCCCTTGTATTGTAGGTCTCGAACCCGCAAATCAATACCAACTGGATGAATGATTATATTTATGGCAAATGATACGTCTAAACCTTCTAACAATAAGCAATCAATCGATAGTCTAAAAACCTCAGGGTTTGATCGCCGCATGTCGATTGCTAAAACCTCCTTAAATATTGGTCGTCGTTGGGCGGGTAATAGTGTGTCTGGCATGTTTTTGAATAAAGAAGCACGGACCGCACGTAACCAAGCATTTATGGAAGCTCAAGCGAGTTATCTGGCATCAGAGCTTGGTAAATTGAAAGGTTCAGTTGTCAAAATTGGTCAAATGCTAGCCATCTATGGTGAACATATATTGCCACCAGAGATTACGCGTGCCTTGCAAACGCTCAATGATGATACGGCGACGCTTACCTGGCCGACAATTGAGCAAACATTGCGCCAGCTATTGGGTGAAAAACTAAATGAGCTCGATGTTGACCCTGTTCCTATTGGAACGGCTTCTCTTGCCCAAGTCCATCGGGCGACAGTATTAGCAACTGGTGAACAAGTCGTGTTGAAAATTCAGTATCCGGGGGTGGCCGATGCCATCAACTCTGATCTTGCCCTATTTAAGCGACTACTAAAGGTAAGTAACATCGTCCCCCAAACGCGCGCTCTCGATGCTTGGTTTGAGGAAATACGGGACCTACTCCACCATGAAGTCGATTATGAAGCAGAAGCAGCAACAACAGAGCGTTTCTACGATCGTTTAAGCAATGATCCACGTTATATCGTGCCTAAAATTAATCGTAATTATTCAAAAAAACGTCTGCTATGTATGTCATATGAGCCAGGTATCACTGTCGTGTCTGAAGCACTACAGCTATTGCCTCACGAGCGCCGCAGTGCAATTGGTCAAGCTGCCATCGAAATTATGATGCAAGAGATTTTTGTCTGGGGTGAAATGCAGACGGATCCTAATTTTGGTAACTATTTAGTTCGAGTTAGTGAAAGTACAGACGATATTGATAAACTTGTTTTGCTAGATTTTGGTGCAATTCGTCAATTTGATAGTAATTTGCTTACGATTGCCCGTGGACTATTGAGGGCAGGATATCACCACAACCATCAGGCAATGACTCTAGCGATGACGGGTTATGATTTCTTCGATAGTATGAGTGATAAAGTACGCTCTGATATTGCCTCATTGTTCCTATTGGCTACCGAGCCATTCAGTGATCCTGAGAAAAACGATGACATCCCTACAGATTGTTTGGATGAGCAAAATCGCTATATTTGGGCCAATAGCAAATTGCATTCACGCTTATCCACTAAAGCTACTCGTGCGATGCAATCTTTTGAATTTAACCTTCCTCCAAAAGAATTTATGTTTATTAGCCGCAAATTTATTGGTGCATATACTTTTTTAACAGTGCTTGACGCACATACCAACCCTAATACCTTGGTCAAACCTTATTTATAGTTTTTAGTAGTGCGAAATTTTGGCCGTCCTTTAGTGATGGCTTTTCTGATTTATATTTTTCTGCTTAGGCTATTTTTCGCCTATTATTAAGCTTGCCAATTATCAAACCGGGTTTTATACCATTTTGGCTTACGGATGCTTAACTCCCAGCATACCTCCTGCCGCGCTAGGTACTTCACTTCAAAATGCGTACGCTGGCTGTCGACAGGCACTCGGTAGCGATTATTTGGTAGGCACCAAAGCTTAGCTGCTTGATGCTCTGCATTGTCCATATAAGATTGAATATTGGTGGCCAGTATTATCTCTCCCCCTACTTGCAAGCGAGATAGTAGAAACTCAAAAAAGGGCATATTTAGCCATTGCTGATTGGGATTATGCTGTTCAGGATTGGGATAAAGAATAAATATTTTAGCCACACTATTGGGTTTTAGCGCATGCACCGTCCAAGCAATCGCATCTGCATGGATCGCATCTAGGTTCGATAGGTCTTGCAGTGTAGCCAGCTTTGAGAAAGCATCAAACTTATTGCGTGTGCGCTCAATGGCGATCAAATGCTTATCAGGATTTTGCAGGGCAAAGCTAAGTGCATGCTTGCCCTTCCCTGCTCCAATCTCCAAGATTAACGGCTTTTCGTCTTTATTATCACTGATGATTTTTGGAATCATAAAGTCGCGCGGTGCGGAGAGTCGTTGTGGTTGAAAGGCACGCGCTTGCTGATGTGTGAACTCGATATTGTCTATCATCTACTATCCTTAAAGCATTTGTCTTTTGTCATTATTCTGCCCCATGCTATTATATAGCCAATCTAATTGAATAGTAATATAACGACAACTAGTACTCCTCAATTCATCACAATTTATATGATAATAAATAACTATCGTGCGCAAATGATACTAATAACATCAAGGATACTCCCACCTTTATTATGACTGACTCTAATACCAACACTGCACCCAAAACCTACCCTTGCCCACGTTGTGGCACTCAAACTGCTTGGCAAGACAACAAATATAAGCCATTTTGTAGTGGTCGCTGTAAGCTGATCGACTTAGGTGCTTGGGCAAATGAAGAATACACGTTACCTGCAGAAACCACACCTTTTTCTGACGAGCTATAACCTACCTCTTTACTCAATTTATTATACCAAGGATGTTTTACATGTCTGCTACTTACCTAATGCCCACTTATAATCGTCAACCGATCAGCTTTACCCGCGGTGCAGGCAGTTGGCTCTATACAAAAGACGATACGCCATACTTAGATGCCTTAACTGGTATCGCGGTATGTGGATTAGGACATTGCCATCCACAAGTGACCGACGCTATTCAACAGCAGGCAGCGACCTTGGTTCATACCAGCAATCTGTTCGGTATCGACTGGCAAGAGCGCGCAGGAGAGAAACTATGTACGTCAGCTCAAATGGATAGTGTGTTTTTTGCCAATAGTGGCGCTGAAGCAAATGAAGCGGCACTAAAGCTTGCACGCCTGTATGCGTCGCAACAAGGCTTTGCACGCCCAAAAGTCATCGTGATGGAGCAGTCATTCCACGGCCGTACATTACTATCACTATCGGCCACTGCTAACCCAAAAGCCCGCGAAGGGTTTTATACTCTAGATGACGACTTTATCCGTGTGCCATTTGGTGACATTGCCGCGATAAAGCAAGCGGCGTTAGACCATGAGGACATCTGCGCCATTTTTGTAGAGCCGATCCAAGGTGAAGGTGGTCTTAATACTGCGGCCAATGGCTTTACCTATTTAGAAGAGCTACAAGCAGAGTGTGATGCTTATAACTGGTTATTCATGCTTGATGAGGTGCAAACCGGCAATGGTCGTACTGGTAAATATTTTGCCTATCAGCATAGCAATGCGCGCCCTGATGTATTGACGACTGCCAAAGGCTTGGGAAATGGATTTCCAGTCGGCGCTTGTATGGTACGTGGGCGTGCCAATGGATTATTTGGTGCAGGGAGTCATGGCTCTACTTACGGTGGTACGCCATTAGCCAGTCGCGTGGTACATAGCGTGTACGATGTACTTGCAAATAGCGACATCATGGAGAATGCGGTGACGGAAGGATTGTTTATCCGAGAAAGTCTCGTCAATGCACTAGGACAACACGGCGTAAGTAGCCGCGGTGCTGGTATGATGATTGGTATTGCGCTACCTGAAGACATGGATTGTAGCCAATTGGTAGATCGTGCCCGTGACGAGCAAAAACTTATCATCAATGTGACAGGTGGCCATGTGGTACGTTTGCTACCACCGCTCAATATGAGCCGTGATGAAAGCACACAAGTCGCTGAACGATTGATCAACTTATTAAAGCCAACATTCTAAAGCTTGCTTGAATATGTAGCATGTAATAAAAAAGCCTATGGACAACTCTATCCATAGGCTTTTTGCTGACCGATTATTGAAACAACCAATATTTAGTCTGCATAACACTTAGTTTGCATGAAAATATTTCTTCAGTACTTCTAGGCAACGAGTGATTTTAGCTGGTTGTTGGTCGCGGTTTAAGGTAACGGCATATAGTACAAAGCTCGGCAACTGATAACCAGTCAATACCTCTACCAACTCTCCACTCTCAAGCTCTTTTTTGATGTCCATTTCCATCATTCTCACCAAGCCATGACCTTCTTTAGCTAAGGTTGTCGCCATGAAGACATTGTTGGTGTAGATACGTGAGTTCATTTTTACACGCGTTTTTTTGTTGGTCTCTGTCTGAATCATATCAATCTGATTGGCATCTTTCATGATTTCAATACAAATTAATTGATGATCAGCCAAATCTTTTGGTGTATTAATCTTAGGATGCTGACGCAGATATTGGGGTGAAGCCACGAGTAACTGGCGCACATCGGTGAGCGGATAGCTACTTAGACTCGAGTCATTAATCGATGGACTCATGCGAATCGCGATGTCGATACGTTCATCAATCATATCGATATAATGATTGTCTGCGAGATAAGTGACACTCAGATCATCATGCGCAGCCATCCATGTAGAAAGCGCTGGCAATATATGATTTACGCCAAGCTCAGGCGTCGTCGACACCCGTAGACTACCTGCTAGCTCATCACGCAATTGATTAACTTTGATTCGACCTTGCTCAGCCGCGCTGACCACATCTTTTGCCGACTCATAAAAGCTCTCACCAGCTTCCGTTAAGCTGAGCTTACGAGTCGAGCGATGCAATAGCACAACGCCAAGCTCATTCTCTAGTGAACGAATTTGCTGACTGACTGCACTAGTAGTAATACCAAGCTCGCGAGCAGAACCACTAAAAGAGCCGTGTCCGACCACACTGGCGAACACAGCCATACCGCGTAAATTATCCAACATATTCTCACCTAAACTTCATTTCAGTTTTTAATATAACTTAACCATTATAACGAATTTTAATTTATATTATCGTTATTAAATATTTTTCATTTTTTAAGAAGGCAAATTGCTTATTCAAAAAAAACAAAAAAATATCAAGGCGATAGCACAATATCACCTTGATATTTTATATAAAACCATTGCTAAAACATATCTATATTTTTAAATGATGTTAATAACAGCTTTTTTTGAAACTTAATATAGCTGTACCTTACCCATTTTTCCTTCACCGCGCTCAGTCAAATATTGCATGACGGGTGTATGTCGCAACTTCATCTCAGCAACCGTTTTGGCTTGCTCCAAACGTTTTTGCTGGCGACGCTCTGGTGTTTTGTTATCGCTTTGCATAATACTACTATCAATTTTTAAATCAATCTCTGCACTTGTGAACTGTTGCTGCAGCTTAGCAGCTAACTGCTGGAAAGTCGCTTGTAAATGTCTACTATCGACACTGGTCAAAAAAGTGGCTGTGCCATTACATTGACCTACCATCGTACCTTGACGGGCAAGTGCCAGCTCGTCCTGTGCCAACACTTCTGCCTCACGAGCTGTCTGTAGCCAGTAATCCCATTTTTCCGAGTTCCACTCCCCTGTCAGCTCTTGAGGGGCGCAGCGTAATAAAGTACGAGGATCTTCATCTGATGGTACTGCTAACTGAGAATCATTTGCGTCAGGCTCAACAATTGGTTCAGGCTCAACAATTGGTTCAGGCTCAACAATTGGTTCAGGCTCAACAATTGGTTCAGGCTCAACAATTGGTTCAGGCTCAACAATTGGTTCAGGCTCAACAATTGGTTCAGGCTCAACAATTGGTTCAGGCTCAACAATTGGTTCAGGCTCAACAATTGGTTCAGGCTCAACAATTGGTTCAGGCTCAACAATTGGTTCAGGCTCAACAATTGGTTCAGGCTCAACAATTGGTTCAGGCTCAACAATTGGTTCAGGCTCAACAATTGGTTCAGGCTCAACAATTGGCTCAGGGCCAGTAGCCGCTGACAGTGTCACATCATTATCATCAATAGTGCTTTGAGGCTCATCTAGAGGCTGTGGATGGTAGTCAACATCGTAAGCCTCTAATGGGGCTGAGGCTTCATGCGTCATAGCATTTGGAACCGACTCTGCTGCTGCGATAGAGGCCATATTATTGCCATAGTTATCAGTCAACACTTCATCGACAGGCAAAGGGCGAAACGCCAGCAGTCGCAAAATGCACATCTCAAGCGCTTGCATCGGCGTACTAGCAAGCTTGACGCCTTCACGTGCTTGTACAACAATTTCATAGTATAGCTGTAGCACATCAGGGCTAATATGTTGGGCAAGTGTATAGATGTTTTTGGCTTGCGCCTCATTGACATTGAGAGCGACCTCAGGCAACAGTTGGGTCAATGCCAATTGATGGAGTAGCTCAGCAAGCCCATCAAACATACTCGTTGCATCAACCATTTGCGCGCGCATTTGCTCAATATGCGCGGCAACAGCGGTTTTGTCATGGTTATAAATATCTGTGATCAATCGTACCAAGTCGGCAGAGTCAATAAGACCAAGCATTGCATTGACAGTGGCATCATCAAGTGACCCTTGACCAAATGCAATGGCCTGGTCTGTCAGTGACAATGCATCACGCACAGAGCCTTTAGCCGCACTTGCCAGTTGCCAAATGGCAGGCTGAGTATACCCAACCTGCTCTTGGGTTAAAATATTTGCTAGATGCTCGCTAAGTAATGTTTGTGGTAATGGACGCAATACGAACTGCAAGCAGCGCGAAATAATCGTAATCGGTAATTTTTGTGGATCAGTGGTCGCTAGCAAAAACTTTACATGCTCAGGTGGCTCTTCTAACGTTTTGAGGAGTGCATTGAAGCTGTGGGTCGACAGCATATGCACCTCATCAATGAGGTACACCTTATATCGCCCTTGGCTTGGCGCATAAGGCACATTGTCAAGCAGCTCACGCGTGTCCTCGACCTTGGTACGAGAGGCGGCATCAATCTCAATAAGATCAATAAAACGTCCCTGATCAATCGCCACACAATTATCACAAACACCGCACGGCGTGCTAGTAATACCCGTATCACAGTTCAAGCATTTAGATAAAATACGCGCAATCGTCGTCTTACCCACACCTCGGGTACCAGTAAACAGATACGCATGATGCAAGCGATTATAATCAATTGCATTAATCAGCGCTTGCGAGACATGCGTCTGCCCAATCAACTCATGAAAGTTTTTGGGTCGATATTTGCGAGCTAAAACTTGATATTGCTGCGACATAGCTATCCATTGTGCCAAGTAATTAATATTCTTATTTTTAATACGATTTTTCGGTATTCATTATAGCAAAAAGCCAGCGCATTCGTCTGGCTTCTTGCTGATTTGATTATGACTCAGCCGCGCTTAATAAGCGGCTTTGGTTAACGACTCATTCATCATTAATCGTGTTTGCGGCGCATGTGTGGGAATAAAATCACATCACGGATACTGGCAGAGTCAGTAAATAGCATCACAAGGCGGTCGATACCAATACCTTCACCAGCGGTTGGCGGCAGACCGTAAGACAATGCTTCGATATATTCTTCATCAAAGTGCATGGCTTCATCATCGCCTGCATCTTTTTCGGCAACCTGACCACGGAAGCGCTCAGCTTGATCCGCTGGATCATTAAGCTCGCTAAAACCATTCGCCAACTCGCGACCACCAATAAACAACTCAAAACGATCGGTAATCTCAGGATTGTCATCATTACGGCGTGCCAATGGTGACGTTTCAGCTGGATATTCAGTAATAAACGTTGGTTGACGTAATTGATGCTCAGCCGTTTCTTCAAAGATGATGGTTTTGAGCTTGCCCACACCGAACACCTCTTTGACCTGCTGTTTAAGGGTCACTGAGGCGTATTGTGCCAGATAGTCACGATCGTCGATACGTGACATATCAAAGTCTTTGGCATATTTTGCAATGGCGTCAGACATGGATAGACGAGCAAATGGCGCTTTTAGGCTGATGGCTTCTTCTTGATAGGTAATCTCTGTCGTACCCAAGACATCTATCGCTAGCTGATTAAACATGCGCTCAGTCAAGTCCATCAAATCATGATAATCAGCATAGGCTTGATAAAACTCAATCATGGTAAATTCAGGGTTGTGTCGGGTTGAGACCCCTTCGTTACGGAAGCTACGGTTAATCTCAAATACTCGCTCAAACCCACCAACGACTAAACGCTTGAGATAAAGCTCAGGCGCGATACGCAAGTATAATGGCATATCCAAAGCATTATGATGTGTCTCAAATGGACGAGCCACCGCGCCACCTGGAATGGGATGCATCATTGGCGTTTCAACTTCCATAAAACGCTCATTCAGCATAAACTGACGAATGCCGCTGACGATCTGACTGCGAACCATAAAGGTATCGCGAGTCGTCTCATTGGTCATCAAATCAAGATGACGGTTGCGATAGCGCGCTTCTACATCTGCTAGGCCATGGAACTTATTTGGCATCGGACGTAGGGTCTTAGTCAACAGCGTAATCTCTTCAATATGCACATATAAATCGCCTTTACCTGAGCGACCAATATAGCCTGACACACCAACAATATCACCTAAATCCAAAGATTTGATGCTTGCACGCGTTTCCTCATCAAGCTCTTTACGTGCCACATATAATTGGATGCGACCTGTCATGTCTTGGATAACGATGAATGAGCCACGGTTTAACATGACACGGCCCGCCACATTGACCTGTGTTTTGTCACCATTCGCCGCTTTTTCTTCAATTTCTTGTTTTGACACACCATCAAAAGCCGTTTGCAAATCTTTTGCATAATGGGTGCGTTTAAAGGTGTTTGGGTACGGCTGTTTATCTGAGGCAGTGATATCATCTAGCTTGGCTTGAAGTTGCGCGATCAGTTCATTGGTGTCTTCTGGCGCTTGGGTTTGGTCTTGGTTATTTGTTGACATAAAACTCTCATAATACGATAGCCGTAAACTATCTTTAGTTAATATTTGATACTCAAAACAATAGTATCTCAAATAGAGGAGACCTAGTGAATAAGACTTTCATAAGGAATGTGCAGCCCTTCATGTAGTTTTCTTATCATTGGCAAACTCAATCGGCGTTTACGATTTAATACTTCAGATACTTTACTTGCCGATCCCAAATAAGGTGTCAAATCCTTTCTACTTAAATTTAGATTTTCCATCTGAAAAATAATAGCATCGACAGCTTCGGCATGTTCGATAGGATAATATTTGTTTTCGTAAGCTTCAATTAAGGTTACTAGCACTTCACGCTCGTCAGCCTCAGGTGTACCCTCATCAGCTTGAAACACAGCTTGTAGCTGAGCAAATGCATGTGCTAGATCTTGATCATTACGAATTGGTTTAATATTCATTGACAACCTCCACATCAATTTTATCGTATTCACTATGAGTACCGATGAACTTGACCCAAGCAATACCAGCCTGATACTGCATCTCAACCACCAATCGGTATTTATTGCCTGCAATATTAAAAACGACTCTATTATTAGCGCAAATACTCGCATTCTTAAAATCGTTTTTGATATCTTGCGGCGATTGCCAACTGGCTTTTAGTGCAAAATCATGCCAAGCTTCTAGCTGACCTTTTGCATCACCATTGTTAGGCTGTTCCCAGAATTTACGTAAACTGCTTTTGGCAATAACTCTCATATGACTTAGTGTATAGTATCCAATTATATTCCCAATTTGGGAATATGGCAACGCTAATCGCTATACCCCTTCTTAACCTCACTCGCATAGTTCACCGCTATGGCTTACATTTCGCCGCCGATGCTGGCCATCAAGTCAGCCTGATGCTCACGTAACAGTGCATCAAGAATCTCATCCAAGTCACCTTCCATGATGGAGTCAAGCTTGTATAAGGTAAGGTTGATACGATGATCGGTCATGCGCCCTTGCGGGAAATTATAGGTGCGAATACGCTCTGAGCGGTCGCCACTACCGACCAAGTCACGGCGTATAGAGTCCGCTACATCGACCTGCGCTTGTACTTTGGCTTGCTGGATTTTAGAGACCAGCATTTTCATCGCATGTGCACGGTTTTTGTGCTGGCTACGCTCTTGTTGACACTCTACCACAGTACCCGTGGGAATATGCGTCAAACGTACGGCTGAGTCAGTGGTGTTAACGTGCTGACCACCCGCGCCACTTGAGCGAAAGGTGTCCATCTTAATATCCGCAGGATTGATATCAACGGTATCATCGATTTCAACTTCTGGCATGACTGCAACCGTACAAGCTGACGTATGCACGCGACCTTGACTTTCGGTCTCAGGGACACGCTGTACACGGTGAGCGCCAGACTCAAACTTTAAACGTCCATAGACGCTATTACCCGATACGCGAGTAATGATTTCTTTATAACCGCCGTGTTCACCTTCGTTCGCGGATAGAACTTCAACAGTCCAGCCCTGGGTTTGCGCGTATTTTTGATACATGCGGAACAAATCACCAGAGAAAATCGCTGCTTCATCACCGCCCGTCCCAGCACGAATCTCCAAGAATGCTGGCACCTTATCGTTAGGATCTTTTGGTAGCATCATGACATTAAGCGCTTCTTCCATCTCTACAATGGTATCACGTGCCGTTTCAATCTCATCGAGCATCATCTCTTTCATGTCAGGATCTGTCGCGTCAGCTAGCATCGCTTCTGCATCGGCTTGATCCGTTTCTGCATTCAGATAGTTCTGCCATAAGGTCGTGATGTCCATCAAGTCGCTGTGCTCGACAGACAATTCGCGAAATTTATTATTATCACTGATGACACTAGGATCTGATAACAAGGCGGTGACCTCTTCATAACGGTCTACCATCTGGTCTAAACGCAGGCGTAAGGATTCTTTCATAAAAGGACTTTTAATTGGATAAGAGGAATAAGCTCGTGATTATAGCAAATTTTTTGGGGTAAATTAAAACCTCTAAGCATTCTTCTCAATATTCGCAGCAATCTTGTCACTATACTCTCAAATATCTCTACTTATTCTTAAATAAAGATACTTGGTTCTGATACCATTAGTAGACAAAAAAATAGCTAAGAAGACTCTTAGCTATTTTTATCTATCAAAAACATCGTATTAAAACGTTAGACTTTACGAACCAATACTGAGCCAATAGAATAACCGGCACCAAATGAGCAAATAACACCTAGATCACCTGACGCTAGCTCATCCTTATAGCGATGGAATACAATCATTGGGCTCGCTGAGCTGGTATTGGCAAATTCAGCAATCACGCTTGGTGCGATTGATTTGTCAGCATCTTTACCGATGACAGTGCGTAAAATCAAATCTATCATGTTGGCATTAGCTTGATGTAGCCACATCATCTTAACATCAGAGGTCGGTATATCATTTTCTTGCAGATGCTCAGTGATAACTTCAGACACCTTTGGACAAACTTCACGGAATACTTTGCGACCATTTTGCAAAAACAGTTTATCAGTGACCGGCGCTTTGATGTCTGGATACATCTCCGTTTGCGCGGCTAGATACTCTGAGCGATCCATAAAGCCATATTCGTTTTTGATGTTGGTCGAAAACTGAGTAAATAGCTTAGCGTTTAGAATCTCATAACCCTTTGGCGTGTCTAATTCTTCAACAATAGTCGCCGTTGCTACATCACCAAAAATAAAGTGGCTGTCACGATTGCGCCAGTTTAGATGCGCCGAGGTAATCTCGACATTGACCACAGCCACACGTTTGGCAAGACCAGAGATGATAGAACCATGCGCTTGTGATAGGCCAAACGTTGCCGCACTACACGCAACGTTCATATCATAAGCGAAGCCGCCAACCATACCAATGGCATTTTGGATTTCAATAGCAACCGCAGGATAAGTGCGCTGGAAGTTTGAGCAAGCAAGGATAATACCATCTAGATCGTTGGCCTCAAGTCCAGCATCAGCCAATGCGTCTTTTAACGCAGCCGCGCCCATTTCTGCCATCACAGACAGCTCTTCACCTAAGTTACGATAGGCAATGACTGGTGCCATGATTTCAGGGTCTAAAATACCGTCTTTTTCCATCACATAACGTGATTTGATACCAGATACTTTTTCGATGAAAGCAGCTGAAGAAGGCTCAAGTGCCGTCATTGTCTCTGCAGCTATCTCTTCAGCATGTTCGGTATTATAGTTTTCAACATACTGGTTAAATGACTCAACTAGCTCTTCGTTACTAATACTGTAAGGTGGAATATAAAGACCAGTGCCTGTGATACAAGTCGTCATGATACGCTTCCTTGTCTACTACTGTGGTGCTTGGAATAAGCATAAAAGTGGAAAATAATAGCCATTCAAATTCAGTGAATAACTGTAAACTTAAAATCAGTGTGTTTATTATGCCTGAATATTAAATTTTTTCTAATGCTTTGTTACAAATAATCTGTTTCTGGCGATAAATAAGCAAAGACTCACGTCATTCTTTGATAGCTACGTTATAATTAGCGCCATTTTGCTCTGTATAACCACCCAAACACATCGATACACGCTCATCTTTAGGAATACTAATGGCAGAACTTCTTACTTGGTTATTTGGTCAATATGCGGATTACTCCACGACATTTATCGTCTTAGAGTTGATTGCCGTGGTTTTTGGTGTGGCAAGTGTCTTGCTTGCCAGCAGAACCAATATCTTAGTCTTTCCAATTGGCTTAATCAGCACTGCGATATTTGTATATTTACTATGGAAATGGCAGCTGTTTGGCGATATGTTCATCAATGCTTACTATACGGTGATGAGTTTATATGGTTGGATTAACTGGTCAAAGAACAAAAAGAATCAGCCTATAGAGACACATGAGTCAAACAACGTCCGTATTGAGCATTTGCATGCAGGCGATGTACCTATCTTGTCTGCTTTGGCAATAGCAACCATGTCTTTTGTGGCGCTGATATACTATTTCCGTCCGGTGATTAATAACGGCTTTAGTTTTGATGGTGCCGTTCTTGGTGTACATTTATTCACTTGGGTGGACTATACTGACATGCTCACCACGGCTCTGTTTTTGATGGCCATGTGGCTTATGGCACGGCGCAAAATTGAGCATTGGATACTATGGATCATTGCTAATGCGATATCAGTACCACTATACTTTTATAAAGGCTTTACTTTTACCGCGCTACAATATGTAGTCTTCACTCTCATTGCAATCTGGGCCTATTATGAATGGCAACGACGCTACCGTGTACAACCTCGAACAGCATACGCCTGAATCTGTCATTACTGTCGCAGTTTTGGGCGCAGAAAGTACGGGGAAAACAACCCTGTGCCGTGATTTGGCAGCGCATTTCGATAGTCTGTGGGTGTCAGAATATATGCGTACTTACTTGCAAGCGAAGTGGGATGATGAGCAGCTTACTTGTACATGGGATGACCTGCTACCTATCGCACAAGGTCAGATTGCGTTAGAGAACAAACTGGCTAAACAAGTCACCCAAACGTCTAATGAAAACCGCTATTTGTTTTGTGATACCAGTCTGTTTGAGCTAATGGTCTACTCTCATTGGTATTATGGTAACTGCCCCACCGCTCTTGAGCAAGCAGCATTGGCACATCATTATGATTTGATACTATTGACTAAGGTTGATATACCTTGGGTGGCTGATGACCTGCGAGACAGTCCGTACCAACGTGATGAGATAAGCGCCTATTTTGCCAGTCAATTAAGCAAGCATCAAAAACCTTTTGTGCGTATTAGTGGCGATAGAAAAGAACGTGTCCGGCAAGTAATCGCGCAGCTCGCTCATCTCGGTAATCCCTAGAATGGTTTTCCACATACTATTCATCTTCCTTGCATATTTTCTCGCTACCTCCTCTCTATGATGTCTATTAACGCCGCAGCCAACTGTATCAGCAGCTGTGGATTCAAGACATTTAGGAGGCGCCAACATGCAAAAACACTATTAACCAAATTATTTTTTATGTCCTATTGCTACCACTTGCTGAGCAAATTGTCTTTTGGCAAGTATATACTATAGCCGCTAGCGCGTGCGTGGGACTTATTGGTTGGTATAGCTACTATGTATTTGGCGGTTTGAAACGGGCTTTACTCTTTACCGCAACACTTGCTGGACTATATGTTGCCTTTTTCGGCATTTTAATTACAGAAGATCTCAATCTATTACTGGGCGCGATATTCTGCTTTATGGTACTTGCCTGTGTCATGGTGATGACTCGCAAACTTGACTGGTACAAAGTCACATAAGCCAAGCGCTGTATAAATAAAGTCACATAAACTGATAATAGTTTGAATTAATGCTGCCTTAGCTTAGTTGATAAGGCAGCATTATCGTTATATTAGCCTAGTCGTTACGCTACTTGACTATCTGATTGTTTAACGCTTTAGCCCAATTATTGCAATCATCCTCACAGCGCGGGCAGCATTTATCAGCTTCTAATATTTGCTCGACATAACCACAATACATGCAGGCGTAATGAGCCCCTATCTCTACTTGCTCAACAGCTTGATATTGCTTGGGAAACAGCGGCATGCCGTAAACTGTATTTTCAGAGGAATGCAATAAAATACTAAAGTTGCCGTCCGTCTCAAGCAAACCGATGCGCACTTGACCCAAATGCTCAACGCCCTGTTGACGCATTTCAGCAAAAAACTCATCGTGAGACATTTTGCCTTTCTTAATTTTATCGAGCACCAGCATGCTATCTTCTACGATATAAAGTGACTTGCCTTCCAATAAGTCTTCAAAAGGCTGCCATTTCATCATAACCCACGTACAGATTCGGTAAAGAACAATGACTGAACCCATGATTAGTACGGCTTGAATAATCGGCAAATCCTCAGTAAACATAGGGTCACCCGCGATAGAGCCAAGTGATAGGATGATGGTCAGCTCAAAGATAGAAAGCTGACGAATGCCGCGCTTGCCAGTGAAGCGCAAGAACGTGATAATTAATACAAACATGACGGTGACACGTATTAAGATTTCAACGGCAAACGACCAAGTTGTGTCATGAATAAAAATACTTGCCCAATCCATATTCTCATTTCCAATTTATTTATCTGATGTATTGTGTTTAATGAATGATGTTCTAATAGTTCGTTTGATGCGAAGCACATCATCCCTATTTTCAGACCTTATCGTCAATACAACTATCGTTATTCGTATTTAAGAAAGACTTTTTGTCACAAGTACGACAAAATATACTGTCTTGTGAGACGGCAATTGTTTTTGCTCAAAAATACGTTATCGTTATATTCTAAATTCACCATTGAAACGCTATGCAAGCCTGTTTTATGCTCCCTTATTCATTGTAGGAATTATTTTTGAAAGCCATTGTTTATACTACTATTGCCTTGATCGCATTTGCTGCAAACTCCCTGTTTTGCCGGATGGCGTTGGCAGAAGGTTATATAGATGCTTGGAGTTTTACGGTCATTCGTCTGCTCAGTGCGACTGTTTGCTTAGTGTTTATTATGACGATTCACGCCTACAAACTACAGCGTCAAGTACTCGCCTCTGACAAGCCTTCTGTTGATGCTATCTTAAATGACAAAGGCAGTTGGCTTAGTAGTGTCAGCTTGGTCATTTACGCGTTATGTTTTTCGATTGCCTATGTAGAGCTTAATACTGGTACAGGTGCTTTAATTTTGTCTTCGGCCGTTCAGATTACGATGATTGGCTGGGGTATCTACAAAAAAGAGCAGCTTAGTGCTGTACAGTGGCTGGCATTTATCGTCGCAGTCGCAGGATTTGTGTATTTGATGTTGCCATCGGCGGCCGTTCCATCACCCAACGCTGCAGCATTGATGGCACTGAGCGGTGCGGCTTGGGGAGTATACAGCATACGCGGCAAATCATGCATCTCACCGCTACGAGCGACAGGGTTTAACTTTGTGCGGAGTTTGGTGGCCGTTCCGATATTACTACTGGTGGGCCTAATGTATCTGGATGAAATAGGTTTAAAAAACATCAGCTTAGAAAGTATTACCAGCGAAGGGATATTGCTCGCCTGTGCGTCAGGAGCGATCGCATCAGGGCTGGGTTACAGTATTTGGTATACGGCGATGCCATTGTTAAAAACCACACAAGCGGCGATCGTTCAGCTGTGTGTGCCTGTGATTGCGACTGTACTAGGCGTGATATTTTTATCTGAGCAGCTGACGCTCAACTTTCTGATCGCCAGTATAGTCATCTTAGGGGCGGTACTGGTATTTATGTTAAACAAAAAAACAGTGTAAACAAAAAACCAAATATCGCTCAATCACTTAAACGACCAGGACTTAGCAAATCACGAAAAAGACAGAAATAATTACCTTAGTAGACTCTAACCATAACACGAAATTACATTCGAACATGTATCATATTGCTCAGTATAACAACGCACATTCACTTACCAACTTGAGGAATATCGTTTATGAAAAAATTACTTGCTGTTGCTCCTTTTACCGTTTTGTTAGCCGCTTGTGCAACCAACGCTCCGACCACCACCGCCCCAACCACTGCTGCCAAACCAGTCGTTCAGTCATTTACCTGTGAAGACAACGGCATGATTACTGCCGCCTATGCAGCGGATGGTCAAGCGGCCAACCTAAACGTCACCTTGCCAAAGGTAGGTCTACAAGACGCAAAAATCACGCTAGAGCAAGCAGTATCAGGCTCTGGCGTACGTTATGTAAACAATGTAAACCCAAAGACCACCTATGACTGGCATACCAAAGCAGACTTTGGCATTATGACCATCGCCTCAGACAATGGTCAACAGTATCAAGTAAACTGCCAACTATAGTTATTGACTATAAATAATGTATTGACTAGTGTTTTTACACTTATGAATGATGAGAGTCAGTAGTGAAGCTACTGGCTCTTTTTTATTGTACCAACCGCAATCAAGACAATCCCAATGTTGGGAGATAATGACTGATACCTGACATCCACGCCCTAAAAAGACGTGGCTTTATGGTGCTTTTTGATAAAAAATGATTGACTTCTCTTATATATTCGATATATAACATATAATATATTCAAAATATTGGATATAGCGTAGTTTTTTATGCACATTTATCGAAAAGCTTGGGGAGGAAATGATATGATTCGTTTAAGCTACACTCTCAAATGCTGGGCGCTAGCCATTACTTATTTTTTAGTATTTTACTTTATGGTCGTTATGAGTGACCCAGGCTTTGGCAAATATATCTATATGCTGGCCCTCAGCACTCTACTCTTCCCCATTGCCAAGCGTGCAGTGGATGTGATGACAGATTTTTTTACCCCAGATCTCGAACTATTTAATGGATTGCTGCCGTCAATTCTGATTAACGTGGTGATTTGGATACTGACACCATTTATCGTAGCACTGACAGTGATTGCGTTCATGCTTTATAGTATGGGCGTGCTCACAGAAAAGATGAGTCATTAAAACCTACTTAAATAAAAGGCCGGAGTAGCAATTGCTGATCCGGCCTTAACATTCAAAGAAACTTTTAGTTCTAGCCCACCTTATCCCACATTTTACTAAGACGCTTGGGCGAAACTGCCACACGAGTTTTCATCGGCTGAGCAAATAGCTGGATACGATACTCCTCCACCATCCAGCGATATTCGCTAATAGCTTCTTTGTCCGCACGCCCTGCTAGCCGCTCCATATGCAAGTCAAGCGCGTAGACACCATCAAGGTCGGCATCCAAATTATGCTCAAGACGCTCTAAGCGAATCTCTAGTGCCTCAAGATAACGTGGATACTGCTGCCAATGGCTATAATCCATGCGGTAAACAAAATCAGCCAAATACAAATCTTCTAATTGATCTTCGATATCATCGATAGATTCCCCAAATATCTCGCGGTCTAACATCAACAGACTCTGGCGAATACGCTGCCAGCGCGTATAAACATTTTTCAGCGTTTTTATGACGCTTTGACCGGTCAATAAGAAGTTATTTAACACAACTTCTAGCGTCTGTGCATACTCTTCAGGCGTAAACGGTAACTCCTCGCTCAATCCAACTGCGATATCGTCAGCGCTCTCAGGCAGGCTCTCGGTATGATCAAATAACACATAATGCTCTTCAAGCGTAGCATCCAATGTAGCATCAATGACGATTGTTTTTAGCTTTTCCATATCACCAAGCGGTGCAAATGCCAGTTTGAATATTTTATCCACTTGACTGGTGAGCTGTTTTTTCTTTGCGCCAAGCTTCCCTTTGATCAAGGTCAATACGCCGATACGATGCGCTTGTAGTGCGGCATTGACATCGGTGTACTGATGGATCGATACCGCTTCGCCTGCTTCATCAGCCACGAGCGCCGCAAACTGCTTCATAACCACGCCTGCACTATGATGATTTTTGCTAAAGGTAAAATGCTCAGGGAATTCAGTATGCGCGCCTTGTTGCTCATTCACCGCTTGACTGGTCTCAGAGGCATGACGAATCTGTAGCGTTTGTAGATCACGACCTTTTTCGATAATGCGGTTTTTGTCATCGACCACACAGATTTGTGGCTGCAGATAACGATCAATCGTGGAAGGGCTAAAGCTCTCTGGCGTCACCGACATAATACCGCGGCGATTGAGCGCTTGGCACAGCTGTTTTAACAGCCCTTGTCCACCTTGCTGCTGCAGCTCATCAAACAAATTATCTGCGGTATCAGGTATCGGGACGATCTGACGACGGATATCTTTTGGCAATGATTTGAGCAACTGCAATACCAGCTCGTAGCGCCAACCAGGCACACCCCATAGTAGCTCAATGGCGTCGAGCTGTGGTAATGCAGCAAGCGGTACGCGTATGGTCACGCCATCATCATCACTTGCTGGATCAAAGACATAACGCAGTGGCAGCTTTAAATCGCCCAGCTTCCATACTTCTGGGAAATCGCCCGTGGTCGGTGCTTGACTAGTGAGTACATCCTCATCGGTAAAAAACAGATACTTAGCATCGTTTTTTTCTACCTCTGCGCGCCAGTCTTCAAACGTTTTGCGGCTGGCGACGTGTTCAGGAATCTTTTTGTCATAGAACTGATATAGCGTTTCTTCATCAACCAATAGATCACGGCGACGTAGCTTATCTTCGATGCGCTCAACATGGGCAATCTTGTCCATATTGTGCTGTAAAAATGGCGCATTACGACCGAAGTTACCAGTCACTAACCCATCACGAATGAAAATCTCTCGCGACTCGACCAAGTTTACTTGCTCATAATTGGTCAGCTGCTTGCTAATGATGATCAAGCCAAATAGACTAATCTGCGCGTATGCTTTGACCCGTCCTGTTTTTTTGGACCAATGCGGTTCAAAATAATGATACTTGAGCAAGTTTCCTGCCGCTGAGATGATCCACTCGGGTTCAATTTTGGCAACGGTACGCATAAATACTTGCGAGGTTTCAACCATCTCAAACGCCATCACCCAAGGCGGTATTTGTTTAAATACCGTACTCGCTGGGAATATTTTGGCTTTTTGCTGACGCGCTGCCAAATACTCACCGCGGCTTTCAGTCTTATGCGCAATAATAGACAGCAGACCCGTCAATAACGCTCTATGCAAATTAGCATATTTGACCGCTTTTAACGCTTCGTCTTCGATTGCAGTCGGGTCATTCTTAGCGACATTTTTATCAGACGCTTGTGCATCACTGGTATCTATCAGCTTAAGATCTGTCACCATTTGTAGCAATTGACGATGCGTTTGATGCCATTCACGAACACGCGGGAAGCTCAGATAGTTCTTTTTCGCAAACTGCTTACGCTGATTACCAGACAGTTTATTGCCGTCTTCGTCTTTTTCAAACAGTGCCTTCCATAGACTCAAATAAAACAAGAAATCTGAATCATCTTGACGGAAGACCGCATGCTTTTGATCCGCTTGCGTACGCTTGTTGGCAGGGCGCTCACGAGGATCTTGCACAGCGAGCGCCGCCACCACGATAAGCATCTCACGTATACAATCAAAGTCAGAACCAGCCACCAGCATACGTGCCAGCCTTGGATCGATTGGCATACGTGCCATTTTCTGACCTGTTGCGGTCAAGCGCAGGTGATCAAGCCCCTTTTGCCGTTTTGATGGGTTTCGTTTATCTTGAGTACTGTCCTTTTTGGACGTAATGGCTCCTAGCTCATCAAGCAACTTGTGACCATCTGTGACTAACCTACTATCAGGTGGCTCGATAAAATCAAAGTCATCGACACTGCCCAGACGCAGATTGGCCATCTGCAATATCACAGATGCCAAATTGGTACGTAGAATCTCAGGCTCAGTAAATTCAGGACGACCGTTGAAGTCCTCCTCAGAATATAAGCGAATACAGACACCTGGCGCGACACGGCCACAACGACCTTTACGTTGGTTGGCAGCCGCTTGCGAAATCGCTTCAATCGGTAGACGCTGCACACGTGAGCGATACGAGTAACGCGAAATCCGCGCAAACCCCAAGTCAATCACATAGCGAATACCCGGTACAGTCAACGCAGTCTCAGCAACGTTGGTCGCAATGACAATACGTCGACCTCGACCTGATGGCTGAAAGATACGCTGCTGCTCTTCATACGTCTGCCGTGCAAACAGCGGTAGCACCTCGGTATGACGTGGGCCATGGCGCTCAAGCACTTCTTGCATTTCACGAATTTCTGCTTCAGTCGCGGCAAATATCAAGATATCAGCCTGATCGGGATGGCCTTTATTTTGCGCGTCGCTAAAACATTCCTCGACAGCAGCAACCACCGCACGCGGCAGGTTCTCTTCAAAATCATCATAGCTGTCATCTTCTGAGCTGTTTACTGGCTCATCGGTCAGCGGACGATAACGAACTTCTACTGGAAAACTGCGTCCCTCGACGTTAAAGATAGGTGCAGGAACTTGCCGTTTTAGCTTGGCATCATAATGACTAAAGTACTCACTAAAGCGCGTGGTATCGAGGGTCGCTGAAGTGATAATGACTTTTAAATCTGGGCGCTTGGGTAGCATTTTTTTGAGATAACCCATAATAAAATCGATGTTCAAACTACGCTCATGCGCCTCATCGATAATAATCGTATCGTATTTACTCAAAAAACGATCGTGACCCAGCTCAGCCAGCAAAATACCATCGGTCATCAGCTTAACAATCGATTGCGCGGAGCCTTGCTCATTAAAGCGAATCTTAAAACTAACCGTATTACCTAAAGGCTCACCCAGCTCTTCGGCAATACGGTTTGCAACGCTACGAGCCGCCAATCGCCTTGGTTGCGTATGCCCTATCTGTCCGGTAATACCGCGCCCTGCCAGCATGGCAAGCTTAGGTAGCTGCGTTGTTTTACCAGAACCTGTCTCACCCGCCACGATAATGACCTGATTATCAATGATCGCTTGTACCAGATCTTCTGCGCGTTGACTAACAGGCAGGTCAAGATTTAATTTGGCAGGTAAGTCACTTGGGATGCTATCAATACGTGCCTGCACTGCTTTTTGAGAGCGCGTTTTTATCTTGTCGTATTGGGCACGCTTCTTGGTAAGGGCCTCGTCGTGATTGTTTTTTTGCTCAGAAACATGATTAGCTTTTTTGTTTTTGGACACCGCAGCGCGCGCCAGCTCTCGTTCGAGACGGCTTAAGTAATAGCTATCTTTAGCAAGTACTGGTAAATCATTCAGTAATTCCGCTGGTCGCTTTGCACTGTTAGTTTCATCTACGGTAGATGTTTTTAGACTGGTATTTTCAAAAGTATCAGACATATTTGCTTAGGCTATTTATTATGTATAAGTGGTTAGATTATGGAGGCAAATGCAGGGTGATTCAAGGTAGTTATGATGCTTGTATGATGCTTAGTTGCAAAGCTGAAGTTTTTTCTATGGCTATGAGGACGATAATGCCTCTATCTAATAATCAGTATTAAATCAAGACACACTTAGACCATAAATATTAAATTTCACACCATTAAAGGCATAGAAATGGTCTAAATGAGAAAACTAATGACTAACAGTATAAATAACCTGTTGGTGAGTCGCAGCCCCCACAAAAAAGGTATGCATTTTTTGCAGTGCCAGCCTAGGAAAAGGAAGATGTAGTGACAGTATCAATTTTTCAAACCCTAACATCTCGTTAGCTAACTCTTTCGCTACGTCAGGACGAATCTGCGGGTTTTCATAAATATTGTTAATTAACCACGTTAATCGTGGAAATTTTGCGTTATCGTGAATCTGATAAAGGATGGGCAGCATATCATCAGATATCTGACAGCGCGCTTTGCGGATTAGACCACTTTTATAATACATATCTAGTGACATATTAGGATAATTTCCTTAGATTTTTAATACTCAGATAACCCACATATTCTTTATCTTCTTTGATATCGACACCGCCTGCATCAACGATAGGCTCAATCAACAGCTGAGCATTTGAGAGCAGATCATTCACGTTATAGATATCATCTATATCGACCTCAAACTTATCATCAATATGTGAAGCGGCGTCGAACGGCGATGCATTATCTTTAAAAGTGAACTGTTTATAAAACTCGCTTTGTTTGGCTTGCTTAATGGCCTCGGCTTGACTGGGGGCAACGATCAGAAGCTTATAATGAAACTCTTCAAAACTTCCCTGCTGATAGCCGCCCAAATTGATAAAAAACAGCTTTAAGTTAGCATCTTTGCTTACCTGCTCACCTGATTTAACCAGTTTGATCGCATAGCCATCAACTTTAGTAATCGCTCGATACGAATCAATGTGCCATTTGTTTTTGACTTCTGGCCAATGCTGATTGATATCCTCTACCAGCTCGCTGACGTGATTGGCCACACCAAAAAAGATGTCATGCTGTTCAATCAGGCGACCTTTGGGACGGCCACCAAGTTGAGCCATATATAAAGTTAACATGTAACGCCGTCCTTATAAATTTTTCATTGTAGCTAATTTTAATTGAACATAATATCGAGCGCGTCTTATTACAATACCCGCCCTGTTTTTAAAGCAAATGCCCAATCTCTACGTTCATTTTTGAGCGCCAGTTCTGCTGCTGCTTCATGATCATAAGCGATCTTAATATGCTCAGTCTGCCAGCGTTTACCTCGCGGTGTCTCTATACAGGTTATCAGCGCGTAATTGCGCTTTTTGATATCGGCAAGCACAGCGTCAAGCGCAAAGACATTGATATGGATATCTGAAATATAGTTAGATTACTATAAAATCGATACAATAAGATTCAACGTTATTTTTCGCAGCCTCTGGAGACGCAGTCACAGCAAGCAAGAAAAATAGTGTTGAATCAAATGAATTTATTGTCCTGTATTGTTTTTATTTAGACTTGACTATAGCAGCGATTGTAATGCAATTTTTATTATTGAATGTCGTCATAATGTCTAGGGCGTGTTGAACATTCGACCATGGCACTGACAGCGACTATTTTTTAGGCGATTCGATGTTAAAAATAATAAGTTTAGTCATTCTAAGCGCTTATTTTTAACGATGAAGCGGCAAAAAAGAGTCCTGTCCCCTGCTTTTATCGTTGGGGCTGATGCTAAAATTGCCCCATACTGCGTTACAAATCTCGCTAAGGCATCTGCATTATCGTCGCTTTGTGCCTTGTCTGGAACAATTTTAGCGATCAGCAGTGCCTATTTGCGAATGTTCAACACGCCCTATTATCCCCATAAGTTATAATGTAATAAATTAAGAGAGTATAAAAAATAAAAACCTGATGCCTCATTAATATTGGGACATCAGGTTTTATTTATCATGGTAATGCTAATGGTTCGTTAGACTTATAATAGGAAGAAATACGCCCAACACCCAACGATAACAGTAGAGATAATATTAAGGATGACACCTGTACGTACCATCTCTGTTTGTTTGATCAAACCGGTACCAAACACGATAGCGTTTGGCGGCGTCGCAACTGGTAGCATAAAGGCACAGGATGCACCGATACCAATAATAAGTACTAAGACTTCGCTCGGTATACCCATATGCTCGGCAATTGCCGCAAATACAGGGACTAAGAGCGCAGCTGATGCCGTGTTTGATGCAAACTCTGTTAAGAAAATAATGAAGGCTGAGATTGCAAGCATCACAACCAATAGTGGCGCGGTTTGTAAGCCATTAGCAACCGTCTCACCCAGTACTAATGACGCACCTGATACTTTTAGAACATTTGATAGCGCAATACCGCCACCAAATAACATCAATACACCCCAATCTGTGTTGTCTGACACTTGTTTCCAAGACACCAGACCCAAACTCACGACCGCCACTGCTGCCAGCAATGCAACAACGGCATCTGTATCTTCGATACCAACTGCAGCACCAATTTGCTTAGAGAGTATCCAGCTCACCGCTGCCACAATAAAGACAATAATCGTCAGCACGCGCGGTTTGGTCCAATGAATAGTTTCATCTTGCTGTAGGGTCATCGTGCGGTTTAGATTAGGCTTTAGAAATAGGTACATCGCGCCCAACAATACTGGTAATAGTATCAGCATCATTGGAATACCAAATTTCATCCAATCAACAAACGCAATATCCAAGGCTTTTGCGGCGATCGCATTTGGTGGCGAGCCGACAATCGTACCCAAACCACCGAGACTTGCTGAATACGCAATACCGAGCAGTACAAACACAAATGTACCGCGATCTTCTTTACTATCAACTTGCGTCAAAATACCGAGGGCAAGCGGTAGCATCATTGCCGTTGTCGCCGTATTTGAGATCCACATTGACAAAAAAGCAGTCACGCCAAAAATCAATAGTACAGCGGTACTTAGCTTACCACCTGATAACGAAAGAATTTTTAGCGCAATCTTTCTATCAAGCTTTTGTACATGTAACGCGGCCGCCAAGGCAAAACCACCAAAGAAGAGATAAATAATGGGACTGGCAAAGCTTTGCAGACCGACTTCAGCATTAAAATCAGGAATGCCAATTAATGTTCCAACCACAACCACCAAGATCGCAGTGATTGTGACGTGTATCGCCTCAGTGAGCCATAGCACGCCGATAAAAAACAGCATTGCTAGCCCTTTGTTAGCACTGACCTCAAATGGCAATACACTGTAAATAATAAAACTAATGATTGCCGCAATGGCAACCACGATCAATCCTTTTCCCGTTCCCTTTGGGAATGTATCCGTAAATAAATACTCGTTACCATCATCAGGAATATGGCTATCCAGCTTTTTCTCTGACATAAATTATCCTTATCGCATCCAAAGTGAGTATGAAGTCAAAATTATTGCAACACACTTATTGTAAGACATCATGATATTCATATAGCGAACATTACGCGCGAAAATATCATATCAGAATAACTTATATATGAATACATTTTGATTATTTTTGTTTTTTTAGGATGTCTGTTTGATTCGTTGATGATAATCACCTCTCGACTTTGTGAGATTTTTCAATAGTAACTCTCTCACTACTTTGTTCTCACTGCTTTGAATGGACGCCTTGGTTGATAAAAATTACATAAAGCATTCAAACATTCATCATTTGGGGCTATACAAGTAAAAACCGATACCACATAATCTTAGGGTTAGATAGATAATCATCAATAAAAACAAGAGGAATGACACTATGGCAGATGCAAATAAAACCGATGCAACCACAAAAATGGCGCCAAAAGACATCAATCAAGATAGTCTGGCCAAAGAAGATCAACAGCGTACTGACGACTCAGCGCTAGATATGATGCAAGGTATGCATGAGCATGAAGATCATCAAGAAGAAGACGAAAAATAAAAGATGGCAGAACGGCAGATAAAGCCAGTTATCTAGTATTAACAGCAAAAATAAGAAGCGCTTGTCATGATGATGAGCGCTTTTTTAGTTTTGTTTCTCTTTGTTCTGGCAAGTGGTTGGAGACATAGTTATATATAAATGCTGCGGTTAGAACGATTGCGATGGGTACAAGCAACGCATCATAGCCAACTTTGGCAAACAAAAAAGCCCCTATTGTACTGCCACCGCAGAAGCAATACCAAATAACGGCCTGAAAGCCCAATGTCGGCTTACTAATGGAGCGACCCGCAAGCCAGTTACCGATTGCTGCACCCATATCGGATGTCAGTCCTGTCAAATGCGTCGTGCGAATAACTGCTCCACTATAAGTGGCTACCATCGCGTTTTGTAATCCGCAGGCCATCGCTGCTGCCAATTGTCCGAGATAATCATGCTGCTGATATGACCAGTAGGCAGCTATTAGTAATGCTGCTTCAAAATATAGCGCACGCCCGTAACGACGGCCTAGTGTTAAGGATGTCTGCCCAATGACAAAACCGCTTAATATTGCCCCTGACAAAAAAGACAATAGTAGCGCTCCGATATACAAAATACTATGAGAATCTGAGTAAGCGATAAGCGATAAGCGATAGCTGCTGCAAACAAGCTGACATTACCGGTGACATGCGAGACCGATAAATTGGCAAATCCCATCAATGCAGTTGTGTTCACGCAGCCAGCGCTAAATGCCAATACCGCCCCACCCCACAATATCCACTTTGGTAACTTGGTTATCATATTTGTCACCTAAAGGTCTACTGCCAAAAAGACTCATAGTATAACGAGAAAAGGCAGCCAATTGGCTGCCTTTTCAATTTCAATAGCTGAGTGAATCATTGATAATGACCATCAACGCAAAAAATACTTAAATGATTATTGCGCTGGCTCATCCAGCATCATCAACTGCTCACTGATAGCGACGGTATTAAAGCCTGCATCAACAAACATGATCTCACCCGTGATACCAGATGCCCACGGAGATAATAGGAATAGTGCTGCGTTACCTACTTCCATCTGATTGACATTACGTTGTAGTGGTGCGATTTTTTCGCTGATATCGAGCATTTTACGGAATGATTTGATGCCACTAGCAGCTAGCGTACGAATTGGACCTGCTGAGATCGCATTGACACGGATACCGTCGCCGCCCATAGAAGTCGCTAAGTAGCGCACGCTGGCTTCAAGACTGGCTTTTGCCATACCCATGACATTGTAGTTTGGCAATACTGAGATACTGCCTTCATAAGTTAATGTCAGCATAGAACCATGACGCATTGCAAGCAACTCACGAGCTGCTTTTGCCAATGCCACAAAGCTGTAGCTAGAGATATCATGTGCTATGTGGCTGCCTTCACGCGTGGTGGCACTCACAAAGTCACCATCGAGCTGATCCATTGGGGCAAAACCAATGGCGTGTACCACACCATCAATACCATCACCCCAATGCGCGGTTACTTGCTCAAAACAAGCAGCAATCGACTCATCAGAGGCGACATCACACTCTAGCACCAAATCCGCTTCGAACTGTTCGGCAGCCATGTCCACACGCTTTTTGATTTTATCATTCGGATAAGTCAGGATCAGTGAGGCGCCTTCGCGGTGTAGCGCTTCTGCAATAGCCCAAGCGATAGAGAGTTTACTTGCGATGCCAGTTACGACAAATCGTTGTCCTTGCAATAGCATAAGATTTCCTTTTGAATCAATCGAGATGATTTAGAATATAGGTTTATTTAGAGTAATCAGAAAGTGACGCGTCATGAAATGATGCAAATCAAAAGATGACTTATTATACACGAATTCATTTAAGTAAACAGTCGTAAACTGTACTTGGTTACTATCATTAGTATCGCAATAATACTAATGAAATATCATCATGGTCACCGTTCTAATTGCATCTCTGACAGCCCTGTAATGACTAAACTCTGAACTACTCACCACAGCAGTATGAAGTTCAGCAGATTTCGAGTATAATCACAGCCCTTCCCAGCTTGCACAATTTTATAAGAATCCTGACATGATAGGATTCAACGTTAAGCTACACCCACATTTTGGATGGCTGCCAAACTTATGAGTAACACCCCAATAATAACCCCAGATTATAAAGAAAGTACTGAATCCTATCGCCAACTGATTGGTTCGACTGGCGAAGACTTGAATCGTCCTGGTTTATTAGACACACCTGTACGTGCGGCAAAGGCTTTTGCTCACTTAACCAAAGGCTATCATCAAAGCATTGAAGAGGTGGTCAATGATGCTGTCTTTCCATCAGCCAATCGTGAGCTAGTACTGGTACAGAACATTGAGTTTTATTCATTGTGTGAACATCATATGCTACCGTTCCATGGTGTCGCGCATATTGGCTATCTGCCTGACGGCCAAGTACTGGGGCTGTCGAAGTTTGCCCGTATTGTCGATATGTTTGCTCGTCGTCTACAAATACAAGAAAACCTGAGTGAACAGATTGCACAAACCATCATGGATGTTACTGGCTGTCGCGGCGTGGCGGTGGTCATGGATGCCTCGCACATGTGTATGATGATGCGCGGTGTCAGCAAACAGCATTCGACTACACGTAGTACTGCGATGCTTGGTGAGTATCAGCACAACAATCAAGCCCGTAATGAATTTTTGGGTGCCGTCCCTAAGCGCCAACCGTCGTTTTAAACTATTAATATTTTAGGCTGTTATGAGTAACAACAAACAAAAAGGACGCTAATGCGTCCTTTTTGTTTTAGCTATACAAAGTAAGATTTCAAGTTTTAGCAAATCAAGCTCATAGTCTTTGCCGTATACGCCAGAGTCTTGTAATGATTGTTACGATAACTAGGTTAATCATTGTAGACGATAATATGCGATTCATAAAAATTTCCCAAACATAATATCATTTAACCATCGTAACGCTTATGTATCAATAAAATATTCCTGTATTGTTATATACTTGCAATTTATTAAGTCGTAGCACAAGATAAATTACAAGATGATTTGATCATGACACAGGCTTTAGGATAGTTAACATATAGAGACAAACTATTTTATTTCAATATCTTATATTGTTTTAAACGTGTTAAAAAAGCCTATCCTCAAAAGAGTCATAGGCTTTTTTTGTCTATCATAAGTCTATCAGTACAAGTACAATGCTATGATGCTTTCTGAGTGTCTTTATCAGCACTCTCATCACTTACTTGCTTAATTTTCGTTAAGATTTCCTTAATTTCAGCTGCTGAGAGATAGGTTGGTACGGCATAAGTATCGCTGACTTCTTTTGCTGCTGCTTTTGCAATATCATCAAAATCACTGGCCTGCATACCGCTAACAGTCGGATCAATATTTAAATTTGCGATAAGCGCTCTGACTTGTACGATGAGATGATCTGCTATTTCTTTATCACCATGACCAGCTTGGCCGTCTGCTACCATACCCGTTCTTTTTGCCAGTGCGGTCAGTCTCTGCTTGCTTGCTTTACGATTAACATCAAGCACATAAGGCAACACGATCGCATTAGCACGACCATGAGGAATGCTATAGTAGGCACCTAATTGGTGAGCAATGGCATGCACATAACCCAAGCCCGCTTTGTTAAAGGCGATACCACCATAATGGGCGGCAATTCCCATCTCTTCTCTTGCTTTTAGATTGCCACCATCTTTGTAAGCTAATGGTAGATAATGCATGACAGATTTGACGGCAGAGGCTGCATAGTAGTCCGTCTCCACGCTGGCATTGGCACTCATCCATGCTTCTAATGCATGGGTCAATACATCAATACCCGTATCAGCGGTGATGTGTGCTGGCATACCTTTCATGATAATGGGGTCAATCGCTGCGGCGAGCGGCACCATTCTTGGATCAATAGACAATGCTTTTTGGTGTGTTTTATCATCAGATATCACTGCACCAAGGGTTGCCTCTGAGCCAGTACCCGCTGTTGTAGGCACGCAATATAATGGCGCCGACGGCTTTCTTGCTTTAAGGATCCCAATCAGTTGCTGAGGCTTGCATTTATTGCCTTGAGACATAGCGATCATTTTGGCAGCATCGATCACTGAGCCGCCGCCGATGGCGATAATAGCGTCGCAATTTGCTGCTATAGATTGGCGCAGTCCTTCTTCGACTACGTTAAAAGTAGGGTCTGGTGTAATGCCATCATAGACATGATAGCTGATATTTTTTGCATCTAGATAATCAGTGACTTTTGCAGGGATACCGAGTTTGTTTAGCACGGCATCAGTGACGATAAAGACATTGGTATTGCCTTCATTGATGAGCATGTCGCATAGCTCATTACAGGCAGCCTCACCGACAAACAACATCGGTCTTCTGATAGGTATCACGTAAGAGATTGCTTTTAGCACTTTAGCGCGTGTCTTAGCCACTGCCAAATAACCAGCATACTGCAAGCTGTTATTCTTTACTAATTTAGTAATACTGTTTTGTTTTTTCATGGGTACAAAAATCCTTTTTAATGATGATTTTAACCGCGATAACAATAGTTTGAGCTAGTTGATAAAGGCTAAACGACGTTTGCCAATAGCAGAGTAGATAAGTATATGTACAGCAAGGATGTTTGAATAAAGCAAACCACTGTCTAGCATGATTGTACCACTGCCTTTTTTGGTATGTCGCTATTATTGTGTACTGCTCGCCTTTAATAACTGCTTGGCATACGGATGCTGTGGCTGGCTAAAGATATCTTCTGTGAGCCCAGACTCCACGCATGCCCCTTGTTTTAGTACCATAATATGCTGACATAGTGCGTGTACTACTTTGAGATCATGACTGATAAAGACATAACTTATTTGCAGCTTTTGTTGAATTTCACGCAATAAACTGACCACCGTTACCTGCGTGGTACTGTCAAGCGCAGAGGTAGGCTCGTCCAATATAAGTAGGCTCGGTTTCATGATGAGTGCGCGCGCCAATGCCACGCGTTGACGTTGACCGCCGGACAGCTCATGCGGATAACGCTGCGCGAATGCTAAAGGCAAATGGACGGTAGCCAAACTCTCCATCACCGCCTGCTGACGCGCGTCTTTATCCACGCCTTGTACCAACAGTCCTTCTTCCACAATTTGCATGACCGTCATACGAGGGTTGATACTGGCAAAAGGGTCTTGAAACACCATTTGAATCTGCGAGCGAAAGTTACGTAGCACTTTTTTGGACAGTGCTGAGATATCTTGCCCATTCACCACTATCTGTCCATGCACTCGTGCTTGATTGCCAAGCAGCTGACTCAGCGCCAGTGCAATGGTGGTTTTGCCAGATCCAGACTCACCGACGATCCCTAATGCCTGCCCTTTTTGCAAGGTCATATCAACAGCTTTGACCGCATCAAACCAACGTTTTGTACTCCCAAATAGACTTTTTTCGATTGGGAATTGTACGTTGAGATTGCTCACTTTTAATACAGTTGATGGTCCATCTGCATGATCTGCTACTGGCTGTAGCGCTTGACCGAAGTCTTGCTGAATGAGCGTGCGAGTATAATCGGCTTTAGGCTGATCAAATACCGCCGACGTTTGACCCTGCTCAATCGTTTGACCTTGCCGCATAACGATAATCTCGTCGCTATAACGCTTGACTAGATTGAGATCATGGCTGATTAATATCATCGCCATACTGTGCTTGCGTTTAAGATCATCTAGTAGGGCCAAAATCTCATGCTGTAATGTCACATCAAGTGCAGTGGTTGGCTCATCAGCAATCAAGATATCAGGCTGCTGAGCCAATGCCATCGCAATCATTACTCGCTGACGCTGACCACCTGACAACTCATGTGGATAACGATTCAACTTGTCAGAGGGATCCGTGATATTGACGTCATTTAGCAAGGCAATGCTGGTGGCTCGCCATTGTTTTTTGGGTACGCCGCTTAAACGCAGTGATTCAGCGATTTGTTTTGCAACGGTATGTAGCGGATTTAGCGCTGTCATCGGCTCTTGAAATACCATACCGATCCGCTGACCACGAATAGCACGTAGTGCGGCATTACGCGATTTGTCATTCGCTATCGGTAGTTGAGACATGCCTGCCGTGCTTGCCAGCTGAACCTCACCCTTAATCGTCAAATTCTCTGGTAGCAGACCTAGTAGTGCAAGACTGGCAATCGATTTGCCAGATCCTGACTCACCAACGATAGCCAGAGTTTGCCCCTGTCTTAGCTCATAAGATAATTCATCGACCAGCTGGATGCCTGTAGCAGTTGTGATACTTAGGCTATCTACTGTCAGCACGAGCTTGTCTTGCGCGCGATTAAGATTTTCAGTTGGCGCGTTGTATTGCTCGGTAGCCATAATATTATCGGTCATATCAAGAGCGCCTCGGATCAAACGCATCACGCAGTGCTTCGCCAACGAAGATGAGCAATGACAAAATAAAGGTCAAACTAAAAAACCCTGATAAAGCCAGCCAAGGGGCATCAAGGTTATTTTTTCCTTGTACCATCAGCTCACCTAAAGACGGCGAGCCAGGCGGCAACCCATAACCCAAAAAATCCAGCGCAGTCAACGCAATGATATTAGCTGTTAATATAAAAGGGAGCTGAGATAAACTTGAGGCTAACGCATTGGGCAGAATATGTCTGAGCATGATTTGGCTATCAGACACACCGAGATTGCGCGCGGCACGCACATAATCAAAATTACGAGCACGCAAAAACTCTGCTCTTACCAAACCGACCAGCCCCATCCAACCAAATAACAGCATCATGGCAAATAGCATGATAATACTGGGACTAAATAAACTGACTAAGATAATAATCATAAATAGCTGAGGCATACCGCCCCACACTTCCATAAAGCGCTGCCCTGCCAGATCTACCCAGCCGCCATAATAGCCTTGTATTGCACCGACAATAATACCGATGAGAGCACCAGCGAGCGTCAGCGCCAGACCGAACAACAATGAGACGCGCATACCATAAAGTATCCGTGTCAGCACATCGCGTCCCATATCATCAGTGCCAAGCCAGTTCTGAGCGTTTGGAGCCGCTGGATAAGGCAGACCAAGCTCGACATTGGGTGTCTGATCAGCAAACGGAATAGGCGGCATTATATAAAACCCTTGCTCATCAATCAGCGACTGCACTGCAGGATCTTTATAATTGGTTTCGGTCTCAAATACACCGCCAAATGTCGTTTCAGGATAGGCCTTTAATACCGGAAAGTAATAGTCGCCTTGATATTGCACCAGTAAAGGTTTGTCATTGGCAATGACGTTAGCTGCCATGCAAATGACAAATATCACTGCAAAAACAAACAGTGATATTACCCCAAGACGATTTTGGCGAAAGCGATTTAAACGCGCTTGCCAAATGGGGTTTAAGCGCTGCTTTTTCGGTAGCGCTACCTGAGGATTGTGCTCAGGCATTGGCGCTTTATCTGGTTCGCTATTAATAGTACTGCTCTTTGATGAAGATTGATTATTTGACATTAGCGCCCCTCAAAATCAATACGGGGATCAATTAAGTGATAGCTTAAGTCGCTGATTAATTGCAGTAGTAGCCCTACCAAGGTGAAGATAAATAGCGTGCCAAATATCACTGGATAGTCGCGTTGTTGAATGGCCTCAAAACCTAACAACCCCAACCCATCTAGTTTAAAGATAATCTCAATCAAAAAGTTACCGGCAAAGAAAATACCAACGATAGCGGCTGGGATACCTGCGATGATAATCAACATAGCATTGCGAAATACATGACCATACAACACCTGACCCTCACCCAGTCCCTTTGCGCGAGCGGTCAATACATACTGCTTGCCCAGCTCTTCTAAAAAGCTAAATTTGGTCAGATACGTCAAGCCCGCAAAACCACCTACGGTACTGGCTAGCAGCGGTAGTGCCAAATGCCAAAAGTAATCTTTCACCTTACCAAGCGCGCTGAGCTGGTCAAAATTTTCGGACGTGAGCCCTTGTAGCGGGAAAATATTCCAATAGGTGCCACCTGCGAAAAATACCAATAAAATAACTGCAAAGACAAACACAGGTATCGCATGTCCAATAGCCAGCAGCATGGCAGTGGCTTTATCAACCCCTGAGCCATGATGCATCGCTTTATACACGCCCAGTGGAATGGCAATCATATAAATAAGCAGCGTACTCCAAAGACCAAGCGATATCGAGACTGGCAGCTTTTCTATAATGAGATCGGTCACCGACTGCCCTTTAAAAAACGACTCACCAAAATCGAGCTGAGCGTAGTTTTTTAACATAAGCCAAAATCGCTCTGGAGCGGATTTGTCAAAGCCATACTGAGCATTAATAGCAGCGACCATTTCCTCAGAGAGACCGCGCGTTCCTTGATAAGTGCTGTCATTGCCACCTGCACTGCCCGCGCCAATATTACCACCAAGTGCGTTGTCTTTTGCCCCCTGCTCAATAAGCGCAAGCTGCTGCTCAACAGGTCCGCCTGGTGCCGCTTGTACGATTACAAAGTTGGCAAGCAATATCAAAAATAGTGTCGGTAATATCAGCAGGAGTCTTTTTAAGATATAACGACCCATAATAGCGACTTCCTAAATAAAGAGAGAGGGCGATGACGACAGCAGTATATTCTTTCGTGCTAAAGGTCTACACAAATATATCTATGTATTAAAAACTTGCATTAAAAATTATTTTTCAGCTCGCGTAACGCTGCAAATACCGTCAAAGAGTTATCATCGTCGATAGTTACTTTTGATTTAACCCCTGCAATCACACTTGGCTCTTGGGTACGCAAAAACACGTTGATCGCACGCTCATGCTCTAGCGTCACTGGCAGTGTCGGCACACCTTGTGCCGTTTGTGCCTCAGCTTGCGCTAATGCTTGTTGCATTGCCTCGTTGTCAGGTTCGATAGACAATCCAAAGCGTATGTTACTAGCCGTATACTCGTGCGCAGGATACAGTAGTGTCTCATCAGGTAATTCATTTAGACGTTTAAAACTATCATGCAATTGCTCAATCGTACCCGTAAAGACACGTCCACAACCTGCACTAAACAACGTATCCCCGCAGAAGCAGTGCTTTTGCCCATCAATATCTAAGATATAAGCCATGTGGCTGGCGGTGTGTCCTGATACGTCCCAGACTTGTGCAGAGCAGCCCCATGCACTCACCGTGCTGCCATCTTTAATAGTTTGATCCTCATCAACCCCATGCTCACTATGCGCAACCAGATGGGTCATCGGATACGACTCCTGCAATTCTGCGACACCACCAATATGATCATGATGATGATGCGTGGTCCAAATCGAGGTTAGCTCTAGTCCATGCGTCTCTAGATAATCGATAACCGGCTGGGCTTGACCTGGATCAATAACGATCGCCTGCTTATTATTTTCATTAATTAATGTCCAAATATAATTATCATTAAACGCTTTAATGGGGTGAATACGGATACTCATGTCAAATCCTTACCAGTAGTTATTTTTTTACTCGTTATTTTGAATTATTTCGTTTTGATTTTACTTCTCGCTTTTACTGCGTGGTAACAACCTATGCGTTTGGCAGTCAGCTATTACTAGACCAAATCCTGTCAAAAGGTACTGCTTACTGCTTCAAATATTTGTTGATGCGTCCTTCTGCTTCTTTGTCCACCCACCAGTAGTCGATGCCGACGGCGTTGGTCGGTAATGTGTCCGTATGACGGTATTGGTTCCAATAAGCAACATTGGTGCCAGACTTGCCATACAATGGTACGACATAATGACCCGCTCGCAACAACCGATCAAGCACCTGCGTATATAACACAATTTCGTCACGATTTTTGGCATTACCAAGATTAGCAACCACCTCATCGACGGCTGCATTTTTGATACCAGCACTATTGTGATTGCCAGGCTCATCAGCCGCCGCACTACCCCAAAATGCAGCCTGCTCAGCACCAGGCGATAGACTTTGGGCAAACACATCGACGACCATATCATAATCAAAACGGCGCGTTCGCTCATAATATTGCGGCCCATCCACTTGGCGCAAGGTTGCCTCAAACCCTAAGCGTTTTAAATTACGAATATAAGGCAACAAGACACGGCCCATGGTCTCGCCTGTCATCAAAATCTCAATTTGGGCGGGCTGACCATTCGGCTGATATAGCGTCATATCATCATAATAAAATCCAGCATCTAGCAATAACTGCCGCGCTTTTAGTAATCCTTGTCGATTAAAGCCATTGCCATCACTGCTGGGTAGCTGCCATTCTGCTAAGACGGCTTTACGCTGAATCGGTTCAAGCTTAGACAATAAAGGCGTTAACACCTGCATCTCTTCACTAGACGGTGTACCAGTTGCCGCAAGCTCCGACCCGTGAAAGAAGCTCTGCAAACGTTCGTACTGTCCATGAAATAATGTCTTATTCATCCATTCAAAATCATAAGCAGCCGTTAGGGCTTGGCGCACCCGAATGTCCTGAAAGATTGGGCGGCGCAAATTCATCACCAATGCCTGCATGGGCACTGGGTTTTGACTGGTTATGGTCTCTTTTTTGATAAGACCTGCTTTCACTGCAGGAAAATCATAACCACTCACCCAATTTGATGCTTTGTTTTCGGGGCGAAAACGGTACTGGCCAGATTTAAATCCTTCAAAGGCAATCTCATCGCTTTGATAATAAACGAACTTAATCATGTCAAAATTATAACGACCACGATTGACCATCAAATCACGACCCCAGTAATTGGGATCACGTATGTAGCTTACTGAACGCCCCGCATCGACACGTCCCAGCTTATAAGGCCCACTACCCATTAAGGGTGTCAGGCTGATCTTTTCAAAATCAGCCTCAATTGAGGATTTGGCAAAAACAGGAAACTGCCCAACCGTCAGTAGGATTTCTTTGTTTTCAGCGGAGGCAAAGACAAATTTGACTTGCTGCTCGTCGATGACTTGAACGGCTTTGATATCAGCCAAATAGCTACGAATAGACATCGGACCTTTGTTTAATATTGCATCAAAAGTCGCTTTGACATCATGACTGGTCACAGGCGTCCCATCCCAAAAACGGGCAGCAGGATTGATGTGATAGACAATCCAGCTGGTATCGTCTGGATCATAGGTTACCTTACTTGCCAGCTGTGGATACATGGTAAACGCTTCATTTAACGAACCTGTCATCAAGGTATCATACAGATAGTCGGTGCCGATCATTGGCACGCCCGTGGTCATCCACTTATTGGCACTATTAAAGGTACCACGCGCATCTAGCGAAAGCGTGCCGCCTGAAGGCGCTTTTGGATTGGCATAGGGCATGTAAGGCGCATTGATGTATTTCGTAGGACTGTTATGTCCAAGCGCTGTCGTTGTGATAGGCGCCGCAATACTGCTCGATATCCAGCTGACAGTGATGGCTAGCAAAACAGCTTTTAGCAGAGCATTTTTTCTTATCATAACGTTATAACAAACCTCTATGCTAACCAATGCGAGTATCAAAAATTAAGCGCTGACGGCAAAATAGCCTGATAGCAAAATTTCATCATAACAAACTTAGGTTTTTTAACCTAATATTTTGCCATGTTACGCGGCGTCAGTGCGACATCCATCAGTATGACATCATTGGTATTAGATATAATGATGGTAGATATTGAACGCTTTTTACTCAAACTGTGCATCGATAAATATACTCATAAAAAAAGACGCAACTTATAAAAGCGGCGTCTTTTATTTTAAAGTCTAGTATGGCCTATGCATGCTTTTTTTCAAACGCAATCATAAAATCAACCAACTGCTGTACCCACTCAAGTGGTACGGCGTTGTAAATACTGGCTCGCATACCGCCTACGTCACGATGACCTTTTAGATTTAACAAACCAGCTTTTTCTGACTCTTCTAAGAACACTTTATCAAGGCTGCTGTCTGCTAAAGTAAATGGCACGTTCATGATAGAGCGATACTGAGGATCGACTGGGTTGTGATAAAAACTACTCTCATCGATTGTCTTATAAAGTAAATCGGCTTTTTGCTGGTTGATTTTGCCAATAGCAGCCACACCACCCTGCGCTTCCAACCAATCAAACACCAGTCCTGCTAAGTACCAAGAGTACGTCGCTGGCGTGTTAGACATAGACTCTTTGTCTGCTTGGTGCTCATAGTTCAGTAGCATAGGACACCATGCGCTAGCCTGCCCCAACAGATCATCACGGATGATTGCAATGACCAATCCTGCAGGACCGATGTTCTTTTGGGCACCTGCATAGATCATACCAAATTTAGACACGTCTATCGGCTGTGACAAGATACAAGATGACATATCGGCAATGATTGGCGCGTCTACTTGTGGTGGCTCAAATATCTGTAGACCATGGATAGTCTCATTGGCACAGTAGTGAAAATAAGCGGCATCGTCACTCACAGTCCACTCACTTTGGGCGGGTACAGTCGTAAAGTTGTCCTCTTTGCCAGTCGCGACCAAGTTTATCTTACCCAGACCAAGTGCTTCATAGCGCTGGGCTTCTTTAATCGCCTTACCTGACCATGCACCCGTCGTCAAATAATCGCCGCGTCCGCCATTTAGCAGGTTCAATGGAATGGCAGAAAACTGCAAGCTAGCGCCGCCTTGCAAAAACAGCACTTTATAGTTGTCTGGTATCTCCATAAGCGTGCGTAGCTTAGCTTCTGCTTTGTCAGTAATTGCCATGTACTCTTTACTACGGTGGCTGACTTCCATGACCGATAGGCCGCGACCTTGCCAGTCGAGCAATTCGCTCTGAGCACGCTCCAATACGGATGTTGGCATGGTGGCAGGGCCAGCACAGAAGTTTGGCAGACGATGCGGCGTACTATTATTAGCAGTGGGTGTAGACGTTTGGGTTATAGACATAATCACAGTCCTAGGTATGATGAAATAAAGAAGCGACCTTTATTTCAGTTTGTTGATAAAAAAATTTACATCGATATCAGTTTTAATATCACTCAATGAGATATGCGCTCCCACAGCTGACGTTTAGCATCACTATCTGCAATCATGTCATCTAATGTAGGCACAGTCATAAGGTTGGGGTGCTGAAGACCTTCAGGTAGTACTGTTAAAGCAGCAACTTTTATCTCTTCGCGCAGACCAATTCTAAAGATATATCCAGCAAGGCTGGCATTGGCAAGCTCTACTGTGTCCATACCGGCGCAAATCGGAAATGAGGTCGTCTCATGAGTCATTGAGAGTGCTTGAGTGATATTATTCCATAGCTTTTGGCTATCACTATTAAGTGCCTGAATATCAACCAATATCACCCAATCTCCATAGCGTCCACCTTGTAAGCTAAATGGTGCTACCTTTTTCAAGCTGTCGTCATTTACACTATCACTATTATGACTGCTTTGAGATAATTGCTGTGGCGCAATAGGCGCAGTTGTTGACTGCACCACTTCATCTATAAAAAATGCGGCGGTTTGGTTTGATTCGATATCTGGACTATTGTGAAGACGAGGTGCATCTGAAGTAGCAGATATCTCATTGCCCATACTATCAAAACTATAGGTGACTGGGCTTTGCTCGGTGGCTGCCTGTTCATGAATACCTAGACCATGAGCATCGTTATTCACATTGTCATGGTTGCTGCTATAAGAGTCATTCGTATCATAACCACTGGTCGGCTGAACGACTGTCTCTATAGCAGCTCCAGCACTCGCGGATTCAGTATCAATAGAGCCAGTATTTGAGTGTTCAACCGAATCTATCGTGATATCCGCTATATTTACGGTACTTGACTCAGGCCGCACCCATTGATTGATACCCATCATCGCTAGGATTTGGCGCTGCTGCACACGGCGCTGCAATACATTTAGCGGGTCTTGGATATCACTCATACGACTCTACTATCCTAATTATGTTGTCTATATAGTTTTTTAGATGATTTTGGTAGTTCTTATCAAAAAAGCTGCCGTACGCCTAGCCAACGCTCTGACATTGCGATCAGGCAATCATATTCATCTTGGCTGATTATCGTATCGTGTAACATCACGGTATGCAATGTACTTAGCCATTGTCGATACTCATGATGAGCAGGTCTTATCGTGCTATCGTCATTATAATCTATTTGACTACCATCCTGTTGTCTCTCTGGATAATTAGTACTACCCAAAGTATTTATGGGCCGCTTGATAGAATGAATAGTAGAAATAGGAACCGCAGCAATAATCGCTAATAATTGAATACTATTTAAGTGTTGTGCCGTTAATAACAACCATTGCAAGTTGACATCGCTCACTGTCGTCAAATCAATATCAACCAAACGCGCATGACGTCTTAAATCTACAATGTAATGCGCCACACTCTCATCACCTTCACTCAATAATGAGCGCTCATATATTGAGATCATCTGGCCTTTAGCGTCTTTTGATAGCCGATACGCCAGTAAAACCACCATCGATATCTGAGCATCGCTCAGTGCTTCAAATACTTGCCCTGAAGGATCTAGCTGTACCCTTACGCCTTCTATACCAGTTTTGAGTGTCTGTGATGATAGAGCTTGCGTATCCGTATCGTGTAAAACCTCAGACAATATCGGTAGTAACTGCTGTAATTGTAACGCTTGCCATAATGACAGTATGGATGATTTTTGCCTCTCTACAGCTAATGAATGATTAAATGAATTCGCTGCCGAGTAAGAGCGATCACTCGATATTTTTTGATCTACAGAATCACAAGCTAAGCTTTTAGTTAAGTCAGATGTCAGCTGTTGGTGAAATAACTCAACCATACCTTGTTGGTAACGCAACAACATCGTACGGCATTTTGCTTGTTTTTTATAGTACTGATCGCTTTCGTGACTGTGTTCGCTGTCACTTCTAAGCTTTAATTTTTTGATATGTATTTCAGATAAGTCATGACGACGTAACTGGGCTAATGCGAATACAATCAAAGCACTGTCCAAACGTCTATCCAAATTGGCCACTATGGCCAGTAGCTTAGCATCTATCCTATGGGGTAATACTTGCTTATGACTAGTAGAGTCACTTTCAATAGAAAAGCCCTCACCCCAAATATCTGCCAAACCATATAATGCATTTGTTGATAATGGTTGATGCTGATGGCAAAGCATGACCGCTTCTATTAGCGCTTGTGCACCAAGTGGATGATAAATATGATCGAGTACATATTGCGGGAGTGACACCTTTTGAATATCGCTCGCTTCAATTAATGTATCTTCTGGTAGGTCAGCGTCAGGTTTGGCCTGCCAAGGCTTCAGCAAATTATCGGTATCTATAGGTGCTATTTCTACCTGCAAGCGACCATTGATAATTGTATCTACCTCTTTAGTGAACTCGAGACCTTTATCTGTCTGGCTTTCACTGTTACTTGCAGTGTTATCAAAAATAGCGTTCTGCTTATGGTTTTCTTCTGCATCAATATCGAACAATGATCGATGCGGCAATTGAGACTTTTGAGACTTTTGAGACTTTTTCTGTGAATTTTTGCTTAGGCTATTTTTTATTACAGCTCCCCAATCACCTAGATGGCGCTGCCGATATATTTCTTTTATCTTCTGCTGATTGATCCGCTTTTCTTTAACGACTTGTACGGCAAACTTACGATAGGCATCAGCATTAATAGCACTCATACGCTCCGTCAAGCTTGGATGAGTGGCAAACCAAGACACATCCCCCAAGTCCGTGCCACTACTGGCAAAGAAAAAATGGCTGAGTCCGTTGATATCAGCAACACTCGATAATCGTGACCCAATCGGGTCCTGATGAATGGCTTTTAAGGTTTCTAGGATCGCAGGCGAGCGCGTTAATTGTACGCTGGTTGCATCAGCAAGTAACTCACGCTCACGATTAAAGCTATGCTTAATCAACTGAGCACTGGCCATACTTGAGAAGCTCAAACCATGGAGCAGTAGTGTCCAGACACTACGGGGTGCTCTGTGAGGCATCGCTGGTGTATTTTGTACCCATCTAGACTGATGCTGGTGAGACTGCTGTTGCCAGTACGCTACCCACTCGCTGTGGGTCGTAAAGTGAGTAGTCTGAGCTTCGGTATTGCGCGCGCGTCCATCAACGTGTCTCTGTGATAGTAGCTTATGCGATACATTGTGATTATCAGCATAGCGAGTATTAGGAATGGGATCGCTCCAATCATATAGTATCTGTAAACCAGCCAGTACCACCATCAGCTGTAGATTGAACGTGGCATCCCCATGCAAGATATGACCATACTCATGACCAATCAGCCCATATAATGCTTCATCAGACAATTTATCTAGCGCGCCTTGGGTCACGATAAGCACCATATCTTGACGATGGCGACCAGCGACAAAGCCATTGATTCCTTGCTCATTGGGTAGTACGTATAAGAGAGGCGCAGACAAACCTGATGCAATCGCTAACTGATAGGCAATCTCATAATAACGACGATAGACTGGTGGGAAATCACGCTCGCTTCGTACTGCTATATGATGTGAGCGATAGTGAACTTTTTCTTTGATTTCATATTGATGCGCGACCCCATGACTGTGCTCCCATGGTTCCTGACTGTTATCAATAAACAGTCTGACCGCCCCTACTCGCTGGGCAATAGCGCGTCCCCCCGCTCGCAAGCGCCGATATTCTAAAAAACTCCCACCAACGAAACTGCCTACTATAAAGAGAATGACTAGCATCAATACCCAATGATATATACCACCCGTGAATATCGTTAACAGCAGTCCCATGATAGCCAGTGCCACCACGATATGGGCGAGCACAATAAGGAAAAACAGCCCATACAGTAATAGACTGCGCCGTGTACGTATCCGCTGTTCACCAAAAAAATCCATTAACTGGGCTGCCTAACCTTGGCCAAATTTATCTAAATCTTAGCCCAGATTAACATTCGGTGCTTTAGCAATGACATCTCTGTCTGCAAATACCAAGGGGCTAAGCGGACGAAAACCAAAGGTTGTACTGACAAGATTGTTAGGGAACACTTCACGATCATTATTATAAAACATCACACTATCGTTATAGTGCTGACGAGCAAAACCGATTCTGTTTTCGGTATTGGTCAGCTCATCCATCAACTCTTTGATCATACTGTCCGCTTTAAGCTCAGGATAGGCTTCTACCACTGCCGAAAACTGACTCAACGCTTTGGACAACATGCCTTCTGCTTTGGCAAATAGTGCCATGTGCTCTTTTGAGTCTGGCTGATGCTTATGCGAGTCTTGTAGGTTTTGAGCATGATTACGTGCGCTAATAACTCGTGTCAGTGTCTCTTCCTCATGAGTCAGGTAACGCTTAGCTGTTTCGACTAGATTTGGAATCAAATCATGGCGACGTTTGAGCTGCACATCTATCTGCGCAAAGCCGTTCTTTGCTTGGTTACGTGCACGCACCAATTTATTAAATATGGACACCCCAAACATAACGATTAGCACCACAAATATAATGAACAGCCAAACAAACATCTTCATAACCAAACCTCAAAGTGTCTAGAATGTTATTAAAACTTAATACATTGTATTTTAACGCATATTAATCAATGACGCTTTTAATTTAAATAAGAAATCGAATGAAATTTTAGACAAAAAAAAGCCCTTTACAATGAAGGGCTTAATACAGAATACCGGTATATTAGGTACTTTATTAGAATATCTATAAATTTTTAGCAAAAAAAAAGCGACTCCATCAGCACATCCTCGGCACACATCAAATCTATTACCGTTGCTACCTTCCGGTCCTGGCGGGATTCATAGAACAATGTTGCGAGGCTACCAATGGAGCCACCGGATGAGATTATACAAGGATTTTTTAATTTTACAACCCCTATCTCAAAACTGTTTGTTTTAATCGAAAAATAACCCAGTAACCTAGCTCACAAAATTCTCACAGCAACTTATACAGATTTTGTTATTTTAGTGAATGAAGTTGCACACATGTCAACACTTAAAAATAAGAGGTACAACTTCCTTTGTAAATACCTTTTGAAAGTATTCATATGAATACCCTTAACATTGATTTAGGAGATAACCATGAAAAATGCTCTATTGAATAAACTGGCCATCGCTCTGGTACTGCTTGTTTAATGACAGCCATGATAGGTAGCGCCCATGCAGAGCCAACAGGCTATGACCAACTGACGTTTCAGACAGAAGTAAAAGAAGAAATCCAAAACGATGAAGTACGTGCCAGCTTATATAAAAAGGCTCAGGCAACGGATGCCAAAACTTTAGCCACGATGCTTAATACGTCAATCAATAATGCCATGAAAATTGCCAAACGCTACCCAAGCGTGACTGTGAGCACTGGGCAGCAGCGTACCTATCCACGCTATGACAAAAACGACAAAATCATTGGTTGGACAGGTCAAGCAAACATAGACTTGAAAAGTACAGACTTTGCAGCAATCAGTCAGCTGATTGCGGATTTACAAGAAACCTTAGTCATGGATAATCTTAATTTTGGGGTTTCAGACACCAAAAAAGATGCATTAGAGCAAAAACTAATGACAGAAGCGTCTCGCGCCTTCCAGCAGCAGGCCAAAAACCTGACGCGCGCTTGGAATGCACGCGGCTATCGCGTCGTGAATGTTAATTTGAATACCGGTAGCAACTATCCACGCCCAATGTATAGCGCTATGAGCATGAAATCAGGCATGGCAGACGAGTCGGTACCAAGCCAAAGCTTTGAGTCTGGTAATAGCACTATCTCAGTGACTGCCAATGGTACCATTGAGCTGACCAAATAAGTAAATGACAACAGGCTTATTTAAAGCTCAGTAGAAGCAATACATAAAAGGGCAGACGCGATGATCACGTCTGCCCTTTTTATTTATATATTACTAATGACTTTGCTATTGAGATACAGCGTCATTACCGCGCATTTTTAACAAGACCTTTTGGTGCCATGGCAAGCGCTCGTAAGCAAGCAGCTGCTCGGCAAGCTTCTTTTTCTTTTGTAGAATCAAGGTGTTTTGAATGACATGTACCGTACGATTGACTTGCTGACGGGTTTGTCCTGATACTGTTTTTACGACAGCGCGAATACTATGTGGGCCTGGCTGCAGATCAACTGTCGCAACAGAGGCACTCAGACCTTGAGCAATTTCTTTATCATCCAAATATATACTCACTTGATCGCCATTTTGTAATGCAGGCTTTACGTCAAGCGCGATGACGATACTCTGTGCAGGGCGCTGATAGGCACGCTCTGTACTCGGCTCAATCATACTCAACTGATAGTTGATATTCACCGCAGGTTTGGTGGCAGCGGCAGCTGGAAGATCAGTATTGCCTCTGACCTCACTTGGCATTCCTTTGGGGGCGCTACTTTCGCCGGTATTAACGCTGGTCTGGCTGACTTGTTTTCCTGCCTGCTCCTCATAAGACTGCGGACGATCGGTAAAGGTGATTTGCCCTGTTTGCTCATCAATCACTTTATAGATGGGTGCTGCGTTGCTGAGAGGCGCACAAAGACTAGCCATGATAGCCAATGCTCCTAACTGTATATTACCTCGTAACAAATCTCGCTTTGATAACAAACTCATAGTCAGTCAACCTAATTAGTATTTACTATTAATATACTTTTATAAGAACTATTATGCGACACTTTTGGTGCAAAATCAGTAGGATTTGATGTGAAATCAATGGTATTTAAAAAAATATCATCCATTTATACCACTATCTTTTCCAACAGGTACAAAAAAACCAGCCAAAATTCACTTGACTGGTTCTTTTTTATCGAATTAACTTAACGGACTAATTCGTTATTAGCAGCTGTAGTACATGTCAAACTCGACAGGGTGTACAGTCACGTTTAGGCGTTGTACTTCTTCTTCTTTCAATGCAATAAACGCTTCTAGCATGTCTTTAGTGAACACATCGCCTTTTAACAAGAAGTCATGGTCATCTTTTAGTGCTTGTAGCGCAACATCTAGACTCTCTGCAACCGTTGGGATTTGCGCTTCTTCTTCTGGTGGCAAGTCATATAAGTTCTTGTCAGCCGCTTCACCTGGGTGCATCTTGTTCTGGATACCGTCAAGGCCTGCCATCAATAGCGCAGCAAATGCCAAGTATGGGTTCGCCGTTGGATCAGGGAAGCGCGCTTCGATACGTACCGCTTTCGGGCTGCTCACATGTGGCACACGAATAGACGCCGAGCGGTTAGACGCTGAATAAGCAAGCTTGATAGGTGCTTCATAATGCGGTACAAGACGCTTATAGCTGTTCGTTGATGGGTTGGTAATCGCATTCAGCGCACGAGCATGCTTGATGATACCACCGATGAAGTACAATGCGGTCTCAGACAAACCAGCATACTCATCACCAGAGAACGTGTTTACGCCGTCCTTTGAGATTGACATATGCACGTGCATACCTGAACCGTTGTCACCAACGATTGGTTTTGGCATAAAGGTCGCTGTTTTACCAAACTGGTGCGCCACGTTATGGACAACATATTTCAATTGCTGAACTTCATCCGCTTTACGTACCATCGTGTTGAATGCAACACCAATCTCAGACTGGCAAGAAGCCACTTCGTGATGATGAACTTCTACGCGGCCTTCACCAACGATTTCTTCGATGCGTTCACACATGACAGAACGCATATCGTGTGAGCTATCGATTGGTGGTACTGGGAAGTAACCGCCTTTGACGCGTGGACGGTGAGCCATGTTGCCCCACTCATAAGTCTCATTAGTTGACCAAGCCGCTTCTTCAGCCGTGATCTTGTGGCTGACGCCAGACATGTCAACTGACCATTTTACATCGTCAAATACAAAGAACTCAGGCTCAGGACCGAAGTAAGCCGTGTCACCGATACCAGTCGACTTCAAGTACTCTTCAGCGCGGCGTGCGATAGAGCGTGGGTCACGATCATAGCCTTGTAGTGTTGATGGCTCGATAATATCGCAAGTCACGACCACAGTAACCGCATCAAAGAACGGATCAACGAACGCCGTTTCTGGATCAGGACGCAAGATCATATCAGACGCTTCGATACCCTTCCAACCAGCGATAGATGAGCCGTCAAACATTTTGCCATCTTCCATGACATCTTCATCGACAGTCGATGCTGGGAAACTGATGTGCTGCTCTTTACCGCGCGTATCAGTGAAGCGAAAGTCAACCCATTTAGCATTAGAGGATTGAATAAGATCTAATAATTTGTTCGACATACATAATCTCCGTTGTGTTGGTCACGTTATTGCAATTTAAAATTGTTGGTGCCATTTCTTGTGCAAGAATTCCAGATGTCCTTCCAATACCAAACAGCGCATTCGATATTATGCTTATTATCAGCACTATTTGTCGGATTAGTCAAGACACTCACCTAAGACGCTTTCTTAATTAGCCCAATAGTCATCTCAATGGTCTACAAACATCTTAAGTCAATTCTCATATCATTCTAGCAATATATAACTCGTCATGCTGAACTCTTCTGGCACTTATGAATAATTATTTTTAGACCCGTTTTTATGGTCATCAATAATCATACCAACTTCAATGCAAAGGCTATGCCAATATCTCAAATAAATTACTATTTACCTCACTTAAAACAATATTTTACAATAATTACAGTGACTTACGCCAAATAATTTTTATATAAAAATATATTTTTGCTAACAACCTTTATGTTGAGAGGTTATTCGACGCACTAGTTGTGATAATTTTGCACTATATTGGTGCTAAGAAAATCTTATAATTATTATATTGTTCTTTTACGGTGCAATAATAAAATATCGATTTGCTGATTTTTCTCTGCTCGTGAAATCATTATGATGAGAGAAAACTATTTTTATGTAATGCTTATTTAGCTAGCCCATGCTCTGCATTTGATAGAGGACAAAATAGTGGTAAGATAACCGCGCGCCATAATGCCCTCTGTCGTTATCATAGCTGCTTTTGTTTGGTAACTAAAGCCTTGAACAACGGTAGGCGTATATCCCATATTACAAACAGAATAAAACTGATAAGTTGAAACCTTCATGATTTTGATGATCGATAATTACGACAGCTTTACGTACAATATCGTACAATATTTTGGTGAATTGCAGCAGGACATCACCGTTTGGCGTAATGATCAAGTTACTATCGAGCAGATTCGAACGTTAGCACCGGACGTGATTGTTATTGGCCCAGGTCCATGCGACCCTGATCGTGCGGGTGTTTCGCTCGAAGTTATCGAGACATTCAAAGGCATTATTCCGATACTTGGTATTTGTTTGGGTCATCAAGCGATTGGGCAGGCGTTTGGTGGACAAGTCGTCAAAGCGGGCGAAGTTATGCACGGACGGTTATCAGCCGTCTATCATAATGACCAAGGCGTATTTGCCGGACTACCAAACCCATCGCAAGTCACACGCTATCACTCACTTGTCATTGATAGGCATACCCTGCCAGATTGCTTTGAGCTGACCGCATGGACGCAGAACGTTGATGGTAGTATTGAAGAGATCATGGGTATTCGCCACAAGTCACTTGCCATAGAAGGCGTCCAGTTTCACCCTGAGTCCATTTTGAGCGAAGCAGGTTATCAACTACTTAATAACTTTTTACACACTTATGGCTTGGCAAAACTAGCATCAGATGCGCTACCACAGGTAGGCTAGTTTTGACTTAAGAACCTGCTTTCATTACTCTATCTCAAATCATAGATAGATTCACATAAAAAATAGATTCACATAAAAAACAATCATAAGCGAGATCATCATGAGTACGACAAAAACAGAAGAAGCTCACACGCCAGAGGATATTGCAAAACTGTCTGATGCCCAAATACATCAATTATTGACGACGGCTTTGAGTAGAATCTTTCAGCACATCGATTTGACCTTTGATGAGATGTATCAAGTGATGCTGATCATCATGCAAGGTAGATGTAGCGACGCGATGATGGGCGCTATCTTGACAGGTCTACGTATGAAAGGTGAATCTATCGATGAGATCACCGCATCAGCCAGTGCGATGCGTGCGCTGGCTGCCAATATTGAGCCAAAAAACTGCGACTATTTGGTCGACATCGTTGGTACTGGCGGTGATGGTGCCAACTTATTTAACGTATCGACTGCATCGGCATTCGTTGTCGCGGCGGCTGGCGCACAAGTTGCCAAGCATGGTAATCGTGGTGTCTCAACCAGATCTGGTAGCTCAGATTTGCTTGAGCAAGCAGGCATCAGTCTTGCGCTGACTCCAGAACAAGCAAAAGATTGTATCGAGAATGAAGGGGTTGGATTTTTGTTTGCGCCCAACCATCACAGCGCCATGCGTTATGCCAATCCTGTACGTCGTGAGCTAAAAGCGCGTACCATCTTTAATATTTTAGGCCCATTAACCAACCCTGCTGGTACGCCCAATTTAGTTATTGGTGTCTTTACCGCGCAGCTGTGTGAGCCAATTGCCAAAGTCATGAAAAACCTAGGCGCACGGCATGTCATGGTCGTCGGCGCAAAAGATGGTTTGGATGAAATCAGTCTAGCAACCTCGACCACAGTTGCTGAACTAAAAGATGGTGAAATATCCGTTTATGAGATGATGCCAGAAGATGCAGGTATCGAATCGCAAACCCTGATTGGTCTCGATGTCGACTCTCCTGAACAAAGCCTTGCACTGATCCGCGCTGCTCTATCTGGTGCTGATACCCATGACCGTGCTGTACTTAAAGCCCGCGATATGATTGCTTTGAACGCAGGTGCGGCAATATATACCGCCGGACTTGCCAGCAACTATCCTAATGGCGTTAGCCGAGCTCAAAAAATTATCCAAAATGGTGATGCTTTACTCAAGCTTGAGTCTTTGGCCAAATACACGCAGCAGCTAGTGATTGAGGGTTGATTTATACGCACCAATACAGTGCAAAACTATATATCACTACCTATTTACCTTTAACAATATTCGGATAACAGCATGACCACAACTCATTCAGACATACCTTCGGTACTACAGTGCATTGTCGCAACCAAAGTAGAAGAAGTAAAAGCAGCTCGCGCGGCGCTATCTCTTGCAGACTTAAAAGCGCAAGTCGCAGCTGCTAACAAACCGCGCCGAGGTTTTGCTGCTGCCCTACGTGCTGCTAGCCCTGAAAATAATGGTGTTGGCATTATTGCTGAAATCAAAAAAGCCTCGCCATCTAAAGGCGTTATCAATCATAATTTTACCCCTGCTCTATTTGCGCAGCAGTACGAGCAAGCGGGTGCCAGCTGTCTATCAGTGTTGACTGATCGCGATTATTTTCAGGGCGATGATACGTACCTTATTCAAGCGGCAAATGTCTCAAGCTTACCAATACTTCGCAAAGATTTTATGATTGATGTCTATCAGATATATCAATCTTACTTAATGGGTGCTGACTGCATCTTACTCATCATGGCCTGCCTAGATGACACACAAGTACAAGAGTTACACGCGCTCAGTATTGAGCTTGGTATGGATGTGTTGATAGAAGTGCATACACAGTCTGAGCTTGATCGGGCGCTACAGCTACCACGCTCAGCGCACAATATTTACGGTATTAACAATCGTGATTTAAACACGTTTGATGTAGACCTACAAACCACGCTCGATTTGAAAAATATCTTAATCGAAGCACTCTCTGCTGATGCTGATAATGCCGATCAAAAACCACTGATCGTGACCGAGAGCGGCATTCATAGCAGTGATGATATTCGGCTTATGCTAAGTCATGATATTCAGCACTTTTTAATCGGTGAACAATTTATGAAAACCGATCATCCGGGACAAGCGTTACAATCCTTACTTGCGGGCGTCGCAGTAGACGAGTAAAGTAACTCAATAGTTCAAGCCTCAATAGAATCAGATAGCTTGAATAAAATATTTACTCTATAAATGACTCAACCTTTCATTCATCAACCAACGATACGTTAACTTTTATGTCAAACTCTCTGTTTTCAAAAGAAATGCAAGACCAACTTAAAGAATTAAAAGGCCAATTGAGTAAAGGCCGTGATACCAATAGCCCTGAAGGTGAAAACCAAAAGCCCACTGAGCCTGTCGCTTTGCCAACGCAAAAGCAAGTGAAAAAGACCGTCAAGCAGCTAGACAGTGAACATGTTGACGATGACAAAGTACTGTTCATGCAAGCTATGCATGGTGTCATTCAGCTAGAAGACAAAAACGTACGCTCACCTACTAGTACGGCAAGAGTAGGCAAACCTGATGCCGCAACACTATCAAAACGTGCGGCCGCTCAAGGCAGTGAAGCCAGCGATTTAGGCGCAGGCTTGTCAGACATGCAAGCCCTACTGAACCCTGTCGCCGCTGAAGCCTATTTGTCATATAAGCAGCCAACCTTGCAAAATAAAATCTTTGATCAGCTCAAAAAAGGCAAGCTGCGTTGGTACGATGCGGTAGACATCCATGGTTGTACGATAGAAGAAGCACGTGACGCCATGACGCAACTGCTAAGCCAAGCGAAGCAAAAAAATGAAACCATGGTAAAAATTGTCCATGGTAAAGGCTCTGAGGCCATCTTAAAGACTTGCGTTAATGGTTGGTTACGTCAATTGCCAGAAGTATTGGCATTTTGCTCTGCACCGCCAAAAGACGGTGGCAATGGCGCGGTATTGGTACTGCTCAAAAAGCCTAAAACAGATGGCGAATAGAAGTCATCGCTTATGATAACTCTATTAAATAAAAAAGGACTGCTTACTTGCAGTCCTTTTTTTATCGATTATCCACCTGTCAATCCTTAACGATTATTCCTTTGATATTCGCCTATCAGCCTTTACTATTGAATTATCCACTCACTATTTAACTGCCAAAGTGACATCAATATGAGCATACAAACCATTGAGACACCCCAAGAGCTATCCGAAAACATCAGCGCATTGATTGCAATTGAGCCAAAATTCGCGGCTATCTACGAGCAAGTTGGTCTACCTGATCTTAGGCACAATGCAGGTGGGTTTGAGCAATTAATGAGAGCAATGGTCGGTCAGCAGTTGTCTGTTGCGGCGGCGGCAAGTATCTGGAAGCGGTTGGTTGATGCTGCGTTGACAACGCCGTATAAAATCGGTGAAGCAACTGACGAGGCTTTAAAAGCTCAGGGATTGTCTAAGCAAAAAACTCGCTATATCCGCTCCTTAGTGGATCATAATATCGATTTTGCAGCTTTAGAAAATATGCCTAATGAAGAGGTAATAAACACACTTACCGCGGTTACGGGCATCGGACGCTGGACCGCTGAGATGTACCTGCTCTTTTCTTTAAAACGCGCAGATGTGCTTGCTGTTGACGACTTGGCCATCAAGGTTGCGGCGATGGAGTTATTAGGCTTAGCAGAACGACCAACACCCAAGCAGCTTAACAACCTCACTCAGCACTGGTCACCGTATCGCAGCGCTGCCAGCTTACTGCTCTGGTCATACTACGGCTTATTACGCAATAAAACCGCAGTACCTTTATAGCTGACCGTGTAGAATAATTGCCTATATGGAAAAATCACTTCTAAGGCTGATTCCATATAGACAAGCTAAATTTGTTTTTAGTATGCTTAAATTTGCTTTTTCTTAGCATACGACTTTTGTGTTTGAGCGCTTTGAGCGCACCCTTTCTACTGACAGTTGCCATAGATGACTTTTGGTTATTTGCCATATCATCGTTAGCATTGTCGGGGTCTTTGTTGATAGCCACACCGTTAGAATTATCATCATTGTCTTCTAAACTGACATTTGTTTCATTGCTATTCTTATCGCTATGGTCTTCTGAGGCGTCACCCTCTGTTTTAATAGTATTGTTTTCCATATGATGTTCAAGCTCAGCTTGATTGACAATCAGCTGCTGGGTTGGCAATGCATGTTCGACATCATATTTTGCGACTTGGTTTAATACATCAACGAATACCACGTTTTGCTTATCATAAAACTCCATCACATCATTGGCATTGATATATGCCTGTAGCTGAATGACATAGCAGTCTTGGCGTAGCTCTAAAATATTAACTTGATTCCACTCTTGGTTGGTCATCTCATGCTCTTTTAAAAACTCATCTAAGTCTTTGACCATTTTGAAGACCACATCGATATCCGCAGTACGCTTCAGATATAACTGATGAAAGAAGCGGAACATATCACGCGAGGTAAAGTTTTCAATCTGCATCGATGAAAAATCACCGTTTGGCACCGTGACAATGGTCCGTGTCAATGTGCGCACACGTGATGAGCGAATACCGATGTCAATAACAGTACCTTCATAAGTGCCAAATTTGCAATAATCACCGATACGTACTGGTGAATCCGCGACGACTACGACACTACCAACAAGGTTTTCAATGGTCTTTTGTGCACCAAGTGCCAATGCCAAACCACCCACACCCAGTGCAGCAATACCTGTGGTTAAGTCAAAACCCAAATTACCAAAAATGACAATGACCGCAAATATTAAGAGTAGCGCTTTGACGACTTTTCGGAGCAGTCCCAAGATTGAGACACGCTCAGTATAGTTTTTCTTATAGCTTAGGTTGACCGCTCGAGTAAATATGGCATCAATAACTCGTAATAGCAGCCAAGTTAGCGCAAGCCAAGAAGCAATATCAGTAAAGCGATTAACTGGTTCGCGCAGCGTGACGGACACGCCTGCATAGACCATCACTTCAGATAAGATCAGCGCCATAATGACCACAGAAAGCGGCAGTATCACTTTGTCAGGTAATGGCAAAGGCACGCCGCGCACACGAGGATAAACAATCCTCAATAGATGGTATAACAGCCATACTGCGATATAAGTGAGGACAAAGCTACTCACAATCATGGATAGCGCAGCGACCAAATCAGCCAGCTGATAACCAAAGAGCTTTTTGCCATCTAATGAATCCACCGTATAGCGCGATACCAAGGTCGGCTCTGAGTTTTCTATCACTTCCGGTATAGAACTCAGCGTCTCACTCGAGAACTGCCAATACTGCTCGTTCTCTTTAGAGACCACTCTTTCTAGTAACAACGACACACTTTTTTCACCGATGTTAATCACACCGACATTTTCTTGACTTGGTGGTAGTTGATCGGTGAGATTACCCTCAGGGGTATTACTGATTTGCAAATCAGGTTGGAATCGCCCACCCGCATCGAGCGCTTGTTTAAACTGACGTACGACAGTCGTTGGGTTATCGGACTTGGATAAATTTAGATAGTTACTTGCCAGCAAGTAGTCGTTTTCGCTCAGCGCACTGATAAAACCCTGTACAGTATGACGCGGCGTATCTCGCCCAAATGAATCAGGTAAAGGTGTAGTTACTGTCTCCTCACTACTATCACCACCAGCGCCAAGCGAACCAGCGTCAACAGCAAAAGCGGTTCTTGGCAACACAATACTTAATATCATCGCCAGCAAAAGCACTACGACCGCAAATGGTAGCTTAAGAGTAGATTTCGATGAAGGGGATGCGGTACTGGGAGTCAGATTATGCTGAGTAGACAAAACAAACCTCTTAACTTTATGAATGGCACAATGAAGAACACATAATATCGGCACTATGATAACAATTATTTATAACAGCAGTGCTTTTGATTATAGGTTTTTGTCGCTAACTGTGTGAGTCAGTTGTTTTTAGCGCTCTGTGCAATCTATTCCGCTTACTAAAAATGGTAGGCGTTAATAAAAAAGTAGCTTTCCAATAAATGAGTAGCATCTCATCATGAATTATATTCATCCTACCGTGAAGAAACATTAGGTTAAAGTGGTTTATAAAGGCGGAACTTTTGTAGATAATGAGCGCAGTTTTGCTTATATACTGTTTTTTGTAACTTTTGACACCTTTTACGTCTTAATAGTTATTTTTTATGTCTGTATTTTTTAATTTGATTATTTTGGAATCGATCATGTCTTTATCACGTTCATCTTCACGTACCTATCTTCGCCTAAGTATTTTAAGCGCACTTGGTTTATTTGCAGTCAACACAGCAATGGCGGCGACCCCTGAGATAATCAATACTAACGATAGCGAGATGCCCCAAGTTGAGCTTGACAAAATTGTCGTAACAGCCACACGTACGCCCACTAAAACCAGTAATGTGATTGCACAAACTCGCGTGATCGATAAGGAAGAGCTGCAGCGTTATCAGGATCAGACCGTGGTCGATGTATTAAAGAATCAGCCTAGTATTAATATCACACAAAGTGGCGGCATGGGCACAGCCAGTAATTTTTATATGCGCGGCTTTGATAGCAAGCAAGTCTTGGTGATTATCGATGGGATACGTTATGGCTCTATTTCTTTAGGTAGCCCATCTCTGAACTTGTTGGCCGCAGACCAAATCGACCGCATCGAAGTTTTGTATGGTGCGTCAGGCTCTAGCATCTACGGCTCTGACGCCATGGGCGGCGTTATCCAGATTTTTACCAAAGGCAATAACGTAGAGCAATCCAATGTTTCTACAACTGTGGGTTATGGTAGTAACAATCACTACCAAGTCGGCATCACAGGTCAACTGAAAAATGACAAGTCATCCTTGAGCTTGGGTGTCAGTCGTAACGAAACAGATGGCTTTAACGCCATTGCCAACTCTGACTCTTATGATTTCAACGCAGACGATGATGGCTTTAAATCTACCAATGCCAGCCTAGCATTGCAGCATAAACTATCAGACTCGCTAAGCGCGGGAATAAGTGCCTTGTATACCGACTCTACCACTGATATTGACTCAGCAGGCAACGCCTTTCCAAATGCCTATTCAGACCAAAAAAACGGCAGTGCCAATGCTTATCTTCAATACAAAACGCCTTTGACAGTCAGCAAGCTTAGCTACGGTCAAAGTATCGACAAATCGACTACTCATGACGCCAATTCTATTGATTATCAAAAAGGCAGTCAGTACGACACCACGCAAGAGCAAGCACGTTTAGAGACCAGTATCAACGCGCAACCTGGTACTGTGATTGTTGGCGCAGAATGGTTGTCACAACAGCTAGACGCCTCAGATGTTTTAGATTTTTCAGGTTATCCTGATCCAGCTGTGCAAACCCCTTATAACCCTGATGACAGAACGGTCAAAAGTGCCTTTGTTGGTTATCAGCTGGCAGACACTTATTATGACGTGCAAGCCAACTACCGCGTGGATGACAACTCGCAGTATGGTCATGAAAGCACCTACAATCTAGGCGCGGCGATACGCCCGTTGGCTGGCATGCGAATCGGTGCCAACTATGCGACCGGATTTCGCGCCCCGACATTCAATGACCTATACTATCCCGGTTATAGTAATCCTGACTTAAAGCCTGAAACCAGTAAAAATACTGAAGTATTTGTTGAATACGTAAATGATGCCCAAACCTCACGATTGACAGGCTATTACACCGATGCAGAAGACCTGATTTCTAGTGCAGCAAATATCAGTGAAGCGAAAATCAAGGGGTTGAGCCTGACCTCCGACTGGAATATGAATGCCTTTATATTTGGTCTCGGTTATGACTACTTGGATGCCAAAGACAAAACGGCAAATAGCGCAAGCTATAATCAACAGCTTGCCTATCGCCCTAAAAACAGCGGTATGGTTTATGTGGGCTATCAGCAACCAATGTTCGATGTTCGCCTCGAAGCCAAACATACCGATGATAGATTGACAGCGGAAAACAATAAACTTGATAGCTATACCCTGCTGAATTTGAGCGGCGCTGCTTATATCACTCCTAATCTTCGTGCCAACTTGCGGGTAGACAATATTACTGATGAGGATTATACCCTCGCCAGCCAATTCGGTAATGAATACGCCACAGAAGGCACCAGCTACTTCGGCTCACTTACCTACGATTGGTACTAATACTGACACAAAACTTAAATTGTAAACAAATCAAGGTCACCCAGCGGTGGCCTTTTTTTATGACGACAACACTTACGATTTTCCGCAGCCAATAGGTGACAATCACAGACTCATCTATTACAATAACGACCTCCGAGAGGTGTTGCGCCATAATGACGGATGGCGGTGTTTATGTTGAAGCACTTGCTATTCAACCCTTATGTTAGGCTCGGTTAACTGTTGGCTACCTATTCTTGGTCATCAACAGCGCAAACAACGGCACCTGCGTTTTTATTCTTTTTATCATTCGTTAACCACTGATAGGAGCATATTATGGACGCAGTGTCTACTACACCCTCTGCCCATACGATCGATCCCTCTTTTACTGACTATAAAGTCGCTGACATCAGCCTTGCTGATTATGGCCGCCGTGAAATTACCCTTGCCGAAGCTGAAATGCCTGCCCTAATGGGCTTGCGTCGTCGCTACGAAGCAGACCAGCCGCTAAAAGGCGCGAAAATCGCTGGCTGTATCCACATGACTATTCAGACTGCTGTCCTCATCGAGACACTAGTCGCACTAGGTGCGGAAGTCCGCTGGACCTCATGTAATATCTTTTCGACCCAAGACCATGCTGCTGCTGCGATTGCTGCTGCTGGCATCCCTGTTTATGCGTGGAAAGGCGAAACAGAAGAAGAGTACGAATGGTGCTTGCGTCAGCAAGTACACGTTGGCGGCGAAGCCTCAGGTCAGCTGTGGGATGCCAACTTAATCTTAGATGATGGCGGTGATTTGACTGCTTTGATTCATGATGAGTATGCTGAGCTTCTTGACAACATCCATGGTATCTCAGAAGAGACCACCACTGGTGTACACCGTTTGGTTGAGATGTTGAATAAAGGTACATTAAAGGTGCCTGCCATCAACGTCAACGATGCAGTTACCAAGTCTAAAAATGACAACAAATACGGTTGCCGTCATAGCTTAAACGATGCTATCAAACGTGCTACCGATATGTTCCTTGCTGGCCGCCGCGCTTTGGTTATCGGTTACGGCGATGTGGGCAAAGGCTCAACCCAAAGCCTACGCCAAGAAGGCATGATCGTCCGTGTCTCAGAAGTGGATCCTATCTGTGCCATGCAGGCATGTATGGATGGCTTCGAAGTATTATCACCATACATCGACGGTGACAACACTGGCAGCGCGGACAATATCAATAAACGCTTGCTTGAAGACACAGACTTGATCGTCACCACGACTGGCAACTATCACGTTTGTGACCGTCATATGCTAGCTGCCCTTAAGCCTGGTGCGGTTGTATGTAACATTGGTCACTTTGATACCGAGATTGATACTCAGTTTATGCGTGATAACTGGCGCTGGGTTGAGATCAAGCCACAGGTGCATCAAGTATTCCGCTCAGACGATGAAAACGATTATTTGATCTTGCTTGCTGAAGGTCGTCTAGTGAACTTAGGTAATGCTACTGGTCACCCATCACGCGTCATGGACGGCTCATTTGCCAACCAAGTATTGGCTCAAATGTATCTGTTCGAAGAAAAGTTCGCTGATCTGCCGACTGATGAGCGCTTTGATAACTTATACGTAAAAGTATTGCCTAAGAAGTTGGACGAAGAAGTGGCCGCTGCTATGGTTGCAGGCTTTAACGGTACATTGACTAAGCTGACCCAAAAGCAAGCTGAATATTTGGGTGTGCCTGTCGAAGGTCCATTCAAACCTGACACTTATAAATACTAAAAGGAGCCTGACTGTGAGTAAGCCTGCTTTCTCCTTTGAGTTCTTTCCTGCAAAAACTGAGCAAGGTCACGAAAAGCTTCTTAGCACTTATGATGAGCTAAATAAGTTGTCACCGGCGTATTTTTCGGTGACCTACGGTGCGGGCGGGTCAACTCGTAGCCGTACCTTAGACATCGTACAAGCACTAAGTGCGCGCAGTGAGACTGAAATTGCGCCGCATATGTCTTGTATCGGCGATGACAAAGCGCAAATCGCTGAGTTACTTGAGTTTTATAAAAGCCTAGGCATCAGACGTCTTGTCGCACTACGTGGCGATTTGCCATCCGGTCAGGTGGGTATGGGTGAGCTGCCATTTGCAGTAGATTTGGTCAAGTTCATTCGTGAGTACTCAGGCGATCACTTCCATATCGAAGTGGCGGCCTATCCTGAGATGCATCCACAAGCGCGTAGCTTTGAGTTTGATGTTGACAACTTGGTGAATAAGTACCGCGCTGGTGCCAATGCATCAATTACGCAGTTTTTCTACAATGCAGACAGCTATCTGTATTTGCGTGACACGTTAGAAAAACGCGGTATCGATACCATTGCCCAGCCATTGGTAGCTGGCATCATGCCGATCACCAACTCTAGTAACCTGATACGCTTTGCTGATAGCTGCGGCGCTGATATTCCGCGTTATGTGCGCAAGCAATTGGCGGATTTTGGCGATGACAGCAAATCTATTCGCGAGTTTGGTTTTGATGTGGTGTATCGCTTATGTGAGCGCTTAATGAGCGAAGGCGTGCCAGCCATGCATTTTTATAGCATGAACAAAGTTGAGCCAAATAAACGCTTGGTTGAAGCATTAGGACTTACTGTTTAATACTTGATAATCTTGATAATTAAACAAGTATATAATGAATTTATAACTAACTGGCGCTCTTCGGAGTGCCAGTTTTTTTATTGGAAAATTTTATCTACTGGACATTCATGTATCAAAAAACACATTTCATCTTAATGTATTTCTTAAATTTTTCTGACTATATGATAATGTCGTTTATCCGTTGAGCGCTGTTATCTGGCAGTAAGTATCATAAAAGGAATGCCTTTCGTGGCATCAAGTGATATTCTATTGGGTCAATAATAACCACTCACAATCAAATAATAGGAATAAGACCAAGTGCGACGTTTTTTTTATGCCATTAATAACGACAATATTGATGCTATGCCTTTACCTAAGTTGGGTGACCTACCTCTAGGGAGCCACGTTGAGTTGCCAGACAGCATCGTCCATCATTGGTGCCGAGTGCTGCGTGCAAATATCGGTGATCAAGGTATCTTGTTCGATGGATTTGGTGGTGAATATAAAGTAGAGCTAAAAGCAATCAGTAAAAAAAACGCGACGGCTACCCTCCTCACTCATCTAAAGGATGATCGTACGGCGCCTATTATTAGTAAAATCGGCTTAGTAATGAGTCGCGGCGAGCGTATGGATTATGCGGTACAAAAAGCAACCGAGCTTGGCGTCACGGCTATTCAACTGCTTAGTAGTCATCATGGCGAGGTCAATCTGAAACCTGCACAAATCGAGAAAAAACTGGCTCACTGGCAACAAGTCGCTATAGCAGCCTGCGAGCAATGCGGCCTGAATCGCCCACCTCTGATACTTGCCCCACTATCTATCAATGAATGGCTGAATCAACCTGCGTCTGATGCGTTGAATACAGCAACATTGGTCAGTCCTATCGTCTCTATACTCAGCCAAGACACTTATTATCAAGTGCTACGTAGCGCTGCAAATCTACGTATGCAGATGAGTGTGCCAGCAGCAGGACAACCTGCAAAACCCGAGAAACTGGCCTCAGTTCTCAAGCAAGAGTCTCCCTATATTGAACTATTGATTGGTCCTGAAGGAGGTCTCAGTGACGATGAATGTCAAAAAGCCGAATCTGTAGGTTTTATGCCTTGGCAAATTGGCAGTAGGGTATTACGTACAGAGACAGCACCCGTGGTTGCATTGACTACTTTACTCGCTTTGTATGGTTAAAATCAGTATTATTAATGAGATTTACTATCATTTATAGACACTTTAAAATAGAACTTTTGTTTTATACTCTGTAGAATCAAAAGTGATCTTAGTTTTAATTTAGTAAATTGAATCACAGTACTTATTTTTTATAAGCCTTTATTTTTTGTGAAACATTATTATGAGCAACTTTGACCCCATTCCAGTATCGATTAAACAGCGACTCATGGCCCAACTGTGTGAGCAGATCGAAGATGCTATTTTTGTGCTAGACAGTAATTTACGCTATCTATCTGTCAATGCCAGCTATGAGCTTATGATTGGCTATAAAGAATCCTTTTTGGTCGGTCGTCCACTCGGTATTTACGCGGCTGAATTTTTGTCAGAAGAAGAGCAGCTTATCCTAAAAGAGATTAAGGATAATTTAAGAGAGTCAGGTTTCTACAAGTTGGATTTTTCCATGGCCAATCGCTATGGTGAGACGATCGATTGCCAAATCACCTATCGTAAAATTTGTATCGACCAAACGGTGTTTCATGTAGGTATGCTACGTGACATGTCTGCCGTCGTTAAAGACAAAAAGCAGGTTGCTCATTTACTCAACTACGATCAACTCACTGGATTGCCCAATCGCAAAGTGTTTTTGAGTCAGGCCAGTGACGTTTTATTAGACACCTATCAAGAAGTTGTGATTGTACGTCTCAATATAGACCGCTATCGCAATCTGGCAAGCTTGCTGGGATCTGAGGGAATAAACACTTTAATACAGAAGTTTGTGAAACGTATCAAAGAGCTCCATTTAGAGCATTTACGCTGCTTTTCCCACTTTGGCGGGGATGACTTTGCGTTATTGTTTGAGTGTCAAGATGGCAATATGGTACGTCATCAATTAGATACGCTCATGCAGATGTGCGAGATACCCTTCACAATGAATGGAAACGCGGCCACAAATTCAAATATCTACTGCCATATTTCTGTAGGCGTCAGTTACTTTCCCAAAAATGATGCTCAGGTAACAGGACTGTTGAGCAAAGCAGAAAAAGCCTTACAGTATGTCAAACAACACGGCGGCGATGATATCCGTTGGTATGACAAAACGATTGAGGAAGCCACTTCAGGTAGCCTACAGTTAGAAGCCGATCTGAGAGCAGCATCGGCTGAAGGACAGTTCATACCGTATTATCAACCAAAATTCTTATTGGATACGGGGATTATCACAGGGTTTGAAGCCCTAGTTCGCTGGCAACATCCCACTCGCGGTCTACTAAAACCAAAACATTTTATCGATGCTATTTTGACCCATAAGCTCTCGTTTGAGCTGTTTTCACAGATGGCTAACAAGATTGCCAAGCAGTTATCTGAATGGCAACAGCAAGGGTTTTGTCAGCATATCTGCATCAATGCCGATGCGGCCGAATTTAGTCATCCTGAATTTTTTGACATGGTGAGCGGCCTATTGGTAGAGCACAATATTGCGGCGTGTCAGTTGCATATCGAAGTGACTGAATCCTCTTTGATTCAGCGCCATGATGATGTCAGAAAACAACTCAACTCTCTCAAAGAATTGGGCGTCCGTCTTGCCTTAGATGATTTTGGTACGGGCTATGCATCCTTGAGTTATCTGCAAGACTACCCCTTTGACTTTATCAAAATTGATAAAAGTTTTATCTCAAAAATTGATACCGACCGTACTCAGCATGCCATTGTAAAAGCCATTCTAGACTTGGCAGATGCTCTAAACATGCATGTGGTGGCAGAAGGTATAGAAACCGAACAGCAGCGCGATGTGTTGCTCGATATGGGCTGCAAAAACGGTCAAGGCTATTGGTTTGGCAAACCTGTGCCCGCTGATGTGGCCACTGAGATGCTGGTCAAACAGTATGCCACCGAATAGCTCTTGTTTTCTGGGTATCATAAAACCGCTTATTGGCGCCTTTGCCTCTAAAGCGGTTTTTCTTTATGTGAACGTTATTTTTATGATGAAAATTGGCTGATATAACTCTGAATCTTTGATCTGTCCTGTTGTATATCGGTCAATGTTTCATAGGGTTATTAATGATTCAGATTGAGGCCTAACGTTGATTGCACAATCGATGCAAGACAGGTTCATGACTTATCAGTGCTTTCACCAAACTTGTATAATCGCTAATGAAAGCCTATCTTTTATAGTGAATTTGTTAGAGCACATTTAATCTTTCTTTGACTCTGACAATCACCACTCTTTTCAACACTATTTTATGTAATCGATAGCATGGTTGACCTGCTTCACTGTTTATCATTTATTTAGATTTCCAGACTGGCTAGGTAAGAATAACGCACTAGAGGATAGTGCGACCATATGCTCATTGTTGGCTATGATCGGTTACATTCTAAAAAGGACAGGAAGTTATGCAATACAAAGCGCCCTTACGTGATATTCAGTTCGTGATGCATGAGCTACTCGATAGTGAAAGCCATTATAAAACATTACCAGCGTTCCAAGAAGCTGACCGCGAGCTAATGGACAGCCTATTTGAAATGGCGGCAAGCTTTGCCGAAAACGAGTTGTCACCACTGAATCAAAGCGGCGATGCAGAAGGCTGTAAGTTTGACAATGGTAAGGTCACCACGCCAAAAGGCTTTAAAGAAGCTTATAAGCAGTACTGTGAGCTTGGCTTCCCTGCTTTATCTGCTGAAGAAGAGTTTGGTGGTCAAAACATGCCGTTCTCACTATCAACGGTCATCAATGAGATGGTCGGTACGGCTAACTGGTCATTTTCTATGTATCCTGGCCTATCGCATGGCGCAATTCAAACCATCGAGCACCATGGCACTGATGAGCAAAAACAAACTTACCTAGAAAAAATGGTCACCGGCGAATGGTCAGGCACCATGTGCTTGACAGAAGCCCATGCGGGTTCTGACTTGGGTATTATCCGTACCAAAGCTGAGCCAAATGATGACGGTACTTATAGCATCACCGGTCAAAAAATCTTCATCTCAGCAGGCGAGCACGACCTCACCGACAACATCATTCATATCGTTCTAGCCCGTCTACCAGGCGCGCCTGCTGGCACCAAAGGCATCTCACTGTTTATCGTACCTAAAGTGTTGGTCAATGAAGACAACAGCCTTGGCGAAAACAACAACGTCGTCTGTGGCTCTATTGAGCACAAAATGGGTATCAAAGCGTCTGCGACTTGCGTGATGAACTTTGATGGTGCAAAAGGCTACTTGATTGGCCCAGAAAACCGCGGTTTACAGTGCATGTTTACCTTTATGAACGTCGCTCGTATCGGTACTGCTGTTCAAGGTTTGACCGCAGCAGAGTACGCGTTCCAAGGCTCATTGACTTACGCAAAAGACCGCCTAGCGATGCGCGCGCTATCAGGTGCCAAAGCGCCAGAAAAAGTCGCTGACCCAATCATCGTTCATCCAGCGGTTCGCAACATGCTGTTGACCGAAAAAGCCTTTGCCGAAGGTGGTCGTGCGCTGGTTTATTACCTCTCACACTTTGCCGATACCGTTGCCAAAGGCGAAGGCGATGACCTGAAGTTTGCTGACCAAATGCTGTCACTATTGACACCGATTGCTAAAGCATTCTTGACTGAAACGGGGCTCGAAGCTGCCAATCACGGCGTCCAAGTGTATGGTGGTCATGGCTTTATCAGTGAATGGGGCATGGAGCAAAACGTCCGTGATACCCGTATTGCTTGCCTATACGAAGGCACCACTGAGATCCAAGCTCTTGATCTTCTTGGACGTAAAGTGCTGGGCTCGCAAGGCAAACTGCTTGCAAACTTTGTCAAAATTATCCAGACGTTCTGCCAAGAGCACAAAGACAATGACGAGATGGGTCAGTTCATCCGCCCGCTTGCCAAACATGTCAAAGAATGGGGTGATCTAACATCACGTATTGGCATGCAAGCCACCGAAAACCCAGACGCTGTTGGCGCTGCCGCGGTTGATTACATGTACTTTAGTGGTTATGTAACTTTGGCTTATTTATGGGCGCGTATGGCATTGGTTGCTCAAACCGCTATTGCCGACGGCACTGGTGAAAAAGCATTCTATGATGCCAAGGTTAAAACGGCTCAGTTCTATTTCACTAAACTACTACCACGCACCACGACCTATGTACAGCGTATCAGCACAGGCGTTGAGCCATACATGAGCATGGATGTAGACCAGTTTGCTTTTTAATTAGCCCCAAATCCCTCTCATATCGTATTTTTATCGGCAACATACCAAGCTGTGTTGCCGATTTTTTTGGTATGGGTCTTACTATGCTGATTATGATCGTTGATAGCAACCAGTCGCGTGCTTTTTATAAGTAGTTGCTCTGTCCAAAACCTACTCAATGACTGCAATAGTGGCTGCTAACTTTTGGTGCACGCACAATTCACGAAGAAATACACCCGCCTACAAGCTTATTTGTTAAACTTTGAACATGAATCGCTAAGGTTACATCAAGAGAACAGTTGATAATCTTAACAACTCCAATTTTATCTATTTAAACCAAAGGAATGTTTATGGCTGTTTATAACGCCCCTCTTAATGACATGCGTTTTATATTAAATGATGTATTTAAAGCGCCACAATTTTGGCAAAATAACGAAAACCTAGCTCATGTCGATACCGAAACCGTCGATATGATTTTAGAAGAAATGGCAAAACTGTCAAAAAACGTTTTGTTGCCTATCAACCGTAGCGGTGACGAAGAAGGTGCAACCTTTGAGGGTGACGGCGTTGTTACTACGCCAACAGGTTTTAAAGACGCGTACAAACAGTATGCTGAATCAGGCTGGGTTGGCTTAAGCGGTAACGCTGAATACGGCGGTCAAGGCTTCCCGAAAATGGTTACCATGCTCACCGAAGAGATGGTTTTTACGGCCAACCAATCGTTTGCCCTATACCCTAACCTAACCGTCGGTGCAACGCTGTGTCTGAATGCCGCTGCCTCTGAAGAACAAAAACAGACTTACTTAGAAAAAATGTATAACGGTGAATGGTCTGGTACCATGTGCTTGACAGAGCCGCATGCGGGTACTGACCTCGGTATCATCAAAACCAAAGCCGTGCCAAACGATGATGGTAGCTATAATATCTCTGGTACCAAAATCTTTATCACTGGTGGTGAGCATGACCTCACTGACAATATCATTCATTTGGTATTGGCAAAAACCCCCAATGCGCCAGAAGGCTCAAAAGGCATTTCATTGTTTGTCGTGCCAAAATTCTTGGTCAATGAAGATGGTAGCTTGGGCGAGCGCAACACCTTGGCGGTTGGCTCTATCGAGCACAAAATGGGTATCAAAGCGTCTGCCACTTGCGTGATGAACTTTGATAACGCCAAAGGCTGGATGGTTGGCGCAGAAAACACCGGATTATCTTCTATGTTTATTATGATGAACTATGAGCGTGTGACCATGGGTCTGCAAGGTCTTGGTGGCTCTGAGCTGGCTTATCAAAACGCAGCATTATACGCCAATGACCGTGGTCAGGGTCGCAGTGACACTCAAATCCAAAGCCCAGAAAAACCTGCCGATGCCATCATCCACCATGCTGATGTGCGCCGCATGCTGCTAAATGCCAAAGCCAACACCGAAGCGTCACGCTGCTTTGCCATGTATGTCGCCAAAAACCTTGACGAAGAAAAGTTTAGTACTGACCCAGAGGCCGCTCAAGCCGCGGCGGCGCGCGTTGCCCTACTGACGCCAGTTGCCAAAGCCTTCTTAACCGACAAAGCACTAGAAGCCACGGTTGATTGCCAGCAAGTATTTGGCGGTCATGGTTATATCCGCGAATGGGGTATGGAGCAAATCGTTCGTGATACTCGTATTGCGCAGATTTATGAAGGCACCAACGGTATTCAGGCACTTGATCTGTTAGGCCGTAAAGTGGCAAAAAATAACGGCAAATATGTCACCCATTTCTTGGGTGAGATTCGTGATTTTGTTAACAATATGCAAGCGGATCATGGTATCAAACAAGCTACTTTAGATGCAGCGGATACGATTGAAGAGCTCACCACAACGGTGCTGAACAATATTGGCGAACGCAAAAACGAAATCAATGGCTGCGCGGTTGACTACATGCATGCGTTTGGCTACCTTGCTTACTCATACATGTTTGCGTTGATGGTCGAGGCCGCCAATGGCAAAGAGGGTGAGTTCTACACCAACAAAGCCAAGCTTGCTGATTATTTCGTTGGCCGTATCTTGCCACGTATCAATGCGCATGCACAGATGGTCAAAGCTGGTAGTGACCCGATGATGAACTTTGATCTTGACTACTTTGATGTACCAGCCAGCTAAATGCTCATTATGAAGACCCGATAAAACCATGAAAAAAGGACAGTTCAATGACTGTCCTTTTTTTTGGCAAAATAACTGCTAACAAAATAATTCACTATCGATGCGTGGTTACGATTAAAATAGCGCAAGATAAGGTGTCACTTAAGTGCCATAAAAAGCCATGATTCCTAACAATATCATGCACAGTGTTAAATAATAAAAACGATTGAAACAACCACAATAAAGGGTGCGACGTGTCAGAATTAAAACGCATATTACAACAGATTACAGCCCTAAGTGATGTGCCCGATCCTGCGGTGCTCAAACGCTTGATCGATGAACTACGAGTCAGCGACAAAGAACCTGCTTTAGCCAACCAAAACATTCAAACCCTTATTGATATTCTCCATCAACATCCAGAATACGGCGATGGACTCTCTAGCTTTGTCCTGAAATTGATTATCCAATATCGTCAAATCTCGCTATATACCGATACAGGTATTATGTCGGATCAAGGATTCTTTAATAGCTTAAGACGATTGGTCGGACATCGGTTTTTGCCGATACTCCCTCAAGATGACTCCGTCGTTGAACTGGTTGGTTACTTGTTTGATAAGCGTACTGATGAGCGCTGGCTTGCCAATATTGAGACAAAAAAATGGGACGAACTCGTGCAGCTTCTGAGGGTGGAAGAAAAACACCTAGACTTGGTTGCCACGGCAAAAAACAGTATTTTGAATGCGATTATTATTTTGTCTTATCGCATCAGCGGTCTTGGCTTACATCCTGATTTGATGGATTCTTATCCGCAGATGCTCAACTACTCTGCTTCTTTTGTTGCTCAAAACCAAGAAGCGGTGCTCTTTGTTAATCAATATAGACAAGCGCACGAGCTTGATACCTTAACCGACATTACCCCAGAGCAAGCCGTTGATCCAGCGCCATTGCTGGTTATGATTGAGCAATGCGAAGATATCGTTGCGACTATCCGCAAACGGATCTACAAAACAGGTATTTCTATTCGTTTGACCAATATGATGCTGCGCTTAGATCAAAGCTTGCAGCGCATGCGTATCTTGACAGAACTTGTCACAGACGACAATCAAAGAAGAGATCGCGCCGTCATTGAGTTGATCCAGACCCTGATCACCACTACCAATCGCCGCTATAGCATTGGCCATTTGATTGATAACAACACAAAACTGCTGTCACGTAAAGTCACTGAAAATGCCAGTCGCGTGGGTGAACACTATATCAGCACCGATAAGACTGGCTATCAAAAGATGCTCAAAAAGGCCTCTATTGGCGGTTTTGTCATTGCCTTTATGGCCACCATAAAAATACTGGCTTACCAATTGGCGCTCGCACCGATGGGTCGAGCATTTATTAACAGTATGATTTATGGCTTGGGCTTTGTGTTCATTCACGTGATTCGCGGAACGGTCGCTACCAAGCAACCAGCCATGACCGCTGCTGCTATTGCTTCTACTATATCTGAAGGCTCTGGCAAGAAGTCTCATCAGCTAAATAAGCTATCAGAGTTGGTCGTTGATATTTTACGTACTCAGTTCATCGCTATCATGGGCAACGTTATGTTAGCGATACCCGTTGCACTTATCATCTCTTTTGCTTGGTTACAGTACACAGGCGCACCGATGATTGGTACCGAAAAAGCAGGTCATCTACTCCATGACTTGGATCCATTTCACTCATTAGCGCTTCCTCATGCGGCTATCGCTGGCGTATATTTGTTCTTAGCGGGTTTGATCGCCGGTTATTACGACAATTTAGCGGTCTATAACAAAGTAGGTGCGCGTATTCAACGCCATAAACTACTACAATATATACTGCCTGTATCATGGCTTAAGCGCTTAGGCGGCTTTATAGAAGCGAACTTGGGCGCTATCATGGGTAACTTTTTATTCGGGGTTTTCTTAGGTAGTACAGCAACCATCGGCTACATATTCGGCTTACCAATTGATATTCGCCACATTGCTTTTGCATCAGCGAACTTGGCACACGGATTGTTCAATATATCTGCTGATGACATCAGCTGGAGCCTCATTCTGATTTCTATATTGGGTGTGGCGCTTATTGGTATGGTCAACTTGATAGTCAGTTTTTCGCTGGCGTTATTTGTTGCTTTACGTTCAAAAGAAGTGCGTTTCTTTGAATGGAGTCGTCTCACAAAGCTAGTTTTTGGACATATCATTAGCCATCCTTCTGACTTTTTCTGGCCACGCGACAAGCCAATGAAATATGCACGAATCGATAGTCAAGGTCACATGATATTTGATGACACTTCAGCACAAAAAAATGGAAAAGCCATACCAAGCAATTATGTGGTACGCCGATTGTCTGATGTCAGAATATTACCCGAGTCTAAGCAAGCAGTAGCGCAAAACGCGGAAGCGAGTACAGACATATACTATGACAGTCAACCACAAGGCGATCACACCCAACCTCACAACTCTCCTAAGAAGGTTGTCAATCTTGATGATGGTCTGGCAGATGAAGAGCTAAATAGCACGCCTTATACCGACGATATCCAATATGACAAAGTCACCAAGACGCTCAATACCATCGATAATGAGGATACTGTTGGTCACAAGTCAAATCATGCGGATGCTGACGGCAAGTCTACTGTCGATGCCAAAACACCTTTGCCAAAACCTAAAAAGCCGCCAAAGCTGCCTGATTAAAAGGCTCGCTTGGGCGGCTTTATGCTTGGTGAATTATTGAGATTAAAACTATTTGGTACAAGGCCTGAAACACTCACACAACTTAGCTAAAGCTTTTACCCCTTAATCTTGAAAATATGGACGTAGAAGCAAAACTCTCGCACAGCTCAACAAACTTAGGATTCAAAAATCATCTAAAATAATGAAGAGCGGGCTCAATAAGATATTGGGATAGATCACTAAACAAGGACAAGAATGAATATAGCCAGCCATAGCAAACTGGAAGAATCTATGAAGGACGTTGCATCAACCTCCCTTGTAAGACTCATCTATGTTAGTAGAGTTAATACCACCGATAGATCTGTATTTGAGCATATCCAAAGACACTCGCATGTCTACAATAAAAATAATAAAATTGCAGGTTTTCTATGCAATGATGAAAAAAGCTTCCTTCAATGCTTAGAAGGCGCAAAAGACGTTGTATTTTCTCTTATGCAAAGAATATTTAAAGATAGGAACCATAAAAAAGTAGACGTCGTTGCTGTTGAGCAGGTCAGTCAATGCCGCTTTGAAGATTGGCGTATGCACAGTCTTAACTTAAGCGCCAGCAATTGGCATAGACTGTCTGATCATGCGCAGTTAGGAGAGATCTCACCATTCAAACCAGAACACTGGCCATACTGGTTTATTGAATACTTTATTGAATGTGTGAGGAAGTTCGAATACTCTAACATCAGTCATGACACAAACTACATCACCTTTGATGACTTAGGTTACTCTGAGCTTGAAGAAAAGTTAACTCAAGATAATATCTTATTATTTATATTTCTTGGGCTACTGGTCGCGTCAACCGCCGCTGTCCTATTATTCAGGTACGACGTTATTCCTTAATGACTCAGTTAGACACCTTATGAATCATTTGAGCATAACTCAATCATCTGAGTATATCTCAGTAGAACCATCAAAACAGGGCTGTTAATTAATCAATAGCCCACTTGAAACAGACGGCTTTTGCGGACCTATTTAAAAAGATTATTTAGGCTTTTATACTAAGGTATTTGTAGTCCGGGTATTTGTAGCCTACGTTATGAACTCGGGCACTGTGCACTTGAGGCTATTACCTTGCCGTCGCTGAGACGATACGCCAACAGACAGTTGCCCCATACACACCCACCATCGAGTGCACGCGCATGTGGTAAATCAATCTCGCCTTGTAGCGCGGCCCAATGACCAAATAGTATCTTACGCGTGCGCGGTACTTGCCACTCAAACCATGGTAAAAAATCGGTTGGCATAGGCTCATCTAGCCCAGCATTAAAATCAAACTCAAGCAAACCATCCTGCTGACACAGGCGCATACGAGTAAAGTAATTGGCAATTGCTCGCATTCTGGTAAAGCCTTCAATACCTGAATGCCATTTATCGGCTTTTTTACTATAGAGATTTGGCAGTAGTTCATCAAGCTGCTCTAAGCTCCCTTGCAGCTGCGATTCTAGCTCTTTTGCATATGTTGCTGCTGCCTCAATACTCCAATGTGGTGGAATCCCTGCATGTACCAACACCGTATGCTCATCTGGATACGCCAATATCGGCTGCCTGCGTAACCACTCAAGCAATTCATCACAGTCATCCGCTGCAAAAATTGGCGCAGTTTTGTCTTTGCTCTTGAGTTTTGCAGCGCCGCGCCAGACTGCAATTAAATTGATATCATGATTGCCTAATACCGTTGCTGCAGCGCCCTGCTCACACAACGCTTTGACGTCGCGTAAGGTATTTAATGAGTCCTCACCACGCGCTACCAAATCACCGGCGAACCATAACTTGTCTTGATTAGGATCAAAATCTAATGTCTTTAGTAATTGTAGATAAGCCGCGTGGCAACCTTGTAGGTCACCAATGACATATTGATGGCGAAAACTCATAATCCCTCTATGATTTTTATATAATAATTGGTCATTATTTACATTAAACGTCTATTGACGAGCCTGATTGCTTAGATTGACAAAATCTGTAACGCTCAACGTCTCAGGACGTGCCTGTGGGTCGATACCGCAAGCGGCAAAATCATCCTCACTCAGCGTCGGCAGCAAGGTTGATTTTTTGAAGATAGCGCGAAGCGTCTTGCGACGATGGTTAAAGGTCTCACGTACCACAATGGCAAAATACTCTTCATCCTCTGCTACTATCGGTTTGTCAATATGCGGCGTTAGGCGAAAAACGGCACTGGTGACTTTGGGCGGTGGATTAAAAGCGCCGCGAGGCACAGTCAGCAAATAATCTGTATCACAGTAATACTGCATAATCACAGACAGACGACCGTAAGTTTTGCTACCAACGTCGGCTGTGATGCGCTCAACCACTTCTTTTTGTAGCATAAAGTGCATGTCTTGAATGACATCAGCAAACTCAAGCAAATGAAACAAAATAGGCGTTGAGATGTTATATGGTAAGTTCCCGACGACACGTAGCTTACCGCGCTCCTCGCTGTAAAGCTCACGATAGTCCACATGCATGGCGTTATCTTTAATAATCGTAAAATTTGGATGGCTATTGGCACCAATACGAATGCGCAAGCTGTCTGCCAAATCGCGATCCAACTCTACGACTGTCATCGCATCTACTTCTGCCAATAAAGGCTCGGTCAATGCGCCCATACCAGGCCCAATCTCAATCAAATTGTCATCGCGCTCGAGACGAATGCTTTCCACGATTTCGCGAATGACGCTGGTATCATGCAAGAAGTTTTGACCAAAGCGCTTACGCGGTTGGTGCTTGGCTGTACGTAAACTGTTAGAAATGGCTTGAGCATCAAATGTAGAGTTGGACATAAGAGAGTCTTAATGGATAAAAGATAAATGAGAGATGATAGCAATGTGCTGGTGTTATAATGGCAAATTATAACACAGCTCATAATTAGGCTGTGTTTTTGAGGTAGTTTATCTATAAGTCATCTAAAATGTATCACAACCGACATGGCACTTTTTTGTTCTCGAACCATCTAGCATAAGACCCATAATGGGAATAAGGATGGCACCCTAATGAGGACTTGAACTCTTGGCTGTGAGCTAATGGTATTAAGGTTTCAACTTGCTGAGATAGCCACAGTGTACTTCATGATGTACTTACCATAGATATTCTATCTATGATCGGTGCGCTAGTGAGGACTTGAAGAGACCATCCCAGATTCTGTGTAACTGACGTTTAGATTAAATACTTACACAAAATTTAGGAAGGTCTCCCAGATTCTTATCAAAGACTTCATCATCTATTATTCGCCAAACGGCAACTTGCTGATGGTCTTTGGTGGTGACTAGATTTAAAGTTTGTTCAATCATTGCTTGAGGTCTCATATCCTTATGATGTTTATTTGCTTCAAACCCAGTTACTTTACACTTAGCGGTTTAATTAAGCTACTTACTTGAGCTATTTGCTTCAGTTATTAGGCTTGGCTACTTACTCAACTTCAATATTCTAAAGGCGCCCTGAATAACTACAGCAAATACGATGCTACCAATAATCAAATCAGGCGTACTAGAGTGTAACCAATTAACCAAAATCCCTGCAACAATTACCCCTAAATTGATAATCACATCGTTTGAAGTGAAAATCATACTGGCTTGCATATGGGCTTCTTCTTCTTTGCTTTTCGATTTTTGTAGTAAATAGAGGCAAATCAAGTTTGCAATTAGCGCAAGAATCGATATGACTATCATGGTAGAAAAGTCAGGTAACTGCTCATTGCCAAAGAAACGTCTTAGTACTTCTAAAAAACCAAGAATCGCTAGCGTAATTTGAAAATATCCGGCAATTCTAGCAATCCGTTTTTTCTTAATGACCGTTCCACCGACCGCAAATAAGCTAATTCCGTACACGAAGCTATCTGCTAACATATCTAAGCTGTCGGCGACCAACCCCATCGAACGAGAAATCAGTCCCGTGCTCATTTCAATAATAAAGAAAGCAAAGTTAATGACCAGCACTATCCATAGTAGCTTTCTTTGCTCAGCATCTTTTTTGTGACTAGAGTCAGCATCAATTTTAAAATTATTGTTGGGATCAGAGGGGTCAATGGTTTCGGTCGAGAGTAGGGTGTCTCCTAATTTTAGGTCATGAATAGCAGTCTCTATCCCTTCTATATTGTCATGATGAAACACAGTTAATTGACGGTTAGGAATGTCGAACTCAAGATGTTCAATATTCGAGTGGCCCTCTAATTTCATTCGGATTAGGTTTTCCTCCGAAGGGCAGTCCATCTTCGATATTTTAAAAGTTGTTTTATTCATAGTTACATTTATATCCGGGTGGTGGTTCAAAAAGTAGGCTGAAAAAAACAGGCTGAGAAATTGATAAATAACCCCAGTTCGGGATAAGCGCTCAAAAAAAAGATAAAAAAAGAAGTCCGAAGTTGCTAAAGTGAGTTTACCAAGACAAACTTCACAACAAGGACTTCTTACATGGACAACCTAACCGAACTCTACTGCCATATTGACGACTTTTATTAGCAATTCAAACCTGAGTTTGACGCTCATTTAATCGCAACGGGACACCAAAGGTTAAGAGCATGCCAGATAAGTGTAGCAGAAATGATGACCATCTTGGTACTGTTTCATCAACTGCGGTATCGACAGTTTAAGTCTTTTTACTACCACCATATGCTTGGCATGATGAAACGGGCGTTTCCAAATCTGCCGAGCTACTCGCGATTTATAGAGCTTGTGCCGCGCAGTATCATGCCACTGTGCAGCTACTTGCAAAGCATGATGGGCGACTGTACGGGTATCAGCTATATTGATTCAACCAAGATAGCAGTTTGTCATAACAAGCGTATCTACCGTCATAAAGTCTTTAAGGGACTTGCAACCCGAGGCAAAAGCAGCATGGGCTGGTTCTATGGCTTTAAGCTACACGCCATTATCAATCATAAGGGCGAGCTTGTATCTGTTAAAGTCACTGCGGGTAATACGGATGACAGAGTGCCTGTTAAGGATATGGCAACGCCTGTGTTTGGCAAGGTGTTTGGGGATAGAGGCTATATCAGTAAAGCCCTAAACGAGTGGCTCACAAAACACAATGATACCACGTTGATAACCAAACTTCGGCGTAATATGAAACCCCAATTACTTGAGCCTATGGATGAGGCACTACTCAATCATCGCTCTTTGGTTGAAACGGTGTTTGGAGAGCTTAAAAACTTGTGCCAAATCGAACACTCACGCCATCGTAGTGTCACGGGGTTTATCACAAACTTGCTGTCAGGTTTAATTGCTTATTGCTGGTTTCCCTATAAACCCACCATCAAAAATATGCCTCAGCAGGGACAGGTAGCAACATTGTAAATAGTATCAATGAGTTACAATGTGGCTTATCCCGAACTGGGGTTAAGTAGTTAAATGAATAGTAATAAATAACGTTAAACCAAGGATTTAGCGTCTATATTAAAAAGGCTATTTAGTAAGATTGAAAAAGCCAACGTCCTATTATCAAAGGACGTTGGCTTTTTAATGGGTAGAAATGATGTGGAATTTATCTACATTTAAACGATTAATTTAGCGCGGTTAAGGTTTGCTCAAACGCTGCGCGCCCGATTTCACCCACTTGCTGATTGACCAATTGCCCGTCTTGATAATACAGCAATGCTGGCGGACCAAATAGTTTATAACGCGCTAAGATTGCTTTTGAATCCGCTGTTGTCTCCGTGATATCAAGTCTGACCAATTGCCAATCTTGCATTTGCGCAGGGCGATTATGAAATAAGTTTTTCTCCATAATCCGGCATGCAATACACCATTCGGCGGTGACATCGACCAGCACTTTAGGATTGGCGGCGACAATGGCATCTAACTCAGCCAGCGTCGTGACCGTCTTATCGGTTGCATTACTGGTGGCTGGTTGACCAGCAGTTGTCTGCAGCACCGGAACCGCAGTTAGGGAGGCAAGCGGATGCAAGCTGTCGTCATTGCCCAATGCGGCGCCGACGATTAAACACGTCGCCCAAATACCAGCGATTAAGCCTAGCGCTTGGGTCAGCATCCGACCTTTGCCTAGCCAGCTCCACGCCCACATCGCCACGACCATAAACCACAGCGCCCAAACCATCAGCATCACAGGCGAGATAAAGACGCGTTCAATTAATAACAATGCCACGGCAAAAAGCAACAAAGCAAAGCCCTGCTTGACCCAGTTCATCCACTCACCCGCTTTTGGCATGATTTTACCTTGGGTCGCGCCGATTAAAATAAGCGGCGCTGATAAACCAAAACCGAGCATAAATAAAGCCGCAAAGCCAAGTAATGGACTTCCAATCGTTGATACAGCAAGCAGCGCCCCAAATAAGGGTGCCGAAACACAAGGCGATACCACGAGCGCCGATAAGAATCCCGCAATTAAACTGCCGCCCGTACTACCAAGCTTGCTATCCCCCGCTTGGCTTAGACCCTGCATTTTACTACTGATAAATCTCGGCAGACGAATGCTAAATACGCCCAACATATAAAGGGCTAATAAGACAAAAACGATGGCAAACCCAATTAAAATAATCGGATTTTGTAGCCAACCGATAATGCCTAACGATTCGCCAAATACCGCAATGACCGCGCCTAAAATACCATAAGCGATGGCAACACCAATAGCGTAGCTGGTCGTTAAAATGACACCTTTTTTAACTGTTGGGTTTTGCTGGCGAGCGACGATATTGGCGACAATCGGTAGCATCGGTAATACGCATGGCGTCAATGCCAAGCCTAATCCTGCCAAAAATAATAACACCAATGCCAACCACGGATGCGAGGCTAAGCCAAAAGGGTCGCTATCAATCGTGTTATCACCAACAACGGTATTGCTTGTTGCAGCAGCATTATTTATGACAGCGTCATTGTTCGCTGCTTCACTTGTGACATTATCGCCTACCACTTCTTCATCGGCTCCAGAGATGGTATTGATTGCACCAAGCTCTGCATCTAACGCTTCGTCATCTAACAATGCATAATCAATCACCTCGTCATCTGGCGTAGTTTGCTCTGTAGCAAGACTATTGGTAACTGTCCCATCTGTAGAGGCTTGCGCAGTTTCTACATTGCTGTTATTGCTCGCAGAAACTGTAGCAGTACTACTTGAACTATTGGCTGCCGATTGTGACGCAGCAGCGATATTGACCGTGGTTTTTATTTTCTCCGGTGGATAGCATAGACCCGCTTTGGCACAGCCTTGCCAACCTATTGTCACGGCGGCATTATTTATCGCCTTGCCATTACTACTACTCAAAATGGTAGTAGCAACCATATTGGCTTGGTCAAATACCAATACTTGCCCAAAGGTTGGATCATCAATGGAGACTGGCTTTTGGCTAAAGGTAAAAGGTGCAGCGCTCACGCCAGCAGGCAACGTTAGCTTAATTTGGTCTTTATAAACATAGTGCTCAGGCGTAATGTCAAAGTTAATCGATAAGCGCGTGCCATTATTGGTCGGTTTGCTGCTACTGCTAACTTGAAACGCTTCATCAACAGGCAAAAATTTCGGTTGGGCAGCACTTTTATTACCAAATAAATCACCCAATCCTGCCGCTTGCGATGCCACTGGCACGGCCGTCAGCCCAGTAGCTCCTAGCCCTGTCAATAATGAGCCCGCGCTGAAAGCGAACGCCAACAGATAAGATTTTTTTGACGGTTTATTTTGCGTTAATGACGGAGACTTTTCTGCGCTCTTAAGGGACATGAAGGGCTACCTATTATTTCCAATATTCGAATTGACCAATTCACTGTCTGTATGGACTTGTCTATTTACAACCCCAGTTCGGGATAAGCCACATTGTAACTCATTGATACTATTTACAATGTGGCTACCTGTCCCTGCTGAGGCATATTTTTGATGGTGGGTTTATAGGGAAACCAGCAATAAGCAATTAAACCTGACAGCAAGTTTGTGATAAACCCCGTGACACTACGATGGCGTGAGTGTTCGATTTGGCACAAGTTTTTAAGCTCCCCAAACACCGTTTCAACCAAAGAGCGATGATTGAGTAGTACCTCATCCATAGGCTCAAGTAAGGGGCTGTCCTAGATAAGTAAAATTATTTAGGATAGCACTATGAGAAAGAGTAAACTAAGTTGGTATAAACAAAACAGACTCATCGAGTTATTTGTTGCCGGTTCTACCGCCAGAACAGCAGCAAGCTTAGTTGGTGTTAATAAAACCACAGCCAGTTATTACTTTCATAGGCTAAGACTGCTTATTTACGAGAATAGTCAAGACCCTGGTCTATTTGAAGGCGAAATCGAAGTAGACGAATCATACTTTGGTGGAACTCGTAAAGGCAAGCGAGGGCGAGGTGCTGGTAGCAAAGTGCCCGTGTTTGGCCTATTAAAGCGTAATGGCAAGGTCTACGCTTGTATTATACCCAATGCTAAAGCAGATACTTTGATCCCCATTATAAGAGAAAAAGTGAAGCCTGATAGCATTGTTTATACTGACTCATTTAAAAGCTATAACGCATTAGATGTCAGTGAGTTTACTCATTATCGTATTAACCACTCCAAAACCTTTGTTAATGATAAGAATCACATTAATGGTATAGAGAACTTTTGGAACCAAGCTAAACGGCATCTACGTAAGTTTAACGGAGTTCCAAAAGAGCATTTTCACTTCTATTTAAAGGAATGTGAGTGGCGTTTTAATCACAGTGACCCAAAGTCGCAATTACTACAATTAAAACAATGGGTTAAACAGGGTTTGAACTAGTTATCTAGGACAGCCCCAAAATGACCAAACCTAATCCAAGAGTATTAGAAGTAAAAGGCGTATTCGTTGAGCCTGCATCGGCGGCTTCAATCGGCGGTGCAATCCGTGATATTAAAGCAGGTAAAATCGCTGAAGGTTCGGTGATCGTTTGCACAGTGACGGGTAATGGTCTAAAAGATCCTGACACTGCGATCAAACAATGTGCCGATGCCGTGATGCTCACCATCAATGCCACATTGGATGATGTCAGAACATCAATCCTATCAAATATGGAAAAATAATTTTTCATGCTTTGCTCAGAAGAAAATACTTAAAAAGCCAACCAACTGCGGTTGGTTTTTTTTATTGCATCGTGCAGAATATAAACTGTATAAGAATAATTCCTATTTACAAACAATTTGATACAGTTTGATTTGTTTTGGTGCAAAATCAATAAATCGCCCAATATTTGTGCAATACAATAATGCTTCAAAGTTGGTTTTGTAAGTTATTGCAGTTTTATTGCAAAGAAATAAGATAAAACAGTAACTTAATAAAGTTGGCACGCCCTTTGCTATTTCAATAACAAGTTCAGAGTCAAATCATTTCGATTTGAACATTTGTAATAAACAGCTTGGGGGAATACCAACATGAACTTTAAACTTTCTACATTAGTGGCTGCATCTTTACTCACTTGTGCAAGTGGCTTGACTATGGCAGCTGAAAGCGATGTATCATTCTCTGGTACTGCAGCAATGACTTCAGATTACCGCTATCGTGGTATGACACAAACTGAAAGCGACCCTGCCGTTCAAGTTGGTTATGGATTAACCCATAGCTCTGGCTTATACGCAGGTGTCTGGGGCTCGAATGTCGGCTTTGGTAGCTCATTAGAGCTCGATCCATATGTAGGTTATAGCACTGAACTTGGCTCTTTGGCGTCTAAACCAGTTTTAGATGTCGGTTTATGGTACTACGGCTATCCAAGTGCTTCTGATTTGAATTGGCTTGAGCTGTATGCACGTCTAGGTTTTGCAGACACCATCACTGTTGGTGACAGTTTGCTTGCAAGCGTGAATTTCACTAATGATTTTTTTGGCTTAGATACTGATGCATGGTATTTAAACCTGACTTATAGCATGCCATTGAGCGCATCTTTCGGTGGTGTAGCAAGCTTAGGTTATACCACTGCTGACGATTATGATTTCAGTGATAACGCTAGTGGCGATGATAACTACATCGACTGGAAAGTTGGTGTGACTTACAGCTTTGCTTCTGTTGAAGACCTGTCAGCTGAGCTTGCTGCTGTCGGCACAAATATTGACGCCGACACCAACCCGTACAAACGTGGTGTAGAGACTGGTGCTGTATTTACAATTACTAAAGCATTCTAAGTTGTAAATAGCATAGGCTAGAAAATTAGCCTTGCGATAAAAAAATCCTGTCTTACTTCAAGGCAGGATTTTTTTATGGAGAATTGGTTCTAAATACGTCTTGGCATGTTAAATGCTTAATATTTATATCGAATAAAGATTGTTTGAATAGATTAAAAAGAAGGGGCTGTCCTAGATAAGTAAAATTATTTAGGATAGCACTATGAGAAAGAGTAAACTAAGTTGGTATAAACAAAACAGACTCATCGAGTTATTTGTTGCCGGTTCTACCGCCAGAACAGCAGCAAGCTTAGTTGGTGTTAATAAAACCACAGCCAGTTATTACTTTCATAGGCTAAGACTGCTTATTTACGAGAATAGTCAAGACCCTGGTCTATTTGAAGGCGAAATCGAAGTAGACGAATCATACTTTGGTGGAACTCGTAAAGGCAAGCGAGGGCGAGGTGCTGGTAGCAAAGTGCCCGTGTTTGGCCTATTAAAGCGTAATGGCAAGGTCTACGCTTGTATTATACCCAATGCTAAAGCAGATACTTTGATCCCCATTATAAGAGAAAAAGTGAAGCCTGATAGCATTGTTTATACTGACTCATTTAAAAGCTATAACGCATTAGATGTCAGTGAGTTTACTCATTATCGTATTAACCACTCCAAAACCTTTGTTAATGATAAGAATCACATTAATGGTATAGAGAACTTTTGGAACCAAGCTAAACGGCATCTACGTAAGTTTAACGGAGTTCCAAAAGAGCATTTTCACTTCTATTTAAAGGAATGTGAGTGGCGTTTTAATCACAGTGACCCAAAGTCGCAATTACTACAATTAAAACAATGGGTTAAACAGGGTTTGAACTAGTTATCTAGGACAGCCCCAAAAATTATTACCGTAAGTTTCATAACACCAGAGCGGTAAGTGGAGCCGTTTATAAAAGTGGCGCGATTAATAGTCGTATACCAAAAACATATACGTTTAACATTGTTCATTGTATAAACACAGATAAAGAAAACAACTATGACTGAATCTACCGACAGATTAGATAGTACTAAATTGAATAGCGTTGAATCGGCTAGTACTAATATTGCTGACAAGAAGGTACCTATAGCTGTGAGTAGTACTCATCAATCGATTGACTCTAAAACCATAAATCATACGCCTAAAGCTATGTACGTGACTTCAGGCAACTCAATAACACCTAAAGATAAGTTGGACAAAATGCCAAAAATGGTTGCCAATGGCAGTCGCGCTTTTATCTGGTATTTGTTGGCGATAATGGTATTAATACTTGATCAATGGACTAAGTGGTTGGCCCAAACCACATTAGCGTTCAATGACCCCGTACCGGTCATTGAACCATTTCTCAACTGGACACTCGCTTATAACTATGGGGCAGCATTTAGCTTTTTAGCCAACGCTGGCGGTTGGCAGAAATGGTTTTTCTCAGGCTTAGCTTTTGTAATGGCTATCTTTTTAACGGTTTATTTAATCAAAGCGCCACGTGCAGCCAAGCTATTATCTATGGGGTTGGCCTTAATGCTTGGTGGTGCGATTGGCAACTTAATCGATCGTTTAAGAATTGGTAAAGTGGTTGACTTTATCCATGTGCATTATGCTGATGTCTGGAATTATCCTCTTTTCAATGTTGCAGATATAGGTGTCTGTGTCGGTGTCGCATTGATTATAATTGACATGATATTTTTAGAAAGTAAGCGTAATAAATAAGCACATTGATGCCGATTATCACAAACAAAATGAACTAGCGTCGTATTCACTCTATACGGAAAAATACTTTTTATACTTGAGTATGTTTATAAAATGTGAACTGGAAGGTAATGTATGACTGGTATAGGTACTCACTCATTTTAGGTCTTAAAACTCAATACTTAAAAGCTCTGCGTAGAGCCATTATTATAGAGAAATTGAATAATCCATAAATTCTTTATTGATAATAACAAAAGGAAAATACAGTGTCACAGACTCAGCCAACTATTGAAAAAATTCACAGCCTTAGAAAAAAAACAAGAGACAGCGTTAAAAAGTCTTACCCTTATATAGTCGATACACTCTAAAAATGTCATAGCACTACTGGGATGAATTTTGCGCAGCCTCCTATCGTGCGCTCAAAGAAATTTGAAGCGGACTATAATAATTACCATCGTTTGTCAGGCGAGGGTAAGCGGGATACAGACACATTCAGAAATGAAATGAAGAATTTTATTACTATGTATCCTGAAGATTTTGAGAAAAAACCGCTAGAAAATTATTTGAAATAACAGCTATTAATGGCACTCCATTAACATTTCTGTAAGTACATTACCGTTAAATGATTACCCTGCGCAGCAAGATAGCTCTTTAACGTCTTTGCTAAAGGTTTGAGCGCATAACTTCAATCCTTCAACCATCGTCAAATACGGAAATAGTTGACCTGCCAATTCTTCGACTGTCATTTTATTATGAATAGCAAGAGCCGCACTTTGAATCAGTTCTCCGCCTTCATGGGCTAAAATTTGTGCGCCTATCAGTTTTCCCGTGGATTCTTCAGCTACCAACTTGATAAAACCATCCGTTTCAAAATTTGCTAAAGCTCTTGGTACGTTTTCCATATCAAGTACACGACTTATCGTATTTATTCCTACCGCTGAAGCTTGTACTTCGGTTAGACCTACCGTAGCAACTTGTGGGTCGGTGAATATAACAGCAGGCATGGTAGATAAGTCGAGTTGCGCATTTCCACCTGTCATATTAATTCCAGCCCTACTTCCGGCAGCAGCAGCAACATAAACAAATTGTGGCATATTGGAGCAATCTCCAGCGGCATAAATGTTAGCTGTTGATGTTTCCATCATACTATTAACAACAATGGCACCACTTTTATCTGTTTCAACACCAACATTTTCTAAACCAAGCTTTCCAGTATTTGCATGGCGACCCGTAGAGATAAGCAATTTTTCAGCGATTAATGTTCCTTCGTTAGTTTCCAATGAAAAACCATTGCTATCATAAGAAACATGACTTGCTTGCGTATTATTAAGTACCCTAATACCTTCTTTTTCAAAGCACTCTGCCAGTTTTTCACCTAATAACGGATCTTCAGCATATAAAAGGGTATGTCTGGCTAGAATTGTCACACGGCTACCTAAACGGGCATAAGCTTGCGCAATTTCCAGAGCAACAACGGAGGAGCCGATGACAACTAGACTACTCGGTAACTCTTCTGCAAATAAGGCTTCTGTTGATGTCCAATAAGGTGTATCAACTAAACCCTTAATTGGCGGAATGCTTGGTGTAGAGCCTGTTGCAATTAAAATGCGATCTGCAACCAGCTCTTCTTCACTACCATCAGACTTGTGAACTAGCAAGGTATTTTGATTTTTAAAACGTGCATAACCTTTAAGTAAAGATAGCGCGGGATTACTCTCTAAAATACGTTGATATTTAGCATCGCGTAGTTCTTCGACGCGAGCGTTTTGCTGATGTGCTAATAAGGAGCGGCTAAGTTGTGGCTGAATATTTTCTAAACCATCAAACGGGTTAGTACGTTGCTGATGCGCTAATTGCGCAGCACGGATCAATATTTTTGAAGGAACACAGCCGACATTTACACAGCAACCTCCGATTACATCGGCTCCTTCAATGATAGTAACTCTTGCTCCGCCTTCTGCTGCTTTAATCGCACTGGCAAAGGCCCCTGAACCACTACCAATAATGGCTACATGTAATTGTTCTGGCTGGATGTCATTTGGCGAGCAACAACTATTCGTTGACATATTTTATTCCTCTTAAAAAGTTAAGCGGTACAAGTTTCATCATCACAGCGTTTATTCGCAGGAGAAACCATGTCCCAAATTGATACAGCAACCATTAGTCCTAGCCCCGTATAAGTAACGTATGAACTCCACCCGTACTGGAACCAAGGGTATAAAGAGAGTAAAACCAAAATGGGGCCAATTGAACCGATAAAACTACGGTGCCATTGACGATGGCTAAACCAGCCTAAGATATTCATTACCAGCGCTAATACTGCAAACAGTGGTAACAACGTATTGATAAATACCCCTTCCCACTGACTAAGAAATCCCATCCCAATTGCCGCACCAAGACTAGCTATCGCGGGAAAACACATGGCGCATCCCATTGCCGAAACAAGTGCACCTATAGAGCCTGCTTTATCTCCGATACGCGTAACTAGTTCTAAGGGGCTAAATATTACTTATTTTCACTTTTTAAATTTGAAGGGTAGCCAGCGTTGGTAGTCGCTGCAATTAATGCATTGATGTTGGTTTTAGTGTCATCAAAAGAAACAACAGCTAGCTTAGGCTTGTAGGTAACTTTCGCATTTTCAACGCCATCAACATTTTCTAATGACTTTTTAACTGTGATTGGACATGTCGCACAGTTCATCGTTGGCACTTCCAGTGTAACTGTTTTTACTTCAGCAAAAGCACCAAAACTAGAAAGTGAAAGCAGTGCGGTTAATAATAATTTTTTCATAATTAGCTCCAAATTTTAAAATGTTATAAATTTCTTGATCTGTATATTAAGCAAACAAAAGTATCCAATAATTACTGGTCACTAAAATTGTCGCAACTATAGCGCTCAGCCAGAAAATGACTTTTCGTTGTTGCTGTTTCTTAGGAATTGCACAGGCCGTTCCCGGCTCACACTCTTCTACAGGACGGTAAATTTTCCAACCTGAGTAACCAAACAACAACACTACAAATGCGATAAATAATGGCCTATAGGGTTCAAATGCAGTTAAATTACCAATCCATGAGCCACTTACCCCAAGTAATAACAGGAGCAAAGGACCTACACAGCATACGCCTGCGCCTAATGCTGCTATGATGCCTCCTATCATTGGAAGGTTTGATTCTTTTTGATTCATATAGATACCTCATTAGATAATGCAAGTGTATTGCATGTACCTAAGTACGGAGTCAAGGGTGATTTATAAAAAATTTATCTTTGATAATCTGCTACGACAGATACGGGGAATAAGCTAACTTGAATTAAGGCGCAGAAGTAAAATTGGATATGCTGTTTTAGTGGGAAATGGTAGTTAAGTGAATCATTTACTTCGGTTGCAACGAATCAATTATTGGGCAGTGGCTATCGTCATCATTATTTTGGCATTGTCCTAAATGTTCTTCCAAAGCGTGTTCTAACAACAACAAGTCAGCCATCTTTTTTTGTACTGCGATCAGTTTTTTATTAGCTAATTCTTGTACTTTACTACATGGACTATCGTTTAACGCAAGTAACCCTTCAATCTCATTTAGCGTAAAACCTAATTCTTGAGAACGCTTGATAAAATGTATTCTATTTACCGTTTCTTTCGGGTAATGTCTATAGCCCTGCATAGGCTTTGGTGGTTGTTTAATTAAGCCTTTGCGTTCATAAAAGCGAATTGTTTCGACATTTACACTCAGTTCTTTAGCCAACATACTTATGGTTCGTTTAGACACGTTATCAATTACCTTACTGACTTTTTGTTTACTTACTTTATATCTAATTAAAGTGACCATCAATGAATACCAGTTTAAACATCGCTAATTGATTTTGTTTTTTCTTCTATTAAATAAGTAAAGTTACCGTTGTTACAACAATATTAAACCACAACAATGTATGGTTTATCCTTTTTCATTATCAAAGTCCAAATTAGTGTTATTACATGCAGTTCTACATGAGTATACCCTAGCGGAACCATCTATTTCAGCATTTAAACCTATTAACAGACCACTTAAAACAGACCGGTATAATGGAACCACTTATATTAAGTCGTCTTTGATTATTTATAAATAGGTATTATTCACACTAAAATAATCAAGTACGACGTGAACAATACCTATACGGCGATGAGCCATAACAAATATATCAATTAGTAAGCGACTTATCCGCCATTTCATTAGCCATCTTCAATGCTTGGTATAAACTCGTCGCACTTGCGCCGCCGCGTCCCGCCAAGTCTAGCGCCGTACCATGATCGACAGAGGTGCGAATATAAGGCAGTCCTAAGGTGAGATTTACCGTATCACCAAAGCCGTGTGATTTGAGTACGGGCAACCCTTGATCGTGATACATGGCGATGACTGCATCGCAGTTTGCTAAGTGTCTGGGGGTAAACAGCGTATCGGCTGGCATCGCCTCTGAAATATTGACGCCTGCATCGGTGAACTCTCGTAAGACTGGATTGATAATCTCAATCTCCTCCATACCCAAATGCCCGCCCTCGCCTGCATGTGGATTGAGACCGCACACCAAAATACGAGGCTGCGTGAGGCCAAACTTTTCTCTCATGTCATTGACAACGATTTGTACTGTTTGACGTACATTATCCGCGGTGATGGCAGCAGGTATGTCTTTTAATGGCAAATGGGTAGTGACAAGCGCGACTTTCATCGCTTGATTGGCAAGCATCATCACCACTTTCTCACAGCCACTTTGCTGCATAAAAAACTCGGTGTGACCGCTAAACATAGTGCCATCCAATAGCTTGATACCAGCATCTATCAGCGCTGATTTTTGTAAAGGACCTGTGACGATAGCGGCAACTGTTCCATTTACTGCTAACTGATGAGCAATGTCTAATTGCTGAGCCACCATCGCTGAGTTGGCAATATTGATTTGTCCGCCAGTAACTGGTCCTGCACAAGGGACGTTAAGCAAAATAAAAGCACTATCAGCATCTATATCCTGCTGTGCTATCTGCTCGGCCGCGTCCATATCAAAGTCACCAGCCTCGTTGTCAATGGTTTGCCAAATAGGCACTTCTGTCAACACGCCAGCTGAAACCAACTCCTCTGCACGGACTTGCATCGTGCTCGCATCAGCGGTTACCCAAATGGGACGGTCAAAATCTTGCAGCTTGCCCTCTGCCGCCAGATTCAATACGACATCCATTCCAATGCCCGCAGGTTCACCTGTCGTGATTAATAATGGTCGTTTTTGTTCTGTCATAGCAATAGCCTTATTTTATTTAAATTTTTGATTTTATTATATTTATCGTCAATATTTTCAGTTGTTACGTTTAGACAATGGATGCGGTCTCTTATTTTATGCATAACAATCACTGTAGATTTAGTTGCTTACCCAGCCTAAAAAATCACATTATGTGTTAAACTTTCGCTTCTGATTGTAGCATTTGCAGGCAAATCTAAAACCACGTTTTGGTACATCTACCGTAGAGATGTACCATATCTGTTTTGCGCTACCATCGACATCTTTTTTTATACCCATTTTGACTCATTAGGCACTCATGGCAGAAAACGACAAAACCGACGACTTACTCAATCAGACACCGCCGCACAATATCGATATTGAAAAGGCATTGCTCGCGTCTTTGATGAGTATCGAAGAGGCGTACGACAAGATTGCCGATATCGTCACCAAAGATGACTTTTATGCGGGGCGACATCAATATATTTTTGATGCGATTGCTCACCTTGCAGCCGTTAATGAGCCTTATGATACGGTCATGGTACACGACTGGTTAGAGGCGCAAAAGTTACTCAAAGGTGCAGGTGGGGACAGCTACTTAGCTGATATTTTGAGCCAAAGTCCGGCGACCTTGTTTAACCTGACTGCTTACGCTCAGCGCGTACGTGAGCTCTCAACGCTGCGTCAGCTCATTACCACGGGTAATGACATGCTAGCGCTGGCCTACAATCCAAAAGACCAAAGCGTTAGTGATATCTTGGACAATGTCGAAGGTAAGATATTTAGCATCAATGAGCAGCATAACAAACGCGCGGAACAGCGTGGCCCTGTCGGTATTACTTCGGTCTTAACCAATGTTATCGATCAGATTCAAGAGTTAAAATCCAACCCCGATGGCATGATTGGTTTACAAACGCCATTTGTCGAGCTGAATAATAAAACGCAAGGGCTACAATCAGGCGACTTGATTATCGTCGCCGCTCGTCCTTCTATGGGTAAAACCACTTTTGCAATGAACTTGGCAGAAGGGATTTTATTTAATGAAGATTTGCCTGTTGTGGTGTTTTCGATGGAGATGCCGGCAGAGTCTATTGTCATGCGTTTGCTGTCTTCATGGGGCGCGATTAACCAGACGCATCTACGTTCTGGGCAAATGAATGAAGATGAGTGGGCAAAGATGATGAACGCCATTCAGCATCTACAGTCTAAGCATTTATATATTGATGACAGTACCGCCTTGCCGCCATCCGAGATGCGCTCACGCTGTCGACGTATTGCCAAAAACCATGATGGGCGCTTGGGTGCTATCGTGGTCGATTATCTTCAGCTGATGAAAGTGCCGAGCCTAGATGGCAACCGTGTTGGCGAGATTTCTGAGATTTCGCGCAGTCTAAAGGCGCTCGCACGTGAGCTTGAATGTCCCGTGATTGCGTTGTCACAGCTTAATCGTAGTCTAGAAAACCGTCCAAATAAACGCCCAATTATGTCGGATCTACGTGAGTCTGGTGCAATTGAGCAGGATGCCGATTTGATTATGTTCATCTATCGTGATGAGGTTTATAATGAAAACTCAGACCACAAAGGTGTGGCGGAAATTATTATCGGCAAGCAGCGTAACGGCCCTATTGGTACCGTACGCTTGGGTTTTGAAGGTCAATTCACCCGCTTCATTAATCTAACGCCAGAATACTATCAAGGCGTCAGTTTTGAGAATGATGAGTAATCAGCGTTATAACATTTAAGTCTTAGTAAAATGTAAGCCCATACCGATTTTGGCTTACTCACAAGTTAGTAAGTAGCTTTAACCACATAGCCAGTATAGTATCAACTCCATTGATGCTGTACTGGCTTTATCACTTCATAATTCTACTCATAAAGAAGGCGATTATGCGCACCATTACCATAAAACCAAAAGCCATTACTCATAATCTCAATCAAGTAAAACAACGCGCACCGCAAGCAAAAGTCTTAGCGATGGTCAAATCCAATGCGTATGGGCATGGCGTGGCGGCGGTATTACCAGCCCTGCAGCAAGCAGATGGTATTGGGGTTGCGACTTTAACCGAAGCATTAGAAGCCAGACAATTAGGTTGGGAGAAAACCATTGGTCTAGTAGAAGGGGCATTTAGCGCTGATGAGTGGCAACAAGCCATTGATCATGATATTAGCTGCGTGATTCACCACGGACCACAGTTAGAATGGGCACTACAAAACTTCCCGCCAGCTGGTAGTGCAACTAATGTGGTTTGGCTAAAATATAATACAGGTATGAACCGTTTGGGTTTCAATGCTGAGGGTGTGCTATCAGCAGCCAAGCGTTTGCATGAAGCAGGTTATCAGCTGATCCTAGCCACCCATTTTGCCAATGCTGATGATCATGACCATCCATTAAATGCCATGCAGATTGAGCGCTTCTCAAGCGTACTTGCGACTTTGAAAGATACCATTAGCCTAGATATCAAAGGCTCATTATGCAACTCTGCTGGCATCGTCAACTTCCCAGAGTACCATTATGATTGGGTACGCCCAGGCATCATCTTATACGGTAGCTCGCCTGTCGTCGATAAAAGCGCACAAGAGTTAGACTTGCAGCCCGCGATGGAATTTAGTGCTCAAATTATGGCATTACAAACGGTCAGTGCCAATGATGCGATCGGCTATGGTAGCCGCTGGCGTGCGCAGCAAGACACCAGAACCGCTCTCGTGAGTGTGGGTTACGGAGACGGCTACCCGCGTGTAATAAGTGACGACGCTTATGTCACCGTCATCGATACTAACGACAATCAAAGCTACCGTTGTCCTGTGATTGGGCGTGTGGCAATGGATATGATCGTCATTGATGTCAGCAAAACGCCTGAAAGCCTTGCTTTGGATAGCAAAGTCATGCTCTGGGGCGATGCGCCGCGTGTCGATGAAGTGGCAGGTCATGCTGGAACGATTAGCTATGAGCTGTTATGTCGCCTCAGCATACGTCCAAACCGTACACAGGCATAATCATTAACGGCACAGGCATTAGCATACGAGTACTATGGCTTGCTAATGCGATTTCGGTCTATTTAGCAAGCCATTCGATCTTGATAAAATTGCACGTTTACATTGAAAGTAAATACGCTATACTAAAAGTTTGTTGTCAACCCAGTATACGCACTGACGCGATGATATTGAAGACTGATGACGTTTCACTGACTGCGATCGACTGCTAGGATTACTATGAGTTTGCGCCATTTTTTAACCTTATCTGATTTAACCAAACAAGAACTAGAAAACTTAATCAAACGCGCAAGCGAATTGCGTAAGATGCAACACGCAGGCGAGATATATCAGCCTTTCGTTGGTCGTACGCTTGGCATGATATTTGAAAAATCTTCAACGCGTACCCGTATCTCATTTGAGACCGGCATGGGTCAATTTGGTGGTAATGCTATATTTTTATCACCCAACGATACGCAGCTCGGTCGCGGTGAGCCATTAGAAGACTCAGCACGCGTGATCTCCAGCATGGTTGATATCATTATGATTCGTACCTTTGGGCACGAAAAAGTCGAGACCTTTGCTGAATACTCAAGCGTCCCTATTATCAATGCGTTGACCGATGAATACCATCCTTGTCAATTGCTTGCTGATATGCAGACTTATTATGAGCATCGCGGTAGCATCGAAAATAAGATCGTCACGTGGGTCGGTGACGGCAACAATATGTGCTCGTCATTTATGCAAGCCGCCAATCAGTTTGGTTTTGAATTACGCGTGGCAGCGCCTTATGGGTTCGAGCCTGATCCGAAACTTATGGAACGCTTCTCACATTGCGTGAGCTTGGTCGAAAACGTACAAGACGCAGCCAAAGATTCTAATTTGATTGTCACCGATGTATGGGCAAGTATGGGTCAAGAGTCCGAGCAAAATACGCGCGCACGTCGTTTTGCCCCTTATCAAGTGACGCCGTCTCTACTAGACAAAGCCGACCCTGAAGTGGTGTTTATGCACTGTCTGCCCGCCCATCGTGGTGAGGAGATCTCTCATGATATGCTAAATGATCCGCGCTCTGTTGTGTGGGATGAAGCCGAAAATCGTCTACATGCGCAAAAAGCCTTGATGGAGTTTTTGCTAAAAGACAAAATCAAACTACCTGCCTAACTTACCGTGTAAAAAACAGTAAGATAAGTTATTAGTCCGTTCATAAATAAAAAAGCCGTTCAGATTTGGACGGCTTTTTATCTGTAAAAATGGCTTGAGACTGTATTCTTGAGACTGTATTAGCGCGTAAGCGTTGTTACGCCATCTGCACTGGCTTTTAATAGCACATCCGCTTGGTTTGCCGCAAAGATACCATTACAGACCACACCCACGATATTATTCAGCTCTTTTTCAAGCGCGATTGGATTACTCACATCCAAGTCATAAGTATCTAGAATAACGTTGCCGTAATCAGTGACAAAGTCTTCACGATAGACAGGCTCACCGCCCAATTTTGCTAATTGACGCGCGACATAAGAGCGCGCTTGCGGCAGGACTTCAATCGGCACTGGAAACGCGCGACCTAAGATCTCAACGCTTTTGCTCTCATCAACCATACACACAAACTTTTTGGAAGCAGCCGCGACGATCTTTTCGCGAGTCAATGCACCGCCGCCGCCTTTGATAAGTTGCAAGTGCTCATTGACCTCATCAGCACCATCGATATAAACATCAAGCGTACCAGCAAAGTTTAGATCAACAATTTCGATACCAAGCGCACGCAGTTTGTCTTCAGTCACCTGTGAGCTGGCAACCGCACCAGCAAGCTTCAATTGTGGCAACAACTCAATCAAACAGTTGACCGTACTACCCGTCCCCACCCCAAGTATCATATCATCTTCGATATAGCTTAGGGCAGCGCGGGCGGCGGCTTGCTTTTGTGCTTGCTGATCACTCATCATAAATCCTTGGAAAATAAACGTATGGTCTTAAAAAAAGTAAAAGGCTAAAACAAATAAAATGCGTGGCTATTATAACCGATGATATTGATCGATGTTAGCGCAATCACAATTCTAATTCGGTAGTCATATAATACTTATCTCACAACGTTCTTCACCACACGCTTTCACTTTATATTCATTCAGGCATAAAATCCCAAGAAAACTGCAATTGAGTCTTGCAAGATACTCAAAATCAGCATAGGCTAATCTATTTCATTTTTATATTCATTCTGTTTAGGGATTACTATGCTGTCACACTGGGTACGAGCCATACTACAAGCCACCGTCTATGACGTTGCGATTCAAACACCACTTGAAACGGCGCCCAAGCTGACCCAACGTTTTGCCAATGACATTCGTTTTAAACGTGAAGACTTACAACCTGTCAAATCTTTTAAGTTACGAGGTGCCTACAACCGTATCAGTCAGCTAAGCGATGAGCAAAAAGCGCGCGGCGTTATCTGCGCCTCAGCAGGCAACCATGCTCAAGGCGTGGCTTACTCTGCGCGCAAACTGTCACTAAACAACATCATCGTTATGCCAACGACTACGCCTGATATTAAGGTAGAAGCCGTCAGAGCGCTTGGTGGCAATGTCGATCTGCATGGCGATAGTTTTGATCAAGCAAACCGCTATGCAATAGATCGTGCTGAGCGCGAGGGCCTGACCTTTATACCGCCTTATGATGATGAATTGGTGATTGCTGGGCAAGGAACCATCGCGCTTGAGTTGACCCAACAGTGGCGTAACATGGATTATGTGTTTGTTGCCGTTGGTGGTGGCGGTCTCATCTCAGGTGTCGCCGCATTTTTGGGAGAAGTGGCACCGCATGTCAAAGTGATCGCGGTAGAAGCGGAACAATCAGCTTGCCTAAAAGCCGCACTTGAAACGGGTGAACGTGTCAAACTTGAGCAAGTCGGACTGTTCGTCGATGGCGTGGCAGTCGCGCAAATTGGTGAACTGCCTTTTGACGTCGTGCGTACTCAGAAAAGTGACAATTCAGGCCCTATCGTGGAGCCTAACGTCGTCACCTGTAGCAACGATGAAGTCTGCGCAGCAGTCAAAGATGTGTTTGAGGAGAGCCGCAGTATCGTAGAGCCTGCAGGTGCGTTGGCAGTTGCTGGTATGAAAAAATATATCACAGCGAACAATATTCAAGGCAAAAACTGCGCGGCCATCATTTGCGGCGCTAATATGAATTTTGACCGTCTGCGTTATATTGCTGAGCGCACTGAGATTGGCGAGAAAAAAGAAGCTATCTTTGGGGTTACTATACCAGAACAAACTGGCGCTTTCTTGAACTTCTGCCGCAGTCTGCACGGTCGTAATATTACTGAGTTTAACTACCGTGCCGATAGCAAAAAGTCACCAGACTCAATGGAGCCTGCCTCAATCTTTGTCGGTATTGCATTAAAAGAAGGTGAAAAAGAGCGTCAAACTATTAGTACTCAATTGGCAAATGATGGCTATACCGCTCACGATCTGACTGACGATGATATCGCCAAGTCACATATCCGTCATTTGATTGGTGGTCACGCTAAGGTCGAAAACGAGCAGTTACTACAAGTGATATTCCCAGAGCGTCCGGGCGCCCTGCTGACTTTCTTAGAAAAATTGGGCGATGACTTTAATATCACTTTATTCCATTACCGCAACCATGGTGCCGCTGAAGGCCGTGTACTGGTTGGTCTACAAGCCTCAGAAAGCAACTCTCGTCAGCTACAAGACGCCTTACTAGACATCGGCTATGACTGCACGACGGTCAATGACAATATTGGCTATCAGTTATTTTTGAAATAATGACTTAACGGGATATATTTAGACCTTATTATAAAAGCGACTTGTCATATGATGGGTCGCTTTTTACTTTCTATAATCTGCTACAGACGGCGACGAACACAAAACCTTATTTGTAAATACCAAATATGCCCTCATATTATTTGATATAAAAACAAATACAGAGTGAGCTTTATGAAAAAAAATACTGATGATAACACCCAAGGTTTGGTCAAAATTCGTCTCGATAAATGGTTATGGGCCGCTCGGTTTTACCGCACACGCACCCTTGCCAAGCAAGCCATTGAAAGCGGACGTGTGCATTATGGTGGCAGCCGCGTCAAGACCAGTAAAGAGATTTCAGTCGGCGATGAGCTAACCATTCGTCAAGGCTCAGCGACCGCCATGACTGAAAAGACTGTCATTGTTGAGGCGCTATCTGCACAGCGGGGCAATGCGACCGCCGCTGAGGTGCTATACTCAGAGACCAAAGAGAGCGAAACGCGGCGTGCTTATTATGCTGAACAGCGCAAACTGGCCAACCTTGCTCGTCCTGATAATAAGCCCAACAAAAAAGAGCGCCGTGACTTACAGCGCTTCAAAAGCAATCAAGATTGATACAGCATTACCCTCGCATCACCCAGTTACCTATAGCATTGTCATAAACCCAGTATTAAGTGACGCTATTGTCTAGTCTCTGTCCTTGCCATTCAAGCGATTAAGCGTTACGCTAGTCGTTGGTTCAATCGATTGCATGCTAATAAAAGCCGCATTAACAGTGCTGGTTTCTTATAGCATGTTTTTTTGTTATAGAAGGTCATATTATGCTGATGAAAGCCTGTACTCCCTCGTCTGTATTATTGGTTTGTTTAGGAAACATCTGCCGCTCCCCTACCGCTGAGGAAGTTTTCCGTCAGCAAGCGGCGATTGCTGGACTCTCAATAAAGATAGACTCAGCAGGTACCAGTGATTCACATGTCGGCGACAAACCTGACCCACGTTCGCAGCGCCATGCGAAATCACATGGCTACAAAATTAATAAATTGGTTGCACGCCAAGTCAGCGCCGATGACTTCCGTGATTTTGATTTGATCTTAGCCATGGATTCACAGAATTTGGCTGACCTACAAGCCATTAAAGACGACATGGCAGAGTCAGAAGAGGACTTGGCAAAGCTGGCCCTATTTAGTGAAGAAGACCCTACCTATTGCGGCAGTGATGTGCCAGATCCATATAAAGGCGATAACGATGATTTCGAAGAGGTGATCGAGCGCATCGAATCAAGCGCCCAAGCTTGGATCGAAAGCTGGAAGGCTTGCTAGCTATAAATTCTATATTTCTGCTACTCTTGCATCCGGTATCCTCTATAATATGGTTAATCCTCTATAAAAGAGCTGCAGCGTTAACCGTGCTTGAAGTAACACAGTTACGTCTGTACTCAACTGCCTTGTATCTCTTTTAAATTGAATCAACTATAGCTACCTTATTATTTATTATCCTTTTGCCCCATAGGCTATGTTATGACCCAAGCTGCACGCCTTGATCTCGACGCTCAGACCATGACTATAAATGACTCATCAGCGACTCTGTTAGTCAGTAATTCAGTCGATTTGGCACATAGCAATACGATGGCACTGTCGTGTGTCGCTGACTCTGTAGTGACGTTGACCAATGAGGCACAGCTTGATGACTTTATGGCAACCTATGCAGAGGATGTAGAGCATCAGCTGTCATTATTTGTCTTATCTGGCGGTAGCAATGTTTTATTACCAGCAGCGTTAAATGCAGTGGTATTGCAACCCAAAATGCGCGGTATTCATTTGACTGCACAAACCGACGATTATGTTGATATCGAAGTAATGGCGGGCGAAAACTGGCATGATCTAGTCGTACATACAGTCAATCAAGGCTGGTATGGGTTAGAAAACCTTGCGCTCATACCTGGCCTAACTGGTGCAGCGCCAGTACAAAATATTGGTGCGTACGGTGTGCAATTAGAAGACTGCTTACAATATGTACGCGCCTATCATTTACCGACACAAACTTGGCACCATTTATCAGCGGCCGACTGTCAATTTGACTATCGTGATAGTATCTTTAAACGCACGCCAAATACATGGCTGATCAGCCGCGTGGCTTTTAGACTGCATACAGATCCCACCCATATTTTAGCCAGCTATGGAGATGTACAGACTGTGGCGCAGCGCTATGCGGAACAACAAGAGCGCGAGCAAGCCAATCCTCATGACGTTATGCAAGCCATTATAGATATTAGACAACAAAAGCTACCAGACCCAAAACAGCTACCTAACTGTGGCAGTTTTTTTCAAAATCCTATTATTGGTCAAGATCAATTTACGGCGCTGCAAACAACTTATCCAGCTATCGTTGGTTATCCGATGCCTGACGCGATGGTAAAAGTTGCCGCAGGTTGGCTCATCGAGCAAGCAGGATTAAAAGGGGGCGGCATCGCACCTATCATGACTCATAAACATCAGGCGCTGGTACTGACCAATCATACTCCTTATCAAGCAACTCAAGAAGATGTGGAAACAGCACAGCGCTATATCGCCAACATCGTCTATGAGAAATTTGCAATTCAGCTATCACGTGAGCCAGTTTGGGTGAATGCTGATGGCTCAATTGGATATCCTGAGCATGTGGTCTAAACAATCATGGTCTAAACGCTTATGGCGAAACTATTTGCGTTCAGCCGAACGAATGGTGAAGCTATTCCGTATCATCAATATTACCTTTGTATTAGGCTCGACGTCTGTTATTTTAGTCCTAATCAGTTTGTTCACACCGCTATTTTCACAAGCCGTTGTCTATATATTTGCGCTTCTTCCTTTACCAAAAATGCCTTCTGCTGCTATGAGCTCTCCGCCGACTGCTTACGTGGTATTAGGCGGTGGTCTAACTAATGATAATAACAATCAAATCATCCTCAATCGCTATAGCCTGAATCGTGTCCGTACCGCGGCTGGGGCCTATCACGATCTTCCCTTACCTATTGTACTAAGCGGCGCTGAAGCCCCTTGGCTAGGTCAATGGCTCATTGAGCATGGTATCGATGGGCTGATAAGCGAAAATGCCAGTATGAATACGTGCGAAAACGCCCGTTTTACAGCCAAGCGTATTCCGCTTCATCACGTTTACCTTATTACTGATAGTTATCATATGGCACGTGCGCGCAGACAGTTTGCCTTGAATGGTATTAATAGCACACCGCTTAGCGCACCATTGCCAGTGAGACGCGACTGGATGAAACCTGCGCAAAACCTAAGTCATTCACGGCGGGCTGTTTATGAAATCGCCGCCTATCTACGGGATGTGATACGTCCGCAAATGAACTGTCGTCACGCCGATGATGTGACTTCACAGCAGCTCCTAACACCGCGAGGCAGTGCCAAAAAAGCATCTGATGAATAGGTTTTTATACTAAACGCGCAGCTAATATCGTCATATGATGCTACGCCTCATTCTAATCGCTACAGATCATCCACTGCATTTGCGATGGGTGTATAATAATAAAAGACACTGCTATTGAAGAGAGTTACCATGCTCAGTATATTTTTATTAATCCCATTAAGTCTCATGCTATTTGTGGTTGCCATCTGGGCGGTGCGTTATGCGGTAAAATCAAACCAGTTCGAAGATTTGGACAATGCATCACAGCGTATCATATTGGATGATCGTCAAGAGCGCAGGCAAACCATGCAGGCTCATGAGCGCGCGGTGCAGTCTCAGCCTTCTGCTGATACCGAGCCGTCAGATGATAACGTTGATAAAGATGCGCTCGTTCGTACTGATGTAGAGAAAAACACAAAAATCTAACCTTTATTCTTCTCTCTTTTCATCGTGTAATGATGAGCTTTCGTTAGATAATAATCGTGTCTATAGATACGGCCTTTATGACTTTTAGGAGATGCATCCATGACCATGGCTTTACTTGCTGCGGCATTACTGATGGGGTTTTTTGGCTCGCCGCATTGTTTGGGTATGTGTGGCGGTCTTGTGACGGCATTTGGTCTGTCTATGAAAGATGTCAGTCCTACTAAACGCCGCGCGCTGGTGGCCACCTATCATCTTGGCCGTCTGAGCAGTTATGCACTGTTAGGTCTGCTGGCAGGATTTATCGGTACGACGGTGTTAGAGCCACTCATGAAAGGCAATAGCTTGCCACGTATTTTACTGGGCGCAGTGTTGGTCTTTGTGGGTGTGACCATGCTTGGCGCACCTTTTTTGAATAAGCTCGAGCGTTTTGGTATGCGCTTTTGGCAATACCTCAGCCCGCTACGCCAAAAGGTCTTTCCCCTAAACACCTTTCCACGTGCATTGACAGCTGGTTTGCTTTGGGGCTTTTTGCCTTGCGGTTTGGTATATGGCGCCCTACTCATCGCGGTGGTGGCTCACAACCCATTAAGCGGTGCAGCGTTGATGTTTGTTTTTGGTCTTGGCACGGTGCCGATGTTAGTTGCAACGCACGAGACAGTCGGCTGGTTACGTGACAAGATTGGTCGTTTTCGCTTAAGGCAGTTAAATGGTGCGGTGATGGTACTCTCAGGTTTGGCAGTTGCTGTCGTTCCTATGGTCATGGCAAACATGCATGGCGGGCATGGTGGTGGACACGCACAGATGGATCATAGTAGCCACTCTGCTATGATGTCTGAGACAGATGCTCATAATATAGATCAGATGAATCACGATATGACGCCAGCTATGGATCATGATATGCAAGACATGGATAATCATATGGATCATAGCATGCATGATATGGGTGATGACGCCACCTCCATGCATCATGGTCAATAATTTCTAACACATAACTCGAGTACTGCGCGGACTTTACCAAGCGTACAAAAACCCCTTAATATCAAAAATGATATTAAGGGGTTTATTGGTTAAGTGTTACCTATTTATAGCAATTATTCCTGCCACTGCTCAAGCGTAAACTTGGTTTCTAAATGCTTCTCTAATGCTGGTATATTAAATGCGTCATCTTCACTGACAAAGCTAATGCTAATGCCTGTTTGCCCAGCGCGGCCCGTACGACCAATACGGTGGACATAATCATCTGGTTGATCGGGCAAGGTATAGTTAACGACATGACTGATATCATCAACATGGATACCGCGCCCTGCAACATCTGTCGCCACCAAGATAGACGTGTGACCATCCTTGAAGCGCTGCAAGTATTTCTCACGTTTTTGCTGAATTACATCACCTGAGAGCATGACAATCTTATGCGCTTGACGCAGTTTATGATAGAGACGCTTGACTTGATCTTTGCGATTGGCGAATACAATGACCTTTTCAACGGCCTCCTCACTAATAATACGCTGAAGGGCTTCGAGTTTTTGATCTTCTGTCAGTAAGTAAAAGTGCTGATCAACCAATTCGCTGGTCTTGTGTTCTGGCTCGATTTCCACAAACTGCGGCTCATGCAACCAGCGATACGCCAAATTCATCACATCTTGGTTAAAAGTAGCAGAAAACAGTAAGCTTTGACGGTCTGTATTGGCGGGCATACGCCCCACAAGGCGCTTGATATCAGGGATAAAACCCATGTCCAGCATACGGTCTGCTTCATCAAGCACCAGCACCTCTACTCGATCTAAATACACCATGCCTTTATTGGCAAGATCAATTAGACGGCCAGGCGTCGCCACCAAAATATCAACGTATTGGCGCTCAAGCTCATGCTGCTGGGTTTCGTAATTGGTCCCACCCATAATACAGACACTGTGTAATGAGGTGTATTTGGTCAGTGCAATGCAGTCCTCAAATATCTGTTGAGCCAGCTCGCGAGTTGGCGCCATAATCACGGCACGCGGCTCACCTAGATAACGCGTTTCATCATGCGTAAAAGGACGTTTGAGTAACGCTTCCATGATTGTCAATAAAAACGTTGCTGTTTTACCCGTTCCCGTTTGCGCCTGTCCGATGGCATCTTGACTTGCTAGTGTATGCGGTAGTATTTTCGCCTGAATCGGCGTGAGTTCCGTGAATCCCAAATCACTCACTGCCCGCAGGGTCGCGGTTGAAAGTGGCAAATCAGTAAACGTTGTAAAATTACTCAAAAAAATATCCTTTTAAATTAGTTGCTTGTATTTTATCAATCACAAATCAGCTCACAATAAAATTTTATACTGACATAAGCGTGACCAATAGTAGTCGCAACATTATATCTATAGATGGCCGCTAGACATACGGGTACAAAAAAAGCCAAGCCCAATACCTGACCTACCAAATATGCTGTTGTTCACTCAACATGGGTAAGACAATACGGGCTTGACTCAGTAGTATATCAGTAGTTCATACAGACATTATAACTAAACTGCTTTAATGTCTGGATAGATTACTCTTCTAACTTTCTGACTTCTTCAGCTTGTAGGCCTTTTTCACCTTCTACTACGCTGAACTCAACTTTTTCGCCATCTTTTAAAGAACGATAGCCATCACCCTGAATCGCGCGGAAATGGACAAAAATATCTTCTCCGCTGTCACGTTGAATGAAACCAAAGCCTTTTGAGTCATTAAACCACTTAACGATACCTTGCTCACGAGCTGACATAATATTACTTCCTAAAAAAGTTCGCTTAGCCCCAAATTCCTTTGCAACATTGCATATAAACGGGATCTAAGATGATGAAATCAAAAACTTAAGAGTACTAATCTAGTCACAGTCATCTTTAAAACGCTTATATAAAAGAAAGCCAATCTTGCAAACTATCTCTCATATCAATGACAGTAACAAACTTGCAATACTTATTGCATAAAAAATATCATAGCACGGGTTTTTAGCAACATAAAGACTTTTAACACGCTTTTTAAGGCATGGGTGAGTTTTTCCTGTAATTTTTTTATAACCCAGCCTACAAGCTGCTATTATAAAGGGATACGCTGGATCAGCGTGTGCAACCTATTTGTCATGCATACCTTATTCATTATAATAAATCATTCACATATTTAAACAGCGATAGAGATTACTATGACGTCCTCTTCTCCATCTACAGCAGCAGAAAATCCTGCTGACCAACACATCGATCAGACCCTCAATCACAAACTGCTATTGGTGAATGGCGTCAACCTGAACTTATTGGGTAAGCGTGAGCCTGAAATTTATGGCCATATGACGCTGGTAGATATCGAAAAACGCTTGGTCGAACGAGCCGCTCAGCACAGCATTGAATTAATTTGTGTACAGTCAAACCATGAAGGCGATCTAGTAGATAAGATTCAATATTATGGTTTATTAGCAGAAAAATCTGCCCAAGCTGATGCCGTTATTATCAATCCTGCTGCCTTTACCCATACCTCAGTTGCCCTACGCGATGCGTTACTAGCGACACAGAAGCCTTTTATAGAGGTCCATTTATCCAATGTCCATGCACGTGAGCCTTTCAGGCATCATTCCTATTTGAGCGATGTCGCAGTCGGTGTCATCTGTGGTTTGGGTCATATGGGTTATGAGATGGCACTAGACTACTGGCTAAGCAATATTTATTCAGTCAATACAAGCACTTAAGGTGTTTTCTAATTTTATAGATTACTAGCTTTGTTAATAAAGTAAAACTTCTTATTTTTCACACATTAGTTAAACAGTAATTGTTTGATGAAAATAATAGAATTATGACTGAGCAAAACAATCCACTATATGGTGATATGAATGGCAAAAACGTCCGGAAAGCGCTTTATGAAACTCGCTGGCATGACAGCAAGCATCGCCGGCAAAGCCGCTAAAAACTCGTTTAAGCATCTCTCGAGTGACGAAGAAAAGCGCCTACAAGCTCGCTCAGACTTGATGCAAGACGTGGGTATCCAGATTGCCGAGACGTTGGGTGAGATGAAAGGTGCGGTGATGAAAGTCGGACAAATTGCCTCACAGTACAAAGACGTGTTCCCGCCTGAGGTCGCAACTGCCCTAGAAAAACTCCAAAAAGATGCACCGCCCATGCCTTATGCGCAAATACGTGCACAAGTTGAGCGTGAGCTTAAAGCACCGATGGCAGAGCTGTTCAGTGAGTTTGACGAGACGCCATTTGCCGCAGCATCTATTGGGCAAGTCCATAAAGCTGTGCTACCTTCTGGACAAAGGGTCGTGGTCAAAGTCCAGTATCCTGATGTCGATGAAAACTGTGATAGCGACCTCAAACAGGTGCGCATGGCGCTAAAAATTGCAGGTGTGCTCAATATGAGTAAGCAGTTGCAAGAGCAGTTATTTAATGAGATTCGACAGAGTCTACACGACGAGTTGGACTATACCAAAGAGGCGCACAATCTGCGTGTATTTGGTGCCTTTCATGCTGATGATGAAGGTCTCATTATCCCAAAAGTCATTAGCAGCCACTCTTCTAGACGGATTTTGACACTGACTGAGGAGATAGGAGAGACATTGACCGTCGCTGCAACATGGGACAATGCCATTAAGCAAAAAATAGCAAAGCGCTTGTTTCATTTTACCGCAGGACAACTATTTAGTCTGTACCGTATGCATTGTGATCCGCATCCAGGCAACTTTGCTTTTCGGCAGGATGGTAGTGTTGTGGCGTATGACTTCGGCGGTATCCGTAGTTACAGTGATAGCGAGGTCCAACTATTCCGTCGTTTTGCCAAGCATGCTATCAAAGGCGATGTGACCGCGCTTGAGCAAGACCTTGTCGCCTTAGATATTCGCCGTGATGATGATAAAAACATCCCTGGCGAGTTTTATGAAAAATGGCTATCTATTGGTCTAAAACCACTATCTATCCGCCCATACCAAGAAGGGCCATTTGATTTTGGTAGCAGTCAAATACACCATGAGGTGATTGCCCAAATGCGCACTTCATTAAAATACTTCGGTCAGTTTCAGCCCTCTGCCACCACCATGATGTTAGACCGTACCGTATCTGGACAGTACTGGAATCTGGTCAATCTTGGCGTTGAGACTGACCTCTCGCCGCTCGTTGATGAGTACATTGACGTATAATAAGCGATCAATTGGCAATAACAGTCAAACCTGTCATTAAATGTGGAGCGCGTGCCCGCAGCGATCGCAAAAGTCTGCGCCCACTGCATGACCGAATTTACCACAGTTCGGACAAGTGACAGGATTAAGCTGCGGACGCATATTACGAGCCAGCTCAGAGGTAAAAATACCTGTCGGTACAGCGATAATCGAATAACCTGTGATCATAACCATGGTTGCAATTGCTTGGCCTAACGGCGTCTTGGGCGACATATCACCATAGCCAACTGTCGTCATCGTGACGACCGCCCAATAGATAGACAATGGAATACTAGTAAACCCGTTCTCAGGCCCCTCTACTACGTAAATGATTGAACCAAAGATGGTTACCAATAGCACAAGCGACAAGAAGAAAACGGTAATTTTCTGCTGACTGGTTTTGAGTGCAGAAGCCAAAAAACCTGCTTGTTGCATATAGGCTTTAAGTTTTAGGACACGGAATACACGTAAGATACGTAGCACTCGTATGACAAGTAGATACTGCACACCTACAAATAGTAAGCTGAGATAGCTTGGCAAAACAGACAACAAATCCACTATGCCAAAAAAACTAAACGCATAGCGCAAGCGATTGGGTGCTGAAAACAACCTTAGTGCATACTCAATGGTAAATAGAATCGTAAAAAACCACTCTGCATAAAAAAACAACGTGCCATATTGCAAGCGCATGTACAACACACTATCAAGCATGACGACAGCCACACTGGTCAAAATCGCAATCAATAATACAATATCAAAGAGCTTACCCAAACGGGTATCTGTACCTTCAATAATAATATGCGTACGGTTACGCAAGTGTGTTAGGGCTTCAGCAGTTGGTCGCTTCATAGAATCAGTAACTTTATAAAATCAATGGCTTGATAGCGTTCCATGACTTAAAATGTGATGGATAAGGGCAAGTTGGTCAAAATAGTTAAAACTGGTTTATAATATTGCTCACTTATCACAGTGAATACAATCTATAATTTGCCACAGTGTAGCAAAAAAGCACTCTCAACAACATACAAATCGTTAACGTGCAAGTAGCGCTATTACCTGATATAGACAAAATAATGATAGTATAAAACAAGGTGATCAGACATCGAAGGCTGTAATTCATCGCCTTCTTGCACATAAAAAATAATACGTAAACCTTAAGGATGTTATATGGCAGGCCATTCAAAATGGGCAAATATTAAACACCGTAAAGCCCGTCAGGATGCAGTAAAAGGTAAAATATTTACCAAAATTATTCGTGAAATCGTCTCAGCTGCCAAACAAGGCGACCCCGACCCTGACAAAAACCCGCGCTTACGTGCTGTTATCGAAAAAGCGCTATCAGTCAATATGACTCGCGACACGATCAACCGTGCTGTCGACCGTGGTACAGGCGGCGGTGATAATGAAAAAATGGAAGAAGTCAGTTACGAAGGCTACGGTGTCGGCGGTGTAGCGGTACTGGTCGAAACCATGACTGATAACCTCAATCGTACGGTCAGTGAAGTCCGTCACGCCTTTACCAAATGTGATGGCAATCTTGGTACTTCAGGTTCAGTGGCTTATCTGTTTACCAAACGCGGCGAGATCACTTTTAATGATGTAAGCCTAGAAGATGAAGTCATGATGGTGGCACTAGATGCGGGCGCCGTTGATATCGAAAACGATGGTGAAAGCTTGCTTGTCATCACTGAGTGGGAAACTTTCGGTCAAGTTCAAGACGCGCTTAACGCTGCTGGTCTTGTCTCTGACAATGCTGAAGTCACCATGTCACCATCTACCACGGCTGAAATCGACAATGTGGAAGATGCTGAAAAAATCCTAAAGATGATCGATATGTTAGAAGATGCGGATGATGTGCAAGAAGTTTATACTAACGTGAACTTCTCTGCTGACGTCATGGCGCAGCTTGAGGGATAGCCAGCTTAATAACTAAATACTGGCAAGAACACCCCCAGAAAAAGCACCAATCAATTGTCGGTTTGGTGCTTTTTTCTGCTCACTCATTCAATAGTTGAAGCGTTATATTTATCTTTACGTTCTACACCTAACCCCTTCAAGCGCCAGCAGATATTCCTTCTTATCTAATCCACCTGTATAACCGCCAAGCTTACCGTCGCTTGCAATCACTCGGTGACAAGGCACAATGATACTAAAAGGATTTTTGCCATTAGCCTGTGCAACCGCGCGGAACCCCTTCGGGCTATTAACACGCTGCGCGAGGGTGGCATAGCTGATGGTTTCGCCATAGCCAATCTCTTGTAGTGCCCGCCATACGCTTTGTTGAAACTCAGTACCCATAGAAAAATCTAAGGGCAAGTCCAATGTCTTGCGTTTACCAGCAGCATAATCTTTGAGTTGGAAAATCGTTTCTATCAGTAAAGCTTGAGTAGGCTCTTTCATGCTTAGGCTATTGCTGTCTATAAAGGTAAAGTCTTCATCTGTCAGGCCATAATATTTTTTAAGCTTGGGGACAGATTTTGAGCTGTGCCAAGTATTACCGGGCAGCAGCCAGTTGGCTTCAACGAGCACAGGCTGGTCATGCTCATCGAGACGGGCAATGAGCGTTAATCGATACGATCCAAAAGATGCTTCGGTCACTATCATGGCTTTGATTTCCAAATTATTTTAAAGATTGTTTAGCCGTTACAAATAGCGGTTCTACTCTTTGTCATCTGTCTCAAACAAAGCGGCGACAAACTGTTTCGGACTAAAGGCGCGCAAGTCATCAATCGACTCACCCACACCAATATAGCGGATAGGCACGTCTGTCGTTTCGGCAATGTTAAACACCACGCCACCTTTTGCCGTACCATCTAGCTTCGTAATGGTGATACCTGTCAATGGTACAATCTTGTTAAATAGCTCAACTTGGTTAATGGCATTTTGACCCGTGCCAGCATCGAGTACGATCATACCTTCATGCGGAGCGCTTGGATCAGCTTTACGCATCACGCGCACCACTTTCTCTAACTCTGCCATCAAATGTGTCTTGTTTTGTAGACGGCCAGCGGTATCTGCTATGAGTACGTCGATATTTTTTGCTTTGGCAGATTGCATCGCATCAAAAATAACAGAAGCACTATCAGAGCCATGACCTTGTGCCACCACTGGGATATGATTACGCTCGCCCCAAATCTGTAGCTGCTCGGTGGCAGCCGCGCGAAAAGTATCCCCTGCTGCGAGCATGACTGATTTACCCTCACCTTGTAAGCGCTTGGCAAGCTTACCGATGGTTGTGGTTTTGCCCACACCATTGACGCCCACAACTAAGATAACAAATGGTTTTTTGCTGGTATCGATCACCAGCGGCTCAACCTTAGGCGTTAGGATATCAACCAGCTCACTTTGCAAGGCTTTATAGAGTGAGTGAGCATAAATCAAGTCACCACGGGCAGTCTGCTCGGTCAGGTTCTTGATGATACGGTTGGTTGCATTAACGCCGATATCAGCAACCAATAACTGATCTTCGACCTCTTCTAACAGCTCGTCATCGATCTCTTTACCACCGATAAGTATGCTGACCATCCCTTCGGCCAAATTTTTACGTGACTTACTCAGCCCCGTCTTCATACGGTTAAACCAGCTGCCTTTTTTCTTATTGTCTTGTGGCTCTGCAGCAGGCTCTTGTGGCGTAGTCGTCTGTACATTACTGCTAGCGGCTGGACTTACGCTTGGCGTGTCCCCGAGCTGCTCTTGTAATGGCATGGCAGGAATGGTTGTCGCAGTGTCAGGTTTGCTCGTAGTGCCTGTCTCTTTAGCACTTGAAAAGCTCTCAGAGGCACCTTTAGGGACGTTATGCTCTTCTGTCATAACAATTGGCGTGGCCAAAGCAATATTTTCTGCTGCCTGATTGTTTGAGACATCTGGATTTGCCGTATTATCCCTTTGTGGCGCAGCACTCTCTGTTTCATCAATAATGGTTACAGATTGCGCCGGTAAACTGGGTAAGGTAATATCATCGTCATCTAAGTCATCAAGACCATCATCAAGATTGATGACCACACGGTTGCTATTGTTTGGGTTATTCATAAGTTTGCCCTAAAAGTTATCGCTATTAATTATTTGTTTATTGTAAATGGATTTTTAGATTGTCATAAGCTTGCCAGCTATATGACCATGGGTTTTAGCCTATTTTAGCATAATTCAAGTCGCGCTTAGCCCTTACCATAGTAGACTGTCGTCAAAAATTATCTGCTCAAAAAATCACATAATGATTTGAGAGAGTTTTGCTTAAGGTTTGGACACAAAATTCTGACTTGTTCCTTGCAAGACTTCGCCTACTCTACCAAGACTCATTCAAAAATCCTTATTAGGAAACGCTTATGTCATCACTCTCTAAACACTATAAAAGCATTGCCAATATCAGTATGGCGATTTTGCTAACGACAACTGTATTATCTGTGGCAGGTTGCAATACGACGCAAGGTATTAGACCGACTGCGAGTGTCATGGTTGGTGCACAGACATCACTGTGATGCATTGTATTGCTATGATTACGTCCATCACTTCAGTCATTATTTTATATAAGTAGACCATACCATGCCATTGTCTTTACCACTACCTACTACGCCGTTACGTATCGCCTGTGCTCTAACGGTGGCAACATTATTTTCTGCCTGTCAAACCACCGCACTACCTTCTAGCACGACTACCACCACAAAAAATACGGTCACGACAGATGGGTCATCTCAAAGCGCATTTAGTAAAAATAAAACAACTGATGAGGCAAAGCCCTCTGCGTTGACAATGGATATGTCAGGTCGACATGAGTACCAGTTAGAAAATGGCCTAAAAGTGGTCATAAAAGAAGACCACCGTGCACCCGTCGCCATGACCCAGATTTGGTATCGGGTGGGCTCGGCAGATGAGCCGCTGGATAAAGGCGGCATCTCTCACTTACTTGAGCATATGATGTTTAAAGGCACCAACAATGTATCAAGTGATGATTATGAGCGGTTGATTGCCAAGTTTGGCGGGGTTAACAATGCTTTTACCAGCTATGATTATACGGGCTACTACGAGCTATTTCCTGCCAATCGTATGCCGTTGGCGTTAGAGCTTGAAGCAGATCGAATGAAAAACATCACCTTCAATGACAAAGAGTTTGCCAAAGAGCACCAAGTTGTCATGGAAGAGCGACGTCAGCGTACTGATGACAATCCCCTTGCCAAAGCTTACGAATCCTTTCGCCTGCTAGCATTGCCTAACAGTCCAAAAGGCGAGTCTGTCATCGGACCTATGAGTGAGCTTGAATCTATCAAACTCTCGGATCTAAAAGACTGGTACAAGACATGGTATGCGCCCAATAATGCTACTTTAGTCATCGTCGGCGATGTGCAACCACAAGAAGTACTCACTCAAGTCAAACGCTATTTTGGTGAGCTGGCGCCAAGCAACGTACCTAAGCGTAACGCTGTCACTCAAAAAGGCTTTCGTGGTTATCAAAAAGTAGACTCTGAGCAAGCGGTGCAAGTGCCCGTTTTGCTACTGGGTTACAACGTACCTAGCCTAGTGACAGCAGGCGCAAACAATGAAAAACAGGCTTACGCCCTCTCGCTTGCTCAAGATGTACTCGATGGCGGTCTATCTGCACGCTTGGAGAGTCGATTGATACGTGAGCAAGGTCTACTGACCACGGTTGGTACTTCTTACGATTTGTTAGATCGCGGCGATGGGCTATTTATGATTCAAGCGACAGCGCGCGAAGGTGTCAGTTTAGAACAAGCGCAACAAGCCATAATATCAGAGATAGAAAAACTCAAAACCGATCCCATTGCTGCCGATGAAATCAGTCGCGCCAAGACCAATGCCGTCACTGGCCTAGTATATGCACAAGATAGCATGGAAGGACAAGCACGTATGATCGGCTCATTACAGTCTATCGGGCTGGATGACAGATTACTTGCTAAGTTACCAACCAAACTAGATGATATCAGTGTCGCTGACATTCAGGCTGCCAGTAAGAAGTATTTGGTTAAGGACAACTTAACGGTGATGCATATTGTGCCCCCAAAAGAGAACACTACCAAAGCACAATAAATACTGCCTGTTATCAGAACGTCTCATAAAAGCGACGATATAACCGTATTCTTAATAAGAAGAACATCATGTTTCAGAATAAATATAACTCTCAAGCAACACACAAATCTTTGAGTAATGCTTTGCCCTCTACATCATCTAATCTCCCATTAAAAAAGCTATCATACCTTAGTACCAGCATAGTTTTTGCGTTGAGTATATTGGCTAATACTGCCCAAGCCGACACTACAGGCGCTGAAGATTACCGAGCCCCTACTGCTGTTGATGCAAGTGCGCCGATTGCAGCCTTATCTAAACTTACCAGTATCGATGATGCCAAATCTTTAAAAGTCACAGTGCCAACGATTCAAGAGTTTAAGACCAAAGCTGGCGTTCCTGTCATGTTCGTTCAGACCACAGCCTTACCGATCGTCGATGTGGACTTACGTTTCAATGCTGGTAGTGCCCGTGATGGCAGCATCAGTAAAGACGGTTTTGGCATCGCCAACATGACCGCAACGATGCTTGAGCAGGGCTCCAAAAGCTTAGATGAAGATGCGTTCACGCGTGCTGTTGAAACACTAGGCATCAATCTGGGCAGTAGTGCCTATAAGGATATGTTCATTGTTTCGCTACGCAGCTTATCAGACGATAAACACCTGTTACCAGCTGTTGATTTGATGACGCAAATGGTGAGTGAGCCTACGTTTAATGACGAGGTATTAGCACGTAACAAGTCACGATTACTCGTTGGCTTACAGCAGCAAAAACAAGACCCTGGCAGTCTTGCCAGTATTGCCTTTGATAAGGCTTTATACGGCAGTCATCCTTACGCTCATCCCTCAGTCGGTACGCTAGAGAGCGTGCCAACTATCCAGAAGCAACAGCTGATAGACTTTAAAAATCGGTATTTAGTGGCGGCAAATGCCTCTATCGCTATGACAGGCAATCTGACCTTGGTACAGGCGAAAAAACTGGCTGAAGATATCACGACTAAACTATCTGCTGGTCAAGCTGCCGCTGATTTACCTGAGCCTAAACCTCTCACTAAATCACAGCACATTCATATTCCCTTCCCAAGTACCCAAACTACCGTATTGATGGGACAATTAGGCAGTAAACGTGCAACCAATCCAACAGCCCAGCAGCAGCAAACCAATTTTGCGGTTGGTAACGAGATAATGGCAGGTGGTGACTTTAATGCCCGTTTGATGACTGAGATTAGACAAAATCTCGGCTACACCTACGGTATTTCAGGATCAATGAATCCGATGCTAGCACGCGGGCCTTATCAGATTGGCTTTTCGACACGTAATGACAAAGCACGTGCGGCAATCGATGCAAGCTTAGCGGTTATCGATGACACGTTAGAAAAAGGAGTCACTCAGGACGAGATACGCCTGACCAAAGACAATCTCAAAAATAGCTTCCCGATGGGTTTTGCAAGTAACGCAGGGATCAATGGGTTGTTAGGAATGATGAATTTCTATCAATTGCCAAACACTTACTTGGCCGATTATGTCAACCGTATTGATCAAGTCACGCTGTCAGGGGTCAACAAAACGCTGCGCGATACCTTAAATCCGGATAACTTTTTAATCGTGACAGTTGGGCAAGACGATCCTTGGAAGGGGATAGAAGCTACGACAACAACGACCAAATAACAAGAGGGAAATAAGCTAGGTTAAATTCACTCAGTTAGATAACAAATAGCGTGAGTGATGAGCGATTCAGTATGCCCGATTCATCACTCATGTGCTTATTATCTTGTGACTGACTTGTGCTATCAAAAAAGACTACGAATACTCTTTATCAGAGTTATCAGAAATGGTCATTACGATGTCGTAATTGAGGTTTTGAGGCTTATAGGTGGCACCATTATAGCTCAGTCGAACGATATGCTTATCGTAAGACATGACCTTATAACCACCATTAGCAAAGTTATGTAGCGCGGGGACTATAAGTAAGGCTTCGATTTGGCGATTGTTGGTGGCGACTGAAATATGCTGACCCTCTCGAGGATACAGGAAATAGTCACAATAGTCGTTTACCATTACTTCTGCAACGCGCTCAATAACCTGACTACCCTGTTCTTCTATCAACTTTGGGCATACATCAGCGCGCTCTGAGGCCAAACGAGCATAAGAGTTTCTAATACTGTCTTCAATGTTTTCAGAATTTTGTGCGATGCTATCACGTGTTAGCGCAGCTTTATCTGTCACCAATGAGCTGTTTTCAGGATAGGGTTCTGGACTGCAGGCACTCACCAATAATATGGAAAATGATGCCATTCCTATTAACGTGGTGTAAATATATTTTGAGCGAAAAAAACGTTGTTTCCTTTCATTCGATTTACTGCATCTTGCAACTGCTGAATGCTGCTTTGTCATAAATCCCGCTTATAATAACCATAATCTTCTTCCTTGAAGAGTGATAAGGATATAAAGATAGTAAATGAAAATATTCATATTAGAACATAAATATTAAATTCCAAACAATTTTTTGGTGAACTTGCGCGTCTAGCCAGCTCATCCTATTAATCATTTAGCTGTAAAATTTATAAGCGATATTATACTGTTTCTCGTTTTTTTATTGTCACTAATTTGAGTGTGCGCTTGCTTATGACGCGTTAACCCTTAGCTATAGTGAATTCAGTATAAAAACGATACAGTGGGACTGGGATAAATTTTTCGCAGCATCGAGCAGCGTAGGCACAGCACGCAAGGAAAATTTAGACCAGTTCCACCTTGATATATAATGTATCTGTTTTATTTAGGATTGACTATATCTAATAGCGACAATAAGAGCTACTACTGGTATGGTTAAAACCCCATTTACGATAACCATCGGTATCTAGATGAATCGCACCTGTGGCATATAAACCCAAGCCAAAGTTGTAAGACTGTCCTTGATATTGCCAAAACTGGCACAGGCCATCCTGCATCGTACTAAGCCGCCATAGGTTGTCTTCGTACTCTGGCACCCAAATATCCATGGCACTTGCATTCATATGCTTGCTACTGCCAGCACCGCCAGCACAGTCGTTCAGCCCAGGGCTACGATACACCGAGCGTATCTCAGTACTTAAAGGCAAAATGCCTTGATTTTTTAGCTCACTATAGAGGTGTAGTGTTGGCACGATATTGGCCCACAACTCTCGCGGTGGCAGCTGATAAGGCTCATAACCGCATTTGTCCCAGCTGCGCGCGGTGGTAAGTAGCTGAGACAGTGGTGGTACATTTTGTGCACCCACACGTGCGCTCAAATAGCGCTGATATTCGGCTACTTGCCTAGCACGGTAACTGTTACTGTTGAGCCATGCATTAAAGTCCATGCTCGTAAGATCGTTATTAGCACTATTATAGGTGTTATTCGTTGTGCTGTAGCTGTTATTACGGTAAGTTGTATTATAAGTCGGTCTTCGTTGATTCACATTGACGCGTTTGTTTTCCTCGATAGACAGACTGGCATCAATTTCAAAATCACGCTGCTTTTGTGCAATCAAGCTTTGCATACTATCGCCATTTGATGCATTTGCGCCACTTAACATAGTGACACCAGGGCGCTGACTAGAGACATTGTTAGAAGGCGATATATAAGCATTGCTAGTGTCGCCACTGCCTTGACGCACTTCGATACGGCGTTCACTACTATCAGTTATAATAGCGGCATGAACACTGATGCTACTCATACAAACAACCAGTGCAAGAATAGGCTTCTGGATTTGTCCATAGTTATGGTTTTTTGATTTTATCATTGCAGGAATCTACCGCTAAAAACGTTTTATCGATACTATCAAATTTTCAGCAAGCAGGCTAAACTATCGCCTCTAATCTGAGGCAGGATATTCGTAATTAACACTTATCCTTATCACTTTTATAATTACGTGACTTTATTGCCTAGATGTTAAGTATCTGCTTGTTTTTTTGTCCGTGGGCTTCTATTAGAATAGAGACCATCAAATACTCATCACATATTTTATATAAGACAGCTTAGATAACCTCTCCCTTTTACTCCAACTGCTAGCCAAACTTTGCCTATGTCTTCTAACCCGCAATACCGTTTTTCACGTCAGAGCCATCACTTAGGCCAAGGTCATGCACCGACGATCTGGCAACGTATTCACATCGATCCGTGGTTGACCTTGCTTTTGTTAACGGTTTGCTGCATTGGCCTGACGATTTTATATAGTGCTGCCAGTCAAGACATCGGCATGGTCATACGTCAGATGGTAAGTTACGGTGTGGCATTCACCGTAATGTTTGCGATGGCACAAATACCGCCAAGCCTTTACCGTACCTTTACGCCTGTGTTTTATGTATTAGGTCTTATATTATTGGTATTGGTTGATATCATTGGTGAAGTGCGTATGGGTGCTCAGCGCTGGATCAACTTACCTGGGTTTGGTAGTGTGCAGCCGTCTGAGTTTATGAAGCTTGGTATGCCGATGATGTGTGCTTGGTTTTTGTCCAAGCGTGATCTTCCGCCATCACCGTCCAGTATTGCCATCACTCTGGCATTGATTATCGTTCCTGTATTGCTGATTGCAAAAGAGCCTGATCTTGGCACTTCGCTTTTAGTCGCTGCTAGTGGCATTTTTGTGCTGTTCTTGGCGGGCCTATCTTGGCGTCTGATTTCTGCTGCTGTGGTTTTAGCGATACCTTTTATTGCATTTGCTTGGAACTTTTTGTTGCATGATTATCAGCGTACGCGCGTCCTAACCTTACTCAATCCTGAAGCCGATGTACAAGGTGCTGGATGGAATATTATTCAGTCAAAGACAGCCATTGGGTCAGGCGGGCTCACTGGCAAAGGGTATTTAGAAGGCACACAGTCGCATCTGCATTTTTTACCAGAAGGTCATACTGACTTTATTATTGCAGCTTTCTCTGAAGAATTTGGTTTACTAGGTGTCATGCTGCTGATGTTTATTTACTTTTGCCTTTTGTCGCGTGCCTTGTATATCGCTTTCACCCATCCTGACATTTATAGCAGGCTGCTTGCGGGCGCTATTGCCATGTCTTTCTTCGTTTATATATTCGTCAATGTCGGTATGGTTGGCGGTATTTTACCTGTTGTTGGCGTACCCCTTCCTTTCATCAGCTATGGTGGTACCGCTATCGTGACTTTGATGGCAGGTTTTGGCTTATTGATGTCGATTCACACTCACAAATCTGGTTAAAAACACTGATAAACAATACCTTATATATAAAACATCAGTAAATTATCATTGAAATATGACAAACACACATCATTTATATCTCTCAAAAACACTGAGCATAAAATAAAGCACTCTCGCATGACTAATGACAACAAAGTTTAGATTAAATCAAAGTATCAGCGATTTTGCTACTATTAATATTTTGTTACTTTTAATAGATACTACATAACCCCCAGTCATGACCAGACTATCAAAATGCTGTCATGAGACATAAAGTATTGTTATTTAATTACTTGTATCATACTGTCATTAACAGTGATTTTTTTAACCAAAATGAATTGTAAATCAGGGCTGAAATATTTTATTTCTTGTTTTTTACAAAAAATTGCGTTAACCTCGTTTTACTGTACTTTGATACATAACCCGTACATAGCCACTAACAAAATTTGCATTTAATTATACTTTGGTTGTAGATTGGTCGTATAGTTAGCATCTTGTAGATTTCAGACTTTCAAATACACTACTTAATTAACGGTTTAATAACAAAGCATCACGCAAAAACTTTTAAACCCTTCATTACTTTAGCAATATCAGAAAGTTTGTATATCGGAAGTTTTATAGATACGACATATAGTGACATTGGTACTTACTCTCTAAGTTAAAAATAAGTACTCAATGAATATCGCTGACTATCATTTAAGCATGTTCTAAGTAACTACGGTCATTACTACCGCTACTTATGATCATAAAATGAAAAATTACCATATATTGAAACCTGTAAGAGTCTCGCCCTAAATATTAATCGCTATCAAAACAATAGATTAATATAAAGATTCTAGAGTTTGATTCACTGTTAGATTGGTCTAACGCTGTCATACTTAATCTAAAAATTTAGAGTTAGGTTTTGGTGTATAAGTTATAGAGGTATTTATGAATAAGCGTTTATCTGGTTTACTTACTATGTCGGCAGTTTTATTCGCTGGCTCTGCAGTTGCTACAAATGTAAATGCTGTAGAAGCAAAAACCTCCCTTGCAATGATTTCACAAGATAACGCCTCCCATATCGATCGTGTACTTGGTGAGCTTAGCCGTCAGCATGATGGTGCATCAAGTTTGGTCAAATCAGCACGTCAGCCTACTTCATTAGCACTTAGTAGTTCACTATTAGCGAGTGATACCACTCAAGTCACTAATGATGAAGATGTGTTAGAGCGTCTAACCGCAGTAGCCTCTAATTCTGTTAGTAAATTTAAGCAAACTGGTCTTGCCTCTTGGTATGGTCGTAAGTTTCATGGCCGAAAAACTGCTAGTGGTGAAACTTTTGATATGAATGGTTTGACGGCAGCACATCGCTCACTACCACTCAACTGCTATGTCAAAGTGACCAACAAGACGAATGGCAAGAGCGTTGTAGTAAAAGTGAACGATCGTGGTCCATTCCATGGCAACCGCGTATTAGATTTATCGTATGGTGCAGCTAAGCGCCTAGGTATCACTAATAAAGGTGTCGGTAATGTCGCTATTGAGCGTGTTTCAGGACCTTAGTTTTAAAACTTATAGCATATAAAAAAGCCCTTAACTTATCATGAGTTAGGGGCTTTTTTGATCAAATCTTTTATACTTTTCAAGATTGGTTATAACTCAAACGCACTTTCGATGGCATCGTCAAGACGTTCAACAGCAATCACATTGATTCCTTTAAATTGAGGCGCATCTTTAGCAGGTGCATTGGCCTTTGGAATAATCGCATGTTTGAACCCATGCTTCATCGCTTCTTTTAAACGCTCCTGACCGTTGGGTACTGGACGGATTTCACCAGATAAACCGACCTCACCAAACACTGCTAATGACGATGGTAATGGCTTTTCTTTGATGCTTGAGGCACATGCCAACAACACTGCCAAATCAGATCCAGTCTCTATGACTTTGACGCCACCAACAACGTTGACATAGACGTCTTGTCCACTGGTATGAATGCCACCGTGACGATGCATCACTGCTAGTAGCATGGACAAACGCTGGAAGTCCAAACCCAACGCCATGCGTCTAGGCTGTCCTTGGGAGTCATCCACCAACGCTTGCACCTCAACCAGTAATGGCCTAGTCCCTTCACGGCTAACCATAACAACAGATCCAGCAACGGGCTTATCATAACGGCTCAAAAATATCGCTGATGGGTTGGCAACTTCTTTGAGCCCCATGTCAGTCATGCCAAAAATACCCAGCTCATTAACCGCACCAAAACGGTTTTTGACTGCACGAATCATCCGAAAACGTGAGTCAGACTGACCTTCAAAATACAATACCGTATCGACCATATGCTCAAGTACACGTGGGCCTGCTAAAGTGCCTTCTTTCGTCACATGGCCCACTAAAAATAGCGCTGTACCTGTTTGCTTTGCATAGCGCGTTAAGATCGCGGCAGACTCTCTGATTTGACTGACGCCGCCTGGTGCAGAATTGATGGCGTCAGTATAAATAGTCTGGATAGAGTCAATAATAGCAATGGCTGGCTGCTCTTGGGTCAAGGCCGCACAAATGGTTTCCACATTGGTCTCTGCGAGTACGCGAAGTCTATCAGCAGGTAAATCTAAGCGTTTGGCACGCATAGCTACTTGTGCAAGTGACTCTTCGCCAGTCACATAAAGCGCGCTACCTGCCAAAGAGTCAGCACGTGCCATATTAGTCGCTGTCTGCAACAATATGGTTGACTTACCAATACCCGGGTCACCACCGATTAGTACGACGGAACCAGCTACCAATCCGCCACCCAGCACACGATCAAACTCACTAATGCCTGTTGGCAAGCGTGTGTCTAGCGTCACACTGACTGCGTTAAGTGGCATAACGGCGCTGTGAGTGCCAGAGTAGTTACCAACTGGTGCAGCAGTACTACGAGAAGTGGATCGGCCGGCATTAGGCTTGGCGGTACTTTTATTGTGATGCGGCATACTGACATTTGGCGCTTCTACCAAGCTATTCCATTCGCCGCAATCTGTACACTGCCCTGCCCATTTGCCAAAATGCGCGCCGCAATTCTGACAGACATAACTGCTTTTATTTTTTGCCATAAATGATGAGCCTTATCCAGATGATTAGTCGAGAATAATGAATAAAATATCGTACGCTCTTTGATGAGTGGGAATGTAAGAGTGTTTGTCGCGATCAGCCAGTTGTGAGTATCGAAAGCTGTATTTGATAGAAGGAAGAGCGTTAAGCGTAGGTTATTCTAAATATAATGAAGATGTTGACTGCTGGCTTTATAAGTTAGTTGCAATGCTAAAATCAGCAGTTCGTGTAGATAAGAATATGAGTAAAAAATGATTTAGCACAGCGGGCTATACTTGAAAGTCTTTACCTAAGTAAACAGATTTGACCAGATCATTTTCTAAGACTTCCGATGAAGTACCTTCGGCAATGATAGCCCCTTCTGAAACAATATAAGCCTTTTCACAGATGGCTAACGTATCACGAACATTGTGATCAGTGATTAAGACACCAATACCACGATTTTTCAGTGTCAAAACAACATCCTTGATATCGCCAACAGAAATGGGGTCTACACCGGCAAATGGCTCATCCAATAAGATAAATTTAGGATCCGCTGCTAGCGCACGAGCAATTTCACAGCGACGACGCTCGCCGCCTGACACACTCATTCCAAGTGAGGTACGTACATGTTCTAAATGAAATTCGCCAATCAGCTTTTCAAGCTCTTGCTGCTGCTCAGCTTTACTTAATTCTGTACGAGTCTGCAAAATCGCCAATATATTGTCTTCGATAGATAATTTACGGAAAATCGACGCTTCTTGCGGCAAATAACCAATACCAGCACGAGCACGCTCGTGCATAGCGTATTTAGACAGATCCATTTTTCCTAGAGTGACACGGCCCTTATCCATATTGACCAGTCCCACCACCATGTAAAAACTGGTCGTTTTACCAGCACCATTCGGGCCTAGCAGTCCAACAACTTGGCCTTGCTCAACAGAAAACGAGACATCTTTGACTACCCAGCGCTTGCCGTAACGTTTACCCAAATTTTGCATAGTCAAGCGAGCGACAGGCGCCGTATTGCTATTTGATACTGAAGAATCTATATTTTTATTGTCACTCATAGCTTACTCTTGCTTTCACGATATTCGTATACTACCAAAAACCTATTCATGCTTTGGTTGGCTAGGTTAGCGAACGCCACTTTGGTTGGTATTATTATTTGGTGGAAATACCAACTCTACTCGCTGATTACCACCAGCGGTCGCTTCTACATCACCTGCTTTTAGACTATAACGAATAACATTACCGGCAAAACTTGCCCCATTCTGAACCAGCTTGGCATTTCCTGTTAGAGTGATAATGCCAGATACCGCGTTATAATCAATCTTATTTGCCTGACCTTTTGCCAAGCCTTTTTCTTGCGTCACAACCTGCTGCATAGTTGCTGGACGACCCGTCGCTACCGCTGAATTAATGCTGCGCTGCTGCGAGAGATTGACTGTGATATTGTCCGCAGTCATTTTAAAAGTGCCTTGAGTAATAATGACATTACCTGAGTAACTAGTGACGCCAGTACGCTCACTATAAGTGGCCTTGTCCGCTAGCAGTTTGATTTGCTGATTGGCATCTGATGGCAGTGCATGGCTATACAATGGTAGGGCTAACAACATAAACGTTGGAACAACACGTAGCTTATGTGAGCAGATTGATGCGCATAAAGTAGGCAAAAATTTAGATTTCATATAATAACTCGTTTCATAATTGTTGATAGGATTTGCAAACTTCATGATGGCTGCTGTTTTAATGTAGTAGAAAACGCTAGTTTAAAATAATGCTTTATCTTGACGATCAGCGGGCGTAAAAGCGACAGCAACTTGCCCAAACTCATATTCACCCGTTTCCAGATTGGCGGTCATGCTGGATGCTTCAAAACGATTCATCCCTTGTTCAATTTTGACGGGCTCATCGCTATACACTTGACCAGACTTTGTATTGCCTTTTAGGGTACTACCAGTCACTTTGATTGGCTCAATATCAGACGCCTCTTTATTACCTTCGCTAACCAGTGTAAAGCCACCTGATAAGCTCAACTCCCCTGTTTGCTGACTGATGGCTGCACTACCTGCTTGAATACGGTAGCGCTGCTCTGTTGACGGCTCCCAATTCATCGTGATGCCTGACATCTCATCCTGATTGGTTTCAGGATTATGCGTCAAAGACTCAGCAGTAAGTTCATACTCAGTTTCACCTTGCTCATTTGTCTGAACTGCTTTGATATCAGTGGCTTCATAATCGACATCTGTCGTCTCGATATTGACTGGTGGCGACACATCCCCTTGTTGCTGGAAAAACCAGCCCGCAATACCGGCAATAATCAACGCTAATATAATGAGAACACGTGTATTCACGACAGTTCATCCTGAGCTTGAGTTTCATCAAGCGTATAATGTGCGATAAAGTCTTGATAATGTCCGTACCCCTTTAAGATGAGATCACATACTTCACGTACTGCGCCGGTACCACCTGCTCGAGTGGTGACCATATCACTGCGTTTTATGACTTCCGCGTGTGCATTGGGCACGGTTGCTGCAAACCCTACCGTTTGCATCGCTTTAATATCTGGCAAGTCATCACCCATATAAGCGCAGTCGGCAGCTGTAATATTGAGCGCAGGATCAAGAGACGATAATAACTCTTTTAGTGCAATGAGCTTATCATCCCGCCCTTGTACCACGTGATTGACACCCATTTCTGTTGCACGTTTGTCAACCATAGCGCTGCTACGCCCAGTAATAATAGCAGTTAAAATGCCATAACGCGCTAGAGACTTAACACCGACGCCATCCTGTACTGAAAACGCTTTGGTTTCGATACCATTTGCGTCGTAGATAATTTGACCATTAGATAAAATCCCATCGACATCCATGATCAATAGCTTTACTTGTCCGGCTTTTTTTATTAAATCTTGCATTATTTGTCTCTTTTTGACGAATATTTTTCTAACTATTTTATATGAAAAACCAATCGTTCTATCAACTATTAATGAATTACTTTACACCAGCTTGTAATAGATCATGAACCGTGATGACTGCTTCTAAACGATCTTCATCATCAATAATTAGTAATTGACTGATACCATTTTCATTCATGACACTCAAGGCATCCGATGCGCGCATTGTTTTACTGATATGGCGTGGGTTACTGACCATTACCTCATTCATCGGCGTTTGTAGATCAATACCTTTTTCAAGACCACGGCGTAAGTCACCATCTGTAAATACGCCAACGACTTTATCATTATCATCCGTCACCACGGTCATCCCTAAGCGTCCAGCAGACATCGTAAATAGTGCTTGCTGTAGCGGTGCTTGTTGGTGAATCAAGGGTAAGTCTTCTGACTTGGTATGCATTAAATCTTCGACACGCGTCAATAGCTGACGACCTAATGCGCCCGCTGGATGCGATAATGCAAAGTCCTCAGAAGTGAAGTTACGAGCATGTACCAAGGCGACCGCTAGAGCATCCCCTAACGCTAAGGTAGCCGTTGTACTCGATGTAGGGGCAAGATTGAGCGGACAAGCCTCTTGTGAGTGGCCAAGGGTCAAAACAATATCAGCCGCTCGTGGCAGCATACCGCGTTTATCTCGGCTGATACTAATTAGAGGGATGTTCAAGCGTTTGACCACTGGCAATAGCATCTTAATCTCATCGGATTCACCAGAGTTCGAGATAGCAAGCAGTACATCACCTTTGACCAGCATGCCCAAATCGCCATGACCTGCCTCACCAGGATGCATAAAAAAAGCAGGCGTACCCGTCGAGGCAAAAGTCGCTGCTATTTTACGTCCAATCAATCCTGATTTACCCATGCCCGTTACTACCACTCGACCCTGACAAGCCAAAATAACGTCACATGCTTGTGCAAACCTGTCATCTATCTGCTCTGTCAACAATGCTAATGCAGATATCTCAGTATTAATCGCGTCAATAGCCGTTGTGATAAATTGCTCATGGGTCAAATCAGTTGTAGTATCGCTCATGGATCTGCTCTATTTTTATAATGAATCAACCTAGTATTTTACTATACTCTGTTTCATATTAATAATGGCCTACCATTTATATAATGGAGACAGCCATTATTTTTTACAGTAACTATCTGCTTATTTATATAAAAAAAACCCACTATGTTAGCAGGTCTTAATCGTATAAATCATGTCTTTTAATGTATAGTTGGATAATACACTCAATGCGTGCAGCTAATTAACTATTGGTATCATTCGATCCGTTGTCCGGCTTTTCTTCAAAGCCCGTACCGTCTGTCGGTGCATCAAAACCACGATCCTGTCCAAAGCCGCCGCGCTCAAAACCGCGTTCCTGACCTTGTCCAAAGCTACCACGCTCAAAGCCACGTTCTTGACCTTGACTAAACCCTCCGCGATTAAATCCACTACGACTAGAGGCAAAACCACGCTCTTCAAAACCGCCCGCAGCAGGATTGCTGCCACGCTCAAAGCCACCCCCTTGATAACCAGTTTGCGCTAAGCCTTGAGGTTGAGCGCCAGTACCTGTAGTGGTTGTACTACTACGCGGGTTACGAGCTGGCACTACGGTTGAGATGGCATGTTTATATACCATCTGACTGACTGTATTTTTGAGGAGTACAACATATTGATCGAATGATTCAATTTGGCCTTGCAGCTTGATACCGTTAACCAAAAAAATAGAGACAGGAATGCGATCTTTACGCAGTGAATTCAAGAATGGATCTTGTAAAGTTTGTCCTTTTGACATGAAGTCTCTCCTAAATATTATGTAGTTATGTTTTGAGTGCCAATTATTCTAAGTGTCAATTCAATTATAATGGCTAAAAGGCAGATACAATAATACGTTTTCTTTGTAAAACGTATCTAAATAAATATTCGTTGTTCTTAAGTTATCCCACTTTATCGCGAGTACGTTATTATTGTTAGTAATTAAGTAACCACTTGTTTCATCAAGCGTTTTTTCTTTAAAAGTTAATAGCTATCTACTACCAAGATAACTGTATTTAACGGCTACTAGATCTGTAGTAAGCTCAAATTATAACAGCTATCCATGCTAATTTTTGAAACTAATTGTGATTCTTTATTTATATATCAATAACGTGCTTTGAAAACGTAAAGTAAGACGCACGTTAATAAGATAAAAGCATGTTTTCAAAAAAGATAATCTCTTGCTTGTGCCATTGTTGTAAAGTTTTTTAGCACCATCCCTTTGGTGACCGCATCATCAAACTCAGATACAGCATCAGGCAATTGAGCCACTTTTCTAAGCCATGTATATTGGCGCTTTGCCAGCTGCCTTGTGGCATATAATGCCTTATTTTGCATGTCCTGACAAGCAAGCGCTTCGGTCTCAGCATAGGATACATCTGGCTGAGCATTTGTGTAAACGCCCTCGCCTTGTATCTTATTTATGGCCATTAGGCTTTTAGAGTCTGCGAAGGCTTCATAAAATTGGGCTTTGTCCAAATGGGTTTTATCCAATACTGGATGCTGCGTACGAACGAGATATTCCAATACTTGGCGATAACCCACACAGCGCATAGACGGCATATTAGGGGTCAGCGGGTACTTCTCAAGTAAGCCAACAACCTCTGCCACTAACCCTTCTTGCCACATGATATCAAGGCGCTGTTCGATACGCGCATGTAACCACGGGCGGTCTGGTATCACTGACAATGCATGCCACTGCTGTTCTGGATGATGGGCCAAAGCTTGTTTTGGCTCACGCTGCCAGTCGCTTATGGGCCTATCTGTCTGCAAATAAACCTCAATTGCCCGAGTAATGCGCTGAGTATCCGTCGCATTCAAACGCTGATGGCTAACTGAGTCAACATGGCCAAGATAATCATATAAAGCACTGATACCTTCCTCTTGTCGCCACTGCTCAACGCGTGCACGTACGCTGTCATCGCTATCAGGTACGGGAGACAGGCCATCGAGTAGCGCCATGTAGTACATCATAGTGCCGCCTACTAACAGCGGTATCTTTTTGCGCTCATGACACTCATCAATAAGACGTGCTACATCATCAACAAACTCAGCGACGCTATAGCTTTGCATGGGATCAATAATATCAACCAAATGATGCGGATAACGCGTTAATTCATCTGCTGTTGGTTTTGCGGTACCAATATTCATATCGCGATATATCAGTGCTGAATCCACAGAAATCAGTTCAAAACGGCCTGTATCGTATAATTCATATGCTAATGCTGTTTTTCCGCTGGCAGTGGGCGCCATCAGACACACGACACTATTATCAGGCAGATTAGTAGAGACGCTATCAGACGAATATTGCATAGAATTGCCTTTCTCAATATGTAGTTGGCTAAAATAGTAGTCAGCTTGATATTTATTCGGATGTAGAAGATAACATTAGTGTGACTAAACGATGACTGTCTAAGATTCTGATCGCATTTCTTGTCAGTATATCAGCGAGATCTGCGACAAAAACTGCTGAGTCTTGTGCAGTCATTTGCGAGCTTACTGTTGTAAGCTGTTGATTGATCTCCATAGCACTGTTTGACATTTTATCTTTTTTAAATACCTTATTGCTAAATATAGATGATTCAAACAACTGTCTTACCTTTGACTGCCAGTCTTTAGTACTTATTAATAGACATTGCCCTTGATGATAAAATAAGAGCCAAGGTAGGTTTTTATCAGTTGCGGTTGAATCGATAACAAGAGCCTCTGCATCATTAATAATATCCAAGCAGATTGGTAAGGATGAAACTGTAGGCGCTTCGGATGAACGATACGAAGTACGGCGACTTTGCTGTAACGGCTCATCGACATAAGATGGTGCTGGTTCTTTAGCTGGCGACTTATGTGAAAATGATTTGCTTGAAGCAGATTGATATGACTGCCTAGGAGCTTGCACTTGCCTGCTCTGTCTTGTGTGATCTATAGGCATATCATTGGGCAAATGTGTGTCAGACAAATTATCTACAGAGACGTCTTTTTTTGACACTTCTGGATTATCGGGGCTAGCAACCTTTGACGTAGCATTGACTATTTTTAGCTGTGAACGAATCGTATGGCTTAAGTGAGCCATGATATTGTTTAGCGGACTGATTTTGATACGCTGCTTCGATGGATGCACATTGACATTGAGCCACTGGGTTGGCAACTCAAAATAAAGCGCATACCCCATACCTGCTAGCTGAGCGCTCTGAGCAAGTTGACGCATTTGGTTACTGATCAATGCTTCTTTTACCAAGCGACCATTCACATAAATTAGCTTTGGCAATGCTATCTGCTCATCAGTCATCGGCCATAACCAGCCACTGATTGCTGCCTGATTAACCGTGCTATCGCCGTACGCTACAGACGACTGCACAAGACTCGATAAATCTATCGATATCGCTAGCGCATTGTCCGTTAATGGCATACCAGTCGCTTGTTCTAGACGCGGCAATGGTAGACAGTTAGCATCATTATCGTTAACGTTTGTAGCATTTGCAGACAATGATAACCGCTTTTTATTGTCATGAAAAAGTGTCAGTGCGACATCAGCTCGCGCCAGTGCGACTTCACGGACGATGGTCTCGATATGGCCAAATTCAGTGGCAATAGATTTTAAATTACCGCGGCGGGCAGGCACATTGAAATATAAGTCTTTGACTATGATTGTTGTGCCGCGATTATGCACGACTGGTGTGAGCTTTGGGGTATCATCTAACACCCCAGCCACCTGTAGTTGACGGCCTATACCACTCTCATCATGGCTACTCGTCAAGGTCAAACGAGAGACAGCCGCCATCGCTGCCAATGCTTCACCGCGAAAACCGAGCGTCGTAATGCCGTGCAAGTTCGCAACATCAGCGACTTTGCTAGTCGCATGACGAGTAATCGCCATCACCATATCATCAGGATGAATACCCACACCGTTATCCACCACTTCAATCATGCCCATACCACCTTGAGTAATACGTACCTCAATATTGGTGGCACCTGCATCAATGGCATTTTCGAGCAGCTCTTTGACGACCGCTGCTGGACGTGTCACGACCTCACCTGCTGCTAGTTGATTAATCAGCAGCGGCGATAGTTTTTTGATGCGGGTGTTGTGGTGGTTATCTGGCATTGATAGATGTCATATTTTAAAAGAATGGCAAGTGGTGTGATTTAGATATTAAATTTTGATAAATCCAGACCTTGCGCTTGGCCTGCTTTTGATACTCTTAAGTGCACTTGGCGTGCTTCATTACCTTTATCATCGTTTTCAACTTGCGTAATATCGATAAACAAAGTTGGCATCGGTAGATAACCATCAGCACGGCTCGCCCATTCAATGATAACGAGCGCTTCAGGCTCATCTAAATACTCATCAAAGCCAATAAAAGACAGCTCTTCTGGATCTTGGAGACGATATAAATCTGCATGATAAACTGGCTTAGTCGTGCCATTGTTTTGTTCAATGCTATAAGGCTCAACCAAGGTATACGTTGGGCTTTTTACCGCACCAGTATGACCGAGAGCATGCAACCAGTAACGCGTTAAAGTGGTTTTACCTGCACCCAAATCCCCTGCCAGCCACACACTACCCGTCAGCGGCAATGCTGCCAGTTGCTTAGCCAATAACTGAGTGTCTTGCTCAGAGTTCAGTATCAAAGTTTGCACGCTGTCACTGTTTTCTATTGATTGATCATTATGCATCAGTCTGAACCTGCATAGTCACCGTTGGATTGGTGAAGCTTTCACCGCGAATCAGCTTGGCATACAGATCAGAGTCCGTCCACTCAGCACGAACTTGTTCACTAAATTCGAAATCCTCTAAAACCAGCTTACCCATTTGCTCGTTTGCCACATCATCGGCGAAACACTGCGCGTAACCCGTCGCGGTTTCATGAGCAATCACTGAATACACACTGACATCCGCCTCACCATTTTGCATTTGCGTCTGTCGCAGTATTTCTTGCGCCCAAAAGAAAATCACCCGTGAAAACTGCTCTGCTGACGGAGATACTGGTAGGCTAATCCAGCGTGCGCTAAATTTCTTGCACGCTGCGATATATTCAGGATCGTCTTTGTTCCAAAAACAAATGGCATGATCAAAGCTGTCGATAATGTCTTTGATCGAAGATTTTAGCAGCCCAAAATCATAAACCATTTGCCCGTGATCTAAACGTGTGGCCTCTAAAATCAGCTCAATCTGATAGCTGTGACCATGGATGGAGTGTTTGCAGCGCTCAGAGCTACAGTTGCGAACGATGTGAGCGTTTTCAAATTTGAATAGTTTACGTATACGCATAATAAGGTGACCAAAACAGTGAGCACGATGGTGCTAAATGTTAATAAATAAGAGTTTGCCGCGTTTATGAATCGGTTTATGGCTAATTATAGCAAATCGCCATGTATCCGTAAGTAAGCACTTATGAATACCATGATTAATTGAACGAATCGATTAGCGCATAACTTGGCTAAAGCAATGATTTCGCTAAAGGAAAGAAACAAGAGAACTGAATCGTAGGCGAATTGTGCGAGTGCTATCTATTACCAACGCTTAAACTTATACTCAATTGGGTAAGCGGCTATGTATGTTAGTCGTCACCATACTTACCTTAAGTCAGCCCAATTGGCTTAGCAGGTTGTATGCGTTATCTACAAAGGAATTACCATGAGCAAAGTCAAGACAGTAAGAAGAATGTCAAAAAGAATCCGCTTCTGACCGCCAAAGAAAAGAAAGCGGCCAAACAAGCGAAGAAAGACGACAACGGTAGTATTTTAGGTAAACATTAATATTTTTCGTATCAATATGCCAATCTGACCTAGTGGTTTGATTGGTATTTTTTTAGTTGGCCACTCGTTTTTTTAGGCACTGCGCGGCGCAAACATAATAATCGCCATTCCTAATAGTGCAACTACTGAGCCCACTATGTCCCACACGGTTGGTCGTATCCCATTGACCGTCCATAACCATAAAATCGCCATACAAATATATACGCCACCATAGGCCGCATAGACCCTACCTGCAGCAGTCGGATGTAATGACAGCAGCCAGACAAACGCGATCAAACTCAGCGCGCCAGGTATTAATAGCCAGATAGATTTACCTTCTCGTAACCATAGATAAGGCAAATAACACCCTGCAATCTCAGCCAATGCGGTCAGCGCAAACAGGCTAACGGTCTTTAATTCTGTCAAACTTACCTACTCCTCAACGGTGATAAATCCAGTCAAATATGATACAGCATTGCCAGAAATAAGCACTCTATCGTCTGCCACGGTACAGTCAAGCACACCGCCGCGACTATTTGCTGGCCAAAAGTATCTAGAGATAAAATCATAATCATGATACTTCTCTGAGGTTGCCTGACAAGTTACCACTACATCATAAGGCGCTATAGCTGCTTCAACTTTTCATTATCACGCACGACATTCAGCACATCGGATTCAGCATCATAGATGACGAAATACGCTTGAGTATTACGATAGACTTCAGCAGGCACAATGGATAGACCTGCTAATAAACTATCAGGAATCTCATCGATTCTTTCAGGCATTCTATTGGGAAAATCCATTTGCATTTTGCCAGAATCCGTTTTTGCGACTGTCAAAATACCAACCGCTTTGGCTGAAAAGTTAATCGACTGTACGTTTGAATTTTTATTAAACAATACATAGGCAGCGGCTAAAGTCGCATGACCACAGAAGTCAATTTCGGTCAATGGTGAGAACCAACGAATATGATAAACACCTATGCCATCAGCAACAATAAAAGCGGTCTCAGACAAGTTATTTTCAGACGCAATAGACTGCATCAAAGCATCATCTAACCATGTATCTGTCACAATAACCGCCGCAGAATTGCCTTTAAACAAAGTGTCAGTGAAGGCGTCTATAATATTTATTTCTAGTTGCATGAGATGTTCGCATTTTTATAATTTTTTAAAGATTAATCTTGGTCATCATTATCTTCCGAGAAATCAAAATAAGAAATAGTTGACCAAAACTTAATACTTAGATCAATAGGCAATAGTTTCGGTGATGTTGTACTGTAGCTAACCAGTCTTGGCAACGAGCTAATATATACCTAGTTCGCTAATTGTCTCAAAAAATCTCACTATAGCTAGGACAACATAATTATTTTAGCATTTTGACAATATTGAAATAGTATGACACACAAAACCCCAGTAAAATCTATCATGGCAAACAAACCTCTTAGATAACCGCCTATCTAGGCCATACCAACACTTTAAATAGGAAATTAGCGTCATGATGCGTATTGGATTGTTTTTATTGACCAACTTGGCCGTGATCGTGGTCTTTAGCATTGTGTTTGGGATACTATCCAGATTTTTTGGGATTGGCGGTGTATATACGGCAGGTGGGCTAGATTATGTCAGCCTTGCAGTTATGTGCGGTATCTACGGTATGGTCGGCTCAATGATTTCGCTATTTCTGTCAAAATGGATGGCCAAAAAATCCACGGGTACGGTGGTAATAGAATCTGCACGCAACCCAACTGAGCAATGGCTGGTCGATACAGTGGCAAAACAAGCGCAAGCGGTAAACATCGGTATGCCTGAGGTTGGTATTTTTAATAACTCGCAGCCAAATGCTTTTGCGACTGGCTGGAATAAGAATAAAGCGCTGGTAGCGGTATCCTCTGGTCTACTACAGAATATGAATCAAGATGAAGTCGAAGCGGTATTGGCGCATGAGATTGGTCATGTAGCCAACGGTGATATGGTAACCCTTGCCCTCATTCAAGGCGTGGTCAATGCGTTTGTGATGTTCTTTGCGCGCATTGTCGGTAGCTTCGTGGACCGTACTGTGTTCAAAAACACCAGTGATCGCCCAGGTATCGGTTACTTTATCACCAGTATTGTGATGGATATTCTGCTTGGGTTTTTGGCATCTGCCATCGTGATGTGGTTTTCACGCTTACGTGAATTCCGTGCAGATCAAATGGGGGCCAAACTTGCCAGCCGCGAAAAAATGATCAGTGCGCTTGATGCTCTGCGTCCTTCTGCACAGCGACCAGATCAAATGCCTGAGAGTATGAAAGCATTTGCAATCTCGTCTGGACAAACGCAAGGCTTTAGTATTGCCAACTTATTCCGCTCACACCCCACACTTGATGACCGTATTGCGGCGCTACGAGAATATAATCCTAGTGAAGGGTGATGAAGAAAACATAATTACGCTGTCATAAAAACGCTTATATAGCGTACAGTGTGTATTTCACTACTCTAGCTAATCCAATCTATTTCCATGAGTTTATCGATTTCTTTTCTATACTTTGGTTCTACATAAATAGGAATATACTTCTCCCGTATTTCTTTTGCAATAGCATATCGGTGATGTCCGCCCATTAACATAACCTCTCCCATAAGGTGAGGTTTTACCAGTGGCGGCGATATAGGTCTTTTTTCAGATAAATAGACAATCAAATATGCCAAGCTACTTTTACACCCTACCGTCCACAGCTCGCCTTTATCCCTACGGCTAAAATGACATAGTTTACTATTTAAGGCATGCAACTCTACTTTCCCTAATATAAAACCTTCTTGATAGTGAGTTTTAAAATTTGATTCATTCTCACCATCTAAAGAGAAGCGTTGACCTTCTTTTGATAAGTCCCAATTAAAGGTAATAGGTGGCCAATCTGAAGAATCTGTTTCTATATACTGATTTGCCTCGCTGGATATTCTTGAATGTAGTAACTTTTTAGAACGATAACTTTCTAAAGTTTCACCTGCGTTATCGGCAAAAATATTGTCAATGATCTCATCCATATCCATATTTAATTCCATTTCTCAATACCAGACGAGCTGTCATAAATTTTGTTCATTATATAGATCGACCTTGAAAATACTCAGCTCTTGATCCTCGTTAGTAGTATCTAATCATCCCCTAGAAATAGTGAATCCAGCTCCTCTTTTTTACAATACAGTCAAACACAAAAAAGCCTATCTATAAAAGACAGGCTTTTCTAAATCAAACTCGTTATTTAAATATCAAACTCAAGCGCTCTATCACCTTCGCTATCTTTGATACGCGTTGGCAGACCAATCTTATTCAATAGATTAATAAATGGCTTGGCATCTAGCTCTTCGACGTTGACCATTGTGCCTGCATCCCATTCACCAGTCGCAACTAGCATCGCAGCAGCAACAGGTGGCACGCCTGCAGTATACGAGATACCTTGGCTACCCACTTCGTTGTAAGCGTCTTTATGATCTGAGACATTATAGATAAACACTTCTGTCTCAACGCCATTGATTTTGCCTTTAACTTTATCACCAATGCAGGTCTTGCCTGTATATTCTGGTGCAAGCGAGCTTGGATCTGGTAGTACCGCCTTCACGACTTTTAGCGGCACCACTTCTTGGCCTTCAGCCGTCATCACTGGCTGCTCAGACAATAGTCCTAAGCTTTGTAAGACAGTGAAGACATTGATGTAGTGCTCACCAAAGCCCATCCAAAAACGAATGTTTGGTACATCTAGGTTGGCTGATAGCGAATGAATCTCGTCATGTCCGCTTAAATAGCTGTTCTGCACACCCACAACTGGCAAATCATCCGTACGTTTGACTTCAAACATTTTATTAGACTGCCACTTGCTATCTTGCCAAGAGTAAACCGTACCGGTGAACTCACGGAAGTTGATCTCTGGGTCAAAGTTAGTCGCAAAATATTTGCCATGGCTGCCGGCATTGATATCAATGATGTCAATATCAGTCACAGATCCTGCATCCATCATGTCATAACCCAAGCGTGCATACGCATTGACCACACCGGGATCAAAGCCTGCACCTAGAATAGCAGTGACATTATTGTCTGCACAGCGCTGTTTGCGTTGCCACTCGTAGTTGTTGTACCACGGCGGCGTCTCACAAATCTTGCGTGGATCTTCATGAATAGCCGTATCTATATATGCCGTGCCTGTTTCAATACAAGCTTCTAGTACGGTCATATTGATAAATGCCGAGCCTACATTAATCAGTATTTGTATTTTTGTATCTTGTATCAGCTGCACGAGTGCTTGGCTGTCCATGGCATCGACCTGATGCGTATGCAAGACTGCAGCCTGCTTAAAGCTGTCTTTTTCTTTTACGCTCTGCGCGATGGCATCGCATTTGTCTTTGGTACGTGAGGCGATATGGATCTCGCCGAGCACATCATTGTGCATCGCACATTTATGCGCGACCACTTGAGCGACGCCGCCTGCTCCGATGATAAGTACGTTTTTTTTGTTAGATTTGGCTGGTTGGTTTGTGTTCAATGAACAATCCTCCTTTGTGTCCCTGTCGATACCATTGATTGTGGCTATGCAAAACAGAAACGAGTGAATGATATGCGTGAATTAAAAAGGAAGACCGAGGAAAACCCACGCACCCGTCGGGCAGATAATACTCCATTATTTGCCCGACGCGATTATAACAATTTTTATTCCCTTATCGGTAAAAAATATGTATAAAAAGTAGAGATATTAAAATGCATACTAATACAGGTTAAGCCTTTGTTTTTTAAACATTAAAATACAAAACCCGACAATAACATAGTCTTAAAAACTAAGGCTACTAACGCTACTAAGGCTTAAGATAGGCTGGCTTTATATTCCTCATAGTCAAACTCACGCTGGATATCAGTACTGCCATCCAAACGGCGGATCACTATCGCTGGCATATTAACCCCATTGAACCAGTTTTTCTTGACCATCGTATAACCGGCCGCATTACCAAAGGCGATCTTATCGCCTATCTGAAGATTACTCGGTAATGCATACTCACCAAAGATATCACCTGCCAAGCAAGAACGACCATAAATAATGGTATGGTCTGCCGACTCAGCATTGGCTTCAGACGGCGCAGCTTCTGCTGGATTGCCAGTAGGTGCAATATTGCTAGCAGTATTATTGATCGCGGCAATCGGTGCGGACTCACGATAGATAAGCAAGTCGAGCATATGTGCTTCAATCGAAGCGTCGACGACGGCGAGATTTTTTTGATTGTGCATGGTGTCTAACACTGTCGTCACCAACGTGCCTGCGCCATGGATACTTGCTTCACCTGGTTCTAAATAAACTTGCACGCCATAGGTCTCACTAAATACTTTTAATCTGTCAGCCAGCTTTTCTAGTGGATAGTCAGGCGCGATAAAATGAATGCCGCCGCCCAAGCTCACCCATTCAAGTTGCTGCAAAATATCGCCAAATCTAGATTCGATATCAGCTAAACTTTCACTAAAAGCCTCAAAACTGTCATTTTCGCAATTGTTATGAATCATAACGCCTGTAATATCGCTTAGTACCGCTGCGATTTTATCTTTATCGTGCTCACCAAGGCGGCTAAATGGACGTGCAGGATCAGCAATCAAAAATGATGAGTTGCTGGTTTTTGGATTTAAGCGTAAGCCTACTGGAACACCTTGCGCTGCCGCTTGATTTTTAAAAGCAGTTAGCTGTGAGATTGAGTTAAATATAATCTTATCAGCATAACTGAGTACTTCAGGAATTTCATCTGCACTATAGGCGACGCTATAAGCGTGGGTTTCTTTTTTATCGCTGCTACTGGCATCAGCGTTATTACCAAAGGTCTCATAGCCCAATCTCACTTCGTTAAGTGAAGACGAAGTCGTGCCATGCAGATAAGGCTGCATCACATCAAAAACACCCCATGTGGCAAAGCATTTTAGTGCCAATAATGCTTTTGCACCAGACAGCTCACATAGCCTAGCGATGATTTTCATATTGGCAACGATCGCCGCTTCATCAAGCACGTAGTATGGCGTTGGTGGCAATGTCGCGTTGATAGAATTCTCTAGATTTTTTGCATTCATAATAGGTTACCTAATAGACACTCTACTGTTGGTATCTTGACAGACAGATATAAATATTTGCGCTATAGTAGACTAAATCCATCATAATTAGAATATCTTATGGCACTCTCAACCGATTATTCCACCTCTGCCAGTCGATCCCATGCCTCTCAATTAGACCCAAAACATATAGACTTGACGCACCTCCACCCGGATGCGCGTGCAGTATTGGATTTTTGGTTTGATAAAGATAATGAAGCGTGTTGGTTTGAACAAAACGATCGTTTTGATAAGCAGATAAAGGACAAGTTTGGTGACATTTGGCAGGCAGCAAAGCAAGGTGAATGCGTTAAATGGCGCCTCGCAGAATCTTCTCTAGATGGCAATAGTTCAATAACAGCGCTAGCAGGACGATTGGCAGAAATCATTGTCTTAGATCAGTTTTCACGAAACCTGTGTCGCGAACAAGCCTGTGCTTTTGCCCAAGATGGTATGGCATTAGTTTTAGCACAAGAAGCCACTCAGCAGCCCTATTTTGACACTTTACCGATGCAATGGCGTAAGTTTATGATTATCCCATTTATGCACTCTGAATCTGCCTTAATTCATGAGCGCTATTTGCCATTATTTAGACAGTTGGATGATGCCACTACGCTAGATTTTGAATATCGTCATAAAGAAATTATTGATCAATTTGGGCGTTACCCACATCGTAATGAGGCACTAGGGCGCAAATCAACTGAGGATGAAAAAGCCTTTTTGCAACAGCCAAACTCTTCATTTTAAAGTAGGTTTTATCCAGTCTGCTTACTTTGTCACATTCTTATAGTGTCTTTATATAAAACAAGGACTGAACCAGTTATCTGGTTCAGTCCTTTTGTTTGTACAATTGATTAAACGGTTTAACTAATAATTTACCTTACCCGTCGTAAAAGTGAATGACTTACTTTCTAAGTTTTTATCATCAACCAAGATATCAAAGCTTACTTGATATTTGGTATTGCCATACAGACCACATTGCTGGCTTTGATTTACCGCGCGATTAACTTCGCAGCTCTTTAGTGCATCTGTTAATGGCAAAATGAATGCCTCATTCGCTGGTAATGCGTAGTTGGTGTTCACATACGGATCGTTATCAAAGTCGATCAATTGAATCGGTACATTAGTATTTCGCTGAGTATCTCGGAACTTGATGTTGCTGACTTTGATTTTGTTCGCTGATGGCATACTCACATAAACAGGCTGTCCGATAGGATCGGTACGTAAATCGCGACCTGTGCCTTTAACAGGGTTTGGCGACTCACTATACAGAGCAGTTACTGTATCAGTCACACCTTGACAGGGATAAGTAAAAACACCTGACACGGTTGTATCTTTGGTCGCTTTTGTCGCTGAGGCATGGCTAACCAAGACATAACCTTGGTTAAGAGCTGGATTTTTGGCATCCGGTTTATATAAAACCATGGCTGAGCCAACAGCGCTTGAGGTGGGTAGCATCAATGAACGCAAATGATAGGGTGCTGCCAACAACGACTTGGCCATTGATGTTGCCACCACATCCGTTTTCAGAAAGCTTCCTGCTGAATTGAAGTAGACAGATTGAGCAATATTTTCTGTGGCACCATATTGTGCGTTGCTGTATTTTGCGTTTAATAAGCGATCTGAGAAATCTAATCCACCGAAGAATGGGTTATTGCTACCTGTCAAACTAGCAATATCGCTGATTTTATTTTCGACATGGGCATTAAAACTGGTCGGCGTGCTATTAGCAAAGACGTATTTGATATAGTTTGCGTGCTTAATCGCAATATCATCAAGCGCCGTATCGACAGATAAGCCACTTAAACCACAACTGGTTCTTGCCAGACTAAATTGATTATTAGCACTTAAGGCTGCTTGCGGATTATTCTCAGTTGGCGCATTGCTTTCATTAATAGGATTACTATCTTGCTCATCTTGTGTTTCGCTCTGTGGATTATTGGATGTAGAACCATTATCAGAGTCACCACCACCACCGCAGGCGGTTAAAAATACCGCTAAGAAAAGCACTACAGCAAGGTTCTTTTGAGGGGGATGAGCCATCATTTCTTATCCTATAAAATAGTAATATATATAATTCATAGTGAGAATAAAACTCAAAATAAAAGCTTAGTTATTGATTTAACAGCACTTTATACCAAGAGCAACATATTGTATTACATTTTATAAATTTTCGCTCGTTATTTTTCCGAAAATTTGCCTATTTGTTAACATAGGTATATATCTTCTTTCTGCTGGTACATTAAATCTTTATTATTAGACGATTTCTAGACGAGATATTGTCGTTTAAAATTAGCTCTCTAATGCCTTTCTCACTGGCGCAAAGCTGCGCCTATGTGCTGATAAGACACCATGTCTCTCAATGGCTTCCATATGTGCGCGAGTTGGATAGCCTTTATGTTTGGCAATACCGTATTCTGGATACTGCATGTCAAGGGCATACATGGTCTCATCACGGCTCACCTTTGCCAATATACTAGCCGCTGCGATACTGGTATGACGTGCATCACCCTTCACCCATGCTTGGCAATCAACAGAAGATGGCGATATGCCCAATTCGTGAAATGTAGCATGGCTCAAATCAGGACAGCGATTACCATCAAACAATACTTCAATTTGTAATTGTTTAAGCAATGTATTCTCATTGTTTTTAGTCACCAAGCATGTAAGAGCGGCATCTAGCAGTGCCTCCGTACACAAGCGCATACCAAGCATCGTTGCTTGTAAAATATTGACTTGATCGATGACAGCTGCGGGTATATCAGCGATGATATAACCGAGGGCATGCACCTTTACCAGTGGATAAAGGATATCGCGCTTTTTTTCACTCAGTTTTTTGGAGTCTGTCAGTATCGACAATGGTGTGTCTTTGAGTGGTTGTTCTTCAATCAATCCTGACCAAGACGCAGGCAATATCGCGGCGGCCACATTGACACTACCTAATAACGGTCCACGTCCTGCTTCATCAACGCCAATTTTTAATATTGACTGTTCTAAGCGTTGCGCTTCATCGCGCTCATATTGAGCAAACAGCTTAGAGGTATTCAACTGTCCATATAAGCGTATAGGCGCCGCCAATTGAATATACTGCCCTTTGACATCAATATGATCAATACTGACGTCAATTATCTGGGCTAGGTTTTTTGTGCTAGGTTGAATTTGCATAATATTAGAAAGTCTTTCTAGGTTAGGTAAGATTAGAGGCATTACTATCGCTCATAAAATATTGTTCAATCACGCTATTTGCTGGCTCATGATTGCTTTGCTGCTGCAACGTGTGCTTTGTCGCGAGCAGATCTTTTAATTGCTCAGCATAAGCACGCGGTTGTAATAGACGCATCACCGTACGGCAAATATTATCCCCACTTGCCTGCTCTTGAATAAGCTCAGGCACAATCGGCGCATTAGCCAAAATGTTAGGTAGTGCCACATAAGGCACTTTTACCAGACGTTTGGCAATCTGATAAGTGATCTGATTCAATTGATAAACCACCACCATCGGACGCTCAAGCAGCATTGCCTCCAATGTTGCTGTCCCAGAGGCTAGCATCACGATATCTGACGCTGCCATCGCATGCTGACTAAACTCTGGCTGAGTATCATCATAAACGACGACAATAGCCGCCCGCAGCTGCTCTGAGCATTGATCAATGACTTCTTGCACAATATATTGGTGATTTTGATCAACCGTTGGAATGATAAAACACAGCTTTGGGTCTAATAATATGAGCTTTTGAATGCCGTCAAGCATCAATGGCAAGATAGCGGTAATCTCGCCACGCCGAGAGCCAGGCATCACGCAGATAAGCTGGCTGACATCATCAAACCGTTCAATAAAAAACTGCTGTAAACCATCATTGTGCCAGACCAGCTCGCTACGGCGCTGATTGATTGGCGTGTCTATCAGTGCTTGATCAATGGTTCGTAGCAACGGATGCCCCACACAGATCGCCGGATGATTATGACGCTCATAAACCGGTAGCTCAAATGGGAATAGGCACAATACCAGATGAGTCGCCGCTTTAATGTTATGGATACGCGACTCACGCCATGCCCAAATAGAAGGACTGACATACTGCACGCAAAAGATGCCTTTTGGCTTTAGTTTCTTGGCGACCCGTAGATTAAAATCAGGTGCATCGATACCAATAAACCAATCGATACCAGCTACCTCAAAGGCGCTCAGCAGCTCGCGGCGTGCTTTGAGCAAATCTGGTAGCTGCGCCATGACTTCAACCAGACCCATCACTGCCAAACGCTCCAATGGAAAAATACTTTGCAATCCTTGCGCTTGCATCTTAGTGCCGCCCACGCCTACCCAAACGATGTCATCACGCAGATTATTCATCTGTTGCATAAAATCTGCGCCTAAACTGTCACCTGACACTTCACCTGCGACAATGGCTATCACTAGCGGCGTGGCAGTCGTTTTAGGTTTATTAAAATCCGTCTCTGTTTGGCTGATGGAATCAGTATGTGGATGAGACGTAGCAGAATCTGTCATGACAAGCTCTCAATATTGAAGATATACAAATAAAATAAATCGTTGTTGTAAAATATAACACAGTAAGTCAATGATAGAGGTTGATGACATACACATTTTATCTGTGTCTATTTTTTGGCGTTCATGTGTTAGTGTGCAATCGTTTTAGTGCGCAATCATAAAGCCATCGCGGTCGCTATCATACGTGACGATGATACAAATAGCTAAATTCACGCATAAAATCTGATCGTTGAGCACCCAGCACTTAATTCATCCTTATTAATAGACAGAAAAACGAAATACCAAACGTGCATTTGCGAATTCAAATATAACCTTAATCATGTGTAAGTATAACTAAGTTTTAGTTTCCTCATTCCAGTTATCAGTCAATTAACTACCGGACTACCCTTGTCAACCAACACTTTTGTCCGCATAATGAATATTCCTATAAATCAGCTAGACGATATATAACCATGACAACATCAGTTACCCATAATGCAGACATTGACGACGTGAATATTGAAAAATTTATTCCTTTGATTACTCCCGCTGAGCTAAAAGCTGAGCTACCTCTGTCAGACGATGCATACAAAACCGTACTAAACGGTCGCCAAACGATCCAAAATATCTTGGATGGTAAAGACAAGCGTCTGTTTGTGGTCATTGGACCCTGCTCTATCCACGATATTAAAGCGGCCCATGAGTATGCCGATCGCTTAGCCGTATTGGCAAAAGAGATCGAAGACAGCGTATTTGTGGTCATGCGTGTTTATTTTGAAAAACCTCGTACCACAGTCGGCTGGAAGGGTATGATTAATGACCCTGACATGAATGACAGCTTTGATATCGAAAAGGGCTTGCGTACGGCGCGCAAGTTATTGCTTGATCTCAATGAAAAAGGCTTACCTTGTGCGACTGAAGCCCTTGATCCAAATACGCCGCAGTACATGCAGGATTTGATTAGCTGGTCAGCGATTGGCGCCCGTACTACCGAGAGCCAAACACACCGTGAAATGAGCTCAGGCTTATCTTGCCCAGTTGGCTTCAAAAACGGTACTGACGGCGGTATGACGGTTGCTGTCAATGCGATGCAGGCGGTTAAAGAAGGGCATAGCTTCCTAGGTCTATCCTCAGATGGTAAGGTCTCTATCATCAAATCGAAAGGCAATCCTTACGCACACGTGGTACTCCGCGGTGGTAATGGCAAGCCTAACTACGATGAAACGGCAGTTGCTCAAGTTGAGAACGAACTGGCAAAAGGCAAAACCAATGGCAAAATCATGATTGACTCAAGCCATGCCAACTCAGGTAAAGACCCTTACTTGCAGCCGATGGTTATCCAAAACGTCGCTGAGCAAATTCAAAATGGTAATAAATCAATCATTGGCATGATGATTGAGAGTCACCTAAAAGGCGGCAATCAAAAACTAACCGCTGATTTAAGTCAGCTTGAGTACGGTAAATCTATCACTGATGGCTGTCTAGACTGGGATAGCACTGTCACCGCATTGCGCGGCTTGCGTGATATGGTAAAAGATGTGCTACCAAACCGCTAATAGCCATTAACGATAGTATATCGTCAAGCAAAAACTAAAAAGCCCTTTTCGTACTGATACGAAAGGGGCTTTTTATTGAGAGAATTTTAAGAAAAACATTTTCTTGAGCAGCTTAATTCTTAATGATCATTAATGCTATACGCTCAATTAAATAAAGCCAACTCTAGTTTGAGGTTGGCTTTATTTTAAAGTTAATACTACAGCTAAATTATTTCCTAGCTATTATCAATCAGCTATTTGCAGCACCTAATACACTCTCTAAACTTTCAAGCACATGCTTAGATGAAACGTTCTTGCGTAAGTCTGTTAGCTGCTCATGTGCCATTTGACGACGTGGTTCAGCCAAGGTATTCCAGCGTGCCAGCACTTGTAGCAGTCGCGACGCCAATACAGGGTTGGCATCATCGAGTTTTTTGATCACGTCTGTATACATCTTCAGACCCTCTGCTGTCCATAGTACTGTTGGTTGCGAGCTAAAGGCGCCGATAACTGAACGGACACGATTAGGGGTATTCCAATCAAAATCGGTATGCGCAATTAACGACTTGATAACATCAGGTGTCACATCATCAGCGGCGGCTTGCACACTGAACCACAAATCAATCACCAGATCGTTTGCTTGGAAACGCTTATAGAAATCGGTCAAATAATGATTGGCTTTTGGCAGCTGATGGTTGACCATCGCCTTCAACGCACCAAAACGCTCTGTCATACAGCTAGCATTATCATATTGCTGTTGTGCCCAATCGGCTGCACCTTCAACGTTAGCAGTCAGTGCCATATCAAGCACCACATTACGCAGCGCACGAATGCCTCGAGCTTGAGCACTGTCTTCATAAGACTGCATTGGCAGATCATTGTATAACGTAGCCCATTGATCTTTTAATTTATCTGCTACTTGCTGATATAGTCCATCGCGCTGCTCTTTCACTAGTACCGGATCGTAGTCTTGAGGAATAGCAGAAGCCAGCTCTTGCGCTGATGGAATATCAAGTAATCGTGCAGCCAGCATCGCATCATCAGCTGCTAAAACGGGCAACGTCTGTGCCAAGGCTTCTAAATACACTTCAGGACTGCTCTTCGCACCTTGGCTTTGCAGTAAAATACGGTTGACTAGCATTTGGGTGACTTGCCAGCGGTTAAACCCATTGGTTTCATGCTTGAGCAAAAAGGCCAAGTCTGCATCTTGGTAATCATAGTTGAGCTGTACTGGCGCACTAAAATCACGCAGTAAAGACACAACAGGCTCACTTGCGACATTTTCAAACACAAACGTTTGCGTCGCCTCGTCAAGCAATAACATACGTTCAGCGACGATAGCGCCTGAGTCTTTATCAAACAGTGCGGTTGCTACAGGTATCGGCAACGGTTTTGGTGCATCAAAGCCTTTCACATGACGTGTTTGCTGGTTCAAGGTAATCGTTAATGTCTGCGCTGCACTATCATAAGTTTGAGAGCCCGATACCACTGGCGTACCTGGCTGACGATACCAGTCGATAAAGTCCTCGATTTTGTCATCAGTGATACTAAGGGCCGATAAAAAGTCTTCTACCGTGACCGCTTGTCCATCATAACGACGGAAATACTCGTCTGTTCCTTTGCGAAAATCATCCGGCCCTAATGTGTTCGCAATCATTCGTACGATTTCAGCGCCTTTCTCATAGACGGTTGTCGTATAAAAGTTATTAATCTCAACAAAGCTCTCTGGGCGTACTGGATGTGCTAATGGGCCTGCATCCTCTGCAAATTGATGTGCACGCAAGGTCGCCACATCATCAATACGCTGTACCGCACTTGATTGCTGATCTGCTGAAAACGACTGATCACGGTAAACCGTAAAACCTTCTTTCAAACACAGCTGAAACCAATCACGGCACGTGATACGGTTACCCGTCCAGTTGTGAAAATATTCGTGAGCAATAATGGCTTTTACGCTAAAACTGCGCGCATCAGTAGTGGTCTCAGGGCTAGATAACACACAAGCGGTGTTAAAGATATTAAGACCCTTATTCTCCATTGCGCCCATATTGAACTGACTGACTGCCACAATCATATAGCGATCTAAATCATAGGCTCGGCCGTAATTGACCTCATCCCATCTCATGGCGTCTTTTAAGGCTTGCATACCAACATCACATTTATCGATATCGGCAGATTTTGCGTAAACCTCAAGTAATACGTCCCGACCTTCGCTGGTCGTATAAGAGTCTGTCAACACATCCAAATCAGCAATAACACAGGCAAATAAATAGCTGGGCTTGTTGGTTGGATCCTGCCAAATCGCATAATGACGCTCTGGCGCATCAGCAACCTCGCCTGCTTCAACTAAATTACCGTTAGCCAATAACGTCGGATAGCGCTTATCGGCTTCCAGTCGAGTGGTAAATATCGCGAGTACATCAGGGCGATCAGGATAAAAAGTAATCTTACGGAAACCTTCTGGTTCGCACTGAGTCACAAACATGGTGTCGTCACCACTACCTGCCATGTATAGACCTTCAAGCGCGGTGTTAGTTTGCGGGGAGATACGTACCTGAATGTCTAAGATAACCTCATCAGGTGCTTCATAAATCGTTAGCTTGCCATCTTCTTGCTGGTAGTGCTCAGATGTTAACGCTTTATCATTCATGATAATAGACAGCAGCTCTAACGATTCGCCAAATAAGACAATATCCCCTGTGGTTTGGCGTACCATCTTAAGCATACTATTTACCTGAGCATAATCTTCAAACAGCTTGATGTCCAAATGGACCGTTTCCACATCAAAACTTGGTTTTTGGTAATCCTTTAGATTAATTTTACTTGGTGCATGTGGGGGTACATCTGGCATTTCAGGGTTGATGATCTGAGCATCGGTTTCAGCAGTAGACATGGTAATTTCCTATTATTATTGATGATATGTTATGAGTGTTATTGTTTTGCTATTCGCATTATAGCTTTCGTCTTGATAGCAACGTTTATGGCGCTCAAAGTCACAATGAAAGTCACAACGGGCGCATGTTATATATGGTTTCCTGCTTATAGGTAGATTGACCTAAATCCTTATATTTCAAGTATGGGCATCGAGATAACTGAGTTTATCCTTCATATACATTTCCTCGTATACATTCATGTGTGTTGGTTAGCCTCTATATGAATGATTAAATCAACAATTGGCTCACGTTATCAATTGGATAATGCCGATGAAAATGATTTAATAGGCGCACTAATAACTCACCTTTCATAAACGGCTTATTATATGACAACACACACTGCCAAATACTCAAAGATCACGTTACCTCTACTGATAGAGTATGTTGATGCTCTCATGCCTTCGCTTGATAGCTCACTTGATAAACAAGCACAAACGATGACTAGACAGACTGATGACACTACTCAGCTGTTATGGGTAGCACACGACAAAACAGAATTATCAACTCTGCAAACACAGCTCAAGAAAACTACACATATTAAAGATACGAATGTTAAAGATGATAATAACGTATCAGCTGAAGCATGGCACGTCTCCACTTTATCAGAGCTTGCTAAACAGCCTGTGCTTGAACGATACGAGCTTGCTTGCTTTTGGCTACCCACCCTCTCACAAGAGCTGTTACATCAATACATCCCTGCCCTCATGCGTTATCGTGATCTCTATGCAGCACACTTGCTGGTTGCGCTTGATAGTTCCATTGATTTGAAACCTTATGGGTTTACGCCATTTGATGTCTTAAGCGAGCCATCTTTAGATATTAGTGATATTGAATCCATAACATCTTCCACTGTATCAGCGGCGCTTTGGCAGTTCAATTTATATGATTATAAACAGCTACCGAATTGGCTCAATGCTGATTACTGGGCCAATCCTGAAAACTGGGGCAAACACCGCTGGTGATACGTTACATATCTATCTATCGTTATTTACAGTAAAAATACTTACATAAATTAACAGTTAGTATATGATGTCTAAAGATTGCCTGAGTTTTATCGTAAGCAGTTTAAAAAATAAATTTAATTAAAATTTTAGGAGCTCGTCATGTCAATCAGTTTTTCTAAGATCGCTGTTTTAGCTGTACTATCAAGCGCCGTTGCACTCACTACAGGTTGTGCGACTAAACGTGCTACCTCAGAGGTTGTGGTCGCGCCGCTAGGTATTCCAGGTGGTCAAGTTGGCTATAATGGTGCCGTCATCGTTGATAACTCAGCCGCTGTCATTACTGGTGCTGAAAACTTACAAGCGGTTGTCTACTTTGCTTTTGATAGCAGCGAAATCACTGCGCAAGCGGCGAGTGTCCTTAACCAACACGTGAGCCTATTAAACTCAAACCCAGCAGCTGGTGTCGTTATCGCAGGTCATACTGATGAGCGCGGTAGCCGTGAATACAATATGGCACTCGGTGAGCGACGTGCCCAAGCAGCACGTAATTATCTTGCTGCTCAGGGTGTCGCCGCCAACAACATCCGTGTCATTAGCTATGGTGAAGAACGTCCTGCAGCGGCTGGCAACACCGAAGATGCTTATGCACAAAACCGCCGTGCTGAGCTGTCTTACTAAGCGTCATTAAAAATCATTTGCTTTAAAAAAGCCCAGTAATGTTATATTACTGGGCTTTTTATATTCTATTGAGCTACAGTAGAACCTCAATAAAATTGATACAGCATAGGAAACGCGCTCGATTAAACGCTACTTTTCTTGCTTGCTGTGACTGCGTCTCCAGAGGCTGCGAAAAATAGCGTTTAATCTTGCTATACCATTTTTATAATGGTTTCACTATAAGTAAGATATAAATATTTCAAACTCAAATGTAAGATACCTAATTTTAAGTATATTATTTACATTTCTAAAAAAACTTTGTTTTCAATTAAAAATACTAATGACCACTCATGATAATACCAGTACTAAATATCACTAACGTCCAACTTACTCAACTCGACCATGAAACTTGGTGCGTGACTGCTCAAGTAAGTGATTTATCCAGTCCTGTAGGAATGAGCAACTTGTGGAACGACTCATACTGGTTATCAGTATATCCATCTTCACATATAGTCTTTACTGAGCTTCGTCATTTCAAATGGCATTATCATGCAGTACAAAAACCAATATCAAAACGTAGTATTGCTCATAGGCAACGTCAACAGCAGCGCCAAGGTGTAAGACAGTTACTACAAGCGCTACTTAACAAGCTAGAAATCAGCGATACCTTAGATGAGTCGAGCTTTCCCTATCGCCTTAGCAAAAGCAAGTATTACGTCTGTTTTAGCCATACAGCCGCTCATAACAAAGACGAATTTAATAAAAAATCTCATCAAAATATCGCTGCTATTTCATACAGCAAAATAGCAGCGGTCATCAGTCGTCGTCGCCCTGCTGGCATCGATATCGAGCACAATGATGTTGCTTGGCATATCGTCAAGCGTTTTTACTCAGATAATGAAGTTACTATCTTACAGACATTACCAAAAAATCAGCGTGATTATATTGCAAAGTTACTATGGCAAATCAAAGAAAGCTTTATCAAGATCCATCAGTACACTTTGGCACAAGGTTTAGGTATAGATTACTCTGATGTCATTCCTGCCTTGACTGATGATATGAATAAAGACCTTATTACTATCAGTCATACTAACGATCAATCCAATCACCAAATTGCAGTATTGCAAGCAGATCAAACAGTCGTCGTTTTTTGATCATATCTGGCAATGCTCTCGTATTTATTATCTTCGCTTTCTTCTAGACATAAAAAAACGACCCTAGAAAGGGTCGTTTTTTTTATTCTCTTCTAATAACAGTATTTACACTGTGATTAGATTAAAAACGGTAAGTTGCACCAAGTTTAACGATTGGCATCCATTCTAGCCAGTTTTTATCTTCTAAATCATTTTCTGCATCACGAGCAGCTTGATTTGCTGCGACAGTGTTACCATCTTCACCAGTATAGCGGACATCTGCGTCTACTTTACCCAAGTATGCTGCACCAACTTCACCAAATACACCGAAATTATTCGTAATGTTAGGGCGGAAGCCAACAGTTAAGTAAGGGGCTAATTTATTGCGATGTTCTATAGAGCCTTCTAGGTTACCTACATTTTCGCCGCCAAAATCCTCTTCAAGACGTTGCTCCGCAGTTGCCGTGCCAGCATAATATTTGTTGCCATCGATGCTGTAATAACCCTCGCCTTCAGCATTAGCTCTTACATCAATATCGTTGTCAGGAACGATGATACCAGCACCCATAGTGAACCAGTTACCAGTAGGACGCAATTGCACACCTAGATACGGGTTGCTAAAGTCACTATCAACATCATAATTGATGTCCTTTGCGTCAAAATCACCACCGAAAAGCTCAGCAACATCGCCACCTGCCCAACCAGCTTGTAGTTCAGTTTTCTCGTTAAGTGACCAACCGATGTTAGCACCATAACCTAGAGTACCAACTTCAGCACTAACAGATGCTGGGTTAACAGCTGTTTGGAAGAAAGTTTTAGTACCACCAACTACAGCACCAGTAGTGTTGCGTACGATACCAGCATCAGAGTTATATGCGTAAGCAGGTTCTGCTTGGTAGGCAACAGCCACTGGCTCAGCTTCGTATACTACCGCATCGTTGTTATCAACAACGATAACCGGATCAGCTGCTAATGCAGCAGTTGATGCTAGAACAGCAGCAGAGATAGCTGTAAGTTTAATAAGTTTCATAATTATTCTCCTAAAGTGTAAAGTAACTCGCCCGTAAAAAATGATAATTTTGCTCTTTTCTAAACCACCATTTTGTTGAAGAGATTAAAACAATTTTGACTCAAAAAGTCACCCCCATGGATGCGCTTTTTATTTGCCGTTATGTAAAGATTGCATAGTTACTGTAATAATTGCTACACCAACCTGCAAAACTTTGAATTCCTGTTACACAACTCTCTCAAAGCAATTAATCAGTGTAGACATGAATACTGGTCCGCTTAATGTTCATGTGAGGGTATTACAAAATGTTTCATCATAATGTCTGGGTAAGCCACTCAACTCAACAGCAGTTATATAGCTTATTACTACAGAATGTTGCAATGTGTGAGTTGAGGTATCTACTGTTTCGCTTAGAAAAAATTGTAAATATGGAAGCTAACAGTACAAATGTTCTTATATAGTGTCACCAAGCCTTGTCTCAGCTTGATATTGTGCTAAATTAGACATAGAAATAGATCTATTGTGGGAATGCAGATTTATTACTATTTATCTTCGTTATGAAAACATTATAGTCTCGTCAGCCTCACCCCCTTTTACTACTACTGAGCCTTTTATATGCCTAAAGTATCCTCGATCACCCGTGTGTTAGAGATCATAGAAGCCGTGTCATATGCTTCTAAACCTCTCTCTCCACTTGAGCTATCGCAAGAGTTGGATATTCCTAAACCGACCATACACCGTTTAATTCAGAATTTGGTCGACGATGGTTTTTTGACCGTTGATATCGGTGGCGGTATTGTTCCTGGTAAACGGGTTCGCAATCTGAGCGTTGAGCTTTGGCAGCAGCGCTTATTATTTAATGAGCGCCAGATGATTTTGCAAAAACTGGTTGATGAGCTTAAAGAAACTTGCGGTATCGGTGTTCCTTATCATATGAATATGATTTATACCAACCGCGCACAAACGACCTTACCATTGCAGATATACCTCCCAGTAGGTGCAAAGTCGCCCATGTGGTGTACGGCAACTGGTAAATTGTATTTGAGCCAACTGTCTACCACCAGTCGTAATAAAATATTGCAGGGTTTACCATTAGACAAATTCACCAAAAACACCATCACCGATATTGATGCTTTGAATGCCGAGCTCGACCGTATCGCTACCACTGGCATTGGTATTGATAACGAGGAGTTTATCTCTGAAATGGTGGGGGTGGCGGTGCCTATATTAGATAAAAAGTCGCGCTATCTGGCCTCATTGTACCTGCATGCACCAACGATACGCGTATCGCTCGACGAATTACTGACTCATGTACCTCGACTACAGCAAGCAGCGCAAGATATTCAAGCTCTCGTGTATGACTTACAAAGCTAATAGAGTCATTGCTCATTCATTACTATGATCAAATAAAAAAAGGTTCATGCTATAAATGTAGCATGAACCTTTTTTCATCTAACAAGCCCTCTTTAATCAGTCCTCACTATTCACGATAGTAAGAGTGATTGAGTATATGAGTCGTTATTTCTAAGGTAATTCTAAAACAATACCGAGGCATCATGACGGCCCATAATACTAGAGAAGTCTTTATCACCGTTCTCAAGCGTATGCGTGGCATATAACTCTGTTGCCTTGGCACCCATTGGCGTGTCTACATGAGTATCCTTTGCCGTTTGCATAGCAAGATTGAGATCTTTTTGCATCAGCTTACTCATAAAGCCACCTTGGTAGCCATTGCTAGAGGGAACGTTTTCCATAACTTGCGGATAAGGGTTATAGACCTCTAACGTCCAGTTACGGCCTGAGCTTTGTAGCATAATATCTGATAATACTTTGGGATCTAGACCGTTCTTCACCCCTAAATTAATCGCCTCTGCCGTGCCTGCCATTAGGATACCTAACAGCATGTTGTTGCAAATCTTCGCAACTTGTCCTGCACCATGTTCGCCTGCATGAAAAATATTTTTCCCCATTACAGCGAGTATCGGCTCAGCTTTGGCAAAAGCGTCGTCATCACCACCAATAATAAAGGTCAAGCTACCAGCAATCGCCCCGCCTGTCCCGCCAGACACGGGGGCATCCAAAAAGTCGATGCCAAGATGGCTTGCAGCGTCTGCCACTGTCCTAGCATCAGCAGCCGCTATTGTACTACTATCAATCACAAGCGTGCCTTTTGGTAATTCTGCCAGCAGACCATTAGCGCCACTATCGCCCAGATACACAGAGTGCACATGCTGACCCGCCGGCAGCATACTAATGACAACTTGAGCATTGCTCGCCGCATCTTTAGGACTCTGTGCCACGCGAGCACCTGCTTTTTCTAGGCGCTGGGTTGCTGCATCAGACAAATCAAAGACAGAAAGTGTATATCCTGCCTTTAATAAGTTTTCTGCCATAGGCGCACCCATATTACCAAGCCCAATAAAGGCAATATTTGGTTTAGAGTTATTATCCATCATCACTGTATCTTTTGTACCCATCTCATCACTCCTTGATGATTTATGATGTAGCCATTGCTACATACTATTTGACAATATTTGTTAGTAGATAATTAGCGCACATACTGACTGCCCAAAGCTTCCTCACCCAACCAATCTTCTAGAGGGTGCTCACCTTTTGGATAAGGATTGGCAAAGTGCTTATCGATATACGCTTGGCCTTCTACACTTACGCAGTCTGCCAACGAGCGCGACCACTGCGGATCTTTATCTTTATCAATCAATAATGCACGCACACCTTCTTTGAAATCAGGATTGGCTGCACAATGTACCGCCACGTTGGCTTCTAAATATAAAACTTGTTCTATCGACAAATCAGCGACTTTGTGATACAGCGCGTAGGTTAACGCTGCTGTCACTGGGCAACCATGACGATAGGTTGCAACTGCTCGCTGAGTCCAACTGTCTTCTGAAAAGTCTTTATTTAACTGTACTAGCGCTTCATCACTTTGTAGCAATGCATCGATATCTGCCAAACCGCCACTGTTCATCAATTTTTGGATAGGCTGCCAGTAGGTCGCAAGCTTACTATCAGACAACTCGGCTACTGGCAGCTCAGCAAGTGCACGGCCGACGATACTATGCGCACTATTATGATGGAACTTGTTTGAACTACTGGCACTATCGAGCGTTTGCCAGTCGCTCTGCTTAAGACGTTGTATGACAGCATCATAATCATGACTTGCAACAGCATACTCTGCTAGGTTGGCCAACAGCGCGTCATTGGCGTTACACATCGCGCCAGTCAAGCCTAAGAACAAACCTGTTTTGGCGGGCATTCGCTGCAAAAACCAACTGCCTGAGGCATCAGGAAATAAGCCAATGGTAATCTCAGGCATAGCAAAACGTGTGCGCTCAGTGACAATACGATGACTGCATCCTGCCATCAGCCCCATACCGCCGCCCATGATAATGCCATCACCCCAAAGTATTAATGGTTTTGAGTAAAAGTGCATTTGACGATATAGACGATACTCGTGACTGAAAAACTCAGTGGCATAAGGGTTTGGTATCGGCGCACTAGTAGACATACTGTCATAGAGCTTACGAATATCACCGCCTGCACAAAAGGCCTTATCGCCTGCACCTTTTAACACAATCGCCACTACTTGGTCATCCGCTTGCCACTCCTCTAACTGCGCTGCTAGCAGTTGACACATATCAACACTGAGCGCATTAAGCGATTTTGGGGTATTAAGTGTCATTATCCCGATTAGATGTCCGCAATCTGTTGGTTCAGTATTGAACAATACAGATGCCTCTTGCTCGGTATTGTTCGAAGAGTTTTGGGTGTCGTCGGTAGCTGCTGTCATAAAAGTGACCTACAAAGTTAAAAAGTTAAATAATGTCATGAGTGTTATGACCCAAGCATTTTAAGCAATGCTTATTTGTTTTGCCAATTGGGTTGACGCTTTTCTAAAAAGGCTTGCACCCCTTCACGCTGATCCATTGTGTCAAATAGCTTAACGAAAGCTTCACGCTCATGAATAAGATTTTGTGCAGGTGGCGTGTCTCTAGCCGCTTGAATCAGCGCTTTAGAATAACTGACGGCGACGGGTGATTGCTTAGCGACTTTTTTTGCCAAATCTTGAGCGGCTTGCAAACCTTCACCTTTTGCCGTGACCTCTTCAACCAGACCGATACGCAATGCGGTCTCTGCATCAACGCGCTCACCGCACAGTATCATGCGCTTGGCCCAACCTTCACCCACTAGCCAAGGTAGGTTTTGCGTACCGCCTGCACAGGGCAGTAATCCCACACCTGTCTCTGGCAGTGCCATCTGGGCGTGCGCTTCTGCGATACGGATATCACACGCGAGCGCACACTCCAGTCCACCGCCCATCGCATAGCCGTTGATGACGGCGATACTGACACCACGATAGGCAGACAGGGCTTCGAACGCCTCACCAAATGCAATCGCCATACTTATCGCACGGCCTTTATCACCATCTGAAAAATTGTTTAAATCTGCACCAGCCGAGAAGAATTTTTCACCATCTCCATGCACGATTAATGCGTAAACATCGTCATTGGCATTGAGATCTGTGATGAGCTGCTTAAGCGCATGCAGACTATCCATCGTCCACGTATGTGCAGGTGGATTGTTCAACGTCAATGTTGCGGTATGACCATCGATCGATAGCTGTAGATTGGTATAATCTGTCATAAAACATCCTTGTTTCAGTAGATCGAGATAAATTAGCGAAGTTGGCTTAGCCCTTCATCTTGCAAGACTTGACGTGAAATAATCACGCGCATGATCTCATTGGTGCCTTCTAAAATTTGGTGCACACGTAAGTCTCGTACATGACGCTCGAGCGGATACTCGTTTAAATACCCATAGCCGCCGTGCAATTGCAGAGCTTCATTGGCAACATCGAAACAAAGGTCGGTGGAGAGACGCTTGGCCATTGCGCAGTAGGTAGACGCTTGCCCATCATTGTTATCGACTTTACTCGCTGCAAGATACAGCATTTGCCGTGCAGCGATGGTCTGAGTCAACATATCAGCAAGTTTAAACTGTACCGACTGTAAGCTAGCAATTGGACTGCCAAATTGACTGCGCTCTTGTACGTAACTGGTTGCCGTCTCTAATGCAGCCTGCGCCGTTCCTACCGCGCAAATACCGATATTGATACGACCACCGTCTAGACCTTTCATCGCGATACGAAAACCTTGACCTTCTTCGCCTATCAGGTTTTCTGCTGGGACTTTGACATCTTTAAAGCTAATCGTTCGTGTCGGCTGTGCTTTCCAGCCCATCTTATGCTCATTTTTGCCGTATTCGATACCAGCACTATTGGCATCTACAACAAACGCTGATACACCTTTTGGCCCAGCACCACCAGTACGCGCCATCACCACCAATACATCGGTCGAGCCTGCGCCAGAGATAAAGGTTTTTTCACCGTTTAATACGTAGTAATCGCCTTGCTTCTCCGCTTTGGTACGGAGTGAGGCCGCATCAGAGCCTGCATTTGGCTCTGTTAAGCAATAGCTGCCAAGCCACTCACCGCTGACCATATTGGGCAAGTATTTTTTGCATAAGGGTTCGCTACCATACTCACCGATCATCCAGGCGGCCATATTATGAATGCTCATATAAGCCGCCACGGACGTATCACCCCATGCCAGCTCTTCGAATACCATTGCTGAGTCGAGTCTTGGCAGGCCCAAGCCATCATATTCTGGATTGGTGTATAGTCCCAAAAAACCAAGCTCACCCGTTTTTTTGATGATGTCCACTGGGAAATGCGAGGTGCGATCCCATTCAGCAGCGTTCGGTTTAAGCTCTTTTTGCGCAAACTGACGGGCTGTTTGACGAAAAGCAACTTGGTCATCGGTCAATGAAAAATCCATAGGGTCATCCTTGTTCTTATAGATCAAATAGAGGGCTTAAATCTCAGATAAACGTTAATAAAAACGCTGGTCAGAGATTTTATAGGACATTAGCGCTATATGATAACGGCATAACGATAATAAAATTGCGTTCAATAGTACCGCAAGTCGTATTAACGTTATACCGAAAATACAGTAATCCGACGATTAAATCGAAATCGTCGTGTTAACACCGCGGCTCGCTTCATCATCGAACCAACGTGCCGTCACTGTCTTCGTCTGAGTATAGAACTGTACGGCTTGCTTGCCATAAGGACCTAGGTCGCCAAGTTTACTGCCACGTGAACCTGAGAATGAGAACATTGGAAGTGGCACAGGTATTGGCAAATTAATACCGATTTGACCGACTTGGATATCTTGTTGGAATTTGTGGGCTGCCGCTCCTGACTGGGTAAATATCGCGGTACCATTGCCATGTGGATTGGCATTAAGCAGTGCAATTGCTTCGTCCAAGCTATCAGCGCGCATAATACACAGTACGGGACCGAATATTTCTTCTTTATAGATTTGCATGTCGCTTGTGACATTATCAAAAATAGTCGGCCCAACAAAGTTACCGTTCTCAAACCCTTCAACAGTAATTCCGCGACCGTCAAGTAGTAAACTTGCGCCCTCTTCTACCCCAGTTCCAATCAAATGCTCGACACGGGCTTTTGCAGCAGGAGAAATCAATGGTCCTAAATCTTTGTCATTTTTACCTGCTGAGACAACTAAACTTTCTGCTTTGGCTTTAATCTCGTCAATCCATTCACCAGCTGCGCCCACTAGCACGACCACTGACAATGCCATACAGCGTTGACCAGCGGCACCGAACGCCGCGCCCGCTAGCTGATTGAGCGTTTGCTCTTTATTGGCATCAGGTAAGATAACACCGTGGTTTTTTGCACCCATCATGCATTGGGCGCGCTTACCTGATTGGCTGGCACGCTCATAGACATGTTTACCAACGTTGGTAGAACCCACAAAAGAAACCGCTTTGATATCTGGATGATCACAGATAGCATCAACGGTAGCCTTGCCACCGTGCACTACGTTCAGCACGCCTTCTGGTACTCCCGCTTCAATCGCTAGCTCAACTAAGCGCATAGTCACCATCGGATCTTGTTCAGACGGTTTTAGGATGAATGTATTACCCGTAGCAATCGCCATTGGGAACATCCATAGCGGAATCATCGCGGGGAAGTTAAACGGCGTAATACCAGCACAAACACCGAGTGGTTGCCAAATACTATAAGTATCAACGCCTGATGCGACGTTTTCTACAAAGTCGCCGATTTGCAAATTGGCGATACCAGCGGCATGCTCTACCACTTCTAGACCGCGGAACACATCACCGCGCGCATCAGCAATCGTTTTGCCTTGCTCTGCGGTCAAGATTTCTGCCAACCCATCCATATGCTCGCGAATAAGTGTTTGATAGGTCAAAAAAATACGCGCACGTGTGGTGATTGGCGTTTTGCGCCAGGTTTCAAACGCTGTCTGTGCGGCGGCAACCGCTTGATTAATCTCATCATTGGTGGTTTGAGGGACTTTTGCGATGACTTCTTGAGTTGCTGGATCGGTGATATCAATCCATTCGTCGGTATTTGATTGTACGAACTGACCATTGATGAGCTGCTGAACGTGGTGCATAAGATATCCTTATCTTTTTTGCGAGACTACCGTGTGACGGTATCTGAGTATTCATTAAAAGTTAAGCGCTATAAATAGTTATTTGCAAAATATTTATAGAAAATAAAATTTTAAAATGATTTATTTTGTATCGTTATTGACTATAACAATAAATCAATTTTACGGTCAAGCGCTTTATCAAAATTTTCGCTAAGTTTGTTTTGTTAAAGGCGATTTATCCAAATAGTAGAAACAAAAAGCCCATGATTGCTCATGAGCTTCTAATAAGATCAACCTAGTTTTTAGGCGGAACCAACATATTTGCTAGCCTATACCAACTAATAATCCTTCATCGATTGCTTAATCGCATCAATAGCGGCTGGATTATCAAGCGTCGACATGTCGCCGGTAGGCCTGTCCTCTGCTAACGCCCGAATAGATCGGCGTAGGATTTTGCCAGAGCGCGTCTTTGGCAATGCCTGCGGGAAATAAATGGCCGCCGGCCTTGCAATACCGCCTAAGGATTTGACCACAGCACCTATGACTTGCTGCTCAATGCGGAAGCGGTTTTCGGTGGTTTCGACTTGCGATTGATCTTTTAGGACGCAGAACGCAATTGGTAGCTCGCCTTTTAGCTCATCTTGGATGCCTACCACAGCGCATTCTGCCATCTCTGGATGAGTACTAATTGCTTCTTCTATCTCTTGCGTACCTATTCGATGGCCTGCGACGTTTATCACGTCATCGGTACGCCCCAAGATGTAAAAGTAACCGTCTTCATCTGTCACTGCATAGTCTGAGGTAGAATACTGCTGGCCATCAAACAGACCAAAGTAGCTGCTGACAAAGCGCTCATCGTTACGCCATACCGTGGTGAGACAGCCAGGTGGTAGTGGCGCTTTAATCGCAAGCAACCCTTTTTCACCCGCCCTGCAAGGTTCACCTGTTTCCTCATTGAGGACTTTCGCTTCATAGCCATACATAGGATAGCCGGGCGAGCCCTGCTTGTGCAGTTTATGATTGAATTTTGGTGTATGGCTCAAGATCGGCCAGCCAGACTCTGTCTGCCAATAGTGATCTAGAATCGGTACGCCTAAATGCTGAGATAACCAATTAGCCGTTGACTCATCAAGCGGCTCACCTGCCAAAAAGAACGACTTGACACTAGACACATCGTAGCGCGTCATCCAGCTTTCATCTTGCTTTTTGAGCATACGTACGCCTGTAGGCGCCGTAAATAGAATATTAACTTTATTAGCTTCAACGATACGCCACCAGATACCTGGGTTCGGTAAGTGTGGTAAGCCTTCGTACATAACACTGGTCATACCCGCTAGCAGTGGCGCATAAATCGTATACGAATGCCCAACCGCCCAGCCAATATCTGATATCGCCCAGAATGTCTCGCCTGCCTTACCATCATAGACATAATCCATCGAGGTCGTCAGCGCGACTGCATAACCACCAGTATCACGTTGCACCCCTTTTGGTGTGCCAGTCGTACCAGAGGTATAAAGCAGATAGGACGGTGTGTTGGATTCAAGCCAAACTGGTGCCACAACTGCATGGGCCTCGCAGCTGTGACGTCGTTCAGTCGCATAATCGACGTCAACACCTCTCGGCTCAAACGGTAAAATACCACGATTGACAACTAATACATGCTCAGGCTTGGTTGCTGCTTGTTCAACGCCTTGATTGACGAGATTTTTATAGTTAATAACCTTACCATCACGCAGACTTGCATCCACTGTAATGACCATTTTTGCCTCAGCATCATCCATGCGGATCGCCAAGTTATGCGCGGCAAATCCGCCAAATACGACTGAGTGTATAGCACCAATGCGAGCACAAGCCAGCATGGCATATGCTGCTTCTAGAATCATTGGCATATAGATAATGACACAGTCGCCTTTGCCAATACCATGACGCTGTAGCACGTCTGCGAAGTAATTCACTTCTTTGTATAAATCATTATAAGTCAGGCGGCGCTTGGCATAATCTGTATAAAACTCAACGTTATTGCCCAGATCTTTAAACGAATCAACGACCGCTGGAAAGGTTTCTATTAACTCTTGATTGATCTCTGATGACACCCACACAAAGGCATCTTGCTCTGCACGGTCTGGCAGATGACGATCGACACAGTTATAGCAAAGATTGGTTTCACCGCCAACAAACCATTTCGCAAAAGGCAGATTGCTGTCATCGAGAATCTGCTCAGGCTCTTTATGCCAGTAGATGCGCTTTGCTTGCTCAGCCCAAAAATTCTCTCGAGCCATAATGGAATCATGATAAATATCCGCGAACGTGGGCACGTCTGCCGCTAGAGTAGAGACTGGGTGTTGGGCGTGGTCGCTCATAGTAGCTGTCCTTAGCATAAACGAGAAATGGGATAAGATTTTTTATAATCGGCGCATTGGTAAGTTGTTATTGCACTTGTATCGCGTGATATGATCTTTGTACGCGATTGGCTTTATCAACGCTACACTGTTGTGACTGCGGTAAACAATGTCCTGATAAATACTGGTCATCCTTGCCAGAATTAAAAAACCGATACGTTATGTATCGGTTTAAAATGTAGCAGAGCCCATCACAAAGGTCAACTGTTAAGCGTGCAACACGCATTACATTTTGATGAGCACAAGCGTTTTGACATTCAATCGATAGATAATATTATACTTGAGTTTGATTGGCATACATCTCACGCATGACTTTTTTGTCATGCTTGCCAACAGAGGTTTTTGGCAGTTCATCAACGAATTTAAATTGACTTGGCACGCCATATTTAGGAATGATACCGCGCTCTACCGCTTTTTCTGCAATGGCTTTAATATCGTCAGCACTGGTTTCTTGAGCATTTGGTTTTAGTACCACCAAAGCCAACGGGCGCTCGCCCCATTGCTTATCCCGAACGCCAATCACTGAGACATCCGCTACGGATGGATGCAGTGATAAAATCGTCTCAATCTCAAGCGATGAGATCCACTCGCCCCCTGATTTGATCACATCTTTTAGGCGATCAGTGATTTTAATATAACCATCAGGACGTATGTAAGCGATGTCTTGAGTGTGCATATAGCCACTCTCCCACAGCTCCTTACCAGCGTCGTCATTTTTGAAATAGCTTTGGGTCAACCAAGGTGCCCGTAGCACCAGCTCACCCGTATTCTCTTGACCCTTACCTACTGGTTTGTTGCCCTCACCCCATACTTGTGCATCGACCATAAGCACTGGCTTACCTGTCATACAGCGACGGGCGATGTCTTCATCTTCCGTCATTTCAGGCTCATTGAGACTAAATTCAGTCAGACTGATAAGCGGTGCCGTCTCTGACATACCGTAGCCGGTGTAAACTTCGATGCCTTGAGACATTGCTGTTTTTGCTAGCCCTTCGGTCAATCTTGAACCACCAATGATCATTTTTAGCCCATTAAAGCTGGCATCGCGATCTTGCGCCTCTTTGAGCACCATCTGCAAAATCGTTGGCACACAATGTGTGATACTCACCTTTTCATTGAGGATCAAATCCAGCAAGCTATCAGGCGCATAACGTCCTGGATAGACTTGCTTTAGACCCACCATCGTTGCTGTAAATGGGAAACCCCATGCGTGTACGTGGAACATCGGCGTCATCGGCATATAGACATCACCGTAGCTAACACCTTGCTTATTTGGTAGCATACCCAATGTTGCCGCTTCCGCTAGACTGTGCAGTACCAACTGACGGTGACTAAAGAAAACGCCTTTGGGATTCCCTGTCGTACCTGAGGTATAAAAGGTCGTCGCGATGGTATTTTCATCAAAGTCTGGAAAGTCAAAATGACTATCAGCAGCTTCTAGCAATGCTTCATACTCGCCTGTCACGCGGCTTTGATTACTGCCAAAAACCCCTTCAGCGGTCAAACCATTGTCGTCTAGCCAAATAATGTGCTCGATACTAGAATTTTCAAATTGATAGTCTTTGACCAATGGCGCAAACTCAGAGTTTAGCATCAGCACTTTAGGCTTGGCATGGTTGATGGTGTAGAGGACTTTTTCTGGTGATAGACGGATATTGACAGTTTGTAGAATGTACTCTGACATCGGTACCGCAAAATAAGACTCAAGATAGCGATTGCTGTCCCAGTCCATAACGGCAACGATGTCGCCTGCATCAAGGTTCAGGTCAGCAAGTACGTTTGCCAAGCGATTGATACGCTCAAACAAGTCCTTGTAAGTGAGTCGCTTTTTGTCCGCATAGACAATCTCTTGGTCTTGTGACACTGTTTTTGCACGGTTTAAGAGCTGCTTGACCAGTAATGGATAATCATAGGCAGAGGGGGCACCATGGTACATATTTGACATAGACCTAACTTCCTTGTTTGTCGCGCTTATAAGTTATAGATAGTAATAAATAAGTAGCAATAAGACATACTAATACAGAATGAACCGCTATAACCACACTATTTTTATAATATAGAGTCATTATTACTGTTGATAGCGTCCTGCTGAATACCAATCGGTTTTGGCGCAGTAAAAGCAACAAGCTTCACTGACCGCAATAAGATTGAATACCTCTTTGATAGTAAGAAAAAACCATCACCATGTAAAGCGACCTTACATTACGTATCATAAGACGGGTAACCAAACATAGATAATACCTGATATACCGTTAAGTGGCGCGTCTTGTCGTTTTAATCATCCCAAAACTGGCTATCAAGAGTGCCAATACCTGAACAAACAATAACAACCATACGGTAAGAGACCACTGCCCTCGCGCATAGGCTATACCACCCAGCCACGCTCCAAGTGTACCGCCTGTGTAATAGCCCATGTAATATAAGCCTGATGCCAATGATCGACCTTTTTTGACATTAACAGCAATATAGCTGATGGTCGCTGACTGCGTAATAAACACACCAGATGACATAACAGCAAGTCCTATGATTACCCCCCATAGTGGGGTCACCAAGGTCAACAGAACTCCAATCATGGAGATAATGATGGCTACCCGAACCGTACGTGCTGAGCCAAACCGGCGCAGCAAGGTCGTTGATAGTGGCGTAATAATCACACCAAGCAAATACACGGCAAAAATATTGGCGAGCGCACCTGTACCAAGCTCATAAGGCTTATCCGCCAAATGTAAGTTGATAAAAGTGAAGCAGCCTACAAGGGAGAACAGCACACAAGCGCCAAGCAGACAAGCGGTCACCACATAACGATTGGTGACATGCTCACCTAACGTCTGTATCGCTGAGCGAAAATTAGGATTGGCCTCAAAGTGACGAGACGATGGTAGCATCTTGCCAACCCATATCGCCCCCAACAAAGTCATCGCTGTCATCACATAGTAACCGTCACGCCAGCCAATCAATTCATGCAAATGCCCCATCAAAAACCGGCCCATAAAGCCGCCAAGCACGCTTCCTGACACATAAAAGGACATCAGATCAGTCATTGCTCGGCCCTCAAACTCCTCACCGATATAAGCAATCGTCACCACCGTAATACCGGGTACAGAAAGTCCTTGCATAAAACGCCAAATACCGACCCATTCAATACTCGAGCTTTGGGCAATCAGCGCTGTTGGTATGGCCAAAAATAACAAAGCACCGACGATAAAGGATTTGCGCCCGACGGCATCTGAGAGCATACCCAAAAATGGTGACATGATGGCAATGGCCAATACAGTAGCGCCAACGATCATGCCCGCTTGCACTTCCGTCGCAGAAAAGTCCACCATCATGACTGGCAGCACGGCTTGGATAGAGTACACCTGTAAAAAAGCAAACATACCAATCAGGCCAATCGTGAGCTTTAATATCCACGACGTAGAGTGACTGGATGAGGCTACTGTCTTTGGTGCAAAATTTTGATTTTTATCTTTAGAATTATTCACAAGGGCGCTTACTATAATTGATTATGCTATGACAAGGAGGCGTCATTGGCTTGGATAATGAAAGAATATAATGTGAAACTATGAAGGAGGTGCACAGCCATACAGGATATCTATTTATCATAATGACCAGAAAAGCATGTTAGCACACCAACCGATATACTCAGGTTTAAATGTGTTATTGGCGCTTGGTTAGACTCTCCATTTAGAATAAAGAATTGGATCTATACCCTCAATGATGACATGTACCTAACAACTTTTTATTTTTACACATCTACATTGCTTATATCTTTTCTATTACAGACTTTACGCGCTCAAAAATCAATAATCATAGGGTGCTACCTATCAATAAGCAAAATAATTGAACAACTAAACGATTAAGGAGTCATGTCAATGAATGATGAGATTTACGATTTAGGTGCAGGATTTTGGAGTATTCGAGGGTCATTTATAAAAAACGGCATTATGGATATCGGCGTCCAATGTGCGCTTATAAAGCTATCATCAGGCCGATTTATTTTTTTGGACAGCTATACTTTAAAAGACGAGGTTCGTCAGCAAGTGATGGCATTGACCAATGATGGTCAAGATGTCGAAGCCGTCTTAAATGTTCATCCATTTCATACGATACATTGTGCGCAAATGGCTAAAGACTTTCCGCAAGCCACGTTTTACGGTAGTAGTCGACACCCAAAACAAGTACCAGAAGTAAGCTGGGCAGAGGATTTGGTCGAAAGCGATGCGGTCGCTGAGCGTTATCCTGAGCTGAAGTTCTCCCTACCTCAGGGCATCTACTACATCGCCCCTGATGAGTCAGTCCATGCAAGCTCACTATTGGTCTATCATCCTGCCAGCCAAAGTATATATGTCGATGATACGTTTGAGATACCACCTTCTAAGCTGTTTGATGCCGTACAGCCAAACCTAGGTTTACACCCCACCACCAAACAAGCACTAAAAGATGAGCCCGACGCTGGCAAAGCCTATTGTGATTGGGCGATAGATCTTGCACACGAATGGCGCAGCGTACATCATTTTTGCGGTGCACATTCAGGATTAGTCGTATTTGAAGAAGGCCAATTTGAAGCAGCGTTATTATCTGCTATTGATAACGCGCGTAGCGAGCTTGAGGCAAAATAACGACTCTAAGAAAAATGTAAAATATAAAAATTTCGACAAGAAAAACAATCACTTGTTGATTCAATCTATTACATAAGGAAAACGATAAATGTCAGATAAAATTCATGATTTAGGGGCAGGATTTTGGAACATACGCGGGTCATTCCGTATCGGCGGTGTGATAAACATTGGTACCCAGTGCTCACTGGTCAAGCTATCCTCAGGACGCTTTGTATTTTTGGACAGCTACGCCTTAACAGGTGACGTTCGAGACGAAGTCATGGCGCTCACCAATAATGGTCAAGATGTCGAGGCGGTGCTAAACGTTCATCCATTCCATACTGTATATTGTGCGCAAATGGCAAAAGACTTCCCTCAAGCCACGTTTTACGGCAGTAGTCGCCATCATAAAAAGATACCAGAAGTGCGCTGGGCTGACGATTTGGTAGAGAGTGATGCAGTCGCTGAGCGCTACCCTGAGCTTAAATTTTCAATGTCAGAGGGCATTTACTATATATCGCCTAATGAGATGATTCATGCAGGCTCCTTGTTGGCCTATCATCCTGCCAGCCAAAGCTTACACGTTGATGATACGTTTATGAGTCCGCCCATCAAGCTGTTAGAAGCGGTATTGCCTGAGCTGATATTGCACCCTACCACCAAAAAAGCACTCAAAGACAAGCCAAATGCAGGCGCACAATATTGCGACTGGGCAACCAACCTAGCACATGAGTGGCGCGATGTTCGAAATTTTTGTGCCGCACACTCTTATCTTGTTAGGTTCAAAGACGGTGAGTTTGAGAAGGCACTGATAAAAGCCATTGATAAAGCTCGACCCAAACTTATCAAAGCCTAATCTCTTCTTATATTGATATCGCGTAATGATAAAAAAGGGACTAAGAGATAGCCCCTTTTTACCGCATGCTTATTAAGTCGCATGAGAGTAGTCTGGCGGTCGCTATCTGTATACTCTAGTATCGCTATGTTTAATGCAAAAGAGCATGATGTGTCATTGAAGCGCTGCCACGACTAAAGAGACAACCAAGATAGTGGTCGCTTATGATTAGCTGTCTTGTTTTAATACCCCTTGCCACTGATGGATAAACTCACCGTTTGGATCATATTGCTGGGTTTGTTTATCAAGATTGAACTGCCGACATCCTCTTGGATCCGCCCCCACACCTGCTAGATATTGCCAATTCCCCCAGTTACTGGCGACGTCATAATCGATAAGATGCTGCTCAAAGTAAGTCGCCCCATAACGCCAATCAAGACCCAACTCATGGACAAAGCAACTGGCGACTAACTGTCGTCCACGGTTTGACATATATCCTGTTGCCTTCAATTGGTTCATACAGGCGTTGACAATAGGATATGCTGTATCACCATTTCTCCATTGTTCTAATTTTTTCTGATCCAGTTGGGTTGATGGCGTGTGCTGACCAATACCTTTAAACCAGAATAATTTTTGCTGATGGGTGACAGCGTACCAATAAAAATATTCACGCCAAAGCAGCTCAAACCATATCCAATAAGTGGAGTCATTTGCGATGACATCACGCTCATAATGGCGCAGTCGATTCAATACGGTGTTGATAGACAACGAGCCGTTAGCCAGCCAAGCAGAAAATTTTGTGGAATGCGTCCATTCATCAAGCGCGTTTCGTGTGATTTTATAAGTACTTGGCGCGTCGGAATTGAAATAATTCTTTAAGTGATTTAGCCCGTTCGACTCACCACCTTTGAAATTAGGCGCTTGCTGTTTTTGTTGGGAGATTGCCTGCGCATTATCTTCGCCTGCTTTAAAGAAGTACTCGCACCTATCCACCAGACTCTCAGGTATTGGGGCCAATCGCTCTGGCGTCGCACAAATAGTGATGTCTTGTGCTGCATGCAATAAATCATAATCTGCTTCAATTTTTTTGCGGAACTGCGTAAAGCTTTTGGGCAAATCATTTAGCGGTAATTCATCAAACAAAGTAACCGTTGTCTCAATATGCCAACATATCTGCGGATGTTTATTCTGCAGTAGCGCATAGACTTGGTTTTGATAATAGTCGTCTGTTTTACTGACACAGATATCTGTCACCTGCTGCGCCTCAATGAGCTCATTCAACTGCATGAAGCTATTCGGTGACGTTGGGGTTTTGTGTAGATGTAGCAACTTGTTGCCAAGTAGCTCTAATGATGTATTTAAGTCCGCCAAACTCTCTTGCAAAAATTGCTGGCGGGCGACGCCCATCGTGTCATAATGATAAGCAGCCTGAGAGTTTTGATTGTCCAATATATCCATCAAGGATGAGGCATAAACCAGTAATAATCGCCCATCACGTGAGAGCTTGGCGGCTTTCGATAACGTGGCATTGTCCATCACTCGCAGGTCATTGTGAAAGAGAACCAATACATTTTTACCAGATAGCTGATGGGACATGGCATAAACCTCTTATTGTTCGATAGCTTTTAATTAGGGCGTGTTGACTCATGGCATTAATAACCTACTAGCAAGGTAGTAATTATCCAAGCTAAAATCTACTTATCGCCATTGACTCTCATGCTCCGGACTGCTTAAATGGCCTACATCTAGGAGAATACCATGACTCAAAATAATACTACGACTGAAGAAAATAAATCAGACGAGAAACGTAAACTTATCAATCGTTTCTTGATGAGACTGACGAAAGAGCAGCCACAAATGTATTACGCCACCACCTCTGAAATATCTCGGAGCATCCATACCATGATAAAAGAACATACCAATCGCTTGTCAGTAGAAGAGCAAGCGCTGGTCAGACGTATGAGTATCGAAGAGATTGAAGGGTTACTAGGCTTTCATGCCAGATAGATGACTAGATTAAAAGCCAATTGTAATATAAGTAGGTTCAAGCACAACCATCGAACATCACAAAAAAAGACCGCTATCGAAGCGGTCTTTTTTTATTATTTATCGTAGTGCAATGCTATTAGAACGGATACTGACGTGGCTTGTTTTGCATTGAAATCCAATGCGTTCTGGTGAACTCTTCTAGTACCCATTCACCATTAAAGCGACCGATACCTGAGTTTTTCTCACCACCGAACGGCGTGTTACTTTCGTCGTTCACTGAGATGTCATTGATATGGGTCATACCTGCTCTGATACCACGAGCGAAACGTAGACCTTTTTGCATATCAGCAGTGAATACCGCACTAGATAGGCCATACATAGAGTCATTGGCGATTGATAATGCATCATCTTCGTCTTTAGCACGAATGATACCAACCAATGGTCCAAACACTTCATTACAGGATAGATCCATCTCGCGAGTGACTTCAGTAAAGATATGCGGCGGTACGACTTGGCCTTCAATCTCACCACTGAGTATCATTTTCGCGCCTTCGTCCTGCGCTTTGGCGATTTTATCTTTGAGCGATTTGAGTTGTTTTTCGTTGATGATAGGGCCAATAGCCGTATCTTGCTTGCTTGGATCACCGACATTCAATGTTTTGACATGTGCCAAGAAACGCTCTACGAAGTCATCATATATCTCGTCTTCCACGATAACCCTATTGATCGCGATACAGATTTGGCCTTGATGCAAGAATTTACCAAAAGCAGCGGCTTTGACTGCTTGCTCAATGTCAGCATCCTTGAGTACCACAAATGGACTGTTGCCGCCAAGCTCAAGCGCGACTTGTTTGATATACTCACCGCCATTTGCTAGCTCACCGATGTGCTGGCCTACTGAGGTTGAGCCTGTAAATGATACTAAGCTTGGCGCTTTGTGCTCGACGATGGCATCGCCTATCTCACTGCCGGAGCCGACCACGACGTTTAATAAACCTTTTGGCAGACCCGCTTCTTCAAATACTTTTGCCAGTAACAAACCGCCAGTGATGGGTGTGTCGCTCGCAGGCTTGAGCACCACTGCGTTACCGAGTGCTAGGGCTGGTGCGATAGAACGCTGGGTTAAATGCAGCGGAAAGTTCCATGGGCTAATGACTGCTACCACTCCGATGGGCTCGCGATAAATAAAGTTTTCTTTGCCAGGAGTATTAGAGGGACGAATCTCACCGTGTACGCGGTTAGGAAAAGACGCTGCTTCAAGCGTGATGGCACGTGCCGAGCTAAATTCAACCATGGCTTTAATGCGTGTACTGCCCGACTCTTTGATCAGCCAATCGACGATTTCTTCTTGGCGCTGATCTAGGATACTGACTACCTTATACATAACAGCTGCACGCTCAGCTGGCGTCGTTTTTGCCCATTTGGCTTGCGCTTGGTCGGCAGCATCGTATGCTTCATCAAGCTGGTCTTTAGTCGCTTGCTGAATTTCTACAATCGTATCGCCATTGTAGGGATTGGTATCAGTATTAATGCTATCATCTTTACCTTTTTGCCATTCACCGCCAATGAATTGCAAATGAAAATCGCTATAGGCATTACTGCTATTATCATTGCTTGACATAATTATCCTTATTTTTGCTTTGTTATATAAAAATTTATTTTCAGTACTTTGAATAAAATAGTTGAAGCTGTCTTATAGGTAAGATACTCACAGTTATGGTTAAATCACAAATTGACATAAATTAAAATCGAAAATTTATGATAACTGATAAGAACAAAACCTACCTTGATAGACGACTGGTCTAATGCTACCATAGATATTAGTAAAACAGGATTATTTTTTCAGCCAATATTGTCGATAAAACGTAACACATATAAATATATAGCATTAGAATATGCCATCGACATGACGCTCAAATGAAACCTGACGACCCTATTACTACGATTATCAAGGGAGAAAATTCTATTTATGTCTAATATCACAGACACTGGCACCACACCCGATACCAAAGCTCATTTGCTTGCCACTGGTTACCAATTAATAGCCAAAAAAGGCTTTACCGCTGTCGGCCTCAAACAAATCTTAGACACAGCTGGCGTGCCTAAAGGCTCTTTTTACCATTATTTTGCCTCAAAAGAAGCCTTTGGTGAGGCCATCATCAATCATTACTTCAGCTTATATAAAGCTCGTCTTGATATCATCGATGCACAAAATGTGAGCGCCCAGCAAAAGCTATATGATTACTTCCAAAACTGGTACGACACCCAGCAGAACGGCTGTGATCACGAGAAATGCTTGGTAGTGAAGCTAAGCGCAGAAGTGGCTGATATATCAGAAACCATGCGTAAAGCACTTGATACCGGCTATCAACAAACGACCATGTGGCTCGCCGAGCAGATCAAGGCAGGCTGGATAGATGGGTCTGTACCTCGCCACGATAATATATCAGCTGAGAGTATGGCCAAACGTTGGTATTTCGCGTGGCTTGGTGCCAGCCTAATGGCTAAGATCAGCCAAACGAATACGCCCCTAGCGGAAATTTGGCAAATGACGACGACTCAGATGGGACGTTGATAATAAGATAATAAACAGTAACGTTTTCGGTATTAGAGCTCCCTAAATTGGGGGCTTATGTTTGCGCTCACACATCATATTGTTATTTAAAAACCCAATGCTTGATAAAAACATTGTATGAGAGTTTTGTAATCATTTATAAACAACCACTAGACGACTGGTCTAATTGGTGTACAATGCGCATCAAGCATTTAGAGCAAATATAAAATAAGTATTGCTTACCACTCATTGTTTAACGTCAACATATTTGACGGAACCATTTTTATCAACATTAGGAATTTTATGAATAACTTTCAATATTACAATCCAGTCCGCATCGTTTTTGGTGAAGGTCAAATCGAACAACTATCAGACCTAGTCCCTACCGATGCTCGCGTACTTATTACTTATGGTGGTGGTTCAGCACAGCGTACTGGTACTTTAGATGAAGTAAAAACTGCATTAGCGGCAAGCGGTAACCGTACTGTATTTGAATTTGGTGGTATCGAAGCTAACCCAGAATTCACCACACTATTAAAAGCAGCCGATATGGTGAATGAGCAAAACATCGACTTCTTATTAGCAGTCGGCGGTGGTTCTGTGATTGATGGCAGTAAATTTGTGGCACTCGTATCTTCATTAACTGAAGAAGATGGTACGGTCTCACGTGATCAAGCTTGGGACGCGCTAACGGGCTATTGCAAGAACATCGATTCTGCTATTGACCTAGGTGCGGTATTGACCATCCCAGCAACGGGTTCTGAGATGAACTCAGGCGGCGTGATTAACTATAGCGAACGTCAAGCAAAACTACCATTTGGTAACCCACTGGCCTTCCCTAAATTCTCAATCCTAGATCCAGTAAAAACCCTTACATTACCTGAACGTCAGGTTATGAACGGCGTTGCTGATGCCTTTGTCCATGTGATGGAACAGTATCTGACTTATCCAGTCAATGCCAAGGTTCAAGACGCTTTTGCTGAAAGCTTGCTCAAAATCCTTATCGATGAAGGCCTAGTGGTTAAGCAAGATCCAGAGAACCTAGAAACACGTAAGAACATTATGTGGACAGCGACGATGGCATTGAACGGCCTGATCGGTACTGGTGTGCCACAAGACTGGACAACCCATATGGTCGGTCATGAGCTTACGTCTTTGCACGCTATCGATCATGCACGTACCTTGACCATCGTCTTGCCATCAGTCATGCGTGAGCTAAAAGAAAGCAAAAAAGAAAAACTACTCCAGTATGCTCGTAACGTATGGAACATCACTGATACTGACCAAGACGACGATGCCATCATCGAAACGGCCATTGTCTATACTGAAAACTTCTTCCGCGAACTTGGCTTGCCAGTGAGCCTAGAAGACGTCGATTTGACTGAGTCAGCGATTGATCCAATTATCAAGCAACTCGATGCACATAACATGGTCGAACTTGGTGAGCACGGCAAAAACGATTTGGACGTCTCACGTCGTATCTTACAGCGTGCTGTAACTAGCAAAGCGTCTTAATAAGCGATATAGCAAGAACTGTCAGAAGAATTATAAGAAAAATCGCGACAGTAACAATAACTACATAACGTTATGCTATTTATAGTAGTTGTAGTCAATCAATATTAAAAGTGGTACAAGGCAGACGAGTGCAAGTACTACAGTAGTAGGCTAAACGAGTCTAACGCTGTAACACTTTAATAGTGGTTCGACTATATTCAATTCAATACTGAGTAGTTACTACATCTAATACCTCTATAATAATGACAATGAATAAATATAAAGGAGTCCTACTATGAGCTTCGATAAAGAGCAGCATCAACAAACCAACCGTCAAATCAAACTTGCCAGTCGCCCGAACGGCGAGCCAACCGCTGACAACTTTGATCTGACAACCAGCGACATCCCAACGCCAAACGATAACGAGATGTTATTACGCACAGTATATCTGTCATTAGACCCATATATGCGTGGACGTATGAGCGATGCAAAAAGCTACGCTGACCCATTAGCAGTCGGTGACGTCATCATGGGTGGCACAGTCGCGCAAGTGGTTGAGTCTAATATCGATAAATTTGCTGTCGGTGATTTGGTCATATCAAATTCCGGCTGGCAGGACTACAGTGTCAGTGATGGCGAAGGCGTCCTGAAACTGGACGAAAACATGGCAAACCCTTCTTATGGTTTAGGTGTGTTAGGTATGCCCGGCTTCACTGGTTACATGGGTCTGACTGATATCGGCAAACCACAAAAAGGCGAAACGTTAGTTGTCGCTGCAGCCACTGGACCTGTCGGTGCTACGGTCGGTCAAGTGGGTAATCAATATGGTCTTCGCACTGTTGGTGTAGCAGGCGGGAAAGAGAAATGCGATTTCGCGGTCAACGAGCTTGGCTTTGACGTCTGTATCGACCACAGAGCCGATGACTTTGCTGAGCAATTAAAAGCGGCCTGCCCAGATGGTATCGATATCTATTATGAAAACGTCGGTGGGCACGTGTTTGATGCGGTCATGCCATTATTAAATGATCATGCTCGTATTCCCGTATGCGGTCTGGTCTCACAATACAATGCAACCGATCTACCTGATGGCAAAGACCGCCTAGGTCAATTGATGGGACTCATTCTCCGTCAGCGTCTCACGGTCAGAGGCTTCATTATCTTTGAAGAGTATGGCGACCACTTCCCAGAGTTCTTAGAAACCATGAGCAAATGGGTAGAGTCAGGCGACGTCAAAACCAAAGAATACATCGCTGATGGTTTAGACAATGCACCAGAAGCCTTTGTCGGTATGTTAAACGGTGATAACTTTGGTAAAACAGTGGTTAAGGTCTCTGACGTTCAGTAACTTATGTTAAATAATTGACTGTTAAATAATTGACGATAGGTAATAACTATTGTTAACAACAACTTAACAACACAACTTGCTAAAATCACTACTGAAAGTTACGTCTGAAGCAGGAATAATATTAGCGGTCACCACTTATTATACTGATAACGTTTTGGTCATCTGGCTTTTCATTTGAATGAATCCCCTATCAATAAAAATGTGGCTGTCAATAATTTGCTTTACTCACATATAAACAATAAATAAGGATAATCATGAATATTTTAATGGTACTAACCTCACACGACCGTCTAGGCGATACTGGTAAAAAGACAGGATTTTGGCTAGAAGAATTTGCAGCTCCCTACTATGCATTTCTTGATGCAGGCGTCAACGTAACCTTGGCCTCGCCTGCTGGCGGTCAACCACCACTAGATCCTAGTAGTGACACAGAAGACGCGCAAACCAAAGATACTAAGCGCTTCAAAGAAGACAAAGACGCTCAAGAACATTTGGCTAATACCAAAAAACTTGCTGATATGAAAGCGGAAGATTTTGATTCAGTTTTCTACCCTGGCGGTCACGGCCCATTATGGGATTTGGCAGTAGACAAAAACTCTATCAATCTGATTGAGTCTTTTGTTAAGCAAGATAAGCCTGTCGCGTTTGTTTGTCATGCACCTGGCGCGCTTAAAAACGTGAAAGTTGATGGCGAGTACTTAGTAAAAGGCAAAACAGTCACAGGCTTTACCAACTCAGAAGAAGATGCCGTTGGTCTAACAGACGTAGTACCGTTCCTAGTAGAAGACGTATTAAAAGCTAATGGTGGTAACTACGAAAAAGCGGCCGATTGGGAATCGTTTGTCGTGGAAGATGGTTTATTGATCACTGGTCAAAACCCAGCATCTTCAGAAGAAGCGGCTACGCGCCTTGTTGCCAAGCTAAAAGGTTAGGACTCAGAAACCGATAAATCAAGCCATGCCTAAGGTCGATATTATGATTCGCTTACATCATCTTAATCAATCACGTTCATTACGTACGCTTTGGCTTTTAGAAGAGCTAGGTGTGCCCTACGAAGTTGTTAGTTACCAACGTGATGCCAAAACTCATTTGGCACCGGATTCTTTAAAAGCGGTGCATCCACTCGGTAAATCTCCAGTTATCGAGATGGACGGCCAAATTTATGCTGAATCAGGGGCCATTACTGAGTTACTGATTGAGCGATTTGCGCCCGAGCGTCTACGTCCTGCGACAGACAGCTCGGACTATGGGTATTATCTACAGTGGATTGACTTTGCAGAAAGCTCGCTGATGTTGCCATTAATGCTTGAACTATTTACCAAAAAAGCAGGCATTGATGACAATGAGTTTTTGAATGGCTATATCGATAGAGAAAAAACCAGATTGTTTGAATATCTGGATGCTTCGGTTGAAGGTAAGTCGTTCATTGTGGGTGATAAACTAAGTGGTGCTGATTTTATGCTGTCATTTGACTTAATCATTCTTGCTAAGCGCCAAAAGCTTGACGCGTATCCAAATATCAGACAGTATGCCGAACAGCTGGCTCGTCTTGATAGCTATCAGCGCGCTATGCAGCTAGAGGCTAAGTACGATCAATCTGTTTAGCATTGCATCATAATTGACAGACCAATTTTCCGATACACACAAACAGCTCTGTATAGAGCTGTTTTTTATGCGTGCTTTATTTTACGATTGCATGAATAACCATCGAATTATAGTCATCAATGTTACATAAGAAAATTAAGCTGTAGAGCAAATAAATTGCTCAGCACCATCCATCAATTACGTGTCGATGACAAAAGCACGATAAAATTTATGATAAAATCCTTTCTGAATTTTCTGGGTTATCTTTCAGATACCATCAGTGAGTTGACTGGCGTTTCACGCTATAAATGCTAACTGCACTGACCTGACTCCCCGCCTGGCATCTGTCCTATTTCACTCTATTTCCTTATATAGATTGTGGTACGCCCATGAGTAACGAATACCAGTTTAAGCCCCACGAACAGCCAATAATGGTAGGCTCTCCAGCCAATCCTGACCATCCGGCACGCCGTAAAGTATTTTATTTGCTCATTGGGATTTTTGTGGGTCTCACAGCCAGCTTCCAAAATGGTCTACTTGTCGCCAACCTGACACAAATTCAGGGTCAGCTAGGCTTAACGCCAGCTGAAGGTGGTTGGATATCGGTCAGTTATAATATGACCAATGCCTGTATCACCGTTCTGCTGTACAAAATTCGTCAGCAATTTGGCATGTCGCTTTTTAGCAAAATCACCCTGTCATTTTTGTTAGCCGCCACCAGTCTACAGTGGCTGATCAGCAGTCACTTGTTAGACACACCTAATATTAGCATTGAGCCCTATTATTTAGAGATTGTCGCTAGGGGACTTAGTGGTATGGTGGCAAGTGGTATGACCGTATTGGGCTTGTTTTATTGTCTTCAGGGTATGCCACCCGTCAAACGTACTAGTGGTCTCATATTGGGTTTTGGTCTGGTACAGTTTGGTATTCCATTATCACGTGTCATCTCGCCCTACCTCGCCATCGACGGTCAGCTTGAAAACTTATTTTTATTTCAATTTGGTCTGGCGCTGATTTGTTTTGGGCTGATTAATATATTAGAGCTACCACCAGGGAATACAGAAAAAGTATTTGAGAAATTGGATTTTGTAAGCTTTGGTTTTTTTGCTAGTGGTCTGGCTGCATTGGCTGTCGTTTTGGTACAAGGTCGAATTTTATGGTGGACGACACCTTGGCTCGTCTATCCACTGATGATTGCTATCGTCGGGATTAGCATCGCGTTATGGATTGAGACGCATCGCAAAAATCCGATGCTACAAGTGCGCTGGATGCGTAGCCGCAATATTATTGCCTTCATGGTGACGGGCGCTGTTATGCGGATTTTGCTATCTGAGCAAAACGTCGGAGCGGCAGGATTGCTCGCTAACCTCGGCTACGGTAACGATCAGCTGGTTACTTTTTATGCTGTTATTATAGCCGCCAGTGCACTGGCTTTGATTATTAGTATTTTTAGTACCAATGCGATGGATTTGCGCCGACCTGTTATTTTTGCCGTGGCATTGATTGCCTTAGGTTCTTGGATGGATGTTGGTGTATCTATTAATTCAGCACCCTATATGTTTTATCTCAGCCAGTTTTTGATTGCCTTTGCCGCGGTGTATTTCATGGGGCCTTTGGTTTTTGAAGGGTTTTTGCGGGCTATTGGCAGTGGCCCTGCATATATTATTAGTTTTTCAGTGATTTTTGGCATCTCCCAAACAGTTGGCGGACTGGCAGGTGCGGCAGCCATTCAGGCATTTACGACCATTCGTACACAAATGCATTATGCAGATATGGTCAGCTCATTGAATTTGGGCGATCCTGCATTTAGCGCCCAGGTGGCAGGCACTCGTAACGTACTGTCGAATCAGACTACTGACGCGGCCCAAGCAAATATCGGTGCAATGAGCCAAGTACTGCAAGGCATTCAGCGCCAAGCAACGGTCGCAGCATACAGCGACCTGTTTTTTCTGATGGCCTGTCTTGCTACTGCCGTTACGATTATTTTGCTCATCAATTATCTTTATAACCGCTACCACAAGCGCAATCCACTGGCCAAAGAGCTCGCCGTCATCGCCAAGATGCGCGAAACAAAATAATTCAACTTATTATCTTAGTGATTTTTTATCATATTCATTTATAGTCAGACCCATCAGATATCTGCTTATTAACATTTAGGATCACGTCATGAGCCAAGAAAAACCAAATGAGCTTAATAAAATACCTCAGACGTCAACTGAAGCTCCAGCAACAGACACACGTACAGAGTCTGCTACGGCTCCAGTAGAGACCGCTACAAGCGCTACGCAAAAGAAAACGGATACATCCGAGATACAAGCAGCTACTGATACGCCTGATAGCGTGCGTGAGGATAACTCTGTAGAAGGCTCTATAGAAAATCAAGACGATGATAATGAAACGCCTATGCCGCCAAAAGAGCCCATCTCAAATACGGCTGGCTGGTCTCCCAAGAAAAAATCCTATCTAAATTTGGGATTATTGATTGCGCTGATTGTCATTGGTGCGGCCTTGATTTTATATGCTTGGAAACTGCCGCCATTTACGCCTACGGTGCAACAAACCAATAACGCCTTTGTCAAAGGTCAAACCACTATTATTAGTCCGCAAGTTTCCGGCTATGTCACCGAAGTGGCGGTGCAGGATTTTGCTGATGTAAAAGCGGGCGATCTACTGATAAAAATAGACGACCGAACGTTTCAACAGCAACTTGAACAAGCAGAGGCCAATACTGAAGTGGCGATCACCAGCCGCTCTACCAATGTTCAAGACACGCAATCTAGCCAAGCACAAATCGAAGCACGCAAAGCAGACTTATATAGCGCCAAAATCAATGTCGAGAGCGCTCGTGAAGACGTCAATCGCTATCAGGGCTTAGATGCTATCGGTGCGGTATCAAAAGCAGAAGTGGCTCATATCAAAGCAAAGCTGGCTCAAGCACAGGCAAGCGTGCAACAGGCTGAAGCCAATTTACAAGCCGCGCAACAAAACCGCGCCAAAACCAGTGGCACCCAACCCTCGCTGGACGCAAATATCAAAAGTGCTGAGGCAGGTGTGAAGCAAGCACAAATCAATCTCGATAATACGATCATCACAGCACCTGAGTCCGGTCAGCTGAGCCAAGTCAGTGTCAAAGAAGGCCAGTACGTTAGCGCGGGCACCCAGCTCATGTATATCGTGCCAAAAGGCATTTGGATTATCGCAAACTTTAAGGAAACCCAAATAGCTAGTATGGCAATCGGCGAACCAGCTACTATTCATGTGGATGCGCTTGGCGGTGCCAAATTCACAGGTCATGTGAGCAACATCTCACCAGCCACTGGCAGTGAGTTTAGTGCAGGTGCCGCCAATCCTGCGACAGGTAACTATATAAAAATTGCGCAGCGCATCCCAGTACGTATCGACTTGGATCCGAACCAACCTGAGCTTGCACGCTTGCGTCCTGGTATGTCCGTCTCTGTGGATGTCGATACCAATGACAAATAAAGCCAAATAAAGCAAATAACTGATATAAAAAAGCCACTCTAAATACCCGAGAGACTGGATATAGAGTGGCTTTTTTATACTTTTAAATGAGCTAGGATTTCAAAATCAGCCAAACACTATGGTAGTAGACGCTTGGTCGTCCAGCTTTCAGCGCTTTGGCTATCACCATCTTGCGTATATACGATGCGGTCATGCATACGGTTGGCGCGACCTTGCCAGAACTCGATTTTTTCAACCATAATCTCATACCCACCCCAAAACGCTGGCGTTGGCACTGTGGTGTTTTCTGGATATTTGGCCTGAAGTTGCTCGAACGTTTGCTCCATCACCTCACGATTGGTGACTTCACCACTTTGCGGTTGACTGACCCAAGCACCTATTTGGCTATCATGTGGACGTTTTTGAAAATAGGCAGCAGATTTTTCAGCGTCAATTTTAGCAATACGACCACTAATACGAATTTGGCGCTCCAGCTCATGCCAAAAAAACAGCGCTTCAGCATTGGGGTTTGCTGCAACGTCCTGTCCTTTCGCGCTGTCATAATTGGTATAAAAAATAATACCTGTATCCGTAATTTCACGCAGTAACACGATACGGACGCTAGGCTTATTGTCTGCACCGCAAGTTGCCAAACTCATAGCATAAGGTTCTTGCACTTTTTGCGCTATTGCCTCATCCATCCAAACCTTAAATAGCTCAAATGGTGACGCTGGTACTGACTGTTGATCAAGCGCGCCTTTTTCATATGAAAGGCGCTGGTCGGTAAAGTCCATGCTCATGGTCATTCCTTATTATAAAATTATGACATCTCAACATTGTAATCTTGAGTGCTAAGCTTTGAATATTAAGCTTTGAATACTATTAGCCTAATACCGACTTGATAAGTTCGGCCAAATCATTTGCCATCACATCACACTCTATCTCATCATCAGACTCAACCATGACTCGAATCATAGGCTCTGTACCTGATTGGCGAATAAGAAGACGACCACGACCTTCTAAAGTCGTCTGTGCTTTGTCAAAAGCGGCGACCAGTTCTTCATGCTTGTATGGGTCTTGCATCTGAGACAAGCGTACATTGACCAGCTTCTGTGGTAGTACGTCAAATCCTTCGACCAGCTCACTCAGTGCACGTCCTTGCGCTTGCATCACAGCCAATACTTGCAACCCTGCTATGATCGCATCGCCTGTACGGCTTTTGTCCAGGCACAGAATATGTCCAGATGGCTCACCGCCTAGTATCCAACCATTGGCCTCCAAGTCTTGCATGACATAGCGGTCGCCTACTTTTGCACGAGTAAAATCAATGTCAGCCGCCTTTAGTGCTAACTCTAATCCCATATTACTCATAAGCGTACCAACGACGCCTTGCGCTTTGGTGAGTCCTTGGGTCGCGAGCACATATAAGATACCGTCACCATCAACCAGCTTACCTGTCTCATCAACCATCACAATGCGATCGCCGTCACCATCTAATGCGATACCAACATCTGCTTCATGCTCAAGCACCGCTTTTTGCAGACCTTCAGGATGGGTAGAGCCACACTCAGCATTGATATTGATGCCGTCTGGAGTGTTATTGATAGCGATAACATTAGCACCAAGCTCCCGCATGACTCTAGGTGCGACGCTATAGCCTGCACCATTGGCACAATCAACCACGACGGTCAGATGGCTAAGATCATACTGATATGGGAAGCTGCCTTTGCAAAATTCAATGTATCGACCTTTTGCATCGTCAATTCGGCGGTTTTTGCCCAAATTTGCTGGATCAAGAATCGGCATCGCTGCTTCTTTACTATCCGTGTCATTTATAATCGCTGCTAGTTTTTCGTTGATGGCATTCTGCATCTCATCACTGATTTTTTTGCCACTACCTGAGAAGAACTTGATACCGTTATCATAATAAGGATTATGTGACGCTGAGATAACCACACCTGCATCGGCATTAAAACTGCGAGTCAAATGTGCAATCGCTGGCGTCGGTAATGGACCAAGCATATAAACATCGACGCCAGCCCCGTTAAAACCTGCTTGCAGAGCAGCTTCAATGACATAACCTGAGAGACGAGTATCTTTACCGATGACCACACTTGGTTTGCGCGTAGAATTTTCGTTGGCTTCTATGAGCACCTGTCCAGTCGCATAACCCAGTTTTAAAATAAAGTCAGGGGTAATAGGCAATTCACCAAATTTTCCACGGATACCATCAGTGCCAAAGTAACTCATTATTTATATTCCTCAAGTCTAAAAATAAAAGGCCAAGCGTATACGCAGGCAATACTGCTATTGTAATAATATGCTTTTATATTCTACAAAAAAAACAGCCAACAATAACAAAGCATTGTTGGCTGTTTGTATCTTAACGTCACTACAGCTCTGCAACTGGGCCAGTTCTCAAACAGTGCAGAGCTATAAAATACCGATTAGTTTACACGGTAGTTCGGCGCTTCTTTCGTGATCTGTACATCATGAACATGCGACTCTTTCATGCCTGCTGATGTGACTTTGATAAACTGTGGGTTGGTGCGCATATCTTCGATAGTCGCAGAGCCTGTATAGCCCATTGATGAGCGTAAGCCACCAACCAATTGGTTGACAATACCAGCGACAGGTCCTTTATAAGGAACGCGGCCTTCAATACCTTCTGGTACGAGCTTCTCTACGCCATCTTTGGCATCTTGGAAATAACGATCCGATGAGCCGTTTGATCCAGACATTGCACCCAGACTACCCATACCGCGGTAAGCTTTGTAATAACGGCCTTGGAACAGCTCAACTTCACCTGGTGCCTCTTCCGTACCAGCCATTAGTGAGCCTACCATAATGCACGATGCACCAGCCGCAATCGCTTTTGCCATATCACCTGAGTAGCGGATACCGCCATCAGCGATTAATGGGATGCTGTCTTTTAATGCGCTAGCAACATTATCAATAGCTGATATTTGTGGTACACCAATACCGGCAATGATACGCGTGGTACAGATAGATCCAGGGCCGATACCGACTTTTACCGCATCAGCGCCAGCATCACGTAGTGCAAGTGCCGCTTCGCCTGTTGCGATGTTGCCACCGATAACTTGAACATGCGGATAGTTTTTCTTGATCCAAGAGACTTTTTCAATTACGCCTTTTGAGTGACCATGCGCCGTATCCACTACGATCACATCAACATCAGCAGCGATTAATGCTTCGACGCGTGCTTGCGTGTCTGCACCTGTACCAACCGCTGCACCAACACGCAGACGACCTTTCTCGTCTTTACACGCATTTGGATTGTTTTCGGCTTTGGCAAAATCATTGACCGTAATTAAACCACGTAAGCGGAAGTTGTCGTCGATAACGATGACTTTTTCGATGCGATGCTCATGTAGCAATCTTTTGATATTCTCGTTGCTCTCACCTTCATGTACGGTGACCAGCTGCTCTTTTGGTGTCATGATCTGACTAACTGGCAATGACAAGTTGGTCTCAAAACGCCAATCTCTGTGAGTCACGATACCTACTACGTTGTCTGTACCCTTTTCGACCACAGGTACGCCTGAGATATTATTGTCTTGTGTCAAGCGTAGCAATTCACCAATCGTCATCTCTGGATGTACGGTGATTGGGTCAACAACCGTACCCGCTTCAAACTTTTTGACGCGGCGTACTTGTGTGGCCTGCTTTTCGATGTCCATGCTCTTATGCAAGATACCCATACCACCAAGCTGTGCCATGGTAATGGCCATCTCAGACTCAGTGACGGTATCCATAGCCGCAGAGATCAGCGGAAGGTTTAGTGTGATGTTTTTGGTCAAACGGGTAGACAGATCGGCAGTTTTTGGCAGAACTTCAGAATAGGCTGGCAATAATAAAACGTCATCAAAGGTTAAGGCTTCATCGACAATTCGCAACATACAGACCCCTAGTGGTGGTTATTTTGATGGGTAGGAGCTCAGAGTTAGGCATATCAATCATTGCAACTGCATACACAGTGCTGACTCATGGCTAACCACTCAGTTATCCTATAAAAATAACGCCACATTATAACAAATAAGCACCTCTCTGACATACTATATTTATCAGATTATTTTACACAAATACGTCTTTGTCGATGATAATCATGCACTATATGTTTAATGGCGCTTTTTTATAGCGAATAGCTCTCCTTGAACGTTACAGACTTTCTGTTAACGTAAAACGCTCTGTCGGCAAATACTTGTTTTGCTGCTGATGCAAGTAGCCAAGCATCTGCTCACGCACTTCGCAAGCAAGCGTCCATGCTTCTATGGGACCTACTGCTGAAACAGCACCGCGCAGCTGAATGGTGTTTTCTGTCACTTTAACAACAAATATTTCGGGCTCAGTTTCATTGTCCCAAAGCTCATTATCTTTAGTTACTGAGACAAACTGCTGGCGAATGGCCTCTATATCTGCACCATAATCAATGTATAAAAACACAGGACAGGTTTGATGCACTTCTGTATGTGACCAGTTCTCTACCCTTTCAGTGATCAACTGGCGCATCGGCACAATTAATCGACGCTCATCCCATGTTTTGAGTACCGCATAAGTGTAACGCAAGTCTTCCACAGTGCTGAAATTACCATCCATTATCACGCTATCGCCAATCCGTACAGGCTGCGTCACTGCCACCTGCACCCCAGCAATGATGTTACCCAATATAGGCTGAGCGGCGATACCAATAACCACGCCAGCAATACCAGCTGAAGTCAGTAAGGTTTTGCCAAGACCTTCCATGTTGGCAAACTCACTCAGTCCTATCCAGATACTACCCAATATCATGACAAAAATGAAAACGCGGCGGAATATCGACACATAAGTGCGACGACGGCGCACTTTATCAAAATGCTCTTCTCCTAGGTTTTCAATCTGCATGTCTTGGTAACGATTGGCAAAAAAATTAATAGTACGAATGCCTAGCCACATCGCACTAAATACCAACCCCGTCCAAATCAGCGGACGGGTTGATGAAGCCACTGCATCTAGATAAGGAAAACCACCAGAAACTAAGGTAAAAACGAGCGAAAAACTGATGGTAAAGGTCAAAGGCACGGTTAGCTTATTGGCCAAATCTGCCACGCCATTGGCACTGCCAGCAGAGATGTTGTATTTTTCATTATCAACATAACGGCTGATGAGTTTTTCCGTGCTTTTACTTAGTATCCAACCTACGCCCATGGTAAATAAGAAAAACAGGATGAGCGCTGAAAACTCCCATAAGGCAATACCAAAAAACTGGAATTTTAACCAAGTAGGTAGATAACGCTCAAACTCCGATGGATGATATTGTTTATAAAGATTTTCAATATTACCCACTGTCTGCGCAGAGAACATCCAAACTGGCGCCTGATCACCTACCCTTACCCGCTCCAAGTAAACAGGAACACGACGTTCTCGGTACTCGATATAACCCAGCTGGATAGAGCGTCTAGGGATACCCATGACACTACTATCGTTACCCAATGGTGGTTCAATCAGACCATCAGGACGATCGGGCATATCATCAAATACGTATAGCTCTTTTTCAGATAGTAAAAAATCAAGCTGCTTGGTCAAATCAAGCGAACGGGTACGCTGGTTTTTCTCATCAATCAGATTCATATTGAGTGCATAAGCGGCCAAATCATACTGCTGCTTCATCACCGCAGATTGAAAAAACCCCAAAGTCGCAAGCGGCGTCGCCAAATTTGGTGGCTCAGCTAATGGTGGTAACCCGACATTGAGCTTGTTGAGTAAGTAGTAATTCTCGCTATACTCCCCTGTCAGTCCCACATCACCTTGCAACGTCCCTGCTTGCTGTACTGCGCTACGCTCAGTGGGATCAAATATCTCTTCGGTAATACCAGAGACGCTAATATTTTCGTCTTTGATTGTATTTATTTGTTGGACAGCGTACTCAGCCAAATTGTCAGGTTTGCTAGCGACTTGTGAGCGGCCTTCCTCATTTGCCGCACTGGCAGGTATATAGATAGCGCTGATGGCTATAATAAGAAACCCTAAAACTACCTGCAGTGCATTGCAGCGGATATTATTACGCTCTACATCGCGGCGGTGACCACCGTCAATATCCATTGCTATGCCACGATCATCAGCATTACTATTTTTGAGAGTATTCATATTTTCAAAGCCACTGGTCTACAAAAGGAACGGATATAAAAGGAATGGATATAAAAAAGTGCATTCAGTATGCTTTAACCTAATGCACTCTGCAAAAAAAAGCCAGCGTGAGCTGACTTAATTTATTAGCATGCGTATGTAATCTGATGCACAGCGTCTATATATCTATGCGCGGCGCCATGTTGTACCAGCGCGGCTGTCTTCAAGCTCAATACCAGCCTCTTTTAGCTGTTCGCGTATTTCATCAGCACGCGCAAAGTTTTTGTTGGTTTTGGCATCTGCACGCTCGACGATTAACCCTTCAATAGCCGCATCAGTCAAACCATCTTCTGCTTTATCACCAATCACCGCTTGCAAAAACTGCTGCACAGGTTGTTGTAAGATATTCAACACCTGCGCCAGTGCTTTTAATTGCTGTGCCAACTGCCATGCTGTCTCGACTTCTTCAGCTTTGATGGCTTTATTGATGTCGCGTGCCAGACCAAATAAAACACTAATCGCTGTTGAGCTATTGAAGTCATCATTCATGGCTTTAATAAAATCTTGTCCAGCAGCCGTACGATAAGCTTCGCTCGTCAAGTTGTCATCGATTACGATTGTTTGCCCTTTTTGCTGTTCAGCCAGTTTTAACGCATTATACAGTCTGCTTAGGCTATTATGGGCTTCATCTAATGCGCTATCAGAGAAATTAACTTGGCTACGATAATGGCTAGATAATAAGAAAAAACGCACCGTTTCAGGCAAGTATTTTGCTATAACATCGCGAATGGTTGAGAAATTAGCCAACGACTTGGACATTTTTTCGCCGTCAACATTGATAAACCCGACGTGCATCCAGTTACGCGCGTACTCGCAACCCGTCGCTGCCTCAGACTGGGCAATTTCATTCTCATGATGCGGGAACTGCAAGTCGTGACCGCCGCCATGAATATCAAAGGTATTGCCCAAGCACTTGGTCGACATGGCCGAGCATTCAATATGCCAACCCGGACGCCCCTGCCCCCAAGGTGACGCCCATTGCGGCTCATCAGGTTTCGCCGCTTTCCAAAGCACAAAGTCAAATGGGTTGCGCTTATCGTTTTCGACATCGACACGTGAACCTGCCTGCATCTCATCAAGATTGCGCTTAGACAATTTGCCATAATTCGCAAAACTATCAACAGCATAGTAGACATCGCCATTGTCGCCTGCATACGCATAGTCACCTGTGACCAGCGTCTCAATCATTTGCTGCATATCATCGATATGATCAGTCGCGCGCGGCTCAGCATCAGGTGCCAAGCAGCCAAGGGCTGCAAAATCCTCGTGCATCGCTGTAATAAAGCGCTGGGTCAACGCCCCAATCTCTTCGCCATTTTCAGCGGCGCGCGCAATGATTTTGTCATCGATATCAGTGATATTACGCACGTAATTGACGTCATAACCCAATTGGGTGAGCCAACGTACCACCATATCAAATCCAATCATCATTCGAGCGTGCCCGATATGACAATAGTCATAGACGGTCATACCACACACATACATACCCACCTTCCCTGCTTTGAGCGGTTCAAACGGACGCTTGCCGCCAGTCAGTGAGTCATAAATAGCAAGTTGAGACATCGCATCTGCAAGTGGTGTGGTCATAATAAAAGAGCCTTTTAGCATAAATAAAATAAATAAATTGAAAATATCAGCCGCAGCAAGTAAGCAAGCCGTACCGATGATATGATTATAATTTTAACGTAACCCATTATCTTAGCGAAAACAGGCGTAAAATACTACAATGAGCAGGCAACTACCACCATTCAATCATAAAAACCGTTAAGGATATAAAGATGGGCAATCGATTAAGCAAAATATACACGCGTACTGGAGATGATGGCAGCACGGGTATGGCTGATGGCAGTCGACTCAGTAAAGCTGACAATCTGTTCAGTGTCATGGGTGATATCGACGAGCTCAACTCACATATCGGACTGGTGCGTGCTCAACTACAAAGAAACAAAGGCCAATCGATTAGTAAGGATTTTTCTCAAGCCTTAGTTATTATTCAGCATCTATTGTTCAATATCGGCGGTGAGCTTGCCATGCCAGAATATGAGGGCGTCAATGCCACCCATATCGAGTGGCTAGAGCAACAAATCGATATGATGAATACCACGCTGCCACCACTAAAAGACTTTATTTTACCCACAGGCTCTGTACTGGTGAGCCAGTTGCATGTCGCACGTAGTGTGTGTCGCCGAGCTGAGCGCCAAGCTGTGTTATTGCAGGAGCAGCGCCCAGCAGCCATACGCCGCACTGCCATCAGCTTTATCAATCGTTTATCTGATTGGTTGTTTGTCGCTGCGCGCTTTTGTACAGATCCCGAACAAGTCTCTGAAGTACTATGGGACAGTCAAGTCTTGCAAAACTTCGCTGACAATCGCTAGTGAATTAAACCTAATCTTGCTAGCATTCTCTGAACTATAGTCGGTTCACTATAAAATCGATACAATAAGATTAAACGCTATTTTTCGCAGCCTCTGGAGACGTAGTCACAGTAAGCAAGAAAAATAGCGTTTAATCAAATGAATTTATTATCCTGTATCGTTTTTATTTAGACTTAACTATAGGTTGATTTTTCGATTATAAAAAAACCCGCAGCACTCATGTTACGGGGTTTTTATTACTTAGCAATATCTATCGACTACCAGTTGCTAACTACTCATAAAATTGCAAATTAGTAAGTGGCGCTATCATCTTCAATGATGACCATATCGATGGTTTCATCTTTCGGCACTGATTTTGGCGTCGCTGGCGTTACTGGTTTTTTGGTCTCAGTAGTAGCCGCTGCTTGATTGTTTTCTGTCGAGCTGTTTTGGTTGCTGGTCGGTTTATTGATGGTTGGCGGCGTCGCAGGTTCAGTAGGACGAATTGGCTCAACTGGCGTGATGGTTCTAGGCTGCTGACGAGCGGGTGCTGCTTGAGTATTATTGTTTCTGCTTTGGGCTGCTGCACGGCGCTCAGCACGCTCCTCATCCATCGCAGATTTCAACACAGAGCCTGCCATCACATCTGAAACCACAGTAATCAACGCTGGCTGTCCAGCAATACGCGTGCGCACTTGCCCGCCTTGAGTACCGACAACGTAAGTAAAGGCGTCATCAACGAGCATGTTGTTATTGATACGGATATTGTCTTGCGCCAAACGAGATTGCAGGCTTGGCTGATTGTTAGCCGCTTGCACTTGACTGGCTTGATACAAGTCTTCACTTGGCAATGTCATGCTGACACTTGCTTGGCACGTTGTCATACCATTGTCATTGGCTTTTTGTAGTATGGCAGCGTTTTGTACATCGATAACCACGCCATTGATTTTTTCAGTGACAACGCCGCTTTCTAGACTAATCTCGGCATCATTGGCATAATTAGCAGCCAACGCTTGTGCCTGTTGGTTGAGTGTATTTTTTAAAGCAGATTTGAGACGGTCTTGTACCATCGGGTCATCACAATTGATAGCAGGAGCGACGGCACTTTCGGTCGCTACTGGCTCTTGTTCCGTCATCTCTGCCGTATCGGCAGTATCTTCTTTCTCTGAGCGATCACAGCCTGCAAGCGCCAAACCACATACTATTCCGATTCCAGCCACTTTATGCCACTTGCTCAAACTTATATTTGCTACGCTCATATTTACTTCACTCCCAATTTACTGGTTCTTACCGCCACTGATGGACAATATTTAACACTCAAACTGCATGGCAGACTTATAAAACAATGGTGTCATTAACGGTCTGTGATAGATTTGAAAACCACATCATTATACGGTGTTTGGTTGAAATGGTCATTAGTGTAGCCCATGGATATACAAATAGCGCCCCTCATTATGGGTAAAACCTGCGTTTGGTTGCAAAAACATAACAAATACTAGAGAAACATCAGACGCAAAGTGCATTGGTTCACGCCATAAATTCTATTAGACGTTGATGTCATGACAATATATGATGAGTCGTAAAATCAGTCAGTAGTCATGTGATATGGTAAATTTCAAAAACACGCGTTTATTAGGTCATCGTGGCGCTCGCGGAGAGAGTTTAGAGAATACCTTTTCAGGTTTTAAGTATTCTCAAAATCTAACCTCACAAGGCTTGGCAGGGGTTGAATTTGATATTCAACTGAATGCCGATGGTCACTTGATTGTGTTCCATGACGATGATTTGGAGCGTATGTGCGGTCAACAGTCGCGTATTGATCAGCTCGGGCTCACAGAGATTCAGTGCCGCTTACAATTCGGGCAGCCAATCATGACTTTAGCCAATATAGCGCCTGTACTGAGAGGATTTAGGGTGATTGAGCTTGAGATTAAAACACACAATCGAACCAATTATGCAGTATTGATCAATGCACTGGCGCAAGAGCTTATCGATACACCGCTTGCCAGCTTACCAGTGGTGCTGACCAGCTTTGATGTGGAGCTGCATAATCGGTTGCAACGCCACAAACTATTATCTCGCATACCGCGAGGATTATTGATTCGCACGCCAACTGCCTTGGCAAAAGCGACAAACACCGCTTTGCAGCTTGGTTGTATTCAGTTAGGTATTCATTATCCGCTTTTGACCCAAGACGTTATCAAACACAGTCACCGTTATGGGTTGCCTGTAAGCGCTTGGACGGTCAATGATGTCCATACGATTGAACAGCTTATAAGCTGGAATACCGACGTGATTATTACTGACTTTCCACGTCATTTATTATTACCTTGAACTGTCTATCTATATTTTTTCACTTTTAGATAAATCTCTTTTTTCACCCTTACAGTCCCTACATATCTATAGCGTTACTTACACTTCCCCTTAATGCCTGACAAGTTATCGGCATTTTTGACTCATACAGTCTATAATTCATACAAGTTATTGTTATTTAGCAATATTTTTATAGTGTATAAGTGTTCACTTTATATGATTTTTCAGGTACTATGGGGACTTAAATTAATACCGTTAAGGATATTATATGATTGCAAAAAAAGCACTTGGCTTACCGCTTAAAGGCTTACGTTTCGCTATCAAATCTGGCGATACCTTTGTAAAGAACGCCAGCACTCAAGTCACGCGTTTCAAGACTCGTTTTGATGAAAAGAAAGCGCAAATGGCTCTTGACGAGCAGCCTACGGCAAAACGCAACTACGCTAACGCTTCTGAGCAAACGGATGTTCTGACAAAAGAGCAAAGCATTGATATGCGTGAGTTTGAATTTACAAAAGCGCCAATCAACTGGATTCCAGCGACTTTTTTGGTAACGACGCCGATTGCTGCTGCTATCATTACACCATGGTATTTGTTTACTCATGATGTAAGCGCCCCTGTCTGGGGTGTATTTGGTGCCTTTATGGTATGGACTGGCATTAGTATCACCGCTGGTTATCATCGCCTGTTGGCGCACCGTGCTTACAAAGCGCATCCAATCGTCAAAAACTTTTTATTGCTAGGAGCTACCCTAGCGGTACAAGGGTCTGCATTTGACTGGGTTTCAGGTCACCGTGTTCATCATCGTCATGTCGATGATGTGATGGACGATCCGTACTCAGCAAAACGTGGGTTCTGGTTCAGCCATATCGGCTGGATGCTACGCAACTATCCTAGCGGCAACTTTGACTACAAAAACATTCCTGACTTGACCAAAGACAAAGTCCTACAGATACAGCATAAATATTATGGCCTATGGGTACTAGCCACCAACGTTGGTTTGGTCGCGGCTATTGGTTGGTTGTTGGGTGATGTTTGGGGCACGCTTGTGTTGGCAGGTTTGCTGCGCTTGGTATTGACTCATCACTTCACCTTCTTCATCAATTCGCTATGTCATATGTTTGGTACACGTCCTTATACGGATACTAATAGTGCTCGTGATAACTTTTTCTTAGCTATCTTTACGTGGGGCGAGGGTTATCATAACTATCATCATTTCTTCCAGTATGATTATCGTAATGGCGTGAAATGGTGGCAATATGATCCAACAAAATGGTTGATTGCTGGCTTATCAAAACTTGGGTTGACCTCTGATCTGCGCACGGTCGATGATACGACCATCAAGCATGCCGAAGTTCAAATGCAATTTAAAGCAGCTCAGCAGAAAATCGATACCGCGACTGGTGGCGGTATTGACTTACCTCATGCGATGAAGAGCTTCCAAGATCGCATTAAGTTTGAATATGATGCCTTTACGCAGACAGTTGAAGAGTGGCAAGCGCTAAAAGCAAAAACAATTGAACTTAAAAAGACAGAGTTCGCTGATCGCTTGCACGAGGCTGATGATAAGCTCAAGCATGATTATGCTAAGATTGAACAAAAAATTCTTGAGCATAATAATAACTTAAAGAATGCTTTTCGCTCTATTGGTATCAGCAAAAAAGCCGCCTAACTGGTTTTTATAAGCTATCGTAATTGTCAGGTTTCTCCTTCCCTCTATCTGCCCTAGATAGGGGGATTTTTTTGTTTATAATTTATAATTTATGGTTTATGTCACTACCTCTACTTTTAATAACCTTATCCTCGTAGTAAATGATGAAATATATAGGCTCAATCGTTGCAACCTCCAACCTAGAGACAGTAACCAACTATAGTCAATCAATACTAAAAGTGGTACAAGGCAGACGAGTGCAAGTACTACAGTAGTAGGCTAAACGAGTCTAACGCTGTAACACTTTAATAGTGGTTCGACTATAATTCACTAAACTCAGCTCACCCAAAGTAGCTAGTTTTATTTTTTGGTTAGATATTACAAGAGATGGACAGAGTGCAACGATGCCATATGAGTGCTATGTTATAGTGACATTCTCACTTTTATATTTTAATGGAAACGGCCTGTATGCGTTATCAAAATACTTATGTCAATCTCGACACGCGCCTTTATCATGAGCAGCCGCCCACACCACTGGACGCTCCACGTGCTGGACACTTCAATACCCAAGTCGCACAGCAATTAGGTTGGGCAGACAATGAAGATCTGATGACCAATTGGGTTGAGATATTGGGTGGCCAATATGTGCCATCTGACTTTAAACCATTGGCAATGGCATATGCAGGTCATCAGTTCGGACAATGGGCTGGGCAACTGGGTGACGGACGCGGTTTGCTGATGGCGCAAGTGCTCGATAGCAACGGACAACCACAAGACTTGCACCTCAAAGGGGCTGGCCTGACGCCCTACTCACGCATGGGTGACGGACGTGCGGTCTTACGTAGTACGATTCGAGAGTACTTATGCGGTCACGCATTGACGCAGCTTGGCATCCCCTCTTCCAATGCCTTGGGGTTTGTTGTCTCTGATACGAGAGTGCGCCGTGAGCGTATCGAAGCGGGTGCGGCATTGATGCGTGTCGCTGATAGCCATATTCGCCTTGGTCATGTCGAATGGATTGCCAGCTTTGCACCTGACTTACTCGGTGAGTTTACCGACTATATGATTGACACTTACTATCCAGAGTGCCGCGATAGCGAAACGCCTGTCTTAGCTTTCTTGACCGCAGTGGTTGAACGTACGGCCCGTATGATTGCTGATTGGCAATTGATTGGCTTTGCTCACGGTGTGATGAACACAGATAACTTATCTATCACAGGCAGTACTTTGGACTTTGGGCCGTTTGGCTTTATGGAGCGCTTCAATCCTGCATGGATTAACAATCACTCAGACCATACGGGTCGCTACGCTTATCAGAATCAACCTGCTATCGGGCATTGGAACCTAAACGTTTGGCTGCCACACTTTATGCGCCTAGAAGGCGTTACTCGTGAGACGCTCGCTGAGTGTTTAGCGCCTTATGAAGCAACCTTTATGCAGCATTATCAGCAAGGTCTGTGCCGCAAGCTTGGCCTACCGCATCAAAGAGAAAACCTCAGCTTGGCCTTTGAATGGTTGACACTATTAGAAGACAATTTGCTCGACTATACCAATAGTTTCCGCGCCCTACTCGGTTTGGTCGCACCAGCAGATCATCCTTATGAGCAAAAGCTACTGGTTACCATGACCACCGAATTAAGCGGTGATGCGCAGCAAGTATGGCAAGACTGGTCAACACGTTATCTGGCACAGATCGAGCAGCTGTCACTTGAGCAGGTAGTTAACGGTATGCAGACAACTAATCCTGTCTATGTCCTTCGTAATAGTATGGCGCAGCGTGCCATTACTGCCGCAGAGCAAGGTCAGTTTGAAGAAGTCGATCGTGTCTATCGCCTGCTAACTAATCCTTATCACGTCCAAGATATCGCGACTGATCTCGATACGAGTACACCGGCGCCGAACGTACCGCAAATGCCCATTAGCTGCTCATCTTAATATGGATGTATACTGTAATATTTTGAATATATTATCAAATTAAGGTTGATATTGGTCGGTGTTTTTTGGCATTATCAACCAGCTAAATAACGAATATCATTTTATTATATTATTCGCACGCTTCCATACTGTCGACTAGGCAGCGAATCGCCAATAATGGTAGAATGACTATTTTTGCTAGATTGCTTTTTTGACCTGATTTTTGATCAATGACCGTGATTCTGATGGTCGTTAGTCATTTTACGTTCAAAGCCCTTTGCTGATGATTATAATCATTCAATTATTTCTGAGGGTTAGACGTTTTTTATCACCATTTAATTTATTCCAATTTATTCCAACCATGGCAATTATTATGAATGACGATACCACTTCGAATACGGACAACCTCAGTACAGAAAAAGAGCAGTTTGAACAAGCTGCCTTACATTACCATGAGTTTCCACGCCCAGGTAAAATTTCAGTAACTCCAACTAAGCAGCTGGCTAACCAACGCGATCTGGCACTCGCCTACTCTCCAGGTGTGGCTGTACCGTGTCTTGAGATCCAAAAAGACCCAAAGCTCGCTTCTAAATATACGGCACGTAACAACTTAGTTGGTGTCATCACTAACGGTACTGCCGTACTAGGTCTGGGTAATATCGGTCCATTGGCATCAAAACCAGTGATGGAAGGTAAAGGCGTTCTATTCAAAAAGTTTGCAGGTATCGACGTTTTTGATATTGAAATTGACCAAAATGATCCAGATAAGTTCATCGAAGCTGTTGCTTCTCTTGAGCCTACCTTTGGTGGTATCAACTTAGAAGATATCAAAGCACCAGAATGTTTCAAAATTGAGCGCGTATTACGTGAGCGTATGAACATTCCTGTTTTCCATGATGATCAACATGGCACCTCAATCATTGTTGCCGCAGCGATGCTTAATGCGCTATTGATCACTGGCAAAAAAATCGAAGAAATTAAAGTTGTCTGTTCAGGTGCAGGTGCAGCCGCCATCTCTTGTCTAGACATCATTTGCGCGCTTGGTGTTAATAAAAACAACATTATTGTTTCAGATTCACGCGGCATTATCAGCACTAGTCGTGAAAACCTTGATGAAACCAAACAACGTTATGCTCGTGAGACAACCGCTACCTCTATCGAAGAAGTGATGGACGATGTGGATATGTTCCTAGGCCTATCAATGCCCGGTACACTATCAGAAGATATGGTTCGCCGTATGGCAAAAGATCCTATCGTCTTTGCACTTGCCAACCCAACACCTGAAATCATGCCAGAATTGGCACATGCGGTACGTCCAGACGTCATCATGGCAACTGGTCGCTCAGATTATCCAAACCAAGTAAACAACGCACTATGTTTCCCATACATCTTCCGGGGTGCATTGGACGTTGGTGCGACAACCGTCAACGAAGAGATGAAAGTCGCTTGCGTAAAAGCCATCGCTGCCATGGCACACGTCGAAGCAACCCCTACGACCAACGTCAGAAACATCGAGACGATGAAAAGCTTCGGTCGTGACTACCTAATCCCTGGCCCTCTAGAGCCAAACCTAATCATCGAGATTGCCTCTGCGGTTGCCAAAGCGGCAATGGACTCAGGCGTAGCGACACTGCCAATCGAAGACATGAAGGCATATCGTCAGCGTCTGTCTGAGTTTGTCTACAACTCTGCGTTTGTTATGAAGCCTATCTTTGCACGCGCTAAGTCTGCGCCAAAGCGTATCGTATACTGTGAAGGCGAAGACAATAATATCTTATTGGCCGTACAAGTGGTCGTCGATGAAGGCTTGGCTCAGCCAATCTTGGTTGGTCGTCCAGCAGTCATCAACGATCACATCAATAAGTTGGGCTTACGTCTAAAAGATGGCGAAAACATCACAATCGTCAACCAAGATGATGATCCTCGCTACAAAGACTACTGGCAGGGCTACTACGAAAAAAACAAGCGCCGCGGCGTGAGTATCGAGCTTGCTCGTCGTGATGTTCGCCGTAAAACCACGTTGATTGGTTCTTTATTGGTTGACAACGGTGATGCTGACGGTATGGTTTGTGGTACCTTTAGTGACTACCAGATGCACCTAAAGTATGTCGAAAGCGTCATTGGCAAAAAAGAAGGCATCAATGATTTTTATTCGATGAATGCCGTATTGATGCAAGATCGCAACATCTTTATCGCTGATACGTACGTGCATGAAGATCCAACCGCTGAACAGTTGGCTGAAATGACCGTTCTGGCTGCCGATCAAATCCGCCGTTTTGGTATCACGCCACGTGTTGCATTAGTCTCTCATTCAAACTTTGGCGCTTCAAATCTTGCCAGCGCGGTCAAAATGCGCAAGGTTCATGAGCTACTAACTGACATGAATGTCGACTTTGATTTTGAAGGCGAAATGCAAGGAGATGCCGCACTGAATGAACATATCCGCCTAAACGATATGCCATCAAGCCCACTAAAAGGCGCTGCGAACTTGCTGATCTTGCCAACGCTTGACGCCTCAAATATTGCCTTTAATTTACTTAAAACGGCAACCAGTAGTGCGTCTATTGGACCTATCTTGTTAGGTACGAATAAGCCAGTGCATATCTTGACGCCATCAGCGACTGCTCGCGGTATCGTTAATATGACGGCATTGACTGTGACTGAAGCACAAGATTTAGAAAGCGAAAAATAATCAGACGTCCTACTTCGTATGATTATGTGATTCAAAAGGGCTCTGTCATCCATTGGCAGGGCCTTTTTGCTATACTAAAACCGGCCAATGCACATCACGCATGGGCGGTTTTTTGATTTATTGCGATTGGGCCGCTGATATCGGTTCAATAAGAAGAGGCTTTTATGCAAATTTATCTTGTGGGTGGTGCGGTTCGAGATCAACTATTACAACAACCTGTCAAAGATAAAGACTTCGTCGTCGTTGGTGCAACTGTCTCGGAGATGCTTGATGCAGGGTTTCAGCAGGTAGGTGCCGACTTTCCTGTGTTTTTGCATCCCACCACTCACGAAGAATATGCCCTTGCACGTACAGAGCGCAAGCAAGGCTCAGGGTATAAGGGCTTTAGCGTACATGCCAGTCCTAATGTTAGTTTAAAAGAGGATTTGCAGCGCCGTGATCTGACCATCAATGCGATGGCTATAGAGGTCACTAGTCTCGCTGATGACACCCCCATCAGTGGCGAAGTCATTGACTATTACGGTGGGTTACAAGATTTAGAGAACAAAACGTTACGTCATGTATCTGACGCTTTTAGCGAAGACCCATTACGAGTGCTGAGGACGGCTCGATTTTACGGGCGTTATTATAATTTGGGTTTTACCATTGCGGAAGACACCTTGACCCTAATGCGTCAACTAGTCAACTCAGGAGAGCTTGCTCATTTGAGTGCGGAGCGTATCTGGCAAGAGTCAAGCCGTGCAACGATGCAACTATCACCGCAAGTATACTGGCAGCAATTGTTTGATATCGGTGCACTTACCGAGTATTTTGCGCCATTACATGGGGCTTGGAATAATACGCATATAAGAGAGACGGTTCAGACAGCATTATATTTTGCAGGCCAAATGCGCCTAAACTTGCCACAGCGTTGGGCACTGTTAATGGTCAGCCTGACCCCGTCACTATTTCATAGTGAAAACGCGGAGTCTAACTCTCACCTATCAACGGCTATAAAAAATATCAATGATATCGGTAATAAAGCTAAAGTACCCAAAGCGCATACGCAGTTCGCTACCCTATTCGCTCAGCAAGCCGAAACGCTGAGCATGATAAACAGTCTGAGCGCTGCCAAAAAGATTGACCTTATACAAGCTTGTGGTGCTCATAAAGAGCCAGATAAGCTGTCACAGCTCCTTGTGTGCAGTCACGTCTTACGGCTGGCAACACAGCACCGTCAGATGATGCTAGCACTAAATAGCTTTCATGCAATCGGTATGACAGATATTGCACCAGATCTTAAAGGGCCAGCCATCGGAGCAGCCTTACGTCAAAGCAGAATTGAACACTTACAAGCGCATGACACCTATTAAAAAGCATTTTAAAAAACATTTTAAAAAACATTTTAAAAAACATTTTAAAAAACATTTTAAAAAACATTGTCACTATGAACCAAGAACCTAACACTCTGCTATCAAAGAATACTGACATCCAACCTCCGGTGATGCTGGTAACCGGTAGCGCTAAGCGCATCGGTGCGGCAATTATCAGAGCAGCGCACACTCAAGGCTACCGTGTCATTATTCATTGTCATCGTAGCGAAAAAGAAGCTAATAGCTTAGCTGACCAACTTAACAAAAGCCGTGCTAATAGCGCAGTGGTTATTGTTGCGGATTTGGCAGTAGTCAATCATGGTGCAGCGTTAGAGGATTTTGTTAAAAATATCATAGAAGCCTTTGGACAGCTAGATGTACTGGTACATAATGCGTCACGGTTCTACCCAAGCCCGCTTGGTAACATTGATTATACCCAGTGGGATGAATTACTTCTAACCAATGCCAAGGCGCCTTTACTATTGAGCCAAGCGCTAGTGCCCTATCTCAAACATCAGCAAGGCTGTATTATCAGCTTATTGGATATTCACGCGCATGATAGACCGTTTAACAATTATACGGTCTATAACATGGCAAAGGCTGCGCATCGAATGATGGTTCAGTCGCTAGCGTTAGAGCTGGCACCAGACATACGCGTCAATGGTGTTGCACCTGGCGTCAATATCTTACCCGACCCCAATGGCGACCAAGCCATGGATGAAGTACAACAAACCAATATTATCGACTCAATCCCTATGCAAAGAATCGGCAAACCTGAGGAGATTGCTCATAGTGTACTGTACTTGGTACAGGCGCATTATGTCACAGGTGAAATTATCACAATCGATGGGGGGCGTAGCCTGACTTTGGCTGGTAGTGGCTTTTAATCCGCTTTTAAACCGATTAAAAATTTATTGGTTACTTGCTATCTTTTACTTGAAAAATTCAAAAAATCAGGTATCATTGTGCGTCTAACGTTAGGGCCCATAGCTCAGTTGGTTAGAGCAGAGGACTCATAATCCTTTGGTCGTAGGTTCAAGTCCTACTGGGCCCACCATATTCAAACCCTTACAGTCATTGACTTGTAAGGGTTTTTTATTGTCTAAAATTTATGCGAACGCATGGACTTAGTTGGTTTTTTGATACTATCTTGATACTTTGACCCTTATAGTAATTAAAGTATGATACTACTAACACTATGGTTATATACTGCTGCATGGGTGATATATGAAGGTTAAACTTACCAAAAAATTTATAGATTCAGTAGACTATACCGCTAAAGGTACTGAAATCTATATGGACGATGTGTTAACTGGTTTTGCGCTACGTGTGGGCAAACAATCCAAACGTTATACATTACATAAGCGTATTAACGGAAAGCTATATAGAGATGAAGTGGAAGAAACGCACTTGATTACGCTAACCGAAGCACGTGAAAAAGCCAGCATAATGATGGCTAATATAAAAAAAGGTCTGCATGTTTATGACGGGCTTCATGAGGTCTTGGAAGAGCCGAAAGATAAGACCAATAATGTACCAACACTGAGAGATGCATATACCTACTTTAAATCAGCAAAGACTAGCTTAGCTAAAGGCACTATTGACACTTATGATGGTCAAATACTAAACAAGCTAGATGATTGGCTAGATATATCTTTAAATGATATATCTAAGTCAATGATAAGTGATAAGCATAAAGAGATAAGCAAGCATAGTAAAGCTCAGGCTAACGCAACTATGAGAGCTCTAAGGTCAGTTTGGAATTATTGTCGTGATAGCTTTTTAGATGATAACGAAGACTTTTTAATTAAAGAGCAACCAGTACGCATACTTAACGCCAAGAAAGATTGGAATATAATTAAGCCGCGTACTAAACATGTTGAAGAAGAATATTTAGGTATGTATCTCAAAACACTTTTAAATTATGTTGATAGAAGCTCACACCTGCAAGCGCCCCATAGCAATAATGCACGAGATATCATGCTACTTTTTATGTTCACTGGTGTGCGTTTAAATGAAGCGCAGCCCTTAAAGTGGTCTGACGTCGACCTTATAGCTGGCAGGATAGTATTCAAAGCTACAAAAAATGGTTCTAATTATCATATGCCTACTAGTGATATCTTACAAGCTCTGCTTGAAGAAAGATTCAGATTAAGCGCTGGCAAGCAATGGGTATTCCCGAGCAACTTGAAAGCTAGCGATGACCATATAAAAGATTTAAGCCGTAGTTATAAGGCCATAAGTAATCAAACAAACTTGTATATTACACCACATGATTTGCGCCGCACTTTTGGAACGGTAGCTAATAACTCAAGCATCAGCTATCCAGTCCTTAAACGCTTGCTCAATCACCGTGAAGCTAAATCAACCGATGATGTTACCCTACAATATATCCAAGTGTCACAGCGGCAACTAAGAGACGCTTCAAATTCAATAGAGTCTTTCTATTGTAAGCATGCTGGCTTGACACAAGCTGAAATAATCAGTAAATATTACTAACCTACTAAAATCCCAAAAAGAGTTCTTTAAAATGTCGTCAACTGATTTAGTCAGAACAAGCCGTGATGGTGACCAGTTTCACTATTTATGGGCATCAAGAAGAGCTTTATTACTGCTACAGTCCGATTCCAAATTAAAGCTAATAACGATAGAAGGAGTCTCTTCTGTTGAGCTAGGTGACCAGCATGTTTCTGATGGAGAATATGTGGTTGACGTCGCTGAATATTATGGCGGAGAAAGTTTTGCGACAGCTGATAGCATAAAATATTATCAGCTAAAGCATACGACGAAAAGTAAGGAAACTCCTTTTGACCCAAGTAAACTAAGAAATACGATAAAAGGTTTCAGCGACCGCTACAAAGCTCTTATTGAGGTTATTGGTAAAGAATCAGCCCAAGCTAAGCTCAAGTTTATATTCGTATCGAACAGATCTATCAATGAAGGCTTTCATGAGAGTATCAAACAAGTAGCTTTAGGGCACTCTACTAATCTGACTAATCAGAGAAAGCTTGAGCTATATACAGGCTTAAACGGTCACAACCTCTCTGACTTTTGTAAATTAATAACTTTTGATATCACTGCTGACGATTACTGGGAACAACGTAATATTCTTACCTCAGAAACCGCAACTTATCTCGCTGGTTCTGACGCACACTCCCCTATTAGTTTAAAAGAGCTAATCACGAGAAAGGCGTTAAGCGAAAGTCAAAATAGCAGCTCTATTAATAAAATCGACGTTTTAAGAGCGCTTAATACGAATGAAGACGCTCTATTTCCAGTGAAAAATCTAATTAAGATAGTTGAGAACCCTATTCAACGTGAGCAAGAGCAACAACTTACTAGCCAGATTATTGATGATAATTTCAATGTTTTTATAATTCAAGCAGAAGGTGGTGTTGGCAAAACTATCTTTGCTTCTCACATTCATGAATACCTACCTGAAGATTCAATCTCTATTGTTTACGATTGTTTTGGGGATGGATCTTATAGAAACACCTCAACTTTAAGACATACTCACAGGACAGCTTTGGTTCAAATAGCTAATGAACTAGCTGCGCGAGGGCTATGTTACCCTTTAATTCCAACTTCTTCTGCTACAAACTCTGACTATATCAAAGCATTCTTATCACGGGTTGATCAAGCGTCACAAAAGATTAAACATGTTAATTCTAATGCAATAATTTCAATTGTCGTTGATGCTGCCGATAACGCCCAAATGGCAGCTGAAGAGTTTGGGGAAGCAAGGTCTTTCATTAAAGACTTAATCAAAGAATCTTTTCCTGATAATGTTAAGTTAATTAGTTTCTGTAGACCCTACAGATTAACCTTACTTGATGCACCTTCAGCAGTTAGAATTCTTAATTTAAATCCCTTTACTCTTGAAGAGACTAAACAGCATTTAGAAAAATACTATGATCAAGTGTTGCCTGAAGATGTATCAGAATTCCACAGGTTAACATCTCAAAATCCACGTATTCAAAACATCGCTTTGGCTAAAGGTCAAAGTTTAACGGAAACTCTACGCTTTTTCGGTACAAACCCTAAAAGCATCGAAGATACTATAAGTGATTTATTAGAAGCAGCTATCAATAATATTAAAGAGAATAACTTTAGTGAGAGCACCAAAATAGACAAGCTATGTGAGTCAATTGCGATTCTTAGACCTTTATTACCTGTCGAGGTACTCGCAAAAATATCACAGGTCCCTGAGGAACAAATCAGAAGCTTTATCGCAGATATTGGCGGACATCCTATTCGGTTACTGGATGACTATATCCAATTTATTGATGAACCAACAGAAACTTGGTTTAGAGACAATTATCACCCTAAAGACAGTCTACAACTTAGAGCTTATATCACTACACTCAAACCTTTGGTTAGCGACTCACATTATGTCGCCTCAGTTTTACCACAGCTAATGCTTGAGGCTGAAGAATATGAAGATCTTTTTGATGCTGTCTTAAACTCTAAACTCCTCCCTGAGACCTCCTCACTAGAGAGAAGACAAATTGAAGTACAACGGCTTCAATTTGCAATCAAAGCAGGCATTAAGCTTAATAGATTAGTTGATGTTGCTAAACTGTCATTAATGGCTGGAGGTGAAAGTGCCGCTCAAACCAGACAGAATGTTTTAATAGCAGATAATTTGGACTTAGCCACAGTTTTTTTTGATGATAACCAGTTACAAGAATTAATAGCGAATAATATTTTTACTTTAGAGGATAAATGGGAAGGTGCGAAATTTGCTTGCGAAGCACAGCTGCTCTCATATAAGCCAAATTTATTAAGTGAGGCTAGAAGTAAACTTAGAGTAGCTGAAGACTGGCTTCATAGTTGGCTTAAACAACCCGTAGATGAAAGGTATCAGAGAGGATTTGACGAAAAAGATATTTCAAGACTATTTATTGCTCATTTTAATATACATGGTCCTGAAAAAAGCTTAGCTTGGCTAAATAGATGGAAGCCAAAGTCTTTAACCTATATTGTGGCAACTTACGTAGCTCAAGAATTTCTAGCACATAATAGACTATCAGATTTAAAGTCTATGTTAGAACATGCCAGCAATAACATTTATTTCACATTAGGTATAGTGAACGAAGCCGTAAAACAAAACTATGGTATTCCTAAGCAGTATTTATCAAGATCTTTCAAGATTATAAGTCGCAACGGTGTTTTAATTAAATTGGAAGATGGTATTAAACCTATAAGTTTGAATACCATAACGAACTATCTACTTGCCTGTTATAGGTCTGGAGTCTGTAATAACATAACTGCCTCAGATGTATTATCTCGTTATATGCCAACTAGACTCCCTTATGAACTTGAAGATACTCGTAGTCACTATGAAAAATCAATATATATGCTTGCCTATGCATTATCAGCTAAGTGGCAAGCTAGCGATTTAACAATAGATGACATTATTAACGAAGACACTGAAGCAAAAATCAAACAATCTAATAGTTCATCTGATTTTAATGAAATTAAATATAATATTGAAAAATTAATTCCTTGGTATAATTTACTAGCCGATAGCCTGGTATCTACATCAACAATTTCAAATATTGAAGAGTCGCTTAATATCGTTTTAAATGATTTAAACCTACCTAAAGTAGATGAATATCGCTTTAATCGTAGTATGGTAGAAGATATTGCTTGGGCATGGTTTAAAATTATTATTGCTAACAAACAGAACATAAAGCAGTTGACCCAATATTTATTTGAATATATAAATGTTAGAGAAATTAGATTACTTCCTAGAACCCTTAATGAGTTTACAAAAATATGCTGTCAACATTTTGAACTTGAAGACTTCGCTTACGAGTTTAGTCAGCAGAATTTCAACAGAGCAATTACATCTGAAGTTAATGCTAATGAAATACTGGATGATATTGTACAAGTTACAAGAGCTATATTACCGTTGGATCCCAAGCAGGCTGAATCATATTTTATTAAAGCTATCGAAGTCAGTAGCAATATTGGCGACGAAAACCTTTCTCGCTGGGAGGCTTTAATTTATCATGCCTCAAATACAAATGGACTCGTTTATAGTGAACAACCCGAATTAGCTTATAGATTTTCTCGTTGTGCTGAACTTACTTATAAATATATATATGAAGATCATTTTAACTGGGATGCAACGGTTAAATCACTAGCTGATATACATCCTAATTCAGCTTTAGCTATCGCGAGCAGATGGCGTGATAGACAATTTGGAGAATCCGAACTAGTCATCAATACAATTGGAAAAAAGCTATTACAACACAAACTTATCTCACCTTTAGCACTTCTTTCCATACTTTGCTTTGAAACAGGCTCTTATTTAAAAGAGATACTAGAAAGTATTCAATTCGATACGTTAGACAGTAATTTTCAAAGAGCTTTGATTCTTATAGTTTACCAATATCAGATTATACCTAATCCATCTGAAAGCAATAGAGCGTTACTTAAAAAGCTATACGATGATTATGGGCTAGAGATAGCAGAAATACAGCGGTTTTTCGAAACTTACGAGCCTGATGAATTAAAGCCAAGTAATTCCAATGATGATTTTAGTTCCACAGTCGAGAATATAGACTGGGATGAATTTTTTATCCATGATCAACTAGATAGCAAATACGATTATCAGTCAGCCCAAGATAGATATTTGAGTACTAAAAAATATGGTTCATTAGATGAAGAATACTATAGTGAGCTACATAAAAGACTATCCAATGCATTCATCTATGACTATATAACATCACTTTTAAATGATCCAAAAATCGGATTATACACACTGAGCTTTATCTTAAAAACAATACCTAACAAATGGAAGCAACGTCATGCTGTAAGAGAATGCTTTGCCGAACAGTTTAAAATATACTGTCGCAGGCATGCATTAGAACTTTATATAAGTCTTCGTTACGGTGACTTACAGTTAATTGCCTTAATGAGTTCAATCTCTAATCTTCCAGAAAGTGAGTTGCTCAGACAGGTCTTATTAGGGCGTTCAGAAAGTGCTGAACTGTTAAATAGTGATCAACTATTTAATATGGTGAGTATGATTAGTAAAATCATCGATCCTGAAGATTCGAAAGATATATTACAATATGGTTTGACGTTATTAGAAAAAGATTTATCGGACGATATATCGGATGGTGAATGGAATACCTACCTAACACCGCCAGATACTATTGAAGAAGCCTATGCAGGATATCTTATTTCAGGATTAGCATCACCGTTTCTTTATACCCGTTGGCAGAATACTCACGCGGTTAAAGTGCTTGGTGAACTCCAACAAACACCTATATTAAACGCTTTAGTAAGCCAGATAGATATAGAGGCCAATAAAGCTTTTATAGATAACCGCTTTCTTTACTACGGTTATACCGCTCTTCAATGGTTGCTCGCAGCTTTTCTGAGAGTCTCTAACGAACATGCCAGCGCAATAGCGCCCTATACTGACTTCTTTAAATCTAATACCAATTCCCAACAACCTCATATATTAATACGTCTATATTCAGCTAAAATTCTTTTAAGCCTATATAGACATGGTCTTATTCACTTGACACCGAATGAAATAGAAATATATGAGTCGATTGGATTTTCAAGGTTTGAAGTTATAGCTAAGGAAGATGTTAATTTAGATGAATATCAGGATATAGATAAATCTGAAGTAGATTCATTTGGTATTGATTTTGGGCCTTATTGGATCGATCCTCTTGGCAGATATTTCGGTTTATATGCTAAACATGCCTATTACGAAGTATCGCTTAGCAAAGATAATGTATTCAATAGTCTAAATAAGTTAAAAGATACTAGGTACTCATTCTCAATATACGATTGGCAAGCCACAAATCATAGTCATGGCTCAGCACCAGAAGTAGAAGACTTAGATTTTTATAGAAACTATCATTCACTTATGATTGCTACAGATCTACTATTGGATAAAAAGCCTTTAGTTCAACAAGACTGGGACACCTTTTCTTCTTGGCTATCAAAATATGATTTTTCTTTGCTAGATGGTGCTTGGCTATCAGACTATAGAGACCCTACGCCTAAACAAACATCAGAGTGGCATGAGGATATTGAACAGAATAGTCCAAGCTGGGAGTACAGTGTCTCATCGAGCGACTTTAATGAACATTTTAATTTTGATAATGCCTGGTTACCCATATGGGGTGGTTGGACAGAAGTGTATTCTAGAAAAGAAAAAAGCTTCTATATGCGTGCAAGCTTAGTAGCTCCGAAGACATCTTTTGCTTTATTACGTTCTCTGAAATCTTACATAGACCCTAGTGATTACTGTTTACCAAAACAAGACGATGGCTTTAATATCGATAATGGTGAGTTTAAATTAATGCCACTTCTGTCAGAAGCTGAATATTTTGATAGTACCATTTTTGAAAAAGACCCTTGGTCAGCATCTATTGAGTATAGAAATCTAAAGCCTACTAACAGTATTATAGATTTTATGAATCTAACCTGCGACTCACTTGGTAAGACTTGGTGTGATGAACATGGTAATGAAGTTATTAGAACGTCTTACTGGGGTCGTCTACTCTCCCGTAATGAAGAACATTCCAGCGGTACTAAAATGCTGATTTCTAAAAACTTCCTTATCAATCTACTTAAAGTGTTAGACATGAACTTAATAGTATCACTTTCAGTTAAGCATAGACTTCATTCGAGATATGGAAAAGATGAAAAGTATTATAAAGAGTTAGGATATATCCCTGATAGTAAGAAGGTCTATTTAATCACTAAGGATGGCGAATTGTATGGATACTAAGTCCCTAGAACAGTTAGGCAAAACCCTCATAAAAGAATATGAACTGGAAAACTCTACTAACACCTTAGAAAGATGGATGCTCCATTATTTAACAGAACTCTTTTACAAGGAAAAATCTTGCGAAGATTTGGAGAATAAAAAAAGCATTCAGGTTGAAATTAAAGATTTAATCTTAGATTTTTGGCGATTAAGATACCATTTAGCTGACGAGGATAGTTTATTTAAGAAAAACCAGACTCTTATAAATGCTTTAGAAAAGATAGGTACTCAGTCCATCATACCTATTAGTTCATTCTTCAACCCCTATGATAGTGCAGATACACTTGGGATTAGCGAAACGGAATGGCAGGACAAACTGTTAGCCATCGACAAATCATCAAAGATAGTTATGTCACACTGTGTTTTAGAGTATCTTAATGATACTGCTGAGAAAAATGATGAAATTGTAAAGCTTATAGAGTCTATCAAAGACTACAACTCCCCAGAATCTTACCTAAGCAACTTTTATGATGATGAGACAGCAGAAACAGATAAAATCGAAAACATAGAGGAACGTATTCAAAACTTGACTGTTTTTATAGATACAGCGGAGTCTGTAATTGAAGAATATAGGTCTGAGCTAGATAGCTTAGATGTTGATTCACATAATAAACCTAAATAATTTAATTACTCGAACTTAATTGTTTCATAGCTGCTACTTGCAACGATAATGATTGTTAACTAGCTATCATCATGTTTAATTAACACAATCAAAAGATACCCTAGATATTTAAGCACTCCCGATGACGCATAATAGTGATTAGTGGTAGCCAAGTTTTTGTCAGAGTGTTTACGTTTTTTCTGTACTACCCTTACCTCATAGCCATGAAAACTCTCACGTGCACCGACACGTATTGAGCTGTTCAGACCTAAGTCTTTTTTAACATCACTTACAACTTGCTCACTATATGTCCTAACTTGCCAATGATTGGCATCAATAAGCTGACAACCTACTAGCATAAAACTCTGTAGCATCTCAATCTGGGTCTCCTTAATACCAAAATGGATCGATGAGTTATTTAAGTTATGCTTATGCGCAAATATCTCAATAAATACTCTCAACTTCTCAGGATCCTTTATAGACATCTGATATGCCCTATCTAATGCTCTAATGATTACTTCCTGATTCTTACTACCTTTAGGCCTACCTAGTAATAGCCTGTCATCGTCGAACAGCTGACTAGCGCGCAGGTATAAACATTTAGATTTATTTAGACTTATACCATGTCTAATAGCAACTTCAGGTAACAGCTCATCTCGAGAATTTTCTTTTAACTCCTGCAGCTCCTCTAGAAAACCTATGACGTCCGCATATTTAGGGTGAATAAAAATTGAATTTGTATTCGACTCTTTCAATTCATTCAAACTACTATTTAACAGTGGCTGGCTAGCATTGCTATCAGGTTCATCTGCATTCTTAAATAATGGTGTTTTATTAACAGCCGTTTTTTTAAGGAAATATGGTCTTATCTTATTTAATTGCACAGTCTTTGTCGTTGCATCATAAGCAGTTTTGTCTTGTCTATAGATAGCAGAGTAATCTAGATCTGTTATTAACTCTAAAACTGTTATAGGTAGCTCCAAGCAAGCATTACTCAGCCGATCCCCTGCCAGCAGATGAGCAGTATGAATATAATGCTCGAAGGTTGTGTCGCACGTTAAATGTCCTGCAAAGCTGGCCAGTCCAAACCAGGATCCTTGTTCCTTGTGATAGCCAAGGACCCCTTTTATTACTTTTTCGCACTGCTCATTATCATAATCAGTCATCACCTGTGCCAATGGCGACTTACTTAGTACTAACGCCAGCTGACTAATCGCAGTATGCCTAAAGCTGTGAAATGTGAAATCGTGCTCTCCTAGCAATCTGTCCCAAATTAACTTCATGAGATTACTGAAAATCACACTGGGTAACGGCTGATCACCTGAACCTTGAGAAAACAAGTAACGACGCTTCAACCTTTTCTGCTGACGATATAACTGAGTAAATTGTTTTAACTCGTCTTTCTTAAGTAGGCAGTTAATGGGTATAAGGCGGCTTGCGCTGCTACTTTTCAATCTCCGATAGCGATTTGGTCTTAACCATATTTGCGGCTGCTCTATTCGTTGTCCATGTTCATCAATATAGATGTCAGCTATATCACGAACTTTAACACCGATAAGTTCTTTAATTCGCAACCCTGTTCGATACGCAAGACTTAACACTACTAAGCAAAGGTCTTTCTGCTCATCGTCTAAGCCCGAATTGACCAAATACTCTTTCATCGCATGATATATCCGAGGCGATATCATGTTCGCATTTACCACTTGGCGTTTATTACCCCATGGGAAATACACAAACGGCGCATTATAGGATTCTCGCTGATAATTATGGAAAGCTCGTAGTCTGCCGTAAGTAAATTTTTGAGTATCTTTGAGCTTATCCAGATATGAAACTTTGTTTTTGTTTATATGCTCATTCTTTAAGCCATTGAAACTACATTGACTTATCACATCGTCTGCACAGCCAACTAAATCATCGTCTGTATCTAGATTGTCTTCACCAAAGCCTGAGTTTTTGTTCAAAATAGACCGCTTTCTTCCATCCTTAATCTTACTTTGAATGATCTCCTCATATACAGCTTCAAAGTCCTCGTCAGACCATTCATCAAGATTCTCATCCATTGTTAGCATCAGCCAATCGCGACCAATACATCCCAGATATTTACTGATGGTATCTAACCTGTTACTGCTATCATTCAATAAGCTCTTTACCCATCCTAAAAGACGCATGGCGTTGGGTTGGGTTAACTCCTGCTGTAACAGCTCTACTTGTATAATAGCGGATGCTTTACTGCCTTTAAGGGCATCTTGAACCTCTTTAATCAGATTCTTGCTAAAGCTTGGATACTCCCTACTATTGGTACTTTTTTTGTCTGATCCTGAATAGCTTACTATAAATAACTCGGACCAAGTAAGCGGCTGTGGGTTTGATTTAAACACCTCTTGATTATAACTAATAAGCTTATTTGTGGTTAAGCTCGTCGTTTTAATCTTTCCTTGTCTAACCATAGCCAGTGCAGTGTCTATATCGCCCCCCTTCATCTGCCGCCAATGATAGTCAGCGTATTTTATTAACTGTGATAAATATGGTTTACTTTTATCTTTATTTTGTAGTTTTAGCTTCTTACAAATCTCATTAATAATGATTTCAAACGACTTCACATCTTCTTTTTTTAACTTTTTATCTTTTAGCGCGTATAAAAAGCAAAGTGTCATATCATCAGGTATGTACTCTACATAGCGCTGTAAGCTTGTAGCAGATACATCCTCTGAGGTATGACTTTGCGTATAAGAACAACCGTAATTGTCATCATCAATACTGAGCAAGATTAGCGCCAAACTCTCGCTGCTGACACCTGAATCTGGTAATTCATCAGTTGCTGGTAGCTGCAATTGATATATGTCACGTTCGCCTAGGAGCCATTGATACAGTGCTTTTAACACATCTATGTCATTCAATCCCCCATACATCACGCTACAGTAGAGCACTGACTCAATCAAATCATTGTTTGAGAACCTTCTTTTCCGTTGCCATATCTCAATTATTTGCTGGCTAGCAAGGCTTACTTGAGCACCACTTACCATCCAATCATAGGATATTGTTAAATGATCACGCTCTGCTATGACTGGCACAACTGGTTCATCCATACTCAGTTCATGAGATTTGTTATAACTCCGTATGTATTCTAAAAATCCTTGTCTGGCTAAGTGATAGCTATGCGCAGTATCAAAATGCACCTCAAGTATGCTACCAATGGTTTGATAGTATTCAGTTAGGTCTGTTCCTGTGAGTATGTGATTGTCATCAACATACGAAGCTATCAAAAATTTTGCCTCATTTTTGATACTCTCATGACTCTTGCTTTTATTTTCTTCTCTTAACTGATGAGCAACGGCATTATCCATATATATTCACCTCAACTTGTCGTAGGTTAAGCTCAACTGCAACTTTCTCTAAGTCAGCGGATAACGCTTTTAGCTCATTAATGGATAATGACGACATGGGATGCATAGCCTCCTGATCTGGATGTTCATGACCATATAGGGCGCAGATCAAATGCTCAGGGGACCTATTCGTTAGTAGTGAGCGTAATTGATGTCTAAGCCAGTTGTCTTGGTGACTAAAAAAGTGTTTTATCTGATAGCGAACCTTACTAGGTTTAATACCGGTAAAGCCTTTGGGATTTTGGCTAAATAGCTGAATGAGTGGCTGACTAGAGTTCAAAATTTTATTTATAGGAAATTGGTCATTGGGATATATAGAATTATGCATGACCGCAAATTGCTTGATATATTTAATATAATTTTGAATCGCTGTGATTAAGAAATCACTAAGAGGAATAAGCCTTCCCTGCCCTTGTCCCTGACGCTCTTCTTTATCCGACACCCATAACAGCCTTTGCCTAAAATCAAATTGATTTAAAAGCCCAGGCGCATGCTTTACGGGTCTAATCCCAGTCTGAATAAAGATGATGTGCCATAACCAGACACCATAAGCATTAAACTGCTCAATATAACGGTCCTGCCTTATGCTTACGTTCCGCTTTAATCGACCGTTATAACTCTCAGTTGCTTCAGCAAGCTCATCAAAAAATCTTTGGCAGATATCAATATTTAAAGTCATGTCACTACCAATATATTTTTTATAACGATTGCTTTTCGTGCTAGACATACTAAGCTGTCGTAGCTCACCTTGGCTGTCCGCAGTACAGTATTCGGTCAATAGTTGTATGGCGCTGTAGTAAGTCTTCTCTAAGCTTATTGTCTCAATACTGGTGTAGTACAAGGGCGAGCTGTGTTTCACATCAACTCCAGTAATCATGTCGGCATGTAATGGCTCTTGCAGCTCATTCTTTATAACTGTATATAAACAAACGTCAATATGCTGATTTGATAACACCGATAGCTCTAGTTGCACTTTCAAGCTTGCCAGCACTTCAGACACTTCATCGCCATCCACCGAAAACTTATTTTCAATAACTGCTTGTAGCCTCGCTGGCAGAGGTAATTTAAATTCATTATCATGGCTTTGACGATGTGGCAATAAGTGGCTTCTACGATTTGAAGTTACGTTAATAGTATTACTCATAGCATAACTATCAGCAGCCGAACCGCTTTCATGACTCAACCACTTGCGCTGACTTTTATCCAATGCCAGCTCATAAATCACGTCTTGGACCTTCCGACCACTTAGCATTGATAGTAATATAACGGCATAAACCCGACGCTGTTTATAGCTGACAACGCCAAAAAGCTGCCACACCCGAGCAAATAACATCTGATAGCTCAGTAGACTTAGTTGACGTAAATTAGTAGGAAAATGAAACTGGTTACGGCGGGCATGTCGATATTTATTTTTTAGCTTCCATTGCTGTAATTCTGAGGATTTAGCGGTTGTACTGGAAGGCTTAAAATCATTATCTAAGAGCGCAGGCGGGTCATCATCAGCAATATTCTCAGCGTCCGATACGTTATCATTTTTATGGGGTCTACCAAATATTGTGACTCGTATTGGCTCATCAGCACTATTAAGGTATCGCTTATTAGTGTGTTCTTTACTAAGCTCATTGTTTTGTGAGCTGGTATAGGTTTTACTTACAAACGCTTTGTTCTCTGCAACTACTTCATAGGCAAGTCTTATTTGACCAATTTTACCAGCCAACTTTTGATTAACCACTTTGCCTGACTCTTCATCACTTCTTATCTTAGCTTCATATACGCGTAATGCTGCTAGTGCCTTCGTCAGTGAAACATGTTGAGCATGGATATCAATCAGTTTTTTAACAATCTCAGCTTGTGGGTTATTAGGCTTCAACCCCATCCTTAGACGCACACTTAGCTGACCGACTTTTACAGAGTGTTCATCCTTACGTATAGCAATCATAATGATTATTTGCAGATATGCACTCATAAACTGCCATGCTTCATCATCCCTACGTGCTTGACCATACCTCTGGTAAAACAAGACCAGCATATAAGTGACTGCCCAATTCTCAATTTTTTTCTCTTTGACGACTTTCCTGGCGATAGCTTCACATTCAGACGATGTAAATACTGGCATATCTAGGCTGGCTTGCTCACCAATATGTAGGCAGAAGCCTGGATTAATATAAAGAGTATTAATAATCAGACTTTGTATTTTTATAAAGTACGGTGAATCAAGTGGCACTAGACGATCTAAAACCGTTTGTAATTCGCTGTTATCAAACTGCTTTATATTCATTAGGGTGCACCACTCAACCAGCTCATACTTTGAGGAATACCTAGAACTCGATCTTCTAGTGCAAACTTACATTGGCGATATTCATAACTACTCTGGCTAATACCTGCAAAATGGCAATACTCCTTTACAGTCAGTTGCCTAACCCCCATGAGCTGGCATATCACACTTTGAGGTGCAGTGCATTTAAGTGCTTTAAACAAATCAGGATGGTGAATACCTTTCAAGAACATCAAGTTTATAACCTCCATCCATGCGAGCTGCTGAACATCTTTAATACTTTCAGGGATTATTAAGCATGGGTGATCGCTATCATTCTCGAACCTTAAAACCTGATCGACTCTTTGGAAATCATTAAAGAAATAAAAAGCATCGTCCCCTCCATCAACCAAGCGCAGGGGTGGACGGTAGAAATTATCCAAAAACTTCATATTGATATAAGTCGTTTTAGGTCTCAATCTCTGCCAAACACATAAAGCGGCTTTAGCATACGGATGTACATACAAATCATCCTTACTAGGATTGGCAAGTTTTTGCCCAACCTTAATTTTATTATTTTTCATCATATATAAAATAATAGTGAATATAATTCATGTTATCCAATAAACATATAGGTGTCAAACGCTTTAGTGTTGTGGGGCTTAATATCGCAAAAAAATCAATTCTATTAGATAGTTAAAATGATTCTAAACACAAAAAAACCTCTTAAAGCCATAATCAATATAGCTGTAAGAGGTTCTTACATTTTATATTTTTGTCAGGTGCAAAGTACAAACTCGGGGTTTGAATATCACTACAAACCTATAGGTACTATAGAATTATCCACTTCTACTCATTTGTTAATTTACTTAGGTGATGCTGTTAATATCGGGGTTTCCATATTAATGTAGGTAGCCTCGGGTTCAAATATCTGCTAAACAAATAAAGACTTCTCAGCATAGCGATGTATAAGCAAATTACTTTTGCCTAGGACTATAAGTTTTTTTATTGGCTTAAGATTAATATTTTTCATGTTTTATAATTAAATAGTGATTATAATTCATTTTTTCCAGTAATGACTTGGGTGTTAAACGCTTTAATGTTTTGGGGCTCAAAATTGGATAATGGTTATGGATTTTAAATCTTTCAGATTATTTTAAGCACAAAAAACCTATTAAAGCCACAATTAACATAGCTTTAATAGGTCATTATTTTGTAGGATTTTACTAGATGATGAGCTCAAAGATGGGGTCTTGGGGTTTGAATTTTTACTTTAGTATTTTTATTCTTAACCTCTTAAGCTCTGAAACCGACTAATAGCCTTAACTATAGTCGATACACTCTAAAAATGTCATCGCGCTACTGGGATGCTATTTTTAAACGTAGGTTGCGCAGCCTCTGGGAACGCAGCATGCAAGTAAAATTTATACCAGTAGCGCGTTTAAATCCATAACAGTTTTACATTCATCTAACTATACTAAAAACGGGGATATGCTTTAGAAGTTCAAATTCGATTAGCAACCGTTCGTCAGTTAAGAAAATAACCGGTATTTTAGACGCTATAATCAACTCATCAGCAAGGCACTCATTTACTTTGTCTGAAATTAAAACTCACAAAAGGATATATTTATGAAGCTAACAAAAATACTGATGATTACTCCATTATTATTACTTTCTATTAACGCTATTGCTAGCATGGGTGATGTTAATGGTAGTACCAAATGCACCACCGTTGATTCTATTAGTAAAAAGAAGGCTATCGTAAAAGCTTGTACTTACGATGGCGCAGTAGGAGGAAGTATGAGTTATGCAATTAGCCAACTAAATTTTAAACTGCCTAATGGTAGTACTTATCGTACCGTCAATAATGCTACGTTTGATTTTGATAAAAACGGAAACCTCCAAAATTTAAAAGAAATTATTTCAGTAAATGGTAAAGCAGCAGAAATTGTAAATTTACATCATAAAACATTTAAAAAAATCTCTGACAAAGAAATAGAAAACCGTTATGAAAAGAAAAGTCCTAACTTTTCTGATGTTTTACAATGTTTCAAATACATCAAAAAAGACACTGCTTTCTGCGTACCTTATGAATTTATTAGCAGCATCTCATAACAAGTATTTGAATATAATACGTTCTTTACTCTGTACTTTAACTACCAACATTTATCTACTGGAGCAATTATGAAATCCATATCTATAACTTATTTGGCCTTATTAGCGACTGCATCTCTACTATCTACTACTACTCTAGCCGCCCCCATCTCTTCTAAAAATATAAGCAGCTACAAAAGCAATGATATGGTTCATGTGTTTGGCTGGATGGAAGATGCTTGTTCTGGTGAAAAGCCACCTTATAAAAAGATTGCTGCTAAAGACACAGCATTTACAGACAGCATCAGAGGCCAAAAAGCTTATGACAATTTCGTAAAGCCAAAAGCGCAGTGGTTATCAGAATATCGAAATATGATAAAAGATGTGAAAATGAAAAAAGGTGAACCATATAGTCAGTTCAAAATAAAATTGTTATGGTTAGGACAAACATCATAAAACAACTTGGATAAGTCGTTTTCCAACCAGCCTTGGCGTAGAAACTTTACTTGTGCCCATTTCTTTTCAATAGGGTTCAAATCAGGGCTGTACGGTGGCAGCCATAGAATACGATGACCATGCCTATTCAGTAGCTTTTGAATGCGCTTCTTCTTATGAAATCGAGCGTTATCCATCACAATCACGCATTTGGTTTTAAGACTTGGGATTAGGGTTTGTTTGCACCAGTTGTAGAATATGCTGCTGTTAATGTTGTGCTTAAAGTAATCTAGTGCAAACAGCATCTTTTCATAGAGAGCACCGATAACGTTGGTTCGCTTTTTACCTTGCCAGTTGTAGCTATCGATACAGGGTTTACCAATCGGTGCATAACCATGAGAGCGAATGGTTTCAGCCTCAAAGCCGCTTTCGTCCATATATACAATGGGGTAGCCTTGCTGCTTAAAGTGCTCAAGCTTATTCTGATACGCCGCTCTTTTGATTGGACAGGCTTTTGGATGTTCTAAAGTCTTTTTTTTGACTGATGCCTAGGCGCTTTAGGGCATGATGAATGCCTGTTTTACTACAGTTTAGACGACGAGCTCGCTCATACTGGTAATCATCGGGATACTCTTTGACATCATTAAGTAGCACATCATCTGGTATTTTATAGGGCTTGGTTTGCCTGGTTGTTTTACTATGAACACGCCGCTTCCAGTTCTGTATGGTGGTTGGGCTCAGATTATAAGACTCAGCCGCCTCGGCAAAGGTCATACCCTCGTCTAAGCTTTTTAGTACCTGTTTGCGAAAATCTAGTGAGTAAGTCATGGTCTTTATAATAACAATTGGATTTGATAATTAATTTATAACACTTTTAGGTGGAATTGACTATACACTGAATACCGGGTAATTTTTAATAAAGGCGTTACCTACCGCAGTCAGCCTCTAGAGGAGTATATATTCAGCTTTATACCTGAATCATCAGGGGGTGAAACTGTTTTAAAGTTTGCATCGACTGCGACTGTACCTACCATTATGCCGAATTTTCAAACTCGAACCATGGAATACTGGGGTGAAATGGAAAAAAGAGGGGCTGAATACGACTCTAAAAATAAAACGGTCACCTGCGAGTTTTGGTAAATAGGATTTTTGAGTAATGACCTTTGCTGTCAAATCAGTAGACATTAACTTGGGAGATTATAATTTTAAGAAATTTTGATCTGCAGTTTATTTTTATTAAGGTATAGTTTTAAAATTAATATCGATAGCGAAGAATTATTCAATGCTAGAGTAGACCAAATATTAATTTAAACTATACCTTAGCAGGGGGCATATACCCCAAAAACCATGGTGTCCAAAATATCAATAACATCTCCATATACCATGGATTTATTTACTCTGATGAGTCTAAAAACCCCTACATACTATTACTTGTATAGCATGAAAGGCTGAGGTATGAAATCCGATTTTCTCAGGTGATGTTGTTAATATTGGGGTTTGAGTTTAATTAATTCTGATGACTTTTAACAACTGCTCTCGAATTCCCACAGCAGATGTTGCCAGATTCACAGTAGAAAATTGAATTTTATGGTTATCAATAACAACATACTCATTCACATCTTCCCCTATCGAAGGATGAATAAATAGACCACTAGCATTCTCATTAAGAGGGTCATTACTGTCCTCTTGAGATCTTAGGTAGGAATACATCTGATACAGGTATCCACTTCTTAATGTTTCATCTCGATACCATCCATCTGTTGTTATAGAGTTGAACTTAGTATCGATAACGATGCGATGTGCTGATTCAATATTATCAATGATGATATCCGTCTTCATATTAGGAAGGATATTATCCATACCTAAGCTTTTATCACTTATTTGCCACTTAAGCACTTTCCCCGAGCTTACTCTATAACATTGATTTGACAGAACCGTAGCATAAAATCCAGCTACCCCTTTTTCAAAGAGTTTGCGCAGCCACGGTAGATTGTCTCTCTGTGCTGAAGACAACTGCCTTGTACCTTTAGATTCTGTTGGTAAGGCCAGATTAAACGCCAGATGTGCAGCCGTTACCATTGGCTTATCTTCAGCATCATGTCTCCCAAACCTATCCACTGATACCTCACTACGACTGGGGCGTGTTTGACTGACACCCATTCGTCTTAGACGTATATCTAGCGATCGACACCAATGAGCCAAATCTTTACGTTTAACAACTTTAGAGATAGCCTCAAGAGCCGCTCGGACATATCTATTACGCGGCGTATCAATAGTTAGCTCATCAAAGCGGCAGGCGACCCTACCCTGCTCAAGCAACCTGCCTCTTTCAGTACCTATAAGGTCTATTCTGCCACGTACACGACTGAGCACAGCATCACGAGACTGATAGCTATAACTTAGGTTACGCTGAATGCGATGTTCGACCCGTCGACAAAACATTTCGGCGATTAAGTCTGGAATATCATCAGGGTTCTCTTCGACTTCAATATTCGCAGCATCAAGCTCTCTATAGATATCGGACGCATAGAGCATAAGAAGCCAAAGATTACGAACAGGTATCTTGCCTATATAGTTAACGTCATCAGAGGACTCTATAGCTATGTCTTCTTTAACTGGCATATACTTGCAAGCCTTCAGTCAGTCGCTTTTGGGCTTTTCGAGATTTCTCAAGATCATCGAACCAATACTCATCCAGCAAAGGACCTATCTCTGTTTCTACCACTTCAACGAACCACTCTTTAGCATCTGTGATATTCATACCAACGGCTGGCGTGACATAACTATGACCTATTTGAAATTGAGCGCCAAGACTAGGATCTTTAGTAATCTCATCATTCAAAGCACTAATTCGCTGCTCAATGTTATCTAAGAATTCTGAGTCAATACCATTCTTATCTCTTACCCAATCACGCCAGGCTTTACCAAGTATCGGTTCAAGATCGATAAAGGCAAAACGACGACGCAAGGCCAGATCAACCAATGCAAGCGAGCGGTCAGCAATATTCATTGTGCCGATGACATATAAATTACTAGGTATATAAATACGTTCACCAGCAGTTTTTCTATAAGACAGTTCTAACGCTTCATCTGGCGATCTTTTATCGGCCTCAAGTAACGTGAGCATCTCACCAAATACTTGAGCCGGATTGCCTCGGTTAATCTCTTCGATGACGATGACATATTTTGACTCAGGATCATCTATGGCAGTTTTAATCACTTCCATAAAAGGACCATCTACCAATGTCAGCTTGCCCTCGCCTGATGGACGCCACCCGCGAATAAAATCTTCATAGGATAGGTTTGGATGAAACTGCACAGCTCTTATCTTACTGTCGTCACGTTGGCCAATTAACGCAAAGGCCAGTCTTTTTGCAAGCCAAGTCTTACCGGTGCCGGGAGGACCTTGTAGAATGATGTTTTTCTTAGCTTGAAGACGCTTAAGTACCATCTCAATCTTAGGTTGAGGTAAAAAACATCCGTCAGCTGTAATATCATCAATAGAGTAGCTGTCAGGAGCTACCAGTGTATCAGTCTCAGAATCTGTTTCGACATCAAGATCATTGACCAGACCCTCACTTAGTAAGCGATATACTCCCTTACCAAGTGACTTCATTTCTCCATCTTTGACCATTTTGTTTAATAGGTATTTAACACCTCCGACTACATCTTTACGATCAGGGTATCTTTCTTTAATATCATCAGTAAATCTTTCTAAAAACTCATCTATCGTAAATTCATAAGACTGCTTTTCATCACAAAGCTGTTTTACTTGAGAAGGAATCATCTCTTTCCAATTTCTCTTGATTGATTTCTCCGAACTATCTGGCTGATACTTATATGCTGCAAGTGAGAGCTCTGGAAAAGAGTGTACAGGATAGCTGTCTTCTTGAAAGCGAGCTTCTATACTATTCATCAACTCTAAATAATCAGCAGAACTACAACGTTTATTAGAACCAGTGCTATTAATCTCAATGTTGAGTTTTCTGTTAATATAGTTCTTGGATTGACTGTCTAAAGTTAAGAAGCTCCAGGGGCGAATCCAATAAAGCCCCATAGTGAGGTTCCAAGCCACACCATAGATACCCATTGCCTTGTCATAAGCATCGGCAAAGCGGGCAGAGACTTCTTCACCTTCACCTCCATCTTCTAAATCTGCAAATGAAATGCCACGTGCAAAGACATCCCATAGATTATCTATATCGTCTGACTGACGCTTATAGCTATAGCCAAAAAACCAGGTTGACTGATTATTGACGAGAGGAATGCCATCAAACGACTTTGGAACTGGCTCTAACACTCCAATCAAATCAGCTAACTCTTTAGCAATGATTTTTCGGTTTTCATCAGTCAGACCACGATTAAAGATAGCGAAGACTGTAAATGGGCATATATCTTTTAATGGGCCTCCTACAATACCCTCTTCATACTGATCATTAAGAACAGACATAGCGTCTACTTTTTCAGAGATCTTATGAATACCGGCTATCAGTTCATCGCGGCGATAGCGAAAGACAAGAAGTTTATCCGCAAACTCTTCATAAAACCTTGTCCAGCCAAAAGAAGAATTTTCTTCCATATTATCTCCAAACCTTTCACGCCAATATGGATCGTTGCGAAACATGTCAATATCCTGAGCTTTGCCATGAAATGCGAAATCTATTAAACCAACTCTTATCGCCATTTCAGGAACAACCCTCCAAACTGTATTGCGACTGGTGAAAAAATACCACTCCCTTACAGTAGTCTCTTTATCCCAGTCTACTTTAAGGGTTTTACCATCTCCTAGGTTTTCTATTACGGTACCTATCGCTTTGATTGCCATCACAGAAACAGTATGACCTCGATTATCAAAAGGCAACCCTCTTTTTCGAGTATAAGCTGACTTGATAGCAATTTTTTCACCAGCCTTTATAGACTTTATTGAGTCAATCGGTTTGGCTTTAGGGTGTAACTCCCAAATACCTTCTTCAATAAATCGCTCAGTATGGTCTTTACCATCGTATATAGAACCAACAAACCAATATGATTTAGAACTATCTATTTCTGAATTTTGACTCATTTATTCACCTCTATTTAAACTTCATCACTTTATTATAAAGAATTGAACTGGTTTGTATGTTTTTTAACCAAAATACCCACTTTTGGTGGAGATTAAACTGTTTTTGAACGTTACTCTATTAATCATAGTCAGTAAGCAAATGGCTATGGAATCTAAACTTAATATTTAATGGAGTAACAACTATGAGAGTTTATATGAGTAATGGCGGACAAGGTGCTGGCTGGCCAAGTACAACGGGCAACCCCTCAGGCGGTGGTCGGGATAACAACCCACCAAGTAAGTCAACTAACAAGAAGGTAATTACAATGTCTAAGAATACAAAACCTCGTCCTCAATATCCAAAAAACAAACCTAGTATGCAACCGTTTGAGAAGTCAGGCAAAGGACGTAGCAATAAACAAACGTCTAAATAGTGCACAGTCTCTTTTTTCATTCCAAGTCATGCGCTTAATGGGCATGGCTTGCTTTATTAAATACTGTGGCCACTGAATGCGTTCCGCGCTTATATTTTTATCTATCCTTAACTCATAATAGTCTGTTATTGATTCCCATAGCCCATAATAATCGTCATAGGTCACACAACTTTGCTCTTTATTTGCTTTGTTGCTTTTATCCGTATGCTCATAAATGTTTTGAAAAAAAGCATAGATGAACCATATGATGGCTTCCGCACTAGGCTGTAGTCCTTTTAGATGATTGATATCCTCAGTCTTTATGTACTTAATAAATGATTGTTGCCAATTCATCAGAATTTCATTGGTTTCATCTTTTGCCGAATCCCTCATACCAACTAGCCAAAAGACGTCTTCAAGACTGAGCCAATTTCGTTTACTGTCGCGTTCGCTTTTTTTATAGATGAACTCATCTAGCCTGCCTTCCTCATCTTCTACCTTCCAATCGATCTTATCTCGAATACCATACAAGCTTGTAGGCATTGTCTTGTGCTTCTGAAAATACAAGACAGTTAGTAATAAATGAATAAATGATCGAGAGGTACAGGTAAAAGGGCTGCCATTGTGATTGATTAAGTGATAGTTGTCTTGTGCATGGTTATACTGCCATTTATCTGGGTCTAAATTTTGCATGAATAACCAGCCTAGACTGATCGGTGCAACTTTTTCTGAATAGGCTGCATGATGAACACAAGCATCGAGATGTGCGATAAAACTCAAAACTAAGTGCAGATAAAACGATTCTGCTGACATGTTAGTATTTAGCTCACTATCTTCGTACCCAAACGTCTCAAACATATAGTTTTTAAAGTCTATGATAAGCTGATCATGTAGTCTCTGACTTAAGCATGCGTCTATAACCCTTGTATGTGTTAATAACTCAGTAGCCGTTTCAGCACCAAATGAGCGTAATAGACCTTCATAAGGATGATTGGATAATTCGCCTTTTTCAAGCTTGATATCATTCATACCAATATGTGAGTATGTCTGCGTAGTTGCCAATTCACTAAAAACATGAGCGAACTGAATTTTCTGCCTATAAGGTTTTTTAGATATATTTTTAGTTGCTTGTTTGATAAGACGGTTGCCCTCGGGCAACCCTTTCATCAATAAGTAAGTTGGCAGCATATTATATGCATAACGCTGCTTTTCATCGTCGGTGTCATAAACATTAGTACTATTGTCTAGCATAGCTAACACCTCTCATTGTAGGGGTTAAGTACTTTTCCTCATAAGCGCTCAACTCAATAAACCGACTGAATCAGCTCTTGTGTGATCTCAGTGTTTGGTTCTAACATATCGTCAGCAAGACGACGCTTACTAGATAACAGCTTGTCCAGTTTAATTTCAAAGGTCTCGAAATCTTGTGCTGCAATAGACGGATAGTACACATAGACCTCTTTATCTTGTCCAATGCGATATGCCCTATCTGTCGCCTGGTCTTCTTTAGCAGGGTTCCAGCTCCGTGTATAATGAATCACATGATTCGCCTTTTGGATATTCACCCCGAAGCCAACAGCTACCGTGGATAAGATAATCGCATTAAACCCTTCTATTTCTTGAAACTTATCAATAGTTGCCTGCCGAGTTAACCCTTTTTTACTGTCGGTATTTGTGTCGCCGTTTACAGTCGTCACATTTAAACCATATCGCTCAAGTAAAAGGCGTTTTATAAATACTTGAATGTCTCTAAACTCAGTAAAAATAATAACCTTCTCATTTTTTTGTTTTATGAGCTCTAAAGTCTCTATTAGCCATATAGCTTTAGGCGAGTCATTGATCGTTGCTTGCTGATGTAGCTTTAAGGGATGGGCACAAACCATCCGCATATCATGCAGCGCTTTTAACATCACGCCCTTATTACCTTGCTCAGATAGACTCTGAGTGTCATTAGATACTTGCTTATATAACGTGCGTTGTAACTGTGAAATTGTAATATCCTTACAGTCATCAACCTCGTGCTTTGCGGGCAACTCAGCGACATCGTGTTTCATACGTCTCAATACTTGCGGCTCAATCAATTGACGAAGATGGTTTATTATTGCGCCATTCTCATCCTCTTTTCTCTCAATAGGACGGCGGTACTCTTTGTTAAACTCAGTTAAAGAGCCGAGCAAGTTTTCTTGTATAAAATCAAATAAGCACCACAGATCTACTAGTGAGTTTTCTACAGGTGTACCGGTACAGGCAATCTTAAAGTCAGCTTTTTGTGCTTTAGCAGCTTTTGTCACCATCGCCGTAGGCACTTTAATTTTTTGTGCCTCATCGCAGACCATAACGCTCCAGTCCACCCTCCCTAAGGAGAACTCAAGATCTCGCATGGTTTCATAAGTGGTGAGCACAATATCTGCACCGCCCAACCAATTATCTTCAAGTAGCTTTGTAATGCCATAATCATCTCTTAATTGAGAAGATATTAAGTGCTTAGGTATTTTTCGCTGTTTTAAATTATCACCATATAGACTCAACACTTTGCCAAACTTGGCACTAAAAAATCGATTGATTTCAGATTCCCAGTTTTCTAGCAACGACACTGGCGCTACCACTAACGCAGGTTTTTTATCTTCTGCTGTTTCTAGAATTTCTCCGATAAAACAAAGTAACTGCAGCGTTTTTCCTAGCCCCATATCATCGGCTAGCAAGCAACCACTCACCTGCATCGGCGCATACTGATATAGATTTTGTAGCCAAGCAACACCATACTCTTGATGCTTTTTTAAACTGAACTCTTGATCTCTAAAGCTTGATGGTAATCTCGCTGCTGGGAAGTTTTTTTCATTAAGGCTTAGGACTTCAGCTCGCTGCTTAGTAAAATCAGCCTCATCAATATTATTGGCAATCAATAAGGTGGACTTTTTCTTTTTTTCTGACTCCTCTGGTTTCTCTTGCTCGGTATTACTCTTAGCTGCATTCTCATTTTTTGAATCATAAAGCTCATTTAGCAAGCGCTTTGCTTCGTCTAATGAAATAGATATATTGCTCTCTGGATGTTGTACAAAGCCTGATCCTTCTAATTCTGCCTGCTTAATGTGCTGCTTAAGTCGTTCAGTAGTAGTCTCAATATCATTGTCAGCAGTCAGCTGAGATAAAGTAGCAGACTCTTCAATAAGGTTCTGTGGCAACCATTTTGACTCGCCACTGTCCTTTTGGATGGCTTCAGAACTCAGCTTTTCAGCTTCCCCAATCCCTATTACTCGATCGCTATAATTATTTAAATCCAGTACGTTTTTAGCTTGTAAATCATCTTCATACTGCTGAATATTTTCTAGATCATTTTTAAGCGCGGCTACTTGATCATCTAAATAGCTGGTTCTATCGATGTTATAGCCCGCCCATAGAAAAATAGGAGATTTTTTCTCATAAGCAGCTATAAAATGCTTAGCCTGCACTACATTGGAGAGCGCTAATAAAATAGGATCTGCTTCTCGATCTGAGTTTTCATGCAGTGTCAGCTGAGCTGAAATAAAATATGATGATTCATCGTAAGCTTTATCTATACTCATACGATAGCTATAGATTTCTGCGTCTTCTTTTGATTGCTCGAAACTCTCTGAAGATATGACTTCAACTGCGTCATCACCTAACTGAGAAAAAGGGTTATGCAAAAAAGTCTGTGCACGCTCACCAGCGATGCGCCGATTGGGCATTTTTTTGATTTCACTGAGTACGCTTTTGACTTGTGGCTCGATGATGACATGCGCAAGGCCGCCTTCTGGCAAGCTGATTGTATATTCACTTTGAACGTCATTATAGCTATCGAAAGTTTGCAGCCAGTTTGCAGGTGCGTCTTTAAAGTCAGGCTGTACTTCAACTATCGATTCTGTGCTCACTAAGTTTTTACGAAGATTAAGTTGCAGCTCTTCTGGGGCGAGTACGATAGTTTTACGTAAAAACTCATCTAAATTGGCTTCACTTTTATTTGCTAGACTACGTATCTGTGCCCAATACTTTTGATTTAATGCTTTGTTCTTATCCGTAATACGAGAGAATGCTTTAATCTTTTCAACCAGTTTCCAGGCCGACTCATTTAATAAATATTCTTTGCCAGCAATACTAACAATAGCGCCTTCTCGTTTGACCGACCCTTTAAACTTAATCTTATTTTTATCACACCAGCCGTCAAGAATGATTTGGAAATCTTTGTCACTTAGACCCTTTTCACTACGGATGACCGGATATAATTCACTTGATGGTGGCAAGTTAAGCCATTCAATGGCATTACTGTCTATAGTATGTTCAGGGTCTTGCTGTATCTCAAAAAGCGCTTCCCATGGCAGTACATAGCCATCATCTGACTGATAAGCGAGCTCTTCATCTGCCAAGCTCTCCCAATAAAAGTCGGCATCTGTTTTGGCTACCGATTTATAGTTATGCTTTAAACCAATATCATCATATTGTAATGGCGCAGGCTCGACACTATTGACTACAGTTTCTGATATTGGAGTCTGCTTGTTTTTATTTCTTTTCCAAAATGCTAATTTCATTAAAGATACTCTATAGTTTTAATCCGGAAATATTCCTAATTCTTGCAGTCTGCGATCGAAGGATTTCTCCCAAGCTCCTTGATGTGATAAGTAAAACTGAGCCTGAGAAGTTGACTTTAAGCTAGTAATCTCTACTTTACCTGTTTTTCCCTGAAAAGGAGGGTACGGAAGCTTACGATAAAAGTAGGTCGCATTATTCATTTCAGAGAACTCTACTATATAGAACCCCCCTATTTTTATCATAAAAGCGTTTGCAGCATTGCTTTTACCAACAATCCTTTTAAATCGCCCAGCATTATTTCTCTTAAACTCTGCTTGTTGCGCTGTTGGATAACGTTCAAGTAGCGCTGTTAAGATGTCTTTGGTATAGATTGGGTTTTGTTCTAATAAACGCAGAAAGCGAGGGATGGCTTCGAGGTAATCGTCCTCTCTCATCGTTTTAACCGACTTGATAGATGAGCTTACTAAACTATCCCAAAACCAACTATTCGGTGCGATACTTAGGCTTTCTAGCTGATTGCTTACTCTGTCCTTATCGCTATTATGTAAAAAATTACGAATAAACTTTTTGGAAGGGTCTGCTGATAGTAGTTCAGGATGGTCAGTTAACGTCGTCAGCCATTTTTTGGGCCGTGTGGTGGTTTGAAATAGAGAGGAGCGGTTGTTACTCAAAATGTTTTTGAGCTCAAGCCAGTTGTTAGGGCGTTTATTGATCTCATCTTGTTCTACTGCAAAATAACTATAAAGCAAAGGGAAATAAACAGCCTTAAGTAATGCAGGCTGCATGTTCTTAAACTGATTAATTAGTTTACTACCCACAAAAGTAAATAAAATTTTATCCTCATAATGCGGCAATTTTTTGCTCAGTGACCATGCAAGATTCTTCCAGTCACGTTTGGTCAGATAGTCTATGCCAGACTTTTCTAACTTTTTAATAGAATTGATAATCTTTTCTTCAATAGGCTGAGCATTTTCCATATCATCAAACCTACGCTCAATGATATCTAAGGTTTTTATCAATTTATGCGGTCTAGCAAATTTGTTTTGTGCTTGAGCAGGCTCAGAGAACCTCTCGACGCTCACGTTTAGTCTTTGTTTTAAATAAGCGATACTCATCACATCTACCTTGGCAACTGACAGCTTTCAACAGAAACGGTATCAAAGGTGGGTTGATCCTCGATATCTTCTTGCTCTTTTAAGCCATAAAACTGCATTCGTAGCTCGACACGTCGTGAGGCTTCTTTACTGTCTTTTGCCGCATTAAACGACACCCCACCCGCTAAAAACAACTGCTTAATTTGACTCTCTTGCGCAGCTGTTAAATTAAGCTCTGGGTTAAATTTTGGGTCGAGCAAACTACACATGACCCATTCTGAACGCCGCAAGCTTAGATTTAGGTTATATAAATATGAGCCGTCCGTATCGGTAAAGCCTTCAATCACGATTTGTTTAAACCATTTTTCGCCATTTTTACTATTAGCGGCATTTAAAACAACAGGGACTAATGCACTTAACGCTTTTATACCTTCTGAACTAAGCCTATAGTCGTTATGACCAAAACGACCCGCTTCACCGAAATTAATACGATTCTCTTTACAGTCTACGGTAACGAGTTGATCTTTTAAGGTAGGGTCATCTTTGATACTGGTACAGATATCTAAAATCTCCGAGCTACGCTCTTTCTCTGCTTGTGTGGCTTCATTGATTTTTTTGGTCACTACCATCAAGGACACCGCCATGACCACCAAAAACAAGGTCATAAGCGCAGTCATTAAGTCAGCAAATGATATCCAAAAGGGCTTTTCTCCCTCATCTTTTGGACGATGCTTTTTTGCGTACCTATTATTACCAAACATTAGCGATACACTCCAAAATTAGCGTCTGACTTTCTGGGTAAGATCTTCAAGATCTTCTACCACGTTACCTAGTCCCTCAACGCCTGTTGCGAGGCGTTTGACAGCTTGATCAAGGGTATTATCAAAAGACACTAAGGATTGGTTTAGGCTGCTTTCAACAGAGCTGCCAAAGCTATCAAAGCTTTTCACCAACACATCGCTGACCTCTGTTAGATACTCTTGCATCTCTTCCTTCACTTGATTAAGCGCGGTTGTCATGCCTTGCATATCATTAAGCATTTGACTGCTCATGCCTGCCTCAGATTTTGATTGCTGAATGAGACCCTCGAGTGTTTTGATGGCAAGATTAACGCTATTTTGAGAGTTCTTATAATCTCTGACCAACTCAATCAAATTGCTGCTGGCGTTAGTCATGTTGGTTGAGGTGGTATTAACCTGTGCAATAAGTTCTGAGGATTTTTCAGTAACCGTACTCAGCGAACTACCCGCTGTCGTAAACTGCTCGGACGCTCTGCGCATTTTTTCTGCGCCCTCGTTCATACCAGTGATACTGTCTGTAGTGACTTTAGACAGTTTCTGGATGTTCTCTTTATGCATTTGAACGGCGTCTTGGCTGTGCGCTATCAGCTCTTTAATCTCGCCACCTAAGTTATCAATGAGCGTTGTTGACTGCTCATGAAGTTTTTGTTGGTTGTCTGATATTAGGCGATCTTGCTCGATACGCTGCTCGGCAACATTTCCAAGCAGACCTGACATGGCGGTACCCAAATCTGAGACAAGCTCTGACATCTTAATATTTAGCTGTTCTGCAGCTTGTAATCCTTGCTCACTCATCTTGGCGGAACCTGTAGATAGGTTTTCTACCATATCGTTCATTTGAGCTGCCATCTCATTTTGCTTTTGCTGGATACTCTCCATCATGTTTGTCATTTGCGTCTCTAGCGTCTTCGTTGATGTTTCACTATTGACTTGCATATCTGTAATGAGCTGAGAAAACCCTGACTGCATCTCACGCATGGCGGTGACAGACTGCGTCATCATCTCACTCATGCCATTCATTTGACTGCCAAATGTCGTTTCAAGCTTACTCATAAAGGCAGTTAACACATCGGTCATCAGCTCCTGTACTGCTGAACCTTGATCGCCACTAACTTGCTGCACGCTAGAGGCAATCTTATCTAATGGGCCTTGTAAGTTGTCAGTGATAGACTCGCCTATTTGAGTTGCCATCGACTGACTGGTTTGTGCATAAGACTCACTCAAATGAGTCGCAAAAGCTGTCTGATTCTTTTTATTCTCATCAACCAGATTGGTCATCATGACCTTTAGCTCATTTACTAGACTGTCTTTGAGCTGGCGAGCATTGGCTTCGTTTGCTTGCGACGATTTTAATAGTTTGGCTAAATATTCCTCACCGCTGTCATCAGGAATAAAGGCATTATCAATAGCTGTGTTTAACCGCTGTAATTGCGCGTAGCACTGTCTCAGCCATGACTTTTCACGCCATGTGATAAGCATAGCGACCAGAATAGCCAATCCAGACGCCATGAATGCCTCAGCAACGCCAGTCAGTAGCAGATTTAGACTGTCTTGAACCGTGTCAGGACTGCCAGCAGGATCAAAGGCTAGTAGACCGATGAGCAAACCTACAAAGGTAACAATAATACCGACACCTGTAATCATGCCGGGCAAATGCTTATAAAACTCTACCTTTAATGGTACATCTACGACGATGGATTCTGTAAAAAACGCTTCACTTGGTACGGTTGCATGTGAGTGAACAACCCTATCTTCCCCATCTACAGTCTCATAAGTATCATGGAAGGTTTTTTTGTAGTTCGACCAAGCCTGTTTCAACGACGTATGACTACTAAATTTCTCATCTAAGGAGTTTTTATTGACCCCCGACGTGTCATCAACCGCCTCTAGTTCCTGAATTAACTGCAGTAGCTTGTTGTTTAGCGATTTAGCCGGTTTAGTATAATTCAAACGAAAGATTATGCTGACGATTACAACAAAAACAAAGATTACTGCTGGGAATACAAAATACTCTTGCGAGACTTGCGCCACGTTTAGCCAAAAATCCATCGATACCGTCCACCTTATTAACAATTACATACTGTAACTAATAAAAATACGATAGTAACATAAACAAATGATTAGAAAATGACTGACAAACTATATTTAGAAAATAACAGGCAATTACCGGAGTTTAAAACCACGCTAGATAAAGTGGTAGAAACCATATTTAAGAGTTTCTATAAACTTTAAATACATTTAATTATTAGAATTACCAGGCTTATTACGCAAGTCGCTCAGTTCAGTTCGAACGTCAACTATCCCTTCAGCTTTACGATGCTTAGCGCTAGCAAAATTAACAATGATATGTAATGCTTCTCCATAGCAACCATGCTGTGCCCATCCAATACGGATTGCATCACCATGAAAATAGTCACTAACTATCATCAATAAGCCCTACTAATAAACTTTTGTTTTATAAAAAACAAGTAATAATGCGCTATATCGTTCCATTTAGAGCAACTAAGCCTTTAAATATTATGAGATAGCGCTATAATTGCACATTAGCCTACTTTTTTATATTAGTAAATCATCTATAGAGACAACCATGGCATTCAACCAAACCCAGTTTTTTGAAGATTTAGAAAAATTAACCACTAAAGTCATTGATAAGAATAAGAAAGAAGACTTTATCTTTGATTTCCTAACGCTGCTAGATGTCTCAAAATCTACTATTACATCACTCAAAAAAAATGACGGTCGTTTTAACGTCGCAGCCAATCCTGAAGCTGGCGAGGTTGCCAATAAGCAGCGCATTTACTTTAAGCCTATCGATGCAGGCCAAGACCTTGCTAAAGCGCTAAGTGAGGTGGTAAGCAGCCCAATTATTAGTCAGCACAAAATCCGCATGGTGATGGTGACGGATTTTAACACCGTACTGATTAATGACACCAAGTATGATGAGACGCTTGATTGCGACTTTGCCGACCTATATAAAAACTACCATTTCTTATTACCATTTGCCGGCCTAGAGCGTGCCCGTGAGTACTCAGAGCACCCAGCCGATGTGCAGGCGTCAGAGAAAATGGGGCGTTTGTTTGACCATATCCGCAAGCTCAATGAGTTTAATACTGCTGATGACTTACATGCGCTTAATATATTTTTGACGAGACTACTGTTCTGCTTTTATGCCGAAGATACGGGTATCTTTAAGCCAGATCAGTTCCATGATGTGATCGATGGCACTACCAATATAGACGGTAGCGATGTCGATAGCGTCTTATATGAGCTGTTTGACATTCTCAACTTACCTGAGTCCAGCTCCGAGCGTGATACCAAGCCCACCCACCTAAGCGCCTTCCCGTACGTCAACGGTAGCTTGTTTGAATATCCCTTTGCCATCCCGGAGTTTGATGCACGTACCCGCCGTATCTTGTTAGAGTGTGCACGTTTGAGCTGGGCCGAGATTAACCCCGATATTTTTGGCTCGATGTTTCAAGCGGTAATCGACCCTGAGCAGCGTGGCAGCTTAGGACAGCATTACACCAGCGTTAGCAATATTATGAAGGTCATACAGCCATTATTCTTAGATGAGCTACATGAAGAGCTAGACGCGGTGAGAGCATTAAGTTATGACAATCGCCATAAGAATAACAAAGCCGAGCGTTTAGATGCCCTGCTTGAGCGTATCAGCCAAATCAAAGTATTTGACCCAGCGTGTGGATCAGGCAACTTCTTGATCATTGCTTATAAAGAGTTACGCAAACTAGAAATCGATATATTAAAAGCACAACGTGACTTACTAGGCTCGAAAGACAACTTGTTAGGTCTAGGCTTTCAAAGCGCGATCAGCTTAGATAGCTTATACGGTATCGAGTATGATGACTTTGCCAGTCAAATAGCGCGTTTGTCACTTTGGCTCGCTGAACATCAGATGAATGTGTTGTTTGAGCAAGAATTCGGTGCATCTCAGCCAATGCTGCCACTCAAAGACAGCGGTCACATTGTTTATGGCAATAGCTTACGTATCGACTGGAATGAGGTCTGTCCAAATAATGGCAGTGATGAGATTTATATTATTGGTAATCCGCCGTTTGGGGGCTCAGGCAATCGTACAGATGAACAGACAGAGGATATGACGCGAGTATTTAAAGGGTTCAAAAAGTTTAAATTCCTCGATTATGTGACTTCTTGGTTTTGGAAGGGCTCACAATATATTGCCAACTCTAATGCTGAGCTTGCCTTGGTATCAACTAACTCTATTGCTCAGGGTGAGCAAGTAGCGATGCTGTTCCCTTATATTTTTGAACTAGGCATTCATATTAGCTTTGCTTATCAAACATTCCCATGGCGCAACAGTGCCAAGCATAATGCTGCTGTACATGTAGTCATAATTGGACTATCGACAATACCAAGTAAAGCAAAAACTATATATAAATATATAGATAAGATTTGGCATACAGAAGTTGTCCCTAATATTAGCCCCTACTTAGTGGCTAGTTCAAACGCCACTGTAGAAAGTCGCAGCACTCCAATACATAATGGCTCAAAGCTAGTTTTAGGAAATGTACCAAGAGATTTCGGGCAACTAATACTTTCTGATTCTGAAAAAACTGATTTGTTACAATCATTCCCTGAGTTAAAAAAATGGGTGAAAAAAATACTAGGTGCAGATGAGTACTTGAATGCTAAAGAAAGGTGGTGTCTTTGGTTTAATACGGCTAGTCAAGAAGATCTAGAGCACCTAAAAAACCACACTGCCCTCACTGAAAGGTTTCACATAGTTAGAACTATGAGAAAAAATAGCAGCAGAAGCGGCACTAGAAAAGTATCGAAAACTCCGCATTTATTTTCAGAAATAAGACAGCCTTTATCTGGTAATTACATTTTAATCCCGAGAGTTTCATCAGAAAGACGACGTTATGTGCCAATAGGTTTTTTGGAGCATGACATTATCTCAAGCGATGCTAACCAGATCATTCCAAACGGTACATTATACGACTTTGCTATTCTTACATCTATTATTCATAACGACTGGATGCGATTAGTCGCGGGACGCTTGAAAAGCGATTATAGATATTCAGGCACTATCGTTTATAACACCTTCCCCTTCCCTGATGCCACAGACGAGCAGAAAAAGCACATTGAAAATCTCGCAGAAGAAATCCTACTCGCCCGCGCCAGTAACGCTGGCATGAGTTTGGCAGAGCTATACGATCCCGATAAGATGCCTGATGATTTAAAGCAAGCACATAGCACGCTCGACGATGCGGTGGACAAGCTGTACCGTCCGCAAGGATTTGCCAATACCGAGGAGCGCTTGGCGCATTTGCTGGCACGCTATGAGCAGCTTATCGAAGCAGAAAAACAGAGCAAGGTTAAAAAGAAAGCTAAGTAGCTTATTTGGCATCAATATCCATACCAAAACAACATCAACCCCCTTATAAAGAGCATTCTATTATGATTTCCAAAATCTTACCAAGCGTAGCCTTTACTACACTACTCGTATTTTCTATGGGTCAAGCATCAGCCGCGTCGCAAAGCGATCTCATATCGCTAAAAGGTAAAAATGGTCAAGACCTTCCTGAAGGCGATATGTTTATATTGTTTGCTTGGATGGAGGATGGCTGTATTGGAGATGGGCCCGTTTATAGCTCTATCAATGAAAATCATAATAAATTTATTAGTAGATCAATGAGGATGAAGACGCTTGCAGAACCGAATGAAAATGATGAGATATATGAGTTTTCTATAACTCCACGCTCTCAATGGAGCCCTGGTTATAGTCCACTGATGAAGGATGTGAGTATGCATACCAATCTTGAATATACTGAATACCATATTAAGTTTGCAAATGGCGTTAAATATCGCGAGCAACCTATAACAGAATATCACTATAAGTTCAGACCCGAGTCAGAAGGCGGTGCACACGTGCTGAATTTTGCCAAGAATGCAGACATGCAAAGCGTGTGGAAGCATTTCAAAACACGTCAGACATCACACTGGATGGACGGTGTCTTTGATCAAAAGGCTGAGTTTAATCCTAATGATAATACGATAACTTGTGTTTATTAGTTTCACACTATTGCTATGACAAATGAGCTTTATTGTTACGACGCTACAGACTTACAAGTATCTCTACCTATGATGAATCGACTATGACTGCTACTGTTAATATCCTAAATCAAAATTACGCCCGCACGGGTCAAAGTAAAAAGAACAACGAGCTTGGCATGCGCGAAATGCAGGCGCGTGCATTCGAGAAGCGTCATAGCCAGTATTTGCTGATTAAGTCGCCGCCGGCCTCTGGTAAGTCACGTGCCATGATGTTTTTGGCACTCGACAAGCTTATCAATCAAGGTATCAAAAAGGTCATCATTGCCGTCCCAGAGATGAGTATCGGTAAATCCTTTAAATCAACAGCGCTCAGTGACTATGGTTTTTTTGCTGATTGGGAAGTGGCCGATCGTTATAACTTATGCTTAAGTCTCGCCCAAAGTGATACGCGCAAGACTGCGATATTCTCAGAGTTTATTACCCAAGATGTAGATGACAGCGCCTTACCCCAAGTATTAGTCTGCACCCATCATAGCTTTCGATATGGTTTTGACAAAGTGATTGAAGATGGCGGCGACATCTCACTATTTAATGACGTGCTGATCGGTATTGATGAGTTCCATCACGTGTCAGCGGATGACTCTAACCGCTTGGGTGCCATACTCGATGGCATTATGACACGGACTAGCGCGCATATTGTGGCAATGACCGGCTCCTATTTCCGTGGCGACTCCGTGCCCATCTTATCCGATAGCGATGAAGAAAAGTTTGATAAGGTGACTTATACCTACTATGAACAGCTAAACGGTTATGAACACTTAAAGTCATTGGGACTTGGCTATCACTTTTATAAAAAGTCCTTCTTTGATGCCTTAGATGAATGCTTGGACACTAGTAAAAAGACCATTATTCATATCCCGAACGTCAATAGCTTAACTGCTGAGACAGACAAGTATGAGACCGTTGGCCGTATCATAGATGTCATTGGTGAAGTTGAGTCTCGTGATGATATTACTGGTGTTATGACAATACGCGCACATGACGGTAAGCAATTGCTACTCGCAGACCTAGTGACTGATGATGCTATGCGGGCGAACACTCAGGCTTATTTAGCTGATATTACCTCTCGCGATCAGATGGATATCATTATTGCTCTTGGCATGGCAAAAGAAGGCTTTGACTGGGAGTATTGCGAACATGTATTGACCATTGGCTATCGAGGCTCGCTGACTGAAGTGGTGCAGATTATTGGCCGTTCAACACGAGATAGCGCGGGCAAACACCATGCTCAATTTACTAACCTAATCGCTGAACCAGAAGCAGATAAGTCTGAGGTGACAAGCTCTGTTAATGACTTATTAAAAGCCATTACTCTATCGCTACTGATGGAGCAAGTGCTCAAACCTAACATCAACTTTAAACGTCGTAGTGAGCTGGATATATTAGGCAAGGCCGACTTGCCGGCAGGTACCATTATCATTGACGATACAGTAAACCCGCCCTCCGATCGAGTCATGAAGATACTCAACCAAGACCGTGATGAGATATTGGCGCAGTTAGCCCAAAATACAGAGAACATAAAAAAGTATATCGCTGCTGAGACCAATAACGTAGAAACAGAAGCCGTATCAGATACCGTTATTCCAAGTATTATTCGTAGTAAGTATCCAGCTCTAGACACTGATGAGGTACGGCAAGTACAAGAAGGTGTCATGCAGTATATGGCTATTAACCGCCAAGGTGGCGTGGTTGAAGGTAAGGATATTCCTGAGGATGCGGTCATCGAAAATGAGCGTTTTTTTATTAAGCAAGGCACTGAATATGTCGATATCGCCACTCTAAACGCTGAACGGAAAGGTCAGCTCAATGAAAGTGACATTATTAAAGAGCGCCACCTGCCAGCTGATGCAAAAATTTATAACCCCAAAACTCAATCAAGCAGTAGCAACAACTCAAACCCTAGCAACGGCTTTGTGAAGGTTGGCAGTAAGTTCGTCAATGTAAACAACCTTCCTATCGATCTTGTGCGCTCCGTCAATCCCTTTCATGATGCGTATGAAGTTCTCTCTAGGACAGTGGACAAAGAAGTATTGCAAACCATTAATGACGTTGTGCATGCCAGCCGTTCTACTGTTACTGAGGAAGAAGCGGTTCTGATGTGGCCAAAGATCGTTGCATTTATGAAAAATAGAAATCGTCAACCTAGTAAAAACTCAGAGGACGCTATCGAGCGACGTATGGCTGAGGTTATCACTTATGTCAGAAACCAAAAAGCCAAGCGAGAAGCCAATAGTCATGATTAAACTCGATGAGATCTATCAAAGTCGTGAGTACAAAACGCTAGACGATATTTTTATCAATGACAGTACTGGCCTACTTGATGATGTTAAGCCTACTACCAAAAGCGCAGATACTAATAGTGTTTTAGCGCAGCAGTTTGACACTATCAACTTTTTTATCGATCAACAGGGACACGTGCCTAGTAGCAGTGCCAACGATATTAATGAAAAGATACAAGCTCGCCTGTTAGCGACTATACAAACCAACCACGCAGACTCGCAAGAACTGCTAGCTTTAGATAGACATGGTTTATTAACTGCTCAAAGTACGGCCTCTACCCTATCTGACGACAAACCGACCCTCTCAGACAAAAGTATAAGTAATAAGAATAATGAGTCTGAAAAGACAAATAGCGCTGGCACTGAAAAAGCTGAGCCGGTAGTTGAGGCTATTAGCGAGCCTCCTGTGATTAATAGTCTAGATGATATTTTTAACAGTGATGACCTAGGACTCTTTGATAACATTCACTCTGAGATCTTAGTCAATGACCATCAGAGCAATACACGTGCCAGCTATGATCAATATAATGACGAAGATATAGCCAGTCGGTTTGAATGTAAGGACTTTTATAAGTTTGAAGCGACGTTTGAGCGTATATCTAAAGCCATTCAAACAGGTGCTTTTACTAAAACTAACTTTTCATCAGTGAAAGATATCAATATTGGCAGCGTCTTTGTTTTAAACGGCATGCTTTGCTATGTGGCTAATATTTATAAAGCAGAGGCCAGAAAGAATACCCGTAGCCAAGAGAGATTACGCTTAATATTCTCTAATGGTACAGAGTCCAATATGCTCACACATTCATTGGCTACTGCTCAATATAAATACGAAAACAGCTACCAGTTATTAATCACTGATCCTGACTGGATGGACGATGAGCTCGCCAAAAACTTTGGGGACGAGCGACAACTTACCGGTGTCATTTATGTTGCTAAGCTGGCTGAGACCCCAAGTGATTTAGCGCACTATAAACATCTGCACAAAATTGGCTTCTCAACCCTTACAGGAGAAGCGCGTACTAAACACTCGATTAGGGATACCGCTTTCTTGCAACAGCCCGTAGATATCATAGCTGAATGGCAAGTCTATGATGCCAATGCTCGTAGTGTGGAAAGGGTCTTGCATGCCTTCTTCTATGATCAAAGAGTCAAAGTATCTTCAAAAGCAGCAGATAATAATCTTTACAAGGCGACAGAGTGGTTCAATGTTCCCCTTGATGAGATTGAAAAAGCCATTAACTTAGTTATCGCCGGGGACATTAAAAACTATCGCATGGATGGTGCGGCTGGCAAGGTGGTTATGAAGTGATGGGCGCTTGCAGCATTAACTTATATCCATATGTTTAAAAGTTATCAGATGTGATTACCTATAATATTACGGGTCTATAAATAGTATTTATAGAAATACTGATTATCAACCACAATATGAAAATACTATGGTGATAATTCATCTAAGCCTGTTTATATAAAGCTAGCACTACAACTTGCTAATCATAATATTTGTCAGGTGGCTTTGTGAAAATCGGGGTTTGATAATAATAAAAATAGACTGACAAGCATATTTGCCATATTAAATAAATTTGGGGTTAATTTCCTCTATCCGATAAGGAGTCTATTGTGAGTTTTCAAGGCCTATCTGCTAAGTATCGGCGCTTATATCAAGAGCATGCAGGATGGCGATTGATGCGAGCAGACAATGCACCGCACATAATGGCGTTTATCTCTGATCTATTCAGTGAACGTAGCGAAGTGCCCTATAACCGAGCTAAATTACTATTAGAGGCGCAAATTGAACACAGTCGTAATCTTGGTATTTGGGAAACCCAAACCAACGCTACTACTTACCTTAATCAATGGATAGCTCAGGGCTGGCTTCGTGAACTTGATGATCTATTGACCAAAACTGATGCAACAGAAATGGTGATACGCTTTTGTCATGGGCTAGAAGAACGTAGTATTGGTGTCAGTGCCTCACACTTGCGTATCGTACAAGAAGCTGTTCGAGATTTTGTGGTCGTTACCAATGAAGATACTGATAGCCGAGTTAAGTTACTTGAAGAAAAAAAAGCAGCCATTCAGCGTCAAATAGACGATTTGCAGGCAGGTGTGGTACATACGTTGAGCGACAATGAACAGCGTGAATATATCCGTGAAATATACCAGCTTGCGTCACAACTCACCGGTGATTTTAGGTTATTAGAAGAACAAATACGTAAGCTTGATAAAGACGTTCGCATACAGATGATCGACGACGCTACTTCAAGAGGCAATCTGCTAAATGAAGTTATGAAACAAGAAAATGTGTTATCAGAGACCGAAGCTGGCAGTGCTTTTGAAGGGTTTTTTCAACTATTATGTGATTACAACCGTGTCACAGAGTTTCGTGAGCAATTGCAGTATGTCTTACAAACACCTGCAGCAAAGCATTTAAGCTTACATCAACGTCAGTTTTTAGCGGATTTGATAGCAGAACTGAGCCGTGAGAGCGAAAGAGTACTTCGCATTCGCAGACGTACCGAACAAGAATTAAGAGCCTATATTGAAAGTGGCGCAATGAGCGAAAACCGTACCGTAGGCAAACTCATCAACAAGCTTGAGCAGTTGGCGGTAACCTTACGTAATAAAGAGTGCAACTTAAAATCAAACACCTCATTGTCATTGTCTGTGGGTAAGATTGAGTTGTCATCTCCAGACTCAATCAGACTAAAACAACCCGATGAGCGGCTACAAATGGGCCTCACAACACCTCATATTAATAGCCGTGAGCCAAGCGTCAAGATGCTTGCGAGTCTAAACTCAGTTAAAGTGCAAGAAGTGGCCATAAAAGTAAAGTCTATGCTCATGCAAAACAGTCCACAAACCATTTCTCAGCTTATTCATCAACTACCCATTAGTGAAGGGCTTGAAGAATTAGTTGCTTACATTCGTATTGCCCGTGCTGTAAAAGCTACTGAGCTTGCATCAGTGGAGGAAGTTATCATTAATGACAATCAAGGCAATATGTTACGTGCCAGCATACCAACAATGCTACTAACGCCTTCTTTATTCCCTGAAAATATTGAAGACTTATCGCTGTAACCATACCTTCTAATAAGACTAATTATAAAAAACTAATGACAACGGACTGAATATAGAGGATTAGAATGAGTGTATCCAATCATTTTTTTGACATGGTCATTGGTACCAACAGTGACACTGCCGTTAGTAGTAATCACGATAAGAAATCTACATCAGCGAGTAAGAACGAAACTATTAGTCCTGATAGCGAAAGTGTTAACGATGAGTCTGCGATTAAAAATACTATGCTAGACCCTATGCCTGGCGATGCCAGTCGCGTCTTAGTACATATCATGCGCCATGGGGTTATTTTTCATGCGCAAAAACCTAATTTATATCATTCATTATGCCGATATCAGTCGATGATTCAGCGCCATTTGTCTGAGGTCTACTTAACCTTAGTTTTAGATGAGCGGCAAGGTATTGCTTTTATTGCTCGTTCTGATAGTGAGACTGCAGGCAACAGCCAAGATAGCTTTGATTCAGCAAGTACAAGCCACCCTAAAGACCTGTTAGCAGATGAGCTTATAGATAGTAATGATGATGAGCACACTCACTCGCTGATTAGCAAACGCACACTGAGCTTATATGACACCTTGATATTGTTAATGTTGCGAAAATATTATCAAGAGCGCGAAACCAGTGGCGAACAAAAAATCATCATCGACATTGAACGCCTGTCATCGCTACTCATCCCTTTTTTACCATTAACTGATCATACCAGCCGAGATCTTAAAAAATTGAGCGCGCGACTCAAAGAGCTTAGCCGTCGCCATTTATTAAGTAGCATTCGCGGCAATGATGATCGTTACGAGATAACGCCTTTGATTCGTTATGTGGTCAGTGCTGATTTTTTAGAGAGTATGCTGGGTGAATATCTGCGCTTGGCACAAGGTACAACAAACACAGAAGTAGAATCACCTACTTTTGAAGATGACGATTTCGAAGATAACAAACATTCTCAGGATTACTCCTTAAACAATCAATCTACAAACAAAGTAAAATCCGAAAAAACTTCCAATAATCAATCTATAGATAATCAGTCCGATTTATTTGGCGAATGAGGATGAATATAATGCAACAATCATCAAATGACGCGACTCTGAACATCACGCCACTTAGCCAAATACGCTTAGCCAAACTGTCTGTATTTAATTGGGGGTCATTCCATGGGTTACATACGGCAAATATCGACGTGGAAGGAACCCTCATCACAGGAGATAATGGCTCAGGAAAGTCCACCTTAATTGATGGATTAATGGCACTGCTCATGCCTGCTGGTAGAGCGACTTTTAATGTCGCGGCAGCACAAAATGACAAAAGTGACCGCTCACTAATCAGCTACATGCGTGGCAGTTTTGGCTCAGCGCACGATGGTATCAACACTAAGGTAAAAAGTAAGCGCGATAAAGGTGTTATTACAGGACTATCTGCTGAATATATCAGTGACGATGGTCAAAAAATGACTTTATTGGCACTATTTTGGACGACTGTCGCTAGTAACTCGTTAAGTGATGTGAAAAGACTGTATGTCGTCGCTCAAAAACAGTTGCCACTGTCAGAGGTCTTAGATCAGTTTGCTCAAGGCAATGTCCGTAAATTAAAACAATGGTTAAGCATGCAGCCAGAAGTAACTTGCTGTGATGATAATTTTGGCGACTATCAAGAGCTGTACCGACGCATGCTCTATATGGACAACCCAAATGCGCCGGCCCTTCTCTCGCGAGCGCTGGGTCTAAAAAAGATTGATGACTTAACTGAGCTGATTCGTACGCTGGTACTTGAGCCAAGTGGCGTTCGTGATGACGCCAAAGAGATTGTGAAAGAATTCGGTGACTTGGTTGCCATTCATACTCGCCTGCAAGATGCCAAAGAGCAAGTTACCCACCTTGAACGCTTACCAAAGCTTGCTGATGATATCGTAAAAACACAATTAGTTATTAATGACACTTCTAAGCAAAAACAAGCGCTGCCGATCTATTTTGCTCAGTGCTACGCCAAACTATATCAGCAAAAGCAACAGCAGTTGTCACAACAGCTAGAGCAATTAGAGCGCGATCTTGCGCAAATCGAACAACAAGAGCGTGATGCTACTGAAACAGTAAACCGCTGCCGTGATGAATATATGAACCTCGGCGGCAATCGCATTGATAGCCTAAAAAAAGACATCCAAGCTACTAAAGATACCCTTAACCGCACCAATGCGAACGCCTCTCGTTACCAAATACTATGCCGTAACCTAAGTATTAAAACCACTTTAGATGAGCAGACTTTTCACAGCAATATTACTCAAGCCAATAATATTCAAGAGCATCTCGCTGAGCAAGAAGCAGACCGTGAACGTGAATTTGGTGACTGCGCCATTGCTTTAAATGAAACTGAGGAACACCATCGAGAGCTATCAAATGAGATTGAAGCACTTAAAAGCCAACCTAACTCAAATATTCCACCGAAGTTTAACCAACTAAAAGACGCAATTTCCCGTAGTTTAGGCATTGATCCTAATACACTCATGTATATCGGTGAATTGGTCGATATAGAAGAAGATGAACAAGATTGGCAAGGCGCTATCGAGCGAGCACTTGGAGGATTAAAAACCACATTACTTGTACCAAAAGAGTATTACTCGCTTGTTACTAAATGGCTTAATAGCCAGCACACAGGATTACATGTCCGTGTACAAGTAGTATTGGATAATCAACAAGCTAAGAGCCATACTGCATTTAAAGCTGACGGTTTTTTATGTAAGCTAAAATGGCGTACTCACTCTTATCGTGACTGGCTCAAAACATTTTTATCTCGTTATGATTTGCTGTGTGTGGCTAACACCGAACAGCTCGACCGCACTGCTTTTTCAATGACTCGGCAAGGATTAATTCATAAAGAAAAAGGCCGCTTTGATAAAAAAGACTTGCAGAGTATTAATGATAGGCGTCATTGGCAACTGGGCTTTAGCAACAAAAACAAGCTCGCATTGCTGCAAGTAGAAATAGAGCAGCTCAAAACAAAGCTGCAAGAAGATAGTAAACACTGGAAAGATGCACGCGCAGCCATGCGTAGTGTCAGTGAACAAATATCCTCATGGAAGAAGTTAGAGGAATTTGAATGGTCACAAATCAATGTACCGTATTGGCAACAAAGACTGGAGCATGAGGAACATGAGCTAAGCGCTATTGAAAACGCCCAAGGCGATTTAAAACAAGCTAAAGTACGCTTTGATAATGCTGAAGAAGCTTTATCTAAAGTCGCTCAAGATAAAAAAGAGAAGGTGCGTCAAAACGGTGCAAAAGAGCAAGAGTTATCATCTGTGCAAAAGGAGCTTGATAGATCTAAGAGATTAGCTGAAGTAGAGTTAGATGAGCAGGTAAAACAGCAGCTAAAGGCGTTGGTTGGTAATATCGAGCTTGACAATTCTAGCTATCAAACGCAAATAACCAAACAGCTTGAAGAAAAAATAAACGAAAACCAAAGTAGGCTCAACAAATATACTCATACAGCTATCGGCATTATGAGTAGCTATAAATCAAAACCACAATGGCAGGCTTATACGGTTGAATGGGAAACAGGGCTGAATGGTATGGATGACTATATCGCCCATTTGAACCAATTAAGCAATGAGGGATTACCTGAGTTACTGGATGAATTTAAAAAACGCTTAAACAAACATGCCACTCAATCGCTGGCACGTCTAAGTAATCACTTATCTATGGTGCATGACGATATTCGTCGGCGTATTGGACATATCAATGAGGTATTAAAGAAAACTGAGTTTAGGCAAGACTCTCATCTTAAGCTCAGTTTAAAACGTGAAAACTTCTTGCATGTACAAACCTTTAACCAAAAACTCAATCAGGCCCTCTCTGCGGTGAACGACGATAACCATACAAGAAGGTTTTACCTACTTAAAGAGGTCATCGACATATTGGATAAAGCTACTAGCTCCACTTCGAGTACTACCCTTGAAAGTTTACGTTTATTAGACCCTCGCTATCAGCTGGCATTTTTTGCTGAAGAAATTGATAACGATACACAAGAGGTCTTGGACGTGCTCAGCTCATCAAGTGGCAAATCGGGCGGCGAAAAAGAATCTTTTGCGGGTATGATTGTTGCAGCAAGCCTCGCTTATGTGTTAACGCCCGATGGCTGTGATATGCCAATATATAGTACTGTGTTTCTGGACGAAGCTTTTTCAAATACTGCCGAACAAGTTAGTCGCCGCGTACTAAAAGTATTCAAAAAGCTAAACATTCATGTCAACTTAATCACCCCATTTAAGAACCTAAATTTGGCACGTGAATCTGCCAGAAGCTTACTGATTGCTGAGCGTAACCAAGAACATCATGAAAGCCGATTATGCGAAGTTACTTGGAAAGAAGTGGATAACATCCTGGCAAAGAATAAGCTTGAACAGTTCTCCCAAGACAACCAAGAAATTGCAGAATTAGGTATTGAGCTTCATGACTAAAGAGATGATAACTACAGAAACACCAAATTGGGGTTTGATGCCTGCAGCCGTCATCACACAACTAAAAAAGCGAGAGTGGGACAATCTACCACGCCTTAAAGCCCGTTTAAAAAATGAAAGAGCCTTCCCTATTGTCATAAGCCTAAAGCCTCCCAAAACAGGTAATGAATTACTCAACCATACACTGCATTTCCACGAATTTGTGCAAGCGTGGCGTAATTTTGCTTTCGCTGATATGGTGCAATGGCAGCATAATAGCTTTCGACATTTTTCTGAACAGACCCTTCCTATCACTTTAACTATTCCTAATATTCAAGCACTGTCTGAAATATTAGGCGCATCGGCACGCCAGCAGCTTAAAGACTGGCAAAAAAAACTAAGCTACCTTCATACCGAAATCGCTAAAGGCATGACAATGTCATCTGCTAACAGTACAAATAAGATTGCAGATAGCTGGCATGAGAATTTATTTTTTGCTCTCATTGATATGTTAGAAGTTGTTGATAACTTGAGTGCTGATGATCTAAAGTTACTGGTCGCGCTTATACCGCAATTAAAAAAAGGAATGGGTGCCGGGCTATACTTGCGCGCTTTGCCAGTATGTTACGTTGATACCAAGTTTATAGAAACCTATCACAAGCTTATCGAGACCTTATTGGAAGCTTTTTATCCTGGGCAAATCAAAGAACAAGGCTTAGCTTATTGGCTCGGATGCTTGGATAAGCCTAAAGGCTGGTTAATGGTACGACCTTTGTGCCCTGATACAAGATATGCTTTATCTGGCTTGCCTATTTTAAGATTACCGATACATGTTCTACATAGCCAAGCGCTGCCTGCTAAACATATTTTAGTCGTAGAAAATGAGCAATCTTGCTTAGCACTCCCAGAAACAGAAAACACGATTGCAGTTGCAGGGGGTGGTAAAAATATTAATTGGATGAATGCTGGCTGGTTACAGAAAAAGACAGTAGCGTACTGGGGCGATATTGACTCTGAAGGTTTAATGATATTAAGCCGCGCCAGAGAATACTGTCCAAAGTTGACCGCTATCATGATGGACGACCAAACGATAAAACAGTTTATCAATCGTATGGTAGATGAGCCGGACTCTATAAATCATGAGCCAACACACTTAACTCATGACGAGTTAACATTATTTACAGAATTGCGCCGAGGAATATATGGCTTTAAGAGATTAGAACAAGAAAGACTTCCAAGCGAATATATTAAACAAGCATTGGAAAAGTGGCTCGATAAGCCTACTCCATATTCTTCATAATTGCTATTTAGCTTAAAAGATCAATTATTTGAGATTTCGCTACGATTGATAATATCTTTGCTAATTTATTTCCTTATCGTAGTTATGTCTCAAAATACTTAGCCTCTAAAACTACTGAAGTTACTCATACTGATCTACTCTCCCCGTAGCAATTTTTTATTTTTAGAAATTGTAACTGATATGTAAGTTTAAAAGTAAACATAAGCAAAAATTAGAGTTTTTGCTTATATCCACACTTTATAGTAGTTTTTTTTCATTGCTATTTATATTTATTTAATTCTAATCATTGTATTGTTGAATAACATTAACAAAGATGAAGATTTAACTATGTATATTAAGAAAAAGAAATGGGCTGATTACACACATGATGAGCTCACATTAATGAAAGAAACTGTAGCGAATGCATCTGCTGACACTCCATTTTCGCCTGAGTACGCAGCGGCCTATCTAAACAAATCCGTGAACACTCTGCAGTATATGCGCTGTCATAAGTCTGATGCAATAACGTACAGTAAAACTGGTGGCCACATTGTATATCGGCGTAAGAATTTGGATGCTTATCTGGATAAATGTGAGAAAAAATGTACATCTAATTTTTGATTAGTGACAATAGTTACTCTTTAGCTCTTTCATGAATAAACTCATATTTCATAAACTTATTTTAAGGTTAGAAATAGGCATATAAAAAAGCTACTTACATTTAAGTAGCTTTTTTATTTCAAGTCAGAGAGCCACACTAACTACAGTAACGTTTAATTAATTGTAAATAACTTATAAAAATCAAGTTGTAAAGAAAAAATCCTCACCGACCAACTCACCATCCTCTAGGTAATATACACCCGAAATATTTAACCTTTTTTCAGTTGATTTGGTACCTCCGTACATCGCAATCTTCTCTGAAAGTATTGTCCAGATCACTCTACATCCAGTGCTTTTTTGCAGCTCTTCTAATGCGTCCTTTTTCACCATTAGGTTGTTACCAGATTCATTACCATAAAAAGAAGCGTCGAACATCACTAATTCATCATGCTTATCAACCCATGAACCAGAGAACTTATCATTTTTTAGACTCAAAGTTTCGAATAATAATCTAGCAGGTGCACTGATGTTATAGCCTAAATCACGATTTTTTATCCCTTCTGAAATATGACTTTCTGAACAAACGTAAACTTCACCTAAACTATCTTCATCTGAACCAACTCGGCGTTCATATATGTTTTGCCACCCAGAATTACCATAATATTCATTATCATAGATTTCAAGTAAAGGTGACCAGTAATACTCTAAGTTGAATATATCGTTATACCTCTCTACAGACTCAGGCATCCATCGACCCATAAAGTTTTTATTCTGTATATTTGATACGACCAGATCAAAGTCTTCATTTTTTACCAAATATGCGTTGATCATATACCATACACGTTGATATGAGCCAGAATGGTCACCATCACCTAACTTCTTATTAGGCTCAAATTCAATATGCCTATCTAGGGATAACCAGTCTTCGTTCTGAAAATGGTTTAAGATGACTTCTTTTGAATCAATTAAATCATTTTTTGAAACTACCCAATTTTCAAAATCATCACTCCACCCATTGTAATTAGGGGGAGTTATAAGACGGATGTTAGTTGAATCAGGAGGTATGAATGTAGGGTCAATATCTCTAAAAGAAGGCTCTACAGAACCGTTATACCATAGATATTTCTTATCATCTTTCCAACGTGTTGATGGGTCTGTCATTTCAAAGTTATCCGCTACTCTAGCTACCACTTCATACATTGCCATCCACTGATATTTTTTGCCAATTCGTTCAACTCTATTTTCACCACGACCTGTATAGGGAGTGTTTCTATCAAATTCACCATGTTTTTCTGCATCATAACCAAATTTATTAAAAATTATTTCTACAGCATAATTGCTAAGCTTATCAATATTTATATTACTCCAGTTACTAAAATTAGACTGAAAAACGTAACGCCCAAAATCACCGTACCAACCTGTACCTCTACCATACTCTGTCGTCATTGAGTCTATAATTTTATCTTGAGCAAAACGATGTTTAGGAATGGTTTTATCTTCATAATCATTCGCGTACTCATTGTCAATGTCTTCATTACTAGGAATAGTTTTAGGAAACACACTTTTATATGATGGTCTAGCTAACTTCAGCTCACTTTCGCTAAAACCTACTAAATTATGACTATTAGCATATTCAATGATATTTCGAGCAAAGTCTCTTACAAGAACATTAGGATACACCTCTTCTTTAGCGAAAATATTGCTAAGGATAAAACTGGATATCTCATTTATTGATTCATGGCTCTGTGACGATAATATTGCACCATACACTGAAGCTAAAACACGCTCAAACACATAAGGATCATCTACTTCTTGAAAGGTTGATAGCAATTGAACCGCAACATGAATATGGTTTTGTAGAAGGCGAGTCAATGCTATTGTGGCATTGTCTCGCAACTTAATGTTTGAAGTTTGCTAAGAGTATGATGTGAATATCGCACAACCGCTAAGAGTATGATTGTTTATCCCAACCGTAGACTGTATCAATAGAACGTAAATAACATTTCACCCTCGGAGAAAGCCTATCAAGAGGATTACCAGTAAGATTGATACATCTCAAACTATTCAGCTGTGTAAAACTATCTGGCAGGTTTCTAAGATTACAATAAACAAGCTCAAGCTTAACAAGATTATTAAGCTCACCAATACTATTAGGTAGCTTGCCCAATTTACAATAACTGATAAAAAACTCAGTCAGACTCTTAAGTTGCCCTATGATTTCAGGCAGCTCTTTGAGGCTACAATGGTTAATATAAAGCTTCTCTAGATTAGTAAGTTGACCTACGCTATCAGGTAGCTTGTCAAACTTGCCATGACTAATAAAAAGCTCAGTTAAGCTAATAAGCTGCCCTATGCTATCAGGTAGGACTTCAAGCTTAGAGTGATTAAAATTGAGCTTAGTTAAGTTAACGAGCTGTCCGATGCTATCAGGCAATACTTTAAGTTTACAGTTGATAATATTAAGCTCAGCAAGGTTAATGAGGTGTCCAAAGCTATCGGGTAGCTCCGTTAGTTCAAGGTGAAGCAGGTCAAGGTGAGTTAAGCTCAAAAGCTGGCCTATGCTATCAGGTAGCTCTTCAAGCTCACAATGAGTAATAAAAAGCTCTGTAAGACTGCTCAGTTGTCCAACGCTGGCGGGCAACTCTTTAATACGACAACGATTAATATAAAGCTTGTTGAGGTTGGTAAGCTGTCCAATACTACTAGGTAGGTCTTTGAGATCACAGTTAATAAGATCAAGGTCATTTAAATTTTTGAGTTGCTCTATGCTGTCAGGCAAGTGCTTGAGCGGGCAATAACTAATAAAAAGCTTAGCGAGGTTAATAAGCTGCCCTATGCTGTCAGGCAGTTCTTCAATCTCACAGTGAACTATATCAAGTACCGTAAGCTTAGTAAGCTGTCCAATGCTGTCAGGTAAACATTGAATCTGACAGCGACCAATGAACATCTTAGTAAGGTTATGAAGTTGTCCAATACTATCAGGTAGCGCTTCGAGTTCACTTTGATCAATAAAGAGTTCAGTAAGATAACTCAGTTGCCCGATGCTCTCAGGTAATGCGACAAGTTTAGAGTGACTAATAGACAGTTTGGTTAGGTTAGTGAGCTTACCGATATTGGGCGGTAGCTGGCTTGAAGATATGCCACTGATAGTTATTTCTACTAGATTTGTAAGCTTGGTGAGCTCATCGGGTAGATAGGCTATTCTATAGACGTCTCTTGAGTGCTGCTCATCGAGTTCAGGCTCTACGATCTCTAGCTTTTTTAGGGCTAGCAATGACTCTTTGTCACGAGGAATTTCAGAGTCCTTAAGCTCAAACTCATCTGCCCACGCCCATATTTTCTTAATCCAGTTGTCATCAGTATTTAACGTTTTATTAGCAATAGCAGACTGATGAATGTCTTGTTGGTCTTTATTGTTTGGATTCATAGCTTTATTCCTTATAACGATTTGAACTATTTTTTCTGTGTCAGAATAATATCGGTGTCCTGACGTGAGTTATGGATCTCAGCGCGACCTATAGTTGAGAGAGCTTGTAGCTAACTTGAGAGGGGTTTTTTACCACTCATGACCTGAAGAACAAAGCTTCCAGAGGCTGTGATCAGTAGGAAACCGTGAAAGGCTTCCATCGCGGCCATAAATCGTAGATGTCCAGTAGGCATGAGATCGCCTCGCCCAAGCGTTGTGAAGTTAACTAGCGAGAAGTAAAAGTAGTCCATAAAATTAAGGGAGCTACTATCGCTAGATGAGGACGATACGAGGTTACCGATTTCAAAGCCGTAAACAGCAATCCAAAAGCCAGCAGCGTAAAGCAAGGCCTCGAACGTGTGAGCAATTACAATTGAGCCGACTGCGACCCCAAGGCAGTGTCCCGGATGGCGCGACGGCGTCACAAACTGTGACGAGAATTTTAATACGCCATAATGTATTGCTGTGCAGACAGCGATTAGAATCGCTGCCATTATAATTGCCAGAATCATTTTTTATCCTTTTTGAGGAAGGAACGACATTAAAGGAAGATTACCCTATTTATTTTAACTAATCCTGTATAATTTTTTCACTATAGCTAACGACTACGCATAAGCACTAGAGTCTATTCAGATAGGTCATTACGCAGTCATTTGAATCAGTCAGCATATGTAGTAACAATCCTAGACCAATTATTCTATAGGGCTTTGGTAGAAATAGCATAGCCGCATAAACTGCCATTGCATAGTAAGTATGTAATGGATGAAAATTAATACTACAGCGATCAGGTAAGAAAACAGGTGTTGCTAGCAAGTGATCTAAATCTACCAGCATGGTTGCTAAAAGAATCAAATATACTCGTTTGTAATCATCACGAAAAAAAGTATAGGCAATAATCAACGGCATGCCAAAATGCAGGAAGTAGTGGATAACGGTTTGGATCATCATCTTTCCAATTCAGCATGATGTTTTATTGATAAGTTGGTATGCAGAATAATTAAACTAGTAAACGTTACTTAAGAAGCCAAAGCTACATGTTCATGCTATGTTCAGACTTGAAAAACAGGCGCAAAGCCACCCCCTGGTGTGCGAAAGTTAGTCGCTTGGCCTTGATAGATACGCCCAGCAGTTAGTAGCAGCTGTCCTGCATAGGTATAAAGACGTATATCTACCTTTCTAGTCGTCACCACATCATCAATCTTTATTGATCGCTCTGTAGCAGGGATAAAGGTCTGCGCAATATAGCTTTCATCTAAAATAGTCTCGAATACGCGGCGGGTAATCTTGCTGCCACGGTAAACGCCCTTACTACCATAACCAGCTACTGGCTTAAAAAACAATTGTCTCCGAGTACGCCATAATTCTGCTGCATCCTCTTTTGTAACCATTCTGGTAGTTGGTACTGACTTTTTTAGATATTCTGCATCATCATCACCTAGTCCCCACGACTGCAAAGTTTGCGTATCGGATAGTAAAGTCAGGTTGCGCTTATTAGCGAATATAGCATGGGCATGCGGATTGGGGGTTACTACTACCGCACCCTCTAAATAGGCACTTTTAAGCACGGCGTGGTTGGGGTTTTCAAAGGCGAAATCGACTAACCGATTATAGATCATATCAATGGGCTTGCTATGAGCTGTCAGTACACCATCAGCATAGTTAAGCTCAGACGGATCGAGTATAACGGTATCAATGCCTTTAGCTTGAAGTAGTTGGCAGGCCAGCTGAAACTCCAAATACATGAACTGGCTTTTGGGCTCATTATCCACAATAGCAATGCGATTGGGCATGCTAGTTGCCGATTGTCGCTGCCATTCTTGTATGAACATATTAGCGACCGCTTCTTCAAACCCATCAAGCATTTTAGTAGTAGCAACACTTTGCTCTGAGGGGCGACAGCAGTGTTTTTGTGCGCGGGCAAGTGCTACGTTTAAAAATGCGCCTCCAGCATTGGTATTGATCTCAATAAGCTTGGGGTCATCGCTCCCTAAGTGAAAGTCATAACCCATGAGGGCCCCTATTGGGCCTGGGTCGAAAGCAGCGATATTGGGTGCCCACGACAGTACTTGCTGTTGATATGACGGTAGTCTAGCAGTCGACTCAATAGCTGCGATGATTCGCACCATTGCTTCTATCTCTGTTTTGGGAACGAACACTGGTGTTGCTGAAAAAAGCTTATTAAGCTCGTTCGCTCCTATTGGATTATCTCTTGTGTTTACTAATTGATCTTGCAGGCTGTTATTAAGCGCTTTACGATCTAAAGTACGGCAATAGCACTCTTGATTAAGCTGATTTGCCAGATTATCATTCGTTTTGTTTTTATTATTAATTAGGGATTCCATTTAAATCTCATTACTAAGTTGAATGTACTGATAGGGTTTAGGGGACAGCCAAAATAAAAAAAGTGTCTTAAATGTTTAAGATAAGGTTGTTTTTATAGTTACTTTACGAAATAGTCATTTTGCAAGATACTTAATTTGCAATATATCTAGTTTATAAATTAGCTACTTTGCAAGGTTATACGGTTTTACGCTCTTCTTTAATGAGTACTTTCGCTAAAAACAAACCTAACTCGAACAGTAGCCACATTGGAATCGCGAGCAATAGCATTGACACCCCATCGGGCGGTGTGACTACCGCTGACACAGCAAAACAACCGACGATGATATATCGGCGCTTACTCTCTAGACTCTGAGTGGATATGATACCGACCATTATCAATAATAAAGTAACCACTGGAATCTCAAAAGTGAGTCCAAATACCATAAATAACTTTAGCGCAAAGCTTAAATAACTGTCGATATCGGTCATAGGTATAACGTTTTGCGGAGCGAATAAAATAAAGAACTTCAATACGCCTTTGAGTACCACAAAGTAGGCAAAAGCGACACCAGAATAAAATAGGAATATCGAAGATATCAGCACTGGAATAGTGATTTTTTTCTCTTTTTTATATAATCCAGGCGCTATAAATGACCAAATTTGATACAGAATATACGGCATCACTACAAAGGCAGCAACGAAAATCGTCAAGCGAATAGGTGCCATAAAGTTCGAGGTAATATCAGTAGCAATCATAGTCGAATTCGCAGGCAGCTGCGCAACCAGAGGGTCTGATAAAAGATTGTAGAGCTCACGCGAAAACCCTACCAATGCTAAGAAGACGATCAAAACGGCTACGCATATTTTGATGAGATGCTTGCGTAATTCAATCAAATGCTCAGTAATAGGCATGTCGCTAAGCACATTCAGCACATTATCAGTCTCAACATTATGGGTAGCATCTGACGCCTTAGCATCTGTATTTGCTAACTTTCTTTGGCGACTTTTTTGGCGCTTAAATAAGCTCATTTATCCCCCTTCTCTATAGCTGAAGAAGAGGAAGTATCTGGCTGATGATTTTGCTGCTGAGGAGTGTTTGACTGATAGGAAGTATCTAAGCTTTGGTTTTGCGAGTTTTCAAACTTATCCATACTACCGCGCATCTCGGCTAACTCACGCCGCATGTCTGTCTCAGTCTGACGAATCTTTGCCAGCTCATCTTGCATCTGTTTTCGTGTCTCAGCCAAATCAAGCTCAGACTCTATATCAGACTGTAAGGTTGAAATCGTGCGACGCAATTTGGCATACCATTGCCCAGCGGTACGTGCGGCTTGCGGCAGTTTTTCTGGGCCCAATACGATTAAAGCAATGACGCCAAACAAGAGTAATTCGGAAAACCCAATATCAAACATAACAGTCACATATATTAATAGACTACTTAGTGCCGCTATTTATAAGCGGCGCGCTTCATACTTTAGGCTGGTCATCAGTGGAAATAGGGCTGATTTCCATATCATCAGCCTGATTACCTACACGCGTATTTAAATCATTACTTGCAGCTGGCGTACTATTTTCATGGCTAAGCACATGATTTTTGCGAGCATTCTCAGGTTCTTCATCTTTGACCGCTTCTTTAAAACCCTTCACCGCACCGCCTAAATCTTTACCTGCATTTTTAAGCTTGGCAGTACCAAATACGACCACCACTACGACCAATAAAATCAGCCAATGTGTAATAGAAAAGCTGCCCATAACGGTATCCTTATATTTTGTGATCTTGTTTAGACCAGTATGTGTCAGTGTGCTTTAGAACACTTTTTACCGTACCAGAATTATAGTTTCAAACGGCGCAATCGCAGCGCGTTAGCAATCACCGAGAATGACGACAAGCTCATCGCTGCCGCTGCTATCATCGGACTGAGCAGAAGCCCAAATATGGGATAGAGCACACCTGCGGCAATAGGAACACCAAGTGCATTGTAGATAAAGGCAAAAAACAGATTCTGTCTGATATTGCGCATGGTGGCGCGGCTAAGCTTATAAGCTTTGGCAATGCCCATTAAATCACCTTTTAGCAGGGTAATGCCCGCACTCTCCATCGCCACATCGGTACCGGTTCCCATAGCGATACCAACATTAGCTTGCGCTAGCGCTGGTGCGTCGTTGATACCATCACCCGCCATAGCGACCAATTTACCGCTGTCTTGCATTTCTTTGACGATACGGTTTTTATCCTCTGGTGAGACATCCGCATGAACTTCATCAATACCTAGTTTATTGGCGACTGCCTGCGCGGTTTTTTCGTTGTCACCGGTTAGCATCACAACTTTTAAACCTGCGTCATGAAGCAGTGAAATAGCCTCTTTAGTGCTTGGTTTAATAGGGTCAGCAACTGAAATAATACCAGCAGCTTTACCGTCTATAGCCACAAACATTACCGTTTCACCGTCTTTTCTACGGACATCAGCTTTAGTGGACAGCTCATTATCAAAACTATTTAGGCTTTCCATAAGCTTAGAGTTACCAATAGCGACTTTCTTACCATCGACCACGGCTTGTACGCCTTCGCCAGTAGTCGAATTAAAGTCAGTAGCTTTAGGAATAATGAGTGATCTTTCTTGAGCTGCTCTAACGATAGCTTCTGCTAAAGGATGCTCGCTAGCGCTTTCTACTGAGGCTACCAATGCGAGGAACTCGTCTTCATCTTGACCTACCTGCGCATCAATTGCGGTAAGCTCGGGCTTACCAGCGGTCAGTGTTCCGGTCTTGTCGACGACAATGGTATCGACTTTTTCCATACTCTCTAACGCTTCAGCATTTTTGATGAGGACGCCGTTTTGCGCGCCTTTGCCGGTACCAACCATAATGGACATCGGCGTCGCTAGACCAAGGGCGCAAGGACAAGCAATAATCAGTACCGCAATCGCGTTAACCAAAGCATAGGCCATAGCGGGCTCAGGGCCGAATATCGCCCAGACAATAAAGGTTATGATAGAGCTGACAATAACAATAGGTACGAACCAACCCGCCACTTGATCTACCAAGCGCTGGATAGGCGCGCGGCTACGCTGGGCATCGCTTACCATTTGTACAATTTTAGATAATACTGAATCTGCTCCAACATTGACCGCTTCGACTAATAGCGTTCCGGTGCCATTTACCGTACCACCAGTCACTGTATCTCCTGCTACTTTTGATACAGGGATTGGCTCACCCGTCACCATTGATTCATCAACACTACTATTACCATCGATCACTGTACCATCTACGGGTAGTTTCTCACCTGGTTTAACCCGTAGCTTATCGCCAGTGACGACCTCATCAAGCGAGACTTCGACTTCTTCACCGTTTTCATCGACACGTCTTGCGGTTGGTGGTGCGAGCTCAAGCAAAGCTCTAATCGCACCTGAAGTTTGACTTCTAGCTTTGAGCTCTAATACTTGACCCAGTAGCACCAAGGTTACAATGACAGCTGCTGCTTCATAGTAGACTCCGACTTGACCAGAGGCATCTCTGAAACTGTCTGGGAAAATATCGGGAAAAAAGGTCGCGACAATACTAAAAATATAAGCAGCGCCTACGCCTATCGCAATCAAAGTAAACATATTTAGATTGCGGCTTTTTATAGACTGCCAGCCACGAACGAAAAACGGGGCGGCGCCCCAAAGCACTACAGGGGTCGCGAGCACTAACTCAGCCCATTGTAAAACCTGTGAAGGTATACCATACTGACTAAAGTCAACTCCAAACATACCGCTCATCACATATATTAATAGCGGTACAGTCAACACGGTACATATCCAAAAACGACGAGTCATGTCGTCAAGCTCTGAGGTGTCCTCTTCACCGATAGTAAGCGTTTCGGGCTCAAGCGCCATACCACATATCGGACAACCGCTATTTCTAACGTCTCTCACTTCAGGATGCATAGGACAGGTATATACCGTGCCATCGTAATCAGCAGGTACTTTATCGTATTTACCGCCTTTAACAGATTTTACTCCGCTACTATCAGTATCCTTTCCATGACAGCTAGCGTGACTATCATCTTTAGCAACTTCGTCTTCAGGTTTAAGAAACATGCCACATATTGGGCAGTCACTTTTTTCAACATCTCTTACTTCTGGATGCATAGGACAAATATAGACCGTACCGCTATAATTTTCCGGTATCTTGTCGTACTTATCGTCTTCGACAGACTTTAACTCAGTACTATTATTAGCATCCGCTTTATGACAATGCGCATGACTATCTTCATGGTTGTTGGATTCAGCAACCTCGTCTTCAGGTTTAAGAAACATGCCGCATATCGGACAATCGCTCTTTTCAGTATCTCTAACCTCAGGATGCATCGGGCAGATATAAACCGTACCACTATAATTTTCTGGTACTTTATCGTACTGACCACCTTTGATAGATTTTTCATCGGCAATATGTTTCATAAAACCACTCCTTGAAGACAATAAATATTTATAATAAGTACAACTCTTAAAGCACTATCATCAATCCTCGATTGCTATTCATCTAATCATTAATCTAAAAACCTCTAAAAAATAATTTCTATACTTTTCAATTGGAATTTAGTTTTTATCACGCAAATACTTGAGCAGTGCCATGATTGTTAGTACTAGTACTGCGAAAAATAGTAGGGTGAATAACAAACAGATAAGCATCATAACCCAGCCCATGCCATACATCATTGAGCCGTTCATCATGCCATGCATTGACCCATTCATTATGATTTCTCCTCAGTCTAAACTGTGATCACTCCAACTCTTCAATTAATTTTTACTCGAACCGAAGAGGTTTACTGACTGTTAATATATCAATATCTTTAGCGCACTTTGGCGAACCAACGGTATAATGGCACGAATAAGATTGCGAAATACCAACCGTAAAGATACGATTCGACAAACCCAATTAGAAAACCTGTCCACGTCAACCACTCAAAGCCAGGTAGTAGAGGTGCCCAAGCTTCGTGCATCGCTATCTGTTCGGGTGCAAGTAAGCCAAAGCCTATGCATAACAGGTAACTAATGAGTAGAAACAACGATACACTGTTGCCAACAGGGGCAATCCTTAAAGTACTTGTTGTTAAGTTTGATTTGACCATCTTAGTAATCCTCACTATTGTATGATGTGGTTCAAGCTCAAGATAACCAATCGTATCTAACCATGCTAACTCTAAGGATTTGTATGAATTAAAGCTTTATCCTGTATTGATATTACTTTTTAACTCGTGCGGCGGCGGCAAGTTGACGCCATTGACCCCATTGAGGAATAAACATTGGCACTTGCTGTTTGTAAGTAAGGTAGTCTTTACCAAACTCTTCAAACATATGCCGTTCCTCACGTCGAGCTAACCATGTGTATACAAGCACAATCACTGGAAACAGACCGATTGAAAACAGAGTTGGCCAATGCACCACACCCTCACCGAACAGTGCAATAAACAACCCGGTGTACTGAGGATGACGTACGTAGGCATAGAGTCCATCAGTTACTAAACGATTTTCCCCTCGTGCTTTGTGGACTTGGCGCCAACCTTGAGCAAAAAGACCGACTCCTAAAAATGCAATAGCATAGCCGAGTAGCATTGAGATCATCATGCCTGTCTCACCTAAACCAACAAGGGTCGACCATAAGCTAGCGCTGACATATTGGCTGTCCAAACCAAAAAACCGTACTAATAAATATATAGTGAGCGGAAAGCCATACATTTCTGCTTAAAGTGCAATAATGAAAGCCTGAACTACACCAGCACCCGCCCATTCACGCCAGTTCTTTGGTGCGAAATAACGGTAAAAGAACCAAGAAATCAGAACAATAACAATTAGTGCGAGACCCCAAGTTCCAGCGTGATTAAATGACTCATTCATAGCTTACTTTCCCTGTTGTCTTTATGAATATCGTATTGCATGAAATCAATTCTTGAAGATAGTAAGCAGACGCTTAAATCTATGCAATTTTTAACCAAACAATTTTCTGTAAACTCTTTGATGTTACTGTCAATGATGGTCTGCAAGCGTATCTTTTTCGATAGCTTTTTTCCTCGCTGAAGATTTCAGGTAAACCTGCTCAGCCACAGCAATCACTACAATAGTGACGACTGCTACGCCAAGTACGAATGGATCTGAGTTTAGTTTAATCCAGACAAAACCGCCGAGAACCAACAGGTCAAGAAGTATGGCCACTATAGGCACCCACATCACCGCCTTTATATCCTGACGAAGGTATCGCAAAACACCCCAATGAATGGCGATATCCATAATTAGATAGAAAACAATGCCAAGCGCTGCAATTCGTGATAAGTCAAATAACGTCGTAAAAGCTAAACCCAACACCACAGTATAGACCAACGTATGTTTTTGAACGCTTCCCGGCATTCCCAAATGACGATGAGGCACCAGCTTCATCTCAGTCAACATAGCAAGCATACGAGAGACTGCGAAGATGCTAGCAAGGAGGCCGCCAGCGGTAGCTACCATTGCGATTGCAACTGTGAACCATAGACCATAGTCGCCAAGTGCTGGGCGTGCGGCGGCAGCCAAGGAGTAATCTTTAGTTTCGATGATTTCGGCAAGAGATAGATTACTAGACACCGCTAAACCGACTAGAGTGTAAATAACTACGCATATTGCGATTGATATTACAATGGCACGGCCGACGTTGCGATGAGGATTTTTTACTTCCGAGCCACTGTTGGTAATCGTGGTAAAGCCTTTAAATGCCAGTATGCCTAGCGCCGTTGCGCCAAGAAAGTCACCAACAGTATTAGTGTCACCTAATGTAGAAGAATCAACTGCAAAGCTATCAGCTAGCCAGATACCAACCAACCCGAATATAAGAATACCGACAATTTTTATAATACCGATAACCGATGCAACCCCCTGAATCCAACGATTACCAAGTAAATTGATAAAGAACGCAGCAAGAATAAGCGCGGCGCCAAGGATGGATACCATGCGACCGCTGTCATCGCCACCGAATAACTGCATAGTGTATGACCCGAACGTCCGGGCCAAAAAGCTCTGCGCTATAACCATGGAGAAATACATCAGCATGGCATTAAATCCAGTCGGTAAACGATCTCCGTATGCCTGATGCAGGTACATTGCAACACCGCCAGCCGACGGGTAAGCGTTAGAGATTTTGATATAAGAATAGGCACTAAAAGAAACAACGATTGCGGCGGCTAGAAAAGCAAGTGGGAAAAGCGAACCCGTCATCTGAGCCATCTGACCGGTCAGAGCGAAAATACCAGCACCGATCATGACACCGGTACCTAGCATAACTGTTCCTGATAATGTCAAACTATCCTTCTGATAGCGAGTCGTTCTATCTTGTTTCATACTTATTCGACCTTAATCTATTTCTTCGTAGAACTTCAGTTTTACAGGTTATTTTTGAAGTAAGGAGTAGGTATAGTTAGAATTAAAAGACGCGATATAGTAAATAGTTTTTAAAGAAGAGCTTACTTATTGGTATCATAATATATTATTCCAACTCATCAATAAGTGCTTGCATCTCACCGATTTCACGCTTTTGTGCTTCGATAATGTCATCAGCAAGCTGACGTACACGTGGATCTTCGATATCAGCACGCGAACTGGTCAAAATAGCAATCGAGTGATGCGGTATCATCGCCTGCATCCAATCCACTTGATCGACCGTTTGTTGTGATCTAACGCCCCAAAGACCAAAGGCAAATAAAACTACGCTAACCCCATAAACCATCAAGTTTATCTTGGTTTTTTTATACATATTAGTCATAAAGGCGAGCATGATAATTGCCATTACCGCGCCCATATACAGCGCCATATAAGCTCGGGTTTCACTAAAGTAAATATGATCCCACTGATAGGTGTTAAAATACATCATGATAAACATCACCACTGTCGATGTTAAAATCATGATTGTGAACTTTACATAAGGGTTCATTTGCTTCTGTTTATTATCCATATGGTTATTCATATTCTTGTCCTTAATTTAGTAAAAAGGCACCTAAATAAAGAGGTGCCTTTTTTTAGAGCTAGTGTTATAAACTGTTGTTACTTACATGGTTAACACTAGAACCAAAACATCACACCAGCAGTCAGACTATTAGAATCAACGGCTACGTTTTCTTGGCGGCGTAAGTCTCGTGCATCCCCTAAGGCTGATGCATAACTAAAACCAACGTAGGGTGATAATTGACGACTTAGGGTTTCATAAGCTAACCGAACTTCAGTTTCAAGCTCATTAAAACCTTTAGTAATACCGTTGTCAGTATCATCTTTACTGAAAGCAGTCAACTGCACTTCTGGTCTGACCACCCAACGCTGAGCTAAGCGCCACTCGTACGCTGTACCAAGATCAAGCTGGACTTGTCCATCAGTATAGAGATAGGCTCTTGCGTCAGTCTCAACAAAGTACGGCGCTGTACCGACAATGCCAGCCATGATTGCGGACTTATCGTTTTCAGTATTATAAGCGACACCTGCTTCTCCGTTCCAATAGATACCGAGAGGCTTCCAGTAAGCGAGCGAGGTCAGACTATCGATTTCTTTATCATCGTTAGTTTGAGCACTACCCTCACTGCGTAGAGTGACACGATTACTATCAGTACCGTACCACGTATCAAACTCAAAATCGATTTGGTCATTCTCAAACTGATAGCCCAAAGTTTCTACTGACACACCCCATAACGGTAAGCTATCCATCATCACAGGCTTACCATACTGTCCATAGTCAACACCATTTGAGTAGTCGGGACTACGAGCATTAGGAGGTGGTTCGCCGCCTTGCATTCCAGACATATCCATATTCATACTGCTATGATCCATACCTGACATATCCATGCCACTATGATCCATATCTGACATGTCACCTGACATATCCATACCACTGTGATCCATATCCGACATATCGCCTGACATATCCATACCACTATGATCCATATCCGACATATCGCCTGACATATCCATGCCACTATGGTCCATATCTGACATATTGCCCGACATATCCATGCTGCTGTGATCCATATCTGACATATCCATACCAGACATGTCCATACTGCCATGATCCATGTTCGACATCTCAGCAGCGTTTGCTAAAGGTGACATTAGTAGCATCAAAGATGACATGCCAATAAACGGTAGACCTACTTTATATATTTTCATAATAAGGCTCATATTCGAAGGTTTATTAAACAACGGCAACTTCTCTAAACATCCCGGCTTCCATGTGATAGAGCAAGTGGCAATGCCATGCCCAGCGACCAGCTTCTCCTGTGACATCAAAGCTAATTTTTTGAGCTGGTTGCACCATTATCGTATGTTTGCGAACTTGAAAATCGCCATCAGGCGCGCGCAAATCGCTCCACATACCATGCAGATGCATAGGGTGGTTCATCATAGTGTCATTGACTAAGGTAATACGCACACGCTCGCCCGGTTTGATATTAACAGGCGGTGCGTCCTTAAACATAATGCCGTCTAACGCCCAGATATAGCGCTCCATATTACCGGTTAGATGTATTTCAATCTCTCTGGTAGGTTTGCGCTGCTCGGCCATTATCTCATCGCCGACAGAGCGCAACTGACTATAATTCAAAACCTTTCTATCAATGTTACGCAAATTAATACCCGGATCATCGAGATTCATCCGTGGACTATCGACGCGCATATCTGTCTTAAAGTCATATTCGGTCTTAGCATGACGGGCATCATAGCCATTAGCACCCATAGCCCCCATCATATCGGACATAGTTAGCCACTCAACATCATCCATAGCAGGTATGGCAGCGCGAGCGCCTCTTTTAGTGGCAAGCGTGGTTGCGACAAAGCCGGTGCGATCGATGTTTTGAGCAAATATGGTATGCGCGTCTTTAGTGGGCGTCACGATGACGTCATAAGTCTCGGCCACCCCGATACGGAAGTCATCGACATCAACGGGCGCGACATCAATCCCATCCGTCGCGACGACTTTCATTTTTAGGCCGGGGATGCGTACATCAAATATCGTCTGCGCGGAGCCATTGATAAAGCGTAGTTTGACAGGCTGTCCAGCCTTGACAAGTTGCGTCCAGTTAGCCGCTGTCGTTTTACCATTCATAAGATAAGTAAACGTGGTCTCACCAGATAAATCAGTAAAATCAGTCGGCATCATGCGCATCTGGTTCCACACTTTACGTTTATCATAAGCCGCTTCTAAATCCGTTGCTGCAATATCAGATAACAGTTTTTTAAAATCTGGCAAATGGTAATTATCAAAGTCAGCACGCTGCTTAAGCAGTTTTAGCAGATTATGCGGATCGCGATGCGTCCAATCACTAAGCAGGATAACGTGATCTTCCTCGATAGGGTAGCGTTCGCGCCCTTTAGGTTCAATCACAATAGCCCCCCGCATACCGGTCTGCTCTTGGAAGCCAGTATGCGAGTGATACCAATAAGTGCCTGACTGTGTCAGTTTAAATTTGTACGTGAAGGTGCTACCCGCAGGAATACCATCAAAGCTGATACCCGGTACGCCATCCATCTCAAACGGCACTAAGAGGCCATGCCAGTGAATAGAGGTCGACTCATTCAGCTGATTATGGACTCGAATGGTGACCGTATCGCCTTCTTGCATCTTAAGCGTTGGTGCAGGCAGTGAGTCATTTATCAGCGTTGCCATGCTTGACTTGCCGTTGACCGTTATCATCTTCTCACTGACATAAAGATCAAATTCATTACCCGTTAGTATAGGTACAATGTGATCGGCTCTATCACTATTGACTACAACATTTTGGCTTTTAGTTAAAGCACTATTAGCCATCGTCGGTAGTGTGGATAGCATCGACGCGCCGAGCAAGGTGGATGACCCTGTCAAAAAACGCCTGCGGTTAAATCTGTTTTTATTCATAATATTGACCTAAGTTAATCCATGAAATGAGAGTTGAACTTATATATCTGATAACTTATTAATAGAACTACATCTGCTGCGCTGGCGACTCAATAGCCGCATACACTTGAGTGCTGCCATCCTTGTTCAATTGCATGACTTTATAGGGCATAAATTTATCTTGATATTCCATGCCCGGACTACCAACTGGCATACTCGGTACCGCAAGACCGATGGAATCAGTTGGCGGATTCGCTAGAAACTGTGCCATGTATTTGGCAGGAACGTGACCTTCAAAAACATAACCATTAGTAGTGACGGTGGTATGACAAGAGCGCATTTGCTGCGGGACACCGTAACGCTCTTTAAATAAAGATAAATCTGTAACGTCTTGCGCAGTTGCGCTTAGACCATGACCTTCGGCATAGCCTACCCATTCTTTGCAGCAGCCACAATTAGCATCTTTGTAAACTGTAGCCGAGACGTTTTGTAGAATTGTCGACCCAGTACCTGAATTAGCACTGACAGACATCATTTGCGGTTGTGGTTGCTCTATTTGAGCACTTTTGGTGGCAAACGCTGGCTCAGTTTGAGTAGAATTTGAAACACTAGTATCGGGCTGACTACAAGCCATTACTGTTGACGTTGCTACTAGTAAAAGAGCAGAAGCTGATACCTTTTTATGTCCATTGCCCATTATATTTATATAGCGTCTCATAACTTACTCCTAAGCGTCTGCTTATCTGTTGAACCTTCTAAAGATTTATACCCTATAACTAAGTGTAGTATAGGCAAAGTTTAAATCCCAAAAGGCAGCACTATTTAGCACTGCGCTTTTATAAAGGAATATGGAAGAATTAATGCTGCATTCCAGCTCCACCTTCTGACATATCCATCATGTCATCATCCAGTCTAGTGGTTAGCATGGTATACTGATTCTCATTTAACTCAGGTAGTGATCTAATAAAAGCGACCATTGCCCACATTCTATCGTCGTCATGAGAAGCACCCCATGCTGGCATGCCTGATGCCATAATACCGTGCTTAATCGCCCAAAAACTTTGCTGAGCTCCTGCATCCGTTTTATAACGATCAACTACTTGCGCATTAGTGAAATTAGGTGGCTTAGGGTATAGGCTCTCACTAAAATCAGTGCTCTCTACCCCAGGAGACAAATGGCAGCCTGCGCACATATCCTTATAGTCCGCGCCCCCAGAGCTGATATCGACCTTCTCTAAGTCTGGTACCACAATATCTTTACTGGCATTTGCTATGGAACGATTGCGAGCGGTTTCCAAGAAATTATAAACCAATGGACTATGTCCTTGATCAGCGCCAATATTAATGACACCACTCATAACCACAGTAAAGACACCAACAATAGCGACCACGACAGTGAAAAGTACTCCTAGTAAAAACTTCATGGGTTTATCCTATAATCCATTTTCTTTAATACCCTACTCTTAGCGTCTACAAATATTTCCTACAAACCCTTATTACTGATTGATGAAACTATCTAGCAGTAATAAAGGATTTATAAAATCAATGTTTAAGAGTCACTTTTATCTGTTACGCAGTGCTTTTGATACATTTGCTTCATTTTACCCATGTTAGCCATCATCGCTTTCATGGCAGGATCGTTCATATCCATTTTGCTATGATCCATTTTTTGCATCATTTGCATATGCTTTTGCATTTTTTCACAGTTCATCTGATCTTTTTGCGCATGCATTTTTGGATCATGCGCCATAGCTGAGGTTGAAACGACTAGAGCGACGGCAGTGGCTACGATTGCTTTAGGTAAAGACTTTGATTTAAAGAGTGACATGGTTAATCCTTAATTGATTTAGTTGAGGGTACATAAAGCTTTAGGATATTAATTCAGTCTAAAGCATAACCAGTCTAAAGCATAACTTATTGATTCTGACAGAGAGATGACAGCAAGATGACAATATTGTCATCTTGCTACTTTTATATTTTAATCCGGCACGTATTCATTTAGTATGGCATCAGCATTTCTATCACGATCGCTACCATATTTTTTTATAAAATACTTTTCAGACTGCAGATGTTGATTTTGATGCTGAACTTCGCAAGCGACTCGTGCATCAACATAGCTTTTCATTTGAGCATCAGACATCTGCGCGTTATTGTGATCTAGATTTCTGGCAAACGTAGTTAAGTTATCGCAATTATCGATAATTGAAGTGCTTAGATTGGTAGTATGCGCATTAGCTGCTGATATACCGATAAGCATCGAAGCGGATAGCAGCACCACTTTTTTGAATGAACGATAGCTTTTCATATAACATCCTTAATAAATTATTAAATATTGAAACTAATTACCTGTAGTAATAATTCATAGTAGCTACACGTATCAAGAATGTCAAGAATGAGCCGCTATGTACTATAGGTATAGATTAACAAACGAAGACTGACCATTTGATGACGAGCGCATGACATCTTTGTCAGATACCAGTCCGTTTTGTCATTTATATTGATTTGGGTATTATAAAATCATAATTATATTGAAGGATTACTATGAAAGTACTACTAGTAGAAGATGAATTAAAACTCGGCGAATATGTAAAAAAAGGCTTAAGTGAAGCAGGCTTCATTGTTGATCATCAGCTGACAGGTTTAGATGGCTACCATGCTATGATGACTGAAGAGTTTAGCGTGATACTCATGGATGTTATGCTGCCTGATGTTAGCGGTTTTGAGCTAGTACGTAATTACCGAGCGGCTGGCAAGCATACGCCAGTTTTATTTTTAACCGCAAAAGATGATTTAGATGACAAAATCAAGGGGATTGAGATTGGCGGTGATGATTATCTGACCAAACCTTTTGCCTTTGCAGAGTTAATAGTCAGGATAAAAAGCTTATTACGACGCGCCAATCAAGCCGACTATAAAAGTACGCTCATGCAAATAGCGGATCTCAAAATGGACATTGCCAAGCGCACTGTACATAGAGGAGACACGCCCATTAAACTAACCGCAAAAGAGTTCTCCCTATTACAGTTTCTATTAGAGCGCCGCGGTGAAGTATTACCACGCTCAATCATTGCTTCACAAGTATGGGATATGAACTTTGATAACGATACTAATGTGATTGATGTGGCAATAAGACGTCTGCGTATAAAAATAGACGATGAGTTTGATACCAAGCTAATTCATACTGTGCGTGGCATGGGCTACCGATTAGATGCTGTCGACGTTTCAGCTAGTAATAAAGCTGCCAGCGAAACGGAAGATAGCCAATATGATAAATAGATTGGACAATCGACGCTTACCCTTACTATGGCGAACTGTGTTTTTATTGACGATATTTGTCGTTTTATCGCAGTTGATAATCTATATCTGGGTACAGCACTCTGTTAAAAGCCATTTTGAGCAAATGGATGCTGAAATCATTACCCACGCAGCCTTTAATCTACGTAAGCGCGTAACAGAGGCGGATAACCAAATAGCCTCTCAGACACTACCTAAGCCTCAAAGTCCATCAAACACTCAACAACCGCTAAGCTCGAAAGCTTCTTCAAATCTACTTCCTACAATAGCCACAGAAAATGATGATCACCTGCATTCATCAGCGCTAGATTACGATCTAAAAACTATCATTGCTGATAAAGAGGGGCGATTGCTATCTAGTACTCCCAAAAACTTTGCTAATGAATTAAGTGCCGACTTTAACCTATTATCATTACAGCAAAATCATGATGACAGACAGTTTGTAATAAATATTAAAGACAGACGTTATCGAGCTATGGTTATTGGAGACGATGACATGCTTGCCCTTATCGCCTTACCCATTGACGTGCATCATCAGTATTTATTACAGTTTAACCGTCAACTTAGTCTGATCCTATTTGCCATCACACTACTGTTGGTTTCAATAGCAGCCTTAAGCGTGTATTGGGGTTTTGCCCCTTTATCCACTATCGTGCAAAGGATGAAAGGTATTCATCCTGAAAGATTGAGCGAAAGAGTAATAGTTAGTGATATGCCATTAGAGCTAAGACCTTTAGCAGAATCCTATAACTCGATGATGGCTAAGCTTGAAAGCAATTTTGAGTCGTTGTCGCGATTTTCAGACAATATCGCGCATGAGCTACGCACGCCAATAGCGACGCTGATTACGCAAACGCAAGTCATGTTAAATAAGCCTAGAGAGGAAGAGGAATATGTCGAACAATTACATCAGCAACATGACACCTTAGAGCAATTATCGGCGATGATTAACAACATGCTACTGCTAGCAAAAACCCAAAAAGGACTGAGTAATTCGCAAGTGACTACTGTAGATACTGAGGTCCTAATCAATAAGCTGTTAGATTACTTTGAAATGATTGCCGAGGATCGTAAAATAACTTTTGTAAAATTAGGAGATTTTAAGGCAGTATTAGGCGATGAAGGTTTATTGCAAAGGCTATTTGCTAATCTGCTATCAAACGCGATCTACTACGCCGCTAGTAATAGTGTCATCACAATATCAGCCACTGTCAACACTCCAAATACTTCCGTTAATACTTATAAGATGCTTGAAGACGATCAAAGTAACACTCAAACCGCGAAGCAATCTTGGCTAGAGATAACTTTTACTAATCTTCTAGAAAAACCGTTAAACCAAAGCGAAGCAGATCGATTGTTTGAGCGCTTTTATCGTCATGATAAAACTAGCCAGCACCACTCAGGCTCAGGTTTGGGTTTATCTATCGTTCAGGCTATTGCTAATGCTCATAAAGGGACGGTCAATATCACTATCAAAGATGAGTATTGTTTTGAAGTTACTGTAGGATTATTGATTGCTAAGTAGCATACACCTCAATATCCTAGTGTTCAAAATATTAATAATATGTAGACCTACTATAGGTCTATTTTATTTTGATAAGTCGAAAAGGCTCTGAATGCTATTATTCATATAGTGTATAAGGCTAGATTACGAAGTCTAGTTTTCTTAGGTGATGTTGTTGATATGGGGGTTTGATAAAGGCGTACTTTACTAACTGCCACTTCGGGCATAGCCCTACGCCTTGCGTCACTAAAACAGTCTCCCAGACTGTTTCTTAACGTTCCTCATTCGCGAAGTACGCCGTCGCATTTTTTAGTATTTCACGCTCCTCTTCAGCCACTTTGAGCTGACGCTTGAGCTGCTTTATTTCTTGAAGAGCACTCATAAGGTCAGGATCATATTGCTCTGTGCCGACAAGCTTGCCTTGATTGGATTTGTTATTCCAGTTTGAGAGCGTTTGCATGGCAATACCAAGCTGCTTTGCAGTCGCTGAAATATTGCCATTATTATCTGCTATTTTCTTGACAGCTTCGGCTTTAAATTCGTCACTATAAGTTCTGATTTTCTTGGTCATGGTAAACTCCTGTTATTGTGCTTAGTTTACCAAGTTTAGCTCTACGTTTTATTCAGCATAGCTCAGGCAGCTTAATTCCATTTATAAGGTGTCTTAGGTTTGGGAGGGTTACCCATATTTATTTAATGTGTAAATATTAGCTAAATATTTACAAATAACTTCCCAGTCATAATAACTGTTTACTCTTAACTCATTAATATACATTTATTCATCCAGACAAAAGACTTCTTTTTTAGATTATATCAACTAATGATATTATTCATAGTAAACACTAAGCAGCTCAAACCTGATAAATGTAAATTAGCAGCCTAATATAACAAAAGATAACAATATTTTTTATGAATAATATATCTTCAGGATCAGCTATCTAACTCATAAGATTGTTGGTATAAATGTTGGTATAATAAAATTAATATTTATAAATATCTTTTAATATCAAAAACTTAATCAATAAGTATGGTTGATACTGGCCACCACATTCAAACCCTTACAAGTCAATGACTTGTAAGGGTTTTTTATTGTCTAAAATTTATGTGACTGCATGGATGTAATTAATTTTTGGGGCTGTAGTAGATAAGCACTATGCTAGACTACTTTTATGAAGAAAACCCTCCCTAAATTAGATACGCATAATATTCTACTGCTTTTCACAATATCACCATCTACAGTTTAACCTATCAAACGCTGTGCTAAAAAATTCACCAACACGCCAATTTTTACCACATTACGGCTAGTGGGCGGATACACCAAATAAATCCCGTCATCTGTCGCCAAAGACGGGGTCACTTGCCAATCAGACAACACCTGTACCAACGCCCCAGACTGCAACGCTTTCTCAATCAGCCAATTAGGTAAATGGCTAATCCCTTGTCCATCAAGCGTGGCTTGTTTCAGCATTTCTATATTATTACCCATCAAATTCCCTGTCACCCGCAAACTTTGCGTTTTACCCGTTTGATGGAAATACCACTTTGACGCATAGCCTTGATACATAAACGGCAAACAATTATGCTCGGCTAATTGTGACGGTGTTTGTGGTATTCCATGCAATCGTAGATAATCGGGACTGGCACATAACAGCCGTTGCTGAGAGGCAATAAATTTTGCTACCAAGCGGTCATCCTCCACACGCCCTAACCGCACCCCTACATCATATTTCTCATTAAATAAATCTACAAATTCATCACTGGCAAATAGCTCCAATTCAATTTTTGGGTATAAATGGGCAAATTCGGCAAGCAATGGGGCGATTTTTTCAATCCCATAGGCACTGGGAAAAGTAAGGCACAATCGCCCTTGTGGCTCAATTTGCTCCTCTTTAATCGCTTCATTTACCTGTTGTAATTCAGCTAATATCGGCTCAGTCTGTTGTAAATAACGCATCCCTGCATGGGTCAAATCCAAATGTCTGGTTGAGCGATTCAATAGCTTAACTTGCAAGGATTGTTCTAAGTTATCAATTTGCCGAGTGACAGACGACACCGCCAGCCCAAGCTGACTTGCCGTGGCAGTAAAGCTATTAGTATTCGCCACATGGTGAAAAATAGTGAGGGCATAGAAGTAATTGATGGTCATGGGTTTGTTAGCAGTTAAGTGTATTTTTGAATAAACATATTTTTGCAAAAAAAGCAAAACTGTTTCCAATTTTACCCCAATTATCATTAAAAACAAAAGCATTATACTAGGGCTATATTTTTTAATGCTTAATTTAACGGAGTAACTCTCATGACCACAAGCTCACAAACTGCTGTACCAAACCTCTCTGTTCTTGGACAAGACAATAGCCAATTACTTCACACCGCTCAGACGAATGAAAATATAACCCCGCAACAAAAACAACTACCCCCTCATCTTGCCAATCACCCTGCATTTAGTGAGGTGTTTCAAGCGGATAAACTCACCTTGGGATTGATTGCCCCGTTTAAAGGCTATCCCAATAGTCCGATTCCGAGCTTAGAAGACTTTGGGGAAACCGCTGTCTTGGCAGAACAGCTTGGATTTTCTGCACTATGGTTGCGAGATGTGCCATTTTATGACCCAAGTTTTGGCGATGTTGGACAAGCATTTGACCCCATGGTTGCCATGGGCTATTTGACTGCGAAAACCCAACGAATTGCGATAGGTTCAGCAGGCATCGTTGCACCTTTGCGGAGTCCCATTCATATCGCCAAAGCCTCAGCAAGTACGGCAGTATTAAGCAATAATCGCTTTATTTTGGGGATGTCGAGTGGCGATAGACCTGTGGAATACCCTGTGTTTCAGCAAAACTTTGACAATCGTGCCGAGCGTTTTCGAGAAAGTTGGGACATGATTCGTGCCTTAACCACCCAAAAATTTCCGCAGTTTAAAGGGCAACATTATGGGGATTTAACAGGCAATATTGGCTTTATCCCTACCCTTGAACAACGCTTACCGATGGTTGCTATTGGTCGTGCCAGACAGGAACTAGATTGGCTTGCTAATACTGCCGATGCGTGGATTTGGCATGGGGTAAACCCAAAAGATACCAAAAACATTGTGCAAACCTTGGCGGATTTAAATCAAGATGACGCTTGGCATCCTTTTGGTTATGCCAATTTTGTCGAACTTAGTGAGAAGCCGAATGAGCCTGCTCAATTATCTCGCAATATTTATCTACGAGGCGGGTCACATAGTTTGCTGGAATTTTGGCAAGAGCAGAAAGAACAAGGCTTATCTCATGTCGCCATTAATTTAAAGCCTACCAAACGCCCTGTCAAAGAAACGTTGCAAGACTTAGCAGAAAATGTGTTGGCCAAATTAAACCAATAAAAATGGGGGTGGTGTATCAAAAAGTATGCTGGGGTAATAAAGGAAGGGTGACAGCCGAAGCAAGATGATATATTTGAGGTTATGAAGACACAAATACAGATCAATTGCCCCGACTGTCTTAGTCACAGTCTTAGTCTAAAGAAAAATGGTATAAAAAGCTATGGCAAGCAGAACTACCAATGTAAGGACTGCAAACGACAATTCATTGATGACCATGTCTTAAACTACCAAGGCTGTTACTCTCAAATAGAAGACATCTTACGGCTGATGACTGCTCGAGGCTGCGGTGTTAGAGACATAGCCATCATTACCTCGGTGAGTATTGGTAAAGTGCTCAGCACCATAAGCTCATCCGTTTATAAGATCCTGCCTAATAAGCGCTACTATGAACGCTTAGAAGTTGATGATTTTTGGACTTACGTATATCGTAAGAAGCGTAAAGTCTGGCTTATTTATGCTTATGACCGGGCTACTAATGAGATTGTCGCTTATGTTTGGGGCAAACGCGACTTAAAAACAGCTCAGAAACTAAGAGCGCGTCTTAAGCAACTTAAAGTGAGCTATGACTCTATTAGCATGGACAATTGGGACAGTTTCATAACGTCCTTTAAACCAGATAACAAACAAGTTGGCAAACAGCATACGATAGGTATTGAAGGCAATAATTGCCGTCTTAGACACCGACTAAAACGAGCCGTTAGAAGAACCTGTTGTTTCTCTAAGAAGCTCGATAATCACTTAAAAGTGTTTGATTTGGTATTCTTTTATATCAATGATGGCTATGTCTGATGTCAGCATACTTTTTAGAACACCACCGATACTTTAAAGGTATTAATTCTAAATTGTAGATTTAACTAGGGTGTGTTGACAATTACCGTCAATGGATAATCGTCGCTGCTAAATAGATATTAGCAGCAAACGACTCATCCGTTTTTTCAGCACGCATGGCAATTTTCTTGCATCTCTGCGAGTATAAGCCTTATCTGTTTGCTCAAACAAAAAATCCTAATACCACGATGAAAAGTGGTATTAGGATTTTTTTAGGGGCTGTCCTAGATAACTAGTTTAAACCCTGTTTAACCCATTGTTTTAATTGTAGTAATTGCGACTTTGGGTCACTGTGATTAAAACGCCACTCACATTCCTTTAAATAGAGGTGAAAATGCTCTTTTGGAACTCCGTTAAACTTACGTAGATGCCGTTTAGCTTGGTTCCAAAAGTTCTCTATACCATTAATGTGATTCTTATCATTAACAAAGGTTTTGGAGTGGTTGATACGATAATGAGTAAACTCACTGACATCTAATGCGTTATAGCTTTTAAATGAGTCAGTATAAACAATGCTATCAGGCTTCACTTTTTCTCTTATGATGGGGATCAAAGTATCTGCTTTAGCATTGGGTATAATACAAGCGTAGACCTTGCCATTACGCTTTAACTGGCTGTGGTTTTATTAACACCGATTAGGCTTGCTGCTGTTCTCGCGGTAGAACCAGCAACAAATAACTCGATGAGTCTGTTTTGTTTATACCAACTTAGTTTACTCTTTCTCATAGTGCTATCCTAAATAATTTTACTTATCTAGGACAGCCCCAAAAACAATTAGTCTAAAAAAAAGACTTAGCAAACGTCTCCTTTAAACTCTTTGGCTCACGGCGCTTGACGTCGTTGAGTTTATGGCGAGTCTCGGAGGCGACTTGATAGGCCTTGAGACGCGACTGTTGTAAGTTTCCGATAGGACGGTTCTCTTCAAGACAGCGAAATGGGGTAAAGGATAGATTCTCCATAATCTCAAAATTACCGTCATCTGGTACGTCTTGGCAAGGAAGGGTTAAACGCGCTACGGTGACAAAGGGCGTATCCGACTCTTGCCACTGCGTCGTAATCTCTTCAATCGGCTGCTTTTTGAGATTACGGCATAGCTGAATCTGGATATCAAACTGATAATCATGTTCGCGTATCTCCTCGACGATAAGCGGTCGCAGCGCCTCTTCGCGGGCGTCGACATCGACATCACGGCGCGTGACTTTTTTGACAGAAGAGGCTGTTGGCGTTGCCCGTATCTTTGCCATATAATCACCATGACGCACCACACCTTGCGAATGAAAGTCGTATAACAAGGTATTTTTTGGTTCAATCCTCGTAAAGCCGCCGATAGCTTTAAAGGTTTTAATCGACTCTTTGGTTGGTAATCTTGAGCCGTAATTGGTCAGCCAGTTAAACGCCAACTGCGCTTTACCGATCGCGCCCTTCTCCGTGTATTTAGGTAATTCCAAAAACAGTCTTGAGAGATAGGTATACTCCTCAATTCTATTGCAAAAGAACACCGGATGATTGATAAAGTTATAATCAAAGGTCGTACTGTCCTCCTCACCGGGAGCGAGCTTCTTACCCGGTACGTCAAAAACTTTAATCGCGAGACCTTGAGCAAAGCCCAACTTACGATCAGCGAATACTCGAGATGAACCGTTGGACAAACGAATCACCGCATCATGAATGCCCGCTTTAGCATACAAACCTTGCGCGTACTCTTTGGGAATATCATCTAATATCTCAAACTTGGCTTTTAGTGCGCAGTACCCCTTGGCATGGGCATCACGCGTGTGATAATCGATATTACTGGCTTTATCACTACGCGAAATATAGCTTTTGATATCGTCGGTAATAGTACGAATGTTTTTTTCGTCCTCAGCACTTAATTCGATATATTTTGGATCGTAGGGGACGTATTTGGGTTTAAATAATTTTTTTAGCATTATATTTCCTAATTTTATTCATGATTATTATTGTTAAGTGGTGACTATTACAAATGGTACTGAGAGTTAAGACAGCTCGCTAATCCATTTTAGCGCCGATAAACTCGGAATAAAAAAGTACTCGCCGCCGTGCAAGGTATTAAAGGTTTCAATACCATGGTAGCGTTTGCGAATTGGATCAGCCGGAACAGTAAAGGTATCTGCATCGCTGTCTTTATCACTTCCTCCTTTATCACCAAAGTGCAAACCAACCATAGGATCTTTTTCTTCGCCTAAGCTCATAAAGTTGCCATCGTTGATCCACTGCGATTGCAAGAACTCAACCGTCTCCATGGCATGAGCATTAATACCAATAAAAAACAGACCGCGATCTTTGCCATCGTCCTCTATTACATCGGGTGGCACAACTTCACCAAAGCCCACGCTACGTCTAACGATACGGTGAATACGCACATCGGATAAAATAAAATCTTCGCTATCGCGTGGGTTCATACGCCTGATATGCGCGCCAAACGGACACTTTTTACCGTAAGGATCGTCTTTATAACCAAAGTCGTTATTGCGGCTAGGATCATCGCCAAGCGCTTTATCATCATGATCGGGAGACAAAACGAGCGGCGCGCCTGAACGCCAGCGTCCCCACATTTTTGCACCTAGCAGCTCCGCCTCTTCTTCGCTGTCGGTATTATCTTTGCGGTATTTATTAAAAGCAGCAACATGGCTATGATAAGCACGTAACACCATAAACGAGCCGTTCTTGCCTAAGACTTCAGGCTGCGGCATAGGCGCAACCAGCCCTGCCTCCCCTTCGTAACCGAGCACAAACTCCCCTGCGGCAATAGGATCGCCGTCATGGTTCGAAGGCGTCTGAATACCACTGCCTTGAATCTCAGGATTACTGATACCGTCACGATACCCAAAGACGTTTTTGACGTTGTCATTTGAACCAAAGTCCTGCTCGATTAGGATTTCTACATCACCATTAGCAGGATTGTCCACATCGATATGATCGGTAAGATTATCTCGAAGCTCGTCAAGTTTGGCCTGCCATTTATCTTTAGTATCAGCGATAATAGCCGCGCCCACATGGATATCACCCTTATCCCCAAAAGGTGCCATCCAATTCTCAGGGGCATTAACATCAAAATCGCGCAACTGCTCAGCACGCGCTGCCATACCTGCTTTAAAAGACTCAGGAAAGCTATCAAGTGATGACTGCGGTACACCTAACGCTTGTAGACCCTCGTAAGTCATGACGATAGACAGCGTGGCTTGCATGTCTTTGTGCCAGTCTTCACTACCGGTTACATGAGGCAACACCTGCGCTAGCATTTGTTTGCCAACGTCAGCATTATTGATTTTTAGTGCTACTACCGTGCCAAAATATGGGGCGGGACGCTCACGTAGGACGATAGATTGAATATCTTTTAGCTGCATGGTGACGAGATTGGGGTTAAAGACCCCGCGCGCCCTACGAGCCATCATCTCAATACCGTCACCGACTTCCTCTTTCACGCCTTTAAGCCACGTCTCAAAATCGCTGTTTTCGATGCGATTGCCAAACTCATCTTTTAAGTCTTGCAACTTATCGGTCAATCCCGTTAAAGGTTTGTTATCATCATTACTCATACATCGCCCTATTCATTTTTTATCGTTATTAAAGTATGACCGTATCAAAGCCTTGAAATTTATGCGTTTAAAAATACAATGTCTAGAAAATTAGTTTGTTTGCGCTTCATCTAAAGCTTTATTGATGCCTTTAACAATACGCTCATGACGGCGAATATCTTGTACCGTCAGATGCGGGACGCCTACGTACCAGCCTGCAGCAGTAATCTGATGATCAAGAATAAACTGCTTAACACTTGGGTCTTTGATACCCGGCCAGCCCTCGACATTGCCGAATAAAATATCCATGAGTTCAGGAATTTTGGTGGCGAAATCATCAATATAAGGATCCCAGTCGCCGTCATAAGCGGTGCAAAAAAGCACTCTTGTATCATTATCTAAAAAGACGAAGCGCAAATCGTGCAAAGTGCCTACCCTTGTCGCGCCTTTTAGATTGCCCCCTGCTATTTTTAGAATCTCTTTGAGACGGGCAGCGCCGCCGTCTTTTAGCGGTGCGATAACGGTAAGCTCGGATACTTTGCCTGACTTTAGACCTTTCTCGCCGGCGCTAGAGATTGAGTGATCATAACCATCATTGCCGCCCTCTTTTAAATTCGCCACTAACAGATCTGCCCGCAGTTTAAAGGCATCCATAGACTCAGTGATTTTATCTTTCAGATCTTCTGAATTATCGATAATCCGCTCTTTATTATTGTTTTTACTCATAAGTCTTTCCTATATGATTGCTGTTGAGCTATTACCATAGCAAAAACGGTAAAAGGCTCAAGTAATAGCGGACTAATCACACAAAACAAAACATAGATTTAACAATAACGTTTTAAATTGCAGCAGTGTTACAAAAATAGACGGCGCACTTACCGGTGCAATAAATCTTGGTCGTACTTATTAAGTCTTTAAAAGCATGACTGTTTTTGTACTCGTTATTAAATACTAAAAAAGCTTGGCTACTCTAGGTAACCAAGCTTTGAAATCATACTTCGAGTTTTTATAATTATTTATATAGTCAGTTCAAAATAAAATTGTTATGGTTAGGACAAACATCATAAAACAATTTGGATAAGTCGTTTTCCATCCAGCCTTGGCGTAGAAACTTTACTTGTGCCCATTTCTTTTCAATGGAATTCAGATCAGGGCTGTATGGTGGCAGCCATAGAATACGATGACCATGCCTATTCAGTAGCTTTTGAATACGCTTACTCTTATGAAATCTGGCATTATCCATCACAATCAAGCATTTGGTTTTAAGACTTGGGATTAGCTTGTGTTTGCACCAGTGATAGAAGACGATGCTGTTGATGTTTGTCTCAAAGTAATCTAGGGCAAACAGCATCTTTTCATACAGAGCACCGATAACGTTGGTTCGCTTTTTACCTTACCAGTTGTAGCTATCGATACAAGGCTTACCAATCGGTGCATAACCATGAGAGCGAATGGTCTGACTCTCAAAGCCGCGCGCGTATATATAAACGATGGGGTAGCCTTGCTGCCTAAAGCTATAAAGCTTACTGTGGTATATCGCTCTTTTGATCGGACAGGCTTTTGGATGTTCTAAAGTCTTTTTTTTGACTGATACCAAGCCGCTTTAGGGCATGATGAATGCCTGTTTTACTACAGTTCAAACGGAAATACCCCCCAAATTTAAAACACCAAATAAGTAGAACTAAGCTGCCATTATACTATCGATATCCTTCCAATTTTCTTGCATCTCTGCGAGTATAAGCCTTATCTGTTTGCTCAAACAAAAAATCCTAATACCACTTTTCATCGTGGTATTAGGATTTTTTTATATCTTTTCTATATTAAAAAGAAGTACGGCGATAGTGACGGTATTCAGGTAACCAAAAGTTTGCCTCTATTCTGCGTTGTAAGTTTTCCGCGGTATCAGGTAGTGCCAGCTTATCTTCAACCGCTTGCACTGCTACGGCATAGGCTATTTTTTCACTAATCTCTCTGATCACTTTGATTGGCGGTAGTATAGCACCCGGTGCTTTTTGGTACTCCATAGAGATATCTGCAAGGGCTTGGCTTGCCGCCATTAGCATATTATCACTGATACTTGTCGCCTGAGCCGCCAAAACGCCAAGACCGATGCCTGGGAATATATAGCTGTTATTACACTGAGACACCTCAAAGGTCTGGCCATTGAAGGTCGTGGGAGGAAAAGGACTGCCTGTTGCAATGATGGCTTTGCCACGACTCCAGTTCATCACTTCTTGCGGTGTTGCCTCAACACGAGTTGTTGGGTTTGACAGCGGTAATACAATTGGATGTTCCGTATTGGCGCATAACGCTTCGATGACCTCTTGGGTAAACAGACCTTTTTGGCCACTGACACCGAACAATACCGTCACACCGCCTTGCTGAACGACTTGTGCCAAACCGAGCTTGTTGCTCTTGTCCCAATGCGCAATGTCTGATTCTTTTTGTACCAATGGTACTTGGAATTTTTGTAGCTCGGTCATGCTGTCGGTCAACAGACCATAACGATCCACCATAAATACTTGGCTACGTGCTTGCGCTTCAGTCAACCCTTCACGCTGCATTTGGCGAACAATATGTTCGGCGATACCACAACCTGCCGAGCCTGCGCCCAAAAACGCGATTTTTTGCTCGCTTAATTTTTGACCTTTATTCAAGCAAGCAGCAATCAAGGTACCGACCGATACCGCAGCTGTCCCTTGGATATCATCATTGAAACAGCATAGCTGGTCACGATATTTATTCAATAATGGGGTGGCATTTTCCTGTGCAAAATCTTCAAACTGCAATAACGCTTCTGGCCAACGGCGTTTAACGGCTTGAATGAATAAATCCACAAACTCATTATACTCATCGCCAGAGATACGTGGGTTTCTCCAGCCCATATACATAGGATCGTCAAGGAGCTGTTGATTATTGGTGCCGACATCTAACAAGATTGGTAAGCAATACGCTGGGCTAATACCACCGCACGCCGTGTATAAAGACAACTTACCGATTGGAATGCCCATACCGCCAATACCTTGGTCTCCAAGGCCCAATATACGTTCGCCGTCAGTGACAACGATCACTTTGACGTTTTGTTTGGTGGCATTTTGCAATATATCATCAATTTGATGGCGCTCAGCATATGAGACAAATAGCCCCCGTTTACGGCGATAGATTTGCGAGAATTTTTCACACGCTTGACCAACTGTCGGGGTATATATGAGCGGCATGATTTCTTCAATGTGCTGCTCAACCAAATGATAAAACAAGGTTTCATTGGTGTCTTGAATATTACGCAAATAGATATGCTTGTCCATATCACTCGTGAATGAGCGCAGCTGATGATAAGCACGCAATGATTGCTCTTCAATCGTCTCAATATTATGCGGTAGTAACCCAGTTAAATTAAAGCTATTGCGCTCTTCTGCTGAGAAGGCACTGCCTTTATTGAGTAAAGGGGTCTCTAAAAGAGCGGGGCCAGCAACGGGAATATATAAGGGACGCTTATTTGACATGATAAAATATTCTTCTTAAGGGCATATGAATGAAAACTGTATTAGGGCTGCATTATACATAGCATCGACTGCTATTTAACAATATGTAACAAAATCATTTTAAACATGTATTTTTTTAGAGATCTTTATCATTATGCATTCCATCCTGATTCGCATCCAATCGCTGACAATATATAATTGTCTTGATAAACAATTGCCCAATTGATATAGCAGATATATACTCTTATAAAAGCATATATTTGTAAGGGAGGCTAAATTGTTTATTAATCATAAAAGATGTCCGAAATGTGATACTAGCCTCAAACGTTCTGATTGGAGCTGTAGCCACTGTGGTAACCAAAATTTGACGAATTGGATGCTCACTTTGCCTATGTGGGGCATTGGCATTTTTATCTTCATCATGATTATTCTATTGATGATTAACAATTTTTGTAGTACTGAGATGTTCCGTTCATTTAGCAAGAGTTATGGTGTTATGTGCTGATTATAGACATAAAAAAGCCCAGCTATATCAATAGCTAGGCTTATATTTATCAAGTAGCTCATATCTATCAAGTGACTAAAGATGACTAAATAAAATCCATGTACCGATGGCAATTAGCATCACACCACCAAATATTTCAGCTCTGTGACCGATTATGGAGCCCAACACCTTTCCTAACATCACCCCTAGCGTGACCATTATCGTAGTCGCTAGACCAATCAGACCTGCCGCCAGCAAAATATTGACCTTGACAAATGCTAGGCTCACACCGACAGCCATGGCATCGATGCTGGTACCAAATGCAGTCAAAGCAAGTTTGAAAACAGAATGTCTCGATAGCACTTCTGCCGTTTCATCACTTGGCTTCAGTCCCTCATACAGCATGTGCAGACCGAGCGTAAAAAGTATGACAAACGCGACCCAATGATCCCATGCCTCAATAAAAGACGCATCTATAAAGGATGTGGCAGAGTGACCAATTAACCAACCAATAATCGGCGTGATCGCTTCAATGGTGCCAAAAATAACACCCATTCTGAAGGCTTCGGTAAAACGAGGGTTTTTAAGAATTGCTCCTTTACTGATTGCCACAGAAAAGGCATCCGTAGACATAGAAAAAGCAAGTAATAGAAGTGCGATAGGATTCATGTGATTTTCTCTGGTCGAGTATAGAGTCCACGACATAGCCACACCCCCGACCTGCAGTGTAGATATATCGATGGTCTCGCCAACCGAGAGGTGTTCGCACCATGGCATGTGGCCAAGTGTGTTGATACGAACGCTTTCGCAGTACGAAAGCAGGCTACTCCCCAAAGAGTGCTTAGATTAGCATTGATACGCTATAAGTCAATCATAAAATACTAAAGAAGAATTTTACACCTGATAAAGCGTGAAGTTGGAAACGCTAGCAAATACTCTTGGAGCAGATGAATGATTTAGAGAGTTATGAACATAAAGAAACCCTTCACGCTAAATTTTCATAGCATGAAGGGTTTTTTAATGCGTGGCGCTTTTTAGTAATCCACGGTATAGCTCAAGCCGTAAGTTGTCCCTGAAGCAGGCAAACGGTTTAAATCGCCAAAGGTCGTTTGATGATACACGGTCTGATAGTCTTTGTTTAAGATATTATACACGCCGTAGCCCATACGGCCGACAGGCAGTTTGACTTGCCCAAGCACATCAAAGGTCGCATAGCCTGTTAATGGCTGCGCACTCGCGTCTGGGTCGTTCTGTTGGTCCTTATAAGCCTTGTCGCTACCGCCGACTGCCAGCGCTTGCAAGCGAATATTGCTGCCTTCGCTAAAGTTATACTGCGCGTATGCCGTGCCTTTGAGTGGCGTCAGGCGTACTGCATCCAGCTCCAGCCAGTCGCCGTCTTTTTTGTATTGCCCGCGGGTATAGGCAAGGCTGCCGCCAAACTGCCAGTCTTTGTTCAAATCATGCGTGAGCGAGGCTTCAGCGCCGTAAATACGTTCGTCCGTATCGACGACTTCAACGGTATAGTCGTTGGTAAAGCGTACGGTTTTGTCTGAGTCGTTATAAAAACCGCTAACCTTTGCGCTGGTATCACCGCGCTTACCTTGCCAGCCCAGCTCGTAGTTATTGATAGAAATGGGCTGAATATTGTCTGAGTTGACCACAAATCCAGCACGCACGTCACGTAAGGCGCGCTGCACGTCAGCCGTGGTAAAGCCTTGCGAGAAGTTAGCAAAGACTTGGTCATCATCGGTCAACTGATAGCTGGTACCAAGGTTAAACAGCACTTTGTCGTGCTTACTGCTACCCGCCTCAACCGCGCCTGCTTCGTAATCAATACCGTAAGCGTCAGCAATATCACTGATGCCATTGGTCGCAAAATAATCCGCCAATAGCTGCTCATAAATGGGCACAAAACGGTCGGTATCCGATTTGATGTTTTGATAGCGCACGCCAGCGCTGGTGTGCCATTTGTCGGTCATATCCACATCGGCATTGACGAACGCGCCCCATTTATCGATAGTGGTTTTTGGTCCGCCGTTATAGCTCAGACCATTACTTGTTGAAGTCAAGCCATTACTTGCAAGAAAAGTAGTCAGGTCTTGGCCATAATAGGTCTGCTCACTCTCTTCACGTTCAAAATCCGCGCCATAGCTGAACAAAGTATTTTTACCCATGACATCGGTTTCAGTCTGCATAGCGGCGCGCAGTCCCATCACCTCAATATCCGCTTCAGACTGCGTAACTACGACCGATGCACCCAATAGCTTTCCTAAGGTGTCTGCATCGGTTAAACCATTATTTACCCAAACGTCTTTGGCTTGACTAGTAAATGATTTTCCTGACGGATAAAAGCGTGCTTTTTCGTCACGATAATAGCCTGTCAGACTTAGGTTAGAACCCAAAAAGTCACTGTCATTATAGTTTAGGTTGACCGAGCTTTTGGTATTGTAGGGTTGATTTTCGATTTTAGCACCGTCAATAGCACGCAATGAAGGCGTAGTTCCTTCTTGGAGCACGGATAGATTATCCCCATAATCAACGCCATAATCGGTGTCTTGCTCGCTGTCATAATAGGTCGCCGCAAGATTCATGGTCTTGGTATCGCTAATATCAAAGCCAAGGTTGGCGTTGACGCTAATAGTATCGGTGTCTTGGTTGTCGGTTTGGTTGGCATCAGGGCTGATGCGGTCGCCATGACTGTCAAACTTGCCACCTGTGGTCTCGTAGTCTACATCGACATTACCATACACGCGCTCGCCGCCGTAGCCGATGCTTTGTCCCACATGATAGCCGAGCGAGTCGGATTTAAACTCGCGGCTGCTGTTAATGCCAAGGCGCGTCTGTCTTGTCAAGCCATAACCTGCCGTTGATTTGGTCACGATATTAATCAGACCGCCTGCTGCCCCCGCGCCATAGATGCTGGTCGCACCTGAGAGCACTTCGACGCGCTCAATTTGCTCAGGGTCGATGCTGTTTAGCTCGCGTGATAAACTGCGCGAGCCAGATAATGGCACGCCGTTGAGCAAATACTGTACAGGACGCCCGTGCATGGTCGTGCCGTAGTTACTGACCGAGCCGCTACTCACGCCAAGGCTGGGCACGAGCTGGGCTAAGATGTCCCCAACCGTGCGGTTACCTGTCGCCTGCGCCTGAATGTCCGCCTCATAAATCACTTGCGTGACAGCAGGCATTTCACTAATTTTCTGTGCCAGCGCTGTGCCTGTTTTGGCATTGGCACTAACTGTAATAGCATCTAAAGTCACACTAGGTACATCGCTTGATGATGCATTCGAGGTCGCCGCAGCGGTGGCCTGCACACCTGATGCACTTTGCACTGAATTGGCATTGGTTTGGGCGTATAACTGCTGGCTGATACAAAGGGTAAGAAGAGATAGAGCAACGTGATGGTGGCTTTTCATAATTACTTCACTTAGGTTGTTTCACTTAATTGGATAGGTGGACAGTGATATGCGTTATATTTAGCAAATGATACTGTGTGTACTAACTTTGTAAATGATATTCTAAATGATAATGATTTTTATTTCTATAAGTATTTACAAATAGGTTTTTATAAGTAGCGAGTGACCATGTTGACTGACTTACTGCAATTACCGTCCGTTTCTTTGGTAAATTTGGCGAAATGGTTATACAGTGACATAAGCGGCTTGTCTCAAAGTTTGTTCAAATAAATAGATAAAAGGGATAAGCCTTCAAGCAGATCGTCATTGACACCGGTAATCTACATACTGCCCAACTATGAAGTTGATCGTTATGGCGCGCGGGGTAATTTGCAGGCAGAAGGAAGTGTGAACAATAGCATCAACGCGATTATTACCAGTATTTCTTGGATAGCGCTTGCTATGCCAACATCACTACCTGCGGCTAGTAGCTGCGCGCTTCGACTATGGATATAAAGGGTTGTCAACGTGATAACGATGGTAGAGATGATACGGCGACTGATATTATTGAGTGCAGCTCCCTCAGTGACCGAGTCTTTAGGTAAGCTACTAAAACCCACTGTGGTGGTTGGCAGATACGCCAAACCCACGCCGACACCGCGCACACTCATCGTCAATATGAGTAGCCAAAGTGTGGGCTGGTACAAACACCATGCGAGCATCAAAGTAGACAGCGCACTAATCGTGATACCCGCCATACCAACCCCTCGCGCACCGCGTTTGTCTACCCGCTTGCCAGCATAATACGTGGTGATACTGGCGACGAGCGTCGCAACCATCAGAACGACGCCTGTCCATAAAGCGCTTTCACCCATCACCTCTTGAATCAATATCGGCAATAATAAAAGACACAGCATCAAGCCTACTGTTTGGGTGATACTAATGACATTACTGTGCAAATAAGTTTTATTGTCGAACAAACCCACATTTAGCAACGGATGGCTCTGACGACGCTCATACGCCCACCAAGCCACGGCTGACAGCAAAAATAAAATAGACAATGCGCCTAATGCCACTATTTTTAACAAATCATCGCGGCTTGAGATACCGTGAGTAAAATCTATTTTGAGGGTGCTCAGCCAAATCATCATCGCCAGTAGCCAGATGATCAAACTGACAAACCCTACCGTATCAAAAGGGCTTGCGGTGTCATGCGTGCCTCTATCAAGTTCAGGTATCAATCGCCACACCATCGCCATAACGATCACACTAAGGGGTAATGTAACGGCAAACAGTGTCCACCATGCAAACTGATCAACCAAATAAGCACCAATCAAAGGACCAAATGCCAAGGACATCATAATAACGATGCCCCATAGCGCCATTATCCTACCGTGCTGCTGCTTTGGGTAAATCTGATACAGCATACCAATTGAGAGCGGAATAATCAGCCCACCACTCAGCCCTTGTACGGCTCTCGCCATGATGACAAAGCTCATATTAAACGCCATCATACCCATGACCGAACCGAGCATAAACCCAAGTACTGCCGCCAAATAGACTGGCTTAGAAGCAAACCTTTTGTTTAAGTAACCGCTCAGCATGAGCCCCACACTCATGGCCAACACATAAGCATTTAGTACCCAGCCGCCAAGCACGATATCGACGTCAAACACTGACATAAATACAGGAATGGCTGGGTTGAGCGCGCTGTTACTAAAGCTGATGACCGTACCAGCGAGCAATAAGGTCACTAGTACCCGCCGTACTTGCTCATCGCTCAAGCGCTGATCCCTGCTATTTTTATGAGCGTCATTCATAAGCGCTTGATTGTTGGTTCATCGTTTCATAAAAAGACAAACTAACCATTAGCGGTGGTTGGCACTTTACGAATAAGCCATAAGAAATAGCCACCGCCAATGATAGCGGCAACCGTACCAGCAGGCAGCTCATAAGGAAACATCACATACCGCCCGATCCAGTCCGCCATTACCATAACCCCCGCGCCTAAGAGAGCAGCCAGCAGCAATTGGCGCTCAAGTTTGACAGCGCCAAGAGACGTCGCCAAATGCGGTACCATCAGCCCAATAAAACTCAAAGGACCCACCGCAAGCGTGCTCGCGGTACTAAGGGCAGCAACGAGCGCCAGTAGTGATAATGTCACGGGGGTCACTGCCACACCCAAATTACGTGCCACACCCGTCCCTAGACCAAGAACACGTAAGGGTTTGACAATCAATAAGCTAAGTACCAATAAGATAAGCGCAATGCCCATCAGATACCATACTGTACTAGGCTGCGCACTATAGGTAGTGCCTGATAGCCAACTGAGCATCGCCTCAAGACGCGGGTCACCTGAGAGCTTGACCATGTGCATGACCCCATCCATCATGGCAGCGATACCAATACCGACTAACAGCAAATAGCCTGAGCTGACTCTACGTGCCAGCCACATAATCAACAGCAGCACCGCCATCGCACCTGACAGTCCTGAAATCAGTAACGTACCTGCGCCAGCAGAGAGTCCCAAAATGGGTAATAATAAAAATCCTAAAATAACCCCAAGCGCCGCGCCTGAGCTGACCCCTAAGACCTCAGGACTGGCCATAGGGTTACGCGTTAGCGTCTGTAATAATACGCCTGCGACCGCAAGCATCATCCCTGTTGCCGCCGCGCTCAAGCTACGAGGCAGACGATACTGCTGTGTCAGCGCCCAATCAGTACTAATTCCCCAACCATTGATATCCTGTACAAAAAGACAAGCCAACATTATCGTGATGATAACTCCAACGCTCCATCGCCAAAACACAACGGTCTTATTTTGACCGCTCATCATAGGGGTGATGGTTTCTATCCGATCGCGGCGCTGGCGCAAAATCAGCCAAATAATCAGTGGCGCTCCTAAGATTCCCGTCATGGCACCAGCGGGAATTTGCATCCCCAGTATAGGCTCAAGCAATAAGGCAACGTTACTGGTCAATAGCAATAACAATGCACCCAGCCCAAATGCCGTGACCAAGCGCTTACCAATGGACGAGATACCTAGCGCATTGACCAAGCTTGCGGCACCAAGCCCTATAAAACCAATCAGCCCAACCTCACTGATGACTAGTGCGGTCACCACCGCCACAATGACGACCACTAAGGCGCGAATACCATTGATAGGCACGCCCAAACGTTTGGCTTGTGAGTCGTCTAAGCTCATCAGTGTCAGCGGCTTCAATAAAGGCAGGCAGGCTATCGCCGCCAAGGTCGCTGTGATCATCAGCGCTCGACTGCTATCCCAGCTGCTTTGTGCCAAAAACCCAGCCGCCCATGACAACATACCGTTGCTTCTTTCAGCAAAAAATAACACCAATACATTGGCAACAGCGGCAAGCAAGATATTGACGACCAGACCTGCCAGTATCAGAATCAGCGGATTGAAGCGACTAGGCGCGGACAAGGCAAACACCAAGCCCATACTCATGATGGCACCGACAAAGGCCACGTAGAGACCACCATAAATAGCCAAACTCGGCAAAAATAGCGTCACAATCAACATAGCCAACTGAGCACCGATTCCGACTCCCAAAGTGGTGTCTGATGCCAATGGATTTTTGACCAACTGTTGTAATAAAATACTGACTACGCCTAATAATCCACCTGCCAATAGCGCCACCACACTGGTCGCAACCAAATGAAGCTGAGTCGCCATACTGGCAATATCAAGCTGCAAACTTGGTAAAAATAGCTCACTGAGTGGGCGTGTCCATTCTCGCTCTAATAGTGCCCAGCCACTGCATGCGGACAAAACCACCAATCCTATAAAAATCACCCACAATCGCCAAGACGCACTGCTCACGACAGACGACGGAGGCTGAGATGGATGTGGTGGTGGCTTGGGCGATGAGGTCATCACAGTTGCCGTATGTGAGGAGGACGTGGAGCTTAGGCTATTAGCGCTACTGGTGTTGCTGGCACTGCTCGCATGATTGGTATGAATAGTCATTATATCGCGCCACCTGTTAACGAAACCGTGGATAAATTATTGGCCAAGCTGACCAATGACGACATCCCGCCATATATCCAGACTGGCGGCAACTCCGCCATACAGCGGCGCTCACCATAGCCCAAACGCTGCCATACCAAACTGTCATTAATCTCAGCTCTGGTGATGGGACTGAGTGGGTCGATGATCAGCAGGCAAGTCTCATCATCTAACTGCGCCAAATCACCCATTCGTATCGGTACAAACCCCCACTGATTGCCCTCCCCTAAAACCACAAGCTCTTTGCCCATCTGTTCTAATGCCACCTTAAACAGGCTGTTATCAACATACATGCGCATGTTATTGGCATCCGCAAACTGGACGACCGCGAACTTTTTGATTATTGGATAGCGCTGCTGAAACTGCTGACTGGCAAGCTGTATGTCTTTTTGACTTTGTACAATATAGTCTTCAGCCATCTTGGGATTATCAATCAATGCACCAAGCGCGCGCGTCGGCTCCGTATAGTCAGCCCACGTTGCCGCTTTTCCTTTTGCCGCAAACATCACCGACTGCGCAGGCACATCACCGTATAAGCTACGGGCATGCTCATAAAAAGCGTTATCTATGACCATATCAACAGGAAGCTGTGCAACCAGCTCAGCATTGGGCTGATAACGAATCCCAATATCGGTGGTTGCTGCTGGGAGATGGGGGCGCCCCACCCATCTGTCCCACACTCTGATATCACCAGTGGCAATCGGTGCATGACCCATCGCCGTCAGCGTTGCAGCATTACCCCAATCAGGGGAGACGATATTGATACGGTCACTATCAATACGGTCACTATGGCTGTTTGCTGTTTCGGTAATATCTTTGGGAGGTGATGTGTCAAAGTGAGTAATAGCTTTGTCAGATGCTGAGTGACTACAAGCGGTCAACGTTAGACAGACTAATATTATAAAAGCTAAAAGCGTCTGCCACTTGCGTACTGTTATTGGCGTCACTGACGCTGGCATGAGTATCGAGCGCTTGAATGATTCGTATTGATAAAAAATAGAAAACATAGGAGCATATCTTTTTAGGCGAGTTTGGGTGAAAGAGAAGCGATCTGATGTCAAGCAACTGCAACAGGCTGCCCAGTAATGGGATGACTGAGCAGCTGCATATCCACATTAAAAATATCGTATAATACCTCAGATTGCATCGTACTTTTGATAGTGCCATTGTGGCAAACTCGGCCGTTTTTTAGCGCAATGATTCGATCCGCATACTGCGCTGCCAGATTGATATCATGAATAATAATCACCACACTCAAGCCCTGCTCATCTACCAAGCGGCGGATAAGCTGAATGACCTCAATCTGATAATGCATATCTAATGCAGCGAGCGGCTCATCAAGCAGTAGATACTTGGTATCTTGCGCCAAGCACATCGCAAGCCAAGCACGGGCACGCTCACCGCCTGATAGCGTCGATGTAATGCGATCAGCAAATGCTTCGGTTTGGGTTACCTTTAGCGCTTGATCAACTTTATCTCTATCCATTTGGGTTGGCTTTTGTAGCCACTTTTGATGCGGATAGCGTCCGAGCATCACAAGCTCACGCACGGTAAATCCAGCGGCGTCAGGTAGTTGCTGTGGCAGATAAGCCATATGACGTGCCAGCTCCTTACTGCCGTAATCATTGATGCGAGTATCATCTAAGGTAATACTACCGCTACTACTCGCCATTTCCCCTGCCAATGCCTTAATCAGAGTCGACTTTCCTGAACCATTGTGTCCAACTAGCGCCACCAACTGCTTGATATCAATCTCGCAGCTCACGTTATCTAGTAAAGTATTCCCTTGTCGACTGATGGTCAGTTGGTTTGCACGTAACATATAGGCACTCATTATTGATAAAAATCAAAATTGATAAAAAGTAAAAAATTGGCGTCGATGATGCTTATAGTTTTGAAACAAAAGCGACAATAAAAGAGGATTTTACTCGTAAACGATAATAAAAACAATTATCATTAACCAACTAGACGTTTTATCTCCTCACTTATCATCTGCTTATGAGTATCAATATGGCTAATATCTTCCTATCTTCTGCATATAATACCTATGATCAAGACAAACCATATACTTCCTTAAACACTCCTGAACTAAACGACATCATCACCTATATCAACGAAGAGCATCTAGATGAACTATTAGGGTTTTTAAACGCATTTACTCCTATATCCACTGCTGAATTGGATAATATAGAGGTGAAATTAACCACCGTTTACGCTGAAGGCCTTGAGTTACAAGTACAGACAAAAAATACAGAATCTCCATCTACCAATGCTCAAAATCACCCTGAACAGAGTCAGACTTTTTTTATTGCCTTTCCTGCAGCCATTACGCATCCTGATGAGCTACAAATTCAATATATTGCACTCAAACAAAAAGCGGATAAAAAGCTGGGTAAAAAAACGATTAAACTGACCAAGCAAGTATTTGATGTGCAAGACAGTTATAGAGTCAGCAAAAATATGCTGCGCCTTGAACTGAACATGCCCACGTTGAATAATACTAACGGCACATCAAACCCGACCTCAGTACCCATCAACGAGGCAGGTTACGCGTATTTATTTGATTTAGAGCACAATGCATTGATTAAAGACACAACAGCTGACAATATTGATGACAGCAAAAATACCTCACGCCTTGCTCGATCTCATTGTTATTACACCTTAAGAAAAGCATGGCATACCCCTGCTGGCATACAAGCGTGGGTCGATGTTTTCTTGCATGGCAATACACCGGGCGGTAATTGGGCCAACTCACTACAAGCAGGTGATACCGTAGTGACCAAAAGGGAGTTTCCTGAAAAAATTGAGCATTTGCGTGACGGTCAAGCGTTACTGATCGCTGATGAAACGTCTATGCCAACTGTCGCGAGATTACTCGAGCTATGGGAAAACCCAACACCGCCGTTAGTTGTTAGTGTCACACAAAACGCGGCGGATCAACGTTATTTTGATACCGTAAAAATACGTAGTGGTATTGATGGCAGCATAACTAATCGTATTGACAGCAATAGTGAGCGCACTACCAAGAATACCGTTAAAGACAACTTTACTGTCCTTCCCATCGTCACCGATCAGCAATGCTCAGGACAGCATTTAGCACCCTTAATCGATAATACGATAGGCAATTATTTGATAGATCAACCTATAAAAATTGATAAAGTCTGGGGTGCATTAGAGGCAAGCACTGTCAAGGCACTACGGCCCATGCTTAGAGAGCGGCTTGATCTTAGCCGCGCAGAGGTGGTGATAAAGGTTTATTGGCGTCAGGATTAAATCCATAAGATATGGCTTGTTGACCGCAACAATCGAGCTGAAGAGGACAGTTTTTTAGCATTCTTATGCCTAGCATTCACCACTGACCTGTTCATGACTAAGGTTTGTAGCAGCAAAGCATTGTACGCTATAGTCTTTATTCAAGACCTTATTATGGCAGTAGTTCTCGCAAGAGACACCGCAGTTCAATATAAAGAGCTTATCTTTACTACCAAAAGCGGCATAAATACTACCAGGATGCATATTGATGACGTCTTGCAGATTGCGCATCGAGGTTGCGTGATAGCCTTTTTCCCAATAGAGATTTTTTGCTTTTTCGCTCACATCCTCGCGATTGAACTTTATCGCAGCACTCATAGTGTTTACCTTAATCACTTTGCCTCAAAATCTATTTTAAGGCAAAGTTTGTAGAACCAATATTAGCTGCTGTTTTTAATCACTTTTTTATTATAAAGCTTTTTACGTCTCTTTGCTGTTATTAGGGCGTGCTGAACATTCAACCATGGCACTGACAGAGGCTATTTTTTAGGCGATTCGCAGGTAAAAATAGTGAGTATAGTCATTCTATACGTGTATTTTTAGCAATGAAGCGGCAAAAAAGAGCCCTGTCATTTCAGGCTGATGCTTTATCGATCCAGCCCCATGCGGAGATATCAGCGATTGAATACTCGTCTCTAACCAAATACTCACAGCCTTCCAGATGGGTGTCGAGCACTTCGTAATGACGCTCAGCCTCACGAAGATAGCGGTTCATCGCATAGGGGATTTTTTCTGGCGCCTTGTGTCTAAAATGCACAGACTGACCATAATAAGGGCCCAGACCAGTTGCTAAAAACATCAACCATGAGAGCATCTCGCTACGATCTTCTGGCTGTCCTTATCAGAATGCTTATATTGAACGGTTTAATCGCAGTTACCGCAATGAGGTTTTAGACTGTTATTTTTTTAATAATTTAAACGAGGTTAGTAAGCTGACTGAAGACTGGATCAAGGTTTATAACACTGAAAGATCCCATGATTCACTTAATGATATGACACCTGCCGAGTACAGGCAGGTGGCTTAATTATTCTACAATGATGTTGTGTTAAGAATGGGGTATTTACAAGGTCATGCCTTGGTACGCTTTTTTATGGCAAAAATAATACTTTTCACTAAAGGTGCTGTGTATTATTTGTTGTTAACACTCGTACACTAAGATTTATTTCTGCTAAAATCATGCAGTAATATTATCAATACCTCATCACTGGTCTAAGAAAAAGGACTTACTATGCGATTGAAATCAGTCGTTCAAAAACTACATGAACGCGCCCCAAAATTGGGTAAAGCCGCATCACTCACCACAGCCACGGGTGTGATTACCTTTAATAGCATCTTGGCAGGACCTCCTGTATGGATAATGGGCGCCGCCAAAGCCTTCACGGGTGCTGCTATCGCTGACAAAGCCGTTATCGATGTCACCAATTACTGGATCAATAGCAATAATGCAGTCATCGACAATATCCTACCACGTAAAGACTGGCGTATCAGCTTGCCTGATGATGTACACACAGATGGTCAATACCTACTGATCAGCAACCACCAATCGTGGGTCGATACCAGCATCATGCAATATATCAGTGAAAAGCGCCTACCATTGACGCGCTTTTTTACCAAGTTTGAGCTCATCTATATTCCAGTGATTGGGCAGGCTTTCTACTTTCTCGACTTCCCTATGATGCGTCGACATTCTAAAGAAGCCATTGCCAAAAACCCTGCTTTAAAGGGTAAAGACATCGAAGAGGCCAAACGAGCCTGTGCGCTATTAAAGGACAAGCCTTTTACTTTGCTAAATTATTTGGAAGGAACGCGCTTCACCCCTAGCAAACGTGACAAACAAAACTCACCATATAAGCACTTGCTCAAGCCCCGTGCTGGCGGATTATCACTTGCTTTGAGTGCCCTAGGCTCAGAGATCGACGGTATCTTGGACATGACGATTGTCTACCCTGATGGCATACCCACTTATAGTGACTTATGGAAAGGCAACATCAAACGGTTAGGCGTCGATGTGCGTCATATCGAGATACCTGAAGACTTATTTACGGCAATTAAAAATGGTGGTTATGAAACAGATGACACGGTAAAAGCGCAGATGTTTGACTGGGTTGAGCAGGTATGGCACAAAAAAGACCAGCTGATCACAGAGATGCTGGCTGACTTTGAGCATGAAGCTCCGATGAAAGAGGCTTAGTCTACAAACAGATAGTTCAACAGACTGAGTAAATTCTTTATACCAATAATGCTTAGTATTTGATAACCTCGAGGTGTTCTGCGCGTGTACTAATATATAGTAGAGCCTTTTCTGCCAATGGTGTAAAAACACGCTAATACCATGCCTCAAAACGAAATGCGTAATCGTCACCCTATTGAAAAAAAGTGGGCACAGGCTAAGTTTCTACGACAAGGGTGAATAAAGAATAAACTACCTAAACTGTTCAATGATATGAGCTGTGCTAATTTTATTATGGATTGACTATAAGACATGGATAGAAGAAATCGACTATTTTTAGAAGCGGACTTGTGATGTTGTATAAGAAAGGGCTGTATTGATATAGAGCCGTTTATCTGGCTTGAGACGAGGTGATACGTTATATAAATCAGCTAAATAGGTCACTTCATGCTGGCGCTAACCATTCAAATTGATGAGTCAAATTAATAAGCAATCAGGCTCAATCCGTGATTAGCAATCAGCGCAGTGTTATTGATCATAGGTCTTTAGGCATCGTCTGGCTTGTCTCCGATGACTTGGCTGAGATGCCCTGTTTTTAGATATATCGTCGCGCCCTCTCGTCCTGCTGTGATTTGCGCGTACTCACCTGCAGGCAGACGTAACCACCCCCAACGCTGATAGACTCGGTCATCATCTACCAGCTCGCCTGCAATGACTAACAGCTCTGCGCCATTAAGGATTGGCTCATTGAATAACAACTCTCCTGCCTCTATACGTTGCAAGCTCACCTGCTCGACATCATCTGAGAAAAGAGGACAAACGTCACGGTCACCTTGTCGCTGCCAATTGGCGCTATCGTGAGTGTCGATGGCCACATGATGCGCTTCATCAGGTGACATCTGCCGTAGTTTAACGAAAATCACTGCGCCTTCATCACTATAAGGCCTATGACCGGATGCTGGTGGATTGCGCACGTACCAACCTGCCGGATAATGGGTATCGTCTGCAGAAAAAGTCCCTGACAGTACGAGTATCTCCTCGCCGCCGGGATGCAAGTGGTGCGGAAAATAAGAGTTCGGTGCATAACGTACTAGGCTCGTCGCACGAGCCTTCTCTTCACCGATGCGGTCAAGCATCACTCGCTCCACGCCATTCTGTGGTGATTTGACCCACCCGTGGTCTTCAGGTGCTAGCGAAGCACGACGTGAAAAATCTGCATTGATACGCATAAGGGGTTCCAAAGATAGAATGAGTGGCGTCAGCAAGTGAGCCGTTATGAGATATAGATTGGTTATCTAAAATATCGATAACCAACCCTCTTTATGAATATTGCGCTGCTGAGAGCGATACACTGATCGCTCGTGTCTCGAACAAGGCACGGCCTTAATTTAGTGTCGCTTTATCGAAAAACAAGCGACTCATGACAATTTATTAATGCATCCATTAGCGTACCAAAATTACAGGGGATAAGGTACTTGCAATGATCTCTGTCGTTGTACTACCAAGAAACAACTGCTGCCATTTAGAGTGTCCATAAGCACCGACCACCATGATGTCAATATCGTTGTCGACTTGAAACGTTAATAACCCATCGACCGCATCAGAAGCAGACAGATGATGCGCCTCAACGATATAACCTGCATCTTCCAATTTTGCAGCAGCCGCGCTCATGCTTTGCTTGGCGGCTTCATTATAATTGCCGACCATCACGATGTGGCCTTTCAAACCTTTTAACAAAGGGCTTTTTGCGACCATCCATGCCGCTTTTATAGAGGTCTTGCTACCATCAAAAGCAATCATATATGAGCTAGGCTCTTTAAAGGTTTCTGAGCAAATCAGGATAGGGATATCCGATGCGCGAGCTACCGTTTCGATTTGGCTGCCGATATTGATGCGGCTATTTTTGTGGTCTTCGCCGCGGCGTCCCATGACGATCGCGCGATTTTCTTCTTTGAAATACTCGATGCTAGGAAGCAATTTACCATGACGTTGATAAATGCGCACATTGACATCCGCAAAGCTGTCTTTGATATGGCTTTTTGCATCTTGTACTAAGGCGTTGCTATAGCTATTGACGACTTTTGCCCTTTGCTCATCTAGCTGGGACAACTCATCTAATAAGAACTGGCGACTGTTGATCCCTATCGCTCCTGACAGATCTCGTCTCACTGAGGCAGGAATATCACTGACATGCAGCAATCCAACGGGCAAATTCAGTCTGCTGGCATACCATGCGGCATAGTCACAAACCGATTCAGTCACTGCTGAGCCGTCAATACAGGCTAGAATGTGCTGTGATGTTGTCATAATCTGTCCTTAGATATGTTATTTAATCCCATACAGCTTGTTATATATGACCAAGCTATGCCCATTGTTTGAGAGATGTTTATAAAAACTGCTCTCTTAATTTGATGATACCCAATTTGGTCGGTTTCATCCAGCGATGTACACGCTTTTGTAAAATCACAAACGTGCTAGCACTATTATTTTATATAGTTTACAAGAGTATTGTTTTAACACCCCGATGAACTCTGGTCATTGTCTAACCACAAGCGTTAGTAAAGTTTGCTACAATACCTCTTTTAGTATTTATGATGCAGTATTTAAGACTTACGTATCGTTATTTAGGTGATTGAATTATGGCAAAGAACGCCCTACAGGCTCAACTATTAAAGGCTGGATTGGTCGATAGTAAAAAAGCCAAAAAAATCAGCAAGCAAACGCAGCATGCCAAGCGTATTGGCGACTCAGAGAGTTTAGAGACCAAAAAAGCATTGGCAGAGGCTCAAGCGCAAAAGCTTGAGAAAGACCAAAAGCTCAATCAGCAAAAACAGCAAGCTTTAGAAGAAAAGGCGCTGAGGGCTAACATCATTCAAATGATTAAGCAGCATCAGATAGCCGATACGGATGGTGACGTTAGCTATCAATTCGTCGATGCGTCTAAAGTGAAAAAAATATCCATCACGCAAAAGCTATACGATCAAATCGTCGCCGGTCACGTGGTGATTGCACGATTAGAAGACGGCTACGCGCTCCTGCCGCGCCCACTCGCAGATCGTATCGATACAAAAATGGAAGGGTTTATGGTCGTGTCCAATGATACTGCTGAAGACACGCCAGAAGAAGATGATCCTTACGCCGCTTATGTGATCCCAGACGATTTGATGTGGTAATCTCTCGCCTTTTCATGCAGCGATTAGATAAGCATTCAAACAGCAGCCCTTCATGGAGCATCCGTTCTATGAAGGGCTGCTTTTATTTGTGAGATGCTGATATAAATACCAGACAACGCAGCCCAAGCCCTATACTATAAAGGCAAGCGCTCTGACTGTTATCACAGTCGCGTCATCCATATTCGTATTGCTATGTTAGCGCATACCGCCGTTAGCGCACACCGTCAGCATTTGGATCATAAAGCGATAACGGTCGCCTTCACCAGACTATGAGGCCAGACCAATCATGATGAAAAGAATATTTTTAATACTATTTCTACTGATCGTAGTGGCCAGTTTTTTTTATTTTGATCTCAATCAATTATTGACGCTTGAGGGCTTAAAAGGATTGATGGCGCAGTTTGATGCGTATAAAACGCAGTCGCCATTATTGATTATTGATTATTGGTGGATTATTTTTACTTTATGTGGTCGTCACTGCTCTTTCCTTACCTAGCGCCACTATTTTGACGCTGGCCGCAGGCACGCTGTTTGGCTTAGCTCAAGGCTTACTCATTGCCTCTTTTGCTTCCAGTATCGGGGCAACGCTGGCTTTTTTGACCTCACGTTACCTGCTGCGCGACACTATCAAATCGTTGGGCCCTATCAATTCACTCATGTGGCGTCGCATCAAGGCTGGTACGCAGCGGTTAACGGCTTATTTGGAAATTTTAAAAATTCAAGGTCGATTACCGCGTGATTTCATGGACGATTTTCATTGATCCAGAAGTCGCTCGCGTGGGTTTGAATGAGCAAGAAGCAATCGGCAAAGGGCATTGATTTTGAAGTGACACGTTATGACTTTAAAGAGTTAGATCGCGCCATTACAGACAGCGTAGCTAAGGATTTTATTAAAGTCATCACCGCGAAAGGCAAAGATAAAACCCTAGGGGTGACGATAGTGGCTGAGCATGCTGGCGATTTAATGAGCGATTTTGTACTGGCGATGAAACATGGTTTGGGGCTCAATAAAATATTGGGTACAATTCATACCTACCCGACATGGGCGGAGGGCAACAAATACGTCGCTGGTGAATGGAAACGCAATCACGCCCCGACACGGTACTGAACTGGTTAGAAAAATACCACACATGGCGGCGCGGTTAGTTAGGCATTTACCGATAAGCAACCTGACTTGCAGAACAGGTTTGGACGCTAGCTATCAATAACGATATTAACAGCTAGGTACGAAGTTCTAAAACAGCCAATAAAACTAAGAGCGACTCAATCAGTCAGCAATTAGAAGACCGCTTGGGCATGACACTTTGCCATCGCGGTCGAGCAGGATTTAAGCTGACAGAGGATGGTGCGGCTGTCTATGAGGCTTGTTTGGGCTTTACCGAATCGGTCGCAAGCTTTCAGCACCAGCTGCACTATATTAAGCAACTAGACTCAGTACACGGTGGACATATTAGGCCTTGCTTAATTGATCAGATGCCCAAGTTTTTTTATGATGCGCTTAGACAGCGCCTCGCCAGCAGCTACCGAGAAAACCCACTGATACACTTTTCTATCAATGTGCAAAGCCCTGAGAGCATGCTAGAAAAGCTCTTAAGTAACGAGAGTGACATTGGTGTGGGGTATTTTGGTAGCTTTCCGCCGTTACTGACGTTTCAGCCAGCATTTGTCGAAAAACAAGTGGTCTGCTGCGGACGTGAGCATAAGCTATTTTATAACTCAGAAGGATTGACTTTTGAGGATTTAGAGCAGAATTATCCGTGGATAAAAAGGGGCTACGTGGTCGAGCATCATATCAATCATATCCGCCCAAAAACCCTAAGCGCCACCACTTATCACATGGAAGCAACTGCGCAGCTTATCCTTGCAGGCCATCATGTGGGGTACTTACCGCGTGATCTGGCGAGACGATATGAGGGCATGGGAGTGATGAAAATACTCCTGCCCAATGAAGCAAGCTACGACGTCGAGCCCCACTGGGCATATCGGGAAAATCAGCAAAAACAAACCGCTGACTTTTTAAATAAGATGATGAACTTGTTATGAGGGTACGACTAAAATGTGCCTAAAATGCGACTACGCCGTTTCTATAGACGGTTGTTGATGCTTCAAGCCGATACTTCTAAGCTTACCTTTTTCGCCTACTTCTTTGATGACCAGTGACCACTCATCGTTCACCACAACTGTATCGCCTGAGACTGGTGCAGTACCTAAGTGTGAGGTCACATATTCAGCAACCGTTTGCTCCCACATATCTTTGGTACTGTCCACTTCGGTCGTTTTTAGCGTTTTTACCAAAGGTTTGGCGGTCATAGCTTCTGAAAAAAATGGCAAATCGCCAAGTTTCACACTAGGCGACAGTAGCCAATCACCATAAAAGTCATCAATCGCCTTACGATCTAACGTTGTGTCATTAAAAATCTTGGCAATTTTACTGGCGTGATTGCCGCGCATGGCGTACCAAACACTATCACCAAATTTTATTTTCGTATTTTCATCAACGACGACGATTTGTTGACCGCGCACCAGCGCAAATATACTAATCTCATCAGGGCTAATGCCTTTAGAGATACCCATAGGATGGCGGCCAATAGCAAAGGCGCCTGATTGCGCCTCAAACTCATACAAAGTAATACTCGCTTTATCTGACACCCAAACCTCGTGCTCTTCTTTGGGGTCTTTATTGGTTGGAATACGTACCTTAAATAGATTTGCCATGGTAGGAATGGTCGTACCTTGCAGTATCAACGACAACACCACAACCCCAAAGGCAATATCAAACAGCATAAAGGCATTATCAATCCCTGCCATGACGGGCAAAATCGCAAGGGTAATGGGCACCGCACCGCGCAACCCAACCCAAGAGATAAATCCAATCTCTCGATCTTTAAACTTAAATGGTTTCACGCTAGTATAGACCGCGATAGGACGGGCAATGAAGATCATGAACGCCGCTATCGCCACCGAATAATGCCAGACATTAAGAACGTTTGATGGCGTGACCAATAGCCCCAATACCACAAACAGTACCGCTTGCGACAGCCACGCAAAGCTGTCCATCACGCGCATAACATGCTCGGTTGAACGTACCTTGTGGTTGCCTATCAGCACCCCTGTCAGATACACCGCCAAAAACCCACTACCGCCAATCAAGTTGGTCGCAGCAAATACCGCCAAGCCCGCTGAGAGTATCAAAATGGCATACATGCCCTCTGCCAGATGTATCTTGGGTAATAACCGAGAGAGCAAATAACCAAAGAGCAAGCCCATGCCCAACCCAAAGCTCAGCTGTTGAAACAGTAAGACCAAAAAGCCAAATGCTGTCTGACCAGCAGGGTCGACGTTTAGAGCAATTAACCCCGTCACCAATAAAATGGCCAAGGGATCGTTGGCACCAGATTCTAACTCGAGCGTAGCTTGAACGCGGTCATTGAGCTTGACCCCGCCATTACGTAGTAGAGAGAATACAGCGGCCGCATCGGTTGAGCCAACAATCGCTGCCATCAATAGACCAAAACGCCAGTCGACATCGAGCAACCAAGTAACAAATACCCCGAGCACCAAAACCGTGACCAGTACGCCCCAAGTAGCCAAGGTGATCGCAGGTTTTAGACCGACCCGAAACGACTTAAAAGACGTACGTAGACCACCATCTAACAGGATACAAGCAAGCGCCGCTTGTCCCACAAAATTGGCCAGCCCATATTGAGAAAACTCAATACCTAAGATACCCTGCTCGCCTGCCAACATACCGACGATCAAAAACAGCAATAGCAAGGGCACACCCAAACGCGCCGATAACGTGCTCGCCATGATACTGGCGAAAATAAGTACTGCCCCTACGAGGTATAGGATATTCAAGGTATCCATTTTTTAAAACCCTGTTTTTTATCGTTATTGCATCAATATTGAATGAAGCATAATAGTACTTGATTGCGCAAATATTTCCGTTATCGCACTGTTATTAGATATCACGCCAGAGAGTTTGTCATCAGCAACGATTGTCAGAGCTATTAACATTGTCAGAGCCATTAACACAAGAAATTTACACTGATTCTATATCGGCATTAAGAGTAACATCTGCGACTAAATTTATAGACAGTATTTCGAAAAAAGTTATCGAATATACCAGCGCGTACCTATGAACTTATGACCTTTGTTTAGCCATTTTTTATTCTAACTTTTGACAGTATTTAGGTCCACACAATTAGATTTAAATAGTTACGCTTGACTATTTAGCCCTGAATGTACTGCCATGTCAGTACCAAAATGGCGGCGGCTACTGTCCAAGCGACAACGCCTAACAATAATGCCTTATATAAGCTCATATAACTGATGCTAAAAAATACCACCAAGGTATAAATCAGATGCGGTATCACACCCAGCATACTAAATATCAGGGCAACCCTTAAATCAGTAGGACTGCGCTCAGTGCCAACAATGAAGTGACTGATGAGCGTAAACGTGGGGAAAAGAGGTGCAAGCGCCGCCAGATAAAAAAATCGCGTTTGTGCAAATAATTGAATTGCCAATACCATCAAAGCGCCAATGAGCATTTTTAGCCAGATCATGATGGATCACTCTCCTATTGAGTATGACGGGCTGAACATAGCCCAATCAGCCATCATACTAGAGTCTACAAATTGACATAAGAGGCATCGCTGATTAATTGACCCTTATGATAAAAAAACGCAAAAAACCCCATTTAGCTACGCTGCTAAATGGGGCTAGTACTTTTATTAAGAAAGCTTTTACGAATTATTTAATCCTTTTTTGGCTTTAGTGCCGCGCTGATATCTGCTAGCAACGGGGGTATATCATGCTTATCTGCGATGACCTCAATCATTACTAGCTTATCGGTAGTCTCGGCAGCTTTGTTTAAAGCCGCTTTTAGCTCACCTGCTGTTTCTGCTTTGAGTAGTAAGCTATTCGCTTCGGTTGCGCCAAACGCTTTTGGCATGATCTGCCAATCGCATTTTGGGATATCGTTGTAGTATTGGTTTTCACCATGAATCGCACGCTCTACGGTATAGCCGTCGTTATTGATTAGGACGATGACTGGATTGATACGCTCTTGAATCATGACCGCCATTTCTTGAACCGTCAAGAGCGCCGAGCCATCACCAATCAATAAAACACTGCGTTTATTCGGTGACGCGATAGCAGCACCTAAGCTGGCTGGTAATGTGTAGCCAATCGAGCCCCACATTGGCTGCCCATAGGAGGTCACCCCTTCTGGCAAGCGCACATCACTGATGCCAAAATAGGCCGTTCCTTGCTCAGAGAACACCAAATTATTATGGTCTAGGCGATCAGCGATAATATGCCATAGGTCATCTTGGAGAATTGCCTCATCATCCCTACCCTTCTGCTCATGCGGCTTGACGGGCTCACAAAAAGGCTTTGGTACGATGTTGATACCAGAGGTTATGACTTCGTGCAGGGCCTGTAATGCATCTTGCAAGGCAATCGGTGCAAAGTTCTTACCACTAATAGAAGCACGCTCATAATGCAAGTCTACTACTATACTCTCGTCAATATCTTGGCTAAATCCCGCGGTGGTCGTGTCGGTATATTGCACCCCTACTTTGATCAGACATTCGCAGTTTTCTACCGCGTCTTTGACAATGGGACGCGAGGCAACGCCTGCATAAGTCCCGGCCCAGCGCTCGCTGTTTTCATCAAGCAGCGTTTTGCCCCACGATAGCGTGGTATAAGGAATGTCTGTATCAGCAATCAGTGCTTTGAGCTGTGACTGCAACCCCAAACGATGCACCATCAAATCTGCCATGAGCGTCGTGGTTTTGTTTGGCAAAAACTCGGTGAGCGCTTGCTTGAAATCTGCCAATGCCGCTTGACTGGTGATGTCTTCTTGGCTATCAATCAGCTTGGTTGTTGGCGGATAAATAGGCTGACGCGCAACATCAGGTGATAGCAGCAGATAACCTGGGCGATGCTTTTTGAGAATCAATCGAATCACTCGATCAATTTCTGAGGCGGCATTTTCAGGAGTAAGCTGCGCTCGTGCTACGGTCACGGGCTCAACCATCTTAATAAAATGATTAAATACGCCATCGCCAAGCGAATGATGAATACGGCGTTTTGCGTCTTGCAAAGCTGTGCTTGGTGCACCTACGATGTGCAATACTGGCGCGTACTCAGCAAAAGAGCCTGCGGTCGCGTTAATCGCTGATAGCTCGCCTACGCCAAAAGTCGTCACCATGGCGGCAAACCCACGCTCGCGTGCATAACCGTCGGCCGCATAGCCAGCATTTAGCTCATTGGTGTTACCCACCCAGCGCAGCTTATCAGAAGCAAGGACATTGTCCAAAAAGGTTAAGTTAAAATCGCCTGGTACGCCGAATATCTCAGAGGCACCTGCTTCGGCTACACGATCAAACAAATAATCAGCGATAGTATACTGTTGACTCATTTTTTATCCTTATAACTTATCTTCGTAAGTATTGATAATTGTGAATGTAATTAAATCATAATATGTATACCAGCTTATTTATGTATGCAAAGCTTTTGGAATACATATTATAATGAACCGTTATAACACACATTTGTAGATAGAAGACATGCCTATTTTAATAACTTTAACTTTTTTCGTCATAGGTGTTGACACATAAAAAAAACTGCGTATAATACGCCTTCATCATCTGATGATAGTTAATCAAACGATGAATCAGCGGGATTAGCTCAGTGGTAGAGCATAACCTTGCCAAGGTTGGGGTCGAGAGTTCGAATCTCTTATCCCGCTCCAAATACTTAAAAAGCCTCACTACTCTTTATATGAGCAGTGAGGCTTTTTTTGTCCAATTTTCGGGGCTTGCAGAGCATTTCTTCGAATATTTATTTTCTTATAGTTAAGTTTATCTACTCAATTAAAAAGCTCATTTTCGGTGCGGTGCCCATTTGGTGCCCAAACCGTGCCCTGCCCTAAAACTGCGAATACTGAATTGCCCCCAACCTAGCTATTTTTAGAGCAGATAGAAATGAAGCGTGGTTTAATATTATGATTAAAAGCTTTTAAATTAGCGAACCTCTACTATAATAAGTTTACTGGTTAGTATTAACTAAGTTTTAGATGGCTCAATGACAATTAGGAAAAATATTATGGCAAAATTAGAATCAAACATCGAATTAGAAGCGGCGGCATTTCGTCGCTTATTGGCTCATTTAGACGAGCGTAAAGATGTACAGAATATTGAGCTGATGAACCTTGCCGATTTTTGTCGTAACTGTTTGTCTAAATGGTACCAAGCTGCTGGTGAAGAGCGTGGTATTGAAATCGACTACGAGGATGCGCGCGAGCTTGTTTATGGCATGCCCTACGCTGAGTGGAAAGCGAAGTACCAGCAAAAAGCAACACCAGAACAGTTAGCACGTTTTAACGAAATTGAAGCTACCAAGAACAAAACGAATTAAAACCAACTAGTAGTGGCTCAAATAAAAGAGCCACCATGATATAATTATATCGAAGAAGACAATATTGCCGCTAGATTAGCGGCTTTCTATAGATTTGAGTATACTACTAAATCCTATGGTTCCTTGTTTCTGCATTTGACGATCAAGTAGGCGACCGATTAATGGCAACGGTACAATCAATCGACCCTCGGATATCCAAGTCACGTGTGTGGTGCCATCGCCCAAGTCTTTTAAATCAATGACGCCTTTATCATGTCGCATTTTGACAGGTTTAGCTTTTTCGATTTGGTATTGCATATGAGTAGGACGCTCAAACGCTGTAATCCGCTCCCAAAACTTAACAGGTCCCGCTTGAATGCTACGTAAAGCGCCAACACCATTGCGCTCCTCATTACCTTCAGCGACTAACTTAGCAACTCCCACCGCTTTAAATGAGCCATAACTGGCATGGTCGCTCAGTGCTTCAAATACCTCATCAATCGGTTTTTTGACAATGCGTTCTACTTTTATTTTGAACATAATATGATCTCGTTAGGATTAAAGTTATTTCGCTTAGTGCCATTTTAGAAACAAATAAAGCCGTCACACTTCAAAAACTTATGATCGTGAAGAAGCTCGTCCTTTTGAAAGACGCTTACCATCAATACTATTCAACATCATCCAATAGCTTATTTAGCTCATCAACCATTGCGTCATCTATGATGCTGCCTTCAATATAACTTACGATCTCATCTACAGTCGTTAGATCCATGGCCGCAATGCCCAAGCTGGCTAGCTGCTCATTGATTGATTCCAAGCTATCATTATCTTTGGAGTCGTCCAACAACTCTTCTTCAAACCTGCCTCTGACAAACCAATACATTTTTTCTAGCACGGTTTCTTTTTTAGTCAAAGTAGAATAGCCATCGCCATAAATGAACAGATTAAAATGATAAGGTATTTCTACATCATTGATGAAGAAGGTACGTTGGCACTCTAGTGTATAGGCCTGAATCTCTTCGCTGTCAGTACTGTCATCATTTTGAGTATCCTCATCATATTCAATCACTTCCTCTACCAATCCGCCTAGCAACTGATAGCCGCCCACTTTGATTTTGTGATTATAAATGATAGAGGAGTCTGCAATTGCCTCAAAAATAACGGCGCTGACATCTAAAGTATGATTATCAATATCATAAAATGCTTTTAGGGCAGGCAAAAACCCTGTCAGCTCCTCTTCAGGTACTTGAATGAGAAACTGCTGCTCGTATATCTTGATCATGTCTTCAGGCGCGTAGGTATTCGCCGTGTCGGTTTCATTTCTGCCAGTGGGCTGTAGTGGTAGGAAATTATATGGATTATCTTTGGTCATTCGAGATTGCCTTTTTGCTTGAGTTAAATTTGTGAAATGTCTGTGTGGCTCAATCTTTAAGAGACTTAGTACATGATACTTTCTTAATATCACGGCGCTCTAGATTTTATGCGCATATTGTCTCCTATCTAGGCAATTTTAGATAGACAGATATACAAGTTCAATCACTCTGATTTAGACAGACAGGCTAAATAACACAGATTAAAAAGGTATCTCCATACCAGTGACTAGCTAATTTGCTGCCATCCTGAGGTTGTCTGATATTCATCTTGATGCGCAAACAAAGGGTGAGCCTTGGCTTCCTGTAAATTCAGCACGGGGGTCACACAGACATCCGTTGCCGCAAATATGCCTTGCCAATGCTTAAGCGTTTGACTGGCGAATTTTTCCGCCATTGTTTTAGTCGCTGTTTGACTCTCAGGCCTATTGGGCATGATGCCAAGCTGCCAATGTACGTCTTTAAGCGCTGGCAACTCCAATACCTCACATAGACCTTGCCAAAATTTCAACTCTAACGAACCAACCGCCATATGTCGCTGGTCAGCGGTTTGGTACAGTCGATAACATGGTAATGCACCGCCTAAAAAGTCATGCTGTGGCATGGGAGCTGTACTTGAAGTATTATTTGAAGCACTATTTGAATTGTCACCTGAAAAACGACTGATTAGCTTACCCGTCACCTTTGGCATGACCATATGATTGTACAAACTGTGCGTCATGCTAATCGCAATATGTCGTCCTTTTCCGGTACGCTGCGCGGCAAATACAGCAGCCAACAGTGCTATCACTGCTGTATCACTACCACCTGCCAAGTCCGCAAACTGGACATTGGGCATAGCCTGCTCACCCTGAGCTGTTTTTAACTGATCAAGCACACCACTCATAGCCATAAAATTAATATCATGACCGGCCTTATCAGACCAATTATGATTTATTTGAGAGCTATTTTTTGGCTCAGCACTTTCTAAGTAGACACCTTCTTTTGCGTAACTGCCTGCGATACCATAACCAGTAATAGATACCATTACCAGCTTTGGGTTGATGACATGCAAGGTCTTAGTATCTAGTCCCATTTCTGCCAAGACACCTGGGCGAAAGCTGTCCAACATCACATCAGCTTCCTTAAGGTGAGCCTTTATAGTTGCAATCGCTTCGGGATCATGAAAATCATGCTTTTCAGTCGTCTTACCGTGGTTCAAAGCTGAGAATAGCTCACCAAACACCCGAGCAGGATCACCTTGTTTGGGTTCGATTTTAAGGACGTCCGCGCCCAAGTCCGCAAGCAGGCGCGTGGCAAATGGCCCAGGTAGGTTACGAGTCAGATCGATCACTCGTAACCCTTGTAGACAATCTGCCATTTGATCATGATTTGATAAATGCGTATCAGTCATCGGAGAACGCCTCGCCTTTGGCTGCCATGTCTAGCAAAATCTGAGCAGGCTCAAACCGTTCACCGTATGTTGCCGCAAGCTCGCAACTACGTTTGATGAATTCATTGACGCCCATTGCATTGATAAACTGTAGCGTGCCCCCGTGCTGCGGTGCAAACCCCCAGCCAAAGATAGACCCTATATTGGTGTCGGCAACTGAGCGCACGACGTTTTCCTCATAGCATTTGGCAGATTCATTGGCTTGAATAAACATCAAACGATCCACCAAATCTTGCTGCGACGGTTGCTCTGACTTTGGCGGATATAAGTTTATCAACTCAGGCCATAGATGCTTATCACCGTCTTCTGGATAATCATAAAACCCTTTGCCATTTTTCTTGCCCTCGCGCCCATGCTCATTGACCAGCGTCTTTAGTATCTCGTAAGAAGGGCGCACAGCAACGGACTTGCCTTCGGCTGCCATATCTACCTGCTGTTGCTCGCTGACATGTAATGCTAGGCTTAACGACACTTCATCTTGTAATGCTAAGGGCGGCATCGGCATACCTGTTTTTAGTCCGGCAACTTCGATGCTACGCGGATGCACACCCTCTCCTAGCATTGCGATACCCTCTGATACATAGGTGCCAAATACCCGCGAGGTATAAAAGCCGTGACTGTCATTGACGACGATAGGCGTTTTGCCTATTTGCACAACATAATCAAAGGCTTTGGCCAACGTTTCATCATCAGTTTGCGCGCCTACGATAATCTCAACGAGCGGCATCTTATCTACTGGCGAGAAAAAATGCAGACCGATAAACTGGTTTGGTCGTGTACTGGCTTTTGCTAGCCCAGTAATCGGTAATGTTGAGGTATTAGACGCATAAATAGCCGTGTTTGAAATCACTGCTTCACTCTGCTGGGTACATTTAGCTTTGATTTCTCGATTTTCGAACACCGCTTCGATGATGAGATCACAATCAGCTAAATCATCGTAAGAGACGGTTGGCGTGATACGTTTTAGGAGAGCTTGTTTTTTCTCTTCGGTAGCGCGCTTTCGGCTGATGGCTTTATCCAAAATATTAGCAGAGTACGCTTTGCCTTTTTCTGCATGGGCAATTTCCGTGTCCAATAACACGACATCTATACCTGCTTTGGCAGTGACATAGGCGATGCCAGCGCCCATCATGCCAGCCCCCAAGATACCGACTTTTTTGGTTTGGGTCTGCTCAAACCCTTGAGGTCGAGACTGACCTTTTTTGATGCTATTCAGCTGCGTCCATAAAGTGTTAATCATGTTTTTAGATTCAGTTGACAGTACGCAAGCGGCAAAATAACGCGACTCGATCTCAAGCCCTGTATCGATATCCACTAGGCATCCTTCAAACACACAAGACATAATATGAGTAATCGCTGGATAGTTGCCGTGAGATTTTTGATTGGCCATGGCTGGGGCGATAGAGAATATCGGTACAACGCTAGGATGCTTACTATCGCCGCCAGGAATTTTAAAACCCTTCTCATCCCATGGCTGCTGAGCGCTTGGATTGTTTTGAATCCAGTTTTTTGCTTGCTTCAGCATATCTGCTCGATCAGTGGCTATTGCATCAATAAGTCCAATATCTTTTGCCGCTGCTGGTCGCAATTCTTTGCCTTGCGTCATCAGCTCCAGTGCTACTTGAATACCGACCAACCTTGGTAAGCGCTGAGTACCGCCGCCGCCAGGTAACAAGCCCAGTTTCACCTCAGGCAAACCAAGCTTGGTCTTAGGCGTGTCAATGGCAATACGATAATGACAGGCAAGTGCCAACTCTAAACCACCGCCTAATGCGGTTCCTGTCATAGCAGCGACGACGGGTTTACCTGAGGTCTCAAGCGTACGCAAACTCCCTTTTAATTCCTCGGTCAATGTAAATGCTTGCTCCGCTGTCTCTATCTGGTTCAATTGATCAATATCTGCGCCAACCACAAAGGTGTCTTTGGCCGATGTGAGAATTAAGCCTGTGGCGGCGTCATCATTGATAAAACTATCAACTATCGTGGCGAATGCCTCCGTAAAGCCATCACCAATGACATTCATTTTGCGTTTGCTTTGGTCAATCGTAACGGTGACGACACCCTCGTCATCATGCTGGACCGAGAAGTTATCTAATGCGTTAATGGCTATTACGCTATCTACTGTTTGGTTATTTGTCATCATTTTTATCCCTTAAATGATTCTTTGTATATTGCGTTTTAGTCTAATTGGTTTTCAGTCTATTTTAGAGAAAGGTTAAACACGCTCGATAATAGTGGCAATTCCCATACCACCGCCCACACATAGCGTAATCATAGCAGTCTGTAAGTCGCGGCGTTCCAACTCATCAAGGACTGTCGTCATTAGCATCGCGCCCGTTGCCCCAAGCGGATGACCCATAGCGATTGCACCACCATTGACGTTGACAATATCAAGCGAGATTCCAAAATCATCAGCGGTATTCATCGGCACAGCAGCGAATGCTTCATTAATCTCCCAAAGGTCTATGTCAGAGGCTTGCATGCCCGCTTTATCGAGGGCTTTTTGGCAAGCTGGCGTTGGACCTGTCAGCATAATGGCAGGCTCTGAACCAATGACTGAGGCCATTGTGATTTTGGCGCGTGGTTTTAGTCCTGCTTTTTGCCCAGCCGCCGCGCTACCGACCAAACAAATCGCCGCCCCATCAACGATGCCAGAAGAATTACCCGCATGATGCACATGACTCACGGTTTCAATCGTGGTGTATCGGTCTAATATCACACTATCAAAGCCCATTTTTCCCGGCATAATAAAAGAAGGTTTAAGACCCGCCAAGGTTTCGACATTGGTATTAGGACGGATGGTTTCGTCTTTATCCAATAGCATCATGCCATTGATATCGGTGACAGGGACAACAGATTTGTCGTAATAGCCGTTCTCCCAAGCCTTTGCTGCGCGGCGATGTGATTCGGTGGCAAAAGCATCGACATCGCTACGGCTAAAGCCTTTGAGCGTTGCAATGGTATCCGCGCCCACCCCTTGCGGCACGAAATGCGTCGCTTCATTCACGCGCGGATCCATGTACCAAGCACCGCCATCAGAGCCCATCGGCACACGGCTCATAGACTCCACACCGCCCGCCACCACCATGTCTTCCATACCTGACATGACTTTGGCAGCCGCAAGATTAATAGACTCCAGACCAGAGGCACAAAACCGAGACAAGGTAAGACCTGCCACACTTTGTGCCCAACCAGCATCAATGACGGCGATACGCGCAATATCAGAGCCTTGCTCGCCCACTGGGGTCACGCAGCCAAGCACCACATCATCGACCAAACTGGTATCCAAGTTGTGACGCTGCTCCATCTCCTTTAATAAGGTACGTGTCAGCCAGATTGGTGACGCCTGATACAAAGAGCCGTCCTTTTTTCCTTTGCCGCGTGGCGTGCGGATAGCATCATAAATGTAAGCAGTCTCAGTCATAAAAAATCCTTTTTTTATTTTTTAAATAAACAATAACTATCGTAGTTTTATAATATAAGCGTTTACATAAAGCGTGAAGCCAGCTCTTTCATAATCTCATTGGTGCCGCCATAGATTTTTTGCACGCGCGCATCAGCATATAAACGGGCGATAGGATACTCGGTCATATAGCCATAGCCACCAAACAGCTGCACGCATTCATCGATGACTTCGCACTGTTTTTCGGTGACCCAGTATTTGATCAATGAAGCATGCGGTACAGACAGTTTGCCATCTAACATCGCATCGACTGCCGCATCACACATGGTACTGGCAGCGAGATAATCGGCATAGCATTCAGCCATCTTGAAGCGGGTATTTTGAAATTTCCAAATAGGTTTGCCAAAGGCTTCACGGCCCTTTACATAATCTAGTGTTAGATTGATAGCCAGCTTCATCGAACCGACCCCTGATAGCGCAATGATGAGGCGCTCACGTGGCAGCTCTTGCATCATCTGTATAAAGCCCATACCTTCTACCGTACCCAACAGGTTGGTTTGCGGTACACGGACATTGCTAAAGAAAAGCTCTGAGGTGTCTTGAGAGGTCAGGCCAATCTTATCGAGATTGCGCCCACGTTCAAACCCTTCTACGTTGTCCGTTTCTACGATGATAAGTGAGACACCTTGCGCGCCTTTTTCACGGTCTGTTTTGCATGCTAATAAGATAAGATTGGCATGCTGACCATTGGTGATAAAAGTCTTAGAACCATTGATAATGTAATCATCACCGTCTTTTACTGCATAGGTTTTGATGTTTTGTAGGTCGGAGCCAGTGCCAGGCTCAGTCATGGCGATAGCGCCAATATATTCGCCCGTTGCCATTTTTGGTAGCCACGCTTGTTTTTGTGCTTCAGTACCATGGGCTAAAATATAAGGCGCGACAATACCTGAATGCACCATACCGCCAAATCCTGACTGATTGGCCTCAGTCTGTGCGTAGATGAGCGCGGCTTCATGACCGAAATCCCCGCCGCCGCCGCCATACTCGCTTGGTATTGCCGCACACAAAAACCCCATCTCGCCTGCCTCTTCCCACGCAGCACGATCGATCATGCCATTTTTGCGCCACTGCTCATCCTTTGGCTCCCAAGATTGAAACATTTTTAAGGCACTGTCGTACACCATCTCATGCTCTTCGGTCATCCAGTTTGGGGTAAATTTTTCAATACTCATGATGTCTATCCTTGACAATATTGTATAAATAACAGCTATATGCAAGTCATTTTTTAAATTATGGTAATATATATTACCGTTATAGATATGCCATAAATTCTTTGTATTTATTAATATACGAGTCTTATACTAGGCTATGAAAAACCACTTCGCAATCCATTAAATAAAAATGGTAATTCAAATTACTCATTAATTTAATGATGAGAATTAGTCAGCAATTTATTCAATTGGTAGGACATATTAAATAGCCCATACTTTAAGAAGCGATAAATATGAAAACCTTTAATCAGTCAGATAGCCCCACGCAAACGCGATCGCTAGCACCCCTATCCGATATGCGGCCCGCAACTTTGGATAAAATTGAGCAAGCCGTTCGTAAAGTCTTTGCAGGATTTGATGCTAATGAGGTGACGATGGCGCAGATTGCAAAGTCTGCAAATGTTTCCTTGCAAACGCTCTACAAGTACTTCGGGGACAAGCAAACGCTGTTTTATACCATTATGGATATTGTGCTCGGCAGATTAGCCGCTCGCATCATGGATCATCTGCAAGGGATTGATAGCGTACAAGATCGTCTACGTAAGACGCTGTGGGTCTGCTTTGATTTTGTAGACTCGCATCCAGATGCGGTGATGGTGCTGTCTTCTGTGTCGGTCTCGCGTATACGTAATATCGCAATCTATGAAAACAAAGAGTTAATTGGCGCGTTTTTGGCGGTATTAGAAGATGGTCAAAATCGTGGGGTGCTCAATGACACTGTCCCACTGCACATACTCTTCGATGTGTTTATGGGATTTATTAGTCGACTTGGCTTAATGCATACCATTCGCCAAACAGAGACGCCATTAAATGCAGAGTTTGATGCGCTATTTGTGATTTTGTGGCGCGCCATCTCTAAACCTGAAGCATTAAACAAAAAATTTAATGCAAAGAACCAAAAAGCCCCACGATAAAGTGAGGCTTTTTTATACTGAGTCTTCTAATTTATACTAGGGCGTGTTGAACATTCGCAAATAGGCACTGCTGATCGCTAAAATTGTTCCAGACAAGGCACAAAGCGACGATAATGCAGATGCCTTAGCGAGATTTATAACGCAGTATGGGGCAATTTTAGCATCAGCCCCAACGATAAAAGCAGGGGACAGGACGCTTTTTTGCCGCTTCATCGTTAGAAATAAGCGCTTAGAATGACTAAACTTATTATTTTTAACATCGAATCGCCTAAAAAATAGTCGCTGTCAGTGCCATGGTCGAATGTTCAACACGCCCTAAGGCTTCTTAGTCGATGAGCTTAGATTATTATACTCTTCATATACTCACAGCATTTTAGATACTGCTGGATTTTGGTAAGCCATAATCTGCATGATCAACCACATGGTTGTTTTGTTCAATCGTCAGTTGATAACCTTTGATAACACCCTCGTATGGCAAACTGCCCTCATACTGCTGATAATGCTCGCAGATGCTGTCTTGAATCACTGATTTACGTTGAGCATCGTCTAATTTGGCAAATCCATCTGGGAGACGTATGTGAGCCAAACGTGCAGCATTACCACGAGACACCCAATTATCGACACTCGTAAAGGTAAAATCCACTTCCGCTCGTAAGCTATATCTAGGTAGCGTAGTGGAGTGGTTCGTCAAGTCATTTTTAATCTGAGCAATATCTTCTGCGAATGGTTGATACGGTATCTCAAGCACGACAAATAGCTTTGCCAAAAACTCATCAGCGGTAAAGTATTTGTCCATATAGCTGCTATCAAGTCCAAGATACCTATGCGACAGTACATGGCGCAGGCGGTCACAGGCAGGAATGGTATGCTTGATAGGATAACCCATGGCGCTGACAATATCTTGCGAACGTAGCTCAAGTGTGGCTATCTGATTGATCGCATATTGTGCTAAGAGATGGCGTGGGTGATAACGACGGGTATATTGAGATTGGTTGGCAATGTGGCTCATGATATTGAACACCTTAGACTCCTATAACTCCGACGAAAAAGGTTGATATACGCCCAAATAGGCAAAAAATCAGGCACAAATGAGGTTGTCGGAGTACAGGCTCATGCGCTTTACCAAGGTTATTTTATATCGTGCTGGAAGTTGCAAGGTTTATCACGCTGCCATGAAACGGTTGTCACGGACGGCGATAACAAAACTGTTAAACCCACGATAGATCGTTCAATGATGATAGCACAACAGATAGCAGAAAATAAATACCGATATGTTTACTTATTTTGCAATAGTAAATGGTTAGGTTTTTAAATTAAAAAAACCTAATATAGAAGTTTTATTTTCCTATATCTATTGCGTATTTTTTATTAACTCTCTTTTCCTAGGCCTTTCATGCTGAGCTTTAGGTTAACAATCCTTATCAAAAAACATCTTTTACAATCGACTTTGGCTTGCTATCTTGCCTCGCGACGCTTGTATTCCAAGAATACCTGCCCCACCTTGACTTGTCACCCGCTGTATTAGGGCGTGTCCCTATTTTAAAAATGGTGATAAAGATAATATAAATCGCAGACAAACAAGGAAAGTAGCTGGCTAATATCGAGATATTGACTAGCTATTTGACGCCGTTTGTCAAAGATTTAGCCATTTTTAGCCCATTTAGTGATAAACGTTTGAATTAGGGACACGCCCTAGCACCTGCTTTGTATTGGATTTTATGACACATAACCTTGAGGCGAGCGCGAACGCTCGCCGAACTCAGTATTTTCAAGTATTTTTGATGGGCGTTAGTGCCTTTATTATGAACACCACAGAATTTGTCCCTGTGGCGCTATTGAGCGATATCGCCCAAGATTTCTCTATTACCACAGCAGAAACGGGCTGGATGTTGACGCTCTATGCTTGGATTGTGGCAGCGATGTCATTGCCGCTGATGCTATTGACCAGTCGATTTGAGCGCAAACGGTTACTCTTAGGACTGTTTGCCGTCTTTATTGCCAGTCATATGCTATCTGTATTTGCATGGAGCTTTGATGTACTGCTCATTAGCCGAGTTGGGATTGCGCTGTCGCATGCGATATTTTGGTCCATTACAGCAGCAATCGCCATACGTGTGGCACCCGAAGGCAAGAAAGCCATGGCGCTGAGTGTGCTCGCAACTGGGACGTCGCTTGCAATGGTACTCGGTGTGCCGTTGGGACGGTTGGTTGGTCAATGGTTTGGTTGGCGCGCGACATTTGGCGGCATTGGTGTCATTGCGCTTGTCGTCTTTATTTTGCAAGCGAAACTATTACCTACCTTACCAAGTATGTTTGAGGGATCTTTTAGAAAGATTCCAGAACTACTCAAGAACCCCTTACTAGTCTGTCTATATTTGCTTATCTTGCTCGTCTTTACCGCACACTATACGGCCTACTCTTACATAGAACCCTTTATGCGTCAGGTCGGTAATATCAGCGAAAACGCAGCTACTTTTGTGCTACTACTGTTTGGGGCAGCAGGCATTGTGGGCAGTGTGATATTCAGTCGTTGGGGTGATAGATATAACACCCAATTGATGCTGGTATCTACGATATTAATACTTGTCTCTATGCTGACATTGCTGTTTGTCGTGACCTCGGTATGGGCGCTTAGTGTTAGTGCACTGCTATGGGGCGCGGCACTCATGCTACTGATTATCTCAATGCAGGCAAAAGTCATCATGGTCGATGTCAATGCACAAGACATGCTGATGGCGATGTTCTCAGGTATTATCAATTTAGGTATTGGAACAGGCGCTTTGTTTGGTGGCTATGCAGTGACGCATATCTCGATATCAAGCGTGGGTTATGTCGGCGCGGCTATTGCGAGTATCGCTCTGCTCCTAATGTTATTTATGATAAAACGCTTCCCTGAGTTGAGTCGGCGACTTGGCTAAGTGTAATCTATCTATTGATACCGATGCTTTGTGAAGGATTAAAAGTAGTGATGTATGTAATAAAATGGTTAGGTAATAGTACAGCCTTGCAAGGCTTGCTAGATTTCTTCTAAGGATATAGTCGAACCACTATTGAAGTGTTACAGCGTTAGACTCGTTTAGCCTACTACTGTGGTACTTGCAATCGTCTGCCTTGTACCACTTTTAATATTGATTGACTATACAAAAGTTGTAAAAATAAGACAATATTCTTTTGATGTTGTAATCAAAATGATTGCTAGCCTTCTAAAAAATAGTTACACTCCATTGACAATCTATTACATTAATGACAAGGATGTCGCTATGCCCCGTAATACCGCTCGCTCCATAGTTGGTCATACTACTCTCAAAAATTTTAACAAAAGCATGCTTGCCATCAGCCTATCTATCGCTGGTATTTATCACGCAAATGCTTATGACAGTGTCACCTTTTTTGGCGACAGTTTAACGGATGGCGGATATTTTAGCCCCCTCACTCAAGGTGCGTTTGGGCTTGAAGAGTCAGGTCAATTTACTACCAACCCTGATAATACATGGGCAACGTCATTCGCTGAACAACTAGGTACTACTGCTGTCGCCAATACTTATGATGGTAGTCAGACAGGTAATAATTATGCAATTGGTGGTGCAAGAGCAGGCGTAGATGTCACTGCTTTTGGTATTCCGGTGGCCTCTGCCAATAGCCAAGTTAATAATTATATTGATAATAATCAAGTAGATCCCAATGGACTTTATGTCGTGTGGGCAGGTGCAAATGATTTGCTTGCGGCGGCTGAAGATCCTGCTAATGCCCAAGCTACGATACTTGGCGCAGTAGCGAGTCAGGCCGAAACGATTAATACACTGAAAGACAATGGCGCAAACTACATTTTAGTACCTAATATTCCTGATATCGGTCTGACGCCTAGAGCTATTGATCAAGGGCCTGTGGCACAAGCGCAAAGTACTGGCGCTACTAGTCTATATAATCAATTTATGCTTAGTGCTGCAGCAAATACTGGGGCAAATATCATACCGCTAGACACTTTTAGCTTATTACAACAAATCGCTAGTAATCCTACGGCTTATGGATTTACTAATATGACCACGCCAGCCTGTACTGAAGACTTGGTTACTGATAGCTCACTATTTTGCGGGTCAAGCAATCTAGAAACACCTGATGCCAACGAAACCTACTTTTTCGCTGATGGCATTCACCCGACCGGTCAGGCGCATCAAATGATTGCTGACTATGCAAATGCTGTTGTCACTGCCCCTAGCCTAATCGGTGTGCTGCCTCATATTGCAACGACAACCGGACTTGCAACCAATGAGCGCTTACAGTCACACGTCAACCAAATCCAAAGCAGTGAGCAAAAACCTGCTCGTACACTATGGGCTGTTGGTGAAGTCGCCAATCAAGACATTGCAGGGTTTGATAGTGATAATAATACCCAAGTATTGCTTGGTGTAGATTTTGCTCATCCTAATTCAGCCAATGCCGTGACAGGCTTATACGGTAACATCACCCAAAAAGACTTTGAAAACTCAGATGTCGGCACAGGTTTAAGTGATATTGATCTAGGAGAAGTTGGTTTTGGTGTCTATCATAGCAACAAGTTTGGCGGCTTACAGATAAATGGTGCTGCAGGATTTGGCAACATGGATGTCGATGTCACACGTGCTGTCACACTTGGTAGCAACCAACAACAGTTCAAGTCAAATGCTGATGGTAAACGTTATTATGCCAACCTGCAGGCAGGCTACCCATTGCAGGTAAGTAATATTGCCGTCACACCTTATATCGGTGCAACAGCGAGCCGCGTAAAAATTGACGGACTCAAAGAAAAAGAGATGTCTGGCGTTGCCATGCAGTTCGATGAGCAGAAGTACTCTACGACATACGGCAAGATTGGTCTCAAAGCCAATCATACCTTGATGGAGAACCTCAACTTATTTGGTGATATTCATTATCAAAAGCAGCTGAGTGACAATCGCGAAGCGGTAACAGCAAGTTTGAATACGCTATCTAATATTAGTTTTGAGACACCTATGGTCGAAACTGATGATGATAACGTTGCCATGACACTTGGAGTGTCTAGAAGCTTTGGTCTATTAAACGCTAATGCTGGTGTCACACATTCACAAGGTGATGACGATGACTCAACCAGCCTATTTATTGGACTTAATGGCGCATTCTAAATAACTATTTAATCTAGCATAACGGTATAGGTGATGATTTCTCGCCTATACCACTATAAACTCAAAAACCGCCACAATCTACGATGACTTTTGCTGTATAGCTGTTGTGTCGCAAAACCTCTCAATGACAAAAGCTAGTATCACAAATTCTCTAGAAATCTACTTTACCGCGTAAAGCTTTGATTTTGCCGCGCTGAGTTTTTTGATCGACGCGTTTGCGTTTGGCATTCCGACTTGGTTTGGTGGGCCGTCTGGTTTTATTGACATGCGTGGCTTTATTGATAAAGCTTTGCAGCCGTTCAAGCACATCGATTTTATTGCGCTCTTGCGTACGAAACTGCTGTGCTTTAATGATAAGTACGCCCTCTTTGGTGATACGGCTGTCTTTGCTATCTAGCAATCGTTGTTTGTACGCATCACTCAGGCTTGAGGTATGTATATTAAAGCGTAGATGGATGGCAGAGGAGACTTTATTGACATTCTGCCCGCCTGCGCCTTGTGCGCGTATGGCACTAATCTCTACCTCATTATCATTGAGGCTAATCTGGTTATTGATAAAAATCATAGTGTGCTTTTATATACAAATAGATATGGCTCATAATAAAGCATTATAGCTTTGCCTGCTACTTTGCTAATAACCGCTGCTTCTCCAAAAGTTGACGACTGCGCGCAATCACTGGCGCATCGACCATCTCGCCATCTATTTTAAACACCGCTTGCCCGCTTTTCTCATACTCTTCTATCACCCGCGTTGCAAACGCAAGCGCTTTGTCTATCGGCTGCAAGGCTTGCTGCACAGTGGCAACTTGCTTAGGATGAATGCATAACATCCCTGCCATACCCATTTTTGACCACAAATTTACTCGATTACTTAACCCTGACTCATCTTTAAAATCAGGATAAATCGTATCGATTGGCGGCGATAGCTGATGTACTTTTGAGGTCAAAATAAGCTGATAGCGAATCTGATTGGCAACTATCTCGGCTGATGGCGTCCCTACTTGTACTTGTAGATCATTACACAGATCCAAAAACCCATAGCTAAAAGCGGCCAAGCCTACTGCTTTTGCCATGCTATCGATTTGGTATAGCCCGATGGCACTCTCTATCAAAGCGATTACAGGTAAACCTGTCAGCTGATGTATGCTGTCGATATCTTCGGCGCGCTCGGCCTTAGCCAATAACACACCAGCCAAGTTAGGCATTCTCTGACAAAGCACGATGTCTTTGAAAAACTCTTCGCTACCTGCTTGATTGATACGCAGCCAAATGGGCCGATAAGTTTGCTTTGCATTTTGCTCATCGTAGTAGTTTTTTAATGCCTCTCGAGCCGCCGCTTTGTCTTGTTTGGCAACGGCATCTTCTAAATCCACAATCACGGCATCTGCGCCACTAGCAAAGGCTTTTTCTATCCTATCGATGCGAGTCGCTGGCACAAATAGCCATGTTTTATTTTGAGAAATAGTATTTATTTTATGATTGGTCAATGAGTCCATATTTGACTCCTTTTGGTTATTTAAATTAATTATGCCACGGTATAGCCCATTTTTACTTCGCACTAATAGTCTATTCAATGACAAAGTAGGAAGAGTAGCTATGCAATTCATTAAAAATGAAAACAAAAAAACCGCATGAAAATTTATCTCATGCAGTTTTAAACAATTACTTTCTTATCTAACCTATGTCTTATAGATTAGCTAATTAAGCCAGCATACCACCATCGACAACGATAGTCGCGCCTGTGGTATAGCTTGACGCATCCGACACGAGATACAGCACCGTACCTGCCATCTCATCAGGCTCTGCCACTCGCCCTAGCGGGATCGAATGTAGCGCCATTTTTAAGACTTTATCATTGGTCGTTAGCGCCGAGGCAAACTTGGTATCCGTCAGGCCTGGTAATAACGCATTCACACGGATATTAAGTGGACCACATTCTTTGGCAAAGGCCTTGGTCATGCTAATAACTGCCGCTTTAGTGATTGAGTAAATGCCTTGCTTATCACCTGCCACCAGTCCATTGACCGAAGCCGTATTCAATATAACACCGCCGCCTTGCTCTTTCATCATTTTGCCAGCGGCTGTTGACATAAAGAAGTAACCACGAATGTTGACCTCAACCGTTTTATCAAAAGCGGCTAAGTCAGTATCTAAAATATGGCCATAATACGGGTTGGCTGCAGCGTTATTGACCAAGATATCAATTTGACCAAACTCACTTTTAATATGCTCAAAAACCGCATCAATTTGCTCCATGTCTCCCACATGACAGGCAAAGGCACTGGCTTTATGACCGTCAGCTTTTATGCTATTTGCTACTGCTTGGCAAGCATCGATTTTGCGGCTAGAGACAATCACGTGTGCCCCTCTTGAGGCCAGCAGACGGGCAATAGACTCTCCAATACCGCGACTGGCACCTGTCACTAGGGCAATTTTACCGGTTAAATCAAATAAATCCTTCATTACTATTCCTTATATTTTTAAACACTATATACGTAAGCGTAAAATTCAATATTATGCCAACATGCCGCCATCCAAGGTAAAGGCATGGCCATTCATAAAGCTGCTCTCGTCGCTAGCTAACCATGCAATCGCGGCAGACACCTCGTCCACCTCGCCTAAACGGCGCAGCGGACTGGCTTTGACGGTTGCTTGCTGTGCGCGTTCATTCATGGCTGCCATGGTATTGCGTACCATTGGCGTATCAATAAAGCTTGGACAGACTGCATTAAAACGGATATTGGCGCGGGCGTACTCGTGGGCTGCCGACTTGGTCAGACCCATCACGCCATGTTTGGCGGCACTGTAAGCCGATAACATGGGCGCAGAACGCAGACCAGCGATAGATGCCACATTGATCACATGACCACCGCCGTTCGGTATCATACAATTGACAGCGGCACGCATGCAGTGCCAGACCCCTTTTAGATTGACGGCGATATTGCGATCAAAGTCCTCATCACTCAGCTCATGCATGGGCGAAGGCTTATGGTCGATACCCGCGTTATTGACCACCACATCTAGACCGCCTAGCGTCTCTACCGCAAAGTCAAACAACGCACGCACTTCATCACCACTGGTCACGTCTACTTTTTTGAAGACGATACTGTTGCCCGCATCTCGGCCTTGCTGGGCAACAGACTCACCCATCTCTTCTGCCATATCACCGATCACGACTTTTGCGCCGCGACTGGCCAGTAGCAGCGCGCTTGCCGCACCAATGCCTGATGCGCCGCCTGTGATCAAAATACGCTTACCCGTTACATCTGATGCAATTCCGTTTGTATTCAGTGTCATGAGTTATTCCTCTACTTTAAGTACCAGTTTGCCGAAGTTCTCACCGTTAAAGAGCATCATAAGCGTATCAGGGAATGTCTCAATCCCCTTAACAATATGATCTTTTACTTTGATGTCGCCTGACTGAATCCAGCCTGCAATCTCTTTCATCGCGATTGGATATTCTTTGATATTATCAAACACCACAATGCCTTCCATACGGGCGCGGTTGACCAGTAGTGATAAATAGTTCGATGGGCCTTTGACGGCTTCCGTGTTGTTGTATTGACTGATCGCACCGCAGATGACGATACGCGCATGTAGGTTTATTTGAGTAAGTACGTCGTTTAAAATGTCACCGCCAACGTTATCAAAATAGACATCGACGCCATTTGGACAAGTTTGCTTCAAGGCTTTTTTGACGTTTTCGTTTTTATAATCGATCGTTGCATCAAACCCAAGCTCATCAACTAAGAATTTGCATTTCTCGCTACCGCCTGCAATACCAACGACGCGGCAGCCTTTGATTTTGGCAATCTGACCGACCAAACTACCAACGGCACCCGCAGCACCTGATACCACAACGGTCTCGCCTGCTTTTGGTTGACCTGTTTTGAGCAAACCAAAATACCCTGTCATACCCGGCATCCCAAGTACGCCTAAATAATAAGGTAGCGGTGCAAGATTTGGATCAACTTTATGCAATCCTGTGCCATCACTGACCGCGTATGACTGCACACCATCGTGACCTGCGACATAATCCCCAACGGCGAATTTCTCATGCTTACTTTCAATCACCTCGCCCACCGTACCGGCACGCATGACGTCCCCAATCTGGACAGGTTTGATATATGATTTGGCATCATTTAGCCAGCCACGCATCGCAGGATCGATAGAGATATAATCAATTTTAATCAGTAATTGACCATCGGTGATAGTCGGTATTTCTGTCTCAGTATAATCCCAAGTTTCAGCACTTGGTGCGCCAACTGGTCTTGTTTTTAGTCGCCATTGTTTATTTATGGTTGTCATTGCTCTTTCCTTAGCGTTGTTCTTAGAACCAGTCTGCCTGCATATCAGTGCAAACAGAATTGGTGTTGTTTAAAATGGCTATATCACGGTTGATTAATGGTAGTTCCCAATCGATAAAGTACTTCGCCGCTTGTATCTTGCCTTTATAAAAGTTTTGTTGCTCAATATCTTGCGTTGTACTTAGTAGTTGTTCGGCTTTACTGGCTTGGCGAATCCAAATCCAGCTAAGCACGATCGAGGCAAAAATATTCATCAGCGCTTGGGCATTACCAGTAAGCGTAATGGCTTCTTCTGTCTGCAACACTTTACTTAGATGCACCAGTACTTCGTGCAACTGACCCATGTAAGGCGTTAATTTACCCGCGAGTGCCGCAGTCTCCGGCGTGGTGATATTTTCTAGATCTTGCGTGATTTCACGCTTTAGAATCTGAATGCCAAGACCACCTTTTTGCCATAACTTACGAAATGACAAATCCAATGCCTGTACGCCATTTGTCCCTTCATGGATAGGGTTTAGACGATTGTCACGCCAAAACTGCTCAGCATGATATTCACGCGTATAACCAGCGCCGCCCAATACTTGAATACCCAAATCATTGGCTTTTGGCCCATATTCAGACGGCCATGCTTTTAATACGGGCGTAAGCAGATCTAACAATTCGGTTAGCTCGTTTTTTAGGGTGTCGTCTTCGCAAGTATTGATACGGTCAATTAGGTTTGAGCCGTATAAGCACAAGGAAATACCGCCTTCAGAATAGGCTTTTTGTGCCAAAAGCATACGCTTGACGTCACCATGCTGGATGATAGCAGTCGCATCATCTTCAGGTTTATTGTTCGGTGCGATTCGACCTTGCGTACGATCTTTGGCGTAATCAAGCGAATACTGATAACCGCGATAGCCAATCATCGCCGCACCAAATCCAACCGCAATACGCGCCTCGTTCATCATTTTGAACATATAACGCAAGCCAAAATGCTCATCACCGATCAGGTAGCCGTGACAATCGCCCGCGTCACCGAAGCTCAATGCCGTCGAGGTTGCCCCTCGATAGCCAAGTTTGTGAATCAGTCCTGTCAAATGCACGTCATTGCGCTCGCCGACAGACATATCATCGTTCAAACGGTACTTTGGCACCGCAAATAAGGAGATGCCTTTTACCCCACTAGGACCACCTGGAATCTTGGCCAATACCAAATGCACGATATTGTTAGACAGTTCATGGTCCCCTGCTGAGATATAAATCTTGCTGCCTTTGATGCGGTACGAGCCGTCGTCTTGTTTGACAGCGGTGGTCTTGATGTCAGCAAGTGACGAGCCCGCGTGCGGCTCTGTCAGCGCCATGGTACCAGTGAACTCGCCTGTTAGCATACGCGGCATAAAGGCGGCTTTGATATCCTCACTGGCAAAGTGAGAGATGACATTGATGGCTGCAGTGGTCAAAAATGGATAGGCGGTCGTCGACGGGTTGGCTGCCATAAAATAGCCTGCCACCGCGGTCATGATTGTCTCAGGCAGCTGCATACCACCGTCTTCAAAACTGTAACGACCAGCGATAAAGCCCGACTCGCGAAACGCATCAAAAGCGACTTTGACATCGCTTATCATGCTGACTTTTTTGCCATCAAACTGCGGTTCGTTCTTATCTGCCAAGTGATTGTGCGGCAAAAATAAATCCGTTGCGATCTTATTTGCGGTATCTAATACCGCATCAAAGGTCTCGCGGCTGTGCTCTGAGAACTTTGCGTGTTTGGTGAGGGTTTGTGTTCCTAGCACATCGTACAGCTGGAACGGTAACTCAAAGTCGTTGATAAGGGTGTCTGCGGCCATAGTCGTCTCTTTTAGTTTCTCTTGATTACATGTAACGATCGTAAATCAGGCAAATCCGTTTGTATTATCACCCTCTGTCATGACCCTATCTGTGATATTTACCGCATCATTGAGTCAGGCAAAACAAAGGGGGTTAATGCTTATCAATTGATATTAATCTAAATTAGCGCACTGCCGTATTGTCATTTATGACATAATCATGGTCAAATGTGACATAAATTTGGGAATAATTTCTCCTATGGACGTTATGATTAGTGAGAAAAATAACAAATGCGAGTAACTGATGCCCTATTTCAAACCATTTAATGTAATCGTTCTTGGCTTCGATGGTGTGCTTGGGAGCGTGCTCGCTGGTGCATTGGATTTATTTTCATTTACAGGGGTTAGCTGGCAGCGATTTTTAGATGAAGCGGTAGAGCCTAGGTTTAAGGTGCAGATCGCAAGCTTAGGCGGCGGTGATATCAGATGTAGCAACCGCTTAATGATGCGAGCGCACTGCGATATCCAAGATGTCACGGAGTGCGACTTGTTACTGGTGCCCACCATTGGCGATTCTATTGATAAGGTATTGAGGCAAAATAATGGGCTGCTGCCACATTTAGTACGGCTTGCCAATACCAAGGCCGATATAGCGAGCAACTGTAGCGGGGCTTTTTTCTTGGCGGAGGCAGGGCTATTAGATCATAAAGTCGCCACCACCCATTGGGGCTATGCCAATAAATTTAAGGCAGACTTTCCACTGGTGGACTTACAAGAGAACCAGTTTGTCACTCATGCAAGCGATGAACTGGGTAGTATATTTTGTGCGGCAGGCGGCAGCGCTTTTTATGATTTGGGGCTATTATTAATAGAGCGCTACTGCGGACGGGAGATCTCGACCCAGATGGCAAAAACTCAGATTATTGATAGCAAACGAGGCAATCAGAATAGCTATACCAATGTGACCTTGCACAAGTCGCATGCAGACCAACTGGTCAAACAAGTGCAAGAATTCATTGAGCAGAATTTTCAACAGCCCATACAAGTCAGCAGCCTAGCTGCCATGGCAAATATCACTCCACGCACTTTGAATAGACGCTTTCAGGCCAGCGTCGCGATGCGACCCGTTGAATATATTCAGGCAGTGAGAATTGAGCAAGCCAAGCGCTTGCTCGAGTTGGGGGATGTGAGTATCAAGTCTCTTGCCGATCAAGTCGGCTATGACGATATCTCTTCGTTTACTCGCTTGTTCAAACGGGCAACAGAGTTGACGCCTAAGGAATATCAAGATAAGTTTTCACGGCTGGCGATTTAGAGTCTGTTAGTTAGTGATCATGCATGTTTACATATTCTGCCATAGGCCTTCGACATGGATAGCATCCGCCTTGATGGTGGGATAATCGCTAAAGGACAACTGGTAGTCACCTGATATATTGGGCGTCAGTTGACACATTGCGCCAAGCGGAAAGCTGTGTTTTTTGCTAATATGACCAAATCGCATGCCACTATAAATTGGTAATCCAGTCAGCTTATGTAATTGACGAATCACTGTGGCAACATCATAACGCTTGTCATAGCTGTCCTCACCTGAACCAGACAACGCCCCAAACACAATCGCTTGTTGACCTTTAAACACACCCGCTAAATACAAATCATACAGCATACGCTCAATACGATACGCCTGCTCGCCCACATCCTCTAAAAACACAATACTGCCCTCAATGCGCGGTAAATACTCGCTACCTGCCAGCGCAGACACCACGCTTAGGTTGCCACCCCAAATCGTACCAGTGAGCACTTTGGGCTCGCCCGCTGTGAGTATGGTCGGCAGTTGCTGACTGGTTAAAGACGCATCTTTTATGGTGATCGTTAAATTAGAATCCGTTAAGGCCTCAGCGAACTGGCGACAGCTGATTTGATCAGGCGCAGTTTTGCCAAACTCGCTATAAAGCATGGGCGCGGCAAGTGAACTCATAGACCCTTTCGCCAATAGCGCACATTGGATCGCAGTCACATCACTGAACCCTGCGAGTATCGTGCCGCGCTCTTTCATAATACGCCCAAGCGTTGTCCAATCAACCATGGGTAATATACGCATAGCACCATAACCACCGCGCACACCTAGCAGCAGTTTTGGCGCTGCTATCGCTCCGGTCGCGAGGTTTTGGAAGTCACTGGCACGCTGCGAGTCCGTACCTGCAAAGCGCAAATATTGACGATTGGTGATATCGGGATTACTTATTTTAAACCCAGCACAGCTCATGCGATCTAATGCCAACTGATTGCGCTCATCACTGCCGCCCACATTGGAGCTGGCAAACAGTCTGGTCTCAATCGTGGGCGTAGGGCAGCTTGTTATTAGAGAAGTTTGCGCTGAGCGCTCATCCAACAATGCAGTCGGCAGATCGTCTTTGGTCAGCTGCGAGCTATTATCTGCCTCAATGAGGCTGGCAGCCAATGCGTGAGGAATACTTTGCGCTGCTAATGCCGCAGCACCTGCGCCAACACCTATTCGGTGCAAAAACTGTCGACGGTTTAGGCCAACATTAAGCTCATCAGCTAGGTTTGACTGTAGGTTTTTATCTTCTATTGATTGCTGGATGGACGGTATTTTTGAACCCATACGTTGTTGCTACCTATACATTTTTGTTTTTATGATTTATACATTGTCATCTTTTGCAGTAGCGCACATCACAAATGAAGCCGTCATACTCAAACATTGTAACGCATCTTGCCAGCAGTCAAGTTACCCAAGCCTTTACCTATATTTACTTTTTCGCTACCGAGACATACAACATGGGGCGAGTATGTTTGTTACTGTAGATACAAATTCATCGCACAAAAATAAAGGCAACAATTATGTTTACCAAGAAAAATGATAAAGAAAAAACACTCGTTTCTAATTTGAAATACTTGATTGGAAAAGAAGACAAACTTAAAGAAAAGCTAGAGGACAATAGTTATCTTGAACCTTTTAGCGATGATTTGATGCTATTTATGAGTCTAATCAAAGACTACTATAAAGGTGACTATCGTAAGATTCCTTTTAGAACCATCTCAGCTGGTGTGGTTGGGGCAATATACACACTAAATCCTATTGACCTTATCCCAGACTCTATTCCGTTTATCGGTTATATCGATGATGCGCTTGTGCTCAAGTTCTGCCTAAAACAGGCCAGAAAAGATTTGCAAAAATACAAGTCGTGGAAACAAGAACAATCAGACACCAAAAGCACATCGGAAAATGACAAACGCACGGACAAGATCAGTCATGATAAAAGCAGCACTGATGATGAAGATGATAATGAAACCAGTACTGATCTCAAAAAGGCTTCGTAACTAGTTATGTCTTAACCGATAATTAGCAGTTTAAAAAAAGCCACAGCCACTCACTTGGTTGTGGCTTTTTTGTTGCTTTAATCAATCTGACGCTCAACGGTTAAACCTTCAAACGTCAGATTTTAATTCGGCACATCATAGCTCGCTTTTTCTGGATTGAGGCCAAACGAATACACAAAGGTTGCAACCAGACTATTGACGATGATAAACGGTAAGTCAATCGCCACATGACCTAAAATATAGCGACCAATCAACCAAGAGACAATCAGCATAACGATAAAAAACCCAGCCAAGTACGCCAAAATAGCAGGATGCTTGAGATTGTAAGGTTGGTCAGTCTTCGGCTGCTTTTCTAATACATACGTTCTTATCGCCCAACCCGCGGCATAAGAAAACCCACCTAACACGACATAACTAAAAAAATTCATATAGCTTGACTCTACTGATTTAAAGGCTTGTAGCAAGATCGTTTTGGACGAATACGATTGATCATCAACGATATTTATGCTACCTATGAGCAATACTTATCTAACTACTCTCATTCACATTATCGATAATGATGTTGGCGTGTGGATTGGCCAATATATCGGTATTGACGTCATCACAAGCTACTCGATAGATGGTGTTAGCACCTCGGTAAATATAAGACAGATACTCACTGTCTAAGAGTGGGTCGATATTGGCATAGGTAGGCTTGACATGCGCCAATACGAGCACTCGATCAGGACGCCCGATCACCGCATCGACATTATCTGGATCAATAGAAAAAAACTGCGGTATATCACTATTTTTAATCACTTCTAACGCTTCAGGCTCATCCCACACACGCTTAGCACTTGCAGGCTCTTTCATCTGCATCACCCAAGCGCCGTCTTGTTGGCTAACCTTTATTTGCGCAGGCTCGTCTTGACTCACCGTATAACAACCTGCAAAGACAGATAAATCTGCTGCAACTTCGGTATCTGCCTGAGCATCACTGCTATCACTACAGCCACTCAAAAGGAGCACTGTGCTGGCCGTAGCACTGAGCATCAGATACGTCAGTCGCTTATAAAAAATACTTGAGCATAAAGACATAATAAAGCTATCCTGCGGTCATGTATGGGAGACTTGCACTGAGCGCGTTGTCATAAGAAAACTATCAAATAGCTATCTACAAATATTTTCTGTGGATACTATTGTGACAAATGTGACAAAGACAGCGCGCTGGTATTGGCTTCTTTAAAAGCATTTTCGCTAAAAAATAGACGTTTTTTAGCGAGCCAAGCTATTTTAACAGAAAACAATCCGGTTACTATTGTGTTATGCGTTGCCATCGCTAGTTTTGTGATTTTGTTTGTCACGACCACCCATATTTACGATAGATTTGTTATACTCACAGCGGCACTAGCATCGTTCAATTAGCATGAGCGCGATGCTCTAATACTACTTTTATGCTTACTATTTATCAGGTTTATACATCTCTATGTCAGACAACCGTAACGCCATGCCACACTCTAACACAAGCAACGCAACTGATCCGCTAGCCGCCAAGAAAAACACAACGGTAGCGTATACTGACGGTGCCTGCAAAGGTAATCCCGGCGCGGGCGGTTGGGGCGCGCACCTTATATTTAGCGATGGTAGCACGCAGGATTTATATGGCGGTGATACGGAAACCACCAATAATCGCATGGAGCTGATGGGCGCCATACAAGCCCTAACCCATAGCGCGCCTACACAAAAAATTGAGATTTGGACAGATTCCAGCTATGTCCAAAAAGGCATCACCGAATGGATTGAAGGCTGGAAGAAAAAAGGCTGGAAAACAGCGAGCAAAAAGCCCGTCGCCAATCAAGATCTTTGGCAACAATTGGATAAGCTATGTCAACAGCGTGATGTTGATTGGCACTGGGTTAAGGGTCACGCTGGACATGCAGGCAATGAAAAAGCAGACGAACTGGCAAACTTAGGGGTTACGTCAAACAGTGGTCACTCCTCTATGATAAAAGAATCTGTGGCACAAAAACCTGTGATAAACGAATCAGACGCCCCTAAAAAAAAAGACCGCATAGCGACTGATAAAAAACCTGTCACCAATGATGATTGGCTAAAGTTCGACCCATTGGGTCTAGATATAGTAGATGACGAGTTTGACGATGTATCAGAAGATGAGTTACGAATCAATGACAGTCAACATAGCCATGAAGCACGTATTATGATGCATAATGATGTCATGGTAGAGACTCCTCACCATCCAGACAACGCACCCAAAATGATGAGTAATAAAGCCATGCCAGAAGCCCAAGTACCCATGAATGATACCGACATGACTAGTGATATCCCACCTATAGATACTGATACACCCAAGTTTGATGGGGATACTAGCCGTGCCAATCCTCATTTTAGGCCGCTACTACCAAAGCCGATACATCGTCATGAAGCAAATCGTCAGCTCATCATGGATACAGAGACCACAGGACTGGACGCATTAAAAGGTGACCGTATCATTGAGGTCGGTATTGTTGAGATGGTTGGGCGTAAATTTACTGGTGAAAAACTACACGTCTATATCAATCCGCAGCGTGGCATGGATGATGAAGTTATTCGTATTCATGGGATCTCTGAGGCATTTTTGGCGGACAAGCCCACCTTTGATCAAGTTGCCCAGTCATTATACGACTTTATGGATGGTGCTGAGATTATCGCTCACAACGCCACCTTTGATATGAACTTCTTAAACATGGAGTTTGCGAAAGTCGGTCTCAATGACTTTGCTGAGCGCGTACAAGTGACCGATTCACTGGTCATGGCAAAGCAGCAATATCCTGGACAAAAGAACACATTGGATGCCCTCGTACGTCGTCTGGACGTTGGTAAGCAAGACCGTACCTTTCACGGCGCTTTACTTGACTCAGAGATTTTAGCCGAAGTTTACTTGGCGATGACTGGCGGTCAAGTGACGCTTGCCATTGAAGAAGACGCACCCACAGAGGGCGGGCAAACTGCCCATACCAGTTTTGCCAATTTGGCCAATTTATTGCTAGCATCGACGTCAGATGAGACTACCAACCAAAGCTGGTACGCTTCTCTTGCAGAGGACTACCCTGAGCTAAAAGCCAATATGTAGCCGCTACATCAAGCCTGAATTACACCAACATTTGTACAATATAGCCTTGATTATTATCATATAAAACGTTAAAACATCATTAACCAATATTTTTACTACCCCATTGATACCATCGTCATTCTCATCAGTACATTATGGAAAAATACTTATGGACCAGTCTGCGCAAATGAAGTTAACCGCCCCCACGCTTAGTGTTACTGATTTCAACCTACCGTCACTCCACTTATTGCATGATGAGATTATCGCAACGCTCAAAGATACTGAGATTCATCTGAGCGAGTTCAATGACGATAGTAGCCAAGCACCTTTATTGTCAGATTCTATTAGCGTTTTAAAGCAGCTGTCTTGTATTTTTAAACTGATTTCTCTTGTTGGTGCAGAAGTGTTAAACAATGCCATCATTGACGGTCTACAGCGCCTTTATGACAACGGCGACAACAATGACACGGCTCTCATCATGGATTTATCAGAAGCCATTATGACTTTAGATCGCTATGTCGAGTTTGTATTATTGACTGAGTCGGTAGAGCCTACTTTGTTATTGCCAGTGGTTAATAATCTCAATGCGCATGGACAAAAACCACCAATGACGGTCGAGGACTTTTCTACTTTTGGGAGCAGTAGCGTCATCATTGCTAACCCAGAGAAAAACTTTGAACCACTAAGCGCGCTCAATTTGGATACAAAACTCCTGACCTATGCCTATCGTAGCGGTCTTGGCGTTGCCCTACTCAATCAAGATGGCAATATTGACTCAAACGATCAGCAAAAACTCGATGCCATGAGTGCTGCCTGCGCTTTGATCGCATCAAATAGTAACAGCCTATTTTGGCAAGCAGCAGCGACTGCTGTGACAGATATTGCCGCGGTCTTACCGTTGAACGTGAGCCAAAAGCATACGCTGATTTATGTGGAGCAGCAGTTCCAAAGCTACTTACCTGTGATGGATACACGTTTTGCAGACTTAGTTAATTTTGCCTGTCAGCGTGATACTGTTGAGGCGCAGCAATTACGTGAGCAGTACGCAAGTAACTATCTAGAAGGCGATCAGCTTGATGAGATGAAGCGTTTCTTATTTGGTCCCAATCGCGCACTCACCGATACACTAAATGACATTATTCAGTCTCAAATCAATAATATTAAAGAAAATGTCGACAGCTATGCACGCGGCGACTCCATCAATCCTGTTGATATGCAAACTGCCCAGATCATTGAAGAGTTGACTGAACTGAGCTCAGCACTGCGCCTGCTAGGATTGTCCAATGCAGCTGATAGTCTTATCACAGCGGCGGGTGCGGTCAGCCATTGGCAGGCGCCTTCGCCGGATGACTTTGATCACTTATTACTGGCATTGATGCATGCAGAGAATGCTACAATTGCAATGGCAGAGATGCATACCCCAGGGGCGATCTACTTACCACTGAATAATCAGCATATCTCATTGCATCAGCTCAATACATCATACGATACTCTCATACAAGAAAGCCGTACCGCCATTGCAAGTGCCGAGCAAGCAATTAACGACTATTTGGCAGAGCCTGAACGCGACATGCTTAATATTCAGAATATACCGGGAATGATGCGCCAAGTGGCAGGTGCATTGCGCTTTTTACATTTGCCAACACCCGCCAGCATGCTTGGTCAATTAGCCATTTATATCGAAAAACGCATAGAGAGTGGACGACGTATCGAAGACGATACACTGGCTTATATTGCTGATGTGATTATGGCGGTCGATCATCATCTGGATGGTTTTGAGAACCATCGTCCTGTCAGTAAACAAGCGCTTGACGTTGGCCAGCAAAGCTTAAGTCATCTACTTGCTGCTTAGTACTGCTTGCACAGGTTTTATCGTCGCCATTTTGTCATTTTGCGGCGATAAAACTTAATCAGAATACTTCACGTTAAATAAGTCTGTATCTAAATCGATACGGATTTGCTTCAAACTGTTTGGAATCTTTTATGGCCCATGCTTTTATATTGAGTGATGACACTGTTTTATGCCGTCAAATGCCAGATGGTTGGTGGCCATTACAAATCCAACTACCACAGAGTCGTACTGGTTCAGACGAGCAAGCTTATCGGCTCGGTCACGTGACGCTACATGAGAGTCTATCGCCAAATCACTGGCAATCTGATGATAATAATAATATGGATAGCCTTTCATCTGATTTGATCAATGAAAACACTGCCCAAACCTTCACTGCGCCGTCCACCACTGCCATGACTTATGATTACGCAGTCGCTCATAACGTGACGCTGCCTATCATCGCCGAAAGCAGTACTGATACCTTTGTCCCTTATCGACAGCTGATAAATAACATACCTGTTGCCCTATCTGACCAGATCAGTCAAGCGATACAGTTATTAAGGTGGCAAGCAGATACGCAGTTCTGTAGTCGCTGTGCCAGTCCTACCGTACATGCTGACCAAGACGAGCGCGCCATGGTTTGTCCAGTATGCCAGCTGCGCCAGTATCCTCGCGTCCAGCCATGTGTGATTACGGCGATTACCCGCCCAAACCCAGTAACAGATGAAATGCAAATCTTACTCGCGCACCATCACCGTCACGGACAGCAAAAACTGCCGCCCATGTATGGTTTGATCGCTGGGTTTGTCGAGGTCGGTGAAAGCCTAGAGCATGCGGTGGTACGTGAGGTGGCAGAAGAGGTCAATATCAGCGTATCAGATATTCGTTATGTGAGTAGCCAGCCTTGGCCATTTCCCTCCAATTTGATGCTTGGGTTCCGTGCCTCTTATGCCAGTGGCGATATTATTATTCAAGAAGACGAACTGGCGCATGCTGATTTTTTTGATCTCTCTAACCTGCCAAAGATTCCACCAAAGGGCAGTATCGCTCGAGAATTGATCGATCAGATTGCCAAAGAACAAGGCATTTTATTATGAAATTAAATGACACTGACACTGGCAGCTCATTTTAGCGGCTAATGTCAGTGCCTACTGCGTTTCACTTAGACATTATGGACGGTCAGACGCTGATATTGCCATTTGACAAGTCTGGGTATCAATAGCCCTGCAATCACAATCGCCATACCTAATAATTGCAAAGCGGTCACTTGCTGACCGTAAGCAAAGGCCGTGAGCGCAGCAAACACTGGCACAAAATTAAAGAATAATGACGCATTAGCAGCGCCCAACTGCTTGACGCCAGAGATCCACAATAGATAACCGCCAACCGTGCCGAAGACGCCAATAAATATCAAGTCGCCAAAGACACTGCGACTGATGGCTAAGCTTTCTTGCAATGGATGTACCTCTGCACTAAATAACACCATGAGCGATATCACCCCAAGACCTGACAGCATACCGACCAAGGTATAAGGAATCATTGGCATCCAGCGACTGATACCTTGAGTCAGATAAGTATAGAGACTCCAGCACAGCATACCTAAAAAAATCATTTGATCGCCATGGTTAAATTCAAACCCTAGCAGTTTGGCAAATGCGCCATCGGTCAGTACCAGCAGTACGCCAGAGAGACAAACCACCAAACTAAACAGCGCGCCTTTGGTAGGAAACTGGCGCTGCGCTATAGAACCAATCAATGAAGTAACCAGCGGGCTAAGCGCCATAATCAACGCACCATTATTGGCATTGGTCTGTTCAAGCCCAGTAAACAGCCCCAAGTTTAAGCCACCAACACCAATGATGGATACACCAATCGCCCACGCCCATTGTTTGGGTGTGAGAGTAGGGATTGGCATGTGTTTATATTTTGTATAAAGATACAGACACACCGAGGCAATGCTAAAACGCCACATGACTAAGGTTAATGCGTTTACTTCACTCAAGGCATGCTTGCCGACAGGAAAACTTGCGCCCCAGAGAAACGTACACAGTAATAAATATAGGACGGCGGTGGTGTTCGCTGAACGGCTCATATTGCACCCAAAAAACTTGCGAAAAGATAAGCACCAGTGTATATATTTTAAATACGGTATAAACAAGCAATAACGAGAGCATAGATTCTGAATATGAAATTTAACTACTCCCTCGATGACATGCGCAGTTTTTGCGCGGTTGTCCGCTACGGCAGCTTTCGCCAAGCCTCTATAATGCTTGACATGCCCCTATCGACATTGAGTCGCCGAGTTGCCAAACTAGAAGCAGATCTGGCACTTAGGTTGCTCAACCGAGATGCGCACCGCGTACAGTTGACCCATGCAGGGCAACAATATTATAAGAGCAGCGCCCATCTCTTTGATGAATTAGAAAACGTCGCGTGTTGCTTACTACAAGATAAAAATGAGGCCAAAGGCACAATCAGAATCAGCGCCCCTGTCAATTTTGGTAGTGATATTTTAGCGCCGCATTTCAATGCTTTTTTAAAACAATATCCAGATATCCATTTAGATTTGCGTCTGTCCAATCAGACCATTGATATTGACGCGCAAGCTATTGATGTCGCTTTTCGTATTGGTGAACACAGTGCCAATCATTGGATTGGGCGGCAGCTGACCAATATTCGCTTTATCATTTGTGCAGCCAGCGATATCGATGTATCCGATATCCAAACGCCCAATGATTTGGCAGGCTACCCTACGGTACTGTGCACCCCTATGTCTACTTGGCATCTACAGCATCGTATAACGGGCGAGGTACAGACGCATCAGCCAACAAATAATATCCGTCTAAAAGTTGATAATATTAGTTTACTAACGGGGGCTATTGCGGATGGTATCGGTCTAGGTTTCATCCCCGATTATGATGCACAGCCTTTGATCACATCAGGCGGTTTGCAGCAAGTATTGCCTGATTGGAATAACCAACCTAGAGGCTGCCAGATGCTCTATCGCGACCGTGATAACATGCCTCATCGCATGCATCTATTAATTGATTTTATCCTCAAGCGTTTTGGTAAGTAGACATTCCGCAAACGCTCACCGAGAATAAATGCATCACAATATCATTGATCTTATGCTTTAATTTTTAATGTTAAAGACTAGGTTTTCGACCCTGATGTTTTACGGCTTTAAATGTGTTAATCTTCGCAGCGCAACAGCGATCAATACGGCTGGGTGATTGACTATTTGATATAGAACGTCAGTACAAAGATCCATAATTTGCCTATAAAATATGCAATCAATAGTCACTTATCTACCTAGCCACTGACAGACATAAGTGACAGTCGCTAATGATGACCGATACTAAGGCCAGTAATACCATGTCCCAAACCGACACCCATCCTCAAAGTACTGAACAGACACGCTTGACAGATTTACCGATCTTGTTTAAGTCGCTGCACATTGATACCCTGCCAAATGATGTACAGACAAAAATTGCACGCGTTGATGCTTGTCTGCCGCAAACGCAATGCGGGCTTTGTGAGCATCCAGATGGCTGCTTGCCTTACGCCACTGCTATCGTATTAAAGGGTGAGCCATACAATAAATGTGTGCCTGGTGGCCAGCCAGTAACGGACGCTATCGCTCAGACAATTGGGATAGATACTCATCTGACAGCCGCACCATCACAATGGCCGATAGACATGACATCAGGACGTCCAACAGAGGTTCGTGCTGTGATTCGTGAAGACGACTGTATCGGCTGTACCAAATGTATTCCGGCTTGTCCAGTGGATGCTATCGTCGGTACTGGCAAACACATGCATACGATTTTTACCGATTTGTGCACAGGCTGTGAGCTATGTATCGCACCCTGCCCTGTTGATTGTATCGACTTGGTCATTGTCGAGCGTGAGCTTTCTCCCTTTGAGAGAGTAGCCGAACAAGAAGACTTGAGACAGCGCTACCACACGCATCTCAAACGCGTGACAGAACAACTGGCTGATACCAGCAATAGCAAACCTGTGGTCAGCATGGTAGAGGCCAAGCTCAACAATGCAACGAGCCAATCGCTAAATATTAGCGAAGCACAAGCAAAGAATACCATTGCAGCGGCTAAACTACGTACCAAAATCAAAAAACTCGAAAAGCAGCTCAGCGTGCGCGCCAATGATAAAAAACAAATGGAGCTTGAAGGCTTGCAAGCAGAGCTCGACGCATTACAAGCGGTGCTGTGATTACGTGATTGATACTTTAATAACTCATATAAATGCCATCGCTAGCATATAATTTTGCAACACCACTCACTAAAATAATAGTTAAAACACCATGAGTAAAACGGTCAAACATAAAACAGCCGATACACCGCCCTCTAGAAGAATGCCCAATCGCGATGTGCGTCCATTTTTTGAAAAGCTAGCGGCGACGATTGACGAGCCTGTCACCGAGCTAAATTACGGCAGTAATTTCGAGCTGCTCATCGCCGTTATCTTATCTGCACAGGCAACTGATGTGAGCGTCAATATTGCCACTCAGCAGTTGTACCCCGTGGCGAACACACCTGAAGCTATACTGGCACTAGGCGAAGAAGGTCTAAAGACGTATATCAAAAATATTGGCTTATATAACGCAAAAGCCAAAAATGTCATCAAGACTTGCCGCGATTTGATTGAAAAGTTTGATAGCACCGTCCCTGACAACCGCAAAGATCTAGAATCATTAGCTGGTGTGGGGCGTAAAACCGCCAACGTAGTTTTGAATACTGCTTTTGGTCAGCCAACCATGGCGGTCGACACGCATATCTTTCGCGTCGGCAATCGTACTGGACTCGCTACTGGTAAAACGGTGCTCATCGTCGAAAACAAACTGGTCGAGCGTATACCCGATGACTTTATCGTTGATGCGCATCATTATCTTATTTTGCACGGGCGCTATACCTGCCAAGCGCGTACACCCAAATGCGGCGCTTGCCCCGTCTATGAAGAGTGCATGTTTAAAGATAAAGCGACCTTTTTAGAACTATAACGTAGTGACACTCCTGTCTCAAAGACAAACTTATGTAGCCATGAACTGGCAAGTACCTACGTTTTACGACAGTGAATCACTTGTTGAGCATTTCTTATAGTATAGCAAGTGCTGCTCACTAGAGTTTTATAACGTTTCAGGGTAGAATAACCCTATTTTGTGTTAAGAGATTTTGGCAATTACCCCGCTTCTGATAAGGCAATCTGCACACTGACAGTAGCCTATTAGAGCGAACATTGACCTAACTCTCTACCGCCATAGCCATAAAAGCTTATTATCATTGCTCCATATATGAATTGATTGAATGATAGTAGGTCTAGATTTTAGCCAAATTGATGACAAAAACTTTGTTCAACACCGATTTTTAGCATTGAGAAATACCGATTATCTGCCGCGTAAATGCGTGGTCAACATTAATTAGAGCAGCACCCAGAGTGTTGCTTTTCCTACCTTTATTGATTCAATTAAGCGATCCCATTATGCGTGAATACAACTTATTTACCTCCGAATCTGTGAGCGAAGGCCACCCTGACAAAATGGCTGACCAAATATCAGACGCCATCCTTGATGCTATCTTACGTGAAGACTTACACGCACGTGTGGCCTGCGAAACTTTAGTAAAAACAGGCGCGGTGATACTTGCCGGTGAAATCACCACAACTGCCAATATCGATTTAGAGCGGCTGGTGCGTGACACGGTCAACGGCATTGGTTATCACCACTCAGATTTGGGTTTTGATGGCGAGACTTGTGCGGTCATCAATATGCTGGGTAAGCAGTCTCCTGAAATCGCTCAAGGTGTCGATCGTCATGATCCTGAAGAGCAAGGTGCAGGCGATCAAGGTTTAATGTTTGGTTACGCCAGTAATGAAACTGATGTATTAATGCCGGCCCCTATTGAATATGCCCATCGTTTGATGGAGCGTCAATCTGAGCTGCGCCGTGCAGGCGAGCTACCATGGCTCCGTCCTGATGCCAAAGCGCAGGTTACCTTGAAGTATGATGGCAACCGTCCTGCTGCAATCGATGCGGTCGTTCTATCAACTCAGCATGATCCGAGCATCTCGCAGTCTGATCTGCAAGAAGCAGTGATGGAATCTATCATCAAGCAAGTGCTACCGGCTGATCTGTTACATGCGGGTACACGCTACCATATCAATCCAACGGGTAAGTTTGTCATTGGTGGTCCTGTGGGTGATGCAGGCTTAACAGGCCGCAAAATCATTGTCGATACTTACGGCGGTATGGCACGTCATGGGGGCGGTGCTTTTAGTGGTAAAGATCCCTCAAAAGTAGATCGCAGTGCTGCTTATGCGGTACGTTATGTGGCCAAAAACATCGTCGCAGCTGGTCTTGCTGATCGCTGTGAAGTACAAGTCAGTTACGCGATTGGGGTTGCTGAGCCAACGTCTATCTCTGTCAACACTTTTGGCACGAGCAAAATCAGTAACGATGAAATCATTCGCCTGATTCGTACTCATTTTGATTTGCGTCCTTATGGCATCACTCGTATGCTGAACCTATTACAGCCAATGTATCAGCAGACGGCTACCTTTGGACATTTTGGTCGTCAAGGCTCAGAAACTGCCTTTACTTGGGAAAAAACAGACAAAGCAGATATCTTAAAAGCAGACGCTGGCTTATAAGGGTCATAGAGTCATTACGTTGAATCATTTACAAACCGCCTTTATATACTAAAATTATCGACACTTATTATTAGGAGCAGCTTATGTCTCAAGACAGCAACACTCAAGACAACAATGTGGATGCAAGCATTGAAATCACCCCTGAAATGCAGGCGTTTTACCAACGCGCTGATGCTATCATCGGTGTCGCCAATAGTCAGCTAGGCCCTGATGCCCATTCAGGACAGGTAGGTGCTTCTTTGTTATATGCTGCCGCACGCTACAGCGCCTCTGTGGCCTCGATTGGCTTCGTGAAAGCCGATGATTTTGCCAAAGAAAAAGACGATATCGTCGAGTTTTATGTCAAACAATATCGCCAGATGCTAAGTGACAATTTGACAGATTATGCACAAAATTTCGATAAATATGTGCAGCTAAACAAAGATGATAAGCCAGCTGAATAAGTTGCTATTCTTATCTAGGTAGATATTCTGCTGTGACAATCATCTGTATTTAACAAAAAACCCAAGCCGCTCAAGCTTGGGTTTTTTGTATTATGTTATTGAGTCCATAGCCATTCATTAGTTATTATAAAACTTTAAGTGCTATATCGATCTATCAATAACGTGACGAGCGGTAATAGAACGCTTGCAAATAAGGACATCACATCATGCAAAAAACGCTATCTAAATTATCACTGCCTACACTGGCGCAATCCCTCAAACCATCATTAGCTGTCGTCTCCTTGGTATTAGCACTGGCGGGTTGCAGCGCTACGCCTGGCGCAGTTACTCCCACGCAACCTGCAACAGATAACAGTCAAATGCTTGAAAACACCTTAACTCACTGTCCAACCTCTCGCTCTGAGAAGACCATGTGTACCATGCAATATGATCCAGTCTGTGTAAAAACGAAAGTTGGCTCAGTGATAAGCTACCGTACGGCAGGTAATGCTTGCTCGGCCTGTAACATACCTGAGGCCATTAGTTATACCAAAGGTGAATGCAGTTAATTCATAAGAATACTTCATTCCAAAAAATATATTTGAGTAGCCACAAAGAAGCCCCAATTTAAAAATAAATTGGGGCTTCTATTAATGATTAGAACAATGGTTAAAATAACGATTTTACTGCTTAGTCACCCTTAACAATCTTAGGTGGGCCTTTGAGTAAATGCTCATCAACAAACTCATCTGCAGAGTTATGATCTGCTGACTCATCTGTGATATAGCTTTGCTGCGCACGGTAAAGAATCAGACGATCACGTCCTAATCCGCGTAACAACGCATACATTATGACAAAAACCACTAAAGCAAATGGCAATCCTGCTACGATGGCAGCTGCCTGCAAAGCAGACAATCCACCAGCCGCTAACAATATGGCAGCGATAACGCCTTCTGTGGTTGCCCAAAACAAACGCTGAATCTTTGGTGGATTGGTATCGCCACCAGCGGTCAGCATATCGATAACAAAACTGGCCGAATCTGACGAAGTCACAAACCAAAGCATAATCATGACAACAATCATTAACGTAATCGGTTTGGCTAGTGGGTAGTACTCAACTAGCTTAAAGATTGCGCTACCGGTATCTGCTTGTACTGCTTCAACCAAACCTGGGCTAATACCTGTCACAGCAGAGGCAAGCTCCATATGAATCGCTACGCCACCAAAGGTCGTGAACCAAAAGAACAAGATAAGCATAGGGATTAACAGTACCCCAAACGTAAACTCACGGATGGTACGACCACGAGAGATACGGGCAATAAAGATACCAACGAATGGTGCCCAGCTCACCCACCATGCCCAATAAAATATCGTCCAAGCACTTTGCCAATCTGTTCCACTATAAGACTCGCCCCACGTACCCAAAGGCACGAGTACAGTCAGATAGTTGCCGATATTTTCGATAAAGCTATCAAAGATAAAGAGCGTTGGCCCTAAAGCCACCATGAATACCAATAAAACGATTGTAAAACCGATATTGATATCACTAAGGCGCTTAATACCTTTATCCAGACCCATCATAACGGAAGCGGCTGCAAGCGCTGTGATGAAAGCTATCAAACCGAACTGTACAGTGAGACTATTCGGCATGCCAAATAGTTTCTCAAGTCCCGCATTGATCTGCATCACTCCAAGCCCGAGTGAGGTGACCACACCAAACATCGTACCGAACACGGCCAAGATATCGACCGTATGCCCCCAGCGACCATAGATTCTTTTGCCGAGCAAAGGATACAAAGTTGAGCGAATCGATAAAGGCAAACCGCGACGAAAATGAAAATACGCTAACGACAGTGCCACAATCGTATAGATGCCCCAAGCGTGTAGACCCCAATGCATAAATGAGATATTCATCGCTTGCTTTGCGGCTTCAACCGTTTCGGCCTCGCCCATTGGTGGTGCCATAAAGTGATACAACGGCTCCGCTGTACCCCAGTAGACAAGGCCAATACCAATACCAGCAGAGAACAACATACCAATCCAAGAAAACAGATTGTACTGTGGTCGCTCCGTTTGGTTACCTAAACGAATATCACCATAGCGACTCATTCCTAAGTAAATGCAAAGCCCAAGCGCTGTATTCACTAAGATAATAAATAACCAACCGAACTTATCGGTAATAAAATTCTGTAAAAAACTAAAAACCGCCCCTGCTGTTTCAGTGAAAAGTGCGCCGAAAATAATAAATCCAACGATCAACAGTGACGATGTAATAAACACAGGTTTACTCACCCGTGGAAAAGGTCCTAATCTGCCTACTTTTACTTCTTCCATGTGCAAGTCTCAAAATTTAAGGAATATTACCTTAACAAAATAGGCTTTAACTATCAATCAATTACAAAATAAAACTTGATAAAACCTTTAAATTATTCTAATAAGATTGATAGTTTTTTTTAAAAGGTCTACATAAATACAGATCTAAAAGCAGCTTTATCATGATGTTATTTAGGCAATAATCTGAGTAATCGTCCACCATCACCATCTTCCAATACCCACACTTGTCCATCGACTGCCAGCACGCTACGAACACGCTCACCCATGTCATAACGATAGCGTTCAGTAGCACTATCATCTTCATCGACACTTACGACAATAAGCGCTTTTGAAGATAAACCACTGATTAAAAAATCGCCTTGTAATGCTGGAAAGTCATTGTGGCTACCAGCCGTATATAGACTCAGTGATGACGGTGAAATAACGGGTGTCCATGTGATTTTAGGCATTTCAAACTCAGGGCGAGTGTCGTGATCTGGGATTGGTGTACCTGAATAATTACGACCATTTGATACAATCGGCCAGCCGTAGTTTTTGCCTTTTTCAATCAGATTAAATTCATCACCGCCCTTTGGCCCCATCTCGTTTGCCCAAAGCCTGCCGCTTTCATCAAATCTTATGCCGAGCACATTGCGATTGCCCATTGTCCAAAACTGAGAGGCAATGTCATTGCTATCATTGACAAATGGATTGTCCTTTGGAACCGAGCCGTCAGCATACAATCTAATAATCTTACCTAGATTCATGCTCATATTTTGTGCAGGCTCTTTTTTCTGGCGTTCTCCTGAGCTGATATATAGATACTGTCCATCAGGTGAAAACAATAAGCGATGGCTATAATGACCTTGCCCCGTGACTTTTGGAGATTGCTCCCAAATAGGCGTGATGACCTGTAGTGTGGGCGCATTTGTGCCTAATCCTGCCAGTGTCGCTTTGATTACTTTTGCCCCAAACTTATTACTATCACCCCCCTTTCCTGCTTCTACGTAGCTGATATATACAGCATTAGAAGTCGCAAAATCTGGTGCTAATATAATATCTCCCAAACCACCTTGACCACCATAGGCCACTTTAGGGATGCCTGCTACTTGTGTCTTGCTACCCGTCGCCGTGTCTACAATGAATAACTCTCCTGTTTTTTGCGTCACTAGTAGTTTGGGCGCTTTGCCATCTATACTGGGTAGTGCTGTCATAGCCCAAGGCTCATCAAAAGTGGCGACCGCTTTGGTTGTAAACTCAGGCTTGTCTGCGCTAACTTGAGCATCACTTGTCCGCATATCTGCTTTAGAGGTTTGGCTCTCTTTCTGTTCTGGTACGTTGTTGCTGGTATTGACGGTTGCAGGATTGGAGCAAGCTGATGTACTAAACAATAAAGCCGCAATGAGTAACGGCGATGTTAAGGGCAGACTTACACGTTCAATAGGGGTTGTCATGGTTTTGTCCTTTCTATCCAATTGGCATTTATTTTATTGGTCATCCATTTATTTATAGCATAGTCTTGATATTTAAGAGATATTTAAATGGTAAAAAAACAGTAACGCAAAATACCACCATAAACGAAAAACCCCTTACCTACGATTGTAGATAAGGGGTTTGTTGTGGGAGTATCGTGAGGTCATAAAGACGTCAAAGCCAATGACATTAGCTCATTCTAAGCTTATCAAAAGTCAGTTGGTCATCACTACCCACATCGATTTTAATGATGTCACCCGCGACAAAGTCGCCCGCCAAGAGTTTTAATGACAATGGGTTTTCGATCTCCTGTTGAATAGCACGCTTCAAAGGACGAGCGCCATAAACAGGATCATAGCCCACGGCAACCAATTTATTCATGGCATCTGATGATAGCTCAATATCCATCTCACGCTCTTGGATGCGCTGACGCAAACGATTCAATTGAATATCAGCAATACCTGCCATCTGCGACATACCAAGCGGATGGAATACTACGATTTCATCAATACGGTTGACGAACTCTGGACGGAAATGCTGCCCAACAGAATCCATTACTTCCGCTTTAATATCCTCGTAACTTTCGCCAACCATTTCCTGAATCTTGTGCGAACCCAAGTTACTGGTCATGATAATGACGGTGTTTTTGAAATCTACCACCCGACCTTGCGAATCGGTTAAGCGACCATCGTCCAATACTTGTAGCAAGATGTTGAACACATCTGGATGCGCTTTTTCTACTTCATCAAACAATATGACGCTATATGGCTTACGGCGTACCGCTTCAGTCAACGTACCGCCTTCTTCATAACCGACATAACCTGGAGGTGCCCCTACAAGACGACTGACACTGTGTTTTTCCATATATTCACTCATGTCGATACGTACGATTGCATCTTCAGAGTCAAACAAGAAGTTCGCTAGTGATTTGGTCAGCTCAGTTTTACCAACGCCTGTAGGTCCTAAGAATAAGAACGAGCCTGAAGGACGGTTGGGATCAGATAATCCTGCACGGCTACGACGTACCGCATTGGCCACCGATTCGACCGCTTCGTTTTGACCGATAACACGCTCATGGAGCTTTTCTTCCATTGCGATCATTTTGTCACGCTCGCCTTGCATCATTTTACTGACTGGGATACCAGTGGCGGCTGCCACCACTTCTGCAATTTCATTGTCGGTGACTTTATTACGTAGCAATTTGACACCACTACCTTCACCTGTCTGCTCTTTTTGCTCAGCCAAATCAGACTCATGAATACGGCGCTCAAGCTGTGGAATGGTCTCGTATTGCAGCTTACTCATGGTCTCGTAGTCACCTTCGCGGCTGGCTTTGTCATAAGCGATACGGGCTTTATCTAGCTCGTCTTTTAGCTGTTGACTGCCTTTGACCAATGCTTTCTCTGCCTGCCAAACTTCATTAAGATCAGCGTATTCTTTTTCTAGCTCTGCTATTTGCGCATCGAGCACTTTACGTTCTGATTGCGCGCCAGCATCTTCTTCGTTTTTGAGGACTTCGCGCTGCATTTTTAGCTGAATGAGGCGACTATCGAGCTTACCTAATGATTCAGGCTTACTGTCCATCTCCATGCGCAAGCGGCTGGCCGCTTCGTCAATTAAATCAATCGCCTTATCTGGTAACTTACGGTCAGTGATATAGCGATGACTCATGCGCGCAGCAGCAATGATGGCGCTATCTTGAATATCGACGCCATGGTGAAGCTCGTAACGCTCTTTTAAACCCCGTAATATCGCAATAGTATCTTCGACCGTTGGCTCATCGACCAAAACCTTTTGAAAACGACGCTCAAGCGCAGCGTCTTTTTCGATGTACTGACGATACTCATCAAGGGTGGTCGCACCAACGCAGTGCAGCTCACCGCGTGCCAAAGCAGGTTTGAGCATATTGCCTGCGTCCATCGCGCCGTCGCTTTTACCTGCGCCCACCATGGTATGCAGCTCGTCAATGAATAAGATGACATTACCTTCTTGTTTGGCCAAGTCGCTCAGTACGCCTTTTAGACGCTCTTCGAACTCACCGCGGAATTTTGCCCCTGCAATCAGCGCGCCCAAGTCTAATGACAACACTTCTTTACGGCGCAGACCTTCTGGTACGTCGCCATTGATGATTTTTTGTGCCAAGCCTTCTACGATGGCTGTTTTACCAACGCCCGGCTCACCGATGAGCACAGGGTTGTTTTTGGTACGGCGCGACAGTACCTGAATGGTACGGCGAATTTCTTCGTCACGGCCAATGACTGGATCTAGTTTGCCAAGCTCTGCTTGCTCAGTCAGATTAATCGTGTATTTGTTGAGTGCATCACGCTGATCTTCAGCGTTTTGGTTATTGACCGTATCATCACCGCGCAGCTGCTCAATGACCGCTTTTAGTTTGCTTGCCGTCACACCTGCACTTTCAAATATTTTTTTGGTTTCGCCTTGCTCAGCGAGTGCCAACATGACCCATTCAGTCGCAATAAAATCATCGCCTTCTTTTTGCGCCTGACGATCTGCCAAGTTCAGAATTTTGACTGAGTTTGGGTTTAGATTGACGTCACCTGTTGGCTCCGAAATGGTCGCTTGGTTATCGAGTGCTTTGGCAACGCCATTTTTTAGCGCTGGAATAGAAGCGCCTGCTTGTTGGCAGATAGATAAATTAGATTCATCTTGTAGCAATACCGCAAGCAAATGCACAGGATCAATGCCCGTATGATCACGACCTAACGCTAGGCTCTGAGCTTCTTGAATCGCCGATTGCAGTTTTTGCGTAAACTTCTCAAATCTCATGTTTATATCCTTTTATAATTGGTATTATCAGTAATCGCGTTCATCTCTGGCGTCACTGTTATCTGTCATTTATATAAGGTATGCATACGGTTATTTCAAGACAACAAATCAATAAAACCTTACTTAAGACAATGATATTTATTATTAACAATATTTAAATGGGCTATTAATACCAGATAAAGGAAATTAGTAGGTAAGAAATGCCATTTTATTGTTGTAAATTCAAGAGAAATCTCCGTTGAATATGGTAATAAGCAATGCACTTATTGAGTATAGACCCAATCATAATCCGACTATGCTACTCCACGATTTCAATAGGCGTACCAAGTATCACCGATACCATAATCTCATCCATCTCGGTATTGGTCACCGCGATACAACCATCGGTCCAATCGCGTCGTTGATTCAACCAGCCCAAATGTCCAAAGCCATTCATTTGCCCATGAATCATAATGTCGCCGCCCGGATTGACCTCTAATGACTTCGCTCGTGCCTTGTCTTCATCATTTGGATAGCTAATATGGATAGAGCGATGTGCAATAACACTGGCGCTGATAACGACAGTAACGCCAATACTGATCAGCCAGCTATATGGGCTCAGCTTATCTGATGAGTGTGTTTTTTTGCAAAAAAATGACATAGGCTTTGATCCTCATGATGAGTTTTTTGTCATTAATCATATGTATCAAAGCACTATGTCAGACTATTTAGATAAGTTTTGTGCAAAACGAATGAATTACTCAAATGTTACACCATACGAATTGCCCCATCTAAGCGGATGACTTCACCATTTAGATAGGCATTATCAATGATATGAGTGACCAGCTTGGCAAACTCATTGGGAGCGCCCAAACGTTTGGGATAAGGCACGCCTGCTTCTAGCTGCTCGCGAGCTTTTTCAGGAATGCTCTCCATCATCGGGGTAGCAAAGACACCTGGCGCGATGGTCATAACGCGGATGCCATGACGTGCCAGCTCACGAGCAAGCGGCAAGGTCAGACCAACCACGCCTGCCTTGGAAGAAGAATAGCTGGCTTGACCCACTTGACCATCAAAGGCTGCGATAGAAGCTGTATTAATAATAATGCCTTGATCTACATTCTTTTGTACATGGTTTTTTTCTGCATGCTCGCCTGCATTGCTATCATTCGCTATGCGTTTGGCAATGCTAGCCGCGACCAAACGCGCAACGTTAAATGAACCGACCAGATTGACATTGACCCCGCGGCTAAATGACTCAAGGTCTGCCGGATTGTTATCACAATCCAGTAGCTTTTGTACCACTACGATACCCGCACAGTTGATTGAGCCTTGTAAGCCGCCAAAAGCTGACTCTGCCATTTCAACCGCTGATTGTACTTCATCGCCTTTAGTGATGTCACAGCGCACAAAGCGCGTACTATCACCCAGCTCAGCGACCAGTGCTTGCCCTGCTGATTCGTTTAGATCAGCGATGACGACGTTGCCGCCTTGAGAGACAATTGCCCGAGCCACTGACTCACCCAAACCTGATGCACCACCTGTGACCAAAAAGCTGTTTTCTTGAATTTGCATGATTATTCCTTTAAATCTTCATTTTTTATTAGCTGTTTTCTATGAATTATCTATAAACGCTCTATCGGGTAGTTACGCGGCAGATAAACTGCGTAGCAAAAAGCGTTGAATTTTGCCACTTGGTGTTTTTGGTAACTCGGTCACAAACTCGACCTCACGTGGATAGGCATGAGTGGATAGACGTTTACGCACCAGCTCTTGAATTTCTTTGGCGATTTGCTCGCTACCTTCGACGCCTTCTTTTAATACCACATAAGATTTGATCGTATGTCCACGCACTTCGTCTGGCACGCCCACAGCCGCAGATTCTGCCACTGCGTCATGCTCTAAGACGGTGTTTTCGACATCAGTAGGCCCCACGCGGTAACCTGCCGTAATGATAATGTCATCATCACGTCCTGAGAACCAATAGCTGCCGTCACTATGACGCTCAACCACATCACCTGTCAGATAGTAGTCATCTACAAAGGCTTGCTTCTCATTCCAGCTATAACCACGGAAATAAAACGCAGGTGACTGACTAACCACGACTGCTAACTGTCCTTGCTCACCATCTGGTAGTACCTTCATATTATCATCCAATACGACCAGCGTGTGACCTGGTAGCGCCATTCCCATCGAGCCAACTGGTGATTCGTGTTTTAGCGCATGATGCGCACAGCACGTCATGCCCGTTTCTGTTTGACCGTAATGATCTTTTACCTGACAGCCCAGATAGGTCTCGACCCAGTTAACGACTTCGGTGTTCAATGTTTCCCCTGCCGAGTTGGCACAGCGCAAAGCGAGTTTGGCGTTATTGTCTTCATTAACGTTGTCAAAAACGCCGCTGGATTTCATCATACGAAATGCCGTTGGTGAAGAGGCCAAATTGGTGATCTGATGACGCATCATAAAGTCGCGCGTATTGGTCGCGTCAAATCCTGCTTCATTAAAATAAGTCGTGATCCCTAATAGCAGTGGCCCTGTGATGGCGTAATACAATCCATACGCCCAGCCAGGATCGGCCATGTTCCAATATTGATCGTCTGCGCGTAGGTCAATGGCATAACGCATATAGAGATAAAACGCAGGTAAGGCTGATAATGGCACACTCACGCCTTTTGACTTACCGACTGTCCCTGAGGTAAACATCTGCAAAAATGGTGCATCCGTATCGAGCATAACGGGTTCTATCGTTTGCGCCTGTGATTCCATGGACTGACGGTAGTGATCGTCACCCCACGTCTGAGCATCTTCAGTACTGCCGACCAATACCATTTTGGTTTGCACAGCCAAATCATCAAACTTGCTGCGGTTCTCTACATTGGTAAAAACGACTTTGGTATCGGCTTTATCCATGCGATATTTGATTGAGTCATAGCCAAAAGCGGTGAATAATGGCTGATATACCGCGCCGATGCGCCATGTTGCCAATACAACGGTCAGTAGCTCAGGTGTACGCGGTAGCATCGTCGCTACTTTGTCCCCCGCTTTTACGCCATACGACTGTAGTAAGTTAGCGACTTGCGCACTGGCTTTATCAAGCTCACCAAAGCTCATGCGCGTGACATTGCCTGCCGTATCTTCGTGTACCAGTGCAGCATTATCCGCGCGGCCATCACGGACATGACGACCACAGCACGCCATATAGGCATTTAAGCGATCGTCGACATGTTCGCCAAAGATTTCTGACAGCAATGTATCCATGTCAAAATTATTATAATAATCGGTATAGTTTTTTGGTGTCGTTGAAGCATCTGTGTGACTGAGGGTAGGAGTTTGAGAAGCGGTATTCATAAGCTAATCCTTTAGCAATAGCAGATAAAATGATATTCATATTGTAAAACGGTCACATCCTATAGACCGTTTAATATCTTTGTATTTAACATGCTCTATTAGTAACGTATTTTTATACTTATTTCAATACATAACGTATCATTTTTATTTTATATAAATAAGCATGACCTATAACTATTTATCATCAAATAGCTAATAGTAAACTTAAAAAACTTGTAGGATCAAATATTTAAATTATTTTTGAAGTACTTTCTCAAGAATCGATATTTAACGATCAGCACTGAGAAAACCTAGTAAGGCTTTCTCCTCACAGCTTTGGTATTTTTTCGTACGACCGCGGCGTGCTTGTTTGTAGTCATCATAAAATTCCCCTGCCAAAAAACGCTCAATAATGATGGGGTGAATATACGACGCGCGGCATACGGTTGGCGTATTGCCCAGCTCTGCCGCCACGCTTTTTACCATATCGGTGACCAGCTGCTGACGCTCAGCACTTTCTGGTGCGCTGGCAAGTATGTTAGCGCCTGCCGTCGTTTGTAGCTCATCATATAGATAACTTGCCGCGAGTACACTTGCCATCCATGTTCGAAAATCTTTTGCACTATATAATTTGCTTTCGCAGTCCATACCGCATGTATGCATTCGCAAGTAGTCGTTGATATCGCTACTGTCGACGACTTGTTTATGTCCATTGTCATCTAAGTATTTAAATATTTGATAGCCCGGCAGCTCAGAACATGCCTGCACGATGTCAATCAAACGCTCATCTTGCAGCTCAATGTGGTGTTCTTTGGCGCTTTTTCCGACAAAATCAAACGCCAGTCCATTATCCGTTTCGCTGACATGCTTACTACGTAGCGTACTCAGACCATAGCTTTTATTTTGCTTGGCATAGCGGCTATTACCAATACGAATCAACGTGGTTTCAAGCAATTTGACCACGGCAGCGAGTACATTGGTGCGTGACAATGATTCTGCTTCCAAATCTGTCTCGACCTGCGCGCGTAAATTGGGCAGCGCCTCTGCAAAGCCTATCATCGCATCAAACTTGGCTTGGTCACGAATATTATTCCACAAGGGATGATACAAGTACTGCTTGCGTGATTTTTCATCGCGTCCTGTCGATTGCAGATGACCTTTTTCGTCTTGGCATATCCACACCTCCGACCACATAGGCGGTATCACCAATGCATCAAAACGCTGACGCAATGCTTTGTCTTTGACTGTCTTGCCCGTTGCATCGCGATAGGTAAAGCCGCGGCCCCAACGTCTACGCTCATAACCTGGTTCGTCGTCACTCACATAACGCAGATTGGCACGGCGTGCGAGACGCTCATAGTCATGGCGCACATCCTGCGTCGTCGACTGCTCGTTTGTTTTGCCCATAACAACACTCATCTAATAATTTTATGGTTTTAGCATAATCAACTGCGCTTATTTTTGCTGTTTGTTTGCCACGGACAAAGTGTAATCCTGTGTAAAATAAAGCAGTGATAAAAATAGCGATACGGGTTCTAAGTGCTGTACTTTTAAGGCTTAATTCAGCACTACTCACGACTTAAGTTTATAAAAAATAAATCATTCTCCTATGAAAATAAAGCCACTCGCCCTCGCCGATCATGATCTTTGGGCGCACTTATGGCAAAACTATCTCACGTTCTATGAAACCAGTTTGCCATCAAACACGACGGAGACGACGTGGCGCAATCTGCTTGATAAGGGTAAGCTCGAGAATGAAATACCCACCAAAAAAAGCCAAGCATCAAATGCTTGGCTTTTTTTATTTTGATACTACTTTACAATAAAAGTCATTATTTACCGTATACACATAAATAAGCGGTTTCGACGTCAACTTTTACTTGGAATTTTTGATTGGCTTCAACGGTGAAGTGCTCGCCAGCGTTAAACGTTTGCCACTCATCACTCTCTGGTAGCTTGACCGTCAATGCACCGCTCACCACGCTCATGGTTTCAAACTCACTGGTGCCAAATTCATACTCACCAATTTCCATAACACCTACTGTTGCAGGCTTGGTTGCTGTTTGAAAAGCAATCGAAGTGACTTTATTATCAAAATAATTATTTACGCTTGGCATAATCTTCCTTAATTACATGTTAGTTGGTATTTGAATTCTATTTTATAGACCTGCTTTTAGACTGGCTTCGATAAACTGATCGAGGTCGCCATCTAGTACCGCGCCCGTGTTGAAGGTTTCAACGCCGGTACGCAGATCCTTGATACGAGAATCATCGAGCACGTATGAGCGAATCTGGCTGCCCCAGCCGACATCAGACTTATTGTCTTCAACCGCTTGTTGTTTTTCCATACGTTTTTGCATCTCAAGCTCATAGAGCTTAGCACGCAGCATCTTCATTGCCGTGGCTCTGTTACCGTGCTGACTACGCTCATTCTGACAAGTCACCACCACACCACTTGGCTCATGGGTAATACGTACCGCAGAATCTGTCGTGTTGACGTGCTGACCGCCCGCTCCTGAGGAGCGATAGGTATCGATACGCAAATCCGCAGGATTGATGTCAATCTCGACATTATCATCAATCTCAGGCGAGACAAACACCGCCGCAAATGAGGTATGACGACCATTGTTGCTATCAAATGGTGACTTACGTACCAAACGATGGACGCCAATCTCGGTACGCAGCCAACCAAACGCATAATCGCCTTTAATCTCAATGGTGGCCGACTTGATACCCGCGACACTGCCAGCAGACACTTCAATCACATCTACCTTAAAGCCATGAGCTTCCGCCCAGCGTGTATACATACGCAGCAGCATCTCCGCCCAGTCTTGTGCTTCGGTGCCGCCACTGCCCGACTGGATATCCAAGTAGCAGTTGTTTGGATCCATCTCGCCGCTGAACATACGGCGGAACTCTAGATCAGCCACGCGCTGCTCAGCATCATCTAGCTCGCTTTGCACGTCAGCTAGCAAGGACTCATCCTCTGCTTCTACTGCCAACTCTAGCATGGCAGACGCATCTTCTAGCGTGGTTTCAAGAGAGAGCACCACATCGATGACACCATCAAGGTGGCTTTTTTCTTTATTGATCTTGGTGGCACGCTCTGGATCATTCCACAGCTCTGGGTTTTCTAGCTCTAAATTGACTTCTTCTAAGCGTTCTTGCTTACCATCGAAGTCAAAGATACCTCCGCAAATCCTGCCCGCGCTCGGATAAATCTTTAATCTGTTCTTGATACGGATTGATTTCCATAAGTGTTCCTGTTTTTCTAAAAAAATAAATAACGCATTTGGCGCTATTTTAAATGAGATTGATCATAAATGGTTGGCTAATTATCATGGTGATAACCACTTATGCATCCATTAAGCTATATTGACCAATCTTCTACTGCCCAGCGATGCGCCAAGGCATGAGCATGTAGCGCCTCATCAGGTGACACACAGATCGCCACATCCGCCCATTCTAGCAACGGGATATCGTTTTTGGAGTCTGAATAGGCATAGGTTTTTTCAAAGGTGATGCCCGCTGCTTGCTGCTTATCAAGCCATTTATCTAAATGGTAGATCTTGCCTGCCTGAAAGTTTGGTTTATCAGTCAGCTTGCCCGTATAACGATTGTCTTTGATCTCAAGCGGCGTAGCCAATACATTGGCTGACTCAATACCAAAACGCTTGGCAATAGCGGACACCACAAAATCATTGGTTGCAGAAATAATCACCACATCGTGCCCTTGCTCAATATGCTGGCACAATGCTTCCATTGCTTTTGGGCGAATATGTGGCTCGATTTCACTTTTGATGTAATCTTCTCTTAGCTCATCAAGTCTATCAAGCGGCAGACTACTCAAAAACTGCGCGACGAATTCATTGTACTCTGTCGCATCTAACGTCCCTTCGATATAGTCATTATAAAACTTCTGGTTGGCTGTACGGTACTCAGCCTCATCGACAAGGTCGTGCTTGACGATATACTCACCCCACAGATAGTCACTATCGACATCCAGTAAGGTATGATCTAAATCAAATAGCGCTAGTTGTTTTTGTTGTTTTTGTGCTGGATTTGCCTGCATGGTGAGACCTTATCGTTGGTTGTGAAAAAATATGGATCTTTTAGGGCGTGTTGAACATTCGCAAATAGGCACTGCTGATCGCTAAAATGGTTCCAGACAAGGCACAAAGCGACGATAATGCAGATGCCTTAGCGAGATTTGTAACGCAGTATGGGGCAATTTTAACATCAGCCCCAACGATAAAAAGCAGGGGACAGGACTCTTTTTTGCCGCTTCATCGTTAAAAATAAGCGCTTAGTTAGTCAGGCATCGCTATTTCTGTTAAACCTGTTTTGAATTTTTGACAACGCTCAGAATAATGCAGCGCTGACATTTTCAACATCGCTACTTGCTCATCTGTCAGTGTCTTAACGACTTTGGCAGGCGCGCCCATCACCAGGGAATTGTCAGGAATAACCTGACCTTCAGTAATTAAGGCTTTCGCCCCTATCAGGCAGTTTTTACCTATTTTGACATTATTGAGTACTACCGCACCGATACCAATCAAACTATTGTCACCGATCTCACAGCCATGCAGCATCGCTAGATGGCCAATAGTCACGTAATCACCGATAGTCACTTTGATACCTGCATCAGTGTGAATCACACTATTTTCTTGCACATTACTATAGTCGCCGATATGAATACGATCGTTATCGCCGCGTATCACCGCACCAAACCAAACATTGGCCTGATGACCCAAATACACATCACCGATTACTTGTGCCGAGTCAGCAATCCAACCGTTGAACGGTACAGCAAACTCAGGGGTTTTGTCTAAATATTTAAATATCATCGTTTTTCCTTAGTAAGGATAATGTTATTTTGGAGTAAGTCATTGGTTATACCACAATCATTTTTATGCTTATTTGATTGGCATGTCAAAGAACCATCTCACTTTGGACCATAGCCATAAAAAATATATTTTACAGTATACAATCCCATTTAATACCTTATCGTATGTCCACTTTATAGTACAATTAGCAAGGCCAACATTCTCATTTTGCTATCGTAGCGCCTGCCCTAACAAGTACCGCTACCCTACTAAGGACGCATCCATGCTTCGCGAAACACACGTACCTATTATCTTGTTGGCAAGTAGTGTGATCATCACCGCGCCCAGTTATGCTGAAAATACCTCAAGTTTGGAGAGAGCCGGTGACATTGTTGCGGTTGCCATACCTGCCATTGCTTATGGCAGCACGCATTATATGAATGATAAAGAGGGACGTCAGCAATTTTATCAATCATTTGCTACCAATCTTGCCGTGACCTATGCTGTGAAGTCAACCATTAATAAAGAGCGTCCTGACCATAGCGACAATGACTCCTTCCCATCAGGACATACTTCTTTGGCATTTCAGGGCGCAAGCTTCATTCATAAACGCTATGGATTAGAATATAGTATTCCAGCTTATGTTGGCGCAACTTTTGTGGGTTATAGCCGTGTTAAAGCGGAAAAACATGATGTGGCTGATGTATTTGCTGGTGCAGCACTAGGGGTTGCCAGTAGTATGTATTTGACCAAAAGCTATAACGATCAGCTTCTCATCACAACCAATCTTGCGCCTGACTATTACGGGCTGTCTGTCCACTACCAGTTTTAATCACTCAGTTTGCCCTTGATACTAGGGCGTGTTGAACATTCGACCATGGCACTGACAGCGACTGTTTTTTAGGCGATTCGATGTTAAAAATAATAAGTTTAGTCATTCTAAGCGCTTATTTTTAACGATGAAGCGGCAAAAAAGAGTCCTGTCCCCTGCTTTTATCGTTGGGGCTGATGCTAAAATTGCCCCATACTGCGTTACAAATCTCGCTAAGGCATCTGCATTATCGTCGCTTTGTGCCTTGTCTGGAACAATTTTAGCGATCAGCAGTGCCTATTTGCGAATGTTCAACACGCCCTAGCCATAAGTTACTATTTTGTATATAATACGCAAAATCTGTGCCTAAGCGAGCGGACATGATGCAAGTTACCTATTCACTATCGAGTGAGTTTTGTAGTTTTCATCAATAATGTCTTCTCGCTTTTTTGTGGAAAATTTTTGTGTGTCGTCCTTTGATTTATTTTATCTGATAGCAGTCAAATGCCGTAAATAAAAGGATACGGAGCAATTTTAGACCAACAAAACATGATGGCACTCACCAATAATAGCGGAGGCAATCCTTGAATTCATCGGTAGAAACACAAGCAATTTTGGCACTAGCAGACGGTACAATTTTTCGCGGTGTCAGTATCGGCAGCCTAGGTCATCGTGTTGGTGAAGTGGTATTTAATACCGCCATGACAGGGTATCAAGAAATTCTAACCGATCCAAGTTACGCGCGACAGCTGGTGACCCTAACTTATCCGCATATCGGTAATACAGGCACCAATGCCGAGGATACCGAGTCTGGTAACGGTCACAAAGTATGGGCAGACGGTCTGATCATCCGTGACGCCACTATGGCAACCTCTAACTTCCGCAACTCTGAGTCGCTTAGCGACTATCTACAGCGTAACAATACCGTCGCTATCGCTGAAATTGATACACGCCAGTTGACCCGCCTATTACGTGATAAAGGCGCACAAAACGGCTGTATTATGACCGCATCAGATGGCGAGACGATCAGCGTTGAAGATGAGCAAAAAGCGATTGAGCTGGCACAAGGCTTTGCAGGTCTAAAGGGCATGGACTTGGCAAAAGAATGCTGCACGACAGAAAGCTTTGAGTGGACAGCAGGCACATGGGATCTATCAGACACCCTACTCAACCGTGACGTGGCGGGTAGCCATGACAGTGGTACTGGCGGCTTCTTTAAGCAGCTCGGCACTCATATCGATGCCAAATTCAACGTCGTCGCTTATGACTTCGGTAGCAAAACCAATATCCTACGTATGCTCGTCGACCGCGGCTGCCATGTGACGGTTGTCCCAGCACAAACGCCTATTGCTGATGTGCTCGCGATGAACCCAGACGGTATCTTCTTATCAAACGGCCCTGGCGATCCTGCCGCCTGTGACTACGCTATCGACGCCGTACGTCACATTATTGAAGAAACAGACGTACCAACCTTTGGTATTTGCTTAGGCCATCAGCTAATCGGTCTTGCCAGCGGCGCCAATACCATCAAAATGAAAACGGGCCACCATGGTGCCAACCATCCAGTACAAGATCTAGCGACTGGCACAGTGATGATCACCAGTCAAAACCATGGCTTTGCGGTTGATGAAGACACGCTACCAGAAAACGTTAAGTCAACGCATCGCTCATTATTCGATGGTACTAACCAAGGTATCGAGCTGACCAACAAGCCAGTATTTAGCTTCCAAGGTCACCCAGAGGCCAGCCCTGGCCCGCATGATTGTGGTCCGCTATTTGATAAGTTTGCTGAGATGATGGAAGCGGCTAAAACTGCTCAAGCTTAACGATTCATTATAACTTGATAATAAGTCAGTGCTTGAATCGCTAAAAGCGGTTTGAGCAGTACTGTAACAACGCATTGTAAGTATAAAACGCCATAAGCGTTATTAAAAATAAAGATTACTTAAAATATCATCAAACGAAGGTAGCTCTAACTATGCCAAAACGTACCGACATAAAAAGCATTCTTATCATTGGCGCAGGCCCCATCGTTATCGGCCAAGCGTGTGAGTTTGACTACTCAGGCGCACAGGCGTGCAAAGCACTAAAAGAAGAAGGCTACCGTGTCATCTTGGTCAACTCAAACCCAGCGACCATCATGACCGATCCTGTCATGGCAGATGCGACCTATATCGAGCCGATCACTTGGCAGACCGTTGAGCAAATCATTGCCAAAGAGCGTCCTGATGCAATCCTGCCAACCATGGGCGGACAGACTGCGCTCAACTGCGCCCTAGACCTAGATAAGCACGGCGTATTGGCCAAGTACGACTGCGAGCTGATTGGTGCGACCAAAGACGCCATCGAGATGGCAGAAGATCGCGATTTGTTTGACAAAGCGATGAAACGTATCGGTCTTGAGTGCCCGCGCGCTGAGGTTGCCGAAACCATGGAAGAAGCTTTTGCTACTCAAGAAAAGATGGGTTACCCCTGTATCATTCGTCCCTCATTCACCATGGGCGGTTCAGGCGGTGGTATCGCTTATAACCGCGATGAGTTTATCGAGATTTGCGAGCGTGGTTTTGATCTATCACCGACCCATCAACTACTCATCGATGAATCACTCATCGGTTGGAAAGAGTACGAGATGGAAGTGGTTCGTGACAAAAACGACAACTGTATCATCATCTGTGCCATCGAAAACTTTGACCCAATGGGCGTGCATACAGGCGACTCAATCACTGTCGCACCCGCGCAGACGTTGACCGATAAAGAATACCAAATCATGCGTAATGCGTCACTCGCAGTATTGCGTGAGATCGGTGTTGAAACAGGCGGCTCAAACGTCCAGTTTGGTATCAACCCTGATACGGGACGTATGGTCGTTATCGAGATGAATCCACGCGTATCACGCTCGTCTGCCCTCGCCTCAAAAGCGACTGGCTTCCCGATTGCCAAAATCGCGGCAAAACTGGCAATCGGTTATACCCTAGATGAATTGCAAAATGACATCACAGGCGGCAAAACGCCAGCCAGCTTTGAGCCTGCACTTGATTACGTTGTCACCAAGATACCGCGTTTTAACTTTGAAAAATTCCCACAAGCGGACAACATCCTATCGACTCAGATGAAATCGGTTGGCGAAGTGATGGCGATCGGTCGTAACTTCCAAGAGTCGATGCAAAAGGCATTACGCGGTATGGAAACTGGCGCGGATGGTTTCGATGAGCAAATTGATTTATCCAAAGTCAGTGCTGAGAAGGCTCGTAGTGAGATTATCAACCGCTTAACCATTCCAACGCCTGAGCGTATCTATTACGTTGCTGATGCCTTCCGTGTCGGTATGAGCGTTGATGACGTATTTAATTACACCAAGATTGACCCATGGTTCTTGGTACAAATCGAAGACATCGTTAAGACTGAAGCGACCGTAAAATCACTCGGCTTTGGTGGCTTAAACGAAAACAACCTACGTCGCTTTAAGCGTAAAGGCTTGTCAGATTTGCGTTTGGCTAAATTGCTTGGTATCTCACAAAAGCAACTACGCAAAAAGCGTTGGGATTTAGGCGTCTATCCCGTGTATAAGCGTGTCGATACCTGTGCTGCAGAGTTTGCGACCAGCACCGCTTATATGTACTCAACCTACGATAGCGAATGTGAAGCCAACCCAACTGACAAGAAAAAAATCATGGTCATCGGTGGCGGCCCTAACCGTATCGGTCAAGGTATCGAGTTTGATTACTGCTGTGTACATGCAGCGCTTGCCATGCGTGAAGACGGCTATGAGACCATTATGGTCAACTGTAACCCAGAAACGGTTTCAACCGATTATGACACCTCCGACCGTCTGTACTTTGAGCCAATCACATTAGAAGACGTGCTAGAAATCGTCCGTATCGAAAACCCAGACGGTGTGATTGTGCAGTTCGGTGGCCAAACGCCATTGAAACTTGCGCGTGCGCTAGAATCAGCGGGCGTAAAAATCATCGGTACGAGTCCTGATGCGATCGACCGTGCTGAAGACCGTGAGCGCTTCCAGCATATGATTCAGCAGCTAAACCTTGTACAACCATCGAACGCTTTAGCAACCAGCTTAGAAGATGGCTTGGTTAAAGCAAAAGACGTGGGCTATCCATTGGTGGTACGTCCATCTTATGTGTTAGGTGGCCGCGCGATGGAAATCGTCTATAACGAAGATGAGCTAAAACATTACCTGCGCACCGCAGTACAAGCCTCAAACGAAGCGCCTGTCCTGCTTGATCGCTTCTTAGATGACGCTATCGAAGTCGATGTCGACTGCGTATGTGATGGTAATGATGTCGTCATCGGCGGTATCATGCAACATATCGAACAGGCAGGTGTCCACTCAGGTGACTCAGCATGTTCACTACCACCATATTCATTGTCTGATGAGCTATGTGATGTGATGCGCGCCCAAACCATTGCTATGGCAAAAGAGCTTGGCGTTGTCGGTCTGATGAATGTTCAGTTTGCGGTTAAAGGCGAAACCGTATATATTTTGGAGGTGAACCCACGTGCTGCACGTACCGTACCGTTTGTCTCTAAGTGTATCGGTACTTCGCTAGCTCAGGTCGCGGCTCGCTGTATGGCAGGCACCTCACTCAAGGACCAAGGCTTTACGACTGAGATTGTTCCAGCATTTTATGCGGTCAAAGAAGCGGTGTTCCCATTTGCTAAGTTCCCAGGTGTTGATCCAATCTTGAGTCCTGAGATGAAATCAACAGGCGAAGTCATGGGCGTGGGCAAAACCTTTGGCGAAGCATTTTACAAAGCCATCATCGGTAGTAATGAGCGTCTGCCGGGTCTGCCTACTGAGGGCGAGACCAAAACGGTCTTTATCTCAGTTCGTGATAGCGACAAAGGACAAATCGCCCCAATCGCCCGTCAGCTTGCAGATTTCGGTTTTAATATCGTATCAACCACTGGCACGCAGAAAGTACTGAGCGACGCTGGTATCGAAAGTCAGCAAATCAACAAGGTCACTGAAGGTCGCCCGCACATCGTTGATGCCTTGAAAAACGGCAAAATTGACCTGATTATCAATACGACCGAAGGCAAGCAGGCACAAGAGGATTCGTTCTCTATCCGCCGTAGTGCGCTACAGGGCAAGGTATTCTATGTCACGACGTTAGGCGCAGCCGATGCGGTTTGTAAATCTTATGCCATTGACTTACCGTTTGATGTCTATAAGTTACAAGATTTGCATGAGCAAGCAAAGTCTATTGACGCGGCTGAATAATTTCAGTAGATTAAGCATAACCGCTAAGCTTATATAAAAGCTTAGCCAAGACTTGTTATTGATTATTTTGTGATAATCATACGTTAAAAAAACAATATCTTGAAAGAGACAAACCTACAAAAGCATAGTGGCTGAACTGCGACTATGCTTTTTATTACGTAAGGTTCAGTGCGCTTGGTGCTAAAAGTAGAGGTGCTAACACACAACAGCCTATTTACTAACGACACCATCTGAACCCCGCTCTTTTTATATTTCATACTCATTGCAACAACACTGGCACCATCTCCTTATGAGATGGTGTGGTGTTATTGGTTTAAGGAAAAAACATGCAACGTTATCCCATGACTCCGCAAGGACATGCAGCTTTAGAAGCTGAATTAAAACAGTTAAAAAGTGTCGACCGTCCACGCATCACCGCATCGATTGCTGAAGCCCGCGAGCACGGCGATTTAAAAGAAAACGCTGAATACCACGCTGCCCGTGAGCAACAAGGCTTTTGCGAAGCGCGTATTCGTGATATCGAAGCCAAGCTTGGCGGCGCACAAATCATCGATCCTTCAACATTGCCAAAAGAAGGTCGTGTCGTGTTTGGCGTCAGCGTCATAATCGAAAACATGGACACTGAAGAAGAAAAACAGTACAAAATCGTCGGCGATGATGAAGCCGATTTCAAGGCTGGCAAAATCTCAGTTAACTCACCGATCGCTCGTGGCCTCATCGGTAAGTTTGAAGGCGATGAAGTACGTATCGAAACGCCAAAGGGCGTGGTGGAATACGAAGTGATGAAAGTTATCTACGACTAATAAGACTCACTATTTCTGGTCATCCGTAGGCGTGATGCTTTCAAGGCTGGATGAAAGGCGCTTTGAATAATAGCTCTTTAAATACTAGTTCTCTTAAATAGCAAACATGTTTGACAGTGACAGATACGGCTGGCTATTCGCTACCCAATAACATGAATATAAGCAACATTACGTATTGATAGCATTTATACCGTTTCGGTTACACAATGCAGCTTTTATACACGATTTGTTTTGGCACATAATTATTTGAGTTTTTAGTGCATCGTAATTTTTATATTAGGTGATATTACCCACATAATATCGATGTAAATTTATACTGAAGCACTTTTACTCAAAATAATGATGGTCTGATTATAGACACCGACTATCGTCAGTACTGATACCCTCGTTATTTGGCATACTTTTTGGTGTCATTTAGCGGGGGTTTTGCTTGTTTAGACGTTAATTATTGCTGTTTTACTTATTGCTGCTTTTTTTTATTGATACTGTTAAGGAGTCTATTATGACCATGAAATCTTATACACCATCAGCACTAACCACCACGGTATCTGCAATGCTCGCAGGTATGGTGCTTGCATCCTCAGCCCATGCCGATCCTGAGATTGCGATTAGCTCATCTGCTGGTGGTAGCACGACGGTAGTTGAACAATACTCTGATGGCAAAACAGCCACTATTACTGCGACACCTAACGGTATCACCATGCAAGATGGCATGCCTTATGCCGTGACAAAAGTGACGACTGTGCCGCGCTATGTCGTTCGCCAATCTCCTGTGGTTCAAGGCAGCACGACTGTCACAAGCGTACCTGTAACCAATCGAGTGACCAATAGCGTCACCAAGGTAGACGTCGTCACGGCGCCAGTTAGCACTGTGACACAAGCCCTGCCTGTCACTACCGCTACTCCATTACCTGTGATGAATGCCCCAGCGACAACCGTCATCACTAACCAGCCATCTATCCATCCATCTGTGAGCAATCAAATCACGACGACCACGTTAGATACCTTGCAATTGACCCCGACTTTTAGCACGCCGGGTGTCGTCAATGCAAACACCAAGGTCATGAAAATCATGAAGAATAGTGCTGGACGTGAAGTTGCGGTGCCTGCCAACCATATCGCCCCTGGTGATATCATTGAGTATCACACCACATACACCAACACCACGGCACAGCCAGTTAATGACATCAATGCTATGGTTTCATTGCCAAGCGGCGTCCAGCTGGTATCGTTAAATAGCCCATTACCAACGTTTGCCACCACTGGCGGCGACACTTATAAAACCATTCAGCAAGTTGGCAATACCGTTGTTGTGCAAGAAAACTACTCTGGCCTGAAATGGAACTTAGCAAATCTTAATGCCAATGGTAATCAAACCGTCGTGATACGTGCCAAGGTTCAATAAATAATGCACTCACTACAAAATACGTATCTTTAACAGTATCATGTTGCAAAGGGTCTTGAATATTCAAGGCCTTTTTTAATGTATGTCATATCGAGTAGCATGTATGCTCGCTCACAACCTCTTGATGGATACGACACTATCTGTCGTGTTATTTTTTAAATTTTCTTATAAATACAATGACTTAATACATATTTTGGTAAAATGGTTACTCGTTAATTAATTGGTAACAACCGACTTATGGCAAACATCAATTATGAAAGATTACAGGGCAAGCTCAATATCTTGGCTGACGCTGCCAAGTATGATGTCTCTTGCTCCTCCTCCGCTGGTACTCGCAAAAACCAAGGCGGCGCTCTAGGCGATGCCTCAGCAACCGGTATCTGTCACAGCTATACCGAAGATGGTCGCTGTGTCAGTCTGCTAAAAATTCTTTTGACCAACCATTGCATCTATGATTGCGCGTATTGTACTTCACGTAAAAGCAACGACACGCCGCGCGCTGCTTTTACGGTTGAAGAAGTGGTTGATTTGACCATGCAGTTTTATCGCCGCAACTATATTGAGGGGCTATTTCTCAGCTCTGGTATATTCAAAAGTGGCGACTATACGATGGAGCGACTGGTCGAAGTTGCCAAGCTCCTGCGTACTCGCGAGCGTTTTAACGGTTATATTCATCTAAAAACTATTCCTGGCGCTTCAAAAGAGCTATTGCTAGAGGCAGGACTATATGCAGACCGTCTGAGCGTCAACATCGAAATTCCGACTAAGTCAGGGCTCGCATTGCTTGCGCCTGAGAAGTCACATGATGAGCTAAAAGCACCGATGGAAACGGTTAAAGAAGAGATTATAACTATCCGTGAGAGTCGCAAAACCCACAAAAAAGCGCCTAAATTTACGCCCGCGGGTCAGACCAGTCAAATGATCGTCGGTGCAAGTAACGAGACGGATCTGCAAGTGATTCAGCTATCGAGTCACTTTTACAAAACCTACGATCTCAAGCGTGTCTATTACTCAGGTTATGTACCGATGCTCTCTGATAATCGCTTGCCAGCGATTGGGACCCCTGTGCCGATGGTGCGCGAGAACCGTCTATATCAAGCAGATTGGTTAATGCGTTTTTATGGGTTTGGTGCGCATGAAATTGTCGAGCCAGAATCGCCATTTTTGGACTTAGACTGTGACCCAAAACTGGCGTGGGCGATACGCCATCGCGAGCATTTCCCCGTCAATATTCAGACAGCGACTTATGAGATGATCGTGCGTATCCCTGGCATCGGTACCAAGACGGCCAAAAAAATCGTCAAAGCGCGCAAATTTAACCAGTTGACGCTCTATCATCTAAAAAAGATGGGAGCCGCGGTCAACCGTGCCAAGTATTTTATCGCAACCACTGGCAAAAACGAGCACCTTGCCCATTTGACACGCGATAACTTCCGTCAGTATGTACTGGCGCAAACGCAGACCAAGTTTAAAGATCAACGTAGCGGACAGCTAGCGTTGTTTTAAATTTGGCATTGTCATAAATATAAATCAATCTAGGGCGTGTTGAACATTCGCAAATAGGCACTGCTGATCGCTAAAACTGTTCCAGACAAGGCACAAAGCGACGATAATGCAGATGCCTTAGCGAGATTTGTAACGCAGTATGGGGCAATTTTAGCATCAGCCCCAACGATAAAAAGCAGGGGACAGGACTCTTTTTTGCAGCCTCTGTCACGCGATGCGAACAGCACGCAAGAAAAATATCCCCCAGTAGCATTTGACAATACTTACATACATTTTATGGCGAGCCAAAATACATTTCACATCGTTTCAGGATAAACCATGTCAGCACTTGTGCAAAACGACAATTATACTATCGGTCAGTTAACGCCCAGCATTGTGCTGTATGAGCCAAGCTTTGAGGGCTGGCTCAGCGCGGTGTTTTATGTCTATGCCAATCGATTGCAAGAAGACGCCTCACTCAAACTCACCGCTCAAGACTGTTATATACCCTCCTTGATTGCGCAAGCGATTAGCGTCGCAACGGATGCAGACAACGCAGAGCGCGTATTGGTTAAACTAAATAGCTTGCTTGGTCGCTCAGGTATGCGCAATATCTTGTGGGGGTTTTTATCAGAAAAGGACGATATCGGCACGACTTTATTCCGTGTGGTTAAGTATGCCATTGACTACCCTAGCCGAAATATCATGCAAGATCTTGGTCACTTGGATGTGTTAGAGCTGGTACAGACGGTCAAATCCGTCGGCCGTGAAAAACATCGCATGGAGGCCTTTGTACGTTTTGAGCACACGACCGATGATATTTATTTTGCACGGGTCGAGCCTGATTTTAATGTATTGCCACTGATTGGGGAGCATTTTCGTCAGCGTTATCAAGATCAGCACTGGGCGATTTATGATCTGACACGCGGCTACGGCATTTATTATGATAAAAGTAATAGCACGCCTACTCGTCCCGCGCCGCTACAAACCATCACCGACCTTGATGATGCGGTACTACGCAATCCTGCCAGCATTCATAGCCCTGATGAGCAGCGTTATCAAAAGTTTTGGCAAGGCTACTTTACCAACGTCAATATCAAGGAGCGCAAAAATCCCAAGCTACACAGGCAATATCTACCGCAGCGATATTGGAAATACTTAAGCGAAAAACAAGTATTGCCCAACGCTGAGCATCTACAAAAACGCCGCTAAATACATTTGAGTAGTTTTGAGCCAAGAAAATTATGCTCATATCTGCTGGAAAGCCACATATCTGACGCCATCTTTTTATCTTGATGGTTGAGTTTTATGCGCTTTTAACTGACAATAGCAGCTTGATCCTCCTAACCTGTGACCTATGTTATTATGAAAGTGATGCGCCTACTGTCGTCTTTGAAGCATGATGAATCCGAGCGCGGTATTTTTCATCTTGGGCGCGCACTGGTCAAAAACGGGCATACCTCGATCATTGTTTCTAGCGCTGATGAGAGCAATGACTTGGTCAGACGGCTCAAGCGTGATGGCAATCACTATCATCAAGTCCACATGAACAAAAAATCGTGGCTGTCATTGCTGCAAGTTTCAGCACTACGGCATTTGATTGAGAAGTATGAGCCTGATGTCATTCATGTACATTCGCGCACCCCTGCATGGATATTGCATTTAGCATTGCGCCGAGCGCGGGTCAAGCGTTTCCCAAAGCTGGTCTCGACCATGTATGGGTTTTATCCTATCAATAAATACTCTCAAGCATTGCTCAATGTCGATACAATTATAACGGTCTCTGATAGCGTCACCCAATATCTAACAAGAAGACTGCGCCGCGAGGAAGCCGATCCCAAAGTCATCACGCGTATCTACCGCGGCATTGATACTCGGCGCTATCCTTATCGGCACAATCCATCGGTCTATTGGTTGCGTCATACCTTTGCGGAATATCCTGAGCTTGAGCATAAGAAGTGGCTCGTATTTCCAACGGTCATTGGCAATGAGTATGGTCAAGAATGGCTGATTGATATCTTGGGCAATCTACAAGAGCAATTTCCCAATATTCATGTCATCATTATGGACGATGATGATAAAGATGGTGATGTCGCTCATGAAGACTTTCGTCAACGTACTCACAGTCTGGGGTTGGCTGAGCGCATTACTTATGTGGGTAGCAAGCGTAATGACATGCGTGAATGGCTCTCAGCGGCCAATATCGTTATGGCACTTGCCAATGAACCAGAATCGATCGGCATTAATGCCCTGCAAGCGATTCATTTGGGCACACCTGTCATTGGCTGGGATAAAGCCGCCTTTAGCGAAATCTTACAACCGCTCTATCCGCAAGGTTTGGTAAAAGAACACAATGCCAACTCGTTATGTAAAGCGGTGCGCAATCAATTAGAAAGTGTGACGCGACCTGAGATGACCAACAAATTCACCATGCGTGAGATGATCGAAAAGACAATCGCGGTATACCAAGGATTGTACGATACTGCGCTGGCAGAAGAACAGGCTGAGGCCGATGCGCTCGCCGTACGAAGAACCAAAAGAAGCCTTAAAAAGACCTATAAACCTGCCTTTGGTGCGGCGGTCAAACATGTCGAACCCATCCCCAAACGCCCAAAAGTCAAATTGATCAAAGAAAAAGCAAGTAAAGCGGAATCGCCAGAAATAGAAGATGAAATAAAAGTAGAAGAAACAACAAAAGTAGATATCAAATCAGAAGCACCTGACGCTGATCAAAAGTCATAAGCTGACTGCCTACCTCTATCTGTGCAGGAGCCAATCTCAGTCATGATGAGATGTATTAAGCAAAAAAATGCCATTTCCAGCAATGGAAGTGGCATTTTCAATCTGTATTAAGATGAGTATTCAGTTTAAAGTTACAGAACACGAGCCTAATAAGTCATTGGTGTATGTGCACTTTGAAAAAATCTCTCCGCAGCATCAAGTAGTGGGAGTACGCATAAAAGAGATTGTCTATGGCGGCGGTAATATTCATTGTATTACAATGAACCATAATAAATCGCACTTATTAGCAAATGAAAGCATAGCAGTAACTGAAAATATAAGCATAAACACAAAAATGGATTTTAAACCCAAAAACACGCTAAAAATAAGGAAAAAGTATGAGCGATTATCAAATCAACAATCCAGCCACTGGCGAACTAGAAGCCACTTACCCTACCGCCACTGAACAAGACATCCAGCAAGTCATCGAGCAGGCTGACAACGCCTATCAAGACTGGCGTCAGGTTTCACTAAGCGAGCGCAGTGCACTACTGCATAAAATTGCCGATAGCTATCTGGAACGTCAAGACGAGCTGGCTCGTATCGTGACGGGTGAGATGGGTAAACCCGTTGCACAAGCCAAGGGTGAAATCGGTCTGGTCGCTGAGATCTATCGTTACTATGCAGACAATGCTGAGCAGCTACTCGCGCCGAATACCATTGACGTTGACTCAGGATCAGCTTCGGTAGAAAAACGTCCTGTTGGCGTTCTACTCGGTATCATGCCGTGGAATTATCCGCATTATCAAGTGGCACGTTTTGTCGCGCCAAACTTTATGGCAGGTAATACTATTATCTTAAAGCACGCGCCTCAATGCCCTAAGACTGCAGAAGTTATCGCTGATATGTTCAAAGAGGTCGGCGTACCTGAAGGTGTTTATAACAATATCTTTGCCACCAACGAGCAGGCAGCGACTATTATTCATGACAAGCGTGTACAAGGTATCTCACTCACTGGCTCTGAGCGCGCTGGACAAGCCGTTGCCAAAGAAGCAGGCGGCGCACTCAAAAAAGTCGTGTTGGAGCTTGGCGGCTCCGATGCCTTTATCGTTGCAGCAGATGCCGATATCAAACAAGCGATAAAAGGCGCGATCTCTGGTCGTTTTGGTAATGCCGGCCAAGCCTGTAACGCCGCCAAACGCCTAATCGTGCTTGAGTCTGTCTATGACAAGTTCGTTGAGGGCTTTACTGATGCTGTACGTGGTATGACATTGGCCAATCCTCTTGATGAAAAAACCTTTATCGGCCCAATGTCTTCAAAGGCTGCCGCGGTCAATCTGCAAGCGCAGTTAGATAGTGCCGTTGAAGCAGGCGCGACGGTCCTAGTAGAAGGTGGACTGGTCAAAGATAAGCCTGGTGCATGGTTCAAACCTGCGGTACTAACAGATGTCACTGAATCAATGGATGTCTACCGTGAAGAGTTGTTTGGTCCTGTCGCTGTCGTCTACAAGGCTCGTGATGTCGATCACGCTATCAAGATTGCTAATGATGTGCCTTTTGGTCTTGGTGCTTCTATCCAAACGCAAGATGCTGCCCTAGCTGCTGATATTGCTGATAAATTAGAAGTGGGCATGGTCACTATCAACGCGCCGTCTGGTACCGAAGCCAATACCCCATTTGGCGGCGTTAAACGTTCAGGATTTGGTCGCGAGCTTGGTACGCTTGGTATCACTGAGTTCTTAAACTATAAGCTTATCCGTGATAAGTCTTAATCGTATAAGCACTTGATTGTATGCACTAAAAAAGCCTAACGTTTGACGTTAGGCTTTTTAAGGTAGTTAACTGTCTAAAATGAGACTATTATTTATATGGATTTTCTTTTAACCATTGTTGATTAATGATTTTGAGCTCATGCAGCTCATGATCCATAATCTCTTTACTCTTACCAGGGTTTTTCATTGACGCATAGCCATACATTGCGCCGCCAAGAACCGTCCAGCCAAGGAAAATCCACCACTCGATAGGAACCAATGCCGACGGCATACCTGGCAGATAAAGCGCCAACATACCAAGGCTGAGTACGATTGTGATGACACCAACCAATTTACCTGCTGGTACTCTAAATGGACGTATCATATTAGGCTCACGGTAGCGTAGCACTAAAAATGACAATGCAACACAAGTATAAGCGATAACGATACCAAAGCCGCCCGCATCAACAATCCACACGAGCATTTTGCGACCAAATAATGGCGCTAGTGTTGCAAGGCCACCGATCAACAAGATCGCATTGACCGGGGTGTTGTATTTAGGGTGTAGCTTGCACAAGAACTGTGGCAACATGTGCGTTTTACCCATGGCGTACAATAAGCGACTGCCACCAATAAGAAACGCGTTCCAGCTTGATAAAATACCCAGTACACCGCCGATAACCAGCAGCGTACCTGCCCATTTACCATTCCAAGCGTTGGTCATCGCATCAGCAGTCGCCAATGTTGAATCTTGTGCTTGCAATAGCGGCAGGGTTTTGCCCACACTCCAAGCGACAGCCACGTACCAAAGCACGGCAATGATAATAGAGACAATCAAAAATTTGCCGATATTTGGACGCGTTAGGTTGATTTCTTCTGCGGCTTGTGGAATCACATCGAAGCCCACGAATAAAAACGGTACCATCACCATCACCGTCATGATACCGCCCATACCACCGATAAAGTTTGGTGCTTGTACTGAGTTGGAGGTTTCAGGATTGAATAATAACGCACCAACGAATAGTAAGATACCGACGCAGAAAATACCGACGACGGCCAACTTTTGGAACCACGCACTGACTTCCATACCGCGTATATTGAGCCAGGTGACAATGATGGAGCCAAGCATACCGACAGCTACCCACGTGGCATAAACATCCCAGCCTGCGACATTCCAAAGATAGCCTTGACTATAATTGGGAATGACATATTCGACAACGGTTGGCAGTGCCACCGCCTCAAAAGCAACGACGGAAAAATAACCAAATAAAATACTCCATGAGCAGATAAAGGATATATTTACCCCCAGTGCACGGTGTGTATACGTGTGCTCGCCTCCTGTGATAGGCATAGATGCCGCCAATTCAGCATAGGTCACGCCAATCAAAACCACCACAAGACCGCCAATTAAGAATGCACTGATTGCGCCCCAGATGCCTGCCGAGATAATCCAACCACCCGCCAGCACGACCCAGCCCCAACCAACCATCGCACCGAATGCCAGCGCAATGATATCGAACACACCTAACGTTTTCTTTAATTCAGACATAACCTACTCCTTGTCTGTGTGTCATCCGTGTGAACCTTTTATGGTTACACTATTTCTATTTAATGGAGTAATACCCATCATATTTACTGTATATCGTTTCCGCCAAAGAAAGCCGATTGCTCGTTGTTTGATATTCACATAGCAAAAACGGCGCCTTGACTTGCAAGGCGCCGTTTAAAATCACACTCCATGTGAGTGTCATAAGGGCAACCTTGCCGTTATCTTCACTATAACTTTTCAATCAAAATCAATGTTTGATTAGAAGCGATCCATCGCTAAATTTTATGACACTCGATAACTATTAAGCTGCAAGGATATCTTTAATGATATCAAGACCTTCTTGTAGCACCTCGTCTTCAACTGTTAATGGCACCATCACACGAATAGCATTGCCATACATACCACAAGACGCTAGTAGCAAGCCTTGCTCAAATGCTTTTGCTTTTAGGTTGGCTGCTGCTGCTGCATCAGGTTTGCCTTCGCTATCAATCAATTCAAACGCTAGCATCGCGCCTTTATGACGGATATGACCGATGCTGCTTAGGTTCAAGCCTTTTAAGAACGACGCGATGGTATCGCCAATCTCGATACTACGCTCCAGTAAGTTTTCTTCTTCGATCACTTCCATGACAGCAAGCGCAGCCACACAGGCGAGCGGGTTACCAGAGTAAGTGCCACCTAAGCCGCCGACTTGCGGCGCATCCATGATATCAGCACGGCCGATGACCGCAGAGATAGGATAACCACCCGCCAAGCTTTTCGCGGCAGTCATCAAATCAGGCTCGACGCCTAACTGTTCAGTGGCGAACAACGTACCTGTACGAGCAAAACCACACTGTACTTCGTCAAAAATAAGCACGATGCCATGCTCATCACAGATCTCGCGTAGTGCTTTGGCAAATGATGGCGTTACCTGATGGAAACCGCCCTCGCCTTGGACTGGCTCAACAATCATCGCTGCCACTTCACTCGGATCGATGTCTGCTTGGAAGATCATATCAAGGCTATGTAGCGCTTGTTCTTCGGTCACATTCAACTCTTCTGCAGGGAACAATGCATGGAACACAGGTCCTGGCATTGGGCCGAAGTTCTTTTTGTATGGCAGTACTTTACCAGTCAGGCTCATGCACATCATGGTGCGACCATGCCAGCCACCAACAAAAGAGATCACACCTGGACGCCCCGTTTTAGCACGTGCAATCTTGATGCAGTTTTCGACCGCTTCTGCGCCAGTAGTCAAAAAGAACGCTTTTTTATCACCGCTGATCGGTGCTTTTTCACACAGCTTTTCTGCCAAATCCACATAGCACTCATAGTTGATCATTTGCGCCGCAGTGTGCGTAAATTTGTCGAGCTGCTCATGCACACGCTGGGTGATTTTTGGATGGCTATGACCGGTGTTCAATACTGAGATACCACCGACAAAGTCGATATAACGCTTGCCTTCAATGTCCCAAATCTCTGAGTTCTTTGCTTTTTCTGCAAAGATAGGAAAGGCAACCCCAAGTCCTGTTGGTAAAACAGCTTTGCGGCGCTCAAGTAATGACTGATTGGTAGTCATGGGAATGTCCTTTTCTGTGTTCGTAACATAAATGCCATCTAGTGATTGGCGGTTCAGTTGATACCTTTTAGATATCGAGGGATGTTTGTTTAAGATAAAACACCATTCGACATCTAAAATGTTTCGTTAAGTTTTTTGTTAAACGAATGTTCTGCTAAATGCTAGCCGAGTTATTTATTAGCTGATGTCAGAACACCAGTATTTAGTCGTAATATAGTCTTCGATACCATATTTTGAACCTTCACGACCAAAACCAGACTGTTTTACGCCGCCAAATGGGGCAACTTCTGTAGAAATCAAACCCGTGTTATGGCCGATCATGCCGTACTCTAACCCTTCAGTGACGCGCCATGAGCGTGCATAGTCACTACTATAGAAGTAAGCGGCCAAGCCATAAATGGTATCGTTGGCAGCACGAATCACTTCTGCTTCGTCTTTGAAGGTAAATATGGTCGCAATTGGTCCAAAGATTTCTTCAGAGGCGATATCCATATCACTGCTGATATCGGTAATAACGGTTGGGTTATACGTCAGCTCTGAGGCGTCATTGACACTACCGCCCGTGACCAATTTGGCACCCTTATCTAAGGCGTCTTTTAGCAGGGCTTGAACTTTATCTAACGCTTTTTTGTTGATAAGCGGTCCAATATCGACGCCTTCTTCTAAGCCGTTACCTACTTTTAGTTCAGCGACTTTTTTGACAAAGACGTCTAGGAACTTATCTTTGATGCTGTCTTGCACGTAGACACGGTTGGCGCACACACAGGTCTGACCCGCATTGCGATATTTGGAAGCGATAAGGCCTGCCGCCGCTTTCTCAAGATCAGCATCATCAAAAACGATAAATGGCGCGTTGCCACCCAGCTCGAGTGATAGCTTTTTAATAGTCGGCGCGCATTGTGCCATTAGCGTACGACCGACTTCTGTAGAGCCTGTGAACGACAGCTTATGAATACGTGCATCGCCTGTTAGGATTTCACCAATGGTTGATGATTTGCCCGTTACAATCTGGAGCACGCCTGCAGGAATACCCGCTTGCTCTGCCAAAGCGCCCAATGCTAATGCTGAGAATGGCGTTTCGGTGGCTGGTTTGACGATAATTGTACAGCCTGCTGCCATCGCTGGAGCGACTTTGCGCGTGATCATCGCCGCTGGAAAGTTCCAAGGGGTGATGGCGGCACAAACACCGACGGGCTGCTTGAGCACGACGTGACGTAATTGCGTACTATTGGCAGGAATGACATCACCGTAAACGCGCTTGCCTTCTTCGGCGAACCAGCGAATAAAGCTATTGGCATAACCGATTTCGCCGCGTGACTCAGTAAGCGGCTTGCCTTGCTCAGCGGTCATGATGATCGCAAGATCTTCTTTATTGGCATCAATGAGATCCGCCCACTTTTGCAACAGCTCTGCACGCTCTTTAGCCGTTTTTGCCGCCCAAGCAACTTGCGCTTCATGAGCATAGGCAACGGCGTCATTGACATCATCGGTCGTGAGGCTAGGCACGGTACCGATAAGCTCGTCGTTGAATGGGTTATTGACTTCAAGTACCGCCTCGTCACTGGCAGCATACCAGCCGTCTTTGATAAAACAAGATTGTTTGAGTAGGTCTGGATTGGATAACTGTAGCGTATTTGACATGTTAACGCTCCTTCCTTGTCATATAGGTATGTTTATAAGAGTGGATATAATAGTAGTCATGAGATAATGATTGATAATTGTTTTTTTGTTCAATATACTGAACACGTATTCTATATACGAGACATCATTATAAGAACGATATGTCGTGATTTGCAACCCTTAATCGCATTATTTTGATAATTATCTTGTGCTTTTTCATTTTATTTTACTTTTATAGGTTACTTATGAGCTCGACTGCCGTACCTGCCTTAGACAAAACCTTTCAGATTTTGGACTTGATTACCGATAGCGCCCAGCCGCTGACAGCCGCTCATATTGCCAAAGAATTGGGGCTTCCTCGCAGCTCTACGCATAATATTTTGCAGAGCCTACTGTCCAAGCACGTCATTTATAAAGATCCTGAAAGCCGCTTTTATTTGGGCTCATATCTAATGTATTGGGCGGGAAAGTACGAGCAGCAGCAAGGCGTTGTACGATTGTTTAAGGATTTGATCGTGCAGTATCCGGTGCTACTGCAACACACGGTGACGTTGTCAAAACTGGATTTGGGAGAAGTGGTGTTTTTGGCCTGCCATGAATCACCTGCCCCGCTTGGTTTTACCTTTCGTGCAGGCGTGCGCGTGCCTGCGGTATTTTCGGCGACAGGCAAAGCCATGCTATCCACATTGTCGATGGATAGCATAAAGTCACTGTATAAAGAAAAGTTCCCCACACCCATGACCCAACATGGCGTCAAAAACTTTGCGGATTTATCCACTGAGCTTGCGGTGATTCAGGAAAGTCGAGTGTCGCTCGATAATGGGCAGTTGCGTGATGGGATGTACTGCTTGGGCACGTATATTCGTAATGCATCCGGCACGGCGGTCGCTGGCATGGCAGTGAGTTTTCTGCAAGGAGAGTATGAGTCCAAACGGGCTGAGGTCAGTGCGGTATTGATTGAATTGGCCGAACAGATTGAGCGGCATTTGGGCTTTATAGCTGACTCATAATTGATTGCTTATGTGACGTAGTTGCAAGATTCATTATCATGAACGGCTAATATGGGCGCGATACCGATATCGGTGACAGCGGTAACCTCTAAACCCAATGCTGCTGGTTCTTTTAACAATTCCACCATACGCTCTGGTATCTCCAGCGGCTCAAACATCTTGCCATAAGAAAAATAGGGCAACGGTCTATACAGACTTAGGTTTTCATGGCTATATATTTTCATGCTTAACATTCCTTGTTTTACACTACTTGGTTTAGCTTGTTTTGTTTAAAAATTCCATTTTTTAGTATTTATCACTGTAAAGATACTGTGGCAAGCATTGAACTAAACAATGCCGTCCGCCTTTAGCTTGGCGATTATCTCGCTGTCGTAGCCTAAATCAGCAAGCGTACTATCGGTATGCTCGCTCAAACGCGGTGGCGGTGTGCGATAGCTGACAGGGGATGCCGATAATTTGATGGGATTGCCAAGGGCGCGAACGGGGCTGCCTTGCTGAGCGAAACTCACGATCATTTCTCGCGCTTGTGCTTGCGGCATCGCCAAAGCTTCGGCGACGTTGTGAATCGCACCGCAAGGTACGCCGACCTGATCCAAAGCTGCAAGCCAGTAAGCCCGAGGCTGTTTGGCAAATATTTTAGTCAGCTCAGCACAAAGCAGCCCACGATTGGCAACGCGATTAGGATTGGTCGCAAAACGCGTATCAAGATGCCAATCAACTGACAATACGTTGCACAGTTTGGCAAATTGATGATCATTACCGCACGCTAAAATAAAGTGCGCCTCCCCTTTAGCCGCAAATACTTGATAAGGCACAATGTTGGGATGCTGATTGCCCAGTCTTGGTGGAATCTTATCTGAAGCCAAATGATTCATGCCGACATTGGCCAGCATAGACAGCGCACTGTCTAAGAGTGCGACATCGACATGTTGACCGACGCCAGTATGTTGACGCGCCAATAGCGCCGCTTGGATACCAATCGTCAGCTGTAAACCTGCAAATAAATCAATCACTGCGACGCCAACTTTGTGTGGTTCGCCATCACTTGGTCCTGTGATACTCATCAACCCTGACAACCCTTGAATAATATAATCATAACCGGGACGCTTGGCATCTGGTCCTGTCTGCCCAAACCCTGTCAAAGACGCATAAATCAGGCGCGGATTGTCTTGCTTGAGGCTGTCGTAATCTAAACCGTATTTTTTGAGACCACCGACTTTGAAATTCTCTACCAAAATATCACTGTCAGCGATGAGCTGTTTGATTATGGTCTGCCCTGCTGGCGTGGTGATGTCTACCGTGAGTGATTTTTTGTTACGATTGATGGTAGCGTAATAAGCGGAGGTGTCATCGCTGAAGGTTGGCGGTGCCCAGTGGCGCGTCTCATCACCGATATGTGGACGCTCAACTTTGATGACGTCTGCGCCCAGATCGGCGAGCACTTGCGTACAAGAAGGACCTGCCAACACTCTTGATAAATCGAGGACCTTGATACCATGCAATGCACCTTTTGGTATATCCATCATATCAGTTATATCTGCCATGAAATCCCCTTACTCTGTGGCGTATTCTTCGATTTTCTGATTAGAAAATTGCTATTCATCATTTAGTTTTTTGCGTTGTTTAATGACCCACTGTTAAATAAATGGTGAGTAACAACTGAAAAACGTACGCCACTGTCTATACTCTTTACAAAAAGCCAAGCAGCAACGTACGTCATGAAGTACCACTTTGTTAAATATTCTTAGCTAAAAGCAATTAAAAGAACGCCTGAATGCCTGTCTGTGCACGGCCTAAGATAAGCGCATGAATATCATGCGTGCCCTCGTAAGTATTGACGGCTTCCAAGTTCATCACGTGACGGATGATGTGGAACTCATCAGAGATGCCATTACCACCATGCATATCGCGGGCAATACGAGCGATATCGAGCGCTTTACCGCAGTTGTTACGCTTAATCATGGAGATCATCTCAGGTGCAGCGTTGTCTTCATCCATCAAACGACCGACACGTAGCGCGGCCTGTAGACCTAAGCTGATTTCGGTTTGCATATTGGCAAGCTTTAACTGCACCAGTTGAGTGGCAGCAAGCGGACGACCAAACTGCTTGCGATCTAGCGTGTATTGACGCGCCGCTTTCCAGCAAAACTCTGCCGCGCCCATACTGCCCCAAGCGATACCATAACGCGCTTTATTCAAGCAGCCAAACGGCCCTTTTAGACCGCGGATATCTGGGAAAGCATTGGCTTCAGGAACGAACACTTTGTCCATGACGATCTCACCGGTGACCGAAGCACGTAGTGAGAACTTGCCTTCGATTTTCGGCGCAGATAGGCCTTTCATGCCTTTTTCTAAGACAAAACCACGAATCTCGCCTGCATCATCTTTTGCCCAGACCACGAACACATCCGCGATAGGACTGTTGGTAATCCACATTTTATTACCCGTCAGCTCATAACCACCATCAACGGCACGCGCACGTGTCGACATTGAGGCAGGATCAGAACCCGAATCTGGCTCAGTCAGACCAAAGCAGCCGACGTACTCACCTGTGGCAAGTTTTGGCAGATATTTTTCTCTTTGCTCTTCAGTGCCATATGCCCAGATCGGATGCATCACAAGGCTTGACTGCACACTCATCGCTGAGCGGTAGCCTGAGTCGACCGCTTCCACTTCCTTGGCAATCAGACCGTAAGCCACACTCGATAGACCTGCGCAGCCGTAGCCCTCGATGGTCACGCCAAGCAGACCCATCTCACCCATTTGACGCATGATATTACGATCAAAATGCTCATTACGGTTGGCATTGATAATACCGGGCATCAATTCCTTTTGAAAAAATTGACGGGCGCTGTCGGTGACCATGCGCTCTTCTTCAGTGAGCTGGTCGCGTAATAAGAAAGGATCTTCCCAATCAAAGCGTGGGCTGGTCGATGTTGCCATATGTCTCTCCTTGATATCAGTCATCCTGACTGACGAATAGTGGTTGATACATATTTGGTTTAACAAGTTATTGACTTTGTTATTCCGCTATGCGAAACTTTGTTTCATAATATAAAACTATTTAAACAAACTTTCGCCGTCCTGTAAACCTTTATTAAAAAATAGGCATCAAAAGAGATAATCATTAAGGGAAATGGAGATAAAATGACAACATCTACATCGGCAGCTATTTCACTACTCGAACGAATGGATCACCTGATGGGTCAAAGCAAGGATGATAATGACCGACAGTTTGTGACGGCACTAGGTCGTGGATTGGTTATACTGGCTGCCTTTGAACACCATGAGCGCCTTACCCATCAGCAACTATGTCAGATGACCAAACTGCCAAAAGCGACCATTAGTCGCCTGATTCATACCTTGACCACGCTTGGGTTTTTGCGTACTAATGAGCACGGACAGTATCAACTGGGCAGTAGTGCAGTACGTCTCAGTGCGACCGCATGGAGTCGTCATGACATGGTGGCCTATGCTGAGCCACTATTACGGCAGTTCGCTAGCGAAAATGAGGTATCGGTAAATCTAGCGACCGAAGTTGGAGGAGAGATGCGCTATCACGCCTGCTGTCGTAGTCCTGCACGCCTATCGGTCAACTTGCAGGTTGGCTCAGCGGTGCCGGTGGCACGTACTGCCATTGGACGGGCTTTTTATGCAGTAAGCTCTCAAGCGAGACAGGCAATGATTATTAGCAATTTGAAAGAGAATTTATCTGATGAAGATTACATTCACGCACAGTCAGCGCTCACTCAAGCAGCCCAGCACTATGAGCAGTACGGCTATACCGTCTCTGATGGGGAGTTCTCTACTGATATCTTGGCAGTCGCGGTTGGCGTCTATGATGTCGCGACTGGGCAATACGCCTATTCGCTCAATGCCAGTGTACCAAGCGCTAATTGGGAAGCGGACGACTATGCGGCAATCATAGTGCCAAAATTGCAGGCATTGGCGGAGCGGATTGGCGGTGGTGATGCGTAAAAGTAAGCGACTGTCACTTCAAGTTTCATCACCATTATAAATGGCTATAAACAGCACGCGCAGTTGCGTTTGGTTTTTGGCATTTGACCGATACCAGGGTTAAAAGTATTGGTAGGATCTAGGCGCTCATAAAATTGCTGCAAGTCAGGTTCGGCTTCATATAAGTGGCCGACATTATGCTCAGCAGGGTATTTGGCACCGCGCTTGTTTAATAGCTCAAGCATCATCTTTTTGACCTGCTTGGCATCACTGCCCTTTTTTAAAATATAATCTTGATGAAACACATAACAAAAAAAGTGACCGTAATACAGCTTTTTTTCTAAGTGCTGAGTGATGCTCTCAGGCAAATTTTCCAGCCAATCAAGCGTGTTACGCGGGATAGCAATATCGAGCGCCAGTATCTCTCCGGCGGTCTCTTCATGCATGACTTCATAACGTATGGCGGCCCCTGCAGCAGCAAAGCGATGCAAAAAGGCGCTGTCTGACTCAGCTTGCGTGCAGGTAAAATAACTGCCCGTTTCTGAATCTGCAAAAAACGACTCTAAAAAAGACTGCGCCTCATAGATGCCATCATCGCTCATTTTGATAATCAGGTGATGCTCATACTGGTTGCGGTACTCAAGCATGCGCTTGGGCAAATGCTGCGGCAATACTTGGGCGATCATTTGCATGACTTTATCGGTCAAATGATTGGGCACCCATGACCATTTACTCAGTTTGGCATCAATACTGCCTTTGATAGAAAACAGCTTGGGCAAAGCATTGGTACCCAGATGCTTGATGCTCAAAAAGGTGTCTTTGCCGTACTTGGCAGACACATCAAATATATCGCGGTGCATATATTCGCCCACTTCAGGGACGTTTTTAAAGCTCGATAGTATTTGTCGTCTCAGTAGTGCCAACTCCTGCACACTATTGCTACCGACATAAAAGGTTTGCTCTTTGGTTGCGGTGGGATATGTATCCAGACGAACGGCAAAAACGGCCAACTTGCCTGCACAGCCACTGGCTTCATACAGCCTGCGCTTATCCGCATTAAAGCGGCTCGGCGTGTCGGCATTGACATCCTGTATTCGGGCGACATACTCTTTGTCTGAGGCCAGTTTGTTGCTTTGGGATAACTGTGACTTGTCAAAATAGCCGTTTTGTAAATTGGTGAGGATTTCTTCGGGCGTATCGCCCAATTCAACCTCTAAATGATTCACCAATACCAGCTGACCGTGTTCATTAATCTGAGCAAACAGCGACAGCTCCGTGTAAGCAGGGCCTCGTTTGACCAGCGCGCCGCCTGAATTATTGGAGACACCGCCGACGATTGACGCGCCCAAAGTCGATGAGCCAATCACCGAGTGCGGCGCTCGATTGACCGCTTTTAACTCGTTTTGCAGTTGATGCAAAGTCGTACCCGGTAGGCTGATAATTTGCTCATTATCATTGATCAAATACAGCTTATTTATCGCCAGCGTATTGATGACCACCACGGGTCTATCGTAGTCATCACCGCTGGGCGTTGAGCCTTCTGTCAGACCTGTTTTGGCCGCCTGCATGATGATGATACAGTTGCCCTCAACACACACTTCCAGACATTGCCAAATTTCAAGCAGCGTTTGCGGAAACAACACTGCCAGCGCGCTACCGCCGCCTGAGCGCCAGCCCATGCGGTAGTGCTCATTTTTAGCTGGATCTGCCTGTATATTGGCGGCGCCCAGTATTTTGGTCAATTTAACCAACACCTGATCTGATGGTAGCTGGCTTGTATAGGAGGCGGTTGATCGATAACGGTTCATTACTTGCTCTTTTTTTTGCTGTACATTCATAAGGTTAGCGGTCCTTGAAAGCCAAAGAAATAAATGGCTGCCATAACGATGATGCCACTGAACAACACATAATAGATGGTTGGTAAGATGGTGCGTCTCAGCGTCGCACCCTCCATCCCAAGCAGCCCAACGGTTGCTGATGCGGCCACCACATTGTGAATGGCAATCATATTACCCGCCGCGGCGCCAACCGCTTGTGCTGCGATGATGAGTGAGGGCGAGATGTGCAAGCTCATGGCCGCTTCATACTGAAACTGACTGAACATCATGTTTGACACGGTATTCGAGCCTGCGATAAACGCACCTAGGGCACCGATGGTTGAGCTGATCAGCGGAAAGGCGCTGCCAAACGTGCCTGTAAACAACTCAGCACTGGCAACTGGCATACTCGCGACATCGGATAGATTGACCCCAGAGTTGATAAAAATACGCACCATAGGGATGGTAAAAATAAGCACAAACCCAGCGCTTAAGACGGTTTTGCTTGATTCGCTCAAAGCATCACCCAGCGCACGCGTTGGATTTTTAGTTTGTACAAAAGCTGCGATTAAGGCGCTGATTAACAACAGGCCGCCGGGCAAGTATAAAGGACTAAAACCTGCACTGATATCGGCCTCGCCCAAAATCGTATTAAAGTCTAGCGTGGCGCTGCTGAGCAAGTCCTTAAAGCCAGCAAACATTCTCGAACACACCAGTAGCAGCGCCACTAGCAAGTAAGGAAACCATGCCATCAGCGTAGACATGGTCTTGCCTGCTGGGGTCGCCACATCTTCTTTGCTGACCACCAGTTTACCCATCCAATCGCTTGGCCAGCTGCTTTTGGCTTCAAAGTCCCACGTGGTCTTTGGTACCAAAAATCCTTTTTTAGCCGCCTGAATGACAATCGCCACACTGACCAGTCCACCAACCAACGATGGAAATTCAGGACCCAAGAAAATGCCCGTTAAAGCGTAAGGTACAGTGAAGGCCAACCCTGCAAAGATGGCAAAGGGCCAAATGGCTAAGCCTTCTTTCCAGCTTTTATTTTTACCAAAAAAGCGGGTGAGCATCATCACCATCAGCAGCGGCATAAACGTCCCAATCACACCGTGAATAATCGCCACTTGGGTGGTAATCAGTTGTAAAAATTCTTCCCATTGCATGCCTTCTTGCGCCAGCAGCGCACTGATGGCCACGGTATCTAGACCCTTATTCACCCCAATAACAATCGGCGTACCGACCGCCCCGAACGATACGGGCGTGCTTTGGATCATCATCCCCATAAGCACCGCACCCAATGCAGGAAACCCTATCGCGACCAGCAGCGGTGCCGCAATTGCAGCCGGTGTGCCAAAGCCCGATGCACCTTCCAAAAACGTACCAAAACACCATGCAATGATGATGGCTTGCACTCGGCGGTCAGGCGATACGTTGATAAAACCTGCACGAATCACTGCTATAGCGCCCGTGTGTTTTAGAGTATTTAATAAGAACAGCGCACCAAATACGATCCACAATACCGATATCGTAATCACGGTCCCTTGAAGAATAGAGGACGACACGCGGTTAAACGTCATGTCCCAAATAAAAAGTGCGAGCGCGGCAGTCACCGCCAAAATGATCGGCATGGTTTTTTTGGCCGACCATTGTAGACCAATAAGAAATATGCCACTGAGTATGATTGGCAATAGGGCAAGTAACCCATAGACAGTCTGATTCAAAATTCCCTCTCCCTGTTATCGTCTGTGCATCCTTGAACACCACTCTTAAACGCCGCCCTTAAACACAGTCCTTACATACAGCCACTCAATCGCTCAGATTAACAGCCTCATTGTGCTTAGGGTAGAATTCACACACTCTACGCTTTACAAGTGCAAAGATAAACAGCATGATCAGACAAGGTTATTTTCCTTTTTTGCTATAATACGAAATATATTACCCTGATTAGAGAATCGGTATGATTAAAGCTGATGACATGGTTTTGTTTGTTTTGGTAGTCGATGAAGGCTCTTTTTCCAAAGTTGCTGACAAACTGGCGCTGACCAATTCTGTAGTGAGCAAACGTATCGCGCGCCTAGAAGCCAACTTAAATGCACAACTGCTCTACCGAACCACCCGAAAACTCAGCTTGACCGATGCCGGCCGAACGCTGTATCACAAAGCCAAATTGGCTCAGCTTGCCTTTCAAGAAGCGGAAAATGCTGTCACAGGCTACGGCGAAAACATGAAAGGCTATATCCGCGTCACCGCCCCTGTGGTCTCTTCTGACTTACTACTCAGCACGGCTATCGCTGAATTTTGTAAAAAATATCCTGAGATAACCGTAGAGCTATACATCACCAACCGTTTGATTGATTTGGTCGAAGATGGCTTTGATTTGGCCATCCGAACGGCGGAGCTTGAAGACTCCTCCTTGATTGTCAAACGCCTGATAGACAGTCAATGGGTGATTTGCGCCACCCAAAATTACCTCAACAAATATGGTACGCCGCAAACCCCCGCCCAACTGCAAAATCATGATTGCCTGATTTATAAATTTGATAACACCAGTAGCGACTTGTGGCCGTTATATGAGGATGGTGCTGAGCTGCTGTTGCCTGTCTATGGACGCTTTTATAGCAATCATTTAAGCGCTATCAAGCACGCCGCGCTTAGTGATTTGGGCATTGCTTTTTTGCCGCAAGCCTTGGTCTATAACGCGTTACAAGAGCAGCGCCTCACGCAGATTTTGCAGCCCTTCACGCGCAAGCGCATGGGTATGTACGCGGTGTATCCCAAAGCGCGCCAGCCTGACCAAAAGCTCAAACAACTGGTTGCTTATTTGCAAGACGCGCTAAAAGACAAAGAAGCCTACTACTGCTAAAGCACTAGTTTTATAAGCGGCCTCACACCCAACTGTTTTATCAGATATAAAAAAGCCACCTGTTTGGATGGCTTGTTTGATGTTTCTTTTTGGGCGTTATGAGTCGGTGTTTTGCGCAATGATTTGCTGCGCTAATGTGCGTAAGTCATCCGCCATATAATCGGGCGTTGGTACGTTGTTGGCGGGCAATAACGCATTGTGCGGACGCAATAAAAACGCGCCCTGACAGCCTGCTGCCTGCGCGCCTATCGTATCCCACAGATGGCAAGCGACCAAACACAGCTCGGATGTAGGCACAGACAGTGCCTCGGCGACCAGATTGTAAGTCGCAGGTGCGGGTTTAAACTGACGCACCGCCTCAATATGAAATGAGCGCTCAAAAAATTCGCTCAACCCCGCCTTTTCTAGCGGTGGCGGTGACTCGCTGGACTCTGAATTGGTCAAGGTCACCAGTCGAAAGCCTGCCTCCTTAAGCAGCGTCAGCGCGGGCACGACATCGGCATACGCGGGCATCTTGCCCATGCGCGTCTTTAGCTCGTCAATATCGGCATCGGCAATCTCAACGCCATGAATATCAGCAACCATCCGCAGCGCGCCGACCCCAATCTCACCAAACGGCGTATACAGTCCTGATAAGGTCAGGGTTTGCGAGTACAGCACCAGCTGGGCGAACCATTCGCGCAGTATGCTGCCATCATTAAAAAGGCGGCTAAATAAAGGCGTAAGGGTACTGATATCGAGCAAGGTTTCATTAACATCAAAGACGAGAATCGGGCGGGTGTCGGTGGGCATGCGTTTTCCTATTATTATTGTTATTGTGGTTTTGGGTTAGGTTAGCATGGATGATGCCTACGAGTTTGTAGCGTTTACACACACCGCATCGTGTCCAACAAAATATGTATGATGATCTGCCACTTCTATATTATAGACATGATCCTCATAAGGGTTAGGACAGACATCGTTATAGCGTTGCATCTGCTCGTGAATACTGCTCTCTAACAATCCTGTTGCATTACCATATCTTTCAATGTTAGCTAGAGCCTTTTCAAATAACTTTTCATCACCAATACTGTTATCCTTGACTACCCTTCCATCAAAAATTAAAGGCGAATACATTTCTTTTATAAACTTACCAATTGTGTGTGTAGCAGGATCTTTATCTTGACTAAACCTCACATTCAATGTTTTATAAAGCTCAGGGTCTACAATAAAAGGTGCCCTTTCATTAATAACCAACTTGGCATCGGAAGTTTGCATATTAACGGTTTTGATCTCTTCTTTGAACGCTTCTTCTGTATTGGCTAAACTGACAAACTGGTAGCCATCATCCGTAAATCTCACAAACTGAACCAGACCGTCTGTCTCCCATAAGTCATGTTCCTCAATACTTTGAGTATAAGCTGTACCTTCAGGGAAGTTCGGCAAGGTACGCACAGGGATGAACGAGTAATCATCAAGCGCAATCGTATCACCATGAGCAGAGGTTAGATATCCAGCTGGCAAGCGCTCCGCCGATAGCCATTCACCCTCTAAATCTTTAGGCTGGCGAGTTACCCAGAATGGGTGATTGCTGGTGCATAAGATATAATTGCTACCCTTTTCTCCTCGCGCATCAGCGGTCTCATTAAAATACTCAACTTTAAAGATGCGTTTCTTACTGGGTGATTTAAAAGTGCTGAGTACGGGTTTGTACTCTATATCACCACTACCATCTTCAGACTTAGAGGATACAGGCTTTGATAAAATGAGGTCGCCCACTTTGATATCCTGAATCGGCACTAACCCTTTATCCGTATGAACGAGCGTTCCTGCGACAAATCCTGTGTTATTCATATCCTCTCCTTTTTAATATTATCGTTTTAATCCATCAAACCTCAGCCCAAACTTTAGCAGATACTTCCGCAGTCGGTCGCTGTCATTGTTACTTTTTAGCTGGTTTCTGGAGTTGGCATACAGATAGCGCCCTGCCGCCGCTTGGCTGCTGTGCTGATAGCAGACCTCAATCACATACGCCAGCTGCACCGCATCAAACGGGTCGAGCGCGTCTTTGTCGTCGCTTGATAGATGGCGGCTCAGCACCGTATCTGCGTGCGCTTGCTGCTCAGTTAGGCTGGGCGTATCCGCCTTGTCCACTTGATGTTGCGCGCTACTAGGTAATGCCCACAGATGCTTAAGGCGGGTGATTTCTGCCTTAACATCGGGCATACGAATCACTTTGCCCTCGCACAATGTCGTTAAGCGCGTCATACTGGCGCTTAAATCACGAAAGTTGCCCTGCCACGTCGCCTCAGAACTCATGGCAAAGTCTTCAAAGTACGCACGCGCCTCAGGCTCAAAGCGGTACTGGTACTGCTGCTCGCTGCCCAGACGCGCCAGCTCGTAATCAATATTGGCGGGTAAGTCCTCGATACGGTCTTTTAACGACGGTAAAAAAAACGTCCACGTGTTCAGACGCGCAAACAAGTCGGCACGAAATTCGCCGTCCGCGACCGCTTGGCGCAAATCCTTATTCGTCCCTGCCATCAGCTGAAACGACACATCAATGGGCGTATCGCTACCGAGCGGATAAAAGCGCTGCGCCTCAAGCGCAGTCAAGAGCATCGCCTGTTCGTCCAGCCCCAGCTCGCCGATTTCATCCAAAAACAGCAAGCCACCGTCCGCTGATTTGAGTAGCCCCTCACGGCTCGACGCCGCGCCCGTAAACGCGCCTTTGACATGACCAAACAGCACGCTCATTGCCGTATCGCCGCGCAAGGTGGCGCAGTTGACTTCGACGAACGCGCCGAGTGCCTGTTTGTTGTTGGCTTTGTTTTTCTTGAGCGTATAGATTTGCGTTGCCAGTTGCGACTTGCCCGCCCCTGTCGCGCCCATCAATAAAATCGGCGCGTTGGAGCGCGTGGCGACTTTTTCAATATCAGCAATCAGCTGTTGATAGGCGGCGTTTTGGGTAACAAGATTGGCTTGTAAGGTTTGCCAATGCTGGGCTTTTTCGGCCTCAAAACGCGCGCGCAAACTGTCATAACGCGACACGTCCAAATCAATGACTTGATAGCGCCCTTGTGGGTCGTATTGGTCAGGCTTGGGACACGGCGAGGTCTGAATCAAATCGGCAGGCAAAAACCCCGCCTCAACCAGCAAAAACCAGCAAATCTGCGCCACATGCGTCCCTGTGGTCAGATGCAGCAGATAGTCTGTGTCTTCACGAAAGGCGAAGCCTGTGACAAAGTCATACAGCTCAGCATAGACATCGGCAAAATCCCACGGACTCGCCAGCGTCACCCGATGCCCAATGACTTTGGTATTGGCGCTGACCTGCGCCACATCATCAACGATGACGTTGAACAGTCGCTTGTCGCGCTTGCTATAGAGGATATGCAGCTCATCGACCAGCAGGTCATCATGCAGGCACAGGCTGACGCTCGGCCGCCAGCGCTGCCAACGTTTGTCATTAAAGCCGTTGTCCAAGGTCGTACCGAGAAAGCCGATAACGGCGGTTTTATGACATTTAATCATGTTGCTTTTACTCATAATAATGCGCTTGGCTTATTGGTTTTGATGTTACTTTTTGATTGCCCACGACTTCATACTGTCAATAGACAACGGCTCGTCTGCCATAATCTGCTGCGCAAGGTGACGATTCAACGGATACAGCACGCTAAAGTGCTCGTGCCGTGCAATAAACGCACAGTGCAGCATGGGGCTTTTGTTCTTATCACACATCGGCTTTAGGTCGCGATAGTTACCGTCACGCTTGCCCTCAATAATCCACGTCGGCATGCGAATATCATTCGTCCAGTTTGCAGGCGCACGCAAATCCATTTCGCGTTGCTCATCACCAGTAAAGTCAACCTCTTGCAAAAACATCGTCTCTTGCGTAGCGCCAAAGCTAATCACTTCTTTAAACAACTCAGGATGCGTGCTGCTCGCCACCTCACTGACCAATAGCGCGAGCGTGCCGCCCGTACTGTGCCCGCCCAAATAGATACGGCTGCTATCGACATATGGCAGGGTCGCCAAATATTCTGCCGCCGCGATGACATCATCGACTTCACCATAATTCACTTCGATATTGCCCGCATTGTCATTGCCACCGCGCAAGGTGGGAAACATCATGATCACGCCAGCATCACGATATGGGCTGGCGGTTTGGTCATTTTGCCTTGAGCCTTTGCGCCAAAAGTCCGCCAGCGTGTTGGACTCACCGCCCGTTATCCAAACGATAGCAGGATGCTTGTCGCCATCGTTTGGATCGGGCGTGACAAAGGCGGCGAGCGACATGCCGTCACTGTCATAGCGCACGCTGTCAAATAGGGCTGCGGGCGGCTTGGGCAATGGCATTTGCATGGTGGGCGCAACTTGTATCGAGGTCTGATAATTGCCGCGTAGCGATGCCAAAGACGGCGCAGCAAAACAACTGCTGATGCTCACGCCTAGTAAAATCGCCATGCTGAATAAGCGTTTGTTAGAGACAACGTTATGCTTTGTTTTATATTGAACCTTCACCATTACACACAATTCCTTTATAGAATAAAAGCTATATTTATAGAATAAATTATATCTTTATTTACTTGATTAAAGTCCATTTTTTTATAAAAAAAGAATTTAAAATGTTTTTTATTATTCAATATCAAATGCTTATAAAAATAAAAACTATCTTTCCCAAAAACTGGCACACCCTTAGCAGTATATAAAGTACAGACAGAACATTTTTATAAAAAACTAAGGAGACACTATGCAGCCTATCAATCACAATATCATTCAAGACGGTGGCACCCCTATCCGCCTATGGACCAAAGGCGTGCCTGTCGACCCAAGAGCCCACGACCAGCTGATTAAAGCCTCACAGATGCCCTTTATTTATAAGTGGCTCGCGGTGATGCCTGATGTCCATGTCGGTATCGGTGCGACCATCGGTACGGTGCTGCCGACCAAAGAAGCGATTATCCCAGCAGCGGTCGGCGTGGATATCGGCTGCGGCATGATGGCGGTGCAGACCACGCTGTCCGCAGATGATTTGCCCGACAACCTGCACGGTCTGCGCACCGAGCTGGAAAAAGCCATTCCGCATGGACGCAGCAAGACACGCGGTCGCGGCTCGCGCCGTGACGTGGGCGCGTGGGCGAACCCTGATGATACCGTGATGAATGGCTGGGGTACGCTGGTCGATGATTTTAATTATCTGACCCAAAAGCATCCCAAACTAAAAAACACCAACAATCTAAAGCATTTGGGCACTCTGGGTACAGGCAATCACTTTGTTGAGGTGTGCCTTGATGAGACCAATCAGGTGTGGATTATGCTGCATTCAGGCTCACGCGGCGTGGGCAATGCCATCGGGCGCTACTTTATTGAGCTGGCGCGTGAGGACATGCGCAAATGGTTTATTAACCTGCCTGATAAAGATTTGGCGTATTTTGCTGAGGGGACTGAACATTTTGACGATTATTGGTTTGCGGTTGGCTGGGCGCAGCGCTTTGCCTTTAAAAACCGCGAAATCATGATGGAAAAAGCCATCCAAGCGCTACGCACCATCGTGCCAAAACCGTTCGATGCTGCGGTAAAAGCGGTCAACTGTCACCACAACTATGTGGCAAAAGAAGAGCACTACGGCGAGGAAGTCTTTGTCACGCGTAAAGGCGCAGTGCGCGCACGCGTCGGCGAATACGGCATCATCCCAGGGTCGATGGGCGCAAAATCCTTTATCGTCAAAGGTAAAGGCAACGAAGAATCGTTTTGCTCTTGCTCGCATGGCGCAGGTCGCGTGATGTCACGCACTGAGGCGAAAAAAGTCTTTACTATTGATGACCAAATCGCCCAAACCAAAGGCGTAGAATGTCGTAAAGACGCAAACGTGATTGACGAAATCCCAGCGGCGTACAAAAATATTGAAGACGTGATGAGCGCACAAAGTGACTTGGTGGAAGTGGTACATACCTTGCGGCAAGTGGTTTGTGTGAAGGGTTAAACCAAAATATTTAAAAAAATCAGTTAATTATATTACTTTAACCTATATTAATTAATCCAAAAAATAAGGCTAAATATGATTCCCCAGACATTTATTGAAACAGCAGGTGATATTCTAGGTAGCACCGAGAAAGGCTTATCAGGCTCTAAAATTGCTAGTTTATTTGCAGCATACGCAGTTGACTATAACACTGATATTCCTTATACAAGTTATCCCTTTACAGTATCCACACCTAATAAAAGGTATGCCTTAAAGAAAAACTTAAGCTCGTTTAACCCTAAACAACAATTTAAAATCATAAAAGAACTTTGCGAGCATCCGGAAATTAAAGACTTACCTGAAGTTAGAGATCTTAAGATCAAGCTGTTGACACGCTTTAAAGGTTTGAATACTGACATAGACACGGTCAATGAAATTTTAGTAGATGAAACTAGATTTTGGTTAGATGACTATACTAAATCCCTAGAACAATATAACTATGCTTTAGAAAAATATAAAGGAAATATATTTGAGAGAAACTTGTTAGATGACCTTCGACTATCGTTAGAGCTATTAGTAAAAGAAATACTAGGAAATTCCAAGTCTTTAGAAAATCAGCTTACTGATATTGGTACATTTATTAAGAGGAATAATGGCTCCCGAGAACTAGTAAATATGTTTGTAAAGCTAATTGATTATTTTACTAAGTATCAAAACGATTACGTCAAACATGACTCTCAAGTTATCGAAGAAGAAGTTGAGTTTATCCTTGAAATAACCTCTTCATTTATGAAACATTTCATTAGAATGAAAAATAGAATTTAAGGAAAACTAAAATGAAACTCGCAGAAGCCCTACTTATCCGCAGTGATATGCAAAAAAAGCTGGCGCAAATCAAAGGACGCATTCGCAGCAATGTAAAAGTCCAAGATGGCGATACGCCAAGCGAAGACCCCAATCAGCTATTGATGGACGCAAGCCAGCTGATTACCGAGCTGTCCGCGCTTATCGCCCGTATCCAGCGTACCAACGCGGTGGCGCTGACGGACAACAATCAATCGATGCTGGCGCTGCTCGTTGAGCGCGACACCCTTGAGATGCGCCACAAGCTATTGACCGAGTCGATAGCCGCGACCGAAACCGAGGTCGATCGCTATAGCCCGCGTGAGATTAAATGGCAAGTGATGGTCTCGGTCGGCGCATTGCAAAAGCAGGCGGACGATATTGCCATGAAGCTACGTCAGCTTAACATTGTCATTCAAGCCAACAACTGGCAAATTGACCTTGTGGACTAGGCGCTTACCTAGCTCATTAAACCTTTTTTAGCTTTGTCTGTCTGATAATGGACAGACCACCCTTTTGAAATCGACTGGGCGAGTGTCAGACCCCGCGACCCACAGCAGGGGGTTGAAAATATACTGTCGTGGCTGCTACGCGTTGTGGGCAGGCGCATTTTTTACCACTTATGCCCCGCACATGGCACTTGGCACAATGCACCATTTAGACCTTACCACCAGACACTGACAGTCGGTTTCAATCTTATTTTAAATGCGACCCGAAAAGTATTGGGAAGCATTTTATTATGCCCATTAACGACACTACCAATCAATAGTCTTACAAATCATAAAGACATTTATCATGCCAGCATCAACACGTAAAGCCCTAAAAATCAACGGCAGCACAGGCGAAGGCGGTGGACAAATCATTCGTACGGCACTGTCATTATCGATGCTCACAGGCACACCGATTGAAATCACCAATATTCGTGCTGGACGCGCCAAACCCGGATTGATGCGTCAGCATTTGATGTGTGTACAAGCGTCACAACAGATATCAAACGCTAGCGTATCGGGCGCTCATTTAGGTAGTATGGCGTTCACCTTTACGCCAAGCACCGTGCAAGCGGGCGATTATACCTTCGATATCGGCTCGGCAGGCAGTACCAGTCTGGTGTTACAGACGCTACTGCCTGCCCTACTCTTTGCCAATGCTGACTCAAGCAACAAGTCCACCGTTACCATCATAGGCGGCACGCACAATCCGTTAGCGCCAACCACCGACTTTTTGCAGCACGCCTTTGTGCCGCTACTTGCCAAGCTCGGCATGCAGGTCGAGATTGAGTGCGTGCAAGCGGGCTTTGCCCCTATCGGCGGCGGCGCGATTAAAGCAACTGTTGCGCCATTTGTGCGCCGTGCTAATGCTTCACGATTAGACCTCACGGAACGCGGTAAGCTTGTCAGCACGGAGCTGGTCGCAAGCGTGCTCAATCTAGAATACGATATCTGCCTGCGTGAGCTTGCCAGCGCCAAAGCCGCGTTGATTGAAGCGGGTATGGATGAGGCGCTTATCACAACACGCGGTAATAAATTATACGGCATTGGTGAAGGCAATACCTGCTATGCAAAAGTCACTCACGAGAGTATTAGTATCCAAAATCACAAAGAATATCACTCTGAAATATTTACATTACTAGGAGAAAAACGCAGCTCAGCAGAAAAGATAGGTGGTCGTTTGTCAGGCTTAGTAAAGCGTTATTTGTTTGACACCGATGCGCTGATTGATGAATATTTGACCGATCAGCTGCTATTACTGTTAGCCTTAGCAGGCGGCGGTGCGTTTAGCGCGCGGGTTATTAGCGAGCATAGCAAAACCCAAGCATGGCTCATTGAGCAGTTTTTACCCGTTGCGATCACGTTTGATGCTATAGAGGATGAGCAAATATTAGTCAGAATCACCTGCTAAAATTTGCCAGCATTAGTATACTGTTACCCAATGATACCGACTTGGCGATAGCATCAGTGTATGATGTACGCGACAAATTTGAACGTATTATCTATATTTACAGTGACTGTTGAGCCTCGTTATGCCTGAATCCCGTACCAATCTGAACCCTGAACCCAAAACCAGCTCGCCGTATTTTGTCGGGCTGCTGCTGCGCTATAGCACACTGGGTGCAGCCATTTGTCTATTATTAGCCGGATTGCTGCTGATGCACGGTTGGCTAATTGTGATTGGAGGTTTTGGCGTAGGACTCGGTATTTATGATCTGATTCAGTCCAAGCATTCAGTGCTAAAAAACTACCCGATAGCAGGACATATACGCTACGTACTAGAGGATTTTCGTCCTGAGATTCGTCAGTATTTGCTTGAAGATGACAAAGAGCAGGTGCCATTTTCACGCCAGCAGCGCGCGCTAGTGTATCAGCGGGCAAAGAACGTCAGCGATACCAATGCGTTTGGTACGCTAGACAATCTTTATACTCATGGTAAAGAATGGTTTTTGCAATCCGCCGTTAGCCAGCCGTTAGAAAACAAAGACTTTCGTATCACTGTTGGCGGCGAGCGTTGTAAGCAGCCGCATGATATGTCGGTATTCAACATCTCCGCGATGAGTTTTGGCAGTCTGTCCGCAAACGCCATTATGGCACTCAATCAAGGCGCAAAAATAGGCGGATTTACACATGATACGGGCGAAGGCGCGATCAGCCCTTATCATCGTAAGTTCGGTGGTGATCTGATTTGGGAGTTAGGTACAGGGTATTTTGGCTGCCGTGATGCCGAAGGCAATTTTGACCCACAGTCTTTCGCCGAAAAAGCTGTCGATCCACAAGTCAAAATGATCGAGATCAAGCTGTCGCAAGGTGCCAAACCGGGTAAAGGCGGCGTGTTGCCATCGAGCAAAATCACTCAAGAGATTGCCGATACTCGCCAAGTGCCGACGGGTCAAGACTGTATTTCGCCCGCTTCGCACACCGCGTTTAGTACACCGCGTGAGCTTGTCGCCTTTTGGCAGCAGCTACGCGAATTATCTGGTGGCAAGCCTGTTGGCTTCAAGCTATGCGTGGGTCAGCCTTGGCAGTTTATGGCGATTGTCAAAGCCATGATCGAGACGGACAACTATCCTGATTTTATTGTTATTGATGGTGCCGAAGGCGGTACAGGTGCGGCGCCTGTTGAGTTTATGGACAATGTCGGCATGCCGATGGTCGAAGGGTTTTTGCTTGTTCACAATACTTTGGTCGGTGCAGGCATTCGTGACAAGATCAGACTTGGCGTCAGTGGCAAGATTGTCTCAGGGTTTGATATTGCACGGATGATTGCGCTAGGTGCCGATTGGTGTAACTCGGCGCGTGGCTTTATGTTTGCGGTTGGTTGTATTCAGTCGCGCTCTTGCCATACCAATACGTGCCCAACGGGCGTCGCTACCCAAGACCCTTACCGTCAAAAGGCGCTCGATGTCCCTAGCAAAGCAGAGCGTGTGGCAAGCTTCCATAAAAACACACTCAAATCATTGGCCAGTATCGTCGGCGCGGTGGGCTTACAGCATCCGAGTCAGCTACAACCTTATCATATCGCCCGCCGTCTAGATGACGGGCAGATTAAGCTACTGTCTAAGTTTTTCTACTTTACGGATAAGGGCGCATTACTTGATAATAGCGCGCGTGCGGATATTTTCAATCAAATGTGGGTGATGGCCAATCCTGATAGTTTCTTAGCCAATAATGATGCGCTCATTGCTTATAACAAAGACTCTCGTGATAAAGGTAAAGAGACTGGCGCACCAACCGAACATCGCGCTGGATACAGCTCCCCCTACAGCACCGATCATACGATCACAACCGATGGCGGGCAGCTCATCGGCAATGTGAATAACACCTTCCGTGACTATCCGCCCAGTAGCGACTAAAAGCGAGTACCCAAGATTTATATATGAATCAGTAGCAAACCACAAATACCACTATGTTAAAAGACGTGTGATTGATGCCAACCTCCATTTTGACCTTATTGTTATCATTGATAGTGCTTGCGCTTGGCCTTAGCGCTTGCCAGCAGACCAATACTGAGACTGTCAATAGCGACACAGACAACTGGTCATGTCAGACAAAAGACTCGCCATTTACTTATAGCGTGTGCCGCGTGGATGCAAGTGGATTAACAAGCGATCGTTATTCACTGCAGCTGTTTTGGCAAGCCTCTAATGACCAATCACTACTAACCTTTGATACGTTGCTATCTACTTTACCAAAGACTGAAACTCTAAACTTTGCCATGAATGCAGGAATGTACAACGAAAACTATGCACCAATTGGTTACACCGTCATCAAAGGCAAAGAAGTCAAATCGCTCAATCTAAAAGAAGGTGGTGGCAATTTTCATTTATTACCCAATGGCGTTATGTGGTGGGACAAAACTGGTCACGTACAAATCACCGAAAGCCACGCTTTAGATGAACAGATAAACAATGGCAACGCACAGCCTTGGTATGCGACGCAATCTGGTCCTATGCTAGTCATCAATGATGAGATACATCCCGAGTTCAATCCTGATAGTACCTCCATCAAACTGCGTAATGGTGCAGGCATTTGTGACGATGGCAGCATACAATTCGTCAATACAGATGAGCCTGTGACGTTTTATCAGTTTGCGACTCTATTCAAAGACGAGTTAGATTGTCCAAATGCGCTGTTTTTGGATGGCGGCATTGCCTCAGCACTGTATGCACCCAGTATCGATAAGCAAGACAAAAAAGAGATGGGCGTAATGATTGGACTGGTTGAAAACAAAAGCTAGCATCTATCGTCACCATAGCATTTGTCACTAATATGCCTTCTCAAAATTGGCACTACTTAACATAAAAAAGCATTTAAATTAACATAAAAAAGCACTTAAAACGATCACATCGTCTTAAGTGCTTTTTTCATATTACTCGTCCAATGTAGACTAATACTACCGCGCCATGTACTGGGTCATTTCCTCAACACCATGCAAGGTCATCGGATACATCTTATCTTCGAATAGCTTTTTGATCTCAACGATGGTTTGCGTGTACTGCCAATAGCTTGGGGTTTCAGGATTGAGCCACGCCACTTTATCAAAATGATCAAGTACACGCCTTAGCCATACAATACCGGCTTCATTGTTCATATACTCGACACTACCGCCCACGGTCATCAGCTCATAGGGCGACATCGATGCATCACCGACGAAGATGACGCGATACTCGCGCCCATATTTATTGAGTAGCTCAAACGTTGGCATCAGTGCGCTATGGCGACGATTATTGTCTTTCCATACATAGTCATATAGGCAGTTATGAAAATAAAAGAACTCTAATGTTTTAAATTCATTCTTTGCCGCAGAGAACAATTTCTCAAGTGCTTCAACATGGATATCCATACTACCGCCTACGTCAAATAGCATTAATACTTTGACACGGTTGCGGCGCTCGGCTTGCATATGTATGTCAAGCACGCCCTTTTTGGCAGTACGTTTAATGGTCTCATGAATATCGAGCTCGTCAGCGCTGCCTGTGCGCGCAAACTGACGTAGGTTGCGTAGTGCCATTTGGATTTGGCGGGTACCAAGTTGATTATCATCATCAAGATTGCGATATTTACGCTGCTCCCAGACTTTCGCCGCGCTACGTTTACGCGATTCACCGCCGACGCGCACCCCTTCTGGATGGTCGCCATAAGCACCAAATGGCGAGGTGCCACCTGTCCCCACCCATTTACTACCACCTTGGTGACGCTCTTTTTGCTCTTGTAACCGCTCCTCTAACGCTTTCATCAGCTCCTCAAGCGAGCCGTATTTTTTGAGCAGGCGTCTTTGCTCTTCGGTTAAGTTTTTTGGATCGAGCTTTAGATCGAGCCATTCTTTAGGCACATCGGTCAGCTTAGCCAACAGCGCATCCATATCAAGGCTATCCACCCCTTCAAAATAGTCTGCCATTGCCCGATCAAATTTATCAAAATGGCGCTCGTCTTTGACCATGCACAGCCGAATCAGCCGATACATATCCTCACGGCTCGCAAAAGTCGCCAGTGCTGGATCTTCAGGATGCGGCTGCATCATCAGGCCCTTATCTAACGCGGCATTAAGATCAAGCAGCTCACGCGTACTGACTGGTACGCCGTAAGTCCGCAAGGTATAGAATAGTTTTATGAACATAAGAGACGCACCACTGATTGACGTAAAACAAAAAAAGCACTGAACACTTAGACGCGCTTAACGACGCATCATATTGGCAAAACGCTGTAGTAAATTCACATCGGCTTCGTTTTTCAGCAATGCACCGTATAATGGCGGAATGGATTTTTCGCCGCGTAAGTTTTCTTCTAACTCATCCTGCGCCATGTCATCAGCGAGCAATAACGTCAACCAATCGACCAATTCAGACGTTGATGGTGGTTTTTTAAGGCCTTGGATATTGCGCAGCTTGTAGAATATATCCAACGCGTCGTTGATCAATTTTTCCTGAATATCGGGGAAATGCACCTCTATGATTTGGCGCATGGTTTGCTCTTCTGGAAAGTCGATGTAATGGAAGAAGCAACGACGCAAAAACGCATCGGGCAGCTCTTTTTCATTGTTTGATGTAATGATTACTACTGGACGCTGCGCGGCGGTAATGGTCTCGCCCGTCTCATACACATAAAACGACATCTTATCGAGCTCATGCAGCAAGTCATTAGGGAACTCGATATCGGCTTTATCGATCTCATCGATTAGTAGTACGCTGCGCTCGGTGCTAGTGAAGGCATCCCACAGCTTGCCCGGCTTGATGTAATTGCCAATCTCATAAACCTTGTCATCACCCAACTGCGAGTCACGTAGGCGCGATACCGCATCGTACTCGTATAAACCCTGCTCGGCTTTAGTCGTCGACTTGATGTGCCACGTAATCAGTGGCATCCCTAGACTCTCAGCAACCTCTTCGGCAAGTAAGGTTTTGCCCGTACCAGGTTCACCTTTGATAAGGAGCGGCTTTTGTAATGTCATGGCCGCATTCACTGCCAGTTGTAAATCGTCTGTGGCGATATAATTTTGAGTGCCGGTAAAGGTTTGCTTGTTCATAATCAGGTCTCGATTGTTGTTATAGATAAATTGTTATGAATATATGGTTATAAATAAGTAGAACTAAAAATTTGATAATGAATAAAAGATAAATTAGATTAGCACAGCCTGAGGCATTGCCAAAATACTCATGCGTTCGCCTTTGTGAGCAATGGTTGGGTGCCTCTCATAATTCTCAATAATTCATAAGGTTGCCAGACGATTTGGCATAAAAAAAGACACGCATGGGTGTCTTTTTTTATCATTACTCGATTACTTTACTGGCTCGCCTGCTTATTTATTACACCGTACAAACAGACTTCAGCGTTTTAGCGATTGTCAGCATCAGTATTCTTAGACAAGCCATTCTGTTTTTTTAAGTCAACATGACTTTTAGTATTACTGCTCTCAGGCTTAGCGGCTAGGGCCGTATCATCAGACTGCTCAGTCAACGTAGAACCTTCTGCCAAATAACTGCCGGTCGTCAGTTGCATTGTCGCTTGCGTATCCTCTGCCGTACGGCTGCGGGCTTTGTCCAAGCTCGATGCGAATGCGCCGCGTATCAGCTGCCACATAAAACCGATAAACAAACCGATGACCAGTACCACCAATATTGGCAGCATATTGGCAATCGCGCCTGCAAAGTCCTTCATCATAACAGCGTAGACGACGCTGATACTGGCTGGTGCAATTTCACTAGAGTCACCAAGCGCTGTGCCGGGTGCCAATAACACTGCAAACAGTATCATCCAACTCATACCGCCCAGTGGTTTTGGCAATATGCGAGCGACTAGCAACCATAACACCAATACCAAAATGGAACCACCAAGATACGCATACATTGGCAAATCGGCGGGCGGTACATCTTTCACCATTTGGCCCCACCAAATAGCAATCTCACCGAGAATGTCACTAATAGATTCTAATGGTAAGCTGTGCAAAATATTTTTTAACCAATCCATACGTGTTTCACTACCTGCGTTTATCACCGTTGACACGTTATGTGCCTAGCAGTGTATGGTGCGTTCTGTCGTACCAAAATAAGATCAAATACAGTATCGATGCACACATCATGTGCGTTTCTATCTGTATTTTTTTATGTGGATGTCATGGGGTGTCAGTTTATCACGACTTTCTACCCAAATGCATGTGACCAAATGTGTCATGAGTGTTTTGTCCATGGCATTGTAAAGACCATTCTCTCAATCATCTTGCCACAACCGTCTTATCAATAAGCGTACCAATCGTCAATGTTATCTAGTGGTAAAATGTATCTAGTCGTAGATATTGTCCTGCGCTTCACGAGCGCGTAGCTCTGCTTGGCGGCGCATGACATCTTGCGGTGGCATCTGCACAAAATAACCTTGGGACGCTAGCTTTGCCAGTACTTCTTCTTTATCAACACGCGCCAGAGTGGGCGTCGCCGCCAAATCAAGATGCATGACAAACTGGCTACGGCCCAACCCTGCACGAAAGTCCTTTGGCAGTACGCCAAGCCAATCTTTGATCTCATCGGTATCATCAGGATATTCAGGGCGCGCAATATATACATACATGTCGTCATGTTTGGGAAATTTATAAATATCGCAATGCATAAAAACCACCTATCAGAAACTATGGTCGTAGGTTAGCATATTTCAGGCAAACACCAGTAGTCGCTTTGCGTGTTGCTATGGTAATTTTTGCGCCCATACATCATTTTATTGATTCTCAAAACGGCTGATAGAGATAAAAAACACTATCTTGCTAAGCGTCTTTGGTGAGCAAATGTCCTAATGAGCACACATTTTTGCCAAATTTATTTGTTTTAATGGCGGTGATGACTTGTAAAAGCGCTTTGAACCTTTCATAATAAAAGCGTTTTTCAGGAGAGAGTCTGTCGGCACAGATTTTGTATCAAACCCTATTGGTGATACAAACTGACAACTGCCATACGACCACCGAAGGCGCATCCACCCTGCCAATCGCTCAGGTAAAAGGACTGAAAAACACATGTCACTGTTGTTTGGTAGTGTTTGCTAGCATCACGCTCATAGCGCACTACTTTATCAAACGTCAGACATAACAAATCTGGAGAGTGGTAAGAACGGACGACGTCTTACCCACCGAAGGGGAGAAAATACGCAATCATTCATTGGAGCTTTATATAATTGCTCACAAATGAGGCGTGTTGAAAATCTCAGGTCACAGGACAGATAGGGCTTTAGCTTAAACCGACGTTCAGCGTCTGTTTGGCCTACGTCTTTATCTTTGCTTTCTGTGTCACCCTTTGATGTAATATTGCGCCTTGCAATATTGCTTCTCGCTACTTTTACGTTGCACACCACTCTACTCTATCGAGTACGACTGATGTACACATAAGGATTTGTTATGACTGATACCCACTCTCAAGACTCTAGCAACACCCAAACCCCTAAGCGCACCCCTTTTTACCAGTCTCATCTTGATAGTGAGGGCAAATTGGTCGATTTTTCTGGTTGGGAATTGCCAATTCATTACGGTTCACAAATCGAAGAGCACGACGCGGTACGGACAGATGCCGGTATGTTTGATGTCTCACATATGGTTGTCACAGATATCAAAGGCGCAGATACTAAAGCATGGCTCCAAAAACTACTCGCAAATGATGTCAACAAACTCACTACCGCTGGTAAAGCGCTGTACTCTGGCATGCTCAATGAGCAAGGCGGCGTCATCGATGATTTGATCGTCTATCTGATGAATGCAGAGGAAACTGAGTACCGTATCGTCTCCAATGCAGCCACTCGTGACAAAGACTTAGCACAGTTTAATAAAGTCGCTGAAGGCTTTGATATTGCGATTACCGAGCGTCCTGAGCTTGCCATGCTCGCCGTTCAAGGGCCAAATGCTATTGAGAAACTGGCTCAAGCCAAACCAAACTGGGCAGATACCTTAGCTGGGCTAAAACCTTTCGTTGGCGCTGACTTGACCGATATCGAAGGCACCGATTGGTTTGTGGCTCGTACTGGCTATACTGGTGAAGATGGCGTCGAAGTCATTATGCATGCCGATGATGCCCCTGCTTTTTTTGAGCAGCTAAAAACAAATGGCATCAAACCTGCCGGTCTTGGCGCACGTGATACCTTGCGTATGGAAGCGGGCATGAACCTATATGGCCATGACATGGATGAGAATGTTAGCCCTTATGAGTGCAATATGGGCTGGACGCTTGCACTAAAAGACGATCGCGCCTTTGTCGGTCGTGACGCTTTGGTCAGCAAACGCAAGCAGGCAAAAGAAGACAACACCGCTATGAAGCAAGTAGGTCTGCTATTGACCACGCGCGGCGTATTGCGTGAAGGCATGACAGTGACTATCAATCAGGGCACTAACAATGAGCAAACTGGCCTTATCACCAGCGGTACATTCTCCCCTAGCCTAAAAAACTCCATTGCGATTGCTCGCGTGCCTGCCAGCTTATCAGAAGATGATCACGTACAGGTCGATCTACGCGGCAAAGGTAAATTCGTCGATGTACGCGTATTAAAGCTGCCTTTTGTCCGTAACGGCAAGCAACAGTTTGACTCGTAGGTCTTATAAATCTTATTATTAGAGCGCATTGTCGTTTTAGACATAATGATAAAAACGACGACACGCCCAGCCTCCATTATTTTTGTTAATTAACCTCTATCATTTAGGAGAGAGACCATGAGCAACATCCCAGCAGAGCTAAAATATATTGCAAGTCACGAGTGGCTGCGCCTAGAAGACGACGGTACGATCACTGTTGGTATCACTGACCATGCTCAAGACCTATTGGGTGATGTGGTGTTTGTTGAGCTACCAGAAGTGGGCGATATTATCGCTGTTGACGACGAAATCTCAGTTGTTGAATCAGTAAAAGCCGCCTCTGACGTATACGCGCCTATCTCAGGCGAAGTCATCGCTATCAACGAAGCACTAGAAGATGATCCTGAAATCATCAACTCTGACCCATATGGTGAAGGCTGGTTCTTTAAAGTGAAGCCTGACAACATCGCTGACTATGAAGCACTGATGACCGCTGACGAGTACGAAAGCGAATTATAATAACCACCTCTGTATAGCAGAAAGACAGTAGCCAAACCAAAATAGCAGCCAAACTTGTAGATACTGGCAAAAGCGGGTATCTACATCTCCTATTTGATACCCCTTTCTTATCAGCAAGGTTGATTCATAGATGACGCCTTTGATAACAAAGCAGCTTTATATATAGACCACCAAAAACCATTATCGTCCGATGTTATTGCTCTCAAGCGTTATCTCATTGACTCGTATTGATCACCTCTTCGAATTCCAATGAATACGTGCTATCAATAACGACGCAAACTGATAACCCAATTCTCAGCATGGATCCTAATATGAATACCAACACCGATAATAAAGACCCCATCGCCACACCAAACCATACACCGCAGCTACAAGCCTTTCGCGATATCGTAGAATCACGCCGTTCCGTGCGCCGTTTTACTGACACGCCCATCCCTGACGACGTACTGGCAGACTGTCTGCGTTTGGCCATGCTAGCACCAAACTCTAGCAACCTACAGCCGTGGGAGTTTTATGTTATCGATGATGCTGATAATCGCAAACGCGCCATCAAAAACTGTATGAACCAAAACGCGGCAAAAACATCGGCGCGCTTAATCGCTATCGTTGCTCGCACCGACATCTGGCATGAGCATGCTCAGCAAATATTGCGCGAATACCCTGATCAGCCAGTCCCTAAGAAAGTGAAAGACTACTACAACAAAGTCGTCACGCTGGACTTTTTGCGCGGTCCTGCCAATGTGATATCCGCTGCCAAATGGGGCGCCACGCAAGTGGTCAGACGCGTCAAAGGCCCTCTCAAATCGCCTTACTATACCTTTGAGGATACCAAAAACTGGGCAACCAATAACACCGCGCTTGCTGCCGAAAACCTAATGTTGGCACTACGTGCTCATGGTTTTGATAGCTGTCCTATGGGCGGCTTTGATGAGCCTGCCATGAAAGCGTTGCTCAATCTTAGCGACGACCATCATATCGTTATGATGATTGGCGCAGGCGAGCGTGCTGACAATGGCGTTTACAACACCCAATTCCGCTTTGACCAAAAACAGTTTGTGCATTACGTATAACGTACCGCTCACAGTGTTTCCTTAACTGCTCACAATGTTTTCTTAATTGCTATTTTGTTTATTACTCCCTTAACCAAGGATTGTCATGACTATCTCTCAAAACCCATCGTTTGATACCTTTCAAGGATTGTTCAACGAAGCTGAATTTGTCTATCGCCACTTAGGTTCGAACGAAACCAAGCAAGCTGACCTACTCAGCGCTGTTGGTTATAAAGATATGCAAAGCTTTATCAATGACACTGTGCCTGAGCCGGTACGTTTGCACAAAGAATTGGATTTGCCAGTGGCAATGAGTGAGCATGCGGCACTTGCCAAACTACGCACGATGGCAGATGACATCACCGTCAATAAGAGCTATATCGGTCAAGGCTACTCTCCGGTTCGTATGCCTGCCGTCATTCAGCGTAACGTCCTTGAAAATCCAGGCTGGTATACCGCTTATACCCCTTACCAAGCAGAAATCGCTCAAGGTCGTTTGGAGGCATTGCTGAACTTCCAACAAGTTTGTATCGATTTGACTGGTCTTGAATTAGCTGGTGCGTCACTGCTTGATGAAGCAACGGCAGCAGCAGAAGCCATGGCGATGTCAAAGCGTGTAAGTAAAAGCAAGTCAACGCAGTACTTCGTCGATGAGCGCGTCTATCCACAAACGCTAGATGTCATCAATACTCGTGCGAAATACTTTGGTTGGGACGTGGTCGTGGGTGATTTTGAAACGGCCAAATCAGGCGACTATTTCGGTGCGCTATTCCAGTATGTTGGCGTAGAAGGCGACGTTAAAGACTTAACAGACGTCATCGCGGCCGTAAAAGAAAACAAGACTTACGTCAGTGTCGTCAGTGATATCATGAGCTTGGTGTTATTAAAATCACCAGCCGATATGGGTGCGGACGTAGCACTAGGTAGCACACAGCGTTTCGGTATTCCAATGGGCTTTGGTGGCCCACATGCTGCTTACTTTGCATTCTCTGATAAAGCAAAACGCTCAGCACCTGGTCGTATCATTGGCGTATCTAAAGACGCACAAGGCAATACCGCATTACGTATGGCGCTACAGACGCGTGAGCAGCATATCCGCCGCGAAAAAGCCAACTCAAACATCTGTACTTCGCAGGTATTGCTCGCCAATCTCGCTGGTATGTATGCCGTCTATCATGGCCCAAGTGGCGTGAAGCGTATTGCGACTCGTATCCATGCGTTTGCCACCGCCTTTGCTGATGCCATCACAGCAGCGAATGACAGCAGCTTAAGCGTGGTACACGATCAATTCTTCGATACAGTCGTGGTTGATTGCGGCTCAGAGAAGCTAGCTACGCAAATCTTTAAAAATGCAGACAACGTTGGCTACAACTTATGGCGTCTAAGCGACACCAAATTGAGCGTTGCCTTTAGTGAAACCAGTGATCAGCAAGATTTTGGCGTATTGACTCAGTTATTCGTCAACAAGTCACACGATCTACCTGAAACCGCTCGCATCTCACTTGACAGCGCACACCTGCGTACGGATGACATCTTGACTCATCCAGTATTCAACTCGCATCATACCGAGCATGAAATGCTACGCTACCTAAAGTCGCTTGAAGACAAAGATCTAGCGATGAACCGCAGCATGATTTCACTAGGCAGCTGCACCATGAAGTTGAATGCCACCAGTGAGATGCTACCGATTACTTGGCCTGAGTTTGCCAATGTGCATCCATTCGCACCGCGTGACCAAGTCACAGGCTATATTGCGATGATCGATAGCTTACAAGATCAATTAAAAGCCATCACTGGTTTTGATGATGTCTCTATGCAGCCAAACTCTGGCGCTTCTGGTGAATATGCTGGTCTGCTCGCGATTCGCCGTTATCATGAGTCATTGGGCGAAACCGATCGCGATGTGTGCCTCATTCCAATGTCAGCGCACGGTACCAACCCTGCTACTGCCATGATGATGGGTATGAAAGTCGTCGTGGTCAAAACCGATGAAAACGGCAACGTTGATATTGAGGATTTAACCGCCAAGTGTGAAGAGCACAGCGAGCGTTTGGGCGCTTTAATGATCACGTACCCATCGACTCATGGCGTGTTTGAAGAAGGCATCCGTCATATCTGTGATTTGACTCACAAGCACGGTGGTCAGGTCTATATGGATGGCGCCAACATGAATGCTCAGGTAGGCATGATGCAGCCTGCAGACGTTGGTGCTGATGTACTACATATGAACCTGCACAAAACCTTCTGTATCCCGCATGGCGGCGGCGGTCCAGGTATGGGTCCTATCGGTATGAAGGCGCATTTGGCACCATTCATGGCAAACCATACGCTAAGCCCTGTGCATAACGCGCAAAAAGACTGCTCAGCGGTATCGGCTGCGCCTTATGGTTCAGCGAGCATCTTACCTATCTCATGGATGTATATCACTATGATGGGCCGCGATGGCCTACTAAAAGCAACCGAGCTTGCCCTGCTAAACGCTAACTATGTAGCCGCCCAGCTAAAAGACCACTACCCTGTATTATATACAGGTAAAAACGGCCGCGTGGCTCACGAATGTATCATCGATATTCGTCCGTTAAAAGAAGAGACTGGCATCACTGAAAGCGATATTGCTAAGCGCTTGATGGATTACGGTTTTCACTCACCAACGATGAGCTTCCCAGTCGCAGGCACACTGATGATTGAGCCCACAGAGTCTGAGTCTGTCGAGGAGTTGGATCGTTTTATCAGTGCGCTGAAATCTATCAAAGCTGAAGCGATGAAAGCAAAAGCGGGCGAAGACAACTGGACGCTAGAAGACAACCCATTGGTCAATGCACCGCATACGGCTGCTATGATTACTAATGAAGAATGGACGCATCCATACAGCCGTGAGACTGCTGCGTTCCCACTGCCTTACATCCGTGCAAACAAGTTCTGGCCAAGTGTGGCACGCGTCGATGATGCGTACGGTGACAAGAACCTTATGTGTTCTTGCCCAAGTATCGAAAACTATATGTAATGATCATTTTCGATAACTGCTCGTTTATTTTATAAAAAACCGCCAAATCAGTCGCTGATTTGGCGGTTTTGTTTTATGCATGCATTGTTAAATTTTGACACTATCAATGAGACTTAACCGCCCAACCATCCTTTATTCAAGCCACAGTCTATCCAGTTCACTTTTATCTGATCTGTAATATTAGCATTGGGATAAGTAAACGCCGCACCACCAAGATAAAGCGCATCGCCGACCTTATAGGACTTACCTTCAAATAACATAATCTCTTTATCCGCCTCCCACGAAAAGAAAGTATTCGCTAATACTAATAAAAGAGTATTGTCCTGTGTCATTACTTCTTCATTATCTCTAGTTAAAGCAAGATAGTTATTAATAACTGTCAAATATCCCGCTGTCATCGCTGTAAATCGACCATCATATTTAGTTGGGGACCAAGTAGCAATTTGTAGAGGTGTCTTAGCTGGTATAGGTTCGCTTACTACTATCATTTCTGGCATCTCCACCTTAACAATTAGTGCTCTATCTACTCTATATAGTCAATCCTAAATAAAACAGATACATTATATATCAAGGTGGAACTGGTCTAAATTCTCCTTTCGTGCTGTGCCTACGCTGCTCGATGCTGCGTAAAATTTATCCCAGTCCCACTGTATCGTTTTTATACTGAATTCACTATAAGTAGTACAACCTGACAGCGAAAAAATAGCTAATATTGAAATTAAAAATTTAGATAATTTGACAACCCTTACCCCTAAAGCGCTAATATAAGATGTCTGTCTATCCGCTCATTTTTATAAACAAGCGTCGATAAAAAAATCTTATAATGCTACTCATTTGGATATTGTTATGCAACAAAAAGACATGGCACAAAAAGCGCCTAAACGAAAAAACCTTGTGATTTTGATACATGGTTTGCATCAAACGACTTGGATGATGCGTCCATTAGCGAAGCGTTTACAAGCGCAAGGTTTTGCCACCCATCAATACAGCTATCGCAGCATGCGCGACGGTATCAAAACCAACAGCCAGCGACTACATGAGTGGCTGAGTGCCAACCACAACCCTGATCAGCCAATAGATTTGGTCGGTCATAGCTTGGGTGGATTGATTATTCGTGATTTTTTGGCCAATTATCCCAAGTGGCAAATTGGGCGCTGCGTCACGCTGGGCACGCCGCATGTGGGAAGTGTTTGCGCGGATTACGTATGGCGTTTGAGCCCTTTAATTGTAGGACGATCTTATGCTGATGCGCTCGATGGTACAGCGACGTCCTGTCCTGAACATATTCATATAGGCGTGATTGCAGGCGATAAACCGCGCGGCTTAGGACAACCTTTTTTGCAATATCATAATCGCAAACTGAATAAAGAAAGCGAATCAGCAGCCACAGAAAACTGTGCTCATGATGGTACAGTTTACGTCAGCGAAACACGTCTTGACTGCGCCAACGACCATATCGTACTGCCTGTGACCCATACAGGCATGCTGGTCGATAAAGAAGTGGCTCGGCAAGTGATTTACTTTTTAGAAAATGGTGAGTTTGAACGCTAGGGCATATTTTTAATACCTAAAATGCTCTAGATGACAGCGAATAATGGAATAGATATGACCGAGCAAAAGTATAAGCAAGATTGTCAAAACGGCCATTTATCGATAGAGAGAAAATTGATGCTGCCATTGATTGATTTAAAAAAAATTGATTTAAAAAACAAGCAATGTGAAATTAGGCATCAATTTTTTGAGTTGGCTGTATTTGCTATCTAATACCCATCCCTTGCTGCAATTCAGTTTTATGCTTGCTGATCACTGGAATCAACGTCTGGACGACCCAGTCATTGCGCCAACCTTTGAGACCTTGTGGCAGTTCGCTGAGATTTTTATCAAGAGCAATCACTTCATACAACTGTCCTAGCCATTTTTTGCGCATTAAAACGCTGCTAGGCATGCCGATAGCCTTAGCGTGATCATCAATCGCTTGCTGCACTGCTTTTGACAGGATTTTGTTTTTTGAGCGATATGGCGGCACAAGACAAGCTGGATGCTCGGCAGGTGGTAGGTTTTTGGCGTTTCTTATTATCTTAAGCAGCTCTTCACCATAGAGACGCAGCATACTACGGTGCATCGTCGTTTTGTGCGCCAGCTCACGCATGCTGTTTGGTTTTTCAGTGACGATCTCGCGTACCGCTTGCTTTTTGATGATAAACGTACGCGGCTGATTGGTCGCACGTGCCAGCTCTTCTCGCCACGTCGCAATCCCTTTGAGTATCGCCATTTGCTGTGAGTTATAGCGATAATCTGCCATCGTCAGATACATCGCTTCATCTTCGACGTGCTGCAAGTCATACAAATCACTGGCGTAGAGCTGACAATCCGCCCAGACGTAATCGTATAGGCCTTGTGCCTTAAGCGCATGTTCGATACTGAGATACAGCGCTGGCAAATAACGCACATCATCGATGGCATATTGCTCTTGCTCGTCTGTCAACGGGCGCTGGAGCCAATCAGACTGACTGTGCTCTTTATCGATATGCATATCTAGCTGATCTGCCAATGCCTGCTGATAGCCCATTTGTAATTGACCGGTTAAATAAGACAACGCAATTTGCGTATCAAAAATATTGGTCAATGGTGGACAACCAGATAGCAGATAAAAAATGCCTAAATCTTCGCCGCAAGCATGCCAGATGGCCACATCGACTTGGCGCAAGGCCTCCCACAGCTCAGACAGTTGCAACTCAGGCGCATCTAGTAAATACACGTGATTACCCGTATTTAACTGTACGAGTGCCAAACGCGGATAGTAAGTGTCGCGTTTGATAAACTCAGTATCTAGTGCGACGCGGCCACAAGTTGCCAAGGCATTGATCACCTCAGCCAATTGGTGCTGCTCACGCACCCATGTGACATCAACAGCATCAGCGACATCCAACAGTGCATCGATATCAATTGCATCAACATCCAGTGCATCATCATTTGATTCCGAAGGTGTCGCCACTGATGTCATCTCAGTATTAGCTGCTTTTTGTGATGAGTTATCAGTAATCTCAGAAGGGTTTGATTTGACTGAAGGGTTTGATTTGACTGAAGCGTTTGAAACGTTGTTGGACACGGGCAGATACCTGCATAAATAGGAGAAAATAAAACGCGATACTGCGTCTTAATAAAATGAAAAAGGAGAACAATAATAAAGCAATTATAACAATTTCACGAAATGAAATGGGTAAGACTTTGATGTCAGCAAAACCTTATAAAAAAGAGCGGTTTTGCATGGCTTGACCCAGCGTCATACTATCTAGATACTCAAGCTCGCCGCCCATCGGTATCCCTTGTGCCAAACGTGTGACTTTATTGACATGACGACTGACGGCCTCGCTAATAAAATGTGCGGTGGTCTGGCCTTCAACCGTCGTACCTGTTGCCAGTATAATCTCTTCAACAGGCTCTTGTTTGACTCGCCATACCAGCTGATCAATATTTAAGTCATCTGCACTGATTCCATCAATCGGGGATAAGTGTCCGCCAAGCACAAAATAGCGACCACGATACCCTGCCGTTTGCTCGATTGCCATCACATCTGCTGCTGTCTCGACCACACACAGCAGCCCATCATCACGTCTAGGGTCTTGGCATAGAGGACACACCGCTTCATCACTAAAGCTATGACAGCGCTGACATTCAACGATATCGCGCATGGCTTCATCTAGTGCTTGGGCAAGCGCCATGCCTTGCGGACGTTTTTTACTAAGCAAATGTAGCGCCATTCGTTGGGCACTTTTTTGACCGACGCCTGGCAATATACGCAGCTGTTTGACCAGCTGATCAAATTTGGCTGTAAGCAAAGTGGCTTTCCTTTAGTTGACTTTATTTAACTAAATTTATAAATCGTAGCTATAAAAATGGGGTCGTATCGTGCCGATAACAACCCCATTTTTGTGTTCAGTCTAAAGTATTTAATGCTTAGAACATACCTTGCATACCTGGTGGCAGACCCATACCTGAGGTCGCGCCAGCCATGGTTTCTTCGTATAGCTCATCCGCTTGACGCACCGCATCATTGATAGCGGCAGCGATAAGATCTTCGATCATATCTGGCTCATCTTCTAGCAGACTTGGATCGATGGTCAAACGCTTGACCACATGGCGACCAGTCATGGTGACTTTAACCAGACCACTGCCCGCTTCTGCTTGAACTTCTTTGTTCGCAAGCTCTTTCTTAGCATTTTCAACGTTTGCTTCTACTTTCTTTTGCATCGTTTGTGCTTGTTGCATCAATGCTTGAATGTTCATAGCTGCCTCTTTGTCTTATAATAATAAATGGGATACTTTAAAGTGTAAAATAAAATACTGACGGCATTATACCGCTATCTTTACAAACTGTCTAAACCACGCGCCAAATCTTTGATAATATCTTCGACATCTTCCAAACCGACTGATAGACGAATCAGACCGTCTTTCACGCCAGCTTCAGCACGCGCCTCAGGGGTTAGGCGAAAATGCGTGGTCGTCGCAGGATGCGTAATCGTGGTTTTTGCATCGCCCAAGTTGTTGGTGATAGAGACCATTTGAGTCGAGTCAATCACATGCCAAGCCGCTTCTTTCGTATCGCGGCTGTCAGATGCTTTGACTTCAAAACCCATGATAGCACCGTAACCGTCTTTCATATGATGCTGGCGTGTGGCGAGCTCATGTGCAGGATGGTCACTTAGGCCGGAGAAATGTACGGTACTGACATTAGGATGATTGACCAAAAATTCTGCGACTTGATTGGCATTGTTACAATGCGCTTGCATTCGGAGTTTTAGCGTTTCAAGCCCCTTGGTAAATACCCAAGCATTAAACGGGCTCATGCTGATACCGCCTGAGCGCACTACGGTAAACGCTTCTTGCATGAGTTTGTCACTACCAACCAACGCCCCGCCAAGTACTCGGCCCTGACCGTCTAAGTACTTGGTCGCAGAGTGAATAACGACATCGGCACCCAAATCTAGAGGGCGCTGCAATGCTGGCGTGGCAAAGCAGTTATCAACGACCAGTAGTATGTCATTGGCTTTGCAAAGCGTGCTCAAATAACCGATATCGCAAATCTGCGCCAGTGGATTACTTGGGCTTTCACAATAGATCACTTTGGTGTTTGGTTGAACGGCATTGGCCCATGCCTCATTGTCAAAGCAATCAACATAGCTAACTTCAACGCCAAACTTGGCCATATAGTTATTAAACAGCCCAATAGACGAGCCAAATAACTGATTGGCAGCGAGCAGATGGTCACCCGCTTTTAGATATGCCAAGCACATGGTCAGGATTGCACCCATACCAGAGGCCGTTGCAACCGCACGTTCACCGTTTTCTAGCGCGGCGAGACGACGCTCAAAAGTACGGACGCTTGGGTTGGTATGACGAGAGTAAACGTTTCCTGTCTTTGTACCGTCAAAATGTGCCGCAGCATCAGCGGCTGATTGATAAACATAAGAGCTGGTCGTAAAAATCGGCTCTGAATGCTCGCCCTCATCGGTACGATGCTGACCTGCGCGCACGGCGATAGTTTGCATACCGTAATCTAATCCTAAATCTAAGGCATCGTTACGCCAGTTTGGATCTAACCCATCGTTTGAGTTTTTTTGGTTCAAATTATTCTCATCTTTCGTTTGCGACTGACTCATAGACGTTCCGTTGCTTTGTTTTGGTTGGTATAAAAGGACTGCTTATTTTTTTGATTATTAAGCAAATTCATCAGCGTTATCATAACATGCCGACTTATTCCACACATCTGGTTTCAGATAACTTCTAATTATTAATTTTGCCTATTAAAATAACTGGATGTTCAATATGACAGCCATTATGCAGACTTAACCGCTTAACCGACAATAAATCACGATAAACTCAATCGTCAAACCTAACAAAAATAACGTATTTATAATAGGCAGATATGCTAACAGCTGCTAAGCTTAGCGACGATTTGAATTTTGGCGTTGGTGATATTTTTATAGACCGTCCAATCAATGCTATCATCCTTAAAAATAGATGAACAATTTCAGTAAATTACTTATCCATGCATTTTATTTATCAGTATATTTAGGCTCATCAAGGTAAATTCGTTATGTCGATGTTCAGTATAGAACCAAGCAGCTTATCGTTGAGTCTGACACTTGGGCTGACTTTAGGTCTGAGCGCTTGCCAGAGCCTACCCAAACAGCCACATCTACCTGAGAGCCAAGCGTTATCAGCGCGAGTCAATGCTTTATACCAACAAGAAGACAGCCCAAAGATTGAGCAAAATACAGCGACTACAACCAACAATACTGATCTAGTGACCGCCATCACAGCACAAAATGAGATTCATCCTGATCTGTCAGGCTATCATCCGATCGTCACTGGGGCAAATGCGTTTGCCGCCCGTAGTATCTTAACAGGTATGGCCACGCGCAATATCGATGCGCAGTATTATATTTGGCATAATGATCAGGCTGGCCAACTGCTATTAAAAGACTTGTGGGAAGCGGCTGAGCGCGGTGTGATCGTGCGTTTGTTGTTGGATGATTTTAATAACAGTGCAAAGTTTGATCAGCACCTATTACGTTTTGCGAGCCACCCTAATATCGCGGTGCGTATCATCAACCCATTAATGCACCGTAAGTTTTCAACATTGAACTACGTCACAGGTTTGCCGCGTATCAATCGCCGTATGCACAATAAAAGCATGACGTTTGATAAACAGATTACCGTTATCGGCGGACGTAATATCGGTAATGAGTACATGAGTAACGATCAAAGCAGCCAGTTTGCGGATTTGGATGTTTTACTGATTGGTAAAGTCGTCGCAGACATTGATAATAGCTTTGCCAGTTACTGGTCATCGCCACTGTCGTTTGACATCGAAACTTTAGCCAAGTTCGACGATGACGTCACGCCTGATTTTTTGAAGGCATTAGACAAGCTGGGTATAGATGAGGAAAATAACGAAGGCAGTAGCTTGACGGTTTATAAAGCCGCCATCAAAGACTCGACGATAGACACTGATCTGATCAACAAGCGTGTACCATTTCGTTGGACAGACATGCAGTTTTTGAGTGACGATGTTGGCAAGCTGTCCAAAAGCGTCTCATCTGAGACCAACTTGGTGCATCAACTGCGTACGTTACTCGGTAGCCCAACCAAAAAACTGACCATCATCTCGTCTTATTTTGTCCCGACCAAAGATGGGGTCGATACTTTGGTGAAGCTCGCCAAATCTGGCGTTGATATCAAAATATTAACCAACTCATTTGATGCGACCGACGTGACCGCTGTTCATTCTGGTTATAGTCAATGGCGCCCTAGCCTGCTGCGGTCAGGCGTAAAAATATACGAGCTAAAATCAACGGCAGCTGAAGAAAAACGTGACAATAAACTCTGGCGTGCACGCAGTCAGTCATCAACCAGCCTACATGCAAAAACGTTTGCGGTAGACGACTATCAAGTGTTTATCGGTTCCTACAACGTTGACCCTCGCTCTGCCAATATCAATACTGAGATGGGCGTCATCATCAATGATGATGAGTTGGCAAGACAGCTGCACGGGGCGCTGAGTGATGATTTACTAAACCAAGCTTATGAAGTTAAGCTGCTAGACAACGGTAGCTTGGAGTGGCACACCATGGAAGATGGCAAAGAAGTCGTTTACGAGTCAGAGCCACGGGTCGATATGAGTGATCATATCTGGCTTACTATTATGTCTTGGTTACCCATTGACTGGCTACTGTAATATGTAAACTCTTTTCTAAATAGTCCCTAAAATTGCAGGATGTGCAGTTTTGCTTTTGTTAAAAGCCAAATCCTGTAATCAAAGTTCTTATTACCATACACAAAATTACTGTTCCGGCGAATCATTGTTTATATACTTTGATTTGCCGGTTTTTATCATGGCCGATTATCTAAACGATGATCGTCTTAATGACCACTTTACTCCGTGGATGCGTGATCTATTATGCCGACTCGTTCTCAATACGCCCTGATGTCTAAAAAAGACAAAAATACAGTCATATTCGTAAGCTTTATCAGCGCTGTAATCTTTTTTGATTTCTTGATTTATTTGTACATTGCAGACATTGTCTCAGCTGCTATTTTTCCCGCTAATAACGATCCTACAGTTGCTAAGCTGCAAGGAATGGGGCTGTTTGTCATTGGTTACTTGGCTCGGCCATTTGGTGGTATTCTGTTCGGGCGTTATGGTGATCTCAAAGGTCGAAAGCCGACCTTTTTTCTGAGCATAATCGTTACGGCAGGTAGCTTGCTCGCAATGGCGTGTCTACCTACTTATGCGCAGTGGGGTGCGCTTGCACCTGCGTTATTCATATTGCTGAGAATCATACAAGGTATGGCATTTGGTCTTTACGTACCGCTATCTTGGGTATTTGTGGCGGAGCATGTGCCTCGGCAGTATTTGTCAGTGGCTTGTAGCTACGTTACGGCTAGCTTTTTGGTAGGTGTACTGTTCTCTAATGCGTTTTTTCTGTGGCTGACTGACTTTATGACCACCGTACAGCTGACTGATTATGGCTGGCGTTTGCCGTTTTTTGTTGGCGCCTTACTAACCTGTCTGCCATTGTTGGTATGGCGATTGATTAAAGAGACTCCGTTTTTCTTGGCGTTAGATAAGCCAAAAACTGGTAAGAATCTAGGTAGACCATTTACGGTATTATTCAAGCGCTGCAAACACTCTATCTTTGTCAGTATGGTACTGACTATAGTGATATCTAGTATCATCTCTGTCATTGTCCTACTACTGCCAGAACTAATAGAAATCAACTTTACTTTAGACAGTGATTTGTTTAGCTTTTCTCATAGCTTGGGGATCGTATTTATGGTTCTTGGCTGTGTCTTTTATGGCATGATCTCGACCCATGAGAACTTTGGTAAAATTTTGGTCATTGGTTCTGTTTTACTTATCGCTCAAACACTGGCGTTCTTTTATCATCTGCAGGCGGGTGGCGACTATATCTTAATCATGTATGTATTGCTAGGGTTCTGTGCCGGTATCGTGGGCATGATCCCTGCCATTTTAGTGCAGCTATTTCCGACCAATGTACGTCTCACCGGCATTTCTTTTTGTTATAATATTACCTACGGTATCGTGGGTGTGCTGATACCTTTTGGTCTTGGTTACGCCACGACACTCATCAGTTTCTCGCCAGCGCTATATATTGCCTTTGTGGGCTCTATCGGTATTATTATGGGGCTTTATTTCTATAATTTGCCTGAATTCAAAAAGATTGATCATGTTATTTTATAAATAATAGATCAGTCACTAATTCGAACGATGTTTAAAACTAAGGTGCAATGAGATATCTCATTGCACCTTATCCATTTGTTTAAGACACAGATATTAAGGCTTGATAACCATGGTTGATATGACCAACAAACGCCTCTCCGTTGCGCCAATGATTGATTGGACAACGACAGACTATCGTTACTTTGCGCGACTATTTAACCCGCACACGTACCTGTATACCGAAATGATTAGCACCGGTGCATTGATACACGGTAACCGCGCACGGCACCTACGCTTTGACACACTTGAGCATCCACTGGTATTGCAGCTTGGCGGAGCAGATATTAGTGAGATGACACAATGCGCCGAATTTGCTCAGCAATACGGCTATGATGAAGTCAATATCAATGTTGGTTGCCCTTCTGATCGTGTGCAACACAACAAGATAGGTGCCTGTCTAATGGCAGAGCCAAAAACGGTGGCTGACTTGGTCAAGCACATGCAAGCTGCAGTCGATATCCCCGTGACGGTCAAACACCGTATCGGTATCGATGATTTTGACAGTTACGAGTTTATGATGGATTTTGTGCAGACCGTTGCGGCTGCTGGCTGTACGCGTTTTATCGTTCATGCACGTACCGCGTGGCTACAAGGGCTGAGTCCTAAGCAAAACCGCGAGATACCACCGCTACGCTACGAGGATGTCTATCGTCTAAAACAAGACTTTCCTGAGCTTGATATTGAGATCAATGGCGGTATTGATACCATTGAAGACATAAAAATGCATTTGCAACATATCGATGGCGTGATGATTGGTCGGGCGTTTTATCACAATCCGTATCTATTAGCAGAAGCCAATAGCTTATGGAACGAGGCAGCACCCGAAACAATACCTAAGCGCTCAGAGATTTTAGAGCAGCTCTACCCTTATCTACAAGAACAAATCGCCAAAGGCGAAGCACTACCCACGATGACACGGCATTATCTAGGATTGTTTCAAGGATTGATGGGTGCACGCAAATGGCGGCAAGCATTGAGCGGCAAACCTCAGCTCACGCTCGATGACATTAAACGAGCAGCCGATGAAGTATTATTGTTAAATCCTGACGCATAGCTAAATGCTGATATAACTGGCTTGATAGAATTCACATGCTAGCCATTGTCGTGGCTAGCATGTTATCTACGCCGCTTGCGCAAGATACTGCCACATTGCTGCGCCATTATTAACGATATGTAGTACGATTGGCAGTAATAGCGACCCTGACTTGATACGTGCATAACAAAATATGAATGCCAAAACCACAATAGTACTGATTTCATAAATGCCATACTGCACATGGATAGTGGCAAATATCAAACTGGTCACGATACTTGCTACTATCGCACCGTGCTGCACAGAGTATGACGGTGCGGTGAACTGCTCTTTGATGGCTGACCATAATATGCCACGAAAGATCACTTCTTCGTAAATAGGTGCAACGACGACCATTGCAAAGACCAGCAGCCACACTGAACTAACAGACTGATATAGAGGGTCGACAAATACCAGCGGCGTCATATCCAGCATATAAGTCAGCGCCTGACTGACTATCATAAATATCAACAGCAATCCTAGCATGCCCATACCTACCGTAAATGAAAACGGCTTTAATGCTAAATACTGTCGCCATTCCCCGCCTTTTATACGAATAATGAGAACACTGGTTGTCATCAGCAGCACACAGCCTATGAGTATTGATAAGCTCACGACTGTTCCATCGTTACTGCCAAAAAAGAAGATATCGCCCATCGAAGCATTTTTGGTCGCAGGTAATACCAGCTTGCCAGCGATATAGACGCCTACCAATTGACTGATAAAAAACGCAAGCACCATCCCTACCGTCAGCATAAATGTACCAACGCGTGAAAATAATGGCGGACGCTCAGACGAGGTTGCGATATCCGGTAAAGCTGTCACGTTTTTTGGCATATATATGTCACTTAAAAAATACGCTGTCAGCTTGTATTAGACACAAGCCTACATAACGATACGTTGCTTTTATTTTGATAGTTGCCGCTTAATCAGTTCTAGTACCTGCTGCGATACAGACTCTGGGTGCTCAAGTGGGAACATATGCCCCCCTTCATGAGTCTCATAAGGTATGCCCAAGCGCGACTTTATCTGTTGGGGAAACCGACGTTTCAAAAAGATACTGTCTTGACCGATAATCAAGGTAACAGGCACTTTGGGGCCACGATTGGGCGTCAGCCAATACCAAGAAGGATTGGTACGAAACACTTCTACTTCATTAGCTTTAGGAATGGCCAGTGTCACTTTACCATCCGCGCGCTCATGCAAGCCATGATCGATATAGCCTTGGAAGCTGCGCTCATCAAAGTTTTTGAAAAATCCTTTGTGCCGCATTTTTTCGTACGCATCTGCTCGGCTGTCCCACACATCACGGCGATGCTTAGAGATACCCGCTGGTGACAATTTATCCATCAAACGCTTACTCGTAAGAGGCAATTTATCTACTGTCTTTGCCAAATGCCATAACAAGCTAACTTTGCCATAAATCCAAGGCGGATCCATGAGCACTGCTTGAGCAAACAGCTTAGGCTCACGGTACACTGCTTGCAAGGTACACATGGCGCCAAGTGAGTGCCCCACGCCCACCACCTGACTGACGCTATGCTTTTCGCAGGCAGTTTTTACGCTATCGATCACCTGCTGCGTCAGACTGCGCCAATGATTATCCACGGGATAATCCGGCGTATCACCCAACATGGCAATATATTCAATCGTAAAAAATGCGGACAATCCTGCAAAAAACGGCTCATACACAGCACTTGGCATGCCATTGGCATGGGCAAAATGTAATACAGGCTTTTTTGTTATCTTGGAGACAGGTAGCGCAGCAAAGGTCTGCAAATTGATTTCATCACTCATAACAGGCTCTCGTGGGATGGTTTATATATTATTTTTAATAATTCAACTGTATTTCATATTAAGGTAGTTTTTAGCACTATATACAATTAAGGCTGAGCATAATTATATGCTCAGCCTCAACAATCATACACAGTATATCTAAAATATTAAACGCTTAACGCATTTTTGCATTGCCTTCTTCTTGGGGCAAAAACCCATCAAGGCTCATGCTAGAGCCAATGCCTGCACCCAATTGTACCGCAAAGCGATCCATAAACATTTGGAACGGATCGGTTGGGCTATAGCTGATGATCGTATCAAGATCCAATTGTTTACTGAGGCTTGTGATACTGCCCGTTTTGTCTGCCAAACCTAACTCGATAGATTGCTCACCGGTCCAAAACAGTCCTGAAAACAGTTTGTTTTGTTCAGGATTTTTCAAGCGATCACCGCGGCCTTCTTTGACGGCATTGATGAAATGCTTGTGCGTATTAGCAAGCACACCTTCGACATGTTTTTCTTCGTAGTCAGTCAATGGGCGCGACAAACTCAAGATGTCTTTGTACTCACCCGCAGTGATAGTACGATCTTCTACGCCGACCTTGTCCATTAGGCCCTTGACATTGTAACTTGGCATAATGACACCGATAGAACCAACCAAGCTCGATGGATTAACATAGATCTCATCTGCGGCAGAGGCGATATAATAAGCACCTGAAGCACCAATATCACCGATAACAGCATAAAGCTTTTTATCTGGGTATTCTTTACGCAGATCCATCATAGTCTGCCAAATTTCATCAGACTGTACCGGTGAGCCACCAGGTGAGTTAATATCTAACGCCACCGCTTTAGAGTTACTATTTGCAAAAGCGTCTGTCAATGCCTCATTGACATCGTAAGCGTTGGCCACGTCATCATTACTGATCACACCTTGCAGCTCAACCACTGCCAAATGCGGCGAGCTAGTATCAACGGCATCCATACCTGTTGGCGAACCACTACATCCGCGACCTATGGTCAAAAATATCAATAATATATAACCAAAGGTCAACAGTTTAAAGAAAATACTCCAGCGACGAGCACGGCGCTGCTCAACCACACTAGCTAATAAGGTGTTTTCCAGTACTTTCCACTCTTGTCCGCTCGGCGCGTTTGGTTGCTGCATTGGCGTTGGCTGATTTGCCGAATTATCAGGACGTTTGTTTGGGTCTGGTGGCCAGTTGGGCATATAACTTCCTAAGTCAGAAACAATCTAAAACAATAAAAAGATGATACTGATAATGACCGCAAAAGATAAATATCTTATCGTCACATCACTTATCGGTATGAATAAGCTGGTAAGTATGGTGGTATTTCGATAATGGTTCAATAGTATAACTGTGAAATATCACCATATTGTAACACTGCGAGTATAAGCAATATTTTTAAGGACTCATCGCTTCTGCGTCAACACCGTTGTCCATTATATTCAGCGATAAAGACGCTTCTAAAGGTTTGTCATCGTAGGTGATAATATCATTGATGCTTTGACGACTTATGACATCAGTTGTCATCTGTGATGCACTATGACCAAGCCATGTGATATTTTTAAACCTCATGCTGTCGTTATTCGAATCAGCTGAACATAATAATGACCACATCTGCCAAACGCGTGGATGGGTATCAGTGTCTAAAACAAGCCGTGATAGAGACGAGTTTTTGTGATCCGTATCTAACTGGTTATCTGCTATTTTCGTTTGAGAGTTTACAGATAATGACTTTAGCGGATCGGCTGCGTTGTATCTTAGAACTTGTATAGGTACGCTGCTATCAATCGCAATTGTACAGTCCCACACGCTAGTATCACCTATCTCGCTCCAGCCTGTCATTGCTTGGATGGATAAATCACCACTAGCCACCTGCCATGTTTTGCCTTGCTCGCATCCTTGCGCACTGATATTCGTCTTACCTTTAGACTGAGCTGCTATTTTAGAGGCTTGCTGGAATGCAGACCAACGCTCGGAGCGTCCCGCTTGCCAATATTGACTGACAGGTAGCTGCTGATTTAACTGCGCAACTGCCAGCGGTAATAACTCAGAATTTTTGGCGCTAACGACCATATTTTGCTCACTGGCATTCAACGTGTCAGTCAGTACAGTGCTACTGCTCTGCACTATGATGCCTTCTAGTTTATCAACTGACAAACTGCCCAGTTGCTGCTCTAAAGATACAGATAGTTTATCCGCTGTGAGATTGCTTGGCATGGTCTGTGTTGCGGTTGGTCTATGATCGGCCAAAAATAGCCAGCTGGTATTGTCTTTCGCAAGTGAAGATCTATCCTTACTGTTACTAACGCTTTGGTTATGTAAAGGGAATTGTAGCAAGGCTGCACTGATATAGGGATCACCCGTTGGCAAAATATATAACGTCGGTACTGTTACAAGTGACTGCTGATTGGCATACACCGTCATCATTAACAGCGTCAGTGGAGGCAGTGCCAACCAGCGACTGAGCAGCCCTCTTGGCAAAAGCCAAGGTACTATACTTAACAACACCATGAGCAATATCGCCATATTAACTGGCGTATACAACCATGCGTCTGTTAATGCTGGTAATGATGTCAGCCAACCAATCAACTCATGTAGATTGCCGACGATGGCACTTACTAAAGACCAAATGCTGTCAGCTATCGTGGGTGATAACAGGTAAAAAAGCCCTGCTAACAGATTGAGCGGTACAATCACCCACCCAAACAGCCCAATCGCAAATAAATTGACAATAAGTCCCCACAATGATGCTTTACCAAATAAGAGCAGCGTAATAGGCAATAACGTCAGAAACAACCAAAACTGTAGCTTGAACATACGCCGTCCAGCTCGCAGAGCATGATAGAGCACTCTATTGCCCTTACTCCTATGCTCGTCGTACGATGATCTCAAAGCCTCTGTAGTACGCTGATACGAGGTATCTTCGTATTTGAGCAACAGCGCCACTGCGATGAAGGACAACCAATACCCTGCCTGCCACAATACATACGGATCTTGCCATGCCATCAAGACAGCTAATGCCAACAACACACGCATGGTACTGATAGGTAGCAATATCAATCTTACCAAGCCGATAGCCAGTAGCATCCACGCCGTACGTGCAGCAGGCACATCAAAACCTGTAAATAGTGCATAGATAAAAGCAGCACCAATCATTACCCACCAACGCACTTGCCAGCGTGGCATATAGCGATAAACCACTGGGCACAGTCGATTGACTAGCAACACAACGGCGCCGCCCAATACAATGGCTAAAAACAGTACATGTGTCCCTGATATTGCAAGCAAATGCGAGATACCCGCCAGTTGATATAGGTCCTTGGTGTCGCGATTGATCAAGCTACGGTCACCTGTGAGCAAACTCAATGTGACAGCTCTGGCCTGCTGCTCTGCTGTGGTTTGTGCAGGCCAATCTCTATAGAAATGATCTCTTAATTGCCAACGTCCTATATCAATACGAGTACGAAATCGCTGGAAATAAGAGTCAGACGTCGATGCTTGTTGTAAAGCTTCATCGTTATTGCTTTTGCTGACAGAGAGCGGACTAACTGCCAGTATATTTGCCACACCATCAATGTGTCGACCTCGCAACCAGCGATAACCATCAAAACCAGACGGGTTGCTTATTGCTTGCTTGGAGGTAGACAATGGTACCAGTGCCAAGCTCATAAATAGCTCATCGCCTGGCTGCAAATCATTTAAATTTGAGAACGAGTCATTATTTGATGTGTTTTTTGGATAGGCATTGAGCAATACTCGGTATTCGATATGATTATTGGGTTTTTTTTCAAAATTGTCACTATAGCTTTTATTTAGGCTATTATTTTCTTCCTTCGAATAATTCCTTGTACTATCTGCCAAATCTTGGGGAGTCAACTCAGCGACTAATGGCATTAAATGTTTGACCACTGCTACTTGTCGATAGCCGCTATCTGTACTGGCATCATATACACTGTCACTTATCCCTTCGATACGAACGAGTGCTTGTACACGTATAGAGTCAGTAATTTTGGTCGTTTCGGCTTGCTGATGTGCAACTAGCGCTTGTAGCGCGCTACCCACGACCAACGCAATGGCTAATAGACCAAATAAGAAGTATTTGCTAAAAAGTGACAATTTAACATCATTAGGTGAGCTGACAGAACGCGTTTTATTGGTACTTTGAGTATTTACTGAAGGGCTATTAAGTTGAGTAGCACTAAGCAGAATAATAGCAAATATGACAAGCAACCAAAGCAAACCTGTGGCGCTGACCACATTCAATAAAGGCATGTCGATCGGCATCGCCACATTATCTGCAACTGCCAACACACCCATCATAGCAATAATTACCAGGCTACCAACTAACCAATACACCCGCACTCCTTGCTTGATGAGCAAAATATTATAATGCAGCTAACGCCAGTTATTGATGATAATAAGGCGCCAGAGTAGCCATTTTTATCGACATTTTAGAAGCGACTGAAGCATCGTATCTGTGAGGCAATAGCATTTATATTTATATTACCCTATACTGATGAGGCATATTAAAATGATGGCTTTCTACCATCACCACTCTATGTATTCTCATCGGTATTTTTTATCCATAATATTACTTTATACCAGCCCATCAATACAATTGAGCGGACTGTCGTTAACGATTAAAGGCGATACTGTGCCCCACAAACGTCTAAAAGACCTGCTTCCTACACCGGAAAAAATCCTAGAAAGTCGCACCCTAAAACTGTTCGCCCCGCATTTGGCAGATCCTCGGTTATGGCACTTCAACCGTCATAGCTTAAATAAAGCAGTCTATATTGGCGTGCTTAGCGCATTTTTTCCACTGCCAGGACAGATGTTGCTGGCTTTGATTGGCTCACTTATTTTTCGAGCCAATGTACCTATGGCTCTCGGTCTAACGTGGATTACCAATCCAGTCACCAGCTTGCCTATCTTTTATGCTGGGTATTATATCGGTGCAAAAATCATTGATGCACCAGTGATCAGTTTGCGCTTTATCGGCAGAATGATTGCTGATTTTAGCTTATGGGCATTATCAGATGGCGCCAACCCTTTTATTACTTATAAGGGCACTGTATCGCTTACAGCATTTTGTATAGGGCTAACGATTTTAGCGATTATAACCAGCATCGTTTGTGGACTTGCTTTTAAAGCGATTTGGCGTTACAAGACGGTCGTGAGTTGGCAAAAACGTCAGCAAAAACCTGATGATAAATCGCCTAAATATTAATACCGTTTAACATCATTAAACGGTATTAATATTAAACAGTACAACGTCAGCGTCTGAAGCAAGAGCTATCACTCTTCTTTGGTTCTTTCTATGGCATCTATAAGCTTATCCGTAAAATCTTTATCCATAGAGACGATCTCAATAACCTCGTCGTTTTTACAGAGCGTATAACGCTTACCTGTCGCGCTGTCTTGAACCTTTAAATCATAGTCAACCCCAGCCAAAGTGATCGCATCAAACACGGGTGTGATAAGATCCTTTTGTTCTTGTCTATCGATGGTGTCAAACAAGGTTGGATCGATATAAGGCTTTAACGGCTCATCGCCTTCTTCAGCACTGCCAAAAGCGGCGATTGGATTGTCATCTTTGTTCATTATTCGGAGACCTATAAAATAGACATAGCAGCTAGTTAATCAAGCTTCTATATCTTTTGCTATGAGATATTTACTTGATAATACAACAATATATTTCGTTAGGACAACCCTTATAAGTGCTAATTTATGACACTTATATTCATCTGAAAATCTCAACATATATAGACGTTAATACTGTTCCCAATGACCATTACGTAGCAATAATTGACGATCAGCAAGCGCCGCCAAGTTGCGATCATGTGTCACCATCAAAAGTGCTGTTTGCATAGTGCTTTGTAGCTCTGATAGCAATCCAAAGACACTTTGCGCATTGTCATAATCCAAGTTACCAGTTGGCTCATCCGCCAAGATAAGCGAAGGCTTGGTAACTAGTGCGCGCGCAATCGCCACGCGCTGACGCTCACCACCTGATAGCTCACCCGGTCTGTGCATCAACCGATGATTTAGACCGACGTTTTCGAGAATCTCAATCGCTTGCTTGCGAGCGTCAGTTGTTGATACTTCTGGACGCATCAGTAAAGGCATCGCAACATTCTCGACTGCGGTAAACTCTGCTAGCAAATGGTGAAACTGATAAATGAAACCCAAATGCTTGTTGCGCATCGCGCCGCGTTCGGTCTCATTCATGCTATTTAATAACTGACCATGTAACCAGACTTCACCACTCGTGGGCGTGTCTAAACCACCAAGCAAATGTAGCAAGGTACTTTTTCCTGAACCACTGGTCCCGACAATAGCAATGCGCTCACCAGCATGAACTGTCAGATCAAGGCCCGTCAATACTTGCGTACTAACGGCTCCCTCATCATATATTTTATTGATATTGGTCGCCTTTAAAATGGCAGACATAGCGCTTCCTTTATTTTATTTATGTCGATATTTATGCGATTGAATTACTCATAACGTAGTGTCTGGGCAGGCTGAATTTTAGCCGCTCGGCGTGCTGGATAAATCGTTGCCAAAAAGCTCAATATAAATGAGGCACCTGTAATGAATACCACGTCGAGTAAACGCAACTCTGACGGCAAATAATTCACAAAATAAGCATCAAACAGATTCAAATTAAAGACTTGATTAATAAAGCCTAAAATATCACTGACGGTGAGTGCGAATATCACACCCAATATCGTACCAGCAACGGTACCGATCACACCGATGACCACGCCTTGTACCATAAAGACTTGGGTAATCAAACGAGGAGACGCACCAAAGGTCTTTAGAATGGCAATATCTGCTTTTTTGTCAGTGACGAGCATCACAAGACTTGAGACAATGTTGAAAGCGGCAACTAAGATGATTAAAAATAGTAGCAAACCAACCATGGCTTTTTCCATCTGAATTGCACCAAATAGATTGCCGTGCGTCTGCGTCCAATCATTGGGGAACAACTGCTGAGGAGAAATAGCAGCGGCTTTTTCTGCGGCAATCGGCGCAGTAAAGATATCATTGAGCTTCATGCGCACGCCTTGCGCCCCTTCTGGCAGACGCAGCAGTTTTGCTGCATCACCCATCGGGATGAACGCCATCAGACTGTCTACCTCTGGGCTGATGGTAAAAATACCTGTCAAAGTAAAGCGCTTAAACCGCGGTATCACACCGGCTGGCGATGGCGAGGCTTCTGGCAGCACTAGAGTTACTTTGTCCCCTATCTGTAAACCCAGAGACTGCACCATCTCTTCACCCAATACGATGCTAAAGTCACCACTTTGCAAGGTATCAATACTGCCCTCGACCATATGATCATTAATGATAGAGACGTTTTTTTCGTATTCAGGCTCGACGCCAGTCACCATAATCCCGGCGACCTGACCGTTTGATGTCAGCATCCCTTGCAATTGGATAAAGGGGGCGACATCTGATACTTCTGGATCTTCCTTAATCTTATCAGCGAGCTGCTCCCAATCACCGATAATCTCAGTTGAGACCACGGTGGCTTGCGGCACCATGCCCAAAATACGGGTTTTTAATTCTCGATCAAAACCATTCATGACCGATAGCACCGTAATCAATACGGCAACCCCAAGCGTCAGACCAATCATTGAAATCAGGGATATAAAGGAGATAAAGCCATTACTACGCTCTGCTCGGGTATATCGTAAGCCGATAAATAACGCTAAAGGACGAAACATATTCAAACTCTTTATCTTATCTACGTGCGACTTTATATAGGTTGCATCACGAGCAGTAGTAAATGCATCATACAGCTGCTACTACTCACATATAAATCAAACACAAAACAGGAGATCAGACGAGCCGAGGACAGCCGTCAAAAGGGAGCTAGTTTGACACAATTTAGCCAATATGTGCCAGTCATTAGCCGATACTAAGAGTATTTTTTACCAAAAAACTGGGTTTTGTTATTATTTTTTATAGAGGCCTTGCTATTAGATGTTTCAATACCTATATATTATATGCTAAAGACAATTGTCATTAACCCTCATTGTGGTTTGTTCACTCTTTGCTGGTAATGTCGCTGACATCATAAACCAGTTATTTGAAATACTGAATGGTACGTAAGTAACCGTCGCACTACAGTATTAGACACAAACCCCACGCTGACTTAATTTTGAGTATTTTCATGACCATAAATTATCAATATAAAAACATTCAAACTCCCACCAAGATCACACTGACCGATGAGCAGTCTGCAGGTCATGGCGATCATTGGCGTATTTTGACCGATGATATGAGCAATGATGTGCCAGAGTGGCTACAAAAAATGATTGAAGTGGCGGCAATGCCTAAAGGCCTGAACAACAACGTCAGTGCAAAAGACAGCTGTTTGTTGTTATCAGAAGACAAGCCCTGCCATATCAATCAAGTACTTGCAATGAAAGACGGTAAGCCTGAGCGCTTCATCAATGCTTATCCTTGTGTTGATAGTCCTTATGGGCTTGACTGTAAAATCGAGCGCGTCATTGTTAATGACAACTCACACGATGCGGTATTACGCTTACGCACGGCTGATGGCAGCATTATTTATGCGTTTGATCAGCTCTATACCACCAACCGTCACTTATATCAGCGCGATACGTCTTATTTCGTTAACTTTAGCGCATGGGCGCACGAGATTAAGCTCAGTGAGCAAAACGAAGTCATCATGGTAGAAGACCAAGAATCTATCCGCTATCACCGTGCGTTTAACGATATCGTCGCGGCTAATGACGGAAAAATTCCAGACGATCTGCAAGCGCAAATCAGTGAATGGAAACCTGAAACCGAAGAACAAATGGCACCGGTCGAAATCAACTTAGGACACATGTGTGCTTATTTATTTGGCGATACTTTAGGGCAAGAAGATGAGGCTTGGTGTCAAGGTCAAGTGCTTGGCAAACAAGAAACGATATTTAACGATAAATCTGTCATTTTGTTTGATGTAGTGACATTACGTGAGCAGGATGCAGATCCCTTTGTCGTACGTATTGGTGCGCTTAATACGCCAGAGACCGCCAGCATTAAAGTGCATGACTATGTACAAGCCAATGTCTGGTTGCAGGCAGCGATATATAAAGAGAATCAGCAAGCGTCGGCGCAGTCTAAAGCCAGCTAGTTACTGAATATAACAGCCTATTGTATTACGTGTTATGCCTAGTTTTTTACACAATAAAAAGCCCCTAAATAAATAGGGGCTTTTGTATATCTGAGTGAATCGTATATCAATGGCTTGAGTACAAACCACTCTATATAAGATCTACGCCATCGTCGTCATTGATTTGATACGCTTATACAACTCTTTTTGCTCAGCGCTTGGACGAGCAGTCTGTACTGCCATCAATTGTGACATATCCCCTTCAACGCGAATTTTACCGCTCATGAAAGCACCCATAATTTGATTGGTGTCAAAATCAGTGATGATAGACTGTAGAATGCTACGATCTAATAATAAAGTCGTCGTGCCGTTACTATTTAGACCACGATGTAATAAACCATCGGCAAAGTTGGCTTCGATGTCTTTGTCAGTATCAGATACTTTTAGGTTAACAATCATATTAGCAAGTGCTGGTGGTAGGTTTAACTCACCTGCTTCACTGCCCATTTTCTCCACTTGCTCAAACCATTCATCTGTCAAAAAAACTGCCATATTATTATCCTTAATGGGTGTTTTGTTGGGTTAACGCTGCTATTTTACGCATTAACCTGACTAGCAAATTATTAAAATGCTTGTTATTAATAGACCACAAGTATGCGGACATTAAATATGTTCAGGCTCATTATAAGGGGCGACTTGATGAGAAGTAAAACCTATTTTTGCCGCTAGTGGTACGATTGTTACAAAATTCCTTTCGAATATCACAATTATATTTAGCAACGTTTGTCTTAGTTTGATGCAAACACGCATCTAGAATAGTGACGAAATTGTGTATAAAATAAGCAAGTAGCGCAATAATAATAAGTTGCTCGCTATCATTTATACCAAAGAGTTTGTATTTTGCCGCATAGTTCTGATGATATTTGATTAGGATTGCGTTACAATACCCTTAAACAGAGTCGGGAGTTTTAACCAAACATTACATAAACATGTTTTTTGTCAGCCGCCGCTAGCATACATCTATGGTCAGTGCGTTTTTATAGCCCTATAGATATGGGTATCTATCTTCATTAGTACAGATTTTTTCGTAATAATTAAGATATATATTTAGCCTCATAAGATGTTTGATGCTCAAAAACGGCGCGTCTTTTTATTTATCTTGATGATGTATTAACAATCGTACTATCGATTGGCTGTAAACAAGGTGCACGAAGCGCCTCATTTTATCCATCAGTATCAACTGACATAAAATCAAAGCCTAAATTGATAGTTAATAAGATTATGGTGATAAAAGGTCAAAAAACATTATGTACCGTAGCTATTGTAGGTTTATAAGTTTTTATAATATCTATAATGCGGACTGTTGGTTAATTCTGTTGATAATTCGGGCTGTAAAGGAATCATCCAATGAGTTTACAAAACACAGCAGTCGCCCCAGTTGACCGTGAGTATGAAATTACTATCGTAAGATTTTTTACGATCATGGCTGTCGTTTGGGGCATCGTCGGCATGAGTCTTGGTGTGTTCATTGCTTCACAGTTAGCATGGCCATCACTCAACTTTGACATTCCATGGCTGACCTTTAGTCATTTAAGACCACTGCACACCAATGCGGTGATTTTTGCGTTCGGTGGCTGTGCCTTGTTCGCAACGTCTTACTATATCGTTCAGCGTACCTGCAAGACGCGCTTATTTGCGCCATATTTGGCTTGGTTTACCTTTTGGGGTTGGCAAGCAGTGATTGTTTCTGCTGTTATTACCCTTCCTCTAGGTTTGACGTCAAGTAAAGAGTACGCTGAGCTTGAGTGGCCTATCGATATCTTAATTGCTTTGGTATGGATCTCTTATGCCATCGTATTTTTTGGTACACTCATCAAACGCAAAACCTCACATATTTATGTGGCTAACTGGTTCTTTGCCGCCTTCATTATTACGATTGCACTACTACACATCGTAAACAGCATGGCTATTCCTGTTAGTGCGTTCAAATCTTACTCGCTATTTGGCGGTGCAACTGATGCCATGGTCCAGTGGTGGTACGGGCATAACGCGGTAGGTTTTTACTTAACGGCAGCTTTCCTTGGCATGATGTATTACTTCGTTCCAGTACAGATTGGTCGTCCTATCTACTCTTATCGCTTGTCTATCGTTCACTTTTGGGCATTGATTGCTTCCTATATGTGGGCTGGTGGTCACCATTTGCATTATTCAGCGCTTCCTGATTGGACGCAGTCATTGGCAATGGTATTCTCCATCATTCTATTTGCACCCTCTTGGGGTGGTATGATTAACGGTGTACTCACGCTATCAGGTAGTTGGGATAAGCTACGTACCGATCCGATCATTCGCTTTATGATTGTGGCGTTGTCGTTCTACGCGATGTCGACGTTCGAAGGCCCAATGATGTCAATCAAGACAGTAAATGCTTTATCGCATAACACTGACTGGACAGTTGGTCACGTACACTCAGGCGCACTTGGCTGGGTTGGTATGATTACGATTGGTTCGCTATATGTGCTGTTACCACGTGTCTATAACAAACCCAAAATGTACTCTATCAGCTTAATCACCACGCATTTTTGGCTGGCGACTGCAGGAACGATTTTCTATATCGTGTCTATGTGGATCTCAGGTATCGGCCAAGGCATGATGTGGCTTGCTACTAACCCAGACGGTACTTTGGTATATAGCTTCGTTGATACTGTTGAATTCTCGCATTTCCCATATATTGGCCGAGCTTTTGGTGGCTTCTTATATGTATCGGGTATGTTTGTTATGGCTTATAACTGCTATAAAACACTCAAAATGCCAGAAGGTAAGCCTGTAGATGTCGCTGATCCAACGGATCATGAACCTAGTGTCGAAAAACCTTCGACAGCTAACGTATAAGGAGCGATCATGGCTGGTACACCGCATGAAATTATTGAAAAAAATACAGGCTTGTTAGTCATTGGCATCGTCATTGCTATCAGTTTTGCAACGCTAGTTGAAATCGTGCCTTTGATTTATAACAACGACAGTCCTGAAGAAGGCGGTTTGAACAAGCCCCTTCCCGCTATGGAGCCTTGGACTGCGCTTGAATTTGAAGGTCGTGATATTTATATCCGTGAAGGATGTCACGTTTGTCATACGCAAATGGTTCGCCCACTACGTGCAGAAGTTGAACGTTATGGACCATACTCACGTGCCGCTGAGTCTACGTGGGATCACCCGTTTTTATGGGGATCGAAACGTACTGGACCAGACTTAGCACGTGTTGGTGGCCGTTATTCTGAAGATTGGCAAAAGCAGCATCTAATCAATCCACGTTCGCTAGTGCCTGAGTCAGTCATGCCAGGTTTCCCGTGGTTGGCCGAGAACGAAGTCGATGGTGAGAACATTCAAGCTAAAATGCGTCTATTCCGTGATCGCTTCGGTGTGCCTTATACTGAAGAAGATATCGAAGGTGCTCCAGATGCCGTACTTGGCGCCACTGAGCTTGATGCTTTGGTTGCCTATCTACAGCAGTTAGGTACCGCAATGGAAGGACAGCGCTAATGGGTATTGGTGAATTACAAACAATTGCGACCGTTTCTGCCTTTATTGCCTTCGTAGGCGTTGCATGGTGGGCGTATTCGCCAAAAAACAAAAAACGCTTCGAAGAAGATGCACAACTTGCGCTTGATGACGAGGATATTAGATCTCTGTCTGAAGAGCAGCGCAATAAGGATAAATGATGACATTTTTTTGGAGTTCTTGGATTACGCTAATCAGTTTTGGTTGTTGGGCGTTCATTCTTGGCGTTCTGCTGTTTGTATTAAAATACAAGCCAGAGGTTGAAGAAGACGGTACCACTGGTCATGAATACGATGGTATCCGAGAATACGATAAACCACTTCCTAAATGGTGGTTAGTGATATTTTTTGGCTCAATCGTCTGGGGCGTGGTTTACTGGGTGTTTTTCCCAGCCATGCTTCCGGGAAACTGGAACGGTCTTGCAACCATAAAAGTCGATGGTGAAGATGTACCATGGACTTCTAAAAACGAGCTGTTCAGTGAGCTTGAGAGCAACAACAAAGTATTTACAGATAACTTTGAAAAGAATATCTTGGTTAAAGCAGATGCAGCAGGCGCAACCGCGACACTAGCGACGCTAAACGAGCTACAAGCGACCATGCGTCGCAGTGACAATCCACCAGCGGATCTACAGGCACAAATCGATGAGAAGGTCACAGAACTTGCGCCTTATGTCGAAAAACTGTCTGAAAATCCAAATGCTTTAAAAGTTGGTAGCCGTTTGTTCTTACAGAACTGTGCAGTATGTCATGGCTCGAATGCTAAGGGTGCCCCAGGCTATCCTAATTTGACTGACAATGATTGGTTGTATGGTGGTAAAGCCGGTAACATCTTGACCACGCTACACAATGGTCGTGTTGGTGGTATGGCAGCATGGCGTGATCAGCTTGGTGAAGACGGCATACGTGCGGTCGCTGAATATGTCTTATCACTATCAGGCAACCAAAATGACTATGATCTTGATCAAACGAAAGTTGCTCAAGGTAAAGTTATTTTTCATGAGCCGACCAACTGCGTTCTTTGTCATGGACCAGATGGTAAAGGTATGATTTCAGCTGGCGCACCGAATTTGACGGATAATATCTGGTTATATGGTGGTGATCGCGAGACCATTCGTGAAACGCTACGTTATGGCCGCGCAGGTGTAATGCCTCAGTGGGAAACGAAGCTAGGTAATGAGCGTATCATGCTACTTGCCGCTTACGTCTACTCACTATCGGACAAAACTGGCAAAGCACCTGAAACTGCGATGGCAAATACTGCAGCGACTCAGCCAGTAGCGACCAAAGAAGCTACTGCTAACTAAGACACTATTGCCGTACTGTACATGGATGAGATTTAATAAAGGGAGGACTGTCAGTACAGTTCTCCTTTTTTCGTTTATTTTTGCAGAATTTACCTAATAGTCGCTATCACAGATACTTCTCAGTAGACATTATTATGATCTATAGTGATTGCTTTTTACGATTATTACCCCATTGTTAGTATGGAGAATGTTAGAATAGCTGTTTTCCAAATGGCTAACGAGCCAGACTGATGATGTCTTAGCTCGATCTAATTACCCACTTATAATCAATTATTTAGTAAGTGTACTAGAGGACTTTTATTCAAGTCGCTATCCATTATTTACTGACATTGATAACATCATACATTCATATACTTCACGACGAGAGGTATTTGTTCATCATGCCAGCAGACTGATTCTTTTTTAAAGAGGCACGTTTATGTCAGCACAGCAATCATCCAATAAAATTCCCGTACGACAAGTCGATCTTGATGCCACCAAGCATCGGGTACATCCGAGGTTTGTGACAGGGTTTTATCAAAATATTCGTGTCATCACGATGTATGCCCTTTTGGCCGCTTTTTTAATTTTACCGTGGCTGCGTTATAATGGCAGACAAGCAATATGGTTTGATGTTCCCTCACAGCATTACTATATTTTTGGTTTGACTTTTTTGACTCAAGATTTTTATTTTATTGCCGCATTTGCCATTATTGCAGCGTTTACTTTGTTTATGGTGACTGTATATGCTGGCCGCGTTTGGTGTGGTTATGCTTGTCCACAAACCATCTGGACGCATCTCTACCAGTACGTTGAAAAATGGGTCATTGGTGATCGCAATAAGCGCATGAAGTTTGATAAATCGCCTATGAGCGCGAGTAAAGTGTTCAAGCGAACGGTAGTCTATGCGATTTGGTTTGTACTTTCTGTGATTACAGCAGCAACCTTTGTCAGTTATGTGGCAGGTACAGATTCGCTTTATCATAGCTGGCAGACCGTGGGACTGATTCCTTTTCCTGACTGGCCAACATGGGTATGGATATCGATGTTTATCTTTACCTTTGCCACTTATGCCAATGCAGGTTATATGCGTGAGCAGATGTGTGTACAGATTTGTCCTTATGGCCGCTTCCAAAGTGTGATGTTTGATAAAGATACGCTGATTGTCTCTTACGACTATGAGCGTGGTGAGCCACGCGGCGCGCGTAAAAAAGGCACACACCCTGAAGAGCTGGGTGACTGTATCGAATGTACCATGTGTGTGCAGGTCTGCCCCACTGGTATCGATATTCGTGATGGCTTGCAAGTTGCCTGTATTCAGTGCGCCGCCTGTATTGATGCCTGCAACGAAATCATGGACAAAGTCGGCTATCCACGCGGGCTGATTCGTTATACAACCGAGCGTCAGCTGGTCGAAAAAGAACCGAGCCGTGTATTTCGTCCACGATTATTTGCTTATTTGGCGCTATTGGCAGTGCTATGTGGCGGGGTTATCTATGCGTTGACAGACCGCGTGCCGCTAGAGATTGATATCCGCCGTGATCGTAACCAGTTATCATCTATCAATACCCAAGGCATGATTGAGAACAGCTATATCGTCAAGCTAACCAACAAAACCCAAGAGCCACACAATTATAAAATAACGCTCGCACCGCAAGAGGGTCTGAGTTTAGAGCTGCGCTTCAACGATGTACCCTTAGAAGCAGGCGAAAGCTTCGATATGCCTGTCAGTATTTACGGTGACCCTGATGTGATTGAATTTGGTCAAACGCCAGTGACGTTAAATGTGACCAGTGAAGACGGTAAGTACAAAGTCAGTAAGCAAAACGTCTTTACGACTCAAGGTCAGTAATTCATCACTGAACTGATTATTTAGTTTCCTTTATGTCATTCGGTAGTCAGCGACTTTGAGAGTCAAAGGCTATCGGGTGAATGATTTATGGTTAAACTGGCAGCAGGTAGCCGTCAAATTGTCCGTTGATACCATTTGTCGATATCTGATAAGCAGATCTTTGATAAATAAGTATCTGATGAATAGGTATTTTATGTCTAATCCAGCACCGAATTTTAAACATCAAGATACTCAGCCATGGTACAAGAATTACATGGTTATGATTTTTGTGATTGGCATGCCAGCTGCGGTCGTGATCGCTTGTATCTGGTTTGTCTACTACTCTTACCAGATCCGCGACAGCGTGGTACGTGACGACTGGTATATGGATGGCAAGACGCTCTATCACGACGTATCACGTGACAAGCTTGCTTATGACTTGGACTTGCATGGCAAAATGCAATTTGCGGATAATGGCGATGTTGTGTTTTATCTCAATTATCCTGAGCAAAGTGTGCAGTCAGGCAAGCTATTGAACGGCCAGCCACTTACTTATCCCGATACGCTTAATCTTTCAATCTCGCATGCCACCGATATCAAAAAAGACCGTGACGTCGTGCTAAAGCATGTTGAAGGCAATAAATACAGCGCCCAAGTAAATCTTGATTCGGTAAAAGCCAAATATTACCTGCAAGTGAATAACGATGGCAAGGACGATTGGCGTATGCAAGATGTCGCCAAGCTTCCGCGCTCAGAGGTTAGCTTTAAACCTTTACCTGTCTTTGCTAAAAGTTAATATTATTAAGCTATGCCCTAATATCTACATTTAAAAAACCAGCCTTTTCTTTATGAATGGCTGGTTTTTTATGGGTTACTCGATCAGTATTCGCTCATGAGATGCTAAATAAGTGGGTTAATTGTTGGAATTTTCTGAGGTGTAGTTCTACTTGTTACAGCATTGTCTGATTCTGTTGCATACGGCTTATCGCTAGCAAACTTAGGATTGAACGTTTGCGTCTTTGGTGATACCGGCAAACCAATCTCAGCCAGACTGTCGGTCTGCCCTGATTGAATATTATCCCCTTCAAACAAACGCTCGTCGTTATCACGATCAAGACTGAGTGTCTCAAAGTCAAACAACTCACGATCCGCTAACTGTGATGGCGCTACGTTTTGCATTGCCTTAAAGATAGACGCCAAACGCTGCGGATGAGCGTCATCCCATTCGCGTAGCATGTCATTGATAATGGCACGTTGTAGATTGGTCTGGCTGCCACACAGATTACAAGGAATAATCGGGAATTCTTTTAATTTGGCATACTCGATGATGTCTTTTTCTTCGACATACGCCAATGGACGAATCAGCAGGTTTTGCTTGTCATCACTCAGCAGTTTAGGCGGCATTGATTTGAGCGCGCCGCCATGAAATAAATTCAAGAAGAAAGTCGCCAGCATGTCATCGCGATGATGACCCAAGGCGATTTTGGTCGCACCAATCTGCTTAGCAAAACCATACAACGAACCACGGCGCAGACGTGAACACGCTGAGCAATAGGTCTTGCCTTCTGGCACCACACTTTTGACAATACTATACGTGTCTTTTTCCAAGATATAATGGGCAATGCCCTGCTCGTTTAGATAAGCAGGCAGAATATCTTCAGGATAGCCGGGCTGCTTTTGGTCAAGATTGACTGCGACGATATCGAAATGAATGGGGGCGATACGTTTTAGTAGGAGCAAAATATCCAGCAAGGTATAGCTGTCTTTACCGCCCGAGACACAGACCATCACCACATCACCGTCTTCAATCATATTAAAATCACGAATGGCCCAAGAGACTTGGCGACGAAGCTTCTTTTGTAGCTTACGAAAAGCCGCAGATTCAGTAGGCGATTGTGAGTCAGTAGACTGTTCATCAACGATATCTTCATTGCTACCCTCTTCAGCATCAGCCTCTAAAACATAACGATTAAAGTCTGATTCATTAGATATATCGTCAGAGTGAGAAGGGATGTTTGGCGTAAATAAGGTTGCTGCGGTCATAAGTTACTCAATATCTTTATAAGGATGATTTTACTATAAAGTAGTTTGCGATAAAGCAAGATCAATGAGGTAGGGTTATCGATGCTTTAAAAGCGGCAATTATAACAAATATTGCTAACAGATTGAAAAGATGACAGTAATACGCACTTTATTTTTATTGCAATACTGCTTAGCATGGCTTTGTCACTTTAGTGATACGTGATTGGTCGCTTCGTGGTTCTGTAATAGCCGTATTTTTGCTAAAATAGCCGTTTTCGTAAACCAATAATAGATAACACTATGACTAACGTTACTTTGCAGAATCCCTCAATGAATCAAGCGTCCAACAGCAACGATACTCCTCACAAAAACCAAAATGCCGTGGTGCTTTTATCAGGTGGTCTCGATTCGGTGACGTGTTTGTATTGGGCAAAGGCGCGCTATGCCTCGGTGACAGCGGTTAGCTTTGACTATGGGCAACGTCATAATAGTGAGCTTGTTGCAGCAAAGACTATCGCTGAGACAGCAGGCGTCAACCACAGAATTATCGACATTGATATCGCCCAGCTTGGTGGCTCATCACTCACCGATCACAGCATGATTGTACCAGACGGCGATACCGACAAATTCCCTAGCAAGAAGCACGATGAGATCGATAACGATGCCATTCCGAATACTTATGTGCCTGCGCGCAATACGATCTTTTTGTCTTATGCGCTAGCCGTCGCTGAAGTGACTGATGCCAATCATATCGTCATTGGGGTCAGCTCAGTCGATTACTCTGGCTATCCCGATTGCCGTCCAGAGTATATCGAAGCATTTGAGCACATGGCCAATCTGGCGACAAAAGCGGGCGTTACCGGTCATCGCTTGTCTATCCAAACCCCACTACAAAAGCTGTCCAAAGCTCAAACTATTGAGCTTGGTCTATCATTGGGCGTTGATTATGGACAAACGATTTCTTGTTATCGTGCCGATGCAAACGGACTTGCTTGCGGCGTTTGTGATAGCTGTGCGCTACGTCGCCAAGGCTTTGCTCAAGCTGGCGTCACTGACCCTACTCATTACCAAGCTGGATAGAGATACTGACTTTTTATCAAACAGCGGCATCAATCAACATTAGCGAAACATTCGCTTGCATTAACACAGCACGTCGACATTGTATTTTAATCAATATACTTGCTATGGTATGGACAATCATTTTTGCCAATTGAATAGATTACATGTGATATAGGTTACATGAGATATCACCAATGATTCAGTCACTCACATATCAGTGATCCAGCTGTCTGTTGATTATAAAATCACATTGAATACCATAGTCAAAAATTGACACTACCTGTAAGAGGATATTTATGAAGTTATTGCCATTACTCCCCCTAGCCTTAGCGGCCGCGTTCGCAATGCCGCAGGCGAATGCTACTGATATTAAGCAAAGTAATATCAACTCATGCGTCGATGGCGCAGTTAAATATAAAGTCGCTAGTAAAAGTGATGCGACAAAGTTATGTAAGTGCACTATCGGTGTGCGTAGCAACATGACGATTGGTCAGATGTGGGAGATCGAAAGCTACGCAAAAGACAAAAAAGACCCTTCAAGCTTGCCTTATGTCAAAACCATGCAAAAAGACCTGCAGCAGTGCACAGTCGGCTTAGACTTGAAGCAGCCGCAAAAGCCTGCTTAATTACTATTCGTTTGATATACAAAAGACTGGCCATTGCCAGTCTTTTTTGTTACCAATGGATAAGCAAAGTGTAAAACTGATTATTTATTGCTACCAATCTGCCTATAATAAGAAGACGATAAATAAAACCCTATCTAAACCATCAAAAAAACCAATATACATAACCAAAATCAATAAGGATTTTACCATGGCAAAACCAACAACAGAAACGATCAACCTACCCGACTTTCCAGTGACCATCGTACGCAAACTTGCCGGAAACTTTATCCATGCTGAGATTAGTCTCAAAGAGATGGTTGCCAATACCGACAAAGGTCTTATTCTCTATTTTTATCCTAAAGACAATACACCAGGCTGTACCACACAAGCGACGGAGTTCACGGCGCATATCCACGACTTTGACGACTTAGGCTATGACATCGTTGGCGTCTCTCGTGACAGCGTTGACTCACATGAGAAGTTCATCGATAAATACGACTTACAGATCCCACTTGTCAGTGACACTGATGAAAAACTATGCCAGTATTTTGAAGTCATTAAAGAGAAAAACATGTACGGCAATATTACTTTGGGACTGGTGAGATCAGCATTTGTATTTGATAAAGAAGGCAAGCTGACCCACGCACAGCGTAACCTACGTGCCAAAGATTACACCAGTCGTCTACTCAGCATATTGGCACCATAACCTGATCGTTATAACAGAGTACATTTTTGCCGCAAAAACGATAAAACGCGCGAATATAAGGCTCTGAGTCACCGGTCAACACATACGCTTATAATCCCTTCTTACTAGAGAATCATATGAATAAACAGTCTGGTACTACTACTGATAAGGCACCGCAAAAAATCACGCGCAACGTCTCTGTTGCCGTTATCGGTGCAGGCACGGCTGGTCAAAATGCCTTTCGCCAAGCAAGTAAAACTAAAGACGATGTCGTCATTATCAACGAAGGGTTTTGGACCACTACCTGTGTCGCTGTCGGCTGTATGCCTAGCAAACTGCTGATTGCAGCCGCTGATCGTGCACATGATACCAATCATTCGGCTGAGTTTGGGGTTCATGCAACTGCGCAAATAGATGGCAAGCAAGTGATGCAGCGCGTGCGTGATGAGCGCAGTCATTTTGCAAGCTACATAAAAAAACAAGTAGATAGCTGGCCTGATCACAAAAAAATCGATGGGCGTGCTCATATCAATGAGCAAGGGTTAATCGAGGTTAATGATGAGCTCATTGCCGCAGAGCAAATCATTGTGGCAACTGGCAGCTCACCTTTTATACCTGACGGTTGGGCTGACAAACTGGGTGACACGATGCTCACCTCTGATAACGTGTTTGAGCTTACAGACTTACCCAACTCTATGGCCGTCGTCGGTGCTGGCGCCATTGGTCTAGAACTTGCACAAGCATTTACGCGCTTGGGCGTAGAGGTTACGCTACTCAACCGAGTCAAACAAGTTGCTGGTCTCAAGGATAATGACATCAACCAAAAAGCCATCGAGTGCTTAAGTCATGAGCTTACCATGCACTTGGGAAGCAAGATTACTGATGTGGGTCAAAAAGTAAATAAAGACACTCAAACTGCGTTTATTGAATATGAAGACAGTGCTGGTGAGTCAAGACAATGGCAAGGCGACTGTGTCTTGGTCGCGACTGGTCGCCGCAACAACATCAAGCAGTTGGGTGTCGAACACTTAGGCGTTGAGCTTGATGACAAAAACCGCCCGAAAAACTTGAGTAAAAAAACAGGGCAAATTGGCGATTCAGATATCTATATCGTTGGAGACGCCAATGCTCACATTCCTCTACTGCATGTAGCGAGTGATGAGGGCTATAGTGCTGGCAACATGGTCTGTGAAAATACCGAAGATGCTTATATTCGCCCGCCCGCCACCCCATTTTCTATCGTATTTTGTTCACCGCAAATCGTCAATGTCGGAATGTCTCTACCCGAGATTCAAGAAGACCCTGAGCTGGAATTTGTGATTGGTCGCGTCAGTTTTGACAACCAAGGGCGCAGCCGTGTGATGGGCGTTAATTGTGGTCTGCTACATATCTATGCCTGCAAAAAAACCGACAGAATATTAGGCGCGAGCATGGTGGGCCCTGATGCTGAGTATATCGGTCATATATTAGCCACAGCGATTACCAATGACTTGAGCATTAAAGAGATGCTTGACACGCCTTTTTATCATCCTACGATATTAGAAGGACTGCGTACAGCACTCCGTGATGTGCAGGACAAAATGGAGATACCCTATCAATCTCAAGACGCGCAAGAAGACAATTTTTAATTTACAGTTAGGCCTTGCTCTAAAAAATAGAGTTAGGCTTAGTCATCACTCATGCTATATTTGATTGACTAGACAACTTGAGGTGACGCTTAACCAGACACCTTATTTATCAAACCTTGTATAAACACACCCTGCATGGACGAAAAAATGCCAATCGCTAGTGTTACCGACTTTTTTAAAGAAATCATTCGTGACCTGCATACTAGCCTCTACCTTGCGCTTGGCGGCTCTATCGATGAAGAGACACTCAACTGGTCTTCTCAAGCAGTAGAGCTTGCTAGCACTGGCATAAAGATCCTAATACTGCTTGCGGTATTGGGATTTTTTTATTGGTTGGCCAATTATATTCTTAGACAAAGTAAAACTAAGATTCGCTTAAACGATCGCCGTACCAAGATTGCCCGCTCAACGCTACGTTACGTTTGGATTGTCGCCAGTCTGATAGCGATCATGAGTCAAATAAATTTTGAACCAGAAACCATCAAGGCGACAGCAAAAGCAAGTACGTGGGCTGGTATCTACTACGTACTGTGGGCGTCGTCTGGTCAGATTATTCATAAAGTCCTACAGCATTATGGACTCAATGCCTCGATAGAGCAGCTGCTCAAAAATATCTTGTCGGTGCTCCTATTGGTACTTGGGCTTGCCAGCGTGATGGCACAATTTGGTTTTGATATCGTATCGTTAGTTGCAGGTTTGGGTATTGTCGGCTTAGCTGTCGGTTTCGCTGCTCAATCGACGCTTGCCAACTTTATCGCCGGTATCACTATTTTGCTGGAGCAGTCGTTTCAAGTTGGGGACTGGATTCATATCAATGATAATGAGGGACGCGTGGTGCTTATTGCCTTGCGCACTACCCATATCCTAACTCGAGACAATATTACTGTTATTATTCCAAACTCTAATGTCGCCTCCTCAGAAGTGATTAACTTAACCTCCAAAAACTTTATACGTTTTGATATTCGCGTGCGTATTGCCTTCGAAAATGATATTGAGCTTGCACGCAAAGAGATTTTGCAAGTACTCAGCAATACCGATGCAGTACTCAATCGTCCTGAGACCTCAGCGACCGTGGCCGAAATCGGAGAGTATGGCGTATTTTTTATCGTGCGTTTTTGGGTCAAGCCAGCAGCCGTGGCACGTATACCCAAAATCAAAGAAGTGCTACAAGAAGAGATAAAAATTGCCTTTGATGCGGCCAATATCTCAACGCCTTATCCACATATGCGCCTGCTCATGCCAAAAGACGTCGACTACCCTATCGCGACTAAACCTTTTGCAACCACCACTCAAGTTGTATCAGGAAAGGGATCATTGGCAAAGAATAAGTAGCTGACTTATGTTCATGTATTTAGTAGACTTCTTGCATAAGTCATCGTCAGCCCTTGTAACTCCGTCAGTGGAAGTCAATGAACTGGTACTTTTGCAAGAGATCTAGTTATCGCACCTTAAACCTATCGCACCTTAAACATAGCCACTTTGAACCATCCTACCGTGAATTATGGTAAAATTACTGGTTAAAACATCTATTTTATTATTTGCCTCTTTTGTCAATTTAGCCCACAGGTACCCGTATGACCGAACAAACCGCAGCTGCACCCTCTTCCACATTGTCGCTTGATCTTATCATTACTTGTGCCGATGGGCTTGAGGCACCGCTGCAGACTGAGCTGACAAGTTTCGGTATTGATAGCGAAATCAAGAGTACTGGTCGTCTTGCCGTCACGGGTGATTTACGCGACTTGTATACCATCTGCCTTTGGTCACGTGTGGCTTCGCGGGTATTGATGCTCATCAAACGCAAAAACATCAATGCAGAATACGATATTGCAGAGCAGCTATATGGTTTGGCAAAATCCGTCAATTGGACTGAGCAGTTTAGCTTAGAGCAAACCTTTGCCATCCGTCTGTCTGTCGATAAGCGCGTTGCCGTCAGCCAGCAGTTTGCCATGTTACGGGTCAAAGACGCCATTGCGGACACCTTCAACGAAGTGTACGACAGCCGTCCGAATGTCGATAGCAAAAACCCAGATTTTTCTATCTTTGCGACCGTCAATGACAAACAGGCCGAGCTGTATTTAGATTTATCAGGGACCAGTTTGCATCGCCGTGGTTATCGCGTGGCTATGACAGAAGCCCCATTAAAAGAAAACTTGGCAGCTGCCCTACTCTATAGCGCTGGTTGGCACAAGAAAAACGAAGCAGGCGATGCACCTTACTATAATGCGTTAATAGACCCAATGTGTGGCTCTGGTACCTTCCTTATCGAAGCTCTACTCATGCACTGTGATTATGCTGTAGGTATCGACAAAGCGGCCAATCAATTTGGCTTCTATGAGTGGCAGCATCATGACGAGACGCTATGGCAGGAGATGATTGAGGATGCACAGACACGTTTTCGCGAAGCATTAGAGATTGCCAATGAGCAACCAGATACGCTGCCGCTTGTGTTGGGTTTTGATGCTGATAATGGCGCGATTATCGCAACCGAAAAAAACCTCATCGCGGCAGGACTTCAAGATTTGCTTCCGCTACTAGACATCGAACAGCGTGCGCTTGATCAACTTGGTAGCGCCCTAAAACCGCTCGTGGATGACGGTCGCTTGAGTAATCCTTTAATCATTACCAACCCGCCTTATGGTGAGCGTTTGGGTGATGAAGAAATGATTAAGCCACTGTATCAAGCCATTGGCCTGATTATACAAGACAGCTTCGCTGGCAGCGGTATCGATCCAATGCTTGGCATATTGGCCGCTCGTGTCGAGCAAGTAGATATCCTACCGATTAAAGAACCAAAAACGTTACGCTGTCATAATGGCGCGATCACCGTCTATTTCCGCTACGGAACGCTTATCGCTGGACAGACAGGCAATCTTGTCAGCCGTTTTGAAAAGCGTGAGATCGACGTAGAAGACGGACAAGACTTTATTAATCGTCTACAAAAAAATCTAAGCAAACTCAAAAAACTGGCCAAAAAAGACAATGTCAGTAACATTCGTGTCTACGATGCCGACTTGCCTGACTTTAAGGTTGCTATCGATTTATACGGCGATTATGCCCACGTGCAAGAGTATGCACCGCCTAAGACTATTCCACCTGAAACAGCCAAAAAACGCTTTAATCTCGCACTGATGGGTATCCGTGAAGTGTTTGATATTAACCGTGAGCAAATCTTTATCAAAACGCGTGCCCGTCAGTCTGGCAATGATCAGTATAGTAAACAGAGCACCACAGAAAAACGCGGCAAGTTTCATGTCGCCCGCGAAGATGGGGCGTATTTTTATGTCAACTTTACCGACTATCTCGATACGGGGCTTTTCATTGATCACCGTAATATGCGCGCACGGATCAAAAGCAACAGCCACGGCAAATCTGTACTTAACCTGTTTGCTTATACTTGTACCGCCAGTGTGCATGCAGCGCTTGCTGGTGCCAAAAAAGTCACGAGCGTTGATTTGTCACAGAACTACCTAGATTGGGGCAAACAAAACTTTGCCTTGAACGGTCTAGACGTCAGCCGCAATAAATATCAGTTCGTTGCTGCCGATATTTTTGAGTGGATCAAGGACAATACCGAGCAGTTTGATATTATCTTTATTGATCCACCGACGTTCTCAAACTCGAAGAAGTTCCAAGGCACCTTTGATGTGCAGCGTGATCATGCAGCTCTGATCAATCGGGCCATGAACCGCTTAACCTCTGATGGCGTCTTGTATTTTTCTAATAACTTCACTCGCTTTGAGCTAGATGAGCAGTTAGTCGAGCGCTACGATATTATTCATATCACCCAAAAGACGATCGGCTTTGATTTTAATATCAAAAAACCTATTCATCAAAGCTTTGAGATTCGTCATCGTCAGAGTCTATAGATAAGCATTTATGAGTGAGCAATGCTGCTATACTGGCAAATGCCATGAACAAGGTAGCTATAATGAGTAACGTAACTGCCTGAAACTTAAGTTTTTTGCCCAATGTATATAAAATATAACCATGACCCAATCGGCTTTGATTGGGTCATTTTTTGTTGTTATGATAGAGCATTACTAGGCGATGGATTTGCGCAGTGATAGCGTAAGCATCGCCTTTTATGTCATTAAATCTCTAACGTCTAATAATAAGGATAACACTATGGCTCTATCACTTAACAAAGGCGGTAACTTATCGCTAACGAAAACTGATCCAAATTTGACCAAGCTACTAATCGGTCTAGGCTGGGATGAGCGCGCCACCTCTGGTGCTGAGTTCGATCTTGATGCCAGCGTATTTTTGCTAAATGGTGCAGGTAAAGTGCGCGGCGACCATGATTTTATCTTCTATAATCAGCTGAAATCTGATAATGGCGCGGTCGAGCACACAGGTGACAACCGTACTGGCGAAGGCGATGGTGATGATGAAGTTATCAAAGTAAACTTAACCCAAGTACCTGCTGACGTTGATAAAGTAGTCGTGACGGTGACTATCCATGACGCTGCTACTCGCAACCAAAACTTCGGTCAGGTAGCCAATGCCTTTATCCGCGTTGTTAACGAAGAAACCGGTACTGAAGTGGTACGTTTTGATCTAGCAGAAGATTACTCTGTTGAGACAGCCATGGTATTCGGTGAAGTATATCGCCATAACGGTGAATGGAAGTTCCGCGCGGTAGGTCAAGGTTATTCAGGTGGCTTACAGGCGATGTGTCATCAGTACGGCGTTGATATCTAGAGCCTTATTTTTATTGGCATTTGGGCTATCAGCCATTCCGATTATCACGTCCAAGATATCAAGCGAGCATCGTTGCAAATAGTCACAATTTTTAATGCCCCAATGACTAGTAATGCTTTACGTTTCGTTTAAAATTATGCATAAAAAGTGGTTAGCAATAACCACTTTTTTGCGGCTTGTGTCTATAATAGACCAGCTTTACGCAACCAGATAGGATGTGTCATGAGACATTTTTATTTAGATATTATCTTCACAATCATTGCCTTAGCAATAGCGGCATGGTGGGGATATTCACATGGCGGTATGGGTGGGATGATAACCACGCTATCGATTACCGCTATTTTGGCCGTCATGGAGATTTCGTTATCTTTTGATAACGCGGTGGTCAACGCTTCAGTCCTTAAGGGCTGGGACGAATTTTGGAAAAAGATATTTTTAACCGTGGGTATTTTAATTGCGGTATTCGGTATGCGCTTGGTCTTCCCTATTGTCATCGTTGCGGTTACCGCTGACCTTGGTATGATGCAAGTGATCGATTTGGCCTTGAACAATCCTCAAGAATACTCAGCCAGATTGATGGCGCACCATGCTGAAATCTCAGCCTTTGGTGGTATTTTCTTACTATTGGTTTTCTTGAACTTTATTTTTGATGACAAAGATGTCCATTGGTTTGACTGGCTTGAGAGCCGTTTGGTCAAGCTAGGCAAAGTCGATGCGATGAGCGTATTTGTTGCGCTTATCGTCTTAATGATTGCGGTATCATGGGCCAGTGCAGAGCAGTCAAGTGCTGTGCTCATTGCTGGCGTTTGGGGCATTCTAGTATACCTTGGTGTACAGGTTGTCTCTGGTATGCTAGAAGGTGATCTCGAAGAAGACTTAGAAAACGAAGGAAGTGGCGCAGCCGCAACCAGCGCTATCATGAAAGGCGGTATCATTGGTTTCTTATACTTAGAAATCCTCGATGCTTCATTCAGTTTCGATGGTGTGATTGGCGCATTTGCCATTACCAATGATGTCATTGTTATCATGCTTGGTCTTGCCATTGGTGCGATGTTCGTACGTTCGATGACTATCTTCTTGGTAGACAAAGGCACGCTTGATGAGTTTATTTATCTTGAGCATGGCGCACATTACGCCATCGGTGCCTTAGCCATCATTATGCTGTTGTCAGTGAAGTTCCATGTACCAGAAATTATTACTGGTCTTATCGGTATTGCCTTTATTGGTTTTGCATTATGGGCGTCGCTGAAACATCGTAAAGCGGAAGCAGCAAGGCTTAATTAGCACCTGTTGTTCGCATGATGCTGTATAGCTTTGAGCAGGTCGTATCATCAGATATGGCCTGCTTTTTTGCGTTATAATGGCAGGCAAACAGGCTGGTCGGTTTTTGCCGAATAAAACCTTTATCTAAATACTTTTATTAATGGATTATTCAGTACAATATTACGTTTAAATTTTATTGAGTTGTCAAGCTTATAGCGGGTCGTACCAACATATCTGGTACGACCCGCTTTTTTTGGTTATGTCTTTGCAACCTAGGGTAGGTTTCTCTTCATTCTATGGCTTAATCCAAAGGAAACAGTCATTAAATAATTTACCTTTGCATAACAATACGTTAACCACTATTGCTAAGATGATTAAAAAGTATCAAAAATGCAGGGTTATTATGTCGCTTAGTAAGCATATAGTAAGCGCACAAAATACGCCTTGCTTAGTGAGCAAACGCTTAGTATAGTAAAACGTAATGATATGCAGGACGTGGTATACAACTAGGTTCTTTACCAGTTGTCCTTTCACATCAGTCACTGCACAACCTTTAATTTATTTTTTCGACCCAATCCACTTAATTATTAATCCAAAGGGTATTTGTATGGCTATTAGCTTAACAAAAGGCGGCAACGTAAACTTATCAAAAGAAGCACCAGGTTTAACCAACATCACAGTTGGTTTAGGCTGGGATCCACGCGCAACTGACGGTCAAGAGTTTGACTTGGACGCTATTGCCTTCTTAATCAACGAAGCAGGCAAAGTCCGTAACGATCAAGATTTTATCTTTTTTAATAATCTAAAGTCAGACAATGGCGCCGTTGAGCACACTGGTGATAACCGTACTGGCGAAGGCGATGGCGATGACGAAAAAATCAAAATAAATCTTGCGAGCATCCCAGCTGATGTAAACAAAGTTGCCATTTGTGCCATCATCTATGAAGGCCAAGCACGTAACCAAAACTTCGGTCAAGTTGGCGATGCTTATATCCGTGTTGTAAACGATAATGGTCAATCTGAAATCGCCCGTTACGACCTATCAGAAGATGGCAGCACTGAAACAGCTATGATCTTTGGTGAGCTATATCGCCACAGCGGCGATTGGAAATTCCGTGCCGTCGGTCAAGGTTTCAGCGGTGGTCTTGGACCATTAGCAGCGTCTTACGGCGTAAACGTGTAACGTTAAATTGACGTAAATATCTAGCGAGCCAAGCGTTGCTATCAGTTTTCTGATAGCAACTCCTATGAGCCATCAAGTGTGCCCTTTTAACGCATTTGATGGCTTTAAATTTAATAGGCTCATCAATATAAAAACGCTAAAACACATAGGTCTATCCCCCCCCACATTAAGAGCACCTATCAAAGATATTAGAATAAGGATTTGCACCCCATGGCCGCAACATTCAGTTTAATCGGTACTATTGAGCCTTTTTTGCATTGTAATCTCAAAAAAGGTGATTCAATTTATTGTGAAGCCAATGCAATGGTAATGATGGAGTCTAACCTTGAGCTAAAAGGTAAGCTACAAGGTGGACTGATGCAATCGCTTATGCGCCGCTTTGCCAATGATGAATCGTTATTTCAACAGCAGATTGAAGCAGTCCATGGCGAAGGCGACTGTTTGCTTGCCCCCACACTAGATGGCGATATGCAAATCATCGAGGTGGGATCACAGCAATATACCTTGAGTGATGGTGCTTTTGTCGCGGCGCAAACTGGCGTTGATATCAGAGCCAATATTCAGCGTAATCTAGGCGGCGCGGTATTCGGTGATAATGGTGGCTTTATGGTCATGCAGACGCAAGGAAAAGGTCAGGTTGTGGTATCTGGTTTTGGCTCATTGTTTGAGATTGAGGTCACCCCAGACAAAGATGTCATTATTGATAATGGTCATGTGGTTTGCTGGGATTCGAACCTCGACTATAAGCTGTCTGTCTCGACCAGCAAGAAAAAAGGCATCATGAGCAATATCATCAATTCCGTCACCAGTGGCGAGGGTATGGTTCTGAACTTTTCAGGAAGCGGTAAAGTCATTATTTGCTCGCGCAATCGCGACAGCTATCAAGGTTGGCTGCAGAGTGTCTTAGGAACGAGCTCAGGCGGTCGCGGCGGCGGCGGTGGTTTTTTAGATAATATCTTATAGCGTTTTTTAGAACTATGTTTAAGCAGTTTTACTCACAATTATTATAAGGATACTCACATGGCAGTTAGTCTACAAAAGGGACAGAAAATCTCCCTAAGCAAAGAAGCAGGCGGCGAGCTGACTCAAGTCAAATTAGGTCTAGGTTGGGATGTCGCTCAAAATCCACAAGACAAAAAAGGTGGCTTTTTAGGTAAATTATTCGGCGGTGGTAGCGGCGGCGATTCTATCGATTTGGATGCTTCGTGCATTATGTTTGACGCAAACAAACAAGCGGTCGATGCTATCTGGTTCAGTCAGCTTAAATCAAAAGATGGCAGTATCGTCCATACAGGCGACAACCGTACTGGCGACGGCGATGGCGATGATGAAGTCATCGACGTTGATCTCTCAAGAGTCCCAGCCAACGTGACTTCATTAGTGTTTACGGTCAATAGCTTTACCGGCCAGACGTTTGAGACGGTAGAAAACGCGTTTTGCCGTATCGTTAATGCCAATAACAACAGCGAAGTAGCTCGCTACAACTTATCGGCACAAGGTGGACATACTGCTATGGTGATGGCAAAAGTCTATCGGCATAACAATGAATGGAAAATGCACGCTATTGGCGAGACTGCGTCTGGTCGCACTTTCCATGATTTAATGCCTGCAATTACGCCGCACGCATAACTGAGTTGAGCCTTTAACTGGAGTATTACTAATCCAGTTGAATAATTTATTTCAAAAAAGAGCGGCCCATCTATCAATAGATGGGCCGCTCTTTTTATCAATGGGCTTTTACACTATAGTCAATCCTAAATAAAACAGATACATTATATATTAAGGTGGAACTGGTCTAAATTTTCCTTGCGTGCTGTACCTACGCTGCTCGATGCTGCGAAAAATTTATCCCAGTCCCGCTGTATCGTTTTTATACTGAATTCACTATAAAAGAGTATTATTAACGCTGTTATTTACGACCACGCTTCCAGCTAAACCCCCAGTTAAAGGCCTTATCCATTTCCTGATGCCCTTTAAAATACTGATTGATACGCTCGACATTGATACTGCCTTGCTGATTGACCAAACGCGCGATGGCACACATCGGCAAGTTACTAGCCCCTTCTGTTAAACGGGTCTCAATCGGTGACTGATCGGGTACATGAATGGTCACGACGCCATCGGTTTTTTCCCAGTTTGGCGCGCCCTCATAAATAAAGGCAAAGATAAATACCTCCTCAATCTGTGACCACTGCTTACCATTGATATCAAGCCACTCACCGCCACTCACCTGCCCCGTTCTATCATCGGCTCGCAGGCATACATAAGGCGCTGATTGCAGGCTACCAAAGCGATTACCCAGTGCTTGAATCAGGGTTTTTTCGCCGTTTTTTAGATGAATCATCGCGCCAACATCTAGATCTATACCGCTTGATTGATGCTGTTTGAACAGATCACCCAATAGGCCTTTCTTGGGTGCTGACTTATTACTCTCTGGACGTTGGTTCCAGTCTAAGTTCACTGAGATTTTGCCAAAATCATCGCGCTTTTTCAGATTGATGCTGGACTGATTTTTGGTTAAAGTGATTTTGTTTAGGTTGACCGACGGGGTCGCAGGAATCGGTGGCGGAGTACTCGCTTGAGAGGTATTGTCTGCTTTTTGCGTATTAATCAGCTGAGCCTGATTTTGCGTTGTATTTTGGGGTGCTGGCGCATCATCAGCAATCTCAACGCCAAAGTGCTCCGACAACGGTTTTAGGCCGCCATTAAATCCTTGCGCGATAAAGCGAAACTTCCAGTTGCCTTGTCTGCGATAACACTCCGCCAAAATAATGGCTTTTTCATTACGCCCAGCACTGCTCAGCTGACAAGTCATCAATACCTGACTGCCTTGTAGTACCTGAATATCGACATCGCCGACTTGTGCCAGCGTTTGCTCGCTAGAGAATGCCAAAGCAATCTTGTCGATATTGGCAGGCTGCGCGGGCAAATTGATATCAAAAAATCCGTCACTGTCGTGACCACGAAAACTAACATTGCCATCATCGCTACGTTTCTGACCATAAAATATCATGTCACCATCGCCGCGTACTTTGCCATCAGTCGTCAGACGATAAGCGGCGCAATCAATGGCGTTTTGGCTTAAGATGCGGACACTAATATTATCAGTTGGTAATGGCGCATTAGCACCTGCGATCAGTTGCTGAGGTTGATTCATCATACGTCCTTTAGATTCTTTATTATGTTGTCGTCATTGTCATTGGCATGCGAACTATCGTCATATAGTAGCATGAATAATAGAAGAATTTTAAACCGACCAACCGCTTTACAAAAGGCAAAACCCCCTCTTACAAATCCTTTTGGCTATTTCATCAGGGGCATTTATAACCTGTGCCATTTGTATATAATATATGCTGCTGAATGATCAAATTTTGACTATACTGCCGCCAGTTTTCAATAACCGTATCCACTCATCCAACTCCCTACATATGATAATAACGCTGAGAGAATTATGACTAACCTTGCTAACGATAGCGTCCACTCCACATCAATAGCTGCTTGGTTAGCTGAAGGTCAATCCAGCCAGCGCGATATGTTAGAGAGTTTGCAGAACTTAAAAAGCAAATCTAGCACCCCTTTTAATATTATTGCCTCACACCGTCATAACCGACCTGAGATTTTTGAATTTGCTGATAGGGTCTATCGCGAACCATATCCAGAAAAAGCAGCCATAGAGGATGAGGCACAAGAGACAACTGAGCCTGTTATACCTCGCTGGCAATTCGTCTTGGAACACGCCAAAGAGCACAACGTCAAAGTATTATTAACGGGGCGCAATGGGGTCGATTATGAAGCGCATCGTGAGGTATTTGAGGCCGCTGGTATTCGTTTGCTTACAGGCGCAACCAGCGTAGCAGCATTAGAGTCAATCGAGGATAAGTTTGCCTTTATGCAGCAATGTCACCAACACAATATCCCTGTCGCTGATGCTTGGCGCTTTGATAATGTGACAGAGCTGGAAGCATTACTTGCCGAACACGGTCATCAGCCCCTATGTGTCAAACCAGTTGTTGGTATTTTTGCTCAAGGGTTTTGGCGCTTGGACTCAGGTAAAGAACCTGATGAACACTACGATAGTTTTGAGCATTTGTACTTTACCGAAGAGAAAAAAATCAATACCGCGCAGTTTATGCACGCTTATAAAAACAGTCTAATGGTACGTGAGCGCCCTATTCCTATGCTGCTTATGCCTTATCTATCAGGGCAGGAATACTCTATCGATGTGGTCTGCGAATACGGTGAAGTATTGGCCGCTGTCACGCGCTATAAAACCGGCAAAATCCAGCATATCGGCTATGAGCAATCCGTCATGGATGTGGTGACCCCATTGATTAAAGCCTTTGGCTGTGACGGTATCGTCAGTGTGCAGACCAAAGCTGATGATGACGGTCAGCACCGTGTGCTTGAGATCAATAGCCGCCCGTCTGGTGGTATTGGTTACACGACGCATAGCGGTGTGGATTTGACACAGGTCGGATTTGGCTATTGGCTTGGTCTAGCTGATAAGCCAACACTGGCTGATATCATGCAACAAATAATACCCTGTCAAGTACGCTCCATTATGGTAGGCGTAAAAATCGAAGATACTGTTTCTGAATAAACCATAAGCCAGTAACATAGATGGCGACTGACCACCTAACGCATACTTAATAAGAGGTAGAAGATGACAGCACAGACCACACTCGTGTTAGGCGCTAATGCTGTTATCGCAGACGTGCGCTGCTCGGTCGCATTTTCTAGCACTTCTCCGCTTAAGTTTGGACAGCAGCTTGGGCTACTTTGGTTGCCATTAGATGCCAATCGTCAGGCTGTTTGTAGCCCTGCTTATTTACATGAGCCCAAAGACTGGGCAACGATAGATGATGCCAATAACCCAAGCAAATGGCAGCTTAATCTACCCAAATTGTTTGAGCAACAAGGTGTGCATTTTTTACAGCTGATTGCTTATGCTTACGATGAGCCTAGCCTGAACTTGCCTGCGGTTGAGCTAAGCAATGTTTGCTTAACACTGAATGATGGCGCACTTCGCTACGACTTTACAGCGCGCGAACGCCACGTCAAAGCTGCGATTATACTAGAGATATATCAGCGGAATGGACAGTTTAAATGTTGGGCGCTTGGCGAAGCTTCGACCCAAGGTTTGACGAGTCTTGAGCAGCGAGTACAAGTCAGTCTTGATGTTCGTCCACCCAACACACATGCACGTATCCAAGCAGCACAGCAACAGCAAGCCTGCCCTCACAATGAAATGCGTCCGCCTCGTCACGTGCAGGCAGGTGAGACATGGACAGGGACGGCATTTGCCATTGATCCGCACCACTTGCTCACCTGCTATCATGTGATTGAGTCAGCTCAAATGATTGGCATACGTCAGCAAGGTCAGCCTGATGGCGAGGCACAAGTCGTGCTCAGTGATTTCGGTAGCGACTCCGCTATTATCAGAGTCAGTGACCCCCTGCCCAGCCATATACCATTGGCACAGCAAAGCAGTGACATATTGGGTGAGACCATTACTACATTAGGATTTCCATTATCAGGGCTAAGCAGTCAACTACAAGTCACACAAGGCTGTATCTCAGGGCTAACGGGCTTAAACGATGATATTCGTTACCTTCAGTTTACCGCGCCCATTCAGCCTGGCTCTAGTGGTAGTCCTTTACTACTACCAACTGGTGAGGTCGTCGGCATGGTGACTGCCAGTCTCGTTCATGAAAACGCCCAAAACATGAACTATGCGGTGAAATTTCAGTTATTATCTGCGCTTCTTGCGAGCGCTGGTATCAGTTTGGAGAGTAAGGCTGATTCATCAAGCGCCATACCGTTGACGACACCGCAACTGAGCAAACAAAGTCGCAGTGCATTATGGCTGGTTGGCTGTCAGGGTTAAGAAGTCTATACCTATATAACTATTACAGGTACAAAGGAATTTGAATGTTAAATAAGCAACACAGCAAGAGCATCACCCTACCTCGCGGCACCCTTGATCTGACCTATCAGACCAACTCAATGGCTAACAAAAATAGCCTGAAACAAAACGACAGTTATCAATTAGAAGATCTGCTTGGTTTTGCTCAGCGTATTAATCCAAAACGGGCGTTTTTGTTTGTCTCCAAAGTATTGGGCCGTCATATCCCCGTGGCACCCAGCACGATGCGAGATGCGTTTACTGACTTGGCCAATTTAGTTCCTAGCGATTTGCCCAAGCCAATTTTAGTTATTGGTATGGCAGAGACCGCTGTTGGTCTATCCGCTGGCGTGCATCAAGCACTACAAACACGTTATCCAAATGCGTTATTGCTAAACTCTACGCGTCACACGCAGCATAGTGACAATAACTCCGAAGCGTTACTAACAACGTTTAATGAAGATCACAGTCATGCCAGCCAGCATTTAATTTATCAAAGTACAGATAGCGTCACGCAAGAGCAGCTACTCGCTAGCAAAACGCTGATTATGGTCGATGATGAAGCATCAACAGGCAATACTTGTGTCAATGTCGTCACGGCCTTACGTGAGGCAGGGCTCACTCAGCTAGAGCAAGTACATCTAACGACTTTGGTTGATTGGTCATTGGATCAAGAAAATACAAACCAGCAGACAGATGACATTATGCCTGCGCGTATGGCAGATCGCTTAACTGGTATTGAGTTTCATCGCCATCACTTACTGTCAGGCGCATGGCAATGGACAGACGCGCCCAACCCAGAGCCTATCACCATGCCATCGGTTGATACCACTGCCGCTGGTAGTCAAGCGCTTGGATTTACAGGTAACTGGGGACGTTTTCCCACATTAAATAGCACAGATGGCTTTAATAACTATCTTTCGAGCTTTCAGGCTGCATTTGCAAGCTTCCATAATCAAGACAGCTTTGATGTCACTCAATTGCCCAAAAAAATATTGGTGTTGGGTAGCAATGAGTTTGTTTGGTTGCCGTTTTTGTTGGCGGAATGGCTTGAGACAACATCTCAAAGCCTCAAAGCTGACACAAATGCTATCGTGAAATTTAGTGCATTAACTCGCTCACCGATTGCGCTTGGCGGCGCCATTACTACGATGCTGAGCTTTCATGATAATTATGGGCTTGGCATGACCAACTTTGCTTATAATGTTGACCCTGACGAGTGGGAGTTGATTGTGTTGTGTGTGGAGACAGCTGCTGATAGCGTCGATGCGATGTGGCGCGGTTTGAATAATGTGTTGGTGGTAAGTCCGACAATTTAAACCATTCTTTAACTTTCATACTTACTGTTTATGGACGACGTCATGACTATCCCATTTTTCAAGCCCAGCGCCGATATTATCAAACCCTATGCCTTAATGGATTTGGACGATACACTTTTTCAAACCCAGCGCAAGATTGATGCTTGGCAAGTCCCGACTGCAGAGCCAGAATACTTGGTTTGTGCGACGGTCAATAAGCAAAACGAGCCACTAAGCTTTATGAGTCAGCGCCAAGCGACTTTTTTTAATTGGCTACTCAATAGCACTGAATTAATCGTAGTAACAGCACGTGACCGCAGTGAGATCAAACGCGTGAAACTACCATTCGACAGTTGGCAAGTATTGACCCATGGTGCCATTATTTTAACGGCTGATGGGCAGTTACTAAGCGCGTGGCAGCAACATATGCATAGCAAGCTTGCACCGTTGCAAGATAAGTTAAACCAACTAAGCGAGCTGTTTGCTAGTCATAGCAAAAGTGAGCAGAGTCATTTGGTATTTACGCCGCATGTCGATAGCTTTAATAATGGGTCTGTAAATGAAGAATTAACGATTTATCTAGCGATCAAACACGCGCAAAAAGACCATCAAGCATTAGTTGAACTGGCCAAAAAACTGCCCACGTTAATACGCGATTTTGAGCAAGATTTTTATGTGCATGTGAATGCCAATAATCTAGCGATATTACCGCACGCGGTACACAAGCGCCATGCTGTACAGTTTTTATTAGACAATCATTTAGACCATCAGCGTCCCAGTTTTGGTTTTGGTGATAGCTTGGCAGATTTGCCTTTTTTGCAGCTGCTTGACTGGTACGGTATGCCAAGCCGCGGTCAGATGCATGAGCAGTATCCGTCTTAGCCATCTGTCTAATTATTTGGGCTAGAACATCAGCCCAGAAAATTAGCCAAAAAACAGACACAGAACCTCTCTTTTATCATCACGAGTGCTATTATTCATACTATGACTTTACCTAACATACAGACCAACAGAGCCAATCTAAACAATTACGGCTCAGGTAGCTACCTTGCCAGCGATGTGACCGTCCTGCTCGATATCGTCGATAAAGACGCTGTTGCTGATGTGCCCGTCAGTCAAAAAGAGGCACTCATTCAAAGTGGGCAACGTCACTACTCTGATATGTTGACCTTGGAGCAAGCGCCTACCGCGATGCATGAAGAGCTATACCAACAGGCACTAGCGCAAGGTGGCAAGAGAGCCGCAACTGATATTGCACGCTTAGCGCATACCCTACATCATGTCTTTTGTCATGATGTCAGTGACGAGCATCCGCTAGTCTTGATTAGCTTGGTACGGGCAGGTCTGCCGATTGGTGTGCTATTGCAGCGTGCGTTATCTGACACAGATAGCAGCTATCATTTGCCAAGTATACATTATGGTATCAGCATCATTCGTGATCGTGGGCTGGATCCTGTAGCGCTACAAATGCTGCTTGACGCTTACCCAAACAGTCCGATTGTATTTGTCGATGGCTGGACAGGTAAAGGCGCGATTTATAAAGAGCTGGCTCGTAGCTTAGACGTATTTAGCGACACGGCTCATGCCAACTTTGCCAATATTTTTCATCAAGGTGCTGATGTCATTCCGCTACTGACTCTTGCCGATCCAGCGGGCGTTGCTTGGCTCGCGGCGAGCGCGGAAGATTGGTTAATTCCATCGGGTTTGTTAAATAGTACCGTATCAGGACTGATTTCACGCAGCCTATACACCGAGCCGTCATCTGGTCTCCATCGCAGTGTCTTTTACGAGGATTTGATAGACGCAGATCATAGCGTGGCATTTATCGATCATGTTGATGCAGCCAGACGCTCACTGAGCACACTTCCAAAGCGTTTGTCAACCTATCAGCAGCCGCGCTACCAGACGGCAGCGTTAATAGATGCGCTCGCCACGGACTATGACATTACCAATCGCAACCGTATTAAGCCGACTATCGCCGAGGCAACACGCGCTATCTTGCGCCGCGATCCCGAGCGTATATTGCTCGCGACCGCGGCGCATCCCGATACCATACTACTGCGTCATTTATGTGCGCAGCGAGGCATCACTATTGAGGTATTAGGTGATAAAATATACCCTTATCAAGCCATCACTCTGATCAAGCAACGCTCCAAAGACAGTTAATGCTTTTGGCTTGAGCACCACTAGCGCGATTGAACGCTTGCCCTTTATCCCTCTATTTATGATGCCAACTATGTCAGATATAACAAACAACGAGTCAGCGACTTACCTTGACACTCAGTCCTATGATACCCAGTCTTATGTGCATCTGATTACTGAGCGTCATGCGATGGTCAGACCGCACACGCACCACCCCTACCAGCTGGGTGCTAGCCTATATATGCCTGCCACTCGCCAAGATATCTGGCAAGTCATCAAGCGCGACAAGCTACCAACGATCAATAGTATTATTATCTGTTTAGAAGATGCCGTTAGTAATGAAGATGTGGAGTTGGCACTTGAGCGTTTGCGCACGCTACTGGGTACGTGGGCTGAGCATGTCAATAGCATCAATGATCCATCGCGAGCTGCTGCTATTCATACTCAGCATCCAACACGTCCACTGGTTTTTATACGTCCGCGTAGCCCAATGATGCTACAGCAATTGGCTGATTATGCGCATATTGATCTCATTGATGGTTTTGTCATGCCAAAAGTCGATATGTATAGCTTATCCAATTGGCGCATGGCTTGTCAGAACCTCAGCGTTGATCATCTGCTGATGCCGACACTTGAAACCGCTGCATTATTCAATCCGCATCATAATCAAGAGCTGGCGATTGCCTTTAAAGAAGCGTTTAGTCAGCCAGTATTTGCGCTACGTATCGGGGGTAATGACTTATTTGCCGCATTGCGCCTGCGTCGTCCAAAGAATAGCATTGTCTATGATACGCCTATCGGCACCCTTGCCTATCAGCTGCTTGGCTGCTTCGTACCGCATGGTTTTTATCTGACAGCGCCAGTATTTGAGTACTTGGACCAGCCAACCCTCTTTATGCAGGAGCTAAATCATGATGTCAGTTTGGGGCTGGTCGGTAAAACGGTCATTCACCCGAGCCAAATTGCACTGGTGCAGCAAGCCTACTGCGTGCCACTCAGTACATTAGATGAAGCACAAGCGATCCTGCACTCTGAGGCCAAGGCGGTGTTTAAGTACAACAACACCATGCTAGAACCTGCGACCCACCGGGCATGGGCAACCGAAGTTGTCAATCGTGCAGAAGCATTTGGCACCATTGATGATGGCCACAGCCAATATAGCTCACGAATGTAATCGTTAACTATGTGATACTTCAATACGATGCAAAAAGCCGCTACCTTTTATTAATAGCGGCTTTTTTTTGTACATCTTTATAGACTACTGCTTAAACAACCTAACAATACAAAACCTTCCTTTAACCGCTAAACATTACACGCAGTTTTCCAAAAACTGACTGAGCACTCGGTTCACTTGATCAGGCTCTTCCACTGTTGAGGTATGACCTGCGCCTTTAATAATGGCAAGCTTCGACCCAGCGATAGCAAAATGCATACGCTCAGACTTTTCATAAGGCGTCGCTGCATCCTCATCACCGACTACAATCAATGTCGGTGTCGTGATATTACCCAATTGCTCATAAGTGCCAGTGCGATCGATGACACCCATTGTTGCCTTAACGACACCGCCCTTACGATTGCTTTGCAGCATCGTCAGCCACTGTTTGCGATCAGATTTGCGCAGCTTATCGGCCAAAAAGGTACTGCCAAACATAATCGGCATGACTTTTTTGCTCACACGCTTCATCCCAAGCCAGCGAATGGCTTTGACTAACTTACGATACTGCGGGACATTTTTTGGATCTTCAGGGTCGGCTGATGTCTCAAGCAGCGTGAGTGATAATAGCAACTCCGGTCGTTTGAGCGCGATACGCTGAGCAACGAACCCGCCCATGGATAATCCAACGAAATGACATTTATCAATACCCAGTGCGTCAAGTAACCCTAGCGTATCTTCGGTCAATGTCTCCATATCATAGCCAGATTTGGTAATCTGTGACTGACCCTGCCCTCGAAAATCAAACGCAATGCAGCGATAGTCCGTTTGAAAATATTCTACTTGCTTGTCATACATCTGCGAGCTCCACAGCAGACCATGGGCAAACACGATAACGGGTTTTTGCGTGTCATTGGGCGCGCTGTCTTCATAATAGATATCGACATGGTTGACTTTTATTGTTGGCATAATCACTTCCTTGTTTGGTGAAAACTTTGATTAATCAGTTGGGCTGCGCATGACCTAACGCGCTACCTGCATAGTAGCATAATCTATTAATAAGTCAGGAACTCACCTTTTTATGAACCATGGGTATTATCTGTATCTTATTCATACACTCTTTTTGTTCATACAGGCATGGCAGTCTATACGAGCAGCTCAAAGAGCTAACCGCCATGTAGATGTGTCTTAAGCGCCCACAAAACCTGCTTTTATAATGCGCGCAAGCTGCTATAGTAATCAACATTACGTTATTTGTTATCACCAATTTGTACCACTATTTTTTATACCTAGGCACAAAACAACCATTTAAAACTGTTATTGAAAATAAGGAAATCTCAAATGTCACAGTCTATCGTTGATTATCAAGTGAATAATCACATTGCCACCATTACGTTTAACGATCCAAAAAGCTTAAATGCGTTTGGCACGCCACTAAAAAACAACGTGTTAATAGCGCTAGATAAAGCAGCGGCTGATGATCAAGTACGAGTCATTATCTTGCAAGGCGCTGGTGGTAATTTTTCAAGTGGCGGTGATATCAAAGAGATGTTATCTGAAGGATTGGATAAGGACATTATTTCAAACAAACTAAAGGGCATGGTAGAAGGCGCAGGCGAAGTCAGCTTAAAGCTACGTAATGTCCATAAACCCATCATTGCCAAATTAGAAGGTGCCGTAGCAGGGGCTGGCATGAACTTAGCGCTTACCTGTGATTTTCGTATCGCAGCGGATAATGCAAAGTTTGTCCAAGCCTTTGTCAATATTGGTTTAGTGCCAGATGCAGGCGGTATTTATTTATTGAATCAATTGGTTGGTACAGCAAAAGCCACTGAGCTTGTGATGCTGGGTGATAAGCTAAAAGCAGAAGATATGGCACGCTTAAATCTGGTCAATCAAGTGGTTAGTGCAGAAGAGCTAGACGCCACCGTTCAAGCATTGGCTCTAAGATTGAGCCAGCTTCCAGGTAAAGCCCTAGCCTCTATGAAACATATGTTCAATGTGCACGCGTTTATGGGTTTGAACGAGGCATTAGATATGGAAGTGGAGCAGCAGACCATGATGGCAAAAACCGATGACTTTATCGAAGGCGTCAGCGCCTTTATTGAAAAGCGTAAACCAGTTTATCAAGGTAAATGATTGAGTAGTAAGCGGGTTGATTTGACGGCTAAATTTATTCATAACTAAATAACTCGCTATTTATAGTATCAAAAAAAAGGGCTGCCAATATGGTAGCCCTCTTTTCGTTTATGTCTGCGGTTAAGAAGCAGATACTGACTTATAGTGATACGGTAAGGTAAATATCTTGTCAAAAATAAAGGTGAATACGAAATTATAAATTAAGAAAAACACTAGCAAGGCAGCTTCCATCATAAACGCTTGGAATAAGCCAACGTGATACCAAATCATATATAGCGGTAAGCAAATCAAAACCAAACCGACTTCAAAACCAAACGCATGAGCACTACGTATCCATAACGTACGACACGCAATATGCCTGCGACGCTCCCATGCTTCAAAAGCAGTATTATATAGAAAGTTCCAAATAACGGCTGCTAGAGAGACCATCATCGCAACGGGCAATGATTCTGACGCCTTGCTATTGCTCAGCTTCATCAATACAAAGGTAGAGGAGATAATTGCGACAATCTCGAACACAGTTACGTAGACAATACGACGTCTAAACGGTGATAATGTAATCATCAACCAAAACTCCAAAGCACCTATTCTTAAACAAAGAAGTACGTATCAAAGTATCGGTCCGTCCCGAGATAGAAAAGATAAAAAAGAGGTAAGCGAAGTGCAGAGCCACGGTTTCCGCCTGCCCTTATATTATACAGAAGATAGTGAGAGAAATCAGCTGGTGCCTTCATAACAAAAACCCCGCATCATGACGATACGGGGTTTTGTTTACTTAAAAACGGCTAACTCAATTTTTAACCAAAATTAGGTCAACTGAGCAACGTTGATTTTGTCTGCTTCTTCCGTATAGTCTTCCATACGGTCGAAGTTCATGTATTGATACACTTCATCACCCATGCTGTTGAGCATGCCAGCATACTGCTGATACTCGTCGTTAGTCGGCAATTTACCAAGTACGGCGGCGACTGCGGCAAGCTCTGCAGATGCTAGGTATACGTTCGCGCCTTGACCCAGACGGTTCGGGAAGTTACGAGTTGATGTTGATACCGCAGTAGACTTCGGTGCGATACGTGCTTGGTTACCCATACATAGTGAACAACCTGGCATTTCAGTACGAGCGCCGGCTTGTGCGTAGACGTTGTAGTAACCTTCTTCCATCAACTGGCGTGCATCCATCTTAGTAGGCGGTGCAATCCATAGACGAGTCTTGAGGCTACCTGCTGGTACGTCTTGTAGCAATTTACCAGCGGCACGGAAGTGACCGATGTTGGTCATGCACGAACCAATGAATACTTCATCAATGGTATCGCCTGCCACGTCTGCCAAGGTCTTGGCATCATCTGGATCGTTCGGGCAGCAAAGGATAGGCTCTTTGATCTCGCTCATATCGATAGTGATGTCGATAGCATATTCAGCATCATCATCCGCACGCATGAGGCTTGGGTTTGCAAGCCACTCTTGCATGGCTTCGATACGGCGGCTGATGGTACGCGCATCGCCATAGCCTTCTGAAATCATCCACTTAAGCAGCGTGATGTTTGAGTTTAGGTACTCAGTTACTGAATCTTCAGACAAGGTAATGGTACAGCCAGCCGCACTACGCTCCGCAGACGCATCAGACAGCTCGAACGCTTGCTCAGCGGTCAAATCTTCTAGACCTTCGATCTCAAGGATACGACCGTTGAACTCGTTGATTTTACCTTTCTTATCAACCGTCAAGTAGCCTTCTTTGATCGCTTGATAAGGAATCGCATGTACGAGGTCACGCAAGGTGATACCAGGCTGACGCTCACCAACGAAACGAACACGGACAGACTCAGGCATATCAAGTGGCATCACACCAGTCGCCGCTGCGAAAGCAACCAGACCAGAGCCTGCTGGGAACGAGATGCCCATTGGGAAGCGAGTATGTGAGTCACCACCAGTACCAACGGTATCTGGCAGTAGCATACGGTTAAGCCACGAGTGAATGATACCATCACCTGGACGTAAGCTGACGCCACCACGGTTCATGATAAAGTCAGGTAGTGTGTGCTGAGTCTCAACGTCAACTGGTTTTGGATAAGCCGCAGTATGACAGAATGACTGCATCACGAGATCCGCTTGGAAACCCAAACATGCCAAGTCTTTTAGCTCGTCACGTGTCATTGGGCCAGTCGTATCCTGAGAGCCGACCGTAGTCATCTTAGGCTCACAGTACATACCTGGACGTACGCCTTCTAGGCCACACGCTTTACCAACCATTTTTTGCGCTAGCGTAAAGCCTTTACCCGTATCGGCTGGCTCTTCTGGCTTAGCAAACACGTCTGAGTGACCAAGACCCATGTATTCACGCGCACGGTTGGTCAAACCACGACCAACGATCAATGGAATACGGCCACCAGCACGCACTTCATCAAGCAATGTTGGCGAGCTTAGCGTAAACGTTGATAGCACTTCATCAGAGTCATGCTTGGTGATTTTGCCGTCATGTGGGTAGATGTCAAATACATCACCCATATTTAGGTTATCAACCGCGACCTTTTCGATTGGCAATGCGCCAGAATCTTCCATCGTGTTGAAGAAAATCGGAGCGATGTTGTTACCGAGTACTAGACCGCCACCACGTTTGTTTGGCACGTTAGGAATGTCTTCACCCATCAGCCATAGCACTGAGTTGGTCGCAGACTTACGGCTAGAGCCGGTACCGACAACGTCACCAACGTATGCAAGTGGGTGGCCTTTTTCTTTTAGCTCATCAATAAGTTTCATTGGACCACGCACGCCCTCTTCGTCAGCAGTAATGCCGTCACGAGAGTTTTTGTGCATGGCTAATGAATGCAATGGGATATCAGGACGGCTCCATGCGTCTTGCGCTGGTGACAAGTCATCCGTGTTGGTCTCGCCAGTAACTTTGAACGTCGTGTAAGTGGTTTTCTTTGGTACTTCAGGGCGATTCAAGAACCATTCTGCGTCAGCCCAAGATTGAACGACTTCTTTAGCAATGGTGTTGCCCGCTTCGGCTTTTTCAGTCACGTCATTGAACGCGTCAAATACGAGCAAAGTTTTCTTTAATGCTTCAGCAGCGTCTTGTGCGACTTCGCTGTCATCTAGTGCCGCAACCAATGGCTGTACATTGTAGCCACCTTGCATCGTACCTAGGATTTCAACCGCTTTTTGCTTGCTGATCAATGGTGATGACGTCTCACCTTTTAAGATAGCTGCCAAAAATGCCGCTTTGACGTAGGCTGCTTGGTCTACACCAGCAGGGATACGGTTTTCTAGCAAGTTCATCAAAAATGCATCTTCGCCTGCTGGCGGGTTCTTTAGTAATTCAACCAACTCTGCTACTTGTTTTTCGTTCAATGGTAGCGGAACCGTTCCTAGCTCAGCACGTTCTTCGACATGTTTACGATAAGCTTCTAACACAATAGTCGTCCTCGTCAGTTGGGATTTAGCACATTACGTGGGTAGTCAGCATGACCGCCTGCGTCTATATACTATAGAAAATAATTATCCGTGCAATCATAGCTTAAAACGCTCTAAATGTTAATGGCTGAGCCTTCAAAAGGCTCATAGTAAGGCCATATCCAACATTTATTATAAAAATAGTCCCATCAATAATATGATTGCACGCCTTATAATCGCTCGTATTTACGTACCTGCACTGATTGATAAAAACTTGCTTTATGAGTGCGCAGACACCATATGACTGTTATACGCTTTTATCAGACATTTCTATAAGACATCAAAGGACAGCCAATATGGATAGCAACACTAACTATGATAATGGCCTCAAGGTACGCACAGAAGTGATGGGTGAAGCACATGTCAAACGCTCGCTTGATACGGCGACTGGATTTACTCAGCCGCTGCAAGACTGGATTATAGAGCACGCGTGGGGCAGCACATGGCAAGATGAGTCAGTACTACCACGCAAATATCGCTCACTGATTACCATTGCTTTTTTAATTGCGCAAAAAAGCCCAAATGAGTTAAAAGGACATATCAGAGGCGCTATTAATAATGGCGCTAGCGTCGCTGAGATTCGCGAAGTGCTGATGCATAGCCTCCCATACTGCGGCGCACCTGCCACGCAAGAAGCGTTTCGCGCGGCTATCAAAGTGTTTAATGAGATGGGTATAGATATTGACAACTTAAACAAAAAGCCATAGCACAAAAGGTTGAATAATAAACCCTGAGCGCAATATCTGTTATAATAAAGACACCTATAAAGCATGCTGATAATTCCATAAACCCTTATACTATAAAGGGTTAAGAGATCATTGATTATGACTACTGCCGTACAAACCCATATTCCTGCGCCAAGAGTAAAACCAAAAAAAGCCATTCAAGGCGAAAAACTACGTGGCTACGATAAAGTCGCGCGCATCCCAATTAAAGTAATCCCGACAGTCGAAGCGAAGAAAAAGCCGGATTGGATTCGAGTAAAAATGTCCTCACCTGCCGAGGTGGCGCGTATCAAAGCCAAACTACGCGAACAAAAGCTCTATACTGTTTGTGAAGAAGCCGCTTGCCCGAATCTTGCGCAGTGCTTTGGTGACGGCACCGCCACCTTTATGATTATGGGTGATATCTGTACTCGCCGCTGTCCGTTCTGTGATGTCGGTCATGGTCGCCCGAACGAGCTTGATAAAGATGAGCCGCGCCACACTGCTGAAACCATTCAAGGCTTGGGTCTTAAATACGCCGTGATTACGTCTGTCGATCGTGATGATCTAAAAGATGGCGGTGCTGGACATTTTGTAGAAGTGCTAAACGAGTCAAGAGCGCTTAGCCCAAATTGTTTGATCGAGATCCTTGTACCCGATTTCCGTGGTCGTATGGATATTGCATTGGACTTACTGACAGAGACTGCGCCAGATGTGTTTAACCACAATATTGAAACCGTGCCACGTCTATACAAAGCCTTCCGTCCAGGTTCTGATTATCAGCATTCACTCGACTTGCTTAAGATTTATAAAGAACGTCGCCCTGATATCGCGACCAAATGCGGCTTTATGGTTGGCCTCGGCGAGACCGAAGAAGAGGTCTATGCGCTACTTGATGATCTAAAAGCGCATGACGTCGATATGATCACGATTGGTCAGTATCTACAGCCTAGTAAGAACCATGCACCTGTTGACCGTTATGTCCATCCAGACGAGTTCCAACGCTATATGGACTACGGCAAAAAGATTGGCTTCTTTAGCATTTGGGCAGGCCCAATGGTACGCTCAAGCTACTTTGCCGATCGTCAGTACTATGGCGAAGATTGCCCAGCACCTATCCGCAGCAAAAAAGCATTAGAAGCGGAAGGCAAACTTGGCTGCTAATTTAGCCATACGGTGATATAAAACCGCCGCTAACCACTGTTGCTACACGCTATCGTTAATACAGTTGTTAAAACACAAAAAGGGTGAATAACAAATCTGTTATTCACCCTTTTTTATGACTTACTCTAATATCAGTGGCTAAAACTAAACACTCACTGTCGGCGTTGGTGCCGCACTTGTCTTTATATTGAATACCGCAATACTAAGTACAATCACACCGCCTACGATACCTGTCATCAACTCAGGATAAATCAATAACAAGGCACCAATCGCTAAGATGATACGGGTTATGGTATTCATCTCACCTCTGAAGTACCCCTCAAGCGCTGAGCTTAATGCAATCACACCTGTCACTGAGGTCACAACGACTGTGATAATATCCAAAATAGGCGGTAGCGGGAAGTCTTTCGCCGTAACTGCCAGACCAGTTGGATCTATCATGAGCATCGTCGGACTATAAATAAACATAAACGGTACGATAAATCCGGCAAGTGCCAGTTTGAGCGACAAGAACCCTGTTTTCATCGGGTCGCCACCAGAGATACCCGCACCAGCAAAAGCTGCTAGACACACAGGCGGGGTAATATTGGCAAAGATACCAAAGTAGAAGACAAACATATGCGCTGACAAGATTGGAATATCAAACCCTGCCAATGCCGGGGCTGCCATGGTCGCGGTAATGATATAGGCAGGAATAGAAGGTAGCCCCATGCCCAAGACCATTGAAGCTAACATCGTCAAAATAAGCGTAAAGAACAACGACCCTGCGCCTAAGGTCACGATAGAAGATGTCATTACCGTACCAAAGCTGGTCAGACTGACCACGCCAATGATAATACCGACGACTGCACAAGCCGCCATAACCGCGAGCGACTGGCGCGCACCGTCTTCTAATGCACCTAAAATATCAGAGAAGCTCATACGTGTTTCAGCACGTAGCATACTGATTACCACGGTAAAACCAATCGTATAAGCAGCTGCATATCCCACAGGTACATTTCTGATTAATAAGAAAATCAAGAAGACAATCGGTAATAGCATGTGACCGCGAGCTTTTAACACTTCTTTTACCGCGGGTAAGCTCTCTTTGGCGATACCTTTTAGGTCACGACGTCCAGCGCGGAAGTGCACTTGTGCAATGACCCCTAAGTAGTACAATATCGCAGGCAACAAAGCGGCAAGCGCAATCGTACTATACGGCAGACCAGTGGTCTCCGCCATAATGAACGCACTGGCTCCCATAATCGGTGGCAAAATCTGTCCGCCAACCGAGGCACTGGCCTCAACCGCGCCTGCAAAATCTTTATGATAACCAACCTTTTTCATCAATGGAATGGTAAAGGCACCCGTACTTACCACGTTTGATAATGCAGAACCATTGATACTGCCCATAAAGCCACTAGAAATCACCGCGACTTTTGCAGGTCCTCCTTTTTTGTGACCTGCGATGGCTAATGCCAAATCATTAAACAGCTGTCCCATTCCTGAGCGTGCCAAGAATGCACCAAAGAGAATGAACAAAAAGATAAAGGTCACTGACGCGCCAATCGCAACAGAATACAGACCTTCGGTTTTTAGAAACAATTGACCAAAAATATCGCCCATATCATAAGGGCGAGTCAGCAATCTATCAGGCATGAAATCCATGTGACTAACAAACGGATAGGCCAAAAATATCCCTGCCAATATTGGCAAAATCCAACCGGTGATACGGCGACTGCCTTCTAGCACACAGACCACAGTGATCAGTGAAAATATCACATCAAGCGGATTAGCCATACCGCCACGCGAGGTCACAATATCCTGATACTCGTAGATCAAGTAGCTCATACCAGATAAAGACAATAAAAACCAAATCCAGTCATACCAAGCGACGCGACTGCGGCTGCTATTTTTACTGGCGGGGAAAATCAAGAAAATTAAGGCAAAACCAACACCGACGTGTACAGAGCGCTGTAGCAATGCAGGCATCGGGTTAAAGGTAATATAAAGATGAAAAAGTGAATAGAGTATACAAATACCAGCAATGAAATACTTTACTGGCCCTTGCGTAATATGACGTGTGATTGACTCTCGGTCATATTTTTCCAGTACTGCTTTGTTGATCGCATCTGCATCAGCATCTTTATCAACATTGGCATCTGGCGTGGTATTCACGCTACCGTGATCCGTCACTTGGGAGTTCATGACACAAGTCCTTTTTAAATCTATCAATTAAACCATACGTCTTAGGCATGATCACCACTTCAGAATAATCCGGCACCCACTGATGAATCAAAAAACGGTGACCAGTATAATCGATCTCGCCTTTGGTCAGTCTAGAGACTACCCAATTTAGGCTAGGTAGTTTTTCATTGATTTGGTAACCCAGATAGCCAAGTTTTTGTATGGGGGCCAGGGGTTCGGTCGAAGGCGTACCAGCACCAAATGCTTCAAAGTATGTGGTGGTGAGGAGTAGCATAGCCTCTTCTGTGCTGCTTTTTTCTATGCGTTGGTACTGCTCTTCCCACCACTGCTTTTCTACAGAATGTATCCAGCGCAGCTGAAAGTCAGGGTCAGTGAAATAACATACCTTGTCGTCGCTACCCGCTATCGCAACACGCACTTCGACCACAGACTGACGCGCGACACCTATCCATAGGGTCAAAAAAACCAGCGCTGCAATACATGCTGCGCCAGTCGATAACCATAATAAATTATTTGGCGGCTTGTTCGTCATAGTACTTTTTAGCGCCAGGATGAATTGGAGCGACCATACCTTCACTAGCCGTCTCTAGACTGATATCGTTGGCTGCTTGGTGTGCCGTTTTTAGACCGTCCAAGTTATCAAACAACGCTTTGGTCAGTTTATAACCATCGGCTTCAGAAAGATCAGAGTTCACCAATAATGCATTCATGATTGCGGCAGTTGGAATCGCAGCATCATTGCCATACGTTCCAGCAGGGATTTCAAAGGTTTTGAAGTAAGGCTTGGTTGCAATGATTTCTTTTAGCTTGTCTTGGTCGATAGAAACCAACTGCAAATCCACGCCTTGCTCAAGCTCCATAAGCGATGAGTTTGGCAGACCACTACTAAAGAATGCGGCTTCGATTTTGCCCGCTTTCATGCCATCAGCAGCTTCAGCAAAACCCAAATAATCGACAGTGATGTCATCATAAGTGATACCAAACCCTTCTAGTAGGGTTCGCGCATTGACTTCGGTACCAGAGCCTTGATCACCAACTGCGATGCGCTTGCCCCTTAAATCTTCGATGGTTTTGATACCCGTGTCTTTTGTCGTCACGATTTGTACGACGTTAGGATACAAAACGGCAATTTGCTGGATGTTGTCAATAGGCTTATCGAAGTTGTTTTTGCCTTCGACCGCGTCCGTGACCACGTCACTGAGTGCCAAGACCATGTCCACTTTGCCTTGGGTCAATAGATTGACGTTTTCGACCGATGCGCCTGTGGTTTGTGTCTTTGAGTTGACCCCAAAGTTTTTGACATAGACTTCGGACAATGCAGTGCCGATGATGTTATAAGGGCCAGACGCACCGCCTGTGGCAATGGTTAGGAACTTAGTATCGAGTGTATCGGTAGCCGCATCAGCTGACGTACTATCCGCAGCAGCCGTCTCATTGCCTTCTGAGCTTGGCGATGAGCAGGCGGTTAAGCCTAGCATGGCGCTTAATATCGCTGAAAAAAGTAAGGGAGATTTTAGAGAAGTGAGCATTGAGTTCATCCTTGAAATAATCTATTTAATACAATAAACGGCATTAATATATAGGTATTAATCCGTTACACCTGAGTAATAATATAGCAATTTTTGTGATAAATAAACCAAAGACTGTTTTCTCTTTTGCTTTCAATGCCTTATATTTCAGGCTTTTTGAGAAAATACTTGCATCTTTTATCATAGCCAAAACTTATATTGTTTCGCTATGTGAAACTTAGTTTCAACTTTATTTAACCAAATTTCGATGCTGTTGTAAACCTTTATCACGGTTTATGTGCATGCATTACGCTGTATATAGTCAATCCACTATAAAAGCGTTACAGCGTTAACCTCGCTTGAAGTATGACATAGATATTAAGTTCTAGTAATATAGGTTTCAGTCTTGTCCAGTGTTCATCTTTGAGCATGGTGCGAGGCATAGCGAACGATATCTTTTTTGCCATCAATTTATACCCAATGTTTAACACTACTAAGATTATCTACGCCATTTTCGATTATTTTCATAATCCAGTATTCACTTTATAAAAAAATAAGGCCACGAATGGCCTTATTTTTTTAATAGCTACTTTTGATAATAAGGATAATCGCTATAGCCTATTTCCGTGCCACCATACATTGTGGCTGGATCTACCTCATTGAGCGGCCAATGATGAGCTATGCGCTCTGGTAAATCAGGATTAGCAATAAAAGGACGACCAAAAGCAAATAAATCACCATAACCTTTAGATAACATATTGAGCGATTTCTCTACAGTGTATTTTCCTGCATAAATAATACGTCCTGAAAACTCAGCTCTAACCGCTTGATAAAAGGGCTCTGGTAAATCAGGTGCATTATCCCAATCAGCTTCTGCAATGGACAAATAAGCGATGCCCGCTTTCTCAAGTACTTTAACCGCTTCAATATAAGTATGATGAGGATCTGATTCTACCAGCCCTAAGTACACACGATCCTCACCGGTACTAGCAAACAAAGGCGCAAAACGGACGCCTAAACGATCAGCACCGACCACATCACTGACAGCAGCAACCACTTCTTTTAGGAACCGCAAACGATTCTCTAGCGAGCCACCATACTGGTCATCACGTTTATTGCTATGCTCAGAGATAAACTGGTTCACTAAATAACCATTGGCACAGTGCAGTTCTACCCCATCAAAACCCGCTTCTAAGGCGTTGCGAGCGGCTTGAGCGTACATCGTTATCAACTCGCTCACCTCTTCTGTTCTCAGTGCCCGCGGCTCACTTGGATCAGCTAAAGCACCTTCGCCTGGACCTGTTTCAATGAATACTTTGACATTATCAGCAGTAATAGCAGAGGGCGCTACAGGCTGATTTTGGTTGGGTTGTAAGCTAGTATGAGACACACGGCCAACGTGCCATAGCTGAGCAAAAATAATACCGCCCTTGGCATGTACCGCTTGCGTGATTTTTTTCCAGCCTTCAATTTGTGCTTGCGTATGAATACCTGGCGTCCATGCATAACCTTGGCCTCTGGCTTCGATCTGTGTCCCCTCCGTCACCATAAAGCCTGCAGAAGCACGCTGGGCATAATAACTTGCCATTAAATCATTAGGAATATTGCCAGGTTGCGTGCTACGAGAGCGCGTCAATGGTGGCATCACAATACGATTTTTAAGCGTATAAGGCCCAAGTTTTACAGGCGAAAACAGTGCACTGGTATTAGGAATAGTTTGTTTCATAACATTCTCTTTTATAGCAAACAGATAGGCTTATTACTTGAAATTTATCCGTTGTTTTAAGGTTTGATTGATCACTTAAGTAATATGAGTAATCATAAAGTTTTAGAGGTACAATTAGAAACAACGTTTTCTTGTTGAAGATACAATTATTAATGGTACAGATGATGAATGGTATAAATCGGCTTGATATCAAACAGCTCAGAGTGCTACAGGCATTGCTTGATCTAAAGAACCTATCAAAAGTTGCACGCAAAATGGGCTTAACCCAACAAGCTATCAGTGAGCAGCTGCGTAAGCTACGTGATCTATTTGATGATCGTCTGTTTATCCGTCAAGGAAATAGCATGGTGCCCACACCAAAAGCACTATCGATGCAGCAACCTATTAACGATATATTAAGACAGTTAGAGGTGCTCTTGGAGCCGGATGTGTTTACGCCGCAAACCTATAAAGGTGTTTTTACGATTAGTGTGACCGATTATGCGACGCAGGCATTATTACCGCAGTTGTTTAATCTAACGCGCCGTGAAGCGCCTAACTTAAAATTGATAGTGCGAGATTTTGCCTCAGACAACATCAATCAGCTTATTGCGGCAGGCGAACTTGATTTACTGCTTACCTTTCCAGAGTTTATCCCTGATAATTTATCTTATGTCACTTTGTTTGAAGAACAACATTTATGCATTACAGGTTATAAAAACGAGTTCGCAACAAAGGTGTTAACACTGGCACAAATTGCAGCACACCCGCAGCTGGTGGTATCGCCTTCGCGTGCCAACTTGCGCGGTTCTCATGATCAGTGGTTTGCCGAAAAAGGGCTTAAGCGAAACATTGTGATGTCAGTGCCTAGCTTTTCAGCTGTGCCAGATATTTTGCATACCACTGACATGATTGCTTTTTATCCCGCGCGACTACTGCCAAACAGTAAAGTTAAAGCGCTTAAAGTAGAAGCCCTACCGCCTACCTTTAAGATAATAGCCGCTTGGCATCCACGTACCAATGACAGTGGCATTCACCGTTGGCTAATCGAGCAATTACGAGATTTATAATGGGTAGGAGTAGTTAGTATAGCCAATCCCACTTAAAAATGGCGTAGAGAATATTGATCACATTCATTTTTGTCGTTAAATGGTGCTAGCAAATATAGATTTCATTACCCTGTCACGTGACACAAAAAAATAAGGTAAAATGGTCGACCAATCAGCGCCTAGTAAAATAAAATCATAACGACGCCACCTAACTGATCGACATTTTTGAAATAACGATCCATAAAAAATATATAGTTGATCCAATTTAAGAGCGGTACAAGGCAACCGAGTGCAGATGTATCTGTCATAATTCAAGCAAGGTTAACGCTGTAACGCTTTTATAGTGGATTGACTATAGACCATTAAAACCTGTCAAGGAAGCTTATATGAGTAACACTCTCGATACCAGTAATGATAACATTCTCTCCTCCGACAACACTCACTACTTGCACCACAACTTTTTTGAGCCAAGTGACAAAAATATTGCCATCAGCGCGACGCTATTGATTGTGCATGGGATGGCAGAGCACAGTGGTCGCTATGCAGATTTTGCACAGTTCTTGGCGGACAATGGCATCGCTGTCGCAACCTATGATCATCTTGGTCATGGTCAAACCATCAAAACCAAAGCAGATTTAGGGTTTTTTGGTGAAGAGCATCCCGTGCAGTCGCTGCTAAAAGATGTGATTGTCATGGCAGATAGCCTAAAAGCACGTCACCCCGATGTACCGCATTTTGTGATGGGCCACTCCATGGGCTCGTTTATCGTGCGTAACGTACTTAAGCATCATGCGCATAATTTCACTGGAGCGATATTGATGGGTTCAGCGGACGTCAATCCATTGACCAAAGTTTTGCTACCTATCAATAAAGTATTGGCAAAAGTAGCGCCTAGACAGCCAAACACCGTCCTTGCCAATACCATGAATAAGGTATTGAACAGTCAACTAAAGGATCGCACCGCATCCTCACAGTTTGCTTGGTTGAGTGAAAATACTGCAAATATTGAAGCCTATGAAGCTGATCCAAAGACTGGTTTTGACTTTACCAATAATGGCTTTATGACATTATTTACTTTGATGGATACTGGACTAAATAAAGGCTGGGCTACCACCATTGCCAAAAACTTCCCAATGCTATTTATCAGCGGTGAAGATGATCCTATTGGTAACATGGGACGCGGTATTCGCCGCGTGGTCAAACGCCTACATAAACAAAAATTTAACCATGTTGACATTCAACTGTATCCCAATATGCGCCATGAAGTATTGCACGAAACAGACAATCAAACGGTTTATCAAGATATTTTGGCATGGATAAAAAGTACCACACCAGACACTTAAAGTACGATAAACAATTCATCTTGAGCAGTCTTGTGAGCGCTTCTTCTCTAGCACTGCCACAATGAAATACTGAACTTGTTTGCTAAAAGTGGTCAAATTAGCGACAATATGGCAAGCAAGTTTTTTGGCCCAGTTATCTTGTACAATCGTCCATATTTCACAAGTATTGTATTTTAAGCCAGTCCGCCCAAGTTATGTCACTATAAATACGAGTCACCTCTCCCTTTTACTTATTTTAGGAATCTTTATGTCATTACAACAAACCATCGAACAAGCTTTTGAAAACCGCAACGAATACAGCCCAAGCAACATGCCACAAGACGTGCGTGACGCGATTGAGCAAGTACTTGAGCAGCTAGATAATGGCAGCCTACGCGTTGCCGAAAAGAAAGATGGCGAATGGGTCGTCAATCAGTGGGCCAAAAAAGCAGTACTACTATCGTTCCGCCTGAACGACAACTACGTTCAAGCAGCGGGCGAGCATGTGCAGTTCTATGACAAAGTGCCAACGAAATTTGCTAACTGGACTGAAGCACAGTTCAAAGAAGCAGGCGTCCGTGTGGTACCACCAGCCGTTGCTCGCAAAGGTTCATATATCGCAGCGGGTGCGGTATTGATGCCATCATACGTCAACATTGGCGCGTACGTCGATCAAGGCGCGATGGTTGATACGTGGGCGACCGTTGGCTCATGTGCGCAAATCGGCAAAAACGTGCATTTATCAGGCGGCGTTGGTATTGGCGGTGTTTTAGAGCCATTACAAGCCAACCCAACCATCATCGAAGACAACTGCTTTATCGGTGCGCGCTCTGAAATCGTTGAAGGCGTGATCGTCGAAGAAGGCGCTGTCATCTCTATGGGTGTCTATATCGGTCAATCGACGCGTATCTATGACCGTGAAACTGGTGAGATCCATCGCGGCCGTGTACCAGCAGGCTCTGTTGTCGTACCAGGCAGCTTGCCATCAGAAGACGGCACTCACAGCTTGTACGCTGCAATCATCGTGAAAAAGGTAGACGCGCAAACGCGTGCTAAAACCGCTGTGAATGAGCTATTACGTTTAGACTAGTATTTTTAATATTTATAGCCTCGTACCCGAACGGTACGGACGTCGATAAATCATAGTTACTAAAGACGCTGAAGAAAACTTCAGCGTCTTTTTTGCACCCTAATGCAGAGCGTTGCGTTATAATCCGTTTTTTGGTTTTGTTTTATCCAAACGTAAAACGACAAATACCACAGCCTGCCTTCTTCTTTATTACGATTGATAACCGCTCCATCGCCTTATCAACCTTTAACTGTATTTGACATATTATGAGTGAATCACTATTGCGCACCGCCGCTATCCCCGTCACTGACCCTGAAGCGGGGTTACGTTTGACTGAGATTTTCTATTCCCTACAAGGTGAGGCCCTGACTTCTGGCTTGCCGACGATATTTGTACGTCTAACGGGCTGTCCGCTGCGCTGCGTCTACTGTGATACCGAATATGCCTTTACGGGCGGCGAGCGTCAGTCATTAGAAACCATCATAGACACGATCAAAAGCTATCCATGTAAGCGCATTTGCCTGACTGGCGGTGAGCCATTAGCACAGCCAAATGCGATTGAGTTGATGAAACGCTTGCTCAGCGATGGCTATGAGATATCTCTTGAGACAGCGGGCGCGCTCTCGGTGCAAAATGTACCACCAGCCGTCAGCAAAGTGATGGATCTCAAAACACCAAGCTCAGGCGAAGTAGACAAAAACTTATGGTCAAATCTCGATCATCTCACCGAGCACGATCAGATCAAGTTTGTCATCATGAACCGCACAGATTATGACTGGGCAAAAGAAAAACTAGTCGAGTATAAGTTAAATGAATTGGTCGGTACCGTTTGGTTTTCGCCGATGTTCAACGTGGCAGATGATGTCGATGAAGCGCTCAGCCCTGAGGTACCTGTGTTGGCAAGAGAGCTTGCTGAGTGGATGCTGGCAGATGCCTTGCCCGTTCGTTTTCAGCTGCAACTACACAAAATTATTTGGGCAGATGCCAAAGGCAAATAAAAAGACAAACCATACGCTAGTCACTGATAGAACATCCATTTAGAACAATAAATATAAATACAAATACAGGCACGTACTTTCAAGGAGGAAACATGATTCGGCTGATCTTGCTAGGACTACTGTCAGGTGCGTTTTTTAGCTCAACCTTTGTATTAAATGAGCTGATGAGCGCTGCTGGTGGGCATTGGTTTTGGTCAGCGAGCTTGCGCTACGTATTTGTGCTACTACTACTGACGGCAATGATTGCTGTTCAACACGGTATGGGACGCATCGAAGAGCTTTGGGCGATTTTTCGTCAACATATAGGTTTCTGGTGCATTACTGGTAGTATTGGCTTCGGCGTGTTTTATACTGGCATCTGTTATGCAGGTGATCACGCCAGTGGTTGGGTTGTGGCGGCGACCTTTATGTTTACCGTCGTGACCAGTTTGCTTGTCTTACTGGCATTCGGACAACGCTTTGATAAAAAATTCATTTTTTATGCCCTGATTGTCTTCGTAGGCGTGGTACTGGTCAACGTCAGTGAAGGTTTGCACGCGCCTAGTGATGCCAATGCCATACCACTGACGCAAATGCTACTGTATGGCGCGCTGCCAGCACTGATCGCGGCGTTTAGCTATCCTATTGGCAATCAGTTGGTTTGGCAGGCCTCTTACAATGCGAAACAGCATAAAGCTAGACACCAAGATAGGCATCAAGATAGTGAGCACCACTCGCAGCCGATGCGTGCAGAAACAGCGCTATTGGCCAGTGCCCACAATGCTACTGATACGCATAGCGCTGACCGTGATACTGCGAACAACTCCACACTGCAAACCCTGATCAGACGTATTCCTGTTATCGAGACGGATCTGTTACAAAATGCCTTTAACAAAGTGTGGTTGATGACCGTCGGGAGTTTCCCGTTCTGGGTTGTCTTAGGGTTGGTAGTACGCCCTAAGTTACCTGGCAGCGCGCAGGTGTTTAACACGCTACTGGTCGCCTTGTTATCAGGGGTGGCCGCGACCAGTCTGTTTTTATATGCGCGTGAGCACGCGGTGACCTCAAGTGAGGTCGCGGGCGTTGACTCGACCCAAGCCAGTGAAATCATTTTTGCTTTGATTGGTGGTATGATCCTGCTGGGAAATCCACTACCCTCAGCCTTAGGTCTGGTCGGTATTGTACTGATTATCATTGGCTTGATACTGTTTGCAAAAGATGGCTAAATGACGCTCTAACGATGCGCTGAGTTTTTTACATCAGCCAAAAATTCATTATTCAAAACAAAAACTCCATCATTTTGATGTTCAATATTTGGCAATATAACCATGGTTAATGATTTAATTTTTCCTGATATTCTATTATATTTATTGGACATGGTGGGTATCATCGCCTGCGCGATTGCAGGGACATTGCTCGCTCAGCACAAAGGCTTTGATATTGCTGGTTGTATATTGGTCTCGATGGTCAACGCGATTGGCGGCGGTACGCTACGTGACATGGCACTAGATCGTCACCCACTATTTTGGATGACGGATCTCAACTATGTGATCGTCATTACCGTGACATCCCTTATATTACAAATATTCTTTCATCTATATCACAAGATCGACAATGCGCTTAAGCTTTTCGATGCCATTGGTCTCGCGGCATTTAGCGTGATTGGCTTTAAGGTCGCATTGACCCAAGGTATGTCACCTCTTATTGCTATCATGATGGGCGTCTGGACAGCCATTATTGGTGGGATGCTCCGTGATATTATCTGTAATGAGATACCGCTCGTATTGCAGCGTGAGATTTATATCACGGCCAGTATCGCAGGATCTGTAACGTATTTATGCCTACAGTATGTCGGTGTCAGCGCTGGCATCAATGAGTTTATTATGCTCTTTGTCATCTTTGCCGTGCGTATGCTGGCGCTCAGATTCGACTGGCATTTGCCCTCTATCCGTTTGATTGCTTAAATAGCTGATCAAAAATGCAATGCTTTTTGTACATAAAAGCTGACAATCATCAAAAATAGTGAGAATGGCTTATGTTGGCTATCGTATTAGATCCTGCTGTCCTAATCACGACTTTTGATCCGCGCTCTTTGATCTATTTTTTTGATATGATTGGGATTATCGCCTGTAGCGTTTCAGGGACGATACTAGCCAAGCATAAGAACTTTGATGTCTTTGGTTGCTTGCTGGTGTCTATTGTCACAGCCATCGGTGGCGGCACCGTACGCGATGTGATTTTGGATCGTCATCCGCTGTTTTGGATGGTAGATATGAGCTATCTGACGCTCATTACGATCTCTTCCCTAGCCATGCAGATATTTTTTCATCCAAACTCAAGACGAGTAGACAAGTTCCTCAAACTGTCCGATACCATCGGTCTATCTGCCTTTACGCTCATCGGTATCAAAGTCGCTGATAGTATGGGTACCAATGTGCCAGTGGCACTGTTATTGGGCGTGATCACCATCATCGTTGGTGGCATCATTCGCGATATGATTTGTAATGAGATTCCACTGGTATTGCAGCAAGAGATTTATATCACTGCGGCGTTAACTGGGGGTATTCTATACTTTGCTCTAAAGAACTTAGGCGTTGCTGATTGGGTTGCTGATGTTTCTGCGATGAGTACGATTTTTACCTTGCGTATGCTGGCTATTCGTTATGATTGGCAGTTCCCCACTCTTGAGTGGAAGTACTGATGTTAAGTCAAAAAGTAGCAAATAGTATCAGTACACTCAAACTTGACTGTACTGATAGCATTTAAGCCTTAACCCTGCTCTACCACAGCCAAGTCTTTTACCATCAGCTGTAAGCTTTGTTTGCCATTCCATTCATTGATATCTAGCTGAAATAGTAAATGCACTTTTTTGGCACGGTAATCCCAAGCCTCATTATCAAAGTTAAAACAGATTGCCTCGATTGGATATTGGACGTCTGGATAACGCAGCGATAGTTTAAGATGCTTGTCTTTTAATATCTTAAAACTCAATACCTCAAACACACCGTCAAATATCGGCGGTGCAAATCCATGACCCCAAATGCTAGCATCTGCTAAATGTTCAGCAAACCACAAGCTAAAATCTCCCGCTTGCAAAGGTCCATCAGTGAATTTCTGCTCTGCAAACACGTCATCATCCATTTGTGCCATCACCTCATTAAAGGCGTCGACAAATGGCTCAAAATTACGACGCTTTAGGGTCAGACCTGCTGCCATCGCGTGACCACCAAAATGACTGATGAGATCAGGCTGACGCTCGGCGACTTGCTCAATCGCATCACGAATATGCACGCCAGCAATTGACCGTGCTGATCCCTTAATCGCATCGTCTTCACCAGTCTGCTCTGTATCTGCTGGCGCAAAAACAATGCTAGGTAGGTAATGACTCTCTTTTAAACGTCCAGCGACAATACCAATCACGCCTTGATGCCAATCATCCTGATACAGAACGATACTACGAGTGTCTGTATGGCTTGTCTTATGAGTAGTGGCAAATTGAGTATTAACTTCTTGAGTAATGAGGTCATCGCCACTGTCGCTTGTATTTTCATCGACCTCAATATCAGTTTCAGTAGCCAATGTCTGTACAATACTATCTGCCTGCGCACGCAGCTCGCCTTCTACATGACGGCGTGTACGGTTTAGTTGCTCAAGCTCTTGCGCCAAACGCTGGGCGGTGCTCCAGTCTTCGGTCAATAGGCACTCAATCCCGATACGCATATTATCCATACGTCCAGCCGCATTGATACGTGGCCCTAACACAAAGCCAAAATCCTGTGCGTGTAATTGCTTGGGGTCACGGCCTGCTTGCTCAAGTAGCGCCAATATACCCATACAACAGCGACCTTGACGAATAGCAGATAGCCCGTGATGTACTAAGATACGATTGTTTTTATCGAGTACGCCGACATCTGCGATCGTACCAAGCGCTACCAAATCTAAATACTGACTAACCTGTACCGTAGACTTGCCAGCGTCGCGGCGCAGCTTTGCCAATCGTCCGAGCACATAAAACGCGACCCCTACCCCGACCAGTGCTTTACTGGTGAAATTGCAATCAAGCTGATTGGGATTGACGACGGCTTCAGCAGGTGGTGTCTCTTTGGTCGTGAGATGATGGTCCGTGATAATTACCGTAATACCATCTGCTTGGGCGCGCGCCACACCTTCATGACTGGAGATACCGTTATCGACCGTCACTATCACGTCCGGCTGATAGGTTTCGATGCCCAATTCGACAATCTCTGGCGTTAGCCCATAACCATATTTAAAACGATCGGGCACCAAAAAATCGACGACTGCCCCCATCTTTGTGAGTGCGCGCATCATCAGCGCGGTACTGGTTGCGCCATCACAGTCAAAGTCACCAACGATAAGGATACGCTGACCGTCATCAATAGCGATGTCCAATAGACGCACGGCTTCAGTGATACCGTGCAGCATGTCAGCAGGCAACAGACCAGATAAACCAGTCTCCAGCTCATCAGGTGCAGTGATACCTCGGCCTGCATATAAGCGAGCAAGCGTCAATGATTGGGCGGCAAGTGGTTGCAACGCGGCGGGCAACTCGTCAATGCGAGTGCTGGTATTACGGGGGGTTAAATTTAGCATGAGCGTATTTTACTGCCTTTAAGGCAGGGTCACAACGACAATTTATATTGTCGCTGTGTAGCCATTTATATTGTACTTATTCACAAAATACATCACCTCAATCTGTCGCTTAGTAGAATCCATCACGGCTTAGTAGTTCATCTCATCCAGCTTGTTACTGGCAACTAAGCTCCTACTCCTCATATGATCTCTTACTTACAAAAAGGATGCATAGTGACCGTACTTTTCTGCATTTTGCTACAAAGCAATGATTGTATGGCGCCTATAAATTCATAGAATAGTAAACAACTGAGAGACTTGCTAATTATTGACGGTTACATCATCAATATTTTAACTATTTATAAGGATACTTTATGAAAACCACACCAGCTGCTGAAAAACTACCAAATACGATCGATCCTAGCTTAGATCTTGATAAAGTCAAAAAAGAATGCCTCGACATGGTAAAAAAACGCGCCAGAATATCTGCTGGTGTTGCCATCGTGCCTGTACCGTTCTTTGATGTGGCGGTTGATGCTGGTATGCTGACGCAATTGCTCCCTGAGATCAGCGAACGTTTTGGTTTGATTGAAGACCGTCAGTCAGCAATCGATCTTCAGTCACGCGAAGTGCATTGGAGTGCTGTCAAAGATCGCACTGTAGATTTTGCAGGATTGATGGCAACGCGTGGTATCGTTAAGAAAACCATTCAAGGCTTTGGTGGTCGTATCGCCGCCAAACAAGTCACCAAATTTGTCCCATTAGGCGGTCAACTGGTTGCTGCGACCATGGGTTATACGATTTTTAAGAAAATCGCTACTGACCATATCAACGAATGCTATAAGCTTGCAAAAGACATTCAGCAAAAACAACATGGTAAAAATGTCTAATAAACATTAGGCAACGCCATATCCATATATCCATAAGGCCAGCTATGAGATTTTTTAGCTGGCTTTTTTGTGAGTAAGCGCATTGTAGACTGTCTCAGGCGACGGGTTAATGATGCCATTACTATATTTTACTGATAATATAGCACTTTAGAGATTATCAAATACCTTAAAGGATTCACTTATGAAAAAACTTTTGGCATCGACCGTTATGCTGGCTACTGTCGCGCTAGCAGGCTGCACCACGACGGGTGCTACAAATGACGGCACAGGCACAGCAATTGGTACCGCAAATGAGATTGGCATGAATGTCTTTAAAGCGGCGATCGACAACCAATGCCGTAGCCAAATTGAAAAACAAACCGCTTGGCGTGTTGCAAGTGTCGCCATGACGGAAGCGCAGCAAGAGTCTGTTAAAAGTAACGTTTGTGGTTGCGTGAGTGAGCAAGCCCCGCAGCAAGTGACCATCGTTGAATTGGGTAATGCCGCTATCGATTCTCAGTATCGCGCTCAACTGGTCACTAGAGTTGTCGCCAAATCGCTTCAAAGCTGCTATGCCAGTTTTGTCAAATAGAGCACAATATTAATAAATAAAAAACGTCACGAAAAAAGGGGTACGCTACCAATAGCACTCCCCTTTTTTTGACGCTTTATACTATCTACCTACTTACTACCTACTTACGTTATCGCATTTGCCTAAAATTTGTTTGAATCAGCTGGGTTTTGGGATAGAGCAGCTGTAAAAGGCAATGTCTGGCTGCGCCGGAAATACTTAGAGGAGCCATCAATAATTTTATCCACCTCTTTTACTAATTCGGTAATAACATCATCATAAACACCATGATACAGCTCTTTTTCAAATGCGGTAAAAGGATGCTTGCGTGACGCTGAACCAACCTCAGTTACCCCTTCCTTGCTATAAAAAATATCTACACGCCCATCACTATTTAACACACAGTTTAGTTGACCACCTTCAAGCTCCATCTCTACCCGCTCAGGCATAAAAATATAATCGTCCACGTTGATAAGCTTTTTTTCTACTTCCCGCTTAAAAAACGACTTGATATCAAACATAAGTACTTCCCTAACTTTATAATTATAAAATACAAGAGCATGCCTACTTCTATTGCTGTAATAAAGCTTTTATGTATATGCTGAGTAGATCATGCTTTATGCGGCTATTCTATAAGATAGAGAGCGATTTTTTAAGGTGCGATATGTAAAACTGCGTTTGATGTTGGTAAAAATAAAGAGCTTGCCTCAAGTCTTATCATGACACTATCCTATTTATAGTGATTAAACCCAGCTTTGTTCACGAAATGATTTGAGCACCTCAACGAATACTGCCATCTCATCAGGTCTGCCAAGCGTTAGACGATTGAAACCTGTGATGGGCGCAAACTCGCGACCAACCGCAATACCATGCTCGTGCATTCTGTTGACATAGGTTTGTACGTCCCCCTTTACCTCATGAAATATAAAGCTGGCTTGTGAGGGTAGATATTGGTAAGCACCATAAACAATACGCCTAAATTGTGTCGATTCCAAAAACTCCGCTGCATATGGCAAACTACCGAACCCATCATGAGTCAATGCTTTGGAATGCTGTATGAATTATAAGATTGATACCGATATGGTAAGTGGCACTGGGTTCTATTCCAATCTTTGTCAGCGCCCTCTTATCGAATAGACCAAAAAAATGAGGTGCTCAGTGCGCACCCCATTTTTTATATTATTTAATACAGACAATCAGCTCAAATGTGCTTTAAGCTCCAGCACTTTATCGCGGGTCTTCGCCGCCTCTTCAAATTTCAAATCACGCGACATTTGCTGCATTTGCTTCTCAAGACGTTTGATTTCTTTGGCCAATAAATCAGGACTACGCAAGATATTGATATCGACATCAGGCAAATTGCTCTTGACTGGGATAGCCTGATTGTCATTGGCATCTAGGCTTTCGCCTGTATCAATCTTATCAGTGATGCTACGGCGCGCGCCTTTTGGCGTAATATTATGCTCAAGGTTAAAAGCAATCTGTTTGTCGCGGCGACGTTCTGTCTCATCTATCGCCTTTTGCATACTTGGAGTAATGCTATCTGCATAGAGAATGGCCTTGCCGTTCAAATGACGTGCTGCACGACCAATGGTCTGAATAAGTGAACGCTCAGAACGCAAAAACCCTTCTTTATCTGCGTCGAATATCGCCACCAATGAGACCTCAGGCATATCCAAACCTTCGCGCAGCAAGTTAATGCCGACCAACACATCATACTTACCAGTACGTAGCTCATGAATGATCTCCATACGCTCTACCGTGTCGATATCTGAATGCAGATAAGCGACCTTGACACCATATTCTTTTAGATAGCTGGTCAAGTCCTCTGACATGCGCTTAGTCAGGGTGGTAATCAATACGCGCTCGTCTTTTTCACGGCGTTTGGTAATCTCAGACAGCACATCATCGACCTGTGTCAAGACCGGACGTATCTCGATCTCAGGATCAATCAGACCCGTTGGACGTACAACCTGCTCTACCACCTGCTCACTATGTTCAAGCTCATACAGCGCTGGCGTGGCACTGACATAAATGGTTTTGGGCTTAATGCGCTCCCATTCTTCAAACTTCATCGGGCGGTTGTTCATCGCACTTGGCAGACGAAAGCCATAGTTGACCAAGTTCTCTTTGCGTGATCTATCCCCTTTATACATTGCACCGATCTGAGAGACGGTCACGTGTGACTCGTCGATGAACAGCAGAGCATCTTCTGGAATGTAATCAAACAACGTCGGCGGCGCTTCCCCTGATGGACGACCAGAGAGATGCTGTGAGTAGTTTTCGATACCATTACAGTAGCCAAGCTGCTGAATCATCTCAAGATCATACTGGGTACGCTCTTTGAGACGCTGTGCTTCAATCAGCTTGTTGTTTTCGCGAAAATACTCCAAACGCGACTCAAGCTCAGCGCGTATGGTTTCACTGGCCGCTTCTAACTTATTGCGCGGCGTCACATAATGTGATTTTGGATAAATGGTAATACGCGGCACACTACGTACGGTCTTGCCCGTTAACGGATCAAACCACGTGATTTTCTCCACTTCATTGTCAAACAAATGCACACGTACCGCCAGTTGCTCAGACTCAGCAGGATAGATATCTAGCAGTTCACCACGCAAACGATAAGTACCACGGCCAAAATCTAACTCGTTACGGGTGTATTGCATTTCAACCAAACGCTTAATAGTTGCGGTACGGTCTATCTGATCACCAACCACCACATGCAATAGCATTTTTAAATAACTTTCTGGATCACCCAAGCCATAAATACACGATACCGATGCAACGATAATCGCATCACGACGCTCAAGTAGTGCACGAGTGGCAGACAAACGCATCTGATCAATGTGATCATTGATGGCGCTGTCCTTTTCGATAAAGGTATCGCTAGCAGCGACATAGGCCTCTGGCTGATAGTAGTCATAATAACTGACAAAATACTCAACCGCATTGTTTGGGAAAAACGACTTAAACTCGCCATATAGCTGCGCGGCAAGGGTCTTATTATGCGCCATGATGATGGTTGGGCGCTGACATTCAGAGATGACCTTAGCCATGGTATAAGTTTTACCAGAGCCCGTCACACCTAGCAATAGCTGTTCATCCATACCAGAGTCAATACCTTTGACCAGCTTTTCGATGGCTTGCGGCTGATCGCCTGCTGGCTCAAAATCGGTGACCATCTCAAAGGCACGGCTGGATATTTTCGTTCCAGACGCATTGACACCACTGATTTCAGCTTCGCCTTGGAGCTGAGCGGCCAATTGGTTTAACTGACGCGATGAGCGCGGTTCAGGCATTCTCATAGTAATTTTCTTCTTATTAAAGTTTATAACAATATGGAGTCTGAGCAGCGGTTTTTAAAGGCTTTTTAACGGATAATGACGAGTCTTATCTTATACATATTGCCATATCGCGCTACACAAAATATAAGTCTGTAAAGATACTATTTATCGATAAATAAACCTGCCGTTGTTATAAAAAACGCACATAGACTTTGATAAATTTACAAAGATTTTCACGGTTAACAAACCCGTTACACGACCACCTAACAAAGCCTAACACTGAGGGGTTCCAACATCGATTCAAGCTGCTATTATCGATCATGAATTAACAAGCAGGTGACTTATCAGCCGGCAGATAGAGATATTTCTGATATTTATTTTGGATTGATTGTCATCAGGTAAGAGTAAAAGACTAATAACAATACATTGAGATTTTCATTCAATATAATAATTTTAAATAAATAACGGAGTAAAATATGAGAGAACGTTACGCAAGTGGAATTTCAGACGATACCGCAAAAAAAATGATTGATTTGCTAAATGCTAACTTAGCAAACGTGATTGATCTAACCCTAGATGGCAAACAGTGTCATTGGAACCTACAAGGTACTGGTTTCATCGGTGTGCATCAGTTGTTAGACGAAACGTCAGATCGTATCCTTGAAGTATCAGATACTATTGCTGAGCGTATTGTGATTTTGGGTGGTCAACCAAACGGTCTGGCAAGTCGTGTGGTAAAAGAGTCTATTCTAGATGACTACCCAACTGATATTACTGAAGTAGATCAACACGTACGCGAGCTAACTAGCCGCTACAAAAAAGTAGCAGAGACATTAAGAGAAGCTATTGCTACTGCTGGCGACGCTGGTGATGAAGATACCGCTGACCTATTCACTGAAGCTAGTCGCATCGTCGATAAAGATGCTTGGTTCATCGGTGCGAATGCGCCAAAGAAATAAGTATCCGTGAATTAATGGGTATTTTAGACTCATAATTGCGAATAAAAAAAGCCGTCATTATTGACGGCTTTTTTGTGCCTTACACTTTTTTGTGTCTTACACAATGAATGACGTATCGAATATTTAACAATCTACCTGCTGCCAATAAATCCGTCCACTGTATTCTCTTTTATTGACTTGCTTTATAGCTCAAATATCTTCTAATTTCAGAATATCAGCATTCGGTGCCGATAGTGTCAAAATTGCCTCTTGGAATACAGGGTTATCTCGGAACAAGTTTTCAATCTCCTCAAACTTTTGAGCGACATGTTCTTCTTTCTGATTGCCTGCGATATCCACTGCGGCGACCATAAAGATCTTTTTAGGACCAACCCACTCTAGGTGTAGATAGGACACACTATCGATATCTGGATGATTGAGCAGTTCGCTCAACACATACTCGTGCATACGGTCAGTGACTCTATACCCCACCAAAAAATCACGGTTACGGCTAATCAAAAATATCGCGACCACCCCCAGTAATAAGCCTACAATGATAGAACCAAGCGCATCCCAATAAGCCTCTCCAGTATAGGCATGCATGCCCATAGCGGCGGCGGCAACCACCAAGCCAATAACGGCAGCTAAATCCTCAAAAAACACACCACGCAAAGTCGGATTAGAGGTATCTACCACATAGCCAAGCGCACTCACATCTAATGCTTCGCCGTGCTTTTTACTCTGTCTATAAGCCTGAACCAGCGAAAACCCCTCAAGCACAAAGGCGACTGCTAAAACGATAAAAGCAATCGTATAATTGGTCTCAGATTCAGTAGCGTTCCACTCCTTAATACCCGTATAAATAGACACAATCGAGCCTGCCGTAAATACACCAAAAGCAGCAATCATTGACCAGACATAGGATTCTTTGCCATAGCCTAATGGATGGCTCTTATCAGCAGGTTTAACAGATTTTTTTTCGGCGACAATGAGCAACGTACCATTGCACGCATCCGCCCATGAATGAGCTGCTTCAGCAATCATGGAAGCAGATCCTGTCAAAAAGGCAGCCACGGTTTTTGCAATCGCGATAATGACATTGGCACCAACGGCAATCAACACCGTAATGAGCGAGCCTGAGTGCTCATCGTTGGTTTCAGGACTTTGGTTAAGGGTATGCTTTAATTTAGGATCATTGAAGGTTGTCAGGTTGCCACCTCCACGCGCACGATGACTCGGCACTTTAGAAGAAGCTGACGAATGATGTTGGGGATTACCAACGGATGGCTTTAGACTCATACTAAACTCACTGGAATAACATGTTGATAGTGAATATATTCACCATGGACGAATGGCTTGAAATACCTATCAGCTTAAAGTAAGCGCTTTACAATATCAGTGTCTTTTTAGTGAGTCGTTGTAGCGTAAGGCCGTTATATCATCAACATCTGATAACCAGATCTAGTGACTCTATTTGGCAATATCTTCAGGCTCGCCAAAATTTTGATTCAAGCTTTCAATATCACAACTGGGACGATGTGCGCTTTCCATACGCAGTTTTTTTCGCTCTATCGCTGCATCTGCTCGGCATTGCTGTAATTTATTTTTGATGACAAGCGGAGGGACAGGAGTTGGCTTGCCATTATCATCGATAGCAACCATTGTAAAATAGCAGCTATTGGTATGGCGCACGGTACGAGCACGCACATCTTCTGCCTCAACACGAATGCCAATCTCCATTGAGGTATTTCCCACATGATTGACACTGGCTGCAAAGGTTACTAATTCGCCCACATAAATAGGCTCACGAAACATAACTTGGTCCACGGACAATGTCACGACATAGCTACCACTATAACGACTGGCACAAGCGTAAGCGACCTGATCGAGCATCTTTAGCAAATCACCGCCATGGACATTACCGATAAAATTTGCCATATCAGGCGTCATCAATATCGACATATATAGTTCATGATTCAGTGGGGCTTTTTTGGCAGTCGAGCTGGTATTGTATTGCGGCATAACGTTCCTTAAATGGTTTGACACTTATTTGTTGTGCCTACCATTTATACAGTAGGACACCAAATAGCGCAAACAGCCCTATGTCTCTAATCGGTCTAGGTTATGTAAATCAAAGCTATATAGGGCCAGCTTTTATGAATAAGGGCGATCTTGGTTAGCTCAACCAATGAAAACGATAAGCCAGCCAAGCGACAATCGCGCTGACTGACCCCGTTAAAACACCGCCCCATACAAAGTCAACGAGCGCTGTATCTAGCGTAAAGCCCTTATATAGTGCCAAGTTAGTAAAGTCATATGTACCGTAGGCCATTAGACCAATCAAACCACCAAGTAAGAAAATATGACCAACTGATGCACCTGCTTTGATTTGTGGATATAGAATCAATATGCAGAGTGCCAAGATATAAAACATATAAAAGATACCAGCTGCCATCATGTTAGGCTCATCCGCCAATAGATGACCGATGCGCGACTCATAAAAAGCCCCTTTCATGGTCGTCAGCCAAACAGCATCCACTCCTAGAAAGATAACCACCGCGGCAAGATAAATAAAAACGTAACCCATGATAATACCCCTTATAAAATGAATAAAAACGGATAAAACTTATAATGTCAGTCGTGGCTGAATAAAATCTAAAAATGCTAAAATACGCGATGATACGGCACTGTTTTTGTAATAGACCGCCTGTATGGATTCGCGATTGTTTGGTGTTACTATAGCCTCAGGCAACACCTCAACCAATCGTCCAGATTTCAAATCGTCACCAATCATAAAATTTGACAGTAAAGCGATACCTTGATGATTTAAACACAGCTGACGCAAAGTCTCGCCGCTACTGCCAGTCATATGAAAGTTCAGTTTCACTGGTGTTTTTAGTGGCCAGCTATTTAGCTTTGACGCATCGTTAAAGCCAATTAATTTATGAGTGCTTAAATCATTAATATGAGCTACTTCATTATGCTGATATAAATATTCAGGACTGACTACTAGCCGCAGCTGACTTTTACCCAATAGACGCGCATGCAAGTTTGAGTCTTTTAAATCGCCAATTCTGATAGCCAGATCCGTCTTATGCTCAAGCAAGTCGATGATATTGTCATGCGAGGTCAAATCAAGCGTAATATGCGGATACTGCTGCACAAACTCACCAACCAAAGGCGTCAGCTGATGCAATACAAACGGACTCGCAGCGTCAATTCGTAGATGCCCACTCGGCGCTTGTTTTAACAGCTTAATTGCCTCTTCACCGGTATATAACGTATTTAAACTCTCACGCGCATATCTAATAAAGACATGTCCTTCCTCCGTCAGCTCTAAGCGCCGTGTCGTTCTATTTAATAGCGTGCATTGCAGCGTATCTTCGAGTCTGGACACCGCACGAGACACTTTAGCGACTTGCTGATTCAGCAAGTTGGCAGCGCCAGTAAAACTGCCCGTATCCACTACGGTCAAAAATATCTCTATATCTTCTGTTTTAGCATGTCCCATCATCATGATGACCTTTACAAAATTAACAAAGGTATTTTGTCATTTGTGCTGTTTTTTGCAAACTATAAATCGGTCAAACTACGCGCATTATTTAATTATTAGGATGTCGTTATTCCACTCGCTTTATGGGCGCTTACTCTAAGCGCATTTGCAATTGGGACAACCGAATTTGTCATTGTTGGATTGGTACCAACTATTGCCACCGATTTGGGCGTGAGCTTGCCTTCAGCAGGGTTGCTCGTCAGCCTATATGCCGTTGGTGTCGCTATCGGTGCCCCTATCCTTACTGCACTCACTGGTCGCTGGAATCGTAAAATAGTACTGATGAGCCTAATGGGTCTGTTTGTCATCGGCAACTTGCTGGCTTGGCAAGCACCCAGTTATGAAACCTTAATACTTGCCCGTATCTTGACTGGTCTGGCACATGGTGTGTTTTTCTCTATTGGTTCCATGATAGCTACTAGCCTTGTCAGTAAAGAAAAAGAAGCCAGTGCAATTGCCATTATGTTTGCCGGACTCACTGTGGCGCTCGTCACTGGCGTCCCCCTTGGTACATGGATTGGACAGCATTTCGGTTGGCGCGCTACGTTTTTGGTCGTCTCAGCACTGGGTTTAATCGCTTTAATTGGTAGCGCGATATTAGTACCAAAAAACCTAAAAAAATCTATCCCTGCAACCTTCAAAGAGCAATTACAAGTCATTGTAAAACCGCAATTACTACTGGTCTATTTAATGACTATTCTCGGCTATGGCGGTACGTTTACGGCATTTACCTACCTAGCACCTATCTTAGAACAACAAACCAAATTTGCGCCATCAGCCATCGGTATTATCATGCTCGTATATGGCGTGTCCGTTGCTATCGGTAATATCTGGGGCGGCAAACTTGCAGATAAACGTGGCCCTATTAGTGCGCTTAGCATTATATTTAGCGCCTTAAGCATTATTCTTTTATTATTCACCTTTACTATGCAATCCAAGATCGCTGCTGTACTCACTATTTTGGTATGGGGTGCGTTTGCCTTTGGTAATGTACCGGGCCTACAAATCTACGTGGTCAAACAAGCTGAAAAATATACACCGAACGCTGTCGATGTCGCTTCTGGATTGAACATTGCTGCATTTAATATCGGTATTGCACTGGGCTCAGTCATCGGTGGTAGCGTGGTTGAAAATATGTCACTGCAAGATACAGCTTGGATCGGTGCTGTTATCTCTTTAATGGCATTAGCGGTAACACGCTATTCAGGTCTACTTGATAAGCGTGCCCTGCAAACATCATAGAACCTTTCAATGTAAAACTTTTCAATATACAACCTCTCAACATAAGGGTCTCAAACTGTCTATACAGTATGAGACCATATAAGTGTTATGAAAAAGCCGTATCTATATCACTTAACTTATACTGTCGCTGTGTTTGCCATATCTGCGTCATTAAAGGCCGTCTCATCGTTCGAAACCGTTTCGTTTTTTAAGACCGCACTTGGTAAATCGGAAAAATGCAGCGTGTCAATATTGTTAGGCTTCACCGCAGTGACTTGAACCACACCGATGGTACGCTCCAAGAATCCCCCTTCGCAGTAACAGAAATAAAACGCCCATAGGCGGATAAAGGCATCGTCATAGCCAAGCGCCTGAATCTCTGCACGCTGTGCCATAAATGCAGCACGCCAATCACGCAGCGTGTATGCATAATCAAAGCCATAATCATGTAGTTGCTTGATGACCATGTCCGTCTGCTCAGTAAACTGTGTCGTCAGCTCTTGATTGGATAGCAGACAGCCCCCTGGAAAAATATGCGTTTGGATAAAATCGACCGAATCGATATAGTCTTGATAATTCTGATCATTAAAAGTGATGGCCTGCAATACCATAAGACCTGTCGGTTTGAGCAAGCTATTACATTTAGCAAAGAACGTCGGTAAGTACTCATGTCCCACCGCCTCAATCATCTCGATACTGACTAGCTTGTCATATTGACCTGTCAACTCGCGGTAATCTTGTTTGAGTAGCGTGATCTTATCAGACAATCCTGCCGCTTCGACTCGTCGCTTCGCTTCATCATACTGAGCATCAGAGATAGTCGTGGTGGTCACATGGCAGCCATAATGAGTAGCTGCATAAATCGCAAAACCACCCCAGCCTGTACCAATCTCAATGACACTATCATCAGCACTCAGCTGTAAACGTTGGCATATGAGCGACAGTTTGTGCTGCTGAGCATCGCTAAGCGTCACGTCAGGCGTAGGATAGACTGCCGATGAGTACATCATCGTATCATCCAAAAAACGCTGATACATATCATTGCCCAAGTCATAATGCGCTAGGATATTGGATTTAGAACCAGATTTGTCATTACTACGTAGCTGATGCTTTGCTTTCTCAAATGCTTTACTAACGCCCGCAAAACGATTTTCTAATTTATTAAGCACTTCCAAATTACGCGCCGCCAAACGGATCAGGCCCGTCAAATCATCCGTGTCCCATTCGCCATCGATATACCTGTCTGCCAAAGCGATAGAGCCACCAAGCAGCAGTTGACGATAAACCGCACTATCATGAATCTCTAACGTGACGTTTAGAGAATGTCGACCTACTGCTGAACTACTTGCTACCTGAGGAGTGACTTTGCCAAAGCTAGTTGTCTTTGCTGTTTGCTCACCAAAGGTCTCAATCAAAGTAAGACTGCCAAACTGGATATGCTGTAATGCGCGAAATATAAGCTTTCTAGCTAAATGATTCATCCCATCGCTGACGGGTTGTAGTACGGCACTTTCGTTAACCACTTTACTCATGCGAGCGGTTAATTTCTCTAATTTTGTCACTGGTGCTCGGTCGGTCGGTCGTACTGACATCGTATGGTTGTCCTTGTCTAGGTTCTTTTGTTTTGAAATTGACTATATAAAATGTGTTGCTGATTTTTGGATTTCTAGATTATCAATCGTTTAAAGTTTCGCTTTTTAAAGAGGCAGATGTTTTCTGATTACTGTCGGCTAGCTTTTCATCATAATTGATATAAGGCACCTTTTTGATCGCATAGAGTTTAAAGGCTTGCCCATAAATACGTGCTAACGAGGTCATGTTCATCAGTGGGTTTTTTCGCAAGCTATTGCGAACGGTGGTTTCTGTCAGCGGCACCCCTGATATCTTTATACCCGTTTTTAGGACCTCACCGCGCTTATCACTGATATCAATAGCGATACGAACTTGCAAGCCTGTGCTTGGCTGCTTATCTACCGTATGTTGTTGTGTACGTTTTACCGTCACCTGCCAGCGGTATAGCTGATCGATAGGATTAAAAGGTGACACATGAAAGTCCTTGTCATGACAAAACTCAGTCTCTTCTCCTTCTAACAAAAACCCATAGTAATGACGCTTGTCCCAAGGTGTATTGGATACTTCAGCCAATAAGTGCGTCGGCGTCTGCTGCTCATTAAACCCTAAGTAAAAATTGACTGGGCTAAAATACATACCCGCATTACGGCATACGAGTAATCCCACCATATCTCCTGTAGGACTGCTACCTGCATGTTTGATAAATGCTTGGCTCAGACGCTGCTCTAGCGCTTGATTAGATGGTAAGTTGATATCAATATCTTTATTGTCACTTATGTTCTCATTGTCATTTAGGCTCTCATTGTCATTTAGGCTCTCATTACTACTTAGGCTATTGAAACCCTCTAGATAATCATTAGGGCAAAATTGTTGCAGCGCTTTTGTCTTAGCTGAAAATAAAGGCAATCCCTTTGCCAATAACTTCTTTGGTAATATCTTGCTCAGGTGTGATACGCCTAAAACCTTATGCTCACCAAAAGCTGCCGTGTCTATTTCTGGAAGATCCTGTCCTGCCGCCAATGCACTGATATTGATGCCCCAATAGCGATACGGATAAACAAAATTATTCACATTAGGTAGCAACCGACTATGCCATGTCGTGCCCTCAAGCAATTGATGCGCTAATGCAGTAGTATCACAAGCTAGCTCATGACGTAACATATCATTAGTAGGTTTGGTGGACACGGTCATAGACACTCTCTTCGGTAAAGGCACATGATGATAGAAAAATTTGCAATATTGCTCGCAAGGCTATTTGGCTTTACGGCGAGCAAATAAACCACGTTTTTTATTTTGGGAACTATCATGATCCTCACTCTGTAAGCGCTCAGCATAATCAACCAGCTCCTGGTTGGTGGTCGCAGTGTTAATCTGACGCTTATCAAGGGTGCGTGCTTTTGTGTCAGCTTTTACTGGCAAGTCTTTATAACGAAACGGCGTATGTGCGCTATCCGCATTAGGCAAATACGCTGGATCAACCTCGTCTTTTATATCCATATCATGACCGAGCGCCTGACACACACGTAGACCGCTGCGTACGCCATCTTCATGAAAGCCATTAAACCAATATGCTCCGCAAAAATGCGTATGCAACCCTGTGCCAGAGATACTTGACCATTTGGTTTGCGCCTCAATCATCTTTAGATCGAACACTGGATGGCTATAATCAATGCTTTTGACGATTTGCTGATCATCGACTTCATGGTTAAGCGTAACCAAATAATTATGCTTCTTGGTCAGACGCTGCAAGATATTCATATGATACGTTAGCACGGGTTTTGCAGGTGCTTGTGTATTTACGCTAGCTTGATTCTTGTCTGTCACATTGTCTGAAGTCTTTCTATCAATAAGGTAGTTCCAGCTTGCCCATGCCAGTGGCTTCTTGGGTAAGACGCTCGTATCGGTATGCAATATCGCCGTGTTTTCGGTGAAGCGGAAGTGACTCAGCACCTCAGTTTCAGTGGTACTGGCATCTGTTAGAATCTTCAGTGCGGTGTCTGCATGACAGGCAAAAACAACCTCGTCAAATACAAGGTTCTCGATGTTGTTAGCATTACCTTTGTTCTGAACCGTCAACAGCACTTTCTCACCATCACGTGTCACAGACTGTACTGGACTATTGACTCGCACTTTGCCACCCGCTTTGATAAAGCGTGGAATCAGTTTATTAACGTATAGTTTTGAGCCGCCTTTAATCGTGAACCACTGCGGACGATTGACCACATCGAGCAAGCCATGATTGTCAAAAAATTGCGCAAAAAACACCAGTGGGAAATCTTGCACCTCATCCAGACTGGTTGACCAAATGGCAGATACCATGGGCAGTAGATAGTTATCAGTAAACAGCTGACCATAGTTTTTTTGTGCTAGATAACCACCGAGTGTCTGCTCAGTAAATCCGCTAATGTCTTGCCCCGCAGCACGCGCACTATCATACTCTTGACGGAGCTGCTTAATGTGTTTATTAAACTGCAAGATATCTTTGATAAACTGCCAGAACTTTGGATTGAGTACGTTTTTGCGCTGCGATAATAAGGTGTTGAGCGTATGCCCATTGTATTCAAAACGACGTGCGGTATTTTTGACCGAAAAGCTCATATCCGTCGCCTGAAATGGCACTTGCAGATCGTGGAGCAAACGGAAGAAATTGGGATAAGTACGCTCATTAAAAACAATAAAACCGGTATCTATGGCGCTACTCTCTACGTTACTAGTCTTTGCTTTTTTGCCGTCCTGTAGTGCCACATCAATGGTATTTACATGCCCGCCGATATAATCATTGGCCTCAAAAACGGTCACCTCATGTTGCGCGCCTAAGTAATGCGCACAGGTCAGTCCTGACACACCCGAGCCAATAATGGCGATACGTTTTTGCGCTGCCTGATGGTCAGCATTTTTGGCATCATTGCTGTCCGTAGTTTTTTGGTTATTTGCACGCTTGAAACGAATAAACGGCATAAAAGCATTCCCTGTTATATTTTTGCGGTTGTTATCGTGGATGATCTGCTTATCAGTAAGTTATTTCTTATTGAGTTTCTCACTCACTTGCTGCCAGACCAAATCAGGCAATGTGCCCAATGCTTTTAGTGGCATCGTTAATTTTTTGGGGAACTCAATAACCTCGTGCCCGCTTTCTATGCCATCACGGATGGCTTGACTGGCCTGCTTTGGCGTCTGGATAAACGGCATAGGAAAATCATTTTGCTCAGTCATTGGCGTTTCAACAAAACCCGGTACGACCAAGCTCACCGACACATCGTGTGGTGCGAGGCTAATCTGTAATGTTTTCATCAGATAATGGATAGCAGCTTTTGAGCTACCATAAGCTTCAGCACGGGCAAACGGCACGTAAGCAGACGCTGAACCGATACCGACTAGTCGACCTTTAGACGCAATGAGCTTTGGCAATACGCCTTCGATGGCATGAGACAACGTACCCATATTGACTGACATCACTTTCATAAATACCTCGCTATCGAAGTTTGGCATATCTAAATACTCACACATGCCAGCACCGCAAATCGCCAAATCAATGGTGTCGACCTTTTCAAACGCTGCAATGACTTTTTCACGATCCATCAGGTCCAAATCAATCGTCTCTGCGCCGAGCGATTTTAGCTCAGCCAGCGCCTCGTCATCACGGCCGACAGCATACACGGTATGGCCCTCTAGCAGATAATCCTTGGTCAATTGATTGCCAATACCAGAGGTCGCACCAGTAATAAGAATGTGTTGTTTTTCAGCAGAATCTGTCATCGTGAATATCCTTTTTAAATGTTCTTATAATATGAAAAGCGTATCGCTCAACAAAGAGCTGAATAGAGCTGTTTTTAAATTCGGATGCAAGCTTTCATCTGAGCGTATTTGTGCTCTGTTATATGGCTTGTTTTTATTAACCTATACGCCATCTTATTTAACAAACCTAAATAGTTATAGTAGTCGGCTATAGGTTTATTGTTGTGTCTTCGCAATTGCCACAACGAAACCATCTTATCTTTGCTGTGGTCTTCATATTTATACAGTGAGTCATGCTAAAAGACAGTCTGCAATGTTTTGTTATCGGGGTAATAAGACAGCGCTATATCAGCATGCTACAATATTAAAATAGCCGCGCAGACATGGATGAGCGTCTCATTTATGATCGAATTGTGGCTATCTTCACGATAAAATGAGGTGATTGTCTAAACTGCCTGATATCTTGTCCTGATAGTGATAAAAGCGTTATATAATTAATATCGATTTTTACCAATCCCACTTCCATATAAAAAAGGATCTCTCATGAGCGAGTTGCAACTGTCTGACCGCGTCAATAGCATCAAACCCTCTCCTACGCTAGCGATTACCAATAAAGCAAAAGAACTAAAAGCAGCTGGCAAAGACATTATCGGTTTGGGTGCAGGCGAGCCTGATTTTGATACCCCTGACCACATCAAAAAAGCAGCAATCGATGCCATCAATAATGGCTTCACCAAATATACTGCTGTTGATGGTACGCCAGAGCTAAAAACCGCCATCATAGAGAAATTCAAGCGTGACAATGACATCAGCTACGAGCCAAACGAAATCCTAGTATCGGTCGGTGGTAAGCAGTCATTCTTTAACCTTGCCCAAGCGTTTATCAATCCTGGCGACGAAGTCATCATCCCAGCACCATACTGGGTGAGCTATCCTGATATGGTTATCATCGCAGAAGGCGTACCAGTCATCGTAAAATGCCCCGCTGAGCAAGATTTCAAAATCACCGCTGAGCAGCTAGAAGACGCCATCACTGAAAAAACCAAACTGTTGGTATTGAACAGCCCTTCTAACCCGACTGGTATGATTTATACCTTGGATGAGCTAAAAGCCATCGCTGAAGTATTGAAAAAGCATCCACACGTGTATGTGGCATCAGACGACATGTACGAGCACATCCGCTGGACGGGTGATAAGTTCTACAATATCCTCAATGCCGCGCCTGAGCTAAAAGACCGTGCCATTATCCTAAACGGTGTGTCTAAAGCCTATGCGATGACAGGCTGGCGTATTGGCTATGCTGGTGGCCCTGCCAAACTCATCGGCGCGATGAAAAAAGTACAGTCACAGTCTACTTCATGCCCAACCTCCATCAGCCAAGTGGCTGCAGAAGCAGCCATCAGTGGCGATCAGAGCGTACTTGAGCCAATGGTAGCGGCATTTGAGAAGCGCTGCGACCTAGTCGTTAATGGTCTAAACGCCATCAAAGGGATCACTTGCTTGCGCCCTGACGGTGCGTTCTACGTGTATCCTGAAATCAAGCCACTCATCAAAGCCGCTGGCCTATCATCATGTACTGAGTTTTCAGCATGGTTACTAGAAAAAGTCGGTGTCGCGGTCGTACCTGGTGATGCTTTCGGTCTTGGTGGCTATATGCGTATCTCTTACGCGACTGATGAAGCCACATTGCAAGATGCCTTGTCACGTATCGAAAAAGCCATTGCTGACTTGGACGTTGCCGAATAAGTCACAAAGCATCGTTAGCCTTACAAGTGCTTTAACAAAAAAGACGCCGCGTCGTTTCTATGCGGCGTCTTTTTTATGGTTGTTTTTGCTATTTATCCGTAAAAGCCCTCTCCCTCATCATTAAAGTGATATTTTTTACGAGTTATGAAAAAAAACGCTTGACGTATTTTTTATCTTTGCTAGAATACGCCCCACTTAGCAAGAACTCGTTAGAGACTTCTAAGGCTCGTTGTAAGCGATTAGTTACTTACAACCTATTCTCCAATAGCTCAGTTGGTAGAGCAACGGACTGTTAATCCGTGTGTCCCTGGTTCGAGCCCAGGTTGGAGAGCCACATTTTAGTAGTAAACCTTTTGAGTCACTATAGATTCAATTATGGCATTTGCCAAAACCCCCATCAGTTTGATGGGGGTTTTTTTATGGCTTGTATTTGAAAGCAACTCTGCACTGACTCTACTGTCTTAATTAGCTTGGCAGCATAGGCAGCCAAACAACCAAGGCCAAAAGCGTCACTAGTAACACAGGAGGCGTAATCAGCAGGCCTATTTTTATATATTGTCCCCAGCTAATTTTGTAGTTTTTTTCTGCCAATACATGCAACCATAATAACGTCGCAAGACTGCCAATCGGTGTAAACTTAGGGCCCAAATCGTTGCCGATTACATTGGCATAAATCATCAGTTCTCGCGTCGCAGCGGGCACTTGCGCCTGATCAATCGCGAGCGCACCGACCAAAGTCGCTGGCATATTATTCATGATAGACGCGACAATGGCAGATAAAAACCCAGTCCCTACTGTGGCAATGACTGCGCCCTGCCCTCCTAGCCAGTTAAGCACGCGCGCGCCATAGGCGGTAAGACCTGCATTGCCCAAGCCATACACCACCAAATACATACCAATCGAAAACAGGACGATTTGCCAAGGAGCTTTGCGTACGACATCACTGACAGAAATCACCGCGCCGCGTCCGCCTTGCCACAAACGACCAGCGATGGCCATTAGCAACAATGCGATAGCGCCAGTGACAAGTGAAATAGGTAACCCTAGCGGCTCGGTCGCAAAATAAGCAACCAGTAGCAAACCCAACAATGGAAAAGCGGCGCGAAAGACCAATGGATCGGTAATAGCGGATGCAGGGGCACTTAGATTATCGACTGGATAGTGCTTAGGAATATGACGGGCATAGACCATCCACAATACCAGTAGCGTCGCCAATACGGACACAATATTCACGGGCACCATAACTGCCGCATAACGCCCAAAACCAATATCAAAATAATTGGCGCTAACGATATTAACTAAATTTGAGGTGACCAAGGGCAGACTTGCTGTATCAGCGATAAAACCCGTCGCGATGATAAAAGCTAAAGCGGAAGGTGGTGCAAAATTTAGGCGCAGCAAGATCGCAATCACAATGGGCGTCAGTAATAGCGCCGCCCCATCATTGGCAAAAAACGCAGAAATAAACGCACCCAATATAACAATCATCGGAAACAGCAGTCGCCCTTGCCCATTGCCAAGGCGTGCCACATGCAGCGCTGCCCAACCAAAAAATCCTGCTCTATCCAAGATAAGCGAGATGATGATCAGCGCCACAAAAGTAAAGGTCGCATCCCAAACAATATCCCACACGATACCGACATCTGATAGCTGCACGACGCCAAGCGCTAACGCGACCAAGGCGCCGCCCATCGCACTCCAACCGATACCCAACCCTTTCGGTTGCCATATTACCAGCACCAGAGTGACAACAAAAATAGCGAACGCAAGCATGGCACAGCCTTACTTAAATAATAATGTTAATGTGATTGTATTGGGGTAACAGTCTTAGCGTATCCGTATCAAAGCGACTTTTGATTGACGCGGTTCGATACTTCTTCAGCGCTCTCGACGCGTTCTGAATAGCGATCGGTAAGATACGCTGAGCGTCCGCGGGTAAGCCAAGTAAATTTCACCAACTCTTCGCAGACATCGACAAGACGCAGATATAACGGCGACATATCCATGCGATTGTTATCGTTAAATTCTAAAAAGGCTTTGGGTATAGAGGACTGATTAGGGATAGTGATCATCCGCATCCAACGTCCAAGAATACGCATCTGATTGACCGTATTAAAGCTTTGACTGCCGCCACTGACTTGCATTAGTGCTAAGGTTTTACCCTGTGTTGGACGCACGCCACCCAAAGACAGCGGAATCCAATCGATTTGCGCTTTCATGATACTGGTGATACTGCCATGACGCTCTGGACTCACCCAAAGCATCCCTTCTGACCACTGCGCCAACTCTCGTAGCTCTTGCACTTTTGGATGATCTGAATCTACATCGTCAGGCAGTGGCAAGCCTGATGGGTCAAACATCCGCACCTCACAACCATACCAGCGTAACAGTCGGCTCGACTCTTCCGCGGCCAATCTAGAGAATGAGCGCGCGCGGACAGAGCCGTACAACACCAATATTTTGGGCGCATGACGTGGGTCATTAGGCGCGATCAACGACTCAATGTCGATTGGTTGAATATTGTCGACATCGATATTGGGTAAATCGTCAAAGCTAGAATTTGCTGAAGCAGTAGACTCCGTTATTGATGCTGGTTCGGCCTTAGTGTTTGCCATGATAAATGACCTCTCCATCTTCTTTTGTGAAGCTACTGACAGGGTTTGCTAGCAGTTCAAACACGCGCTCTGAAGGACGACATAAGGCCGCACCTTTATCAGTCACCACGATCGGACGATTGATCAAAATAGGATGCGCGATCATGGCATCGATGATGTGATCATCAGAGAGCTCAGGGTTGTCTAGGCCAAGCTCATCATTAACCACCTCTTTACTTCTTAGCAACTCTCTTGGAGAGATTTGCATTTGGGCTAATAACTCAACTAAGCGTGCTCGTGTTGGTGGGTTTTTTAGATATTCCACCACTTCTGGCGTCTCTCCTGATGCTTTCATAATGGCAAGTGTGTTGCGAGAGGTTCCACAATTAGGGTTATGCAAAATTAAAGGTTTCATCGTCATCTTACCTATTTTATCAGTATGTTTATTGAATCGATTATTGGTTTAATGATTATCTTGCTCAGCAGACTCATTTACCCTGCATCCACTTAAACTGTCGATGAGTGAGGCACACAATTCTGGATGGCCTGCACAGCAGTCTTGTAATAAAAATTGAATGACGCTATCCATATGTGAGAGCGACGCCCGATAGATAATTTGCCGACTCTGTCGCTGTGAGACCACCCACCCTGCTCTTGACAGCACTGCTAGATGCGCCGACATGGTATTGTGCGGCACAGAGAGCTGACGGGCTACCTCACCCGCAGGGAGTCCTTCAGGCTCGTGGCTGACCAGCAACCTAAAAGCCTTTAGACGAGTGTCTTGAGAAAGTGCTGCAAAGCTTGCAGTAGCATTAGTTATTTCCATATGTCCAATAATATAGACATATGGAAATAATTCAATGATTTTTGGATGAAATTTTTTCTTTTGGAAGTATCAAAGAACACTCACTATCGTTCAATGAGCCAAACTACTTCTAGCACTAGTGGCTATTATCCTTGGGAGTAATACTGGATAAATTGATTGTATTTGTATTTATAGTTACAGCTTATGGGTTATAACAAGCGCGGTATTACCTAACGCTATAACTTACCGCTGATTTGATAGGTTGTATACTCGACCGACATGAATCAAGCTGATCAGCTTGATCAGTGGCTTTATAAGTAGCTGTGCACTACCAAGAATAAACAGCCACGTCCCATCTGTGGTGAGCGACTCTTTTAAAAAGAAAGACCTACCAATCAAAAACTAAATAGCGATAAGTAAATCATTGACTGCGCCCAACGCATCGTAACGTCGCTGTATCACAATATGATCTTGTCCAACCCCTAAATCTAGCTTTTTACTATCACTCAAAATGCATCCCTTATATATCTATATTTATTAGGCAAACAGATATATCAGGCTGCAAATGCCGCTGTCAACAGAAGGCGCTGTAAGGCGTACGAAAATAAAGAGATTAATACCTGCTATGGCTTATTTATCCAATAATTTTAAGACTAATTTTTACTTATATTACATATTACTGAAAATAGTGGCAAAAAGGATTTTCGATTGATGATCGTGCTATCGTGGGTGGCTCATCTGCAATATACCAAAATATGATGACATTAAGCAAAAACACCTAAACACAAAAAAACCCCAAGTAAACTAATACTTGAGGCGAAACTTGCTTAAACTTTACAGTCTAAATTCGTTTTAAATATGGCGCAGCGGACGGGACTCGAACCCGCGACCCCCGGCGTGACAGGCCGGTATTCTAACCAACTGAACTACCGCTGCTTAGGTCGTCTTAGCTTCTTGCTCTTATTTAAAGAGCCCACTTGCTAAAAAGTGGTGGGTGATGACGGATTCGAACCGCCGACATTCTGCGTGTAAGGCAGACGCTCTACCAACTGAGCTAATCACCCTGAGAACCGTTAAAAAATTGCACTGCAATTTTAGGTTCGCAAGAGAAAATTCCTTAAAGGGAATTTTCTGAAGCTTTTAAAGCAATCAAGCTTTTCAACTTCTAAAGCTATCATCAGCTGTCACACTCAATGTTAACTTAATCAGCTGGGCTTATCTAAGTAAGTCCTCTTGCTGTGGGTGTGTATTATATAGATTTACACTTGGCTGTCAAACGCTATTTTTCAATTTTTTAAATATTTTTCAATTTTATATCGAAATTTTTAGCAAGCATATGTTTTTATTGATTTTATATTTTCATAAAAAATCATTTTTTTTAGACTCGATACTTACTTATTGGTTAATGCTTGCTCAATGTCTTTTTTGATGGCATCTGGCTTGGTCGTTGGCGCATAACGATCGATGACCTGCCCTTTGCTATCGATTAAAAACTTGGTGAAATTCCATTTGATGCCATCTGTCAGTAGGCCACCTTTTTGGTCTTTAAGCCAGTCATAGATAGGATGAGCGTCTGCACCATTGACATCAATTTTCGCCATCATAGGAAAGCTGACACCATAGTTTTTTTGACAAAACGCGCCGATCTCGTCATTGCTACCGGGATCTTGGCTGCCAAATTGATTACAAGGAAAGCCGATAACGACTAGCCCTTGATCTTTGTATTGTTGATATAACGATTCTAACCCTTCGAACTGCGGAGTGAATCCACATTTGCTTGCCGTATTAACGATTAGCAATACTTTATCTTTATACTCAGAAAACGCTTGCGAGCTGCCGTCCATACGCTCAGCGGTGAAGTCATAAATAGTACTCATCATCTATCCTTAAATTGAGAATTTTATTATTTGTTTCAATAACGCCGTTTTCTTTATCACATGAATATTAGAAACCCTTGAAAAGGAAGCACTCTGTACTTCCCCTCTCACACTTCTAAAATCAGATAAAGGACTTACTTCTCAGATTTATCCAAATCAATAGATACTGAGTTGATACAATAGCGCATACCTGTCGTCTCACGTGGACCATCAGGGAACACGTGCCCTAAATGTGCACCGCAGTTGCTACAGGTGACTTCGGTACGAATCATACCCAATGAGTTGTCAACATGCTCGTCTATCGCGCTGTTATCAATCCCTTGATCGAAACTTGGCCAACCACAACCCGCATCAAACTTGTTGCTTGAATCAAACAAACTGGCACCGCAGCCTTTGCAGCGATAAACACCATCATCAGTTGCATCGTTATAAACGCCTGTAAATGGACGCTCTGTGCCCTTTTCACGCATCACATGATACTCGTCAGCGCTCAAACGCTCTTTCCAGTCAGCTTCGGTCAATTGGCTGATTTCTTCTTTACTCAATTGATTGTCTTGCATAATGTACCCTTATTCGATTATTTATTATTGATAACTATTTTATCGCCATATTATTATAAAAACGATGAGTTATATGTGAAGGTTCACAACTCACTATTCAAGGCATATTTAAAAAGAGTACTGCCAACGCTATGTGATTTACAGTGCTTTGGGCAGCACCCTTTGAATAAAATACAGTCAATAATATTCGCTTATCTATAGATGTGAGCAAGATATGAGCATCCAGGAAAGGGGAAAAGACACAATATTGCAAGTTATTCTTGCATTTTATAAAAAGCGTTTCTATCTCTTGCAATATGTTTTGCAATGCAATAATATCTTGCATTGGTAAGTTATGAAAACAATATTCAATTTTGTATCATCTATACACGTTCACTGATTGATAAAGGCTCAAATAACAATGTCCGATAGCAATAGTAAAAGCACGCAAGCAGAGCGGCTAGTACAGCTACGCCGAGACAAAGGATTTACCGCAGAGCAGCTAGCACAGGCAATGACAGCCGCTGGTGCAAAGGTCAGTCGCGGCGCTATCTCCAACTGGGAGCGCGGCACTAATGGTATTGTCTCATCCAAGCTACCGACACTGGCTCGTATTTTAGGTTGTAGCGAAGGCTATCTCTTGCGCGGTGATCTTCAAAGTGAAGATACTAATATGTTTTTATCCGAAGACAACTATTTATCTCAAAGTATGGATTTAGAGACAGCTCCCGCTTCAGCTAGCTCATCAGACAATGGGGCAGCTAAGACTCAGCTTGAGACTTTTCCCGACACCGATAAACATTCACAAACCTACCCGACAAAGGGTCACGCTATGAACACCATAAAAAAATCCGATAAATTACAAAACGTCTGCTACGACATTCGCGGCCCCCTACTCCAAACTGCCAATAGAATGGAAGCAGAGGGTAAGCGCATACTGAAGCTAAATGTAGGCAATCCAGCGCCGTTTGGTTTAGAAGCGCCTCATGAAATCTTGCGTGACGTGGCAATGAATTTATCTGAGGCAACGGGTTATTCGGACTCACAAGGGATTTTTTCGGCGCGCAAAGCCATTTTGCAATATTACCAGTCTAAAGGCCTCTTATCAGCAGTTGATGTGCGTGACGTCTATCTGGGTAATGGTGTCTCTGAGTTGATTGTGATGACCATGCAAGCATTAATGAACGATGGCGATGAAGTGCTGATTCCGATGCCAGATTACCCACTTTGGACAGCAGCGGCTAACCTCGCTGGCGGCACCGCTGTGCATTATCGCTGTAATGAAGCGGACAACTGGCATCCTGATGTTGAGGATATTAAATCTAAAATCACTAGCAAAACAAAGGGCATCGTGGTTATCAACCCCAATAACCCGACAGGCTCCCTTTATAGCGATGAGTTATTAAAACAAATTATCGAAGTTGCTAAAGAGCACAACTTAATCATCATGGCGGACGAGATTTACGATCGTATTCTCTATGATGATAATGTACATACACCGATGAGCACCTTGACCGATGAAGTACTGGTACTCTCATACAATGGCTTGTCAAAATCACACCGTATTGCCGGATTTCGCTCAGGCTGGATGATGGTGTCTGGACGCAAGCAACACGCGACTGACTTTATTGAAGGCTTGGATATGCTGGCATCCATGCGCCTTTGCTCGAATGTTCAAGGACAGTATGCCATCCAAACAGCGATGGGCGGTCATCAGAGTATGCAAGACTTGACCTCCGAAACAGGTCGCCTATATAAACAGCGCGAAATGGCGGTTTCACGTCTCAATGCGATTAAAGGCATTTCTTGTACCATGCCGCAAGGTGCGTTTTACTGTTTTCCAAAAATGGATCCAGAGGTTTACCCTATCACGGATGATATGGACTTTATGATGGACTTACTCGTCGAAGAAAACGTGTTGATGGTGCAAGGCACAGGCTTCAACTGGGACAAACCCGATCATTTTCGTTTGGTCTTTTTGCCTAACTTGCTTGATTTAGAAAATGCGATGGATAGATTGGACCGATTTTTTGCAAAAAAACGCCAGCAGTTTGGCACTGAGTAAATATTCATATGACATTAAAAAACGCTTATCGGCATCATGCTGATAAGCGTTTTTTATGGCTCTAGAATAAGCTTTAGTGCAGAGCTCTAGCGCCTTAAGATTAAAAAATATTGCTCAATACAATATAGCTGATTGCTGATAGACCAGCAGCAACTGGCAAGGTGATGACCCAAGCCAAACCGATTGGTTTCATAAGCGCCCAATTGGTATCTTTATTGACCATACCAATACCCAATACAGCCCCAACCAAGGTATGTGTGCTTGATACAGGAAGACCCATCGTTGATGCGCCCATAACGACAGCAGCAGCGGCCAGCTCAGCTGAGAATCCAGAAGCTGGATGCATCTTCGCTAGATTGGTACCGACAGTTTGAATGACTTCTTTACCGATAAACCAAAGACCAACAATCAGTGCCACACCAAAAGTCAGCATAACAGCAGGTGGTACAGCCGCTTCGGTCGAGATGCTATTGGTACGAATGACATCCATAATCGCAGCAAAAGGACCAACCGCGTTGGCAATATCGTTTGAGCCGTGACTAAAAGCAAATGCTGACGCGGTAAAGACCTGCATCCAGCTAAACATAATAAAGGTGGCTTTGGTCAGATCTTCTTTGTGCTTGCCGCGGATACTTTTGGTATAAATATAAGTTGCAAGCCAAACGAGGGCTGCTATCATCCCCATGATTAAAAAGCCTTGCAGCGTCGTCATACCGTTATTGACGTTTTTCAAACCTTTAAAGATAACCAAGGAGGCCATCACTGCACCGCCCGCAGCCGCAATAATAGGCACCCATTGCTTCAATGCTTTTAAGGTATCGAGGTTGCTGCGCTCGTTTTCAAGCTTATAAAGTTCTTTGTAATAATCCGTCTCTAAATCTTCAACCAAGCAATCATCATCTTTATAGATTTCTTGATCTCGTAGCATCGCTGACGTGTAAGCCAATTGCTCTGACTCTGTCAAGCCATCCAAAAACTCTTTATGGTTTTGCTTTAATACTTTTTTATTGGCTTTTAGCTCACCAATATGCGCTTCTGTTCTATCATTATATTCAATGATATTTTTCTTGATTTGGCCATATAGTAGATAAGACAAAACGCCGCCTAGTAACGGTGATAGAACCCAAGAGATAGCGATAGTGCCAATCTTGCTCCAACTTACCGTTGATAACGCCATTTCAGTACCACCTAACGTGATACCCAATACGATGGAGCTACCCACCACTCCGCCAATAATTGCATGGGTGGTCGACACTGGCAGACCTTTTTTGGTAGCAAATAACAACCAAAACGCAGCAGCAAACAACGCTGAGAGCATGACATAAATAAACTGGTTGGGCTCGACTGAGAGGCCGTCTAAATCGACAATACCGCTTCGGATGGTATCGGTTACTTCACCACCTGCCAGTACGGCGCCCGACACCTCAAATATCGCTGCGATACCCAATGCTTGCGGGATAGTCAGCGTTCCTGCACCCACTGAAGTACCAAAAGAGTTGGCGACATCGTTACCACCGATATTGAATGCCATAAAGACACCAAACGCGGTCGCTATAATAAACAGCGTCGTTTGCTGACGCATGGTGTAATCTAAACCCCACCACAAAAAGTAGATGGTCATCGCAATCAATAAAATGGCAAAAAATAGATTTACTTTCGTAGAGCCGACTGATTGGGTTGGCCCTGTAGAACTGTTGCTAATACCCATACGTTAATACGTCCTGCGTAAGCTGATTGAAATTATATGCGATTAGTAACATTGCGCAGCCATACATGTGAGTTTTAAAACCACACACTAAAGTAGCATGATGATAAATACGCAACGTGCTTTTTAAACAATGAATGCTAAACAATAATATTTAGCGGATTTTGCTGCCGTACCTTAGAATCATTCATCTATGCTTGATTCAAGGCGTTGATAGGCTTCTCTGTAAAAACACATCACATATCAAAAAGCCGCAAAGTATATTGCCCAATCATTTGATTACAGCATCTTGCGGCTTATCTTTCTGGTGATGTTACGGTCTTTATCAGTACATTTTTTATCAATACAGTGTTTATCAATACTTAGATACGGCGATAATGTCTTTTAAATATCTGTACTCATCATAAAATATGCATCTGTCAGCGCATTTTATGACAGGGTAAAGACAATTGCGGCCCTATTATATTAAATATAATCACATAATGCATAATGATATTGCAAGATTTGTAACTGTGAGCGTGTCCACAGAACTCATCCTTTATCAATGACAGATTAAATTTCGTATGTTTCCCTAAGCAAAATTGGGGAAAAATGGTTTTTCAAAAGTATAAATAACTGGCAAATCTTAGTTATTTTGTGATAGCTAATTGCCATCAGATGCTTCCGATAACTGCTGTATGGCATGATCTAAGACGTCTAAACGCGCTTGTCGCTTTTCATTGGTCGCGATAATACACCACGGCGCTGTTTTTGTATTGGTGCGTGCCAGCATATCTGCTGCAGATTGCACGTAATCTGACCATTTATCACGATTGCGCCAATCATCATCAGTGAGTTTGAATTGCTTGTGCGGTGTATCTTGACGGGCTTCGAAGCGTTTTAGCTGCTCTTTTTTATCAATAGCTAACCAGTATTTAATGACCAACGTTCCAGCTGTTGTTAAGTCGGATTCGAAACGATTGATTTCATCATACGCGCGTTGCCACTCCTCATCGGTGGCAAACCCCTCAACACGCTCAACCAATACTCTGCCATACCAAGTCCGATCAAAGATGGCAATACGGCTAACACGGTTGGTTTGTTCATTGGGCAGTTTGGTCCAAAAGCGCCATAAATAAGGGTGCTGAGTCTCGTATAACATCGGTGCGCCGATATTGTAAATTTGATATTCACGTGGATCGAGTGCGGCAACTAGCCTTTTGATTGCGCCTCCTTTCCCAGCCGCATCCATGCCCTCAAAGGCAAAGACAACATGACGACCTTGACGCGCCCGTAGTAATTCAGCGAGACGTGTTTGCTTCTTTGCCAAAGCATCATTATATTCAGACTTACTAATCTTTGAATCATCAATATTGGTCAAGCTTTTCGGTATCTTTACCGGTTCAAACGGCGCCTGTTCAACTTTTGGTTTGGATTTTTTTGTCTTGGACGGTGGTTTTTTTTCTGCAGATTCAGTTGTACTGGTACGACTACTAACGAGCGCCATTTGCATAGCATGTAAGACTTCATGACAAAAATCGTCAGCCGCTGCCGATTTATCATCACCATCAATGATGATCCAGTCATCTTGTTGCCGTAAGAGAGTGGCTGCAACCTCATTAAATTTTTCGATCACTGTTTTGCTGTTCCAGTCAATTTGATACAAAAACTGCGGATCAGCCTTACTATCTTGTAGACGGCTATGCAGTGTTTCCATATCCACATGGAACCAGCATTTCAGTAGCCGAGTGTGATTGGCTATAAGATCCTGCTCAAATGCTTTGAGCTCAGCTAACTGCTGCTGTAAATAGGCTTGCCATTTCGCAATAGGAAGCGCATTTTTATCGATATGTTTTTGATTTTTTGACTGCTTCTTTTTATCTTCGTTATTTGATGTTGCTATGCGCATGACGTTGTATAACAAGTCAGCATACCAATTACCAAAATAAACCATCACATCGCCATGGCGCGGCATCGCGCCGGTATGAACTTGCCAAATAGGCTGATAGCTTAGCGGCGCATGGCCGACGGTTGCCTCAACTTTAAGCAATCTTGGATCGACCCATTGCCTCAATTGCTTAACAGCGGTACCCTTGCCTGCCTGCTCCATCCCATTAACGAGTACCAGCAGCCCCGTTGGTTTATTGAGCGTTGGCGGTGTCTGTTGCCGGGTGGCTCTTAGCGCATACTGCGCCGTAACCAAGGCGAGCCTAAGGGCATCCTTGTCCATAGAAAACTGACTCAAAGGATTGGGCGTTAGGCGCTCCTCGACGACTTGCTCACTAAACTGCGAACTGACCGCTTGTGGTGCCTCTGGTTCAGTAGTATCATTTTTTTGGGACATGATTGGACTCACTTTTATTGTTATTGAATGATATTGTTATTACACTGCTTTGCCATTGAATGATATTAGATACTCTCGCTTGGCAGACTCTTTTTGACACTGCGTTTTATGCTAGAGTAATTTCATCAAGCTATTTCATCATAGCATTGCGCCAATCGAGTAAATAATATTGCTATGTAACAGTTTGGCATTTGTATTCTCATTTATTTTCTTTTATGGTGAACACAATTTTTAATACTTGCTAAAATAGCTATTCAAAAGCCTATGCGGTTAAACAACCACAATAACGCTGCCTCAAATTTTCAATATTATCTATTTTTATTATAGGATTTACTGCCATGACCGCTCTAGCCGACTTGCAACAGCATTTGACACGTTTTTGGGCTCTGCCTCACCATGAAAATGACGTATTGAGAGCCAAGCTCAATGAAGTACAAACATGGCAACAAGTACGTATCCGTCACACCCATCGTGCACTGTTTGAACAACCCAAAAACCAGCTAATGGCAGATTATTTTTTAACGAAGCTATATGGTGGTGATGAGTTCGAGATACTAGCAAAACAACTGGCCCGTATCCTGCCAAAAGCCAAAAAACTAGAACGTCTTGCCAAAGAGTCTGCATTAGAGGCTGGCAGCATGGGTATTCAAGCAGCAATTTTGGCCATTGAGCTGGATCTACATTTGGCTGAGTGGCTACTCGATCAAAACTTACCAGTGAACGCAGACAATATGCTAGCTGCCTACCGTGCGGTTGATGAGGAAGCTGAACGCCGAGTACAGATTGCCAACCTAAAAGACGTTTGTTACCGCACTGACAAACACTTAAATACCTTTATGCTCAAAAAGGCCTTTGCATTGGCAAAAAGTGCTGCTTATCGCAGCAATTACCAGCCACTTTATGATTTCATCGACGCAGGCTTCAAAGCTATGAAACCTTTAAGTAGTGTAAGCAGTTTTATTGAACCGTTTTGTGAACGTGAACTGCTAATTGTTGATGAAGTACATAATGGCGGTAAGCCAGTAGGGTTTGGTGTATCATAGAATCAATACGCTAAATAGCCAATTAATTCTTGGCATATCTCAGGCTGTACATAGCCTAATAAAAACAAATCTTAGGATAATGTGATGACCGACACATCAAGTAATAACAACGCTCATTTGCAGAACAAATTGGTAAAAGACAGTATCGATCACAACCAAGATATCAGCGCGCAAATATTACGCGCGCAGACAGCTGCATCTAATAAAGATAACAGCAATAATGACTTTACTAAAGTCCAAGACCTACCAACTGGAACGCCACAAGGCCAACAAACGACTATGCCAAATACCGAAAAACCAACCAGCACGGATACTTCAGTACGCACAGAAAGGCAAGCGCTTTTCAATCAGCGTGATGATATCAATAACCCACATACGCCTGAAACTGATGGCAATGAGCAAACTCACTTTGGCTATAAGACGGTCAACAAAGCCGAAAAACAAGCACGTGTGGCTGATGTATTCACCTCTGTCGCCAAAAAATACGACATCATGAATGATTTCATGTCATTTGGTATTCATCGTCTATGGAAGCGCTACGCCATTAGCCTATCAGGGGTTCGTGCCGGTCAGCATGTACTCGATATCGCGGGCGGTACAGGCGACTTAGCCAAAGTATTCAGCCGTGAAGTCGGTAGAAATGGCCATGTTGTATTATCTGATATCAATGCTGCCATGCTAGAAGTGGGCCGCGAGCGCTTAATCAATGCTGGCTGCAATAACGTTGATTTTATATTGGCGAACGCTGAGACGTTGGCACCATTTGATGACAACAGCTTTGATTTGGTCACCATCAGCTTTGGTTTACGTAATGTCACCGACAAAGATGCAGCGCTGCGTGCGATGTACCGTGTCCTAAAGCCGGGTGGTCGCTTATTGATTTTAGAATTCTCAAAGCCCGTGTTTGAGCCATTATCTAAAGCATATGACTTGTATTCATTCACAGCGCTGCCAATGATGGGCAAGCTGATTGCTAATGATTCTGAAAGCTATCAATACTTGGCAGAGTCGATTCGCATGCATCCTGATCAGCAGACGCTCAAACAGATGATGCAACAAGCAGGATTTGAGAACTGTGATTATCATAACTTGACTGCTGGCATTGTCGCTGTACATCGTGGCTTTAAAGCGTAAAGTACGATTAGCAATACTATATTAAACCAAACATACTACGCGCTGACTCAAAGGCGCTCACTTAATGATGCGAGAGCCTTATGCTGACTGTCTTACTATTGGCTGGTGCCGAAAAGCTGATTAACATTGCTATTGCGAGTGACGAGATTACCAAGGCAGGGTTAGCGCCGCTTGCTGGTAAAGTACTGCGTCTCAACATGGGTATGCCTGACATTCATTTGGACGTGTTGTTCACTCATGAACGGTTGCGTTTTGAGCCAGTCACGACAGACAGTGTCTTTGAGCCAAGTGGTCAGATGAATGAGCGCCAAAAAGCCAGTATGGAGCGCGCCCGTTTTGGTCATAGCCGTCCGGACTGTACCATTACAGTCGATAATCCAGCGCAGCTACTCAATCTGATGCGCGGCGCGGAGGGTAACTTACCAATCGCGGGCGATTACAAAATACTGATGCAGCTCAAACAGCTGGTGGCTGGCTTCGATCCTGATTTGGCTGGGCAGCTTGAGCCATTAATCGGCAAACCAATGGCCAGTCAATTACATCTTCTTATCTCTCAGCTTAAAGGTAGCTGGCGTCATAGTGCCAAACGTGCATTTGATGATGTCAGCGATTGGGCTAATGATGTGGCAGGCAATAGCGCGCCTGACCCTATTGAGGTCGCTGAAGTCAACGATCTCAAACAGCAGATTCTAAAGTTGCGTGCTGATGTCGAACGTGAAGAGGCCAAACTTGCGGCTATCAAAGCAGAGCAAGCACTTTCCCACAATAACTCGTTTCACCAGTAGTTTGCTTTATTAGTAGCTTGTCTTATCAATGATGAGCACACGCTATTACTGATAGCATTATCTATAATGACGCATAGCGCCTACCCTATTTTCGTTTTTGTCCAGAGTACCCAATCCCATGCTATTATCTCACCGCGCCCGTCTACTAGAGCTTTGGCGTATCGCCGCAACTTATCGCCTTGATACCCATTTATCTGTCGAAGAAGCGCCGCAACTGCAACCTTTAGCACGCTTAATTCGTACGCATCCAGCAGCATGGGGTAAAAAGCATCAGCCAAATGGAATCAAGTACGCGCTTGAAGAGATGGGTACACTGTTTCTCAAATTGGGTCAATTACTCTCAACGCGTCGCGACTTGGTACCGCCTGAGATTATCGCTCAGTTAGTACAGCTACAAGATAAAGTTAAACCTTTCGACGCTGATATTGCTGTCGCTCAAATTGAGCATCCAAAACATGGCCTAGGTCAGTCCATCGATACATTGTTTGCACGATTTGATATTAAACCACTAGCGGCAGCCTCTATCGCCCAAGTCCATACTGCAGCTCTGCATGATGGGCGTGAAGTGGTGGTTAAAGTCGTGCGTCCTGATATTCGCACTGTGATTGTCTCTGATTTTGAGCTGCTACGAGAATTGGCAAGTTGGGCATCGGCTCGTATCGAAGCGGCGCGTGCCGTCCATATTATAGATATTGTCGAAGACTATCGACAAGTAATGCTCAATGAGCTGGATTTGACCCTTGAGGCGGACAACACTACCCAGATGCGCAATAACTTCTTGGGTTCAGCATTGATGTATGTGCCTGAAGTATATGATGCTGCCAAAAACGTGATGGTCATGGAGCGTATCCAAGGCGTTCCCATCTCACAAGTTGAGGTGTTTGATCAGTTGGGTTATGACCGTGCCGCGCTTGCAGAGAAAGGCTTGACGATATTTTTCACCCAAGTCTTTCGGGATAACTTTTTTCATGCTGATATGCATCCGGGCAATGTGTTTGTTGAGACGCCACCTGTCAAAACATTACATGCAGATATGGCAGCGGTTGATTTGGGTCATCAGCCACGCTATATCGGGCTTGATTGTGCCATCATGGGTACCCTGTCAAAAGATGATCAGCTTATCGTGGCACGTATGTTACTTGCAGTCATGAATAACAACTTTACCGCGGTCGTCGACATCGTTAGCCGTGCAGGTTGGATACCACCAAATGCTGATAAACATGCGCTGATGCGTGATATGAAGCGTACCGTAGGCCCCATGCTACAAAAATCAATCAACGATATCGATTTTGCTGGTGTGCTGATGCAGATTTTAGACATTGCTCGTCGCCATCATATGAGTATCCCGCCGCAGCTGATGCTATTACTCAAAACCTTGGTACATGTAGAAGGGCTCGGTCGTGACCTCTATCCTGATCTTGATATCTGGTCACTTGCCAAACCAATCTTAAGTAGCTGGATTAAAGAGCAGTTAGACCCGATGCGTAACTTACAACAGTTGCGCCAACAGTTACCTGAGCTACTCTTATCTACTACCGACATTCCAAAGCTACTGGATCAAGGGCTACAAAGCCTTGCCTCACAAGGCTCACGGCAAGACAGCCAACTGCGTGAAATACAACAAATACGCGCCGATATGCTCAACGACCGTCGCCGCGACTGGTTGGCATTGGCAGGATTCGGAATCAATATTGGCATTGCGACTCAAGTAGGCTGGTTTGCACCTTTCTTTTATTTGTTAGCTATTGTGGTGGTCATTTGGCGTATCCTAGCTTAATTACCATAGGACAAATTCCTGTCAATGACACATATTAAATAGATATTGAATATGCTTTAATGCTAAATAGTCGCATTATCTATAGGATTCATCATGTCATCACTACCATTGTCACAGACTCATAATACTATCAAGCCAGATCATAGCTTGGCTATTACAGCCTTACAGGAACGTTTTGGCAAACAACTGAGTGTGAATTCGACAGTGCGTGAGCAGCATGGCCATACAATGACGTGGCTCACCAATCAGCCACCAGATGCAGTATTAACGGTACAGGACAAACAGGAAGTAGCAGCGGCGGTCGAGATTTGTAATCAGTATGAGATGCCAGTGATTGCTTTTGGTATCGGTTCATCTTTGGAAGGCCAGCTCAATGCAACTTATGGTGGGTTATGTATCGACATGCACGCAATGAATGCCATTTTGCAGGTTCATAATGAAGATTTGACCGTTACCGTTCAGCCTGGCGTGACGCGTGAGCAACTGAACCATTATCTGCGCGATGCAGGGCTGTTTTTTCCGATAGATCCCGGCGCCAATGCCAGTATCGGTGGTATGGTCGCCACTCGTGCGTCGGGCACCAATGCGGTACGCTACGGTACCATGAAAGATGTGGTACTCGCACTAGAAGTCGTGACCGCAAGTGGCGATATCGTAAGAACAGGCACACGAGCCAAAAAATCTGCCGCAGGCTATGATTTAACACGGCTGAAATCAAAACATACATAGAGTCAAAGCAATAATCAAAAAAAATGCGCCTGCTTTTAATTAGAAGCAGGCGCATTTTTAATGCTCATTGTCATAACATTTGATCAATTGCCATCTGTGTTAGCACCCTTCCACGAGCAGTACGCAATACATACCCTTGTTGAATAAGGTAAGGCTCAATCACGTCCTCAAGCGTACCTCTATCCTCAGCCATTGCCGCTGCTACGGCTTCGACCCCAGCAGGACCACCATCAAAGCGCTCGTGTAATATCTCTATATAGCGTCTATCCAGATGATCGAGTCCTCGTCTGTCCACTGCTAACATATCTAGCGCACTACCTGCAATCGCACCATTGATACTACCATCGCCTTTTACCTCAGCATAATCACGCACACGGCGTAACAGGCGGTTAGCAATCCTTGGTGTACCGCGTGCACGGCGGGCAATCTCTATAGCGCCATCCTCACTCATTGGTACACGCATCAAGCGTGCTGCTCGGCTCACAATTGTTGTGAGATCCGCAATATTATAGAACTCTAAACGCTGTACGATACCAAAACGATCACGCAGCGGTGAGGTCAATAGCCCAGCTCTGGTAGTTGCTGCCACCAATGTAAACGGTGGCAGGTCAAGTTTAATAGAACGTGCGGCAGGCCCTTCACCAATCATAATATCCAGCTGAAAATCTTCCATCGCTGGATAGAGTATCTCTTCAATGACCGAGCTCAAACGGTGGATCTCATCAATAAATAATACGTCACCCGCTTCCAGATTGGTCAGCATAGCAGCCAAATCCCCTGGACGCTCAAGCACAGGCCCTGAGGTAGAGCGCAGATTACCCCCCATTTCACGAGCAATGATATTGGCAAGGGTCGTTTTACCCAGCCCTGGTGGACCAAATATCAGCGTATGATCTAAGGCTTCATCACGGCCTCTCGCCGCACCGATGAACACCTCCATTTGCTCACGTACCACTGGCTGACCAATATACTCAGCCAATAATGCTGGTCGAATATTGGCATCAGGTGCATCATTTGCGCCTTCTAGCGGATTAATTAAGCGATCTTGCATCATAGAATTTATCATTATATTAAAAAATTAGGTAATAAATAGCATAACCAAACGCTGCGCATAAGTCATGCAAAACCTCATAAAGTAGAGGCCAAAACGAAAATAAGCGACACTCAATGTCGCTTATCTGTTAAATGCACTATTTTGTTATTATCGATAGATAACTTTGGAACGTGAGCTTAAAAACCAGATAGCTGTTGCAATGTGGCTTTTAACAACCCCTGAGTGTCTACAAAGGTGTCACCCTTACTTTTAGCCGCTTTGATGGCGAGCTGAGCTTCTTTTTCTTTGTAGCCCAAGCTAATCAGTGCCCCTTCTACTTCAGCAATGATACTGCCGTCGTGAGAAACAGCGGTTTGCTGAGGCATGAGCTCAAACGAACCGTTGTCCACTTCGATATTCTTTAGCTTATCTTTTAGCTCGATAAGTAAACGTTGCGCCGTCTTTTTACCAATACCCGGTATGCGCGTCAATGCCGCCTCTGACTCTTGCTCAACATGCATTTTTAGCTCAGCCGCTGACATTGCAGACAGCATCGCTAGCGCCATTTTTGCCCCAACGCCATTGATCTTAATCAATTGGCGAAAGACATCGCGCTCTTTACGGTCAATAAAACCATAAAGCAGTTGCGCATCCTCACGTACATGAAAATGTGTCCAAATACTCGCCTGCTCGTTAAGGTGCAATTGACAAAATGACGGCAATGGCAGCTCGATATCATAACCCACACCAGCGGTTGTCATGATACAAGCCGTTGGCGCCATTAAGTATTGCACCTGTCCGGTAATCAATCCAATCATCACTCACCTCTGTTGGTTATTATAAAGTTAAATCCGCTGCCATTTATTATGCAAGACCATCTTTCACTAGCATGGTCTATTGCTTATACACGCCTAGCCTTATTGGTAAAAATCGACCATGCCTTCAAGGCTAATTGGACGAATTTTATGCGCTTGACCAGCGGAACCAAACGCTTCGAAACGATTGGTGCAGATGCCTGACATCGCGACCATAGACGCTTTGAAGTATTTACGTGGATCGAATTCGCTTGGATTATTTGCCAAGAACTCACGGATAGCACCTGTTGATGCTAGACGCAGATCGGTATCAATATTTACTTTACGCACACCATGCTTGATCGCTTCTACGATCTGCTCAACCGGTACACCATACGTTTCGCCAATATCACCGCCGTTTTCATTGATGACTTTTAGCCATTCTTGCGGCACTGATGAAGAGCCATGCATGACAAGATGGGTGTTAGGGATACGGGCATGAATCTCTTTTACACGCTCAATCGACAAAATATCGCCTGTCGGTGGACGCGTGAATTTGTAAGCACCGTGACTCGTACCGATAGCAATCGCTAGCGCGTCAACATTGGTGTCTTTTACAAATTGCTCAGCTTCATCAGCACTGGTCAAAAGCTGCTCGTGATCTAATACGCCTTCTGCGCCAGAGCCATCTTCTTCGCCTGCCATACCGGTCTCAAGGCTACCTAGGCAACCGATTTCGCCTTCTACAGAGACACCGCACGCATGTGCCATTTTGACCACTTCACGAGTGACGCTGGCATTGTAATCATAATCCATTGGCGTTTTGCCATCTTCACCAAGTGAGCCGTCCATCATAACTGATGAGAAACCAAGCTGAATCGAGCGCTGGCAGATAGCTGGTGACATACCGTGATCTTGATGCATCACCACTGGAATATGTGGCCATTCTTCGATAGCAGCGATAATCAAATGACGTAAAAATGCCGACCCTGCATAGTTACGTGCGCCCGCACTGGCTTGAACAATAACAGGTGAATCACAAGCATCCGCAGCCATCATGATTGCGCGCATTTGCTCTAAGTTATTGACGTTAAAGGCAGGAACACCGTAGTTGTGTTCAGCGGCATGATCTAGAAGTTGACGTAAGGATATTAGGGCCATAAGACGCTCTCTGATTGGATTTTGAATAGTATTTTAAATGCAGCTTTGTAACAATCATTCCGCTATCTGCTCGACCATACTGACTGTATAGTCAATCCTAAATAAAACAGATACATTATATATCAAGGTGGAACTGGTCTAAATTGTCCTTGCGTGCTGTGCCTACGCTGCTCGATGCTGCGAGAAATTTATCCCAGTCCCACTGTATCGCTTTTATACTGAATTAACTATATATATCAGTCAAAGTCTGACTCATTTGGGATATGATTATCACGCGGTGATTATAGCAAAAATTGTGCTGTCTTCGTAGCAGTTGCCTGACTATTTGTCAGTCTAATCAGTCTCTTTCTCTCATTGATGTCTACGACAACTGAACCATTTTATCTATCATACTCATAGCACAGGACGCAAAAAGCCTTGGCAATCACCAAGGCTTTTCTAGTATTTCGAGGCTTATAGAGCAATGACTATGGTAATGAATGACTTATAATAGTATCCAAAAAGTCAGTCATTTAATTGCTTAGTTATGGCGTAGCTTAGTACTGTTGCTCTGCATCAACTGCAACATCGTTAGCACCATCAGCAACAGCATTGGCACCATCGGCAACTGCTTCAGCAGTATTTTCAACTGCTGTGTTAGTACCTTCAGCGATAGCATCACCAGTGTTCTCTAGAGCGTCTGTTGCAGCTGCACCAGCAGTGTCTGCACTTTCAGCAACTTCAGCACCAGCGTTTTGAGCAGCAGCTTCAGCTTCAGCAGCAGCAGCGTCTACTTCGGCAGCAGCAGCATCAGCGTTTGCAGCAGCATCATCGCCAGCTGACTCAACAGCAGCTTCAGTGTTCTCTTCTGTTTGTTGGCTACATGCAGTAACTGCAAAAGTACCAGCAAGTATGCTAGCAAGTAACAAATGACGTTTTAACATAATAAACCTCTCGTAAATAATGCATGTCAAGATACATGGTCGCGCTATTTTATAGAGTGCGAATGAGACATGCAATAATAATTTTCAGTGTAGAAACAAATAATTACTGCTTAATAATCAATGACTATAAATTTTAGCTATACCAATATAAACAAGCCAAATGAAAGTCAAAATATTATTTTCACAGACTACCTTAGATGTTTACTGTTAGTTGTACGTCTAGTGTTACGAAAATACTGAGTAACGTTAATTAGTTAAGCGTTAATTTGTAATGCAGCAACTGCTGGAAGCACTTTACCTTCTACAAATTCTAAAAATGCACCGCCGCCCGTTGACATATAACTGACACCATCAGCGACTTGATATTTATCAATAGCCGCCAAAGTATCACCGCCACCCGCAATTGAAAAACCGTCGCTGTCTCTTACAGCTGTTGCTAGTATTTGTGTCCCTTGACCAAAAGCATCAACTTCAAAAACACCGACTGGACCATTCCACAAGATGGTTTTTGCATTGATAATAGCATCGGCAAGTTCCTTCGCGCTTTCTGGCGCGATATCCAATATCATGTCGTTATCACCAATAGCATCAACAGACTTGATTGTCGCAACTGCCTTTTGCAATGAACCAGTAAAGTCAGCAAAATCGATGTCGTCTTTATCAGCAACAACCACATACTCAGGTAGTAGTATCTCAGTCTTGGTCATGATATCGCGCGCAGTATCGATCAAATCTGCTTCGTATAGCGACGCGCCCACACTATGCCCTTGCGCCGCTAAGAAAGTATTGGCAATACCGCCACCAACGATAATCTGTGTACAGACTTCAGCTAAACTATGTAGCACTTCTAACTTGGTAGACACTTTTGAGCCGCCAACGATGGCAAGCATAGGCTGAGCTGGTGTTTCAAGCGCCAGGCTCAAGGCATCAAGCTCAGCTGCCAACAAAGGCCCTGCACAAACATTTTTTTCTGCTTGACGCATCGCTTGCGTCACGCCTTCTGTTGATGCTTGCGCACGGTGCGCGGTACCAAAGGCATCCATAACAAAGACATCACATAAATCTGCGTATTTTTTTGCTAACGTCGCATCGTTTTTCTTTTCACCATCGTTAAAGCGCACATTCTCTAGTAATACGACTTCGCCAGGTTTTACAGCAGCGCCTTGAGTCAGGTAATCATTATTCAGGCGCACTGGTGACGCTAATTGCGAGCCCAATTTGTCTGTCAAATAATCAGCAACTGGTGCCAATGAATAAATAGACTCAGGATTGCCTTCTGTTGGACGTCCCAGATGTGAACAAACAATAACAGCAGCACCCTTCTCTAGCGCCATCTCAATAGTAGGTAGACTTGCTTGTAAGCGAGCATCACTGGTGACTTTACCGTCTTTAATAGGGACATTTAAATCTTCTCGAATCAATACCACTTTATCGGTTAAGTTCAGCTCGCTCATACGCAAAAAATTCATTACCTGCTCCTATGCATCAATATATCTATTAATTTACGATTACTATCATGATTGATATGACTGATAATTTTTTAACTATCATTTACTATATCTGCTCTAACAATGAGCCTCATTAGACTGCACACTTGTATCTTTATATGTCTTCATCACTGAGTCTTTATACTAACTATCACACCAAGTTACTGGAACAGATAAGTGAGTAGAAATCAGTGGCGGTGTATTCTATCAGTTTTCTATGAGATGCTCACAAGCAAACTTTCACGATTTTTAAAAACATGAAAATATTGAGTGAGTAATTTTACTCCAGCATTGATAGGAAACGGTTGTAACTGCTAGCTTTGAACTCATTCAATAAACAGTAACATTTCGTGGTGGTACTCAGCAGTCAGGCTCTTTATGATAGAAGCGTTGACAATAACAATAACTTTTTAGGAGAACACAATGAGTATCGACTTAGACACTGCAAAGCAAAATCTATTAAAACTAAAAGATGAGTACGAGTCTCGCATTGACAAAATCGAAGATCATATCCAAAACCCACAAGATGATCTCAATGAGCACTGGGAAGATCAGGCTATATCCTATCGTCAAAATGATATGCGCAAAAATTTAATGAGCGAAGCGCGTCAGAGCCTAATCTATGTCGAAAATGCCTTAAGTCGTATCGAAAATGGTACTTATGGCGAGTGCGAGGTTTGCGGTAAACCGATTGAAGAGCAACGTTTAGAAGCGCTGCCCTACGCTACTTTGTGTATGGAACATGCTGAATAGCTAATAAATTTCATCTAGAACACATTTTATACAGCAGGTGTTTTCCATTTAGAAAGTGCCTGCTGCCATTGATAGCAACGCTCGGCGATTTTTTCTACAGGCAAATCCATAATATCGCCTACTACCGCCACAAGCGCAATTGGTATGCCTGCCAGCTCTGAAATATTTTCTGCAGTTAATCCGCCTATCACACATATAGGTATGCCTTGTTGACAGCCTTCAATCAACTTCTGACGCGAGATAATATCAGCATTCGGTTTTGTGGTAGAGGTAAATATGGCACCCATCGCAGCGTAGCTTGCACCATCATCCTTTGCCTCTTTGACTAATTCAATATTCCCATGGCAAGTTCGACCAATTATTTGAGTCGATTCAAGAGACTGCAAAGCATCACCAATTTTGCCATCTCCTTGCCCAAGGTGTACACCAATACCAAGCTTGGCTGCTATTGCAATATCATCATTCATAACGACTGGAACGTCATGTGCTTTGGCCAGCTTAACAATCTGTTTGGCTTCTTCATAAAGCGTTATATGACCATCTGGTAGACTAAGTGTTTGCTTGCGCCGAATCTGCAACAATGCGATTAGCCCTGTTGATAAGGCGACATCTAACTTTTGATACAACAATTCAAATTCATCATCATTGGTCAGCAAATATAGCTTGGGTATCGCAGATGAGGTTGATGACTGTTTCATAAGGCAGATCCTTAATCTTAAACTCAACACAATAAAAAGGCTGTTATATGGTATAACAGCCTTTTTTACATATTTAAAACAGCGCGTCTATACGGTACGACGTGTCGCCAAGCTGTTTAGAATGTTTTTAGCATCGCCCCAACGTGTTGCTGAGCTGTTTGCCCCTAGGATGACGATAATTGCAGGGCGATTATTGACTCGCGTTTCCATCACAACACAGCGCCCAGCTTCGTTAATAAAACCTGTTTTTGAGATACCGATTGGGTAATCACCTGCACGAACCAAGCTACTAGTGTTGTTGGCTTTATAAGTGCGATTACCACTTGAGTAGTTTGAAACAAAGAAGTCATAGCTCTTGGTGGTAGAGAAGCGACGAATCACATCGTAGTTGCCAGCAGCACGAACCATTTTTACCAAATCATTCGATGAAGCAACGTTACGCTTATCAAGACCCGTTGGATCACCGAAAAACGCAGTAGTCATACCTAGATCTTGTGCTTTTCTGTTCATCGCACGGATAAAGGCATTGTAGCCGCCTGGATAGTTACGTGCCAAGCTCTTTGCGGCTGGGTTTTCAGACTTCATCAAAGCCATCAATAGCAACTCGGCACGGTTTAAACGATCACCTGATTTTAGGCGTGAGCTGGCGCGCTTAGGCCCTACAAAGTCTTCTGGATCAAGCGTGATTTCTTCACGCATATCGAGACCTGCATCTAGCACAACCATGGCTGTCATTATTTTAGTAATACTGGCCATAGGACGCGCGATGTCAGCGTCTTTTTCGTAGATAGATTCGCCCGTTTCAGCATCAATCACCGCGACACTGCGCGAGTCTGTACTGATTGGGATCATATCACTGCTACCAAATGCGCCGCGATAAGTCGTATTGTATCGAGCAGTATTGTTACTGCTAGCAAAACTGCTGCTATTTGTGATATTGGTCGTACCATAGCCGTTGTCGACTTTTTTGATAGCAGAGCCATTAGACTTGTACATGATGTTACGCGCTTCAGACAAGCTATCAGCACCGCCCCAACTCAAGCGTGCACTAGAAGCTGTCTCAGTGCTACCATTAATTGTAAGTGCGGCTTGTGCAACACTGCCCAAACTCAATGAAATCATCGCAGCGATCAATTGCTGTTTGGTTAATAGTAGTTGCTTCATTATGCCTCCTGCTGTCGCTATCACGCCAGTTACATACTGCCTGACGCCAAGAACGTACGTAGCGTTTATAGATGTGTTTGTAAGTACTCACATAGAGCTTTTGTATTTTTAGTGTATCATGGTTTACATTTAAGTTTAATCTATCAAACTGATTTAACGGTTTTTTTTAGCTTCATTCAAACTTTGATACAACTGATTTATATTTTAGAAACACTGATTAACAATACAGCAATATAACTTAACTTAGAATGTTATGATTCTTTGTACTTTATTATATTAAATGAAGATATTGATACCGCATATTAGCCGTATCCTATGTATTTAAAATAAAAAACTGTATTTAGAATCAAAAAACGGCTTATGTTAACGTTGTTTTTTCTGTTATTTAATCCTTATAAAAACATTCATTCTGACAAACGATAAAGAGTATGGTTATGATTAAAGTGTTGGTGGTCGATGATCATGATTTAGTACGGATGGGTATTAGCCGTATGTTGTCAGACAGCCCCGATATCGAAGTAGTGGGGGAAGCAGATAGCGGTGATATGGCAATCAAACAGGCCAAGCAGTTACGTCCTGACGTGGTCTTGCTAGATGTCAACATGCCCAATATTGGTGGCCTTGAAGCGACCAAACGCTTGATTCAGCTCGATATGGGTATCAAGATTTTAGCTGTTAGTAGTATGTCTGCACAGCCCTACCCCTCAATGCTCATCAAAGCTGGTGTCAATGGTTATATCACAAAAGGTACGCCACTTGATGAGATGATACGCGCGGTCAAAAAAATCTATCAAGGTGGTCGCTATTTTAGCCAAGACGTTGCTGAACAATTGGCGGACGTCTTATTGTCTGATAATGCCAGCTCGCCTTTTGATTTGTTAAGTGATAGAGAAAAGCAAGTGGCTATGATGGTGGTCAATTGCCAAAGCCCGCAGCAGATTGCTGACCAATTATTTGTCAGCGTCAAAACCATCAATACGTATCGCTATCGTATTTATGAAAAAGTTGGCGTTGATAGTGATGTGAAATTAACGCATTTGGCCATTCGCCATGGTTTGATTCAACCATAAGTTGCTTAGTATCTCCTTTGTCATCACGGTCAATTTATGAAACCTGCCACCACCATCATTTCTGCCATCAGTCGCTATTTACACCACGATGATACACTTCCTTTGCCGCAGCTGCGCAGACTAGGCATTATTTACAGCAGTTATCGTTTTGTCGTCAGTATATTTTCTATGCTGATGGTATATATATCTGCACGCGCCGGTGATAGCGTCTCTCTCCCCAGTTTTTTACAGCAAACAGCCCTGAGCTTTTATGTGATGCTGAGCTTGATTTTGCTCGGGCTGTTTTACGTTGTCACAAAGCAGATGCGCCGACAGTTAGCGTTTGGGCTCGTATTAGACGTTATTATATTAAGCTTATTGCTGTATACAGCAGGTGAGCCGGACTTACAACTGACCATGCTCTATATGGTCGTTGTCGCCGCTAGCTTTATGCTATTGCATGGTTCACAAGCGCTAGTTATCACTTTGTTGGCTATTATTTTTGTTATCTATCAGCAGTTTTTTTATGCCATTGCCAATAGTATGAATTTGGCCAATTTGGGTGATGCTTTGCTGATGTCAGCAAGCTTCTTGGCAGTAGGGGGTTTGAGTTGGTCTATCTCACAACGTTTGGTACAGCTTGAGAAAGTTGCACAAAGTCATGCCAAAGAGGTTGAACGACTCAATGTCATCAATCAAGAAGTCATCACACAAATGGTCAATGGTGTGATTGTCATCGATAAACAGAATATCGTCCTTGCAAATCTTGCGGCCCATCAACTGCTCAGTATCACACAAGATTCATCATTGCCTGCATCTAGCACTTCAACCAATATAAAAGAAATGAGAGGCGATACGCCTCATGCCATTCTATCTAACTTTAAACAACAACTTAGCAAACAGCATTCTCAGCTACTCCAAGCTTGCTTGTCAGTGGCAACAGGACAATCGCGTACGTTTACGTACGATGTGCCTGAGGTGGCAAACGCTTCGATATTTGGTAAGCTACGCGTACAAATCATCCCGCTAAAAGATGATAGCAAACTAATCCTATTGGAAGACTTACGCCGTGAGCAGGCCAGCGCCCAACAATTAAAACTGGCGTCGTTAGGACAACTCACTGCCAGTATTGCTCATGAAATTAGAAATCCTCTAGCCGCCATCTCACAAGCCAGCCAACTACTGATGGAAGACTTGACCGAAATTGAGGCAAATGCATCAAATGTCAACACGACGGGCAATCATGAGCTCTATGAAATGATATTTTCACAAACCAAACGCGTCAACCGTATTATTGAAGATATTTTAAAACTGTCTCGTCAGCAAGCGGCCTCTCAGCAAGCCATTGTTTTGGCTGAGTGGATGCCAGTATTTTTGGATAATTATTTCCAAGGGCACGACATTTTTCTGCATCTAAAAACCCAACCAACCATATCATTTGATCCTCACCAGTTAGAACAAATTTTGATTAATTTGATCAACAATGGCTTGCGTTATAGCAGCTATAGCCATCCTCACGCTTACGTAGAAATCGAGATTTACTGTGCAGACAGCGATGTTATAATTGACATATTGGATGATGGTGATGGTATTAAAACTGAGGATTTAAAACATTTGTTTAATCCATTTTTTACAACAGACAAAGCTGGCACGGGCTTGGGACTATATTTATCGCAAGCCTTTTGTGAAGCCAATCAGGCACGTTTGCTTTATATTCCTGAACATGAAAAAACGTGTTTTCGTTTTATTTCGCCTGCTATTGACTCTGAAAATATCTTGCAAGCCGTGGAAGAAAATCTTTATTAATCCCAGTCATAAATCAAAATACTACTTAATCACAAATTTTTGAACATTACCTATTGGTAGCTAATAGCCACCGTACATGATTGATTTACAATTTTTTTTGTAAAAGAAGTTTACCCCTATTTAGACCTAGCTATTAATACTTTGCAGCCATTGAATTTGACGAGATAATGTATGACAACAAGCGCGCTAGTCGTTGATGACGAAGTGGATCTATGCCGATTAATGCAAATCACTTTGACTAAAATGGGCATCAAAAGTGATGTAGCCTATACTTTGGCGCAAGCAAGATCATACTGGCAAGACAATACTTATGATTTTTGCCTCACTGACTTGAAACTACCTGACGGCTCAGGGTTGGAGCTGGTCAAAGAAATCAGTAACAGCTCGAATACACCGATAGCCGTCATCACTGCTCATGGAAGTATGGATCTGGCCATTGAAGCACTGAAGCTTGGTGCTTTTGATTTTGTCAATAAACCGCTTGAGCTACCAAGATTACGTCAATTGGTAGAAAACGCTCTAAAGGTTATTCATCAGGATAATGGGGCACAAGCCACGCCTGAATCCTCACCTGAGCAAAAGATGCTGGACGCTAGACTAATCGGTGATTCTGCGGTCATGCACCCTCTTAAAAACACCATATTAAAATTGGCACGCTCACAAGCGCCTGTTTTTTTATCTGGTGCGTCTGGTACAGGTAAAGAGGTCGTCGCTAGACTGATTCATGATTTAAGTCCGCGACGAGATGGCAGCTTTGTACCAGTAAACTGCGGTGCAATACCTTCTGAGCTGATGGAGTCAGAGTTTTTTGGTCATAAAAAAGGCAGTTTTACAGGGGCTGTGGCTGACAAGCAGGGATTGTTTCAGCAAGCCAATGGCGGTACTTTATTTTTAGATGAGGTGGCAGACTTACCATTAGCGATGCAGGTGAAGCTGTTGCGTGCTATTCAAGAAAAGACCGTGAGGGCCATTGGTGACACCAAAGAAGTACCAGTAGACATCCGCATTTTATCCGCTACTCATAAAGATTTGAGCCGCTTGGTACAGGATGGCGCATTTCGACAAGATTTGTATTATCGTATCAATGTGATTGAGCTTAAGCTACCGACATTGAATGATCGACGTGATGACATCCCTGTATTAGCAGAGCATTTTTTAGCCATGATTTTTGCTGAGTGGCAGCTAGAAATACCCCCATCTCTCACGCGTGAAGCCAGCGAACGTTTGCAGCGTCATGACTTTGCCGGTAACGTTCGTGAACTACGTAATTTACTTGAGCGTGCAGTGACGTTGGCGGAAACTTCGGACATTGATATCAGTCATTTAGGCCTACCTGATGTTAGTCACGACCTTAAAGATACGCAAGCTCACAGCAATGCGCAACAATCTAACCATTACGCAAATGAGCAAAACCAATCTCAACCAACTACCCAAACAATGTCTAAAGCAATAGAAAACCGTGAACAGACTCTTCAATCTGACAGTGAGATAACGGCTGTAAAGCACAAGCAAGAAACAACCAACTTGCACCCTTATCGTACTAATACCCAACACTACCCTTCAATGATACAGCGCTCAGTGCCCAATAATACAGAACCATCAACCAGCTCAAGTGATACGAATGAAAAAGTACCCCTCCATCGTCCTATTCAACCAAAAGAGAATGAGACTACAAGCCTGCAAGAACCGCTTGATGGTCAATTGCCAGCCCAAGGGTTGGAGCATTATCTACAGGAACAAGAAAAGCAATTAATCATCACAGCCCTCAAACAAACTGGCTGGAACAAAACCCAAGCAGCAGAACTACTTGGGACGACTTTTCGCTCATTACGTTATCGTATGAAAAAGTTAGAAATTGCAGAAGATCAATCTGAGTAAGTCTTCTATCGGGCCATTGGATTTTTATTTCAGAGATTCAATGGCTGCCTGACGGTATATTGTTAAATCTATCAACAATATACTAATTTGCAGTAGTCTTTCGAATGAAGCGGATGCCAGAATCGAGCGCGCGGGGTTTTAATAAATCCAGCGCCTGCTGCTCCCATGAGCTCTCACTTCCTGACAAAGTAATGTCAGGCTCAACGCCGATGACATCGATCTGCCTGCCTGATGCTGTCATATAGTTAGCTACTGTCAACTTGACTGCTTGCTCGTCATTGAGTGGTATGACTGACTGTACTGAGCCTTTACCATAGCTTACTTCACCGATGATAGTAGCGCGTTTTTGTGCCTGTAAACTACTGGCCAAAACCTCTGCCGCTGATGCCGAGTAGCGATTTTGTAGAACAACCATAGGTAGAGGCTTAAGTATCGCATCCCCTTGGGTGGTTAGTACGCGCGATTTGTCTTGACGTGCTTGTACTTGTACCACATCGGTATCATTCATAAATAAACTGGCAACGCTCACCGCCGATGTAAGAACACCGCCCGGATTGTCACGCAAATCAAGTAGAATGCCTGAGATAGGTGCATCTAAATTAATCAAACCTTCCAACAGCTTTTCACGGCTATTGTTCTGGAATGCAGGTAGTTTAACAATCGCAATGCCATCGACGAGTTTTGTCTCGACAATTTGAGGGTGGCTGTTATTACGCTGCAATGTCGTCGTGTGCTTACGGCGACCAGCTTTAGAGGTGATGATATCTACTTGGGTACCAGCAATCCCTGTTAATAGCTGCTCAACATCGTTACTTTGCCGATTTTCGTCAAGTTTGAATTCACCAACTTGGTGTAAATAATCGCCCACTGCGATGCCTTTTTTATCTGCAGGCGAATCATCAATAACTTCTGTGATGATCCAATAACCTACCTCTGGCTCATAAGTAACTTGGATACCGATATCACCTACGTCCCCTTCGGTAAAAGCGCGTAGGTTTTCATAGGCCTCCGCATCCAAAAACTCAGCATGGCTATCGAGCTTAGTTAGCATACCGCTCATTGCATTATTAAATAACTCCTCATCATTGACCGCGTCAACATACTGACGGCGCACTAAATCAACAACAGCAACAAAGGTCTTTAATGTCTGAGGAGAAATTGCATTCAATGATACTTGCGCAACCTCTGATGGAATACTGGTATCGATATTATCATCATCGTCAATTCCCGCACTTTCGTCTGGCATACTGTCTATTGAGTCATCTGATTCGTCGGCAGCATTCAGCATCTCAGTATCATCTTCAGCCACTATATCATCGGCATTCAAACTGATAAGCTGTAGGCTTGATGTCGGACTAGCATCACCGACTGAGGTCACTGCTGCTTGCGCGTCCATACTGACAATACACAATCCAAGCAAACCTATTGCTAGACTGGGCTTAAAGCCTATAAACTTGAAGTATACGGGTTTGGACATAATGGTCGCTAGCGACGTCTTTATCACTCGTTGGCCTAATTGTTTAGACAAAGATGCGCACACAAAAGAGATAGGATGCATAAAAAACTCATTTAAATAATAGAATGTATAAAGTTATTGTTATGTATTACCGTATAAGTTAACACCAAAGGCCTCTCTCAAACTAGGGCAGTTTTGCAAATCATCAAGCAAAATCCATCATAGAAAAAGGGAAAGGTAATAGCTACCCCTCCCTTTTCTGGTTTATATCATTCATCTAACGAGCCAGGTCTTTACAGATTATCCGATGTACGGATAATCTGAGACAACTGGCTTAAGATGCTGAAACCAATAAACTCTCACCAGTCATTTCGGTGGGTGCATCAACATTCATTAGTGCCAAAATAGTCGGTGCCACATCACTGAGCTTACCGCCACGACGTACCTGTAGTTTTTGTGCGCCTACGTAAATCAGCGGTACATGCTCTGTCGTATGCTGAGTATGTACTTGACCACTTTCGTAGTCTTGCATTTGCTCACAGTTACCGTGATCAGCTGTGATCAGCATATCGCCGCCAGCCGCTTTTACTGCCGACTCGACACGGCCCACACAGACATCCAACGCTTCGACCGCCTTTACCGCAGCATCGAAAACCCCTGTATGACCTACCATATCTCCATTGGCATAATTGACAACGAGCACATCATATTGGCCAGATTCAATCGCTTCTACTAATTTATCCGTCACTTCAGGCGCGCTCATCTCAGGCTTCAAATCATAAGTGGCCACATCTGGAGAGGGTACTAGGATACGCGTTTCGCCTTCATATTCCTCTTCACGGCCACCACTAAAGAAAAACGTCACATGCGCATACTTCTCAGTTTCTGCGATACGTAGCTGTGTTTTACCTTGATCCTGCAGATACTCTCCCAAGGTATTGGCCAAAGACGTTGGATAGTAAGCGATGCTGGTTTTTGGATTATCCGCCAATACATCAGAATACTTGGTCAACATCACAAAGGCGGCAAGTTTTGGCTGCTTTTGACGGGCAAAACCTGAAAACTCATGATCAGGTAAAACAAAGGCTTGGGTAAGCTCACGGGCACGGTCGGCACGGAAGTTCATAAATATCAGCGCATCATTGTCTTCGACGGTATAAGGCACCTCATCACGTCCGATGACAGTCGTCGGGCTGATAAATTCGTCAGTCTCACGTGCTTTATAAGCCGCTTGGACAGCACCGTCCGCACGTGTCGACAAGCGATCTGCCTTACCTTCAGTGATCAGCTCATAAGCTTTTTGTACGCGATCCCAGCGGTTATCGCGATCCATTGCATAGTAGCGACCGATGATGCTGGCAATCTGTACGCGCCCGCCTTCATAATGAGCATTCAATTTATCGATATAATCACGTAGACGATTGATATATTTATCCGCAGATTTAGGCGGTGTATCGCGGCCGTCTAAGAAGCAATGGATAAAGACGTTTTTGGCACCATGGACCAATGCTGAGTGACACATGCCTTCGATATGGTCTTGATGTGAGTGAACACCGCCGTCTGAGAGCAGACCCATAATATGTACGTTACCGCCAAGCTCATTGGCCGCTTTTACTGCGTCAACCAATGCTTCGTTTTTGTAGAATTCGCGATTGGCAAGCTCATTTGAGATGCGAGTCGAGTCTTGATAAAGAACACGGCCAGCACCCAAGTTCATGTGGCCAACTTCTGAGTTACCAAACTGACCATCTGGCAAGCCCACATCCTCTCCTGAAGCAGAAATCAGTCCATGAGGATACTGCTGATAAATTCTGTCTAAATTCGGCATATTTGCCGCAGCAATGGCGTTATCTTTATCTTCTTCACGATAACCAAAGCCGTCTAATATCATTAAGACATGCGGCGTTTTTTTATTCTGTGCGCCGTCTTCTTGCTTACTGCTGAGCTGCTGCGCCTGATTGTCGCCAATAGATTCTGATGCTTGCTGGGTACTGATCATATATTACCGCTCCTCGAGTGAATGAACGCCTTCAATGCTATGTTAGGGTATGGAAAGCCCTATATATTAACACATATCTTAAAATAGCTGAAAAACTGACAATATTTTACTAATGAGCAGTCCTTTTACATAGTTATCTAGAGTACGACATATATCGCTTATACCAATCGTCAATACTGCGTATCAATCTGTAAATCCTACTTGCAATCATTTATCTCATTGGTTAAGATGAATCTATTCTGAAGTGTTGGCTAGTAGATGTTTATTCCCTGAGCCGATAATGCTTTACCAGGATGTGGTACCTATCGTCTCATTGTGTATGCCTGCACCGCTTGCGGTGTATCAGGAAACCTGCAGAGAGGATGACGCATCCGCCCTGAACTTCACGGTTCATGGGTCACCATCTTACAGCGGCACTTCGGTTGTTTCATTCGGTTTGTAAATATGTTCTTTATAATTAATGTATTTACTGCCACCAAAAACCCCTTTCGTTAATGACGGAAGGGGCTTTTTCTATGCCTAATGAATGACTAAATCATCGTTACTCATCATTAGCAGATTTGGTAATTTTTTTCACATCTTTAGGGATGTTTTTGGCCGTACCATCAACAGTCGTATGTTGTTTGAATACGTCACCAAACGGGTTTTGCTGTTGTTGACCAAATGGATTTTGGTTATTCATACCGCCTACGCCACCGAATGGATTCTGACCACCCATTCCACCAAATGGATTTTGGCCGCCCATCTGTTTTGCCATCATTTCCATCATTTTTTGCTGATTGTTCATGACATAGTTATTGGCAAAGTCTTTGAGTTTCTTTTGTACTGGTGGCAAGATCACGAGTAGCGCGAGCACATCACTCAGCACACCTGGAATAAGTAGCAAAATACCCGCGACTGCCATAGCAATGCTCTTAATCATGGTGGACTCTGGTGGACGCATTGCAGGATTCATCATACCACCTGCTTTCATCTGCTGAGCCATTGGATTCAAAGAAGCCATACCTTTGCGTATAAGAGAAATACCGATCACTGCTGCGACAATAAACCACATGAATACCCACCAGCCGCTCATGAATTGAGCAAGCAAATACCACAGTAGCATCTCGATAATAAACCAAACGATGGCTATACCAACTATCTGACCCATAAAGTGTCGTCCTATAAAATAAAAACCAATAAATTGAGCGCCATGCAAATTAAAATGGCTAACATATAATGTATATGGGGATTGGTTGCTATACTATCAAACTTACGGCTGATTTTTAAGCCATAAAACAAAATGTAAGCAAGACGGAATACTATGGCAATTATTATCGGGATCGACCCAGGATCACGCATGACGGGTTATGGAATAGTCCAGCAGACGGGTGATAAGCTCACTTATATCGATGCAGGCACGATTCGCACAGATACCAAAGAGATGCCTGAACGCCTCAAGCGTATTTTTAATGGATTGACCCGCATTACGCAGCATCACTTAAAATACGCTGACGAGCCTATCTATACGGCGATTGAACAAGTCTTTATGGCAGAAAACCCTGATTCTGCACTCAAGCTTGGGCAAGCACGAGGCGCGGCTATTGCAGCGATGGTCGCCTTGGATTTAGAAGTATCAGAGTATACTGCTCGGCAGATCAAACAAGCGGTGTGCGGCTATGGTGCTGCTGCTAAAGAGCAAGTGCAGGAGATGGTTTGCCGCATACTACAGTTAGAAGTCGTACCCCAACAAGATGCAGCCGATGGTCTTGCCTGTGCTATTTGTCATGCGCACTCAAGCCATTCTATGAATAAAATACTACTTAATAGCTCTATGCGAGGACGCGGTGGCTCTAAGAAAAAAGGTCGTTGGCGTTTGACCGAAGAAGATTTGGGTAACTTGCGTTAAAGATAGGCGTTAAAGCAGACAAGCTTCAAAACCAATAGGCATTAAAATAGTGAGGCAATAAAAAAACACGCTATTGGATGCGTGTTTTTTTATGAGTACCAGCACTGTCACTTTATCATTTGCAAGACGAAATTATAGCGGACTACTCTACGACTGCACTTTCAATGACAGCATCGAGTACATATGCATACTTTTCATTATCATTTTCTGTTGTCTCATCTGATTCTATTAATTCGTTAGTCTCTAATCGGTAGCGCTGCAATCGTAATACTTCTTCGTGCATACCGTCATGCTGGTATCCATCTATTTCTCCCGCAAATACTCTCCACTTCCCTTCACGAACTTTGACACCTTGGTCGTTGTAAGTGACGGGCCTAACCTGAAGACACTGCTTTTCACCATTCATATCACAATTGACTTCTTTGGCATTCACTGCCCAAAATACCGTCTCGCCCTTACTGTTGTATTTCGCTTGAGGTGTGAGTTTGCCACTCCATACCAAAGTGACATTATCGTTGGTAAATTGGGTCAATACTGGGCTGTCACTTTGCTCTATTTTTAACTCACTATTTCCTAGCATTAATGTATTTAATGTGTTTTCTGCCATATCAAGATCGCTACAAGACATTTTGGTGCTCATTTCTTCCTCGATACTCAATGTATGTCCTTGCAGCTGATAAGCAGCGCTTATTGTATTACAACCGACACTATAGATAAGTGTGTCTGGATTAAATACCAGAGTCCCCTGACCATCGATATCTGTAAGCTCACTTATAGGCTGCTCATTGGCATCCGTTGCCCTAACCAAGCTCCAACGATGACGAGACAAAGTATTCATCAGCTTTTCTTCGGGAGTAAATGTCGTCGAGCCAGATTCAGTAGTTGCTGAGTTGGTATCCGAGGCCCTATCCTCAATCGCTAGTGAGTCTACTTTTTCACCAGTATTGGAGATACCTGATCCTTCATTGTCGTGAGCCGTGTTTTCTTTTTGACAAGCGCTCAGCATCAAGCTCACCGCCATAATACTTGGCAATAAAAACGTTGTCAGTGCTGATTTTTTGGCTCTACCTACCATATTACGAACCTCTTAATAAGCGTATATCAATTTTCTCGATTACTTATTTCTATATACTTGCTGGTCTTGCATCTTTTGAAGAAACATTTAATTAACTGTTCTGGCAATATCGTTATTATAATCACGTTAAATTAACCACTATAGACCGAGCATTATTAGCTTATGTAATAAAATGTTGATTTTTATTATGTTTGAAATTCTTTCATTACTCTGCTATCTAATGTCGTTAATTTCATGGACAAAAAAAGGATAGCTAATACATATTAGCTACCCCCGATATTATCTTTAATGAGCAAGCATCTAAAAACAATAGAACTTGCGATGTATCTCTTTATCTAATCATTGATTTCCGCAGGCTTAGCTTTAGCCATGTTTTTGATGCTGAAGCGCTCATTCATCATTTGATAAAAACGGGCTAGGTTTTTGCCTTGCTCATTCGGATCAACTTTGAGCACTTTACCAAAATCTAAGCCCAAATATAGCACGATATCTGCAAAGCTTAGCTGCTCACCCACCAGATACTCACGACCTTCTAGGATTGTCTCAAAATACCCCATGGCTTTGACAGCACGGGCAATTGATGGCGCAACAAATTCTGGCACTTGTTCAACACGCTGGGCTTTAGACGGATGACTGTGCTGAAACGCTAGCATTAAATTATACATCACCTCAAACTCAGCAATACGGCGCATCGAGCACACTTGGGCACGCTGTATCACGTCATTGCCCATAACAGAACGCTCACCATAGACGCGATCCAGATACTCACAGACTGCTTGTGAGTCATTGAGCACGGTGCCATCGTCTAGTGTTAAGACAGGCACTGTCTGCATCGGATTTATTTTGGTAAATTCGTCTGACATCTGCTCATTTTTGGCAAAATCAATATCAATCACATCAATGTCATCCATATCATCAACATCAATCCCTTTTGATGCCAATAAAATAAGGGCTTTGCGCGGGTTGGGTGCTATACGGGTGACGTATAATTTTTTCATGATGAACTCCTTGTAAGAATGATTGAATAGAAATTTAGCGCTGATACGCTTTATTATGATGGTGGCACTAATGAGCACCCTATCTATTGATACTCCATACCATAGTTATAGCCTACTCTGACCGTCATGGCAAAGGCTTATTATTCATGAGGTAAAAATAGCAAAAGCCCCATAACTTTAAGTCACGGGGCTTTATTTAATCATATTTATGCAACCAGTCCAGTTATTTATTAGGGGCTGGGGTCGTACGTAGGTACGGCTTGATTTCTTTATGACCTTTTGGGTATTTGGCAGCAATATCTTCGTTTTTGACACTTGGTGGAATGATTACGTCATCACCGTCCTTCCAATCTACAGGCGTCGCGATGTTATATTCATCCGATAATTGTAGCGCATCAATAACACGGATAATTTCATCGAAGTTACGACCACAGCTGGCTGGATAGGTCAGAGTCAGACGTACTTTTTTGTTTGGATCAATGATAAACACGCTGCGAACTGTCGCGGTGTTATCAGCATTTGGGTGAATCATATCATACAAATCCGCAACCGTGCGATCAGAGTCTGCAATGATAGGGAATTTCACCGCAGCGCCTTGTGTCTCTTCGATGTCGCTGACCCAGCCTTTGTGATCTTCTAAGCCGTCCACTGACAAAGCAATCGGCTTGACATTGCGTTTTTGGAACTCACCGCCCAATGCAGCGGTGCGGCCAAGCTCAGTAGTACAAACTGGCGTATAGTCGGCAGGATGCGAAAACAATACCACCCAGCTATCACCCGCCCAATCATAAAAATTAATATCACCCTCTGTGGTGCTTGCATCAAAGTTTGGTGCGGTGTCGCCTAAACGTAAATGTGCCATACTAAATTCCTTATTTATATGAATGATGAGCGCTGAGCTTACTGTCTTATGCGCCCTATTATTATAAACCGATTATTGCAATGTGCGAGACGGTTTGATCATTTGCTTATCCCGTCTAGTGCATCAATAAAACTCACTTTATAGTACCAAACTGGTTATGAATGTCTTGTGACGGATTGTAATGCGGTTATTCCATTTAACCCTAAGTAGATATATCGATTATTTCTTAAACCACCATCCCTGCATCCCATAAGCAAAACTCACCAAACTTGCCTTTTTTGCTCACGCCTCCAGCCACACGCCCAGCATCAGTCAATACTAGCTCACCATCTTGCGCTTCTAAGTAACCCGCCGCAAGCAACTTATCATTTAACTCTTGGGTCTTGAGACCTAATTCTTTAGCAAGCTTGGCGGTGGTCAGTTTAGAATAACTAGGTGCGGCGTCTGTTGTAGACGTGATGGTTGCGTTGGTAGGAGCGCTCATTGTTTTGGTGCTAGGTTCAGGCTGGTTCTCAGTTTCAGTGACTTTTTCAAGAGACATCCTAACTTCATCACTGATACGAATAATGCGTTGCGCTTCTTCATAAGTATCAGCATAAAGCTTAGCATCGTCATTACGATAAATCAGTACGCCCATCTCATTATTATTGACTTGGCTAAATTCGTACAGGTTCAAACTGGTAATAATGCACTCGTTTTCATTCAGGTAGCATTTCGCATGCAAGTTTTTGCAAAAGCTGGTACGAATAAACGTTAAGTTTTTTAACCAGTTTATTTCTTCTGGATGTAAGTCATTTTTGCCATAGACAATGCGAATATCGATTTTTAGACGGTTGCGATCTTCTAGCAGCTCTTTAATGCGTTCATTCAGCTTTAAATATGGGCTAATAATAATCAACCGATCAGACGCATTTTTAATCAATTCTTCTAAATGATAAGTCGTCCCACTGCTATTCAAAAATTTTGCCATGCTCACTTCCTTAGATATGACTGTCAAAAACTTCATAATTATTCACAAAAAAGCCCATCTCTAGCGTACTAGAAATGGGCTTGCTTGCAAACTACTATTGTTTAGTATTGTTTCAAAACATCATTTTAGCAACGACATTTTTAGAGACGGGGCCAACAGAGATTACGCGGGCTTATAGCTATCGCGCAAACTAACGATTTGGTTAAAGACTGGCTTATCAGTGCTATGATCTTCGCTATCGGTGATAAAGTACCCTTCACGCTCAAACTGGAAACGCGTGCCAGCGTCAGCATTGGCTAAAGATGGCTCAACGACAGCATCCAGCTCAGTGAGAGAGTCAGGGTTTAGCGCTTGATGAACATCAGCGACGCCACTTGGGTCTTCAGCACTGAATAGCTGCTCATACATGCGCACGGTCGCTGGTACACCTTGACTGGCTGATACCCAATGAATCACCCCTTTAACCTTGCGGCCTTCCGGATTGTTACCTAGCGTTGCAGGATCAATCGTTGCTTTTAGCTCAACGACATTGCCATTTTCATCAGTGATATGCTCAGTGACGGCTAGCACGTAAGTGTTACGCAGACGAATCTCTGGCTTTTCTGGAGACAGGCGCTTGTAGCCTGCTGGCGGTTCAATCTCGTAATCACCTTGATCGATATACAAAGTCTCGGTAAACGGAATCTCACGCTCACCCATATCGACGTTAGGATGGTTCGGCTGCGTCAACCAAAGCGTCTGCGTGGCATCATCAAAACGCGCGTTCACGCTATCGGCTTTTTGCGTCTCCCAACTACTAACCGCCTCGCTAAAGTTAGTAATCGTCACTTTTAATGGCTTTAGTACCGCCATGCCGCGACCAGTAGTCGTCTCTAATGACTGACGAACGCTAAACTCTAGTAAACGAAAATCAACCACGCTATCGGCTTTGGTCACGCCCACACGCTCACAAAAGTCACGCAAGCCCGCTGGCGTATAACCACGGCGGCGCATACCAGCGATAGTCGGCATACGGGGATCGTCCCAACCACTCACGATACCTTCATCAACGAGCTGCTTAAGCTTACGCTTACTGGTCAATGTATGATCCACATTTAAGCGGCTAAACTCGTACTGATGCGGCGGCACGTCAAAGCCGATCTTGGCGATGACCCAATCATAGAATGGACGATGGTCTTCAAACTCAAGCGTACATAGTGAATGGGTAATACCTTCGAGCGCATCAGAGAGTGGATGCGCAAAGTCATACATTGGATAAATGCACCATTTATCACCAGTCTGATGATGAGATTGGTGCATCACGCGGTAAATGACAGGGTCACGCAGGTTCATATTTGGGCTTGCCATATCGATCTTGGCGCGCAATACCGCCTTACCTTCAGCGTACTTACCGTCTTTCATATCATTGAACAGCGCTAGGTTTTCCTCGACACTAGCATCACGCTGCGGAGATGGCGTTCCCGCTTCATTGAATGAACCACGGTTGTCGCGAATCTGCTCAGGCGTTTGCAAATCGACATAGGCATCGCCTTGCTCAATCAACTGTATTGCCCATGCATGTAGCTGATCAAAATAACTTGACGCGTGATACGCCTCGCCTGCCCACTCAAAACCGAGCCACTTCACATCATTTTCGATATTGTCAATATAATCTTGTTTTTCTGCAGTTGGGTTGGTGTCATCAAAACGCAGGTTACACACCCCGCCGAACTCTTTGGCCACACCAAAGTTTAGGCAGATAGATTTTACGTGACCTAAGTGCAAGTAGCCATTTGGCTCAGGCGGAAAACGTGTGACAATTTGCTGGTATCTTTGCGCATTGACATCGTCACGAATGATATTACGAATAAAGTCGTTTTTTACTTCGTCTTTTTGTGCATTGTTGCTTGAGTGCTCACTCATCGGATATTGCTCCTAACGCAAATTGTCAATTTGTGATACGTGCCATCACGCATCACAAAACGTTCAAAATAAATTATTAAAATAAATTGGGATATAAAAACTCAGATAACGCGTCCGCATTATCACAATTTGTCAAAGCTGATCAAAAATGGCTAAAGTTGCGTTATTCTATCAGCTTTTGCAAACGCATTAACAGCCTGATACATGACACGGGATAAAAAAGCCGTTAGACTACCCGTAACTTTTTAACAACCAACTTTTAACCACCACTTGACAGCGTCATTTAAGGCGCTGCAATCAAAAAGGAATATCCCATGGTAGACATGCCACCAGTAGTAGAACTTGACACCAATATGGGTGCGATCGTTATCGAACTCAACGAAGAAAAAGCGCCAAAGACCGTAGAAAACTTTTTGAACTACGTAAAATCTGGTCAGTATGACGGTACGATTTTCCATCGCATTATTGATGGTTTCATGATTCAAGGCGGCGGAATGGACGCTGAGATGAACGAAAAACCAACCAACGCGCCTATCGAAAATGAAGCGGACAATGGTTTAAAAAACGACAAAGGTACTATCGCCATGGCGCGTACCCAAGATCCACATTCAGCAACTAGCCAATTCTTCATCAACGTAAAAGACAATGATTTCCTAAACCACACTGGCAAAAACATGCAAGGTTGGGGTTACACTGTATTTGGTAAAGTCACCAGCGGTATGGATGTGATCGAAAAAATGAAAGGCGTCCCAACTGGTCGTTTCGGTATGCATGCTGATGTGCCAAAAGAGCCAGTTGTGATCAACTCTGCGACCATCGTTTCTCAGTAGGTCGTGATAAGTAAGTGTTACTGATAGTCTGACAATAGACGACAAGGATTATGATAAATGCAAACGTTTAATCATCTGATAACGACCCGCCCTCATCAAGTGCGGCAAGTATTGATTAGCGATTTGCATTTATCGCCTCAGGAGCCTGCCTTAGTGCAGGCTTTTTTGGCGCTGCTCGATGACTGTCTTGCTCTGCCCGCGCTCAAACGCCTCTTTATATTGGGCGACTGGTTTGAGGTATGGCTGGGTGATGATATGTATTTATCCCTATTAAAAGAAAAAAGGTCAGAAGACGAGCAAATGGCGCATTGGCTAACCCCATTGATTGCAAAGCTAAAACAGCTACGTATCAATGGCTGTGAAATATTAGTCATGCATGGCAACCGTGATTTTTTGTTAGGACAGCCGTTTTGCAATCTGTTCGGTGGGGAGCTGATAAGCGAGCCGTATACTTTGACTGTTGGTCAGCAGAATTACCGTTTAGAGCACGGTGACGCACTCTGCACCGATGATAAGAAATATCAACTCTTTCGCAAAATTATGCGTAATCGTCTGACTCAGTGGTATTTGCTTAATAAGTCGTTGGAAAAACGCTTAGCCATCGCAGACAACATGCGTAAAAGAAGCCAGCAAAACAATGCTACTAAAGCGGCTTATATCATGGATGTGAATGATGAGGCCGTACGTCAAGCCATTACTACTAGCGATGCTTTATTGCACGGACATACGCATCGTCCAGATATTCATCAGGCGACTGCTGATAAAAAACGCTACGTGCTTGGTGATTGGCGCTTGCTAGATAAAGACACTCGCCAGCCGAAAGTAAGCGCTGTGATTGGTGCAGTGACAGACGACGAGTATTCAAATGACCGTTTGAATAGTAATAATTTAAGCAGTGATGATGCTGAGTTTGGATTATTTGAGTTTGAATTTTTTATCCGCTGAATGGCGTTTTAGACAACGCATCTAAACAATATTTCTTCGATATAAAAAGGGTCTGTTGATCGTTCAACAGACCCTTTTTACGTTTACTACAATCTTGAACTGTTTATTGCTCGCTATCTAAATCCATCAATTTAAAGAAATGCTGACGATAATGCTTTAGCTCACGAATAGAGTCGCGGATATCGTCTAAGGCCAGATGACTACCCCCTTTTTCAAAGTTCTTTAGAATGTCAGGACGCCAGCGGAAACACAGCTCTTTGATTGAGGACACATCAAGGTTGCGATAATGGAAGAAGCGCTCAAGCTCTGGCATTTGGCGCGCCATAAAGCGGCGATCTTGACAGATAGAGTTGCCGCACATTGGCGATTTACCACTATCGACCCATTTACTCAGAAACTTGATGGTTTCAGCTTCCGCTTCCGCCAATGTCACCGTGCTACGACGCACACGGTCGACCAATCCTGACTGACCATGTTGCTTGGTATTCCAGTCATCCATCTTATTTAAGACTTGATCCGATACCTTGATCGCAAACACAGGCCCTTCAGCAAGCACATTCAAATCTTCGTCAGTCACGACAGTGGCAATCTCGATAATCTCATCGTTTAAGGTATCAAGTCCGGTCATTTCTAAATCAATCCACACCAGCCCTTTTTTGCCTTGATTTTTGATTTTAATCTTATTGGGATGGTCACCGGTAGCCATAAAATATCCTATCATTCATAATTTTGAAAAAACAACTTTAAAAAAAACAACTTTAGAAAAACAATTGAAAAAACGTATTACACGTAGACACCCGTGCTCAGACAGTATTGCAACACGCTATTTGGTTTAGAAAACCTATAGAGTCGTACAATATTACAAAACCCCTGTCTGACGCAGACGCTTTAGGCTGTATGTTAGCAAATTTTCACGCTACACTTAGCAATATTTTTATAATAGGTTAAAACCCATGGCATTAATCCGGCAACGCAAACTGACCAAACAACAGATTCGTCGCATCGACAAGCAGCAATTGTTAAGTCAAGACAGCATCGATGACAGCTTGATGGATGGCGTGGTCATGGCGCATTACGGTAAGCAACTAGAAGTACAGGTAACAAGTCTACCTGCAGTGATACCTGAGCAGCCAGAGATTGCGCCTGATGATCCAGAGCCATTTTGGCAAGCGCTTGCGCTCGGCGATATTTGGCGCTGCCATGTACGCACTAACTTGCCGATGCTAGCCGCTGGTGACCAAGTGCGCTGGAGTGCCGACTCCAACACAGGCTTTGGCCGTATCGAAGCCGTCAAACCGCGTACCTCATTGGTCTCTCGCCCTGACCGTTATCATAAGCTCAAACCTGTTGCCGCCAATGTTGATATTCTGGCCATCGTCTTTGCGCCATTGCCTGCTGCCGCTCCTACTTTGATCGATCGCTATCTGGTCGTCTGCCATCACGCGGGCGTCAAACCACTGCTCGTCCTCAACAAAGCCGATCTGTTGGCACAAGAAAACGGCGTCGATACGAGTGAATTATTGGCACAATATGCTGCACTCGGTTATGAAAGTGTTCTGACGTCGGTCGATTGCCCTGAAAATATCGCCGAGAGTGACGAGCAAGAAGGTCTCGATGAGCTAAAACGCTACATAGACAAAAAGTTGGTCATTTTTGCAGGGCAGTCTGGTGTTGGCAAAAGCAGCCTTATTAACGCCCTACTTCCTGAGTCTGGTCAAAGCGTCAATATCATCTCGCAAAACTCTAAGCTTGGTCAGCATACGACAACGACAAGCCGATTGTTACCATTTAACCCCGAGGATTTGACGCAAGGTGGTATCGTCGATACACCAGGTATTCGCGAGTATGGTATTTGGCACCTCACACCTGACGATATCACCTCAGGCTTTATTGAGCTGGCACCACTAGCTGGCAGCTGCCAATTCCGTGACTGTCGTCATACCCATAACAGCAAAGGCTGCGCGCTGTGGCAAGCCGTGGCTGACGGTACCGTATTACAGCGCCGCGTTGAAAATCTCGTGACGCTACGAGAGGAAGCTGATACTAAGCCTTATTAAGCCCAATTAACATCATTTCAAAGGCAAAATGATAGATTGATTATTGACCGTGTCATCGCCCGTTTACTATAGATGACCTTATCGGTATAATAGCGCCTTGTTCACTATCATTGGGCTGGCTTCTCAGCTCAATAGAACACCTATTTTTTTGGAGGTATGGTTTGGATCGTGCGCTGGAATTTGTGGGCAACCACCCGTTTTTATTTGGTATATTAGCCGTACTTGCTATCCTGTTTTTTACCATTGAAAACAAACGTAGCGGTAGAAAAATATCGCCCAACACCCTTGGCATGATGGTCAACTCTCAGAACGCGCAGCTGATCGATATTCGCGCCAAGAAGAAGTTTGAATCAGGCTATATTCAAGGCAGCCGCAACATCCCGTTCACTGATCTCAAAGAGCGCTTAGCAGAGATTCGTGCGATTGAGCAGCCAGTGATTATTATCTGCGATATGGGTGTGCAAGCAGGCGCTGCGATTCAGATGATTGGTAAAGACAGTGTTTATCGCTTAGAGGGCGGTATTGGCGGCTGGCAAGGCGCTGGTATGCCATTGGTTGGTGTAAAAGACGCTAAATCAAAAAACAAAGCTAAGACCAAGCCTAGTTTAAGCAAATAATAGATTGGCTAAAATATAGCTTCTGACTAAAAAAAGCATCCGATTAACGATAGCAAAATAAAAAGACACCTTAGCAATAGGTGTCTTTTTTTATATCCTGTTTATACTGCTACTGAGGGTTTTAAACTAAGACGGCTTGAATTTGTCATGCTCATCCCCACTGTAGTAATGAGCACAGTTGAATACATGTGCACTTTACTCATTGATAACAGATTCTATCAATACTTAGACTATGATAATTTATCAGGCTATCTATAATAAGTTTGTTATCTCATAAATTTATAAATAAGGATTTACCATGACTGTATCTGTTAAAGTTTATACGACCCCTATCTGCCCATACTGCTCAAACGCCAAACAACTACTAAAAACCAAAGGCGTTGATTACGAAGAAATCAGCATGCATGACATGAGTAGTGAAGATCGTCAAGCGCTGATGAAAAAAACCAATAACTATCGCACTGTGCCACAAATTTTCGTTGGTGAAACCTTTGTCGGTGGCTTTGATGAACTCAACCAAATGAACCAGCAAGGCAAACTTGACGAGCTATTAGCGGGTTAATCTGCTACCTTGCTTTACTGTCTGTCTTTATTGGTTTGAAGATGGACAGTGGCAGACTCAAAAGCCATAGTGAGACGTAACCATAAAAAACATCGAGATTTGATCTTGGTTTATATTACAATGCTTTTTTAAAATCGTAGTTTGCCCCATTATTTGATTTAATTTTAGAGGATTTATCATGGCTGAAGAACAAGCACAACCACAATTGGCACTAGAGCGTATCTATGTAAAAGATATGTCACTTGAAGTACCAGGCGCAAGCGTATTCACCAAAGAGTGGAACCCAGAGCTTGATATCAATTTGTCTAGCAATGCTGAAAAATTAGATGACGATCATTACCAAATCGTCCTAACCGTTAGCGTCACGGCAAAAAATGCTGAAGAAGCGGCATTTATCGCTGAAGTGCATCAAGCAGGTATCTTCTTGTTAAAAGACATCCCAGAAGATCAAATCGGTCAAATCTTGGGTGCATACTGCCCTAACGTGCTGTTCCCATATGCCCGTGAAGTCATCAGCGACATCGTAACGCGCGGTAGCTTCCCGCAATTGCTACTAGCCCCTGTCAACTTTGATCAAGCGTACGCGCAAAGCCAGCAACAAGCACAAGTTGATGCCCAAGGTAATGCGTAAGGGATACTTGAAGGTATATGAGCCTATTGCGTCATATATTTTGATGAGAAAACCGTTTACTTATAATGAGTAAGCGGTTTTTTTGTGGGTGATTTTCAATCATGAGTCAGCAATATGCTGAATGCTTTTTATAGAAGATAAAATTATCCAATATATAAATATTAGCCATAAAAAAAACCCTGCTATTAAACAGGGTCTTCAACGACCACATCGACTGGCTAAATTAATTAGCTAAAATCAAACATCAGCCTTTTAACGCAGACAAAATCTGCTGCTTAACCTCTTCGATATCTTGCGTGCCATCAAACTTATCGTAGTTTGGTGAATCTGCGCCCTCGGCGGCTTTTTCTTGATAAAAACCAACCAATGCAGAGGTTTGCTCATGGTAAGTCGACAGACGGTCGCGAATGGTCGCTTCTTGATCGTCTTCACGCTGGATAAGTGCTTCGCCCGTTACGTCATCGATGCCCTCAACCTTTGGTGGGTTGTGCTGCACATGATATACACGGCCTGAACCTGGATGTTGACGACGACCAGACAGACGATTAACGATCTCATCATCGGGCACACTAATCTCTACCACGTGATCGATGGCAACATCAGCATCGGCAAGTGCTTGTGCTTGAGGAATCGTACGTGGAAAACCATCAAAAATACAGCCATTGGCACAATCAGGCTTTGCAATACGCTCTTTTACGAGATTGATAATGAGGTCATCAGAAACCAGACCACCAGCATTCATGATATCTTTAGCTTTTTTGCCAAGCTCGCTGCCTTCTTTGATAGCAGCACGTAGCATATCACCCGTCGATATCTGCGGAATATCATATTCCTGAGAAATAAACTGGGCTTGAGTACCTTTACCGGCGCCTGGTGGACCTAGCAAAATAATACGCATCATTACACGACTCTCCTGAATTCAATGGGATTTTGGGATTACTACAACTTAGGGATTAATTGATTGCCAAGACACCTTACCTTGTGACCTAACAAACCTCAAGTTTTTTTCTAATTAAGGTCATAAGTTGCCATGACTTATCTTTCCATATAACACTGCTAAGCCTTTTGTGGTCAACAGCATTTATATGAAAAATACTCACAATAACCAACCATAATACTAGGGGATTTGTTGATTGATTTCTACATTGGCCTGATTTTGGTCAGCACGAATCACAACAGGATTACCTGATAAATCTCCTGACTCTGCGATAGCTGTGCCGCTGTGACTAATACGCGCAATAACAGCCAACTCAACCTTATCAGAACGGGCTGATCTTAGCGTACGCTCTGGCATCATCGCATCAAGATCGCTTAGGCTAATAGTAGCCTCGCCCTGCTTAATCGCACTAATTGGCAAACGCTTGGCAGCAAATGGCGGGCCACCATTCACATCACGAATCGCCACAAACAGCACGTCATCCGCTTTGACCAATGGCATTAGGCTTGAGTTGATCTTAACGGTCACCTCAATGCCCTCAGACGCTTGTTGCTGCTGCATGGTCACATTGGCACTGAGCTCATCTAGACTGGATAGCGCCTGCGTATGGTCGCCTGGTTTGGCAGAAATACTGTCACGCAAGCGTTTGATCCAGCCTTGTGCTTGATCAAAGTTATTTGCTCGCGCCTCACCCATTGCCATGAGCATTTGCGCGCCTTCATGCTGTGGGTTTTTGGCCAATACAGTTTCTAGCACTCGGCGACTATTTTCGTCTAGCTGACCCTTATTAGCAAAGAAATTAATCTGCGCGTAAGTAATCGCAATCTCTTCATTATCAGGTGACAAACGATAAGCACGTGATAAGGCCTCTAGTGCTGAATCGGTCGCCTCTAATGATAAGAACAACTCTGATAGGCGCATCCAACGATTGTAATCGTACGCATGGCGATAGACGTTGGTCTGCATGGCACTAATCAGCTGATTGCCATCTTCAATCGCCCAAGCAGGTGGCTGGTCAATCTTGCCAGTTAATAAGTCATCCGCCACTTGACCAACTTTGTCTTCGCTTGCCCAAAGCTCGAATACAGGCGTGCGATCCCCGACCATCAAGTACGCCATGGCAGACAGCACAGGTACCCAAAAGACAATGATCAATCGGCTTTTGATACCAGGCGTGACCATAGGTGCGACTTCACGCTGAGCATCCAAAAGCTGACGTTCAAGCTCAAGTTTTTGGTTTTGATAGTGATGCTCATCAATGATGCCGCTGTCTTTATCTGTTTTCAGCTCTGCTAAGCGCTCACGAAATACGGCAACGTTGATACCTAATAGCTGATTGTCCAAAGGCTTACTATGCGTACGCGGTGCTCTCAACCATGGTTTGATAGCTATAACAGCAAGCAATAAGGCGGTCAGTAGGCTCAGCGCAATAAATAAGCCAACCGTAGAAAATATGGTCATTTTTTGCCCCCAAGGCTTGTAATATCGTGAACGTCTTTATTATCAGCACGTGACAATAAGCGCTCAAGCTCCGCTTTTTCGGCAACAGATAGCGCCTCAGCGGTATTATCTGCTGTCATGCCGCTTGCACCACTGGCAACAAGCTGACGTCGTTTACTTTGCCAAAACCAACCTACTAACAAGATGATGAGCAATAATGGTGGGAAAAACCATAAGATCCACGTTGAAGGACGCACTGGTGGCTTATAGCTGATAAAGTCGCCATAACGTTCCTGCATATAGGCACGAATCTCGCCATCGCTACGACCATCTTTGACCAAATCGTAGGTTTTTTGCTTTAAGTCTTGGGCAATGGGCGCATCAGATCCTGCAAGGTTTTGGTTCTGGCATTTTGGACAGCGCAGCTCTTCGATAAGACCACGATACTGGGCTTCTTGCTGTACAGAGTCAAAATCATAGACATCAATAGCAGCAAAACTGGCCATACTGAATAGACAAGCGATAAGCAAGCTTGCTAACTTTATCGCAACGGATTTTATTTGATAGGCTATCATTGACATGCCTCCTCAACCTGACTTGGCTCTAAACTGACGCCATTATTATTGGCATCATTAAGCACCATCAAGCAAGGCGCAATACGGCTTTGCCAGTTGCTCTCATTGACCTCACCGATAATATGCTGACGAATAATCCCTTCACCATCGACGACAAAAGTCTCAGGCGCGCCAGTCAGCCCCAAATCTAAAGCAAACTGCCCCGATAGATCCTGAATAGACATCGAAAACGGGTCGCCGCCTTTATTCAAATATCCTAAGGCATCCCCAATATCATCTTTATAGTTGACACCGACCAAATTGACACCGCGCTCCTCCAATTTCATTAAGAAAGGATGCTCGATGATGCAAGTAGGACACCATGATCCCCAGATATTCATTAAGAACGGCTGATCAGGCAGGTTGTCATTGGTCATGATGCGACTGGTATCTGACAATAGCGGCAACTCAAAAGCCGGTACTGGGCGCTCAAGTGCTGTGTTCGTCACGATATCCGTCGGTTTGCCCAAGCGCATATACAGCATGGCAACCAGACCAATAAAAATCACCAGCGGAATCAAAAAACCTAATTTAAGCGACTTTTTGCGTTTGGTATTCTTATTGCTTTGCTGAGCCTGTTTATCAGGTGCATTGTTTGAGGTCGTCATATTACTGATCCCCTGTCTTGATAGCTTGCGATTCCAAATCTGCCACCGTAGCAAAGCCTGATTTTTTGGCAGCGATTTGCGCAGGTGTTCTGGTTTTCTTAATACGGTAACGATTGTCTAGCATACTGAGCAATGCACCAAATGCCATAATCAGCGCACCTAGCCATATCCAGCGAATGAGCGGTTTGACATAGATACGAAATGCCCATTCGTTGCTGTTTTCGGCGATCGGCTCACCAAGAGCGACATACACATCACGCATAAGACTGGCATCAATCGCCGCCTCAGTCATCGGCATCATACTGATAATATAGTTACGTTTTTCAGGATGTAGCGTCGTCACCGTTTGACCGTTTTTACTGACCGTAACCTCAGCTTGTGTGGCGTCAAAGTTACTGCCTTTTACTTCACTGAAACCTTTTACGGTAAAGTCATACCCTTGGACATTGACACTATCATTTGGTCCCAGCGCCACATCACGCTCAATACTGAGCGTACTGGTAAATGCCACCCCAATAACTGCAACGATGACCCCAATATGGGCGATTTGTTGACCCCAATAGCTCAAACGCAGCTGACGTAATCCGTTTAATCGACTCGGTGCATTTTTGGTTTTATCTTTAAAATCGATCACCATCCATAATAGCACCCAGAAACTCACTGCCAACGTGACGCCAATATTTAGCATCTCTGATGGACTCGTAAAATAGGCAATAATCGCCGCCAACACCAGACTGCTCACAGCGATAACCATGCCAGCACCTAATAATGGGCGGCTGTCTTGTTTCCAGCGAATATTAGAGCCCATACCCATTGCCACGAGCAAAAGCCACGTTAAGGGTACAAATAGCGCGTTGAAATAGGGAGGGCCAACTGATACCTGACCTAAATTGAAAGAATCGGCAATAATAGGATATAGCGTGCCAAGCAACACCACCAAAGTCGAAATCAAAATAATAACGTTATTAATCACCAAGAATGACTCGCGTGAGATCAGTCGATATTGACTCTCAACCGTCAAGCGCCAACCACGTACCGCAAACATCAGCAGACCACCGCCGATAATGACGCCTAGAATGGCTAGAATTACTAGACCACGCGTCGGGTCAGCAGCAAATGAATGGACGGAAGTGATCACCCCTGAACGTACAAGGAATGTGCCTAGCAAACTAAGTGCAAAGGCAAAGATTGCCAGCATGATGGTCCACGCTTTGAACACACCGCGCTTTTCAGTGACCGCAAGTGAGTGTAGCAATGCCGTACCTGCCAGCCATGGCATCAGTGAGGCGTTCTCTACTGGATCCCAAAACCACCAGCCGCCCCAGCCAAGCTCATAATATGCCCACCATGAGCCAAGTGCGATACCAACCGTCAAGAAACCCCAAGCAGCTAGCGCCCACGGACGCGACCAGCGTGTCCACACCGCATCCAAGCGCCCTTCCCACAACGCTGCCATGCAAAAAGCAAATGGCACGACCATGCCTACGTAGCCCATGTAGAGCATCGGCGGATGAATAATCAAACCAAAATCTTGCAAGACAGGGTTTAGATCCGCGCCATCAACTGGCAAATTGGGCAAGGTACGATCAAATGGCGATGAGGTAAAGATCAACATCGCTAGCATCATCATCTGCACGCCTGCCAATATCACAAGAACACGCGCACGCATGGACAGCGGTAATCCACGGCTAAAATAAGACACCAGCGCACACCAAGTGGCCATAATGGTCATCCAAAGCAGCAATGACCCTTCATGACCGCCCCACGTTGCAGATAGCTTATAATACCAAGGCAGTAACGTATTGGAGTGCTGAGTGACATAGACGAGGCTAAAGTCATTATAATAAAAGCCTGCCATCAGCGCAGCAAATGATGTGACCATGGCCGCAAATTGCGCCCATGCAAGACTTGGTGCTAGACGCTGCCAAGCGACGTGGTCGCGCATGACACCAATGGTTGGTAGTACCACCTGCAAAATCGCCAGTATAAAAGCGGCCAGCAAGGCAAAATAACCCAATTCTGTGATTAACATACGGTCTAACCTTGTTTACCTTGGATACCATTAAGGGTTCACCGATGGCATCGCTAGCCACTGGCAAACGCTAAATAGTCCCTTTATGCGGTCATAGTTTACGGTTAAAAACTGAGGTTTCGATAGCTGTAGAAGCACCTAAAACCCGCTACTATCATTGTGACGTATCAATCTGAATGATTGATACAAAATGCTGACCTATCATTGGCCTTGCATTGTTTTATTGACTCAAACTGTATGAGATATTGCTGTTTTTGACTATTTGAAAATACTGTTTATCGTGTTATTGCTTATGGCATCGAGGGGAAAAATACCAATACCAGATGTAACCACCCTGCCAAAAACCCAGTCAGACCACCCAAGATAATCAGCGTCATCTCATCCTCACGAAAAGCAGGACGCAGCAAATTCTGAAACTCGCTGGGCGTCAGCGCCCTTATTCTATCGCGAAACAGACCAAAAATCTTACTGGCGCGACTTTCATTGAGCTCAGGATCTCGCAGTGGCACCATAGTCGCCACAATCGACTTATCAATAATAGTGTTTTTGAGCTGTCCATAATCACGGCGGCCCAATCCCACACGTAATGTCGTACTAATAACTGGTGACTCAAGCACCGTATATAGATGCGACTTCATCAGCTCACGAGTTTGCGCTGAGCGATCACCATACATCATCTCGTTCATGATGTTCTCAAGGGTAACCAAATCTTTTACCACAATCTCAGCAAAAACTTCAGACACTTCCTCTTGGCGCTTCATAAAGCCGCCCTGCAGACGATACCTTGCGATATGAGGCATGACTGGCTTGATAAAGGGGAAGCGGCTCTGCACCGAAAAAAGCTTTAAATACGGGATAAAATGCGGCTCTATTGGATTAAATACCATCCAAATCGCAATCCAATTGGTCAAAAATCCCCAAATCGCAGCAAAAAATGGCACCGTCCAATGCTGCGGCACCACTAAAAATATAAACATTTGGATAATACCAAACACCAAGCCAATCAAAGCACTGATGTGCCAGATAAAATTGATCTCTTTTTGCCCAACCTTCAAGAACATATTGACCATCAGACGACGATCGTTCTCCATCGTATTGACGATCATCTTGCGCATATCGACCAGATCTTCGACATGATACGTCAAATCTGTCACCAGCGACTGCATGATACTAGGCAGTTCTTTGTGGGCTTGAGCATAGACGCGGCGTTTTACCGCATAAGGCAAGTTGCCCCACAGTGCGGGCGAATGATCCAGCATAATCTCATCAATCAATGGCTCAAGGTTTTTGTCCACCGTATCAGTGACAAATAGCGCCATTTGCTCAGGTTCCATCGCTTGGAAAAATTCATCTAATGAGCCGAGCTTTGACAATGTCTGATCAACGATAACCCCTGATATTTTGCCTGCCTTGCGTGGGACGATACCTTGCCAGCCGATACCTGGTAACCCAAAAAATGGAAAATTTGGAATACGAATACCCCAAAACTTAATGGGATAAAACAGCATCTTGAGCGCCATCCATACATGCACCCACGTAACAAATGCCGTCACTGGTGGAATAGTTAGCATGGCAAAAAACTCTGGGTGCTCAGCGATCGTCTGCCACAATGAATTTATGTCCATGACTTTTCTAGTTCCTGACAGGTTGATTGTCGTTGCTAATATGGTCGCGACTGATAACAAGCCGCTAGCAAAATTGAAACGTCTCAAAAAGACGCTCTGTCTCTAACCACTACTATAAAATAAATCGCCTGATTTTAGCATACTTGCCATTTTTTAGCACATGGACACCCTTGGCAAGTTGTGACTAAAGATAACATCTTTTAAATCCTATATTGAGCCATAAATATACTGAGATAGCGCATCGCTTATGCAATATATGACCACAACAAAATAAGCATCTGAGTACTGCGCCTACTCATTTGTTCTGTTATAATTTGTAGTCAAACGATAGACACCATCTACGTACAAATCAATGCGCGTTGATTTTAGATCATATAGCGCTATGTGATTGAAATCCTTTGTATTATCCTTTAGACTCACCGCGTTTTGGTTAACCAACCTGCCCTTTTACCTCTTTATTATTGACTCACTGACCGATTGGGCTCTGATTTTCTATGAATAAACCACTAACTCCCAATACCGAACAGGTCAACAGTACCTTTACCAACCGTATTATTATCTTTGGAATTTTAATATTGCTGGGTTTGGGCGGCCTGATAACGCGTTATGGTTATTTGCAAGTCTATGCCCATGATAAGTACACCACCCAGTCAGATAATAATCGCATTAAACTGATATCAGCACCGCCTAGCCGCGGTTATATTTATGATCGTAACGGGATAATTTTGGCGGATAACCAGCCAGTCTTTACCGCCATGCTAAGCCCTGATGAGGTTGATAACCCTGAGCGCACGCTCAGCTTGCTGGCGCCTATTTTTGATTTGACAGCAGAAGACATCACAGATATTTTGGCGCGCTTAAGTAAAAACAAAAACGACCCTGTGACCATCAAAATCGACTTAACAGAGGCACAGCTGGCTCAGTTCAGTGAGCGTAAGCCATTCTTTCGCGGTGTTTCTATCCAAAGTAAGCTGACGCGTGATTATCCTTATGATGAGCTATTTGCTCATGTGATCGGTTACGTTGGTCGTATTAACGATAAAGAGTCTAAGCGTATCGATAAAGACCGCTATGCGGGTACTGATCTGATCGGTAAGATTGGTATCGAAGACTATTACGAAGATATTTTGCTTGGGCAACCTGGTTATCAGTCGGTAGAAACAGATGCTCACGGCAATATCCTACGTCAATTGGATACCAAACCGCCTACCTCAGGCAACGATATCACGTTGAGCTTGGATTATGGGCTGCAAAAGGTCGCCCAGCAGCAGCTAGATGGTCGCCGCGGTGCAATCGTCGCAATAGATCCCAAAAACGGCGACGTGCTGGCCTTTGTCAGTAACCCAAGCTATGATCCCAATCCTTTTATCTCAGGGATTTCGTTCAAAGACTATGATGCCCTGCGAGAAGATCTCGATCAGCCGCTATATAATCGTGCGCTCCAAGGGACATACCCACCTGGCTCGACCATCAAACCATTCGAGGGTCTAGGTGGCATTCACTATGGCTTGCGAGATTGGAACAGCACTATTTATGATCCTGGCTATTTCAGTTTACCAGGAGACAGCCATCGTTTCCGTGACTGGAAGCGCGGGGGTCATGGTACGGTTGATTTAAAGAAATCTATCCAAATGTCGGTTGATACTTACTATTATAAGCTGGCCTATGAGATGGGTATTCAGCGTCTACACGACTGGATGGTGCGCTTTGGTTTTGGGGACAAGACTGGTATTGATCTTCCTAACGAAAAATCAGGCATCATGCCATCACCGAAATGGAAAAAAGACACGTATGATAAAGACTGGCTACCGGGTGAAACCATCTCTGTCAGTATTGGACAAGGCTATTTCTTAGCCACGCCGCTACAGATTGCTAATGCCACAGCCATGACCGCAAATAAAGGAAATCATATTACCCCGCATTTGCTCAAGAGCAGTGACGGCGCGGCAGAGGTAAAAGTGATCACCAAACCAGATGGCAAAATTGAATACAACGGTCAGCCTTCTGACTGGCTACGTATGCATGCTGCGATGGAAAGCGTGGTAGAAAACGGTACTGGACGCGGTATCTATACACCGCGCTATCGTATCGCTGGCAAGACAGGAACAGCACAGGTAAAGTCTATCGCTCAAGGCAAACGCTATGATAAATCAGCGATTGACAAGCGTCACTGGGATCATGCGTGGTTCAATGGTTTTGCCCCTGTCGAAGACCCTCAAATCGCGCTGGCGGTCTTGGTCGAAAACGGTGGCGGTGGTAGTACGACTGCCGCGCCTATCGGCCGTGCCCTATTTGACTACTGGATGCTACAACGCAAAACTGATCCGGTACTCCCACCTTCAGCCGATGAGCTCAAAGTCATCAAGCGCCAAAAGGCCTTTGAGAAAGCCTTGAAAGATGCCTTGCGTGAAAAAGAGGCAAAAGCGTTAGCAGAACAGGAAGCAGCAGAAGCAGAGGCGCAAACAGCAGAAGCAGAGGCGCAAACAGCAGCAGCCACCTCTGAATAGCGACATTTTGATAGACATCTCTAACCATTACCAGTCATGTCTAATAAGTAGAGACGCCTCAAAAAAAAGACAATAAAAGAGACACGAGCATGAAAAAACCCACGAGCGGGCGCACAGCAAAAAAGAACCCTAAAGCAAAAAGTGCCGCAGCCGGTGATGTGCGTATCATTGGTGGGCAGTTCAAGCGCCGTATTGTCAGCTTCATCGAGGCAGATGGCCTGCGCCCAACACCCGACCGCCTGCGAGAGACATTATTTAACTGGTTATTGGCCGATATTCACGGTGCACGCGTACTCGATAGCTGTGCAGGCAGTGGCGTATTAGGGTTTGAGGCGTTGTCCCGCGGCGCAGCTCACACCACTTTTATTGAAGTTAATACGGCACAAAGCAACATGCTACGTCAAAGTGCTGAGCAATTACGCCTTGATACCGCAGCTTACACGGTTATCACTGGCACGGCTGAGGAAGTACTGAGTCAACACCAGCCGATTGAGCACCCGTTTGACATCGTCTTCATCGATCCCCCTTATGCTCAGGATCTATGGCAGCCTATTTTGAGTACGTTGATTACCAATGCATTGATTGACCAATCAACGCTAATTTACTTAGAAGCGGATAAAGATTTGACCACTCAGCTTGAGCAACTAGAAGAGCAGCTTAATGAAAATCGCGACGCCCAACTAGAGACAACTCAGCAAATGATATGCTTTGAATGCTTGAAACAAACCAAAGTTGGACAAGTTGTCGCTGGACTTTATCGGCTGTCACCGTCATAATTACACCCTAATTGCTAAGCGCATCATTAGCAGTTATTTGTTAAGCAATATTTAGTAAAACACTTCAATACCTGTAAAAATGTTTAAAACCGCTTAAAAACTGGCCAAACGCTGCAGTTTAATGTATAAAGGCGAAAATAAACCCCAATGCAGCTTGCAAGCGTAGGCGCTACTGCTTATAATGTGCAGTCTGTTTTTTGAGAGCCCCGTTCCCAGCTAAACTCTCAACGAATTCTAATTTTAAGGTTTTATCATGAAAACACTTAGTGCAAAACCAGCTGAAGTGACCCATGACTGGTATGTCGTAGATGCTGACGGCAAAACCCTTGGTCGCTTAGCCACTCAAATCGCAACTCGCTTACGTGGCAAGCACAAGCCTTCTTATACTCCGCACGTAGATACTGGTGACTTCATTGTTGTCATCAACGCAGAAAAAATCGCGGTAACGGGTAAGAAAGCGCAAGACAAAAAGTACTATCGTCACAGTGGCTACCCAGGTGGTATTAAAGAAACCAACTTCACAAAGCTGATTGCACATAAGCCTGAAGATGTTCTACACAAAGCAGTTAAGGGTATGCTTCCAAAGGGCCCTCTTGGCTATGCGATGATCAAGAAGCTGAAACTATATGCGGGTACTGAACATCCACATACTGCACAGCAACCTAAAGAACTAGACATCTAAGGATATACTTATGGAACGCAATTACGGAACTGGTCGCCGCAAGACGTCTACTGCTCGTGTCTTTTTATCAAAAGGTACTGGTAGTATTGTTGTTAACGGTAAGCCACTAGACGAATACTTCAGCCGTGAAACTTCACGCATGGTTGTTCGTCAGCCATTAGAACTACTAGACTCTGCTAACCAGTATGACTTATATGTCACTGTTGCAGGTGGTGGTATCAGTGGTCAAGCGGGCGCAATCCGCCACGGCATCACACGTGCATTGATCGAAGCTGACGAAACTTTGAAGCCTGCCCTAAAAGCAGCTGGTTTTGTTACTCGTGATTCACGTCAAGTTGAACGTAAGAAACTGGGTCTACGTAAAGCACGTAAACGTCCACAGTTCTCAAAACGTTAATCAAAGCACTTTCTTATCTTTTTGCTGCTGTTGTCTTTTTCTCGGAGCGATGGTAGCAAACTCAAATAAGAGAAGCGTTTTGCAAAGCCTTATAAGCTGGTCACAGCTTATAAGGCTTTTTTATGCCTGCTGATTGGCCTATAGGTAGTGTGGCTATAGTAGGACCTCAATAACATTGATACAGCATAGGAAACGCGCTCGATTAAACGATACTTTTCTTGCTTGCTGTGACTGCGTCTCCAGAGGCTGCGAAAAATAGCGTTTAATCTTGCTATACCATTTTTATAATGGTTTCACTATATCTCTCATTGCAATAGCTATCGATATACGTACTTTATATTAGCACTGCAAATTAAGAACCTTATAAACATTCTCACTTGCAAAGCATTTGAGCCTACCCCATCATATCAATAACTTTTCATCATTAGCTGCAATGTGATACACGGTGCGGCAGAAGGATATTATGAAAGCGCCAGAACAATACGATCCTAGTAAACCCTCCAACACTAACGGCATACCATCATCCAGTAGGCAGCAATCCAATAAGTCGCCTGCTATACCTGCTGGCACCCCAACGATTACGCAAAATCAAAAGCGTACCGCGCAAGCAGAAAACAAGCCCTTTCAATGGCAGTTTTTATTGCCAAAGTATTGGGGTATTTGGTTGTTGTTTTTGGTGATGTTACCCATGATATATTTGCCACTGCGTTGGCAGTTTTGGCTAGGTCGTAAGCTCGGCATATTGATTTATAACGCTGCAGGCTCCCGTAGGCGTGACACTCTGATTAATCTAAAGCTGGCGTTTCCAGAAAAGCCAGAAGCTGAGCGTGAATTGATGGCAAAGCAAGTCTTTGTCAATCAAGGTATTGGGGTGTTTGAAACCCTATGTGCTTGGTTCCGTCCAAATATATTTACTAGAACGGTATCTATTTCGGGATTACAGCATCTTGTTAATGCGCAAAACGAGCAGCGTCCGGTTATTCTATTGGGTGCGCATTATACGATGCTGGATTTGGGCGGCTTACTGTGTTCTCAATTCTTCCCTGTCGATTGTATGTACCGTACGCAAAACAACCCTTTACTGGACTGGTTTATCTATAATGGTCGTACCAATATATTCGGTAAGCAAATCTCCAGCCGCGATATGCGAAGCCTAGTCACCTCTATCAAAGCGGGCCATGTGATTTGGTATTCCCCCGATCAGGACTACGGTCTTAAGCAAGGGGTTATGGCGCCATTCTTTGGCGTGCCAGCAGCGACCATCACCGCGTCACGCCGTATGGCAAAATTAGGCAGCAAAACGCATCCACCCGCCGTGATGGCGCTACACACCTATCGGCAGACACCAGATAATCTACCACGTGGTAAGCGACCTCATTATCACTTGACCATCACCCCAGAGCTTGAGAACTACCCAAGTCAAGATGAGGTTGCGGATGCTACTCGGGTTAATGAAGTTTTAGAGGGACTCATACGTATTGATCCGACTCAGTGGATGTGGTTTCATCGGCGCTTTAAACATGGGCCAAATGGTCGTACGGATATCTATAAGTAGGCCTTTATTTTCAAAAGGGCTGATAAAATTTGCTATACTTTGCAACTGCTATTTTGTACTTTTAATCACGCATTATAATAACTTGACAAACAAAACAACGGATTTTTCATGAGCGACAATCACAGTTCTGGACAAGCAGCCCCACATAAACGCATTTTGACAGGGATCAAACCCACAGGTATTCCGCATCTTGGTAACTATGTTGGCGCGATTCGTCCGGCCATCCAGTCTATTCAAAACAGCGATAGCGACGCTTTTTTCTTTTTAGCGGATTATCACAGTATTATTGGTTGCCATGATCCTGCGATCATTCACGAGTCAACCAAAGCCATTGCCGCGACATGGCTCGCCTGTGGTCTCGATCCTGAGCGCGTGACTTTTTATCGTCAGTCAGATGTGCCTGAGATTTTGGAGTTGTCATGGATTTTGAGCTCCTCATGTGCCAAAGGACTTATGAACCGCGCTCATGCCTACAAAGCAGCGGTCGATGCTAATATGGAAAAAGAAAACGTTGATCCTGACCAAGGGATTAACATGGGGTTGTTTGGCTACCCTGTATTGATGGCCGCTGATATTTTGATGTTTAATGCCACGCATGTACCTGTTGGCCGCGACCAAATTCAGCACATTGAAATGGCGCGTGATATAGCAGGTACATTTAATCATCGTTACAAGCCATTGTTCACTGAGCCTGAGGCCCTGGTCGACGACAACACACCGCTACTTACAGGTCTCGATGGTCGCAAAATGAGCAAAAGCTATAACAACGTGATTCCGTTGTTTGGCGAGTTTAATAGCCAAGCCGATCCTGAAAAAATGATGCGTAAGGCCATCATGCGTATTGTGACCAACTCACAATTGCCAGAAGAGCCAAAAGATCCTGACGCGTCAGCAATTTTTGAGATTTATAAAGCGTTTGCTACGCCTGAAGAAATTGCTAATTTGCGTGCGCAGTATGAATCAGGTATTGGCTGGGGAGACGCCAAAGAGCAGTTGTTCCAACAAATCAATAACGAGATCGCCCCTTTCCGCGCGCGTTATGAAGAGCTGATGGCAAATCCAAAAGAGCTGGAAGAAATCTTGCAAATGGGCGCAGATAAAGCGCGTCGCCATAGCCGTAAGCAGCTGGATAAAGCCCGCCGTGCCATTGGTATTCGCCCACTAGCGAAGCTTAAATAAATGACTTCTGATCGTTTATAATGCCGACATTTAATCCAAGCCATTTTTTATCTTACTGTCAGTCTTTATACGAGGCTGACAGTACGTATGACTCTGAACAATCCAATAGGCTGGCTCGTCATCGCCATGTCGAACCAGATGCGGCGCAGTTTTTGGCCAATATTGCCACGATCAGACAGCCCAAAAAGGTACTAGAGATTGGTACCTCGACGGGCTTTTCGACATTGTGGCTAGCGTATGGTCTGCGGCATCAGGCTGAATGTGACTTTACATCGCTAGACATCGACAAAAACCGCAGTGAAGCTGCTCGCCAGCATCTGCAAAATACGGGGCTGTCTGACTCTGTTCGACTCATCGTACAAGACGCCTTTATTTTTTTAAATAGCAATGAAGACGTCTTTGACTTGGTATTTTTGGATGCAGAGCGGCAATTCTATATCGATTATATCCGAGGTCTGCATAACGCATTGGACGTCGGTAGTGTACTTATTGTCGATAATGTCATCTCTCATCGTGATGAGGTGAGCGAGTTCTTGGCAGAATTCACCAACGACTCTCGTTATCTTTGTCACACGTTAGATGTTGGTGCTGGACTATTTATGGCAGTGCGCCAGGAACATTGAGTATTATGGATACATCCAACACGACTGCGCTGCGCATCTATCAGACGCCAGTACAGCATCTACCAGACGATCTTTATGTTCCGCCGCAAGCGTTTGCGATTTGGATAGAACAATTTGCAGGTCCTTTGGATTTTTTATTATATTTGGTCAAAAAGAACAACGTTGATTTGACCCAAATGCCGATTCTACCCATCACTGAGCAGTATCTTGCCTATATCAGTGAGTTAGATACTGAGCATTTTGAGTTGGCAGGCGATTATCTGCTGATGGCGTCGACGCTTATTGCTATTAAAACTGAATTACTATTGCCTACCCCTGACACGCCTACCGATGAGCGCGATCCAAAAGCCGAGCTGATTGAACGCCTAGAAGAGTACGCACAAATCAAAGCCGCCAGTCAGCGCTTAGACAATCTGATACGTTTAGAGCGTGATGTGTTCTTAGCCATGGTAAGTATGCCCAGTCAAGACGTTATGAATGCTGAGCTGCCCAACTACTCGCCTACTCTGCTGATCGATAGCTTGTTTAAAATGCAGCTACAGCCAGACTATCAAATGCATACCATCAAAACTGATATCGTGCCGCTTTCTGATCGTATCGCTAGCATTAGTCGGCAACTGAGTACTGATGGTGCCCGCTCCTTTTATGAGCTACTAGACAAAGCACAGGGGAAAATAGGCGTGGTCGTGAGCTTTGTCGCCGTACTTGAACTGATTAAGCGGCAATTAGTTGGTGTGGTCTATACAGAACCCAATAATGATGCAAGCACGTTAATGAAATATGATACCGATCCATCCGATATAGACAATCAATCCCAAGAACTAACACTACAGTGGTTGGCCTAACCAGCATCAGGTTAGCCGCCAAACCTGCTATTGATCCCATGATATTAAAACAAGAGCACATTTTAGATGGTAGATATTGACGACTCAAAGCAGCCTAGTAAAGCCGAAACTACAGGCACCGCTACAGCTTCCTCTATTGGGGCAAATCAGGCGTCTCTTGAAGATGTGAGCAAGCACATCGAGGTGCTGCTGCATGCATCAGAGGCGCCGCTGACAGCTCACGCGTTAAGAAAACATTTATCATTATCTACTAAGGAATTAAAGCAAGCCTTAGAGGTGCTAGAGCGACGGTTAGAGACCGGTGTGCTGAACCTACATGAGACAGCTAGCGGCTATCGATTGCAAATTTCCGATGCCTATAGCGGCTTGATTCAGCAGACTTTCCCGCAGCGTCAAGAGCGTTTGAGCCAAGCGTTACTTGAGACGTTAAGCGTTATTGCGTATAAGCAACCTGTGACACGGAGTGACATCGAGCAAGTGCGCGGTGTGACGTTATCAAGCAATATACTACGCCAGCTATTTGATAAGGGGTGGATCATTGAAAAAGGCTTTAAGGAGACCTTAGGCCGCCCAGCGCTCCTTCACACCACCGCACAATTTTTGGATGCATTTGGGCTGAGTCATTTAGACGAGCTACCACCAATGCCAGATATGGACTCCATACGAGCTATGTCTTAATTTTTCTGCTGACCAAACTATCATTACGCTCATAAAAAAGGACAGATCATATAGGATCTGTCCTTTTTATTTGGCTATTACTCTTAGGGGTTGTCACTCTTAGAGGCTTTCAACCTTAGATAAATAGCAAAGCATCATAATCTGCTTCATCAATTAGCTCGTCCTTATTGATTGATAACATCAACACCTTTTGGTGGAGTGAACTTAAACTGACTGCTGCCGATGCTTGGATTCATTTTGATACTACTAAACTTAATAGAGGTCGTTTGACCTAGCGTATCGTTTAGTACCATCATCACAGGTTTGCCGCCACTAAAGCTCATGGATAGGCTCTTAAAGCTGGCATTATCAGATTTTGGGTACAACACATAGTAGTTCTTATTGCTATACGGCTGAGTGATTTTGAAGTTTTGATCAATCTTACTTGGATCACCTGACAACAATAGCGCTGGCGTATTACCGACTTGACTGTCGACGTTCTGCTTAGTCGCTTGCTCCAAATCTTTGTCATAGATCCACATAGAGTTGCCATTGGCAACGATTAGCTGATCTGAGGGCGATTTGGTTTCCCAGCGGAAGTTATTGGGACGTTGGACACTCATAGAGCCTTTAAACGTACCACTGCTCGCGCCTTTGGTTGTCTGGCTAAAATTAGCCGTCATACTCTTGGTATTGGTCAGCAATTTGTTCAAACGTTTAGCAGCTGTTAGGTTATCAGCAGGAGCTGCTGTGGCTGTTTGAGTCAATGCCATCATTGGCGCTGCGATACCTAACGATGTCATTAATACACCTGCTAAAGCACCACTCATCATCTTCTGTTTGGTTGATTTTTTCGTAGATAAGTTCATCATAAATCCTCTCTAAAAAAGCATAATCGCTTTAAAGTTGTTGCTAAAAATAAAATGTTCTATTGAAATTTTTGTTTTCTATAAATACTGCTTTTACCGAGCTAAAACTGGTAACCATCAGCAATGGCAACAGTGTGCCAGTTTTTTTATTACGCGCCTAGTCATGATTTGCAATCATTACTACGGCTGCCATACACGCTTGTAACCAATGCAGTTACACGGTAAAAGTTTGCATTTATCATGATAAATTATTAACACTGTGCTCATAAAGAGCCAGTGAGCTAAGTGTGACGAGTATTTATGCTATATAAAATTGCTGACCAAACTGCTAACAAAAACCAATCTCTAACAAAAGCCAATATTAATTGATGAGGTCTTATAAACGTAAAAAGCCCCTACTACCATAAGGCAGTAAGGGCTTTTTTAATTATCCAATCGTTTTATTCAAAGAATAAAATGACCTAAATAGATAATTATGCGTTTTCAACCGTTACATAACGACGGTTAAATTTACCTTTAGTCTCAAACTTTACCACACCATCATTTAATGCAAATAAAGTATGGTCACGACCCATGCCAACGCCTTCGCCTGCGTGGAATTCTGTACCACGTTGACGAACGATGATGTTACCAGCTGTGATAGCTTGGCCACCAAAGATTTTTACGCCTAGCATTTTTGGGTTTGAATCACGACCGTTACGGCTTGAACCGGCAGCTTTTTTATGTGCCATGGATAATTCTCCTTGTTAATATGACTTATCACTGAGGTGATAACTCTTAAGCTTTTAGTGCGCTATTTATTATCAATAAATGATAATAGCTAATTAAGCATTAATCGCTTTGATTTTTAACAAGGTGTACCACTGACGGTGACCTTGCTCTTTGTGATAATGCTTACGGCGGTTGTGCTTGATGATACGGATTTTTTCACCGCGACCATGCTCAACCACTTCGGCTTCTACGCTTGCGCCGTCAACGATTGGTTGACCGACTTTTACGTCATCGCCGTCAACAACCATTAAAACATCTTCAAATTTGATCGTTTCGCCTTTCTCTGCTTTAAGCAATTCAACTCTTAGCAATTCGTCGGCTACGACACGGTGCTGCTTACCACCACTTTTGATTACTGCGTACATTGTCTGACTCCGTTTAACCCGTGTGCCGTGGTAGATATTATACCTACGCTTCAATAACGAACACGACAGGGAAAAATTAAAGGCGTTATTTTACGTTTTCTGAATGATAAAAGCAAGCCAATTGTCTGGTTTTAGCAGCGCGTATTAGGTCTTATCATCTTAATAATCATAGCGATAGCCTATCTAGCCTTAAGCGTAGTATTATAGCTCATTAAATCAATAACATATAGCTTATTTTATTCCATACTTTTCCAATAGCTATTTCTGTTTTTATTGAGACGGCTTAATAGCTATTATTTAGCAACTACTCTATAAATTTCACTTAGTCTGACGCTATGACGCAATATTGTCGATAGCAATGAGCTGGCTGCGGCCTAGTGACTAAAGCCAATAACACATATTAATCACCAATTAACCAAATAGGCTGTGCTATTATAGGCAAATCTTAAAACCCATCTAATAAATACGACTCTATATTATGACCAGCACTTCTTTAGCTTCTTCAGACCTTGCCTCTCAAGCGCCTAATTATACGGACATTCAAAGCATCGTCGCTCATGATTTTGACATTATGGATGAGCAAGTCTTTGGTAGTCTCAATTCAAAAGTACAATTGGTGATGAGCGTCTCAAAGCATGTGATTGATGCCGGTGGCAAACGCATGCGCCCGCTTATTACCCTATTGTGCGCGCGTATGTTCAACGATGCGCCAAGCGAACAAGCGATGCATCTAGCCGCTATTACGGAGATGCTGCATACGGCCACGTTAGTACATGACGATGTCATCGATGAATCTGGTCAGCGCCGCGGCAAGCCCACTGCTAATGCCACTTGGGATAATGCCACTGCAGTATTAGTGGGCGACTATTTGATCGCTCGCGCCTTTAATTTATTGGTTGGCTTTCAAAGCTTAGAGCTGCTAAAGCTCTTCTCTGATGGCACTTGTGATATCGCTGAAGGTGAGGTATTACAATTACAGCATCAGCATAATCCAGCGGCGACAGAGACCGACTATCTCAATATTATCGACGGTAAGACCTCACGCCTATTTATGATGGCGACCCAAGGCGCGGCTATTTTGCAAGGACAAGAGCAGCATCTACAAGCCCTAGCTGATTTTGGTCAGCATTTTGGTAATGCCTTCCAGATTATCGATGATGTGCTTGATTACAGCGGCGATAGTGAGCTGATGGGCAAAAACTTAGGCGATGATTTGAGTGAAGGTAAGCCAACGCTACCAACTATTAAAGCGCTTGAGCTACTCAAAAACAGCGACAAGCAAGGTTACGAGCAGCTGCGTATCGCCGTACAGACGGGGAAAACGCCGAATGCTGAGCAGCTTATCGAGCTCGTCCGCAGCTCAGGATCGCTTGATTATTGTACCAAGCGGGCGTTAGAAGAGACCAGATTGGCACAGCAAGCACTCAGCAGCTTACCTGATAATCGCTATCGTCAAGGCTTGTACCAACTGACAGAATTGGCCAGCGCGCGATTGGTATAATGACATATGAATCGTCTGTGTTATTAGCTAATTGAGACGGCTCATTTTTTAGCAGTGTTTTTGAGCAACCGAGCCATAAATATTCATTGATCAAAAGCAACAGTCTCTAAAAAGACACCCTCTTAAAACGGGTGTGTCAGCAAATAGTTACCTTTCTTTAAGTTTCATAAATCCTGACGGCACTATAATTGTGTCAGGATTTTTTAATGGTTAAATACTGATTGACCACGCTCATTAGAGGCTACTGACTGGTTTAAGTCGCTATACTTTAAAGGTCATAATTAGGGGTTGATAAATTAGTCAATTTGTTGACAAAGCAGATTTTTGGCGGTTTTAAAACCTCAATAACACTATGGCTTTACAATTATAACAAAAAATTACAATAAATTTGCATAGCGGGTTGTATATCTTCTTATTAGCTGCTGGTTGGTGTAGCGGTTACTATGGGGGGATTTTATTTACTCAGCGAGCACAGTGCGGTCAGTTTTTGTCAGCTTTCCTATCGTGAATCACTTGACTGCGGGGTAAACCCTATAGTTTATAATAACGCCTTAAATTTACTTGACGTCCTATAACTAGCTAGCGGTACTGCCCTATTTATCAATTTTATCAATAGCTTCTTATTTTTTGGCTATAAACTTCTATAAAGTTTATTATTGCTCTTCGAAAAATAAGCTATTTTTTGATTATGATACGCTCTACCTCTATACCATTTATTCTATATTTTACTACTCTACCGAGGACCTTGATGAAGCATTCTTATCTTGCGCTTGTAATAGCATCTGTACTATCGGCTACAGTACTGGTCGGCTGTGACAATAAAGAAGACGCCGCTGCGGGTGAAAACGCTCAGCAGCAGATGCCGCCCGCTTTCGTCAACGTCCAAACTGTCAGCTTCGATACTGTGCCTCAAGTTCAGACTTTCTCTGGTCGTACTGCCGCTTATCAGACGGCTGATGTACGCCCTCAAGTCAGCGGCGTAATTGACGAAGTACTGTTCCGTGAAGGCAGTAACGTCAAAAAAGGCCAGCCGCTTTATCGTATCAATACTGACAACTACACGACCTCGGTCGCTAGTGGTCAAGCGGCGGTCGCGCAAGCACAGGCTAATCGCCAAACCGCTATCGCCAATAATGCCAATGCTAAAGCAGAGTTAGCCAGTCGCCAAGCCTCATTAGCACAAGCGATAAATGACTTTCAGCGTCTAAAAGGCTTGGTTGAGATTGACGCTATCTCCAAGCAGCAATATGACCAAGCGCAAACTCAAGTGCGTACAGCGCAAGCGGCTCTAGAGAGTGCTCGCGCTGCAGTCGGACAAACTGAAGCGAGCATTAGAAGCGCTGAGGCTGGGATTAAAACCGCGCAATCAAACTTAGATGCTAGCGCTTTGGATCTCAATCGTACTATCGTCCGTGCACCGTTGACTGGTCGTAGTGACCGCTCAAACGTTACTGCAGGAACCTTAGTTAACGCTAGTCAATCTGAGCCTTTAGTGACGATTTCGCGCTTAGACCCTATCTATGTCGATATCAGTCAGTCGTCATCCGAGCTATTGCAGCTTCGTCAGCAGATAGCTGAAGGTAAAGCGCAGGCGGGTATGAATTCTGTCGAGCTGGTCCTAGAAGATGGCTCAGTGTATCCAGTGCGTGGCAAGCTTGCGCTGTCTGAAGCTAAAGTCGATCAATCTACTGGCGCGGTGACTCTACGAGCTATTTTCCCTAATCCTAATAACGTGCTACTGCCAGGTATGTATGTCTCAGCGCGTCTGACTCAAAGCGTCATTCCTAATGCAGCCTTAGTGCCGCAAAGCGCTGTTATGCGTACGCCTAAAGGCGATTCACAAGTCTACATCGTTGATGAAAACAATCAAATCCAAGTCCGTCCCGTTACCATTAATGGTACTTATGATGGTCAATGGGTGGTCACCGATGGCTTAAGTAGTGGCGATAAGCTAGTGGTTATAGGCGGCTCTAAAGTTAAGCCTGAGCAGGAGGTCGTGGTCAAGCCGTTAGAAAACGCTAATGGTGCACCTGCAACGCCTACCGCCAAAACACCACAGCAAGCTGCGAAAACGGTAGCTGATGACACTTCTGAGCAGGACACTGCTAATTAATTCCATTCAAAGATAGGAAGACCTAGGGATATACTATGTCACGTTTTTTTATTGATCGCCCTATTTTTGCATGGGTGTTGGCCATTTTGGTCATGCTTATCGGGGTAATCTCGGTTGTTAATTTGCCGATTGAGCAGTATCCGCGTATCGCACCGCCCACCGTTTCTGTTAGTGCCACTTATCCTGGTGCAAACGCGCAAACGGTCGAAAACTCTGTGGTGCAGATTATTGAGCAGCGCATGAAAGGCCTAGATGGGCTGATGTATATGTCATCGACGAGTTCCTCAAACGGTAGCGCTTCAGTGACGCTCACTTTTGAAAACGGTACCGACCCTGATACGGCGCAAGTACAAGTACAAAATAAACTGCAAGCGGCGATGAGCGCGTTGCCTGAGGCTGTTCAGCGCCAAGGCGTCAACGTCAATAAGTCCTCCAGTAGCTTTATGATGGTGCAGGCATTTATTTCTGAAGATGGCAGTATGGATCGTGCTGATATTGCCGATTATATCAACTCCAATGTGCTTGACTCAATCAGTCGTGTGGAAGGGGTTGGTGAAGTGCAAGTGTTTGGCTCCTCTTACGCCATGCGTATCTGGCTAGATCCTGCGCGATTACGTAGCTATAACATGATGCCCTCTGACGTGGTCAGCGCTGTACGCGCGCAGAACGCACAAGTCTCAGCTGGTCAATTAGGACAGGCGCCAGCCGACACTGATCAGCAGGTTATCAATGCCACCGTCAGTGTACAAAGCTACCTGCAGACTCCAGAAGAGTTTAGAAACATTCTACTAAAGACAGACAGCTCAGGCGCGCAAGTACGCCTCGGCGATGTCGCTGATGTCGAAATCGGCAGTGAAAACTATAGCGTCATCTCCTTGTATAACGGTCAAGAAGCGGCAGCTCTAGGTATCTCATTGGCTGCAGGCGCAAACGCGCTAGAGACCCGTGAGGCGGTCGGCGCACGTATAGCCGAGCTAGAAACCAACTTCCCAGCAGGCCTAAGCTCTGTTGTCCCTTATGACACCACGCCCTTTGTACGCTTATCAATCGAGCAAGTCGTCAAGACACTTATCGAGGCGATTGTACTCGTCTTTATCGTGATGTTTGTCTTCTTGCAGAACTGGCGCGCCACCATCATTCCTACTCTTGCTGTCCCTGTCGTACTCTTAGGTACGTTTGCGGTGCTTTATATCGCAGGGTTTAGTATCAACGTATTGACGATGTTTGCAATGGTACTGTCCATCGGTCTACTGGTTGATGATGCGATCGTTGTCGTCGAAAACGTCGAGCGAATATTAGAAGAAGACCCTGATATTTCGGTCAAAGATGCCACCATTCAGTCGATGGGCGAGATCAGTAAGGTCGTTATTGGTATTGCGCTGATTTTGTCTGCCGTATTTTTACCGATGGCCTTCTTTGGGGGATCGACAGGTGTTATTTATCGTCAGTTCTCTATCACCTTGATCACGAGCATGGCGCTGTCAGCCATGGTGGCTCTAATCTTCACCCCTGCCCTATGTGTGACCTTGCTAAAACGTGGTAAGAGCCATGAAAAAGGCAGTACTGAACAACAAAAAGGCTTCTTTGGCTGGTTCAACCGCGGCTTCTTTAAGCTAAGCCGCTCATATGAAAACTTTGTCGGTAAGAGCTTTAATTTAAAGTGGCTATATTTAATCGGCTATGCGGCAATTATCGGTATTATGGCAGTGGTGTTCTTACGTATTCCAGGCTCGTTCTTGCCTGAAGAAGACCAAGGTATTATGTTCACCTTAGTCCAGCTACCGGCAGGCTCTACGCTAGATGAAACACAAGACGTGCTCGATAAAGTCAGTAATTATTACGACACGCAAGAAGGCGACAATATTGCCTCTGTCTTTACCGTTGCTGGTTTTAGTTTTGCAGGTCAAGGCCAAAACATGGGTCTGGCATTCGTTCGACTGTCAGATTGGGAGGAGCGCTCTGGGGAAGAGAATACCGCACAAGCGGTAGCAGATCGCGCCATGGGTTATTTCTTTACCCAGTTAAATGAAGCGCAAGTTTTTGCTATCGTACCGCCTGCGATTACTGAGCTTGGTAATGCCAGTGGTTTTGATTTGATGCTACAAGATGTGGGTAACCTTGGACACGAAGGGTTACTTGAAGCCCGTAATATGCTGCTAGGTATGGCTGGACAAAACGAAAATGTGGCAGGCGTACGTCCTAATGGTCAAGAAGATGCACCGCAGCTCAAAGTCAATATCAATCAAGAACAAGCCGCCGCTTATGGTCTATCTTTAGGCAGTATCAATAGCGTTATCTCGACCGCCTGGGGCTCAAGCTACATCAATGACTTTATCGATCGTGGCCGTATCAAGCGTGTCTATGTTCAAGGTGAAGCCAGTAGCCGTACCAATCCTGATGACATCGGCAAGTGGTATGTGCGCGGCGAAACCGGTAACATGGTCTCTTTCGATGCTTTCTCAAGTAGCGAATGGCAGTCAGGCTCACCGCGTTTGACTCGTTATAACAGCTTACCTTCGATGAATATTCAAGGTAATGCGGCACCTGGTCTTAGTACTGGTGAAGCCATGTCAGCTATGGAGAACATGATCAGTCAGCTCCCTGAAGGTATCGGTTACGAATGGACTGGGTTATCACTTGAAGAACAAAAATCAGGCTCGCAAGCTCCTATGCTTTATGCGCTATCGATTCTAGTTGTCTTCTTATGTCTAGCTGCGCTTTATGAGAGCTGGTCTATCCCCTTCTCTGTCCTATTGGTTATTCCACTTGGGGTATTGGGTGCGGTGATATTTACGTGGTTACGCGGTTTTGCTAACGACATCTACTTGCAAGTGGGTCTACTCACCGTCGTTGGTTTGTCCGCCAAAAACGCCATCTTGATTATTGAATTTGCCAAAGAGCACCAAGAAGAAGGCTATAGTCTCAGAGAGGCCGTCATGACCGCAGCGCGACAACGTCTACGTCCAATTATTATGACCTCGCTTGCCTTTGGTATCGGTGTTGTGCCATTAGCCATAGCTACTGGCGCAGGGTCAGGCAGCCAAACTGCTATTGGTACCAGTGTCGTAGGTGGTGTGGTTAGTGCCACTTTACTAGGTATCTTCTTTATTCCGATGTTCTATATTTGGGTGCGTGGTATGTTCCCTTATAAGGGCAATGAAGCTCACAATGGTAAAGGGGATGATGATGATAACCATCCAAGTGGTAACGGCGGCGGTGATAATCCGGTCCCATCTGCCCCTACAGAAGATAAGCAATCATTAACTCCTCCTGCGAGTTATCAGCCTGTAAGCTTTGGAGATAATACACAATGAGTTCTTTATTCTTAACCTCTAACTCAGCCGTAAGAGCGATAAGCTCTAAAGCTTTACTAGCTACTGGTAAATCATCGCGCCTACTTGGCCTGAGCTTTTTGGCTCTGAGTATGGCCGCTTGTAATACTATCCCTAAAGCAGATACAAGCCCCGTTCTCGCTGAGCCTAACCTTCCGATCGAGCAAGCTTATGGCGCTTTTGGTGATGAGACTGTCAGCACCTCTGAGCAGCCAAGTATCGCAGGACAGCGCTGGCAGGACTTTTATAGCGATGAGCGCCTAAAAGCTCTGATTGCGTTAGGACTGGAAAATAACAAAGACTTTGAGAGTGCCCGTTTGGCTATCGAAAAAGCGCGCGCGCAGTATCGTATTACTGATATTAATGATTTGCCGACTATCAATGGTCAAGCAGAATACTCACGCCAAAGCCAATCCTCTCCGCGCGTTGAGACGCCTTTTGGCAGTACTGGCGGTAGACAGACGACAGATAGCTACAGTGTCAATCTCGGTTTGGCAAGCTATGAGCTGGACTTTTGGGGCCGAATCGATAGCCTAAAAGATCAAGCGTTGCAGAGATTTTTGTCAACGACGGCAGCCAAAGACTCTATTCAAATTAGTCTGATTAGTAATATCGCGCAGAGCTACGCGAATCTTAGCTATAGCTTAGCGCAGCTCAAACTCGCCGAGGCAACTGTTGAGAGCCGTGAGCGCTCGTTGTTTATTGCGCAAGAGCGCTTTAAAGCCGGTATTGATCCTAAGCTGCCTTCCTTGCAATCTGCAGCAGCTTTAGAGAGTGCAAGACTTGCGGTACTACGTGCGCAAAGCAGTATTTTGACCTCCAGAAATGCTCTGCAGTTCTTATTAGGAGCGCCGGTACCTACTGAGCTTATCCCAGCACCCGCTGTCAGCAATATCACCAATCACGAGGTGTTTAGTGCCGGCTTGCCAAGCGAGCTGCTACGCTATCGCCCTGATGTATTACAAGCGGAATACGATCTAAAAGCCGCGGGCGCAAATATCGCTGTCGCCCGTGCCGCTTATTTCCCAACGATAAGCTTAGCCAGTAGCGTTGGTGTCCGTAGCGATGGCTTGAGCGACTTGTTCGATAATGATGCAGTCGGCTGGTCATTTGGCCCTAATATCAGCGTACCCATCTTTGATGCTGGACGTTTGGATGCAAACTACGATGTCGCACAAATCGAGCGCGAACAAACGCTTGCCAGCTATGAGCGCTCAATTCAAACGGCGTTCCGTGAGGTCTCCGATGTGCTCGCTACTCGCGCAACTCTAGGCGAGCAGCTCGCAGCTCAGTACCGCCTGCAAGATAACTTTGATCAGACTTATGAGATTGCTGATGCGCGCTTTAAAGCTGGTATCTCAAACTATCTCGATGTCCTTGATGCTCAGCGCTCATTGTTTGACACTCAACAAGGCATTCTAGACTTAGAGCTACAAAAAATCATCAGTCAAATCGAGCTATATCAAGCGCTTGGCGGCGGTGCCAATCTCGATACACCTGTCGCGATTCCGGTTCCGCAATATACTAACTTGGCCCAAGTTGGTACTTTATTAACCAAAGATGCCGAGTCGCAAGCGGCCTATGCTATCGACGCTGCTAGCTCAGCGCGAGTAGCTGCAGCACCAGAAGCCGCCGCTATCAAACAAGCACAGACGCCTGTGAAGGTTGACTTTAAGCCGACTGCGATTGTCGATATCGATAATGACAACGACGCTGATGCAGCGGTTGGGGTATTGACTGAAGAGACACCTACTGAGCAAGTACCAGTGCCACAGATTGTCACTCCATAAAGATGGTTATATAACATTTGATAACTAGCTAGCGTATTATTTTTATAACAATTAGCTCTACCTTCTTGGTGGGGCTTTTTGTTGTTATGTGCTACCTTTAGTAGTTATATATAAATAGTAGCTATATATAAAAGCTAAAAATTTTAGCTGCATCTGATGCTTTACTTATTTAATGATTACCCCTCAAACTTACTAAAACTAATAATAAGGAAAAAACAATGTCTTATACGTTTAATCGTCAATTCCCCGAGACTCGCCTGCGCCGCTTGCGCTACAACGATAATATCCGTGCTATGATTCGTGAAGTCGAGCTTCACCCCAAACATTTCATAGCCCCAGTATTTGTATTAGAAGGTAGTAATCAGCGCGAGGCCATCGCCAGTATGCCGGGCGTTGAGCGCTTATCGATAGACCTATTGATTAATTATGCCAAAGAGCTTTTAAGCGAGGGCGTGACGACTATCGATATTTTCCCTGTTATCGACAACTCGCTAAAAACTCCTGATGGCAAAGCGGCCTATGATGAGAATGGACTAAGCGCGCGTGCCGTAGCAGCACTAAAAGACGCAGTGCCTGAGATGGTGGTGATGACCGATGTGGCGCTCGACCCTTATACGTCACACGGTCAAGACGGCTTGCTTGATGACAGTGGTTATGTGGTCAATGATGACACCGTTGAGGTGCTGGTCAAGCAAGCACTCGTCCATGCTAGAGCTGGCGCTGATATCATCTCTCCAAGTGATATGATGGATGGCCGTATCAAAGCCATGCGTGATGCCTTTGAAAGCGAAGGTCTTGTCAATACCGCTATCATGGCTTACTCTGCCAAATACGCTTCTGCTTATTATGGGCCGTTCCGTGATGCAGTCGGTAGCGCCGGCAACCTAAAAGGCGGTCATAAAAAACAATATCAGATGGACTTTGGTAACCGCGCTGAAGCTTTGCACGAAGTGGCGATGGACATCAATGAGGGCGCAGATATGGTGATGATTAAGCCTGGTCAGCCCTATCTCGATCTGATCCGTGAAGTCAAAGACACCTTTGGCGTACCGACTTTTGCCTATCAAGTCTCCGGCGAATACGCGATGCACATGGCAGCTATTCAAAACGGCTGGCTGACTGATGCGGTGATCCTAGAATCGCTTATTGGTTTTCGCCGCGCCGGTGCCGATGGTATCTTGACTTACTTTGCACTTGAGGCAGCTCGGCAGTTAAATAATGGTTAATATCAATTAAAATGCCTTTTACATTGTAAAACACCCCAGCTGCTTCCCAGCTGCTTCATAGTCGCTGGGGTGTTTTTTATTGAAATTCTATTTATGCTTAGCCTTTTTTGTTCACATGTATAAAGCAAACATGTCTATAGCTGATCACGATGATGGGCTGTTGTAAAATCAATAGCAGGGCCAATAGGGATGATACGAGTGGGGTTGATATTGGCGTGGCTGGTGTAATAGTGCTGCTTGATGTGCTCCATATTCACGGTCTCAGCGATACCTGGAACTTGGTATAGATCACGCAGATATCCCCACAGGTTTGGATAGTCGATAATGCGGCGTAGGTTGCATTTAAAATGCCCAACATAGACCGCGTCAAAACGAACTAAGGTGGTAAACAGTCGCCAATCCGCTTCGGTGATAGTGCTCCCTGTGAGGTAACGCTTATCTGCTAGGCGCGCTTCCAGTGTATCTAATGCAGCAAACAGCTCAATCACCGCCTCTTCATAAGCCTCTTGTGTGGTCGAAAATCCAGCCTTGTACACCCCATTATTAATCGTCGTATAGACAAACGCATTGATATCATCGATTTCTGGCAATAACGATGCTGGCGAGAAATCGCCTGCCAGAGCGCCAACGTCGTCAAAAGCTGAATTAAACATACGAATGATCTCTGATGATTCATTACTCACAATCGTATTGGTCTTTTTGTCCCATAAAATCGGAACAGTAACCCGTCCCGTATAATTGGGTTTTGCTTTAATATAAAGCTCATAAGCATAATCTGCATGGATAAGCGGATCAGGGATTACTCCCTCGCCCTCTGCAAACGTCCAACCATTCTCTCCCATGTAAGGGTTGACCACAGAGATCGGAATGATCTGCTCCAAACCTTTGAGCTTACGATAAATTAAAGTACGGTGTGCCCAAGGACAGGCTAGCGACACGTACAGGTGATAGCGATCAGGCTCAGCCTTAAACCCGCCTACGCCCGTAGGACCTGCACTACCATCTGCGGTGATCCAGTTCCTAAACCCGGCATCTTCACGCTCAAATCGCCCGCCGTTTTCTTCCGTGTCGTACCATTTGTCTTGCCACTTACCATCTACCAATAAGCCCATGTCATTCTCCGACTAATTCTAATTTTCGTTGAATACCTAGTTGACACAAATGACTTTACATCATTGCTCTTATGACAACCACATTCGTTAGAGGAATATGATATCAGTTATAAGAGCTTACCCATTAAGTTTTACTCTGTTATTAACAATAAAAACTAAACTGGTTAAAATAAATATTTAGAAAATATACATAAAAAACATACTGTAGTGTTTGATAATAACGCGCGACGTCAAATACTATGATAATAAAATAAGATAATTATAAAAAAGGCTTGCAAAGTCTGAAAAACTTGCTAAAATGCATGGCCTAAATAGGCGTATAGCTCAGTTGGTTAGAGCGCTACCTTGACATGGTAGAGGTCGTTGGTTCGAATCCGATTACGCCTACCAGATTCGAAAAGCCCCAATCTTAAGATTGGGGCTTTTTTTATGCCTGAGATATAAGGGCTGTGGCGGAATAGATAGATTAATATTAATTAGACTTTAGACCTTTCTACATTTAAACAATTAGCACTGAAAAATCTGTGTGCCCAAAATGTGCCCAAGTTGCGCCTTCCCTTAATTTTTCCTATTTATCAATATAGTCTTTTTGACCTCTACTCTAGTTGTTCTAAAACCACCCTAAAACTAATTTACTTTTCTTCATCTAGCGACTCGTTAGGTACATAAGTAAATAAATCACCTACCTCAATATTTAATGCCTCACAAATTTTATCCATAGTCTCGAAATCGATTCTTGATGTTTGCTCATTATAGATCTTGTGCATAGTCGACTTGCTAATTCCTGTCATTCTTATCAAATCTGCCACTTTCATACGCCGTTCAGCTAGTAGTACCGGTAAATTACATAAAATCATCAATAATTCCTCAATAGACTAAAAAAGTACTTGCATCGACTTACGATAGCTAGTAAAGTACTTCTATCGAACAACAAAATACTTTCATAAAATTATTTGTTATCTCGATAAAACAATCTAGTTATTTAATTGGCTTATAAGGAATTTATTATGTCACATACCTACCTAACTACCCAAGAGCTTTCTGAGCTCATTAAGTATAACCCTCGTACGATACGTAATGAGCTCAAAGATACTGTGCTTATCGAAGGTATTCATTACATCCGGCCGTTTGGTGGACGCAAAATTTTATATGTTTGGGAAGAGATCGAAAAAGATATGCGTACTGGTATTACCGGTAGCATCAACGCTATGGCACTACAATAAGGAGAACTATCATGGCTAGTATTAGGACACGTAAGGGTAGCAATATGCTATTTGTCGACTTTCGCTATATGAACAAACGCTGTAGGGAGACGACAAACCTCATTGACACGCCAGCGAATCGTAAAAAGCTTGAAAAAGTGATTGAAAAAATGGAAGCAGAGATTACCTTGGGCATATTTAGTTATGCTAAGTATTTCCCCAAAAGCGATAAATGCGATGAGATGATGGCGTTAAGTGATCGCAAGGACTGTCTTCAAAGTGACGTCCTTTCATTTAAGGAATTTGCGCTGCTATGGTTTTCTGAAAAAGAGATCGAATGGCGTGATACTTACAAACGTAAGATTAAAGAAATTATTGATATGTATTTATTGCCTAAGTTTGGCACTAAGCCTATTCATATCATAAAAAAGACAGATGTATTAGCCTTCCGTTCATCGCTCGCCAAAGTAACGTACGGAAAAGCTAACAAACATCTGTCAGCGGCACGCATCAATTCGATAATGGTACCTTTAGGTATGATACTAAAAGAAGCCTCTAAACGCTACCATTTTGAAAACCCTTACTACGATATTAAATCCCTTAAGGAGCCTAAGACTGATATTCAACCTTTCACGCTTGAGGAGGTTTGGACGTTCATTAACGGCGTTAGGGAAGACTATCGTAACTATTACTTAGTAAGATTCTTTACAGGTATGCGTACGAGTGAGATCGATGGCTTAACTTGGGAAAATATCGACTTTAATCGTCGCGAGATTGTCATTAAGCAAGCTTTGGTCAAAGGTAAGATCGTACCGCCTAAGACGCAGGAGTCTTATAGAGCTATTCAGATGTCTCCTTGGGTATATGAGGCCCTAGTGGAGCAGCAAGACATTACATACAAGCGTTCTGACTATGTGTTCTGCGCGCATACGGGTGAACCACTTGATTACAACAACGTGAATAAGCGTGTTTGGCATCCAACTCTTAAAATTTTAGGTCTGAAAAAGCGCAATGCTTATCAGACTCGTCATACTGCAGCGACGCTATGGTTGGCTGCTGGCGAAAGTCCTGAATGGATTGCCAGTCAAATGGGACACTCTACGACCAAGATGCTATTCAACACGTATAGCCGTTACGTACCGAATATGACTCGGCAGGATGGTAGTGCATTTGAAGCATTGGTCAATCGCAGTCAGATTGCTCAGGTATCTACCGATAAGGGGCCTCACAATGAAGATGATTGATTACGATATATTGCATGCGACGTTTAAACCTAGTGGCTATGTCAGTAATGGCGCAGATAATATTGCTAACTACCTCATTTGTGAGCTCTGTATTCAGTCAGGTACTGGTTTGGCTAGGTTCCTAAGTATTGATAGTTGCTTTGATAATTATATGGCGCTGCGCATATGGGTTCAGACGCGCTTAGATGTCAATCCTGACTATGTCGTTGATGATATGTGTAGTCAGCTACAGAGTGAGCTCTACGAGCTACTACCACAAACTGGCTATGGATACTAAGGAGGGTATTATGAGCATGAACTTCGTCTTTGATTCAGCTTTTGATGATACAAAAAAGCGTTTGTGCCATGAGTATTGGTCCTATGTGTCGCCCAGTGATTATATAGCGCATTTAGAACTGCTTTGTTACGACCACAACATAGAGTTTGATGAATTGTTTGCTACACTTGCAAAATGTCAGGTTTATTTAGATGACGTACACTGTGAGTACTGTGGTCGTCCATACCAGCTTGATGTACCAGCAGATATACCTTATGCAAGAAGTTTGCGCTCTTGGTTTTGTGAGGGGTGTATCAGCTTTTCAGGTGGTCAGATTACTGTAAGTAGATAGACTAATAAGTGTAATTAATTACCAGATAACTTAGGTTATCTGGTTTTTTATTGCCTTTTAAATCTTTAACGACATTTGTTGTCGCGAATGCTTCAATTATATGTTGTTACCCTTACTAAATTAAGATATTGTTATCCTAAATATTTTAAACAACTTATGTTTGGATAATAGCGCACCAATGAAAAATCTAAATATTCAAAATAAGCAAGCAGACTCTCTTGAGCAGAAGTTTATTGCGCATGTACGGCAAAGTGATGGCGCTGAGCAGCTACTCTATGATCATTTAACAGGAACGGCAGAAATAAGTAGGGCGCTAGCCCTGAAAATCGGGCTGCCATTATCAGGTGAATTGATTGGACTGGTACATGACCTTGGCAAATACAGCACGGCGTTTCAAGAATATATAAAAGAGTGTGTCATCCATGATAACTATAAAGAACTGGGTTTAGATGAAGATGAAGAGGCTGAAATATTACGTAGAGGGAAACCAACGAAAGGCTCAGTGGACCACTCTACAGCGGGCGCTATTTATCTTAAAGAGCAGTTTGAAAAATTAGGCTCAAGTTATCTAAAAGCACATACACAACAAAAAATCCGCCGCTATGAGGGGCAACTACTGGCGGATATGATGTTCATTTGCGTGGCATCACATCATAGCGGTCTTGTTAATGTCGTCGGACAAAATGCCCAACCATATTTACTCAACCGCAAAAACAAACCTGAAGAAAAAACCCACTATACCCAAGCCCTAGAGCGTGCCAAGCAAGAGCAGCTGTTTGCGCAATTGGATGACAGCTTTAAAAAAGACACGCTTAAAGAGTTTCAAGGCATTGTCAAAAAAATCATGGCTGATAGTCGCGCTACGGACAAGCAAAAAGACTTTTATTTGGGATTTTTGACTCGTTTACTGTTTAGCTGTCTGATTGATGCTGACCGTAGCAACAGCATCGCCTTCGAACACCCAAATCAAGCCCATCTTTTAGACTATAAGCGACCAAACTGGCAAATCGCGATAGATAAAATCGAAACCCTTTATCAAGGCTTCGCTGATAAAGCAGAGCACAGCCCGCCAAACCCAATCAACGAACAACGTAACCACATCGCTCAAACCTGCCTACACGCGGCGCAGTCTGACCAAGGTATTTTTACTTTGACCGTACCAACAGGTGGCGGCAAAACGCTTGCCAGCCTGCGCTTTGCTGTGCAGCATGCTAAACGCCACAACCTCGACCGCATTATCTATATCATCCCTTTTACCAGCATCATTGAACAAAACGCTGCTGAGGTGCGCAAAATTTTAGAAGAAGAAGGCCCCAAAGGTGTCTTTGATGGTCAATGGGTGTTAGAACAACATTCAAACCTAGAGCCTGACGTACAGACGTGGCAGAGCAAACTGATTATGGATAATTGGAACGCTCCCATTGTATTTACCACCATGGTACAGTTTTTAGAAAGCTGCTTTGGCGGCGGCACCAAAGGCGTCAGACGCTTGCATCAGCTAAGCCGTGCGGTGCTCATTTTTGATGAGATACAGACATTACCAATGAATTGCTACTACCTATTTTGTAGCGCGCTCAATTTTTTGACCACTCACGCCAACTCTAGCGCCGTGCTGTGCACCGCCACCCAGCCCGTACTGGACAATTTACCGATAGCACACAATGGCAGCTTGAACTCTGCTACCGAAATCATTGGCGAGCGCACTCAGCTACATACCCTATTCGATACTTTGCAGCGCGTCGATATTCATGACCATACTAAAAACCCTCAAGATTTAGATGGCTTGACAAATTATGTTAATCATAATTTTGCTCAATTTAGCAGCACCTTGGTTATCGTTAATACTAAGACGTGGGCCAGTCAGCTGTATCAGAAACTATCAGACACCGTGCCTGAAAACGAGCTATATCATTTAAGTACGTCCCAATGCGCTCGCCACCGTAAAGACTTATTAGACCAAATTAGAAACCGTTTAAAACAAGGTTTACCGACTTTGGTTATATCAACCCAACTGATTGAAGCTGGCGTGGATGTGTCGTTTCGTTCCATCGTGCGCTTTTTAGTAGGGCTTGATAGTATTGCGCAGGCGGCGGGACGCTGTAACCGTCATGGTGAGATGCGTGACGACCAAGACAAGCCTGTCAAAGGGCAAGTATTTATCGTACGTCCAGAGAGCGAAAACCTAAGTAAACTGCCTACCATCGCTCAAGGCAAGGCCATCATGAGCAATATTCTGTCCCAATGGGCGCATGACGCGTATGGCGATGTACATTTGCTGCACCCCGACATCATGCAGCAGTTTTTCCATCACTACTATCAGACCGAGCACGGTATAAAAGAAATGGCATATCCCATTAAAGACAGTAAAGGTAAATCTGCAGGTACCGAAACCTTATATAACTGGCTGAGCAGTAATAGCACCAATCCATTGACTAATAATAACAATGCGCAGCGGCATCAAGCCGAGCAATTTCCGCAGCTTTGGCAGTCCTTTATGGACGCAGGGCGCACATTTAAAGCCATCGACGCACCAACCAAAGCCATTATTGTGCCGTATCTTGAGGAAGGACGGCACTTGATTAGTGCCCTTTACAATACAAGCGTGAGTGACAATCACTTTTATCAGCTGGTACACGACGCCCAGCAGTACAGTATCAATGTCTTTCCATTTATGTTGGATAAACTCATGGACGAAAACGCCATTCACCAAGTACGAGACACTGGCATTCTTACTCTATCAGAGACGTTTTATGATGCACAGATGGGGCTGAATATCGCAGGTGATGGCAAGCTGGATTTTATGGATTTTGGAATGTAGTAGGTTAAACAAAAATGGCAACGACTGTGGTAAGACAGACGTTGCCAAGTGCTTTCTAGCCTATTTAGCTTATAGTTTCAATCCACATCATAAAATGATGAATAGTAATTATACCATAAAACAATATATCTCAACATAGCCTTTTTAGCTTATAGAACTTGTAATTATAAATTATTAGCTATAGTATGAGTATGTAGTCATTGATTACATTCATTCATCATAGAAGGAAAAGATTTATGGCGGCTCTACTAGTTACTTACGATTTAAATTCGCCCGGACAAAAACATGCCAAAGTTCTGGAAAAAATCAAAAGCTTTGGAGGTTGGGCTAGACTTTCCGAGTCAAGTTACGCAATCACCACTTCCTTAACTCCAAGCCAAGTTTACTCACAATTTGAAAATTTAATAGATGCTAATGACACCATTTGGATAATTACACTGAAAAAACCTTATTCTGGTTTTGGTTCAAAGAATATTATCGACTGGTTAGATAATAGTCTGACGTATTAGACATATTATTGATGCAAGTTTCTTTTTGAGACTTGCATTACTCAATAAAAGGAACTGACATGATATGAAAGAAAACCAAATTGAATTTTTACTTACAGGGCGTCATGCCCTGTTTACCGACCCCATCACTCGTATTGGTGGCGAAAAAACCAGCTATCATCTGCCGACTTATGAGGCGTTAAAAGGGGTTTGTAAATCTATTTACTGGAAACCCTCCATCATCTGGTATATCGACAGAGTGCGCGTCGTCAATCCTATCCGCACACAAACCAAAGGTGTCAAGCCGATTAAGTTTAATGAAAGCGGTAACGACTTGGCGTATTACACCTATTTGCATGATGTCGCCTATCAAGTGCAAGCGCACTTTGAATGGAACATGCACCGCCCCGAGTTGGCCGCTGACCGCATTGATGGCAAACATTACAGTATTGCCCAGCGCATGCTGAATAAAGGCGGACGCCAAGACATCTTTTTAGGTACACGCGAATGCCAAGGCTATGTTGAGCCTTGCGAGTTTGGTAGCGGTAAAGGTGCTTATGATGACGTTGATGAACTGGGTTATGGCTTGATGTTTCATAGTTTTGCCTACCCTGACGAGACTGGCTTGGACGCACTGCACAGCCGATTTTGGCAAGCCGTTATGCACTTTGGCGTTATTGATTTTCCAAAGCCTACAGACAACTTAACGCTAGATGCCCAAAACGGGATGCCAAACCGCTTTGTCCGCAATATGAGCGCCAAAGACTTTGCGCTTGATAATAACATGCAGTCAGTAAGTCAGACGGAGGCCTCGTTATGAGCTGGTTACAACGACTTTACCAAACCTATGAAGCCGCCAGTCAAAACGCCGACATCCAAGCGCAAGACCAGAAGCTGATGCCTTATTATCATGTCAATCAAAACGTGCAAATTATCGTCACCATTAACGTCAAAGGTGACTTTGTCCGTGCTGAGGTGTGCCGCGACGACAATGGCAAAGTTAAGTCAAAATACCTTGCCATTCCTGCGACCAATGACTCTGCCAATCGCACATCGGGTGCAGTAGCACATCCACTATCCGATAAGCTGCAATATGTTGCTAAAGATTTTTTTGATTACAGTCAGAATAAAAAAGATTTGTATCCATTATATGAAGACATATTATCTACATGGTGCAGCTCCGAACATTCACATCCCAAAGCACAAGCCGTCTTAACTTACGTCAAAAAAGGCACACTGGTCAAAGATTTAATCGACGCTCATGTTTTAATTACTGACCCTGATGACCAAAGCAAGCTTGCCTACCCTGAACAAGCCAGCGATTATCCCGATAGCATTTTAGCGGCGCTCAATAAAAACAAAGGCGTCTTCGATCAAGGGGCGGCATTTATTGCGTGGAATGTCATTGCCAGTAGTTTAGACAGTCCTATTCAGCACGTCACCGAGACATGGCGTGATGACAGCTTGTTTGCCGCATGGCAGCAGTTTTACGCCACTTTAGACAGTACCGATGGCTTTTGTTATATCACTGGTAACACCAGTCCACTCGCCAGCAAGCACCCCAACCGCATCTTACGCAGCGCGACCAATGCCAAACTCATCTCTGCTAATGATGCGACAGGCTACACGTTTCGTGGTCGCTTTACCGATACAACAGGTATGCAGGCAGCAGGTATTAGCGCCGTGGTCACCGAAAAGGCGCACGCCGCGCTATCATGGCTGCTGTCGCGACAAGGACGCGAAGAAGCGGGACAAGCCATCGTTGCATGGTCAATATCAGGTATCGAAGTGCCGCAACCAACCAGCGTCGCCGCACCGCTGGACGTACTAGACGCCTCTAAGACATCTGACAACGACGGTAATGACTTTGAAGAATATGACGATGACGAAGCATCAGACACAGAACCTACGTTTCAGCACCGTAACGACTTGGGTTATCGCTTTGCCACACATTTACGCAATACCTTACAAGGCTACCGCCAACAACTGCCCGAGCATCAGCAAATCTCTATTATTAGCTTAGAGGCCGCCACCCCTGGACGTATGGCGGTGACGTACTACCATGAAAGTATGCCCAGTGAATATATAGACGCCTTACAAGCGTGGTATACGCAGTTTGCGTGGTATCACACTTATAGAGATGATGACAGCAACCAACAACGACTGGGTATTCAATCGCCTACCCCAAAGCAGATTGCACAGGTTGCCTATGGCGCACGCCTGTCCGATGCGTTAAAGAAACAAGTGGTCGCTCAAGTATTGCCCTGTATCGTTGAAGGAGAAGCACGCCGCTTTCCTAGACAGCTGGTCGAGCTGTGCATCAAACGCGCTTGTAACCCACTGGCCCTTGAGCACTGGGAGTGGGAGCAGGCGCTAAGTACAGCGTGCGCCTTATACCGTGGCTATTATTTAAGACAATCAGACGATAAAAAAAGGAGCTATACCGTGGCACTACAACCTGAGCTTACCAGCCGAGACTATCTATACGGACGTTTATTGGCAGTTGCTGAAGACATCGAAAGCCTCGCGCTATATGTCGCTGGAGAAAAGCGCAACACCACCGCCCAGCGCTATATGCAACAGTTCGCCAATCGACCTTTTACCACATGGCGCAACATTGAGCTGGCACTAAAGCCTTATGAAAACCGCCTAAAATCCAATCGTGGCGGCTACTTGGCTAAAAAACAGCAGCTGATTGATGAAATTATGAGTGCATTTACCAGCGACCGTTTTACCGATGATTCAGCATTATCGGGAGAATTTTTATTAGGATATCACAGCCAAAAAATGCAATTTAAATTAGACAAAGAGTACGCGAAAGCCGAAGTAGAAAATGATAGCGATGCTGCATAACCCAATCAGTGTCCAACAACACCCTATTTTTTTAATGACAAATAAGAGGAAACCTCATGAGCGCCAACGAAAATACTTTAAACCATAAAATTGATTTTGCCATCATTATTGAAGTGAATAATGCCAATCCAAACGGCGACCCCCTAAACGGTAACCGTCCTCGTACTGACTTTGCAGGGAATGGCGAGATTACTGATGTGTGTCTAAAACGCAAAATCCGCGATCGACTACAAGAGGCGGGTGAAACTATTTTTGTACAGTCGGATGAGAAAAAAACGGATGGCATGACCAGCTTAAAAAATCGTGCTTATGACGAAGACGTTGGTTTAGGCAAAAACGCCTTTGAAGCCAACAAAAAAGAAAACATTGAAGCCAAACGTGATGAAACAGCGCAAAAAGCTTGTGAAAAATGGTTCGATGTACGTGCCTTTGGTCAAGTGTTTGCCTTTAAAGCAGATGCTAAAAATGCTGATGGTGTCTCTATCCCTATCCGTGGTCCTGTCAGTATTCAATCTGCCTTTAGCTTACAGCCTGTTGATATCACCAGTACCCAAATCACCAAAAGCGTCAGTGGTGAAGGCGATGGTACGAAAAAAGGCAGCGATACGATGGGTATGAAGCACCGCGTGGATAAAGGCATCTATGTGACTTATGGTGCGATTACGCCGCAACTGGCGGAACGTACAGGTTTTAGTGATGCTGATGCCGACAAGATCAAAGAGATACTCCCTAAGCTGTTCGAAGGTGACGCTTCCTCTGCTCGTCCTGAAGGCAGCATGCAGGTCAAAAAGGTCATTTGGTGGGAACATAGCAGCAAATCAGGGCAACACTCATCTGCTAAGGTGCATCGCAGTTTAAAAGAATTGCTTGATAATCACGGCGCATTTGATGAAGACGCGTTAAAGTCAGCTTTAGCAGAATTAGAGCCTAATATTATTGAAGGGTTTTAACCTTTAACTTTTCGTATCGTCATAGATATTGAGCAGGCGTAAACGATAAGCGCTTGCTCACCTTTTTAATTAAAAAGGCGGACACAAATGCAAACCCTCTACCTATCCCGCTTGCAGCATTACTTATTCTGTCCGCGTCAGTTTGCGCTGATTGAGCTTGAGTGCGCGTGGGCGGAGAATGTCTTTACTGCCGAAGGGCAAGTCATGCACGAAAAGGTCAACAGTGGCGGACACGATACGCGTGGCAATATAAAGACCGTGCGCACGCTACCGCTTGGCCATCGCGCACTTGGATTAGAGGGGGTTGCTGATGTGGTCGAATATCACACCGATGATACAGGCGCACAAATTCCGTTTCCTATCGAATACAAACGCGGTAAGCCCAAATCACATCGTGCGGATGAAGTGCAATTGTGCGCGCAAGCACTATGCTTAGAAGATATGCATGATTGCACCGTCAGTGAGGGCGCGCTGTTTTATGGTAAAACCCGTCGCCGTCATACGGTAGGTTTTGATGAGGAGCTGCGGCAAATTACCTTAGATGCGATTAACGAGTGTCGGCATATTATTGAATCTAAGCAGACGCCAAAGCCAAGTTATAGTACCAGTAAATGCCGAAATTGTTCACTCAAAGACATCTGCCATCCTAAGGTTTTTAATAAAAATGCCAAGGCTTGGTTAAACAAAAAAATAGTGACCAGTTTAGAAGAAACGGATCACTAATTTATTAATGTATTTGCATAAAGCAGTGAAGCTATTAATCCTTTTGTTGCGGCTGCGCATCATTCTTCGGCTGTTGTGGATTTAACTGCTTGCCTTTATTACCTTGATTCTGGTCATAGGCTTTGTTAGTACCGTCAGACCCTTTGTTAGGATTTTGCATATCAGCTTCGTTATTGGAGTAACTCATGTTTTATTCCTTGATAATAGTTGAGAAGTAGTCCATTTAACCTAGCACAATAAAGAGCTATATTCAAAAATACACAGCTGAACGCTAGAAAATAATGATTAGGAAACCCTATGCGCTCATTAAAAAATACCTTATTCGTGCAAACCCAAGGCGCATGGCTCAATAAACAGGGCGAAAACGTCGTTATGAATATCGACTATGAGGTCAAAGGTCGCGTCCCTATTCATAAGCTCGATGCGATTGTCTGCTTTGGGCAAGTGTCGATATCACCTGCACTGATGGCGCACTGTACCGAAAACGCCATTACCATCACTCATCTCAATCAATATGGTAAGTTCCAAGCGCGTATCGAAGGTGCGGTCAGTGGCAATGTACTCCTTCGCCGTGAGCAATATCGCATCAGTGACGACCCTAAGCGCGTACAGCCAATCTGTCATAGTATTATCTTAGGTAAAGTCCATAATCAACGCCAAGTCATTCGCCGCTATCTGCGCGATTATAAAAGCCAGCTAGATGAGTCTACAATTAAAAGCTTGGACTCAGCGCAGCAGCGCTTAGAGCGCGGTCTCAATAAAATATTGACTACGCAAAACTTGCCTGACCTGTTAGGTCGTGAGGGTGAGATGGCGAGCGTTTACTTTAGTGTGTTTCCACAATTTATTCGCAACCCTGATTTTAGCTTTGCTAAACGCACTCGCAATCCGCCGACCGACGCCGTCAACGCCCTACTTTCTTTTACTTATACCTTAATGACTCATGACTGCCGTAGTGCACTTGAGACCGTAGGACTTGATCCGTCTTGCGGGGTATTCCATCAACTACGCCCTGGGCGCCCTTCACTTGCATTAGATTTAGTTGAAGAGTTTCGTCCTATCGTCGATCGCTTTGTATTATCACTTATTAATAAAAAGCAGCTGGGTAAATCAGACTTTAAGACTGAAGCGAATGGCGCAGTTTGGCTTAAGGATGAGGCTAGGCAAACCTTTTTTAAGGCATGGCATGACCGTAAGCAGCAAACCATTTATCATGAATGGTTTGAGGAAACCGTACCCTTTGGTTTACTACCGCATTTGCAGGCGACAATTATGGCGCGTCATATTAGGGGCGATATTGATGCTTATATTCCTTTTTTATGGAAATAAATTGCTGCATAAAGAATAAATAAACAAGGAAGGTTATTATGATGGTATTGGTCACTTACGATATCAGCTCAGAGGGTGCATCGAGTGCCAAACGTCTGCGCCACATTGCTAAGCATTGTTTGAACTATGGGCAACGGGTACAATACTCAGTATTTGAAATTGAGGTCAATCCAGCTGAGTGGGCAATGCTTAGAGCCAAGCTTGAAGATATTATCGATCATAGCGTTGATAGTTTGCGCTATTACTATCTTGGTAAAAACTGGCAAAGTAAAGTAGAGCACGTAGGAGCAAAACCTGTGCTAGACTTAAACGATGTATTGCTGTTTTAGCCGCTATCATTATAAATAATCACTTTTAAACCTACTATTTGACTGTCATAAGGTCGATGCGAACCTATAGTGTACATAAAATCTCTAGGAGACTCGCAAAGGGATCGCAATGCTATTTAACAACTTGATTTCACTATCTTTATTTTCTCACATTAAAAACTTGGTAAGCAAGATGTTTGCCAAATTCGCTCATGGTTTAGACGTTCGCATATTCCAAGGTTTTTCCTTAACCTTATTAGCGACTTAAACTAGGGGCTTTCGCACCCATCACGGGTGCGTGGATTGAAACCAAGCAGTAATGGGGGTTTGCATCGATATCCGATTCGCACCCATCACGGGTGCGTGGATTGAAACGTTGCACATAGCATATCCATCTTAGCTATTTGCATTCGCACCCATCACGGGTGCGTGGATTGAAACCAGCCATCTCGCCAATTTTTTACGGGTTTGATTTTCGCACCCATCACGGGTGCGTGGATTGAAACAAAGTCAGGATAGCGAGCGAGCATATTTTTCTGTTCGCACCCATCACGGGTGCGTGGATTGAAACGCCCTTTTTTAGCATTTGCGTTATCAGCTGTGGCAGTTCGCACCCATCACGGGTGCGTGGATTGAAACGCCCTGCGGTGAGCCGTAAAGTACAACGCGCCTGTTCGCACCCATCACGGGTGCGTGGATTGAAACTTGAACACTTAAATACTTCTTGGCTTCATTCAGTTCGCACCCATCACGGGTGCGTGGATTGAAACTTGTAGCCACTGCGCGTAGTCTTGTTCAAACGTTCGCACCCATCACGGGTGCGTGGATTGAAACATTTTTTATAGGGGCTAATCATGGCAACGAGTCTTCGCACCCATCACGGGTGCGTGGATTGAAACCTTTGAGTAATTCGGTCATTGTTGATGTGCTACTTCGCACCCATCACGGGTGCGTGGATTGAAACAAATCATGGGCGAGGCCAAAGGTAAAGATGCAGGCTTCGCACCCATCACGGGTGCGTGGATTGAAACGTTTATGACAGTAAAGCAAGTGATTCAACGTCTCTTCGCACCCATCACGGGTGCGTGGATTGAAACTTATCCATGTACCGTAAGAACTTATCAGCAAGTTTCGCACCCATCACGGGTGCGTGGATTGAAACTTGCATAGCTGCCGTAGCTGCTAGTTGCTGCATTTCGCACCCATCACGGGTGCGTGGATTGAAACTTAGCCTTAGCGGTCAAATAAACGTGAACGTACTTCGCACCCATCACGGGTGCGTGGATTGAAACCACATCACATGCACCGTATCAGGTCGTTTCATATTCGCACCCATCACGGGTGCGTGGATTGAAACTTCGATGGCCCCTGACTCTTTTAGGTCGCTCATTTCGCACCCATCACGGGTGCGTGGATTGAAACTCGTCAAAATCCTCTTTGTCATCACGCAACCACTTCGCACCCATCACGGGTGCGTGGATTGAAACTCATCACTCACCTCATACTCATCAGCATCACTATTTCGCACCCATCACGGGTGCGTGGATTGAAACCACATCACATGCACCGTATCAGGTCGTTTCATATTCGCACCCATCACGGGTGCGTGGATTGAAACATTTTGCATAAGGGTTAATCATGGCAACGAGTTTCGCACCCATCACGGGTGCGTGGATTGAAACAAACATGATCTAGCTCCTTGCTGTCGTAGATATTCGCACCCATCACGGGTGCGTGGATTGAAACTCTGGTCAGCTTAGGACCACTGCTTTGACTGAATTCGCACCCATCACGGGTGCGTGGATTGAAACAATAGTACCACCTTCACTTGATAACTCATCTAATTCGCACCCATCACGGGTGCGTGGATTGAAACAACTATTTAGATGATATTGATTATCACAATTTTTCGCACCCATCACGGGTGCGTGGATTGAAACATTCAACGCTTTACACTTAAACCCAAACAAAGGTTCGCACCCATCACGGGTGCGTGGATTGAAACTACATAGTCATAAACTAACATCTCATTTACTCTTCGCACCCATCACGGGTGCGTGGATTGAAACAGCCAAGGCAAGCGGTTGCGATTTAGGATTGCTTCGCACCCATCACGGGTGCGTGGATTGAAACATAAAATTACTTGCTAAATAGTCATAATAACTTTCGCACCCATCACGGGTGCGTGGATTGAAACATGAGCTTGTATTTGTAGCTTAGCAGTACGCGTTCGCACCCATCACGGGTGCGTGGATTGAAACATCAATAACTTGTTGTAATTGGATGTCAGTTAAATTCGCACCCATCACGGGTGCGTGGATTGAAACACCGCAGGTGATGAGTCAAACATGGTGGTCAGGTTCGCACCCATCACGGGTGCGTGGATTGAAACTGCAAAGTTTGTAAACACAACATCAGCCATGCCTTCGCACCCATCACGGGTGCGTGGATTGAAACGTGAAGCGCAGAACGCGCAAGCAGTGGCAGCGACATTCGCACCCATCACGGGTGCGTGGATTGAAACCCTGAACATAAAGACCTTATCATGGGGCTTGGTTCGCACCCATCACGGGTGCGTGGATTGAAACTCCGAAGAGGCATTAGCAGAAGGTATTAACCGTTCGCACCCATCACGGGTGCGTGGATTGAAACGGCCTTGCCTCGACTGCTTTTTCAAAGCTCATGTTCGCACCCATCACGGGTGCGTGGATTGAAACAATTGCCAGCTCAAGGCTGGCGCACTAACCCACTTCGCACCCATCACGGGTGCGTGGATTGAAACGTCAAAACTGGTAAGGGTGATAGGGCTAATAACTTCGCACCCATCACGGGTGCGTGGATTGAAACACCAGTGAGCCGCTCGGTCAATAGCGTGGTCATCGTTCGCACCCATCACGGGTGCGTGGATTGAAACGTCAAAACTGGTAAGGGTGATAGGGCTAATAACTTCGCACCCATCACGGGTGCGTGGATTGAAACTGCATAGTAAGAACCAATAACACCCCCCAGACTTCGCACCCATCACGGGTGCGTGGATTGAAACGGCACATTTGGCAAGCTGACCGCGCTTGCGCTTATTCGCACCCATCACGGGTGCGTGGATTGAAACATCAATCACCTCCGCATCGTCTATAGGGCTAGATTCGCACCCATCACGGGTGCGTGGATTGAAACAGTTTGGAAGGACGTAGATAGCGTGGCATATAGCTTCGCACCCATCACGGGTGCGTGGATTGAAACATAAGGAATGAGACTATGAATGGATTAATGACGAATTCGCACCCATCACGGGTGCGTGGATTGAAACGAATTTATCGAATAACTGAATGTCTAAAAATGTCTTCGCACCCATCACGGGTGCGTGGATTGAAACTTGATCTTTTGATAAATTATTGATATTACAGCTTCGCACCCATCACGGGTGCGTGGATTGAAACCCTGAAGAAATTGGCAATGAGTACACGGTCGAATTCGCACCCATCACGGGTGCGTGGATTGAAACGGTAAACTCAACCACACCGTCCTCAACATCTAAAATTCGCACCCATCACGGGTGCGTGGATTGAAACGTTTAGCGAGGCTCAGTCCGAGGCACTGCCGCTTCGCACCCATCACGGGTGCGTGGATTGAAACACGCAAGATGAACGCACACTACTAGCAAAGCATTCGCACCCATCACGGGTGCGTGGATTGAAACTAACTAAAGGTGGTGACGCATCTGTTACAAATATTCGCACCCATCACGGGTGCGTGGATTGAAACGCCTAGATTGTAAATAAATGAGCATAGCGCATCTTCGCACCCATCACGGGTGCGTGGATTGAAACCACCTTCTTTAGTTTTGGTTAGATTTTCAATAATTTCGCACCCATCACGGGTGCGTGGATTGAAACCTGACGTACCATCAATCGGAGATATCTTTTTACTTCGCACCCATCACGGGTGCGTGGATTGAAACAGAATGAAGTTAATGGCGTGGGTGAAGCTGTCTTCGCACCCATCACGGGTGCGTGGATTGAAACTAGCTCGGTCAACGGCTGTCTAATTTCATCTTGTTCGCACCCATCACGGGTGCGTGGATTGAAACTGAGCGTTAGCAAGTGCTTTAGCATTTGGCTTTATTCGCACCCATCACGGGTGCGTGGATTGAAACACGTTCTGCGCGTGTCAATCCATCGGTAAACTCTTCGCACCCATCACGGGTGCGTGGATTGAAACACTTTAAACGATAAAACCCCTAGCCGTGTAGCTATTCGCACCCATCACGGGTGCGTGGATTGAAACCTGCTAGGTATTCGTTATTACTATTATCGTCTCTTTCGCACCCATCACGGGTGCGTGGATTGAAACATGGTTTTAATTCCTATTTAGTGTATCATTGAATGTTCGCACCCATCACGGGTGCGTGGATTGAAACCTCTAATGTCCCCCATCTATTGCGACCACCTAAATTCGCACCCATCACGGGTGCGTGGATTGAAACAATATAGTAGAAAAAGATGCTGGCGGTACGCATTTCGCACCCATCACGGGTGCGTGGATTGAAACCACCGATGCAATCAACGGCTCTCAACTTTACTTTCGCACCCATCACGGGTGCGTGGATTGAAACAGCACAGCTGTAGGTTTTGGTAATAATGTGGCTGTTCGCACCCATCACGGGTGCGTGGATTGAAACAAACCCTGCGTGGATAAATTAATCTTTGCTACTTCGCACCCATCACGGGTGCGTGGATTGAAACTACTGGTGATAGCCCTATACCTTTACTAATACATTCGCACCCATCACGGGTGCGTGGATTGAAACTACATAATCGTATACTAACATTGTTATATCCTTTTCGCACCCATCACGGGTGCGTGGATTGAAACATACTCCTTTGTTTTGATTAATAATATTCACGCTTCGCACCCATCACGGGTGCGTGGATTGAAACATGATGTTAGCCTTTTATAGTGTATTGCGTTGTTCGCACCCATCACGGGTGCGTGGATTGAAACATAAAAGATGAGTATGATTGTTTTGATAAAAAAGAGTTCGCACCCATCACGGGTGCGTGGATTGAAACTCTTAATTCTACGTAATCATACACTAACATCTCTTCGCACCCATCACGGGTGCGTGGATTGAAACATTAGCTCCTTATTTTGTATTGGTAGGCGTTACTTCGCACCCATCACGGGTGCGTGGATTGAAACACATTAGAACCTCCCACAGATTATATCCCTATAGTTCGCACCCATCACGGGTGCGTGGATTGAAACTAATGGCTGATAGAACCCAGTTAACATCTCCCTTCGCACCCATCACGGGTGCGTGGATTGAAACTCACCTGCTATGAACCCTTTTTGCTCGCTTTGTCCATTCGCACCCATCACGGGTGCGTGGATTGAAACATAGCCGACATTGAGCAGTCTTTGCTTAGTCAATTCGCACCCATCACGGGTGCGTGGATTGAAACAAGCGTGCGTTTGGCGGTTGGCGTCGCGATAAATTCGCACCCATCACGGGTGCGTGGATTGAAACATCACTTAAGCGGTAAAAACATCTACCGTCGGTTTTCGCACCCATCACGGGTGCGTGGATTGAAACTCACTACTCGCATAAGCACACTAAACGCAGCATTCGCACCCATCACGGGTGCGTGGATTGAAACATTCAGCATCAGCCATAGATGCTGAATTATTATTCGCACCCATCACGGGTGCGTGGATTGAAACGCCATAGTCAACTTTGCTGTTTTTACTAACCGTTTCGCACCCATCACGGGTGCGTGGATTGAAACTTACTTATGTAACGGTAGCAAAAACAAATTAGATTCGCACCCATCACGGGTGCGTGGATTGAAACTACTCATCTACCGCTATGATTGATATGTCGGATTCGCACCCATCACGGGTGCGTGGATTGAAACGTCATCAATGGTATCAGACTGCGTCTCAATGTTTTCGCACCCATCACGGGTGCGTGGATTGAAACAGCCATGCTTGCGTTGCTGTTTCATCATATACTTCGCACCCATCACGGGTGCGTGGATTGAAACTATCAGTAAATTATGACGCTAATATTGGCGATATTCGCACCCATCACGGGTGCGTGGATTGAAACATCATACATACTTGATAGTCTTCATTGACTAAATTCGCACCCATCACGGGTGCGTGGATTGAAACTATCCAATCGCTAACACTTATTTTATATTGTCCTTCGCACCCATCACGGGTGCGTGGATTGAAACAATTACTACCCTATCATCAATACTTACTTGCTTTCGCACCCATCACGGGTGCGTGGATTGAAACCAAACTGACCTGATGCTATCTGACCTTGCAGCCTTCGCACCCATCACGGGTGCGTGGATTGAAACTCGCTGGTGGGGTAGTAGTTGATTGTGTGACCTTCGCACCCATCACGGGTGCGTGGATTGAAACTTAACTATCTCGTAGTTAGCAATGGCGGCCTTTTTCGCACCCATCACGGGTGCGTGGATTGAAACATAGACCACAACGTCCATATCAATCGCTTTGCTTCGCACCCATCACGGGTGCGTGGATTGAAACTGCGAACTCAACCACACCGTCCTCAACATCTAATTCGCACCCATCACGGGTGCGTGGATTGAAACTCTTATTCCCTTCTCAATATCAATGGTAAATGGCTTCGCACCCATCACGGGTGCGTGGATTGAAACTAAGAACCGCTTACGGGCGGCATCGTATAACGTTCGCACCCATCACGGGTGCGTGGATTGAAACTATCAACGTCCATTCAGGCCAAGAAGGAGGTGTTTCGCACCCATCACGGGTGCGTGGATTGAAACTGATAACCTCTCTGCAATTGCGTAAATATTTTTTCGCACCCATCACGGGTGCGTGGATTGAAACGAGTGAGGTTTTCAGCCTCTGGGTATTCATGATTCGCACCCATCACGGGTGCGTGGATTGAAACATCACAACGAAAACACGGTGCTCATGTAATATTTTCGCACCCATCACGGGTGCGTGGATTGAAACTGACAAAAAACAGGCTGGCAAAGTAAAGCGCATTCGCACCCATCACGGGTGCGTGGATTGAAACGACAGTAATGCGCTCTGCGCCAGAAGCAATCGCTTCGCACCCATCACGGGTGCGTGGATTGAAACTAAACAAATAACCCCTTTCGCCCACATTGATTTTTCGCACCCATCACGGGTGCGTGGATTGAAACAGGCTCAATGAGTATCACAGGCGGCTATTACTCATTCGCACCCATCACGGGTGCGTGGATTGAAACATCATTGCTCAAGTATAGGTAAGGGTGCATATAAATTCGCACCCATCACGGGTGCGTGGATTGAAACGCCATATCCATCGAATAACATCAACCCAATATATTCGCACCCATCACGGGTGCGTGGATTGAAACTGGTCGCCATAAGCACTCATAAACACCTGCCTCTTCGCACCCATCACGGGTGCGTGGATTGAAACAAGATACCAGCAGGGGTAACGTCAGTGCCAGCATTCGCACCCATCACGGGTGCGTGGATTGAAACTTACCGCCTTTTTTAGTCTTACGGTTATTACGTTCGCACCCATCACGGGTGCGTGGATTGAAACCTTACGTGAGAAATCATGAGCTTTGAAAAAGCATTCGCACCCATCACGGGTGCGTGGATTGAAACGAGACAATATCCATTTGCGAGTATCAATCTGCACTTCGCACCCATCACGGGTGCGTGGATTGAAACCGATTAGTGACAAATTATCACGATACATATCACGTTCGCACCCATCACGGGTGCGTGGATTGAAACTACGCGCTCAACCATCGTCACGCCTTCGATAATTCGCACCCATCACGGGTGCGTGGATTGAAACTTTTGCGCCTTTCGTGTATTCGGGGAATTGCGTTCGCACCCATCACGGGTGCGTGGATTGAAACTATTCGAGTTTTGGGTGGGCGTACAACTGGATATTCGCACCCATCACGGGTGCGTGGATTGAAACTTAAAAAACTTATGAGCGCTCTCTGATTTATCTTTCGCACCCATCACGGGTGCGTGGATTGAAACGAGAAAAACGCCAAAGCGTACATGGACAGCTTAATTCGCACCCATCACGGGTGCGTGGATTGAAACGCAACAGCCGGTACAGGGGCAACCAACAGAGCAAGTTCGCACCCATCACGGGTGCGTGGATTGAAACGTTATCGCCAGTTTGTCCGTTGCCTGTGCCTGGGTTCGCACCCATCACGGGTGCGTGGATTGAAACGACAAAGCCCTCTTTTTTAAACCCATCAAGGTATTCGCACCCATCACGGGTGCGTGGATTGAAACAGACGTAATAGCTATGGGGCTGTATGCCTGCCTTCGCACCCATCACGGGTGCGTGGATTGAAACCAAAAGAAATGGACGCTATCAGGGCGAGCCTGATTCGCACCCATCACGGGTGCGTGGATTGAAACAAGCCCGTCATGCGCGATTATTGATGAGTACCATTCGCACCCATCACGGGTGCGTGGATTGAAACTTGATATTTACCGATGCAACCATCGCGGCACTCAATTCGCACCCATCACGGGTGCGTGGATTGAAACGGCTTTTGCTTAGTCTCGGTTTTTTCGTCATGCACGTTCGCACCCATCACGGGTGCGTGGATTGAAACTAGCGTGGTAGCACCACCTTTTGACTCGGGGTAATTCGCACCCATCACGGGTGCGTGGATTGAAACCAGCTAATTTACCTGCTGTTGCAACTACCACTTTCGCACCCATCACGGGTGCGTGGATTGAAACATCTGCCAAGCTGAGCGAATGAATCTCACAAATTCGCACCCATCACGGGTGCGTGGATTGAAACGACGCACTCATAATCTATCACTGATGCTTATCTTCGCACCCATCACGGGTGCGTGGATTGAAACTCACTCATACCTATCTCCTTAGTTAGTACGCGATTCGCACCCATCACGGGTGCGTGGATTGAAACTCCGTACACTTATAAAGACATAAAGACTAAAGATTCGCACCCATCACGGGTGCGTGGATTGAAACCGCCTAATTTTGACTGGCGCACGCTTAACCCTGTTCGCACCCATCACGGGTGCGTGGATTGAAACTACTATGTCTTCTTAAACCCTCACGACAACCATCGTCGTCTACCCTTTATTCGCTCTTGAATTTTCAAGCTCGCTATCTCTACAATCAAAGGCATCTCTGATCACGTAAATACTCGTGATTGGTTATGCTTTTTTTTATGCCATCCATCTACTGAGACAGCCATGTATGCTCTTGTTGATTGCAATAGCTTCTATGCCAACTGTGAGAAGCTCTTTCGCCCTGATCTAAGAGGTAAGGCAGTGGTCGTACTGTCTAACAATGATGGCTGCGTGGTCGCTCGCTCCAGTGAGGCAAAACAGCTCGGTATCAAGATGGGCGTACCATACTTTCAGGTCAAAGAGTTTTGCGCGCAAAACGATGTTACCGTCTTTAGCTCTAACTACACCCTCTATGCTGACATGTCTCACAGAGTCATGAGCACCCTTGAGAAGCTGTGTCCTACTGTTGAAGTCTATTCTATCGATGAAGCCTTTTTATACTTAGCTGATTATCCTACTGCAATGACGGATCTTGATAGCTATGGGCGTAAGCTCAAAGCTATTGTCGAGCAGTATACTGGCATTCCAGTATGTGTGGGTATGGGCAGTACTAAAACCATGGCAAAGCTTGCCAATTATGCTGCTAAAAAGCACCCCGCTACTAAAGGCGTTTGCGTGTTAGATAATCTTCGATGGATAAGACGTATCATGCAGATCACTGATGTTGGTGAGGTATGGGGTGTGGGTCGTCGTTATAAGGTCAGACTTAATGAGATGGGTATTCATACGGTTTATCAGCTCGCCGTCTGTGAGCCTGCGAAAATAAGACAGCACTTCGGGGTGGTACTCGAGCGCACCTGCTTAGAGCTTAATGGTCAAAGCTGTCTTGGTATTGAGGCGGTAGAGGCTAAGAAGCAGATTATCTCTTCTCGCTCTTTCTCCACTCGCATTAGCTGCCCCGATGAGCTGAGTCAAGCAGTCTGTAGTCATGCGGCAAAAGCGGCCAACAAACTACGTAAACAAGACAGCGTCTGTCATTACTTAAGCGTCTTTGCTAAGAATAGCCCGTTTAGTCAAACAGAGAGTTATACCTCTATATCCGGACAATGTCAGTTTATAACCCCAACCGCTGATACTAGAGTGATGGTAGCCGCTGCTCGGCAGATATTGACTCAGATCTTTAAAAAAGATGTTCGCTACGCCAAAGCTGGCGTCATGCTCTTCGATATCTGCCCGCATGATGAGGTACAGCCTGACTTGTTTGCAGACGATAGTAGCGACAATCAAACCAACCAACAAAGTGCCTCAAAGAGCGCAGAGGTTATTGCCGTTATGGATCAGCTCAATAAAAGATATGGTCAAAACAGTAATCAGCAGTCTGCTGTGTTTATCGCAAGCGAAGGCATTAAAGATAAGCAGTCATGGAAAATGAGCCGCGACATGCTATCGCCGTGCTATACCACAAATATCAACCAAATACCCAAAGTAGATTAAATCAAAGGTGGACTCAATGAGCGTTAAGATAATAGGAAGGCTGACTGACGAAGGTGAGACGGTATTGCTATCTTTATACAGCGATAGAGTTAAAGCAGGCTTTCCAAGTCCAGCGACGGACTATGTGCAAAACCGCATTGATCTAAACACACTGCTTATTCACAGTCCAACTACAACCTACTTAGTAGAAGTCGAAGGCGATAGCATGATCGATATGGGTATCTACCCCAATGATATCTTGATTGTAGATCGCTCATTAAGCGCTAGGAATAAAGATATCGTGATTGCACTAGTCGATGACGGCTTTACCGCCAAGCAGCTGATACTCGGTGAGCATATTATCTTACGAGCTCACAATGAGAACTATGCAGATATCGTGGTGAAAGGCTCGCTTGAGCTGTTTGGGGTGGTGGTGAGTAGTGTTAGGCGGTTTAAGAGGTGAGAAATAATAAAAAATTCTTTTTATGTCCTAAGATCAGATATCAATCTGCATCCATGTCATATAAGCTCTTGATCCTAATATTTAAGCAGCACACTGGTAAATCTCTATCTAAGATCCGTAAGCCGTTGTCCTAGAATTCCACTCTGTCTACCCTATCCACGTGCTTGCTAACTCTAGCTCATTTCTAAAGCGCTTCAGAGCAAATTATCATTGCTCTTCTATAAGTAACTCTAAAAGTAAAATGATGCGTCACGTATTGTCGTCTAGTTGACGAGGTGGGATCTAATTGATAGCAAGTAATAGTAAGATAAGAGTAGAGGTCAATAAATGAAGCATATCGACCACATTAGATCATTATCTTAGTGGAGTGTTTATGAATCCATCAAAATCATTAACAGTTGCCAAGCTGCAGACAACTCCTGTGCTCATATTTGAAGGCGTTCTTGAACTATATAATCTTTATACCTGTCATATCAGACCCTTCATTAGTGAAGCCTTTAAACTTAAGCATAGCGCTGCTTGGACTAAAACCACATTATTTATCAAAGAAGACAAAAGATGGTTTTTAGTCAATAATTTTGAGCTTTTTCACTTGATCAAAAGTCCTGATGTTGATTTTAATGTACTCGGACAAAAAGTGTCTGTGAGATATATCCCAAAAGATCAGTTTAATTTCGACATCAGTTTTTACGAGCTTATTTATCTCATCGCAAAATACAATAAAGAAATAGATATCAAGCTCATTTACACGCAGCTAAACGAGATCTTGGATCAAGAGATAAACCAAAAATTATTTGGCAAAAATATTTTTGCTATTACTACATTTTGTCGGCTTATAAATATAAGTGAGCAAACCTATTACAAGCGACCTTCTGAGGGTGTTTTATGACTGAGAATGCTCATGAAGAGCTAGAATGGCTTGATACGCCAGCATTAACAGAAATCATTAAAAAAATTGATAATGACCAGAATTTTATATATCCAGAAGCAGTATCGACTGCCATATCTGAGATCACTTTAGCAGTACACAATAGCTATAGCCAGCCAGATGATAATCCCCAAAATCTACTAAGATTAATATTACAGGTATTACAAAGAAGGCCAGTTCCTCGGCTTTCTATGACTATTAGTAGATCAGAATTAGCAAAAAAACCACTCATCATGCAATTGCTTATTCTCATGCAACATTCTATCAATGAACATCAGCATGACTACCTACAGAAACGGTTAATTTGGCTAGCCATAGCAATGCACACCAGTGTGATACTGATGCAGCATAGTACAAAACAACACACCAAAAATATACTGATGCAATTTAAACAGGCGCAGTTTTCAAGATCTTCTAGACGAACATGGATTTGGCGTGAACTACCTGATTTACCTCAAATGACCATGAGTTTGGAAAGCATACTCACCATTTTCACTGATCTATTAGAGCAGCAAAAAAGTGCATATGAATTGTTAAATGATAAGCAAGCTACTCATGCCGAAGAAAAGAAAGTGGCAAAAGATAAACTGAGCCAAATAGAGAAAATAACGACTGCCTATCAACACGCGCACGTGCCACAGAAGCCAAAACCTAAGCGTAAAAAGCTACCTAAGAACATTAAAGTTAAAGCTATCAACCTAGCAGATAACACATCAAAATATCCTGTAGACACCACTGCAACTAGGCATAACTGGAATACTACGTCCAGCAATGATGCATGGGGTAGCACACGTGACGATATAGAACACAGTGCTATCGCCATAGATCTTGCATTTTTAGACCCTAATACAGAAACCTATGAAGATCTAACTACTAGCTTTGAAGAGCGTATTGATCACCATGAGGCACCCTATGTCAGCTATGGCGAATATCCAAACCCGTTAATCAAATACTCTATACCGCTCCAAACTATAGATTTATCGCTACAGCAAAACTATATGTCTCAGCGCAATCTCGCGCTTAACTCTAACACGCGCTTACTCTCCCTTGCCGGCTACCAAGCGTTATTTGCTGCGCTCAACCAAGATGCAAGCACCTTACCAGAAACAGAGACTGATAAAACCTGTGCTGGTATTTTATTGTTATCTATGATTACTGGGTTGCCAGTTAAATCCTTACTAATACCCGGCTATATCGGTCATCCTAATATTTTCAAAATCAAAGGTAAAAAATACTACATTGAACACAGTTTAGGTATTACTAAAAGATCGACAAGCCAAACATTGCCCGAAAAGGATTATGAAAATACTTCTGATACCATCAAAGTTCCACTACCATCATGGCTTATAGATGATTTACTTGCTTGCGAGTTGCCGTCAAAAGAAGATTTTACGGCTTATCTTGCCGCCTTGCGTAGCAGCCTTGGATTGCCGTACCTGTCCGTCAATCGTATAGAGACCGCACTACATGTCGTGCTCTCTCGTTATACACCTAATTGCCATGCGCATATCGCCGATATCATCTGTCGCACGCCTGCGTCCCATGCTCCTGCGATGTACTATAGTAGCCACACTAGCGAAGCACTTATGGCTCACTATAAATCAGCACTGAACATATTTAATAGCAATAGTAATTTTGACCTGACTTATATCTCCGCCTGGCATAAATATACGGTGGGGTCAGGGTTTGCGTTGAAGATTGAAACAGTTTGCGACATCATAAATGAGATGAAGTACTGGACCGATCAAAGTTCAAACGATGAGGAGCACTTTAACAGAACCAGTATTTTTGTATGGTTTGTCTTTTGCCTTTTAACCGGCGTGCGACCAAACAACGGTCTTGGCAGAATGTACGATATTGATCTTGATATGGGTTGGCTGCTCATCAATGACAAGCCTGTTAAGAAGGTCAAAAGTGATCGTCTCATTCCGCTATGCCCGACACTGATACGCCATCTAACAGACTATAGAGCGTATTTGATTAATTATCAGGCAAAGCATCAAGGTTATCATGACATCAGCGCTATCATTGACAATATCCGTTTGGGTAATGATGAAACACTATTAAAGCTGTTGTATGAACGAGCTCCTAGTGCTAACTCCCCTACTCTTAAAGACATTAAGCGTGGCGATGCTTATCATATGACCAAACACATCATTGACGCCAACCCCTATTGGACACGCCACTTTGTTCGTACGCAGCTTGAAAATCTTGGCGTTTCCTTATCGCTGATTAACACAGTTATTGGTCATGAAAAAGCTCGTCAAGAAGTATTGGGACGTTTCTCATCAAGTAGTAAAGCAGATATTAAGCGTGTAGCGTCTGTGTTTGAACAGATCGCAGCACAGCTTGGGTTATCAGATATCACAATCAATCATTATCCTAATTCAAATCATGTCGGCACAAGCACTGCAGAGGTTGATCATGCTAATAAATGAAATAAAGCTGCCAAAAATTATTGATGACTTAGCAAAGTTTGATGGTAGAAAAAAGCGCTACGTGCCTTACCCATCTATACTCAAAGACAGTGACACGGCAAGGACACGTGAGATAAAGCTACTCGCCGACTTACAAACCGAATGGGAGTCGTTGAAAAGGGTTCATCCTGGAAGTATCGGATTCATACAGTCTTTTAATAAATACTACCAACAAGCGCTTTGGCCCAATGAGCGCATCTTTTCATTTTCGCCAAGCTCTAGCGATTATTTTGATTTGTCATGGCTATCTTGGAGTCAATCTTTAAGCCAGTTTCAGATAGAGCTTTACAGGCAATTGGAGCCATTGTCCCAAGAGGGATTTGATGAGTTTCAGTCAATCATTGAAAATAAAATAGCAAAAGCTTACGAGTCATCTAGAACACTCAAACATGTTTGGCAAATCATCGTCAAGTTCATTGACTATCAAAATAAGCACTATATGCTTGCTGAGCATCACTATCCTAAGATAATCGCGCCACAGCCTACTAAAATCAATCCACTAATTACAAATACAGCTTGGTTAAAAGACGGTAAGGCGCTGGTCAAAATCATTCGCGCAGTAGAGCATCATTGGGAGCAGAACACCAATTACAGCCAAGAGCAGATTATAGGCTGGCTGATATTCTCAGGAATTGTGTATGGCGGTATCAATGAGGTACAAATGCTTCAAGGGTGGCTTATCTCATTGCTCACCAAAGAGTATCAGCCATTCATCAAAGAAAGGATAATGGTCTCGCCGCGTTTTGTACAAAAGCACTTTGGTAACGAGCGCGAAGAAGAAAGTGATAAGCTTTATAACACCAAGCAAATCATTGTAGATGTGGTCAGTCAGTGTTGGCTGATGCGTTATCATAAAAACAGCAGTCAAGCAGAAATCAAACATATCATTGCCAAGCTGTCAGAAGATAAGATAAAGCGATACTTGACCGTGGCTTTGTCTGACGTGATCAAGCCTTTAGGTATTAAACCACTTCCCTTTTCAAGGTTTTTATATTACGCCAGTTATTACTGGGAGGATTTCGATGACGCTAGTATCGACCATGCTTCAGTTGGGGTGCTGCGAGGTATGCATAATACTGCAGGATTAAGTACGCAAGACTTTGGTCGGTTCTTGAACCAAAAATATCAGTATAAAGAGGAGCCGTATAATCTAGAACATATTTTGACGCTGTCTATCAGCAAAAGCTCTGTTAATCAAAACGAGTCATCTAGTAGTAGTTCTACCAAAAAGATAGAGGTTAGAAAGTCTGATTTAATTATGAATCTGACTAAAGACTTCAAAACGGATGAAAAACAGAAAAAGAAAAAAACCAGCAAAAAGCCGCCTACTCTTATTGAAAGAGTACAAAAACGTTATAAGCAATACGATGACTTAAGTGAAAAAATTTTATTAGATTGGGTGTTGAATTTACTCAATCGAAAAGAATCAAAATCGCTTAGCAATGAGTCTATTTTGAAATATATCAGAACCATAGGCTATGAATGGTTATATTTCACAACAGCGCAGCCGCTTGATATTTGGTCAGAAGAAGAGTTTGAAGAGCTCTATGAAGACATCTTAGAATACAAAGCTGTCGTACGAAACAATACTGATATTGGATATTCTGCCAATTTATTAAAGAGTATGCACAACTTTGCCAAGAGCAAATACAACCTTCCCTCTGTGAATTTCCAGCAGTCCAAAAATGGTCGGCGTGTACGTGCGGAGCTGATATCACCGCAAGCGTACCAAGCCATTATTACGCAGATACTGGGTTCTGTAGATATATTGGAGCGGGAGATGTTCGCGCTTTTATTTATCTTAGTCTATCGTACTGGGATGCGCAAAAAAGAGCTGTTGGGTCTTAAGTATAATGACATCGAAGGTCTAAAGGCAGCCACACCCTCAGTGGTGATCAGGCCCAATAGCTATCGTCCCACTAAGACTCAAAGTAGTATTCGCCGCGTTCCCTTATTTGCCCTCTTAAAGCCTAATGAACTGAGTTTTTTTATTAACTTTGTGCAAAGTAATATCGGCGGCAATTCAAACAAATTTATCTTTACCTTATCATCAGAGCAACGCCCTATTGATGACCATGTTCCGTTAAAGTTACTCAAACGAATCTTAAAAGACATATCGGTAGCTGATAATGTTACAGACCATACTTTTCATGGGTTTAGGCATACGGCAGTGAGTAACCTATCTCTGGTGCTAGTAGGCCATTCAGATCTCGTAGAAGCCCTTACCGATTATGACGAAAGCGATGTACTTCGCATCAAACAAGGCATACTCGGAGAGCATATCAATGCACAAGATCGCTGGTATGCTCTCTCAGGTATTATGGGACACTTATCGCCTGAGCGGAGCTTTGAGTATTACAACCACTTTGCCACACTGATGGCGACCTATGCGCTTAGTAAAGCAGATATAACATTGCCAGAGCGGACGCTGTATAACGTAACAGGGTTTACAAACAAAAAGCTTAAGGAAAATAATGCGAATGTTCGTAATAGTAGCGTCAGCATACCTAGTATTCGTACACTTTTATTTAAAAATATTATAGAAGGCAAACGCAAGTCACCAAAATTTACGATAGAGAACTGTGATAAGAAATTTCTCTTGAGTACCAATACGCCAGCCAATAATGAATTGTTTGGTCGTTATGGTCTAAATCGAGTACAGCTGCTATTACAGGCCTATGATGAAGAGCTGCCTTTAAGTAAAGCAGCCCAGTTAGCAAATATCTCTATTCACGATGCAAAGGTTCTAATAGAACGTGCAAGCGAGGTTGCCGCTATCACTACCAAACGCGGCAAACCTCGCTTTGTTAAGCTATCAGATTCAAAGAATTCCGTACTGAGTCCACTGAACATTCAATACCAAAGTGATTTAAGATTGCTCTCGCTTTTGTTAAGTAATGCCTATCGTCTACGAGAAAAATCAGAGACTGACTGGACTTGGTTTATTGAGATATGTCGTGAAAAACTGTCTGTTAGCAGAGCATACCTACCATTTGGAAAAAGAGATGAAAAAGAATTGCAGCGTTTCATTGATATTGCTGAGAAATTGCTGCCTTTGAAACGTTGGCTGGTAAGTAGCAACGAAGATCTATTGATGCAAACTATGTCATCTACTGATTATCAAGACATTAAGCAACAATCTAATGAGTCGAAAAATGCTCTCCATATCGGTATTGCTAGTCAAGACCATAGAGAGCAGATGAACAAATGGCAATACTCACCGCTACTACGGTTTTTTATTCATATGATGCTCATTACAGATGAAAAGCTATCTATTTTGAGTTAAGTTTCTTACATTAAATTCTTTTAAAATGAGCTTGGTTATCGGAATAAATAGATTTGCTAGTTTAAGGGAAAATATGAGCTTGCTGGATAGTGGTGATTTAGAAGAAAAACAGAAATTAGATAAGAAGCTGACACAGCAAAAAATACTACTGGGTGCTGTTCTTGTAGATGCTTTAGAGAAGGATTCATTAGACGGTTTAAGGGAATATACAGCCGATAATCTGTTGGATTTTTTGAGCAGACAAACGGATAAGGATTTAATGGCAGATTTGGTAAAAGGGCTTGATACTGAGTGAGACACTTAACAAGACGACTGAAGCAATTCAAAGTATTAACATTAACTAGAAAAGTTCAAATAGTCATTCTGCTATTAACTTGGATATCGCTAATAGCTTGGGCAATACTGAGTTGGCAAGGTAGAGACTTCCCTTTAGAGTCTGAGCTTAATTATAGTGAAGGTATTGTAGGTAGTTTGAATGTTGGTGAGGGAAATCACATTTTTATGTTATTAGATCTCAATGACCTTAACCGTAAAGAAGTATATGGGTGCAGCTACTCAGCTTTTGACACTGGCTCCTCTTGTTTTGGCAAAAAATATTTAGAACCTATTGAAGGTAAAAAAGCCGTGATAGGGTGGTATATACAGAAAGATTTTCTAGGGTTTCATAATGGAATTAGACAGATGGTAAGTCTTAATGTGGAAGATGTCGAAGCTGAAATTAATGAGGTAATCACTTATCAGGGGACTTTAGACACTATAAAGGGTATGAATACGTATATGAATACGGGTTTTATTATATTTATAGCATTCTTTTATTACTGGGTTTGGCGTTTTATGGATTTTATAGAGTGAAAAGGATACAGTACCCTAGTGAGGACTTGAATATTTGGCTGTGGGCTAATGGTATCAACGTTTTAACTCGCTGAAATAGTCACAGTGTACTTCATGGTGTACCTACCATACATATTCTATTCGTGATCGGTGCGCTATACAGGCATCGAACTACTATATGATGAAAATTTTTCAAGTTACTTCCTACTAGATTAACGGTAGGGTCAGATGTAAGGATAGTTATAATGAAATACATCAAACACTTTGTAAATTCTTATGGAGAGCATACTTGGGATTTTACGTACTACTATCATGAAGTAGTTCCTAAGATACTTAAACATAGGGATGAGTTAAGCCCGATTTTATCAAGTGATTTAAACGGAATAGATAATAGAGAGAAGACGCTTAATAAAGGCATAATCCAGACGATTTATTATGATTTAGAAAATGATAGGATTTCGTTGAAGATCGAGCAAAGACAAGGCAAAGATTTAATAGAAATCATCTATTTCGGTATTGTGAATGTTAATATCAATTGTTGTATATTACCAATCACCATAATGGTACATGAAGTAGACGTAATGCCTGATAGTAATATCATACATTCACTATTTTTATTAGGTGATACAGAAATAGTTTTTGAATGCAAAAAAATAGAATTAAAGACTATACCTCTTGAAAAAGTCACAAGTTAAGCTCAAAATCAACCGCACTGTCTAATTGATTATGTCAATATCAAAGCATATATTTTAGGTTCAACTCATCAAAATATATAGCAAGAAACTTTGACTATACCCCAGCAGAACCAGCTATTTCACCCCAAAAACCTATTAACAGACTACTTAAAACAGACTGATATAATGGAACCATCTATAACAGACTTTTGAACTATGAGACTAGTCGCTATGCTTTTTTCTATCAATAGCCTATAGCTATAGTTGAGTTTGATAGTTTCTTTTAGCACATTGTAAAAGATTGAGCTTACCCTGATATATTACGCTTTTTATCGGATAGACTTTTTAATACTCATCAGAATTTTTTGATATCTCTATAAAAAGTTAATGAGTAAGTCATGCTCTTCAATTATCAAAGCTATTTGAACCTAACTCTCAATAAAAAGACAGCTTTACTATAATAAGAAAATTACTTTTCTCGTTATAGTAAAGCCGTCGATATTTCTAAGTATTCAGCACACAACTTATTAGTTTTTGTGAGCTTAAGAGAAGTTGTTATCCCTATTTTAAGTTTAATCCAAATATAGGTCGATTCTACTCTGACATCTACGATTTATTGAGCACTTTCTACTGGGTCTTGATTGAAACTCGTATTGTCTTCGTCTACCATTGTTGTATCACTAGTGACTGAGCCATCCATCATTTCATCGGTAGTGGTACTATCCATCATTGTGTCGGTAGTGGCTGTACCAGCTGGATCCATAGGACTGTTTGTATCGGCCATGTCCATATTCGTGGTTGTTTCACCCATAGTAGAGTCCGTCCCTACTTCAGCAGCAGTAGCTTCAGTCGTGTCCATCGTACTATCTGGCGTCTCTTCCACTTCATTACTACAAGCACTAAGTCCTACAACGCTGACCAGTAATGCCATCCATAGTTTACTTTGAAGTGAATGGCTAGAGATTGTTGTCTTCATTTTAATATCCTTAATAAAGTTAAGATAAACCATTAATTATGGTATTGAATATTTCTACTTAACTATTACTTTAAATGAATTCCAATATTAATACATATGCCGACTAAGATGTTTTTGTTAAATTTTAATAGCTTTTTTAAGTAATATAGTTATATCAGGCTATTAAAATAAAATTTATTACAGTATTTTAAATAAGCCTTAACTTAAAAATAAAACTGTGTAATAAATTTAATTAATTACAAAAGTCTAGTAATTTTACTATAAAAGCTGACAATGTTTGGCTTTTTTTATGACTATATTATTAAAAAACTTACTGATTATCAATTTTTATCTATAAGCGTTTGGAATCTATAAGCTAAAAAACATATAAGGAAGTATTACTTCAGGAACTATTTCTAGTATGGAAAGTCACCCTATATATATGCAACCGAATTTACTAGTAGATTATCTAAAACATCAGAAAAATTGCTATTTATTTTTAGATATAGACGGTACGCTTTCAGATTTTACACTAAACCCTAAAGATAGCATCGTACCATATTCAACTTTAAGTATATTACGGGAACTACAAAAACATGGCATTGTAGTCGCTATTGTAACGGGTCGCAGTCTTGTTGAAGCTAGAAGTTTACTGGCTGGATATTCCTAATCAAATGATCACCAAGTATTAAGTCATTAGTAGCACTCATTCTCATAGTAAATGGACAGATAATCAATTCCTTTAAATGAAGAATAGATTAAATTGATATTCACAACTAACCTATTAGATTCAAGTTAATAAATTGAATATTCTAAAAACTATACTTTTCACGTCTTCTTCTAAAAGCTTCTTCAGACCCTTCCATAATATCTAAGATTGCTGAAGTTACTTTAGAATTGTCTAAGCCACCACACGCTTTCATAACACCTCTACCATTTTCAACATCAAATGCATAAACCAATTCAGCATCTCCGTTAACTGGAAGATTGGCATTATGTGTTGCTATGATTAGTTGTCGCTTATGTTTAGTATCCCTAAGAAGAGGGATTAATTCATTATAGACAAAATTGGAATCTAACTCATCTTCAGGTTGGTCGATAACTAATGGGTTTCCTGCTTCAGATAACAATAATGCCAACACTGCTGTGTTTCTTTGTCCATCTGATAGGTCATTTTTAGAAATACTACCAGCTCGACTACCATCTTTCCTAAAAAGCTCAATATCCACACTATCGGATACTCGCTTACAACGTAAGTTTAACCATTGTTCTGACTTATCTATAATGTACTGATATAGCTCTTTTTTAATATCAGGTTTAAACTCTACATTCGCTTCATTGACCTCATGATCTAACAAGCTGTTCAACATTTCCCAAGGTGAAGAAGCATGCTCCTTTCCAGAAGTTACATAGTCATTATAAATTTTTTGACCTATATCCTCCCAATTACCCCCTAAACGTGTGCGTTTATCTGAGGGTGAAAAATCGTTCCAGTGTTGCCTAAAGCTAACATAATTTTCTTGCTCAGCAACGGTAATCTTAATTATAGATTTCTGTACTGTTGGAAAACTTTTTCTCGTTGCAAGATTATCACGAAGAATAAATTGCTGATGCCACAAGTTATGCAACTCACTAATAAGACCTTCTGAATCTTCAGTCTCGGATTTAACTGTCTCAATTTGATGATTTTTGCGATTTAGTTCGTCCTGTTTGGCGGCACCTTCTATTTGCAGATTACTTAAATTATTTAAATCCTGAATAGACATTCCTCGTCCCAGACAAGCTTTCTCGAACGCCTCATTTGCACTTTCTAATTGATAAAGAACCTGTTTTGACTGCTCATTTCTAACATAGTTGTTCAGTCTTGAGCTAAAGTTTTCGATATCTCTGCTTATATTTTCCTTTAGTTCTTGAATCGCTAAAATTACTTCATTATCAAAACTTTTGATCCAATTGTAATTTGGTGTCTCAGGATTAGAAAAACATGGCTGGTAATTTGCAAGTAAATTTATTTGCTCATTGAAAACTTCTTTATAAGACCTAATAGTCTGTTTTACGCTATCAATATGATTTTTCTCAAAACTAAGAGCTTCATGTTTTTTTGCTTCTTCTTGCATTACTTCGCTTGCTAAACGCTTACGATTAATTTCATTAATATCATGTTCAAGCTTTCTACAAGCCACTAATAATTCATCAATCCTTTGTTGATCCGCAAAAGCCTGTTTTATTTTTAGTACGGTATCCCGCTCTTGCTGTTGTAAAGAGGATAATTCGTCTTTGATAAAGCTATCAATAAGTGATAGCAAGCCTGTGGCTTGTCTATTACTATCAATAACAACTACTGATTCTGAAAGGTCATTAAGCTGTTGCTGACTGTAAAAGCTAATGGGCAAATCATCGAAGTATTTTTCCTCATCAATCACATCTCGATTGGTTAATGTAGACTCTCCTTTATCTTTCTTCCACACTATAGTATCTATAGATTTCTGGTCACTTTGCCACTGGACTTCAATTTCTGCATCTTGAGGACTAAGTGTATCCTTAACACGTTTAGTTTTTTCTAGATTTATCTGCTCTTCTAAATCACTATCTTTTTTAAAAGCAATCCTCAGATACTCTATAAGTGTAGATTTTCCACTACCTCTACCACCGATAATGCAGTTGAAATACGGTGAAAAGTGTATTTCCTGATCTCTTAAAAAGCTTACATTTTTGATTGAAATGGATTTGATTACATTTTTTTCGGATTGTATATGGGGGTGCACATCATTGTTGACATCTTCAGGTAACTTGATACGAGATGAATGATCTAGAAAAGCTTGTCTCAATGACTCAATTGAAGGACTGGACATTTTTATCGAAGTATAACGGTATCCTAAACTATTTGGATTAGGATTACCGTTTTGATCAGTCTTAAGAGACTTAGCATCAGATGACATTATAAATGCAGGTTGTTTAACCTGTCTTTTCCAATTTCGATCAGCACCATTAAGAATATTATTAATTTTATTAGAGGGAGGGTTCTGTGTTATTTCTACACAATAAAGAGATTCATTTTTAAAATCATCTTTATGACCTTTGTCGATAATTCCATTATCAGTATCTGCATGAGCACCTATTACTATACCGCCACACTCATTCTGTACGGTTTCAATCAATAGTTTTAGTGAAACGTCTTGATCATTTCGCCTAAGTCTAACTGGTTCACCTGACTTAAACCTCTCATCTTCAGCTAATCCGAGCTTCGTTAAAACCTTATTACATTTTTCAAGATCTGATTGCTTTTTAGCAGGCTCAAACAGACAAAGCACATGATAACCAATGTCAACTTCAAATCCCGGCAAAATAGTTATCGGATTTCTACTAAACTCTTTAGCAACTGATTTATTTTGTTGTAAGAGATGAAGAGAAAACCACTCTCTCGGATTCTTCTTAGAACTAAAGTTGTGGTCAGTTAACCCAATAACATCCAACTCTAGCTCATGACATCGCCTCAGAAACTTTCTTGCTTTTTCCTGAATATCATTTTCATCTTCTTTGTTTATCCTTGGATTACCTAACTGTAAATCACTATCTAACCAGTGCTTTGCATCTTCAGGTGTTTGAACCTGAAGATCACACTTTAACCATCTCATTCCTTGATAATTATTATTCATAGTCTATCCAATAGCTTGATTTATCTGTTCTTCTAAACTTCGACCTACTTTATCTTGTGCTTTCGCCATCAAGAAAATGCGCTTACCGTCACTGTCTTTAGCCCATTGTTTACCCACATCGTTTTTAATACGAGCATCATCGGCTGTATCTATATGTCCGCCTTTATACTCAAGCACGAATATAGATCCGTCAGTAAGTTCAGCGATGAAATCAGGATAGAAGTAATCCTTATGAGTTGGCAGCCAAAAAGAAGACTGGGGCTTTTTCGGAATATTTCTAACCCAATGCTTTACTTTTGGGTGAAAGTCTAACAATTGCGCACATTTAAACTCCTCAGTAATAGTACCTGAATCAGTTTTCTCTCTTAAGTCATCTATTTGAGCATAAAAATGCTTATTGAATTTATAGCTACCACGATAAGGCTTTCTGACAGGATAGATCCCAGCTTTAAACTCAAAAGTATTCTCTAGAGTGAGTTCATCACTCACAATTAAATTATCGAACAAATCACCTTGGAAAGCTTTAGTTCGAGCCAAGCTAAATAGTCTGTTCAATTCGCTATTAATGGCTTGAACTAATTGGAACTGTGCTCTATGAAGGCTAGTTAAGCTAAATTTACGTTCATTAATTAAATGAGATAAAAGCCTCACTAAGTAAGCTCTCAGCTGAACTTGTGTTAAGCCAGTTCGTCTCGTTTTTCTATCCAACCAATTTATTAAATCATCTTCTGAAATTGGTGTTGGCATATCCTCAAAATGAAGCTGTTGGGTATCAACATGAGTATAATTAAGTGCTTTTTCTTTTATGTTGACATCAATCTCAAAACTGGATGCAGTCTCACGGATACTGAATTGTTCTAAACTGACTGGAAAGTCTAAGAGATTCCATTCCACGCTGTCTTCAATTGCTTCTTTATCTGCTAATTGCCAGTCACCATCAAAGATTAATCCTAATTGAGGTATGGGGGCAAAAGTAGCATTCCAATTTTCGGGCGCATTAGCGGCTTGCCTTTGAGATCTAGCTTCTTCAAAAGAGGTTTGAGTACGTTCTTGTTGTTTAGGTGTTGCTTGATTTAGAACAGCATCTTGAATACGATCAAACTCTTCATCACTAGTACCACTTAGGATTACTAATGATGACCCTTGACTAGTTTCATATCTCTTTATAGATGATTGTAGGTCAGTAGGAATCTTATCTACTTCGAAATTGAAAGGTAAAGGTACAGCAACCTCTGGTTCTTTGGGTTTGGTAGAACTACTATCACCATTATTTAAGTTTAAATCACCTTGAGTTGGGGGTGTTATTGCAGCATCTGCCTCCCATTTATTAAAGCCCATATTTTCGACCATACGGTCTTTTAGGTTTGATGTGGCGATAGATATGCTATCTGAAATTACATGAGCATATGCCTTATTTAAATCACTCTGAGAGCGCTTTTTGGCATAGGGCATTCTTAGCACTCTACCTAAAAGCTGTTCAACATCCGTTGCAGAATTAATGTTTTGTAAACTTGCCAATATATAAGCAAACGAACAGTCCCAACCCTCTTTTAATGCTTCGACCGTTATGACAATACGGATGGGGCATGTTTCACTAAACAAGTTGATGTCATCTAACTCTTTAGTTGAGCCTGTAGAAATCGCTATCCAGTTTTCATCAATGCTGCCATCTGACAATAAATATTCTTTAACGGCATCCACATTCGCTTCGCCGTTCTTATCTTGAGCTTGAATCAACAAAATAGGACGAATATAGTCCTGTTCTTTTTGAGCCAATAGCTCTAAATTTTGACGATGAATCAAAGCATCTCGGATACAAGCTTGCCACGCCTGATTAGGATGTTCAGTTAATACGATAGGTAACTTAATCATATTCTCTGCTTTGAGTTCAGCAGCTGAAACTGAATATAAAACATTATTGTCTTTAGGCGTAGCGGTGAACTCAACTAAACATTTTGGGTTAAGACGTTTGAGTGTGGGGAAGAAGCTCTTACCGCCTCGATTTTTATGTGCCTCGTCCACTATAACGATAGGTCTATAAATATTAAACAGGTTTACTAATGAGTGTTTAACTCTGCCAATATCTTTATCCGTTAGGAAAGGCTGATGCTTCAAAGTGTCCTCAGTGACCGTATCAAGCGTTTCTATTTGTTTGGATGTTAGGTTTCTAAAGAACTCACTTAAGTTTTCATCAAAAGCATAAGCATTACGCTGAAAGGTTTTTTCCTTATCAATATTAAAAGCTTGAATGGTCGTGACGACGATTACGCAAGAGCCCTCAATATCATGCTTGTTAAGAGTCTGTAGTGTTTCAATATCACATATTTTTAAACGATCGCCATAATAGCCTTGTAGTGCTTTACGGTAGGGATGATTAAGATTAGATAGTGCTGCCAATGTTTGGCTTCTAATCATGTCAGTCGGAACTAACCATAAAACAATAGGAGTATCTGTATTAGCGTAATGCTCAGCAGCAATAGGTATGCTATGCGCTGCCATTAAAGTTTTCCCACCTCCTGTAGGTACACGCAAACAAACACTTGGAATGCCATCAAGGCGATCATTATATGGAATTGATTCCAAGCTATATTCTGAAATACATTCTTCAAAAGCAGTTTTAGCACCAGCGGTGGCAGATGAGATGAAGAATTCTTTTAGTGCTTCAAGCGATTGCTTTTGGTAGTTTTTTAATCTTAATGTCATTTTTTAGTCCTTACTCGCTTGAGTCCCATAAAGTGCATAGGGAATTTGTTTGAATTCAATATTCAGAGCTTCTAGTCTGGGTTCACCGATTCTTGAGGCTTCACCAATAATGACTCGTTTACCTTCATGTTGATGTAAGTCGTTTATTAAGCTTAATACTTTATGCGTTAGTATATTGCCACTATTTGGTCTTCTATCACCTAATATGCCGTTATAAAGCAAGTAATAAGCGATATTATTGTAAGTTCCTATATATGGTGAATCGGCTTTAGAAGTTTGCAAGGAAGAACCTGTCTCTAGCCACCAGACATAACTGGCTAAATCTGAAAATTTGACATCTGTGTTAAGGAAACCTTGTTCATCAAATACTGGTGAACCTAAGGTGTAGAAACTAAATCCTCCTCCACCCTTCCAATTCACACTATCTGAAATACCTGTGGTATCCCCTTGAATTACTGCATTTAACCGTGGTAAAACAAGCGTTTTTGCATGCTCACCAATCTCTACACCAATATACTTACGTTTCATCTTATGGGCAGTTGCAGCGGTACTCCCTGATCCTAAAAAAGAATCTAGAATATAATCATTTTCATTAGAAAATACTTCAAGAATAGTTTTGATATAATCTTCAGGCTTTTTACCTCCTCTAAATGCTGCTCCTCCTTCGTTCCTGCAATTACCAAAACGGTCAGCAAAGTCATAAAAATTAGGTATAGGAACATACTTATGCGTTTGTTCCAATTTATCTAATGGCACGCCTTGATAGTATTTTCCCTTAGTAGCTCCAGATCTTTTAGGTCCAGTAAAGTACCTATAGTCATAAATATCATCACCAATATTAGGTACTTTATATAAAGCACCAAGGCCATCCTCAGACACTCTTTCCGTCAAATAATCTCTGAAAAAGCGACCTGATGAGTTCCCATCTAAAATAGTTCCACTTGCCCAAATTTCCTTTAAACCCTCGTTAAATCCTTTATCGTGTTTTAATATTTTATAGTCACCTTTTTTAAATACTTCTACCTGCTTCCCCCCCATTGAAACCACTTTTGATGGTTCTGATTTAGTTTCGATGGAATAACAAAATTTATCATTATTAGAACTTAACTGAGGCCTATTAGGTTTAGCTAGATGTGACTTCCTATAAACCAGGAGATACTCTATTTGCTTATGATATGCCATATCTTCTTTCAAGGTCTTATCAGCATATCTAACTTGTAAGTAAATTGTATTTTGGTAGTTCTGTCTGCCAAATATCTCATCAAGCATTACCTTTAAATATGACCCTTCTTTATCATCAATGTGAACACAAAGGAACCCATCCTGAGATAGTAATTCATGTAACAGCACGAGTCTGGGATATAATAAAGACAACCACTGAGAATGCTCTAATTTATCATCGTAGTGCTCAAAAGCGTTCTGTGTATTATAAGGCGGGTCAATAAATATACATTTCACTTGGCCACCATATAAGGGAAGTAACGCCTTTAAAGCTTGTAAATTATCACCTTGGATAATAAGGTTGTCCTTTGATTGCTCACTATCACCATAAGACTCTTCAAATTTAAGTAAGTGGTATGGTACTTGATCAGCTGTCTCTTCAGCTTGATTACGGTTCACCCAGTCTAGTAATGGCATAATATTCCTAACTCGTATATTTATATTTAAATGGTTTATTAGTAAGTAGCTTCTTAAATCGAATTTGAGATATTAGAGCTTATATCTGATAATTTGGGAGAGTAATCGTCATGTTCAATAAAGGTAGCGTTTGACCGACACATATCTATCCACCCCTCCCAGTAGCTATTCTCTTCTTTCATATACATTGATTTGTCCCAAATATCCTCAATCCAAGTACTACGCCTGAAGTTCTGAATAACTTTAATAGGGTTTTCTTTTTCCCATAGTAATCTGTCATAATCGGCTTCAGACACAATAGTACCGTAAGTTTTCAGTAGATGCTTTCTACATAAATATTTTAAAGTTAAAGACATCAATGCTCTATCTTCTGCACCACCAAAACCAACTGTATTACTAACGTGGACACGAGTATCTAATACTTGACCATGCCAACTATTAAAGTGTTTAACTATAATCAGCTCTCCATTCTTTGATTGGTTTCTAACAAACCAAATGGCTTGAGCCTCAGAACCATCGGTACAACCTGATAAGAGCTGTTCAGCATTACGTTCAATATCACGGCTAAACTCAAAGTCAATCTTTTCAAATGGCTTACCTTCATTGTGAATCAGCCACTTTTCTTGAGCACCAAAATATTTAGCTATCTTTGTCAGTACTTCAAAATCAGGTTCTTTACGTCCTTCAAACCAATCTTCCGTTAAGCCTACTGTCTTATAACCTAACGCCTCAGCTACCCTAGAAATGCTGGGTGAATCCGTACCTGTGACAGCTCTAGCTTCTTCTAATAGGAAGTTCAATTTTTGAGATATTTCTTCTAAACGGTTTTTACGCAAATGAGAATCAAAAAACTCTCTTAGCTCTACAATAGCTTCTTTATAGCTTCCATTCTGGCTATTAAACGATTTTTCTAAACGATACTGAGCTTCAGCATTGATAGATCTGCCGCTAGCTTGAGACGCTACTGCTATTCGTTCTTTTAGTTCAGTCGGAATCCGAAGGTTAAATTGAACATTTTTGGTCATGTAGTAAGTTCCTGAGAGCTAGCATAATGATAGGTCAAATTTTAACACAAAAATATAGTAATAAAGCCTTGTAAGGTTGTTAGCACAATGCTACCATTATTTGTAACAGAAGCTCTAAGAGGTATAAGTCATGAATGACTCAGTCCAAATGAACGTACGAATATCCAAAGAACTAAAAAGCTTTGCAGTTAAAGACGCAAAATTAAAATTTCAATCATTATCTAAATATATAGAGAAACTCATCTATCAGGAGCAACAAAAAAATAATGAGCTTTTAAAGAGAAGGAGGTGTGACATGAACTGAGTATAGATTGGAATATAAAGGAAGGATTGCACAGCAATTTAGCTCGAACTAAACTGCTGTACAGAGTGTCTTGGGAAGACTCCTCTATTATGTGTCACATTTATAGTGCTGTCAAATGTGGTCATATCGCAATCCTCTACTTAAATGTAATCAAAGGCGATAGTTATTCTCTTAACGTGAGTAACTATAAGTAGTGTTTTACTTTTACGAAAAAAAAGAGGATGTAATAATGAAATTATGTATGCGAAAAATTCGTCAAATTTTAAACTGTATCAGCAAAAAAATGAGTAATCGTAAAATTGCTAGAACAGTTACAGTGTCGCCAACAACAGTCGGCAAGATCAAACGATTGGTTGAAGATTCCTCATTTGATATCAGTCAGCTTAATGAACTTGATGATATTGAGCTTAAAGAAAGATTGGGTATTAATAAAGAGTTTATTCCTCAGAATAAGAAACCCCAACCTGATTGGGTATACGTCTATACAGAACTCCAAAAACGTGATATCACGCTCGAGTTGCTATGGCAGGAGTATTGTGAAGCTCACAAAGAAGAATCACTATCTTATTCTCGTTTTTGTGCGCTTTTTAAAGAATATACTAACTCTTTAGCTATTTCTAAACGTATGATTCATAAAGCAGGAGAGTCAATTCAGGTCGACTTTGGCGGACGCACCGTTGAAATATATCAAGACAATAAAGAAGTATTAAAAGCGCAAATTTTTGTTGCTGTGCTACCCGCATCGGGCTATATTTTTGCTTACGCAGTTCCTTCTCAGCAAATAAGACACTGGCTTGAATGTCATGTTGAAATGTTTAAATTTTACAGAGGTGTACCTAATCAAATTATTACAGATAATCTTAAATCTGCTGTCATTAAAAATACAAAAAATGATCTGGTCTTAAATGCCTCCTATAAAGAGTTATGTGAGTATTATGACTGCATTATTATGCCAGCACGACCTAAAAAACCTCAAGATAAAGGGCTTGTAGAATCATGTGTGAAAGTCGTTCAAAATAAAATATTAGCTAAATTCAGGAATCGAAAGTTTTTTTCTATTCGAGAGTTAAATGAGGCTATACGACCAGAGTTAAAGGAGTTGAACGACAGCATAACTGATTCTTATCCAAATAGTCGTTATGCGGACTATATTGAAATAGACTATCCAGCACTTCGCCCCTTACCCGAACGCGATTTCGAAATATGTAACTGGCGATACGATGTAACAGTCAATAAATTTTATGTGATAAAAATAGATGACTGTGAGTATAGTGTACCTTATACCTATATTGGTCAAAAAGTCGATGTGCGTCATACAGATAATTTAGTCGAAGTTTATTTTGAACGTAAGTGTATTGCAATACATACTAAGAACAAGGCTAGTAACTATAGCATCAAACAGGAACATATGCCGCCTGAACACAGAATGCTAGGTGAGCTGGATTCAGACGGACTATTAAGATGGGCAAAGGGAGTCGACGAAAGCGTAGCGATAGTATTTGAGGAGAACTTATCAAATAGAAGCGGTCGTGCAAACGCTATTAGAAGACTGCAAGCATTCAAGAGGTGGTTAATAGAAAATAGCGACAATTTTGATATAACTTCTGGATTTGAATACGCAGTCTGTCTCAATATTTATTCAATCGAGCGCATTAAATCCATTTTAAAACGTAGGACGTATCAACGGATGGATACACATAAAGCCTCTAAGTTTGTAAACAATCATTCTAATATTCGAGGTTCAGAATATTTTAAATCTTCTTTTGAAAACGCTCAGGAGTCATCTCATGCTTAGGAACATAACTCGTGATCAGTTATTGCAATTGAATTTGAAGGCGTTTGCCCAGTCTCTTGAAGATAGCCCATCTGCATATATTGATAATGACTTGAGCTTTCAGGAGCAGCTTAGCGTTTTTCTTGATATTGAAATTAATGAAAGAAAAAATAAGAAAATTGAACGGTTACTTAAATCTGCTAAGTTAAGATATTCGAATGCTGTGATTGAAAGTATTGACTACAAAGCCAGTCGTAAACTTAAAAAATCTGATATTAGTCACTTATTTAGATGTGAATGGATTGAACAACATCAGAATGTCATAGTAACAGGTGCTACAGGGTGTGGTAAAACTTGGTTAGGTTGCGCTTTAGCTAATCAAGCTTGTCGGCTCGGGATAAGTACACTATATATCCATGCAAATCAATTGTTTGAAGACATCTCATTATCGATACTTGATGGTTCATTGGCTAAGTACCGCCAAAAACTCATTAAGACTCGGCTTCTTATGATTGACGATATAGGAATAGGTGGTATTGATGCTAGTGTATCGCCTACGCTGCTGGAAATTATAGATCGACAATCCATGAATGGTGCCCTAATTCTAACTAGTCAATTTCCAACTGAGAGATGGTATGATTTTTTTGAGGATAAAACTGTTGCAGATGCAATACTTGATAGAGTTGTCCACAATTCTCATAAAATTGAGTTGTTCGGAGAATCTATGAGAAAGTTACAATCCTTAAAATAAATTTTTAATATTATAGTATCTTTATTAGGTGTCCATTTGATGCAAGAATCAGGTGGACACTTTGTTTATGAAAGTGTCCATCTTTTATAGGAATAGGTGTTCACGATAGGCAGTATTTTCCACTGGCACCTATAGAGTTACCGATTGCAGCAACTCACGGTCTAGAAATAGCATTAAATAGTAGTTTTAGTAAATTCGAAGACGAAGATCTGAATGAGGTAAATACGCTTTTTATTGATACCTTAGAACTAGATAAAATAAAGCAAGATATCCTCCGCTCTTGTGCCCTCTATGACGACTTCTTCGTAGAAAGTAAACCTTATTCCGTCGCTTTACACTTCAGAAAGAATCCCGTTTTGGCTGATGAGGCTTATCGCCTGATGAAGGAAGTATTAAAACCCTATCCTGATTGGGTGTTAAAACCTGGAAAATATGTTTGGGAAGCGGTACCAAAAGGTGTAAATAAAGGGACTGCCATTCTATACCTACTAGGCAAAATAATGAACAAAGCTAGCAATGATACTTGTGCAATTTTTATTGGTGATGATATTACTGATGAAGCCGGTTTCAGAGCCATACAAGATTCAAAAAAGATAGTAGAAGGCTTAGAACAACCACCAAAAGGGCTAGGCATTAAAGTAGGAAGGGAGTCGACCTGTGCTCATTATTATGTCAACGATATTAAGGAAGTAACAAACTTACTCCGTAACCTTCTAAGTTTTTGCCAAACACGTGATAGCTCACTATCTGGAGTAATAAAAGTCAATTCTCACTATTAAGGAAAAGTTGAGGTCAATTTTATGAGTCGTTTAATTGCCTTATCAAATCGGGTTAAGGTGCTCGACAACAAACCGATGGCTGGCGGACTGGCAGTAGCTCTACAAAACGTATTGATAGGGAACTCAGTGGTTTGGATGGGTTGGAACGGTAAAGTCGTAGAGAGCCGTAATAATGCTAGTGGTTCTACTGACTTATTTACTAGCCAGCCAGCCAGTTTGACGAGTGAAGGCACTTGTATTACTTATATGACCACAGCTCTTACCACTGAGCAATATAATCAATTTTACTGTGGTTTCGCTAACAATGTCTTATGGCCACTATTGCACGAACGAATCGACTTAATCAGTCAAAAATCCCAAGATTACGCAGGCTATCAAGACGTAAATCGGCTTTTTGCCAAACAATTAAAGAAAATCATTGAGCCTGACGATGTGATTTGGGTACATGATTATCACTTTTTAAGCGTGGCATATCATTGTAGACAGCTAGGTATCGCCAATCGTATCGGATTTTTCTTACATATTCCATTTGCTTCATTACGTTTTTGGCAATCGCTTTCACAAAGTTCTGAGGTCATTCATCACTTGGCCCATTATGATTTGTTGGGTACGCAGACTCAGCAAAACAGGACTCATTGCTTGAATGTCTTGCAGTATTACTTAAAAGACTATTTTATACACGACCAGCTTGTAGCAAGCGCACCGATAAATGTGTTAGACATGAAGCGAAATTTTGCTCAGCCCTATACCTATACTAGAGCAAAAATGACGCTCGATTTAGCGCTAAAACCTCAGCACGCTTTAATGGTTGATGCTTATCCAATAGGCGTCAATGTGACACAAATTCAGCAGCAGGTTAAACACTTATCTTCCGCTATCCCCTTGCACTCCACCCCACTTTATAAAAGTAAAAACCTTACTTTTCAACAGATTATTGCAGTTGATAGGATTGATTATTCAAAAGGGCTGTTAAAACGCTTTGCAGCATATCGTGATTTTTTAGCGCAAAATCCATCGTATCAAAATCACCTGCAGTTATTACAAGTCGCCTGCCCTAGTCGTTTAGATTTGCCGACGTATCAAAGTCTTTACGATGATGTCAAAAAAGAGGTCTATGACATCAATCAGCAATATCTGTCTGAGAATAGCAATTGGCAAGCCATTAACTATAGCGAAACCGCATTGAGCCATGAGAAATTGATGACGATGTTTTGGCAAAGTAACGTCGGTTGGGTGAACTCGCTTAAAGACGGTATGAACCTGGTGGCCAAAGAGTATATCGCTGCCCAAAATCCTGATAATCCTGGTGTTTTATTACTGTCCCGTTATGCTGGAGCCGCTGAACAAATGCAGGCTGCCGTCATCATAGATTCCCATCAGCCGCAAAGCATGATAGAGGGCTTAAAAACGGCCCTCAAGATGCCGTTGGAAGAGCGTCAGTCTCGTTATCGGTCATTATTGCAAGGACTACAGAAAGACAATTTGCAGATTTGGCAGCAGAGTTTTTTGGATGATTTATACAATGAAAGCAGCAGTCAAATAAGTAGCATGGAGCCCGCCAATGTTCAAATGTCTGACTCATAAGTATAACTAGGAGACTCTGATGCGATCGACAAATATAAAAAACGATTTATTAAAAGATATTAAAGTCGCTGTCGATAAAATAATAGCTACTGACACCCAAGCAATGAGTACGCTTAATCTTACCGCTGCATTACGCCATAAAATTTTAGATATATTAGTGTCTTATAGCAAAGATATCCCTCATCCCGCAAGCGGTATGGCTGAGCATAGCGGGCTTTCAAATACTTTAATACGCTGGCAAGTTTTGGCGTATGTTGCAAGTATTGATCTAACGATTGTCAAATGGTTTGAATCGCATTTAGACGCTTTAAGTATTTTGAATGAAATTGGGTATGGCAAGGTAGCCAAAGGTTTATGGGCCGTTTGGGCAGCAGAAGGCCATCCCGACCCTCTACGTTATGAGCAAGGAAAGGCCATTGGTCACAAAGCATGGTGTTCAGGAGCTGGCATGGTAGATTACGCCCTTGTTAATTATCGCAATAGCAATAATCAATCACAACTAATGATTATAGACATGCATCAGGCAGGTATTGAAATTAACAATAGTGAATGGCAGGCAGTAGGAATGCAAGCCACAGATACAGCTACTGTGAAATTTTGTGGCGTATCAGCGAGTTTGGTTGGAAAAGAGAATGCCTATCTAGATCGTGCGGGGTTTTGGCACGGGGCTGCAGGGGTTGCTGCGTGTTGGTATGGCGCATCAGCTTGCCTAGCAAGCTATTTGACCACTGCTTATCAGCAAAAACCGAATGACTACAAGGCCATGTATTTAGGTGAAATTGGTACTGCATTGGCAATTACTCAACAATATCTCTATTACGCCGCCGATCTGATAGACACAGAACCGTCACTTTGCCATGAGCTTGCTATACGTCAATTGAGAGCCCAAATTGAAAAAGTCGCTCGCCATACAGTAGAGATAGTGGGTCAAGCATTGGGAGCCGCACCATTTTGCCGTAATGCTCATTTTGCAAGACTATCAGCAGATCTTCCCGTGTTTATTCGACAAAGTCATGGTGCTTTCGACTTACAAAAAATTGGTGAGTTGACCAACCTTTTACACAGCAATTCAACTCATGGACAGGCAAACGTATGGCAGCTATAGAATTAGATAAGAACATACAGCTTATCTTTAAAGATAATAACGTTAAGTCTACTACCCTGCTTCGATATCCTCATCCAATCGTAGGAGACCGTATTATTGAAGGATCTGGTACTAGTCCAGACACATGGCAAAACTGGATGGGATTACGAAAACTGCCTCAATTAAATATTCAGACAAGCTTTAACTCCCATCAACGCGTCTGTATCTTTGCACCGCATCCTGATGATGAGATATTAGGCTGTGGTGGATTATTGCAGCAACTAGCAGATAACGGCAATCCCATAGTTCTCATCCACGTAACTAATGGTACCCAAAGTCATCCCGACTCGAAGATTTATTCTCCAGAACAGCTTAACACCCTCCGTCCAAAAGAAAGTGTTGAAGCTCTAAAAACGTTGGATGTGAGCCATCAGGTTACGACACTTGCTTTAGATTTAACAGATGGGGATGTATTCGCGCAACAAGCTCTCTTTCGTCAGAAATTAGTGACTATCCTCCAGCCTAACGATATTTTAGTCACCACCTTCGCACGAGACGGGCATCCTGACCACGAAGCCACAGGGCGCGTGGTCACCTCATTTGCCAAACAAAATCGCCTGCCCTGCTATCAAGTACTGATATGGGCATGGCATTGGGCAACGCCTGATGACAGTCGTATCCCTTGGCAATATGCCGTGAGAATGGATTTAACGCCTGAACATTTACAGAAAAAAATCGATGCTATCCATTGCTTCAAAAGCCAAACTACTGAAGATGTAAGTACAGGCAACTCGCCCATTCTAACTAAGCAAACGATTACTCGAATCAGCCAACCTTGGGAAGTTTATATATATGAACCATACCTCTAAAGAAAGCTTGGCTAATTCTAGTCAGTACAGCGCCTATTCGGATTCATATTTTGACGAATTATATAATGACAATACCGACCCATGGCAATATCAAACTCGTTGGTATGAAGAGCGAAAACGTAATACTTGCTTGGCGCTACTACCCCAACCACACTATGAACGTGCGATTGAATTGGGCTGCGGTAATGGCGTACTAAGTGAGTTATTGGCTCATCGTTGTCAGGATTTAATCAGTATCGATGGCAACCATCAAGCAGTGAAACTTGCTAAAGAGCGTTTAGCAGCACTACCTCATGCTAGAGTCATACAAGGTATTGTTCCCGATAAACTATTTTCTTTAAAAGAGTTATTGGAACAGAGGAAACCTCTATCAGAAAATACTTCGATCAATCAACCACCCTTTGATTTAATCGTTATTAGTGAGATTTTATACTATTTGTCATCCAGTGATATTGATGTGGTCATCAACTGGGCACTACACAATCTTGCCCTAAATGGTACTCTGCTGTGCTGCCACTGGCGCTATGCTATTGATGGTTTTGCAATGACAGGTGAAAGCGTACATCAGCGTTTACATCAGGTATTTACTAACAACAACAAAAATCAGCACTCATTTAACCACCAGAGCCAAATGATAGATAGCGATTTTTTACTAGATATTTGGCAACGTTCTTCCACGTCAGTTGCTATGCAAGAAAACTTAATATAGAAAACCAAAAATAATCTTAAATTATATCGGGATTGGTAGATATTATGAAAATTAGTATTGTGATTCCTGCTCATGATGAAGCAGAGACTATCGCCCAGTGCCTGGCGTCTATACAGATTGCAATCGAGCAGTTACCTTCAACTTTCACTGCTTCTGTACTGGTAGTACTAGATAGCTGTACTGATGACACATTGAAAATTGTCCAAGCGACAGGGTTTGATTACTTATGCTGTTATTATCAGTGCGTGGGACAAGTGAGAGATCTTGGCATTCGTCATGCAATTGCTCATGGGGCAACATGGCTTGCCTGTACCGATGCTGACTCAACAGTGCCTATGGATTGGTTAGTGCAGCAAATGGAACATCTTGACCAGCAGAGGGCCGATATGATTTGCGGCGTGGTGTCTATCAATAACTGGGGGCATTTGTCATCACAAACACAACAAGCTTATATTACGCATTATCAAGACAAGATGGGGCACCGACATATTCATGGGGCAAATCTGAGTTTCAGCAGTGACGCTTATTTAGCCACTGGTGGCTTTGCGCCTTTGACTTGTCATGAAGATGTGGACCTGGTCAATAGATTTAGAGCACGGCGCTATACGATTACTTGGAGCAATCGCGTCCGTGTATTGACCAGTAGTCGATTGCAAGCTCGAGCAAAAGAGGGTTTTGGTGCATTTTTAGCAAACCTTGAAAAAGTCAGCTGGTCATAGTCATATTAAACCTATTATGATTCAGAGCTACTAAAAACTGAAATTAAAAAATATCTCTTTCGGTTTCACTAGGTTTATCTACCCTCTCTATAACAGGTAACACCTTATAAGTACTACTGTTGCTTCTCTTTTCTATTGTCTTTCCCTTGTCATTATTCTCGACATGAATGAGATCAGAGGCAAATGCATACTCATTCGATATTTCTGTATTGTCACTATCGCTAAGCAAGATACTCTCCGTAGACTTGTCAAAGTTTAAGAGCAAAATATTATTTTTTTGAATATCATTTGTATGAAACATATCAAATAAAAAATATAAAAAAAATGGAATAAGAAAGAGTGCTATTAATAATCTTTTAGTCAGTGACTTAGAAGGTTGGTATTTCCATGAAAATAATGGCGCTAACAACATTAAGATGCAAACACCTAAAAGTAAAAAAACACACAAGTTTTTTATGTTTGAATCGAGTGCGCTTATCAACATAATAGACCAGTCCCAAATTTTTTAAAGTGAGGATCTAAAGTTCTGAATAGTAATCAAAAGCTACGATGCGTTATGTATCGTAGCTTTTTTCGTATCTCAAAATAAGACATCGCTACCTACGATAGCAAGCAGAAGATCCTGGGCTTTAATGCTGATCTTGATCTAAAAGACGCAGGCTCTAGCCTCTCCGTCAATGGTGGCAAAACCACACTCATAGGCGGAGCAATTACCAAGATTGACTATACGTTACAAACGGGATTCAATAACTATGTCAGCAAAGGCGGTATAGAAATGCAAGATATCGACACCAATATCAAATTATATAATCAAACTATCTACAAGAAGTTGAATGCTAGTGTTTAACGCATCATTAGCGAATTTCTTATTTCTTAAACTATGATTACAAATAGCTTCAGTTTGCGTAGAAAAGTCAGAGTAGTGCTGAGTGACTGCCCAAATATGGAAAATTAAATGGATCGCAGAAACGGACTTAATCTTATTGTCCGCAATCCACCCGTCAATCACTGCCACCTTTTCTCGCACCAAATATCTTAAAGGCCCCTTCAGCACCCCCATTAAGTGAGGCGCTCCTTGCATAATCTCTAATGCATATAGTCTCGATGCTGCAGGTGATTTCTTTGAAATCTTATATTTTTCTTCGATATAAGTTTTGAGCGCATTTCTTGGATCTTGGTTGACGTTAATATTGCTCAAAGGGGACAACCATTCACTCAGCACCGCTTCCAAAGCAGCAATATACAGAACCTCTTTACTGTCGAAGTAATAAAATATATTTGATTTAGAAATATCAGCCTCTTCCGCAATCCTCTCCATTCGTGCCCCATTTAGTCCTTCTTGTGAAAAGACGATCAATGCAGCTTTGATGATATGTGCTTTTTTCTTTAGTACTTTTGAACTCGTTTCTGCCTCTTCTCTTAGCACGCTGTCTTTCACTGTCATGTCCTTCATTATAAAGTCGTGTAAACCTAATTTTAGATGATCATTGATTCAATTTAAAAATGGTCAAGATAATTAATTACAAGCGCCATTTATTGACCAATATTGATCGCTCAGCAGCGATCAACACCTTATTGTCTATGGATTACTAATCGTAGCGACAATCCTCACCAGCGTCCTTTTTACCACTGATTTCACTCACTCTGTTCAGATTACCATCAAAATTCCTTACTCAAGTGTTTCTGCACTATTTTATAACAAACCGCACCGTTTTATAACAGTCCGCACTATTTTTATACATTTTTTTAAACCATATGGTCTAAAAAATTTAGGGTAAAAAAAATATAAGTTATTGATAAATATAAATAAAATTACATGGCATGAGTTTTGCTTTAATAAAAACATAAAAGAATTTTCATCTCTTTTATATTTTTCTTCTTTTTTCTCGAAATCTATAGGTGACCTCATGGAAATAGGAATTTTTTGTCCGATTGGTAACAATGGCTGGTTAATCTCAAAAAACGCGCCGCAGTACAAGCCAACATTTGAGCTTAATAAGCAAATTGTGCAACGTGCCGAGCATTACGGTTTTGATTTTGCGCTCTCAATGATTAAGCTGCGCGGTTTCGGCGGTGAGACTGAGTTCTGGGATTATAACCTTGAGAGCTTTACTTTAATGGCAGGACTCGCAGCAGTCACGTCCAAAATAAAAATATATGCCACGTCAGCAACGTTAGTGATGCCGCCCGCAATCGTAGCCAGAATGGCATCGACGCTTGATAGTATCTCGAACGGACGCTTTGGATTGAATGTCGTGACTGGCTGGCAAGAAGCAGAATACGGACAGATGGGCATGTGGCCAGGCGACGATTATTTTGGTAAGCGCTATGAGTATTTATCTGAATATGTCCAAATCCTAAGAGACCTTTGGGCGACAGGCCAATCTGATTTGAAGGGTGAGTTCTTTCAGATGAATGATTGTCAGGTGAAGCCTATTCCACAAGCGGATATGAAGATTATTTGTGCGGGTCAATCAGATACAGGTTTGGCGTTCTCTGCAAAATACGCTGACTATAACTTTGTCTTTGGTAAAGGGCTAAACACGCCAACTGCCTACGCTGGTATTAATGACCGCTTAAAAGTACATACAGATCAGACAGGCCGCAATGTTCCCACTTATGTCCTCTTTATGGTCATTGCAGATGAGACTGATGAAAAAGCGCAGGAAAAATGGCAATCATACAATGATGGTGCGGACTTTGAAGCCATTGATTGGTTGCAGTCGCAAGGTGGTAAGGACAAAACCTCAGGCAAAGATACCAATATTCGTCATATGGCCTCAAGCGTTTCACCAGTCAATATCAATATGGGTACGCTGGTCGGTTCCTTTGAAAATGTTGCCAGCATGTTAGACGAAATCGCTGAAGTACAAGGTACGGATGGCGTCTTATTGACCTTTGATGATTTCGTGCAAGGCGTAGAAGATTTTGGCAGCAAAATTCAACCTTTGATGAAAAGCCGTATCAATGTTGATACCCCAGTGGCCAGCCAAGCCATGAGCGAAGCCTAATAAAAGGAGCAGATATGAATTCGGTTAATACTATTTGTGCAGACTTTACCAAACAATCCTCTCCCGTTTTAGAGTCGTTGCCTGAACCTATCAAATTAGATCCATCGCAAACCGCATTGATCGTCGTGGATATGCAAAACGCGTATGCCAGTCAAGGTGGTTATCTGGATTTGGCTGGGTTTGATGTGACGTCAACCAAACCTGTTATTGATAAAATCAAGCAAGCCGTAGATATTGCACATCAATCTGGCATACAAGTCATCTATTTCAGAAATGGCTGGGACAACAAATATGTAGAGGCTGGTGGTAGCGGATCGCCTAATTATCACAAATCAAATGCCCTAAAAACCATGCGTAAAAACCCTGAACTTGAGGGAACTTTATTAGCAAAAGGGGGCTGGGATTATGAGTTGGTCGACGAGCTTACCCCTGCGCCGCAAGACATCGTTATAGACAAACCTCGATATAGCGGCTTTGCGAATACCAACTTCGATAGCGTATTGCGGTCACGAGGCATACGCAATCTACTGTTCACTGGTATCGCGACCAACGTCTGTGTTGAAACGACGCTTCGAGATGGGTTCTTCCTTGAGTATTTTGGAGTTTTGTTAGATGACGCGTGTTATCAAGCAGGACCAGTAGAAGCTCATGAGGCCACACTCTATAACGTAAAAACCTTTTTTGGTTGGGTGTCTGATGTTGCCAGCATGCAGCAGTGTTTTTTAGATACTTAATCTTTTCGATATCTGGCTTTTTAGGAGCCTAAACCAAGCGCTTCGTACTTAAATCAAATAGGAATGTAGATATGTCTAAACAAGTGATTATACCTGAAGGTACCAGCAAGCCATTGGCACCCTATGTCCCAGCAACTAAGGCCGATAACATCGTTTATGTATCAGGCACTTTGCCCTTTGATGAAAACAACAATGTCGTACATGTGGGTGATGCCGCCGCGCAAACTCGCCATGTATTAACAACGATTCAAAACGTTATTCAAACCGCTGGTGGCGATATGGATGATGTGACGTTTAATTCAATATTTGTCAAAGATTGGGCAGATTATGACGCGGTCAATCAAGTCTATGCAGAGTTTTTCCCCAATGAAAAACCAGCAAGATTTTGTATCCAATGTGGATTGGTAAAACCAGACGCTTTAGTTGAAATCGCGTCCATAGCACACGTTGGATAAGACAGCCTATTTAAAAACTGCAGTTAGTGAATTTAAAGTTACCTGACATTGAACCCCCTAGCATTGGACTGTAGTAAGGCGTTTTAGTTGACTACACATGTGGCGGAATATTGTTTAAAAGGAAATGACAGATGAATACAGTAATTAAAGAAAGCCAAGCAACGCAATCCTCATTAATGAAACATAAGTCTAAAGAATCATTCACTTCTACGGCAGGAAACTTGACCGACATACAGCAGTCTTTTAGAGATGCGATGAGTAAGTTAGCTGCTGCCGTGAACATTATTACCACTGAAGGTCCAGCAGGGCGGGCAGGGTTTACCGCCTCAGCGGTGTGCAGTGTCACTGACGAACCGCCAACCCTATTAGTGTGTTTAAACCGAAGCGCGTCTGTATACAAATTTTTCAAAGAAAATATGGTGCTATGCGTCAACACACTTGGTCTTGAACACCAAGATTTAAGCGGTGTGTTCGGCGGCAAAAAGGCATTAGAAGAAAGGTTTGAGCAAGGCAGCTGGTCTACGCTGTCAACAGGATCGCCTGTATTAGAGGATGCCAGTATCTCTTTTGATTGCAAGATTAAGCTTATTAGCTCGGTAGGAACTCACGATATTCTCATTTGTGAGGTATTGGATATCAAACACAAGCCTGATTGTGAAAGTCTCATCTATTTCAATCGAGGCTACCATCAATTGAGTAAGTGCACGAACTAAGTATCATCCCTCTACTTTTTAAGGATATTTAAAATGGATAAATGGTTTGTTAAATGGCGTCCCTACACTGGAAACCTAGAAACGACACCGGTAGGTATCAATGAGTATTTGCCGATGGGTAAGAGTGTGGTATTAGGCGCACAGCACTCATTCGCCATGTTCGGTGCGACAATCTTAGCTCCCTTGCTGATGGGCTTTGATCCTAGCTTAACGATGCTTATTACTGGTATAGGTACGATACTTTTCTTTCTTATCACGGGCGGTCACGTACCCAGTTATTTGGGCTCAAGCTTTGCATTTATCGGAGCGGTCGCAGCAGTAACAGGCTATAGCGGCACGGGTATCAATCCAAATATTGGTATTGCGCTGGGAGGTACCGTCGTCTGCGGGATTTTATACGCATTGATGGGTCTGCTAGTGATGAAAACAGGGACAGAGTGGATTGAGAATTTGATGCCACCTGTAGTTACTGGATCCATTGTGATGATTATCGGGTTGAACTTAGCGCCGGTCACCATACAAAGCGTCATCGGCAATAGCTTTGACTCGTGGATGGCATTAGTTACCGTATTATGTATTTGTTCAGTCGCCGTATTTACTAAAGGTATGGTCAGACGCTTGTTACTGTTAATAGGACTGGTCGCTGCATATTTGATTTATTTCCTATTAACGAATGTCTTAGGCATGGGCAAGCCTATTGATTTTAGCCCAATTGCAAATGCCGCGTGGTTCGGTATTCCAACCCTTTATTCTCCTGTCTTTGAGACCAGTGCCATATTAGTCATTGCCCCTGTTTTTATCATCTTGATCGCTGAGAACCTTGGACATTTTAAAGCAGTAGAAGCCATGACTGGCAAAAGCATCTCACCTTATATGGGTAGAGCATTCTTCGCTGACGGCCTTTGTACCACGCTTTCAGCCTCGGTAGGCGGTACTGGTATGACGACCTATGCAGAAAACATCGGCGTGATGGCCGCGACCAAAATTTACTCTACAGTCGTCTTTGTCATAGCAGGTGTCTTTGCAATCTTATTGGGCTTATCTCCTAAGTTTGGCACCTTGGTCAGCACCATCCCAGTACCTCTTTTGACCGGTGCCTCAATCGTTGTCTTCGGGTTAATCACGATCGCTGGTGCGCGTATCTGGATGAATGCAAAAATTGATTTCAGTAAGAATGGCAATATGTTAGTAGCCGCTGTTCCAGTAATCCTAGGTACTGGCAACTATTCACTAAACATTGCAGGCTTTGATTTAGGCGGTATTGGTACTGCTACTTTTTTAGCCATTCTTATGAACCTCGTTTTCAATTTTAAAAACAAACAAAAAGAGATGAGCGTGACCACTGAGAGAGAAATCGCTACATCAGAGCCGCTCTTAAAACTTAGTCCATAAATTTAAATCCCTACTTGATATTACCTTAAGGAACCGTGTCATGAATACAGAACCACGCAGCGTACAGCAATTAATCAATGGCGAATTTACCGAATCAAATACCACAGAGTGGATTGATATTACTAATCCAGCCACACAAGAAGTGATCGCCAAGGTACCACAATCAACACCTGAGGAAATCGAGCAAGCGATCAAAACGGCAACTGAGGCCTTTCAGAGTTGGCGTGTCACACCCATCAGCAAACGGGCCCGTGTTTTTCTAAAGTATCAACAACTGATACGTGAAAATATGGATGAGTTGGCAGCGCTACTGACTGAAGAACAAGGTAAGACACTGGCAGATGCTAGAGGTGATGTATTTAGAGGTCTTGAGGTCGTAGAGCACGCATCAGGTATCGGTAACTTGCAACAAGGTGGCTACATTGAAAACGTCGCCAGTAGTGTTGATATGTACACCGTTCAGCAGCCAATAGGTGTCTGTGCAGGTATTACTCCCTTTAACTTTCCTGCCATGATACCGCTATGGATGTTTCCAATGGCCATCGCCACAGGCAACACGTTCATCTTAAAGCCATCTGAACAAAATCCAATCGTTACCATGAGATTGGTCGAGTTGGCGCTTGAGGCAGGTATACCAAAAGGGGTGTTAAATGTGGTTCATGGTGGTAAAGATACAGTGGATGCGCTGTGCGATCACCCTGATATAAAAGCGATATCTTTTGTAGGTTCAACAGCAGTGGGTAAGCACGTATATGATCGAGCCGGTCAGGCTGGCAAACGTGTGCAATGTATGATGGGTGCAAAAAACCATGCCGTTATTATGCCTGACGCTAATAAAGAGCAGAGTTTAAACCAGTTAGCAGGCGCAGCATTTGGTGCAGCAGGGCAGCGATGCATGGCACTGTCTGTCGTGGTATTGGTTGGAGAGTCTAAACAGTGGGTCGATGAGATTGTAGAAAAATCAGCACAGCTGGTAGTGTCTGCTGGAAAGGATGATAAAGACTTAGGTCCGCTAATATCTAAGCAAGCCAAAGCCCGTGTCGAGCGCTTAATTCAAGCAGGGATAGACGAAGGGGCAACTATCAAACTAGATGGTCGTGGTTGTCAGGTAGAAGGTTATGAAGAAGGTAACTTTGTTGGACCAACTATTTTGGACAATGTAACCACTGATATGAGCTGCTATACCGAAGAGATTTTTGGCCCTGTATTATGCATTATGTATGCCGACACGCTTGAGGAAGCCATTAAGATTATCAATACCAATCCAAATGGTAATGGCACTGCAATTTTCACCCAGTCTGGCGCCCATGCACACAAGTTCCAACAAGATATCGATGTCGGACAAGTAGGTATCAACCTACCGATTCCAGTACCGCTACCGATGTTTTCGTTTACAGGGTCTAGAGCGAGTAAGCTCGGTGACTTAGGTCCTTATGGTAAGCAAGCGGTACAGTTTTATACGCAGACGAAAACGGTGATATCACGCTGGTTTGATGAGGATGCTAGTGAAGGCGTAAATACCACTATTTCTATGAAGTAGCTATGCAGCCGTATCAAAAGTAGGAGGTTATGTAGAGCATGTGATTAATTGACAATAGGCTCTACATAACAACATACAAAAGCAAATACAAGTACAAATGGTGGATTTTATGAATATCAATACAATACCAGAAATCATTGAAGATATTAAAGCTGGCAAGATGGTCATAATCATGGATGATGAGGATCGGGAAAATGAAGGTGACCTGATTATGGCAGCCACTTTAGCCAAGCCTGATGATATCAATTTTATGATTACACATGCCAAAGGCTTGGTTTGTTTGACCTTGACCTCCGAGCGTTGCAAAAAATTAAAACTACCTCTCATGTGCAAAGACAACCAAGCACCTTATAGTACAAATTTCACTGTTTCCATTGATGCGGCAAAAGGCGTAAGTACCGGAATATCAACGGCAGACAGAGCTCATACTATTAGAACTGCGGTGTCTCAAGACGTTACTTTTGATGATGTCGTAACCCCAGGTCATATTTTTCCATTAGTGGCTAAAGAAGGCGGTGTTTTAGAACGCGCCGGTCACACTGAGGCAGGTTGCGATTTAACGAGACTGGCTGGCTTGGAGCCTGCTGCGGTTATTGTAGAAATCATCAACCAAGATGGTGAAATGGCTCGGAGAAATGATCTGATGAAATTCTCCGATACTCACAACCTAAAGGTCGGCACCATAGACGCGTTAATTAAATATATTAAGTCTCAAGAAACTGTCGAAAATTTCGAAGAAACCGTAGCATATGACTATGATGAAAGCGATGAGCGTACTGTTGAATTGATTTAGTAGATTTAATTTAACTTGATTTTATAAGCTACTAGATATTTTTACCGCAATTTGAATTTTACTAAAATTGGATGAAACCCTATGTTAGTTGAAAAATATCCTTGTAAGAACGACACGTCAGAAACGGTCGTATTTAGTTCAGGTTTAGGCGGGCATGCTGATTTTTGGTCACCTCAAATTGAGAGTTTTACCGAGCATTACAATGTGATTTGCTATGAACAAGAGGGGGTATCACCTGATAGTGATCTCTTACCCGATGACTATTCTATGCAAGATTTAGCGGATCAATTAATTGAAATCTTAAAACAAGAAGGGCTTTCTAACTGTCATTTCGTCGGTCACGCACTTGGCGGATTTATCGGTATGGAAATCGCTTATAAAGCGCCAGAGTTGTTAAATAAACTGGTCATCTTAAATGGTTGGGAAAGCCTAGATCCTCACACTATTAAATGTTTTCGTATGCGAACCAGTTTACTACAAGATACAGGTGTAGAGGCATTTGTACGTGCTCAAGCGATATTTTTATACCCGCCTATATGGATCTCAGACAACATAGAGGCACTCACGCAAAAAGAAGATAAAGCTATTGCTAATTTTACTCCCATTGAAAACGTCTCAACGAGATTAAAAGCCTTGCAGTCTTATCAGCCCCTGATAAACGCTAAACATATCAAAAATAAAACGTTAGTTTTAAGCAATCTTGATGATGTGTTGGTGCCCTGGCAACGCGGTCTGGCTTTGGCCAATAATATGCAAAATGCACAGTTTGAGTTAATGGTGACGGGTGGCCATGCCAGCACAATCACAGAGACCTGCCCAACCAATAGCAAAATTCTTCAATTCTTATCCAAAATTTAATATCAATAAGGAAATGTTATGACTAACTCCCTATCGTTATCTTCAGCAGATCTCGATCAGCTGTTTGGTAAAGCCAGATCCTTTAATGCTTGGCAAAAAAAAGACGTACCAGATGCACTACTTGAAGAGATCTATCACCTGGTCAAAATGGCGCCTACCTCGGCTAACTGTTCACCTGCACGGTTTGTATTTCTGAAGTCTGATGATGCTAAAGCGCGCTTAGAACCAGCACTATCTTCAGGTAATATCGAAAAAACAATGACAGCACCTATCACCGTTATTGTCGCTTATGATAATGAGTTTTATGAAGAGCTTCCTAAATTATTTCCACATACGGATGCCCGATCATGGTTTAACTCTAGTCCTGAACTGATAAAAGAAACGGCGTTTAGAAACAGTTCTATGCAAGCGGCTTATCTAATCTTGGCTTGTAGAGCCTTGGGTTTAGACACCGGCCCTATGTCTGGATTTAATAATGAACTGGTAGATAAAATTTTTCTTAAAGACAGTAATTGGACTTCAAACCTGCTCATCAATATAGGTTATGGTCAAGAGGACCAGTTATACAGCCGTCTGCCAAGATTAGACTTTGATGAGGCTTGTCAGATCTTATAAGGACAAGTATTCATCTACTGTGTCATTTTATTTTAGGAGTAATGGACTGAATTAAGGCTATGTGGAGGGGTGGTTGTTTTTGGCTCCTTCACTTAATAACCAAGTAAATGATAAGAATTATTGACCCCTGCCGTCAAATAATTGCGCCTCAACATTCAGATCGAACCCTAGTGTTAGTAGCTTTCCTAATAAACGGCCTTGTAATATCCGCACACGACTGACGAGTGGCAATAGCTTCTTGTCCGACCATTGCCATTCAGTCCAATTTGAGTGCTCATGAATATAAGTAGTATGCTTCATACGTTCCCCAGAGATATGCAGAGATTAGAACAGTAACCTCCTTATGTTATGCAGAGAATAAGCAGTAGGAACAATACGTAGAAATTCAAAAACGACAATAGCTGACGTAATAAGAATAGATTCTCAACGAACAAACATAGTTTTTTTGTTCTGAGAAGGGCTTGAGTAGAGGTAAAAACACTATAAAAATACAGTGCCCAAATACGAGTTAAATTTTATTGCATTATAATTTACATTGTGATTATTCAATTGAATAATATTTACAGGCTAACAATATCAACGTGTGTAAGATATTGTCAGGATATGCACTTTGGTCGACCTACCTTGACATGGTAGAGGTTAATAGACTACTTAAAATAGACTGGTATAATGGAACCACTTATACCAGTCTGCTGAACTAACTCTTAATGTATCCAGAGTCATCGTACCTTGCATCATACTCTTTTTATTACATCGTCTACTTTTTACATGCGTTTTAGTATTTTGTAGTAGTCATTACCCTGTTTAAGTGTTTGCGCTGACATACTATAAAAGTGCTAAGCACTAGTATGCTTCTATCCTACGTGACAACCTCCAAATTACTGACTAAATCATGACTGCTAACAACGTTTTGAACGTCAATAAAGGTACTTTTGCCTAACGCACCAAGGTTGTAGTTTGCAAACTCATGATATAAATTAACCACATCACCCATAATCAATAGCGCAGGTGTTGGTAATTTTGCCTCAGCTTGCTGCTCGGCAATACTGCCAAGTGTACCGATAAGAAGCTGCTGCGTTGGCAAACTGGCATGACTAATCACAGCAAAAGGTGTATTACTGTCGCGCCCTGCGGCAATTAGCCCTTGAGTCATCTCATCTAGTCGATTCAACCCCATATAAAAGACAACCGTTTGCGTACTGTCTAAGAGTTCATCGTAGTCATTATTAGGTGCGCCCAACTTTTTGCAAGCGGTCACAAATTTGACGGCTTGCGCATGATCACGGTGTGTCAAGGGAATACCTGCTCTACTTGCGGCCGCACTAGCAGCAGTGATACCAGGAATAGATTCAAAATGAATACCATGACGCACCACTTCTTGCAGCTCCTCTCCGCCGCGTCCAAATATAAAGGGGTCGCCACCTTTGAGCCTAACGACCGTTTTGCCTGCTAGCGCGTGTTTGACCAGTAGCTCATTGATACCTTCTTGTGGTAGTGCGTGATTGGCACGGCGCTTACCGACAAATATCTTCTCTGCCGTCAGCGCACACATATCTAAGATATCCTCTGAAACTAAACTATCATAGAGCACGACCTCTGCTTTTTGCATTACTCGTAATGCTTTTAACGTGAGTAGCTCAGGATCGCCAGAACCTGCACCAACCAAATGTACCGTGCCCGTTTTCACATTTTTTTCTATAACTGATGGCTCATCGCTCACTCTAATATAACAATTTATATTGGGTAAATTTTGTGAAGTTAATGCGGCAATAAAGGTAGATGAATCAGTCATGGTAATAACTCCTAATAACACTGTTAATAACGCGCAACTCTGCACCTAACAATGGCATACCTAAGAAAAGAAGAGCATATAAAATACGCTGCAAGCCCTATGCCATATTAACGATCAAACTTTGCAACAAGCACTACTTAAGACGCATACCTATCGATCAAGGCATTAATTTGACTCACACATGAACCGCAGTTAGTCCCTGCTCGACATGCCTTTCCAACCGCGTGGGCACTCATACACTGCTGCTTGGTAATTGTTTCGATAATAATATTCTCTCCAACAGCCATACATGAACATACTAATGCACCTGGATCAACATACCCTGTCGCTGGACGACCTGCCAGCAACCACTTATAGCGTTGATTCTCTGGTATCGCATCAGTACTGGCAAAGCAATTGTTAAGCCAATGCATACTGGGTAGCTGCGCCACTTGCGGCGCAAAACAAATGCTGAGCAGTAGCTGATCGCTTGGTATGTCAGACTTTGACGTACTAATCGATGCCCGATCTATCACTTTAGTATTTGCCTCTACCTGCGTCGAGACGAAGCGAAGCTGCTTTGCTTGCTTGCTGCAAGTAAAGGCACTATTGATCGATTTATCGGTGAGAGATGCTTGATAGGTATTGATAAAGTTTTGCCAGTACTTAGGGTCAAGCAGTTTACTGATGACTTTGTCTACAGGACTGGCTAAAGTAATCAAGACGCTATTGGTTTGACGACTTAAACTCCATGTCAATGCGGGTAATGAGTTTGATCTTTCAGAAATTGTATTTGTATCAGAAGAAGGTATCAGCACTCCTTGATCCTCAGGCTCTTTCTCAAAATCCAATAAAGTTTCACGCAGATGCACTATCATGGTGTCTTGTAGATCAGGATGCACCAAAATCTTGCCATAAGTTTTCATCGGTACAGGCATCACGCTGATTGCAGAATTTTTTAATTCAGGCTGTCCTGAATGTGGATCAACGACTGTTGGGATCAGCGTACCTACGCGAGCAAAACGAGCAAAGGCGTTGCTCCAATGCATCGGCATAAAGGCATCGCCTGCACTCATACTGTCGCTGATGGCAACTTGGGCGAGCACCTGACTGTCTGTAGTGGTGCTCGCGACCGTACGCGGCGGCTGGCTATTTATTGATAAGTTTTTCTCATAGCAGGGACGTAGCTGTACATAATCGCCTTGGTCAACACCGAGCTGCTTGGCATCATTTGGATGTACGGTGAGTGTTGGTACAGACTCGTGTTGGTTGAGCTGCGGTGCAAGTCCTGTGCGCGTCATCGTATGCCATTGATCGCGAAGCCTACCTGTAATCAGCCGTAGGTCTAATGCTCCTGAGCTATTCTGATGAAACGTATGACTGCCGTTATTTTTTTTACTATGAGCGCTTTTCAAGCTCAATCGTTGCGTATGCCTATTGGGTATACTGGCGTGACTGGGAGGCGTAATGGCAATAAATTTCGTTTTGCTAGGTGTAATACGTGCGCCGCCCCACTGAAACGGTGTCATGACATCATATGCGTCATGACTGAAAGAGAATACGTTTTTATTTTGCTGCTTAAGATGGTTTGGGCTTTCCTCTATCGATGCTATCGCCCCTACTACCATTGGCGAAAGATCTTTTGCTAAATTAAGATGGCGCGGTTGATTGTTTTCTGATACATCTTGGCTGGTATCATTTCTATAAGCTGTCAGAGCGATATGCTCATTAAATATATCCCTAGGATGCTGATAATCAAACCCTGTCAAACCCATGCGTTTAGCGACTTGCGATAGTATCCACCAGTCAGGCTTTGCTTGTCCGAGTGCAGGCATTAACGCCCGCTGGCGCGAGATGCGGCGCTCCGAATTGGTCACTGTGCCTGATTTCTCCCCCCAACCCTGTGCAGGCAAAACAATATCTGCACACTTAACCGTATCGCTGTCGACGGAGCAGTCAGATACAATCACCAAATCACAGGTAGCCAATGCGCGGCGAAACTTATCAGCCTCAGGCAAGCTGACGACAGGGTTGGTCGCCATAATCCAGATGGCTTTGATACGGCCATCTAGTATGGCATCAGCAGCATCGCAAGCTTTTACCCCAACTTCTGCGGCAAGCGGTTGCGGCGCTTGCCAAAAATCAGCCACCAAATGACGATGCTGCTCGTTGTCTAGGTCTAGATGCGCGGCAAGCAGGTTAGCTAATGCACCGACTTCGCGCCCACCCATCGCATTTGGCTGACCGGTGAGTGAAAACGGACTTGCACCTACTCGGCCCACTCGCCCAGTATACAAGTGAGTATTGATAATGGCATTGACCTTGTCGGTACCACTTGCAGATTGGTTGACACCCATGCTAAATGCCGTGACGGTTTTATCATTTGCAGCGACCAGCGCATAAAACTCCTGTACCAGATCCGCACTGATACCACATGCCGTCGCCACTTTATCAATCGTCCATGTTTTTGCGGCCTCTAAGGCGGGCTTAACATCATGACACTGCTTAAGATAGTCTTTATCACCACAGCCTTCTTGCTCAAGATAATGCAGCAGTCCGTTATATAAGTGCGTATCCGTGCCAACAGCAACGGGCACGTGCAAATCGGCAAATTCACAAGAATCAGTACGACGCGGATCAATCACGATCAGCTTTTTATTAGGATCACGCTTTTTGGCGGCTAAAAACCGTCCGAATAAGATAGGATGACACCACGCCATATTGGAGCCCACCAGCACCAATAAATCACAAGACTCTAAATCTTCATAATTACTAGGCACTAAGTCTGCACCAAAAGCACGCTTATGCCCTGCAACCGCTGAGGACATACAAAGACGCGAATTGGAATCGATATTATTATTACCAATAAAGCCTTTAATGAACTTATTGGCAACGTAGTAATCCTCAGTAAGCAGCTGCCCTGACACATAAAACATTACGCTGTCACGCCCGTGTATCGCGATAGTGTTATTCAAACGACTGGCAATATCATCCAATACTGCCTCCCACGCGGCAGGCTGCGTATCTGTCGGTTGTCCTTTTGCTATTGTTCGCTGTTTGTCTTGATAATAAGGCTGAGTCAACCTGCGTTCAGTGCCCAATGTTTGTGCCAATGCACTGCCTTTTGAGCAGAGTTTGCCGAAGTTTGCTGGATGATCAGGATCACCTGTCACGCTGACTACACCTGCCTCATCGATGTTTGCTAGTACGCCGCAGCCTACGCCGCAGTAAGGACAAGTGGTACGAATAGGACTGATCAAATCCTCAGTGTAAGTTGTAATGCGAGAGGACGGTACGACACTGAGGGCTTGATCGTCATTTAAGATGGTGCTGCTCATGAGGCCTCTCCTATTAGGTGTGCGTCACTTGGCACGGCAGATTCGGGCTCAGCTGCTTCTATTTTCCCTACATCGCAATAGGCTTCGCCAAAGATAAGGTCTTCTTTTATCGAGGATATGTCACTGCCATCAGTGATCAGCTGACTATAAAACCCGCTTTCACTCACATCACCGTATAGTACCGTGCCAATCAGTTTGCTTTCTTTAATGTAGAGACAAAGATAATGATCGAGGCTCGTTTGCTGATAAACCACGCGCTCTATCTGTGCCATTTCACTATCATCAAAAGCAATCTGACCTGCTGAAAAAGCGGCGATGCCAGATACTTTTAATTTTAAAGATAAAGGCTTGCTGATAAAGGGACGCCAGTGGTTTTTGTATTCGGTTATTCGTGAGTCACTACTAAGTCTCCTACTACTTGAGATGTGTGGCGCTTTTAGGACAGAAACCAAAGTATCCACCTGTTGGTTGACAGGGGCTACCATACCGAACAGCTCACCATCCAGTTCTATACACTCACCAATCGCATAGACATGAGGACAGCTTGTATGCATAAAGTTATCTACGAGGATACCTCGGTTAACCTCAAGACCGCTTTGCTGGGCCAGTGTCGTATTGGGGATGACACCAACGGCCATGACAATAAAGTCTGCTGGCAGTGTGCGGCCATCCTTTAACAACAGACCATTAACCTCGTGTTGATCATTGACCGTAATACATTCTGTGTTGGCTAACACCTCCAGCTTGACACTTCGACTGAAGAGCTCTGCTTGTAGCAGATGAGCGGCGGGCATATCAAGCTGTCGGTTGAGAACATGACTATCGACATGAACCACTGTCATATCTGCCCCTTGAGACGCCAAAGCACAAGCGGCTTCCAGACCCAGCACCCCGCCACCAATGACAAGACCCTTTTTTGCTTGGCGCGCGTACTCCGTCAATACCTGCACATCAGCAATCTCTCGAAATACATGAACCCCCTTAGCATCATGATTGGCAAAAGGGATGACGCGAGCTTGTGAGCCAGTAGCAAGCACCAGCTCGGTATAATCCAGGGTTTGTCCATCACTCAATTTGACACGCTGCTTATTGGTTTCGATTGCATCTACCGACGTGCCAGCTAATACCGTGATACCCAATTGCTCATACTCTGCTAGCTCGTATAAATATGTCTCTTCAAAAACCGACTCTCCTGAGAGTACGGGTGACAGCATGATACGGTTGTAGCCCACTTGCGGTTCTTTGCTAATCAGCGTGATGGGTAAATGAGCTGCGCCTTTTTCTTGGCTGCTTTGCTGCTGGGCACGTGCCAGCTCAATGGCAAAACGACTGCCTGCCATCCCAGCGCCTATAATAACGATGCCCGCAGTAGTCTGACGTCTAGAAGAAGAAGCATTGGTAGAGAAAGCAGTATGGTTTGGTTCTGGTGAATCAAGTGACATAGGAAAATCATTCCTTAGCCGCAACACGCAGCGTTGAGTAAAATGGCTTGTCGTACTATTTACGTTTAACAAGGTTTTATGAAAAATAAATCAGCAACGATATGATAATGACAAATTGAATAAAGCAAATGCTGTGCCAAACCAATAAGGGATGACGTATGATCAGCGGTTCAGGGTCTCTGGTATTGTTACTATTATCGGGATTAAAGTCTTGTAAGAACTCGCCAATCGCTTGATACCTTGCCTGCGTACTAGAGTGTAGTGCACGCATCAACGCTTGCTGGCTGGTAGCGGGCACTCGGTTTTGACGCAGGCGCTCGGCAGGTACGATCAGTGAGGCGGATGGGTTCATCAACTCTTGCGAGCTAAATGGTAGCTCACCTGTAAGTAACTCATAACCAATCACGGCAATGGAAAACAAATCAGAATGCACGCCTTTTGGGGCATCGGTGTAATATTCTGGTGCAGCGTAGTGCAAATCGCCATTAGGAGGACGCGTACTGTCTTTTAGTATGGAGGAGCTAGCAGAGCCAAAGTCGATTAACTTGACCGCACCTGATTGAGTTAATAATATATTTTCAGGCTTGATATCTTGATGCAGTAGATAATTCCGATGCATCACACGGACTGCCATGCCGATCTTAGTGAGTAAATCGTAAGTTTGCCAAATATCACAAGGGGCTTGACGATCCATAAAAACTCGTAGGCTCTCCCCTTCGATATATTCCGTTAAATGATATAAATAAGTACTACTGGCAGGCACTGGGTAGTAGCGCAAAAGCCCCGACGCATTAGACGCATTGAAAGTAGTATTCAGTTTTTTAGAGACATCACTGGTTAAAAGAGCGTCATGGGAGGATACGCTATTGGGGTTCACTTGATTGTAAGCGGGTTCACCAATACGTTTGTGCTTGGACAGGCTCAAACCGATTTTACGTTCCTTTAAAAACTCACGTAGATAATGCCCATCAGCAATGACATTGAGACTTGGCGATTTCAAAACAAATGCATGCTGATCGTTATCCTCTACTAAATACACCTCACTGCGAGCCGTACGCGCGATGATTTTTTTGACCACAAAACTATCAATCTGTGCCCCTACTGCCAAGCCCGTTGGTAAGCGATAGTGATTGATATCCTGAGCGTGACTACTGTCGCTATCCACACCCTGATCAAGCGCAATGCCGTTATCTGTTTCTCGGTGCGTTTTACTCTTTATGATTTCATCGTTCATACCGAGCATGATTACACTGAGATTATCGTGGCTACCCTCGCTAAAGGCGTGCTCACATAAACGCTGGCTCATCTGAAGATGGTCGATGATTTGATTGGGACATGCCACTGATTGGTGCATGGCCTGTACCGCAGCACACAGCTCAAACTGTAGCTCTGCTGGCGTAATTGACTCATAAACCCCATCGGTCATGAGCGCCAAACACTCGTTTTGGTGCAAAGTGAACACAGATTGTTGCAGCTCCACTCGTGTGTCAGCACCGATAGCAGCAGACAGGGCTCCTTTATCCCGTCCGTGGTGGATATGATGGTCTTTGGTCAATAGCACCATACTGTCGATACCGATACGATAGATACGAGAATCGCCCGTATGAAACAGATGAATACGGTCGCCTATGCATAGCAATCCTGATAAAGTCGATAATAAAGCTGGCAGGCGCTCATACGCTTGCGGGAAATAAAGCGCATCATTGGCTTGGTGCACCGCCTCCTTAATCACGATGGCAACTTGATCGTCATCAAAGCGGTGTAGTAGATTTGGCGATTGCTCTTGCGCTTTGCTTGCAGAGTTTCTTTGCGATTCGCTTGATGCCTCATTTGCTTGCACCCTATCTGTCTGTACCATCTCTGCAAGTTTTGAGGTGATATAGTGTGTCACTGTGTTTATCACTGACTGACTGGCTTGTTTGGGAAACTGGCAAGCACTGACCCCATCAGCCATTAGCACCAATAAAGGCGCTGTAAAAGAGGGATGATCGCCACTATGCGCTGACGATGATGAAAAGGATGATAACGATGGGAACCCATAAGGCAAGCAGGTCGTTATGAGTAGGCTATCTTGGTTCTCAGCTTTGCGTCCTGCCATCGTAAAAAAATCAGGCAGCCACAATGCAACGTCCGCATCATGGCTGCTTACTTGATTTGTTTGTTTAGGCGCTTGTTTGACGCTCTCATGCATAATTTAGCTCACTTGTATTTGAGCAAAGCTGCCATCTGGCATCTCTTCAATGATGACGCCTTCAGGCTCTTTTAATAAAAACAGCGCCAAGAAGCCAACCACAGCCGTTGCAGCAATCACAAAGAAAAACACCTGATACGATACCAGACTCAGTACGGTCAAATAGATCACTGACCCGACGTTACCGTAGGCGCCTGTCATCCCTGCAAACTGCCCGGTCATACTACGTTTAATCAAAGGAATCACAGCAAACACCGCACCCTCACCCGCCTGTACAAAGAAAGAGCAGAACATAGTAATCAACAGCGCAAGCGCGATCGGCCATGAAGAGTCAACGATACCCATCAACAGATAACCAACAGCCAAACCTGCGGTGAGAATCAAAAGAGTGATTTTACGACCGAATTTATCACTCAACCAGCCACCGCCAGGACGCGACATCAGATTCATAAAGGCGTAGCTTGATGCCAAGACACCTGCCATGACAATCGATAAGTTAAAAGTCTCTTGATAAAAAAGCGGCAACATAGATACCACGGCCAACTCTGAGCCAAAAGTCGCAAAGTATAAAATATTCAAAATACCGACTTGCTTAAAGTCATATCGGTGAGCTTTTGGCACAGGTGTGGTAAATACTTCCTTATTAAAACGATAACTACTGATAAATTCATAAACATATAACACCACCAACGCAATATAGACAATGTTGACACTTGCCTGACTCAGCAAACTCACACCAGCTGGTGATAATTTCCACGCCAATAAGCCCAATGCCAAATACATAGGCAGTTTAAATACCATCATGAGCCAGAAGTCACCTGATGAAGTCACCATCATGGCACCCGATTTTTTAGGTTTGAAATATGTGGCGCCCTTAGGGGTATCACGTACCATCTTATAAAAAATCACACTATAGAGCAGCATAACCATCCCTGAGGTAGCCGTTGCATAACGCCAACCTTCCTCACCGCCAAAGACGGCAGCGGCCGCAATAGCGACTGTCGGTAGTAGCAGTGCCGCGGCGGCAGAGCCGAAATTTCCCCAGCCCCCATAGATACCTTCAGCTGTACCCAGCTCATTGGCAGGGAACCAGTCACTCATGAGACGAATGCCAACCACAAACCCTGCACCAACAAAACCCAATAAAAAGCGTGATAGGGCTAGCGTATTGTAGTCTTGTGCAAAAGCGAAGGTGAAACAGGGAATTGCCCCAATGGCTAAAATTGCAGTGTAAACAAGCCGAGGACCAAAGCGATCGGTCAACATGCCAATGATGACCCGAGCTGGGATAGTCAAGGCAACATTTAATATCAATAAAGTTTTTACCTGGTCTTTGGTGAGGTTCAAACTCTCTCCAATCGCAGATAAGAATGGTGCATGGTTAAACCACACAAAAAAGGTGAAAAAAAACGCCATCCACCCAAGATGGAGAATTTTGTTTTTACCGCTAAAAGAAAAGATATTCAGGTTGTTTTTATTTGGCACATCAGGTTTCGATAAAGGCATAGACGATTTCCTCAAATGGCTAACATTAAAGTTATAAAAACACGTTATGAGTCAGAAACTTATCAGTTGCGACCATTAAGAGAGTGCAATGGATGTGCCAGCTGCAAATATAAAATTGACATAGATATAAAACATCATCTTTTTTAATAGGGCTACGCTTTGTACCAGATGGCTCTAAAGGCATCCCAATTAAATAATATTGCTTAGATAAAACTAAGTTACCTCTCGATTAAGTAAAGTAAGCGATGCACCTTTAAAGTGACAATCAAAACCAATTTGGTGCATTTTCGCAACTATTTTGGTGCATAGAATATAAATGATAGTTGCTAAAAAGATTATGTTAAGCAACTACTTATAACAGAAAATAGTATCGCCAAAAGTACTGGCATGACCTTATAAACTGGTAAGGCTACATATTTTTTAACTATATAAGGGTTCGATAATTGAATGTCATTAATTGTGTTTGGCACGATTATTGAGGGCTTAATAGTTATAGGCATCTAAGTATTAACGACTATCTATCATTGAACCATCTAAAAATTAACTTGCGACTTTTGGATGGGACATTAGATGAAAGTATTTAAGCAAACCCATTACTGAGGATAGGCATATGAGTAGCACTATAGTAAGTACGATGAATAAAGCTAAATTAGTGGTGATTGGTAACGGTATGGTGGGACATCACTTTATCGAGCGAGCCATAGAGCAAGGCTTACACGATCAGTTTGAGATTCACGTATTTGCTGAAGAGGATCGCCCAGCTTATGACCGGGTGTATCTATCGAGCTATTTTGAACATAAAGATGTGAGTAAACTAAACTTAGTGGACTTGAGCAGGTATGAGGATGCGCAGATTCAGTTGCATCTCAATCAGCGAATCACAAACATCGATGCCGCCAATCAATGTATCAGCACGGAAGACGGTACCCAGATAGACTATGCTGAATTGGTATTAGCAACAGGCTCCTATCCGTTTGTGCCGCCAATTCCAGGGCGCGAGCATCCGCACTGTCATGTCTATCGTACGATTAAAGATTTGGATGATATTCTCAGTACTGCTGAGAAGCCAAAAGTCAAAAAAGGTGTTGTGGTCGGGGGTGGCCTGCTTGGCCTTGAGGCAGCCAAGGCCCTAGTCACACTAGGATTAGAGACTTACGTAGTCGAGTTTGCGCCTCAGCTGATGGGTGTACAGCTCGATGCTGCTGGCGGTGATATTTTAAAGCGTAAAATTGAAGGCCTTGGCGTCAAAGTACTAACAGGTAAAAATACTAAGGCCATTATCGACAATACCCTATCGGATGAAGCATCGTGTCATTTAACCATGCAGTTCGCTGATGATACCTCATTAGATACCGACATGATCGTCTTTAGTGCGGGTATTCGTCCGCAAGATGGCATTATCAAAAGCAACCCTGAATGCGGTATTGAAATCGGCACCCGTGGCGGTATTCTGATTGATGAAGCCTGCCGTACCAATGCCCCGAATGTATATGCCATTGGAGAGTGCGCCGTATGGGACAACACCGTTTTTGGCTTGGTCGCGCCAGGTTATAGCATGGCCAGTATTTGCGCCGCTCAAATTGCAGGCGATCACGCTCAGACCTTTACAGGCGCTGACATGAGCACCAAGCTCAAATTGATGGGTGTAGATGTGGGCAGTATCGGCGATGCGCACGGTGCAACAGAAAACAGTTTGAGCTATTTATACCAAAACCCTGCTGAGGGTATCTATAAAAAACTGGTAACCACAGCGGATAATAAGCGGCTACTGGGCGCTGTATTGGTAGGTGACACTGAGGATTACAACAATCTCTTGCAGCTATTTCTAAACGATATTGACCTGCCTACCCATCCTGAAAGCCTGATCCTACCCAACGTAGAAAAACCCACCATGGGTATCGAGAACCTGCCCGATAGCGCCACGATTTGCTCTTGTTACAACGTCACCAAAGGTGCTATTTGTGCCGCCGTTGAAGACGGTGCCTATACCATGGCAGAGGTAAAATCATGTACCAGTGCCGGTACAGGCTGTGGTGGCTGTGCGCCCATGGTGAAAGACACATTAGGTTATCAACTAACCGCGCTTGGTTTTGAAGTCAATAATGATCTGTGTGAGCATTTTGCTTACTCGCGTCAGGAGTTGTATAGTTTGATTCGAGTACAAGGCATTAAGACATTTGATGCGCTATTAGATGAGCACGGTAGTGGTCATGGCTGCGAGATTTGCAAACCAACTGTCGCCTCTATTTTGGCGTCTTGCTGGAATGATTATGTACTCAAACCCGAACTCACGCCACTGCAAGACAGCAACGATTACTATCTAGGCAATATTCAAAAAGATGGCACTTATTCGGTCGTGCCGCGCGTGCCTGGCGGTGAAATCACTGCGGATAAACTCATCATACTCGGACAAGTCGCCAAAGAGTTCAATCTGTATACCAAAATCACTGGCGGTCAGCGCGTCGACTTATTTGGCGCACGTTTAGACCAACTGCCCGATATCTGGACCCAACTGGTAGATGCTGGGTTTGAGACAGGGCATGCTTATGGTAAATCTCTGCGTACAGTGAAATCTTGTGTGGGCAACAACTGGTGTCGCTACGGTGTCGATGACAGTGTGGGTTTAGCACTTAGACTAGAAGACCGCTACAAAGGAGTACGCTCACCACACAAAATAAAAATGGGCGTATCTGGATGTACCCGTGAGTGCGCTGAAGCGCAAAGCAAAGATTTTGGAATTATTGCCACTGAAAAAGGCTGGAATCTCTTTGTCTGCGGTAATGGTGGCATGACCCCGCGTCATGGCGAGCTATTCGCAACGGATCTTGATACGGATACAGTTGTCAAATATATCGACCGTATTATCATGTTTTATATCAAGACCGCAGATAAGCTTCAACGTACCTCTAAATGGCGCGAGAGCCTTGACGGTGGACTTGAGTATCTACAGGCCGTTATTATTGAGGACAGTTTAGGTATCGCTGAGGAGCTAGAGTCACAGATGCAACTCCTCATCGACAACTATGTTTGTGAATGGAAAGCCACCATTACTGATAGTGAAAAGCTCAAACGTTTCCGTCATTTTGTTAATAGTGAACAAGGCGATGACAATGTGGTATTCGTCACTGAGCGAGAGCAGATTCGCCCTGCAACCGATATGGAAAAGACGCAAATAAAAGTGACCGAATTGGCGTAATCTTAACGTGTCGGCGTCTATTAATATTAGACGCTAAATAATATTTTTTGTTATTGGTCTCATTTATATTTTACTATTAAGGATCTTCTGATGGCTCAGCTCACTGTGTGCAAAATCAATGATATTATTCCCGAAACAGGTGTCTGTGCGCTCGTAAACGGAAAACAAGTGGCTATTTTTTGTACCAAGCAGACACAGTTATTTGCGCTTGATAATTATGATCCGTTCAGTCAAGCCAACGTCTTGTCTAGAGGTCTGATTGGCGGCACGACTATTACCAACGAGGATGGCTCTGCTGAAAATGTGCTATATGTCGCCTCACCTATTTATAAGCAGCGCTTTAATCTTGTCACAGGTCAATGCTTAGATGATGAAAACATTATACTCGACACGTATAAAGTCGAGCTTGAGGGGAGCGATGTCATCGTAAAATATAACTAGGTATTTGTGTGTCTAGCACATACTACCTTCTAGACTATTTAAGCAGCCTTCGGCTTTAAGAGTCGAAGGCCGTTTTATTCTTCATCAAACCTTTTGTCATTCCCTAATAAATTAATAAAACTGATATCTGCTAGGAAGTTATCGATATTAAACAAGACTAGAAAAGCTATTTGTGACCATTTATAAATAAACACTAAAATGATAATGCACATTTATCACATAGGAGTAAGATATCTTGCTTTATTTTCTACAACCAATAACTGCACAGTAGATGTATAACAAAGTCTAAGCGCTTTTATCATCTTGAGCAATCAGCTTGAGCTCTATGTTGGTCCCCTGTACATACAAAGAAGATCTTGTAGATGCAACCCTCTCATAAAGTTAAGACTTCCTTATCGTATCGAATATTTTAGACCTTCATAATGGAACCACTCATATTATGTCACTGAATGGGTTGTCTCTATTACCGCTTATTTGTATACTTTATTGCTGCCATAGCAGACTTGAACAATATAGTTTTTATCATAAAACCAATTCATAACTCGTACTGCGCCCTGATGCTACGGATTTTTGCATCATATCCTTCTCTATTAAATCATTAATATCTCTTAGTGCCGTGTCTATAGAACACTTAGTCATGGTCGCCCATTTTTTAGTGGTAAGTTTGCCATAAAAATCAGTCAGCAAAATATTTAACATCTTCACTTGCCTATCATTTAAAGCATGCTGTCGATGCGTCTGCCAAAAGCCTGCCTTATTGATAATTTTATCCGTGGTTTCTTGAGCTATAATGAGGGATTGCTCTAGCGTTTGCAAAAACCACACCAGCCAATCCGTGATATCTTTATCACCTTTTTGCGTACGTTCTAGTATTTTGTAATAGTCGTTGCGCTGTTTAAGAATTTGCGCTGACATACTATAAAAGCGTTGGGCACTGTTATCGCTTTTTGCCAGCATTCGTTCTGTGAGTGCTCGTGTTAGTCGTCCGTTTCCATCATCAAATGGATGCAGAGTCACAAACCATAAATTGAGCAACACCTGCTTTTATGACCAAATCTATATCGTCTTGCTTATTTGACGAAGTATTAAACCATAATAGAAACTTGTCTAGCTCATCTGGCAACCTATCTGCACTGGGGGCAGCAAAATGAACCTGCTCACGACCATACCCACCAGACACTACTTGCATTGGTCCTTTACTATCATCACGGATACTGCCTGCTTGAATACGATAAAGCCCACTATATCCATTTGGAAATAATGCTCGATGCCATCCGAGTAGATCATCTAATAATAACAGTTGTTGATAACGATAGGTGGCACTTAGCATCATCTCTACCATTGCATCGATCTCACGAGTAGTGGTTGGCATACTGGCATTATCCAGCCCTAAGTGCCGCGCAACTGAAGAACGAACCTGCTCATCATTTAGCGTCTCACCTTCTATCTCAGAAGTTTTGATAATCTCTAAGGTCACCGCATCTAATTGTGCCTCAACATTCAGATCGAACCCTAGTGTTAGTAGCTTTCCTAATAAACGGCCTTGTAATATCCGCACACGACTGACGAGTGGCAATAGCTTCTTTCTTGTCCGACCATTGCCATTCAGTCCAATTTGAGTGCTCATGAATATAAGTAGTATGCTTCATACGTTCCCCAGAGATATGCAGAGATTAGAACAGTAATCTCCTTATGTTATGCAGAGAATAAGCAGTAGAAACAATACGTAGAAATTCAAAAACGACAATAGCAGACGTAATAAGAATAGATTCTCAACGAACAAACATAGTTTTTTTGTTCTGAGAATGGCTTGAGTAGAGGTAAAAACACTATGAAAATACAGTGCCCAAATACGAGTTAAATTTTATATAATAGTAATTTACTTCCTATTTTTTTACTAGTTTAATAGACTTCTTGCATAAGTCATCGTCAGCCCTTGTAACTCTGTCAGTGGAAGTCAATGAACTGGTACTTTTGCAACAGATCTAATAACTATAGGTCAGTAAAATCAGTGTATGTAAGATAACGTCACTTCTTACATTTTCGTCGATCTACCTTGACATGGTAGAGGGTACTGCCTTTCATTCAAAATTTCAGGCAGCACCCTCATACATTTAAGCGTCGGTATGACCTGGTAGTTTACTAGCCAAAACATCTACTTTTTCAATAGACGGTGGCTCTGAAAATAGCTCATCGGCCTGATCCATCAAAGCAGCTGCAACCTTGCCAGATAAATGTGCTTGGCGACCCGCCTCATCAGGAAATGCATCAAAAATACCAAATGTTGTAGGTCCAAGACGTAGGCCAAACCACGCAACTGTCGCAGGTTCTTCCATTACAATAGGTAAACCGCCTTTAAGGAAAGCTTCCACTTCGTCTTCTTTACCCGGTTTAGCTTCAAGACGGACATATAAAGCTGTTTTAAGCATGACTAAAACTCCATAATTATTAGAATGAAAACTGATTCTGACATTCCTAATATATGCATGTCAGAAAGTTTTGTTGTATAAAAGTTAAAAAAAATTCCCCTAGCTGAGCCAAAATCTGGGTTTTTATTTCGACATAATGCTATTGTTGCAGAATTGCACCACATTCCACATTGTCTTCTAACGCTTTCTCAATCGCTTGCGGCTGACCTTTGATCTTTCTGACGCGTAGAAGAATCTTTTTTTGTCTTCAACCTCATTAGGCATCAGACCTCCTTATTTGCTAGCACTATTACTACAGTACCCATAGTATAAAAAAGCAATATTTTTTATAAACCTTAAAAATTTAGGTAGTGTTTCAAATGCAGTGATAAAATTATCCCATTGATTACTTGAAATTCGGGTAGAGTAAATACTTAACTGTTTCAACTAGCTACAAACCTGTTACACTTATGTTTTGAATCTACTTTCTATACTTGAAGTGTTAACAGACTCTATACAAAATCCGAGAAATATATGAGTGCAGAAGCCACATCTATCAACCTTTTATCCCCTGTCATACTGAGCTATGCTGAAGAAACCGTACAACTAAACTTGGTAAACTAAGCGTATTAACTGGAGTTTACCATGACCAAGAAAGTAAGAACCTACAGTGACGAATTTAAAGCAGAAGCCGTTAAGAAGATAGCAGACAATAACGGTAATGTTTCAGCCACAGCCAAGCAACTTGGCATAGCGATGCAAACGTTATCGAACTGGCAGAACAAAGCCAATCAAGGCAAGCTTATTGGCACAGAGCAATATGATCCTGATCTTATGAGTGCTCTTCAAGAAATAAAGCAGCTCAAGCGGCAGCTTAAAGTAGCTGAAGAGGAGCGCGAAATTCTAAAAAAGGCGACGGCGTACTTTGCAAAGCACAGCTAGTCAGGTACGCCTTTATCAAAGATAACCAGCACTTCTTTAGCATCACCACTATGTGCCGCGTGCTAAGTGTTAAGCATTCAAGTTACTACGACTGGCTGGGTCGTAATCTCAGCGACCAACAGATACATCGCAATCAGTGTGAACTACTGGTTAAAGTCGCTCATACTCAGACCAAGCAGTGCTATGGCGTAGATCGACTGCATGCCCACCTAAGAGCGCAAGGGTACGATATCAGCCAATATATGGTTAGGAGCATCAAAGAAGAATACGGCATTAAATGCCGTCTTCACAAGCGCTTTAAAGTCACCACTGACTCCGATCATAACAAGCTGGTTTATCCAAACGTGCTGGATCAGAAGTTTGATGCAAACCGTCCTAATGAAGTATGGGTAAGCGATATTACTTATATCTGGACTGCTGAGGGCTGGCTGTACTTGGCAGGCGTTAAAGATTTATACACCAAAGAGCTTGTTGGTTATGCGATCAACAAACGCATGACTGCTGATTTAGTATGCCGTGCACTCAATATGGCAATTAAAAATAAACGACCCAGCAAAGGGCTAATCGTTCACTCTGACAGAGGCAGCCAGTATTGCAGCCATGCCTACCACAAGATCGTTAAGCAGCATCAGTTTACAGGTTCAATGAGCGCTAAAGGTAATTGCTTCGACAATGCTCCAATAGAAAGCTTCTGGGGCGTCTTAAAGAATGAGCTGGTATATCACCAGGATTATAAGACTAGATTTACAGCTATCAACGATATCATTAGATACATCGAGCTGTACTACAACCAAACAAGGATTCAAAAGGGCTTGGGCTATAAATCGCCAAGACAGGTGTGGTTTGATTATTATCGTCAGGCTGCGTAACTAAAATCTCCCAAGTTTAACTGTACGGAATTGACAGCAGGGATCATACTGCTCACAGCGGCAGTGATTTCAGTCCCCTTAATCAAGCGCCTAGGATTAAGCTCGGTATTGGGATATTTAATTGCAGGATTGATTATTGGTCCATTTGGACTAGCGTTTTTCTACGATTCTGCGTCTATTCTGCATGTTGCTGAGCTTGGTATTGTGATGTATCTGTTTGTGATTGGACTAGAAATGCGTCCATCGTATTTATGGAGTTTAAGAAAAGAAATTTTTGGATTAGGCACATTACAGATTAGTGCCTGTTCATTGGGGTTAATGGCGGTAGGCTTGGCCTATGGCTATTCTTGGCAGGTGAGTTTTGTATGTGCTGCAGGCTTTGTACTCACCTCGACTGCAATTGTGATGCAACTTTTGGGAGATCGTGGAGACATTGCTCAACCACGAGGACAAAAAATTGTCTCGATCCTGCTGTTTGAAGATTTGTTGATTGTCCCTTTATTGGCAATTGTCGCTTTTATCGCACCGAATCAAGTTGTTGAAAGTACTTCTGCGCGTTTGCAGAGCATTGGGATTGGGTTAATATCAATTGCAGGTTTAATCGCTGCAGGCTATTGGTTGCTCAACCCTTTATTTCGTTTATTAGCCGCAGCCAAAGCCCGCGAAGTCATGACTGCAGCAGCACTCTTAGTGGTACTCGGCGCAGCATTACTGATGCAAGTTAGTGGCTTATCGATGGCAATGGGGGCATTCCTTGCAGGGGTATTACTCTCCGAATCCACTTTTCGCCATGAGATTGAAGCAGATATTGAACCGTTTCGTGGCATATTGCTCGGATTATTTTTTCTGGGCGTCGGCATGTCATTAGACCTTAACGTCATAAAAAATAACTGGGCGTTAATTTTAAGTGCTGTACTTGTGCTGATGTTTGTCAAAGCATCCATCATTTATCTGACTGCAAGCCTGGCCAAAAGTTCACACTCTGAAGCACTCGATCGCGCATTACTAATGGCTCAAGGGGGGGAGTTTGCTTTTGTACTCTTTGCTGCCGCCTTGAGTGCTCAAATCATTAGTGCTGAGGAAAGCTCAAATCTGACTGCGATTGTAATCTTGTCGATGATTTTGACCCCGATTGTTGGCATTCTGTTTGAACGTTTTATCCAAACTACAGAACAAACTTCTTTAGAGAATATCCGTGTTGCTGAAGGACTTTCTGGAAAAGTCCTGATGATTGGTTTCGGTCGTTTTGGACAAGTCTCCAGTCAATTGCTGCTTGCTCGAGGCATTGATGTGTCCATCATTGATAATGATATCGATATGATTCAAAACGCTGAAAGATTTGGATTTAAAATTTATTATGGCGATGGTTCTCGTTTAGATATTTTACATGCCTCTGGAGCAGATACGGCTGAAGCCATTGTTGTTTGCGTAGACCACAAAGAAACGACGAATAAAATTGTAGAGTTGGTGCAAAATGAATTTCCTATGGCCAAGTTACTGGTTCGCTCTTATGACCGTGAGCATGCGCTGCATTTAGTAAAACAAAATGTGGATTACATGATACGCGAAACCTTCGAGTCGGCAATGCTATTTGGCGGTGCAATTTTAGAAGAACTGGGTGTTGACCAGAGTGATGTTGAAGACATTAGCCAAGAAATCCGAGAACTAGACAAAGAACGTTTTGGAACTGAAACTGCAGCAGATGATGTCTATGCTGGTATCGGCTTGCAATATACAGGACCGCGTCCGACTGCACCTTTAATTAAACCAAAGCACACAGGGCAAATGCTGAATGAAGATGGCACTCAGCAATAATTTCACGTATTAAACCCAAATAAAAAAGAGGTCTGTGTAGATCTCTTTTTTGGTAAGCATCTGCTGAACCCTACTTCTTTAGTGAGCGGATAATATTTATTATTCATTATTTAGGAATTATTAAATCCTATAAATATCATTTATTGGATTAATTTACTTTGGTATTGTGCATATCATCCCCCAGTTAAGAATAAGGAACAACTATGAGTAAGATGATGAATGCGCTTATCCTAGAAAATTTTGGTGATCATGAATTTAAACGTGTAGAGCTCCCTATACCTCAGCCAGAGGCTGGGCAAGTTCTAGTACGTATTCATGCGAGTGGTGTAAACCCTATTGATTATAAAATTCGTCTTGGTGAAGCACCATATGCTGTGCCAGAGCTTCCTGCCGTGTTGGGAACGGATATGGCTGGGGTTGTAACTGCTGTGGGTGAAGGTGTCACTCACTTCAACGTCGGAGATGAAGTTTACGGTCTGATTGGTGGCGTTCGTGGTCTTCAAGGATCTTTAGCAGAATATGTTGCAGTAGATGCTGATCTGATCGCATTAAAGCCACGCAATATCTCTATGCGCGAGGCAGCAGTACTACCATTGACGTTCCTCACCGCTTGGGAAGGTTTGGTGGATAATGCGAAGGTCCAACCAGGGCAAACTGTACTGGTTCAAGGTGGTGCTGGTGGCGTTGGTTATATGGCGGTTCAGCTTGCAAAAGCACTTGATGCAAATGTTTGGGCGACTGGTCGTACAGCTGATCAATCACTGATTTCAGAACTCGGTGCAACACCTCTCGATTACACAACAGCATCTTCCGATGACATTATTGCTGCAAGTCCTGAGGGTCAAGGTTTTAACATTGTTTATGACACTGTGGGTGGTCCAGTACTCGAAGCGTCACTTTCCATGACGACTCACTATGGCCACATCACCAGCTGTGCTGCATTTGGCAATCATAACTTAGCGAATTCATCTCTACGGTGTGCCACAGTGTCTGGCGTATTCGTCCTAATGCCGACGTTAACAGGGAATCGCCGTTCTCATCATGGTGATATCCTTAAGACCGCGACTCGTCTCGTTGAGGAAGGTAAACTGCGTGCTATTGTTGATCCTCGTCATTTTACTCTAGACCAAGCGATTGAGGCTCATGATGCTGTTCAAAATCGCTCTGCCAATATTAAGGTAGTTATCGATGTCATTTAACGCACTTCAGGCCAAGACTTGGCGCTTCAATTGTATTGGAGATACAGATGTTCTGACATTAGAAACACTTCCTGTTGCTTTACCAGCCGCAGGAGAAGTTCTAATACAGATGAAAACGATCGGACTCAACCGGGCTGATGTAATGTTTCGGCGTGGTACTTATATTCAAAAGGCAGTATTCCCTTCTCGTCTGGGATATGAGGGAGCAGGCATAGTTCTTGCGATAGGTGAAGGTGTACGCCAATTTTCTCCAGGAGATGCAGTATCGATTCTTCCGACTGATAATCTAGCCAAATATGGGACATATGCGGACAAGCTTCTGATTCCAGAAAATTTTTTAGTTCACAAACCCGATAGTTTAAGCTGGGAAGAAGCTTCTTCAATCTGGATGCAGTATTTGACGGCTTGGGGTGGTGTCATCCATGCTGGTGGATTATCGAAAGGAAAAACGATCTTGATCACAGCAGCTTCAAGTAGCGTAGGACTAGCTGCGATACAGATAGCTGAAGCAGCGGGTGCTAAGGTCATTGCAAGTACACAGACGATAGAGAAAAAGCAACGTTTACTGGATCTTGGTGTTAAAGATGTTATAGCCAGTGAAGATGAACCCGATTTGTATGAGGCGCTTGTTTTACGTTTAGGTGGAGAACATCTTGATGTCGCCTTCGATGCTGTAGGAGGGCCACATATTGAACAGATTGCAAAAGCGATGTCTGTGGGAGGAACTATGGTTATGCATGGTGCACTTAGCCCGGAGAACACACCATTTCCCCTTAAAATTGCATTACGCAAGAGCTTAACCATGCGAGGTTTTTTGTTCCTTGAGGTTCTCCATGACTCTGTTCTAAGGGAGCAAGCCAGACGATTTATTCTGAGCAGTATAGGTGCAGGATATCTTCGTCCAGTGATCGACCGTTGCTTTAACTTTGAGGACATGCATGACGCTCAGCGCTATCTTGAATCAAATCAGCAAATAGGAAAAATTGTAGTTACTCTAGATACATGATGGTCTTATCTGATGTCTACTTTCTAGAAAAAAGGTTAGGCGTGTCCCTAATTCAAGCGTTATGACTAAATGGGGACACACCCTAGTTCCATCTGATTCAAGTTTCTATACGGCCCAGCACTTCCACTAAGTAATCAAACAATGCTCGGATTCGCAAAGGTGTCGGGCCCCGCTGTGGACGATATAAATACAGGCGCCAAACAGGAGAGGTTTCCTCATGAAGTATATGAATGAGCTTACCACTCCTAAGCCACGGCAAAACTAGAAATCCAGGCATGTGTCCGAATCCAACTCCAGCGAGAATCGCTTGAAATTCAGCTTCTAGATCATCTGTAATAAAACGGGGCTTTGATGGCGTAAAGCTTCGACTTTCGGTGAATGTCCATGGCCAGTAACGCCCTGTTTTATGATCGATTAGTGCTGTTAGAGGGTATTTATCAAGGTCAATAATTTTTTTGGGCATTCCAACCTTATCAATTAACTCTGGCGTACCCACAGAATAAAATTTCACTTTAGCCAATTCCCTTGCCACATATCGATTGTCCGGCAAAAATCCAAATCTGATCCCGATATCTATCCGCTCATCGATCACATCCGAGTGTGAATCTGTTAGCACACAATCCACGACAATATCTGGATAACGTGTGGCAAATTCTGCTAGTGCAGGTACTACCAATTTACGCCCTAACACAGACGACACAGTAAGACGGACAGTCCCACTCATTTCATCTCGTTTTTCCTTGGTGTCTTTTACGAGCAAAGCATCGATCGATTCCACCGCAAGACATGCTTGCTTTGCCAGACGCTCACCATCAGCGGTAATTTTAATTTGTCGAGTACTCCTGTAAAACAGAATCTCTCCGCGCTGTTCTTCTAGCTCTTTTATTGCCCGTGTCACTACCTGTGGGGAAATACCCAGCTGAGTTGCTGCCTCTTTAAAATTTCGAGACTCTGCTGCGACACAAAAGATACGCATCATTTCCAATTTGTTCTGCATGTCAATCCTGTGTTATGGTAATTATTCCGTAAATAGGAATTCTGAAAGATAATATTATTCATTTATTATACCTAACAAGGCTGTAATACTTAACCCTCAAATATAATTGACAGATAGGTTAAAGGTTACTTGTATGAATAATATAGAAAATAAAGTTATTGTTATCACTGGTGCAAGTAGTGGTTTAGGTGAAGCTACTGCTCGCTTACTTGCTAAAAAAGGTGCAAAGGTTGTCATTGGTGCTAGACGTACTGAAAAATTAGAGGCTATTGTTCAAGACATTCGTGCTGAAGGTGGTCAAGCTGAATTTATTGGTGCGGATGTAACCAAACCAAATGAAGTGCAAGCACTTATTGAAAAGGCATTAAGCGCATTTGGTCAAATCGATGTATTGGTAAACAATGCTGGATTGATGTCTATTGCACCATTAAGTGAGCTAAAAGTTGATGAATGGGATCGTATGATCGACATTAATATTAAAGGTGTTCTTTATGGAATAGCAGCTGCCCTACCTGTTTTCCAAAAACAAAACTTTGGACACTTTATTAATCTCTCATCTGTTGCAGGGGTAAAAGTATTTAGTCCAGGAGGTACTGTTTATAGCGGTACTAAGTTTGCTGTAAGAGCCATCTCTGAAGGCCTTCGTCATGAAGTTGGAGAAACAATTCGAACGACTACTATTGAGCCTGGTGCAATTGAGTCAGAACTAAAATTCGGTTCTTCTCATAAAGAAAGTTCAGAGTTTGTTACTGATTTCTACAAACAAGCCATACCATCTGACTCAGTCGCTCGAGCAATTGCTTATGCAATTGAACAGCCTGCGGATGTAGATATTAATGAAATTGTTTTGCGCCCAACGAGCCAAGAGTTTTAATGATTGAATAACATAAAATGGGAGCACTTCGCTCCCATTTTTACTCTATTTTTTTAAAGTTGAGGACAAATCTATGAAAGCCGTATCGTATGTTATCAAAAACCATGATGATTTTAAAAATTCATTGGTAGATATTGAAAAAGCGAAGCCTACACTTAAGGAACGTGATGTACTGGTAAAAGTTCAGGCAAACTCTGTGAATCCAGTTGATACCAAAGTGAGAAAAAATTCGTCTGAAGCAGACGATCGTATTTTAGGTTGGGATGCCGTTGGGGAAATTATTGAAATTGGCTCAAAAGTTACCTCGTTTAAAGTAGGAGACTCTGTTTGGTATGCTGGCGATTTAACCCGAGATGGTAGTAATGCTGAGTATCAAGCAGTCGATGAACGAATTATCAGTCTTAAACCAACTACAGTATCTAATGCAGAAGCAGCAGCATTGCCATTAACTGCAATAACGGCATGGGAAATGCTGTTTGATCGGCTTCAAATTTCAGAAACAGAAGTTGGCAGTATTTTAATTATTGGTGGTGCAGGTGGTGTAGGATCAATCGCTATCCAACTTTTAAAAGCAAAAACAAATCTGACCGTTATAGCAACAGCGTCACGTGAAGAAACGAAATCTTGGGTGGAATCACTTGGTGCCGACCATGTCATTGATCATAGCAAAGATTTAAATGCACAAATCGAGACACTAGGCATTGCAAAACCAAAATACGTATTCTCTACCAATCATACAGAGACCTATATCGAGCAAATAGTTTCTCTGATTGCACCACAAGGCAAGCTTGGATTGATCGATGATCCACAAACCTTTGATATTATGCCGTTTAAGACTAAATCTATTTCTATTCATTGGGAGTTGATGTTCACCCGTTCAATGTATGAAACCGATGATATTGAAAAGCAAGGTGAATTGCTGCAACAAGTTGCCCAATTGGTTGACCAGCAAAAAATTAGAAGTACCCTCAACCAAAATCTAGGCAGCATTAACGCTGCAAACTTGGAGACGGCACATAAGCTGCTTGAATCAGGCAAGTCAAAAGGCAAAATTGTACTAGAAAACTTCTAGGGCGTGTCCCTAATTCAAACGTTTATGACTAAATGGGCTAAAAATGGCTAAATCTTTGGGAAATGGTGTCAAATAGCTGGCCAATATCTTGATATTATCTGCGCTATTTTCCTTGTTTGCCTGCGATTTATCTCATTTTTATCACCATTTTTAAAATAGGGACAAGCCCTAAAACAAATTCAAGGTGAAATAATGACTATTTCAATAATTGCGAACTTTAAGGCAAAATCAGATCAAAAAGAGACGTTAGAAGCGCTTTTAAAAAGTGTAATAGAGCCTACGCTTCAAGAAGAAGGATGCTTGAAATATGAGCTTTATATTAGCGAAAATGACTCGAGTAGATATTTCTTCTTAGAAGAATGGCGTAGCAGGGAGGATTTAGATATCCATATGGCCACTGATTATATTCAAAGTTTATTTGGTAATATCCAATCGCTCATTGAATCAAGTGATATTGTAGAAATCAAAAAAATATAGCTGTATTCGGACATTATGATGAAGTATTCTTCAAAATAACATAGAGACTTAGAAGAGAGCTTCCCAAACTTTGTGTAACTGCTTATATTCCACTAACCGGAGAATAAGCAATGACGACTCAATCTGACCTTAAAAAACTGGCCGAGCAAACTGCTGGTAGTATGAACAGCTTCGATGATATCAAATACTTCCAGAAGCAGCTCATGCAATCTTTTATCGACACTGCCTTAGAGGCTGAGATAAGATCATCTCGGCTACCTCAAACATGAGAAAGCCGATAAACCTAATAAGCGTAACGGGCACACTAAAAAGACCGTCCACAGTGACACAGGCGATCTTGAGATATCTACCCCAAGAGACCGTGATGGTGACTTTGAGCCTGTGCTGGTCAGTAAGCATCAAACCCGTATCTCAGGTCTCGATGATAAAATCATATCGTCACTACAGGCATAGTCTTCCGTCTTGCGCTTCGAGCAAGTGTGCCCCACACACTTACTTATCCTCGCTCATACGCCAAGGGTCAAACCACCACCGAGATTGTAGAGAGCATTAAAGAGCTCTACGATGTCGACATCTCAAGCAGCTTGGTTGCAAGAGTCACCGATAACATATTAGAGGACATCACCGCTTGGCAGAACCGGCCGCTGAGCAGGCATCTTCGAGGTGGTCGATGCCGAGTCAACACTGGACGTCTGCTTTGAATCGTTTTATGATTATGTTCGATGAGCGCGTTAGTAAGCATTTAATCTAAATGGCAGTGACACAGAATTCAGGATACTCTCTTCTGCTGTCGAGCTTATAATGTCTATATCCAAGAAATAGGTTTAGAACGGCTTAAAAATATAATTCCCTAGTATCGACTATATTTATAAACACTTTTTATCCCCTCATTTTGTGTACTTGTAGGTATACTTTGCGAGCGTCATTCGAGGTTTTCAATGCTTAAACAACATCGACAAGCACTGGTGGTTGAAGGCGGCGGCATGCGTGGCGCATTTAGCAGTGGTGTCTTAGACGCCTTTTTACAACAACAATTCAATCCTTTTGATCTGTGTGTGGGCGTCTCTTCAGGTTCAACTAACGTTGCTAACTATTTGGCCGCACAACAAGGCCGCACCCTGCATATTTACTTGGATCATTCTCTTCGATCTGAATTTATTCATTATGGCCGTTTCCTTAGGGGCGGTGACTTACTGGATCTAAAGTGGATGTGGGATGTGGTGGAGCAAGAATATCCACTGGATCAGGCACAATTATTTGCCAACCATGCTGAGTTTTACATGGTGTTAACACATGCTATTTCAGGACAGGCAACCTACATCAAAGCGGCTAAAGACAATATTTTGGATGGATTAAGGGCATCAAGCTCTATCCCAGTGCTGACCCGCCAAGCGGTCGAGATATTTGGTGAGCCTTATTTTGATGGTGGTGTGGCAGATGCTTTGCCCGTACAGTGGGCGGCTGGGCAAGAGAATATTGATAAGCTCATGGTCATACGTACTCGCCCGCAAAACTACGTTAAAGCAAGCAGTAAAGGCGATCAGCTATTGGCTAAATATTATACTAAGCAACGATATGGTTTTGCCCAAAGCTTGTTGACGCGAACCCAACGCTACAACGACTCGGTACAATTTTTACAGACGCCATCATCACAGAAAATTTTAGAGATTTGTCCACCAGACTTAAAAAACATGGCGAGTCGATTGTCCAAAAATAAAGCCAAAATCCGTTATAGCTATGATGTGGGACTAGAAATTGGACACAAGGCGATTGAAGATTGGCATCAGCTTTAACCTTTTTATCTTGTAAAGAAGAGATATTAAATAGAAAACACGGGCTTCAAATATAAGAAATTGGCTTAAATAATCTTAGATAACCTTTGAATCACAAAGGTTAGTAACTAAGCTAAAATAAGATAAGTAATGATATAATGACCCGATAATTGATACTCTATGAAAGGTTTATACGATGGCTCGTACCGCTAGCGCATTGCACATTTTAGTCAAACAAAAAGAGTTGGCAGAAGATATTATGGCCAAGCTCAAAAAAGGCGCAGCATTTGATGTGCTGGCCAAACGATACTCAACCTGTCCATCAGGCAAAAAAGGCGGTCATTTAGGTGAGTTCAAAAAAGGCCAAATGGTAGGACCTTTTGATAAAATCTGCTTCAACGGTGAGCTTTTCACCCCTCATTTGGTAAAAACCAAATTTGGTTGGCATGTGGTCAAAGTGCTTTACAGAACGTAAGCGTTAGACTGTAAAAACGCAAGTCGCCGCTTTAATGACAAGACGACTGAACCATTCAATTTAGGCTTTTTTCTTAGCAAAAAAGCTTTTTATCAGGTAAAACGGTGCTTTATGTATAACAATTCCTCGACTCGTCTCAATAAATACATCAGCGAAAGTGGGATTTGTTCCAGACGCGATGCTGACCGCTTTGTTGAACAAGGTAATGTATACATCAATGGCAAGCGTGCATCGGTTGGTGATCAAGTGGCTGCTGGAGACGTAGTAAAAGTCAACGGACAGCTGATTGAGCCACGCGAGCCTGATGATTTTATTTTTATTGCCTTAAATAAGCCAGTGGGCATTGTCAGCACCACGGAAAGCTCTGAAAAAAACAACATTGTCGATTTTGTGAGACACTCGGTACGTATTTTCCCGATTGGGCGTTTGGACAAAGACTCTCAAGGATTGATCTTTTTGACCAATAATGGCGATCTGGTCAATAAGGTATTGCGTGCTGGCAATAACCACGAAAAAGAGTATCTCGTGACGGTAAATAAGCCAATCACGGATAGCTTTATTGAGGGTATGGCGAGTGGAGTGCCAATGCTGGGCAAGATGACAAAAAAATGTCCCGTTACTAAGGTAGCACCCAACGTCTTTAACATCACACTCATTCAAGGTTTGAACCGTCAAATCCGCCGTATGTGTGAGCATTTTGGTTATGAGGTCGTCAAGCTTGAGCGTACGCGGATTATGAATGTAAGCCTTAAGGGGCTTCCTGTCGGCGACTGGCGAGACCTGACACCAACAGAGCTGTCTGTCCTGCTTAAAGCTGTCGAAAAATCCTCGTCGCAAGACAATCATTCGGGCAAAAAATCGCGCAATGCACCACGAAAAAAACCGCGTACTGACGCTCAATCAAAGTCAAAACCCTCTGCAAAATCAGCAGGTACTGCAAAGGGGCGCAATAAGTACGCCAAGGATGATGCTAGAAAACCAGCAGGTTCTAAAGGTAGAGATGGGCGTCCGTCCAGTCGTGGCAAGAATGCTGCAGGCAATGGTAAACCTACTACAAACGGCAGACGTCCCTCAAAAGGTCGAGGGTCTAAGCGATAATAATTGTCTAATTTCATCACATCGCTGTCATAGTGATCAAAACGATGAAGATACGACACTTTAAAAGAATTAGGGCGATATCCGTTGATAGATATCGCTCTTTTTTGCTTTGTTCAATCCAGTTTATGTGCACAATCTATATACTACTGACCATCGTATCAGGTGATAAAATCGCTGCAAGTTCCTCATCACTGAGCAGCTTTTCTTGTTTGACCAGCTCCGCCACGCCTGACCCACTCAGCAACGCATTTCCTGCGATACGACTGGCGTTTTCATAACCGATATGTGGTACCAGTGCTGTCACGATACCGATACTGTTTTCGACATGCTGCGCACAGCGAGCTTTATTGGCGGTTATGCCTTGAATACAGCGCTCATCGAGCATACGAATCGACTTCTCTAGCAGGCGCGCATTGTTTAGTAGGTTATAAACAATCAGCGGCTCCATTGCATTGAGTTGCAGTTGCCCTGCTTCTGCCGCCATGGTAATCGTCATATCTTTACCCATTACTTGAAAGGCAGCTTGGGTCATGGCTTCAGGAATCACAGGGTTGACTTTACCCGGCATAATAGACGAGCCAGGTTGCATCGCTGGTAAATTAATCTCGCCCAAGCCCGTACGCGGTCCACTCGACAGTAGACGTAAATCGTTGCTCAATTTAGACAGTTTAATAGCTAGGCGTTTGAGCGCACTCGAAAACGTAATAAACGCGCCCATATCGGCACTAGCGGCGATCAAATCTTCAGAGAGCGTCACTGGCAGACCACTGATCGTCGCAAGCTCACTAATCGCTAAGCGGGCATAACCTTTGGGCGCATTGATGCCCGTACCAATCGCTGTACCGCCCAAGTTCAACTCACATAACTGTAAACAAGCATCTTCGATTCGCGCCGTTTCACTGCCTAGATCACTGGCGAAAGCGTTAAACTCTTGCCCCAACGTCATCGGTACTGCGTCTTGCAATTGAGTACGACCCATTTTTAGAATACCGCTAAATTCTTTGCCTTTGATAGCTAAGCTGTTTTGTAGCTTGATAATGGCCTCTTGCAGTGGTTTTGCCGCAAATACCATCGCCAAACGTGCCGCGCTTGGATAGACATCATTGGTCGACTGAGAGCGATTGACGTCATTGTTGGGATGGAGATGACTATACTGACCATACTCAAACCCCATCTTTTTTAAGCCAATATTGGCAATCACTTCATTGGCATTCATGTTGGTTGACGTGCCCGCCCCGCCTTGGATGAGATCCACAATAAACTGCTCATGATGCTCGCCTTGTATCAGATCGCTACACGCATCAGTAATGGCGCTAAGCTTCTCTTGACTGAGTAGACCGTGTTGATAATTGGCTTTGGCAGCAGCCGCTTTCACCATTGCCAGTGCTTTGATCAAATCAGGAAAATGGCTGATTGACACGCCGGTAATGTCAAAATTTTGCGCGGCGCGTTGCGTTTGAATACCATATAAGACAGTGGCTGGTACGGCTTGCTCACCCAATAAATCTTTTTCGATGCGAGTATGGGTTTTATTATCGATAAGGTTATCTATATTTTTCATATTTTTATCACTTCTTAGACATAAGAGAGATTTAAGAAGTAGGCCGACAAAAATGACTCTGTTAAGTGTTTTGTCTTGACGCTACTCAATATGAGCGCCATCGTAACCGAGAATTTAGCACAAGAAAAACGCAAATATTTCGCTCTCAGCCCCAAAAATTTTGCTGCTTAATAAAAAATATGACAGATTAGGTTGTTCTATAAAAAAGAATGAGCACTTTTAAGTTAGGTTTTTGGAAAATATTTATGTGATAGGAAGGATTTTATGAGAAATTTTTTATAAGAAAGCTTATTGGTTGAAAACGTGGATTAATCGCTAATTATACGTGCCGAAAGTAAAAACCTAGCTTCAGTGACAAAGGTTTATAAGACTCTTGACTCACTTACAGCCCCAACACCTGCTTTAGAGCATTGATTTGTGGCTGTTGACGATCGGTATAACGATATGCCAGTACAACCTCGCGCACCAAACTGTTATTCCCTAAATGGTGAATTTGAACGGGCGGCGTACTTCTAATCCATAGCCCAGCATACGGAATCAAAGCCACCCCCAGCCCCGACTCCACCATCCGAACGATCGCATCCAGATCATTAATCTCCATGATCGTATTTACCTTGATGTCCTGTTGTTTAAAGAACTTGTTTATCTTTGCGCCTGCTGAGGACTGTAAGGTGTAATGGATAAAAGGATGCTGCTCAAGCGTTTGTCTGAGGCTATGAAAGGGCCATTTTTTAGGGCTAATGAGCACGTAGGGTTCGGTCATAATGGACTGCGTCACAATATCTTTTGGCAAGGCAAATGCTGGCTGTATGGTAATTGCCGCATCTATCTCCCCAACTTCTAGTTTCTCAAATAACTCTACGGCACGCCCGGGGACAATTTCTGTCTGCATTAAGGGGGCAAGTAACGTAATCGCCTTTAGTGCCTCTGGCAAGATACCCACTTGCACGGAATTGATCGAGCCAATCCTAAGCTGCCCGTAATAGCTGGCAATATCGGTATCTGAGGACAACTGCATTGTTGAATAAAGCGCCAAAATCTCTTTGGCGATCGGTAATACGCGCGTGCCTTGCGGATTGAGCGTAATGGCACGAGCAGAGCGGGTAAATAAAGATAACCCTAGATTGTCTTCCAAGGTTTTTATTTGGGCGCTGACCGCAGACTGGGTCAAGTTGATGTGCCGAGCAGCGGCAGCAAAACTGTCTAGCTCGCAAACGGCCACAAAGGTTTTAAGCTCTCTTATCATTGATATCACCACACTTATATATTACGTCTTATGCTTGAATACACGCGTTACGTCTATTAAGCTCATTCATTTCAAAGACGATGGCTTTCTGTCCAAAATAGCTCATTAAGCCTTCGCCGTGACTCTCAAGGCCTACTAATTGACCTCTGTTTACTTTTCTTTTATATTTTAAGACGATACATAATGTATCATTTTATTTGAGTTAAATAAGCCTTTATCTCTACGTGATTACCCTATCACTATACTTTTCTCATCACTTTTTTTCATCGTTGGACGGGTGATATTGAGTTCATGCTAAGGATAGCTATTATGAACAACCGTCTATCAGATTTTTCGTGGAGCAGGAGTTACCATCCAAAAACCACTATGAAAAGCATGGACTGTTAAGGGCCTAATTCTATCACCCAAATAAAGATTACAAAAACAGCCCATCGTTTTCATCGATGGATCAATACCTTTTTATAAAATGTCTTTTTATAAGAAGAATAATGAGCCGCAACCATTATAGTTCACCGCCTATTTTCCATGGAAGGAAATCAAAATCATGAGCATTTTTGCTATAGTCAATCAATATTAAAAGTGGTACAAGGCAGACGAGTGCAAGTACTACAGTAGTAGGCTAAACGAGTTTAACGCTGTAACACTTTAATAGTGGTTCGACTATATTTTGTTGTCTTTGTCCCTCTTAATGTATTTTGCCTATCGAGGCGTCAGCGTCTTAGTTTTGGCACCCCTACTCGCTATCTTGGCAGTGGTATTAAGTGGACAGAGCAGCTAAACGATGGGGATCTATACTGAAGTCTTTATGCAAGGTCTTGGCGGCTTTGCGGTCAAATACTTCCCCCTATTTATCTTGGGGGCTATTTTTGGCAAATTGATGGAAGATTCTGGTTACGCCTATAGCATCGCCCGCAATTCTTAACGCACTAGAAAATTACTGGTTGTTATAGTGATGTAATAATAGAAGGTCTAGGATGGTTAGCAGATGTCATTGCTAAAAAATTCGATTATAGTAGATATTCCTTATAATAACTGCTACTTACAGTAGACTTCTTGCATAAGTCATCGTCAGCCCTTGTAACTCCGTCAGTGGAAGTCAATGAACTGGTACTTTTGCAAGAGATCTAGTAGCTACTATCTAGTAGCTACTAATAGTATTCATCCAAATAGACTGAGGGATTAAATCATGAAAACATTAGGATTATGTATTGCCGCAGGACTGGGCTTAAGCGCTTGTGCGAGCGGTGGAACGATGGGTAACACCAACCCAAACAACATAGTGACCGAGTACCCTGTTGAGACCGCCATGCTCAATATCTATACCAAACAACGTAGTGAAAATTTGGTTGCCACTATCGGCAATCAAACGGCCTCAGCAGATATTCAAGTCACGCCTAAAGGCAACATGGTTTTCAATAATAAAAAGGTACAAGGTACTGAGATCAACACGATCAATAAAGTGAACAATCAAATCACTAACCATTCAGTCGCTATCAATTACTTCACCTTGAACCCTTTGGTATTTCACGGTTTTACAGACAGCACAGGCAAATACTCAGTCTCAAATCAAACGACCACTATCCCCAAAATGGCGACGGTGGGCGACTCAAACAAATTGATTACTGAAAATGTCTATACGGACAGTCGTATGCGCCAAAAAATCGGCACCTATAACCAAAACTGGTCCCTAACGCGAGACAGCAATCAGACCGCATGGTTCTGTATCGAAACCTCAGACAACATGCTTGCTGGTGGCACCTCTGAAGGCAGCTCAAAAGAATGCTACAAAATCAATGCTAAAGGCGACATACTTGCGAGCAAAGTCACTATCGTACCGCCAGCTGGTAATGGCGGACAGACGATTACGTTTAACAGCCAGTAAGCAGTTCTATGTATCAACCATTTCTTTCATTGGTCGTTCATAGAGTCAGGTGATAAAAAGTATGAAAAAAGGAGCTGAATTATCAGCTCCTTTTTTATAGCTTATTGAGCATAACTTAACCACTGCCCTCGCTAATGGTGAAATGGCCAATGGTTAAATAATATTGACCTCATAACTAAATTTTTCTGCCAATCCATAAGATTCTCTATATTCGATAGGGTCCCCTTCTAGGTTTTTAGCAACGCGGCATACTTTTACCAAGTTTTCTTGTTCGGTATTGTCCAGATAAGGGTCTATATGATTGGAGATAAAAAACAGCATTTCTACGGCAGATGAGACAAACTGACCGCACTTTTTGTAATAAAAAGGATCCTGTGGGCTTTTTCATTGCCTTTATGAGCACGTTGGTGGGTGGCCTAGGTCCCATTCTTAACCCTTTTTATATGAACGCAGGTCTAGAAAAAGAGAATCTTATTGCGACCAAAACGGCGAATTCTTTTTTTGTCGGTATTGTGCAAGTCGTCAGCTACGCCTTTTTTGGCATACTCACAGTCAAGATCTGTGTGTATGGTCTGGTATTAGGACTGGGTGCCGTTATTGGCAACGTCATTGGCAAACACTTTTTGGCTGGCATCAGTATTAGTCAGTTTAGAATAATGCTGCTGATACTAATGGTGATGAGTGGTCTAATAATGATTATAAGAAACATAAACGTACTGTTTTAATAAGCCTATCACTCGATACCGTAATTATGTCACGCAAATTCTTATAAATACGGCTATTTATTCTTTATTAAAGATAATGCTCAATCATATGCTGACTTGATATAGCATCTTAATCAGAATACTTTACATCATCATGCGCCAGCCTCTAAACTTGGCAAAGAAACCCTTCAATCTTTCAGAAAAATTAAAAGTCTCAGCTTCTGGTACTTCTTCAACATGATGACGCGTTGCTAATATCGGCTGCTGTACCAGTCTTTCGTGATGCTCAAACGCGCGGTCCAGACTGATACTCATAATAGAGAAGTTGGTAGGACGTGGCAGACAGCGATATACCTGCCCTTTATTGATGAGATCAATCACCATGTGAGCGTCTTTAAATTCAGTCAACATCAGCACCATCAGATCGGGCTGGATATTTTTTAGAGCGTAGACAATAGGAGTAATATTTTCTTCGTTGAGCGTCGCATCCGTGATGGTGACACCAAACTTCTTTTTTTGTAGTAACTTCGCAGCCTGCTCGAGGTTGCTTGCCCAGCTCACTGTATAAGTACTTTTAAACTGATTTTTTATTTCTTGATAAATACTCTCATCATCATCTAATACCAGTATATTCCTTTTGCTACTAGCATTCATAAAACTCTGAGATTCATCACCTTGCTTCATATTTTGGGTAATATCTTGCGTTTGCTGAGCAATCTCTGTGGCTTTATTTACGATCTTTTTGAGCTCATCATTTTGCCAAGGCTTGGTGATATAACGGTAAATCTCTCCGTCATTGACCGAGTCAATCACCGCATTGAGATCCGCATAGCCTGTTAGCAAGATACGAATGGTATTGGGTGACGCTTCTTTAATATCACGCAAGACTTCCGTCCCTTGCTTATCAGGCATACGTTGGTCACTGATGACCACTTGTACATCGTGCTCGCTGACATATTTCATAAGCTCAGTGGCATCGGTGGTGGTAAATACATCGTGCGACTGGCGAAAATGCATTTTTAGACTGCGTAAAATGCGCGGCTCATCATCGATAAAGGCAATTTTTGGTTTTTGCATGAGGCTCTCTTTAGGTGAGTGGTGAGAAGTATTTCAACCTTCAAATAAGGCTTTGGAGGGTTTATTTTCATAAGTTTTTGACTGTATTGGCAGCATAATGGTAAAAGTTGTGCCCTCGCCGACGATTGAGCTCGCTGCAATACTGCCGCCATGCTGCTCAATAATTTGCGTGCTGATCGCCAGCCCTAAACCCGTTCCATCGCCTGCTTTTTTGGTGGTAAAAAACGGCTCAAAGATACGCTCTAAAGCCTGCTCGTTGATACCGATACCATTATCTGTGACCTGCACCACTACCTGCGACTGCGTCTCATCGACAGCTGATGTGATATGCAACTCGCCTTTTTGATCAGGCGCTATGGCTTGAGCGGCATTATTGAATAAATTTAATAGCACTTGATTGATTTGCGAGGGGTTACATTGAGTCAGCGGCAGTGTCGCTAGGTTGGTCGTAATATCTAGGGTTTTGAGGTTATTGCGCGCCATGACCAGCGAGGTGGTGATACAGTCATTGATATCGACGTCTTTTACTTTTGATTCATCAATTCTAGAAAAGTCGCGCAAACTTACCACCAACTCAGCTATCTGATCGACCCCGTACAAGCTGTCTTTGATCAAATCGGCCAAGTCCTCACTGACTTCATCTTCTTTGATCTCTTCACAGCATTGTAGAGTTTGAGCCGTCAATTGTGCTACTTGCGCTTGGTCAGCACTAGAGTCTTTTAGCGCCTGCAATAGCTGGTCAGTCTGGCTGATCAGCTCATCGAAACGCGTCAAGTTATCACCGACCAGTTCGATATTACTGCGTACATAGCCCAGTGGTGTGTTGACCTCGTGCGCCACGCCTGCCACCATTTGACCCAAGGTTGCCATTTTTTCGGAGCGCACTAATTGTACTTGTGAGGCTTTTAGCTCATCCATCGCTTGCTGTAGATCTTGGGTACGGGCAGCAACTTGTTTTTCTAGATGGACGTTGATCTCGGCAAGCGCGCCTTCGTTTTCGACGACACGATCAATCAGTTGGTTGGTCTGCTCACTGATGATCTGAATTTCGCTCACGCTTGAGCTGGGCAGCTTATGTGCGAGCAGTTTCTGATATTGTTTTTGTTCAATCAAAGCGCCCATCTCAGCCACCAAAAGCGACATACGTTGTAATGGACGAGTAAAATACTGACGGAACACCCATGCCGTTAATAATAAAATAGGGATAAAGCCCAGTAGCATGGCTTGAATCAGCTGGTTCGATAGCGCATTGGCAACACTGAGCAGATCACTATTGGGTTTGACGATCACCATTTTCCAGTAAGTAAATGGCATGCGAAAGACGAAGGCTGTGGCTGGCTGCTGCAAGACAAAATCATTGGGTACGTCGATGGTATCGACCAGATGGCTGTCGACTAAATTGAAAGTTTGATCGATATTTAATAACAGCAACGCCGAGAGTAGCTCAGACTCTTGCTCACTTATTTTGCCCAGATTGGTCGTACTCAAAATACTACGCGCCGCCAAGGTAAAACGGCTTTCATCTTTGGCAGTAGCATCATCAATGAGCGTATCGTTAATGCGACCCAAACTGTCCGCGATAGGCGCAAAACTCGGATTGATAGCCGCCAACTGACTGGCGTTCATCATCTCACCTTGTGGATTGTTGGCGGTGGTTTGAGTGACGAGCGACTGATCAGGAAAAGTTAGGAATCGATTGTCCAAGTCAACCAAAAAGACATAGCCGCCTATTTTTTCTTGCCACCTCTTCATGGCGGCATCAAGATTGTCCAATAATAAGTTAAAACTCACCACGCCATCAAACGCTTGATTAGTACTGTTGTACAATGCTTTAGCACAAGTCATCATCGGCTGATTGCTGGTGGGATCGATGTATGCCCGACTCCAGACGCAGTGATCATGATTGGCGTACAACGCTGGAATATACCACCAGTCTCGATAATAAGCATTGGGCGTTTGACTTACTTGGTCATAGCGCGTCACTGACTGCATGCTGCCTGTCTCATCGCGCGCCCATACAAACGACTGACGCTCTTGACCTTGGGCATACATATTTGGGTCAAACCATACCCCGCCACCCACGATTCTTTGATCCATTTGTTGCATGAGATTGCCAAAGGTTTCTTGGTAAAGTGCATCCTCTTTAGGTAGACCGCCCGCCATCGTACTGCTTGCTTTTGCCAGCCCATCGACATGGTTGATACTCACCATGATACTGTTGATGACTTCGTTACCTGTTTCAACCACAGTCTCTGATGTCATCTCCATAATGCGCGGCTTGCCTTGGGTTTCAATGACCAAGTACACCATGAGGATAATCAGCAAAAAAGCCAACGCTAAAATAATCAGCATACGGGTAGAGATACTACCAAGCCTGCCAGCAACGCTCATACACACACCTTTTATCTACGCATCAACTGCTATCAATGAATCTCTTAATGGATATCAATCTCTGTGACACACAGCAACTATTTATAATGGGCATAAGAATACGGCTCATTTATGAACATATGATGACAAAAAAATACAAGTTGATAGAGGCGGATTAATTTAAAAACCGGTGATAGCACACAAAGGGAATGAGGAGTCAAAATAAGACCCTGACAGATAGAATGCTTATAGGGAGGTAAAAACAGGAAACAAAAAAGCAGCGCATCAAACGATGTGCTGCTTTTTTTTGGTGCGACGGTTGTTGATGGCGTATAGATTGCAAACACTAGATAATAAACTTTACCTGAGCGTCTTTTATATACTCATACTGACCACGCTCTTGATGGTAATACTCACCTAACGCTGCCCATATGTAATCACTCCTCAAACGATGGGTCAGTACGGCGTAGCTTTCTTAATAAGGCAGGCCATGCGATATCACCATTCGCTCCTCTGGTCACCTGCTTCGATGCCGCTTGAATACCAGCCAATATTTGTGCTGGTATCGGCGTCAATGCGCTGCCACCGCTTTGCGCCTTGATTTGAATCTCGCAGGCGTTTTGTAAAATATACATATTCAAAAACGCATCAGCGACGGTGTCGGCACAAGTGAGCAGACCGTGATTGCGCAAGATCATAAAGTTAGCCTTGCCTAAATCAGCGACCAAGCGGACTTTTTCTTCTGGGTTAAGTGCAACGCCCTCGTAATCGTGATATGCCAAGTTAGATAACGGAAATAATGACTGCTGCGAGATGGGTAGTAGGCCTTGCTCTTGCGCCGAGACCGCTACGCCATCGCTAGTATGCAGATGAATCACGCAGTGCGCATCATCACGGGCTTCGTGTACGGCACTATGAATAATAAACCCGGCTGGATTGACATTGAACGCTGATGGCGAGACCTTTTCGCCCGCTTTGTTGACTTTGACTAGGCTGGAAGCGGTGATCTCTTCAAATAGCATGCCATAAGGATTGATTAAAAACTCATCTTCTGTCCCTGGTACGCGGGCTGAGATATGGGTAAATACCAGATCATCCCAGCCATAGGACGCAATCAAGCGATAACAAGCAGCAAGATTTACTCGCATCTGCCACTCTTGTTCGCTCATATTATGGTGTACACTCGATGTTGAATCAGTTTGTGTGGTCGTTTTTATCGCTGTTTGCATTGTATAGTCCTTTACAGTTGTGAATAGTCCGAATAATTACTCTACACCATTCTTCAAACCCAAATCTGTCAAAAACATGACACTTATGAATATCAATCATCATTTAAATAACGACCCTTGGTTTGCTGACTTGCCAACCGACGTGCAAGCGCTACTAGCGTATAACGCTGTGCTAAAGGTATACCAAAAAAGCCAAATGATTCATGCTATTGGTGACAATGATGATGCGGCGCTGCACTTTGTCGTATCGGGTACGATTAGAGTCTGCAATGTGAGCACTAGCGGCAATGCCATGACCCTCGCTCACCTATCTAGTGGCGAGTGGTTTGGTGAGATCTCTATCATAGATGATAATCCTCGCACCCACGATGCATGGACGATTAATAAGGTTACGTTGATTTCTATCCCCAGAAAGGTGGTAATTCAAACGGCGCAACAGTATCCAATTTTATACAAGCACCTCGCGCTCATCACTTGTGCGCGTATTCGTAGAGCCTTTGACTGGATTGATGACGCTACCTCGTTGAGTACATCGGCAAGACTGGCGAGTATGCTTGTAGGGCTGATTGGTAATTATGGCAAGCAGATGGATGGCGATATAAAGATAGATTTGCGCTTATTACAAGAAGAGCTTGGCTTTATGCTCGGTACCACCCGACAAACCATCAATAAAATCATTCAGTCTTGGCAAAAACAGGAATTCATAGATATGCACTATGGTTTTATTACTATAAAGAATCAGTCTGAGTTAAAAGCAATCATGAATCCTGAATAATTTGAATATCTATAAAATCTGTCCGTAAAATTTTATATAAACCACTCAACACCTCGCAAACTAGCATCAGCATCAAAGCTGCCACCTTAACATCTTCTTAACAGCACACTTGTTATGGTAAGGAATGACGTTTCCTACCATTCTGTTGAGAAGTATTTATATGTCCATATCTCAAACCGCCAAAATCGATGCGCCTAAAACCAATAAAAAAAACAGCTATCTGAGTAAGCTCTACGATCATGAGGTAAATCTCAATTATCTTATTATCATTGTTGCCTTATATTTGGTGGTGACTGCCAATATTGGCTTTTTTGAGCAGGTGCTAGATGTCTATCCATTTAGCAAAAACGTCGGCTTTATACTGTCTATTACTGGCTTGTTGTTTGGACTGATGTGGCTGGTATTACAACTGCTTTGCTATCGTCCGATTGCCAAACCAGTATTGATTGCGCTACTGATCACTGCTGCCATCTGCGGTTATTTTACCGATGCTTACGGGACGATATTTGACACCAACATGCTGATCAATAGTCTGGAGACCGATCAAGCAGAGGCGATGGGATTGTTTGCCCCTAGTATGGTCATTCGGGTGCTGCTACTGAGCGTGTTGCCAGCAGTTATCATTAGCAAAATTCGTCTAAAGCGCTTTACTTGGCAACGCAGTATTCTACAAAAGACAGCTACCTTGATATTGTCTATCGCAGTTATCGCGGCGTGTCTTTTACCCTTTGGTGACCAGTACGCCAGCTTCTTTCGTCAGCATAAAGAGGTGCGCTCTTATGCCAACCCAATCACGCCTATTTACTCTACGATCAAACTTGTCGAAAACTATGTCAATGAGCTGCGCCGTCCTGATACTTTCACCCTACATGCGACAGATGCAAAGCGCGTCGCTCCTACCAGTAGCACTACAAACAGCAGCACTGCAAAACCCAAGCTCATGGTGTTCGTCGTTGGTGAAACGGCTCGCGCTGATCACTTTGGTTTAAATGGCTATACACGCAATACCACGCCACTACTCGCAAAACAGTCCAACCTTTATAGTTTTAAAGATGCCGTCTCTTGTGGCACTTCGACTGCCTACTCAGTGCCCTGCATGTTCAGTTATGCAAATCGAGAAAAATATGATATCGATACCGCCAAGTACAATGAAAACGTACTCGATACGCTCAGCAAGCAAGGGGTTAATGTCGTGTGGCGAGACAACAACTCTAGCTCTAAAGGTGTGGCTGATCGTGTCACTTTTGAGGACTACAAAACGGCTGATACCAATCCGAACTGCGATGTTGAATGCCGAGATATTGGTATGCTTGATGGTTTTGATAAACTGGTTAAGTCAGGCAGCTCACCGAAAGAGACGCCTAAAGACATGCTTATTTTGTTACACCAAATGGGCAACCATGGCCCCGCTTATTACCAGCGCTACCCTAAAGAATTTGAAACGTACAAACCTGTCTGTATGACCAATGAGCTGTCAAAATGTGATACCCAGTCTGTGATCAATGGCTATGACAATGCGATTCTGTACACCGACTACTTTTTGAATAACGTGATCGATACCCTAAAAACTTACGAACAAGATTATGATGTAGTCATGGTGTATATGAGCGATCATGGCGAGAGTCTGGGAGAAAACAATATTTATTTGCATGGTCTGCCCTATAAGTTTGCCCCGGATACTCAAAAGCACGTGCCCGCAGTCATTTGGTCACCAAACAGTAATAACATCGATGCAGACAGCCTCTATAATATGAGCAGTCAGCCCGTGTCACATGATTTTATTACGCCGACGGTGCTGAGCTTTTTTGGCATCACGACTGATGAAGTCAAAGGCGCGCCAACCTTTTTTAAAGTAAATAACTAAATCTGTTTTTATATTGCTCCATCTTTTAGGTAGCCACTATTTTTTAGGTCAACACCATGTATAAGATACTCGTTATTGAAGACAACCCCGATATCGTGGCCAATATTTATGCGTTTTTTGAGCCAAAAGGCTTTGAGCTGGACAACGCACATAATGGCTACAGTGGGCTCACACTCGCCGCAAGCAATCATTATGATGTGATATTGCTCGATGTGATGCTACCAGGTATGGATGGCACCAAGCTGTGTAAAAAACTCAGAGAAGAATTGCATGACAAAACGCCTGTCCTCATGCTCACTGCTCGCGATACGATTTTGGATAAAGTGGCAGGCTTTGATAGCGGTGCTGATGATTATTTGGTCAAGCCATTTTCATTGATTGAGCTAGAGTGCCGTATCAAAGCACTCATACGTCGTCACGAGGACGATAATTTTGTACACAGTATCGCTGTGGGCGCGCTATCGCTAAATAATAGTGAGCATACTATTATGCGCGAAGGAAAGTCGATTAAGCTCACCCCAACTGGATTTAAGATATTACATATCCTGATGAGTGCCGCACCGCGAGTCGTCAGCAAAACTGAACTTGAAGAAAAGGTTTGGGGTCTGGATATACCCAGCAGTGATGCGCTACGCACTCATATTCATAGCGTGCGGGCGCAGGTCGACAAGCCTTTTGACAAAACCATGATAGTAACAGTGCCTGGTGTGGGTTACCAAATTATCGATCCCAATAAATCAGAACACGCGGTAGTATAACTGAGAGAGTAGCACCTCATACTGTCTATCATCGCTCACTATATCAATTACCTCCTTTGATTAAGCATCTCCATATTATGTTCAATATAGACTCGATAGCCAATAAGTTTCGATTATCCTACTTTATATTCGCGCTGTTATTATGCGGGGCTTTTGTCAGTATTTTTCTATACGCGGAGAGCAGAATAGAACAGGAGTTGGTTAAGGGTCGGCTGTTGCAGCAGCTTGATATCAGCCAAGAAAAGTACGGCGATCGCTCTATTTATACTGCCGACCCAGGCATCAAGATCTATCGCTACGATAGTGCCCCTACCAACCTGCAAACAACAGCAACGGCAACGGTGCAAGAGAAGTCTGTCACTATAGACGGTGAGTCTGGCAAAACCCACGGTAACCTTCATTTTTTCGCCTATCAACAAGGCAATCAGACTTACATTTTGACGTACTTGGAAGGGGTTGAGATGGTGATGAGCCACTACCCTGTACTAGAAATCTTCGAAAACTTAGAAGATATCTTTGCAGACACACTAAGAGTGGCGGTCATTTTGAGTTTGCTTATTGCCGCCATATTCTCTCATTTATCCTCTAAACAAATCATCAAGCCTTTACTCGATTTAAAAAAAGCCGTCGAAACGGATCATAGCAACCTAACGGAACTCACGCACTTGCCCTCTGAGGTGGGCGTATTGGCGCGAGCTATCGATGAAAAAAACCATAAACTTGAGCAGTATCTAAAGCGCGAGCAACTGTTTACTGGTGATGTCAGCCATGAGCTGCGCACGCCCTTAACCATCATCATGGGTGCCTTCGAAGTGCTAGCTTCGCAATTACCAGCAGACAGTCATCTAAACGAGTTTACCAATCGGATTGGCACTACCGCCCGTGAGACCTCTGAGATTATCACCGCCCTGCTCTTACTTTCGCGCGCCCCTGAAAAGCTAGATGCACCGCAAACTTCTATCAATAGCATTGCCTTAGCCGAGGTGCAGCGATTGACCTATTTGCTGCGCTATAAAACGGTCACGTGTGAAATAGTCGCTGAGCAAGAATATAGCGCCTATGTGCGTCCTGAGCTATTAAAAATGGCACTGGGCAATTTGATAAAAAATGCGTTTCAGTATACCGATGATGGCGAAGTCACCATCACTATCGATGACGAAAAAATCATGGTAACTGATACTGGTCTTGGTATTCCTGAGGCGATGATGCCGCTGCTGTATGAGCGCTTTGAGCGCCTAACTCATGACTATCAAGACGAGGGTACAGGCATAGCCTTGTCACCAGAAAATGATATCAATCACAAGGTTGAAGGCTCAGGTTTGGGACTGAGTATCGTACAACGCATCATGTCTCATATGGGCTGGCAGCTGACTCATCAAGCCAATCCGTCTGGCGGCAGCACTTTTATTATTTATTATAAATAACCGTACTTTGCTTACTATCACCACAATTTCTATTTAACCATTGCCCACTGAACTGGCGGGCAATGCCATTTGTGCCATTTGTCCGAATCATTCTTTATTCTCATTCCTGCTTACGCTCTTAACGTTTTCTTAATCTCGCTCGTCTTATACTTAGGATATATCGACTTTGCTTGACTGTTTTTTTGGTCACGCAAAACCGAAAGCGCATCTTGATATTAATAGATCATTAAGAATTCTATATGAATAAAATTACTCCTATTAATCTTGAAGACGAGTCAGCCGAGCATTGCTCTATCAAGCAGGCAGCACATCACAGTGCGCTCACGCCTGATAGCTTTGCAGAAAGCGCAAAAGGCAAAACGGGCTTTTACCGAATTATAAAAGCTGCTGGCTATTCAATGGACGGATTTAAGGCAGCATACAAATTTGAGGCGGCTTTTCGACAAGTCGTGTGGCTCAATGTTGTCCTGCTTGCCGCTGTCATTATGATGCCTTTTACGCTTGGTATAAAAATGATGCTAGTGCTCGCGTCTTTTTTATCTTTAATTGTTGAGCTGATTAACACGGGTATCGAAGCTTGCGTCGACCACACATCAACCGCCAAGCATCCACTCGCAAAAATCGCAAAAGATGTTGGCTCGGCGGCGCAGTTCGTGTCGTTATGTCTATTAACAATTTTATGGCTCATGGCGTTGTCTGTCTTTTTATAAAGACATCTATCACAGGCACTGATCAATAATCAAGCTAGAAGCTATCCTATTTATTATACGTTCTTACTTACTATACATTGCCAGAGGTATCCATGACTTTAGAAAACCACTCAATGGCTTGGGACTGGCTAAAATTACTGTGTTTGACCATCCTCGCTACGTTGGTGTTTGAACATAGTCAGTTAGACATACGCATCAGTGAGCTTTTTTATAGCCATGGACACTGGCTACTAGAAAAAGGTGCGCAGCCTTATGCGTTTATCTTTTATGATTTGCCCAAAGCCCTACTGATCCTACTGGCGGTCTACCTCATAGCAGTGTTAATTATAAAATATAGACAGCCTTTGCCGGATCTTGCCTCACAGCATCGCTGTAAATTCGATAAATTTCTGTTTCCTTTACCAATTCGGGAGATCGGCTATCTACTGCTGGTATTAGCGATTGTACCGGCTACCATTACCACATTAAAAGGCGTCACCCATGTGAGCTGCCCGAATGACTTGGCAATTTTTGGCGGTGAGTTGCCTTATCTAAATCTGTGGCAAAACATGGTTGCCGCAACGCCTGCCAGATGCTTCCCAGCGGCTCACGCCAGCGCAGGATTCTCCTTATATGGATTGGCTTTTTTGCCAACACTCAAAAAGCACCGTTATCAAATACTAAAAATAGTTACGCTCTTAGGCTGGAGCATGGGGCTGTATAAGATGCTATTTGGCGATCATTTTTTTAGTCATACTTTGGTCTCGATGCTGCTATCACTGACGATAGCGTGTGCGCTTGCGACGCTATTCTTTAAAGATTCGATAAAGGCAAAGGCCAAAAGCGCCAGTAAAAAACATGCCGACACAGCCACTAGCTTGCTTGGTACTGAAACCTCAAGCACTTAGAATGATAGTTATCACGTTGCGTTATTTTGCTAGACACGACTAGCGAACTGCAGGCATATTAGGATGAGGGATTAAAGATGATTTATCAGCACTATAAGGACGTTATGAAACCACTTTGTGCCGTTATGCCAGCGCTGTTGTTTTGCTTAACCACGACAATCGGTTTCGGCGTACTCTCTACCGCTGCGATAGCAGATACAGTCAGCCTGCCAATAGACACTTTGCCTAACAGAATAACCCTACCAAATGTTAGCCCAGCCAATAGTGCGCTTGCCAACCGCGGCGCTTACCGCTGACTGTATGGCCTGCTACCGTGAAGACTATAGTGGCGGCGTGCCGATTGATACGCCGATTGGCAATATCTACTCAACCAATATCACACCATCGACGCGCTATGGTATTGGCAACTATACTGAGGCCGATTTAAAAAAAGCCTTACACAAAGGTCGGGCGCCAAATCATCAGATTTATCCTGCGATGCCTTACCCGTCCTATCATGGCCTAACAGATGACGATGTCAGTGCCTTGTTTGCTTATTTTCAGACCATCCCTATCGTAGACAAACCCCCTGAAAAAAACCACACACCTGCCTTTCCCGTTGAATATCCGTAGCTTAATGCTGGCATGGAATGTCATCAATGTGCCTTCTACCGAAAACCGCGCAGGACTCAAAAAACTCTATGACGACTCTTGTGCAGGTTGCCATATGCAAAAAGGTGACAGTGCATACGGCGCTGGCTACTATCCACCGCTGGCCAACAACAGTAAAATGCAATCGAAATACTATATCATTAGGGTGTTAATAAATGGTCTGCGCGGGATGCCATCGTTCCATAGCATGATGAATGATGCGCAAATAGCAGCCGTTACACAGTACGTACATAGCGATTTGAACAATTTCACTGACACGGTCACTACTGCTAATGTTGCGCAATTACAATTACGCCATGACTTTCCACCAGGGTCAGACCCGAGTGAATAGATGAGACTCGCTATCTTATAAAGCACATTGACCGATAAAATAAGAGCAACCTCTTAACATAGCTGCTCTTTTGATGAGGTATCCAAGCGCTTACGTAGCATTTTAGATACGCTTTGGCGGTACAGAATAGGTGCCGACGACATGAGCCACGACATCGTCTGAGCCTTCTGAATATAGAGATACCTCGCCCACTATTAAGGCTCGCCCTACTTTGAGTAAGGTGCATTCAGCGATAATACGTGCATCTGCTGATGGTTTACGCAAAAAATTGATAGTCAGACTCGTCGTCACTGTCAATGGCACGATACCGATTTTCCCGAGTATCGCAACATAGATGGCGACGTCAGCGACGGCCATCATGACAGGTCCTGACACTGTGCCACCAGGACGTAGCTCATCGATGCCAATCTCGTGTGATAAAGTCGCACCATTTTCACTGACTGCTTCGACGATACATTTGGTTTGTGGAAACTCTAACGCCATAAAGGCGCTGATTTCTTCTTTGGTTGCAGACATAACGCTTCCTTGAATTAAATTAAACTTTCCTTGTTATTTATTACTTCACTGAATACATTCCTTTAATGTATTACTGGCGTACCTTCTGTACTAAAGGCAAATCCTTTATTACTAAAATTCCCAATCATGACCGCTTCGATAACTGGTCTGACGGTTTCATCGACACCTTCGACCTCGATAATGAAGTTAGCACCCGACCCGCCTTTATCTTCTTCTTTTTCGACGATGTAGTTTAGCGTGGCCATCGCTGATAGCTCAATGGGTTTGCTTAGATACGACTTTACCAGTGCCCCATCCGTATCATAATAATCAATTTTATTAATATACAGTGATTTTTTCAGCGTGGTATTGCGCACACTCAGCGTCGCTGACAATAGTACTTTGCGATTGTCTCTATCAGTATAGATATCAGAATAAATCGGTACATAAAAGGTTTCTTTATAACTGAACTGACTGCGATCTACATCGGATGTCACCTCTAACGCTTCAATCGGATCTTGTTGGTGCTCGGACAGAAGAACATTCGGATCTTGCGCAGACGGATCACAGCCTGACAGCAACACGATAACAGCGACCAATAGAACGGATATACTGCGCTTATTCATAAACTTCCCCTGTCCCTTTTCATGTCACTGCGATTGCAAGCTGTTATTTGATTTTCACACCCACGCTACGTAAGAAATGGTTGATGTGTTTGTTTGCGCCATAAATGACCAATACATCACGGTCTTGCAATATTTGTTCAGGCGTGGCCAGACCTTGCACGCTAGGTTTGGTCTGGGTACGACCAAAGCTGTCTTCATAATACTCATAGCGCAAGGTACTAAGCAATCGGATATTGAATTTTTGCTCCAACCGCAACTCCTCAACCGTCTTGCCGATCAACACATTTGGAATCTTGATTTCTACCATACTAAAGTTATCGCTTAACTCAAACGAATCAACAAAATGGCTTAGTGACAGTCGTTTGGCCCAGCGATTGGCTGCTTCTTTTTCAGGGTAAATAATGTCATCGACACCAATGGCCTGCAAAACTTTTTTATGCAGTGGATTGATGCTACGGCTGATCAAACGTTTTGCTTTTAGGGTTTTAAACAGCGCCGTTGCCATCACGTTGGCGCCTTGATCCTCCCCAATAGCAACAATGACGGTATCGGTATCGACAATCGGTAATCCGCTCACGGTATACTCATCCGTGGCATCCATACAGAGCGTATGAGAGATGACCTCCTTATAGGCTTCTACTCGTTGCATGCTGCTGTCAATGGCAATCACTTCGTGACCTTGGCGGGTCAATGCTGCTCCCAGTGACGCACCAAAATTCCCCAACCCTACGATGATATATTTCATAACCTTAATGACCTTTTTTAGTATCTTTTACTCTAAGTTTCCCTGTTTTTGCACATAAAACCGTCTATTTATCACAAGTTAGTTAATCGTGATTTCCTCAGTCGGATAGCGATAATTGCGTTGGCGCATGTTTTTGAGTAGCGCAATAAATATCGTCAGCATACTGACCCGTCCAACAAACATGATGACCGACACCACCACTTTACTAAAATCCGATAAGTCTGCTGTCAGGTTTAAACTTAGCCCCACCGTGCTATAAGCTGAGAAACATTCAAATACCACTTTGATCAAATCAAGCTCTGGCTGATCATAACTAATCAGCGTCACACCCGTACCGATGACCAATAATGACAACCACATAATAGAGAACGCGCGGCGGACTGAAATCTCCGCAATCTGACGCTTGAAGACTTCTATCTTTGTTTGCCCACGGGCTAGACTCAGTGTATTTAATAGCGCAATCGCAAAGGTACTGGTCTTGATACCACCACCCGTTGAGTTGGGCGACGCCCCAATCCACATCAAAAATATCGTTAGCATGACCGTTGGAAAAGTCAGCTCACCCATATCAATGACATTGAACCCTGCGGTTCGCGGCGTGGCAGCCGTAAAAAACCCTGTGATAAGCTTGTCAAAGAAACCGGTATGGTCAGCGAGTACATTGTTGTATTCAAATACCATCACCCCAACCAGACCAGTCAACAATAACGCCCCAGTCGTAATCAAGGTAATACGGCTGTTGATATTCAGCAACCAAGGCTGATAAATATGGTGCCGGTCATTGCGATATATCAGTCGCTCAGCGCGATGACGCAAATACCGCAGCACATTGACCACAATGGTGAAGCCCATACCGCCAAAGATAAAGGTCATCGCAATGATAAGCTGCAATGGATAATTAAAACGTAGCGAATCGTCATACATGCCAGCACTAAAGGTAGAAAACCCAGCATTACAAAAAGCGGATATCGCATGAAAGACCGAAAAAAACAATTGCTCAGACCAGTTCATATCAGGCATATCATAAATGCTGATATAAATGAGTGCCGCCGCCACCGCCTCAACGGCGAATGTCACATATAAAATAGACTTAAGTGTCGACACCACATCACCCATGCCGCGCATATAAGACATCTCGCTAATACTCGCTTGCGTCTCGTAGCTGACGCCGCCCTTAAAGAAGTAACTAAAATAGGTCACGAACGTCAAAATACCTAGGCCGCCGATTTGTATCAGTCCCATAATAATGACTTGGCCAAACGTCGTAAAATAGGTTGCCGTATCCACGACAATAAGCCCAGTCACACAAACGGCACTAGTCGCGGTAAAGAGCGCATCAATAAAGGACAGCGGCTGCGTTGTCGCATTGGGCATCATTAGGAGCAAAGCACCAACCAGCACAACGGCTAAGAAACTTAAAATAAAAAACTGTGCAGGATGCAAAAAGGTGCGATTGAGATTGAAATTATGATCAGAGAGTTCACGGATAAAGGTGACAAACACGGCGATTTTTATCGCGACAAAACCATCAACGGCGGCGTCCAAGCCAGAACGCACCAAATCAGTGAAATGCGCGGTAAGTAAAATGACAATCGCGATACTGGTAAAAGCATCAAAAATAGCAACTTTATTGAGCGTTCGCGGTTTGTTTGTGTAGAGATAACGGCCAACCGTCACCACAAAGCTGAGCAAAATAACGACCAAGTAAAAAATATGAAACACTTGTTGCAGCCAAATGGGCAACGTAAAGCCACTATCCAATAAGACAATAGCTACCGCGATGACACTAATCAGAATCGTAACATTATTCAATAATCGATAACGTGCGGCTGCATTCATAGCTTGAACCCATGACAACAATAACCACGATACTTATACTCCTTTTTTGCCCTATTCACAAAAACTGATTTGAGAGAATCGTAACCAATTATTGAATCAATATAGATCCTAAGAGTCATTCAGATGAGATATCAAATACTTGCAAGATCATACAATACTGACTGACGTACTGACTCCTTTTTCCCACTTGCTAAGCCCCCACTTGCTAAGCTGTCTCTCATTCTTCTTTTGTTATTATTATCGCCATTTTTACGCCGCCCCATGTCACCAGCACCACGCCGATAGCTATCAAAGATGCCCCCAAAAACAACCCCTCAGGTGGACGCTCTCCCTGCAAAAATATCGCAATCGGTACACCAACGACAGCCCCAACCGCCCCTAGCAAACTGAGCAATACAGGCCCACCTGTTTTTTGCAAAAGAAATAATAAGAAAAACTGACCAGCAAACACCCACGCTTGTACGACTATCAATCCTAGCAGCAGCCAAGCATCCAAAGATATCGCGACAGAAAAATCAGAGAACGCACTAAACAAACCTAACAACAGCGCCGCCGCAACTAGCATGCCGGGTGCAATCGCACTAGATGAAGCATTGTCAGGCCAGCGTAATGTCCGATAGATATTACCAATGGCGAGTAGCACTGGCCCGCACAGCGCGATTAAAATCCAGAAGACACTAGATTCTGGTGCAGAAAGCTTATGAATAGCCAACACCCCTGCGCCAAGAAGCGCCGCCACTACGCCAAGCGCACGAATGAGATAAAAACGCTCCATACGTAGCAGCAGTGCGCCAAGATACGTTAGCAGTGGGGGTAAGGAAATAATGAGGGCAACAAACCCTGCCCCAACATGAGGAATGGCCGAAAAGAGCAGTAAATTGGCAGCCGCCACGCTAACAAAGGCGGCAACAAAATAATACTCGATACTACGGGCACTAATAGGCGGTATCTCTTGTTTGATAAGAGCAACGATTAGTAAAATAATGGCCGCGCCAGTGATCGACCAAAACAAAAACGCGAGTGGTGTTAGACCGATATTGACAGCATATTTTGCCAAGTTGGTCGAGATACCAGTAAGCGCACCCCCTGCTAATAGGCAAGCAACAGGCACTATCCACGTGTTTTTGTGAGTATTTTTATTGAGTAAGTCATTCATCCATTATCCTATTGGACAAGGTCGATCATTCAGTCACCAGTTTCGCAAGCAGCTCATCTATCTCAACCTTAAATTCTTTGTCTTCGATTTTGTTGGCTGCAACTTTGGCATTTTGTAGATGTTGGCGCTTAGAGTGACTAAACTTATTATTTTTAACATCGAATCGCCTAAAAAATAGTCGCTGTCAGTGCCATGGTCGAATATTCAACACGCCCTAGTATTGATCATTTTTTTCTCTATTTTTCGTGAGATAACAAAAAAATTGTGTCTCAATTTATGATTTGGCAGTTAAATTTTTAGTAGAGGCAAGCTTAGCACGGTTAGCGATAACGTTGAGCGTTTTCAGACGGTGGCAAAGAGATGTTTTGACTTTATATTGCTGTCCAATCATTGCTCTTGCCAGTGCAACCATAAACGCATATCTAATTCGAGCTGATGATACTCAGGTTCCATATGACAACACAGTTGATAAAACGCCTTGTTATGATCATGTTCTTTAAAATGCGCCAGCTCATGTACCACAATCATCCGTAAAAACTCTGGCGGTGCGTCTTTGAATAGACTGGCAACCGTGATACTGTTATGGGATTTAAGCTTGCTGCCTTGCACGCGAGACTGGGTAGTATGGATACCTAGCGCATGCTTTAGTACCTTTAACTTACTGCTATAGCTGACGCTTGATAGCGGGCCAATCTTGCGCATGTATTGGTTTTTTATCTCATTGACATAGTGATAAAGCGCCTTATCACTTTGCACTTGGTGCTGGGTGGGATATTTTTTATCCAAATACTCACCCATCCGACCGTCGCTTATCATTTGCGCCGCTTGCGTTTGAATCTGCTCTGAGTAATGCGCTATGTATTTTAATCTGCTCACAACGATATCCTTTGTCTATGTGTTAAAAGCTGTCCGCTTGTTTGATGGATTTTACCTTATATTGGCTATATGTTATCTCAGGCTTGTTCTACTTCCCATTTACCTTATTTGCCACAAAAAACCCCATAAGCGGTAGTCAACTTATGGGGTCATTGCTTATAACACTTTCTTATAAAGACGGTCACTTATCGGCTATCGTACATATAGATTGATAGCGCGATATAGCACGATAATCTAGACCATTAACGCTCTAAATGTAGATACTGCAAATGGCGCTCATACTGATGCAGAATATCGACCAGCACTTGCTCTTTGGTGTAGCCCACCAAGTCGTACTCCTGCGAGCCATCGCTTAAAAACACCTCAGCACGGTAGTAAAACTCAGCATGCTTGGTTGAGGTGTTTAAGGTAAAGTTTGGACGTTCAGCTTTGATCAAGTTAACTTCATAAACAAAGTCATCTTCATCACCATGACCGACGCGCAGTTTTAGACCGTCGACCTGAGCACTGTCTTGGCCCATGCCTGCATCGATATCTTCACCGATACTGGCAAGATTATGCGCATCTAAAGAGGTTTTGAGACCACCTGCTTTGAACTCTTTTTCGACCTCAGTCATCGCTGGCATCACCACCGTTTTTAAGAACTTTTCGACTTGCGCGTGACCTGGGAAGCTCACAATACGCTGCAAACGTGCTCTCCAGCTCTTACCGCTGTCGAGCACATTGGCAGTACCAATCGTGCTGGCTTTGCGCTTATTGCCCTCTTCTTTCAGTGACTTCCACATGGACATCATGTAGAGCACCAGAATCAAAGAGAACGGCAAACCTGCAATCACAGAGACCGATTGTAATGAGGCAAAACCGCCCGCAAACAATAATCCTAGTGTGATAAGACCTGTTGCCACCGCCCAAAACAAACGCAACCAAACCGGTGCATCCGTGTCATTAGTCATGCCTTTTGAGCTCAGATTGGCAAGTACCAACGCGCCTGAGTCCGCAGAGGTGACAAAGAACACCAGACCAATGATCACACCTGCAAATGAAAGCACTTCGCTATAGGGGAAATATTCAAATAGCGCAAACATGCCCATGGCGGCATCATTGACGGCAGTTTCACCAAGCGCCGTTGCGCCATTGGCAACCAGATCTATCGCAGTGTTACCAAAGATAGAGAACCATGCAAAAATAAAGCCCAATGGAATGAACATCACGCCAAAGACAAATTCACGTAGCGTACGGCCACGGCTGATACGCGCGATAAACAGACCAACAAACGGTGCCCAAGCCACCCACCATGCCCAGAAAAATATCGTCCAACCTGATTTCCAGTCGGCACCGGCAGTACCGTCATAGGCATAAACATCAAAGGTTTTATAGATAATGGTTTGGAAATATTGACCAATATTTTGCGTAAAGGTGTTTAATAAATAGACGGTATTACCCATCACGAGGATGGCAAGCAATAGCAATATTGACGACAACATATTGAATTCAGACAGACGACGTACGCCTTTTTCAACACCTGTCATCGCAGAGACAGCGGCAGCGACGACCACACCGACAATGATCAGCGCCTGAACCATCTTGCTAGATTCAATACCAAAGACATGGGTCAAGCCAGCATTGGCTTGTAGCACCCCAATACCTAGGCTCGTCGCAATACCCATCAACGTACAGACAACACCGAAAGTATCAATCCCATCACCTAGCCAGCCTTTGATCAAGCGTTCACCAAATATTGGCGTGAGCGGTGAGCGTAGCGCAAGTGGCATGTTTTTGCGGTAAGCAAAGTAAGCCAGTGCCATACCAATCAGCGCATAAATACCCCAGCCATGCAGACCCCAATGCAAAAAAGTCTGAGCAAGCGCTTGACGCATGGCCTCGGCGCTCGCAGGCTCTAGGCCAGTATGCGGCGTTAAATAATGCATCAATGGCTCTGATGCCCCAAAAAATAGCAGATCAATACCAATACCCGCTGAAAACAGCATGGCCGCCCACGCTAAAAACGGAAACTGCGCTTTTTCGTGGTCTTGACCCAGCTTAATATCGCCATATTTAGAAAAACCAACGAACAAAGCAAAAATACTATAAGCAGCAACCACCAACATATAGTACCAGCCAAACTTGTCTGATACCCACGCCATACTTGCACCAAGTAAGGTCTCACTATAATCTGGAAAAGCAATGGTCCAGATGATCAATAAAATAGAAATAATAGCCGAACCTAAAAACACAGTTTTGTTTAGGCTCAACGGTTTCGTCACCTCTTTTGATGGCGAACTGTACATAAAAGACCTCAAATAAGTAAATTAAACAGTGTCCGATATTGCTTTGTCCGGCATAGTATTATGACTTTTGACCACATAACGTATACTTAACCGCATGACGCACAAAGCAGTACCAATGAATAAAAGCGAATAAAATGATAAATAGCACCCATATATGACATACATTGCGCTCATATATTGACGCTGATAAAAAAGGCCTTTACGTTGAAAGGCCATTATTTTGGAGTTATCTGATATCGTTCTTTATTTAGCAGCATATTTTATGCTGACTTGTCATTTACACCGTTGAGAGATAATCGCGCATTGGCTCAGCGCGTAGCGGCGCTCCATTGGCCACATAATAATCTGCCGTAGAGCGCGGCAATTGTACGCCTTTCATTTTATCAACGATTTTTTCGGCCAGCATGATGGTGGTGGCGTTGAGATTACCACTAATGATATTTGGCATGATAGATGCATCGACGACTCGCAAGCCATCAATACCATGTACCAGCCCTTGACCATTGACGACCGAATCATTATCTTCGCCCATCGCACAGGTACATGAGGGATGGTAAGCCGTCTCGCCATGCTCGCGCACATAGTCATCTAGCTGCTGATCGGTCACCAAGTCTTCGGTGGGTGAGATGGCAGCACCGCGATAAGGGTCCAGCGCAGGTTGATGCATAATCTCACGAGTGATACGCATCGCCGCGCGGAACTCCTGCCAATCTTGCTCATGTGACATATAGTTAAATAAAATACTTGGATGCGCACTGGGGTCTTTTGAGGTCAGCTTGACGCGACCACGACTTGGCGAACGCAATGAACCGACGTGGGCTTGAAAACTGTGCGAATCACTGGCACTACGGCCATCGTAACGCACGGCAAGCGGTAAGAAATGATACTGGATATTTGGGTGAGTGAATGTCTCATCCGTACGGATAAAACCGCCACCTTCAAACTGGTTGGAGGCGCCAAGGCCTGTGCCATTGAACAACCACTCAGCTCCAATAGCAGGTTTATTCCACCACTTATTGGCAGGCGCAATCGAGACTGGCAGCTTACATTCGTACTGCATATACAGCTCTAAATGATCCTGCAAGTTATTGCCCACACCCGGTAAATCTAGTATTTCTGTCACGCCAGCGTCTTTTAGCCACTGACCAGGGCCAATACCTGAGCGCTGCAATAATTGCGGCGAAGCGATAGCACCTGATGAGACGATCACTTCACGAGCGGCATAGAATTTTTTGGTTTGACCCTCGTGCTCGACCTTGACCCCGACGGCACGCTTGCCATCAAATAAGATCACATCGGTGAGTGCCCCTGTCAAAATCGTGATATTGTCACGCGGCTTGGCACGATCTAGATAGCCTCGAGCCGTAGATGCGCGGCGACCATTAGGCGTCACAAAACGATCCATCGGACCAAAACCTTCTTGCTGATAGCCGTTCAAATCTTCGGTACGCGGATAGCCTGCTTGTACCCCAGCTTCAATCATGGCTTGAAACAGCGGATTCACCCCTGGTTTTGAGGTGGTCATCTCGACAGGACCACCGACGCCATGATAGTCGTTTTCGCCAACATCGCGGTTTTCTGACTTTTTAAAGTACGGCAAGCAGTCGAGATACGTCCAGTCTTCTAAGCCTTTTATCTTTGCCCAGTCGTCAAAATCGAGCGCATTGCCACGTATATAGCACATACCGTTGATAAGCGATGAACCGCCCAGCCCTTTACCGCGACCACAGTCCATGACACGGTTGTTCATATATGGCTCAGGATCTGTCTTGTAGCCCCAGTTATAGGTCGTTCCTTGCAGCGGCATTGCAAGCGCCGCTGGCATTTGGGTACGAAAATCCAATCGATAGTCTGGACGACCAGCTTCTAGTAGCAATACTTTTATATTGGCGTCTTCGGTCAGACGCGTGGCCAGCACATTACCTGCTGACCCTGCACCAACAATAATATAATCGTACTCAGGGGTGGTTGATGTCATAACATGCTCCATAATATGGAAAAATATAAATCACTTGGTAGCAGCAAGGTCAAATGCACAGCGTTATCAGGCCCAAACTGCGCTCACTTTCTCAATACCACTCGTTAAAAGACCGATTCAAACGCACCCAACTCTACTTGGATAGATTTGGTCTGAGTATAATGCTCAAGCGCCTCGATACCATTTTCACGGCCAACGCCTGAGTGCTTGTAGCCACCCACTGGCATCTGTGCCGCTGACTCACCCCACGTGTTCAACCAGCAAATACCCGCTTCGATCTGAGCAATGACGCGATGCGCACGCTTTAAATCAGTCGTCACCACTCCAGCTGCTAAGCCATAATCGGTGTCATTGGCGCGGCGGATGACTTCTTCTTCGCTCTCATAAGTCAATATTGACATGACTGGACCAAAGATTTCCTCACGGACGATGGTCATATCATCGCTACAATCTGTAAATACGGTCGGCTCAACAAAAGCACCATTAGCCAATGCGTCTGTTGTGACGCGTGCGCCGCCCGTTAGCAGACGCGCGCCACTCTCTTTCCCTTGCTCGATATAGCCAAGTACGCGCTCCATATGCGGGAAGCTGACCAATGGACCCATGTTGATGTTCTCGTCCATTGGATCACCCAGTTTGATACGATTAACACGCGTTAAGATGGCTTGCTCAAACTTGGCTTGTAGCGCTTTTGGGACAAATACTCTCGTGCCGTTGGTACATACCTGACCGGTACTATAAAAATTCGCCATCATAGCGATATCAGCCGCGGTATCAATATCAGCATCATCAAATATGATCAATGGTGACTTACCGCCAAGCTCTAAGGTCACATCTTTTAGCGATGAGCTTGCCGCGCTCGACATGACCTTTTTACCCGTCGGCACACCACCAGTGAATGATACCTTGGCGATATCTGGATGATTGGTCAGTGCTTGACCCACTTCGTAGTTGCCTTGCACGACATTGAACACACCATCTGGTAGTCCCGCTTCTGTCAGGATTTCTGCCAGTTTTAAGGCAGTCAACGGCGTGACTTCTGATGGTTTAAAGATCATCGCATTACCAGCAGCCAATGCAGGCGCGGCTTTCCACATCGCAATCTGAATCGGATAGTTCCATGCGCCAATACCTGCGACCACACCCAGCGGCTCGCGGCGAGTATAGACAAAGCTCGTGTCACGCAGTGGAATCTGACGACCTTCAATCATGGGCGCAAGTCCTGCATAGTACTCAACCACATCAGCACCCGTGACGATATCGACATACTTAGTCTCAGACAGCGCTTTGCCGGTGTCTTTGGTCTCAAGTAATGCGAGCACATCGTTGCGCGCGCGTAATATCTCAACAGCTTTTGAGAGAATACGACCACGCTCAACGGTGGTCATCGCCGCCCAGATTTTTTGACCTTTATGAGCCGCTTTGACCGCATCATCAATCTGCTCATTGGTGGTTTGCTGAATGGTTGCCAGCACTTCACCTGTCGCTGGATTGATATCTTCAAAAGTGGCGAGCGTGTCATCGACCGCTAAGTAGCGACCATTAATATAGGCAGTTTGCACTTGTTCTAAATCGATAATGTCTGTCAAATTGTTGATATTTGTCATAAATACTCCTTGAGAGGATTGATAAAAGCGGCAATAAAACGCCCTTTTACCAAATCATATCGTCATTGTTAAAATTCTAAAGTTGGATGGTTAGCAATCCGGATATTTATTGACCCGAACGATTGTCAAAGTCAGGTTGCGTCATTTTTATCAATCGATCATGTAGCGATTTTTTATCTGATATGTTGATACCTGAAAAGTCGGAGAGCCAAATTCCATCAGCGACCAGACGAGCCATACATAGGGTTTCAGTATCGTCAGTGGCGGCATGTTTTTCTAACTGCGTGTTGGCCCATTTGGCCCACAGCTCACGTAGCTCACTATCACCTAGCATCAATACATATAAGGTGGCTTGGTTGTCGTATTCTTCTTGCGCTTTTTCGCCCAGACTGATGGTGGCATCGATATAAGCACGGGTAAAAGCGCCATGACTCACAGGATCTTTTGCCATAGCGGCCTCGACTTCTGCCTCAAATTTCGCCATGGCATCATCGAACACTTCAAGCACAAGGGCATTTTTTGTTGCAAAATGATGCATCACACCGCCCTTTGTCACGCCTGCCGCATCAGCGACTGCCTGAAACGTCACTTTAGATAGCCCTTGCTCAAGCGTGATCCGTGCTGCTTGATCGAGCAGAGCACGGCGAACCACTTCTGGCTGTTTTTTACGCTTATAAGGATTTTCTATTTCTACACTCATATCAATGCACCACAGAATTAGACAATAAATTCATTACAACGACACCGCCAACGATCATGGCAATGCCAACCACTGCTGCCGTATCAAGGGTCTGCTTAAATAGCACCAAACCTGCAAGCGATGTGAGCACAATGCCCAACCCGCCCCATAACGCATAAGCAATGCCTAGCGGTATCACCTTGAGTGTCTGTGCCAATAAATAAAATGAGAGTGCATACAGCGCCCCCATCATCAGCGTCGGCCCTAAACGGGTAAACTGCTCTGATTTCACCAAAAATGTCGTCCCTACCACCTCACATATAATGGCAATGGTTAGGCAACCGTAGGCAATCGTCGTAGAACTCATCTTTTGCGCACCGCCTTTATTTAAGCAACTGCTAATAAAACATAGCAAAGAAACCACATGGTCGGTATTTTATAGAGTTCTGTTACCAATGTGAAGGGCTGTCCTGCAACTTTATTGTGTCAAAGCATGTCGTAATGGCTTTTATTTCAAGATAGAACTGTTTTTATTACCTGCTGTGTCTTACGATCTAAATACTCGCGTGCGCTTTTTGCGCATTCTTCTACGTAACGTCTTTTATTTTTATAAGTGTACGTATCATTGTGAGCAAATCGGCCTATTTACGCCCCTATTGAACGAGCAGAGGCGCTGAAACGTCCTATCTGATAAGGGATAAACGCCTATTTATAATAATTGCGATAATATTTATAATTTATCTCAGAATAAGGTTGACAGCCTTTAACGACTTGGCTAAAATGTGCCCCACATAACGCGAACAAGCCAAGTAATGACTGTTTTATAAAGCTTGAAACACTTGCAGTTATGACAGCTTATTCTCCAATAGCTCAGTTGGTAGAGCAACGGACTGTTAATCCGTGTGTCCCTGGTTCGAGCCCAGGTTGGAGAGCCATATACTAAAAACCTTCATCACTATTTGATGAAGGTTTTTTTATTGTTGCCGTTTTCATATTGACTGATCATAATATTCGCATGGCAGCGGTGTTCTTTTTGGCATTTTTGTTGTATGGTAAGATTAGTTTTGATTGGGTTCGTTTTTGTCTGAGTGTTTTACCCCTACTCACTAAAAATAATGGTTTATTATGATACCTGCACGTGTAAAAAATAAGTTCTCTGATCATCCGCAAAAAATCATGCGCCCGATCAGTATTCGGTTGTCTGAAGAAATGATTGCCCTATTAGAAACAACCTCCTCAGAATTGGGTTTTAAGCGCATTCAAGGGCTTATCCGTCTTTATATTCGTCAAGGACTCGATCGTGACCATCAAGATTATACGCTCGCTCATGACGAAGTATTTATTGAGACGTTACGTAAGCGCGGTGTGAGCCAGCGCATCATCGATGAGGCAATCGTTGTGACCTATAACAACAATATCTCTCACTCTTTATCTGAATTGCAAGACAGCGATCAATAATATCCTTCATCAGTCGTATTAATCATAACGATCTGGCTGAGATTGACTGAGACTCTAAAACGTTGTCACTATTTTTATCAAAAAGACCAAGTCTGCTCACGCAAGCTTGGTCTTTTTTGTGGCTATGATAAAAGTGAGATTGCAATTTGTAGATTAACCTTGCTCTCTGAACTCTTTTTTGCCTCATACCGATACGCATTTACTCTTTGACCTTATCGTACGTTTGCGACTGTGGTTAGCGATAACTAAACAAAACCTGCTCCCAAACACGGTATATTAAGAAAATAGTCGCAATGATTGGGGTGCATCCTCAATTTCAATATGAGGATGAAAATGTATAAGGAGAGGTACGATGATGGGGTTACAGCAGCATTTTTATAAAACGTTGTGTCTGACTATGGCAGTCGCCATGCTAGCGATAGCACCGGGTTGCTCGTCGCCGCAAACGGATCCAGACCAAAAAACCATACCGACTGACTCTGATCAATGGCAAAAAAAACTGGGACAGACTTTTGAGCAATTACCTGCCGACGATCAGCAGCTACTTAGTCGATATATGCTACGCATGAAGCTTAGCGATGCGTATGAATCGGGCGCCATGCCGCGTACCACTATCAAGCAGGCCCTCATACAACAGCGTGAGTACGAGCGGCTGCATCCTAATAATCCAACAGGCAAGAAAAGTCCTATTGTGACAGGTCAAACAGCAAATGCGACGGCACAGACGTATCCTGTCGCTCTCCTACCGATTAAGACCAGTGATAGCGATAGCTTAAACCAAGTCAAAATGCAGTTTATGCTATCCAACCATGGAGACGTTGCAATACAAAGTTTTAAAGGCACACTAACGATGAAAGACGCCAACCTGAAACAAGGCAAAGACTTCAATGTTCCTCTCATACAATTTGATCCAGCCATCGAGCCAGAACAATCTGGCAAGATCATTATCGAGAGTAGTATTGAAGACATCAATGTCATGCGTGCCATTAAAAACACGAAGGATATGACGATCGAGATTAAAGAAGGCACACTTATATTGGCAGATGATCAAAGCATTGAGTTTGGCAATTCATTAGCTAAATAGTGGGACTGCGCATCATTTGATCTTTTATGAGGTTTATAGAGCCTGTCGTCCAGTATTTATAAAATATACCATAAAAAAAGCCCCAATCAGTAATGATTGGGGCTTTTTAGCATTTGGCGGAGACGGAGAGATTCGAACTCTCGAAGGGCTATGAACCCTTGCCGGTTTTCAAGACCGGTGCATTCAACCGCTCTGCCACGTCTCCATTGGTGCATCATTATATAGATATACTTTTATAATGCAAGCCCCTAATCTAAAAAAATTCAATTAATTTGCAAATACCTTTGAACCACTGGTTTATCGCTTGCTTGAGGCCAGATGCAGGCACATATCGAGCAGCCTGTTGGCATAACCCCATTCATTATCGTACCACGCAAAAACCTTGTACTGCTCGCCTACTTGCATGAGCTGCTGACCATCTATGATAAGCGACTCAGTTTGATGAATAAAATCACTAGAGACCAACGGCTCATCCGTATAAGCCATGATGTCACATAAATGCGTCTGACTGGCAGATTGAAGGGCGTCACGGATAATATCAACGCTGACCTCTGGCGTATCAAATACAAAGGTCACATCAATCGCTGCCACATCGATGGTGGGCACCCGTATTGAATGTCCATTTATTTTGCCCGCCATCGCTGGCAATACCCGCTCCGTCGCAGCAATACTACTCGAGGTCGTTGGGATAATATTGTAGCCAGAAGCACGCGCCCGTCTGGGATCTCGATGCGCTTGATCGAGCACCGTCTGATCGGCGGTAACCGCATGAATCTCTGTCATCATAGCGGACTTGACGCCGAACGCTTTATCCAATGTGTCAATCAGCGGCACCAGTGCCTGCGTGGTACAAGAAACGCTGGAGATAATCGGTAAATCCAGCATGAGCGCATCTGTATTGACCCCCATAACGATACAAGCATCCACATCATCGAATGGCGCAGCACCGATGATCACCTGCTGTGCGCCTGCATGGATGTGCAGCATCGCTTGCTCATACGAGCGAAAGTGACCGGTGCACTCTAGTACCACATCGACCCCTAGCGACTGCCAAGGTAGGTTTTGTGGATTGGGTTCTGAAAGCATATTGATACAATAAGTCAAAGTGTTTTTGGTGAGACAGAGCTGAGTTTTATGCTCGTTATCGGCCCCGCTCTCGATAATATCAGCACTGACCCCCAAGCGGCTTAAGCGACCGTGCGTGCTATCAAATTTTAATAAATGCAACAAAATATCTGCTGGTGCCAAATCATTAATTGCGACGACATGGATTGCACGTCCTAATACTTCAAAGCGCTCTAGCAAGGCGCGCAGTACATTGCGCCCGATACGACCAAAACCATTAATAGCCACTCTCAATGGCTGTGAGTGCTCACCAGTGGTACGATAGGTCTCCGCTATCGGGTCAGAGGTCAATTGATAAGTGGCGCTAGAAAAATCAGGCATAAAAGATATCGCTATAAAGGGATATAAAGAATGGGCGTTGTCGCTTTAGACGTGCTCTAACAGTTGGTTCAATATTTTTTGTTCAAAAAACCGACAGTGTCGTAAAATCTATCTTGTCATAACAAACTATCTTGTCATAACAAACTATGGCGTGATAAAAATCAATGCCAAACGAATGGTGTTGTAGTCAATGCTTTGCTTGAGATGATCGAATATCGGACGCAGTTTGATACTGCCATCATCATTGAAGTCGTTTGGGTTATTGGCAACTTTGATGGCGACATAAGCGTTGCCAACCGCTGTCATGACCTCATCCTCTGGACGTAGATGATCGCAGGCAAGGCTTGGATCTTGTGATTTTAGCTCGCCGATGTGGCGCATGATGGTGGACTGTGATAGTTGACGCGCTTGTGAGATTTCCGCAATAGTCAAGCTCTCTTCTAATAGCACTCTGGTTGCAAGCAAAGTGCTCTCTGATTTGTCAGAGACTTGATTGCCTAATTTCTGTTTTTTATCGATTTGCGCTTGTTGCTGTTCGCGGCGCTTTTTTTGCAGCGCGGCATAGGCGTCAATCACGGATTGACTGAGCGTACCACCTGACTTTAAAACAAACTTCTCATGCGCCTGCTGCATACTTTCTTCATCCAGCATCGCATAGTTGGCATCAGCCTCTTCAGACAGGACCAAAAACCGCTTGTCTGCGCCGCGTGCCAGTGGATCAAGTTGCAAGCTCATGTCATTCATACCCAGTAGCTGCAATCCTGCCAGCGATTTGAGACGTGATAAGGCCACATAACCTTGTCCCAACTCAAAGGTACGCGATAAATCAATCTCAGCGGCATCGAGGGTCATACCTTGCGACTTGTGAATGGTGATCGCCCATGCCAGACACAGCGGTACTTGTAAGTAACTTGCCAGCACCTCACCCGTCTCATCTTCGATGATCCACTCCTCAGGCTCAGCGATGACTTCTCGTCCTGAATTAAGCCGCACGACAGGCATTTTCTGGGTCGTTGGTTTCTTGGACTTTGGCTTTTCTTTGTCTTTTTTAGCAGCGGACTTCTTAGCTTTTGCCGTTTTTTCGCCAGCAGCTTCCTCATCAATGTCATCGCTGCTATCGTCTTCGATTAACGCGTCACTACTTTCCTTATCCTCTATTTTGACCGCAGAAAAACCAATCAGCTCACCCATCGTCCCGTTGGACACCCCAAGCTCGGCATTGTTTTTGATAAACATGACCTTGGCGCCCACCTTGAGAACCAACTCGTCTTGAGTACGTACGGTCTTTTTTAAGGTTTCAACCAGCTTACTATCGCCCGTGGTTGTGGCTTCAAAACGCATCATCTCACCGTCTAACAGTGCCAGCTCCTTGTCATTAATCTTATTGACATTGAGATTGTGCGTGTACAGGCGAGTACGCTTGATATCGACGCTTTGATCGTAAGTATTCTCTAAAGCGGCAATCGCCTCAAAGGTCACTTCCTGACGACGGATTTGGTTGAGAATATCATCTAAGTCTAAACCGCCATTTGCCGCTTCGCTAACCTGTCGATGCTGCTCTGACAGATAGCAAATATGAAATTTGGCATCGAGCCACGCCTCAGACATAAAGGCGAACTTTTCACGATTGGTCTCGCCTTTACTACCTATTGGCGGTAACTGAAAAAAATCTCCTGCGACCACGACTTGGATGCCACCAAAGGCTTTGTCGTTTTTGCGGACATGCTTGAGTACTTGGCTGACCAAGTTGAGCTGCTTGGCATGTAGCATCGATATCTCATCGATGACCAGTACTGCCGTGTCTTTCAATCTGTCTGCCAAAAACTGCTTACGAGATAAATTGGTCAAATCGCGATCAGACAGCTCATCTTTGATACCAATACCCGACCAACTATGAATCGTTGTGCCATTCATATGCGTGGCGGCAATACCAGTACTGGCTGTGACTGCAACCGGTACACGGCGAGCGCGTAGATAATCGATGTATTGATTGAGGGTATACGTCTTACCTGAACCTGCTGAGCCAGTCAAAAAGACGTTTTGACCTGTTTTTAGAATATCAAGAGCAGAAGATTGACGCATAGACCCAAACCAACCAATATTATGAAAAGAAATAGTATAAAAAAGAAAGCCGCTCTGGTTAATTAATTGACCACAGCAAGCCAAAGTAGATGCTCACAATTATAACAGCTGCATCCGCTTTGCGAACCACTTTAACCGCCCTATATCGTATAACCGAAAGTTTTGTGATACAAATTATATCATTATAAAAAGTCATTATCGTTCTGCACAAAAGCTCAGTACGATAGAATAATAAATTGGTTAGGAATACCAAGGGTTTATTTTTCAATGGCTATCTCTAAAATGGCTATCTCTAAATAGTCATATTTTAAATAACCAACATACACAACAAGGAGTGGTTAATGTTATACGCTTATCCCAACACTGAAAACAGTCCGGTCCAATTCCGCGAAAAATACGATAACTTTATTAATGGTGAGTGGACTGCTCCTATCGATGGAGAGTATTTTGATAACACAAGCCCCATCGATGGTAAAACTATTTGCCAAGTCGCCCGCTCAAAAGAAGCCGATATTGAAAAAGCCCTAGATGCGGCGCATGCTGCCAAAGATGCTTGGGGCAAGACCAGTGTTACTGAACGTGCCAACTTGTTACTCAAAATTGCTGACAGCATGGAAGCCAATCTAGAAGCGATTGCGATTGCCGAATGTTACGAAAACGGCAAACCTGTTCGTGAGACACTCGCAGCCGACATCCCTCTAGCCATTGATCACTTCCGTTATTTTGCCAGCGCCATTCGCGCACAAGAAGGCGGTATCAGTCAGATTGACGAAGACACTGTGGCTTATCATTTTCATGAGCCACTTGGTGTCGTCGGTCAAATCATTCCTTGGAACTTTCCTATCCTAATGGCCGTATGGAAGCTAGCACCTGCCCTTGCTGCTGGTAACTGTGTCGTTCTAAAGCCAGCCGAACAAACGCCAGTTTCTATTCTGTTCATGTTAGAGACCATCGGCATCGCTGATATCTTGCCAAAAGGCGTGCTAAACATCGTCAACGGCTTTGGGGTCGAAGCAGGTAAACCACTTGCGTCAAACCCTCGTATCAATAAAGTTGCCTTTACAGGTGAGACTACCACTGGCCGCCTCATTATGCAGTACGCGAGCGAAAACATCATTCCAGTGACGTTAGAGCTTGGTGGCAAAAGCCCTAACATCTTCTTTGCCGATGTTATGGATGAGGACGATGACTTCTTGGACAAAGCGGTCGAAGGTCTAGTGATGTTTGCACTGAACCAAGGTGAAATCTGCACCTGTCCATCGCGGGCACTCGTTCATGAGAGCATCTATGATGAGTTCATCAAACGCTGTATCGCCCGCGTTGAAGCCATCAAGATGGGTAACCCATTAGATACCGACACCATGATTGGCGCGCAAGCCAGCTCAGATCAATTAGAGAAAATCCTATCTTATCTTGATATCGGTAAAAAAGAAGGCGCAAAAGTGCTCGTCGGCGGAGAGCAAGCTAAGCACGATGGCGACTTGACAGACGGTTACTACGTCAAACCAACTATCTTTGAAGGCACCAACGATATGCGCGTGTTCCAAGAAGAGATCTTTGGACCTGTCCTTGCCGTGACTACTTTTAAAGACGATGACGAAGCCATGCAGATTGCCAATGACACCTTGTATGGTTTAGGCGCGGGCGTTTGGACGCGTAGTGTACACAAAGCTTACCGCTTCGGACGTGGTATTCAAGCTGGACGCGTATGGACCAACTGCTATCATATTTATCCATCACATTCAGCGTTCGGTGGTTACAAACAATCTGGTATCGGACGTGAAAACCATTTAATGATGCTCGACCACTATCAGCAAACCAAAAACATGCTGGTGTCGTACAGCCCTAAAAAAATGGGCTTCTTCTAAACCATCATTTCTAATCATGGAGCGGGTTATCACAAGTGTTACATAGCCCGCTCGCTACAAAGATCTAAATAAAAAAACTGAAACGAATTTTTATATCCTCTAATGCGCTTAGGCGCACAGCAGGAAAAATTTGTAGCAGTCTTGCGTTCAAAATACGGTGTTTGCATATTTTGAATGCAATATCGCAACAACTTTGTATATCGACATCTATCAATCACCCATAAAAGAGAACTTATCATGACTAACAAAATGAAAGCCGCTGTATTACATGAGTTCGGTCAAGACTTAAAAATCGAAGAAGTCGACATCCCAACCGTAGGTGCCGGTCAGATTTTAGTAAAAATGGAGGCCTCAGGCGTCTGTCACACGGACCTTCATGCCGTTGAAGGAGATTGGCCAGTCAAACCAAGTCCACCATTTATCCCTGGACACGAAGGCGTCGGTATCATCACCTCTGTCGGCGACAACGTCCATCACGTCAAAGAAGGCGACCGAGTCGGTGTGCCCTGGCTCTACTCTGCTTGCGGACACTGTACGCATTGTTTAGGTGGCTGGGAGACGTTGTGCCTAAAGCAAGAAAATTCAGGTTATTCGGTGAATGGTAGCTTTGCAGAGTATGTCCTGGCGGACGCCGACTATGTAGGCATTATCCCAGAAAGCGTCGACTCTGTAGAGATTGCCCCTGTCTTATGCGCAGGTGTCACTGTCTATAAAGGCCTAAAAATGACGGATACCAAGCCTGGTGATTGGGTAGTGATTTCAGGTATCGGCGGACTTGGGCACATGGCCGTTCAGTACGCCATTGCCATGGGCCTTAATGTCGCGGCGGTCGATATCGACGATGAGAAGCTTGAATTCGCCAAAAAGCTGGGCGCCAAAGTCATCGTCAACGCTAAAGACACCGATCCTGGCGAGTATCTCCAAGAGCAGATCGGCGGTGCTCATGGCGTGTTAGTCACTGCAGTATCATCAAAAGCTTTTGATCAAGCCTTAACCATGTTACGTCGCGGTGGTACTTTAGTATGTAACGGGCTCCCCACTGGCGACTTCCCGGTGTCAATCTTTGATACTGTACTCAATGGTATCACTATACGCGGCTCTATCGTTGGCACACGTCTTGACTTACAAGAGTCGCTAGATATAGCAGCGGCTGGCAAAGTCAAAGCGACCGTCAAAGCTGAGCCGTTAGAGAACATCAATGATATTTTTGAGCGGATGCGTAATGGCAAAATCGAAGGTCGTATCGTCATCGACTATAATCAATAACGGATAGTAAAATGACAGTGTTATAAGCTTATTGCATAGTTATTCCAACTGTCAATTATCAGCCGAAGGTCGTATCTTTTTAGTCATATGCCAGTTGTGATGTGTCTGAAGATGATGCGACCTTTTTGATTTGACTGTGGCATACTGATACTAGAGAGCAATTATATAAACCATGGATGGGCCATAAGAAGGAGTACGATATGAAACTGGCAGCAACAGAGTCGTGTAAGGCGTTGATTGAGCTACTAAAGTCCAAGCATGGAAAGCTGATGTTTCATCAGTCAGGTGGCTGCTGTGATGGTAGCTCGCCGATGTGCTATCCATTAGGAGAGTTTAAGGTAGGCGGTCAGGATGTGCTGGTTGGTGAGCTTGTTGGCTGTCCATTTTATATGGGACGCGCACAATACAATCTATGGCAGCATACCGATTTGACCATTGATGTCGTCAATGGTCGCGGTGCGAGTTTTTCGTTAGAAATCCCTGAAGGCAAACGCTTTATCGTACGCTCAGAAATCTGCACGATATAAGGACGTTTGACGCAAAACTAGGTAGCATTAATCTTAAATAATGTACCCCATATGACAGTCTTAGCTTGTCCTATGATATTGGGGAAAAACTGGCTGATTTAATAAAAACAAACCATAGCAGCACCTAATAACCACAGCATCTAATAGCTACCGCACCAAATAGTCAGCAGCTGCTCAATAATCCACTGATTTTTACAAATCATTGTCATTTATACGTTTGTCTATCATCACAATAATAAAAATATTTGTATCCGAAAAGTAACTAATTTATTAATATACATGTACGTTAATAACTTTTTATTATGAATTTTACTGTCGAAATTCGTAAAAGTTACCTTTTTTGGTTGTATTAGCTCTCTAAAATAATAGAAATCGTCTTTTCTATTAAATTATTTCAAAGATTTCTTGCATTATCGGTATTTATGAGAGTATATTCAAACGACTTATTTATAACGATATGTTCTACATTATATAAATTAAATCTTTCTCAACTTTATATATGTATCTTTTTGTAAAGAATGTATCTTCAGAATAAATATACCAAAAGCAGTTGAAAGTTTGCTAATTCCTCAGACAGGCATAGCAATTTATAAGCAACTACCTATCATTACATGGGACGTAATAATGCAAAAATCATTCTTTAAACTGACGCTGTTGACCACGCTTATCTTGGGTATGAGTGCTTGTAGTGGCGACAATAAAACCACTGACGAGTCTGCTGCCAGCTCAGATGCAAAAGCCGCTAAAACCCTACTTTATTGTTCAGAAGGCAGCCCAGCTGGTTTCGATCCCGCACAGTACACCGCCGGCACCGATTTTGATGCGAGTGCTTATCCTATCTATAACGGTTTGGTACAGTTTAAAAGAGATGGGACTGAAATTCAGCCAGGACTCGCTGAAAGCTGGGATATTAGCGAAGATGGTAAGACCTATACCTTTAATCTACGTAAAGGCGTCAAGTTCGGTAAAACCGATTATTTCACACCAAGTCGCGATTTCAACGCAGACGATCTGATTTTTACATTAAAACGTCTCACCAACCCAGACTTTGAATTTAACAAAGCTTACCCTGCAGAATTCCCCTATTCAGTTGGCATGGGATTACCTGATATCATCTCAAATATCGAAAAGGTCGACGACTATACTGTCAAAGTCACGCTTAACGAAGTCAATGCCCCATTTTTACAAAACCTAGCGATGCCATTTGCTTATATCAACTCTGCTGAATATGCAGATCAGTTGATGGCCTCTGGTAATGAGCCTGATATCAATAACAAACCTGTTGGTACTGGGCCTTTCGTCTTTACGTCCTATCAAAAAGACGCGCAAATCCGTTATACCAAAAACCCAGACTATTGGGACAAAGATAACATCTACATCGACAACCTTGTGTTTGTTATTACTAAAGATTCAGCCGTTCGTGCGCAAAAAGTTCAAGCGGGTGAATGTCATGTATCGGCATATCCAAAACCTGCCGAAATTGAATCGGTCAAAAAATCTGGTAAAGCCACCGTTCTTGATCAACCAGGTTTTAACGTCGGTTATGTCGGCTATAACGTTGAAAAGCCGAAGCTAAGTGATCTTAAAGTACGTCAAGCACTGGATATGGCGATCAATAAAGACGCAATCATCAATGCTGTCTATCAAAGCGAAGGTCTCAAGGCAACCAACCCAATGCCGCCTACGCAGTGGGGTTATGACGACTCTTTAAAAGATGCACCTTATGATGTTGAAAAAGCAAAAGCGCTGATTAAAGAAGCTGGCGCGGACAATATGAACATCAACTTATGGTACATGCCTGTTCAACGTCCATATAACCCTAATGCCAAACTCATGGCTGAAATGCTCCAAGCAGATTGGGCGAAGATTGGCGTCAATGCCAAACTGGTTACTTATGAGTGGGGCGAATACCTAAAACGCGCGGCAAAAGGCGAGCCTGATGTGATCTTGGCAGGTTGGACGGGGGATAATGGTGATCCAGATAACTGGTTGGGCTCATTACTGTCTTGTGACGCGGTCGGTGGTAATAACTACTCACGTTGGTGTAATAAAGACTTTGATAATTTAGTCATGAAAGGACGTCAGGTCACCAATCAAGATGAACGTATGGATGACTATGTACAAGCTCAGCAGATCTTCAAAGAGCAGCTTCCTTGGACGACTATGGCGCATTCGGTAGTCACCGTATTCACTGCACCAAACGTTGTGGATTTCAAAATCAGTCCACTTGGTGCTGTACGCTTCGATGGCGTGAACGTTGAATAACCTTAGCTAATTACGTCCGGTACGACATGCACTATTATTTGATTTGTATTCGGCTGGCTCAGAATCTCTGTTCCAGCCGTATTTATATGGGTTGATTGCTTTTTGACTCACATACTTTTCATTTGAGCAACTTTCACTTGAGTACTTTTGATTTAAGTGCTTGGTCATTTAAGGGCATGGTCACGGACGACCTCATTCATTGCTACTACTCCACTCATTGAATCACAACTATTGAGCAGCCCATGCTACTTTATATTCTGCGCCGTATCGCCATTCTTATTCCTGTCTATCTTGGCCTCACGCTATCGACTTTTACTCTGATCCGTCTCGTACCAGGCGATGCAGTCGAGATCATGATGGGTGAGCGTATGGTGGATCCAGAGCTACATGCTCGCGCCCTAGAAAGACTGGGATTAGACAAACCCCTTATCGTTCAATACTGGGATTACTTGACGGGTATATTGACGGGTGACTTTGGTCAATCCTTTCGTACTCGCTCTCCTGTGTTACAAGACTTTTTTGCGCACTTCGTTCCAACGTTAGAGTTGGCGCTATGTGCGATTGTCATTGCTAGTGTGATTGGTGTGAGCTTGGGTATCTTTGCCGCGCTACGCCGTGGTACTTGGATTGACTATACTCTGATGTCAGGGGCGCTGGCAGGATACTCGATGCCGATCTACTTACTAGGCCCTATTCTGACAGGTATATTCGCTCACTATCTTGGCCTTTTACCCGTTGCTGGTGTGATCTCTGTCGCACAGTTCTTGGATGTCCATCCCTTGTACGGCTCATGGTTGCTTGGCTCTCTCACATCAGGGGAACCGGGAGCTTTTTGGAATGTGGTCAAACACTTTATCTTGCCATCGATTGCCTTATCGACCATTCCACTCGCGATGATCGCGCGGATGACACGCTCTGCGATGTTGGAAGTGTTGGATGAAGACTATGTGCGTACGGCTCGCGCCAAGGGCTTATCGCCACGCCGCGTGATCATGGTACACGTGATGCGTAACGCGCTAATCACTGTCGTCACTGTGGTTGGCTTACAAATGGCAACCTTGCTTGCAGGCGCGATTATTACCGAGACTATCTTTAGCTGGCCGGGTGTTGGTAATTGGCTTCTCGATGGCTTTTTCACTCGTGATTACCCCATTGTGCAAAACGGCATTTTGTTGGTCGCCACTGCCTTGATTTTGGTCAGTTTATTTATTGATATTTTGTATGGTCTGATCAATCCGCGTATTCGACATACCTCTTAATGTTGCAATGTCACATTGATAAATACTCATATGATAAATAGTGATGATTGGCGCTGAAGTGATGTTTTAGCAATGCTTAGTACTTTTTTAGGAACAAAATTCTAAAAAATGTCACTGCGCTAGCCACTATAGGAACTGCTCATGAAGCCTTCTGTTCTCCCCTCTGATGTCAATCTGATGGCTGCCACACCGCCATCGTCTTGGCAGCTATTTTTATCGACCTTTTGCCGAAACAAGGGCGCGGTGTTGGGTTTTATTATTCTCATGCTAATGGTTATTGTTGCCATACTCGCGCCCGCAATTGCCCCCCATGACCCTTACGAGTTGTTTACGGGTCAAGAGCAGCTGCCGCCAGCCTTTTTAAGTGGTGGTGATGCGATGTTTTGGCTAGGCACGGATGATGCTGGACGAGATACCTTGTCTCGGGTGATGTATGGCGCGCGTTACTCTCTGTTTATCGGTCTGAGCGCGACGACCCTTGCGATGTTGGTCGGCATCTCTTTAGGACTTAGTGCTGCCTTTTGGCCCAAAGTTTGGGGCAAAGCGGTCATGCTGGTCAATGATATTTTGATGTCATACCCAAGCTTACTACTAGCGATCATCATTGCCGCTATCTTAGGGCCCTCTATGACCAATACGATTATTACGATTGCACTGGTCTGTACGCCGCCTTTTATTCGTCTGACTCGCGCCACCGCGATGGTGGAGTTGCAACGTGAGTACTTTATCGCTTCGCAGGTGATGGGTGCTGGTGTGCTGCGTTTATTATTTATCACGATTCTACCCAACTGCATGGCACCGCTCATCGTACAAGCAACGATGATTTTTTCCTCTGCTATTTTAGAAGCGGGTGCGATTGGTTTCTTAGGCTTTGGGGTACAGCCACCTGATGCTGAATGGGGCGCGATGCTCGGTACGGCTCGTCAATACATTCAAAGTAACGTTTGGCTCGCTATTTGGCCAGGTGTCGCTATCTTCTTGGCTGCATTGTCGATTAACTTGACGGGTGATGGCCTGCGTGACGCGCTCGATCCCAAATTAAAGCAGGTGACCTAAGATGACTGATACTTTAATTAAAACGCCTACCGCTCATACTTCTATGAATGGTGCATCAACAACAGACGCGCCGCTGTTATTGGACATCGAAAATCTGTCGGTCACTTTTGGTCAAGGAAAGCGTGCCTTTCGTGCTGTCGATGATGTGTCTTTAAAAATCACACAAGGTGAAGTCATCGCTGTCGTTGGTGAATCCGGCTCAGGTAAGTCAGTCACGATGATGGCGCTAATGGGGCTACTGCCGCCGTCTGCCACCGTCCGCGCAAAGCGTGTGATGTTTGATAATAAAGATATGATCAGTATGCCTGCCAAAGAAAAACGCGGCATCATTGGCAAAGACATCTCCATGATCTTTCAAAACGCGATGTCTTGCCTCAATCCAAGCTTTACCGTTGAGATGCAGTTAGGTGAAGTACTGCGCAAGCATTTAGGCTTGCGCGGTTCGGCAGTACAGGCACGCATATTAGAGCTGTTAGAGTTGGTCGAAATGCCTGACGCCAAAAACCGACTCAAAGTGTATCCACATCAACTCTCAGGCGGTATGAGCCAGCGCGTTATGATTGCGATGGCGCTTGCGTGTGAACCAAAACTGCTCATCGCAGACGAGCCAACGACCGCACTTGATGTCACCGTACAAGCGCAGATTATGGACTTGCTGGGTCGTCTACAACGTGAAAAACAGATGGCAATGGTACTGATCACCCATGATTTGGGCCTTGTTGCACAAAACTCGCGTGATGTCGCGGTCATGTATGCTGGACAAGTGGTTGAAACCAGTACCGTGCCAGAGGTTTTTCAACATCCTGCACATCCTTACACAGAGGCGCTTTTACAAGCCATTCCTGAGCTGGCTATCGGACAAGATCGATTGAACAGCTTGCCTGGGGTCGTACCAAGCCAATATGATCGCCCAAGCGGTTGCTTATTATCTCCTCGCTGCCCATACAAAGAGCCTGCTTGTGACGTGCCGCCGCCTATTTTGGACACACCAAATGGCAAAGTGCGCTGCATTTATGCCAATCCTACTGCTCGCACCCCCATCTCTCACGCTGCTATTTTGGAGTCACAAATATGAGTAATAAAGTGGTTTTAAAAGCAGACAATCTACATAAGCACTATCCGGTATCACAAGGATTGGGCAAACCAAAAGCGCACGTCAAAGCGCTGAACGGTATCTCTTTTGAGCTTGAGGCTGGCAAGACATTGGCAGTCGTTGGTGAATCAGGCTGCGGCAAATCTACCCTTGCCCGCCAGCTGACACTCATCGAGCAGCCGACGCAGGGCGAGCTTTTTATCAACGACGAAGCCACCACTGGCTATAGTAGAAAGGCGCTCAAAGACTTACGTACCGAAATTCAAATGGTCTTCCAAAACCCTTATGGTAGCTTGAATCCGCGGCATACTATCGCCTATCAATTGACAGAGCCGTTGGATATTCATACCAATCTGTCGAAAGAAGAAAAGCGTGACAAAATCAACGAGATGATGAGAAACGTGGGTCTACGTCCTGAACATGCTGGGCGTTTCCCACATATGTTTTCGGGTGGTCAGCGCCAGCGGATTGCCCTCGCCCGCGCCATGATGCTCAATCCTAAAATCGTCGTCGCTGATGAGCCTACCTCTGCACTTGATGTGTCGATTCAAGCGCAAGTCTTAAATCTGTTTATGGATTTGCAAGATGAGTATCGTACCGCTTACGTCTTTATCTCACACAACTTGTCAGTCGTACGCCATGTCGCTGATGATGTGATGGTGATGTACTTAGGTCAAGCCGTCGAGCACGGGCCCAAAGAAGCCATTTATAATGCGCCAAAACATCCTTATACCATCGCATTACTGGCGGCTGCACCCACAGTAAATGGCCAAAAGAAAGATTTGACGCTACAAGGTGAGCTACCAAGCCCACTTAATCCGCCAAGCGGGTGCGCTCTACATAAACGCTGTCCATATGCGACCTCGCAGTGCAGCGAAATAGAGCCTCAACTGCGCGAATGGGATGGTCGATTGGTGGCTTGTCTGCGTTTGGAAGAAATATATGGGTAAAAGGACTAACCGCTAAGTAATACTCACTACGCCGCGGCATTTAGGAAACTGCGCGCACCCATAAAAGGACTGTCCTTGGCGTGCGCCATTTTTTGCCACGCGTGCGATCATCGCGCCGTTGCATCTTGGGCAGGTTGGCGCTTGATCGATATTAGCGTCATGGTCTGTCGCTTTAAGTATCTCAGGTTCTTCCACCTGTGGCTCAGATTCTACAATCTCAAACGGCGTAAGAAAAACCTTATCAGCCATATCATGCGGTTTGATTATTTGCTGAGTATTTAGACTATCAATTGGTAATGCGGTAGATTCAATCTCAGTTTGACCAGACCATCGATGCACTTCTCTACTCTTTAGGATAGTTCTATCAACGGTTTCTTTTATTATAGACTTAGGTGTGGGGTTATCAATATTCTTACTTGGGTTGCTATGCTTGTCTTTTAGATAGGCTTTATGCTGCCGATTGGCACGCCATGAATTGCTAAATTTATTGCTCTCGATCTGCTCGACGATAGATGTGACCTCATCTTCAGTAAGTATCTTATCTTGTTTTTTCTTTACATACGACACCATACCACTGGTCAATACATGTTCGGGTAGCTCATCGTGGGTTTTTAACTCGCACTCACTGATGGTATAAGATATTTATAAGGTGAATTAGATAAAAAACTGATTTTTAGTTGAGTTATATTTACTATACGCCTATTATGAATATTAAATATTTAGTGAACATATACTTTGTAATAAGGGTAAGAGATGACACAAAATTTAGCTGGACGATGGAAAGGTGGTTGGGCTTTAGATTTACATACACTATCAAGTACACTCAATCCTGATGGAAGTTATAATAGTATTAGGTCTGACATTGGGGAGGCTTTATTTTTACTCAAATATCGTAACGATAGTAGCCAAATAGATTTTTTAGTTAATGAGCTTGTAGAGTTTTTAAAGACTAGAATGGTTTTGAAGTATCTAGATGTTATTATACCTGTACCTGCTTCACTGCAAAGAAATTCACAACCTGTTTATGATATTTGTGATAAAGTTGGCAAGCTTCTTGATATCAATACTGATTTTACCTTCATAAAAAAGATCAAAGAAACTCAGCAACTTAAGTCTATTAAAGACGTTGAAGAAAGAAAGAAAATAATAAATAAGGCTTTTCAAGTGACCGATTTTAATAAATATAAAAATAAAAAAGTACTAATTATCGACGATTTATACAGGTCTGGAACAACCTTAATAGAACTAACAAACATTCTATACGATGAAGCTCAAGTTCAAAATGTTTATGTAGTTACACTAACTAAAACTAGGAGTAATAGATGAGCAAAGTATTTATCTCAGGATCTATTTCTACGAAGACTTTACCTAATGGTGTCTTGGAAAGTTTGAAAAAAATTCAAAATAATAATATGACTATTTTGGTGGGTGATGCTGACGGCATCGATAAAGTAATTCAAGATCATTTTAAAAAAAATAATTATGACAATGTCCATGTGTATTCAATTTATAGCTCACCTAGATATTTAAGTTCAAAAACTTTTCAAAAAAAATTCGTAAATGTTGCTCTTGAAATCACAAAAGAAAGAGAGAGGCAGACTTATAAAGATGAAGCAATGTCTGTAGATAGCGACTATAGTCTAGTAGTTTGGGATGGTAAAAGTAAAGGTAGTCATAAAAATATAATTCGTGCTTTGAGTCTTGATAAAAAAGTTAAAGTATACTTATCTAATGAAGATCGATTTATAGAGCCTAAAAGAATAAATAAAAATGAAATAGACTTTATATTTTATGAGAACAATGGCTATTCAGCTAAAGAAGTTGTAGATTATTTAAACAATGAAGGCAAAGAATATTTCAAAAACACTAGAGCATTGAATAAATTCTTGATAGATAAGAAGATTATTGAAAAGCAAGATGAAATTTATGTACCTTTGAAAAACCAAGATTTGTTTATTATTGAAAAATATCGAGGCAAGATTTCTGGAATAAAATTTAAAAACTCATTCATTGACTGGTTAGAATCAACTATTGATAGTAAAGCGAAACAAGTAGACTTGTTTTAAAAATCATTAATTTAAAGGTATATTGCATATCGAAAAAAAAGCCACCAGATTTCTCTGATGGCTTTTTCTTAAACACTAACTAAGTCAGGTTTATTACACCAAACTATTCACCGCTTCAATCACAGCGCCAGTCGTAATACCAAACTCTTTATACAAGTCGCTGGCTGGTGCTGACTCGCCATAAGTGGTCATACCGATGACTTTGCCATCGAGACCGACAAACTTATACCAGTAATCTATATGCGCGGCTTCGACTGCGACGCGAGCACGGATATTGGCGGGCAATACCGCTTCGCGATAGCTGGCCTCTTGCTCAACAAAGACTTCAGCACATGGCATAGACACCACACGGACGCCAACACCATTTTCGCTAAGCGTCTTGTGCGCTTCCATCGCTAGGCCAACTTCTGAACCAGTGGCGATAATGATGGCTTGTAGCTCGCCTTGCTCTTTTGCCAGTACATAACCACCTTTGGTGATGTTCGCGACTTGCTCGCTATCACGTGCTTGATGTGGCAAGCTTTGACGGCTAAAGATCAATGCGGATGGGTTGTTTTCTGATTTGATTGCTTCTACCCAAGCACTAGCAGATTCGGTAGCATCACAAGGACGCCATGTACGTAGGTTTGGCGTGGTACGTAGGCTCGTCAATTGCTCAACTGGCTGATGCGTTGGGCCGTCTTCACCCAGACCGATAGAGTCATGCGTATAGACATGGATGACGCGCTGCTTCATCAGTGCGCCCATGCGTACCGCGTTACGTGCGTATTCCATAAACATCAGGAACGTCGCTACGTAAGGGATAAAGCCGCCATGCAATGCAATACCATTGGCAATCGCGGTCATACCGAACTCGCGCACACCATAATAGATATAGTTGCCGTCAGCGTCTTTCTCGATGCCTTTAGCGCCTTTGAATAACGTGAGGTTTGAGCCCGCTAAATCTGCTGAGCCGCCTAGTAGTTCTGGCAGTAATGGCTGCAAGCTGTTGATCGCGTTTTGGCTGGCTTTACGACTAGCAACATCACCGCCCGCTTCTTGCGTTTGCTGAATGTAGGCTCTCGCTTGGCTAGCAAAGTCAGCAGGCAACTCACCATTTAGACGACGTGATAGTTCTACTGCAAGCTCTGGATAGGCTTTTTTGTACGCTTCAAATTCAGCATCCCAGTTCTTTTGCTGCACATCGCCTTTGGCTTTGGCATCCCACGCTTCATAGATTTCGTCATCTAATTCAAATGGGGCATGCTTCCAAGACAGCGCATCACGCGTCAAGGCGATTTCGTCATCACCAAGTGGCGCGCCATGACTTGCCGCAAGGCCTTGTTTGTTTGGGCTACCAGCACCGATAGTCGTTTTGCAAATAATTAGGCTTGGCTTAGCAGTTTCTGCAATTGCTTGCTCAGTTGCCTGCGTGATCGCATCAGTATCATGACCATCGACTTTGATCACTTGCCAGCCGTACGACTCAAAGCGCGCTTCGGTATCATCAGTGAACCAACCTTCAACATTACCATCGATTGAGATGCCATTGTCATCATAGAAGAATACCAATTTGCCAAGACCTAATGTGCCAGCGAGCGAGCACACTTCATGACTGATGCCTTCCATCAAGCAGCCATCGCCTAAGAACGCATAGGTATGATGATCAACGATATTATGACCGTCGCGGTTGAACTGCGCTGCGAGTGTCTTCTCTGCAATCGCAAAACCAACAGCATTGGCAATACCTTGGCCTAGAGGACCAGTCGTCGTCTCAACACCAGGGGTATAGCCATACTCAGGGTGACCTGGGGTTTTTGAATGCAGCTGACGGAAACCTTTGAGGTCATCAACGCTGACATCATAACCTGATAAATGTAGCAATGAATAAATAAGCATCGAGCCATGACCGTTTGACAGTACAAAGCGGTCACGGTTGTGCCAATTAGGATCAGCTGGATTGTGCTTCAAAAATTTGCGCCACAAAACTTCGGCAATATCAGCCATACCCATTGGCGCACCCGGATGTCCAGAGTTGGCTTTTTGAACCGCGTCAAACGACAGTACACGGATGGCATTGGCTAGTTTACGTTCGCTAATTGGAGCTGGCATAGAGTGTCCTAATATTCGAATGAGTCGTATAAAGATAAGAGGAGAGTTTACTCAGAGGATGATCCATCAAAAACGCGGCGTGCGTCCTCAGTGGATAGGCTATAAAATAAAAATGCAATATTAACATATTTGCTATGAGCCTAGCCAAAAATGCGGTGACAATACCGTTTCTATTTAGCAATGACTCACATCAGTTTTGTTAAACGATAGACAGTCATAGATTTTAATTTAAGCTATCAGTAACAAGCTACAAGTGACCTAAGTGACAAGCAGCTCATTACTTATAGTCCATTTATTAAACTGAAATAGTCTCAGCACCGCCCATAAATGGACGCAATACTTCTGGAATCGTAATGCTACCATCAGCGTTTTGATGATTTTCCATCACTGCTAGTAGCGTACGACCAACCGCCAATCCTGAACCGTTCAAAGTATGAGCTAAGCTAGTTTGCTTGCCATCTTTGACGCGCGTACCCATACGGCGCGCTTGGAAATCGCCACAGTTAGAGCAGCTAGAGATTTCGCGGTAGGTATCTTGGCTTGGTAGCCATACTTCGATGTCATAGGTTTTTTGTGCGGCAAAACCCATATCGCCCGTACATAGCTGTACCGTGCGGTATGGCAACTCAAGCTGCTGCAAGATATATTCGGCCTGCCCTGTCATTGCCTCTAGCAAGTCATCAGACTGATCGCTGGTGCCAACATTGACCATTTCGACTTTTTCAAACTGATGCTGGCGGATCAGACCACGGGTATCACGGCCATGCGAGCCCGCTTCACTACGGAAGCATGGCGTATGGGCGGTGAATTTTAGCGGTAGCTCTTTGATATCCAAACGCTCTCCGCGTACCAAGTTGGTCATTGGCACTTCTGCTGTTGGAATCAGATAAAAATCCATCTCATCGTTATTCGTGTGATTGCTTAGCTTAAACAAATCCTCTTCAAACTTAGGCAACTGACCCGTCCCTTTTAGACTATCGCTATTGACAATATAAGGCACATAGGTCTCAAGATAGCCGTATTTTATGGTATGGGTGTTGAGCATAAACTGGATCAGTGCACGATGCAGCTGCGCCAATTGGCCTTTTAGCACGTTAAAACGGCTGCCTGTCAGTTTGGTTGCGGCCTCAAAGTCGAGCATACCAAGCGTCTCACCGATATGCGTGTGATCTTGAATTTCAAAATCAAACGTACGCGGCGTGCCCCACTTACGCACTTCTACGTTATCGTCTTCTGACGTACCCACTGGTACATCTGCCGCTGGAATATTTGGAATCTGCAGCGCTGCTTGAGTCAGCCGCTCTTGCAGAGTACGTAGCTCGTCTTCAGCAGCTTTAATCTCACCGCTAACGCTTTGCATTTCAGCCAATAGCTCACTGGCATCTTCGCCTGATTTTTTTAGAGCACCGACTTGCTTAGCCCCAGCGTTACGACGCGATTGCAATTCTTCTGTTTTGACTTGTAGAGACTTACGCTCGGATTCAATCGACTGCCAAAACTCCATATCAAGCGTATAGCCACGAGTGGCCAGTCGTTGCTGTAAATCGCTTAAATCGCCGCGTAAGAGTTTTGGATCAATCATAATCGTTGCCTGTAACACTAAAAGTGAATAAGAAGTTTAAACATTATTAGTATGATTATTGGTCAGCTTATACTTATTGCAAAGCTTCATAACTCAATAACTACCTTGCCATGCTGCCATATTTTTTATCAAACTATATGGGTGCCGCTATCATACCAAGACCCAGCAGATTTGACCATGCTTTGAGCTTTTTTGAGCGCTTTTAGCGTGATTTTGGGCTACTACTTTCATTATTCATAGCCAGTCATACTTACCCGAAATGCATATCCTATATGTTCAACTTACTTTAATAAGGATCATCTACCTTTATTAAAGCCATTAATATCGCCGCTATCAGTGAACAGATCCGCTTATATGTTTCATTTAAGAGTACTTTTCGGTAAGATAAGCGCATACCTTTATTTACCTACAGCCAAGTAGTACATCATGACTTGGCTTTGGCGATGTAAACCCAAAACTTTTAACATAAGCATCTGAGAAACCTTTATGGCCCTGTATCCTTACACGCTCCAACCTGTCGCCTTAAACCTAACTGAAGCTGAATTCCTTCAAGCCCAATATGAACTGTTTGCCAGTGCCAGCCCCTCTTTTGGTCTGTCAAGCTTTAAGACCAAAGAATGGATCATTATGGCTGTGGTTGTGGTACTCGCTATTGCAGGACTGATCTTTGTAACAGGCTACTCAACCATCATTTTTTGGTTGATGCTCGTTGGTGTGGTGATTTATCTATTGGCGCGTACTTTAGGCTTTAGATGGTATGTAAAAAGAGAGTTTGAAAAACAAATTGCTGATCAAGAGATGCCAGATGAAATGCGTCAAATGAAGCTTGGTGTACAAAAACATGGTCTGGTCATGGCAATGCCAAGCAACCAGCCTGAGATGATGAAAAACTCGCAAATGCGCGGTATGCAAATGCGTGCAGGTGCGACCCAGCAAGCGGTTATTCCGTGGACTGCTATCAAGAGCTGGGACGAGACTAACGACTATATCTTTATGATGTTTGAGATGAAAGGCCAGCAAGGTAGCCAAATTCTTCCGAAACGTTTGCAAGCGCAAAAATTCCCTATCGATACGGTACGTCAACATCTACAAGAAGTGGTTCCGGTCAAAGGCTTAAATCCTGAAAACTTGCAGCCGCCAGCATAAAGGTTATCAGCTCTCTCTATCGTTTAGAAAAGCGATAGAGAGACTCAATTATAGTTTTATAAAAACAATCGTAAAAGTGAATTTATTATATTTAACTTACTAATGATAGTTTGCTATTATTATAAGCATCAAAGGAAGAGCTAGAGCTTATGTAGATATTAATAAAAGTTAAGATATTTTTATTTTTATGCTAATTAACTACTACTCGTCTTTCTTCAATTTTATATAACAACACTCACACTATAAGGACAATATTATGAGTAATACTAATAACGCTACTAACCAGATCGGTTTAGAAAAAGCTGACATGAGCGAAGTCATCGCTCAATTAAACAATCTGCTATCAACGTACCATGTGTTTTACTTAAATGTACGTGGCTATCATTGGAATGTAAAAGGTGAGCATTTCTTTACTTTGCATCCAAAGTTTGAAGAATTATACACATCGCTACAGTTACAGATTGATGAGATCGCTGAGCGTATCTTGACTCTCGGTGGTACACCACTTCACGCTTATAGCGATTTTGCACAGCACACGAGCATCAGCGAAGACAAAAACGTCAAAGATGGTACATCTTGCGTTAAAGGCGTAGTAACTGGTTTACAAGCCTTAATTGCCGAGCAGCGTCAAGTATCGTCATTAGCAGCAGAAAGCGACGATCAAGGTACCGCTGATCTGGTTGATGAATACGTACAAGAGCAAGAAAAGCTGGTATGGATGTACAATGCCTTCTTGGGTTAATACTTTACTAAGCTGATCACACTTAGCTTAAATAAATCCAAATAACAGTAAAACTTAGAACCATAAAAAAGCACCCAGCTGGGTGCTTTTTTATGCTCAGCGATCTGTAACAGATTGATTTACTGTTGAATCCATTGACGCATCTTTTCACGCTCAGCAGGTGTTGCTTGTAGCCAAATCTGCATAAATGAATCTAAGGTATTGGTAGAGGTATTCACACTCGTGGTTTGCTTGATATTGGTCGTACCAACATTAGTATTGTTTGGCATTGCTGCTGGTTGATCTAATGCTGCTATCGCACGTTGGTTTTGTAATTCTGCATCGCCCGCCCCACCAAACACACCACCTAGCGCCTTACCGAGCCCTGAAAGCAGTCCACCTTGATTACCAGCCATACCCTGTTGACTTGCGATAACTGTATTGTTCTGCTGAATAACGAGTGTTGGCTGCTTAGCATAATCTTTAGCGGCTTCGTAATCTTCTGGCTGGTTCGGCATCGTCAAACGATACGTTTGGTTATCTGCCAATTCCGCCGTCACGCTGACGTTACCTGAACGAAGGTAATCATGCTCATCACGCTGCAAGTTATATAAGCGGTCATACTTAGCAGTGATAGCGTGTTGACCTGGCTCAAGGGTAAACTTTTTAGTTAGTGGTTGAAATAGACTTTGCTGAACTTCTTGTCCATTGATGGCAGTCACTTTGATATGGTCATCAACCAATAGCGTCACAGCGGCTTGTGACATCACAGAGACTGAGGTCGCACCCACAAACAACAGTCCAATCGTCAATTTTTTTAGCAAAGAAGCATTCGATTTCATAAATTATTCCATTAGTAGTAAGAACATGTGGGACAAAAATTTGTATCTTGACGGCTATTGATATTTTAACGGTTAAAAATCAAGTGGCATCGTATGTTGGTCTTGATCCGTCGTCACATTGTCTACTTGCGTCTCTTGAGCTATATCAGCCAGCTCTGCTGCAAGCGTTTGCTCATCAATGGTACGCAGCGCGTCACTGATCACCGCTTTTGATATATTACTGCGGCCAAGGTTAGAAAACATTGGCTGTATATAATTGAGCACTTCCATCATGGCACCGATACGATGTGGCCCTTCAGTCAATAAATGATTAATAATTCGATCATCAAACTGCCAGCCGCGCCGACGCAAAATGGACTGAAGCAGTGCTTGACGGTCTGCTAAGTCATGACCAGTAGGCACTTTAAAGGCTGGTGCTTGTGCTAGGCGCGTTAATAAATCTCTCAATTGAAACGGTAAGTCGCCAGCCGGCTTATTGGCTGCAAATAAAAGCTGGCGCTGACCTTCGCGGCTACGGTTGATCAGATGAAACAGCGCTTCTTGCCACTGACTACTTTGCTCAAGCACTTCTAAATCATCGATAGCAATCAGATCAAAGTTTTCTAAAGAAGATAATACATGGACGTCGGTATGGATCAATTCATTGAGTGACAAGCAAATAGCTGATTTTTCCATTTCAATAAATGACTCACAAATAGCGGAGAGCAAGTGAGACTTACCCGTCGCAGGGCTACCAAACAGGTATAACTGACCGATCAGGCCGACATGTAATTGCCGCACTGCATCAATAATAGACATCCAACCGGGACCGGCAAAGTCGCTGAGACTTGCATCATGCTTAATGTCCAGATTGAGACTTAGCTGTGCTTCTGCCATGAATCATCAACTCGTGTTGCGTAGTGCAATATAAAAGTGCAGTAGAAAAAGGAATAAATTGCTATTCAGTACTATCCATACTACCTGATAAAAATATGTGCAGTGGATATATAGCTTTTTTATGATGGATGAATTGCCCTAATTAGGCTAATCTTGATAAAAAATATAGCAACGGCTGATACGATCAACACTGCGACTATATATAACATATTTGCAAAATGACTGACAAGTCTTTTACCTACTAAGCCTGATCAACCATTTGCTTTTTTCTTCCCATTTGTACGCTATCCGCTCACTATATTCAATAATAAAATATTTACTTCTTCTCAAACAGTAGCAATTGCTTACGACCTTTATAAAAATCTGTCGTGCGATAATACGCATATAGGTGGCGGAACAATACATTCAAGACAGCAGAGACTGGTAGCGCAATTAACATACCCACAAAACCCAATAGACTGGCGCCTGCTAATACCGCAAAGATAACCCATAATGGTGATAAACCAATTTTATCACCTAATAGTAGCGGCTGCAGAATATAACCTTCTGCAGCTTGCCCGACCAAAAACGCCCCAACGACCAATAACAAATAGGTCCAATCCAACCCAAACTGAAACAAGCAAGCGATGATAGCGGCCACAAATCCAATGCCAAAACCCAAGTAAGGTACAAAGCTTGCAATACCCGCTACCATACCGATGATAAGTCCAAGCTCTAGACCAATAAGCTGCAGCTGTATTGCATAAATAGCACCCAGTAGCACCATCACCAGCAGCTGGCCTTTAATAAACGCCATTAAAGCTTGATCGCACTCTTTGGCGATGCCAATGACTTGTTTGCAGTATGCTCCTGGTATCGCCATCTTCCACGTCTGTAAACGCTGATCCCAATTGAACAAAAAATAAAACGTTAAAATTGGCACCAACACGATCAGTCCTGCACTGTTAATAAAGTTCATACTTGAAGTCAGTACTTGGCTCATCATGGTACTGGCATCAGCAAACTTATAATTCGTTTGCATATACTCAACCAGCGTCTCAGAAAAATCCTTCGACTCTAAGACAGGCAATTGAAAACGAGTATTACTGTTGAACCACTCTCGTACCACTTGATTATACCAGCTAGATATCTTAGGTAGATACTCCCAAGCGGCTTGCAGCTGATGCCACAATGTCGGTACCAACCACCAGAGCAACAGCGCCATCCCTACAGTAATGGTAGAGTACACAATAATAATTGCGATCCAACGTTTGAGATGTTTTGACAATCGCTTTACCAAAGGATTGAACAAGTAAGCCAGCATAAAAGCAAATATAAACGGCACAATGACTGGTATCATCAGGTAGAGAAGGAATAGCGCCACAACCAAAACGACAACGATAAATAAACGTCTGAAAAAAGGGTCGATTGGTTGGTTTATCATGATAAGTAATCCTATACGTGGGCTGATTTGAGATAGTGACAAAAATTGCGGTACTTGAGCCGTCAGGAGTCGTAAATTTAGTGTTTTATTATCGCAGAGTACAACAAAAAATCAGTCATTTTTTGTTTCTTAATCGCTTATTTGCCACTTAATGCAAAACTTAGCCAAATATCGGTAAGTTGCTTTGCGAGTGCGGTCAGTTTTTGGGTATAATGCGCGCACTATCTTTAAACTTTGCCTTTAAACTTTATCTCGCTGATTGTAGCGTGATTGACTCCCTTACTTTTTAATTCCAATTATCTATCCCCAACTGTGAGATGACTATGAGTGACAAGCCTTCTTTAAGCTACAAAGACGCCGGCGTTGATATCGATGCAGGTGATGCGTTAGTCCAACGTATCAAGTCCGTGGCAAAAGCCACTACCCGTCCTGAAGTAGTTGGCGGGCTTGGTGGTTTTGGCGCCCTCTGCCGTATCCCTACTGGCTACACTTCACCACTACTCGTCTCAGGTACCGACGGTGTCGGGACTAAACTTAAGCTGGCACTACAGCTTGATCGTCACGATACGATTGGTATTGATCTAGTCGCTATGTGCGTAAACGATCTACTCGTATGCGGGGCTCAGCCGTTATTCTTCTTGGACTATTACGCAACCGGCAAGCTTGATGTTGATGTAGCTGCGACTGTGGTCACTGGTATCGGCGATGGTTGTAAACTTGCCAACTGCGCGCTTATCGGCGGTGAAACTGCTGAAATGCCAGGTATGTATCAAGACGACGATTATGACCTCGCTGGATTCTGCGTGGGCGTGGTTGAAGAAAGCGAGGTCGTGACTGGCGACAATGTTGCAGAAGGCGATGTTCTGATTGCACTGGCTTCGAGTGGCGCGCACTCAAACGGCTACTCGCTCGTGCGTAAAGTCATCGAAGTTAGCGGTGTTGACGTGGCTACTAGCGATGAGCAACTAGATGGTCAACCTATTCAAGATGCCTTGATGGCCCCTACTCGTATCTATGTCAAAGCAATCAAGGCATTGCAGGATACCCTTGGCAGCTCAGCGCTTCATGCCATGTCACACATCACAGGTGGCGGTCTCACTGACAACTTGCCACGAGTGCTCCCTGATGACCTAGCGGCTAGCATCGATACCAGCAGCTGGCAGTTCTCAGAGTTATTCACTTGGTTACAGACCCAAGGCAATATTGAGCAAAGTGAGATGTACCGCACCTTTAACTGCGGCGTTGGTTTTGTCATCGTCGTTCCTAAAGACAAAGCTGAAGCAACGATCAAGACGTTGACTGACGCTGGTGAAAACGCTTGGCAACTTGGCGAAATGGTCAAACGTGAAGCCGATGCCGTGGTATACCGTTAATGTCATTTGATAAGACAAACCAACCTGTCAAACCATTACGCATTGCGGTTTTGGTATCAGGCAGTGGCAGTAATTTACAAGTTTTAATCAATGCAGTGCAGCAAAAAGCACTACCGATTGAGATTATCGGCGTTATTAGCAACCGTGAAGACGCCTATGCCATCACCCGCGCCAAAGACGCGGGCATCGAGGTCGCCGTACTCTCGCACGTAGAGAGCGGCAAGCGCATGGGCATCAAAACCTTTGAAAAGCACGCCACCGCACAGCTTGAAGTGTGGCAGCCTGACTTGGTCGTTTTGGCAGGCTTTATGCGGGTATTGAGTGCAGACTTTATTGATAACGCGCCTGCACCGATGATTAACCTGCACCCATCGCTACTTCCCGCTTATAAAGGGCTAGACACGCATACCCGTGTACTCTGCTCAGGTGAGCGTGAGCACGGCTGTAGTATCCATGTGGTCACCGCCGAGCTGGATGCAGGACAAGTGTTAAGCCAAGCGGTTTTGCCTATTCGTCATACCGACACGCCTGATAGTTTGCAAAAGCGCGTACAAGTGCTGGAGCATCACTTATTGCCGTGGACGATATTACAAATTGCTATTGGCGGCGTGTCATTAACGCCAAGTGAGCAAGCCTCTAGCATCTTGCCTGCCCTGCCCTTACGTCTATTGATTGACGCTTAGTTGTTTTAAGATATTAGGGCGTGTCCCTAATTCAAGTGTTTATGACTAAATGGGCTAAAAATGGCTAAATCTTTGGCAAACGGTGTCAAATAGCTGGTCAATATCTTGATATTACCTGCGTTATTTTCCTTGTTTGCCTGTGATTTATCTCATTTTTATCACCATTTTTAAAATAGGGACACGCCCTATTTTCAACCACACAAAAAAACCCAGCTATTAAGTAGCTGGGTTTTTCTTTTTAGTCTTTAACAGTTTTACGTGTTATTCACTATTATTTTCCAAATACGTGTACTGCTTTAATGTTGACAAACTCTTTGATACCAAAGCCGCCGTGCTCGCGACCATAGCCTGAGTTCTTCACACCACCAAATGGCAGTGCAGGATTGGCAAGACCGTAACCATTGATATAGACCATACCAGTATCGAATTGCTCACTGGCTAAACGAATGGCTTTTTCTTCATCTTTTGAGAAGATAGCGCCGCCTAGGCCGTAACGACTGTCATTTGCAATGCGCATGGCATCGTCGTCATCTTTGGCGCGAATCAATGACGCCACTGGGCCAAACAATTCGTCGTCGTAGGCAGGTTGACCTTTCTCGACATTTTCTAAGATAGTTGCTGGATAGAAACTGCCTTTACCTTCTGGTACTTTACCGCCAACAGCAATCGTTGCACCTTTTGCTACGCTTTGTTCTACTTGCTCATGCAACTGATCTCGCAAGTCTGCACGCGCTAATGGACCGATATCTGAGCTGTCATCCATTGGGTCGCCAGATTTTGTACCTTCAAATTTTTCTACGATACGCTTGCGGAATTCGTCATACACGCTATCGACCACGATAAAGCGTTTTGCTGCTACGCAAGTTTCACCGTTATTGACTAAACGGGCTTGGGTACAGGTCTCTACAGCGGTTTCTATATCGGCGTCTTCTAGTACGATAAAGGCGTCATTTGAACCGAGCTCTAGTACTGATCTTTTGATTGCTTTGGCCGCTTGTTGACCAACGATACGACCAGCAGTATCACTACCTGTGAGCGTTACGCCACGTACTTTGTCATTTTCAATCAATTTTTCTGATTGGTCATGATCAATCAAAATCGTACGGAACAAATCATTTGGCAGTTCAGACTCATGGAATATTTTTTCGATCAATAAGCCAGAACCTGTGACGTTTGCTGCATGTTTAAGCAGAACGCTGTTACCTGCCATCAAGTTAGCAATGGCATAACGGAATACTTGATACGCTGGGAAGTTCCAAGGTTGCATACCATAGATGACGCCGATTGGTTGATAAGTCACGATACCTTTTTTCATGCTTTCGATATCTCGCTCATCATCTGCAAGCGCAGCGACACCATTTTCAGCAGTGTAATCACAAATTGCTTTACAGAGATCTACTTCTTGCTGACTTTGACCATATAGCTTACCGCGCTCTTCGGTCATAAGCTTAGATAGCTCCTCCTTATACTCCATCAGTTTGTCACCGATGGTCTTGATGACACGTCCACGTTCTTCATGGCTCACAGTACGCCATTCTAAAAATGCATTATGTGACGCGTCGACAATCTTGTTAACTTCGTCATTGCTCATGTAATCATAATTTTTAATGTCTTCGCCCGTTGCTGGGTTAACAGTAGTAATATCTGACATGTAGATGTCCTTATTATTTGATTTTATATATTCAGTATTATTGTCACTTTTAATTGTTTGGTGTTACGTCTAATTGTTTGGTGTTACGTCGATAGGATAACTCAATAAATGAATCGATAAGTTTGTTTCTATCTGTGCTTATCATAACAAGGTATTTGGCGAAGAGTTTTACAATATATTGTGAAGTGTGTTGAATATGTTAACAGTGTAACCGTCTTATTAAGAATAGCTAAATATTGAACAAGACTACATAGCGATACTAAACAAGAAAACCAGCCTAGTGGCTGGTTTGGCTCGTTGAATATACCAAATATAGGTTAAACAATAATATTCAAAGTGAGTTGATTACTTACTATAAGATACTTACTACTTTATAAAAACTCTTATTAAAACAAGTGATTAATCACAGGTATTTCTTGTGGTGGATTTTCTTCCTCAGCCACTACTTGCCGTGCCACATGCATGATTAATTGACGCAACCAACGGTGAGCAGGATGGTGCTGTAGCAATGGTGACCATGCCATGGTCAGCTCAAACTCAGGAATAAAAAACGGCGGCTCTTCCATGATAATACTGTCGTTATTAGCCTGCATACGAGCCACACGGGTTGGCAATGTCGCTATCAAGTCTTTATTTGCGGCAAGCATGGCTGGCATCTGATAATGACGAGTGAAGACACTAATTTGGCGTTTTTGGCCCAAACGTTGCAATGCCTGATCAATAGATCCTAGGCCACCTGATTTTTCTGGATTAACCCCAAATCCCACGCCCATCCCTGTTTTAGATACCCAAACATGTTGCGCTTTAAGGTAGTTTTTCAGATTAAAGCGGTTGGCATAAGGACTTTCAGACGATAGCAAGCAACTAAACGTATCACGCCATACCAATACCTGATGAAAGCTCTGTGGTATCTCATTAAAACGATTAATCGCCAAATCAACACGCCCCTGCTCCATATCGCGATAAGAGACATCTGAGGGTGTCAAAAAATCCAAAATGACGTTGGGTGCTTCCGAACGTAGTGCCTTCACTAGCCTCGGTACCAAAGTCGCTTCGGCATAATCTGATGTCATGATTCGAAAAACACGAGAGGTACTATAAGGACGGAATTCGGTACGCGGCTCTAGTACTTGAGTCAAATCTGCAAGTATCTCACGGATGCGTGGCTGCAACTCAAGGGCGCGCTCAGTCGGTGTCATCCCTTCAGAGGAGCGCACCAGCAATGGATCATTAAATAACTTACGCAGACGGCGTAAGATATTGCTCATGGCAGGCTGGGTGATACCAAGCTGCTCAGCTGCGCGAGTGACGTTTTTTTCTCGTAGCAACACATCTAGATGGACTAATAAATTTAAATCAACCCGCTGCAAATTCATATGTATTTCTCTTAGCTTTTAAAAGATAAGCACCACGGCATGCTTGGTGTTATCAGTACTGAAATGGTGATTTTCGATCTAGGACCGCATAATTTTGCGAATTTTTATTGGTTTTACCGCAAAAGATACTCAGCATAACTCAATTTCATCACCATAAGATACTGTTATAACTACATTATAACCTATAAAAATACTAAAGATAAGTATCATAAATTAGATAAATCTTGGTAAGGCAGTTATAGTGAGTTCCATAAAGGATTTGCGGTACAGACCACAAACCTGAGTTTTACGAACGGGTTATCGTCCAGAAAACAACATAGTTAAATAGCATAGTAACGGTTTATCTCGACAGTGAAACACTACCAAGTGTCAGTATAATTGTAACATCTCTTGTTGCTAATTATGACAACGCTGTTTATTAAATGCTCAAACACCTTTGATAGACATGGACAAGCTGAATCAACACTATACATCAGTAATTATTTGTCAACTGCTGAGTTCAGCAATCTTCTTGTATTCATGCACAGGTTTGTTTAGGGTAAAGAAGACCTTTACGAGGTATTGATAGCATCACTACCAAATTTATTGATAACGCAAATTATTACTTTAACGCTCAATTTATTATTTTTTACACCCTACCAAGGAGACTATAGATGTCAACTGCATATAAATCAGCGATCGACCTAGTACGTGAATTAAAGCAAAAGCACGGCAACTGGCAGAACATTAGCGAGACTGATGCCGCACGTATGATGTCACAAAACCGCTTTAAAACGGGCTTGGATATCGCAAAGTATACTGCAAAAATCATGCGTCAAGACATGGAAGATTATGACAATGATACGTCTCAGTATACACAGTCTCTAGGTGCATGGCATGGTTTTGTGGCACAGCAAACCATGTATGCCAAGAAAAAATACTTCGGTACGACCTCTAAAACTTATATCTATCTTTCAGGTTGGATGGTAGCGGCGTTACGCTCTGAGTTTGGTCCATTACCTGACCAATCTATGCACGAAAAAACATCCGTACCTAAGCTAATCGAGGAAATCTACACGTTCTTGCGTCAAGCTGACGCTAAAGTATTGAACGACTACTTCCGTGAGCTAAATGCTGCTGAAGAAGCGGGTCAAGACACCTCAGCTATCCTAGAAAAAATCGAAAACTTTGATTCACATGTTGTGCCAATCATCGCTGATATCGATGCAGGTTTCGGTAACGAAGAAGCGACTTACCTATTGACTAAGCAAATGATCGAAGCTGGTGCTTGTGCTATTCAGATCGAAAACCAAGTATCTGATGTGAAGCAGTGTGGTCACCAAGCGGGTAAAGTGACTGTACCGCACGAAGACTTTATCGCCAAACTAAACGCCATCCGCTATGCATTCTTAGAGCTTGGTGTTGAAGACGGTGTTATCGTTGCTCGTACTGACTCTGAAGGCGCATCGTTGACGCAAAAAATCCCAGTATCAAACGAACCAGGTGATCTTGCTTCTAAGTACATCGATTTCCTTGAAGTTGAAGAGATTGAAATCGACGAAGCAAAAGAAAATGACATGCTGCTTAAACGTGATGGCAAATTGGTACGCCCAGTACGCCTAGCAAACGGTCTGTACCAATTCCGCGAAGACACCAACATCGACCGCGTTGTACTTGACTGTGTAACGGCTCTTGAAAACGGTGCTGACTTACTATGGATCGAAACACCGACTCCAGACGTAGCACATATCAAATCAATGGTTGACCGTATTAAAGAGCAACAGCCTAAAGCCAAGCTTGTATACAACAACAGCCCATCATTCAACTGGACGCTTAACTTCCGTAAGCAAGTCATCGCGAAATGGGAAGAAGAAGGTAAAGACATCTCTGCATACAATAAAGATGACTTGATGAGTGCTGACTACGACGGTACTGAACTTGATGCAGCAGCTGACGTTGCCGCTAAGAACTTCCAACGTGATGCGTCACGTGAAGCTGGTGTATTCCATCATCTAATCACGCTACCGACTTACCACACGACTGCTCTTAGCGTTCATGAACTTGCTAAAGGTTACTTCGGTGAAGAAGGCATGCTTGCTTATGCAGCTGGCGTACAACGTAAAGAAATCCGCGAAGGCATCTCTTGTGTTAAGCACCAAGCAATGGCTGGTTCTGACCTTGGCGATGACCACAAAGAAATCTTCTCAGGTGACAACGCACTAAAAGCTGGTGGTGGCAAAAACACGATGAACCAGTTCTAATAAACCCTAGACTAGCAGTACGTACTTAAAAAACCGCCCTATATCATGTAGGGCGGTTTTTTATTGCGGTTTAAATAATCAGAGAGTGGTAGACTAATAATTATCAAGCAAAACCGTCAATCAAAGCCATCAGTCAGAATTATTAGGAGCCAATATGCAAGAGATAGAGCTGAAGTTTTTAGTACCAGAGTCACGTCTAAAGGGTTTAATGCGGCAAGTAAAAGTTAAATCTTCCCAAGTGACGCAACTGGCTGCACATTACTACGATACTCCTGACCAGCAGCTTGCACAGGCAGGTATCGGTCTGCGTATTCGCAAAGAAGGCGATACTTGGGTACAAACCATCAAAGCTGGTGGCGATGGCATTGCCGCTCGTTTGGAGCACAACGCTGTGTTAGATGACAAGCAAGTGCAGGAAATGCTTCATAATAATGGGCTGATGCCTGATTTGACGATATATGCAGAAACTCCTGTCGCCTCTGCGCTGACTAATTTTAAACTCAAAAAGTTAGCACAAAACCTAACACGACTGTATGTCACCAACGTCGAGCGCACCACGCGCTTACTGATAGAAGATAGTAGTGACGAAACAAATAGTTGTATCGAGATGGCTTACGATCATGGAGAAGTTGTCCATGGTACTGATGACTCTCAGCGAAAAACCATTCAGGAGATAGAGTTCGAGTTGGTGTCAGGAGATTTAGATTTTTTGTTTACGACAGCCAAAACATGGTGCAAACGTTACAAGCTGTGTCTATCTACCGTGACCAAAGCTGAGAACGGTGGCTTGCTCATCAACGGACAGAACCACAGTCCAGCAGTTGGCGCTGACCTAAGCCAACTAGATTTGAACAAAGACAGTAGCATGCCCGCCTTTATACGAGCAGCCGTACATAACTGTCTATTACAGATACTGCCAAATAGCAGTGCTATCGTCGCTGGAAGCATTGATGACGAGCATGTTTTGCAGGTAAGCATTGGTCTTGAGCGCTTGCAGGCTGCGTTAACAGCATTTGATAGCTTTTCTGACGAGATCAATCCTGACTGGCTACCGATACTAAAGCAAACCTCGTCGTTGCTGGACAATTATTACCAACTCACTCATATCAATACCTATATCGAGCCTGAGCTACAGGCACTCGGAGCCCCTGCTGTTGATTGGACGACAGATATCGAGAACATAAAAATCACACCGATCAATACACTCCGAGCCAATGACTTTCAGCTCACCTTGCTAGAGCTGATTGCCTTTACCATGAGTGACCCTAGTATTGAGCCTCAAACGGATAAACTTGCTCTCGACAAGCTAGCAAAAATTCTATCGAAACAATATAACAAGTGCCTCAAAGCAGATAAAGAAACTGATGAAGTAAGCAGTACCGAGCTTGGGAGCGATGATGTAAATGTTGATATGGATATCTCTGAGGATAATCAAGACGAAGCGCTACTATGCGATCACTTAAAAGCGTTACGCTATATAAGTGAGTTCTCTGCGCCTTTGTTAAGTAAGAAAAAAGCCAAGAAGAAAACCAAGCGTTGGTTAAAGCGTCTGATAAAAGCGCACATAGCGCTAGAGCAACGCAATGATGACAATCAATATCAACAGTTCTATGCCCTAAAATCAGCGAAAGATACCAATGCTCTATATGGTGCAGGTTGGTTTGCTGCCATGCTCACCGATGACCCAATTTATATCGAAACGCGTTTGGCTAAATTTAAAGACAGCTCAACATTTTGGTAAAACGTATTACTCGGTAAAGATACCTCGATAAAGATACATTGCTTAGTAAAAAGGACAGCTTTTATCAATGAAGCTGTCCTTTTTTATAGATAAACCATTTTATTCTTCGCTTCGATCTTATCGTTCAATATTTATATTCACTACCACCCTTAGCCGTCATCGGATTTTTTGGCTCAAATACCGATAAGTAAATATGCTATAGAAATGTAGAAATAATAAGCACAATTAATCTTAGTTAATCTGCAACGATCATTACCGGCATACCCTCTTCGACTTGCTCAAATAATTCCACGATATCTGTATTACGCATACGTATACAGCCATGTGAAAGCGGTATACCCATCGGCTCAGTATCTGGTGTGCCGTGGATATAGATGTAGCGCTCATAAGTATCACAGCCGCCTTGACTGTTGCTACCTTTATTCGAGCCTTCTTCCAAACCGCTCAACCAAAGAATACGGCTCAGTATCCAATCACGCTTGGGATGTAACGTGCTAAGAGTGGCATCATACACCTCGCCAGTCGGCACACGGCCCACAAACACAGCATTCATAGGCTCACTGCCGCCTATTTTTTTTGCAATGATATGCTGACCAAGTGGCGTGCAACCACTATCTTGCTGACTACCGATGCCATTTTTTGCCGTAGAGACGGTATATTCAGTGACCTCAGCTTGCTGCTTATGCATTGTTAATGTCTGCTTAGCAATATTAATCACTAGATGTTTATTAAAAGTTTCATTATTCGTCATAAATGCTTCCCGCTATCAATCATCCATAAGATAACTGTTAAGGTAATTAGTAAAACTGATTCAAAATTTCTATTATCAAGGGATTGTGTCAATGCTTTTGGCACCGTAATATAGAGGCACACTTTTTGATGCTAGCAGATTATGACGACTATTTCACCGACACGTGTGTCGATGTATGATTTTTTATATCATGATACCAAGCCTATGCTGCCACTTTTGGCTGATGCCGCACAGCTCTCATTGCCACAAGCGAGGCTGGCAATGGATGCCAGTCTACAAGCTATTGTGAGCGCGCTTCTTGCCTATCAGCAGCAACATCAAGAACAAGCACTCAGTAAAAGACTATTTGGACGTGCTGCTGTCAAAGAGTTACGACAATATAACTCCATGAATTTTGCGACTCTTAAGGCGACGTTATATCACCGAAACGATGCAGCAGATGCCGTTTTTAATAACAGCGCCCGTGTGATAAAAATCAGTGATCATATTGCTGAAGATATTCAAGCAAAAACGCAGCAAGTTCAAATCTTACTCACCTCTTTATGCGTGATTGTCCTTCGAGAACTGGCCATCTTGACAGAATACAGTCAACTCGATAGTGACGAGATGAATAAATGGTTTGCCCTACAGCCACAGTTTTTGTCCGCAGCACGCTTTAACAATGTACAAACGCAAGCAGTGCCTACTCTTGAGTCAGAGCGTGCTAACAGCGAGCCGGCCACACTGACAGAGTCTGTAGAAAACAAAAAGTCTTTGGAAAATCATGCGCAGAGTGTAGAACTCAAACTATTACACGCTGAGCAGCTATCAAGCACCCCGCCACCTTTTGATAGCCACTGGTACGAGTTGACAGGGTTCGAGCCTAAAAACCATGAGCCTGTACAAGACATGCAATTGGCAACGGGTAATTACCTAAAAGCTATTGGACGCTCACCGGAGAACTTGCCGCAGGGTCGTCACAACGACATGCTAGTATTTGAAGAGATGCATGCTATTGCTTTGCCACATCAGCGCTGGTTATTACAGCTGGCGAAAATCTCTGATATCTATCTCAGCAGAAACCGGCTGCGCATTAACTCTGAACCTGCCAATCCACCAAAGCCGCCTTTAGTAAGCTTAGGATTGATCGGTGGCAATAATGACAACACGCCAGCGACAACGAGCGACAAGCCGATAGAATATGACGCTTCCACACCGCTTTGGAAAAACCCTGTCATTCTTATTATTATACTTGTCATCGGTGTACTGGGGGCGCTCGCTACGCTCAAATATCAATCGCAAAAGTCTGATGGCGTCGTGCTCGCCACCGAAGAAATATTAGCACAAGATATCACTGATGAGCGGCAGCAACAAGATGTCGCTATTGTGAGAGTGGACGATAAAGAGTCTGATACGGCAGAGACAGCACAAGCTCAATAAAGACATCTGCTTTTAATAAACTAATGTTCAAAACAGAGTCTTGATAGAAACGCATCAGCCATAAAAAAAGAGGCGCTATTTATATAGGCCTCTTTTTTATTGCTGTTGAGCTAAATAGTTAATTAACTATGTATAATCGAAACGCTTATTTAGACAAATCGCGACCACGGCTAGCTTCGATAGCCAAACGCAGACCATTTAGACGGATAAAACCTTCTGCGTCTTTTTGATCGTAAGCACCTGCATCATCTTCGAAAGTTGCAATTTTTTCGTCAAATAACGAATCATCTGACTTGCGACCGACGACGCTCACAGCACCTTTGTATAATTTTACACGTACCGTACCGTTGACGTATTCTTGTGATTTGTCAATCAATGCCTGTAGCATCATACGCTCAGGGCTGAACCAATAGCCATTGTAGATGGTTTTTGCATAGCGTGGCATGAGCTCATCTTTTAGGTGGGCAGCTTCACGATCAAGCGTTAGTGACTCGATACCGCGATGGGCTTTTAGCATAATTGTGCCAGCTGGCGTCTCGTAGCAACCACGTGACTTCATGCCAACATAACGGTTTTCAACGATATCTAAACGGCCGATACCATGTTTACCGCCGATTTCATTCAGCTTAATCATGACTTCATAAGGCTTTAGGGCTTCGCCATCGATAGCAACGATATCGCCTTTCTTGTATTCTAGTTCTAGATATTGCGCTTCATCAGGCGCGTCTTCTGGGCTGACAGACCAGCGCCACATGTCTTCTTCTGCTTCAGTGTACGGCTCTTCTAGAACACCACCTTCATAAGAGATATGTAACAAGTTGGCATCCATTGAATAAGGAGATTTTTTCTTATTGCCTGCATAATCAATAGCGATGTCATGCTCTTTGGCATATTGCATTAAGCTTTCACGGCTTGATAAATCCCACTCACGCCAAGGAGCAATCGTTACCACGTCTGGTGACAAAGCGACAGCACCTAGCTCAAAACGAACTTGGTCATTCCCTTTACCAGTTGCGCCATGACTGATGGCATCGGCATTGTGTTCTTTAGCAATCTCAACCAAACGCTTTGCGATTAGTGGACGAGCGATAGACGTACCGAGTAAATACTCACCTTCATAAATGGCATTGGCACGGAACATCGGGAATACGTAATCACGGGCAAACTCTTCACGCAAATCTTCGATATGGATGTGCTTGATACCCATTGCTTGAGCTTTGGCTCTTGCTGGCTCAACTTCTTCGCCTTGACCGATATCAGCGGTAAAGGTGATCACTTCCGCATCATAGGTTTCTTGCAGCCATTTAGCGATGATTGATGTATCAAGACCACCTGAGTATGCCAATACGATTTTATTAATATTTTTTGGATCAAGTTGAGCCATGAAAAACTCCTGTTATGAGAATTTAGTTTTAGTAAACGCGCTAAGATCAAATCGTAAGCAAGTTAAAAAGAAATTACCTGCTCAGTGTACATCATATTTACTATAGGCAAAAGTCTAACTGCCATAAGGCGTGTGCTTTTGGCTTAAATCTTAAAAAGGGTTAAATAGTACTCAATGAATTATGTACAGATATTTCGCCTTATATTTAGTCAACTGGGCAAATCTGTTATGATAGTCGCACAGTATTATCCTCTTTTTTTCCTTTATTTGACGATATAGAGCGCTTTGACACTATGACTGATTCGATTAGAGAATTAACCATCCTTCAGCCAGATGATTGGCATATTCACTTGCGCGACTATCAGGCTTTGAGCACCACTGTGCCGCACGCAGCAGGTAGCTTTAACCGTGTGATCTGTATGCCAAACCTGGTGCCGCCAGTCAAAAATGCACATGATGCGCAGGCCTATCGCGCGCGTATCATGGAAACTTTGGCAGCAAGCGATTTAAGTCTTGAGCGAAAATCAGCCTTTGATCCACGTATGACTCTGTACTTAACGGACAATACCACTGCTCAAGATATCGAATTGGCCGCACAGTCAGGCATCGTACAAGCGGTCAAACTTTATCCTGCTGGAGCGACCACCAACTCTGCCGATGGTGTGACCAATATCAATGCCTGTGTCGATGTATTTGAAGCACTAGAAAAGCACAATTTACCACTATTGATACATGGTGAAGTGACGCAAGACCATATAGATATCTTTGATCGCGAAAAACGCTTTTTAGATGAAGTGTTGGCGCAAATCATCGTCAAATTTCCAACATTAAAAATCGTGGTAGAGCATATAACGACCAGCGATGCAGCAGATTTTGTATTGGCTCAAGGCAACCATGTTGCTGCTACTATTACGCCGCAGCATTTAATGTTTAATCGCAACCATCTATTAGTTGGTGGTATCAAACCGCACTTTTATTGCTTACCTATCTTGAAGCGTGAAAGCCATCAAAAAGTCCTGTTGGATGTGGCCACGAGTGGTAATCCAAAATTCTTCTTGGGTACCGACTCTGCGCCACATGCTACCGACAAGAAAGAAGCCGCTTGCGGCTGTGCTGGTTGCTATAGTTCAGCAACTGCCCTGCCGTTATATGCCACTGCGTTTGATAGCGTTGGCAAAATAGATAAGCTAGAAGGATTTGCCAGTCGCTTTGGCGCGCAGTTCTACGGTCTACCTCTAAACGAGAGTACCATTACACTTGTCAACACGCCTATGCAAGTACCAAACGACTACCCTTACTTTGATGGTGCATCATTAACGCCGCTCATGGCAGGTGAAACGTTACCTTGGTCGCTTAAGATTTAGTAGCCACACAGCCTAGCACTAACAAAGCAACCTATTATTTTTTCTATAATGCCAATGATACCTTTGTACTAAACCTCATTAGTGCAAAGGCGTTATCGATGTTATGAAATAATGATGTGCAATTCCATATACCAGCACGACTGATAAAAGTGATTGAACTTGATATGACCAATCAAAATACAGCAACCTTGCCTGACGCAGATGTCTCAAATTCCACGGATGACGACCTGAACGTAATTCCAAGTGCTGCTACTGAAGACAAGGGCGACGATGAGCAAACACCCTTGAGTCTAAAAGACCGATTTCGTAAGTTTTTGCCTGTCGTCGTCGATGTCGAGACAGCGGGTTTTAACTCTCAGACTGATGCGCTATTAGAAATCGCCTGTATCCCTGTACTACTTGATGAACATGGCGTATTTTACCCAGGTGAGGCATTCAATGCGCATATTGAACCATTTGAAGGGGCAAATTTAGAGCCCAGTGCCCTTGCCTTTACTGGCATCGATCCTAACAACCCAATGCGCAAAGCCATTGCTGAAGATGAAAAAACGGCCCTTCGCCGTATCTTCAAAGGCTTAAAAGAAGTACGCCGCGAAGAAGAGTGCCGTCAATGTGTTCTGATTGGACACAACGCGCATTTCGATTTGGCATTTCTAAATGCAGCTGTGCTACGTACCAATAGTAAAAATCACAATCCTTTTCACAATTTTTCAGTGTTTGATACCGTGACTTTGTCTGCACTGGCATTTGGACAAACTGTACTAGCACGGGCATGTAAGGCAGCAGGACTCGAGTTTGATGGTAAAAATGCTCACTCAGCACTGTATGACACTCAAAAGACAGCCGAGCTGTTCTGTCACATACTCAATAATTATCCTATGCTCGCTAATGCGATGCACAATGAAGAAGCTACAGAAGCATCAGCTGATAACGATAGTGAATAAGTCACATATCATATATTGCCAATCATAAATAATAGTGCTATTTGTAATATTTGATGACTTTGACATCTTGATTTGATAATCAATAGGGATATGATTGATATCACGATAAGCAGATGGAATTATTTTGTATAATAATAAATGTCATATTTTTGGACGGCTAATATGACTACTTAAGATGAATGTCGCGCTTAAGCGATGCAGTTATATCCTATAGATAGTTCAAGTTGCTCACTCTGCCTTGTTAGCGAATACTATCGAGGCCTAATAGGAGGGACTTTATTATGGATCCACAACTTAAGTTATGGGGAACCATCCTAGGCTATATGTTGCTCGCTTTAACTATTAGTGTTTGTACTTCCCTATGGATTCGGTATCATTTAAAGCGCAATGATCTCCATCCTCGCCGTGCAATTAAAAAAAGATATTTAATTTTAAAAAGACGTAGAAAAAGGCTTGACAGGAAACGCAGACGCTACTAAAATACGCACCACTTCAGCATAAATGGTGAAAACAGTTGAAGTGTTGTTACTAGTCCCCATCGTCTAGAGGCCTAGGACACCGCCCTTTCACGGCGGTAACGGGGGTTCGAATCCCCCTGGGGACGCCACTATTTGGCGTCACTTGTTAGCACTCAATAAGACTAACAATGGTACCACCGAAACCCCCACTCATAATATGTTATGAGTGGGGGTTTTTATGTCTGCTCTTAATATCCAAGCTAGTTGTTTAAATAGAAAAAGCCAGCATTGATTCAATGCTGGCTTTTTCTTGTTTGTCTGCTCAACTAGATATAATTAGTATTTAGCTCGATGAGCAATCGTATGAACATACTTAAAATCATAAGAGAATTAACGCCTATAACTATATTATTTATTGATTACAGCATTAGCCATAGCAATGTGGCAGCTATCATCAAGCCGAGTACCGTCTGAATTAAAAAGAATGCTTGGTGTTGACCAACGACCTTACTCAACGTCACGCCTAGCGTACTGTATTTGACAGGAGGCGTATCAACGTTACCTGTTCTCGTTTGCTCTTCATAGTAGCCCTGCAATATGTCTAAGAACTTCTGCCACTCATTAGAATCCCACTCATACGGCTTAAATGGCATTAACTTTTTAAGCTCAGGCTCTTTAGTCATCCAACGCTCAAGGGTAATTGAACGTAATGACCAACTGGCAAAACGACGTTTGGTAATCTCAGAAAAATCTAAAACCTTCAATTCTTTATGTCGATCATCTATCAACAAACGATTTTTTAGGTTGGTTAGTGCCTGCTCTGAGCCTTCGACACACTGCAAAAAGTAGCCATTGCCATAGCAAAGAATACCCGTGATATTATCTATTTGATTGCGTTCGACCGAGGTCTCTGAGATATCATTAAGCGTGCTAGGACTTGAAAGACCAGTAGAGGTAATCCGGCTTATATATACAAGCTGGCAGAGATCTGTCGTTACTGGATTTGTTGAATCGTTGATTGTTGACAATCAGCTTCTCCCTATTATCAGGTAAATGTCGCTAAAACAATCATGCTAACTTCAGAAAATATAGAGACAACATAACTAAGCGTAATGAATCGATCTGATATATTATTGATTTTATAAGTTTTTTTATATTAATTGTATTAAGTTAGTTACATCATAGGTTAGATTGGTCATCAAAGCAACCTTTTATTAATTGATAGTCTTGCTTATATACAAAAAACATGTTTTAAATATATATTATATATTAAATTAATATATTTTAACTTTTATTGAATCTAAAACTTGCCGTGAAATTGATGCGATATTGACAGTCATTACCTTGAGCTATCTGATATAAATACGAAGCAAATCTATAGATTTGATTAATGTGAGAATTGGATATCAAGAATTGCTGCCAGTAATATGGCATCATCAGGATACGTAAGCTTGATGTTTTGTCGACTACCCGGCACCAAACGTATAGGTAGCGCTAAGTGCTCAAAAGCACTGGCTTCGTCTGTGATGCTAAGCTGATGTTCAGACACATAGCGTAGGACGCGTTTTAGCTGACCTAAACGAAAAACTTGCGGGGTTTGGGCTTGCCATATGTTGCTACGGTCAATAGTGCATTTCGCATAAGGAATGAGTCTATCTTTCTCAGTAGGTGTGATTTTCTGATGGGAGGTCTTCAACGTATCGGCCACCGGTGTCGCTAAAATAGCACCATAAGGCTCCCTCATCGCCGCTTTAATAACTCGATCGACATCTACACTCGGTACAGCGGGACGTGCCGCATCATGAATGAGTACTAAATCCGAATCATCGGCGCCTGACTCACTGATGGCCTCTACCCCTGCCTGCACTGATTGCCAACGCTCGGCCCCACCAACTGCGTAATATATAGGAAGCTCAAACTCTAGCTCCTGCGCTGTGCTGTCGTCTGCTGCTACGACCAATAGGCATTTATTAATATAATCGCTATGACCAAGCCTAGCCACGCTGTGCTGCAACAACGTCTGCTCTTGTAGCATTGTGTACTGTTTGGCAATGGATGCACCAAAACGGCTGCCGCGACCAGCTGCGACAATCATGGCATGTATATTAGGAGTTTTATTCATAGTGTGATACCGATGGTTGAACCCATGACGATATATTTAAAGAGAGATAGTGAAAATGATAAGAATGACGGATGGCTTTATAATAAATGATAATGCTTGATATCACATCATACAGATCGATAGCTATAGCTTAATAGCTACTATGCGTCGTTGGTGCAGTTGATACTTGGACAAAAGTTTCATTTGGTTTGATTAAGCCCAAATCTAAGCGAGCGTGCTCTTCTACCGCCTCAAGTCCAGTTTTTAGATCTTGCACATCGGTACGTAATAGATTGTTTGCTGCCACTTGGTTATCATTTAAGCGTTGTTGCTCTTCAATTTGAGCCGTCAACTTGCTATGTTCAAAATGGCCATTTTCCCCCAGCCAATACTGATATTGCAATCCCAAAAGCACTGCAACGGCTAGAGCAAGTAGTATAAATTGGCTAAAATATTTCATAAGATGACAACGCCAAACAACATAGAAAGAATGATATAAGAGTTTTAAGATAATTAGGCGATACACAAATGATTATATATCGCCTAGATTCAATGATAAGTTCGGCTTTTGAGCTTAGACTTTTTGACGCATATTACACGTTAAAAAGCCAAGTCAGTCTGTTAACCACGTAGACCGATAAACTCTTCACGGCCACGGTAGCTTGCACGTACTTGCTGCTCGATACGTAGCAATTGGTTGTACTTAGCAACACGGTCTGAGCGGCATAGTGAGCCTGTTTTGATCTGACCGGCAGCGGTACCAACTGCTAAATCCGCAATGGTGCTGTCCTCAGTCTCACCTGAACGATGTGAGATAATCGTGGCATAGCCATTTTTCTTCGCCATATAAATCGCATCTAGCGTCTCTGACAATGTACCGATTTGGTTGAACTTAATCAAAATGGCATTGGCAATATGCTTATCAATGCCTTCTTGCAAGATTGTAGGATTGGTCACAAATAGATCATCACCGACCAACTGGACTTTATCACCAATCTGCTCGGTCAGATACTTCCAACCATCCCAATCTGACTCATCAAGACCGTCTTCGATAGAGATAATAGGATACTGACGCGTGAGCCCAACGAGATAGTCTGAGAACCCTTGGCTATCAAAGGCCTTATTACCTTCGCCTGCCAAGACGTATTGACCGTTCTTGTAAAATTCACTAGCCGCACAGTCTAGCGCAAGATGAATGTCTTCACCCGCTTTGTAGCCGACTTGTTCGATCGCCTGCATAATAACCGTGATGGCTTCTTCGTTGCTACGTAGATTTGGTGCAAAACCACCTTCATCACCAACAGCGGTATTTAAGCCTTGTGATTTCAATACAGACTTTAAGCTGTGGAAAATCTCTGTACCAGCACGCAGCGCTTCTGAAAAGCTGGTAAAGCCAACTGGCTCAATCATAAACTCTTGAATATCAACGGTATTGTCCGCGTGCTCGCCACCATTTAGGATGTTCATCATTGGCACAGGCATGGTCAATGACGTCTGATTACGCAAGTTAGCAATATACTGATGCAATGGCAGATTCTGTGACTTGGCAGCCGCTTTGGCCGTCGCAAGTGACACCGCTAGCATGGCATTCGCACCAAGGCTCTCTTTGTTTTCTGTGCCGTCTAGCGCAATCATGGCATCATCAATACCCTGCTGTTCAGTCACATCTTTATCAATCAAAGCACTGCGAATCTGACTGTTGACGTTGGAAACGGCTTTTTTAACGCCTTTACCCATATAGCGAGATTTGTCGCCATCACGTAACTCAAGCGCTTCACGTGAGCCTGTGGATGCGCCACTTGGCGCCGCAGCACGGCCGACAGTGCCATCAGCTAAGATCACATCAGCTTCGATAGTTGGGTTGCCGCGCGAGTCTAAAATTTCACGAGCGCGAATGTCTTTAATTGCGGTGACGTTGTTGGTTTCTTCAGCGTACATAATGTCTGTTAATTCCTTTGGTCATGCCAAGTTTGTGAGATAAATAACGGCAGCTAGCATACAAAAAAGATAAAGAAAAATATCATATAGCCAATATACCTAGAATCCCTTCAAGCCTTTCTGCCATATGGCTGTATTTGCATATGAAGGAAGGCTTATTGAACAGATTAACGGTTGGCTATCGTGCTTGGCATCATAGCATATATTTTACCAAACTTCCCTTATCTTACACTGACTTGCGGTCATAAATATCATCATAGATAGGTATATCTCAAATACTCGTTTGGTCTACGTTGATGAAATATCAGTGCTAATACAGCAATTATTATTTCGCTAAACGCGTTTCATTGGTGTGCGGGTCAGATACCGTATTCTCAAGCGCAACCTCTGTCTTAAATCGTGTCAAGCGTAATGCATTCATCAAAACTGAGATGGAGCTGAGTGCCATCGCTGCTGCTGCAATCATCGGATTTAAGAAGCCCAAAGCGGCAAGCGGGATACCAAGGCAGTTATAAATGAAAGCAAAAAACAGATTTTGTTTAATATTGCGTAGCGTTGCTTGGGCAATCTTCTGCGCCGCATCAATATGCATGAGCGACTCGCCCATTAGACGGGCAGAAGCGCTGTGCTGCGCGACATCTGTTCCCTCAAACATTGCAAAGCTGGCATCGGCAGTGGCCATCGCTGGCGCATCATTGACCCCGTCTCCTGCCATCGCCACCTTATGACCAGCAGTTTGCAGCCGTGCAATTTGACTGGCCTTATCGCGTGGACTCATTTTGCCGTAAGCTTTTTCAATACCCAGCTGCCCTGCCACATGATCGACGACCGACTGCTTATCACCACTCATCAAGATCACATTAATACCCGCATTTTGTAGCGCAGTGATTGCTTGCGGGGTATCCGCTTTCAAGTCATCTGCTAAGGCAAATGCGCCTAGTGGCTCATCATTGATACTAATGGCAACGGTACTGGCAATTTGCCATACTTTTGGCATCAGCTTAGGTAACGTCATATTAGCAAATTCAGCCGTCCCGACGTTTACTCGTCCAAGTCCTTCGATGTTTGCCTGTATACCAGATCCTTTTATCACACTGATATCAGTCACATCGAACAAAGACAGCTGACGCTCTTTAGCCGCGTTGGTCAAAGCAGTTGCCAATGGATGACTGGCATGTGCTTCGACACTGGCGGCGATCTGCAAGACATCATTAACAGCGATCGACTTATCCATCATGACATGATCGACGATAGTGGGTCTGCCAATGGTCAGCGTGCCTGTCTTATCGAGCACCACCGTGTCAATATTCCCTGCCGCCTCGAGACTTTGCGCGTCTTTGAACCACACGCCATGACGCGCCGCAACCCCCATACCCGCCATGATAGCTGCTGGTGTGGCCAAACCAAGGGCACAAGGGCATGCAATGACCAATACTGATACGGCGTGCATCAAGGCAGTATCGACCATACCAGTCAGCCACCATGTTAGGCCAAAAGTAACCAACGCAATAGTGACCACGATTGGCACAAACACAGCAGTCACTCTATCCGCCAATCTTGCCAAGTTAGCTTTTGAGCCTTGCGCATCACTCAATGCTTGTACCATATCGCCCAGCTTGGTGTCACTACCCTTGGCACTGACGCGATAGAGCAAACTACCATTCTCCACCAAAGCACCTGCCAGTAATCCATCGCCCACTTCTTTTTTAAGGGCAATTGACTCACCTGTTAAGTGACTCTCCACGCACCAGCCGCTACCATCTGTGACGATGCCATCGGTCGCGATACGGCTACCTTGCTTGGCACGTAGGATGTCACCTACTTGTACATCAGACAGTGCAATAGAGTGAAAATCACCATTTGGCTGCTGCTGCTCGACTTCATCAGGCGTTAATGACAATAATAAATCAATGCTGTTGAGGCTATGCTTCTTGGTACGTTCCTCTAAGTATTTACCAGTCCGCACAAACGCAATGACCATCACCCCTGCTTCAAAATATACGGCTGGGCTATTACTAGCACCGTGTCCGCCCATGTGTCCACTTTGCAAGAGGCTCCCCAAAGTGCCATCGCCATGAGTAAGCCACAGATAAGCCGAATATGCCCATATCGTCACGGTACCAATCACCACCAGTACATCCATATTGGCAAGACCGCCTTTGATGGATGCCCATGCGCTCTTATAGAATGGTAACGCAAAGCCAAACTGTACAATCGTCGCTAAAATAAACTGAATCCAAATGGGCGGCATCCACGCCATCCCAGCACCCACCAACATGCCTGCCATACCCACCAAAAATGGCACCAAACACAACCATAAACCAATCAATCGCCATGGATATTGGGTGGCTGTGTCTTCATCTGTTTTTGCAAATAAACTGTCGCTGGCCTGTAGATTGGCAACAAAACCCGTCTTGTTTACCCATTCTGTGACCTGTTCTGGCGTCGTTTGCGTCGGATCATAATCTACATTTGCCGTCTCACCAGCAAAATTCACACTCACTTCATACACCGAAGGCTTTTTATTCAGCACCTTTTCGATTCGTGAAGCACAGGCCTGACACGTCATGCCATCAATCGCCAATTGCAGATGCGCACGTTGCGGTGCAAGTGGCGTATTTGATTGAATGTCAGTCTCGACATCGTAGGATCCATCACTAGTGGTACGGGTAGTATCATTCATAAAAATAACTCTTTATAGCGTCTATATACTCATAGAAGCCATAATAAAATATCAGTGGATTGACAAAAAAATCAAATGAAACAAGTAAAACACGATAACAATCAGTATGAATACGCTGTTTAGGCTACCCAGTTATTATAGACAGACATATTGCAATATATTCAGGTAGCACCTATTAGATGGTCACAACCATCATCTATTCAAGTAAGCCTCAATCATTTAGTAAATAGCAGCAAACTAGGACAGCCATGGACGTAATCTATAGTCAGAATTTTTAACCATTAAAAAACCAGCTAACATGCCAGTAATAACATGGTAGCTGGTTTTGTAGATAGATGACGACATTTATGAATTAGCGACAGTCGCCTCAAATCCAGCCTCATCAATGGCCGAAGCAATCGCTTCTGCACTGGTTTTGCTATCATCAAAGGTGACCGTCGCTAGATTGTCAGCTAGATCAACGGTGATCGTATCTAAACCGTCGATGTCGGCAGTAGCAGTATGTACACTTGCCACACAGCCGCTGCAAGTCATGCCATCAATTTGAATAATACGTGTTTGGCTTGCCATGGTTAGCTCCTTATTTTTATTAGTGAAAAGTAGCCTTGATAGCTGTTCTTCAATATTTACTTCTCAAAACCTATCAAAGTACCACTAAACAAGCATAAGCCCTATCATCAGCGACAGCAAGACACTTTGGTTGTTACTTTATTAACGAGATGCTATTAACAAGACAGGAACTTCTTAATAAAAACCTGAACGCTACTCATTGCTTATGTAGCATTCAGATCGTCCATATATCTTAGTCTCTATGATGCGGATTTTGCGGCGCATCGATAGGAAATGGCTGAGTCACATAATCAACCATACTAATCGCCGCCGTCAAAGCATGAATACTCGTATCCGTATCATCATAACTGACCGTTGCAACATCATGCACAGGATCTAGATCGATAGCAGTCACGCCTGAGATATTCTTAAGAGCGGTCATTACACTATCTAGACCATCTTCATCGTCGATATTTTCTATACTGACTTGTGCGGTTTGAATCGCCATTGCATCACCCTCTTATCATTTATAATATCAATGAGTATCTAATGTCTCAAAGCCTTTGACCAAATCATCAATTTGCTTAAGCTGACGCAAAAACGGCTCTAGCTGGCTCATGCGCAGCGCACATGGCCCATCACATTTCGCCGTTTCTGGATTTGGGTGCGCCTCTAAGAAAAGCCCTGCCAATCCTGTCGCCATACCAGCACGTGCCAGTGTCGTAATCTGCTCACGGCGCCCACCTGCACTGTCACTACGCGCGCCTGGCTGCTGCAAGCTATGTGTCACGTCAAAGAATACGGGGATATCCATCTGCTTCATGGTATCAAATCCGAGCATATCAACGACTAAGTTGTTATAACCAAAGGCGCTGCCACGCTCACAAAGTATCAGCTTATCATTACCGCCTTCTAGACACTTATTGACAATATGTCGCATCTCATGCGGCGCCAAAAACTGTGCCTTTTTGATATTAATAATCGCGTTTGTCTTTGCCATCGCATGAACCAAGTCCGTCTGACGTGACAAAAAAGCTGGCAACTGGATAATATCAGCAACTTCAGCGACTGGTGCTGCTTGATGAGGTTCATGTACATCAGTGATAATCGGTACTTGGAATTTTTCTTTGATTTGCCCGAGCCAATCGATACCTTGCGCGAGTCCCGGCCCTCGGTATGAATGCAGGCTTGAGCGGTTGGCTTTATCAAAACTCGCTTTAAACACATAGCCGATACCCAAGCGCTCACATATCTCAACGTATTGCTCAGCAATCTCAAACGCCAACTCTTTAGATTCTAAGACGTTCATCCCACCAAATAATACAAAGGGTTGATCATTACCAATGTTGATCGTCTTATTATTAGGCGTGTTAAGTGCAATGTGTGATTGCGCCGTTAATAGGTTTTCCATTTAGCCACTACCTCTTATTTTGTTATTAATATCTCCATCCCATATTGTAACCGATAGCCTGATTAAAAAAAGTATGCAAGCGTAATTAGAGATTATTAATGAGGATATTGACTCGTTAATAACAACAAACAACCTGAGTTGAGCAAAAAAAAGACCAATCCGAAGATCAGTCTTTTTTATAATAAATACTTTTACTTTACACTACATTATATAGAGTTACTCTATTATGAAGACTATTTTGCTTCGCTATGGTTCTTCGCCGCTTTGACAAAACTATTAAACAGTGGATGACCACCGCGTGGTGAGCTAGTAAATTCAGGATGGAACTGTACAGCAACAAACCATGGATGCTCGCTAATCTCTACCGACTCTACCAAATGCTGCTTGGCAGAATAACCAGATATAGTCATACCCGCTTGCTCTAATGGCTCAATATAACGGTTATTCATCTCATAACGATGGCGATGGCGCTCAGTGATATTGTTAGCACCATAAATCTGAGCAAGCTTGCTACCAGAAACCAGCTCTGCTTGCTGCGCGCCTAGGCGCATGGTGCCGCCAAGATCTGAATCATCGCTACGAATCTGTAGCTCGCCGCGCTCATCCAACCATTCGGTAATCAGACCAATGATAGGCTCCGCGCTTTTGCGGTCAAATTCAGATGAATTGGCATCGATTTTTAGCACGTTACGGGCATATTCAATGACTGCCAGCTGCATACCTAAGCAAATACCCAAGTACGGTACGTTGTTTTCACGCGCATAGGTGACGGCTTTTAGCTTACCGACTGTGCCACGCTCACCAAAACCACCTGGAACCAAGATAGCATCGGCTTGCTTTAAGCGCGCAAACAGGCTGTCATCTGTTTCTAGACGTTCAGCATCAATATAGTCGATGTCGACAGACACCTGATGGGTAAAGCCAGCGTGCAATAACGCTTCGTTGATAGACTTATAAGCATCAGGTAGCTCGACATATTTGCCAACCATAGCGACAGTGACTGTCGACTCTGGGTTGAGCTGTGCTTCGACCACTTTGTCCCAATCGCTAAGATCTGCTTCTGGCACATCAAGACCAAAACGCTCACAGATAAGATCATCAAGGTCTTGCTCATGTAGCGTGCGCGGGATCTGATAGATACTTTGTGCATCTTCACACATGATAACGGCACGCTCTTCTACATTGGTAAACAGTGCAATCTTACGGCGATTGTCAGGCGAGATATGATGATCAGAGCGGCAGATTAAGATATCAGGCTGTAGACCGATAGAACGCAGCTCTTTTACTGAATGCTGCGTTGGCTTGGTTTTAGTCTCACCAGCACTAGCAATATACGGTACCAGCGTTAGATGCATTAGCATGGCTCTATTACGACCAAGCTCTACTTGCATCTGACGGACAGCTTCCATAAAAGGAAGGGATTCGATATCACCGACGGTACCGCCAATCTCAATAATAGCAATATCATATCCTTCGCCGCTCGCGAGGATTTTGTTTTTGATTTCATCGGTAATATGCGGAATAACCTGTACCGTACCGCCAAGGTATTCACCGCGACGTTCTTTATTTAAAACATTTTGATAAATACGGCCACTGGTGAAGTTATTACTTTTACTCATTTTTGAGTGACGTAAAAAACGCTCATAATAACCCAAATCCAAATCTGTCTCTGCGCCATCTTCGGTGACGAACACCTCACCATGCTGAAACGGACTCATCGTACCTGGATCGACGTTAATATACGGATCCATTTTGGTCATCGTGACAGTCACGCCACGTGCTTCTAAGACCGCTGCAAGAGAGGCTGCGGTGATACCTTTTCCTAGTGAGGACACTACCCCACCGGTCACAAATATAAACTTGGTCATAGTACTCTGTCGGTAATTGGTAAAGAAGGATTTTACTAAAAATACGCTACAAAATATAGGGCAAAAGCGCAAACTCTTTAAAACACTCAGTTTTTAACGCTTAATTGTCATAAGTGCGTAATCATCGTAAATACGTAGCTATTATAACCCACTGCGGCTTTAAAAAGGTCACAACAAAAAAACTCACCCCGAAGGATGAGTTTTTTATAATACGTTTTCTAATGTTTAGATTAGAATTTGTATTCAATACCCGTACCTACAATCAAGTCATCTTTGTTATTGTCACGGCTGATTTGCCCTGCATAAATATGACCCGTGGTCGCTTTATTGAATGCATATTCTCCACCAACTGCGATTTCATTTACATCAGCATCTTTTACGCCTTTTTCGTCAGTGGTATTAACATACTGTGCTTTAACTGCCCAAGGTGTTGCACCAACTTTATATTTACCACTAATTAGCCAAGATTTTTCATCTTCACTGGCTTTGTTAACGCGGTTGTTGTTAACGATGCTATAATTATCGTAGTATTGGCTTTGTTGGTATAGAGCACCTAAAGTTAAGCCCGAAACCATATTCATTTTGCCCATATCTAAACCAGCAACCAAACGCCACGTATTATCAATCACGCCAGTATTTACATTGTTAGCACCCATGTCTTTGTCATAAGCACCGGCTAGATAAACACCATTTTTGTCATAGGCTAATAAAGCAGAATAACCGTTATCTTTTACTTTTCTATCACGATAGACTGCAGGCTTCGTACCAGATGCTGCGGAAACGAGAATATCACCGTCGGCATCAGTTTCTGATAATGCGGTAGCTGCCATAAAACTCACTGGCATACCGACAATAACAGGTGATTGATAGGCCACCATATTGTTAGCACGGTATTCACCTGAAACACCCGCATTTTTAATATCAAATAAGCTATCATTAAACACGTCAACTTTGTTTTGTGCAAGTTTCAATGGGGTATCATGGCGTCCCGCTAGTACAGTACCTAAAGTGTTGTGGGCTAAGCCTACATAAGTATTACGTGATCTAAACTGTTGGCTATCGTCATCATGGTAGATTTGATATTCTAATTGATAAATAAGTTTAGTGGTATCAGTTAAATCGTCGTCACCTTTAAAACCGATACGTGATTGATTAGAGTTAAGTTTAAATGTATCTTCATCTGTCTTGTTAGCTGCATCGTAGTCTGTACTAACATAATCTAAGGTTAAAAATGCTTTACCATATACAGTTGGAGCAGCATGGGCAGCAGAAACTGAAAGTGCAGCGACGGCTGTGGCTAAAAGTAATTTTTTCAAAGGATATCTCCACTTTACGATTTGAGTGATAAATGGTCTAAGATCATTAGATATATAATGGCAGGGTGACTACCCTATAGAACATTTATATATATGAGCTAGAAGCATTACTTAGACACAACTTTACCAACCAAATATTACAGTAAGGTGAAAAAACCAAAATTTACACAAATGTTATTATTAATTTTACGGATTCTGTTATTTAAGACACGCTGTTGTTCAAGACACAGTATTGATTACAAAACAAAAAAACCCACCCCGAAGGATGAGTTTTTTATTTAGATTCTAATGGTTAGACTAGAATAAGTATTCTAGACCGCCACCGATAGCGAGTACATCAATATCACCACGTAAGTCGATTTCATTAACATTGCCGTCTTCGTCTCTCGAACCAAAACGACCATTGTTTAATTCCGCTGAATTTAGACCAGCATAGGCATGAGCGATCATATTATTTTTAAACGCATATTTGCCACCTACAACGACTTGATTTGAGTCATTATTCTCAAGACCACTGATATTGTCGGTTTTGTCATACTGAATATAAACAGAGGCTGGACGGGCAAAATTCGAAAGACCCATTTCAGCACTCACCACTAAACCGTCCTCTGTTGCAGTAGTAGTACCGGCATAGTCAGCTTCTTGATATAGAACGCCTAACTTTACAGGAGCTGCGATATATTTACCTAAATCGACGCTAGCACTGCCACGGATAATATCACCACTAACACTCATGTCTTGCTCATAAGCAATACCAGCGGTAATGCCTGTACCTGGATCAAACATCAATGAGGCACCATAGCCTGCGTCACGACCACTCTCAGATATAAAGTCTTCATCAGCACCATACATCAGCGCAAGCGCTAATGGTAGATCGTTGTATTTAGGAGCAAACCAGATGATAGAGTTGTTGATACGGTTACCAACGGTCGGGGTCAAAATATTAGCAAAGCTGTCGTTGTTGTTCAGAGTACTAGAGCCAAGATTATCCCAATAACCTTCATTAACTGATACGTTATTGATATAGTCAATGACTGTGTAGTTACGACCAAAACGGAACTGACCGAAGTCTTTGTTTACTAGACCAAGATAAGTGTCACGGCTTTTGAAGCCAATGTTATCGCTACCACTATCATCAACTTTAACGCCGTACTCTAATTGGTAAATTACGTCAGTGTTGGCCGTTATCGCTTCAGAGCCTCTGAAGCCTAAACGTGAAATATTAGAATTAACTTGTAATGAACCGTTGTCTTCATTAATTCTGTTATTATTATCCATATTCTGACCATCAATTTCAGCATTAACGTAATCAGTAGTAACGAATACTTTACCATAAACGGTAGGTGCTGCCTGTGCGGCAGATACAGATAGGGCTGCGATTGCTGTAGCTAAAAGTAACTTTTTCATGGGGTATCTCCACTTTACAATTGTAGTAATGAGCAAGCCATTATTAGCTGGCGCCCATAATGGTATCGTCACAAATCCTCAAAGATATAATGTGTAACTGGCTACCAAGTTTAGTCAGAAACAAGTATGGCGAATTTCTATTACAGTTAAGATAAAAAACCATGACTCACATAACTGGGATTAAAAACGTAACTGCCATGTAAACTTAAGTCTTATGCGTCCTACTGCGTAACATCCGTTACCAAACTCATACTTCGAGTACAAGCATAACAACTTTGACATAATTTGCAACATATTTTTTCGCTTTTTCGATACCCCCAGTATCAAATGACAAGTCACCTATAAAATCCAAATAGCTACAAAAAAAAGCACTATCTACTCAAGCAGATAGCGCTTTTATTGATTAATATCATTACTTATAGTATTAAAATATTTTAATAAAAACAAAATAATTGCCCAAGAAATAGCGCTATCCATTGATAAATAAATAGCGCTTATGAAGAATCGACCAACGTATTTATGACATATTTAGCGTTACAAACGAGCAAGATTAGATACTACACCTTAGACTTCAGCATACGCTAAAATACCCATTGCTAAGCCGGCCTCTCTAAGCATTGGCTTTTAGATCAAGGCGCGCTTGATGCAACAATGGTTCAGTATAGCCGCTAGGTTGCGCGCGTCCTTTAAAGACCAAATCACAGGCTGCTTTAAATGCATAAGAGTTATCAAAGTTATCTGCCATTGGCTGGTAATCACTATCGCCTGCATTTTGCTCATCGACGACTTTTGCCATACGTTTCATTGTGTCCATCACTTGCTGCTCGCTTACCACATCATGATGTAACCAATTGGCAATATGCTGGCTAGAGATACGTAAGGTAGCACGATCTTCCATCAAGCCAACATCATTGATATCAGGTACTTTGGAACAGCCTACGCCTTGGTTTACCCAACGTACCACATACCCTAAGATACCTTGAGCATTATTTTCAAGCTCTTGCTGCTTCTCTTCTTCTGTCCAATTGGTATTTTTTGCCAATGGAATGGTCAAAATATCATCTAAGCTCGCACGCTCACGTGATTTAAGCGTATCTTGTACATCGGCCACGCTAACTTGATGATAGTGTATGCTGTGCAAGGTAGCGCCCGTTGGTGAGGGTACCCAAGCCGTACTGGCACCAGATTTCGGATGAGCCGCTTTGGTGTCCATCATCTCTTTCATCTCATCAGGTTTTGCCCACATACCTTTACCAATTTGAGCATGACCTTGCAGACCAGTCTCTAGACCGATATCAACGTTCCACTGCTCATACGCAGGTAGCCATGCTTGCGACTTCATGTCGCCTTTTGGCACGAACGGACCGGCATTCATACTGGTATGCATCTCATCACCCGTACGATCTAAGAAACCTGTATTAATAAAGATAACACGCTCTTTTGCTTGGCGAATCGCTTCTTTCAGATTGACTGTGGTACGGCGCTCTTCGTCCATGATACCGATTTTGAGCGTATTACGCTCTAGACCCAATAAGTCCTCTGATGCGTTGAACAAATCATTGGCCATTTTAACTTCTTCAGGGCCATGCATTTTTGGCTTCACAATATACATAGAGCCTTGGCGTGAGTTTGATAGCTCGTTTTTGCCTTTGATATCATTGAGTGACAATAGTGGCGTGATTAAACCATCCATTAAGCCTTCAAATATTTGCTCTTGGCCATTGCCTAAATCAACCAAAATTGCGGGGTTCTGCATGAGATGACCCACGTTACGAATCAAGAGTAGCGAACGACCTGGCAAAATCAGCTTACCGCCATCAGGTGTATTATATTCACGATCTGGGTTTTGTTTGCGAGTACGGGTTTTGCCACCTTTTTCAAAGGTCTCTTGTAGATCGCCGTTCATCAAGCCAAGCCAATTGCGATAGACTTCCACTTTTTCTTCTGCATCTACAGCAGCGACCGAATCTTCACAATCTTGAATCGCAGTCATGGCTGACTCAAGCAAGACATCTTTGATATTTGCTGGGTCATCTTTGCCAACTGGATGATTGGTATCTATTTGAATCTCAGCATGCAAGCCATTGTTTTTGAGCAAAATACCAGAGGGGCTATCTGCCTCGCCGACATAACCGACAAACTTAGCCGTATCTTTTAGCTCGGTACTGCTATCACCCTGTACGACTTCAAGCTTGCCATCGACTACTTTAAAACTGGTCACATCATTGTAAGAGCCTGATGCTAGTGTGAAATGCTCATCTAAAAATGCTTTGGCATAAGCGACAACAGCAGCACCGCGAGTAGGATTATAGCTACCACCCGCTTCTTGACCATTGTCACTACTGATAACATCGGTGCCATACAACGCATCATATAGGCTACCCCAACGTGCGTTGGTCGCATTTAATGCATAACGAGCGTTACGTACTGGTACGACCAGCTGCGGCCCTGCGATGTGCGCGATTTCGTCATCGACATTTTCTGTACTGACCGTAAAGTCATCACCTTCTGGCAACAGATATCCAATTTCCTTCAAAAACGCTTTATAAGCTGGATAATCGATTTCGCCATCTTTTGCAGGGTGTTGTAGGTGCCACTCATCAATCTGTGCTTGAATCTTGTCTCGAGTTTCTAGCAACGCTTTATTACGTGGCGTAAATTCCTTGATAACCTTCTCAAAACCTGACCAATAACTGTCTGAATCAACACCAACTTTTGGCAGCACTTCGTTTTCAATAAAGTCATACAACTGTTGGTCGATGGCAAGAATGCCTTTTTGAATGCGATTGGCGTTAGAAGACTGGCCCATGTCGTTATCCTTATCTATTGGTGAGTATTGGTAATACTAAATTGCTACAGCGACTATTTAAGACACGTTATTTTTATCAACAATTATTTATACAATGAAAGATATCATTGCTACCTACGACAACCTATGGTATTTAATGCTGATAAATAATTATTCATTAAAGAGTTTTTCATCAGCCCTAAAATAGACTGTATAAATCTTCTGTTTTGATACAAGAATTGTCATTGGTATAATGCTTGCGATTCTCTACTAAGTGCTATTGATAGCAAGACACTGTGACTAAAGAGCAAAATCTCATCCTACTATCAAATAATAAAATAAACAAGCAAACGCCATTTAGAAAATAAATATTGGGGTTGTATAATAATGATATCGTATAAGACGTAAGCCTCACAGACCATGAATACTATCTAGAAATTAATGAATGCTCAGTTGAGACTAAACTGTAAGTAATCATTACCATTTATAGTTATATAGTGAAACCATTATAAAAATGGTATAGCAAGATTAAACGCTATTTTTCGCAGCCTCTGGAGACGCAGTCACAGCAAGCAAGAAAAGTAGCGTTTAATCGAGCGCGTTTCCTATGCTGTATCAATTTTATTGAGGTTCTACTATACTTAAATACTGTCCATGATCTAGACAACTTACTTAGCCGTAGTAACTGTAGCCCATTATTTTGAAAGCATCTATAAATTAGCTGCTTTAAACTCTCATTTATAAAAAAGCCCTTTTAGATTATGACTATAAACCAGCCCGACCTCTCGTCCTTACAATCATCAGCGCATGGTACTGATCACTACGATATTCATAAGGATAACCTCGAAAAAGAAGCGCCCTTTTCACCAGTAAATGTCGTTGACGAAAGCAGTATGGACGTAGGGGAAGACAGCGTCGATATTACGCATCTGCGTACTCCTATAAAGGTAGACCTATCCCCTATTTATAATTTTTTGGGTGCGCGCACGACGCAGGCGTGGGTAGATGCGGCTATAGATAACCTACCACTTATCATTCAGGATCATGCCAATTGCGAAAAAAAAGCCGCTGGCACTGCGATGAATTTGATATTTCGATATGAGTTCTCTTATGATTTGCAACGTAAATTGGCACAGCTCATACGTGAAGAGATGCTGCATTACGAGCAGGTGCTTGGCATCATGAACGAACGCGGCCAGGACTGGAAGTATTTGAGTGCAGGTCGCTATGCCAAGGGCATGCTGAAACATAAACGTACTTATGAGCCAGCAGCGATGGTCGATGTACTGATCATTGGGGCGTTCATTGAAGCGCGCTCTTGTGAACGCTTTGCAGCGTTGGCGGAAGTCATTGATGATGCGCGTTTAGCAAAATACTATCGCTATCTACTAAAGTCAGAGAGCCGCCATTTTGAGGATTACCTTGCGCTTGCCCAGTCATTATCAGATGATAATATCGATGAGCGCGTTGCATTTTTTAAAGAAGTAGAAGCAGAATTAATAGACAGTCCAGACGCGGAGCTACGCTTCCATAGTGGTACGCCTGCTTAATAGACAGGCATCATTCGTTTGTACTTTGAAATCTATAGGTTATAGACACAAAAAAGGCATTACCGTTATTCGGGTTATATTTGAACAACGGTAATGCCTCTTTATTTATGCTGATTATTTTCTGACGATCAGCGATACTTTTATGGATCAGAGATACTGGTATATAAATAGTATTACTTATCATCTTCCATCAATGGGCTGTCGTACTGCTTGTCACTCTTAGCCACATTATGCGGATCATGATCGCCTGCTGCTTTGTCTGCTGCCGCTGGATTTACTTTTTGTAGAGCGTCGTCTGGTACGATACCGTTGTTGTCATCTGCATCTTTTAGACTATACTCATCAGTGATGGGCTTGTCATTTGGCATATTTGTCTTACTCCCTATAATAACTATTCATCCAATATTGTAAGCGCCTTTAACTGCTATCTAAATAATGTAGATATCAGTCGATAATTACGCAAATATCATAGTCTTTTGCTCAGCTTTCTATTGTCGTTCTAGTCTTTATCATCAGGATTTAAGGTGCGAGTCTGAGCATTATCAACATTAGCATAGCGATTCATGTTGTTAATTTTTTGGCTATCAGGCCCTTCGCTTGCAACGGTGCTTTCATTGATATTATCATCAAAACCATTACCTGGTTGATCACGGCGATCTGGCTGGCGCGCTGGGTTATCACCATCATTGACGTGCTCAGACTCCACTACACCCTCTTCAAAAGTGTCGGTACCTTTATTTTCATTGACGTTTTCTTCGAGCTTCTCATGGTTTTTCACCGTTTGAGCACTGTCTAAAGTTTCATGCGTGTCCGTTTCTGCGATTCGAGTTTTACTTAAAGCAGGATCTCTGGTTTCCATTGTTTTGTCCTTATTATAATTATTGTTCGTATCGATAACATATTGTGCTTATCATTTGTTAGTCGTCTCGACTCAGATCATAAGCATTTAGGTCCGATACGTTTTTGCCACCCGCAGGCAGATTTTCTTCTTTGCGCGGGTCGACATAGACCTCGTCTGTCTCCTGTGAGGCTTGTTCCGGCCCATCTATATTTGGCTGGTACTTTCGGCCTTCGTAGCTGCCTTGAGGATTTTCTTGCGTCGTAACGGCGGGATCCTCTACAAGGAATTTTTCTTCAGTATTGTTTTTTTCTGGCATGGTCATGGCGTCTCCCTCGCATTATTTATTATCGTTATCTGATTAGTGCTTTGGACGTATGCTGCAAACACACTCTTATTTGTCAGTGCGTAGGTCATCCTCAATGAACGCTGTTTGCTCTTCTTCGCTTAGTGATTCAGGCGCATCGACTTTTTTGTTGTCTTCTAGATTTTTCTCAATCTCTTGACCGTTTGCTTGCTCTGCTGCTTTTTTGATGTCTGAGGTATCATTGTTCGTCGTACTCATGATTTATTCCTTATTTTTATTGTTGACTTAATTTAGAGTTTCTCCGGTGCGGTATCATTATGTACTCAGCCACTTTTAGTCAGTTGCTTTTGTTCAGTTACTTTTAGATAGATGAGTGATGAGGTTTTTGATAAAAATAATAAACTGCACCAGAACTGATGTTAATTATAGGTAGGATACTGTGAGATTCACCAGTGTACTGCCGTATCAATATGTGAATAAATGTGAGGTTACAACACAGTTTGTAACTTTTACAGCGCATTAACCAGAAAAACCAAGCACTGGTATGTACCAATACTTGGTTAAATAGTGTTTGACTAAATAGTGCTTGGTCAAATGATGAAGATAGCACTCAATCAGTTAGCTGGACTCTTCAACACCATTAATCACTTTCAATAAGTGCTCTTGAGCAACGTGTGGCACCTCCCCTGCTGCTGGCTGAAGCTGCTGCCAAACGCCTGTGCCATCCAGTGTCCACGCTTGCGTGTTGTCTTGTAAGTAATTGATCAAACCATCTTGATATATCTGCTTAAAAAGCTTCTTATTTTCGATTGGAAAGGCCACCTCAACGCGGTGGAACAGGTTACGATCCATCCAGTCTGCGCTGCCACAATACAAACGCTCATCCCCATTATTATAGAAATAATAAATACGAGTATGCTCCAAAAATCGGCCAATAATAGAGCGTACAGTGATGTTTTCAGACAGTCCTTTTACTTGCGGACGCAAGCAACACATAGAGCGCAGGATCAGCTCAATCTTGACACCTGCCTGCGAGGCGTCGTACAGCTTATCGATCAGGCGCCGCTCGGTCAAGGCATTGGCTTTGACGATAATATGAGCGCGCTTGCCTGCTTTAGCATGAGCAATTTCGTCATCGATAAAGCTCATTAGTTTTTCGTGCAACGTAAAAGGGGCATGTAGCAGTTTTTTGAGATTGGCAGGTTTGCCCATACCAGTGAGCTCTTGAAATATCTTATGCACATCTTCTGAGATATCAGGATCGGCACTGAATAAACCATAATCTGTATAGACCTTGGCATTGGCCGCATGATAGTTGCCTGTGCCTAGGTGGACATAGCGGCGGATTCGATCTTCTTCACGGCGCACGATGAGCATGAGCTTGGCATGGGTCTTGTAGCCGACGATGCCATAAACCACAACCGCACCTGCTTCTTGTAAATAGTTGGCGACAGCAATATTGGAAGCTTCATCGAAACGCGCACGCAACTCAATGACGGCAGTGACTTCTTTGCCGTTACGAGCGGCAGCGGCAAGCGCTTTGACGATCTCTGAATTGGTACCTGAGCGGTATAATGTCTGCTTGATCGCCAACACTTTGGGATCGCTAGCTGCCTGCCAAAGCAGATTAATAATGGGTGAAAATGCATGAAACGGATGATGCACGAGCACATCGCTTTTACGCATAGCGGCAAACATACTGGATGATTTATCTGATTTATCCATCTCTCGGCGAAAGGCTTTTGGCACGGCATAAGTAAATGGCTGATAACGCAGTCCCGGAATATTAAAATCAAACAATAAGCGCGTCAGATTCACAGGGCCATTGACACGATACAGCTGATTGTCATGCAACTCAAACTCGTTGAGCAGATACTCACTGATGTGCGCTGGACAGTCGGTTGTGACCTCAAGACGGACTTTGTCACCGAAGCGGCGATTTTCAAGCTCGCCTTCTAGCGCTTTGGCGATATCTTCTACATCATCCGCCAGATCTAAATCTGCATTACGCGTGAGCCTGAACTGATGACAACCCGTCACACTCATACCAGGGAACAGCTCACCGATATGCTCATGAATGATGGCTGATAGCATCACATGATGCTCTTTACCACCCGTTAGCTCATCTGGCAGACGAATCACACGCGGCAGACTGCGCGGCGCTGGTACAATCGCCAAGTTGATGTCGCGACCAAAAGCATCTTTGCCTTCTAATGTGGCAATAAAGTTCAGGCTTTTATTGACCAATCGCGGGAATGGATGCGCAGGATCAATGCTTATCGGCGTCAATACTGGCACGACTTGCTCGGTAAAATAACGCTTCATCCAAGCAGACTGCTCGGCATTGAGCTCATCACGTTTTAGGTAGCGGATATCCTCGAGCGCAAGAGCGGGCAAAATATCTTCATTCAGAATGCGATATTGCTCATTGATAGCGTCGTGAGTGATCGCAGAGATCTCGTTTAACACCTCGCTTGGGCGCATACCATGCGCACTGGTCGATACGTCACCGATATTGAGCTTTTGCATGATACCTGCAACACGAATCTCAAAGAATTCATCGAGATTCGATGAAAAAATAATGAGAAAAAACAAGCGCTCAAGCAGTGGGTGACGAGGACTGGCTGCCTGCGCCAATACACGCAGATGAAACTGTAATAAAGACAAATCTCGATTGATATAACTGCTGGGTGAATAGCTGCCGTCTTCTGAGCGTTGCCAGTCGATGTCGGTCAGATCATTATAGTTACTGCTTACGCTCATATTTTTATCAACGTTTTCGTTGCCATCTTCACTCACACTATTAACGTCGATAATCTCGTTCATATCACCGCTGTTCTGATTATTATTTATCTCTACCACGTTACTACTCCTTTTGCGTTATCGATGCGCCGTCGTCTTTATACTATCGTCTTAAAGGTTATTAACTATAGTCGGTTCACTATAAAATCGATACAATAAGATTAAACGCTATTTTTCTTGCTTGCTGTGACTATGTCTCCAGAGGCTGCGAAAAATAGCGTTTAATCAAATGAATTTATTATCCTGTATCGTTTTTATTTAGACTTAACTATATTATTCTTTCCCGTTATTCTTGTTGTTAAGGCTTCTTTTAAAAGATTAAGACGCTTGCGGTAATACGGCGTTTTTCATGCGTTTTTTGATAATACGTTGCTTGTTGCGCAAGCCTCTGTCACCTTGATTGTCTTCGTAATACTTCGGATTGGTAAGCATCCCAATGAGGAGCGCTGATTCGTCTCGGTTCAGATTGGCCGCAGATTTATCAAAATAATGGTGCGCGGCGGCATCGATACCATAGATACCATTACCAAATTCTGCCACATTGAGATAAGCGGTCAAGATACGCTCCTTGTCCCACAGTGTTTCTATCATGACAGTAATGACAGCTTCTTCTGCCTTACGTACATAAGAGCGATGCGAGGTCAAAAACAGGTTTTTTGCCAGCTGTTGGGTGATGGTTGAACCACCAGCGGACATTTTGCCCGTTTCTTCATTTTTCTTTTGTGCCGCTTTGATACCGTCGATATCGAAGCCATTGTGCTGGCTAAACGTGGAATCTTCACTCACGATCGCTGCTTGTTTGACAGACTTGGCGATGGCATCGTACTCAGCCCATGTCTGCGTGACCGTGCCACCCGTTAGGCGATGCGTCAACATAAACATGCTGTTGTTAATCGGCTGCGTTTTCCAGATTAGTAGTAGTCCGGTGACCAAAATATGGAATGCGACAACCAATAACATAATAGCCAATAACAGACGTTTGATAAACTTGCCAAAACTTGTCATGCGCGATATCCGAGTGATTAAAAAAGTAATAAGATAATATAGGTCATCTGCTAATAACTAAAAACAGCAACTATGAACCAATAGTCCTAAAATAGCTGTCATTGTCTTTTATTAACAAGCAGTCATTAGTAATGACCAGTAGCAGGTCATCTTACCTAATCTCACAATCGCTGTCATTATTTACACCAATTCTTTATGATGTAATAATAAACCAACTATTTTTTACTTTTTATCAAAATAGCCTAATAATCAGCATTTTTTGGCATACTTTAAGCTCAGAGATCTCACCATGCATAATAATAGTATAGAAGTATTACGAGCGCGTGTTATTGCCGCAAGCTCAAACCTCAATACTACTGAAAATAGCAATCAATGGTGGCTACTAGGGACCTCTGGTTGTCATTTGTGTGATATCGCTGAGCAAATACTTGCACAGTTTCAGTCGGTACAACCAATCACTTACCAAAATGTCGATATTGCAGACTTTGATGAGGCGCTTATGATGGATTTTGCCACATCTATCCCTGTGATTTTGACTCCATCACAGCGATTAAATTATCCGTTTTCAGTGATGGATTTGCAGCAACTGCTTACGTCATAACATCAAACCGTCTATACATTATTTGTAGTGAGGATCCTATGATAAATCTAGAAAAAATGACCGATATTGAAGATCTGCGCCGTGTCGCTGAGCGTAAAGTGCCGCGTATGTTCTATGACTATGTCGATTCAGGCTCGTGGACTGAGACCACCTATCGTAATAACGAGACTGACTTTGACCGTATCAAGCTGCGCCAGCGCGTATTGGTCGATATGGATAACCGCAGTCTGGCAACGAGTATGATCGGTGAGCCAGTCAAGATGCCTGTAGCCATTGCCCCAACGGGATTTACCGGCATGATGTGGGCAGATGGTGAGATACATGCCGCACGCGCCGCTGAAAAATTCGGCGTGCCCTTTTCACTATCGACCATGAGTATCTGCTCTATCGAAGATGTCGCCACTCATACTAGTAAGCCGTTTTGGTTTCAGCTCTATGTCATGCGTGATCAAGCATTTATGGCCAATCTGATTCGCCGTGCCAAAGAGGCCAATTGCTCAGCACTTATCTTGACCGCCGACTTACAAGTGCTTGGACAACGTCACAAAGACATCAAAAATGGTCTATCCGCACCGCCTAAGCCAACACTAACCAATATCATAAACCTCATGACCAAGCCGCAATGGTGTATGAATATGCTGGGCACCAAACGTCGCACGTTTGGTAATATCGTCGGTCATGCACAAAATGTTGAGGATCTGTCATCACTCTCTGCGTGGACCGCTGAGCAATTCGATCCGCGTCTGAGCTGGGACGATGTGGCGCGTATCAAAGACATGTGGGGCGGTAAACTTATCATAAAAGGTATCATGGAGCCTGAAGATGCTATTATGGCAGCTCGCAGTGGCGCGGATGCCCTAGTCGTCTCAAACCATGGCGGTCGTCAATTGGATGGCGCGTTATCTTCTATCTCTGCCCTCGCAGACATCGTACAGGCAGTACAAGCCGAAAACAGCGATATCGAGGTATGGCTAGACAGTGGCGTTCGCTCTGGTCAAGATGTACTAAAGGCTATCGCATTGGGCGCAAAAGGCACGATGATCGGTCGCGCTTTTCTCTACGGATTGGGAGCGTATGGTGAAGACGGGGTGCGCCGCGCGCTTGAGATTATCTATAAAGAGTGTGATATATCTATGGCATTCTCTGGTCATACCGATATCAATACTGTCACGGATAATATCTTGGTAAAAGGCACGTATGAAAACCTCAAAGTGGGTCGTTTTTAGAGCGGCTGATTGTAGAACAATCAACGTTTAAAACTGGCTATACATAACATAATTTGCTCATACCCTTTATACTGTCTCTATAACTTTTTGATGACAGTTAGCCTTTATGACCATTCAACAATTATTAAAAACAGCGCCCGTCACTACCCTGCTATTAGCCAGCTTTATCGGGCTATTTGTCATGCAGCTAGTCACGGGCGTCGATGCCAATAACCCGTCAACTGAAGCGTTAGTTAAATGGGGTGCCAACGCCTTACCCTTAACGATGATGGATGATCCATGGCGCTTGGTGAGTAGTGCGTTTTTGCACATTGGTCTCATGCATCTCCTATTTAACGGCTTTGCCATGTATTTTTTTGGGCAGATTGCCGAGCCGATATTTGGCTCAGCCAAGTTTTTGGCATTGTTTTTACTAGCAGCCATCGGTGGTAACTTGCTCAATAACTATGTCACATGGCAAAGTATCATAGAAGGAACAGGACAGCCCGGCCTATCAGCGGGAGCTTCTGGTGGTATCATGGGTATCGGTGCGGCGTTACTGATCGCTGCCCTGTTTAAAATATCGGTCAATGGCATGGTACTCAATCTCAAGAGCTTGATCATCATCATGGCGATTAATTTGGTTTATGGCTTTGCCGTACCGGGTATCGATAATGCCGGTCACATCGGCGGCGCGATTACTGGCTTGCTTATCGCCTTGCCTATTGCTCTCGTTTATCGTAAGCGAGAGCTGGCACAGCAAGCAGCTATGGCGCAAGCTCAGCAAGCTTATCAAAACGCGGTCCAAGCGAACTATGCAAGCAATCATCAGCCAAGCTATCAAACGAGCTTACACGATAATCAGCGCGGTAATCCGCCGCTTACCAATATATTTGCTGATAATAATATCCAAACCCCTGTAGACTTAAACAACACCGCAGATACTGCCGATTTCGACCAAAGTGGTGGCTATATAAATAACTACCCCACTTATATTGATCCCAAGAAATTTGCACCAGAGCCTGTTAACGTGAGCATAATCTGGCAACTATTGCCATGGCTTGCGATGCTGATTATTAGTATTGGCTTTGTCTGGTGGTGGCAAGATATTCATCAGCAAATCCTACAAGTGCTAAAAGCCATTGAGTAAATGCGCGTATTTATCTATCATTGCTAAATAACTACCAATAACAGCCGAATTATTTAGACCATTTATTCTTATTCGCTTTTTGCTCGTTTTTTACCTGATCTTACTACCCCGTTATTTATACTCACTTACGAGACCCAATTATGTTAAAACTTGCAGCGCAACCTCACTTCTCTACGCGAGCCATGCTGAGCACGTTAACTGCTACGGCATTACTCAGTGTGTCTAGCCTGTCTAGTGCCATCCCTTTTCTTAATAAAAACCTACCGACTGACAAAGACGCCGAATTGAGCGTTGGGGTCAATGTCATGGCGGTAAAATCCGCCTATGATCTCGAAGACAGCACTGAAGTGCGTGTGCTACCGGGCATTTTTTATGACAATAATAGGATCTATGCGCGCGGTGCTCAAGCGGGTGCGTACTTGATCAATGATGGTGTCAATCAGCTCTCTGCTTACGCGCAGCTCGCAGGGAATTCGTTTGATCCTGATGATGCTAATGGTGCCCTGCAAGGTCTCGATGAGCGTAAACTATCTGCAGAAGCAGGTATAAGCTACCAGCGTCGCACGCCTATCGGTGCGTTTCGTGGTCAGTTTGCGACCGATGTGTTGGACGAAAGTGGCGGTAATACTGGTCGCTTAACTTACCTTGCCAAGATCACGAGAAACAAGCTGACGGTCTATCCAAGCATCGGCTTTGAGTATCATGACGCGGCCTACAATGAATACTACTATGGCGTCAGTGAAGAAGAGTCAGCGGAGACAGGCGTTGCCGCTTATAAATCTAACTCGAGCTTGAATCCGTATGTCAGCGTTAGTGCCAACTACGACTTTAACGATAAATGGGCAGGGTTTGCCAATCAAAGCGTGAGCTATGTACCCAATGAGCAATATGATAGCCCAATGGTCGACTCACGTACTGAAGCGTCGACCACGCTTGGTTTGCTTTATAAGTTCTAATTAAGTTTAGTTTTTTGATAATAAAAAAGACCTTGCCAAATGACAAGGTCTTTTTACTATTCTAAAAAACTATTAGATAGCTTACTTAGGATGTACCATATCAGCAGGAATGACCCACTCATCAAACTGTGCTTCAGTTAATAGCTCTAGCTCAACCGCCACTTGCTTCAACGTTTTGTTTTCTTTATAAGCCGTCTTAGCGATTTTTGCTGCATTTTCATAACCAACATGACGGTTTAATGACGTCACTAGCATCAATGAGTTATGCAAGAAATCATCGATTTTGTCTTTTACTGGCTCGATACCAACGGCACAGTTCTCGTTAAAGCTGTTGCAAGCATCGCCAAGCAGCTTGATAGATTGCAACAAGTTAAATGCGATCACAGGCTTATACACGTTTAGCTCAAAGTTACCTGATGCGCCAGCTATGCTGATCGTCGTATCGTTACCCATCACTTGTGCCACAACCATGGTCATCGCTTCTGACTGCGTTGGGTTCACTTTACCTGGCATGATAGAAGAGCCTGGCTCGTTCTCTGGAATCGTCAACTCACCCAAACCACAACGAGGACCTGAAGCGAGCCAGCGTACGTCGTTAGCGATTTTATTGAGGCTACCTGCTAGGGTTTTTAGCGCGCCAGAAGCAAATACTTCGGCATCACGCGCCGCTAGTGCTTCAAATTTATTTGGGGATGTGACAAATGGCAAGCCCGTCAAAGTCGCTAGTTGCTCAGCTGCTTTTACGGCATAGTCAGGATGGGCGTTTAGACCAGTACCAACCGCAGTACCGCCTAGTGGCAATTCATATAGACCTTGTAGCGCGTTGTCGATACGAGTCAATGCGTGGTCAAGTTGGCTTACATAGCCGCTGAACTCTTGGCCTAGGGTCAAAGGCGTGGCGTCTTGTAAGTGCGTACGGCCGATTTTGACGATGCTATCGAACTCTTTGGACTTTTTATCTAAGGTATCACGTAGCGCTTTGACCGCTGGGATAAGTAAGCTGTTGATCTGACGCGCAGCTGCCACACGAATCGCCGTTGGGAAGCTGTCGTTGGTAGACTGTGCATGGTTCACATGGTCATTTGGGTGAATTGGCGTGTAGCTGCCACGCTCAGAACCCGCGATTTCGTTAGCACGGTTGGCCAGCACTTCGTTCATGTTCATGTTTGACTGCGTGCCAGAACCTGTCTGCCATACGACCAATGGGAACTGATCAACCAGACCACCATTGATGATTTCGTCAGCGGCTTGCACGATAAGATCACGCTTATCGCTTTCGATACGCTCTAGGCTGGCATTGGTAATCGCAGCGGCTTTTTTGACCAGTGCCATCGCTTCGATCATCGGACGCGGCAAAGTCTCGCCACCGATTTTGAAGTTTTCGCGGCTACGCTGTGTTTGCGCGCCCCAATAGGCATCAGCTGGGACTTCTACGTTACCCATGGTGTCTTTTTCGGTACGAGTTGCCTGATTCTGTGTCGACATAACTACCCTCTTTGATGGTTTGTTGTTTTATGACTGCTCTAAAAAATGCAACATCCGCTGCACATAAAGGAGAATACGATATAAAGTGGCGTTATGATAGCATGACTAAGGCGTATTGAATATTCACAAATCACTTTGGTCAATGCCTAAAAACGAATGTCTAGAAGCGCCCCTCATCAATCTGATATATCATTGGATAAGATACCTATGCACTCTGAAACCATGCCCACTGAGTCAAAAATGCTTAACTCACAAGAACCTACGCTAAGTAATCCACCCAGACGGCACTTCACTCGCCAGCGTCGTCAGTTAAGTGATGGCGCGCGTAGGAATATGGCGCAAGCAGCGAGCTTGCATTTGAGCAAATTACAGCAGCGGCTATCAAAAAATGCACGTATTGGGCTATATTATGATGGATTTGGTGAGCTACCCACTCAGCCACTGCTGGATTGGTGCATATGCTTAGGCTATTCTCCTTATTTACCTGTCGTTGGTTCTCTCGGTCGTACTAGTAATGGCAGTGATGATAAACGGTTGCGTTTTGTACCTGTTTACCACTCAAAACTAATCAATGTCCCCACTCGCATTCATCAGCTCGGCATGAAACAAAATCATAGCCGCGCTCTATTATGGGCGTCAGAATTAGATGTGATCATCTGTCCGTTAGTCGCGGTAGATAAACACGGCAATCGTATGGGCATGGGTGGCGGTTTTTATGATACGACGCTTGGCAAAAGCTATCGCTCAGGGGCCAAGAAACCATTAAAAATTGGCTGGTGTTATGACTTTCAAGTGGTTGAACAATTAGCGCGTCAGCCGTGGGATGTGCCATTAGATGGCTTAATTACGCCAAGTGGCTTAAGGTGGTTTTGATGAAAGACGATGAACAATTTGAAAAAGACTCTAGCGCTGCTGTTTCCAGTGCAGACAGTGTGGATGAATATTTGCAAAGGTTAGGTAGCGATGACGCTAGAGAGCAACGTTATTACAGTCAAGAGCAGCCGTTTAGCACTGATGAGATGACACGATTAGTCAATGAAGAACGCTTAAATGAGCTACTTGCGCAAAGTGATGCGTTTTTGAGCAGTTTGAACGGTGAGATTGAGGATTTTGATAAAGATTGTTAAAAATATAGGCAGTTTGAGCAATTAATAGAAACGAAAAAAGGCGAGTATAGTGATTGTTTATACTCGCCTCTCCTATCAAACCCAATCATTCAAATCATTTACTACAGCACCATCGCGGCGATCCAACCAAATGCCAGTAGCGGAATATTGTAGTGAATAAAGGTTGGCACCACACTGTCTTTGATATGGTCATGCTGTCCATCAATATTAAGACCAGAGGTTGGCCCCAATGTCGAATCTGACGCAGGAGAACCGGCATCACCAAGCGCGCCAGCTGTACCGATAATAGCAACCGTTGCTAATGGCGAAAACCCTAAAGAGATACATAGCGGTACATAGATCGCGGCCAAAATAGGAATGGTCGAGAAGGACGAGCCGATACCCATGGTCACAATCAAACCAATCAAGAGCATGATAAATGCTGCCATCGCTTTATTACCACCGAACAGTGACGCCGCCCCATCAACGAGTGGCTGAATCTGCTCAGTGGCTTTCATGACTTCCGCAAAACCCTGCGCCGTAATCATAATAAAGCCAATCATCGCCATCAATTTGATACCATCATTAAAGACGCCATCAGCATCACGCCACTTGACCACGCCTGTCGCCATAAAGACTCCAAAGCCAAACATCGAACCCAAGAGTAGCGAATCAGTGTATAGCTGCACGACGAAAGCCGTCACGATAGCAGCCAATGCAACCAGCGTCTTTAGCTTGCTTTGCGACTGAGCGCCAGCGGCTGTTTTACTTAATGCATCGCCTTCTACGACGGCATCATGCGCTTGCTGATCTATCGCAATCTGCTGATACTCGCGCGGCTTACGGTAGCTTATAAATACCGCGACCAGCAGACCAATGAGCATGCCAAGCGCAGGAATTGCCATGGCCTTCACCACAGAAATATTGGCAACATCAATGCCCGCTTCACCGACGTTTTTTAGCATAATTTGATTGAGGTAAATATCGCCGAACCCATACGGTATAAACATATAGGTGGTGACCAGTCCAAAGGTAATCAGACAGGCAATCAGGCGTCTATCAATCTGCATACGGTTGAACGCCAAAAGCAGTGGCGGTACCAGCAGTGGAATAAAGGCAATATGAATGGGGATTAGGTTTTGGCTAAAGCAGCTCATGGTAATGAGGCCTGCAAACAGCATATATTTAATCATGCCACTCGTGCCCGCAGCATCAATGCGTCTAATCACCGCCCCTGCCAATGACTGCGGCAATCCCGAGTGCGCGATCGCCACGGCAAACGCCCCTAGCAAGGCATACGATAGCGCAATCTGTGCGCCATTACGGATACCTTCTTGGAAGGCATTGAGCGTATCGGTAATACCCAGACCCGCTAACAGACCACCTGCCAGCGCCCCGATTAATAAACTGAGCACCACGTGCACGCGCGAAAGTGACAGTCCTAGCATAATAATAACTGCCAGCAGTACCGCATTGATGGCCATGTATTGCCCCTTGCTCTTTATAACTTGGTCTCATTGAGACCGATGAATATTGACACTAATGAATATCGCTATGATGTCTAAAATACTGCCCTAACAGCCCCTGTTTTTAGACGGGCGCCAGTTTACCTTATTTTGGGTATAAAGCCCATGCATAGAACCGATTAGACACCCGCATCTCACACACGCTCTCGCTATCTAATGGTGAGATTTTACTTATTTAATCCAGACACAGCATTTTTAATCCAACTTTTTAATCCAATAACCGCATTGAAACGTCGGCGTTTGTCGCACTATTTAACAAAGATAACTGTGCATCTTTGCCAATGAGACTTGCAATTTTATCTGTGGACACCATTTATCTAGACATGAACCACGAACTTGACTTTACAAGTCCGGGGAAAGAGGAAAAATATATGAGTGAACATAAAATTACCCAAGACAATATCGACATTGATGTCGACGTTTCATCCACTGCTACAGACAACAATGAGGCAGAGACCTTGTCGAATGCAGCACAAAAAGCGGCGTCAACCAATGAGACAGACACTGGTCTTGATAACACTGACTCTAATAATAAAGATGTAAACGACAACCAACCTGAAAACTACTTGCCACTCTTGGCATTGCGAGATGTGGTTGTCTACCCGCACATGCAGATTGCCTTGTTTGTGGGACGCGCGCCATCGGTCAAAGCCGTTGAGCTGGCACAAGCTGAGTATGGCAACAAAGTACTGGTCGTCGCCCAAAAAGACTCATTGACCGAAGACATTGATCAAGACAACTTGTATCAATACGGTACGGTGTGCCGCATCGTCAGCACCATGCCGCATGACAGCGATGAGAACTGCATCAAAGTACTCATCGAAGGTCAATATCGCGCCCGTGTCGACAATATCGAAAGTCATGACGACTTATTGATGGCGAGATTTGAGCGTGCTGATCTTGATGTCAGCATGGATGAGAGCCAGAAGAAAAACACTATTCAGGCGTTGACCACCCTGTTTGAAGGCTATGCTGATGCTCGTCTGCGTAATGCCCGTGAGCTGACCCGCGTGGCCAAACGTATCGATGATTTGCTTGAGCTTGTGTACTTTATCTCAACTCGCGTCTCGATGGATTTGGATGTTAAACAGTCGTTCTTAGAAGAAAATGATATCAAAACGCATATCAACACCTTGACGGAATATCTGGTCAAGCAAAGTGCTGAGCAAAATATCGAGCAAGATATTCAAGATGCGGTCCGTCAGCAGATGGAAGACAATCAGCGCGAATACTTCTTAAACGAAAAGATGAAAGCGATCAAAAACGAGCTATCAGATCTCAATGATGGCGCGTTTGATGGCGAAGATGATGTCGCTGAGCTAGAGCAGCGTCTAGAAGATGCTGACTTGCCAGATGATGTGCGCAAAAAAGCAGAGCAAGAGTTTAAAAAGCTCAAAATGATGCCACCTGCATCAAGCGAATCGTCAGTGGTACGCAACTACATTGAGTGGATTTTGGATACGCCGTGGAATGCGACGACCAAAGTCTCAATCAATTTAGATAAGGCAAAAACGGTGCTGGACGAAGATCATTATGGCTTGCAAGATGTGAAAGACCGCATCTTAGAATATCTCGCCGTACAATCTCGCGTGAAAAAACTTCGTGGCCCGATTCTTTGTCTCGTTGGCCCTCCAGGTGTGGGTAAAACTTCATTAGGTGAGTCGATTGCCCGTGCCACAGGTCGTAAATTTGTCCGTATGGCACTGGGTGGCGTACGTGATGAAGCGGAAATTCGTGGGCATCGCCGTACTTATATCGGTGCGATGCCAGGTAAAATCGTTCAGTCACTGGCCAAAGTAGAAGTCAAAAACCCGCTGTTCTTATTGGATGAAATCGATAAGATGGCGCAAGACTTCCGCGGTGATCCAGCATCAGCATTGCTTGAAGTATTGGATCCATCACAGAACGACACCTTTAACGACCATTATTTAGATATGGACTTAGATTTGTCGCAAGTGATGTTCATCTGTACGGCTAACAGCATGGATATTCCACCTGCGCTACTTGACCGTATGGAAGTCATTCGTCTGCCGGGTTATACCGAAGAAGAAAAGGTCAATATCGCACAGAAATACCTCGTGCCAAAAGCGATCAAGAATAACGGCCTTAAAGAAGGTGAAATTGAAATCGTTGAAGCGGCCCTACACAGTATCGTACGAAGCTATACGCGTGAAGCGGGTGTGCGTAACCTTGAGCGTGAAGTCAATAAAATCTGCCGCAAAGTAGTACGCGGTTCGGTTGAAACTCATGGCGCGCGCGCTCCGAAAAAAGCGGAACGTCAGCTAGTGACCGTCGATGACAAGAACATCGATGACTATCTAGGTGTACATCAGTACGACTACGGTCTGGCGGAAGAAGAGCCTGAGATTGGACGTATCACTGGTCTTGCGTGGACACAAGTGGGCGGCGAGCTGCTTACTATTGAAGCGGTCGCTATGAAAGGTAAAGGTGAGCTTAGCTTCACCGGCTCACTTGGCGATGTGATGAAGGAGTCGATTCGTGCGGCGATGAGTGTGGTGCGTGCTCGCGGTGACAGTCTTGGCATTGACTATGAGACAGTCAAAACCACAGATATCCATGTGCACATGCCAGAAGGCGCCACGCCAAAAGACGGTCCTTCTGCTGGTGGTGCATTGACGACTGCACTGGTCTCTGCCTTGACAGGTATTGCCATTCGTCCAGATATCGCCATGACAGGTGAGATCACCTTGCGCGGCAAAATCCTACGTATCGGTGGTCTCAAAGAGAAGCTACTGGCAGCGCATCGCGGCGGCATCAAGCATGTCTTGATTCCAGAAAGTAATGAGCGTGATTTGGCCGATATCCCTGATAATGTCAAAGAAGGCTTGACCATTCAGCCAGTTGCAACGATTGAAGAGATTTTAAAGGTTGCTTTGGTAGATATGCCAAAACCGCTCAAGCCTGCAAAAGTAACGGTTGATAAAACGGCAGGCAAAGCGCTACACAACTAATTGAGTATTCGTTAGTCAATGCTTAAAACATAAAAGCCGCTCATCACTATGATGGGCGGCTTTTTTATGCTTATTGATCATTAGTTTACTAACACCTTGGTCATTACCAATTCGTGTTTTTATGTAATCTATGCATTCTGTCGTTCATTTGATGTCATTAATTTTTTTGCCATCTGCTTTTTCAAACCCATACGTTACTTACATTTATTAACCGATTGTTGCGCATTTAATGAATAACTATAGGGTTTGCTTGGCTATACTGACGATGATGTTAACGAATATCGATACGCGCTCTAACAGAACAATAAATACAGATATTTGTGACTTTAACTACGTTCTAAATAATGAATAAAATAACTGGAGATAATAATGAATAAGACAATGCTTGCAAGTGCCCTACTATGCGGATCAGCGTTAGCCATGACTGGTTGCCAAACGGTCGAAGGTCAAATGCAAACAGGCAATCCTGTCAATCAGCCAGCACTAAAATCTACCATCAAAGCAGTGAGCGGTGATAAGAACGAAGTCGGACAGATGTTCCTGCGTCCTGTCGATGGCGGTGTACAAGTCTACGGTAAGCTCATGAATCTACAGCCGGGCCAAACGGTTGCACTACATATTCATGAGACAGGTAGCTGTGCTGATATGGGTAAAGCGGCAGGCGGTCACTTCAATCCTGACAACAAACCACATTCTAATCCCGATGATATGAATGGTCATGCAGGTGACCTACCTAACCTGACAGCCAATGAAGATGGCGTCGCTACTATCAACTATGTGAACAAAAAAATCACGGCCGATAAAGCAGGTAAGTATAGCGTGAATCGCCGCGCCTTTATCGTACATTCTGGCGCTGACGATTACACCAGCCAACCATCAGGCGCATCAGGTGACCGTGTTGCTTGCGGTATTATCGAGATGAACTAATACTATATATATTAGCCATAAAAAACCTCTTAACTATTGTATACGGTTAAGAGGTTTTTTTATGACCGGTAGAAAAGTGGTTACTCTTCTACCCACTCGCCTTTACGCCAGTACACACCCCAACGGGTGGCCTTGCCGTTTTTCTCAGAGCCGATGTACTGCTCTTTTTTCTTACGTGACCAACGTAATATAGTTGGGTTACCATCTGGATCTTCATCTGGTCCCTCAAACAGATATTGGAACTTGTCTTCCATTTTATCTTTTATTTCACGTAGCTCAGCGAGCTTGGGCGCACGAGTCTCACGCACCTTTGGAAATTTAGAAGCCGCAAGGAACATGCCAGCCGCCCCTTCACGCAAGATGAAGTAATCATCATGTTTGGTCGATTTCAGCTCTGGCAGATGAATAGGATCCATACGCGGCGGTGCTGCTTCGCCTGTTTTTAGCACCTTGCGGGTGTTATCGCATTTCTGACAAGCAAAATACGGACCAAAGCGACCTGTCTTTAGCTCCATCTGACCATCACACTTGTCACAGTCGATGGTTGGCGCATCTGAGCCTGGTACTTCAAACTTACCTTCTTCTAGAATATAACCGTCACAATCAGGGTTATTACCGCAGATGTGTAGCTTGAGACCACCATCAACGATATAACCATTCATCGCGGTGCCGCATTTCGGACAGCGTTTTTTCTCCATCAAATCTTTGACTTCTGCCGTTTCATCATCCCCTTCTGCATCATCTAGATTGGCAAACGCTTCGACTGGCATTAGATTTTTGGTGCCTTTACAGCGCTCTTTCGGCGGCAAGTTATAGCCAGTACACCCTAAGAATACGCCTGTTGAGCCTGTACGCAACTGCATCGGACGATCGCAAATATCGCAATGCACATCTGGCACATCAGTCGGATCATTCGGACGCATGCCATCTTTGCCTTTGGCATGCTCAAGAGTAGTCTTAAACTCGCCATAGAAATTATCGAGCACGTCTTTCCAATCTTGCTCACCCTCGGCGACATGATCGAGCTTGTCTTCAAGCGCAGCAGTAAAGGTATAATCCATCAAATCTGGGAAGCTGGCTGTCAATCTATCGGTGACGATATCGCCCATTTTTTCGGCAAACAAGCGCTTGTTCTCAAGCTTCACATAACCACGATCTTGAATGGTCGAGATAATTGAGGCATAAGTCGAGGGACGACCAATACCTTTTTTCTCAAGCTCTTTGACAAGACTTGCCTCAGTATAGCGCGGTGGCGGCTTGGTAAAGTGTTGGCTCGGATCGAGCTTATCTAGGGTGAGCTTATCGCCTTTTTTGACATCAGGGAGCAGCGTATCATCAGTTTTGGCCGGCGGCATAACACGAGTATAGCCATCAAAAGTCATCGTACGGCCGCGCGCTTTTAGCTCGACATTACCCGCCTCTACCAAAAGATTGACTGATAGATACTTAGCAGGCGTCATCTGACAAGCCACAAACTGCCGCCAGATCAGCTCGTATAAACGAATAGCATCACGCTCAACGCCTTTCATTTGCGTTGACTTTAAGTTGACATTAGAAGGACGAATCGCTTCATGCGCCTCTTGAGCACCTTGCTTATTGCCATAAAAATTTGGCTTTTCTGGCACGTATTTTGCGCCATAGCTGTCTTCAATATGACCACGGACAGCCGCGAGCGCATCGCCAGACAAAAAAGTCGAATCGGTACGCATATAAGTGATGTGACCCGCTTCATACAGACGCTGCGCCAAAATCATGGTCTTTTTGACCGAAAACCCTAGACGCGTACTGGCTGCTTGCTGCAAAGTTGAAGTGATAAAGGGTGCGCTAGGACGTGACTGGGTTGGCTTCTCTTCACGCTCTTTAACGATAAAATCGCTTGCTTTGAGTATCTCAAGCACTTTATCGGTTTGCTCTTTATTACCAAGCTTTAGCGTTTTGCCGCCCTGCTTGGTCGCCTCTAGACGGATACCGATTTGCTCTGCATCTGAGGCTTTTTTGGTTTTATCATGAGCGACATGTGTATCTGCATGAATCTGCCAGTATTCTTCTGGAATGAACGCGCGAATTTCATGCTCACGCTCAACAACCAAGCGCATAGCAACTGACTGCACACGGCCTGCTGATAGTCCGCGAGCAATCTTTTGCCATAATAGTGGCGATACCATAAAGCCAACGACACGGTCCAAGAATCTGCGCGCTTGCTGAGCATTGACGCGATCGATATCAAGCTTTGAGGGTTGTTTAAAGGCATTTTGGATGGCTGATTTGGTAATCTCGTTAAAGACCACACGTTGATACTTGCTATCAGGCCCACCGATAACTTCTTTTAGATGCCAAGCGATCGCCTCCCCCTCTCTATCCATATCCGTTGCCAGATAGATTTTGTCAGCGTCTTTGGCCAGTGCTTTGAGCTCTTTGATGACCTTGGTTTTGTTTGGCAATACTTCATAGACCGCCGCCCAATCATGCTCTGGATCTACGCCCATACGGCGCACCAGTGCTTGCTGTGCTTTTTCTTCTTTGGTCAGACTGTCATCTTTTTTGGTCGTGGTTGCTTTTTTTGCGCTTTTATTTGCACTAACTGGTAAATCACGGACGTGGCCGATGCTCGAGCGTACGATAAAATCATCGCCAAGATATTTATTAATCGTTTTTGCTTTGGCTGGTGATTCTACAATCACCAAAGACTTGCCCTTTGGGCTGTCAGCAGCTGATGCTGCGGTTTTTTTGGTTGTGGTTTTTGCCATATTTGACGACACCATAATATAAGTGATTAAAAGTATAAGTAGATTGAAAGTAACATTACAGTCAGCAGCAGAGTAATTTATGGGTGCTGATGATCAGGGGTTAGCCATGACTCAGCGATTTATAGTAATAGTAGCTGCTGATAAAAAAGGTTATAAAACAAATTATAACCATAAAATAAAGATATAGTTATAAAGACGTTACACTGCTAAGCGATAAACTGTCAACTTTAAATAAACTGAATATGAAAAACTACTTGCATATCGCCCTTTAATGGAGACAAAAAAGCGCTTTACTAGCCTCTCGCGTCTTTTTGCATTTGTATCGCCCATTTCTCAAGATTGGCTTTGAGCACTAACAGATCTGCCTCAATCCGTTGCTGATGATACGTGGGATTAGAGTTTGGGCGCACGTAAGCAATGTCTTCCCAATAAATGATAATGCTATTGGCCTTGGTCATCAGCCCTTTAACAAACGGCTCAATGCTCACTGGTAGCTCTAATGGTGCTTTGTCCAAACTAAAATCGGTTTTTTTCACCGTCACATTATTGCTGCTTTGCGTAGAGCGAATGGCACTTGGAATATGGAGTGTTTTTGCATCATCGCTGGTATCAACAAAACTGCTATCTGGTCGCCATTGTCCATCGATCACTTGATAGCGTGTGTGCGGCAGTTTGGTCTCTTCTAATATCAGACAATACTGTCCAAGCATACCGCGGCCATATTCATTATCACGACCTTTGATCCAATCAGGGCAAGCAACGAGCTTTGGATTAAGCTGCAAACGGCGTGCGGTCATACGCAGCTTGTCTAAACGCTGATCGATACCATTCGGTTTGAGCGCCATCATACTCCCTAAGACGAATAGTACAATGATAACGCCAATCAATGTTCCCATGATGCTCTGGCCTTTTAACTAAATAAAAATGATGCTAAACAATATCAATATAACTGCCACGGCTAATAACCGCTGTCTACGCCAACAGTAAAAATAACGGCTTTATAAATAACTATCCTATAAATCGTTAACGTGAACTGGCTGCTACTCACATGACAGATAACGATATAGCAAGACTTATAATGAGCTCGAACCCGCAAAAATCAAGCACTGCCACTCAACTACTATTCAAAAACTGGCTATATGGCTCACTCTTTATTTGTCAGTTATACTGTTAAATCAGACATTTAGCGTGCCTAATCATCAGTAGCATAGCCACATACAAAAACCAGATACAAAAAGTGGTCGGCGTAAAAAAGTGCTATGATAAACCATAATTTTAAACGCGCGCAGGTTTATTATGAATTATCTTATTAAGTCAAACTCGTCAAGCGCTTATATCGCTAGCAAGCTGACAGGTAAACTCCTGAGCAACACTGGCATAAGCTTATCATTACTTGGCGCAATCGTACTAACAGTGTCAGGCTGTGCCACTACCCAAAGCCTGACCCCGCAGCAATGTCAAAGCAGTAACTGGCAAGAAGTCGGTTATGCCGATGGTCTACAAGGTCGTTCAGGGGCTTACTTCGGGCACTATACCAACAGCTGCGCCAGTGTCGGAGGCGCCAGTCCTAACCGCATACAGTGGGAGCAAGGACGACAGCAAGGTCTCAAAAACTACTGTACCGAGCTGAACGCTTATAAGCTCGGTCGCGAAGGCTATGACTGGCAGCCAGTCTGTCCATTAGAAGGTATTGAGAAATTAGAAGAAGCTTACTCTCAAGGACGCTACTACTATATCCGTCAGCGCGATCTGGATTACTTGCGCTCGCCTTATCCGTTTGGTTACGGACATCTGGGCTTTGGCTACCGTCCATTTGGCTATGGCTGGTAAAAAGAAAACCTCAGTGATGACTTAATTTGAGGTTTAAGTCGTCACTGAGGTCGGAGAGAAGCTTATTATTTTGATCGTTCTTATTATTGTTATGGCGCTCGTGCTATTCATTGGCTTGTTGATTTATATCGACAATTTTTTGCTGTAACGGACGTTGCATTTCGCTGCTTATTACTACTTACTACCGTTTATCGCTGCTATTATTCATTGACAAAGGCAATCTTGGTAAGTCCTGCTTGACTGGCAGCCGCCAAGACCTGAGCGACCGTATCATACTTACCTTCTTTATCGGCGCGCAGTTGTACTGAAGGATCTTTGCCGGTTGCGCCTTGCTCCTGCAAACGCGCCTCTAGCGCTTCCATGCTGATGGGATCGCTGTCCCAAAATATCCCCGCGTCTTTATCAATACTGATTTGAATGGCTTCTGGCGGCGTTTGATTGACCTCAGCACTGGTCTTTGGCAAATCTAAAGGAACCGTCGGATTCAGCACGGTCGCTGTCAATAAAAAGATAATCATCAATACCAGCATGATATCGATAAGCGGAATGAGGTTCATCTCATTCATACCTTGAACGTCATCATCACCCAGTTGAAATGCCATAATTATTCTCAATACTTGTGTTTATTGTCATGCCACCAAGAGGTGCTTTTTTATTCTGCCACAGAGCTGCTGTAGTGGCGCGCTTGCTGCGTGTCTACTGCTGCATCGATAGTATTTGAGCGATTGCCTTTAACCGCCTGCACCGATGTTGCGCCCGCATTCGGGCTAGTAGACGATGGCACAGGCTCAGCAGACCCGGACAACAGATCATGTGCTCTATCATTGGCTTGATACATCACACGGCGATTGATACGTACTGCTAGGTTGTAAAACACCACAGCTGGAATAGCCACAGCGATACCAAGACCCGTCATAATTAGTGCCTCACCAACGGGGCCTGCCACTTGTCCCAATCCTGCCTGTCCACTCATACCAATATTATGCAGCGCGTGGAAAATGCCCCACACCGTGCCAAATAAGCCGATAAATGGCGCGATCGCTGCCGTCGTTCCAAGAATAGGTAAGCCGCGCTCGCTGGCAAAACGGTAGCGCCCTATGTGCTTGAGTAACGTCTGTTCAGTGACCAAACGACGAGCGGCAGCATCGGAGCCGACCAAATCGGCCTGCTTTGCTTGTAGTTGTTGACTCAAGTCATCTGCTACACTGGTCGCCAGTTTGCGACTTTGCAATACGCGGACGATACCTGTCACCCAAGAGAGAATAGATAACGCAAGTAACAAAAAGAATAACGTCTTTGTCACCATGTCGCTGATCTGCCAGTATTGCATAAAGTCCATATCAGACTCCTTAATGTTTTATGCCATCACATGCTACTAAAATGAGTATCATGCCTTGTCTTATTATGAAAGATTATCAATAAATACGTTGTTATAAAATATAAATACTTAAGGAACCGCATAGCTGATCGGCAAGGTCACATTGCCCACCACGGGTGCGCCATTCTTGGTAAAGGGTTTGAACTTGCCAGAGCGTACTTGACGCTGGGCTTCTTTATCCAGCAAAGTATTGCCTGAAGACTGCGCCACTCGCACGCTATCGATACCACCTTGTTTATTGACACGCAATACCAATACCACGTTGAGCGTATCACCTGAACGCGCTCTACGTGCCGCACGATCAGGAAAGCTAAAGTTTGGCGCAGAGGCCCAATTGGCAGCGCTCGCAGTAAAGCTTACAGGCTCATTACTCTGTGCTCGAGCAGCAGCTTCCGCAGCTGCCTCAGCTGCTTCTCTAGCGGCTTGTGCTTGGGCGGCGGCTTCTGCTTCTCTAGCAGCTTTTGCTTGTGCCGCAGCCTTAGCATCCGCGACTCTTTTGGCTTCTTGCGCTGCTCTGTCTTGTGCTTCTTGAGCGGCTTTTTTGGCTCGAGCAGCAGCCTCTTTGCGCTGTTCATCAGCAGCTGATGTATCAACTGTCGGTTCTGGGCTGATCTTTTTGGGTGCTGCTTCTTTTGGTACAGGCTTTTGACTACTCTCAGTAGATGTTTTTTCGGTTGCGATGATTGGCGGTGTTTCAGATACTTTTTTCACCACAGGCTTCGCTGGTTCTATAGGTGTCTCGACATGCTTCTTAGGCGGTGGCTCTGCTTTTGGCTTTTGTACAGGCTTAGGTTGCACTTCTTTTTTGACGGTGACCTTTTTGACCTGCTGCACAGGTTCTTTCGTTTCTACTTTCGCTACTGCATTATTAGCAGGTAACGTCACAAACTCTATTTCGACAGGCGTGATATCTTCTTTTGGCGCAGGCTGTGGTTTGGGCGTTTTGATCACCGCCAAGGCGACTGCGGTGAGTACATGCAGCCCTACTACTACGAGAAGAGATAGCAGTATCAATCTGGTTGGTGGTGTCTCTAAATCCGTTGAACTCATAACAGCCTAATGTTTATTATCCGAGGTGGAATGGCGTTGATAATAATGCAAACGATAATTATTATCAATAATAATTTATAATATTTTCTTTGCTTTGTGAACTCATTGCCTCTTATCTCTGACAGATGTCCTATAACTATTGAGCATTACTGCCATCTCGCCCGTATTTAGCTCGCTTTTTTAATAAGTCTTTTAGATAAATACTTATCGTCAATAAAAATCATTATCATTATTATTATTGATAATGAGTCTCAACTACTTTATCATAACGGCTGTTTGGTTTTTCCGTATCATGATCAAAAACTGATACCCATAAAAATATCCAAACCATAAAACGCTCAACCCAAAAGAATAAGGCTAGAGAGTAAAACTGACAGGCGCTCTATCGGCACCCCTTTGATATGAGCATTACTCTGCCCAGCTGCTCTCATCATTTTCTATTTCTATTGTGCTACCTGTGCAGTTGTCTTATTAACAGACTGCTTAAACATCCTGATATACCGAGTCCCTTATGTCTACTACCCCATTATCACACCGTCGTACTAATCCTATTTTTAAACGTCCATTATTGATGATGACAGCTCTAGTCACTGCTATCAGTGTGACAGGTTGTAGCTCGCCTGAGACTGACACCGCTGATGCTACAGCTACCAATCAAACGGCCAATGAGTCGTCAAACGTGGCCAATAACGATGCCGTCTCTGCTGAAAAAATCACGGTGAATACGGTTAAGGGTGATGTTGAATTGGCAATGAGTCCCTCACCGTTGGTGGTTTATGACATGACCTTGATGCAAGACTTGGCAGCACTAGATGTGGCTGTTGACGGTATGCCAGGCAGTTTGTTGTTAGACAATTTACACTCAAAAACGCAGCCTGAACCAAAAGCGGTCGGCACTGTGTTTGAGCCAGATCTTGAGGCATTGAATGCCATGCAACCACAAGCAATATTGGTGGGCTCACGCATGGCAGAAAAGTATAATGAGCTGTCAAACATCGCGCCGACGTTGGATATGTCTATCGACACGGCTAATATTTATGAGTCGAGTAAGCAGCGTTTGCATGATTTGGGTGCGTTGTTTGGCAAAAGCGATCAGGCCGCTAGATTGCAACAAAACATAGATACGCTTATTGACGAGACAAAGGGTGTCACTAAAGATAAAGGCACTGGTCTGGTCGTTATGGTTAATGGCAATAAAATGTCAGCATATGGCGATAAATCTCGTTACGGGTTTATCCATACGGTGCTAGATGTGCCAATGGCAGATAAGCAAATTGCCGATGCCCCTCATGGACAGCCGGTCTCTTTTGAATATATCCAAAAAGCCAACCCAGACTGGTTGTTTGTTATCGATCGCAGCGCCGCGATTGGTGAAGATGGTATCGGTGCCAAAGCCGTATTGGACAATCCGCTGGTCGCGCAAACCAACGCTTGGAGCAAGCAGCAAGTGGTTTATCTAAGCCCAGACTCTTACCTAGCGTTTGGTGGCTATTACCAATGGATGCAGGATCTCACAACGATTAAAGATGCTTTTGCTAACGCTAAATAACGTCGTTCTCTATACAAGCGATTATTGCACAAGTAGGTAATTATTACCGTTAACCTTGCTCATTTTTAAGCCAATAAAGATTATGTCGTTATTTTCACACCGTGCTCGTGCTAGGCTCAAACCTAACGCTTCTCTGCCAGTATCAAATTGGCAAGGAAGCGCTAGCCATACTTTAGGCTCGAAATATCGACGTGCTGCCATGCCACCGTGGTTAATCAACACCGCAAGCCTCATTATCATGGGGCTTTTGGTGTTATTGAGCTTATCTATTGGTGTGGCTGACTTTTCGTGGTCGGGTATCTTACAAAGTATCATTAGTCATAGTGCAAACTCTGATAGCTCGCTACTACTGGTCAGCCGTATCCCGCGCACCGTTGCGATTATTTTGACGGGCATTGCGATGGCAGTGGCGGGAATGATCATCCAAGTGGTGCTAAAAAACCGCTTTGTAGAGCCGTCCATGGTCGGTGCTACCCAAAGCGCCGCGCTCGGTTTGCTGGTAGTCAGTCTGCTATTTCCTGCCAGTGCGCTCATTGTGAAGATGAGCGTAGCGACCATCGCCGCTGTATTCGGCATGATGCTATTTATGCTATTGATTCACCGTATTCCGCCGACTGATTTTTTGATGGTTCCACTGATTGGTATTGTCTTCGGCGGCATTATCGAAGCAGTCACTACCTTTATCGCCTATCAAACCGAATCGCTACAGATGCTCAGCGTGTGGCAGTTTGGGGATTTCTCAGGCGTCTTGGCAGGTCGTTATGAGCTTTTGTGGCTCACGGGCGCGCTGTGTGTACTCGCCTATATCATCGCCGATAAGCTAACCATCGTTGGTTTGGGTGACAATATCGCCTTGAACTTAGGTATTAGTAAACGCCAAGTGACGTGGATTGGTGTGGGGATGGTGGCCATGATGAGTGCCGTTGTCGTCGTGACGGTCGGTATGATTCCTTTTATTGGCCTCGTCGTGCCAAACATTGTGAGCCGACTGATGGGAGATAAGTTGCGTCGTAGCTTGCCTGCAGTCGCGCTACTTGGTGCTTCGGCAGTATTGCTGTGCGATATTATCGGTCGCTCGATTCGCTATCCATTTGAAGTGCCTGTTGCCACCATATTTGGCGTGGTCGGTACAGTGCTGTTTTTATGGCTATTACTGCGCGCGCCAGCTGAGCAATAAGACTAAGCAGTAAAGCTGAATAATAAAACAGCAATCTTTAATCGATTAACCACTCACTTACCGTCGTTCATTTTTTGCCTTATTTAGATAAGCTTGGCATCATAGGATTTATTTATGTTCTCATCAACTAAGCTTAGTGCCACAAAGGCTCGTTCTACGGAAACCAACACAGCGATAGATAACTCATCTGCAGCAGATGGTCAGTATTCAGCTGCTGCCCAAGGTCAGTTGGCAAAGCTTTGGGCATGGATAGCTGCGCATCCGAAATCCATTGCAGCTATTATTCTACTGATCTCGATGACCTTGTTTATGACACTCAATGTCAATGGCTATTGGGACTTTGCGCTACCGCTACGCGGCAAAAAACTGCTGGCACTGATGGTGGTTGGCTATGCGATTGGCGTGTCGACGTTATTGTTTCAAACGTTGACTCACAATCCAATTCTAACGCCCTCCCTACTCGGGTTTGATTCGCTCTATGTTTTGCTACAAAGCTTACTGGTTTTCTTTTTAGGGGCGATTAGTTTTACCAGTCTCGATCCTATTGCCAAGTTCACGCTAGAGATTGTCCTGATGTTTGGGGCATCTTTATTATTATTTAAGCTATTATTTTCTAAAAGCAGTCAGGATCTGACACGCTTGATATTGGTGGGCGTTATCTTTGGTGTGTTGTTCCGCAGTTTATCAGCACTCATTGCACGGCTGATTAACCCTGATGATTTTGTGGTCGTACAGTCCGCTAGCTACGCGCAGTTCAATACGGTCAATCCTCAGCTATTAGGCATTAGCCTATTTATCTGTATCATCACTGCGGTGTTTGTCTGGCGCTGGCGCTACCAATGCGATGTGCTGATGCTCGGACAAGCCCAAGCCATTAACCTTGGTATCCATTATCAACGTCTGGCATTTGGCCTATTAACTGTTATCGCAGTGCTAGTCGCCACAGCCACGGCACTGGTCGGTCCAGTGACTTTCTTTGGTCTATTGGTTTGTGCATTGACCAATCGTATCGCTCGACACATGTATCATACTGAGCGGCTGATATTGGTCAGTTTGGTCGCTATGATTTGCTTGGTGTTGGGTCAGACACTCTTTGAGCAAGTGCTAGATATGGCAGGCGTATTGTCCGTTGTGATAGAGCTCGCAGGTGGCCTCGTGTTCTTGGCATTGATATTTATGTCCCAGCGCCGTTCGTTATAACGACTTAGCCGACATTGTTTATTTGGCTGATGCTGTTGATAAAGAAAGCCCTAAGACTTTTTAAATAAGACGATTATGATTAAACTGAATAATATCTCTCACCATATTGGCAAACAAAAAATCTTGCATGACATTACGTTGTCCCTACCAACGGCGCAGGTCATTGCTTTGATTGGGCCTAACGGCGCTGGAAAATCGACGTTGTTTTCTGTCATGGCTCGCTTGCAACCGTTACAGGCTGGGCAAGTGAGCTTCGCTGTAGATAATGAGGAACGTGATATTGTCAGTTGTCAGGCGCGCACACTTGCCAAGACGGTCGCGATGCTCGGACAAGACAACCATGTACAAGGACGACTGCGCGTGCATGAGCTGCTGATGTTTGGTCGTTACCCTTATCATCAAGGACAACCAACCGCAGAAGATCAGCAAAAAGTACAGGAAATCCTCGAACGCTTTGAGCTTGAGCCACTTGCCGAGCGTTTCTTGTCAACGCTATCAGGTGGACAGCGTCAGCGCGTGCTGATTGCGATGATTGTCTGCCAAGATACGCCCTATCTATTGCTTGATGAGCCACTCAATAACCTAGATATGTATCATGCTGGTCGACTCATGCGTGAGCTACGTACGCTTAGCCACAGCCAGCAAAAAACCGTGGTGATCGTCCTACATGATATCAATCAAGCAGCACAATTTGCCGATACGGTCGTTACAATGAAAGCAGGAGAAGTGATGGCTGTTGGTCGCCCTGCTGATGTTATTACTCAAGAGACAATGAAAGATTTATACAATGTCGATGTGACTGTGCTCAATCATCAGGGTCGTCCTGTGATTGTTGATACGGTGTAAAACCCCACTTCTTCTTATGTAAAAAAGCTCAATATAATGCTAGTACATTGGTACTAGCACTATATTGAGCACATCAATTTTATGTTTTAATATCTATTTGAGCTTTTGCAACGCCTTTAAACGCTGCTGTCGGCCTTTCCACCATAGATACACACCTGTCCCTGATAGCACCGCAACTGCCAGTCCAATCATTGCCAAAAATGCTTGATACAGTCGATGGCTCCAACCTTGACCTACATGTCCCATATGCAGCGTTGACAGCCATTGGTCTACTTTATTACCAAAACCGCTTTGATAACCAAAACTAACACGCGCAACCTCTCCTGTGGCAGCATCAACCGTAATAGATGACGCGCCGCTGTGTGTACCAATATCTCTATCTGTTTTGAAACGCATTTGCCATTGCTCGTCCTCTGCAACCCAGCGGATACCCAATAACTGCTGTACAGCCGTGCCATTCTGCCGCGCCGCAATATCGGCTTGTGCACTCAGATAGGCAATGCTGTTGCTCTTATTGACTGCTTGAGCAATGGCATCCGCTGTATTGCGGCTATCGTTAACAGTCGTATTTGAGTTTATAGACTTATCTGCCCTACCCTGATTTTCTACTGTTTTATTCGGTTCAGGCTTGGTTGGCGGTCGCCCTCTTTCTTTTGGCGTCAGTCCGACCACTGCCTGCATCACAGGCTGATAAACGGGTTTTAGATTAAACCCAACGCTCGACCACGCGATGACAAACAGCATCACCCATAGCCACAGACCAAAAGCATGATGCAAATCATAGTTAAGCTTAAAGGTATTGGTCTTAGTACGGATTTTCCATGCAGGTAGCCAGCGCTTAAACAGCGAGGCGCGTTTTTTGCTAGAGACTTGTTTTGACTGACTCGATTTGACTGCTCGAGGAAACGTTAAGTAAAAGCCAATAAAGCAATTAATCGTCCAAACTAGCGAGACAATGCCCAAGACCCATTTACCAATATCACCCAGCAATAAATCACGATGCAGCCAAAATACCTTCCACATGGTATTGTGCCATGCCCATGCCTCCTTATCACGCGTACCGATAATCGCGCCGGTATAAGGGTTGACATAAACCTCATTAAAAGCAGGCTCAGGCGTGGTAGGCTTGCCGCCGCGCCATCTATCTACCGAAAACACCGCTGACTTGCCCGCCTCAATGGTCGTCGGCAAACTTGAAAAACCATATTGCGGATAGGTACGGATCACACTATCATGCAGCGCAGCGACAGACTGTATCGGCGTGTTTTGCGCCTCGACACGCGCCAGTTTATGGTTAAACAAGTCATCTAACTCATGATGAAAAGCGAGCAGCGCCCCTGTCAAACCTGCAAGCAATAAAAAGCCTGCCACCACAAGACCCGTATAGCGATGAATCCACAAGCAGGCTTGACGAGGATTGAATGTAATCATTGGTCTTGGTTCTTTATTATATGTTGTTTGGGTAGGTATTTATCCGTTAGCACGTCATTGCTGCTATAGCCAATCCAAAAGCCAGTAGGCAATAAAAAGCCAGCTCCCATGTACAGACAGCTGACTCTATAAGTACGATTAGACTCAAACCAGATAAGCTATATTAGAACTGATACGTTAAAGACGTTTTGATATTACGTCCCATCTCAAAATCAGTATAGGCATCATCGATAGAGTTGCGAGATGCATGACTTGCATAAGTCTCATCAAAGATATTGTAGACACCTAGCGTGGCCTTTAGACCTTCGATTTGAGTTGGTGCATAAGTCATAAAGATATCATGCACGTCATAGCCTGGTTTTTCGTTGTCATCACCGGCGGTATTTGGTGTCACATCGGCGACATAAGTACTGCGCCAGCCAAGCTCGGTGGTGCTGGTTGGAGCGTAACCAAGATTGACCATGTACTTGTCACCAGACTCTGAGCCACTGCCGCTGACAGAAGAGATATTGTAACCCGTATCTTCGCCTTTGCTACGTGCACGAGCATAGCTTAGACCCATGTTGAAATTATCTGCGCGATAATCAGCTGATAACTCTACGCCTTTGATCTTAAAATCTTCGTCATTGTTGATGACACCTTGGCAGGCTTCAGGGGCAGCACTTGTACCTAGTTGCCCAGTGGTACAATTCATACCAGTTCTACTGCCACCTGCACGTACGAACTCAATATAGTTTTCGATATTGGTTTCAAAGTACTTAGCGCTCAGTTTTAAAGAGTCATCAGCCATGGTCAAACCACGCAGCGTTGTCGCAATACCGACTTCTGCATTGTCACCTTCTTCTGCTTTTAGGTCATTGTTTACATAGGTATCAACACCGTCGGAATTAAAGATCGTTTGGCTAAGATCTGGGCCATTAAATAACTGCGTATAGCTCGCAAATAGCTGGGTACGCGGTGCAATCTCATAACTGGCGGCCAATGCGCCAACGACATTGTCGTAAGTCTTGCCAGCCGATACGTACTCTGGAGATTCATAACGGTCATAGCGGACGCCTGGCGTTAAACTAAGCTTGCCCATCTGCCATTGGTCTTCCAGATAGACTGAGGTATTGGTTGCCTCATCAGTGCTCGCTTTGCCAAAATCACGTGTCATCTCAGATTCTTTTTTGTAATGCTCAACCCCAGCGATGAACTTATGAGTCCCTGGCAAACCATTGATAATAGTGCTATCAACGATACTGGTGTTCTGTATTTTGCCGCCTGTGGTTTTGACTTCCGCATCAAACTCAAACCCAGGTACGCCATCAGAGTTACGCAAAATCTGCGTGCTGGTCTGATATACATTGGCGTCTACATTGACCAACTGGTTGGCAGGACTGTATGCGTAGTCAAGCGCATAGGTATCGCGTTTGACTTCCTGCGGGATGATTGGGTTCCAACCACCAGCAGGAAAATCTGGACGTAATGGGAACTTGCCTTTGTTTTCAGTACGGCTAAAGCTAGCGCCCACATGATGATCACTACCGACATACGCACCCGCTTTTAATAAGATGTTTTCGCCTTCGCTATCTTCCGTTTGGATTTTACGGCCTTTACCATCTTCACCAGCATTAGCATCACGTTTGCCATAATAAGCCAGTAAATCAACATTTTCTGTTGGCGCACCATACACAGTAGCTGAGGTTAGCAGTTCATCATTGTTGCTGCCGTAGCCTGCATGCAGCTTAGCACCTACTTTTTGACCAGGCTTAAGTAAATCTGCCGCGTCGACTGTCTCAAAAGCAACCGCACCGCCGATAGCATCATTACCGAGCGTCACTGAGTTATTGCCTACCGACACCTCTGCTTGTTTTAGCAGATCTGGATCAATCGTGACATCACCCATGTGGTAGAACAACGCGCCTTCTTGACGTGCGCCATCAATCGTTACTTTTAGGTTGGTATCATCAAGACCACGTACACGAATACGTTGGTTGACTGATGAGGTACCGCCTACGCTTACCCCCGGTACGACGTCCAGAAAATCGCTCAGATGGCTTGCTTGAGCTGCTGGCGTATAGTCATCTATATAGACAGAGTCTTCTTGTACACTATCGCGGACAGAGCTATTTGCTGTCACGGTAATCGTTTGCAACGTCGTATTTGGCATATCTGCTGCCGTTGCAGCACTGGCAGCTTGTGCACACAATACCGCTGCTACACCCATAGATAGCACAGTCAATCTGCTAGATAACTTTACTTCGCGCATAACACATCTACTCACTTTATTTACTGTCAAAAATTAGAATTATTTTTAAAACCTATCATCGAATAGTCCTGAAAATAACGCCTATCAGAAGATTCATTACCTTAAAAACACTCAATCATGTCGTGCAAATAACACTATTAATACTAATGATAATGATTAGCGTTTAGATAAAGAGAGGCATAATAACTAAGTATTAACAATTTGGCAATAATTAATATCATACATTCTCAATTCTAGTACTTAGTACGCCAGGTGGACGTAGCAATACAACGCAGCAACGTTTGGTACTAACTATAAATATGCTATCGAATATGATGCTAACCACGAGTTGAATCTATATAAACAAAGCTTAAAAATCATCACTTCTATCATCACGTCTATAGCAGCCTGCTATTAACTTAGCTCATCACTTGTATTTCTTGTACTACTGTACTAGAATGCTGATACAAGCCAAAAGTATCATGGCTATCCTGACTGTTTTTTGATGAAAACTTTATTTGATTAAGACCACGATTATGAGTACCGACCCTTATCACAGCTTACTGAGTCATCTGGCAAACTGTACTGATAGCACAGAGATTGAAAAGCTACTCAGTGCCCTGCTGACAGATAAAGAGCAGCACGACATTGCTAACCGCATTCGTATCTTTGACTTGCTTGATCGAGGTATCACGCAGCGTGATATCTCTGAGCAACTGGGCGTTGGTATTGCGACTGTCTCTCGCGGTGCTAGAGCCATGCACAGCCATGATGTGAGTGCATTACTTGCGACCCATAGAGAACGGTCTTAAACCACCGATCCCAATACCGTTTACCCTTTTCCTCATTACTTTATTAATTGTTGATTGACACATATTTGAACCATTTTGGACTTTATTATGACTGCTAGTACGCCCATACATACCCAACCTGCACCGATTGATATCCCGAGCAAACCACAACGTATCAAGCTCACGCAAGATATCGATTTTTTTGCATTATTCAAACGTATTGAGAGCGCTTTTGACACCTGTTATTTGCTCGAGTCATTGGGCGAAGACAGTCATATCTCACGCCACCATGCCATCGGCTTTGATCCTGTGATGACCATCGCTGCGCTTGACCGTAATACGCTCGCTATCACGGACAATAAAACGGCTGAAACGACTCGTTATCAAACTGACAATCCTTATCAATTGCTCCGCGCCATCACGCCGCAGCACGTCATCGCGCGTGATCAAAGTGGCGGTCTCGTTGGCTACTTGGGTTATGACTGCGTCAATTTTTTTGAGCCAAGCCTGACGGCCAAAGCCAGTGACGACTTTGAGCCGTTCAAATTCGGTGTCTATTTAGATGGATTGACGCTCGATAAAATGACGGGTGAGATTTTCTACTTTTATTATCCAACCGCTCAACAGAATAATCGTATTGAGCAAATCAAAGCCCTACTTGATGAGCCAGTTCCCAGTTACGAAGCGCCCACCGTTGAATTTTTGGGCGATGGTATGAGTCAAGAGGAGCATGCCAAGGTAGTGATGCAGGTCAAAGAAGACATCATCTCTGGTCGTATCTTTCAGTGTGAGGTTGGGTTTAAGTCCAAATATCGCATTACTGGCGACAAGATGCCGATTTATGAAAAACTACGCGCGGTGAATCCTTCACCGCACATGTATTTTATGAAATTTGCTCAGCAGTGCATCATTGGCGCTTCCCCTGAGCTACTGTTTCGCTTGCGTCAAGGCGAGATGGAAACTTACCCACTCGCAGGTACTGCCAAGCGTGGCGTCGATGTAGCAGAAGATCGCAAACTTGCTCGCGCCCTACTCAACGATGATAAAGAAATTGCCGAGCACAATATGTTAGTCGACTTGCATCGTAATGATATTGGCCGCGTGGCGCGATTTGGCACGGTAAAAGTGCGTAGTTTGATGGACATCAAGCGCTTCTCGCACGTACAGCATATTTCCTCTGAGATCGTCGGCATCCTGCACCCTGACGAAGATATGTTCAGTGCCCTTGCCAGCAACTTCCCCGCTGGTACGTTATCAGGCGCTCCTAAGGTAGAGGCTATTAAGGTGATTAACGAGCTTGAACCAGATGGTCGCGGCGCGTATGGCGGCGCGCTGGGTTCATTTAACTTCAATGGTGATTGCATCTTTGCCATTCCAATTCGTAGCCTATTTATCAGTGGCGAGTCAGCCTACGCACAAACGTGCGGCGGCAATGTCTATGACTCAAACCCAGAGGATGAGTATCTAGAGATTCAGCGTAAACTGTCGGCGATGAAAGTCGTATTAGACAGCTTTATGCAACCATAATCACCCCTATTTTTATCAAAGAGTTTATGACCCATGAATGTTTTAATTATCGATAACTACGACTCGTTTACCTTCAATCTGTACCAATATGTCGGCGAGATTCTGCAAACCTTGAGCGATGATAAAGAAACCAGCGTCACCGTGAAGCGCAATAATGAGATTACCCTCGCAGAGGTAGAAGCAATGAATCTTGATAGAATCATCATTTCACCTGGCCCTGGTTCCCCTGATGATCCTGCCTATTTTGGTATATGTAGCGAGGTCATCGAGAAACTGGGCAAAACTGTGCCAATACTCGGCGTGTGCCTCGGTATGCAAGGTATCGCGCATGTGTTCGGCGGCGATGTGATACGCGCTAGTGTGCCGATGCATGGCAAGGTCTCATCGATTCGCCATGATGGTAAGGGTATCTATCAGGACTTGCCGCAAGCGCTTGAAATCATGCGCTATCACTCACTGGTGGTAAAAGCCGATACCATCCCAAGCTGCCTAACGATCACCTCAGTTGTCGCCAATGAGAACCGTGCTGATTTAAGCTTTGATGAATCTGCGCTGACGGGCGATGAGATTATGGGACTAAAGCACAAAGAATACCCAATCCAAGGCGTACAATTTCACCCTGAATCCTTTGCTACTGAAGGCGCTAAGCGGTTGCTGAGTAATTTTTTACTGCAGGTGTAAATGCTACTATCTAGCCATGTCTTCCATTTTAAATGACAGTCGATTGAATTTAGACCACGCCCTAGTAGCAGTTTATAATCTTTTAATGATAGACTGAAATAACAAACAAAAGACAGCCCTTGAACCGGTTGTCTTTTCTTATTGCAGTATGGCTTGGTGCCTTTACATCACAGGCGCTTTAGCAATATAGTCGAACCACTATTAAAATGTTACAGCGTTAGACTCGTTTAGCCTACTACTGTAGCACTTGCACTCGTCCGCCTTGTACCACTTTTAATATTGATTGACTATAGCCCAATGTCATTTAGATCGTAAGAAGAAACCATTATGGCAAATATCGACAGTACAGCGGCGATACACTCGCATCAGTCATGGATGGGCATTGTCCAAATCATCACCGCGGCAACCTGCTGGGGGACGCTTGGGATATTCTCAACCTACCTCAATCAAATGGGCTTTAGTGGTTGGCAAGTCACGATATTACGCATTGTGACGGCAGCAGTGATTATCTTAGCCATGCTACCGACCCTATGGCCACAGCTGATCAAACTACGACCCAAGCAGTGGTTTGGGCTAGCACTTCAGTCCTTGATTGGTGTGCTGGGGATGTCCGTCTGCTATTTTTTTGCTGTCAGTTATGTTGGCGCGGGCCCTGCGGTGGCTTTGCTTTATACCGCGCCTGTGTTTAGCTTGTTATTCTCAAAGTTTTTGCTCAGTGAGTCCATTACGCGAAAATCTATCGCGCTGGCATTCATGGCGGTTTTTGGGGTTGGGTTGACGATGCTGGGTGAGCAAGCGGAGGTCAATTGGGGTGTTTTGCTCGGATTGGCAGCAGGGATGTGCTACTCACTATACGGCGTACTCGGTAAGCGCGCGATGCATGACGCGCATCCAGCTCCTTTGGTGTTTTTTACCTCTGTGGTCATCAGCGCGTGCGGGCTGCTACTACTGCCTGAAACGTATCAGACGTACGCGCAGCTAGTTACCTTGCCGTTATCGACTTGGGGTTATGTATTAGGACTATCGCTCTTGGGTACTGTCGTGCCCTTTGGCCTTTATATGAAAGCATTAGAGAAGCTGCCCGCCTCTCGTGCGTCTGTTTTTACGATTTTTGAGCCGTTGACGGCGATTGCGCTGGCAATGATACTGCTACATCAAGCTTTGTCTTGGATTCAATATCTGGGCGTGACACTGATTTTGCTGGCGGCGTTGTTAAATGCAGTGGTCAATGGCACGACCACGCGCGTTCCTCGCTGGCTTAAAAGACGGCAAACGGTCTAGCCTTATTATTTGGTTGTCTGGCAGGGTGCGATAGCCAAATTTGGATTAAAAAACGACGCAATAGATAGGCTTGATTAATGGTATAAACTTCAAGTTAAATTAAAATGATCATTTATAATCTATGAATTAGAACTATTTATCATGCAACGCTCTTCCATCTGGCAATCCAAATAAAACTAAGATCTTATCCAAGTTGCACTTATCTGAAGGTGTGGTTTTTAAGCCTTTTAGAATATAGCCGTTAGGATTATCTTTAGAAGTTAGAGTCCCTCCAGCGCTTATAGTATCGCCTACTTGGTAAATGACATTAAAATATTTTAAAGTCTGATTCTTTTTATCCCAGCTCGAAACCCCGTATGGTAGCAGCGGTACGGCTTTGTGTGGGCCATACTGGAAATAAATACATTCATTTTCGTATTTAAGCTGTACATTTACACCTTGTAAAATTTCACTCTCATTGAGATCGGAAAAATTGAAAGGGTAAGTATAAAATAAACCCTGACCACTAGTAGAAGAGTAATGAACTAAAGGCATAGTACTTTGAGAATAGTCCTTTGCTACTTTCATGTCTTTCGAAGGAGAGGTTGTAACTTGACAAGCAGTCAACAAAACGCAAAAGAAAATTGATACGTTACGAATATTCAAACCAGCTCCTTTAAGCACTAGGTTAAGAGTGTTTTTAACTTTATTAAAACATCAATATAAATAAAAAAAAGTTTTAATATATTACTATTTTGTTAAGGTGGCTATGATGCTTAGAATAGTCAAGTATGAGTATATGTATTCTTAACCTTACCGACTTGGCTTTTAAAAAAGGTATTTTTCTCGCTTGCTGTATCTACGCTAACAGAGGCTATATAAAATTTATCCAAAACCGTCAAACTAAAATTATAAACACAAAAAAAACCCTCAATGGGCTTCTTTCTAACTAAACATATTGCAACGATATAAATCGCTTACTGCTCGATACGCTGCAAAAATGCCTGCGTACGCGGATGCGTTGAGTCTTCAAACAGCTGCTTAGCGCTGCCCTCTTCGACTACAACGCCGTCTTCGATCAAGACTACATGATCGGCAACGTCACGGGCAAAGTTAATTTCGTGAGTGACCACGACCATCGTCCAGCCCTCAGAGGCAAGCTGCTTCATCGTCTCAAGGACATCCTGTACCAGCTCTGGATCTAGTGCAGACGTTGGCTCATCAAACAATAACAATGAAGGCTCAATCGCGAGCGCACGAGCAATCCCAATACGCTGCTGCTGACCACCAGATAGCTGGAACGGGTACAGCTCAGCTTTGTCCGCCAGTCCGACTTTTTCAAGCAATACCAGCGCGTCTTTACGCATCTCAGCCTTGTTTTTACCTTGTACCACTGTCGGGCCGAGCATGAGATTTTCGATCGCAGTCTTGTGCGGAAACAAATTATAAGACTGAAATACCATACCTGATTTGCGCTGCAAAGCGAGCAGCGTTTTTTTGCTTGGCTTAGTTGCAAAGTCAACTTTTAAGCTGTCATCATCAAATGCAATGACACCTTTATCAGGAATCTCCAGCGCATTGAGACAGCGCAAAAACGTGGTTTTACCCGAGCCTGAAGGTCCTAATATGACGACCACTTTACCTTTATTGATGGTCAAGTCGATGCCTTTTAGCACCTGATTGCCACCAAAGGCTTTATGAATATTAGTGACTTTGATCATAAAAATTCCTATTGTACTGGTCTATATGTACGATGGTCGGTTGCTAAGCGCTCTTGTCAAGCAGCTCAGCTATGACTTACTTTGCCACGTAACGGTCTAATCGAGTCTCAAGCTTGCCTTGGATAAAGGTCAAGAACAGACAGATACCCCAATAAATAATCGCCGCTTCGGTATACACCAGCATAAATTCATAGTTACGAGCTGTGATGATCTGCGCTTGTTTAAACAGCTCAGTGACCAATACCAGTGATGCAAGTGAAGTGTCTTTTACCAAGCTGATAAAGGTATTAGACAATGGCGGCACTGACACGCGCAGCGCTTGCGGTAAAATCACATGACGAAATGTCTGTAAATACGTCAAGCCGACAGTTGAACCCGCTTCCCATTGCCCTTTTGGAATCGACAAAATCGAGGCGCGCACCGTCTCTGATGCATAAGCACCAATATTGAGCGAGAATGCAATGATCGCTGAGGGAAACGGGTCGAGCTTGACGCCCACACTTGGTAAACCGTAGAAAATAATAAACAGCTGAACCAGCATCGGTGTACCCCGAATCGCGGATACATAGATACGAGCCAATCGATAAATGATCTCATGGAACCAACCAGTACGCGGTACAATTCGAATCAAAGCAACGGTCAGGGCAATCGCCATACCGATAGAAAACGAGATCAATGCCAGCGGTATCGAATAATAGATACCGCCTTTGAGCATTGGCCAAAACGACGAGATGACGATCTGTGCTCGATCAGGACTCATAAATGGCAATAATGCCAATAGTTCTGCGAGCACAGATGTGATAGAAGCCAACATTACTTTTGTTGACTTACATCAGCACCAAAGAACTCTTTACTAAGTTTGGTGAGTGTACCATCAGCGGCGAGTGCGGCCATTGCTTCATCCAGTTTTGCCACCACTTCATCGTTGCCTTTGATGAGCACGAGACCTGAGCCTGTTTGTTCACTTGGTGGGGCTGTCAATTTGATCTCAAGATCAGAATCTGGGAATTTTTTGAGATAATCAAGCACGGCTAGATTGTCATTCATCGTGAAGTCAGCGCGGTCTTGCTTGACCAATTGGATCGCTTGTGCCATACCATCGACAGGGACGATTTCTGCGCCGTATTTTTCTGCCAGCTCGCCGTAGTTACTGCTGAGTGATTGAGCCGTACGTAAACCTTTTAGGTCATCCCAAGAGCTATAACGGTTGTCATCAGTCGGTGCCAATGCAACCGCGCCTGACCAGCTATAAGCCATAGATTTGTCATATTTGGCTTGACGCTCAGGCGTCGTTAAGCTGACTTGGTTGGCCACCATATCAAAGCGTTTTGAATCCAAACCTGCTAGCATCGCATCCCACTGAGTCTCTTTAAACTCAACATCAACGCCTAGCTTGTCAGCGACCGCACGAGTCACTTCGACGTCATAGCCTGTCAGCTTGCCACTCTCATCATGATAGGTAAATGGAGGATATGTACCCTCTGTACCGACGTTAATGGTGCCGCCGTTATTGATACGTTGCAGCAAATCAGAACCGCCAGTCGAGGTGGTGTCAGTGGCAGTAGTGTCAGCTTCATTAGTATTAGACTGACCACAAGCGGCAAGTAACACAGTACTAGCAGCAAGGGCTAAAAGAGTACGACGTTTCATAAGACGTCCTTATAAAAGTAGATGAATGAGATAAAAGGGTTTACATGAAAACAGTTAGCGCCAATAAATAGGGAAAAGCCGATACAAAAGGGCAATATAATAATCGCCCTGCAACATTCGGCTTTGGTTGCTCGATTTGAGGTTAGTCAGCATATTTTTCAATGCTGCGACCCTGTTATTTTCGAATTTTTATAGCGTATGATCATTCAATAGGCAGCCGATCAGACGTTCATAGTTGCTACTGGATCAATCGCTGCTCATAAATATAATATCTTACTTTAGATAAAAAAGCGTACAAACTCCGTGAGCGTGCGTCAGGTAATGACCGCCATTAGCGCAAAACTACAACTCACCTGAGAATTGATAGCGATCACCAGCATGCCACATCTTGACAAAGGTGACGACTTGACCGGCTGAATAAGTCTGGCGACGCAATACCAATGTCGGCGACTGCGGCGCAATCTGCAACGCATCTGCCACCTCGTTTGGTGCTGCAAGCGCACGTATGGTGTAGCTGCCACTCTCTAGCGGTATTTTGGCAACCAAATAATCACTGGTATTGACCACGGTAAAATCCTGATCAATAAAATGTGGCACTTTTTTGGCATCAACCCAGCGCTCTTCGAATTGTATGGGCTGACCATCTGCAACGTGAATGATTTTCACCTCGTATAAAACGGGCGTATCACTAGCGTCTGTATGAGTCACGGTAGCCATTTCATCAATACCAAACTTACGGCGCAACTCATCATCGAGCATAGCAGCAGTCACCGCGCGCTTACTCACCACTTTTGCTTCATAATCGCGATTGGCAGATTTGAGATCCTCTGCGATATTACGCACTTCTACAAAGGTATGGTTGAATTGCTGCTGCGCGACAAAGGTTCCTGAGCCTTGACGCCGCTCCAATACACGCTCTTCGCTTAGCTCTTTGAGCGCGCGATTCACCGTCATCCGTGAGACACCAAACTCTGTCGCCAGTGCCATTTCTGTAGAGATCGCACTGCCCGCTTGCCATTTGCCAGAGTGAATATTGTCTAATATCGCATTTTTAATCCGCTGATACGCCGGAATCGTTTTTGTCATATTCGTTTTAAACCGTCAGTTCCGCTAATAAGAGTAGCGCCATAATATCACGACAATCATGCGAACTTTTATTCATATCACTCTATCAGTTATGCTCTTTTTTTTCATTAATTCTAATTCTTATCAAAAATCCTTGCATGAAAAAAGTATCTTTGATAATTTGTATATACAACTTATAGCAAGTCTAAAAATCTTGATCTAGCTACTCTATATTTCGATGCCTTTATAGACTGCCTATAAAACATTTACTCTGATTATTTTATCGCCCTATGAGCTACCACAAGGATATGACCATGACTACTGAAAACGGAACCAACAAAAAACTTACCCGCCGTGATGAGTCTCGCGATATCGCCGCCCCTACTGGCAGCACGTTGCACTGTAAAAGCTGGCTGACCGAAGCGCCGTATCGCATGCTACAAAACAATCTACATCCTGATGTGGCAGAAAACCCAAAAAGTCTTGTGGTATACGGTGGTATTGGACGCGCCGCGCGTAACTGGGAGAGCTATGATCAAATCCTAGAGTCGCTCAAAGAATTAGAAGATGACGAAACCTTACTCGTACAATCAGGCAAGCCTGTGGGCGTGTTTCAAACTCATGAGAACGCACCGCGCGTATTGATTGCCAACTCAAACCTTGTGCCACGCTGGGCAACGTGGGAGCACTTCAATGAGCTCGATCGCAAAGACTTATTTATGTACGGACAGATGACCGCAGGTAGCTGGATTTATATCGGTACGCAAGGCATCGTGCAAGGCACATACGAGACTTTTGTTGAAGCAGGTCGTCAGCATTATAATGGCAGCTGGGCGGGTCGTTGGATTTTGACCGCAGGTCTTGGCGGTATGGGTGGGGCGCAGCCACTGGCCGCAACCTTTGCAGGCGCAACCTCATTGAACATCGAATGCCAGCAGTCTAGTATCGATTTCCGTTTGCGCACGGGTTATGTCGATAAGCAAGCGCGCGATCTTGACCATGCTTATGAATTGATTGAGCAGCATACCAAAGCAGGCGAGGCGATCTCTATCGCGCTACTTGGTAACGCTGCAGATATCTTGCCTGAAATCGTTAAGCGCGCTCGTGAAGGAGACATCAAACCTGATTTGGTGACCGATCAAACCTCAGCGCATGACCTGATCAATGGCTATCTACCAAGCGGCTGGACGGTCGAAGAATGGATGTCCGCTCAAGAAGATCCAGAGCAACATGCAGCTCTCACCAAAGCCGCTGCTCAATCTTGTGCCGTACACGTCCAAGCGATTTTAGACTTGCAAGCGATGGATATTCCAGCGACCGATTACGGTAATAATATCCGTCAGGTGGCGTTTGATGAAGGCGTCAAAGATGCCTTTAATTTCCCCGGTTTTGTCCCTGCTTATATTCGTCCGCTGTTTTGCCAAGGCAAAGGCCCATTCCGCTGGGTAGCGCTCTCAGGTGATCCAGAAGACATCTATAAGACCGATCAAAAAATCAAAGAGCTGTTCCCAGAAAACACCCACGTCCACCGCTGGCTCGATATGGCAAAAGAGCGTATTCAGTTCCAAGGCTTGCCTGCACGTATCTGCTGGTTGGGTCTTGGCGAACGTGATAAAGCAGGTTTGGCATTTAATGAAATGGTCAAAAACGGTGAGCTAAAAGGCCCAATCGTTATCGGTCGTGACCACCTCGACACGGGCTCGGTCGCCAGCCCCAACCGCGAGACCGAAAGCATGAAAGACGGCTCAGATGCGGTATCTGATTGGGCACTGTTGAACGGTATGCTAAACGTAGCAGGCGGCGCAACGTGGGTATCACTACATCATGGCGGCGGTGTCGGCATGGGCTACTCGCAGCATTCAGGCATGGTCATCGTGGCGGACGGTACAGATGCCGCAGCCAAACGCTTGTCACGCGTACTGGTCAATGACTGCGGCTCAGGCGTCATGCGTCATGCCGATGCAGGTTATGAGTTGGCGATTAAGACAGCGCAAGATTATGGTTTAAATCTGCCAATGATCAAATAGTTTGAACTACCTTAATATTATAAAGACAAACACTTATATGTCTATGCAACTAGGATTACCCTTATGAGCAACATCAAACAACTTACCCTACATCCACGCCAGCTTAGCTTCAAGATGCTACGCGACATCTACGATCAGCCCGTGGTATTGAGCTTGCCTGAGAGTGCGTATGAGGCGATTGACGCCTCGCATAACAATGTCAAAACCATTATTGAGCGTGATAAGAGCGCCTACGGCATTAACACCGGCTTTGGTCTGCTTGCCAAAACCCGCATCAGTGATGACCAGCTTGAGCTGCTACAGCGTAACCTAATCATTTCTCACTCGGTAGGTACAGGTGACGCGCTACCAGAGGGCGTGGTGCGCCTGATTATGGTGATGAAAGTTGCTAGCCTAGCACAAGGTGTGTCTGGCGTACGTCGCGAGGTGGTAGATAGTTTACTTGGTTTAATCAACAATCAAATCACCCCAAATATCCCAGCCAAAGGCTCAGTTGGTGCCTCTGGTGACTTAGCGCCACTATCACATATGACACTTGCGATGATGGGTGAAGGTGATGTGTTTGTCGCTGGTAAAAAAGTGCCAGCTGCTGATGCCCTAGCAAAGCATGGACTTGAGCCAATCACATTGGCAGCCAAAGAAGGCCTTGCGCTTATCAACGGTACGCAAGTCTCAACTGCGCTAGCATTACGTGGTTATTTCTTAGCGCGTGATTTACTTGAGACTGCTACTATCGTCGGCTCACTGTCAATTGATGCCGCCAAAGGCTCAGATTCACCATTTGATGCGCGTATTCACGAAGTACGCGGTCATCATGGTCAAATAGAGATCGCCAAAGCACACCGTCAACTGATCAAAGGCAGTGCTATCCGTGCCTCGCACGATGGCGAACAAGATGATCGCGTTCAAGACCCTTATTGCTTACGCTGTCAGCCACAAGTCATGGGTGCTTGTCTTGATATCATCAACCAAGCAGGGAAAACGCTGCTCATCGAATCTAATGCGGTAACAGACAATCCGCTTATCTTTAATAATGAAGATGGTCCGGTCGCCATATCAGGTGGTAACTTCCATGCTGAGCCAGTCGCTTTTGCCGCGGATATTTTAGCATTGGCTATCGCTGAGATTGGCTCGATGTCTGAGCGCCGTGTCGCTTTGCTGATCGATGCAACTTTGTCAGGTGGTCTGCCACCATTCCTAGTCGATAACGCTGGGGTCAACTCAGGCTTTATGATTGCGCATGTGACCGCTGCTGCACTGGCTTCAGAAAACAAATCTATCGCCCATCCAGGTAGCGTCGATAGCATCCCAACCTCTGCCAACCAAGAAGACCATGTATCCATGGCTACCTATTGCGCACGCCGCCTATATGAGATGGCGCAAAACACTGCGACTATCATAGGTATTGAGCTACTGGCTGCTGGTCAAGGTATTGATTTTCATCGAGGACTCGAGACATCAGAGCCGTTGACTGTGGCACATCAAAAACTACGTGAGAAAGTGACGTTCTATGATAAAGATCGCTACCTCGCCCCTGATATCGAAGCGGCCAAGCAGTTAGTACTAGACGGTACACTTGCTGAGCATTGGCAAGAACTACGTCAGAACTGGTACGAGTCTAAATAAGCATTGGCTGGTAAAAGGAGAGCCATGATGGCAGTCACAAACATGACCACACCCATTTGCCATACACCTGCTGATATGACTCAGTGGACAGGACGCGCAGAGCCGTTTGAGACTGCACGCGCCCGTTATTGGTATCAGCTTGCTCAGCCTTATGAGGCTCAACATATTGGGCTAATTGGCTTTGCCTGTGATCAAGGCGTCAGACGCAATCAAGGACGCGTGGGTGCTAGAGCTGCCCCGCCATTGATTCGTCGAGCTTTTGCTACGCTGCCAGTCATCGCTGATTTGCAACAACGCTTTGATAGTCAATTATCAACCTTATTGGGTGATGCTGGCGACATTCATTGTGATGACAATGATGGCTTTGCCGACAGTATTCTTGAGCAAGCTCAGATCAAATATGCCGATGCAGTGAGCACTATCGTCAAGCAAGGTGGATTACCCATCGGGCTTGGCGGTGGTCATGCCATTGCTTATGGTAGCTTTTTGGGATTATGGCAGGCCTTAGAAAAGGCAAACGATACAACTATCAGCACAAACACAGCGCCTACTATCGGGATTATTAATTTCGATGCCCATCTTGATATTCGTCAGTCTGATGTGGCGACTTCTGGTACACCGTTTCGCCAGATTGCCGAGCATCTTGACGCACACGATCAGCCCTTTCATTATTGCTGTATTGGCGTCAGTCGCTTTTCTAATACCGCCGCGCTCTTTGATCGCGCTGAGCAACTTGGCGTACAGGTTATTAGTGATGAAGACTGTCATTATAAGCCTTGGGACACCATTGCCGAGCAGGTCAAAAGCTTCATAGATCAGGTTGATATTATTTATCTCACTATTGATATGGACTGTCTCCCCTCTAGTATCGTTCCGGGTGTCAGTGCGCCTGCTGCTTTTGGTATTGAGCTTGGTTTTGTTGAGCGTATGGTCAAGCTGATTGTGTCATCAGGCAAAGTAAAAATGGCAGATATTGCTGAGATCAACCCAACCTTTGATGTGGATAGTCGTAGCTGCAAAGTCGCTGCTCGATTGCTGGCAACGATTGTAGAACAGCACTTACTTGTCACTTAGATCTTACAAGCAAAGGTCTTGCAAACAAAGATCGCTCGCCTCCCAATTATTAGGAGCATACTATGAATGAATCAGAAAATTTTAAAGAGCAGACGCTCGACGAATCTACTATGACATCGTTTGACCACCTTATTATCAATGCCAATATTGCGACGTTTTCAGCGCACTATGGTTTTAATCTTTATGAAAATTCAGATACTAATAACGTCCCATACGGTCAGCTAGAGAGCGCGGCTATCGGTATTAAAGACGGCAAGATTGCATGGATTGGGGCACAAGAGCAAATCACGACGCATCTGCCACATTATCACGAGAACCAAATCACAGACGCCGATGGCAAATGGCTAACGCCTGGGCTTATCGATTGTCATACGCACATTGTCTATGGTGGCAACCGCAGCAATGAATTCGAAGCGCGTTTGCAAGGGGCCAGTTACCAAGACATCGCAGCACAAGGCGGCGGTATTGTCGCAACCGTGAGTGCCACCCGCACGGCCAGTATTGAATCGCTATTTACCCAAAGTGAAAAGCGCCTACTTGCGCTGATGAAAGAAGGCGTCACCAGCATCGAAATCAAATCAGGTTATGGTCTTGACTTAGATACTGAGCGCAAAATGCTCACCGTCGCACGCCAGCTTGGCGAAAAATACGACATCCACGTCAGCACCACGTATCTTGCAGCGCACGCCTTACCACCTGAATATAAGTCCCATATGCAGGACCGTGCGGACGACTATATCGAGCAAGTCTGTGAGTGGCTACCAATCCTGCATGCAGAAGGCTTGGTTGATGCGGTCGATGGCTTTTGTGAAAACATTGCGTTTAGTAGCGATCAGATTAGACACGTTTTTGAGGTTGCACGCTCCTTAGACCTGCCGGTCAAACTACACGCTGAGCAGTTATCTGACATCGGCGGTAGCGCTTTAGTTGCCGAATACAAAGGGCTATCTAGCGACCATTTAGAACATTTATCAGAAACTGACATAGAGAAAATGGCTGCTAGCAACACGGTTGCGGTGATATTGCCCGGAGCGTTTTATACCTTGCGTGACACCAAGCTGCCACCGATTGAGGCACTTCGCAAGCATCAAGTTCCTATAGCGATTTCAACCGATTGCAACCCCGGTACATCACCTTTGACATCGCTGTTGTTGGCAATGAATATGGGCTGTACGCTGTTTTACCTCACGCCTGAAGAGGTATTGGCAGGATCAACCGTTTATGCAGCCAAGGCTTTGGGTCTATCTAATAAAGGCAAAATAGAAGTGGGCTGTGATGCTGATTTAGCACTATGGGACATCGCCCGCCCTGCTGATTTGGCCTATCAGATGGGACTGAACCCTATTGCAGGCACTATGTTTCAAGGTCAATGGCGTAATAAAGCTTAACGAATACGCCTTGATTTATCGTCACTAAAAAAGCCCCTATCATTGAATGATGGGGGCTTTTTGGTCGTTACATTGCAAGTTTTATGAAATAGCAGAAAAAACTTATCATAACCTTAGTTTAAATAGGGATTTACTATATCAATATTTTTAGTAAGGATTTATAATACCCTTTTTCAAACAGGGTTATTTTTGGCTAACTATAGTTCATAAATAAAAATTAACACACAGTATAGAGAAAGCGATATGCGTACAGATTCATTTCAACAGATATTGGAAGACTTAAACAGCTCATCAGCAGATGTTGAAGCATCTGCCCTAATCTCTAACGATGGTCTGATGATTGCCTCAGCTCTACCAACTGGCGTTGATGAAGATCGTGTGGGTGCGATGTCAGCAGCACTGCTATCATTAGGCGACCGTGCAGGCCGCGAATTGGCACGCGGTAGTATCGATCGCATCATGATTCAAGGCGAGATGGGCTACGTAATCATGACGTCATCAGGCGATGAAGCGGTACTCACTATCATGGCAAAACCCAATGCCAAGCTTGGTTTGATATTCTTGGACATCAAGCGCGCCTCAGAAGCCCTAGCAAAACTCATTTGATTGGTGGCTTTGGCTTTTTGACGAGTGCCCTATGTACTCGATTTTACTCATTATAAATATAACGACCAACGAAGGAGATGACCATGGGTTCTCCAATCCCTGATGCACACAAGCCTGACCTGCCTGCTGAGCAAATCACCCTGACCTATCATGATGGCACCTCTCGAACTGTCTATGATACAGGTGTAGAGCGTCCCTACCCAGATGGTAAGCTCATTGTCTCGCGTACCGATTTAGACGGTATTATCACTCACGTCAACGACGCCTTTGTTGAGATTAGTGGCTACCACGTCGATGAGCTCATCGGTCAACAGCACTATATTCTGCGTCATCCTGATATGCCAAAAGCGGCTTATCAAGACTTGTGGGACACAGCAAAAGCTGGAAAGAAGTGGCATGGCTATGTCAAAAATTTATGCAAAGACGGCAGTCACTACTGGGTATATGCCACGGTCGTGCCCAATGTTCGCCGCGGCGAAACTGTAGGATACACTTCAGTACGCCGTAAGCCATCACGCAGTAAAATCGAAGCGGCAATGGCTCAGTACGCCCAAATGAAACAAGATGAGGAAGGCTAAATCATGACGACACACAATATGTTAATCGCCCCTGATTTTTCGCCTGAGCGCTTTGCTGGCTGGCACATGTTCAATACGCTGATTCAAAAACGTGCCAACCTAAACATGCACCTCAATATCCCAGCCTCACATGCTGAGCAAGAGACCTTGATTGAGGCAGGTGTTATTCAAATTATCTACGCCAACCCTTTTGATGCCGCTGCCCTCATCCGTGAGCAAGGCTACCGTGCAGTTGCTCGTCCCATTGGCAAATCTGATGAGATGGTCATTGCCGCGGCGGCCAATAGCGACATCAATCACTTAGAAGATATCCATAAAGGCGCAACCGTTGCGATGGCAGACAATCGAGACGTCAAGCTGATCGGTTTGCGTTTGCTCGAAGCTGTCGATATAGAAGAATCTGACCTCAACTGGGATATCACTGAGACCTATCAAGCAGCTGCTCGCAAAGTCATCAAAGGCGATGCCCAAGCGGCGTTTTTCTTGGCGGAGATCTTTCACAGCTTCTCACGCTTGACCAAAGCTCAGCTCTCAGTATTGATTGAAAGTGATCTGGCAGACATAAGCCACGTCCTTCTCATCAAAGACGACTTTCCAGATGCGCAAATTTTTATAGAAGCCATCCTGGATTTGCATAGCGATGATGATGGAAAAGAAGCCTTAACTGAGCTTGGTATGCCTGAAGGGTTTGAGGCAATGAGTGAAGAGGATGCTGAATTTATGATTGATTTGATGCAGACATTGCTGGATTGATGACTCATTGACACTCATATTATCAGAGGTTGTTTTGCTGAATGAGCTCATAGCCTGAGGCACTGGTTGTCGTCACGGCTATGACACAAGGAGACCATTATGTCTGACTCAGACCTGATCAAAGAAAACGAGAAAGTGGCGCACCGAGTCTTTCGGTTTTATTCACGCAAAGTGTTTTTGGCACCCAACAACCGTCACTTTCATGAGCAGCGCATCAACGCCGCCTTATTACTCACCGAAAAAGAACCCCTACAGGGCGCGGTAGCAGATTTTTTCTATGGGTGCTGGTTTGACATTCCATACGATGTCAATAATTTGTTTACGCGTATCAAAGACCGTTTGACCCCTGAGGCCAAGCAAGGGTTTCGCGATTGTATTGATAAAAAAAGCTATATTCAGCGCAACAGTATGCTCGCCACTCGCTGGAGCGTTTTGGTATCGCCTTCGCTCAATGAGCAAAAGCAACGCTTGCGTATCAGTAGTGATGACGCCAGAGAGATCGCAAGAGACATCACCGCTGAGCTGCTGCAAGCACGTGCTAGCCAAGACTGGGGCACGCTTGAGCAAATTGAAAATGAGTTTTTTGCCTATTGTACTGTGCGTAATGATCGTCTGGCATTTTCCTTAGTATGGTTTAGCTTGGGCAAAAGTGATTGGCAATTTGATCAACGCTGGGATAACTGCCAACAGCATTTGGATCAGACCATCAAGCCTACCACGCCACCATAAACTGTCATGCGTTTATAACTTAACTTCTATCACTTTTTACCACTTTTTCATCGCTAAGGTAGCCGCTATGTCTTCTTATTTGAATGCCGATAAGACCTATCTAACATTAACGCCTGCTGGTATTTTTGAGGCGTTTTCACAGAATGAGCCGACTGACGAGCAGTTGGCGCTACAAGATTTATTGTCTTATGGGCAGACACTACTCGCCGCTGATTGGTTACAGCGTTATTCTGATATATGGCTACAAAGCTTTATAGAACACGGCTGGATCGAAAAACTGTCTTTGCTTTTGCCAGCGCCCAATCTACCATTGGATCAGTTTTTGCCTTACGTAGTCGCGAGCTTATCTGGCAAACGCCGTGCCGCGATTGGCTCTGATGAAGGGTTTTGTCTGGCTCGGATTGGTTATAGTCAAGAAGAAGCGGACATGCTCAGTGTTGCCGCCGCTGACTTTTCCGGCTTTATGCTGCGCCAAAAGCAGCGCGGCTGGGCAGTAGAAAGCCAAGCGATCTCGTTTTTTCAGCAAGTTGACTTGCTCATACCTGAAACCAGCTTTGTGTTTTTATGGATCGATGGCGCAGGTTATGTACTCATCATCGATGGCGAACCCTTAACCAACAGTCGCGCCTTTGTAGAGCTGGTCTGGGCGCTCAAGACCTCTGGACTCAAATTTCTAAATTGATTCAGCAGCACACGCCAGCCTTAATCCTCTCTTGTATGGGCTTGTCAAAATAAACGACAAGCCTATCATGCCAGCATAAAAGCCATTCAACATCTCTCATACGCTTCTTTTACCGTCCGCTTTCACCAGCCCTTTTATCCAGCAATAACAATACCTTCAGAATTAACAATAACTTGTCATCATTTAGGTCATACTCTTTTTGCACCTTTAAGAGTACTGTTTTGACAACATGTGTTTTTGTCAAATAACAACCTCTACCAAATCACAGTCAATACTATATCCAAGATGCACGCCCACCTTTGTATGCCCTACCTCACCGAAAGCGGCAATCTTTGCCAACCTTTGCACTTTTGCTTGTTTTTTAGGACAGTTTATGACTTCGCTGACCACTGTGCGCGTGCACTATCAAACGATCGAAATTGGCAACACCGACGTTTGCACCCTGCGTGACAATCAGCAATTTAGCGATCCTGATGATGAGGCATTAAACTTGGGCATTTGCTCTGCTTCTTGGCCGATGTTTGAGGTGATATGGCCATCAAGCTTGGTGCTGGCCAATCACATGCTTGATTACGATATTAAGGACAAACGAATTTTGGAGGTGGGCTGCGGCATGGCGCTATCGAGTCTATTGCTCAATCATAGACAAGCAGACATCACAGCGACCGACTATCATCCGACCGTTGAGTATTTCCTTGATAGAAATACCACGCTAAATAATAACAGAGGCATCAATTTTGAGCGTTTAGACTGGTCAGAGGATAACAGCCATCTTGGTAGGTTTGATATCATTATCGGCAGTGACTTGCTCTACGTAGACCAACATATTGGGATATTGGCTGGGTTTATCGAACGTCATGCGCTGCCAACCTGTGAAGTCATCGTCGTTGACCCTGGACGCGGGCGTAAAAACAAGCTAACCAATAAGATGATTGAGTTTGGCTTTAGCAGTCAGCACGTCAAACCTCAAAACACCGCTTATCTAGCGTTGCCGTTTGTTTAAGGGGGCATATTTTGACGCTTTCAAGATCGGCCGTATGATATAAATAGAGTCCGTTATACTATAAGGGCTTGCCACTGCTGACGCGTGATTTTATATAGAACATGCTCAGCCAGTCGATGATCAGCATCGAGCATCGGATGAGAGAAGTTGTCCTGCGTATCAGTCATACCAAGACGCTGCATAAGCTTTTGCGAGCGCTGATTGATGACCGCCGTAAATGACACCACGTCCTCAAGTGCCAGCTCGGTAAACGCAAAATCCAGCGCTGCACGCGCCGCCTCGGTGGCATAGCCTAGCCCCCAATAATCCTTGTGCAAACGCCAACCAATCTCGACAGCAGGGGCAAAGGGCATATCAGCATGCGCGTTATTTAACCCAACCATACCGATAAAGTCATCACTTTTATCTGCGCCATCTTTACGAGCCACCACCCAAAATCCCCAGCCATGCTCTTCAATTAATTTTTGACACTTATTGGCAATGGTATTACTCAATGCAGGGGTTAATAGTTTAGGAAAATATGCCATCACTTTAGGATCAGCATTCATCTCGGCAAACCGCGCACGATCACTTGCTTGCCACTGTCTTAGGTAGAGACGCTTGGTTGCTATCATGCTTGTCATGTCAGTCGCTTACTATTCATATTCGTTCAGAGTGCTGATCAAGCCAGCCTTTTTTTTGAGCAAACGCTAGCTGTGCTGGTGTATCGATATCATAACTGAGCTGCTTATTGATCACTGTATGTATTTGGCTTGGCGGTAATGCTCTGATTAAATGACGCAAGCCTTTATCACCTGTCAATTCAGTTTGCCATTGTCTGAGTAAACCTGTATCAATCACTAGCGGTAAGCCGATGATATTTTTTTGCTCTGTAGCGCTTAATTCATCTGAATACGTCCAGCTATGATAACTGCTGGCTACCACAGACTGTTCACCAGCCAGCAAAGCCATTAAATGCGACTGATCTAATAGAACCTGATCAACCCCTATGATAAGCACGCGCTCGATTGACGAATTTCCAAGACTCGCAATACTCTCAATACCCAAACGCAAACTGTCCGCCATACCAGTTTCAGGTTTTGGGTTTACTACCGCTTGAACCGCTGGATATTGCACAGCCAACTCTGTAACTACACTAGCAACTGCAGGATGCTTATCAGGAATCACAACGATAACGGCTTGCGGATTGGTGCTCACTGCCGATCGGATCATGTGCACGATTAATAGCTCGCCATTCTTAACGAGCAGCTGCTTAGGTTGGCCAAGGCGCTGACTGAGGCCACTTGCCAATATGATGACCGCATGATTTTGCACCTGTCTGTCCTTGTCTTCTAAGACGATACTACTCATACGGTACTCGGCACAATATCAGCATCCGTATTACCAACGCTTGCTTCTGAATTCGAGACCCTACTGTAGGAGCCTTCTACTGATGCAGTTTGATCGTGCATGACTGCATTTATCTGTGCCATGATACCCAGTGCGAGTGCCTCTGGACCATCTCCTCCTAGCTTATAGCCAATCGGATAATGCAGTTTTTGAACGCCAGTATCCAAGATAGCAGGATGATCCATGTTAGCGCTTATCTCATTGATTAAGCGTTCGGTACGATAGCGCGGCCCTAACTGTCCTAAGTATCTATAGTTTTGCGCATGTGCTAGCAATATCGCCAAGCGAGCGCGGTCTTGGGTCAGACTATGTGACATAAGAGCGACCGCTGCGTTATTACTCAGCTTTAGCAGGGTATCACTATCCTCTAAAGATAATGACATCACTGCATCTGCCTGAGGAAAGCGCATACGAGTCGCATATTGCGCGCGACTGTCTATGACCGTGACATGCCAATCTTGTAGCTTGGCCATGGTCACCAATGGCATCACATCATTACCTGCCCCGCAAACGAGCAGGCGCACTTGTGGTTGCAGGCGTTGTACGAGCCACTCGGTGGTTGCCTCGTCCGTTTTTATGGTCACGTATTCAGTATTGCTCTCAGACAGCTCGTACTCTGCTAACTTTTCTACAATATCGGCAATTATATTCGAAGGGTTTATTATCTCTTGTTCTAGTGAATTTTCCGAATTGTGATATTCGTCTAGATTGATACGCAGGCCAACTTGCAACTCGGTATTCTGACAACCGTTGTTGCGAATCAAAGTAGCGACCATAACTGGCTGCTGATGACGTCGCACCTGACGAACTGACTCTAAAAATGGTGCGGCTGTTGCCAGACGCTCAAACAGCACATGCACACGTCCATTACAGCCAAGCCCAAAATTCAACTCATCAAAGTCCATGTCATCTAGGCCATCCAAGTCGTCTAGATCGTCTGTATCGCCAGCTTCTTTGTTGATCGCTACCTGCGCTTGACCATTATCAGCGTACTCAATGTCATCACCTGTCTGATAAACCTGCACATTGGCACCGTCACGCGTGAGCCAAAAGGCACGTTTGATGATGTGGGGCTCCAAGCAGCCACCGCTGATCATTCCGACCGAACGACCGTCATCACAGATGAGCATCATGGCACCAGCACGGCGATACGCTGAGCCTTCTGTATGAACGACAGTAGCCAATACAGCATCAACACCTTGCTGCTGAGCCTCGCTTGCCAGCTTCAGAATGTCAGCGACTTGATTCATAATGCCTCTTATTTAATAATTGTTTTTTGTTAGTGAATTTTTTGCTAGTAATAAAATATACTACCGACTCAGTTACAAAAACCCGCTCAGTAAGCGGGTTCTTGTCATACATAAGCTGATAAAACTACTCTGGCATCTCATAAAGCAGCTTGTCGAGGGTAATCGGGAAGTCATAAACACGCACACCGACCGCATTATAGATAGCATTGGCAATCGCGGCAGCAGCACCTGCAATAGCCGTCTCACCGATACCTTTGATGTGCATTGGATTGGTATAAGGATCATCTTCTTCTACCAATATGACATCTAACTGCGGTACGTCCGCATTAACTGGCACATGATACTCGGCAAGGTCATGGTTACAGAGACGACCGTCACGTTTGTCATGAATCACTTCTTCCATCAACGCTGAGCCAATACCGAACACCATACCGCCATAGCATTGCGACGTTGCAGTTTTGTGGTTCAGAATACGACCAGCGGCAAATGCACCTGTCATACGTTTCACCCGAATCTCACCAGTGACTTTATGAACCGCCACTTCAGCGAAGTTCGCACCAAAAGAGGCTTGGCGATGGCTCTTACCGTTCTTACCCGGTTTTATCTGGCCTTTGGCAGTGATTTTTTGCTCATCATAGTCAGCGACCACATCCGCAAGCGCATAATACTCTGTATTATCAAAATCATACTCTTGTGATGCTGACTGTCCTGATAGCGAAAGCCCTGTGGTTTGCGATAGCTTATCAATAGTGCTGTCAGCAAATGATTGGCCACTCTTTTTGGCAGCTTCCATTGCCGTTAAAGCATGCTCTCCTGTTTTCTTGATTTGACCATTGTCTAACTGAATGTTGTCAGGATACAGACCAACTTTTTCTGCTAGCATTTCACGCAGCTGCTCACAAGCAAGATAGACACCACTACCCGCACTCGCAGCACCAAAACTGCCACCTGAGCCTGATGCTGGTGGCAATGCACTGTCACCTAGTTTCATCTCAACATGGTCGATAGGTAGTCCTAACAGGTCTGCCGCTACCTGAGAAAACACCGTATAAGACCCTGTACCGATGTCTGTCATGTCTGTCTCGATAACTGCTTTGATACCAAGTGCTTTTGACTCATCTACCTGTAGGGTTGCACGTGCTTCAGATGGCTGTAATTGGTTACCACGGGCAGCCGCCGCCATGCCTGTACCTATCCACCAGTCACCTTCTAATTGACTGGCAGGCTTGGCGTTTCGCTCACTCCAACCAAAATGCTTGGCACCTTGTTCCATACAGGCAATCAATTGGCGCGTTGAGAAAGGAATATTTTGACTCGGATCTTGCTCTGGCTCATTACGACGGCGTAGTTCAACCGGATCAATCTCCAACTGTGTGGCAAGCTCATCCATGGCACATTCAAGCGCGATCATACCTACCGCTTCGCCAGGCGCACGCATAGAACCTGACAACACTTGGTTCATGTCTACCATCTCATAATTCACACGGCGGTTTTTGCCGCTATATAGATGGTGCGTAGATAGAGCAGTTGGCTCAAAGAAAGCCTCACCTGGCAAATTACTAGAGATCGTATCGTGAATCAATGTATCGATCACGCCGTCATTGTTCGCGCCGATTGCGATACGCTGACGCGTGTTTGAGCGTCTGACCGTTGCTTCCATCACTTGTGAACGCGTCATGGTAATCAATACCGGACGGCCAAGATCTTTTGCAGCAATCGCCGCTGCAATAGATTCAGGAGCAATACCGAGCTTACTACCGAACCCACCACCCACATAGTATGCGATCAGTTGTACTTGATCTTTATTTAGGTCCAGAGCATCCATGACTTGCTGTTTGCAAGAAGCGAGCATCTGATTGGAAGTATACAGAACGAGCTTATCGCCTTCCCAATGAGCCAACGTTGCATGGGGCTCCATCGGAGAGTTGCTTTGACTTGGGGTATGATAAAAGCGATCAACGGTCACTGCCGCATCAGCTAAGCCTTGGTCTGGATCGCCTTGGACATTATTTTTATCAGAGCCTTTTTTTTCATCTACCGCATGTGCGTTAGAGAGCTCTTGGGTAAAGTTCAGTGCCGCTTGGTCAGTCTCATCCTTATAAGTCACTTTCAGCGCTTTAGCGCCTTCTCTTGCCGCCTCAAAAGTCTCAGCAACCACGACAGCAATAGGCTGACCATGATAAAAAATCTCGCTAACCCCTTGCTTGGGTGCTTTAGTTTTTGTCCCTTGTTGAGAGTTACGCAAAAAGTGCTCAGGATCGGTCACGACTTTAATAATATTAGGAATGCCTTTTAGAGAGTCACTATCGATACTCTCAACTTGACCTTTAGCAATGGTCGCGCCTACCAATACACCATAGGCTTGATTGTCCAAGTGTATTTCGGCACTGTATTTCGCTTGACCGCTAACCTTTAGGGAACCATCAACACGGTTGATTGGCTTACCAACTAGCTTGCTTGCCGTTGTGCTAAATAGCGTTTCAACAGGCTCATCCATGGTCAGTTTTTTGGTTGGTTCTGACTGGGTGATTGATTCTAATAGTGCCATGATTATGCTCCCTCGCCCGCTAATGCGCGCTGAATAACTTGTTTTAGTAGGCGACGCGTCAACGGTATTTTAAAGTCGTTCTGACCATTACCTTTGGCATCATGCAATAATAGATCAGCGGCCTGCGTGATAACGTCGCTATTGCCATCGGTATCCATTAATAGTGCCTCAACCTCTTCATTACGCCATGGCTTGGTACCGATGCCGCCGAACGCCAATCGTACTGTCTTTAGGTTGCCATTGTCGTCAGCATCGATGACTGCGGCACAAGATACCAGTGCAAAGGCATAAGAAGCGCGATCACGCACTTTGTCATAGGTATGCATGCCCTTAATAGGGGCAGGTAATACAACATGAGTAATCAGCTCGCCTGCTTCTAGCACATTTTCGATATGCGGCGTGTCTTTTGGCAAACAATAAAAATCTTTCACATCGATAGCGCGAGTCGAGCCATCTGCTTTAACTGTCTCTATCGTGGCATCCAGTAAGCGCATTGCCACTGCCATATCGGATGGGTGCTGAGCAATACATGAATCACTGGTACCTAAGACAGCTAGGGTACGGTTCTCCCCGTTGATAGCAGGACATCCTGTGCCCGGTTCACGTTTATTACAAGCGCTGTCTGTTTGATAAAAATAATAGCAACGAGTACGCTGTAAAAAGTTGCCGCCCGTTGTCGCTCTGTTACGTAGCTGACCAGTCGCTCCTGCCAAGATAGCTCGGGACAATACTGGATAGTTTGCAATCACCTCAGGATGCGCGGCCAAATCGCTATTGGTCACAAGCGTACCAATACGTAAACCACCATCGGCAGTCGTTTCTACTTGCTCTAATTCTAAACGAGTGATATCGACCAGTTTGATTGGGGTTTCGATCTCTAGTTTCATGAGATCTAATAAGTTGGTACCACCTGCGATAAAAGAAGCGTCTTTGCCGCTAGCAGAGGTTGCGGCTTGCTCTGGTGCATCAGCGCGGCTATATTCAAAACGTTTCATGAGTGGTCTCCTGCCTTGCCTGTTATTGTTTTGTTATTCGCTGAGGCTTTATGGAACTGAGTCTCGCTTGACGGCGGTGACCAAATACCTGTTACGCTTGAGTTTTGCGCAGCGTTGTCAACTGTTTTAGAAGTAGACGCTGATGCTTCATTCTCAAGCACTTGTGAGATGGCTTTGATGATATTGGGATAAGCGGAGCAACGGCAAATATTACCACTCATGCGCTCAGCGATTTCTTGTACTAGAAGGCTATCAGGATGTTGTAAGTCTGTGCTCACATGGCTTGGCCAATTTTGTTTTACTTCTTCTATTAATGCAGTCGCTGAACAAATTTGACCTGGGGTGCAGTACCCGCACTGAAAGGCATCGTTATCTTTAAAGGCTTGTTGCAGCGCCGATAGTGAATCCGGCATACCGATGCCTTCGATGGTCGTAATCTCATCACCATCATGCATGATAGCAAGTGTGAGACAAGAGTTGACTCGGCGACCATTGATGAGCATGGTACAAGCGCCGCATTGGCCGTGGTCGCAGCCTTTTTTGGGTCCAGTAATTTGTAAATGTTGACGACAGACGTCGAGCAGTGTCGTACGGGCGTCAAGATTCTCGAGCTGATAATCCTGCTTATTGATTGTTAACGTCAAGGTAGACATGCTGGCTTCTCGCTGGCAGATGAATATAATGGGTGAAAAAAGCGCCTTATAGCTACGGCGGCAATAAATCCATGGCAATAAATCCATTATGGCGTACCAAAAAACTTGTTTTGTTTTTATTTTGTAGTTGTTGCAGTGTAGTTTTTAATCCGAGGCAGTACCTGAAAGTGTGTACTACCAATCGCTGTAAGCTAACTGATAATCATTTACCTCAATTAGCCTAACCATCCGCTGCTAGCTAGTATCACTTGATTTTTATATATAAGCACTCAAATTCAGGCCATATGATTTAGCAATATATAGTGAATTCAGTATAAAAACGATACAGTGGGACTGGGATAAATTTTTCGCAACCTCTGTCTGCGTAGGCACAGCACGCAAGGAAAATTTAGACCAGTTCCACCTTGATATATAATGTATCTGTTTTATTTAGGATTGACTATATTATGTGAAGTGGGCAATCTATTTTTTAGAAAAAGGTAGTATATTAAATAGACTTCAATAAAGAAAAGCCCCACAAACGAAAGTTTATAGGACTATTATGAGGCTACTTTAGAATGATCATTTCAAATCAAACACCTAAAACTAGGCTTTAGTGATGATTGTTTTTTCGTCAAATCGAGACTTAGGCATCAGCATTAAAATCATCTTCACTACGGTAGCCAAGCGATATCACGGCAACAGCGGTATAGCCCTTACTACGTAACTCAAACTCTTCATCAAGTGCTTTTAAATCTGCGCCTTCCATCGGCACAGCATCAATACCCAAAGTAGCAGCGCCTAGTAGTAATGTACCCATATTGAGATACAACTGCTCTATCAACCAATGCGGCTCGTCCTTTTGCTCATAACGACGAATGTCCAAGAACATTTTGTGCGTTTGATGCATTTGCTCTCGGAACTTTGGTTCTGCAAAGCGACCATCGGCATCTTCTTTGTCGAGCAAGCCTTCTAAAAACTCGTCATCGGCATAGACACGACTACAGAATACAATGACATGCGAGGCATCTTTTACTTTGGCATCATTGAATTCATACATGCCCTCTGTGCCTTTAGCGATTCGAGCTTTCCCAGCTTCGTCATCAGCAATCACAAAATGCCAAGGCTGAATATTGGGGCTCGACGGACTGAGACGTAAGATATCTTTTAGACTCTGAAAGTCTTCTGCTGATATTTTTTTGTTGGTGTCAAAGTCTTTGGTGCTGTAACGCCATTTCATTGCTTCAGTGATATTTTTCATATATGACACTATAGTGAGTGTTAAGTTTTTATTGTTTATTGAATTATTATTATTAGCGTTATTTATAAATAATCATCGCTAATCTCAATGGAGCAACTTTAAATAAAAACCTGTTTTGTGACCACGGCAGATTGGTTAAGTAGTCATGGGTTTTGTTATCAGTGCGTCAGTTGTTAGACCGTTTTTGCAAAAATTTCGGCTATCCTACTGATAATAGATACAATTGAGCTACCGAATTGGCGACGCCGACTGCGCAGACTACATTGTAATCACTTAGTCATTCTCTTAGTATGAACTGACTTGATACATGGTAACTAGTTATAGTTGTCTGATAACTAGGTATATCTGCTTGATTCCAACTGATATGCCTCTATCTATACATCCCAAACAAAACATAAATAATAATACCCGCGAGGAAATATGAGCACATCAGAAAAACCACTCCGAATAGATATCGTCTCAGACGTCGTCTGCCCTTGGTGCGTCATCGGTTATCGCCAACTGGCAGCAGCACTTGAGCAAACCAATACCGCACACACCATTCATTGGCATCCGTTTGAGCTGAATCCTCACATGCCAAGCGAGGGGCAAAACTTGCGTGAGCACATTATCGAAAAGTATGGTTCGACTAAAGAAGAGTCAGATGCTAGCCGAGTCAGAATGACTGAAGCTGGACAGGAAGTCGGCTTTGAATTTAATTTCAATGACGACACTCGCATGCACAATACATTTAATCTGCATCAGCTGCTGCATTTTGCAGACCAGCAAGGATATATGCATGAGTTAAAACAAGCGTTATTTGCGGCACATTTTACCGATAATAGAAACATCTCCGATATCAATGTGCTTGCTGACATTGCAGCTGAGACTGGACTGGATCGTAGTGAGGCACTGGCAGTGTTAGAAGGTCAGTTCTTTGCAAAAGAAGTGCGAGCAGAAGAACAGCATTGGCAGCAGCAAGGCATTCAAAGTGTGCCGGCGATTATCTTCAACGAGCGCCATTTGGTCAGCGGTGCGCAAGGGGTTGAAAATTACGTCAGCATATTAGAACAATTGGCGAATATGACTGACTAAACCGTCTGTCATTGTAAAAAATAAAATAAAAAAAAGCTGCTTCAAAATTGAAGCAGCTTTTTTTATTGTAGCGTCATCAGGTTAAAACTGTGATTTTGATATTACTGTCAGTAACGACGCTTAGAAATTGACAACCGTACGAATGCTCTCGCCTTTGTGCATTAAGTCAAACGCTTCGTTCACGTCTTCTATTGGCATCGTGTGGGTGATAAAGTCTTGTAAAGGAATCTCACCTGCCAGATAGCGCTCGACATAACCTGGTAGCTCCGTACGGCCTTTTACACCACCAAATGCTGAACCTTTCCAGACGCGACCCGTCACTAACTGGAATGGACGAGTTGAGATTTCTTGTCCAGCACCAGCGACACCGATGATGACTGACTCGCCCCAACCTTTGTGGCAGCACTCTAGCGCTGAACGCATGACATCAACGTTACCGATACATTCAAACGAATAATCCACACCGCCATCGGTTAGATCAACGATAACTTCTTGAATCGGTTTGTCGTAGTCTTTTGGATTGATGCAATCGGTTGCGCCTAGTTTTTTAGCCAACTCAAACTTGCTCTCGTTAATATCAATCACGATGATACGGCTGGCTTTTGCCATCGCCGCACCGATGACTGCGGATAGTCCAATGCCGCCTAGACCAAAGATAGCAACGGTAGCGCCCTCTTCAACTTTTGCTGTATTCATGACCGCACCCATGCCTGTGGTGACACCGCAACCAAGCAAGCAAACTTCTTCTAATGGCGCCTCTTTATTGACTTTAGCCAAAGAAATCTCTGGTAGCACAGTATATTCAGAAAACGTTGAGCAACCCATATAGTGATAGATAGGCTCGCCGTCTTTGTAAAAACGCGTCGTGCCATCTGGCATCAAGCCTTTACCTTGCGTCTCGCGTACTGCTGAGCAAAGATTGGTTTTGCCTGAGCGGCACATTTTACAAACGCCGCACTCTGCCGTGTATAACGGAATGACATGATCGCCGACCTGAACGCTGGTTACGCCTTCGCCGACTTGCTCAACGATACCGCCACCCTCATGACCCAAAATCGCTGGGAATACGCCTTCTGGGTCTTCACCAGATAAGGTAAACGCATCTGTGTGACAGACACCGCTGGCCACGATTTTTACCAGTACTTCGCCTTTACGTGGTAGCATGACGTCTACTTCTTCGATAGACAATGGCTGCTTTGGGCCCCAAGCGATGGCGGCTTTTGATTTGATAAATTTATCTGACATAGGAAAATCTCTTTTTGATTGTTATCGATGGATTGTAACGTAGCGTAAACTTAAAACGTCATTCACGCCCAATCATTCTTTTTGTTCAATAAGGCTATCTGCTCGTTTTAATCGTCACGATTTCTACGATTAAAACGGATAAAGATAGACTGAGCTTATCTTGCCTGCCCTCTGTAGGCAAGCATTGATGACCATAAAGCAGCATCTATTTACATTGATACTAACCATTATATTTATTTCTGAGCAGATAACAATATGCTATATTTGCAAATATCTTTTACATATTGGTAATAATCATGCGCTGGGAAGGGATTAGTGAGTTTGTCTGTGTGGCAGAGTACGAGAGCTTTACACGCGCTGCAAAAGCGCTTGGTATCTCGACTGCGCAAGTCAGCCGTCAGATTAGTGCGTTAGAGGAGCGACTGAAGATCAAGCTGCTATATCGTACCACGCGTAAAGTCTCACTTACTGAAGAAGGCCGCGTTTTTTATCAGCATTGCCGCAGTGTGCTCGATGGTTTGAACGCGGCTGAGCAAGCGGTGAGCAATTTGCAATCAAAACCTCAAGGCAGAATCAAACTGACTGCGCCTGTGACTTATGGCGAGCAACAATTGCTGCCCTTAATCAATGATTTTATGGTGCAATATCGGGACATTGAGGTGACCGCTTTTTTGAGTAACCAAAAAATTGATTTAATCGAGGGTGGCTACGATTTGGCCATTCGTATTGGCAAGTTGTGCGACTCTACGATGATGGCAAAAAAGCTTAGCCTGCGCACCAATTTTGTCTGTGCGACACCAGCTTATCTCAATCAATACGGGGTACCACGCACGCTTGACGATCTCAGCCAGCACAACTGCTTACTAGGGACACGCGACTATTGGCATTTTGTCGAAGATGGTACAGAAAAGAACTTGCGCGTCTCTGGTACCATACAGTGCAACAGCGGTTATAGTCTGGTTGATGCGGCGTTAAAAGGGCTGGGTATCGTACAACTGCCCGATTACTACGTACAAAAACATCTGGCATCGGGTGCGTTGGTGAGCGTACTCGACGACTATAGAGAACCCAAAGAAAGCATTTGGGCCATCTACCCACACAACCGTCAACTATCGCCAAAAATCAGACTACTGGTCGACTATTTGGCAGAGCGCTTGGTATAACGATCGATTGGAATATATTGCCACCCCCTGCCTGATGACGCACAATGGATATTCGCCATGACTCACTAATGAATCGCTCAAGGATATCGCCATAATTAAGATCGTCTCTGATGAATTGCGAGCAAACCGTCGCCATTGATTTACCACAAAAAATCCTCATTAGCAAAGGTGCCAATAAAAAGGTATGGCTATCATAAAACAATCCTGAATATCTAAAAACACGCCATAATATCAAAGGTTGCGATACCGTTATTGATAATGTCTCAAAAGCGCTCAACGCAATCAGCACGGCGGCAGTTGCCAAATAATACCAAACGAGAAAAGTATCATCTAAGCAAAAAAAAGGTGGGTGAGCAAAATCTCTACCCACCTTTTTCTTTGTGTAACTTATAAGCTGCATCAGTCACTATCAGATAACGACATTTCAGACTGCAGCTCTACTTTTAACTTCTTTGCGCACTCAATAATTTTTTTCCTTTCGGCAGGCAGCGCCCCATTCTCAAGGGCTGTTTCGCGCATTTGCACGGTAACATCATAATGCGGGTAGCTTGCGGTGCGGTGGAATAAACGTGGATCTACCTCAATCAATGCTGCAAAATCATGCAGCTCTTGCAAACTATCCGCAAGCATATGACACCATTTATAGCCTTTGAATTTTATCTGCACAAAATCTACATATACCGCCATGAGACACTCTCTCTTACTTATCTTCTCAAAACAACCTTTACTGATATTTGCTACATATCCATGTGTCAGCATCTTTAATCTCACTCAAATTATCAACGCCATCCATTAAAACGTTACAATAATTCGCGTACATTTTTTTTCAGCTGCTTAAGTAGTTTTTGATATTCACTATGGTTAGTATCCAAGTTACTCAGGCGCCCGTAACGTAGCTGACGGTAATCTTGTCTAATTTCAACCAGCTTTGTCTGAATCGCTATCGGGTTTTCACTGTCTGTTAAACGACTTGCATGACGGTGAGTATCGTTATCTAAGCGACTATCGATAGCAGATGCTAAACGCTCAAGCCATGCCAACTGTCCTTCATTATCTTCTCGAGCCAGCAATTTATCACGTTTGCCGATACGTTTTGAGAGCTGGGCAAGCGGCAAATCTGCTGGATGCCAGCGTTTACGGCGGCGCTGCCAAATGATGAATACTAAGGTAGCCATAATAATAACAGCACTGGCCGCTAACCAGATGATTTGCTGCATGATGGAGCTGATGTTGAACCACTTTAGTAGCGAATCTGCTTGTTTGTCTTGGTCATAACCGACCACATCTTTTTGCCAGTAATAGCTGGCTTGGTCAGACAAGCGACGTAGTGTTTGCAGCATTTGATACTGCTGATAGCTGATTTGCGCGCTAGCACCACTGCCAAACATGGCTGCCCCTTGCTGCTGGGTCATCGCATTCATACCCTGCTCAACTCGCTCAGGCGCCACAAACGACGTGGGATCGACGCGTACCCAGCCTTGGCCTTCGAGCCAAACTTCAGTCCATGCATGCGCATCTTTTTGACGCACTTCCCAAACATCACCACCTTGACTCAGCTCACCACCTTGATAGCCTGCTACCACCCGCGCTGGGACACCAGCTGCGCGCATCATAAAAGTAAAACTTGAAGAGTAATGCTCACAAAATCCTGCTTTGGTCTGAAACAAAAACTCATCGATACGATCAGTATTGAGTCGTGGCGGTGACAACGTATAGCGAAACTCTGTTTGATTGATCCAGCGCTCGATAGCAGCCATGTAGCGCACGGGATCTGAGCCTGATTGTACAAATAACTGCTGAGCAAGCGCGCGTGCTTGCGGATTACCCTCTGCTGGTAGTGCCAGATTTAGGCGTCTTGATGCCTCTGTCAGCACAGGGTCAATACGCATCGGCGCAAACTGCAATACATCATAACGCAGCTGCTGCGTAACAGGCTGATCTTTTGATAATGTAAAGTTGGAAGTAATGTTGATATCTGGCTGCTGAGAAAAAGGATAATCAAGCCCGAATAACCAGTTCTGCTGAGTAGGTTCTAGGATAATTTGATAGCGAGTAGGTGCGGCTTGCACTTGCTCAGGAACGGTAGCAAAGGCATTTTGAATCCATGTAGGGGCTTGCGATCTAGTCGACCATTGGCTTACCTGATTGCTTGGTCGCCAGGTAACTCCGTCAAAATCACTAAACACGAGTCCGCGCCAATATAGTTGCTGTTGCGGTGGACGCTCATCGCCAAACTCTACGCGAAAAGCCAGCTCAGTTGACTGGCCTAAATTGGCAAAATCACCGGGTGACATACTATCAGACACACCAGTAGTGGCTTGCTGACCTGATAGTTGTACAGACCACAGTGGCGGCAGTCTTGGGAAAAATAGAAACAGCACCACCAACAATGGCAGTGCCCCAATCCCTAACACCCCTAAAGTACGCAGGCGTCCATCACCGTCATCATTGCTATCGTCGTTTAGGGCAATAAACGCCAGCAGGACAATAACAGCGCCCAGTACCACTTCTAAAGTTGTCAGCAACCCTTGATCCATCAAAAACAAGGCCGCCAGTACAAATAACGATAGATTCAACACCACGTAAGCATCGCGCCGCTTGTACAGCTCCCAAAGCTTACTAGCGAGACATAGCACCAAAAATGCCACGCCCATGTCTAGCCCAAAGGCTGTGTTATACGTTAGCCACAGACCCACTAGGCCTAATAAAAAACCCAGCATCTGCATGCTTTGATAGACACGTTTTAAATGCGAGAGTTTTTTTAGCCGACTCTTGAGACGCGGTAGTTGGGCAATAATACTAATCGCCGCAAACCCGATTAACCATATTGGCAAGTGAGCAGCATGTGGCAACACGACTGCTATTTGAGCAATTAGCACCCAGTGGTAGGCTGGTAGAGCCAGTAGTCGCCGATACCGTTTATTATCAGCTGCTATGCCACTTTTCGCTTGTATATTTTGACCGAGTGCTAACTGCTCAAATCTTGCCGTTTTTGTGGCATCGGTTGCAGAAAACTGTTTGGGTTCATTCATGGTGCTTTCGCCAGCCTTAGCAAGCACGCTTGCGCAAAAGTCTCGCCATCACCCACCGCTGCGCTAGTAGGCGTATCATTGGGTAAACGCATTTGAAAGGGCACGTCTAATTGACCCAATGTCAACGCCCCATGAGCCAATTGCGCAAGCTTCTGTTCATGATGAGCACCTGGCATATCTGCATAATCAAGCGTTTGCTCATGACCGACAGGGTCTGCAAAGTGCTTGGTAAACATGCCTTGACCCCGTGCCACATGGCCCCAAGAGACACGGGCCAGCGACTCCCCTTCGACATAATTATCCAGTCGCTCAAAGTCGTCTTGCCCTTGTCGATATTGTCCGCCAATTGGCAGATCCTCCGAGCTTGCAACTGAATACTGCACCTGCCAGTCAAATGCTTCAGGTTTGGGATACACCCAAGTCTTACGCGCAAAATAGACATAAGACCAAGCACGCATAATACCCAAAGGATAAACGGTTTTAATTATTAGTCGTGGCAGCTCAAGAGGACCGCGATTGTAGGTTTGAACAGGTAAGCGAATAGTTTGCTCACTTTGTAGACTCGTCACGAGTATGGAGCTTTGCCGATTCGTGCCACTTTTATCCTTCTTGTCAGCTACTTGCTCAAACTCAAATAATAACTGCCGCCGTGGCTGACGGCTCTCACTTTTGAGTTGCAGTGTCACCCAAGCAGGAGTACCGGCCTCTGTCATAGTCACTTCTAGCAGACGCATTTGCAGACCCGATATGTGCGCAAAAGTCACATGAAAACTAATCAACCAAACGCTGACCAGATAAAAGCACAAGCCAAGTACCAAGTTATTGCCATAATTGATACCCGCGATAAAGGTAATCACTAATAGCACAGCAAATAGCATACCCTCACGACTAAAAAAAATATAGACGTTGCGTAGATTGAGCGTCGCGCTATCATTTTTGGGTGCGCGCGAGGCAAACCAACGGCTCATTGCTGACCTGATTGACGCGGTTAAGGCTTTTGGTAAAAAGCTCATGACTACCCTATTCTTACCATGTAATTGACTCTAGTCGCTAGTCCTCAGACTAACGGACTCGATGATATAGCCATGTATTATTAAACCTGCTCGTACTTCAATATAGATAACTAAAAATATAGACAGCTAAACGATGACAGGCACGTCTGCTAAAATGCGTTGGGCGATGGTCTGCGGTGCTTGCCCACCTACCACTTGTGCAGGTGCAAAACGCTGCCCGAGACGATGATCAGCCACGGCAGCAAAGACCGCTTGGATATCTTCAGGCGTCACCTCCATATGCCCCGACACATAAGCATAAGCCTGTGCAGCACGCTGTAGCGATAGCACGCCACGTGGTGATAACCCATGATACTCTTGGCTTGCTCGAGTCTTTGCAACAAGTCTTTGTAGGTAATCCAATACCACGTCCGCCACATAAACTTGTTTTACGCCTTGTTGTGCCAATAGCACAGCCTCAGTATCAAGCACCGTATCTAGATCCTTTAATAGCTCACGGCGATCTTGACCTTTTAGTAGTTCACGCTCTGCCATAGGTGATGGATAGCCCAATGACAGACACAGCAAGAACCTATCTAACTGTGATTCAGGTAACGGATAGACGCCAGCTTGTTGCAGTGGGTTTTGGGTTGCAATAACAAAGAACGGCTGCGGCAAGGGATAAGTTTGTCCATCTTGCGTCACTTGTCGCTCTTCCATTGCTTCAAGGAGTGCGCTTTGCGTCTTGGGGCTGGAGCGGTTGATTTCGTCAGCAAGTAGCAGTTGAGTAAAAATAGGACCGGGACGAAATTCAAAACGCAGTTTACTTTGGTCATAGATACTCATGCCTAAGATATCGGCAGGGAGCATGTCATTGGTGAACTGCACTCGGCTAAAACTCAGGCCTAACAGCTTAGCCAAACCTTGAGCCAGAGTTGTCTTACCCATACCAGGTAAATCTTGTAGCAATAAATGCCCACCTGCTAGTATGCCACTGAGTGCCAATTTAACTGCTTGCGGTTTGTCCAATACAATTTGGTTCAATTGCGCCATCAATTGTGCAATTTTCTGCTGATTGCGTTGCAAATCGGTGCCACTAGGAACGGATTGACCAAGCGTTTTGGCTATTTTTTGATAGGTAGGTGATGGTGCTCTATCGTTAGGGGCATGGGTCATAGTAAATTATCGGCTCATTTTTTGGGTCATAACGATCAACCAGTAAGGTCAGTTCGCATCATCTACGACGATCGGCGCATCAGCGCGGAGGGTTGATAAATACGCAATAACATCCGCGCGCTCTTTAGCATCTGGCATAGGGTCTGATAGCATCTTTGAATCTGGCATGGCTTTTTGTGCATCCGCGATATAGGGATCGAGTGTTTTGGCATCCCATACCCATCCTGACTCTGTGAGCCCTTCGCTATAAGTGTAATCTTTTAGCTCAGCAGCTGGTGCGCCGTATATATTCATTAATTGCGGGCCCTTTTTATTGAGACCAGCGTTGAGCTGGTGGCATTGACTGCAAGCATCTTGATAAATTAACGAGCCATTATCTGCATCCCCATTGACATATAGTGGTAGTGTCACAGGGTCGCGATGATCAGGCGGGGTATGCTCACAAGCAGTGAGCAATAAAACAGCGGCAAAAAGACTGCTTATTTGATATTTACTAATAATAGACATTTTGGCAATCTTTGGTTGGTGAGCATTAGCGATAAAGATTTTGTAGCATCGCAATATGTTAACTGGCAATCTTTAGCGTTTTGCTAGGCTTTTCTAAATAGTATCCTTGCAGATAGCGCGCCCCCACACTCCATGCGACTGACATAGTCGCTGCATCTTCAATATACGGCATTAGCACATCAACATTTACCTCATTGATGCGCATGATAAGTGATTTAACCGTGTCTAAGTTATCTGCTGAATTGATATCTTGTACATAGTTACGCGCCAAACGCACGATATCCGGCTGCACTAAATTGGCAATTTCGATAGATTTGGCAGAAGAACCAAAATTAGTAATGCCCATTTGACAGTTGACTTCGTTAAGGGCCGAAAACTGGGATTTTGCCACAGTTAAATGATCTGAGATGTCTTTTTCGTTAAATTGCAACGTTAAGACACCAGCAGCGCCGCCTACTGCCTTGATCAGTTGGCTTGCCACATTGGGCAGTTTCTTGTCAATTAATGAGGCACTGGTTAGCTGCACCAATAGTCTGGCCTCAGGATGCTCTTTACGGACATCATTGATTTTTTTGCACGCATTAATGAGTACCCAGCGATCTATCTTTTCAAGTAGCTTGTGTTTTCTGGCCACAGCCATAAACTGATCAGGAGTCAATACCGTGTTATCGGCATCGGCCAATGGCAGACGTAGATACACTTCAAAAAAGTCACTACGATCTTGATTGATATCGTATATTGGTTGAAATGACAGCTCAAATCGACTGTTTGTAATAGCATTAATCAGAGACTCAGCAAGCGCCTGATCATCACTATTGGCATGCTCACTCGGATCATATAGATGATAAGTACCACCATGGTTAGAGGTTTCGACCATGATTTGGCTAATAGCATCCATAGCACGCTCTATTATTATAGCGGGCTCTGCGGTATTTTTTTCGATTTTGACGATTGCGATACTTACCGTGGTACTCGTCGTACGCTTATCTACCTCAATGAGCATCTCACTGATACGCGAACCGATGTTCTCAGCCAGCTCTTCGAGCTCTGAGGTAGTTTTGTTTTTGACAAGTAACATAAATGCGGTATCACTAAAGCGGCTGACATGTCCATCCGATACCAGTTCATCTAGTGCATAGGCAACCTGTTTGACAGTCGTATCTACTCCTTGCAGACCGAGGCTACTTCTTATTTTTCCAATGTTATCGAGCTGTACATAGAGCAATGCTGCTGTCAGCACGCCTTGAGTTGCTTGCTGGTGCACTATCGCCATTTGCTCCTCAAAGCCGTGGCGATTATTCACACCTGTCAGGTTATCTTTACGCTCTGCTTCAGCCAAGCGTTTGGCAACCTCTGCGCTGTTGCTAGCATTTTGTTGTATGATAATCTGAGTAACGGGTTCGCCATCTAAAGTCGCAGATGCCAACTGTAATTTTGCCTCAAAAGTACTGCCATCCGTGCGCACGCTTTCAAAGTTAAACTCAACTTCGTCACGGCTACCTTTATCGAACTGACGTAGAAATTGCTTGAAGTCCTTGACACTATCGCCACCTGAAATCAAATCAATCACAGGTACCCCTATGACATCATTCATTGACCGAAAGCCAAACAGTTGAAGATAGGGATCATTGGCAAAGATATGGATACCTTCATCGATATAGGCAACTGCACTTTTCGAGTTTTTAATCAGCACATTGGCACGTTGCTCTGCTTCTGATAGGACATGGCGTAGTTTCTTGAGCTCACGGCGACTACGCAAGCTGTCATGCTGTAAGCAGATAGCCATAACGATAGCCATCTCTTGATCAGCCTTGAGTGCTTTGACCATGGTTCCGCTCATCACCGCAGGCAACCCCTCATCATTACACGCGGTCGATATTGCCTCACCCTTCATCAAATAAATCATCGGCAAATCAATGCTCTGCTCTTGAATGATGCCAACCACATCCGTAAAGCTCATATCATAAGCACTAACGAATACCAGCACATCCCACGACTGGCGCAGTACTTTTAGTAGCTCTTCTTTATCATCCAAAAATCCTAAATTCACGCTGTCATAATAATCACTCAGTAGATGTACAAGACGCTCAGCATAGAGCTGATCATCGTTAATCACTAATAGATTTAAGGTGGACTGAATGCGCATAGGTGGCCTTTTAATCTTATGGTTGTATCTTTATCTCTTATTTTTGACACCTTATACTGTTTCCAAAAATTAATCTGGCTTAGAAAACATTATAGAGAGTAGGCTCAGTGATTATTGTGATAGTAGCTGAGTTTTATGGCGTAATATATTCTAGCGCCCGAGGCATCTTATAAATTAGAGTAACAATATCGCTCATTATAGACAATAATTTGATTGACTGCAGGTTAACTTATGACCTTGTTTGTTTAATATTATTATCAAAAAAAACATCAGCCTTTTTTCTTATACGGTGCAACCCCTCTTTCTTTCAATATAGTAGAACCTCAATAAAATTGATACAGCATAGGAAACGCGCTCGATTAAACGCTACTTTTCTTGCTTGCTGTGACTGCGTCTTCAGAGGCTGCGAAAAATAGCGTTTAATCTTGCTATACCATTTTTATAATGGTTTCACTATAAATACATAAATAGACATTATTTTGCTATTTCGTATTGACTAAACCCTTCAGTTATCATCAATCTACGACCCAAACGTAGATGGGTTTGTTTACTGCTGATACGCATGATGACTCTATCATCAGGCTGAAAGTAAGACGAAGGTACAATCAGCGAACTCATGGTTTGCAGCTGCTCATCCTTACCCAGAATCAGCGCTGGCACAAAACAATGCTTCTGTGGGTCCCTCCCTTCCAAGCGCAATCCGCATGCCACAATCTGATGACCAAGCAATTGCCATTCAACCTCTTTGTTTTTGGTATCAAAATGCCGCCAACGTACTACCCCTATTGACCGATCAGGCTGCTCTGTCACATCAGGTTGACAGAGTAAGAACAAACTCATGATATGTAATGATGGCGGTGTGGTTGCAGCAAGCTCGCCATCTATCATATCCATATCAAGAGCTTCCTCTCCAACATGCTCTTCATTCAAGACATCTACTGTTGGCACCAATCGCAGTGTACGAAATAATGACAGACTGTCATGGCTGTCAAACACCTCTATGTCTAATACGCTATTACTGTTTTGCTCTGTATTAAACGTGTCATAACGAGGGCGCTCATCTATGGATAACTCATCTATTGCTATCAAGCTAGCAAAGCTGCTTGAGTCAGCAACATGGTGATGGATACTGTTAAAACCAGCGATTAAACTCGCACGGTGTTTGAGACTATATTTAGTAGGCAGCGTGAGCTGTGGTTGTAGATAACGATAACTGACTGTCATTGATATTGTATTCAACAGACCGTGTCCTATCCCCACATTACTGCTCTCAGTGGATAGCTGCCTACGTGAATTAAAATACTGCACCATAGGAGTCAGCTCTAAAAACAAACAGTCATAGCGATCTTCATAGGGATTTATCTCAGAGTTGGGCGTTAGATACGTTGGTGGTTTATCACTCTGTAAATCTACGAACACGCGTGTTTCCGTCGTTGGTTCTATTGTCGCAACAATATAATGAGACCATTCAGGCAATAAACGTTGTACCAATAGAACATTAGGACGACGCATGGCACATACATTCAATAAACTATGCAAACATATTTGGCAATAAAGCTGATGAATACTATTTGTGTAGGGTGTCACTGTTTCTCGATTCAACTCGAGATGAGACACACGCTGTTGATAAGCGAGGTGGTACAACTGATTAATTCTGAACCAGAGATAATCTGATGGCTTGCGATAGCAAAGTGCCTCTTCACACAATAGCTTGTGGTACCTCAGCAGCGACTGATAAATGGCAACCGTAAGCGTATTGGCGCGCTTTTTATTGGTATTAAAATAGCGCGGAAAACCTTTCTTTAAAATATTTTTTGGCGGACTGTTTGATATTAATTCTTGACGACGTACAACCTTGTCATAAGCCAAAATAATTAAATAATGCAAGGATTTTACTTGAGCCACATAACCCAACTGCACCTCACTCAGCGCGCCTGTTTCATAAATATACTGCTGTCGTAACGTGGCAATCAACCGATCTGAAGCATCGCTCACAGCCGTCATCAGTTTAAGGCATTGAAGCTCATCTATATTGGCCTCGCATAATACGGAGAGAACTTTTTCTAAGTGCTCAGCTTGCTGCTCTTGGGTTTGTGAAGATAGCGTTGTCAATAGTTTGAGCAAATGATGCTCTTGGCCGCTCACTGATTGGTTTGGCGTTGGTAGTGGCTCTTTGGAAGAAAGGGCTTCTTGAAACTTAGATAAAGTTATCATCAGTATTCCTACTCACTGTTGGTCACTCTGAGTAAGTTGACAAGAGGCAAGTATGCAACCACACAAAGTAGAGCAATATCAGGTAAAAAGCATGCAAACTGTGTATTGTTTTAAAGAGACTATGGGTATGAACGATAGACGTTTTATTGTTAGACAATATATTTTAGGCGTTCTATCAATATAATGTCTGATACCGTGACCCCCTTCTTATAAAAAATCAGTCACTGACCAATTTTTATCAACAATCGTCTCTTTTTAACAGGTTTTTACTGCACCCCTATATTGCCTGCATTAAATATGTTTGTAAATATCAATCGGCACCTTAAATGGCCTATTCGGCAGTTCTCTGACCAACTTAGGTACCAAATATCCCGGTAATGCTGCCAATATCGACCAGTAAAGCTCAATTGACGACCGCTCGTCGCTATCAAAATGCGCGGCACCAGCCACCTTATCCAATACGTACAAATAATACGGTAGTACGCCACAAGCAAACAAACGCTGGCTTAATTCTGTCTGAGCATCGATATTATCGTTAACACCTTTTAATAGTACGGCTTGATTTAGCATCGTCACGCCAGCTGCGCGAGCACGTTGAAGGTACTCTTCTGTCAGATCATCAATCTCGTTGGCATGATTGCAGTGAATCACCATCACAATACGGCAACGACTTTGAGACAGTCTGTCTAATAGTACGTCATCCAATCGGGCTGGAATCACCAGCGGTAGACGAGTATGCAGTCGAATTGTCGTCAGCTGCGGAATAGATTCCAAAGTATCTAACCATGCAAACAGACGTCTATTGGTCACATTTAAAGGATCACCCCCGCTCAAAATCACTTCATTGATTTCAGGATGCGCGCTGATATAGTTGATGATATTTTCTTTTGCATCAGCAGTTGGCATATTGGCGCTATAATCGAAATGCTGGCGGAAACAGTAACGACAATGAATCGCGCACGCCCCAGTAATCGTCAGTAATACTCTTGATTGGTACTTGTGCAGCATTCCTTTGACAGGGTTTTGGCTGTTTTCGCTTAAAGGATCTGCTACATAGCCTGTGACGTTGATTTGCTCTTGTTGGTCTGGCAGTATTTGTTTTAATAGCGGATCATCACGGTCGCCCACAGTCATTTTTGCCACAAAGCCGCGCGGCACACGCAGCTCAAAATGCTTCGGCACATAGACCTCTGCACGTAGTGAGTCGAGTTTTAGGAGACTGAGCAACTCGTCAACAGAGGTAATGGCTTCCGATAATTGCGTTTGCCAGTTTTTTTGTGTGATTAAATGGTTTATCATGACAGCCTACTACCTGTGCCCAAAATCGGATATTATACGCCCTTAGTGTCTACCCTATCAAAGTATATCGCTAATACGTAAGCACTTGGCTTGGCAGCAACTTTTGGTACAGTCAGCCTCATATCTATCTACTACCATATCTACAACCCCTAGGAGTCTCTTGTGGCAAGTTTTTCTACTAATGAATTTAAAGCTGGTCTAAAAGTCATGCTGGATGGCAACCCTTGTGCCATTCTTGAAAACGAATTTGTCAAACCCGGTAAAGGTCAAGCCTTTAACCGCGTTAAGCTGCGTAATCTTCGTAGTGGTAAAGTACTGGAGCAAACATTCAAATCAGGCGACAGCTTAGAAGCGGCTGATGTGATGGATACAGAAATGAACTATCTATACAATGATGGTGAGTTTTGGCACTTTATGCACCCTGAAAGCTTTGAGCAAATTCAAGCTGACAAAAACGCGATGGGCGACGCGATACAGTGGTTAAAAGAGAACAGCAATGCTCTATGCACCATTACTTTGTTCAATGGCACACCTTTATCAGTAACGCCGCCTAACTTTGTTGAATTACAAATCACAGAAACCGATCCTGGTGTACGCGGTGACACCTCAGGTGGCGGCGGCAAGCCGGCTAAGCTAGAAACTGGTGCCGTGGTACGTGTACCGCTATTTGTACAGCAAGGTGAAATCGTCCGTGTTGATACGCGTACGGGTGACTACCAAACTCGCGTAAACTAATAGCGCGATAAGCGTGATTGATCGCTGAGATTGTTGTGTTGATCACTAATAAAAAAGCTTAACCGCTCTATAAACGGTTAAGCTTTTTTGTGTTTACAGCGGCTGTATTTATTGTCGCATAGTCGCCTTTAACGTTTGGTAGCGCCTAGTATTTAGTTAGTCGCGCCTAATATTTAATAGTCATTGTCATGGCAATTATCATGATAACGACCTGTGACTTACTCTTCTTCTAATTGCTTTTGTATCAACCAATATTGTACTAAAGCATTTAGCTGCTCCTGTTTGAAGGGCTTGGTGCAATAATCTTGCATACCAACTTTTAAGTACTTTTCGCGCTCTCCATCCATCGCATTGGCAGTCAAAGCGATAATAGGTGGTAGGTCTTGAGGGTCATAAAGCTCATGCAGCTTAATAGTGGCCTGTACACCATCCAAAATCGGCATATGATGATCCATCAAGATGACATCATAACGTTTGGGAAACAAAGCAAAAGCTTCAATCGCTTGTTGACCGTCAGTCACATGAGTGACGGTATGACCGCTATTGGTCAGTGCCTTTCTGGCAATAATGGCATTAACGGTATCATCTTCTACCAATAAGATATGACCTGCACGCTCGTGGCTAGGCTCTGCCATTGTGAGATCATGAGAGTCTTGCCATGCTTCGTATTTCTCTTCATCAATAGTCGGTAGCGGCAATAACACTCGAAATGTAGTACCAACGCCTACGGTACTATCGACACAAATATATCCACCCATCAGATCGACAAGAGATTTGCAGACGGAGAGCCCAAGACCTGTACCACCATAGAGACGATGCGTGAATTTATTGGCTTGATCATAAGCATCAAATATTGCCTCTAATGACTCAGCTTTTATACCGACACCTGTATCTGTGACCTCAATACATAAGGTCATATTTTTATCCGCCTTACGTTCTAGCGTCTCCTGCCTCATGCTATTTTTGTCAATATTTTCGCGATAGCAGTTATCCATATGCTTGACATCAATACTCACTCGCCCGCCCTCACGAGTAAACTTAATCGCGTTATTGACAAGATTTGCAATGATTTGTTTGAGACGTACTGGATCCCCTTTTACATAAGGTAATAACGACTCGGTATAATGGTAATCTAGCGTCAAACCTCGTTGACGTGCCTTAATAGAAAATAGGCTGACCACTTCATTACATAATGTAGATAAATTGAGTGGGATAGAATCAATAGTCATTTTTCCAGACTCAACTTTCGATAAGTCCAAAATCCCATTAATAATCACCATCAAATGCTCATTAGAGACTTTGATGTTATCTACATACTCTCGCTGTTCAGCGCTAAGCTCGGTGTCACCTAGCATCTCTACCATACCAATGATACCGTTCATTGGTGTTCGTATTTCGTGACTCATATTGGCCAAAAAGTTAGATTTCATCTCATTGGCGTGTTTGGCATCACGTTCTTTATCCTGTAGCTTCAACGCATCTGCTGCCATCATCGCAAACTGCGCCAATACCTCTTTTTGTTGGTCACTAAAGCTATGGTTGGGCTTGGTATCCATCAGGCATAATGAACCTAACCGGTAACTTTTATTGCCCTCATGCAAAATGATCGGTGCACCCGCATAAAACCGCAAATGAGACAAGCCAGTAACTAATGGGTTCTGACGAAAGCGACTGTCCTCCAATGCATCTGGCACCACAAAGACTTCGTTAGATAAAACCGTATAATTACAAAAGGCTACTTCACGTGTTGTGGTACGTACACTCTCAGTCTCACTGTTGAATTTGCAGGCTGTTTTTAAATATTGCGTTTCCTCATCCATAAAAGTGATCGTTACCACCGGCACATCAAAAAACAGCTTTACGAGTGCAACGAGTCGATCAAATGCAGGCTCCTCATCTTCATTGAGTACCTGATATTTTTTCAACTTGTTGATACGCTCTACTTCATCTACCGCTACTGGGTAGCTGCTTTTAGGTGAGTTAGATATAGACAAGATCGACTCCATTAAATAATATCAGACGCTCGATTGGTGACTCGTCTGCTTTATCAATAATTGTAACGCTTCATTGACCATAATCATTGCGACCACCGATGTGACGACCACTGCCGACCCATAACCACCACATTGTAATCCGCCTGCTTGGCAGCTCTTATCCACATGTGGTGGCTCGGTAGAATAAACACATTTGATACCGAACTTCTCTTTTAGCGCGCTATTGATGCCTTTTTCGTGGCGCAGCTTGTTACGCAATTTGGCAAGCAATGGATCTTGATAGCTATCACGCAAGTCGCTCACTCTTATTTGACTTGGATCTATCTTACCACCTGCACCACCTGCACAGACCAGCTTTAATTTATTAAAACGGCAATGTAGGGCAATCGCCAGCTTGGCATTCATATCATCCACGCAATCTAAAATTACAGTAGGCCTACCTTGATCGGCAGCTGCTTTCGCTTCGTGGCGACCCGGCAGTAGCGCTGCGACGTTTTCGACGGTCAAGAAATCATCAACGAGATTTAAGGTGACTTGAGGGTTGATCTCCTTAATACGTGCCGCCATTGCCTCAATTTTGCTTTGACCAAACGTACTGTCTAACGCCGGTAGCTGCCGATTGACATTAGAAGCAACCAACACGTCCAAATCAATCAAGGTAATCATACCGACTGCCGTACGTGCCAACGCTTCTGCTGCCCAAGAACCAACACCGCCTACCCCAATGATATAAACATGCGATGATGCAAACGTATCGACAGCGGACGTGCCATAAAGCGTACGCGTACCTTGGAAGCGGCGGTCATACTGCTCATTTTTTTCATCTACGCTAGCTTGTACATTATCATATTCGGTAGTGACTGGCTCTACGACTGGGTGCTCAATTTGTCTGGTTTCATTCATAGCTTTTTAAATACTCTTTTTAAATATTTTGACTGTGCTTACTTCATCTTTTAAGTATAAGTTTAATAATTATGTTGGGTAGGCCCAGTTTACTTTTAGGGCATCGCAGCTATTTTGCCATAACTGCTTAGCAAGTTTATCCTGTGAGACACCCAATAACTCACTTAAACTCAACAATACCCAAGGCAAATTAGCAGGGATATTTCTATCGTGTGCATGTGCCATTTTTGATTCGCTATCTGGACTTTGTCCTAGCGCCAACTGCTGACTATTTGAAGTTTGGCACATAATCGGCGTCATGTCCGGACAGTCTGTCTCAATCACCAAGCACTCAATACCATATGTATCCACAGCGGCCTGAATAGCACGGCGCAGTTTTTTGGCGTTCGGATTGGTCACCTGACCTGTAACACCCAGCTTAAACCCTAGTTTCACAAATGCCTTGGCTTCTTGTTCACCACCACTAAAACTATGCGCAATACCGCCCAATGTATGAGCATCGTATTCATGCGCTTTTAATATAGCAAGCGCTTCGGCATGCGCCTTACGAATATGAAGCATCACTGGCAACTGATAGGTCACAGCGGTATCTAGCTGCGCCTCAAAGAACCGCTTTTGTTTATCAAAAACATCAGGCTCTTTCATTGCATCAGTAAAGGTATCCAAGCCAATTTCACCGATGGCTAATGGTCGACTATCCGCAACCATTTGTGCCAATTCTGTCAAATGAGCATCAGTATGCTGCTCGATATAAAAAGGATGTAAGCCTAGCGCAATATGGGTACAGAAATCAGACTCGTTATGCTCGCCAGTGTCTATGCCAAAACGCTTTGATAACTTATCGATCAACTGCTTAGTGTCATACATACGCTCAAAATGCTGATAAAGATAACCAACCAGCACAAGATGACGTATACCTTGATGGTAAGCTTTTTGCACCTGTTGCTCTCGATCATTATCAAATACTGGCGCATCAAAATGTGTATGGGTATCAATGAGCGGATAACAATTGCTCAAGGCTTGATTTACCCTATTTGATGACTCAGGACCAGACATAAATACCCTCCAAAAACAACGTGTTTAGCAAAATACCTTATCAACCATCATATTATACACATGGTTGTAGTAACAGCTTATTCAAGCAATGCCTCGTTTATTATAAAGCGCTATGCGCCCCTACTGGGTATCCTTATCCCCGTGATGAGCATTCTTATTTTTTAAATTTGCGATATTAGTGTCAGTCACCTTATCGGATTTTCGACTACTACGCCGAGGAATAATCAATAAGGCGGTGGCCACAGCACCCAAGACCAGCCAACTTTTACCCCTTTTATGATTTGCCATGACTGTCTCTACCTATTGATACAGCAGCAATTTTATGGATATAAATGTGCATACCTATTTTTATCTCACTAAAGTTTAGTATACGTAAAATACGACGGTCGCTCTGTTTAGCTGTGTTACGAATACGCAAGCCAATGTATGATGTAATTTTTGTTTATTACACCGTACATTGGCTTGTGCTGATTTAATATATCAGTTGTTTAAAGTGGTGGTTAATAGCTGCTTTAACGATTGAGAGGATATGTCGTTATACCATCGTTGGGACTATCTACCTTAGTGAAACCTTGAGGGGTTGACCGCGGGGTTTGATCGCGCTTAGGAATAAGGGGGTTGAGCGGCATCAATTCATAGTCTGCATCGACATTACCATCCCAGCCCTGTGTTCCGCTCAACGGGAGCTGTTTGATCGTACCATTTTTATCGATGACCAATTGCAGTACACGCATCTGGTTAAATTTACGCTCGGTCACACTGGCAACCGCGCCACCATCACGTAAGATGGTTGGTTGTAAAAATATAATCAAGTTACTCTTTTGAGTACTGTCATTGTCAGAGCGGAACAACCTGCCAATCACTGGTACATTTCCTAAGCCCGGAACTTTTTGCTGGCGTGTGGTGCTATTGTCACGCATCAAACCACCTAGGGCGATGGTCTGCTGATCATCGGCTAAAATCGTTGTATTAATGAGACTTTTATTGGTAGTCAAACCACTAGCATTGCCAGTAGTACCTGGTACGACGGAAGATACTTCTTGTGAGACCTCCAAACGTACGGTGCCATTATCACCAATATGGGGGATAACGTTAAGATTGATACCAATATCTTGACGATCAATGGTCTGAAAAGGGTTGTTTGAGTTGTTACCACTAGTAGTATAAGAACCTGTGACAAAAGGTACGTTTTGACCAACCAAGATACTGGCCTTTTCATTATCCAATGTCAAAATAGACGGCATGGACAATAGATTGGCACTGGTAGAAGAGTCGAGTGCCTGCAAAATGGCACCATAAAATTCCGTATTACCCTGACTGTCTTTTCGGCTATCGCCAATCCCAACCAAAGCACCAACGATAGAGCTGGCAGCGGAGCTAATACCTGCGGCGCCCGCAGCAGCACTACCACCCAATGCGGCAGCGGCCAAGGTGGTCGCACTAGCACCGACATTATTGAAGTTAACGACACCATAGCCACTATTGGCATTACCAAGCGCCCACTGAACGCCTAGCTGGGTTGCATCATCACCTGAAACTTCGACGATAGCAGCTTGAATTAAGACTTGTGCGCGGCGACTATCCAATTGGTTGACCGCATCTTCAATCTCAAACATGAGCTCAGGATCTGCATTGACGATGACGGCATTTTGCGTCTCGTCAGCGATGATACTAAAGGGTTTTCCACCAACGCCTGTGCCCGCACTACTGGTACTGCTGGTCGGTACAACGGCTGTGCTACTACTACCGATGCTGTCACTCGCCGCATTATTGATAGCGGCACCTGTACTGCTGGCATCATTTAAAGAAGCGGACTCTAACGTTGAGGTGGCTCCAGCACTATTAATCGATTGATTGGCCAAAAGGCCTCGTAGCATATCAGCAATATGACTGGCGCTGGCATACTTTAGGCGAAAGACACGTAAACCGCTCAGTCTTCTTGTCGGTGTGGTATCTAATTGATTAACCATCTCCTGAACTTTGGCAATCATCTCAGGGCTGCCTTTGACCAGCAATCGATCACTTGATGAATCAGCGATCACTTTGAGTTGATTATTACCACCTTGTGCTTGTCCGCTACCAGCGCTTGCCACCAAGGCACTGATTAGCTCCATCATACGTTCGGCATCGACGTGGCGTAATGGTATCACTTGAAGACTATCATTGACGTTGCTGTCCAAATCACGGATAAGGGCCGTGAGTTGGTTCAGACTATCCGCACGATCTGATAGCACCAGCGCGTTCACACCAGGCACAGCGGCGGCATGTGCAGACTGCGGCATTAAAGGTCTTATAACGCCCAATACTTCTGCTGCTTGAGTATTCGTCAAATAAATCACTCGGGTTGCGAGCGACTCACCGACACTATTGCCGCGCAAATCAACGGCGACACCAGACTGCTTGGCGACATTATCTGGCACCAGTTTGATTGTCGTACCTGACTCTATCGCTGCAATCCCATTGACCTGCATGACACTTAAGAACAGCTGATAAATCTCATCACGCGATAAGGCTTTGTTTGAGATGACCGTCACATTGCCGTTGATACGAGGATCAAGGACAAAGTTTTGGTCGGTGATGGTTGCCACCTCATTAATAAAAGCTTTGATATCGGCATCTTGTAGGTTGACCTTCCAGCTTTCAGCATTCGCAAGGCTCATACCAACAGCCCACAATGGTACCGCTAGGCAAAGAGGACGACACAGGCGCATCAAACGCGGCAGGATACGGTGTAACGGTGTGGCTGAAAATTGATGAAAACTTACCATATTGATAATTACCTACAGTGATATTGCGTCATATGTACTGAGTTTTTAACGAGCAATCTTTGCTAAAAGTCCGTCTTATTAGAACTGCTGGCGGATAGTAATAACTTGCTCACCACGTTGAACCTCGATTTGTGCTTCGCCTGCTTGCTGTACTTGCTGTAATACGCTTGCATCCTGAGCAGGATTATTGCCCACGTTTTGCCCGTTTACTGTCAACACTTTGTCGCCTGGCTCCAGTCCGAGTCGATTGCGTAACTTCGATGGCATCGCTGCGGTGACTTGATAGCTTTCACCTGAGGCCATCACGCCCATTCTACTTAAATAACTGGCAGGATTTTCTTGCAGCGCGGTGACCGCCTCTTCAATCGCCGTTTGCGGACTGCTTTCACCATTCGTCTCTGTCGGTTCAGGCGGCGTATCTTGTAGTGTCTGAGGCGCAGTCGGTAACATACTATTGTCTGGCAGACGCTGATTACTGACGCCGCCTGCCAGCATATCACTTTGATCTAGCGGGATAGCATCTGGCATGCTAATCACTGTTTCTTTATCATTGGCATCCGCGATAATAACCGAATTCCAGTCAACAGCGACAAGAATATAGTCGCTGTCTTTTAGTCCATCACCAATTCGGTAATTTTTCACCTCACCATTTATGTTAAGCAACGCTGAAGACATGCTCTCCGGTATGGCGAGTAGTACGCCTTTAAGCTCAACATTGGGTGGTGGCTGGACTGCCGCTGCAATAGGGTCAGGATCAGCAAATATCGCAAACAAACCACTATAGTCATTGGCAGACTTTGTATTGTTTTGCAAAGGGGCTAGCGGCAATGCTGGTGCTAAGGGCGCTGCTAATAGTAACCACAAAAGACGCGCCGCTGTCCAACATAGCCAAGCAATTGCCAGTAGCAACAACCACCCTGAAAAACGATTGAGAGTATTCACGACAGGCTTTAAGCTGGCAGCAATATTTGACATTTAAGGTGCCCCCAGACCAGCTAGCAGCGGCTGGCGCACACTAACGACTGGTGTATCCTGCGGTGCTTGCCCTTTATATTCAGGCATGTTTTCTAGTAGGCGCTGAGTCAGACTGACATCTAGCATGTTATCCCCGTCTATATACAGATCGCCTAAGCGCTTATCTTGATTATTCAATAGATTGATATGCAGCAGGTTTTTATTGTTTTTTTGCTCAGCACTCAGCTCAGCTCGCAATGCAGGCATAGTAATATAAAAAACCTTACCACCACTTGGATAGCCGACTTCACCGCCAACCCAGGTCAACTGACCATCAGCTTCACTAAATCCCGCCGCATTTTTAGCAGACTCATTCTCAGCGGATTCCGATGATGCATTGTCGCTAGACTGACGCTTTAACGAAACGCCATTGACTTGAATGGGTGTGTTAGGCAGTTGCCAATCAACCACACTTACCAAAGTCTCAGGAGCAATCTTTCCGCTCATATCATCAACTTGCCATGAGTTTAAACCCAGCTTTACCTGTCCGTTCAACCTCGTTTGCTCTGAGTTGATAGTCACATCGGCACCAAGCTTGCCTGTGAGCAGTTGCCATGGCTGCCATGACCATTTGGCCATCCCTGTGAGCGGTGTCGATGATAGAGGAATTTGCCAAATGGCAGAGCCCTGCCATACATTGCCAGACACATGCTGCACATAAGGCGTATTGGGTGCATACTTTTGGACTAGCCATGCCGCTGGCATTTGCAATAGGGCAAATAAGGCAAACAATACAAATCCGATCAGCCACCAAAGCTTGCGGGGACGCTTATGAGACAACTCAGATACTTGGGCCACGGTTGCACAACTCTTATATAAGACAAAAACGTCATTATCATAACAAACAATGACCTATAGATGACAGAAAAAAAGCCAGTATCTTTTTACCAAAATATTGGCAATAGAGATACTGGCTTTTTTATTTTGCAAAGCTTCAGCGTTTATGACTAAATGATTGTAAATAAACCATTATCCATAAGACTGATAAGCTCCGTCCCGTACTGTGTTACGACTCAAAACTATCTAATTGGATAGCCTAATTAGATAGCAAAATCCTCAAGGTCACGACCTGCTGCTAGCGCTTCAACCAACCATGTTGGCTTACGTCCGCGACCAGTCCAAGTTTCTTCCTTGTTATCAGTATTGCGATACTTAATACTGCGTTTTTTCTCTAGTTTTTCACCAGCTTTTAAGATCTCTTCAATCGTAGCGTTGCTGTCTTCTGCAATTTGCTCAAACTGAATATAAGCATCATACAAACGCTGATGCTGTTTTTTGGCAATAAGCTGCTGTGCATTTTCGCTGATGGCACGTAGTTCATCTACGTTTAAGTTATCTAAATCAATTGCGTTATTTTTACTCATAGTAAGTCCAACTGTCGGATAAAAAATATCACCTCAATAGAGACATTGTACCTATTGAGATACCTGAATGATGACTCATTCATTATTCAAAAATTAATAGTTTTTAAGGGTTAATTTGATTTTTGATTAATCAAAGATTATTCATAATTATTTTAATAAACATGAATAATAAAAATATTGCTGGCAAACACAAGCATTCATTATACCTTATATAGCAAATGGCTATCGACAATAATTACTTATCAAAACTTAACTCAACAAATTTCTATTTTCTATAGTATTTCTTAAATGCGGTATTCCCTGAATATTAGTACTTTTTCATTTTTTAATAAAATAACATTCATTCATACACTATATTAATAAATCTGATTTATTAGCATCTAATAATTAGGCGCTGTAGCAAAAGTATATGAGCTTGCGAACGAATGCTTGTCTAAACCCTAACGACTTTTATTTAGCCTTTTTGTGCACTCAGCTCATTCATCAACCCATGAGCAGATTCAGCATTTAGCAGGTAAGGGTTAAAACCAATAGTCGTAGAGTACTTTAAATAGATTGCGGCGTTCTCTTCGGTCGGAGACGCATAGTTCATCGACCATTTCGCCCACTCCCTATGCTTTAGCTCACGTGTGTCAATAATCTGTAGGTCGTGATGACGCTCATCGGAAATGAGACTGTATAGCAATCGATTAATTTGCGCTCTTGGGCCTTCTATCGTCTGCAAAAAATAATCTTTATTGAACGTTAGCATCCCAGTGATACTATTAGCAGCGTTATTTATCTGTGCTTGCTGTAATATTTCATTGAAATCGGTCGCTGATACATTCGGGTTTGCACGGCTAGCATAGGTCATGCTCACTAAGATATGGGCATCTGCGTGTGTTGATGTCATGTTTGTTCTCTTATACAAATATTATGAAAGCGGATCGCATTTATAGGCATTACTCAATTAACCAAGGGCATACCACGGTTTTTTCTTTTGAGAGGCACGCTGCTCTTCTTGCTCTTGAAGCTCTGATAAGGTGTCAATCAACATCATAATCTGATTGGTGCTCATCAAATAAGGATTGAATTCGTTACCTGTCGAAAACTTCAGTGCCAGCCCCTTGTTCTCATCGCTTGGAATCAAATACTTCATTGACCATTTGTTCCAATGACGCTGCTCAACCTCACGGCATTCTATGACTTGTAGAGAATGATGACGCTCATCTTGCACAAGCTTTCTAAGCAAGCCATTGATAACCGGCCTAGCCCCTTCGATACTTTGTAAAAAGTAGTTATGGTTAAACACCAACGCACCAGTGATGCCATTGCGCTCATTGTTTTGCCGAGCCTGCTCAAGGATACGAGTGACCTCACCATTAGCATTATCAGTGTTGTAACGGCTGATATAAGTCAGACGCAAAATGATATGCTCACCCTGCCGCATTTTTAGACTATTTGACTCTGAGAGATCGACTGATTCCATAATTTTTTCCAATTAATTTGCTAGATTTATAAAAAAGGCGGTGCAGGTATTGCTAATCACTCATCAATGGCCGTACTAACGTGACTGTTGAATTTTTTTCATAAATTTGCTCATACCACGTGCTAGATTCGCGTTACTGCTCTTTTGTACTTCTTGTGCCAACAGTAATAATTGCGCGCTGTCCTCACACTGCTCTAGACTCAGTAAATAGCCCCAAGCTTCTGCAGGTGGTGCATTTTTTTCAATGTAGGTCGCCAAGTCAGATTTAAGGGTTCCATAGTTGGCACCAGCAACTTTTGCCTTAAACATACTACCGATAGACTTTTTGCCAGTCTCTGCAATTTTGCTTGGCGGTTTGCTATTAAAAGTACGATCGAACTCTATCTCAGTACTGATATCAAATGAGTTGTCTGTAGATTGAGGTTGCTTAGCGACTGGTACTTGAGGAACAGTAGGTGCTTCGTTTACAGTAGATACCTGAGGCGCTGTTTGGATTTGCGAACTAGCGTTAGCAGCACCAATCAGTTCAATACACTCAAGCTCTAAAAGCAACTCAAATAAAGGCCCAACACCGCCAAAATCAGCAAACATTTTGCTATTATCAAGCGTATCAAGGTAGTTTTGATACGTGCGTTTGCCATCAATCATAATCAGCAATGTTCTCGCTTCTCGCGGCAATATACCGAGACTTTGAGACTTTATTTCTGCTCTACCTAAATCGCTTTTGCGAAACACGTCACCGTAGTTCATGCTTTATACTCAGTATTGACAGCAAGATAGGCATCTTACCGATAAGACGCTGACCCAGATAATTTTTGTTCTTTTCAGCCATGAATGGCCAAACTCTGATAGATTTGAATTTATTGTTAACTGATGCTTTACATGCAACTTTGGCGCTTAAAATCAGCTACACTATTTAATTAAATAGAGTATATCAATGTCATTAATAGACTGTTAGCACTAATTGAATTGGATAGCACAAACGGTTTATATAAGGTATAGAAGGTAGTTTTTATAAGTTTCAATATAAAAATTGAAAATAAAAATAATGACAACAACGCTTTTAAAAAATAACGGTTATAGTCAATCCTAAATAAAACAGATACATTATATATCAAGGTGGAACTGGTCTAAATTTCCCTTGCGTGCTGTGCCTACGCAGACAGAGGCTGCGAAAAATTTATCCCAGTCCCACTGTATCGTTTTTATACTGAATTCACTATACATACAACAGTGAATAACCACACTTCCTTGATAAACCACTCAATAGTAATCGCATATATTTCCAGCCTTTAATAGCAGAATGAAAAATAAACATAAGTTTTTTTTATTAGCAAAATAACAATAAGTAAGTCTATTATTTGATACTTAATCTCTGATATCGCGTGAATATAAACATATAGGTAATTTTCTAATAATTTATTCATAAAACTAAAAAAACCCGCTATTAACGGGATTTTTAATTCAAAGATACTTGTTCAAATCTCTATCTTTTAAACAAAAAAAGAGCCTATAAATATAGGCTCTAATGACTTTTCTCTACACTATCAGGTTATTGTATTCCTAAAACGGGATATCATCGTCTACAGGGCCATCTGGCATTGCCGTAGGCTTAGATTGCGCGGGTTGATTAAACTGATTTTGCGGCGCAGGTGCATTTTGGTTATTAAAGCTGTTCTGACCGCCACTCGGTTGGTTATTGTAGCCGCCTTGCTGTGCTGGCTGGCTACCTGCTTGCTGACCGAAATTATTTTGGTTGCTTTGACCGCCTCGGTTGCCGTAACTGTTTGAGTTCTGTCCACCTTGATTGTTACTAAAGCCTCCATTATCGCTTTGGCCACCACTCATACCATCAAGCATCTGCATTTGCTCAGCTCGAATCTCAGTGATATAACGGTCTTGGCCGTTCTGGTCTTGGTACTTACGCGTACGCAAGCTACCTTCGATATAGACCTTGCTGCCTTTACGCAGATACTGCGCGGCAATTTCGCCTAAACGGTTAAACAGTGAGATACGATGCCACTCTGTCGCTTCTCTTTTTTCACCGCTTTGTTTATCCGTCCACTGCTCAGATGTCGCAACCGAGATATTAGTCACGCTACCGCCATTATTGAACTGGCGTGCCTCAGGATCTGCTCCAAGGTTACCGATGATGATAACTTTATTAACTCCGCGCATGATACCGTCCTTTTACTTATGAATAATTATTCGATAGAAAAAATGATTCCTATCAATGATATGATTTTACTTTAACCAATTTTTGTTTAAATATCTAGTGGGCTTTGTGCCAGATGCGACAGTGCTTGTCGCGAATCATCCGTCAGTTGGGTCTTGTCTAATTTTAAATAAGCGACCTGTTCTTTTGCCATAACGACCAGCTCATCCACGCCATCAACTGCTAGCATCTGCCGAGACCAATCTTGGATATTGATGTTTTTAGGAATGGTTACTGTCGTGCTCGACAGATAAGGTGGCTGGGCAATGGGGATAATCAGCAGCAATGCGATGCCCATGACAAGTGACAAGAGCCCCCATGCCAGCAAGTTAGACTGATTCAATAGCAGCCCGCCCATCGCGCCACCAACAAAAGCCCCTAAAAACTGGCTAGATGAATTAAGCCCCATCGCGGTTGCTTTATTGGCGACTGGTGCACGCTTAGATATCCAAGATGGAATCGTCGCCTCAAGTAAGTTAAAACCCATAAAGTACAGTAGCAATCCAAAAATAATACCAACACCAACCTGACTACCAAAAGCAAGAAATGCCAAGGCTGCAGTCATTAAGGCGATAGCAGCTAGAAAGACTTGGCGCATTTTACGCTTCTTTTCAGCGATAATAATAAAGGGAATGGCGACGGCAAAGCCGACAAACAATAGCGGCAAGTAGACCAAGCCTTGCTGACGTACCGATAAACCCATCACCTCTGTGAGCTGATGCGGCAAGAGGACAAATATCGCTGTCATGGTCAAATGCAGCGCAAAAATTCCAACGTGCAAACGGTTTAAGTCGCCGATTTTGAGCACAGTAGCGAGTTGCTCACCGATCGATTTGTTATCCAGATTGTGCTTGAGCACGCGCATTGGCGTGGGTACGACAAAAAGTAGCAGCATCGCTAAAATAGCAAATGCTGCCGTCAGCCAAAATAATCCTGAGATACCAAGCGAGCCTACTAATAACGGCCCAAAGGCAAAGGCGAGCATGATGGAGGTAGCAATAGTCAAGCCCATCGTCGCCATTGCTTTGGTACGCATCTCCTCACGCGTCACATCAGCCAATAGCGCCATGAGTACAGCAGAAACCGCGCCACTGCCTGCCAGCGCTCGACCAATGATCACCTGATAAATATCAATGGCATTGGCGGCAATAATACCGCCCGCCGCAAACAGTATCAGACCAAGCATGATAATCGGCTTACGCGGAAACTTATCGGCGGCAAGGCTCATCGGTATCTGAAAGATCGCTTGTCCTAGTCCATAAATACCAACTGCCAAGCCAATCAAAAACGGCGTCGCGTGTGCATAATTGTCACCATAAACAGAAAACACCGGCACAATCATAAACAAGCCAATCATACGCAAGGCAAAGATGCCACCGACTCCGAGGATTGCCCGTTTCTCTACGCTATTCATACTTGCCTCACTGATTGATCATTGCTGTTTTTTCACTGCTGGTACTTGTACTGCACCATGATTTATCACTACTGGTTTATCAAGACACTGGCCTATAAATCAAGCCCCCTAGTATAAGACATTCGCCGTTTGGTTGCCGAGACTTTTGTCTTACTGACGCCCCCGCCTATAGCGCATCAACCCAAGCCATTCATACTACGCAATTATTTTGTTACCAACTGCGTCAGATGCGCAATCATACCTTGAATAATGCGGTCGCCATAACAATAAAGTAAGGCGTTATAAACATTATTATTCATTAGCTCGAACGACAGTTCAAACGACAAACTCCTCTGTAAAATGACATTTTTGGTCAAAACCATAACAAACGATGCCTGTTACTTAACAGGGGTTTGATTTAGATTTGCTTAGTCGAACAGAAATCAATCGCATCAAAGACTGCAAAATAAGAAAACAGTAAATTGGCATGTATAGCCCTTACTTCACGAACGTATGAACACTTTATAAAAGCACTATTTATAACCATATTTTTTATAACAGAGCTATTTATAACGACATTATAAATTTAGAAATCATTCGCGTTTTTAACCCATAATTTTACTGATCCGTATTTACCTTTTCATTTGAGATATTTCCCAATACTCTTTTAGCAAATAGGAAACCCATAAACGATGGCACATGACCATATCGCAATACGCGGCGCACGTACTCATAATTTAAAAAACATTGATTTAGACATTCCACGAGATAAATTCGTGGTAATCACTGGCTTGTCTGGCTCAGGTAAGTCGTCACTGGCATTCGATACGCTTTATGCTGAAGGGCAACGTCGCTATGTCGAGAGTTTGTCAGCATATGCGCGTCAGTTCTTATCGCAGATGGAAAAGCCGGAAGTCGATAGCATCGAGGGTCTCTCTCCTGCGATTGCTATTGAGCAAAAATCGACCAACCATAACCCGCGCTCAACTGTTGGGACGATTACCGAGATTTATGATTATCTGCGTCTATTATACGCGCGTATCGGCACGCCTTATTGCCCAGAGCATGGCGAACCTATGGTGGCGCAGTCGGTGACCGAGATGGTCGATCAGGTTATGGCACTCCCCGATGAGACCAAGCTTATGATCCTTGCGCCAGTAGTGCGTGAGCGTAAAGGAGAGCATACAGTGCTGCTTGAGCAATTGATCGGTCAAGGGTTTGTCCGTGTACGCGTCGATGGCGACGTGTACGATACCGATGAGCTACCAACACTGGATAAAAAGAAAAAGCACACCATCGAAGTGGTGGTTGACCGCTTTAAGGTTCGTGATGATTTGGGTAACCGTGTCGCTGAGAGCTTGGAGACCGCGCTACGTTTGGGACAAGGTCTAGTGACGCTGCACTTTATGGATGGCAATCCTACTGAGGGCGGCTCTGATAATCAAGTGATGTCTGCCAAGCACAGCTGTCCGATTTGTGATCGCGCTGTACCTGAGCTTGAGCCGCGCATGTTTAGTTTTAACAACCCCTACGGTGCTTGCCCAACTTGTGATGGACTCGGTAAGCGTCAGTATTTCTCTGCTGAAAAACTTATTACTCACCATGAAAAATCGCTTAATCAAGGCGCGATCAATGGTTGGGATAAACGTCATGCCTACTATTTTGGTTTGCTGAGCACGGTCTGTAAGCATTTTAATATCGATATGGATATGCCGTGGCAAGACCTGAGCAAAGCGCATCAAGACATCATCATGCAGGGTTCTGGCAAAGAAAAGCTCACCTTTAACTTTACCGATGAGCGCGGACGTAAAACCAATAAAACCGTTCCTTTTGAAGGCGTACTACCCTATCTTGAGCGCCGTTATGCCAAAACGCAAAGCAACTTAGTGCGTGACGAGCTGGCAAAGTATCTGGCTGACACCACGTGTAACGTTTGCGATGGCGCGCGTCTGAACGAGATTTCGCGCAATGTGCGTGTCGATGAACAAACCATCGCTGACATCGTCAAGCTCTCCATTGGCGACGCGGCGGACTATTATAAGACTCTAAAGATTGACGGTCATAAAGGTGAAGTGGCAGAGAAGATCTTTAAAGAGATTAACGAGCGTTTAAATTTCCTCGTTAGTGTCGGGCTAGATTATTTGACCCTTGCTCGCTCTGCTGAGACGTTATCGGGCGGGGAAGCACAGCGTATCCGTCTTGCTAGCCAAATTGGTGCGGGTCTGATGGGCGTGATGTATGTCCTTGATGAGCCGTCCATTGGCTTGCATCAGCGTGATAACGACCGCTTGCTAAAGACTCTAACACGCCTGCGTGATTTAGGTAATACCGTACTGGTCGTTGAGCACGATGAAGATGCGATTCGTCAAGCGGATCACGTCATCGATATCGGTATTGGGGCTGGCGTACACGGTGGTCATATCATCGCCGAGGGTACGGTCGATGAAGTGATGGCAACGCCAGACTCGCTCACCGGACAATATATGTCGGGCGAAAAACGCATTGAGATACCAAAAGTGCGGCATAAAGCCAAAACTATGGAAGTTGAGACCAAAGGTAAAGCCAAACCAAAGCAGGTGCCAATGACGATCGAGCTAAAAGGCGCCTCAGGCAACAACCTAAAAGACGTCGATCTGAGCCTGCCCGTTGGGGTGATGACTTGTGTCACGGGTGTATCGGGTTCTGGTAAATCAACGCTGATTAACCGTACGCTTATGCCTATCGCCGCCACACAATTAAACAATGCCTCAACGCTAATCGCGGATAAGCATGACAGCATTAGCGGTCTTGAGCATTTGGATAAAATGGTCGATATCGATCAAAGCCCAATTGGTCGTACCCCGCGCTCCAATCCTGCGACTTATACTGGCGTCTTCACTCCCGTGCGTGAGATGTTCGCGCAAACCCCTGAAGCCCGCGCACGTGGTTATAAAGCTGGGCGCTTTAGCTTCAACGTCAAAGGCGGACGCTGTGAGATGTGCCAAGGCGACGGTCTCATCAAAGTTGAGATGCATTTCTTACCGGATATGTATGTGCCGTGTGACACCTGTGAAGGCAAGCGTTATAACCGCGAGACCTTAGAGATTCACTATAAAGGCAAAACCATCGCTGACGTGCTCGAGATGACGGTAGAGGACGCCACTGAGTTCTTCTCAGCGATTCCAGCGATCTATCGTCGCCTGCAAGCGTTGATGGATGTGGGACTAAGCTACATTCGCTTGGGTCAATCCGCGCCGACCCTATCTGGCGGTGAAGCGCAGCGGGTGAAACTGGCACGCGAGCTTGCCAAACGCGACACGGGACAGACGCTATATATCTTGGATGAGCCAACCACAGGTTTGCATTTCCATGATATTGATAAGCTGCTCAACATCTTGCATGCGCTACGCGATAAAGGTAACACCATCGTGGTCATTGAGCATAACTTGGATGTTATCAAAACCGCGGATTGGGTGATTGATCTTGGCCCTGAAGGCGGTAAAGGCGGCGGCATGATTATCGCTGAAGGTACGCCTGAGGAAGTGGCGGAAGTCGAGGGCTCGCACACGGGTGAGTTTTTGAAGCCGATGCTTACGCAGGTGGTTTCTGAGGCGGGTTAGTTTAGTTAATTGTTTGGTTTTAATTTAAAGGCTACTCTTTTGGGAGTGGCCTTTTTTTATTGGTTAAGGTTTAAGCTTGATGTTAATATAACCATTATTTTAAGAACATCTGTAAGGTATTAGTGATGGCAAATGTAGAAAATCTTGAAAAACGACTTATAGATTTGATTGATGAAGAAAGCTCATTTGCTATTGCTCTGACTGGTGAATGGGGTATTGGTAAGACGCGCTTTTGGAATGACTTCTACGAGGAAAACCATATAAATTTAGGTGTTAACAAATACTCTTATGTCTCTCTTTTCGGTATAGATTCAATAGAAGCGTTGAAATTTGAAATTGCCCTTAGCACCCACGAGACCACTCAAAAAAAAGACTACCTTTCTGGTCTTAAAGGTATCTTTAAAAAGAGCTTGGATGCTATAGACCTGCCAAAACTTGAAGGTGCAGGTGTCAGTTTGTCTCTTGGTAAGGGATTAATTAGCAGTGCCATTACCAGTCTTATCGGAGACACTTTGGTTTGCATTGACGATATCGAAAGGCTATCTAAAAACTTAGATATTAAAGATGTGATGGGTTTAGTGAATCATCTAAGCTTAGAGAAAAACTGTAAAGTAGTAGTGATATTACACGAAGGTAAAGCAGATAAAAAATTTAGAGAATATAAGGAAAAAGTGTTTGATGAAGTATTAGTTTTAGATGACTCATTATCAATTATTAAAGATAAGATTAGTGATGTCGATACATTTCCTATCTACGAGAAATTTTATCAAACTATGGGTGTTAGAAATCTTAGGTTTTATCAGCGCGTTCAGAAAATCTATCAGGAGATAATAAAACACTCATCAGATTTATCAGAGTTGAGCAAGGAAGAAATCCTAAGACAAATTCTTATTATCAAGCTTGTTAATGACATTCCTAAAGTTCTTGATGTCGATATGAAAGAGTTAGAAACATATTTTTCTGAAGATGGTCTCGATGACCGATTAGATATCTTTTTAAAAAGTGATGATGAAGCACTAAAACCACCTGTTAGAACTAAGAAAGATGATGTAGAAAAAAAGCTTTCAAAATTCTATCCTAACTTTCGTATGGAAGGGTGGGCTAAAATCATTATTGAACTGATTACCAATATTGATGTAGATCATGAAAAGTTTGAAAGCCTACTAGAGCAAGACTTAATTACTGAACAAAATTTGGAAAATGATAGAGAAAATAAGAACTTGATGGCTGAATATCGTAATTTAGACTCAGATCAAAGCTTCAATCAGAGACTATTTGACAATATTAAGGATAGGATAGACAGAGAAGCATTCCCTAATTTAAGCCTCTATTACAATATACTCGAAAAAAATGGTTCTCCTGAGTTAGCCAAAAAATTTGAAGAGTTAGTGAAACAATATATAGAGGACAAAGTCAAGAAAGGACCAAGCGAGTGGTTTATAGGAGATTATTACCTTAGAATCCCTGTACCTCCTGATATTTTTTATAAGTTCCTTTTGCAGACCATTAGTAATCAAAAAAAGGGATTGGCTCTAAATACTGATGCTAGTACTCTATCCGAAATTTTTATGCGATTTTGCAAACATGGAAATGATAGCGAGGATTTTTTTGAAGCTATACAAAATATTAGTAAAGAAAATTTCAGTTCTGTTGTTTGGCAACCGCTTGATGATGGAATAGATAGAATTAGATATATTCGAGAATTGCTAAAGCACCCTGCTTTTAAAGTTGAGGTTGCCAAATTTAACAACGGAGATAGAATTGATACAGCGATTTGGCATTATCGAGAGCTGGTAAATGCTCAAAAATTACCCCCTTTTTATTATCAACCATTTCTTATTGAAAGCAAATTGAACGAAGTTAAGCAATGGACTCTAGAGTTGCTCCAAGAAAGAAGTATAGAAAAACCTAACAGTAAGGCAGCTATCGAGCATTTTTTAGAGCTTACGAATAACTTAGAAAGTATTTGACAGTAATACTAAATAGCTAATTTGTGATGCAGTTTAGCTCCTATTCTAACTATACAAACTCCCTCTCAACATTCATCACCCGCGCATCTACTGTACGTTCTATCTTTTCCTCAATCTGGCTACACTGAGACTCAACCTCACGTTTAGACAGCCCGACTATAACGAATGTCCATTCGCTAGCATCATGGCGATCGCGCTCACCGCTTTCGCACACCGCAACGCTTGGCGTATTGCCAAAACGTGCGTGCAATCCGCCCATACGTTGGCGTTTTTCTTTTAATGAGCTACAACCAGGTAGCGCAAAAGTCAGCGTTAAGATAGCGATATGCATTTTATTCTCCTTGTGACAGTGGTTTACGCTTTATAATAGTAGCAAATAAGCAAGGCAAGTTATGCTATCTTTACCTCTATCCATATCGATATCGCAGCCAATATGCATATTCCTCCAATGACTTCTATCAGCTACGTACAGCAGCAACGCATCACTCGACTCTGCGTGCGCTGCGGCTTACTGCTTATGCAGTATGGCGCTGAGTCTGCCGTGGTGGTGGACTTATCGAAGCGTTTGGGGTTTGCATTGGGAATGAGTAGCGTCGAGTGTTCGCTAAATTTTAATGCGATCACTTTGACGACTATCTGTAATGAGCGTTGTATCACCACCACCCGAGACACCATCAACCAAAGCATCAATGTCAATTTATTGGTGCAAATCCAGCAAATCGTCAATAAAACCGAAGCCACGATCAATAATAATGATTTGATTGACCGCACAACCCTTGCGTTTGATAAGTTGGATAAAACCGTGTATCCGACATGGCTAGTCAGTATATTTGTCGGCGCTTCTTGTGCGGCGTTTGCTTATTTGAATGGCGGCAGCTGGTCGATTACGGCGGTGACCTTTATCGCGGGTATGGTGGCGATGTTTACTCGTATCTATTTGTCCAAGCATCACTTTAACCCTTTTATCACCGTTATTGCTACCGCTTTTATCGCCTCCTTGATCGGGGCGACGACTTATTATTTTGATATTGGCAATAATGCCGATATCGCCGTTGCCTCTAGCGTGCTGCTGCTGATTCCAAGCTTTCCGCTGATCAACTCCTTATCCGACATCTTAAAGGGCTATGTCAATATCGGTATTGGACGTGCGGTTTTTACTTATATGCTGACCTTATCCGCGTGCGTGGGCATCGTCATGGCGCTGGTGTTACTACGCATACAGCACTGGGGGTTTTAGATGTGGTTTATTGAGACCGTTGTGCTGTCTTGCATCATTACCCTTGGCTGGACGCTGATGTTCAGCGTACCCAAACGCTATATTTTGCCGTGTTTGCTGATGACCGCTCTGGGATTCGGACTAAAAACCGCGCTTGTCTATCAGCATGTTCATCTGGTGATAGCGAGCTTTTTTGGGGCGATGCTTGCCAGCTTTTTGGGGGTATATTTTTCTAAGAAATATACCTTACCGCCCAAAGCGTTAATCTCCCCAAGTGTCATCTGTATGATGCCAGGTATCGCCGCTTATAAAGCGATGGTCAGTATGGTGCAGATAGGCTATTTTGGTTTTTCGGACGAGTTATTTAGCCAAATGATGGTGTATTTATTCGAAGCCTTGTTTGTGACCTCAGGATTGGTACTGGGCTTGTCCATTCCTGGGCTGTTATTTTATAGACGGCGTGCCATAGTCTAGGCAGGTTTAAGTGGGTTTAAATGAGATTATTGTGTGTTAGGCTATTTTTGTTTAAATACTTTTATAAACTGATGCTAGCTGGCACACCCTTATGATAAAAAACTTGTAAGATGGATTATCCATACCCATTACAATAGAGTTCAAAACTGTACCGAAACTTAATGAAGAGACATAACAATGACAAAGCATTATGATTATATTTCCATTGGCGGCGGTAGCGGCGGTATTGCCTCCATTAACCGTGCAGCAAGCTATGGCAAAAAGTGCGCGATTATCGAAGCGGAGCAATTAGGCGGCACTTGCGTCAATTGGGGCTGCGTACCCAAAAAGGTGATGTGGTACGGCGCGCAAGTCGCCGAGGCGATTGAGAAGTACGCGCCAGACTACGGATTCGAGGTTGAGTTAAAGAATTTCGATTTTCAAAAACTCGTTCAAAGCCGTCAGCAGTACATCGAGAATATCCATCGCTCTTATGACAATAACTTAGCCAAAAATGGCGTGGAAGTGATTAAAGGCTTTGCTAAATTCATCGATACCAATACGGTTGAGGTCAATGGCGAGCAAATCACTGCCGATCATATCCTAATCGCGACGGGCGGTCATCCTATCAAGCCTAATATCAAAGGCGCAGAGCACGGCATCGATTCTGATGGTTTTTTTAAATTGACTCATTTGCCCAAACGCGTCGCTATCGCAGGCGCAGGTTATATCGCTGTCGAAATCGCAGGCGTGCTGAACAGCTTAGGCGCTGAGGTGCATCTATACGTGCGTCAGCATTCGCCGCTACGCTCGTTTGATCACACTATCGTTGAGACCTTGCTCATAGAGATGGAGCAAGACGGTATTCATCTGCATACCAACACCACCCTTACCGAAGTCAATAAAAACGAAGATGGCTGTTTAGAGCTATGTACTAAAGATGGCACGCTTGATACGGTCGATTGCTTGATTTGGGCGATTGGCCGCGCACCTTCAACCGACAACATCAACCTACAAGTAACGGGCGTAGAAACCACCGAGTTTGGCAAAATCAAAGTCGATAAATTCCAAAATACCAATGTCGATGGTATTTACGCGGTCGGTGACATTATCGAAAACAGCATTGATCTGACACCAGTTGCCATCGCCGCTGGTAGGCGTCTGTCTGAGCGCTTGTTTAACAACAAGACCAATGAGCATTTGATTTATGATTTGATACCAACGGTTATATTTACTCATCCCGCTATCGGTACTATTGGTTTATCAGAGATTGACGCGGTGAAGCTACATGGCAAAGACAACATTAAGTGCTACACCTCGACCTTTACCTCGATGTATAGCGCGGTGACGCAGCATCGCCAAAAATGCGTGATGAAGCTGGTGTGCTTAGGTGAGGAAGAAAAAATCATCGGCTTACATGGCATCGGTTACGGTGTCGATGAGATGCTGCAAGGGTTTGCCGTAGCAGTGAAGATGGGCGCGACCAAAGCAGACTTTGATAATACCGTTGCTATTCATCCAACCGGTGCAGAAGAGTTTGTGACGATGCGTTAGACAGACTGAATGAGAAGAAAGGCTATTTTTAACAAATGGCCTTTTTTATTGTCTATTTTTGCTTTAGTGTAAAACCACATACAGACAGCACAATCCTGATACTGCTATGATGCGTTTAATAATGACCGTTGCGAGATGACTGTGTGGCAGATTTACCTTTTTATATTACCCGTGGGCTTAGGCATCATGACCTTGGCAGGAAGTTTGCTATTTTTATTCGCTTTTCTCATGTCTGATGATAATGCCACGCGCGTGCCCGCCTTTAATTGGTTTAAGCGCTTAATCATTGTGGCATTTATCTTACTCAGTATTGGGCTATTTATGACCTTTGGGCATTTTTGGGGGCCATCAAGATAGGGGCTATGCACTGACCCTTTTTTCTAACTCCAATAGCTCTAAATCTTCGCGTTTTGGCTCACCATTATTACCATCATTTGGGAACGGTATTTTATTACCATTTAACTGATAGCCACGGCGCTGATAGTAAGCCAAAAGCTCAGGGCGATGGCTCAAAATTGACATGGTTAAGCGTGCAGGCTGTTTATCAGTGTCATTTTCAGTTGATAACAGATGTCGTGTGGCAAAAGTCTCGGCAGCCTGTAGTAGCACATTGCCAACGCCCTGCCCTTGCAGTTCAGGATGTACCGCAAACATACCGATATAGGCTTTTTTGTTTGAGTTGGCATCAGTTTTTATATCGACAGCGATACAACCAAGTATTTCACCTGTTTCCTCTGCATCACGCTCACCTGTCGTGGTTTTTGGATAGACAAACAGATAGTGTGTGGGATTATTAATCGTACTCGCCAGCTCCTCTGGCGTGATACGGATACCGCCGACTAAGTCAGCCTCATTGGTCCAGCCCGCTGTCTCTCGATAGCAGCAGTTTAATAACCGCTCAAGTGCGCCAATATCACTCGCGTCAGCCTGACGTAAAAATACGGCATCTTTGCTCAAATTACTTTTATTCATATTATAGTGTTCCTTTTTTATTTATAAAAAAACTGGCCTAGTTTCCTAAGCCAGCTTAAATACTAATACTTATCTGTCTATAGTACTAGCGCGATAATGCATGCGCCTGGTCAATCATATCAAACCCTGCATTAAGCTGTGCGCGCGTTGGTGCATGACCTCGGCGTAATAGTTCAGAGAAAGCAACCAGCTCTTTATCACGTCCAAGCGTACTTGCCGCACTCGCACGTGTATCCGCACCTTCGTCATCAAAATAATATTCGATATAGTCGAGCGTATCTGGCGTACCAAATAGGATATTGTGATCGGGCGTTGGCGCATGACCGCTATAGCGTAGGCTTTTGCCATATTGCATGGTCCAAAAGAAGGGAATGCGCGCCTCTAGCGAATCGACATTGTCATTATTTAGTATTGCGGCTGCCGTGACCATGCCATGCTGCAACGCCACGCGCCAATGTTCGATACGCATACGACCCATTTGGTTGGTAGGTTTGGCAATATCACCGAGCGCATAGATACCATCGCGCAGTTGTAGATGAGCGTCAACTTGTACACCATCTGGATCATTGATCTCATGCAATATCTCTGTACGTGGTGACACACCTGTGCCCAAGACCACAATATCAGCATCAATATGCTCGCCATTCGCCAACGTCACACCGCCTACATTTGAGAAAGCCTGATTATTGCTATCTCCATCCTTGTCCACTTGACGCTCAATCTTAGTGATTTCATTGACGGTTGCATCGAACACAAAGTTAATGCCCTTTTCTTCATGTAGCTTAATTAAGGCGTTACTCACCGTTTCTGAGACGATATTGCTCATTACACGGCTGCCTTGTCCAATCACGGTAATAGAAGCAGTCGTGCCTGCTTGCGCCAATGCCGAAGCGGTCTCCATACCGATAAAACCTGTACCGATAATCACTACGCGCTGGTCATGACTGGCCGCTTTGATCAATTTGGCATCTGCCATGCTACGCAAGGTATAGACGCCATCTGTCTCTGCTCCTTTGATAGGCGGAGTGATCGGCGACGCCCCTGTTGCCACCACTAAGAAGTCCGCTGTCTGCCGCGTGCTGTCGCCGTTTTCATTTTTTATGACAATGGTCGCCTCATTGGGCAATACTTCGCTGACCGTTTGATTCAGGTGCAGATCAATATCGTTGCTACTCGCCCAATCTGATCCGCCCAATAATAGCTTATCTTCATCCATTTTCCCTGCCAAAAATGCTTTCGATAATAATGGGCGGTTATAAGGAGCTTTGTCATCTTTGCTAATCATGGTGATTTTGCCGCCATAGCCACCTTGGCGCAATTGATGCGCGGTCATAAAACCTGCACCGCCGCCGCCGACGATGATGGTATGCGTATCAGCGAGCTGATCGTTATCTGCTCGCTCGTTGATATTGCTAGTCGTATCAACGATTAAGTTGTCGCCTTGCCTAGTCACGCTATAGCGCGTCAAGCCTTTCATCGCAACCGGCTCTATCAGCGAACCATCAGTACTATCAAAAGTGCCATGATGCCAAGGACAAACCACTCGATGACCGCAGCGTAACCCATTGCCCAAATCTGCACCCGCATGCGGGCATTTACCATCGAATGCATGGAACTCATCGTCATCACGAGTGATTAAAATGATGCTATCGTCTTCTTGCTTGTACGATTTCATACCGCCATTTGGAATATCCGATTTTGTTATCGTGACTGTGTTGATCATCGCCTTGGTCATAATGCTTCCTTAACAGTTATAATGAGTTCCTGATGATAGCGTGTTGAAAATAGCCCTAACCATTCAGAGCGATTCAACCTACCTTATTATTTTTGATGTTTTATGCATTGATAGTAGCAAGCGCGCAGCATATACGATGTTTTTTTGTATGCTTGCTGCGTTGCAAAACGTAATTGCGCCGTTTTTATCAGCGTCTTTGCTATCTCCATTTATTATAAATAAACACAATAAAAGACTATTTTATGACTCCTCAAGACACCTCTAACGATATTGAAAACAACTCTGCTCCTCAGTCCATCTTAGATAGTGACTCAGATAGCGATACAAATAATCAGGCTGCCGACAGTTTTGATCTCAGTGTTATTGATATTGGCGCTGTCACTGACACCGCAAACTTGCCGCAGCCAAAGCCTCAACCGATAAAGCAAGCTACTTATAAAGCAGATGCCACCGACTTTGTGGTCAACGAAATACTCCCGCTAGAGTTGACAGGTGATGGTGAGCATCTATGGCTGCATATTAAAAAACTAGGCATGAACACCGCGTATCTGGCAAAACTGTTGTCAGAGTGGGCAGACATACCGCTACGTGATGTCGGTTACTCAGGACTGAAGGATCGTCATGCGGTGACGACCCAGTGGTTTAGTCTGCGTATACCCAAAAAGCAGTTGCCGCCTACAGAGTTTGCGCCGATAGATATTGGCGAGCATGAATCTGTCGTTATTCTGGCGCAGCACTGGCATAATAAAAAACTCAATCGCGGTACCCACCGTGCCAATCAATTTATCATTACCTTGCGTGATATTAAGTTTACGAATGATGATGAAAACACTGAATCAACTGAGCAATCGTTATCTACTCAGCAGACGGCTAAGCAACGCGTCGAGGAGCATTTAGCACGCATCGATGAAACAGGTGTGCCTAACTACTTTGGCCCACAGCGTTTTGGTCGTCAGGGTAATAATGTTAGAGAAGCGTTGTCGCTATTTGCCCGTCCAGCGCGCGAGCCAAAGCCGCAACCCAAAAAGAGCAAACGCAAACGTGCGCCACGCGAACAAAATACGATGGAGCTGTCGGCAGCCCGTAGCTTGATATTCAATGAGATACTAGCCGCGCGAGTTCGTAATGGCAGCTGGAACACTGGCCTAGCAGGGGAAGTATTTAATCTGGATGGTTCGGGGTCGATATTTACCAGTGAGGAGATAGACGATACGTTACGCGCTCGTATGAGTAGCGGCGATATTCATCCAACTGCTGTGCTTTGGGGTACAGGTAATGACAAAGTCAGTGGCAGTGCAGCCGCGTTAGAAAACGAAGTTGTACAACACAGCCCATTACTCATGCAGCTAGCAATGGGATTGGAGCAGCGTGATATTAAAGCGCAAAGACGATCATTACGACTGCCTATTGAGCAATTAAGCTGGGAGTGGTCGGATGAGCAGATATTGGTATTGAGCTTTACGTTGACCACTGGTAGCTTTGCCACTAGCATGCTAGCAAGTTTGGTTCAGCAGATGGATTCATGATTGAGTTATTGATAGTGCAGAGGGGCAGCTAGCGGTTTTTGTAGAGTGAATGGATACTACCATTTTTTTCAGCAAACATATGGTTGGCACTGACGACTTGATTGCGTCCACGGTGCTTGGCTTCATAAAGAGCCTTATCTGCTGCGCTAATCAAACGTTGGCAGATGTCGCTAGGCAGTTTTTGCATGAATGCCATTTGGCTCTCAGCGCGCTGAGTGGCAATCGGCTTGATAAGAGGTGATGCACTTGATTGAGACTGGGCTTTTTTTGCCAAAATAGATTTATAGTTTTTGACAATGCAAGCTCTTTCTTGATGGGTCAAGGTATACAGCCCAAAACTCGCTGTCACGCTAAAATCAAACACATCACCGACCTTGATGATATGCTCAGCAATACTAAGCCGTAATTGCTCCGCAATCACCATTGCACTATCGTGCGACGTATCTGGTAGCACAACCAGAAACTCCTCACCACCGTAACGGCTAATGATGGTTTCATCTGATAACGACTGCAATAGCGTCTGCGATATTTCGATCAACACTTGATCCCCCACATCGTGGCCATAGTTATCGTTGATGCGTTTAAACCAATCCAAATCAAAGAGCATCACGCTCAAATCCTCATTGTCTCGTACCGTTGACAACGCATACTTCATTTTCTTCAGGCCGTAGCGACGGTTTTTTAGCTTCGTGAGCTCATCTTGATTGGCATACTGCAAGGTTTCTTGCCGACTATCATCTAAAACCAATAGCAAAGCACGAAATATATAAACGATAAAAATCGCTTTCGGGAATGCTAAATATAAATGGGTTGAGCGCCAAAAAAAAGCTGATGAACGCTGTATCTCAGTGATACTATCCCAACTTAATACATTGTTTTCAAACGCTGAAGCAGCAACGGCATTTTCAACCGCCATAATCTCGTTGTAAGTCAAATAATTATGAGTTTCTAGTAACGGGTGGATAACGGTCAACTGACGTAGATTGGGTAAAGTGATACCAAAATAGGGCGAGGTAATGGCCAATAACATAAGTATGATTTGTAGCCAAAACATGCGCCAAGCATAGCGGCGTTTGATGAGCATCATGCCAAGCATCGCACCGCCAACTAGCGATACTCCAGCAAACAAGCTGCTATAACCTATCACCACGATGACGGTAGCAATATAGAACGTATAAGTCAGTACTAGTGCGATTTGCCATCTGTCTAAAATATCCCGCCTACTTCCAGAGTGCGGCAAATATTTGACCATACATAAGAAAAATAAACCCATTACGCTGATTCCCAGCCATAGTGGGTACAGATAGTGCATATTGACATAGGCATGGAGCGCATCTTGTCGCCACCAAACGAACAGACACCACAGCCAATGCAAGGATACTTCCATGACAATAAATAACGCCATCAATGACGTTCTGTCAGCCGCTTGCCACTCAAAAATCATTTGAGAGAGCTTTTTGTATCCAAGATGAGAGACCGACACAGCCATAGATGGGCTACCGCAGAAAATATAAATGCACTGACTTTACAGGCATTGTGATCGAGTTAATCGAGTTAAAGGGCGTCATACCTTTTATAAACTTTTCTAGATATCCCTTTAAGTGTTACAAGTTCTGTCTGTATTATCAATCTGTTTTGTACATTTATTTATCAATCAGCAGTTTTTGAATATACAGTTTTGAGCGTCATGATATTCACATAAAAGACTCAGTCATCTTGGCGACGAAACACAAAAGTGACTAACCGCTAAAATGTCCATAAAACATGATAAAACCATCAGACTAAGCAGGCGTGTTAAACAACTCCCAAACCCCTTGTTGGTCTTCATTCAAAATAGGCACATCACCCAAACGACGCCACGGCATATTGCTACCATGAAAGTCACTGCCAATCGAGGTGACAAGATTGTGCTCGGCAATACTACGATCAACCATTCTGCGCGTGCTGATTGGTTCACTTGTGGCTGGTAGCTCACAAGCGTCACCGCCAAGCTGAGCAAACTCCCCAATCAGCTTGCGCACTCGTGTGGCCGATAGCTGATAACGCGTGGGATGCGCGAGCACCGCTCGACCACCACAAGCATGAATCAGCTCGATACCATGCTGCATCGTCAACGCCTCGATCGCCACATAAGCAGGCTTATTATCTGCCAAATATTTATCAAAGGCTTTTTGAACGGTTTTGACCTCGCCCCGCTCAAATAATACCTGCCCAATATGTGCGCGTCCAACCGCTTGTGGGTTGCCACCTGCCTTATCGAGTACGGCTTGCCACAACTCATCGAAATCTATATCCAGCAGCTCACTGAGCTTTTCGGTGATGCGCTGACCACGTGTGGCCCGACTGTCTTGTAGTTGCTGCAGAGTGGCATGCATCTTTTCGCGATCAGTAAAGTCCAGTCCCAGCACATGAATGATCTTATTGGTAGATTTGTTTTTGCCATAGCCACCGCTCAACGTATGCTCACAGCTGATTTCCACCCCATTGATCAGCTGTATATCATAAGCATTAGCGGCTTCTCTTGCCTCATCAATGCCTGCTAGCGTGTCGTGATCAGTCAATGCCAGTACATTGATGCCCGCTGCGTGCGCGCGCTTTACTACTTCAGTTGGTGCGTAAGTACCATCCGAACAGGTACTGTGACAATGTAAGTCATATTTCATAAGATAAACCTTAATATTTTAAAAAATAAGCGTATAAACAATTTAGTAGTAGATAGTCACTATTCATATTGGTTGCTATTGATTGCTATTATTAATGATAATGTCTGAGCCAACTCTCTGGATTTAGCGACTATTGCTGCTGTATTTGATGGTTATATTTGGTTAGCGCTATGGTCATTGCTCGCAATAAGACCGTATTACTCTGTAGGTGACGTATATCGCAGGATTATCGTGTTGATTGCTTTTTTTTGCGGCAGTAGACGTGTAAACTACCTCATACGTTTTTGTTGGACACAACCTTTGCTATGAAAGCATTATTAGACTTTATCCCTTTGATTGCCTTTTTTATCGCGGCGCGTTATAACGGTATTTTGGCAGCGGCAGGGGCTTTGCTCGTCGCTACTATCATTGTTTATGCCATTCACTTTATTCGCCAAAAAGGCAAGTTTGATAAGCAACAATGGGTCGTCTTACTATTAACCATTTTGTTTTGCGGTGGCACATTGCTGCTGCGTGATGATATCTATCTGCGCTGGAAATCGCCCATTATCAATGGTATTTTTGCGTTGACCTTGTTTGTCAGTGCCGCTATCAATAAGCCATTAATGCAGCTAGCAATGAAAGAAGTATTTACTTTAACACTTAGTGGTTGGAAAAAACTGACCGTTGCTTGGGCACTTTTCTTCGCCCTCATGGCTGTACTCCATTATATTACAGCATTCACCATGTCAGATGAAGCGTGGATTAACTTCAAGACTTATGGCTGGATTCCGATTATGCTGGTATTCGTCGTGGCTCAGTTTGCTGTACTCAAAAAGCATCTCAACCCTGCGCTGACGGACAAAACCACTAAATAACAGTTATGCGCTGATTGCAGCTACTGTCTTATAATTGATAAAACTGCTTTTAGAGCTCAAAGTAATCAGCCGTTAGCGTTATACGATGTATTTCAAATCAATCATTACGTTTTATTATCAACTAAGGAAGTTCCATGTCTTTATTTGTCATTATTGGTCATGATGTGGCTAATAGCAGCGCACAGCGTCTGATTACTCGCGCTGAACATATTGAGCGATTACAGGCGCTAAGTCGTGAAGATCGTCTGGTGATTGCAGGCCCAACGCCGATCGAACATGGCAAGAGCGATATGTCAGGCAGCTTAATCATTGCTGAGTTTGACTCTATCGAGGCGGCACAAGCGTGGGCAAACGATGAGCCTTATTTACGTGATGGCGTTTATAGCCACGTGGATATCAAGCCATTTATCCAAGCATTGCCTGCGCCCACTGATAAAGTAGCTGCATCGTGAGTCAGAAAGTCCTTTATTTGAATACTCGATTCTATAAAAGTAGCTTGGCTAGCCTGCTACTGATGGCAGCAGTATCAGTGCAAGCCGCGCCAACGGCACCCAACGCAGAGGCAGCGAATCCTACAGTAGCCTCTATAAATCAACCTGCTGTAGGCGATGCAGCAACAAGTTCAGCACTAGATATCAATGATACTCTGGCAGCACAGTTGCAACCGTCTACTAAAGCACTGTCCGAGGCCAATCAAGAACTACTCAGCCGTAATGCACAATTGCAACGCCAAGTAAATGACTTGCAGACTCAAGCAAACGTCTTAGTCTATGAGAGCAAAGGTCAGCTGTTTTTGTATGGTGCATTTACCGTTTTGATCAGTTTATTGGTGGGTATTTTTATCTCGTGGCTGGTGTTCGTTCGCCGTGATCGCTGGTAAGCGATGCGCTCTTTATAGATTTAGCCTTTTACCTGCTCTATTCTGCGACGTCTCATTGTATTTTTATGAACTTGATTCTGTCATCAACAACATTTTTATTATAGTAAATCATCCTACTAAGAAGTTTCCATGTCTATCGCTCATCACACAAACGCTGAACCATTAAACACTATCACACCTGCCAAGGTTGAGTGGCAAATGGATGATACTGGAAATATGGTGCCAGTATCTGGTGAGTTCGGCGATGTGTATTTTTCGCATGCGGATGGTCTGGCAGAAACACGTCATGTATTTTTAGCGCACAATCAGCTGCCTGATCGCTTGGCAGGCCTTGTACCACAGCAATGTTTTACGATTGCCGAATTGGGTTTTGGTACTGGGCTTAACTTGTTAGCGACTTGGCAGTTATGGCGACAGCTGCGCGATACCTACCCACAACTGGCAGATGCCCGCCTACATTTCATTACCACTGAAAAATTCCCAATACCGCTTGCAGATCTGACGCACATACTTGCCCTATGGGGTCAACGTGCTCCTGAGCTTGTAGCGTTGATTGAGCCACTTTTGGCTGCGTATCCGCCTCTTATCGCAGGCTGTCATCGTTTGGATTTTTCTTATGATAATCTGACGGTCGATATATGGCTTGGTGATGCAGCTCAGAGCCTTAGCAAACTGGCAATAGAGCGCTCTCAGCAGTCTGCGCCTCAGCCTCATATCGATGCGTGGTTTTTGGATGGCTTTGCGCCTTCTTGCAACAGTACCTTGTGGGCTGACAGTATTTTTGCACAGATGCAGCGCTTATCGCGTCCGCATACCACCGCCGCCACTTATAGCTGTGCAGGTATCGTCAAGCGCGGGCTCAAGGAACATGGCTTTGCCATCAAAAAGGTAAAAGGTTTTGGTCGAAAGCGAGAAATGCTCACCGCCATTATGACCGATACAGACCATATTGACGTTACTAGTGATAATAAAAGTTGTGATAACGAAAGCCACGATGCGGAGCAGATAACAACAGATAGCACCTTTAATCACACTGCCATCATTGGTGCAGGCGTTTCAGGGTTGCTAACGGCTTGGTCGCTTGCCAATCGCGGCATTGCGGTCACTTTATTAGACAAAACGGCGCCTCTGGCTGGCGCTTCAGGCAACCCTCGAGCATTGCTTGCCCCAAAAATGACGCCAATTCACCACGTTGATGAGCATTTGCATACCATCGGTTATCTTTATAGCAGCAGGCTATATCGAGACCTTAATCAGAAAGCCACACAGCTCAATACAGCGCCAGTACTAGAGCCGACTGGAGCGCTTGATTTACTGGTGAAAGCCAATATTGGCACCGAGCAAATCGCAGATTATCCTGATGAGATGGCAACCACCCTACCCCATGAGCAAGCACAGAATATTAGTGGAATAAAAGAGCAAGACTTATCAGAGAACTTATACTTACCACAGTCTGGTTTGGTCAATCCGCAAGCATTGAAAACTATTATATTGACACATCCGCTCATTCGCTTTCAGCAATTAGAAGTGAGTGAAATTAACGAAACTGAACAGCAAGTGTGTATTGAAGGCAGTGATCAAAATCAGGAGACTGTCTCTATTCTTGCTGATCATGTCGTTATTTGCGCCGCCTTTGAGAGTCATCAATTAGATGAGCGTATTTTTGATTGCCGTAAAATTCGTGGTCAACTGTCTTGGTTTCGTCCTAGCCTAGAGCAACTGATAAATTTGCCAAAAATCCCGCTTAAATATAGTGGTTACTGTGCGCCCTTTAACGCACAAGCAGGAGATGATAACCTAAACACTGTCACCGCTGGCAAGCCATATCTATTATTAGGCGCAAGTTTTATCCGCAATGATATAGGTACTGACATTCGAGATGAAGAACATCAGATTAACCGAGACAAGCTCGTTGCTGCCATTCCTGAGATGGCATCTATCGTGCCAGCCGATACTAGCCTGTGGCAAGGGCGCGCTGGCATTCGCACTCAGACACCTGATTATCATCCAATCGTTGGGCAACTAACCAACAGTCAGCGAATTTGGACGATGAGTGCAATGGGTGCAAAAGGTTATGCGTTGGCACCCATCTGCGCTGAAGCGTTAGCGGGTATGATGCTAGGGTCATTTGCGCCACTATCTAATGCAATGCTCGCACGTCTATCGCCCAATCGTACCCGTTTGCAAACACCGCTCACTTGATATCATTTAGGATGATATTCATGTACATCAAAACAACGCTTTCGACGATTCATATTATCTTGTGATATCTTTATTTAATGTTCATTCCGACAATGAGATAAGCATCATGAGCTATCATCAAACCACCATCACCCTACCTACTTATGCCCGTGGTATTCATGTCATCACGCCTATCATCGAGGAAGCCATTGCTCAGCTCATACCGTCCAGCGCCAAAGCGGGGCTGGTTCATTTGTTTTTGCAACACACGTCAGCCAGTCTCGCCATTAATGAAAATGCTGACCCAGATGTAAGATTGGACACAGAGGATTGGCTCAATAAAATCGCCCCATCCGATCAGCCAGAGTACCGCCATACTTTAGAAGGCTCCGATGATCTACCAGCGCATCTCAAAAGCATGATGCTTGGGGTAAGTTTGACCATTCCTCTGATAGATGGTGTCTTGGGTCTAGGTATGTGGCAAGGGGTTTACTTATGTGAGCATAGAGACGTGACTGGATATAGCGGACAACGCAAGCTGGTTATTACGGTCAATACGTAATAATATAGAGTCAACCTGCCACATTGATATAGCGCGCTATTAACGGATAAACCTGATTATGACCACTTTTGTCTTAAAATTACCAAGCTCAACAAACGCTAAGGTTCACTGTCTCAAAGCTTCTGCTCTTTTTTTGAGTGTGTTTCTGCTGACTGCCTGTCAAGAAACGCCAGAACCTGAAGCACCTACCGAAACACCAACACAGACAACGCCTGTCACCACAAATATCAATGTCAATGAAGCGGCGGATGACAGTATAGAGAATGCTCAGAACCCATCACAGACTGAAGCTAATTCAGAGCGCGATGTGAGCTTGACTGAACTAGAGCAAGACCTTGGAGGCACTGTCGCTGCACCAAGTAATACTGCTACATCGCCCAATCCAGAACAGGCCATCAAAGGCGCACAAATCACTGATGTCCGTTACAAAAGTGAAGCAGGCGACACCTTATCGGTCGTTTTTGAAACGTCAGCTGCAGGGTTGCTCAATGCCATCGTCACTCGACCCAACCAGCCAAAAATGACACTCAGCGCACCAGAAGGTCAAGGCAACAACCCCACTTATCGCTCAGCTGACGGTAACGTCCAACTGGTGAGTCATGCAGGTGGCGGCACCATTGATCTTATCCAAAACAATACCGTCACTAGCTTTGATGCAGTCAGTGCTGAAGCAGAAGTCGTCACTGAATAAGTGCTAATTGCATCCTTTTTGAAAGTCTTATCTTAAATAATTAAAAAGCGGCAAACGTTACTATCGTTGCCGCCTTTTTTCACTAATACTGAATGCTCTCCGCTTACTTGCATTCACTCAAATTTCTAATATATAACTTTATTTATCCAAACCCAGTCGATTGACCAAAAAGTCCGACCAACCAGCTTATCGCCGTCCATATCCCCCAACCAACAAATACAATCACGATGAGTCCCAATATGTCAGGGATATGCAAGTACAGCCACGCTACTATAGAATTGCGCCAAAATGCACCAAAGCGGCCTTGCTGCTTGTCTTCTAATGACTGATGTAAAAAAGGCCGATCCATATGCATGGTTTCAGTGATGCCGTACTCCTGATGCAAATGCTCGTGTACGATACCCAATGTCTTGCGGCTAGGGCGAATAAAAATATCTAGCAATGTCCCAATGCCGGGCACAATACCGACCACCATATCAATCAGCGCCAGTCTGACCGCAGGTGTCATTTTATCGGCAGGAACACCCAGCTGACGACCCAGTATAAAAGCATAGCTGGTCAGTATCAGTCCTGCGACATCCCCTGCGAGAGGAATGGTAGAGAGCGCCGCATCCGCACCTATGCCTTGCTTGGTAAAAGGCACGCGGACAAGAGAATCCATTGTATTAGCAAACTTTGCCAGTTTACGCTCGGTGGCAATGACTTGCTCGCGTGTCAGTCCCTGCTCAGCAAGTTTTGCCTGATAATCGACGACTGAGCCATTTGTATTAGAGGATTTCTTTGCTTTAAATCTCGACAACTTCTTAAATTTATCCATTTAGAGTCGTCCATATACAAGCAATTGCAACGAGGGCAAAAACATAGCGTCCTACCCAGATATTGGCTAAGAATGCCTGAAAGCAAGCCTGCGCATTGCGACTGGCACAAGCGCTGTTTTGTTTGGCAAACATCATCGCCACCAATGCCAATCCGAATACGGGTGTCACGCCTAGCGTTGTTGGGGCAAAGTAATGCCACATAGCCGCGCCCATCATCAGCAAAAATAGCATTTGCAGGATTGAGATAATAATCACATCATAGCGGCCAAATAATATCGCCGTTGATTTGACCCCAATCTTGAGATCATCCTCGCGGTCAGCCATTGCGTACTGCGTGTCATAGGCCACCGTCCAGCACATATAAGCAAAGAATAATAGCCAGCACCAAATATCGGGAGCGCCCTGCACCGCCACATAAGACATCGGTATGGCCCAGCCAAACGCCGCTGCCAAAAATACTTGTGGCAGATGGGTATAGCGTTTCATAAAGGGATAAATAAAGGCCAATACAACAGCACCCAGCGACCAATAAAAAACGGCAACGGGTAAGAAAAACAGCAAACTGGCACTGAGTAATACCAGTACCAAAAATGCAGCAATGGCTTCTTTGCCAGATAGACGTCCATCTGCTAATGGACGACCTTTGGTGCGAGTCACATGACCATCTACTTTACGATCCGCAAAATCATTAATCGCACAACCAGCGGCGCGCATAAATATCGCACCGAGGGCAAATATTACAAATATCTTGAGCGTTGGCAGACCTGCTGCAACTCCTTGCTGCTGAGCTTGGCCCATGGCAGCTAACAGTACGCCCCATAATGTCGGCCATAGTAGCAGCTCAATACCCACTGGTTTATCAAAACGCGTGAGCTGGATATAGGCTTGTAGTTTGTCTTTGAATGTCATGGCTTCTTATTATCGTCAATAAAGAGTGTTATATGCTTTTTTGCTAGGGCGTGTCGCTATTTTAAAAATGGTGATAAACGTTTGAATTAGGGACACGCCCTAATCGTTAGATTTGTTTCCATAAGTTATTCGCCTCAATTAGAGACAATTCAGGATACTGTTTACGTAACGCTTTAATCGCAGGGATTTTATCTTTATGTGCTGCTTGTTCGCAAAAATGCCAATTGCTCTTGTGGACTGCTCAATTCCTTTAAACATGCTTCAAGCCGAAGAATCCGAGTGCGCAGCATGATATTGACCAACAATAAGCCTGCACCCATGACCCAAATGATTAGCGTTGACATTTCCTGCTCCTGAATACATGTATTCTAAATACTCAAGCTAATGAATGACGTATGTTTATGCTGATACACTTATTTATCACAAACAGTGGCTATGAAATAATCCTCGAAAAACCGATGTCAGGCAAAATACCCATCAAAACGCACGGCTTCATTATGCCAGCTTTCACTAACCGGCTCATCGGCAAGTAATGGCGCAAATTGCGGCCGCTTGACGATCACGCGACCTTGTCCTTGCGCGCTTCGACTCACAATTGCCTTAGCACTATTTAGCAGTTGGCGCTCTTCCTCTAGCGTTGGTGGACGCGCCAATTGATGCAGCGCTTGCATGTGCTTGCCGACTTTGGCACCTTTACCTGTCTTACTGTCTTGGTAGCTATCCTCTGGAAACATGGGATCTAAATACACCACATCGACTGCATTGCCATCATTCGATATATCGTCAGCTTTTAGGCTCGCAAAATAACTCAGTGCATCAGTATTGATAATATGTAGGCGACTCATGAGCTTTTGCCAATTAGGCTGCGCGCTCATACGCTGCTGCTCTGCAAGTAACAGCAACGCCATTAGCGGCTGCTGCTCAAGCATAATGACTTGTGCGCCAGTACTGGCCAATATCAAACTATCATGGCCAAAGCCGGCCGTGGCATCGATAACATGGCTATCTGCGGTAATCTTTGCTGCTTGCAGTAATAGCTCCGACTTACGACCAGCAGTCACCACGCGGCGTTGCAATTTATCCCACTCTGGTGACACGCTCAGTCCATCACTAAGCCACGATAGCTTATCTTTTTCATCAAGCAGCAAAATAAGTTGAGAGGATGTTTGGCTCAGTTGCTGGCGACGTTTTTGTGTTAATTTCTCCGTGGAGAGCTCAGTCTTTAGGACGATTGGTAATTTGTGCTCAGCTATCAATGCCTGTAAGCGCTCAATCTGAGCTTGTTGGTTGTCATTCACATAGAACAATTGGCACTGTACAAGGTCACCTGACTTATTATCTGTGTGATGCAGCACTGTCATAACCATCATCCTTTTTACTTATAACTGCTTACTTTTTACCTATAGCATTACAAGCCATCGTACAAATCTAGCCCGCCATTTGGTAACCAAAGCCCCAAGCCGCAACCAACACGATAACACCCGTGATAATGCGTAACCAAGCAAAAATAGTAAAGTCACGGCGACTCACCCATGCTACAAGCAGGCGAATACAGAGTAGCGCCACGACAAACGACACGATGGTTCCAACACCTAATATCAACCAGTCTTCACGATTGCTCAGTACATCGCCGTGTTTGAGCAGATCTAATAATGCCGCGCCTACAATGACAGGAATACCCAAAAAGAAAGAAAACTCAGCGGAGGCTTTACGCGAGACTCCAAGCCATAGCGACCCAATGATCGTCGATCCTGAGCGTGACGTCCCTGGTATCAGAGCCAAACATTGAAACAGACCAATCATTAGGGCCGTTTTTATACTGACATCTTCTGCTTCTTTTGCAATGATGGTTTTAGGGCGCTTTTCCACATAGAATATGAGCAGACCACCGATGATGAGCATAATGGCAACGACAATAGGATTAAACAAATAAGTTTTGATTTCATCAGCAAAGGTAAAGCCAACAATCATCACAGGAATGGTCGCGACAATGAGACTGAGTCCCAGTTGCCTAGGATTGGTCATGCCTTCTGCTTTACCTGTTATGAGACCCATCAATGCTTGCCACAGTCTGCCCCAATAGTCATATATCACTGCCAAGATAGCACCAAGCTGTACCACGACCACAAACAAATCGACTTTTTCTTTGGTCCAAAATCCCATCACATCGGCTGATAAAATCAAATACCCCGTGCTGGAGATAGGCAAAAACTCTGTGATACCTTCCACGATACCCATGATGACAGCTTGAACGAATAACAGTATATCCACAATGACTTTCCTAAAAACAGGCCGATTGGCTGTCCTATGTTGACGTTGGTTTTATATTGATTAATGCTTAAAAAATACTCAAAAGCTACGCTTTGCCTTGCTCTTTAAGTGTTTTCCAAGCTTGGTTACGTAGATATTTTGGTAGCGCTTGCGCCGCCTCCGTACCACCATCGTTTGCAAACTGAGCAACACCAAGCTGCCCGATGATAACAGCGTCTGGCCAGACGTCTTCATGGCACACTTGCTGATCATGCAATGCTAGTAGTACTGATCCATTCCCCGCGATAGGGAGATTCAGTGCTGTTTGGCTATCATAATCTAATAGCTGCTCAGTGCTATCACTGCCATGAGCCCATACTGGCTGCATGATGCTATAACCTAACTCGTCGTCAACTACCAACTCATACTGTCCGAAATAGACTTGCTGCATACGAGCATCAAGGGCGCTGTATAGGTGTGTCAGCCCGTACTGCTGATACGCAGATTGTGCAATCGCTTGTAGGCTAGAGACACCAACACAAGGCAAGTCATGCGCGACAGACAACGCTTGCACCACTGCCGTGTTGATACGAATACCGCTAAACGCACCCGGTCCGCGATTAAATATTAAAGCCTGTATATCAGCAAGACGTAGCTGCGCCTCAGATAGTGCAGCATCAATCATCGGTAAGATCTGCTGAGTTTGCTGACGCTTGCCTGTTTCGGTATGGTTCGACAGTACCTGTCCGCTCGAATCTAAAATCGCGATCGAACACTGATCGAACACGGTATCCATTGCTAAAAACATCACAACCTCGGCTTTTACTTTTGGCGTTCTAAATGGGTTTGTCAGATTTTAATAATTTTTAATAGTTATTTATTATTTATGTACTATCAAAATTTAGACAGAATGAAACAGCGCCTATCATAGCATTTAGGCTAAATGAATTTTATCAATTTCTACGCTTTTCCACACTTTATTCATCTGTACTTATTCATAGCTAACCATAAAAAACCCTAAAGCTTAGGTAGCTTTAGGGCATATATAAAATACTTTCAGTATGCATCACGATGGCTTAGAAGCGTGTTTTAAACTTCTTGGGTGCTTGGTTTTGCATTTTTTGCATTTCTTGCATCTGCTTTTGCATCTCTTCGGTGCTCGGCATATTGTTCGGATCCAGTCCCATTTGCTTGGCCATTTGTTCTGGATTCACGTTTTTAGTGCCTTGCTGACCGCCGCCAAACAATGGGCCGCCACCGCCTGCGCTACCACCACCCATGAGGCCTTGCATAGACTTCATCATTTTACTGATGCCTTCAGGCTTTGAGATCATTTTCATCATTTTTGCCATTTGCTTGTGCTGCTTGAGCAAACGGTTAACATCTTGAATCTCACGGCCTGAGCCTGCAGCGATACGGCGCTTACGACTTGGATTAATCTTATCAGGGTTTTTGCGCTCAAACGGCGTCATTGAATTAATCAACGCCTCCATCTCACGTACTTTTTCTTCTGGCTTGGCTTCTTCGACGGCTTTTTGCATGTCTGAGCCGCTCATACCTGGCATCTTATCTAAGAAGCCCGCCATACCGCCCATACTTTTCATCTGCTGGAACTGGGTTAATAGATCCTCAAGGTCAAAATCACCGCCTTTTTGCATCTTTTTCGCCATTTTTTCGGCTTTATCACGGTCGATTTTTTGCTCAACCTCTTCGACCAAACTCAGTACGTCGCCCATACCAAGGATACGCTGGGCAATACGCTCAGGGTGGAATAGCTCTAACTCGCCTAGTTTCTCACCGCGGCCCAAGAACTTAATTGGCTTGCCGGTGATAGCGCGTACAGACAGCGCCGCACCGCCTCGTGCATCGCCGTCAGTCTTAGTTAAGATAACACCCGTCAATGGCAACGCATCATTAAAGGCTTTTGCGGTATTGGCGGCATCTTGACCCGTCATTGCATCGACGACGAATAGTGTCTCAGATGGGTTAACCGCCGCCGTTAGCGCCTTAATCTCATCCATCATGGTATCGTCGATATGTAGACGACCTGCCGTATCAATAATAAGGATATCTTGATATTGGATTTTGGCCTCTTCAATCGCACGCTTTGCGATATCGATTGGATTTTCATCCGTGCTTGAGTTCACAAACTTGGCATTTACCTGACCGGCGACTTGCTCAAGCTGTTTGATCGCCGCTGGACGGTAGACGTCGGCCGATACCAGCATGACTTTTTTCTTTTGACGCTCTTGTAGATATTTGGCCAATTTACCAGCTGTGGTCGTTTTACCCGCACCTTGCAAACCTGCTAGCAAATAGACCACAGGCGGTTTGCCTGTCATCTCTAACTGCTGATTGGCACTGCCCATCATTTCGGTCAGCTCGTCGTGTACGATTTTGACAAATGCTTGACCTGGCGCTAGCTCTTTTAGCACTTCAGCACCAAGCGCTTGCTCTTTGACGCGTTTGACGAAATCACGAGTGACAGGCAGTGCTACGTCAGCTTCTAACAATGCCATACGTACTTCACGCAGGGTGTCTTTGATATTGTCTTCAGTCAGTTGTCCAGATCCTACGATATTACGTAGGCTGGACGATAAGCGTTCTGTTAAGGTATCAAACATAAATAACTCTCAATTAAAATGGTTTTCAATTAAATAATACGCAATTAAAATAACTTTCAATAAAATGTTGGCGAATCAAACGATTCAAATGGTTCATCAATACTATTAGGATGGACTATCAAATACTGAGGATGCTCTGATAAAAAATCATATTATCAATACTATAGCATCAACACGGCTCAAAACTTATAGTGGTTTTGCAAAACTTGGCTCTGATATTTATAAGTGACTTACGATATATTTTGCGGATTGATGCTTTGTCAATCATATTTATAAGCAATGAGTAAGATGATGCTCAACTGGCACCCATTTTATGATAAATTGGACGATTATTCTAATCATTCTGATAATACCACTTTAGCGACACATTGAGCGGCAGTTTATGCTCAGTATAAGATGAGGCTTTTTATCTGTGCACCTTGCATTCTTACTTGCTAGCATGGCTTATGTCTTAGTCAGCCTCCATATTGGTTGGGCGCTGATTCAGGACAAACCTATTCATAAAGGCGTCAGTTTGGGGCTTTTATTGGTAGGGATGGCCGCACATGCGACCTTACTTTATCCATATGTAGTGACGCTTTATGGTCTGAATTTCAATTTGTTCAATATCATTAGCCTGACCAGTTTATTCTTCTTATTCTTTTACCTGCTGTTTTGTCTGTACCGCCCTATTCTGAGCCTTGGTATTTTGGCTGCGCCTACTGCACTAATAGGTATAACCGTCGGCTATATTTGCCGCGCACCCTATCAACCGCTTACTGACGTCAGTGTCGGTCTTGAAGCTCATATCCTATTATCGTTAGCGGCCTATTGTGTGCTGTTGATGGCGGCAGTACAAGCGCTATTTTTGCGTCTACAAATTCGCGAGCTCAAGCATCATACCATTCACCGATTTTGGGTCAATAAATTACCCTCATTACAAAGTATGGAGAGTCTATTATTCGATATGCTCTTGGTAGGCTTTGTGCTGCTTAGTATCGCACTGGGCATCGGGTTTATCTATGTCGAAGATTTGATGGCACAGCATATCGTGCACAAAACAGTATTTAGTCTGCTCTCGTGGTTATTATTTGGTACGTTGCTGCTTGGCAATTGGCGCGCAGGATGGCGAGGCAAACGTGCGGCGAATATCACTATTTATGCCTTTATTCTGTTAGCGATTGGCTTTGTGGGTAGTAAGTTTGTTTTGGAAATGCTGATATAAAATATCACATTATAAAAAAGGCGATCAGTAACTGTTGCTACTGACCGCCTTTCTTACTCAATTTTCTACTGATTTTTTAGTTAAAAACTACGGTCTTGTTGCCTGCTACAATCACACGGTTTTGCACATGCCAATTGACAGCACGTGCCAATACATTACGCTCGATATCACGGCCAATAGCGCGCAACTCTGTTACCCCTTGGCGATGGGTCACACGGTGTACGTCTTGCTCAATAATAGGCCCTTGATCCAGCTCAGCAGTCACATAGTGCGCTGTTGCGCCAATCAGCTTGACGCCTTTATCATAAGCCTGACGATAAGGATCTGCACCCACAAACGCAGGCAAGAACGAATGATGGATATTAATCACTTGCATCGGCCAACGCTTCACGAAATCAGCTGACAATATCTGCATATAACGCGCCAACACTAGTAAGTCATTACCTGCCATCAGCTTATGGATTTGCTCCTCCGCTTCTACCTTATTCTCTTTGGTCACGGGCACATGGTGAAAGGTAATGCCAAAGTTTTCGACCGCTTGTTGTAAATCAGGATGGTTACTCACCACGCAAGTAATCTCGCAATCCAGCAAGCCACGCTGGTGTCGCCATAATAAGTCCAATAATGCGTGATCAAACTTTGACACCAAAATACCCACTTTGGTCTTGGTAGCATTGTTATGCAGACGCCAGTCCATGTTATGGCGTTTAGCCACAGTATGTGCAAAGCTGGCTTCAAAGTTCTCAATGATATCGCTCAAGCCTGCCAACGCAAATTCCAAACGCATAAAATATTGACCACCTTCATGAGCTGTTGAATACTGATCTAAGGTGATGATATTCGCGCCATAGCGATGAATAAATTCAGAGACTGCCTGTACGATACCCGCCTGATCTTTGCATTTGATGAGCAATGTCGCTGTATCAGTAAAGCTAGGAATCTGTTTGCTCTGAGAAGCGATGTTTGTTGTACGTGATGATGAAGCCGTTTTGGTGTTGTCTGACATAATACGCCCAATATAAGAAGTGATGACTGTTCGCTGAAAAATTGCTGGCAGCGGAGTAAACCGGTTATTTTAATCTTTTTTGCGATGCTTTGCTGAGCGAGTTGGTTGTTTTTGGTTATTTAGGATAATTTAGTTATTTGAGAATATAACGTAAAAACCCCCAACATAGGGTTGGGGGTTCTATACTTTTAGCTTAATTGACTTTATATAAATCTAATCAGTTTTGTAGAACTGTTTGCAGCTGGAGATGGCGTTACCACTGTTAGTTTAAGTTGATCGTTAGGGCGGCAACCACTGTAGCTAAATGTGTAGCTGACCGCACCATCTGTTACCTTGCCAAAAGTACCATTTCCTACTGGTACACCAGCTCCTAAGTTAACAACATCAGGTACAGTCAAACTACCAGAAACGAGTTCAGCTTCGCATGTTGAACTTGTATCTGCTACTGTCAATGAAGAGTCTGCTGGTAAATTACCACTAGAGGCCGAACCTGTACCGTTTGTACCGATAGATACATTAAACGAAGATGAACCTGCTGTAACAATAGCAACCGTATTTGGCTCAGCATTTGATACTTGAATTCTGCCATCCGCCAAAACGGCTGTAGGAGAGTAACTGGTCTTATCTTCAGCTGCGATGCTAATATTCGTTCCAGATGGCATGCTAACCGTTTGAGCGCCGTTACCGTACATTTTGAAGTCTACTTCAACAGGAGAGTCCAAATCAGTTAATGGGTTTGCTGGCAAAGTTCTTCCCAAACTTGGATATAGAGGACTGTTTGATGCCAAACCTAATACAACCTGATAACGTAAGATAGCATCTAATTTGTCATCACATGTTCCGTCAATATTAGGATAACTGAATGATGAGCTACCGCATTGTAGATTAGAAGCATTTCGGCGATAGATAAATTCACCTAGATTATCATCATACTGGTTATTTTCATTATCATCTCGGAAGAAGTCACCGATATTACGGGTTAGTATATCTCCAGCACTAAACTGGTTATCCCCATCTCTATCTATATAGCTTTTGTCTCCTTCTACATACGCCATAACAGAGATACGATCATCTACAGGACGTGGATTTTGCGTACTAAATTCCACGCTACATTGACCATTAGCAGTTGCACAACTTGGAATAATTCGACCACCTTCGCTAATAAAACTTACGACTGTACCATCAGGTACAGGGTTACCTACTCTATCCACTAGTCTTGCTGTCACAGTAGCAATATCACCATCAACGCCAGCAGCTAATACGTTTTTACTTAGTGAAATACTAAAGCCATTTTGTGTGGCACGTCCGGTCGCTACAGAAACATTTTTAGATAAAGCAAAGACACTACTGTTCGATACTAAAGCGGCCTTTATCTCTACTGGGCCAGGTAAGGCTCCAGGATATAAATTGACTACGACCCTACCTTGAGAATCACTCGTAACTGTCTCAGGGGCTCGATTGCCCAGACTCACGAAACTAAAGTCAGTAGGAGCGAACACCTTACTTATCTGAACTCTTTGGTTAGCGGCAGGTCTACCATTTGAATACACAGTAAATTCTATACTTCCTGAGCGTGACGAACCGCTATTATTGGCACCTAGCTGTACATCATCTGTAGTGGTATATACTATTGAGCTGGCTTCCACACCTTCAATATTAACGGTTACCGTTTGGCTGTTAGAAGGATTACTTACAGGTGCAACTGTAATGGTTTGCTCACCTTCACATAAGTTGCCATTATCATCTATTGCTTGATAAGTTGCAGACACATCACCTTGGTTGCTTGAAACCATACTATTATTGTCAAAAGTGCCACAGCTCGTATCGAACGTAACTGAAATATTGTTTTGATTGGTATTACTAATGACATCTCTTGTCTTCAACGTAATATTTGTACTACCACCTGATTCTAGACTGCTAGAAGATAGAGCAACATTTGTTAATACAACCTCTAAGGTTTGCAAAGAGAAATTATAACCTGGGGTAGTTGCGGTTAGATCCTCATAACTGGCAGTTGCTCTGAGTTGGTAACTACCTGTCGTACTATTATCTAACGGTTTGACAGATATGTTCGCTTCACCGTCCTCATTAGTTAGTATGGCCGCATTACTAGTGCCGAAGATTACATTTTCACCTTCAAAGGTTACCAACGCATTGCTAACTGGTGCACCATCGTTATCGGTTACCACGACTTTTGCATTGGCTCCTGTAGATGTTATAGTACGGGTAATATTGCCATTAGTATCTGTCAGCGCGATAGGTGTGACATTTAGCTCACCCACTTCTTGGCCTCCATTATCAGACCCATTACCCGTACCGGGCTGTTGCGTACCCAAATCAGGCGCCGGTGCAACCGTATCCGTGCCCCCACCACCACAACCCGCTAAGGCCAATGATAAGGTTAGCGCTGTCAGTTGAAACAATTTAGAAGTAGGTAGCAAATGATGTGACATGTTTTGACTCCGCATGAGCAGTAATTTATTCGAGCAAAAAGGCAGAAAACCATTACACAGAATTAAATAAGATTGGTAATGATACTTAGATTTACAGTGATACCGATGTATTAACAGATTGTATTAAATATATAACAGCAACTTTACTGACTTTTGTTATAACTTACAACCAAAAATTAATCTTTACTATTAAACAATCAACAACATAGCACGCTCATTTCAGGGTATAATATCTCTCTTTAAACCAACAACTATCATAAAAATATTTGAGTATTTGTCTGTTTTATGGTATAAATGTCGGCTTTAAAATTTTCTGAATTGGTCAGCCTGTTATTTGCCTTTAGATAACAGCAAAACCAGCTCAACCTTCATATAGTTTTGTTTGGTGCAAAGCTGCCGCTTGCTGTGTCCATGCCGCATAAACGTGCAACTTGCCCAGACTGGTATGAGAAAAACTCATACCTCATAGATTAGGAGTTCGCCATGTCTCGAGTTTGCCAAGTGACTGGAAAGCGCCCTATGGTGGGTAATAATGTTTCGCATGCAAACAACAAAACCCGTCGTCGCTTTCTGCCAAACCTTCACAACCATCGTTTTTGGGTAGAGTCTGAAAACCGCTTTGTACGTCTACGTGTGTCTACCAAAGGTATGCGCATCATTGACAAACTTGGTATCGATAAAGTGTTAGCGGATCTACGCGCACAAGGTCAAAAAGTTTAAGTTAAAAATAGCAGCTGAGTGATGACTCTCATTATTTAGCTGCCGTTTTGCTACATTAGCTGTGGCAACTTGCTCTTTGAGACACGTACCTATCGTTTGAAGACCCCTCATTTACAGGAAAGCTATCATGAGAGATAAAATTAAATTAGTATCAACAGCTGGTACTGGGTATTACTACACCACTACTAAAAACAAGCGCACTATGCCTGGCAAAATGGAAATCAAAAAGTTTGATCCAAAAGTACGCCAGCATGTGATCTTTAAAGAAGCCAAAATCAAATAATCTTCATTTTATAAATGGTATTATTTGAACAAAAAAAGGGTTTATTAATGGATAAACCCTTTTTTTATGCTTGTATATTTAGCTATCTTCAGATCACTAATAACTAGATCAACTGTAGTGCGTTGGTTCTTTATCATATACATGCGCATGCCACTTACTCATTTGCTTTTGCATAATGACCTGAATCGCAGCATGAATCATGTGTTGACCAATCACTTGAATGTCACTACCAAGTAGCTCTTTTAGCTTGTCAGAAAAGTCGATAGTCATCAGCGGCGCTTCATCTTGCTCGGCATCACGCAACAACAATCTACCATCATCTGCTTCCACTAACTCTAAGGTGGTTTCTTTGGCAAACCCTGCAAACTGATCGCTACTTTCGTTGTCTACTTCTATATCATTATCGATATCATATGGCATTAATATGTTCCTTATTATCCCGTTTAGTACTGGTAGAGAAACTAGTGATTGCAAAGCCGTTATTTATTGAATACAAACGCATTCGGCAAATCTATCATCTTACAGTAACGCGGGTAAATCTGTCTTACTCATACAATGGACGCTTTAACACTAGAATTCAAGGGCTATCACATAAGTCTTCACTATAAAAAAACTTGGATGCCTTGCAATAAGGACACATTAGCGCCAATAGCGCAGTTTCGCTAACGTAAATAAGAAAGCAACGAACATCCCAAGGTAATAGACCAGCTTTAGCTCAAGGGTGGGATCGCGGTATTTAAAAGGCAGAGCAACAGTCGCCGTTGCAGTCGGAAATATCAATAACATCAGCAGCCAGTTCTCAATCACATTGAGCCAACCCTGTAAATCCGTCCCGTTACGCAGTGAAGCGAGCCCCATCAAAAGACAAGCTATGATTAAGCTAGTAAATAGGCCATCTGGTAAATCTTTTGGATAGATAATTTTGGCAATACTGGCCGGTACAATTCGCATATAAAATTCCAGCCATGCTTACAAAGCAAGGCTTAACGATTGAAAAAGTATAGAAAATAGCTTATGAGAATATTACAACGCTATATTTATGAATAGATACTATCTTTTTGCTAAAGCATTTAACTATAAGTGCCCATCAGCCATAACATCGATACACAAGAGGTCAAATAGCCCAAGCTAATGGCATTCCAGCTCTCGATATGCAGTCCTTTAACCTTGTTGAGTATACGAGAACCTACCCAAAAAAACAGCGGAATACCTAGCATGAAGGTAGGTACAACCACGGCTGCATGGCGCAACACTGTTCCGACATCATCACCCACCATCAAACGAAAGCCATAACCTGCCAAGCTCAGTACCAGCGCAAATATAGCCATGCCAATGGTAATGCCTTTGGGCACCAAGCTACGTTGTGTCTCACTTTTCGGTGTCTGATCAATATATTTCATCGTCTCAGAAGGTTTCAATGAGTTGGTAGAATGTTTGTTGTCCATGATTCACCTTTACATGACTGGCCACTACGCACAATTGCAAATGATATGGCCTACTTCAATACTGTTTTTTGGTCGCCAACACCGTTTATCGATCATGTCACAATATGCAGATTAGCTATTATTGGCTAAAGCCAACTCTGCGCGCATCTCATCAATAGCCGCTTTATAGTCTTTTTGGTTGAATATCGCAGACCCAGCGACAAACATGTCAGCCCCTGCTTCAGCAATCGCACGAATGTTGCTGGCTTTGACACCGCCATCTACTTCTAATCTGATATCTCGACCACTGGTGATGATACGCTGACGTACCTGACGTATTTTATCTAATGTGTTATCGATAAACGACTGACCACCAAAACCAGGGTTAACACTCATCAATAAAATTTGATCCACTTTATCCATCACACAATCTAGATGGTGTAATGATGTGGCAGGATTGAGTACCAAACCGCACTCTGCCCCACCATCTTTGATAAGCTGAAGAGAGCGATCAACGTGATGACTGGCTTCTGGATGAAAGGTGATGATACTTGCCCCCGCTTCCAAAAACTGCTCAATCATACTATCGACAGGTGATACCATCAAATGGACATCAATTGGCGCTTCCACACCATAGTCACGCAATGCCTTACAAATCATGCTACCAAACGTCAAATTGGGTACGTAATGGTTGTCCATTACATCAAAATGAATCACATCAGCACCCGACTCTATTACCTTCTCAACTTCTTCGCCCAACCGCGCAAAGTCAGCTGAGAGTATCGATGGGGCAATAAGATAAGGTCTAGCAGGACTGTTCATAATTGGGCTACCTAATTCATGTTTATATAAGATATGGATAGATTAAAAGTAAATTCTAATCGGCTCACATATGCTGCAAGCCTTTGACATATTGATACTAAATATTTAGTTGTTTAGCGCTGCTTGTATTGAGTTTTGCAATAAGCACGGCCAACCTCAAAAGAGCGCTTTGCCTCATGCTTGGTAGCACGATTACTCACGCGCTTGCGCTATAAACGAAAAGATGATGGCTTTAACGTTTGGCGCATAAATTTGATAACCGCAGTCTCATCGAGACCATAGCTATGCTCTATCGCACCGAATGGCGTTCTGTCTTCCCATGCCATCTCTATCACGCGAGATATTTGCGTCTCATCAAGTACTCTCTCACCTGCATCGTTGACGGTTTTTGCGATATACTCTTTTGCTTTCGCTTCGGATACGTGGTCACTATCGACATCATGTTGCTTTTTTGCCAAAGCAGCATCCATATCCGCTTGCATAGTCGTTTTTGTAGCGCTTGTATCTGCTGACTTATTCTTCGAATTAGAAGCTGTCAAGTCTTGATAACCTGCCATAAAAACTACCTTTTAAACATGAATGCAATAGCAAAAAATGTATTACGGTCATCTGAATGACCTCTTAGCTCATCTGAGCCATATGCCAATGATGCTCGATATGATCATTAATCACCGTTTGGATAAAATAATAGCTGTGGTCATGCCCCGCTTGATAGCGTAATGTTAAGGGCTGTTCGGCTTTCGCACAAGCGTCTTGTAGTTTAGAAGTCTGTAGCTGACCTTCTGCTAAGAAATTATCAGCCGCGCCTTGATCAACCAAAATACTGGCATACTGCTGTCCCACTTTTTCGATCATCTGCGCCGCATCGGCTTGTGCCCATAGAGACTTATCATCACCGAAGTACTCTGTATAGGCGGCTTGCCCCCATGCAGACTCACTGGCAGCACACACTGGCGATAATGCCGATACGCTGACAAACTTACTCGGATACTTGAATCCTAGTAATAACGCGCCATGGCCACCCATCGAGTGCCCTGTAATACCAATGCTATCGATAGGAAACTCTGAGCGTAATAAGTCATATAGCTCATCAACGATGTAACTTTGCATATTGAAGTTGTCTGACCACGGTGCTTGAGTGGCATCTACGTAATAACTTGCACCTTGACCAACAAAATAGCGCTCATCATTTGGTACATCGCTGTCTTCACTACTTCTAGGCGAAGTATCAGGTGCGATAAGTATCATACCAAGCTCGCTACATTTTTGTTGAAAATGACCTTTATGCGTCACATTGTCCGCGTTACACGTCAGACCCGATAGATATAATATCGCAGGACAACGTCGTCCAGCCAAGGCCTCATCAGGTAGATAAATACTAAACGTCATAGAGGTTTTGGTAGACGTCGATTCGTGACTATAATAATGCTGCTCACCATTAAAACAGCGATTTACACTTTTTTGGGTAAGCTGTTTATGGTTAGACAAACTATGACTATAAGAATTCTGCATGAGTGATATCCTTTTTATTCAAAAAACCAACGATGGCGTTTAATAAGTGCTCGTTATTTGATACTAGCATTTGCCAGTTACTAGATCATTTCTCATATTTATTCGGCAGCTGCATCTACTTCGCCTACCGATAGATTAGCAGTAGTTTCAGGTAAAGCATTGACGGTCGTAGAAGCAGTATTATTCGTAAGACTTGCAACTGAAGGTCGCGCTTTATCAAACAGCACTTGCTCAAATGCAGGTAAGGCGGTTTCCATCAAACTGCCGATTACCATCTGCGGCTCTGATGGCTCAAACCCCATTGCGCTCTCACGCTCATTGACACGTATACGAGCATCCTTAAAAGCCAACTCAAAACTGGTATTCCCTCTCAAGCTTTCAGCAAAAAATGCTTGACCAAAATACGTCATCTCAGCCGTATTGGTACAACCAAAAGATGCTTTGTCAGCGGCTGATGCCGTTATCACCACTGTGGTCGGAGACGCTAGTTCATCGATGAATGATCCCGAATAACAAGCAGACACCACAATCACACGCCAGCGAATACCCGAGGCGTCCAGTGCTTCACGAAGCCATGCAGCATCTAGATTGTCCATCGCGATTGGCGGATTCGCTAACTGAACGATATCCTCGTTACCATGTGAAGACAACGTCAAAAACAACACATCTTCATCAGCATTCATCTGCTGACCGATCTTCTTTAAGCCGCGTAGGATGCTGGTTTTGGTCGCAATTGGCTCGTCCATCCAACTATACGTATTGTTAATCAAAGACAACGAGTGCCCGCTGGTCCCAAAACGCACATCAAACAGCTCACGTACTTTATTGATCTCAGAACGAAAGACGTTTTGACTAGAGAACCCTGCCACACCCATAAAGTACCAGTCGGTTTTGCCATCGATACTTGGGTCTATACTATTTAATGCTTGCTGTAATAAACGGGGCTGCTCATATAGTGCCGCCTCTTCCAACACAGGCTCTACTGGAATTTGCTTAAAGATAGGCTGATCAGCGACATTGCGCTGCCAGATCGTCAACAATGCCACAGCACCAACTAGGATAATAATTCGCTCCCACCATGGTATGCGCAGGCGACGAGAAAAAATCCATAGCAAAGCAAGCGTCTGCCATAAAAACAATACCAAAAATAGTATGGGTAAAAACGAGTAACTCCACTCAGGTAACCAGCCATAGCTACCAAAAAACTGTACCAAGCTCTGCAATAATGCAGATAAGGTATCAGCAACCAACCAAAGAACGACGGGCACAAAAACCAGTGTCTGATTGCTGGCTCGCCGTGCCAAAATAATACCGCTTAATAAAATAATCATCGGCCAGATCAAATAACTGACCAGCCCCTGCTCATTGAATATACTACCACTTTCAGCCGCCAACCACGAAAATAGGACGTTACTACCAAGTGCCAATAAGGCAAATACAGCAAACTGTATAAAGGTGGGCTTTACCCAAGAAAACGCCCGAGTTGAACCCACCAACATCCACAAAGTTGCGATAATATTGGCAGCGAAATTAAGCGAAAAACGCTGGAGCGATACGGTTTTTAACGACGTAAGTGACAAAGACTTAGACCTCTAGCCAGTCGAGAAAAATAAAATGACCCAATGATAACTATCATGATGTCGTCGCCGCTTGATGTAATCGACTTACGATTTTTTCACGGCTGTAGACATCTATTTATATTGAATTCACGATGGAATGTTTATCGAAGATGACTAGCATTAACCAATAGTTTAGCTCGCTAATCTATCGCGATTGTAACGGATTGTCGGTCAAGAGGATAAGGATGATTTGTAAAATTCATTCAAATATAACCATAAACCTCAATAAAAAAGGAGGCCTTGCAGACAAGACCTCCTTTTACATCAATTACCAGACATTATCTCATCAATAGCTCATTAACGCGTTTTAGATAAGCGGCTGGATCGTCTAACTGACCGCCATCTGCTAACAATGCTTGATCAAAAATCACTTGCGCCAAGTCGTCAAATTGCTCACTGCTCTCAAGCTTTTTAATCAGCGGATGATCTGGATTGACCTCTAGTGTTGGCTTACTCGCTGGTACATCTTGACCCATTTGCTGCAGCATCTGAATCATTTGTGGCGATAACTCACCTTCACCAACAACCAAGCACGCAGGGCTATCAACCAAACGCGTCGAGACTTTGACATCTTTAGCACGCTCACCAAGTGCAGTTTTGAGCTTATCAACGACAGGCTTTAGAGTTTCTTCAGCTTTTTCGGCTTCGGCTTTTTCGGCTTCATCCTGCAAGTCACCCAAATCTACCGCGCCTTTTGCGATGTTTTGTAGCGGTGTCTCATCGAATGAGGTCAAGAAATTCATTGCCCATTCATCGACACGGCTGGTCATCAAAATAACTTCGATACCTTTTTTCTTGAATAGCTCGAGCTGCGGGCTGTTTTTTGCCGCGGCTAAGTTATCAGCCGTTAGATAATAGATCGCTTTTTGCCCTTCTTTCATACGAGCTTTGTAATCTTCAAAACTGGTCTCAAGACCGTCTTGCGTGCTGGTTGCATAACGTAATAGCTTAGCAATACGTTCTTTATTGCCGGCATCTTCGCCCAGACCTTCTTTGATGACATCGCCAAACTCTGCATAGAACTGCGCAAATTTTTCTTGCTTATCGCTGTCTTCGCTATTGGCAAGGCTTGCCAGCAAAGTCAAGATACGGCGCGCGTTACCATCACGGATAGATTTTACATCACGTGACTCTTGTAGTAGCTCGCGGCTCACGTTCAGTGGTAAGTCAGCAGAATCGATCACCCCTTTCACAAAGCGTAAGTACATCGGTAATAGCTGCTCAGCATCATCCATAATAAAGACGCGCTTTACATAAAGCTTTAGACCGTGCTGCTGCTCGCGAGTGTATAGATCCATCGGGGCTTTTTTAGGGATATATAAAAGCTGGGTATACTGTACGCGGCCCTCGACACGGTTGTGCGTCCACGTAAGCGGCGCGTCCATGTCATAAGTGATGTTTTTATAAAAATCGACATACTCATCATCGTCGATTTCAGAGCTTGAGCGTGTCCATAGCGCACTGGCTTTATTGATGGTTTCCCACTCATCAGTGAGCACCATTTCGCCACCAGTAGGCGTGTCATCATTTTCGTCATCGACGACATCTTCTTGCCAGATCTCTTTACGCATTTGAATCGGCAGACTGATATGGTCAGAGTATTTATTGACCAAGCGCTTGATCTTGCTTCGGTCTAGGTAGTTATCTTCGCCCTCGCTATATTCTTCTTTTAGGTGCAAAGTGATCGCGGTACCGCGCGTGTCTTTGGTAATAGGCTCAACCGTAAAGCTACCAGTGCCATCTGATACCCAGCGCACGCCTTTATCAGCAGGCTCACCCGCTTTACGTGATTCAACGCTGATGGTGTCAGCCACGATAAAACCTGAGTAAAAACCAACACCGAATTGACCAATTAATTGTCCGTCTTGTTTTTGTGATTCAGACAATTTATCCAAAAAGGCTTTGGTGCCTGATTTGGCGATGGTACCTAAGTTTTCGATGGCATCGGTTTCATTCATCCCAATACCGTTATCAGTAAAGGTAATAGTTTTGGCGTCTTCATCGACGGCGATACGGATTTTTAATTCGCCATCGTCTTCATAAAGGCTATCATCATTGGTGGCTTCAAAGCGCAGCTTATCGCAAGCATCCGACGCGTTAGAGACGAGCTCACGGACAAAAATATCAGCGTTAGAATATAGTGAATGCGTGACCAAATGCAGCAACTGCGCCACTTCTGCTTCAAACGTATGTTTTTTTAATTCTGGATTCAGACCTTCAGCTTGAGTTGCTTCACTCATAAAAACTCCTTTAAATTCTATGAAAGACCTATTATCAGATAACGATATACTCACTAAGGCCGCTCTCATAATGTTAGAGACCCTGCCGTATGTGATACCGTTAAACTGTCTATACTAATAGGGTCATTGAGAAAAAATTCAAGCTCAAAAGCCCTATTCAATAAAAAACACCGCGCTTGTTTATCAAGGCGGCGTTCTGGTATCAGTCATTTTTTAGCGCAAGAACAAAAGCTAACCACTATTCTGAATAAGCCTCTATTAATAACTCCCAAATAGTCGTCAGTTTTTTGGAAAATTGAGTATATGCTTTCATAGTAACCTCTATGTCGATTGATATCATCTGGTTGGTAATATCGTCTTATTAGCTACTATTAAAACCATTTCTCCAATATTTGTATAATTAATTGATTACAACATATCGTTTCGTTTTCCAAAATTACTAGACAGTTGATTCTTTCTCTTTTAACGTGGCATCGGGCGAATGGTGAGAATCTGTTCGCTACGACCGAACGGCCCGTATATATCGTGCAATACTGCACTGGTCAACCCAATACCATCATCGCCATATTGTTGTACGGCTTCAATACCGAGCCAGCGACCTTTAGGGACACGGTGCATATGGATTTGCAGGTCTGTATTAGGGAACATCCACTCTAACTTAGACAACCCAAGACCCAATCTTGGTACAACACCATTGGCCGTATCGACCATGCCCAGCAGATGCACCATATCATCAGTGGGTACGCCCTCTACCATCTCGACATCGTTGGTTATCCAAACCATGCCGCGACCTTCTCGGCGATCTGGAGCGGCCACCAAACGCACACTTTCAATAAACCCGCCCGGCCAGCCTTTCATGTCTTCCCAAACGGGCAACTCTTCAGGTTTGTATTTTGCTGGTTGATCTTCAAGTCCGGCAATCTCACTGGTATCTTGCGTCATCAGACGCCACGCTCGAGCAATAATGGCATCACGGCCACGGCTACTCATAACCGCTTCAATCAATTCAATGGTCTTGCCCGGTCGAATACAGCGAGTGGTGACGGTAAAATCGTCCAGCGGTATCAATCCTAAAATGTCAAGGCTGATACGAGCGATACGCATATTGGCTTGCGGCGCATAATTGTTTAATTCAGCCATAAGCAGTCCTGTCGCTGGGGCCATATGCTGTTCGTGCTCATTCCAAGCGCCTTGTGCATGCTTGGTTGGCTGGTAATGCGCCAGACTAACTCCGTCTTCTGGCTGTTCGCGTTTAATAAATTTGTAATAAGCAGTCATAACTATTCTCTATTTCCTATATTTGGCATTTTCACCTGTATTTTTTATTTATGCTTGTATTTTCTATTTATGGGTAAGCTCTTGTTTTCTTAGTATGAGAATACCGCGAGCTTTTTGTATGAAGAACAGTAAGCAAATCATTATGACTGCGAGTACAGCGTAAAGAACGCTTTTTTCTACCATAAACTTCATGATATTCATAAACAGTACAAAGACCACTGCCACCATGACAAGCATATTGAGTCTCAGTTGCTTATTCACTTCAGCGAGCGTGGCTTCTGCCAATACAAATCTGGCTTTTGGTTCTTTCATGCGAGCTTATCCATATAAATGATGATTCATACAAATACGAGGGCGTGTCCTAATTACTTACCAACTTGATTACTTACCAACTTGGGTGACAGGAATCCGCAAGGCTTTCGGCAGACTAAACGTTACGTTTTCTTCAATACCAGATAGCTCACTAGGCAGATCGCCCCCCCAGTCCTGCAACTGTTGTAACACTTCTTGGATCAGCACTTCAGGCGCAGATGCGCCAGCGGTCACGCCGATACTCTGCACACCATCCAACCAACGCTTATCCATCTCACTAGCGTTATCAATTAAATATGCACGGCAATTCATACGCTCTGCTAGCTCGCGCAGACGATTAGAGTTTGAAGAGTTTGGCGAGCCGACGACTAAAACGACTTCGCAACGACTGGCCAAATCTTTTACCGCATCTTGGCGGTTTTGGGTGGCATAACAGATGTCGTCTTTACGGGGACCTTGAATACTAGGGAACTTTTCACGCAGTGCATCGATAACACGAGCCGTATCATCCATCGATAGGGTTGTTTGAGTCACAAAAGCCAAGCGTTCGGCATTTTCCACAGTGAGAGCAGCAACATCAGCTTCGTCTTCCACTAAATGGATTTGCCCACCGTTTTTTGCATTGAATCGACCCATCGTGCCTTCTACTTCTGGATGTCCGGCATGTCCTATCAACACGGCATCCATACCGTCTTGTGCAAATTTTGCCACTTCAATGTGTACTTTAGTGACCAAAGGGCAAGTGGCATCAAATACGGTAATATCACGGCGACCAGCTTCATCTTCGACTGCTTTAGAGACGCCGTGAGCAGAGAAAATCACCACAGACCCATCCGGTACTTCGTGAAGCTCTTCGACGAATACCGCGCCCCGATTTGCCAAATCCGACACCACAAATTTATTATGTACAACTTCATGACGGACATAGATGGGTGGCTCAAAACGTATTAGTGCTTCATTAACAATCGCAATCGCACGGTCCACACCAGCACAAAACCCACGGGGATTGGCAAGATAAATTTGCATAAAAAGGCCTATCGTCGGATAATTTATATCTAAAGCTTATGTATAAAAGCTTTGATTCAAAAGTTGGGGCAAAACCAATGCTCTACTTTAGCATAATTTGATTTTATTGCCCTCAAAAATAGCAGCGCACTCATTGCAATATGTCAGGTGCAAACATCAACATGCTAGCTACATATTGCAAAACCCACTTTATCTCACATAAAAGCAGTTTATAATGACGCAACTACGATGATTTCTATCGCCATACATGATGGCGTTTTTTCTTTTTTCCAGTCTCTACCATTGACTGAATCGTCTTTTAATCTGTTACTAAGACGCATTTTACTAGCACATATTCCATTAGGATAAATTGTATGACAGGTTCATTATTTATTGTTACTGCCGCCTCAGGTACGGGCAAGACCTCACTGGTTAAGCAATTACTTGCTACGACCAACGACTTAACGGTCAGTATCTCACATACGACTCGCACCCCGCGCCCAGGCGAGATTGATGGTCAGCACTATCATTTCACAGATACTGATAGTTTTACCAATGGTATCAATGCGGGTCTATTTTTAGAGCATGCAGAAGTATTTGGTAACTATTATGGCACGTCAGAGAAAAGCGTACGCACCCAACTAGCAGCGGGGATTGACGTTATCTTGGAGATTGACTGGCAAGGGGCGACGCAAATCAGAGAAATCTTTGCCGATGCCATTATGATTTTTATTCTACCACCCAGCATTGCTACATTACGCCAACGTCTCTCAACCCGTGCGCAGGATTCTGCAGAAGTGATAGAGCGCCGTCTAGCTGGCGCGGTCACCGAAATGGCACAATACGTAAATGCTGACTATGTCGTGATCAATGATAATTTTGATGTAGCCTTAGCTGAGCTAAAAGCGATTATCGTGGCGGATAGACAAACCCTTAGCCGTCAGCAGCAGCGTTATCATCGCACGATTAGCAACTTGCTAAATAAGCAAGTAGAAGAGTAAACTAGGCTACAATGCTCGTCAGGTGCTTATCTAACAAGTAGATATAAAAAGCAACTACGCGACTTGGCAAAAAATGCTATAATATTTAGCTATCCCCTTTTATGTATTTGATATTATTTTTATTGAGTGGCGGGCAAGGTCCGTGGCTAATAAAAACAACCGAGGTAGCTATTTATGGCACGAGTAACGATTGAAGATTGTTTGGATAATGTTGATAATCGCTTTGAGCTAATTTTGGCCGCAAGCAAACGCGCCCGTCAATTGGCCAAAGGTATTGCCGAGCCGTTGGTTGATGTCGATAATGACAAGCCTACAGTATTGGCGTTACGTGAAATTGCCGCTGGAAAAATCACCCGCGACATTCTAAATCAACCAGAGCATAACTTTGCAACGAGCTCATTAGATTTAGCATTGTCAGGCGATCATAGCTTCTAAAAAGCTATTTTTGATAAGGTTTGTTTTGCCAAGTCTTTGAAGCTGATAATGGCTTTATAAGATAAACATAACTTTATTGATAACAAAAACCACAGCATAGGCTGTGGTTTTTTGGTTGTAACTGTATTGTATTTGCTGTTTTGATAGCCATTTATCTATCAAAATAGCCCACTGAGTCAAATTTTTTCATCGCCTACTCGCTTATCAGTTGACATTGAATGCGATTTGCGATTAATTAGAGAATGGCCTATCCCTACTTAAGTTTCGTATGGTTGGTCAATATTCAGTCACCATTCACTGCTTACTTCAACCCATAATCAAGTCAGTCAGTCATGGAAAATAGGATCGTCATTTATGAGTCAAACCCTACCCAAACTCAGTCATCATCTCGTCGATGACGCTCAATATAACTTGCTGCGTTCAGTCGGTTATCTCACTGCTGCTGAGCGCCGTGACATTGTTGATGCCTGTGAGTTCGGTGATATTGCGCACATTAAAGACAAGCGTAAATCAGGGGAACCTTATATCACTCACCCTATCGCAGTGGCTGAGATACTGGCGGGCTTTCGCTTAGATCGAGATACCATTATTGCAGCGATTTTGCATGACACGGTCGAAGACACCGACGTGAGTGACGAGCAGCTCGAGCAGCGTTACGGCAAGATAGTGGCTAGGCTGGTCGATGGTGTGACAAAACTAAAATCCTCCTCTCACAATAAGCAGCAAAACAAAGCAGCGACCTTTCACAAAATTTTAACAGCCACACTCGCAGATCCACGGGTACTTATCATTAAGCTTGCGGACCGCCTGCATAATATGTCCACGCTTGATGCCGTGCGCCCTGAAAAACAACGTACGACAGCACAAGAAACGTTAGATTTTTATGTGCCATTTGCACGCTTGATGGGTCTTAATGATATCGCCGACTATATTGAGGTGCTGTGTTATCGTAACCTTGATTCTGATATGTACAACAAGATATCTGACAAGCTGCTACAACATGGACTTGGGCGTAATTTCCAAAGAGAAGCCATTCATCGTTATCTGAGTATCGTGCTTAATAATTTGGGGCTCAACGGGCTGGTCAAAGTGTTAGACAACCGCGTGGTCATTTACCGTCAGTTTTTCCGCAATCGCGGAGAAATTAACACGCTGCTACGTCACTATGCATTTGAGATTGTCCTCGATAATATCGAAGCTTGTGACAAGTTGGCGTATTATCTTATTAAAAAGTATCAAATTGATGATACGCACATTGCTGATAATATTCGCAGGCCGTTACCAGGTGGCAATCAATCACTCACGCTCATTTATGAGCGCGACAACGATGTCGTAAAAGTGACTATTTTGACCAAGCAAATGCAAAGTGCTGCAAGGCTCGGCGTTATCGGTGCAGAGCACGCCTCTGAAGTCAGTCAATCAGTTATCCAAGCGTCACTGCGTAACATGAAAGACTTGGTCGATGAAGACAACTTAAATGAGAATAGTCCTAACTTTTCGGCAGCGGTCTCGACTATTAATGAGCTGATGGATTATTTGCATTCGAGTAAGATTATTTGTTATAGCCCGCAAGGCCGTGCCTATGAGCTACCACAAGGGGCAACGGCATTAGACTTTGCTTACGCAGTCGGGCCTATGGTTGGTAACGTCGCTGTCGGTGCCAATATCGATGATAAAGCAGCAAAACTCGGTACCGTGGTAAAAAACGGACAGTCCGTTGAAATTGAGATAAACAGTCACTCAGAGCCAAAAGCAGAATGGTTAGGATTTGTAGTGACCAACAAAGCGCGTGAAGAGATATTACGTTGGTTCAAAGACTTATCTACCGCTGACAAGCAGCATCATGGTCGTCAAGCGTTAGATCGTGCCCTTAAAACCTATCAAAAAACGCTCGATGACCTAACAGAGGATGATTGGAAAGATCTGACTGAATGGCGCGGTGTGACTGAAAAAAACGCCCTATTCGAACAAATAAGCTCCGGTACACTACTGCCACAGCTTGTAGTCACTCGTTTGTTTAACGATGAAGTCAGTGACGTACAAGCCAAAGCGCACAACGAAGACATGACACAGCCACAGCAGCTGATCGCCAATGCCTCTGGGGTTGAGCTCGATTTTGCTAACTGCTGTCATCCAATCTATGGTGACCCTATCGTTGGGCACTTATCTCGGCACGGCTTGGTCGTTCATCGACACAAATGCTTTTCGCTTGACGACATTCGTAAAGACAATCCCTATCAGGTGATTCAACTGCGTTGGCGTAGTGATAACGCTGTAAAACAAGGTGAAACAGACGAGCATGATATAAAAAATAGCGGCAAAATACGTTTTCCTGCTTACTTAAAGCTGTCTATTGCGCTTAGCGATGAGCAAATCAGTAAAGTGATTTATCATCTGCGCCAGCTGCATATGGGGGTTGAGACCGTTGACGTGCGTAATAGTGATACTATCATCCATATTATCGTACGCAGTCGCAATCACTTAGCTCAAGGCATTCGTGAGCTGCGTTCATTACTCGGCTTCCCTAACATCATACGGCTATATCAATTATAATAACCCTGCCTGTCTAGCAAACTCTTTGTCTAGTCAGATTTGAACGCATCGCGCTGAGGTTTTGACAACCTCTAAAACAATAATAGGCACTGTTGCTTGTCAGTGAGCAGCAGACCAACGCATAAAATACGAAAAGGACATAATATGACTCGTCAAACGATCCAAACAGATAAAGCTCCCGCAGCTGTAGGCACTTACTCACAAGCCGTAAAAGTTGGCAACACCGTTTATATTTCAGGTCAGCTTGGTTTTGACCCTGAAACCATGGAATTAAGAGAAGGTTTTAAAGCACAGGCTGAGCAAGTGTTCGAAAACATTAAAGCGATCTGTGAAGCGGCTGGTGGTAGTATCAACGACGTGGTTAAATTTAATGTATCTTTGACTGATTTAAGTGACTTTGCGGTTTTAAACGAAGTATTTGTGGCGAACCTAAGCGAGCCATATCCTGCTCGTGCTGCCGTACAAGTCGCAGCCCTACCTAAAGGTGGCGTGGTCGAAATTGAATCTATCTTATATATTGACTAAACTGATAGTAATTTTTTTAGATACTCCTATAACAGTCAATCTATCATAAGCTTAGCATCATGCTAAGCTTATTGGTCTCTGCCTCTTTTTCTTCATTTCACATCAATATTAATCTGATAAGACTGCGAAGCCGTTTATGTTGGTACAAGTTGCGCTGCCCGTACCCCTTTATCGGGTGTTTGACTATAGCTTACCGGCGGATATGCTTGCTTCGCCAGACCGTCTGATGCCGTCAATTGGAAGTCGTGTTGAGGTTTCCTTTGGTCGCCAAACCTTAATTGGTATCGTGATTGCTCATGTTTCTGAAGATGAAAGCAGTGTACCCGTCAATAAAATCAAACCGATTAATAAATGTTTGGACGCTGACCCTATTTTGGATCCCAGCATGCTCAAGCTGGCTTATTGGCTGGCGCGTTACTATCATTATCCACTCGGTGATGTCTTAGCCGTCATCCTGCCAAGCCTTGTCCGCCAAGGTAAGCCAATAGATCTGCTAATTACTCATTGGCGAATATTGCCGCATATCACTGATGATGATTTTCGTGCCAATGCAAAAAAGCAAAAGCAGCAGTTTGACATGCTAAAGCTACATGGTGAGCGCGGTGCTAGTGAAGATGTTTTGCTATTAGAAGGTATGCAGCGAGCATTTTTAAAAACGCTCGAAGACAAAGGTCTAATCGAGCGCTATATCCAAACTAAGCAATCCCCTTCTCCCGTGAAATTGGCAAAAATGCCACTTGATCTCAATGATGAGCAGAAACTTGCCGTTGATGCCATCGTTGCTGCGCATAAATCTGAAATCTATACTGGCTTTTTATTAAATGGTATTACTGGTAGCGGCAAAACTGAAGTCTACTTACAAGCGATGCAGGCGGTACTAGAAGCAGGCCAGCAAGTGCTGATCTTGGTGCCAGAAATTGGTCTCACACCGCAGACACGTGCACGCTTTGCTAGTCGATTTGCCGCTCATATTGTTTTGCTACATTCCGGCTTGACTGATACCCATCGTTTGCAAGGCTGGCAAGACTGCCGCACCGGTCATGCACAAATTATCATCGGTACGCGCTCAGCAGTGCTCTATCCATTTGCAGCATTGGGATTGATAGTCGTTGATGAGGCGCATGATGGCTCGTACAAACAGCAGGATACTCTACGTTATCATGCGGCTGATGTCGCACTCTATCGCGGCCTACAGCACAACATACCAGTCATATTAGGTACGGCAACGCCTTCTCTTGAGCATCTGAAATTGGTCGAAGACGGCAAGCTGATAGAGTATCAACTACTGACTCGTCCCGGCAATGCCAAGCCTGCAACCATGCAACTAATTGATGCGCGCCTGCAAAGCACTCACCAGCAAACGCAACATGATGGTGCTCGCTATGACACGGGGCTGACAGACTCAATGATTGGGGCAATTAAGCAAACGTTAGATGCCGGTGATCAAGTCCTGGTATTTTTGAATCGTCGTGGCTATGCGCCTGTTTTATTGTGTGAGGCTTGCGGTTGGCAGGCAGATTGTCCCCGCTGTGATGCTCATTTGACCGTTCACTATAACAGTCTGGCGCAGCGCAGCGGCTATTCAGGTAGCTCTTATTTAAAATGCCACCATTGCGATTGGCAGGCTTATATTCCTACAGTATGCCCTGATTGTGGCAGTCAAAACCTAGATGCCAAAGGCATGGGTACGACAAGGCTCAGCGAAAATCTGCATGCAATCTTTGCCAATCCCCAAACCAGCAAAGTGACTTATCCAATTATCCAAATCGATCATGATACCACCAGGCGCAAAGACAGCTGGGAAAATATCTATCAGCAAATCAATCAAGGCGATCCTGCGATATTAGTTGGTACACAAATGGTGGCTAAAGGTCATCACTTTCCTAATGTCACGCTGGTCTGCTTACCCAATGCCGATCGCGGATTTTTATCAGCAGACTTTCGCTCACCTGAGCATACAGCGCAGCTCATGATTCAGGTAGCGGGCCGTGCGGGTCGAGGTGACAAAGCGGGTCGCGTGTTGATCCAGACCCTACAGCCTGACAATGAATTACTGTTAAAGCTGGTCAAAGATGGTTATTTATCGTTTGCCCGCGAGCTATTGCAAGAGCGTAAAATGATGGGCTTACCGCCTCACAGTCATGCCGCACTGATACGCTGTGAGGGCAAGACGCTGGCAGCTACCACACAAGCGCTCAAGGATGCGATTGCTCACTTACCCAGTGCGCACCATCTTGCGGTTCTTGGTCCTATTGATGCCCCAATGAGTAAAAAGAACAGCCGCTATCATGCGCAGCTACTACTCTTAGCCAAAGATCGTGCGCACTTACATCATGTATTGAACCAATGGTGGCAGCCCGTACTTGCCTTACCAAGTGCTAAATACCTCAAGCTTACCTTAGATATCGACCCCGTTGGTTGGTAAGCTCATTCCCTTGCAGGTGTTTTTCACATGACATATTGCTCTATTTACTTCGTCGTTACAGCTTCTCAGGCGTGGCTATGTTAGATTTATAACCACTATCAGGTGGTATGTATCCAAAAACCTCCTGCTACCTGAACCACAATGGATATTGTTTACTAAACCTCGCTATTAGCTGACTTGAGTGTTGTTATGAATCAAAATAATCTTAGCACTGACGAGCACGATCATAATCACCATAGCCATGAGTACAGTCATGACCATGACGACCAGTTAGAATCGTCATCATCGCAAGACACCAAAGGTTATCAGCGCACCTTGCTGTTTAGCTTTATTATTATCACCGGTTATATGTTTATAGAGGCTATTGGCGGCTGGCTTACTGGTAGCTTGGCGCTATTGTCCGACGCAGGTCACATGCTGAGCGATGCGGTTGCTTTAGGCGCGACCTTGATGGCATTCAAAATTGGTGAAAAAGCAGCCACGCATCAAAAAACATTTGGCTATAAGCGTTTTGAGATACTGGTCGCGACCCTGAATGGCGCTACGCTCGTTTTTATCGCCTTGATGATTTTTTATGAAGCGATCAAACGCTTTAACTCTCCACCAGAAATCGCAACCCAAGGTATGCTGATCGTTGCCACTGTCGGTATGCTGGTCAATATTTTAGTTGCATGGCTCATGCACCGCGGCAGTCATGCGGTAGAGGGTGACGGACACGAGCACAGTCATCATAGCGATACTAAAAAAGAGCGTAAAAAACCTGCCAACTTAAATATGCAAAGCGCGTACTTGCATGTGCTTAGCGATTTGATGGGCTCTGTTGCTGCTATTATCGCTGCGCTGTTGATGATGGGGTTTGGCTGGGTATGGGCAGATGCCGTGGCATCCGTGATTGTCGCCATTCTTATATTAGTCAGTGGATACCGTGTCGTACGTGATTCTGTGCATATATTAATGGAAGGCACCCCTGCCAACATATCGCTAGTCAACGTTGAGCAAAAATTACTCGCACACCCTCAAGTACAAAAAGTCCATGACCTACACGTTTGGAGCATTACTAGCGGCCTACACGCCCTATCCTGTCATGTCGTAGTCGATGGAGACATGAGTATTCATGAGTCGAGTAGCCTCATTGCCAATCTTGAACAAAGCCTATCAGCGCTCGGCATTCATCATGCGACTATTCAAGTTGAAAGCTTGTCACATCCACAAAACAGCTCACATAGTGAGGCTCTTGTTTGCGATATTTCGGGACAAGCACCTGCTGGCAACAGTCATATTGGTCATAATCATTAAGAACAAATACCAGTATAGAAACCTGACCAATTATTGGTTATGTTTTATTAAATGATATAAATAAAGCAATATGTGCCAAATAATCCAAGCAGCCACCAACACCCAAAGGCTAATACCAACCACGAGTAACATCATTCTGACCCATATATCGAGACAGCCATTGCAGATATTTGGCAAATAAGCAGGCCCCATATTTGACATCATCAGCAACCAAAACCCAAGTGCGAGTATGACACCGGTACAAATGACGATAAAGGCTATTTTGCCAATCATCTTCAATGAGGCTCGCCACTTAGGACAAGCTGCCAGTTCTGATGAGTAGTTACTCATAACGGTCATTCTCAATAATCTGATTGGCTATAAATCATTGTTGTCTTACATAGTATTAAAAATGAAAACCTATGAGCCAATAAAAGAAGAAGGTTTCACTTAAGTTTGCCTAAAACTTGTTTCTACGATTGTAATAGCATGTTAAAACTGATGAAAAACCCTATCTCTCGACCATATTTTTGATATAAATTCTGTATACTTAAGACTGACTACCCCTTTTCACGATCTATTGATGATATAACATTATGTCTAGACGTTCCGCACCCTTTGTCGCCCCAGACTATATCGATGATCCTACGTCAAAAGACGGCAAAAAACACGCCAAAGTTTTGCTATCGACGCTGCAAGAGGACATTGCAAACTTTCGTCATGAGCAATTTCCGCCTGATATTTTGCGCCAAATTCGCGATATGCCTATCTATGAAGGCAACTTAGCAGAGGTACAGGCTTATCAGCAACGTTGGCAAAATCTACTTGAGCGCGCCAAGGATTTTTATCCAGCGGCCAATATGCCACCTGATTATCTGCCACTGCCTGCCAGTCTTGAGATACCGCAGTTTATCTACCATGTTCAGCGCCTACATTTAACCAAAACGCGAGCCAAGGAATCTAAAAGCTTTGGCTCAGTTGGGGCACTAACTGATAAATGTGGTGACTATACTGATGATGAAGTCGCTCGCATGACAGCGGTACTGGATAATGATGACGACGCTCGTTTGGTCGCTCATCGTGAGTTTATTGATCTGCGCGCTTATGTGTTTTGCCGCGATAGCAAGGGTGAGATGCTAGAGCCTGAACGGGTACGTTTTTATCGTACTGGTCTTATTGTCCATGCTTTGCCTGATTTTAAGATTGTCGACAGCAGGCAAACACCGCGCAAGCGCCGCAACGACGCTTATAACAATCCGCTTGCAGATAATGGTGTTTGGAAGATTTATCGCAAAAAATAATGTATGTTTATGCTATATTTTTTCGCGAGTCTAATTTTAGTTATACCCGTTTTAAATTGCTTATTTTGTCCTAATTTCTGAGGATTCCAGATGTTCGCTGCCGCCGCCGGCTCACCAAATTTAATGTTACAGGCCACTATCTTTTTGGGAGCAGCGCTGCTCTTTGTTCCCCTTGGTAAACGCTTCGGTATTGCAACGGTCCTAGGCTACCTCATCACAGGGCTTATATTGGGTCCAAGCGGTTTGGATGTGGCGGGTGATGCTGAAAGTCTACTGCACTTTTCAGAGTTTGGCGTGGTCATGCTGCTATTTATCATCGGGCTTGAGCTGCAGCCATCGCGGCTTTGGGCGCTGCGTCGCTCTATATTCGTTCTTGGCGGTCTACAGGTTGGGCTGACTGGTACACTATTGATGGGGCTATTGCACCATTTTTTCGCCTTACAGCTAGATACTGCTTTTATCGTTGGCTTTGGTTTAGCACTCTCCTCGACCGCTTTTGTGCTACAGATATTGACCGAAAAACAGCAACTTTCGAGCACACATGGCCGCGAAGCTTTTACTATCTTACTATTCCAAGATATCGCGGTTATTCCTTTATTAGCAGTCATTCCGTTCCTATCGGGGGTTCGTGAGCAAAGCTACGATTTACTGTATTTTGGGAAAGTATTTGCCGTGTTTGCTGGTCTCATCTTTGCCAGTCGTTATGTGGTTCGACCATTCTTTAAGTTTGTGGCCTCAAGCGGCGCTTCAGAACTACTAACAGCGGTCGCGTTGTTTATTGTCATGGGCGTGTCTATTTTGATGGGTCAAATTGGTCTATCAATGGCACTAGGTGCATTTTTGACAGGCGTGTTGTTAGCTGACTCTGAGTATCGACACGAGTTAGAAGCCAGTATCGAGCCGTTTAAAGGATTGCTATTGGGTCTATTTTTCATGTCGGTCGGTATGCTCACTGACGTCAAACTCATTTTGGCCAAGCCGATATTTATCATTGGCTGTGCCCTCGCCTTAATGTTTATCAAATTTGCAGTGATTGCAGCCATTGCCAAAGTATCTGGCAACCGCGGGCCAACCAGTATCAGATTGGGTGTGACCTTGGCACAAGGCGGTGAATTTGCCTTTGTTCTGTTCAGTGTCGCCACCGCCCAAAGTGTCTTACGTCCTGATCTTGCCAATACGCTAAACCTTGTTGTTACGATCTCAATGGCACTGACACCATTAGCCTTTTTGTTGTTAGAAAAAATAGGCGAACCATTATTTGCCAAACGCAAACCAAGTCGAGAATACGACACCATTCCCGATCATGAGCATCAGGTAATTATCGCAGGCTTTGGCCGAGTCGGTCAGATCATTGGTCGTGTGCTTCGTATGCATAATATTGAATTTACAGCCATTGAACGTTCTGCCAACCGAGTAGATTTCGTGCGTAAATTTGGTAACCAAGTCTATTACGGCGATCCAAAAAACCCTGAGATTCTACGAGCTGCCGGTATTCAAAAGGCGCGTGTCTTTATTTTGGCCATTGATGACCTAGAGCGCTCCATCACTACCGCTCAGTATTTACGCAAAAACTATCCTGAGTTGATTGTATTAGCCAGGGCGCGTGATCGTCAGCATTACTACCGCTTACGCGAAGTTGGTGTGCGTCACATTTGGCGTGAGACTTACTTGTCCTCTTTAGACATGTCGCGTGAATCGCTACAGCTACTCGGTATCTCTCCGGAAAAAGCTCGAGAGACAGTAAAAACATTCCGTGATTATGATGATGACTTAATTGAGCGTCAGCAAGCCATTTACGATGATGAAGCCAGCATGATTGAGTCTGCACAATCAGCGATGGCAGAGCTTGAAAGCCTATTTGATGAAGATATCGGCAAAGCGCGCAAGATGGATTTGACCGATTTCTACGACGCCTTAAAGAGCCAAGCGACGCCAGTTGACGAACCACACGATACCGCAACAGACTCTAAACACTAGCAAAAACTAGATAGGTATAGCCCCTAGTCAGATAGACAGTTTTTAGGGGCTTGTTTTTTATTTAGTGAGCTTGTGCAATCCCAGTTATCACTGTCTGGTATATGATAAAAAACCAATGTCTGCTCGTTCAGATAGCGGATTGGAAATGTCACGTTCTGGATCGTAGCAATCACCGCGCAATCCGTCTCTAGCACACCAGCCGCTTGACTATCGACATGCATACGTACCTGTTGCTGCTCGGTACTGAGTGGCAAATCTACAGGACACCGCCCAGTCTGCTGATAAATCAACGCCACTCGGTTTTGGGCATTTTTGGCAATGTCATAAGCATCAAATAGCACCTCATTTTCTTTTGGTTTGGCAATAATAGGTAAAAACTGCACCTTAATGACCAATAATGCAAAGGCGAAAAAACCAAACCCCAATGCTAAACCAAATAAACTGACGCCGCCTTCTTTTTTCAAATACGCTTGTTGTGCCGCCTCATCACGTGGATAATCGTTAATCGCATCCGCGATCTCACGTCGCGCCATCCGGTAATAATATGCATCTGTCCAGCGTGCCACCATAGCAGACCAAAACAACCAAATAATCGCAGCAATACCGATCCGCGTCGCCATTTGATAAACGTCTGGCACATAAGACATCGCCACAAACTCAAAGGCAACAAGCACAATGGCGACATTAAGCTGAATAAATGACCATCCTGCCACGCTATACACAATGGCATCCATATAGCGTTTACGGTATAACAGCCAAGGAAACGTCATAAAAAATGCAGCCCAATGCCATTTTGGCGACAGATAGCCTTGCTGATCAAACTGCTCAAAGCGCTTGAGATAATAGCGCTGGGTACGATCACCGATAAACCATTGATCCAGTTGCTTGCGTTTAGCAGGTGTTAATGACTCTTGATAAAACGGTGGCGGTGAATCCGTCTCAATAAATAGCATGACAATACGCTCTACTGACTCTAAAAAACATCCTTAACGATGACACTATGATAACGCTAAAACCCATATCTAGGATAGAGAAACGACAGAACTGAGCAGCAAACGCGCTAAAATAAGATTGTACGTTCACAGTTGTATGGATTTGACTTATAATGAGTCAACATCACTCACATAATTAAGCCTTACAAATCCTATGAGTCAACATTCTGATATCAATGACACCATCAACAGCCTTGACACTACTGATGAGCAAACCTCTAATAATACTAGTGCGCCTATCGATACGGATACAAACGCTAGCCATGAGATAGAACCTGGCTCTGACAAACATATCCGCATCGTTAATACTTTTATGAAGCGGCGTACGCACATGAACAAAAACGCCGAGCTTGCGCTGACTGCACCAGAGTTTTCTGAGTATCTGGTCAATAACAGTTTCGGCGATGGCGATCTTTCAGGTATTGATGATTTGCGAGCATTGTTCGCTGATAGTCCAAATGGTTCTGACGCACCGCTGACCTTGGAGATTGGTTTTGGTTTGGGTGATTCATTTATCGAGATGGCAGCCGCAGAGCCCGCGCGCAATTTTGTCGGTGTCGAAGTGCATGAGCCAGGTATTGGTAAATGCGCTTATATGGCAGGAACGCAGAACTTGAGCAATGTCAAAATCATCAATGGCGATGCTATTCAATTGCTGAAGCAATTACCAGAAAATCATATTGACCGTATCCAGCTATACTTCCCTGATCCATGGCAAAAGAAGCGTCATTACAAGCGCCGTTTTGTCAGTCCTGAGCGTATGGCTATCGTTACGCGCAGTCTAAAACAAGGCGGCTGGTTTCATACAGCCACGGATTGGGAGCACTATGCATTTTGGATGGTTGAAGTTTTGGATGGGTTTGCTGGATTGACCAACAAAGCAGGCGCAGGCAACTTCACCGACCGTCCTAACTTTCGTCCAATGACCAAATTTGAGCGCCGCGGCCTTGAGCGTGGTCACGGGGTCTGGGATTTGATCTATATCAAAGACTAGCAAACACAATCTTGCTATCGATAATTTTGACAAAGCGGCTATTCTATTTAGCCGCTTTTTTATGCCCGTTTATAAGCTTGCTATCACAGCAATAAATATGCTTGGCGGGTCGTTGGTTGCTTTTATCTCGTCATACTCTTGACTTCAAAGCCCTATAGTATGGTAATACGTGGAAGAATCACAAATTGTAATTATGTGAAACATAGCGCTTAGAGCACAGTTTGTCGACGAAAAATCATCTTCAACGCTTAATACTGGAAGCTTGCAATATATAACCTATACACGCAAGCATAGATACCATAAGGGCTTCAAGAGTTCTCCCCATAAGCTGTGGATAACCCTGTGTATAAGTGACCACTTGACAACCATGTGCCTAGGTAACTTAAAGGTTAAGATAAAATCGTTCATTTTTTGTACAATTTAAAAATCATTTAAAAACAATAACTTATATTAAATATAAAGCCATAAAAAATTATTTTAAATATTTTAAAAAATAATTTAGCCGTTTATAATGTTTCACAACCAGTAAAAATGAGTACATTATTTGCTGTGGACAACTCATAAGTCTATTGACAAACATAGCTGTTATCAAGTTCAAAAACACATTTGAACAGATGGCTATCTTCGTGAATCCTCACTCTTATATCGTACGACATTCAGTGTCGTTTAGCGTCGTCCAAGCCTCAATATCGCGCTTGGATTTTGTTATAATTACTCTATCGAATCAATAGCACTACAGAGATTCAGATAGCTATTAGTCGTTAATATTCGACTCAAAAGCTATTGTAACTGTGATTGATTATGAACTTATTTTTATTTCTCTCGTTATTTAATTTTACTGTATAGTAGAGCGATATCTCGATATTACTACTGATAGCAGTCATATGACAACCTGTGTATTTAAACCAGTTGTCAGAGCGCGAATAGCTATATGATTTATCTTATTAGCGCTGCTCAGTATGCACCAGTTATCACTCTTAGACGTATAAATCTTTTATCTATAGCGCCAAATCAATTATCAAAAAAGGAATCCAGTATGGACGACAATAAAGCCAAAGCCCTCAAAGCGGCATTAGGTCAAATTGAAAAGCAATTTGGTAAAAATACCATCATGCATCTGGGTGATGATTCAGCCATTCTTGATGCCGATGTGGTCTCAACAGGTTCTCTTGGTCTAGATATCGCACTTGGTATTGGTGGATTGCCGAAGGGCCGTATCATCGAGATCTACGGCCCTGAGAGCTCAGGTAAAACCACAATGACCTTGCAAGCAATCGCGGAGTGTCAAAAACAAGGCGGCACCTGTGCATTTATCGATGCTGAGCATGCGCTTGACCCTGTGTATGCACGCAAGCTAGGCGTCAATACCGACGACTTATTACTGTCACAGCCTGATAACGGTGAGCAAGCGCTTGAAATTACTGACATGCTCGTGCGTTCAGGCGCAATCGATATGATCGTTGTTGACTCGGTTGCTGCCTTGACTCCGCGTGCAGAAATTGAAGGCGAGATGGGCGACTCACATATGGGCCTACAAGCGCGTCTGATGAGCCAAGCGCTACGTAAGATTACTGGTAATGCTAAACGCTCTAATTGTATGGTTGTGTTTATTAACCAAATCCGTATGAAAATTGGTGTTATGTTTGGTAGCCCAGAGACTACAACTGGTGGTAATGCCCTTAAATTCTACGCCTCTGTACGTATGGACATTCGCCGCATTGGTGCGGTCAAAAATGGCGATGACATCATCGGTAACCAAACTCGTGTTAAAGTCATCAAGAACAAAATGGCACCGCCGTTCCGCCAAGCTGAGTTTGAGATTACTTATGGCGAAGGTACCAACCACTTGGCCGAAGTGATTGACTTGGGTGTCGAGATTGGTGCCGTTGGCAAGGCAGGTTCTTGGTACAGCTATGGCGATGAAAAAATCGGTCAAGGTAAAGCCAACTCTGTGCTTTTCTTAAAAGAAAACCCTGCTATCGCCAAAGAGATCGAAGATAAAATTCGTGATGAAAAGCTTGGTAAGAAAAAAGATAGCAAAGCGCCTGAAACTGACGATGTAGAACTGGCACCTGACTCTGTACAATAATGGTTCACTAGTAACCATTATCAGTAGCTGCTATAAATAATCATGACTTATTATGAAAATTAAAACATTGGCTGAAATCTTAGCTGAGTCGGAAACCGGCTCAGCTAGTTCTGTTGATAGCAAACGAAAAAAACCTACTAAACACTCCTATCAAAACACATCTAACAAATCAGGTAAATCTAGCAAGCTTTCTAAAGTCCCAGATCAAGTTCATTCAAGCACTAGTGAGCCTACTGTTGACACATCATATTTTGAAGAATCTTCTGCTAAGATAAAAAAAAACTCTAAATCCAAAAAACGTAAAAAACGCTTTCATCCAGCGGCTACCTTTACTGCTGAGCCAAGCGATACACCTGCTTATCAGCCACCTGAAGCACAAACCATCAAAGAGATGCTGGCCGAGGTCAAGAACAGCGTACATAGTGGTGATGCAGAGAATGACATAGCTGAAAACGACAACTATGCTCCCTCGTTTGAGCAATCAGAATGCGGAAGTGAACGTCCATCATTTGATGATAGTGCAGTAGAAAACCAAAACGATAATATACCAGCCGCGCTTAAAGCTTACCTGCGTACCCCAGAGCAAAAACAAGCAGAGATTGATGCTATCAAAGCTGAGAGCCGGCTACGTTGGCTTGCCTTCTATTACTTGTCACGACGCGAATACGGCAAAGCTGAGCTCAAGCAAAAGCTAATCGACAAAGAACAAGACCCAGAAAAAATAGATGCCCTACTTGATGAGTTTGAGGAAAAAGGCTATCAAAGTGACTACCGCACCACTCTTATGCTCATACGTGAGAATATCCGTAAAGGTCGGGGACGCGGGCGTATCAAGCAAGAGTTCTATCGTAAAAAAATCGCGATGCCAGGTAACATCGATGAATTGATTGATATGGCAAATAGCGACTCTGAAGAGTTTAGTGAGTTTGTAGATGATAGCTCAGACAGTCTGGTAGATGGGGTAGATTGGCTAAAACTGGCTGTGGTAGCCCGTACCAAAAAATACGGTGATGACCTACCTACTGAGCAAAAAGACAAAGCCAAACAACTGCGATTTTTGCAGTACCGAGGGTTCAATACAGATATCTGCTTTGCAGCACTCAACTACACAGTGGAAACCTTAGATGAGCGATTTTAAAACTTTAATACTACTATAATAGACATAAAAAAGAGCACGTCGTTAGACGCACTCTAAATTTATGACCCTAAGCTTTTTTAACTCAGTCTGTCACTTTAAAGTACCGAGACGATTAGATAGCTGGCTGATAATTTGATCAATCTCTTCGTTGGCTTCTACTTCATTATCTAAATTACCATTGGGCGTTAGCTGGTTCATTACCTCAGGTAGTAATTCAGCCAAACCTTGACGTACTTCTGTTTCGTTTGCACCCGTACGCGCTGCTACTTGTTGAATCTCACGCTCATCAAACAGCTGATTTATCTCATTTGGGTCCAAGTTCTCGTTGGCCTCATTCGTGCTCATCCAAGAACGTACTTGTTCAGCATGGCCCATACCAGTAATTTTCGATAGTGCACCGCCGATACCGCCATTACGCTTGATCCAGCTCAGCACCATTGGCATAAGGACAGCGATAAGCATCCCCTTACCACCAAAGCCACTACTGTTACGCTGACCCCCTAGTACACTGCCTAAAATATCTCCCAGTCCACCAGCGCCTGAGCTGACGCTACCACGCTGATTACCACCAGCCAGACCACCAATGATATCATCTAAACCAAAACCATTATCTGGATTACGATCGTATTGCTGCGGATTGTAGCCACCTGCTTGATTACCGCTGCCCAATACGCTGCCTAGTATATCGCCCAAGCCACCTGTACGACGTGGATTGATACGTTGATTCACTGGATAGCGTTGAGCATCCTCTGGATTCATCGCACTACGGGCCACTTGGCTCACTAAATTCCCTAATAAACTCATGATCTCTTCCTCTTTTTGTCATATTATTTATCATAAGAACCTACTGCTTAATCCTATAAATACTTGCTTTTCGCTTGTATAAATTTGAGAAATGAGACAGTCGGTTTATGTGCTTTGTTATTGACTTTTAATATAACAAAACTCTTTGGAGACCAAGATAGGTATTTTGTTATGACATGTAGGCATTCGTAAGCCTATAACAGATGAGTAAGACTAAATAGAAACGTGAAGATCAATCAGTATATTTTACCCTGTTTAATCCTTATTAATATTGGCTAAAACACTAAGCGTTCGCCATTCCTCTGGGCTTACTTGATCACAAAATATGGTGATAGATAGAGGGCGCTGATAAGGCTCTACTATGTTGAACTCAAGATTTATCGCCCATTGATAGTAATGTGTAGAGAGTAGCTGTGCTTGCCACAGCTCATCGCCTCGACTTGTCTGAATCAACAACTGCCACTGTTTATCCATACGTTGATCAAGTGGTGGCTGACTCAGATGTCGTAGTGTCAAACGTGTCAGAAATAAATAGCCAACAATGGCTAGCGAGACAGTCAAAACCAGCAAATATTGCCACCATGCCAAAGCCGCAAGCCACGCTAAGACAATCATGATCGCAGTTAAACCCACATAGAGCAGCCAGCGTAGCCGACTGGTAGAATGAATAGCTGTATCAATGCGCAGCGCCGTTGCTAGGGTCATATGGGCGCGCCATGAGAAATCATCAGTATTGTGCCTATCAAATACAGAGCCTCTAAACCAAGTCTTTGGTGTGTCGCCATGTTTTTATTTTATTAACGAGTGCCCATATATCATCCTCTGCTGGACGATTTTGATTGGTAAAATAATCCAATAGATCCGGGTCCTCATGGGTGAGCATTTGGGCAAAGGTCTCTTGCTCAGCAGAATCTGCTGTCAGATACAGCTCTTTGACATAAGGATCGATATAAAAATCTAACTCTTTCAAGCCGCGACGAGCTTGATAAATAATACGGCGCTGCTCATTGGTCGGTTCTGGCTGAGTGATACTGGTCATAAAGATACTCTCTTTCATTTCAATAGTTTTTGATGTGGTATTCAATCATAGTGGAAAATTAGATTGTAGATATTGTATTTATCACGGTGTAGCTTTATCGAGTATTTGTATTAATAATACAATGCTCATGATGGTACGCTGATAATTGACTCCATAGTGCCACTGCTTGCTGCATCATGTCTACATTATGCGTGCGAATGATGCTGGCACCTTGTTGTAGCGCAAATATCCCAGCAGCAGTCCCTACTGCGTCTCGTTCTATCGCTTGAGTGGTCTGTACTGTTTTGACACCACTATTGGTCAATACCTCTGCTAAAAAGCGCTTACGTGAAATACCAAACATCATTGGCAAACCCAATACCTGTAAGCTGTCTAACTGACTTAATAAAGCACAATGATGCTCATAGTTTTTGGCAAAACCAAAACCTGGATCAATAATAATATTTTCCTGCTTAACCCCAAGGCGCGTTACCTCTTTGATACGTGTGGTCAGTTCTGTGCTCACTTCATCAATCACATTATCATACTGTGCCAGACTGTTCATCGTCGTTGGCTCACCGCGCATATGCATCAGCATGACAGGAATATCAAGGCTAGCGGCCAGTTCTGCAGCGCCAGTACGTTTTAACGCCCTGACATCGTTCCAAATATCAGCACCAGCATCAAACGCTGCCTGCGTGACCTCTGGGTTGCTGGTATCAATAGATAACCAAATATCATCTCCACAATGCTGGCGTATAGCTTGTACCACTGGCACAACCCGTTGTAGCTCTTCAGTAGTCGATACAGCATCTGCATTGGGGCGAGTAGATTCACCGCCAATATCAATAATAGTAGCACCGTTATCCATCATCTGCTGACAATGAGCAACGGCATTCTCTACCGCATTAAACCGCCCACCATCCGAGAATGAATCTGGCGTTACATTCAAGATACCCATGATATGCGGCTCAGACAAATTCAAGGTTTTATTACGGCTCGATATTTTATAGTTGGGTAAAGGCTGAAATAATGACATGACCGATCCATCATAAATAAGTTGTATAAAATAGCTCGAGAGTTCGTTATCTGTGCTTATGATACCAGTAAATCTTATGACGTCCTAAGCCCTTAAAAGAATGATGACAATAAAAAGGCCCTTTATGATAAAGGGCCTTTTATTAAACTTCAATCAGAACTGCCTTACATCGCTGGTAATGGTGGCGGTGTAGAAGTAGTCGTCTTAATGTCATTTTTTGACAAATTGACTTCGTTATGTTGATAGACTCTTGGTGGACGCGGTTCTTCACCTGCTAGAATATCTTGCAGTTGGTCACGGTCGATGGTTTCCCAATTCATGAGCGCTTCAACCATTGCATGCATTTTATCTTGATTGGCTTCAATCAATTCGCGAGCGATATCGTACTGCTCTTCTAGCATACGGCGCACTTCTTCATCAACCTTTTGCTGCGTGGCTTCTGAAATCGTACGACCACCACCGCCAAAGTATCCTTGCGAGCTGTCATCATCTTCATACACCATGATACCTAGTGCATCAGACATACCGTACTTGGTTACCATGGCGCGTGCCATTTTGGTTGCACGTTCAAAATCATTTGAAGCACCTGTTGACATCTGATTAATAAAGACTTCTTCAGCAATACGACCACCGAACAAAATCGCAATGTCGCTTAACATCTTAGATTTATACATGCTGGTTTGATCGTGCTCAGGCAGCTGCCAAGTAACACCAAGCGCAAAACCACGAGGCATGATAGTGACCTTATGCACCGGATCTGTACCTGGCAGTAGTTCAGCTACTAGCGCATGACCCGCTTCGTGATACGCGGTCGCACGGCGCTCTTCTTCGCGTATCACCATAGATTTGCGCTCAGGACCCATGTATAGCTTGTCTTTTGCATCTTCAAAATCATTCATGTCGACGCTGTTTTTGTTACGACGCGCGGCAAACAAGGCTGCTTCGTTTACAAGGTTAGCAAGCTGTGCACCACTGAACCCTGGCGTACCACGAGCAAGAGAACCTGCATCGACACTGATGGTGTTCGGCAACTTTCTTAAGTGTACTTTTAAGATTTGCTCACGGCCTTTGATATCTGGCAAGCCCACTTGAACCTGACGGTCAAAACGACCTGGACGCAATAATGCTTTATCAAGCACGTCAGCACGGTTGGTTGCAGCAATAACGATAACACCTTCATTGCCTTCAAAACCATCCATCTCAACCAATAATTGGTTCAATGTCTGCTCACGCTCGTCGTTACCGCCGCCCATGCCAGAGCCACGATGACGACCGACTGCATCAATCTCATCAATAAAGATAATACAAGGGGCGCTCTTTTTCGCTTGCTCAAACATGTCGCGTACACGTGATGCACCAACACCAACAAACATCTCAACAAAATCAGAACCTGAAATTGAGAAGAACGGTACTTTAGCTTCACCAGCAATGGCTCTTGCTAACAATGTCTTACCCGTACCCGGTGGACCTACCATCAAGATACCACGAGGAATCGTTGCACCAAGTTTGGTAAATTTATCCGGATCACGTAAAAAGTCAACCACTTCAACGACTTCTTCTTTGGCTTCTTCACAACCAGCCACGTCTTCGAAGTTCACCTTGATTTGGTCTTCCGTCAGCATTTTGGCTTTTGACTTACCAAAGCTCATTGGGCCGCCGCCTTTACCGCCTGCACCGCCCTGCATATTACGCATAAAGAATAAAAACAGACCAATAATCAGTAAAATTGGGAAACTGGCTATCAGTAGTTGCATCAATACGCTTTGGCGCTTTGGTGCGGTCCCTTGGACTTCGACTTGGTTCTCACGTAGCATTGGCATCAACTGGTCATCTGACACAGCCGGTCTAATGGTCTCAAAAGATGAGCCATTTTTCTTTTCGCCGGTGATCTGTTCGCCGTCAATTTCGACACTGGCTACTTGGTTTTCTGACACAGCGGTCACAAACTCAGAGTAGTTAAGGTTATCTGGCTCAGATGATTGATCAAAGCCGCTAAACACCAGCACTAAAACGCCGATTACCACCAGCCACAATAAGGTATTTTTTACCATGTCGCTCACTAGTTATTCCCATCCCTTACTTATTGGTGTGTTTACTAAACACGTGACGTCTATAAACGTATTGCTCATTTTTAACGAGTATCCCGATAATAAAAAGCTGCTAAATTAAATTTATATGATTTACAGGTAGCATAAAAATTGCTTTTATAAATAATCAGTATGAGATAAACATAGATATACGATCATTGAGCTTGTAAAACGCTTATTATCAGACGACTTTGTCTAAAACGTATGCTAAAAACAAAGGTAATATACCATGATATATGGCGCTAACCTGCATAATTCAAGCAGGTTTCACGATTATTCAGTTAATGAATGTAGCGCTTTTTATACGACCATAATGATAGTTTATGGTGACTGATTAACTCGCTTACAATAGCAGCAACTCATTGATGTTAAAACTATTTAATCGCCACCCAAAACATCTCTTTTGAGCGCGGACGTGACGCACCTGGTTTTATACTACGAATCTTACTAAAATCCTGCTGCATCTGCTTGCGTAATTCTTGTGTGCCTTCGCCCTGAAACACTTTCATAATAAGTGCGCCACCTTTTGGTAAGGTTGATAAAGCAAAGTCCACTGCCAGCTCGCATAAGTACATCATACGCGGCTGATCGATAGCGCTATTCCCCGCCGTATTGGGTGCCATATCAGACAATACCACGTCGACTTGCCTATCGCCTACTTCTGCCATAATGGCGTCAAACACTTCAGCTTCACGAAAATCACCCTGAATAAAGGTAACATTAGGCAAAGCATCCATGGGCAAAATATCAGAGGCAATCAAGATACCGTCGTCACCAACCAACTGTCCCGCTACTTGAGACCAACTGCCAGGCGCACTACCCAAATCTACCACCGTCATGCCTTTTTTAATCAGGTTGGTTTTTTCGTTAATCTCTAATAATTTATAAGCGGCACGGGCACGGTAGCCATCTTTTTGAGCCTTTTGTACATAATGATCGTCAATATGCTCTTTCATCCAAGCACTGCTGCTCTTTGATAGTTTTTTGTTTTCGATACGCGTGGCCAAAATACCTGCTCCTATTGCTTTACTCAATCTAGCTGCTTTAATTGCGCTATCACTTACAAACTGATACTAATCCGTTGCGGATTATTCTAAATACGGTGTTAATCAGATTTTTTATTCATGGTTGGTCGCAAACTGACCAAATTCTATTGGTTAAATGACTGTTTTATAAGGCAGTAGCGTTTATAATGTACCAAACATTCAGTTTAACATTTTCGTCACGTAAAATCGTGCAAAATCCTGCTGATCTCATGCAAGATGGTCACAGATTATCTATAATGCTCCATAACTGTTTTTGACAGTACCATTTTTATTTTTACCAACACCTAGGAATTCTATGCAACTCGATAACGCTACCATCAAACGTCTAAAAGGCATCGGTCACGAGCTAAAGCCTATCGTTATGATCGGCAACAAGGGTATTACCCCAACCATTACCGAAGAGATTGATCGCGCGCTAACAGATCATGAGCTTATCAAAGTAAAACTGCCTGCTGGCACCAAAGAAGAGCGCGACATCGTTGGCGCTGAACTTGCTAAAGCAGCTAATGCGTCTTTGGTCCATTCCATTGGACGTATGGCATTATTGCTACGCCAAAACCCAAATGCCAACCCTAAACTGTCTAACCTAGCACGTCACGCGCAGTAATATGTCATGACAAGCTTTGCTTGAATAACAGTAGGCCGCATCAGCTTAAATAATGACGGTAACTATAAAAGCCGCGATGCATCTTGCTCGCGGCTTTTGTCTTGTCTGCTGGTTTTGGATCTGCTTAGTGTGTCGTATCAGCCTAGGGCATATCCCTATTTAAAAATGGTGATAAACGTTTGAATTCGGGGTGCACCCTAGTTATTCCGTTTAATCTTTTACCATTAATTTTTAAAAGTATTATAGAGTTTGATAAATAATGAACCAATTTTTTAATCTTGTTATAGCCGCCGAGACGCTAGAAAAAGACGCACAGCAACTGGACGTGACGGTAGAAGCATTACAGCGTATTTGTGTCAAGGTGAACGCTAAGATCGTTCGACAGCCAGTATTACAATTACAGTTAACCTATCAAATTACTTTACCCAGTCAAATATTAGCCAATCAATTGGTTTGGCCAACTTGGCAGCAAACCCGAGTAGGATTTGCTGATTATCTGTGGGAAGAGACTTGCCTTGAATGCTTTATCACGGGTGACACTCTAAGTGATGAGGCTGCTACTGAGATTCAAGACGCTGAACCTTACATTGAGATTAATGCCAACCCTGATGGCCGCTATGCACTCTATAATTTTAAAAGCTATCGTCAACCTGCCACATTGCCACCAGCACCTTTATACGAGACTGATGGACACACACGTGCCTCTATTGAGTGGACGGATAATATAAATACACAGGACATAATACAGAAATCGTTGTTTGACAAATCACCAGCAGCGTATTCCATTCATCGCTTCGAGCGAGGCTTTAACGTTCCTCTGGTCGAACTTCCTAATCAAAAATACGCCATTGCAAATACGATTATTGAGCAGATACATCCTTGTGTTATTTTACAGCTCGGTAAGACCGCTTTATATTTTGCCTCTCAGCACGCCTCCCCGCCTGATTTCCATAATCGCCACTATTGGCCAAAATTTGCACTTTGATTTACTTTTATGATCTGCACTCACTTAGATACAGTTATTATTAGATATCATTAGGGCGTATTGAACATTCGCAAATAGGCACTGCTGATCGCTAAAATGGTTCCAGACAAGGCACAAAGTGACGATAATGCAGATGCCTTAGCGAGATTTGTAACGCAGTATGGGGCAATTTTAGCATCAGCCCCAACGATAAAAGCAGGGGACAGGACTCTTTTTTGCCGCTTCATCGTTAAAAATAAGCGCTTAGAATGACTAAACTTATTATTTTTAACATCGAATCGCCTAAAAAATAGTCGCTGTCAGTGCCATGGTCGAATGTTCAACACGCCCTATTTAAAGCACAAAAAAAACCCAGCAATGTCATAAAGAGCATTACTGAGTTTGGAGAAAACTTTTAATTCGTTTAACTGATACTTATTTGTCAGCCATCGCAAGGTAGATACCACGGTCTGATGCATCATCAACATACTGCGAATCACGCCATGTGGTATAGCTGTAAGTACCGCTATATGGGCTGATGCTGTTTTGACGGAAATCAGATACCCAGTCATTGCCATCAAAAATCTGGATATGACCATGTGGACGGCTTGAGGTGCGGTTATAGACAACGACGTCACCAACTTGAGGTTCCATATCGTTACTAATTTTGGTAAAGCCTGCTTGGGCTAGTGTGCCACGAGAGGCATATTGATAAGCTGAAGGATTAGGCGTAAATTTGTAACCTGCTGACTGTAGCGCTTTACGTACATAGCGAGCACAGTAGCCAGAACTTCTAGATAGTGCAACTCGTGAGGCATTTGCTGCTGCGATAGCAGGAGCAGAATTGCGATCAGGAACACGACTTGCTTGCTGTTGACGCTGCTCATATGACAAACGGCTAGTGAGTGAGGCAAGCTGATATTCTTTTTGCTTAGCATGAGCGCTTAAATTGTCAATGGCTTGACTGATCTCATCGTTGCTATATACATGAGCACCACTGTTAGTGCTGTAGATGTTGCGACTAGAACCATAGTTCGCAGAAGTAGAGATATTTGTGATGGTATGATTCAAGGTATTATTTGGTTGAAAGGTTGTTTCGGCAGCACCACTCGTCTGTGCGATACCCATTCCCAATACTGACAAAATTAATAAAGCTTGTTTCATAAATTTACTACCTATTGTTAATACAAGTCTGCTCGTCATCCGTGACGAAACATCAATTAATTTAGAGGATATAATCATTAAAAAACATGATAAAATCCTTATCACAACAGCTCGTTCTTTTATAGTGACTAACACCAGTATCACCACCCGTTTAGTCAACTACCTCATAAAATTTTGCTATATATCGCTTTTAGCATGTCTATTCTACATATCGAGTTTGTCACCTAATAGATGAGTCATCACGATGTCAAAAAAACAGCCTAATCGGCTTGCCCAGCTTATAGATCATCAAGCCTTTGCTGGTAGCGCGCTACCTCAACCTCTTGCTAATAACATGCGGCTATATATAGAAGCGACCAATGAGGTAAAAGAGCTGCTGGTAGACTGTCTACCTGAGGAAATCCTCAATACTTGTTGGGTCGTAGGTTTAACCTCTGAGCAGTTAATACTCAGTGTGGGTTCGATGACAGCTGCTAATCATATTCGCTATTTACAGAATGCGTATTTGCAAGTATTAACAGAGCAGTCAATTACATTTAAACAACTCAAGCAAATTCGCGTTGTAGTAGCTAAAACATTTGCTGATAATTATTCATCTAGACAATCATCAGCGTTATTAGCAACCTTGCCCAAACCTAGTAAAGCCAATGAAAATCAGGCTCTTAGCCAAAACACAAAACGGACTATATCACAGGCTGCAGAGCATGTCACCACTGATGAAAATCTAAAAAAAGCCCTCCTACGCCTAGCAAATCATTAAAAATACAGATATTACAATGTAAAGTTATGTAAATAAAACCATAAAGTGAGATTGGTAACGCTGCTTTTTTGTAATGTCTTAAACAAAAAAAATCATCTATTGATGCTATTCAATTTATGAATAGCATCAATAGATGATTTGGAAATCACCTACAGCTTTTACGCACTCTGCCTTAGAATAAAATTCACAAAATGCTATAGACTATATATTTAAAATATTGCATATTATATAAATGTAATTATAGCGTTGCTATGTAATATTGCGTAAATGTTTCGATACTTCGTGTATATTCCTGTATTTATCCTTCAACTGCTAAACCATTTAGTGGTGAATATTCGATCGGGCATGTTACATTGTCATCAAAAGTTACAATTTCAAAGTTATTTTTATCAGAGAGTATTTCACGCACTAACAAATTATTTAATGCGTGACCAGATTTGTAGGCATTGAAACGACCGACGATAGGATAACCAATCAGATATAAATCCCCGAGCGCATCTAAAATTTTATGGCGAACAAATTCATCATTAAAGCGTAGGCCTTCTTCGTTAAGAATATTGGCATCATCGATGACGATGGCATTTTCCATACTGCCGCCCAAGGCCAGATTATTCTGACGCAATTGTTCTATGTCACGCAAAAAGCCAAAAGTACGTGCTTCGCTTAGCTGCTCAATAAAGTTTTGGGTCGAGAATTGCAGTTGAGCATGTTGAAAATTTTTGTCGATGGCAGGGTGATCAAAGTCAATCTCAAAATTCAATTCAAATCCATCGTAAGGGCGTAGCTCTGCCCATTTATCATCTACTTTGACGCGTACTGGTCGTACAATCTTAATGAATTTCTTTAAAGCATCTTGTTCACAGAATCCTGCATCAAGTAGCAAAGCAACAAAAGGAGCGGCACTACCATCCATAATCGGTATTTCTGAAGCAGAAACACGAATCAATAGATTATCTACCCCAAGCCCAGCGATCGCACTTAGCAAATGCTCAACCGTACCTACACGCGTACCACCAAATACTAAGTTTGATGACATCATGGTGTCTTGCACCAAAAAAGCACTTGCTGGAATAGGCTCGCTGCCTACAATATCAGAGCGCTCGAAAACAATACCAGTATCAACCGGCTGTGGATGAAACTCCAAGTCAACAGGCTGACCACTATGGAGACCAGTACCTGTAACGGCTATCGCTGTCTTTATGGTTCTTTGGTTCATGGCTGTCTTCTCACATATTTTGTTACAATTGACATAGTGTACCACTACCTTCCCCATATCCGCTACAAATAAAAAGAGTTAATTTCCTTATCTCTTTGATTGATAACACTTATCGTCATTATCTCATCATATATTTTCACAGTTTTATGCCCTATTGAACGCTTCGAAACACTAGATTCTGGATATATTTTTTCGATTAGAAACATTTTGCGATACTCCTGATTTTGTTACTCTCCTTTTATAGGCCAGTCTTTTGTAGACACAAAAAAGCCAGCGTTTGAGCGCTGGCTTTTTTTTAATTTAATACTAAAAAACTATTTGTTCTGTTGACGCTTCAGATAGTCTTGGATGCTATTGGTTTTAGTTTTTGTCTGCTCTTGAGGCGCGCTTGGACGTGCAGTATTAACGTTATCTTGATGCAGTTGAGCTTGTGATTTCTTCTGACTATTTAATGCACTGGTATGTACATTAGGATCAACGGGTTGTGTACTATTGACAGAAGGAACAGGTTGCTCAACCACTTCTGGCTCTTGCCCTGCGTTTTCATCTAAGGTCAGACCTGTTGCAATAACCGTTACATGCAAGTCATCACCCATTTTTTCATCGATTACAGAGCCGTAGAAAATATGAGCATCGTCGATGTCTGTGATTTCTTCGACGATTTCACTGATTTTGCTCATCTCATCGAGTGATAACGACTCAGAGGATATAACGTTGACCAACAGGCCTTTGGCGTTTTCTAAGCGTAAATCATCAAGTAGTGGCGATCTGATGGCTTTTTCTGTGGCTTGACGAGCACGATCATCACCGCTGGCGCGGCCAATTCCCATCATAGCGTGACCTTTGGCTGTCATCGCGGTGCGAATATCGTTAAAGTCAATATTGATCATACCTTCGCTAGCGATAGTCTCTGCAATACCTTGAACCGCATGTAGCAAAACATCGTCCGCTTTTTTGAAAGCGTCTTGCATAGAGATGTTGCCGTATACGCTCATAAGCTTGTCGTTTGGAATCGTGATAATCGAGTCCACGAAATTGGTCAACTGCTCGATACCTGCTTTCGCAGCTTTAATACGTTTGCCACCTTCAAATTTAAATGGTGTGGTCACAACCGCAACCGTCAATACCTCCATTTCTTTGGCAATACGTGCAACCACGGGTGCTGCGCCTGTACCTGTACCACCACCCATACCAGCAGTGATAAATACCATATCTGAGTGTTCAAGCAATGCACGGATAGCTTCTTCTTCGCTTTCTGCTGCTTCACGACCAACTTCTGGATTTGCACCTGCACCTAGACCACGGTTCGTTTTTGCACCAAGTTGTAGTTTGTGCGGTGCAGTCAGACGATCTAGCGCTTGCTTATCTGTATTAGCACAGACGAACGTTACACCTCTAATCCCTTGTTGTACCATATGTTCAACCGCATTACCGCCGCCGCCGCCAACACCGAATACAGTGAAGCTCGCTTGGCCGTTATTTTGAAGCTGGTTATCATCTGGCATGGTGTATTTTGACATAAAAAAGATTCTCCAGTTGCAGATAGCGTGTAGGTCGATACGTAGTAACGCACTCATATGGCGCGCTATCGACATACTATATATAAATGTATTTAAATAAAACAGGGCTATGGATCAAATAGTTCAGCGCGGACCATAATAGGTCATCATCGCTTAAGGTATTACTGTTACTGCTTAGCGCATTACTTTCAATATGACTTCAATTTTTACTTACTTTATTTAAGAGCATCCTACAAAAGCGCTTATGCTCTAAATGTTTGGTAAGTATGTCTATAGTATTTTTTTCAACACATCAGCAAAACGTTTGCCTGCGCTTTGAAAGACCCCTGTGACTCGATTTTTTTGAATCGTATCAGGTTCGCTTTTTTCACTGCGGCGAAACTGCTCACTTTGACTATATAATAGTGTGCCAAAAGCTGTTTGGTAAGCCCGGTCATTGACCTGACTATTAAGCTGTTTAAATGACTCATCGTTATCAAAATGATTGTAAGCACTAATAGCAGGATGCGTATTGGTCAATACCACTGGCATTTTGAGCAGCCGTTTAGCAAACGGTATCATTCCTTTAATCGTACTACCGCCGCCTGTCAGCACGATACCTTTGTCAATATAGCCTATTAAACCTGCTTCATGCAGTTGACGAGCGACTTCAGTGAATATCTGCACATAACGCGCTTCAATGATACGTGCCAAATTATAGATACCGATGTTGATTTCATCGCTCGATCCTTGCGGTTTAAACAAAAAGAATGAGCTTGGGTCAACACTATTGGCATCAGCCGTACCATGAGACTTTTTCAGTTTCTCAGCTTCAATCATCGATATACCAAAATCAGCTGAAATATCCATTGTCACTTCATGGCTGCCAGTAGCAATACAATGCGTAAAAATCAATTTGTTTTCTTTGTAGACACAGATACTGGTTGTACTGGCACCGATATCTACCAAGCAAACCCCTTGCTGACGCTCTTCAGGCATCAGACTATATTCAGCACTGGTCACTGCATCAAATACGATATGGTCAATACCGACATCGCAGCTTTGTAGTAGTTTTTGAATATTTTGGCGGCTAGCGACAGGCATCATCATCATGTGATACATCACAGTGATATTATGTGCCATCATCTCAATTACATCGTCGACCATGAAGTCTTGATCATCAACATAGATACCTTGCTGGCAGCAATGCATGAGATAGTAATCGGATGGCAGATCGCGCGACTTGGCATTAGACAAGGCCTGTACCATATCTTTGGCACGTACGAACTCCTCCTCAACCCTCACCTCTCCAGCACTGTTTTTACTAGATAGCTCAGGTGTTGCGAGCGTCAACCACACGCTATGCACGCGGCAATTGGCAGTATCCTCTGCTTCTTGGATGGCTTGCTTGATAGCACCTTGTAGGCGTTCACGATGCTTAATTTGGCCTTGATAAAAATCGCTATTTTTAACTTGCCCTACGCCTAAGATACGAATGTCTTTTGCAGAGACAACATTGCCAATTACGACATACACTGCCGTGGCACTTAGATGGACAACAACCAAATTTTCGTTATATTTCATGGTAGCAGACAAATTATTACTAAATAGGAGCGCAAATAATGCCATCCTATTGAATCATTAAAAAAAGCGCTGTTAATACGCTATGATGTTGTACATATATTATTCATTTTGGGCAAACAGTTTCGACTCAAGTAACCACTCATCAGTATTACTTCAATTATTTGGGCTCATCAACTGGCGGCGCTGACATATCCCAGGCAATCGTAAAACCATTCTTGTAGCGTAAGTCTACAGATTGCATCTCATCTCGGCGTCCGCTTAACTGATTACCAAGTAACTGGCTTAGATTCAGTAATTTTTGTGCGGTGTTCTCATTATCGACGATGACGCGCAAGCCATTATCAAAACGAATGAGCCAAGTCATTCTTGGTGACAAAATAATGTCTTCAACCTGCATATCAAGTGGCGCATACCAATCATTGACTTGCTGCATTTGCTGCATAATGACTGGCGCTTGAGCCATTTCACCTTGCAGAGTAGCAAAGCGCTCTTGCGTCAAGTCGCTACTATCAGCAGGAACGAACACAGATCCTTTGGCATCAACCAAGCGCTCTGTTCCAAAATTAGCGACTGCTTGCTTAGGTAGTGCAGTAACTACAATGCCGCGTTGCCAGTCTCGAGAGATACTCACTTGATCAACCCATGCAAGGCTTGTCGTAATATCTCTTAATGCTTGCAAATCAGAAGTAAAAAAACTGCTGACCTTTTGCTGATCCATCACTGTCTGCAATGAGTTGTATTGAGCGGTAGAGAGCCCTTGATTGCTGATATGAATCTCAGCAGGCGGTGCATCACGTAACGCTTTACCACCCATTATCAATATTAGTACCAATAATCCTAATACCAATATCATAAAAAGATATCGGGCCGAGGTTGGTAATTGGAGTTTGGATGCTGGGCGACCGGCTTTATCACTCATCAAGTCAGTTACCTCGTTGACAGTTTGAGCCATAACGACCTTTGTCCCTATATTTGCATAAAACTGATCATGCTAATTATTGATGTAAATCTGCAAGTTTTTGCAGAAGCTTATTAAAGCAATATATTATCAAAGACTGTCAATAAAAAGACTGATAGTCAGCGATTATTCTTATTTAAACGTAACATTTTTCTTAGGTTATGAATAACTTATAGGTTATCCCTACAAAAAACGTAAATATTACTAAAACAAAGCTATTCTTACAATATTAACGTATTTTATAGGCAAACAATAGCGTAACGCTCGCTAGTAGCCTTGAATTTACACAAGTTTACATGAAGCTATGTTATAGCAGCTCTAGTGATACATTGACGGCTTTTTTGACTAAAATCGCCATGCTACAAAAGTAATAAAGCTGAGCAATGATAAACCTCTATATAATTTATCATTGCCCATGCTTTAACATAGCTCATTTACTCAATATGGTTGTCATCAGACTCATTGCTAAAAAATCGTGATAAATATGATGAGCGCCACATCAAAAAATTAGACTGTCTGCGATAATATGTGCCAGCACAATGTGTCAAAATCCATGCCTCTAGCTTTGGCTGCCATTGGTACCAAACTATGACTGGTCATACCGGGCACGGTATTGATCTCAAGCAACCAAAAATTCCCTGCTTCATCCTGCATGGCATCAATACGTCCCCAACCTTTTGCATCTACAGCACGGAATGCCGCCAGACTTAACTCTTGCAGATGCTTCTCATCAGCAGCGCTCAATCCGCAAGGAATATAGTAGCTGGTATCGTTACGATTATACTTGGCCTCAAAGTCATAGAAATTGGTGATATCAGCAGGCTCAAGTCGAATGACAGGATAAGCTTCGTCATCGATAATCACAATCGTAAACTCACGTCCTGTGATCCAGCGCTCAGCCATCACGGCATCACCACACTGTACTGCTGTGGCATAGGCAGCAGGTAACTCATCGAGATGATTGACCTTGGTCATACCGATACTTGAACCTTCGTGAACGGGCTTGATGATAAGCGGCAGTCCTAGCATATTGACCACTTGCTGCCAGTCAGTGTCTGCCGTCAATAATGAAAACGGTGCTGTGGATAAGCCGCAACCTTGCCAAAGTTGTTTGGTACGCACTTTGTCCATACCTAATGCTGATGCCAAAATGCCAGATCCCGTTTGCGGTATATCAAACCACTGTAATACACCTTGCAATAGACCGTCTTCGCCGCCACGACCGTGCAAGACATTAAACACGCGATCGTAATCACGTAATTCTGTGATGTCTTGATGCTTAGGATCAAAATGAGTGGCGTCGACACCTTTGTTTTGCAGTGCCTGCAATACAGCCGCACCGCTATCCAAAGACACGCTGCGCTCATTACTACTACCACCATAGACCACAGCGACCCTGCCGAACTGACTCGCGTCTGTGACATGACTAGTTGGTGCACTGATAGACGTCTCGTTGTCTATATTATTTGACTCACCGCTCGCCTCACTCTTATTTTTTTCTGCTTGGGCAGCCGCGACTAACGTTGGCTCTGGATTGGTAATTGCTTGGCTTTTTTGCTCTGGATTATCTTTACTATTCGTTGTCATGAAGATGGTTCCTAAATTTGAGCTTGGTGGTAGCTTACTTGATGTAAAGGTTATTGGCTGCCAAATCAACAGCAACCTGCCCTACATTACCCGCGCCTTGCGTGATAAGCATGTCATTGGCTTTTAATAAACGCTGCATAACTGGCGCAAGATTGTCTTTGTCAATAATCGTCGGTTCAACTTCACCGCGCAGACGGATACTGCGTGCCAACGATTTGGTATCAGCCCCTGCAATCGGGCTCTCCCCTGCTGAATATACATCCAATAGTAGCAGCTCATCAACACCTGATAGTACGTCGACAAAATCGTCATAACAATCACGGGTACGGCTATAACGATGCGGCTGGAATAGCATGACCAAACGGCGATCAGGGAAGCTTTGGCGAGCCGCTTTGATCGTAGCGTCTACTTCTTTTGGATGATGACCATAATCATCAATCAATAAGACATTGCCATCATCGATATCGACAGAAGCATGCTGCTCAAATCGGCGGCCTACCCCTGCAAACTTCTGTAGGGCACGCTCAATCGCGGCATCATCGACACCTTCATCCGTGGCCATGGTGATGGCTGCCAGTGCATTGTAGACATTATGCGTGCCAGGTATGTTTAATGTCAGACGCAGCGGTTCACGGTCACGGCGCAATACGGTAAAGTGCGTCTTGGTACCTTCTGCCACCAGATCGACAGCTTGTACGTCATTAAAAGGCTCAAGGCCAAAGGTCAATACTGGGCGACCAATGTCATCAATCATCGCATACAGTTCAGGATCATCACCGCATACCACGGCCAACCCGTAAAACGGCATGTTTTGCAAAAACTGAATATAAGCAGCTTTTAACTTATCGAAGCTGTTCTCATAGGTTTCCATGTGATCTTGATCGATATTGGTCACAATTGCTGCCATTGGGCGCAGTGATAAAAAAGACGCATCGGACTCATCCGCTTCTGCTACCAAGAAACGGCTGTTGCCTAGTGCTGCATTTTTACCTGAGGCATTTAGCTTACCACCAATCACATAGGTAGGATCTAGCTGTCCTTCTGCCATCATGGTGGTGAGCAAACTGGTCGTCGTCGTTTTACCATGCGCACCAGCAACGGCAATACCATGACGATAGCGCATCAACTCGCCAAGCATATCGGCGCGGCGTACGACTGGCAGGCGAGCTTCAAGTGCGGCTTTTACCTCAGGATTGCTACGATCAATCGCTGATGACACGACGATCACGTCAGCGTTGGCAATATTTTTGGAATCATGACCAATCGATATTTTGATACCAATCTGCTGTAGACGCTTCGTCACCAGGCTTTCTGCAATGTCAGAACCACTGACTTGATAACCTTGATTGTTCATTACCTCAGCGATGCCGCACATGCCTGAGCCACCAATACCAATAAAATGCAAATGCTGAATACGGCGCATTTCTGGTATTTCAATCAAACGCTTAGGAAGGGCTTTGGCAGAGGTAGACATAAAATTTTCTCTTTATTAAGGGATAATAAAAATTAAAGGACAGTAAAATATGATCAGTAAAAAATAACGAGTGGCAAAAGCCGAAACTATAAGGCTTGCCAAATAATATCAGCCACTTGTTTACTCGCACTGCGATTGGCAAGCGCATGACCTTTTTTGGCCATTTCAAGGCATTTCTCTCGATTGAGTACGCTAAGCTCATCGCTTAAACGTTTGGCCGTTAGCTCTGACTGTGGCAATAAAACCGCAGCAGCATGCGAGGTCAATGTGCGCGCATTGGCGGTTTGATGATCATCAACCGCATGTGGTAGCGGTACAAAAATAGCAGCAATACCGACATTTTGGATTTCAGTCACTGTCAATGCACCAGCGCGGCAAACGATAATATCTGCCCAGTTGTAGGCGGCCGCCATATCATCGATAAAGGGTTGCACTGTGAACTGATGCTTGCTTAAATCTTGCTCACTATAAGCCGCCTGAGTGGCTGCTTCGTTATTGCGTCCGCATTGATGGAGGACTTCAAACGGTTGGTCTAGCAAAGCCAGTGCTTTTGGCACGGTCTCATTCAATACCTGAGCACCAAGCGAGCCACCCACGACCAGTAGTTTAAGCGGAGAGCTATCATTGATATCATAACGCACCTTTGGCTCTGCGACACCAGTGATGGCATTACGCACAGGATTGCCAACTGTTTCAAGCTTGGCATCTTGTTCACTATTGGCAAAAGTGTTCTCGAATGCTTGTAATACTTTGGTAGACAGTTTAGACAGATAACGATTGCTCATGCCAGCGATGGCATTTTGTTCATGGATAACCAGCGGTGTATTGGTCAGACGTGCAGCAAGTCCACCAGGCGCACTCACATAGCCACCAAAACCAACGACCACGTCAATCTGATTGCTGCGAATCACTTTCACCGCAGCCATCGTCGCTGACAATAACGTTACTGGCAGCTTAACTAAACGACCCACGCCCTTACCGCGCAGCCCCTGCATATTGATGGCATGAAAAGGATAACCCGTCGGTTCAACCAAACCATTTTCCATACCATTTGGCGTTCCAAGCCAATGAATAACCGCACCGCGACCGGTCAGCTCGTCGCTCACTGCAAGCGCGGGAAAAACATGTCCGCCCGTCCCAGCTGCCATCATCAATATGTGCGGTGTTTTCATGGAGATCTGCCTATCTTTATTTTACTGATATGAAGGATTTGCCCTACTACTATGATGCCATTTACTAAAAAAATGACACGGTAAAAGCCCGCATAGTATAGAGGAAATCATTGTCTTATATACAGTACTTTATGCAGTAAAAATAACAAAAAAACCAAGCCATGAGCTGGCATGACTTGGCGTCATTTACTACTGACATACGACCATACAAGGCAATGATAAACGAGGTATTAAGACGTACTTTCTTTAATGGACATCTGTCTTAGACTGTCTAAAACTATACCGTAAATTTATTTTCGATTGCCATGATAAAGTCGGTCGCGATATCGGTACCGCACTGATCATCAATCTCACGTACGCACGTTGGGCTGGTGACATTAATCTCAGTAATACGCCCACCGATCAAGTCCAAACCCACGAACATCAGACCTTTTTCTTTGACAATCGGCGCCACAACTTCTGCCACTTGACGCTCAATATCGGTTAATGGCATCGCCACACCGCGACCACCTGCGGCAAGATTGCCACGGGTCTCGCCTTTGCTTGGGATACGCGCCAAGCTATAGTCGACCACAACGCCATCTACAATAAGTACGCGTTTATCACCTGCTTTAATCTCTGGCAAATAACGCTGCGCCATGATTGGTAAAGTCTCAAGCTCAGTCAGCACCTCAATCGTCACGCCAATATTTGGACTATCAGCAGTCAGACGGAAGATACCCGTACCGCCCATACCATCTAGCGGCTTAACGATGACATCTTGATGCTCAGCGATAAACTTGCGAATGTGAGCCTGTTTGCTGGTCACAATCGTTGGGCTCATATACTCACTAAACCACGTCGCAAATAATTTCTCATTACAATCACGGATGGCTTGCGGATCGTTGACCACGAGCACGCCTGCTGCTTTGGCATGATCAAGCATATAAGTGGCATAAATAAAGCGCATATCAAACGGTGGGTCTTTGCGCATCAAAATCACGTCATAGTCAGCAACTGAGCCTGTCGTTTTATCACCCAGTGTATAAAAATCTGCAGGATCACGCTTCACCGTAAGCGGCTGAGTATCGACCATTAATTGTCCACGATCCAACCACAAGTCATGAATCTGACAGTAACCAAGCTGATGACCACGGTCTTGAGCGGCCCACATCATAGCGAGACTGGTGTCTTTTTTATAATTGACCCGCTCGATAGGATCCATAATGACGAGTATTTTTAGCGATTTTTCTTGGTTTTGTTGGCTCATTGTTTGACTCATGGTAGGGCTCACTTACGTTATATTATTAGTATAAAACAGGCTCAGTGCCTAACTATACACCGTACTGCTCACGGTAATGTTGCATTTTGGCTAACTGGGTCGCGTCTTTATGTTGGCCGTTTTGTGCACCATGGTCATCTGCCAGATAACTGATTAAATCGTCAATATCAACCAATGCCCGTACTGGCACTGCTAATGTGGCAGCAAGCTCTTGAATAGCAGAGTGCTCAGCTTGGCCTTTTTCTTTGCGATCAAGCGCGACGATAATACCCGCAACGCTTGCTCCTGCTTGCTCTAAAATCTCGACCACTTCACGCATCGCTGTACCTGCTGTGATGACATCGTCAAGCACCCATACGGCCTTGCCATGCACATCAGCGCCGACCAAATTGCCCCCTTCACCGTGGGTTTTGGCTTCTTTACGATTGTAACCCCATTTTGCATTGATGCCATGATGTAGCCATAACGCTTGTGCGGTCGCTGCGACAAAAGGAATACCTTTATAAGCCGCACCAAAGATGACTAGCTCTTGCTCATTACCGTCATTATTTGCCGCAATTATCTGTTCAGCTAAGGCATCTGCATAACCACGTGCTAGCAGTGATAACATCTCACCCGTTGCAAGCAGACCTGCATTAAAAAAATATGGACTGATACGACCAGACTTGAGGACAAATTCGCCGAATTTAAGTACTTGGTTATCTAAAGCCAGTTGAATAAATTGATGAGATGAAAACGTTGGGTCTTGCAGGCGCGATACGTGAGACATGATGACATTCCTATGGGCAAAAAGAGGGGCGAAAAAATTTGCATTATTGTACGCATTATTGATCAGCTTGACCAACCGTTGATCTCGTAATCCTGCATATTGGCATAGCGAGTCAACAAACCACTACGCGACGAGATATTAAAATAACTCTGTCCATCTGCCCGCACTTGTATCTCCCAGCCTAAATGATACGCAGCAACAATGATGTGACCAGCAAATATCCGGATCTGACGATATGCGTGGCGCTGCGTAGGCTCACAGACAATCTGACTGAGCAAATAACTACGTACGTGCTGGCAAATTTGCGCGGCACTATAGCTATGATTGATACTTTTACGAGTACTACATTGCTTTAGCGCATGGACAGCAGCGCTACAGGCCATAATATCTGTCGCCAAACTGCCCTCGCCTGTCTCAAATTGCTGCGGTTGCAAAATCACTTGCCAATCATCGGCATACAGGCTACTCAGCAGTTCATCAGGATTATAGCGTTTGATCAATGCGCGCAGAGAGGCTAAAGACTCGTTAACTTTGTCATTGTTATTTGGCTCAGCCATCTCGTCGCTATCAGCAGAGCCAAACCCATAACGATTGAGTTTTGGATAGGTACGAATCGCCTGCTGGATATCTGACATATCTAATAATGTCATCTTTGATAATGGCGATAATAAGGGCTGATCACTGTGATTTTGATAAAAGCTATCAGGCAATTCGACAAGCTGTGCCGCCTTGAGTAACGATAGATGCTCCGCCAAGGCTTCTGACGCAATCAGCGACCATTTTGATAAGCTATCTGCATTAGGCTGATAGAACCGCGTCGAATTACCATAAAGCCGGCGCAGCTGACCATCTAGGAGACGAGCAGGCTCAGGAATATCACTCAATGGTCTGGCGGGATCAAGGGGGGATCGTTTGGGATCAAAGTTCGGATGTACGATCGCAGGTTGCTGTGAATCAGCTAGCATAAAAGACTGCCCAGCATCGCCTTTTGTGAGCTTGCTACCTTCTGCTGCCAGACTGGCATGAGACAAATGGTCATCAGAAGTAAACGGCTGAGTCATGAAATCTCCATAAACTATCACATATAAAACGAACAAAAACGTTCAAACCGAACAATGATCTTAACGCTAAAAACTACGCTTGATGGTCTAAAATATCACGATAGCCTGTCTGCCAATCAGCGTACTCAAGCCAAGCTAAAGGAATGTTGCTATGTAAACGCTTTCCTGTCACTGATGTCTTTTTTTCATCGATAGTAGGCGCGGCTTCGCCGATTTGTTCACTCAACCAAACACCAAGCTCAAAAGTGGTCACAGGTCTGTAGTCTGTCGCAAGATAGAGTGGCTTTGGTGCGGCTGTCGTCAACACATTGGCAATGATAGTGACCAAGTCGCGATCCATAATACGATTGCTCCAATGCTCGGCGGCTACTGGCTCTTTTTGTGGCTCGCGCGCTTTACGCACGCGCATAAGGCGCTCACGTCCATAAATGCCGCTAGGTCGAATGATGATGGCTTTATCACCAAAGCTTTGCTGCAGTGCTTGTTCGGCTTGTAATATAACCTTTGATGCGTCACGCTCAGGCGTCATAGGTTCAGTATGCTCATCGATCCATTCGCCATTGTCTTGACCGTAAACACCAGTAGAAGAAATAAACACGACGCGCTGCAGGTTCGCCAGATTAGCAGAAAGCGTTGCCAAATGCTGGCTGATCGCTAAGTAACTGTCATGATAACCGCTGGTCGAATACTCATCAGGGGTGACGATAATCGCAATATAGGTAAATGATTGCAGCTGCTCGCTCGTCAGAGTCAGCGCATCAGCCTGCAAAAAATGGGCGCTATCCACTAATGCATAATGATGACGCTCACTACGAGCCAGCCCTGTCACCGAAAAGCCGTCTTGTGCCAGCTTATTGGTAACAGGCAAGCCGATATCACCTTGCCCGATAATAAGTATATTTGGTGTACTCATAAAGCATCTTTCCTTTTATACCACTTATACAACGATTACAGCGCTAAAAGATAACTCTACTTAAAAATACCGTCTGTATGACAGCTGTATATCCTCATTCGCATCGACGCGCTCTTGCCAGTCGTAGCTGGCATTGATACGTAGTGCTTGTTTTTTATCAATATCGTATTGTAAACCGAGGCTTGAGATCGGTTGCCAATAATGACCACGAACGTTGGACTCATCGCTGCTGCCATGATACCAATATGGCAATTGCAATTCAGCTTGCGCGCGTAACTGATTGTTAATCTGATAACGACAGCCGGCATTAACGCCTGCCCCTACCCGAAAGCCTTTATTGATAGCGCGCCCTGCTTGCGCGGTCCCGGCCAAAAACGTATAGCATAGTTGCGGCGGCATCTGACCCGTACCACTGCTTGGCGTACCAAATGCCCACGACCAGCCCGTCTCATAACCCACACTACCCACCAGATGATCTCGCCCGCCCTCTTGTGAGCCATCATTCACTCGCGTCGCCTCAATGCTTGTACCCCACGTTTTGCCTTTTTTGCCAGCATTGATAGGATTAAAAGAGCGTCCACGAATCAAAGTCGCATTTTGCAAGACCACGCTGTCTGGTTGATTGGGCTTATCATCATCTGTGTCATATAGACGTAAGGTCGCAGCTACCCCTTCTAAATTAAAAAACTGTGAATACCCTGACGCGTGGTCAAGCGTATCATGAAACCCTGCTCTAAACCCAATATCGATATAGTCATTGTCACCGCGCTGACCGATAGCTATCACTCCCAACTGTAGTGGATGCCTATCTATTGGATTATTATCCGATACCTCGATTTGACGTTTGCGTAACCGTTGTCCATCATCTGATAGGCTTGATACAGGATTGATCTGTGCCGATTTTATCTCATTTAAGGTTTGTTTGGCGCTGTTATAATAGCCCAACTGCGCGCGTTGTTGCTTAACGTCATTAAGCTGAGCTTGACGCAACGTATTGTCGGCCGGTGTATAAGTGGCATTTGCCAAAAGATTTTGACTGTTTAATAACTGAATGACATCAGAGGGCACGACCACATAAGCCAGTTGCTTCAATAAATTCTGCTGCGGACGAATAACGTCAATCAGGCGCAGAATCTCAGAAGCACAATTATCCGTGGTAAAGTAATATGGCATTTTTAGCGACTTGGTCTCCCAAACATGGCGCATAACCTGCTGTACTTCACTAGATGTCAGATTCAACTGATACGTCCACGTATCACGCTCGTCATCTTGTAGATACTTTGCGAGCTTTTGGGGATAAGGATCAATCTCGATGGCGCTGTCATAACTGCCAATCATGGATTTGGTCGCATAGATTGGAAAGCTATCGTTTGGATCACCATCCACCGTATAATTGAGCGCATACGCCTGACTGATTTGATTGGGATCTGCTACGCTCGATTTTGAATCAATGCGCAATAACGTATGACCAAAGGCAGAGAGTGGGTTGTCCAAATACTCCTCAGCAAACACAATAGATAACTGCTCAGGCGCCAATGTCGACATCCAGTCATCCAGCTCTGGACACTCAGCCGATAGACTCGCATCATCGATAGACAGCGTCTCTTTTAGCCATGCCACTCGTGCTGGGAAACGGCACAGAACGGAATTATTATTGGCTTGAGTTTTTATATGAATGTTTGCTTGGTTATTACCAGTTGTCTGCGATGTGAATTCTTTTGCCAGTGCGACTAGTGTCGCGTCTAATTCTGCGGCTGAATCCTGCTGACCGTTATCACTCAAAAAAAAGCGTGGATCATCGACCAGACTCTCCGTTTTCTTTTTAGATAAAATGCTGCTTTGATTATCGTAAAAATACAATAAGCGTCGCCATGTTGTATGCTGTGCTAGATTATCAGTTTTTGCCTGTCGACGCCATGTTGCCAGTAATTGTTCTGTCGCCATATCTGACCCAGACGCAGTATTATTTTGAGTATTGTTTCCAGTATTACTGAGAGTAGATGTCTCAATGCGAACAGCATCTTCAGCGTCACTAGGTGACGTACTATCTGATAATTCAGATGAGAGCGCTCCTTCGGTGACCAATAAAGGCGTCGGTAAAAATGCCTGCGTGTTTGCAGAAAACAATAGCGCCGCTATCGCCAATGGCAGTCGCGCTCGCTGACCAATGGTTATTAGAGTATAAGTTCCAGACGAAGACATCGGTTTTATAGACATGAGGCGGGCTCTCACACGTTATTATTTATACGCTATTCGCGCTGTGAAGGTTTATTCTGCTAGAGACTCAAATGATATAAGCAAGCTGCGACCATCTAACTACTTTGATAAACTTTCTATCACAACATCACCAATACTGTTATAAAAAGAGAGCTTTATGCCCGATTCATCATTATCTACATTGCCAATGACAATCACAGATGGTTTGCTGTCAGCCGCTACTTGGCTGGCCTCACCAAACTATAATATCAGGCCAGAAGGTCTAAGTATTGATGCCATCATTATTCATAATATTAGCCTACCACCCAATGAGTTTGGTGCGTGCGACTCTAGCGGCACGCATTATGTAAAAGCATTATTCACTAATCAATTAGATTGGGATGCGCACCCTTATTTTCAGACAATCAAAGGTGCAGAAGTGTCAGCGCACCTGTTTATTGAGCGTGACGGGGCTATCACTCAGTTTGTCAATTTTAACGAACGCGCTTGGCACGCTGGACGCTCTAGCTACTTAGGCCGACCTGAATGTAATGATTATAGCATTGGCATTGAGCTTGAAGGGTCAGATTTTGTGTCCTTCACTTCCGCTCAATATGAGAAGCTCGCAGCGGTAATCGCGGCTATTTATGAAGCGTACCCGAAAACGCAGCGACATTTGACAGGGCACAGTGATATTGCGCCAGGGCGTAAGACGGATCCTGGTGATTATTTTGAATGGGCAAGGTTGCGGGAGCTAGTTGCAGGGTTATTACGAAATAACTCTTTATCACTGCAAAAATGATTTCCACATCCAATCCATTTATCTCCGTGATGAAAGTGCTATAATTCGTCAGTTTTTTTGCAACAGCAAATCAGCACACTAGCTCTTACACAACCCTGTACACAACTTAGCAAGATAGGTTCTCATGGCAAAAAGTCGGTTATTTCGTTCAACCATGGTGGTCAGCAGTATGACCATGTTATCGCGTATTTTAGGTTTGGTACGCGATGTCGTATTGCTAGGGGTTTTTGGGGCTGGCGGTTTGATGGACGCCTTTTTGGTCGCCTTCAAAATCCCAAACTTTTTGCGACGACTGTTTGCTGAAGGGGCGTTTAGCCAAGCATTCGTTCCTGTGCTGTCCGAGTACAAGGAAAAGTACAGCTTACAGCAAGTACAGATTTTAGTCAGTCGCACCTCGGGCGCACTCTTGCTGGTATTGTCGATGCTGACAGTTGTTGTTATCTTAATCGCGCCTTGGGTAGTGACGTTGTTTGCCCCCGGGTTTGCCGATCAACCTGACAAATTTGCCATTACCGCTGAATTACTCCGCCTTACCTTCCCTTATTTGCTGTTTATTTCTATGACGGCTTTTGCCAGTGGTATTTTGCAAAGTTATGGCCGTTTTGCTGCGCCCGCCTTTGCCCCAGTCCTATTGAATTTATGTATGATTGGTGGTGCGCTGATTTTGGCGCCGATGTTTGATACGCCTATTATGGCGCTTGGCTATGCCGTGGCGATCGCAGGACTATTGCAATTCTTAATACAACTGCCTCAGCTATGGCAACAAAAACTACTGGTCGCGCCCAAGATTGACTTTCAGCACGAGGGCGTTCGCCGCATTCTAAAATTAATGCTGCCGGCTATCTTTGGTGTGTCTGTCACTCAGATTAACTTATTGCTGAACACCGTTTTTGCCTCATTGATGATTGGTGGTTCGGTGTCTTGGCTCTACGCGGCTGAGCGTATGAGCGAGCTACCACTAGGGCTAATTGGTGTGGCGATTGGTACGGTCATATTACCAAGTCTGTCAAAAAGTGAAGCGCAAAAAGACGATGTTAGTTTCAAAAAGACCATCGACTGGGCCGCGCGCCTTATCATTTTGGTCGGTGTGCCTGCCTCGGCTGCGCTCTTTGTACTCGCAGATGTGCTGATGCAAGCCCTGTTCTTACGTGGTGAGTTCACCCTTCGTGATGCCCAGATGAGTGCACTGGCATTGCGTAGTATGGCAGGTGGTATCTTAGGATTCATGCTGATCAAGATCTTTGCCCCTGCATTTTTTGCGCGTCAAGACACCAGAACACCTGTCAAAATCGGCATCATTTCTGTTATTGCCAACATGGTATTTAGTGTCATTTTTATCGGGATATTTTATTTCTTAGAAATGCCATTACATGGTGGCCTAGCCTTGGCAACGACGGGCGCAGCGTTCGTAAACGCAGGCTTGCTCTATTACTTCTTACACAAGCGCGATATTTTCCGTTTTGGCCCCCATTGGAACAAACTATTCACACAGTTTGCCATTTCAACTGGCTCCATGATCGGCGTACTTTATCTCATGTTACCCTACTTTCCTACTGATGAAGCCCAGTGGCAACGCATCATCGCACTCATGATTATGTGTGTCGCCGGAGCGCTCGTTTATGGCGTGGTATTGCTAGCGACAGGTGTCCGTCCTCGCCAGCTCAAACACGGTTAAGCCAACGTAGATATAGGCATGAGCTTGGCTTACGAAACCAAAACAAGCCTATCATCAGAATTGACAATGCTTGCCACCAATCGTTGTCATAATGACCTATTAATGAATAACTGACATTTGAGGTTCGATATGACAACGAAACAGCCACTCTTCCAGCGCTTACCGCTTCTCCTTGCAACAGGTGTACTCGGTACTGGACTACTGCTGAGCGGTTGCAGCAACAATGAGTCTGCAGTCACTGAAACTGCTACCAACAATGAAGAAGTTGCAGCTGTCGTTGATACTTCAGAAGAAGACACAGCTGAGCAAAAAGAGACAGCAGATAGCACAAGTGAAACGACTCAGGTCACAGATGATACTGAGAATACAACGACCGTTGATAATGACAATATCAATCCAGTCACTGCTCCGATTAACCAAAAAAGCCTAGTGACCAATCCGACCGAAGCGGGTACGCCAGAGGATACGGTCAAAAAAGCACTAAATACCTTGTATTATGGTGATGTGAAGGATGCGGCAGGCTACTATCAAGTAGATATGGCAAATTTTGAGCAAGAGCTTGCCAACACTCAATCGGCGTTTCAACAAACGGTCGATGGCGTGACGATTACTGACACAACGTACAATGATGACAAAACGCGCGCCACCATCACTGGCGAGTTGATGCTCAAAGGACAAAGCGACCCTGCACCATTAACCTATCAACTACAGAAAATAGATGGTCAATGGAAAATCTTGGGTTAAGGCATTTTGCTCTAATTATCTGCAACGTTGTCCGATGCCACGGCTTTACCAAGCATCACGACATCAGCGATAAACCCGTCCATATCGCAAACTTCTGGCATATATCCCCACTGCTCAAAGCCAAGTTTACGGAACAGTCCCAAACTTGGCTGATTGTGGGCAAAGATAAGGGCAACGATATTTCTGATTCCTAAACTGGGCGCTTGCGTCAACATCCAGCGTGTCAACAGACTGCCCAACCCTTTACTCTGATAATCTTGGTTCAGATAGATGCTGATTTCAGTGCTGATATGATAAGCGGTACGCGCATATAAATCACTGAAACTGCCCCATGCAACAATTGGTAGTTTTGTACTCTGTCTATCGGCATCACCTTCTAGTAATGCTTTGACTACATAAATAGGCCTCGTTGGACTATCTAAATGCTCATCGAACCAAGCTGTACGTTCTTCGAGCGTTACTAATGCCAAATTTGCCGTTGCTTGTTTGCCAGGAATACTTTGGTTATAAATCGCCAAGACTTCTGCCAAGTCTTCTTTACTGGCACGTTGTACCATAAACTGCTGGGTCAGCTGATGTGTCAACGGGGCAGTTGCTATGACATCTAAGGCAACATCGGACATAGAGTCTCCATATTAATTGGCATTATTATTGGTATTCATGATGATAGTAAAAAATCGTCATACTGATAATAGACGTATGTACAAACCATGAAATTCATAGAGCGTCATTCATACTTGCATTATCCGTAGACTATAGGATGTTAGTGTGGCTATTTTACTTTATAATGGCTAATTTTCGACACATCAATTTTGACCATAGATGTGTTTTTTCGTTTTTTATCTGGTCTCATCATAGCTGAAAACTTATGAAAACCTATTTTCTTGAGCAACTGATTGCATCATCAAATGCCGCGTCTACTACTAATGACCCAGTAGAGTTAGCGCCTTGTGTGCTCACTATTGGCAATTTTGATGGCGTACACCTTGGTCATCAGGCAATGCTGGCACAAGTTCGTGATATTGCGCATACCCAAAACTTGGACGCTGCGGTCATGATATTTGAGCCACAACCACGTGAGTTTTTTGAGCCAGCTAAAGCCCCTGCGCGTTTGACCAATCTAGCAGAAAAGCAGGCACTCCTAGCACAACATGGGGTTAAAACCTTAGTGGTGGCAGGTTTTGATGAGGACTTTCGCTCATTATCAGCACAAGCCTTTGCCGATATATTAGCCAAGCGCTTAAATGTAAAAGCGCTGGTACTAGGTGACGACTTCCGCTTCGGTCATGATCGTACTGGCGATAGTCAGTTTTTGCGCGATTATGGTTTGGATGTGACTAACCTACATACCATCACTGATAGCAATATTGACAACGACCACTTGAATGATGTCAATAATGAAGCTGCACGTATTAGCTCTACTCGCATCCGTGACTTGCTATTGGCAGGTGATATTCACGCTGCCAACATACTGCTGGACCGCGACTACGCCATTACGGGGTCGGTCGTCCGTGGCGATCAAATTGGTCGCACTATGGACTTTCCTACTGCCAATATTGATTTGCAGCGAATAAAACCCGCTTTGCACGGTATTTTTGCCGTTGATGTCGTCAGCTTAGATGAGAATGGAGAGGTCATACCTGATGGTTTAATAAAGCTGGCTACTGATAACAATATAGGCGTCGCAGGTTTGCGTCCACATAGTTTGTTCGGTACCGCTAACATTGGCAAAAGACCCTCTGTTGATAAAGGTGATGACTGGCGATTGGAAGTACACTTTCCCAAACTAAAAGCAGATTTGTACGGATTGAATCTAGAAGTGCGCTTCTTGCACTTTTTGCATGGTGAGCGTCGCTACGATGGTTTGGACGCCTTGAAAGCCGGTATTCATCAAGATGTCACTGACCTACTAGAATGGCGTGATAACCAAGTTTAGCAGTCAGACGTATCTTACATTTTATCAAGTCCAAACTTTTTTGCTGTTGCGATTCCGGTATGTCCTTGACGATAGTATGCGATGACTTGAAGCTTAAAGTCTAGATCGTAACGTATAAAAATACCCCATAAGTTGTGTCCAACTTATGGGGGTCGGTTCACTATATTAGGTTTTTTATATCAGCTTTTAGGCATCAGGATGCATTCGTACATTTAACTCATCAATCGTCTCTACCCATGCTGCATCGTTTTGCCATTCTTCTTGCAAGAACATACGCTGGCTATCGGTCCAGAAATCAGCTTCTATCAATTTCTCTTCACTTGATAACTGGTTGTCTGCGATAAACTTATCAATTGCTTCATCAGAGCTATCTAGACCTAACTGAGCAAATAGCTCATTCATATTATATTCTGGCTCACCCAACATACTTTTCTCCTTAAATGGTGTAGTGGAAATTGTGCTTATTATTTAAATTAACCCATTTATTGTAGCAAGCTTTGTGCTAATAGCTGTTAATCAACGTTTATCTAACGTTATCAATTGTATAGGCAGCAAACAGATATTGCCATTTCAAAAGATGCGATAGATTACTTTTTATTTCATCATATCTTTTGGATAAAAAAACTTATAGACATAAAAAAGCCCTCCTATATTAAGAGGGCTTTTCTTTTTCACTCATTACTTAAGTTAAGACAGCTATATAACTGCTTAGCTTATGGTAGTAGGTGTGCTACTGCATCACGCTCTTCGCTCAGCTCTTGCTCAGTGGCGGCCATTTTCTCTTTTGAGAATTCTGATGACACATCAACGCCGTCTACGATAGACCAGTCGCCGTTTTTGCATGTGCATGGGAATGAGTAGATAAGGCCTTCAGCGATACCATATTCCCCATTTGAGTAAACACCCATAGAGACCCAGTCGTTCTCGTCAGTACCGAGTGCCCACGTGCGCATATGGGCGATAGCAGCGTTGGCAGCAGAAGCTGCAGATGAGGCGCCGCGAGCTTTAATGATGGCCGCGCCGCGCTGCTGTACTTCTGGGATATACGTGTTTTCGTACCAATCACGATCAACCAACTCTAGCGCTGGTTTGCCATTGACAGTCGCAGCCGTTAGGTCTGGATACTGGGTCGATGAGTGGTTGCCCCAGATGGTCATGTTTTTGATATCATTGACAGTGCTATCAGTTTTTTCGGCCAGCTGTGCCATCGCACGGTTGTGATCTAGACGAGTCATGGCAGTAAAGTTACGTGGATCAAGATCTGGTGCGTTACGCTGAGCGATTAGCGCGTTGGTGTTGGCAGGGTTACCGACGACCAATACTTTTACATCACGGCTAGCCACTTCGTTTAATGCTTTGCCTTGTGCTGAGAAAATCGCAGCGTTGGCTTCTAGTAAGTCCTTACGCTCCATACCTGGGCCACGTGGACGGGCACCGACGAGTAACGCGTAGTCAGCATCTTTGAATGCCACATTTGCATCATCAGTTTGGACAATACCAGCAAGCAATGGGAATGCGCAGTCTTCTAGTTCCATGACCACACCCTTTAGGGCATCAAGCGCTGGTGTGATTTCAAGCAATTGCAAAATAACTGGCTGATCTTTACCTAGCATCTCGCCAGATGCAATACGAAATAGCATCGCGTAGCTGATATTACCAGCGGCACCAGTGACGGCAACACGTAAAGGCTGTTTCATTGACATTGAATACTCCCTAATTGATGATTAGATCATTCATGATTGTAATAGATGATTATCTTTTTAGATATCGACTTGTTTGCTGCACAAAGGCAGCGCTAAACCGAGAGCTAGTGTAGCACTTCATCACAGCGACCGTCTAGATACAGTCATAGCCCCATTAGGGACTATATTGTTACATTTTATACGAAAAGAATATCTATAAGCTCAGAGCCTATAAATAAAGGGCTGTATAATTTTTAGATACGGTCCATAGTATGTTTTACTGCTATGAGATGAGTAAATAAGAGCATAAAAATGATAATGTAATACGGACAAGTTTACTCAGATTTTATTAAAAACAGTACCGAAAAGGATGTAGAAAAAGAACGGTAGACTATCTAAAAAATAGTTAAATAAAAGCTATCTACCACCTGAAATGATGAATTGGCTGCCGCAGTTATCTACAACATTGTGACAAGTGCCAAAACTGCTACCCTCATAGCACACATGGATATCCGTCAGTATCGATTGACGACGACTGCCTTCTTGGCAAATGAGATCGACACTATTTGATGACATACCACTATTTAGGCGCGTCATTTGACTAATAAATCGAGATTTAGAGACTGTATAACTGTTGCCCGTATTCAGCTCGTTAGGAAGCTTTAGTTCACCAGCGTAGTTAGTGATTTGTCGGAAGTAGCGACTGGCACTCAGTGGGCTACAAGCACCATAGCGCTGCCACGTTTGGCTACGTACTGTCGTATCAGGCATGATGCGATTGACAACCTTTAGTTGTAGTGGTGTCAAACGTGGCTCGCTACCACGACCACAGCGTTCGCCGTAGCCCATGTCTAAGCCTGAAACTGTTAACGAATAGCCTTCTAGACATTGACGCATGCGGGCTCTTGTCGGCTGCATGCTACATAGCGCGGGGGTCATCTCGACCATCAATACGCGCTGGCCAGCTTTGACCGTGCTCGCCGCATATGCTGGCGTAAGCATAAGACCTTGTATGATTAATAAAGCACCAAAACTCGTCGTTTTATTAACTTTACCCATATGATGCCTATTTTTCAAACTTCCACGGAACTGCACCAAGAAACTGGATGTCTTAAATTTTGAGCTTGTTTCTGCTTTCGTATTAGATGACCGGGGCACCTGAATCAGTAACGGTTGCCGAGTTTTCGATAATACAGGCAGTTTGAAGTATTTTTTGATCATAGGGCTGGGAGCAATTAGCAATGATAAAACATGGGCTATCACTTAAATCATTGTGCTAACAGCATTAAACACATAGCGATCTAAGAACAAGACTGAAGAACATAAACGTCAATTAAAGCAATGGTAACAAAATGTCTTCTTTAATCTATAGCAAAAACGTAAACGTTTTCGTGCTCGTCAACAATTGCAAAATTAAGTTCAGTATTTATTGCATAATGTACTAAGACTTGCTGCCATTTAGCCCATAAAAAATAGACCGTTAACTATAAAAGCTAGTGGTCTATTAAGTACGAATTCACTGATTAAAAAGCAGCAGGTACTGTACCCATACGTTGACTGATTGGCTGACCACGACCCAGCAGACTGCTATAGATAGTAGCGTTTTCCATCACGTGTTTGACATAGTTACGCGTTTCAGGAAAGGCAATCGATTCGACATATTGATCTGCGGCGATTGCGCCATAGGTTGGTTGCCAGCGTTTGGCATTATTGGGTCCAGCATTGTACCCTGCGGTTGCCAGTACTGGCTGATAGTTCAGTTTACTTAAGATATCACCCATATACCATGTACCATAACGAATGTTGGTATCGCCACTATTGGCACGGCTCGCACTATAAGTCTCACCTAAGTTACGCGCGATATATTTTGCCGTATCAGGCATGATTTGCATCAACCCACTGGCGCCTACATTTGAGCGTGCAGAAGACACAAAACGACTCTCTTGACGCATGATGCCATAAGCCCACGCTGGATCAATGCCTGCTGATTGGCTATAGCGCACCACTGACTCTTGGTGCGGCATAGGGTGCGAAAGTGCCAAGCTATTGACTCTATCGGTATTATCGACGGCATAAATCGCCCGATCAAGCCAGCCCATGTCATACGCTTGACGCGCCGCCGCGATAATGAGATTGTCATCACGATTATCACGAGCCTGCTTCACAGCCCAGTTCCACTCGCGGTTGGCATACGCGCGGCTAGCATCAGAGTTATATAAGGCAAATGCACGAGCAAAGTTAGCGTCTTGCATCACGCGCGCGCGGTCAGCGGTACTGACATTAGGCAAATTGCTACCACCTAAGCGGCTGGCATCAAAGCGCTGACCGATCCTGTCTTTTGCCATCAAGCCATAGTAGTCATTATTTTTCGCTAGGTTTTGATACATTTTTTTGGCGGTATTGCGCTTACTGCTATTGCTTGATTGTTCATAGGCGCGTGCCAGCCAGTATTGCCACTGGCCATCCTTCTGAATTTCACCATCCATTTTTGAAATAGCTTCAACCACATCATCCCAGCGGCCAAAGCGGATTGCCGCCATGGCATAGTCTTCCGCTTCTTCAAAGTTAAAGTCATCATCTAAGCTATTGCGGAACCAGTCTACTGCTTCAGCATTAAAACCGTCATCGGTATTGTGGTTCATGCGCTTAACGCCAAGCGTACGATAGGCGTAACGACGCGTTTCATCATTTAATAACTTTATAGCGCGCTGATTGTCTTGCTTGATATCAAAATCTAATTGCAGTGCCGCTTCTCGATAGGATTTATCTGCGACACGGCCAATAGCATATAGGTATAGGTATTGATTGGTTTGACTGGCGGGCTCGCGGCCAAAGCGGCTAAAAAACGATGAGGGATTGAGCTGAATTTCACTGAGCGCCGAATAAGCAATCGGCGTACCTAGGCGTGACGACAGCGCCATGATGTCGCCTGTCTTACCGACACGCAGCATCCGCTTGAGTCGAGCGGCGCGATCCTGATTGCTAATCAGCGCGTTGTTATTCATCTCCATCGCTAGCTGCTCACAAAGGGCTGGCTGCTTTTTGGTGGTTAGCCAAACATCAGATTTGGCTGCCATGGCGCGCATGGTATCACCGCCATTATTGAACCCAAGGGCGATAGCGCAGCGCTCACTGGCATCAGCATTGGTAATCAGATTCGCCACTTGTCTGACAGAGGCGTAGTCATTCGACCCCGCTTTAGTCTCCGCAAAATCAGCCACCAACTTCTCGGCCATGACCGTATCTGGATACTGGCGTACAAACTGCGATACGGCCGCTGAACTTTGTGAATTGAGGTCTAGATTCATCCGCCAGTAAGTTGGATACATGGCAAATAGACCACCGCTCATGATTTGCTCATAATTATAGAGCGCACCCACATCCCCACGATCCGCTGCGATAGCCGCTGTCATAAATGAGTCAATACTACGGTCTTGCTGATAATTTTGCTGATAGTTACCCTCTTGTTGGTAGCTTTCCTCATCACCCCACGTCAGCTCTGCACAAGCCACTTGTGACATACCAAGCGCGCTTATAGCGGTTGCCACACTCAATGCGCTTATCCACAACGAGCCTACTGTGAGTCGTTTCGACGTCTGCTTTTGACTGGTAAATTCTTCATCCTTGATGCTATGAGCAACACGCAACTTTGTCATACTGACTCTCTTTATGATGTTTCTATAAATATATGAATAACGGTTCGCTAAGTACCGCCAAGGGTATCGCAATCATCATACTATACTCATTGTGCTTTCAACTATCTCCTTTACCTTTTGTTAATAAATAGGAGAGCACGGTGTAACATAGAAATGATAACGAGCCTCAGTTTTTATAAATGGTAATATTAATCACAGTAAATAATTGATACTGCTATGAATTATTTATCATATTGACAACCCATCGCCTATGCTAATTTTTCACATTAGTACAGGGTTATGATAAAATACGCCACCTGTTAATCGGCTACTCCGTTATATTTTTGGTCAATCATGGACTTCCCCTTATGAGTGTTACTGTATTCAATCCCCGCATCGATGACGATGCTGCTGCTGAGACGACTGTCACCGCACGTGCTGTCACTGCACTCAAGGAGCAAAGTTCAGCCCAAGCGCCCGTCGAAAAAGCCGCAACCAAGAAGGTATTCATCACCACCCAAGGCTGTCAGATGAATGTCTATGATTCAGACAAAATGCTCGATGTGCTCGGTGACTCGCACGGCATGCAAGTGACGCACAACATTGATGAAGCCGACGTGCTGTTGATGAATACCTGCTCTATCCGCGAAAAAGCGCAAGAAAAGGTGTTTTCAGAGCTTGGGCGCTGGCGCAAACTCAAAGAAAAACGTCCTGATCTCGTGATTGGCGTTGGCGGCTGCGTGGCCTCACAAGAAGGGGATAATATCCAAAAACGCGCGCCATATGTCGATATGGTGTTTGGCCCGCAAACCTTGCACCGTCTGCCTGAGCTGTATGATCAATCCAACGATCAGCGCCACGTGTCACCCAAAAACCGTATTGGCACGATTGACGTATCCTTCCCCAGTATTGAAAAGTTTGACTTTTTGCCTGAGCCAAGAGTCGAAGGATATAAAGCCTTTGTCTCAATCATGGAAGGCTGCTCAAAATATTGCTCATTCTGCGTCGTTCCTTATACACGCGGTGAAGAATTGTCGCGTCCACTTGACGATGTGCTGGCCGAGATTGATAGCCTTGCCGCGCAAGGTATCCGCGAAATCAATCTACTTGGTCAAAACGTCAACGGCTATCGCGGCGAAAAAGACGATGGCAGTATTTGCCGTTTCGCTGAGCTGCTGCATTATGTCTCGCACGTCGATGGTGTGGAACGTATTCGTTATACCACCAGCCATCCGCTTGAGTTTACCGATGATATCATTGACGCTTATGCACAATTGCCAGAGCTGGTATCGCATCTGCATCTACCTGTACAAAGTGGCTCAAACGCGATTTTGGCGGCGATGAAACGCAACCATACCATCGATGTGTATATCGATCAGATCAATAAGCTCAAAGCCATCCGCCCAGACATTCACTTATCAAGCGACTTTATCATTGGCTTTCCTGGTGAGACTGATGAGGATTTCCAAGACACGCTAAACTTAGCAAAAGAATTGAACTTCGATCACTCGTACAGCTTTATCTACTCCAAGCGTCCGGGCACGCCAGCTGCTGAGTTACCAGATGATGTGAGCTTCACCACCAAAAAAGCGCGTTTGGCTGAGTTCCAAAAAGTGATCGTTGACTCGACATTGGCCAAAACGCATGAGATGGTCGGTACAACGACTCGCGTCTTGGTTGAACAAGTCGCGAATCGCCATCCAGATTGCCTAATCGGTACAGCGGACAACACCCGTACGGTGATGTTCCCTTACGATCCTGAGCGCAGTGATGAGCTGCTTGGTAAAATTGTCAGCGTACGTGTCACCGATTTTGTCAGCCCGCATATGGTGAAAGGCGAGCTAATCGAAGTATTAGCCTAACTGTTAAGGTAACAATGGTTAAATTATAAGTTTGAATAAGAATAAAAAAGCCGTTCACTATAATAGCGAACGGCTTTTTTGCGGGTGAATGTTAACCATCACTATTCTGATAACCAATCTGTCTTTCGTAGCTGCTGCTTGGTCTCACGGCGACGTTTCTTGCGGACGATATCGATATCTTCCTTTTCATGAATACCGCCTTTTCTTAACAGCGGGTCAAGCGCTAGATAATTACGCGGTTTCACTGCGCCTAGCGAGTGCTGTGCACCTGATTCAGTCTGCTTGTCTAGCTGTCTCTCAATTTGTTTAGCCTTTTTTAACGTTTGTTTTAAGCTCATATAGTTACCTATTAGATCTCTTGCAAAAGTACTAGTTTATTGACTTCAACTAACGGAGTTACAAGGGCTGACGATGACTTATGCAAGAAGTCTAATAACTTTTTATAGCATAAAACTATTAATTACTTCAGCAAACAAAGCCGCTGCAATGATGATAAAGATAATGCCGCAACCACGATTAAGCCACGCTAAACGATTACCAACATCGAGCCAGCTTGCCAGCTTTTTTCCGCCTAGCGTACAGACAATCTGCCAAATTGTTTCGCTCATGAATAGCCCAATGGTCAATAAGATATATTGCGGCCATAGTGGCGCACTAAAATTAATAAACTTAGGAAAGAACGCTGCGAAAAATAATATCGCTTTTGGATTAGATAAAGATACCCAAACCCCTGTACGGAATAAAGTGAGATTGCTCGGACTTGTCTTGACCGCAGCACTCGACAGCGAGCGCGGCTGCAGTGTACCAGCTTGACCTTCAAAAGCCCCATAGTCGGCCTCAACCTCAGCACTTAACTCTTTGGCATCGCTCATCAAGCTACCATCACCCGCATCACGCCATGAGCTGATGCCCAAATATACCAAGTATGCCGCGCCCACGGCTTTGATAATTGTGAGCAGCCATGGCGACTGGCGACTGATCACATCCAGCCCAAGTAAAGTCGATAGCAGCAAGATAAATAGCCCAAGGCTCAAACCTGCCAGCGTCCATAATGTGCGCTTCACACCATAGTTCATGCCATACTGGAATGCCAACAACATGTTGGGACCTGGTGTCGCAGAAATCAAAAAAGTACTTGCGAAAAATACTGCAAATAGATGCCAAGACATCAGCTAACCCCTACTTTGTTATATATAAATGCTTCTTATACGAACAGCCACATCGCCAAAAAAAGAAATACCGCCATTCAGGCGGTATTATTGATACTTCTCACATTATATACATATGTTTGCCACTTTTATAGCGTATCGACACCTCTATAAGCTACTTGGTAGTACAACTGTCTAATAGTTTTTGCAAAAAGCCGTCACAACGTTCGATTTCGATCAGTTCAACATATTCATCCGCTTTGTGTGCCTGCTCAATACTACCAGGGCCACAGATGATCGTAGGGATGCCTGCATTGGTAAACTGACCACCTTCCGTTGCGTAAGCGACTTTATGACGCTCATCATCCCCTGTCAGAGCTGCTATTAATGATTGTAGCTCAGCGCTGTTATTATCCGTCATGGCAGGAACACTCTCTTCCTGCATCAGCTCGATACCCGTCTCAGGCGCACGCGCTTGCATTTGCGCATTTAACTCAGCAACTTTTGCTTGAATGGGCGCTAGTATATCGTCTTGGGTCATGTGCGGCAGGTTGCGATAGTCAAAAGTGAACTCACACAGATTGGGCACGATATTGGTGGCTGTACCGCCGTGTATAGTCCCTACTGACAATGTCGAATAAGGCACGGTAAACAATGCATCATTGTCATCACGAGCGCTCAGTTCTTCAGCAAGCGTGTCAACATAGCCCACCAATTTGCTAGCGTAGCTGATCGCATTGACCCCTTGTCCAATCAATGAAGAATGCGCCGATTTACCATGGACACGGCAACGATACACCGCAATACCTTTATGCGCAACCACCATCGCCATATTGGTTGGCTCACCGACGATGCAATAATCAGGGGTGATACCGCGCGCTTTTAAATCCGCCAAAATCAATGGCGCACCCAAACAGCCCACCTCTTCATCGAACGACAGCGCGAGGTGCAATGGGCGACGCAGCTGACCGCTACTTGATAGCTGTACAGCTTGTGGCAATATTGTCAGCGCACACGCGATAAAACCCTTCATATCGCACGCACCGCGTCCGTATAGCTTGTCACCACGTATCGTCGCGGTGAACGGCTCTGATGTCCAGTCTTGACCATCGACAGGCACGACATCAGTATGACCTGAGAGCACCAAACCGTTATTAATTTGGTCAGCGTTTTCGCCAGCGGGTACAGTCACAAACAAGTTGGCCTTGGTCTTTGCCTCGTTAAAGGTCAAATCTACCGTCAGACCAAGCTGCTCACAATACGCTCTCACATCATGAATCAATGCGAGATTGGAGTGTCGACTGACCGTATCGAAAGCGATAAGCCGTGTCAGCCAATCAAGGCTATTACTCGGATGCGTAGCAGGGTTTAACTGTTGGTCATTGCTAGCATTGTCATTAGTATCTTGGATCATAAAATATCCCTATTATGATTTTTAAGAGTTATGTCTTAAAAGCCATTTCTTAAAAACTATGAGGTATCAGATTTGTCTTATGATGGATTACTCTGATTCATCACGTCAAGCACGGGTGGCACCGGTTTTGGCAACTTGCCTTCTGCTTGTAGCTCTTTGGTCGTTTTGGCATTGATAGATAGTCCAGCAATCAGGGCGATGTCTTTTACAGGCTTGCGCTTACGCGTCGCAAAGCTCACTGGCACCATACGAGCAAACTCGTAGATATAAAGATAAGACTCCTCTCCCCCCTCAAAATCCTCTTCTTCTTCTAACCGAATGCCACCAATTTTAGCCAAATCTGAGAGCATCTCATTCTCTTCGCTACTCAAATTACAATCAGTAATACCAAAACCCGTCATAAAGCCGTTTGACCACTGTTTCAATGCCATCACGCGCTCGTATAAATCATGTTCATCATCAGGGATCAGCGGCATATAAGCGTAGGCATCATCTTTATCTTTTAACTGAAACACCGTGTCTTCTGCTTCTTCTGTCAGCAACGTCAATGCCGCCTCTGGTAGCGGTGCAAAGCTCAGCTCTTCAAACACCTTTGCCCATGTGGCCTCATCAGGCGCGTTACACGCCGTCATCAGCCCTGTCATCAGGCCGTGCACCTCACTGATAGACACGTCGGTCCAATCATCAAACGCAGTCAGCCAAGTATTCCAGCCAGAGATATTATCATTCATAATAGAGGTCCTAGTAGTTGATTACTGTTCAAAAAATAAAAATAGTCACGACAAAATGTCTGGGACAAATCATCGATAGATAAAAGTAAAAAGACAAAGCCTCGTACTTGTAATTACTTTGTTGATATAGATATTATGCGGTCACCTATGGCATTATTAAATGCAGCGAACAAAATTCATTCACGCTTACTTGTTAAGGATAAAAACTGACTATGTATGATCAACTTAGAATATTAGAAAAAATGGTACTCGACATCAAAAAACAGTATCAGCTTGTCAGTGCTGAACTTAGCAGCCTAAAACAACACCCTGTTAGCGATGCAAAAGAAGTCTCTGCTCTAAAAAACAAGCTTGATGCCAGCCACAGCGAGCGTGATGGCGCAAAAAAACAATTAAATGACCTCGACAAGCGCTATCAAAGCCTTGCTGAAGCGCACCATATGATTGGTGAAGAACAAGACAAACTACAAAAACAAATCAGCCAATTACAACAACAAAATAGCGAGTTGCAAAAGCACAATAATGAATTAAAGCAGCAGTATAGCAATATCAAACAACAAAACAGTGAACTGCAAAAGAAGAATCAGTTGGCAGCAGAGCGTACGCAAGTCGTCTTGCAACGCTTAACCCGCATCGATCAAGCAGAAAGCTAATCTGTTGCGACAACCAATAGCAAAAACGGGTGGTTTATGAAACACCCTAACGCGACTTCTATCACTCATTCCACTGACCAAACATTGTAGGATGTATCATGACCGACAACCAAAGCAACGCTATAGAAAAACAGCCAGAAAATAACCCATCACAAAATACTCAAGCACCGAATAAAGACGTAGCCGTACAAAAATCCACTCAATCGGGGGCGAGCACATCCAGCACATCGTCTCAAGCCAATGGTAAAGCGGCTGAGCCCCAGATCAAAAAAGTCGATATCGCGATTGCTGGCGTGACTTATCCAATTTTTTGTCCCGTTCATGAGCAAGAAGAGCTACTATCGGCGGTCTCTTATATCAATAACTATGCGCTTGATCTAAAGCGAGATGCACCAAGCCTCAGTCAAGAAAGCATACTGGTGCTGTGCTGCTTGAATTTATACGAAAAAATCCATGCCAACCAAAGAAGTGATGAAGACCGCTTGCAAAAAGATAAGCAATCACAGGCATTGCTAAATAAAATCATGAAAGACGCCCACTCTATTTTGTAATAGTCGCGGCGTTGTATCAGCAGACAGGTTATTCGAAAGGATAGACAGTCTGATAGAGAGCCGTTCAGCCTGTTAGCGCTTAGTTCATCCATACTAAGCGCTTTTTTATGGTCAATCGTTTTTATCTATCTGCTTACGCATAAGGTTTGTAAGTCTTGCCTGCGTGAAAGTCTGCCTGATGCTCATAATTGCAAAAGAATAATTCTTGGGCTGATTCAGTATTACCATCACTGGTTGTCGCTAAGCTAGGCTTAGTTTCAAGGACACCGCGATACTCCGCCAAACTGTTACCGCAAAAATTGCACTGACGCGGTGTGGTGACATCACCCTCTTTTGGCATCATGCTTTTGGGTGGACGTGGGTACATAAACTTGTAAAAAGCCCACATGGAAGCCCAGATAATAAGAATGACAATAATAACGGCAAACACGGCAGCGCTCCTTCAACGACCAATAAACGTAATGAATAACAAGAGTGATGACACTTACCATGATCCAAGACGCTCGAATGCCTAAATTTTACCGTCAATAATGGTAATGGCACAATGCCTTTACGGTTAATTGTCAATGATGCTGGGTTGTCATTCATGGCACTGACAAATAGCCAAGTGCTATAGCAACAAAAAACTGGCCACAGTGAGCCAGTTTTTGTATCAAAACCTAAGATTAAAGGCTAGCAGTTATAGCTGTAGCTCGCTGATATCAGCCACAGTCAAGAACAAGGCGCGTACCTGCTTGAGCAGGGCTAAGCGGTTATTTTTGAGCGCCGCATCGTCGCTGTTGACCATCACGTTATCAAAGAACTGTGTCAATGGCTCATCTAAGCTCGCCAGCGTTTGCAATACTTGCGTATAGTCCGCTTGCTCAAGTAGTGGCTGTACCACTGTCTGTGCTTGCTGCACATTTGCATATAAATTTTGCTCAGCAGTCTCAGATAGTAGCGTCTCATCAACCGTATCAGCAACGCTCACTTCTGACTTGGCCAATATATTGGCAACACGCTTGTTTGAATCAGCCAACATCGACGCTTGTGACAGCTCGCTAAATGCTTGTACGGCGCGAATACGCTGATCAAAATCAAGCGGCATATGCGGGTTAATCGCTTGTACCGCCTGAATCGTATCGACGCTGACACCCTGCTCGGTATACATCGCACGATAGCGCGAGTTTAAGAACGCCATCACTTGGGTAAAGGTGTCACCCATTTTGGCAATTTTGCTACCTTCAGCATCGCTATAGCCTTTAATAGCTTGCTCAACCAATGCGACAAGATTAATTGGTAGCTGCTTTTCGATCAAAATACGCAAAATACCAATGGCAGAACGACGTAGGCTAAACGGGTCTTTTGAACCCGTCGGTGCTTGGTCAATCGCAAAAATACCAACGAGCGTATCTAGGCGATCAGCTAACGCTAAGCAAATACCAACTGGTGTTTGCGGTAATACATCACCACTGAACTTGGGCAGGTATTGCTCTTCTAAGCTTGCTGCAACTGCCTCAGGTTCCTCATTCAAACGTGCATAATACGTACCCGCGATACCTTGCAATTCAGGATACTCACCGACAAGCGAGCTGGCCAAATCTGCTTTGGATAAAATACCCGCACGTACAGTGTCATCGACGTTGATATCGTGGCCTTGCTGCTGCATTAGGGTAGCAATAAACGCTGCCAGTTTAGCAATACGCTCAGACTTCTCCCAAATCGTACCCAATTTGTCTTGGAATACACGAGTTTTTAGGCTCTCTGTGAGTGCAAATAACGGCTGCTTTTGATCTTGTAAGAAGAAAAACTCGGCATCAGCCAAACGTGGACGCACGACTTTTTCATTACCTTCAATAATCTGATTGGGGTCTTTAGACTCAATATTGGTGATAAAGATAAAGTACGGCTGCAATTTGCCCGTTTTATCCGTCAAGCAAAAATACTTTTGATCCGCTTGCATGGTCGAGATAAGCGCTTCTTGTGGCACTTGTAAAAAGCGCGCTTCAAAGCTTGCTCGTAGCGCAATGGGGAAATCAACCAATGCGGTAACTTCGTCCAACAAATCCTGCGGTACGATAGCATCAGAATTAACTTCATCTGCCAATGCTTTGACTTGGTTTTTGATCAGCATTTGGCGTTTATCAAAATCTGCCACGACTTTTAGACCATCTAACAGTTGCTCATAGTCATTGGCATGAGCAATATCATGGTAGTCAGGGCTTTGGAAACGGTGCCCACGAGTTTGCGAGCCTGTCTGATGCCCTTGGATAGTGGCATCAATAACAGTGTCATCCTGCATCAATACTACCCACTGTACGGGACGGACAAACTCGTTGCGACTTGCGCCTGAGCGCATACGTTTGGCAATCGGTAGGCTATCTAACGCTGTTTGAAAAATAGCTGGCAGTAGCTCGGTAGTCGCTTGACCACTGATCGTTTGCTCAAAGCCGACATAGTCACCTTTATCGGTGTTAATGGTCGTAAGCTCACTCGCTTCGATACCTAAGCCTTTAGCAAAACCCATCGCCGCGCGGGTTGGATTGCCATCGCTATCAAATGCCGCTTTGATAGCTGGTCCGCGTTTTTGCTCAGTGCGGTCAGGCTGCTTATCGCTAATGCCTTCAATTTGAATCGCTAAACGACGCGGTGCGGCAAAGGCTTTAATGCTATCAAAGGTGATCTCAGCTGCAGATAATTGCTCAGTGACACTAGTTTGCAGCGCATCACGCAATGGTTTTAGGCTTTTTGGAGGTAGCTCTTCACACCCCAGTTCAAATAGAATAGTACTCATGGGATGCTCCTATTGCTTGTTCGTCGGTTGATTGTTGTCAGTGGTTTCTTTGGCTAAGCTGTCTGTTGCCGCGTCTTCTTTTGGCAAATACTTCTCAAGAGCTTCGGCGCGGTGCGCCTCATCAGCCAATGGGAAGCCAAGTTTGGCACGAGCTTCGACATAACCAAACGCAACCTTACGCGCCAGTGTACGTACACGCAGGATAAAGCGTTGACGCTCAGTGACCGAAATCGCACCGCGGGCATCAAGTAAATTAAACGCATGAGAGGCTTTTAACACCATCTCATAGGCTGGCAATGGCAGGCCTGCTTCAACCAACTTATCGGCCTGCTGCTCATAAAAATCAAACATCTCACCCATCATTGGCACATCAGCGTGCTCAAAGTTATAGGTCGACTGCTCGACTTCGTTTTGATGGAACACATCGCCATAGGTGACGCGGCCAAACTCGCCATCTGCCCAGACCAAGTCATAGACGCTATCAACGCCTTGCACATACATCGCCAAGCGCTCAAGACCGTAAGTGATCTCGCCTGTTACTGGGAAGCACTCAATACCGCCGACTTGCTGGAAATAGGTAAACTGGGTCACTTCCATACCGTTAAGCCAGATTTCCCAGCCAAGTCCCCACGCGCCAAGCGTTGGTGATTCCCAGTTGTCTTCCACAAAACGTACATCATGCACCAATGGATCGATACCAATAGCGCGTAGCGAGTCCAGATATAGCTCTTGAATGTTAGGTGGGTTCGGCTTTAGTACGACTTGGAACTGATAGTAGTGTTGCAAGCGGTTTGGATTGTCACCGTAGCGACCATCAGTCGGGCGACGCGATGGCTGTACATACGCAGCGTTCCAACGCTCAGGACCTAACGAGCGCAAAAACGTGGCGGTATGAAACGTGCCCGCGCCGACTTCCATATCGTAAGGTTGCAATACCACGCAGCCTTTGTCAGCCCAATAATTCTGTAAGGTTAGGATTAAGTCCTGAAAAGTCATCGGTTGAGGAGTTTGGTCTTGTGTCATCGGGGTTGTCGCTTCAGATGTCATAGTTTGGGTTTTCATAGTAAGTCACTGTGAAATGGGTATGATTAAATAAATCTCTGATAGCACTCATCACCTATTTGGCAACGACGCTATTTGCCTGCTCACCTTACTAAAAATTGACTATTTTATCCATATTTACGTTAACTAAATTTGCGTTGTCGATAAAAACACGCGACTATATCCCTGATTTACGACCGAACCATCATAAAAAACGCCTGACCGGCGACTAATATTGAAAACAAAAAAATACCCAAATGCGTGAGCATTCGGGCAGGAGGAAAATTGTATCTTGGGCATCCTGATGATTCAGGCTTTTTATTTTTGGAGACTGCTTGTTGGACAACTGCTTGTGGTACAGATTTATTTCTTTTAACGGGTATTAATGCCTAAATATCAAGCTTGGTTACTGATAGGAATCGCTATTGGCTTTTGGCATGACTATCCATAATACGATATAGATCAAAATACCCGGTACAGCAGCGCTTAGCGACGAGACAATTACAAATAGTAATCTGACCCACGTAGGTGACCAGCCGACATATTCTGCAATACCGCCCATCACGCCCGCTATCATGCGATTATTTTGTGAGCGATGTAATTTTGCTAACTTAGCCAAACTAAATACCTCTCTGTTATCTATTTTTATAATGTATTTTTTATTTTTTCTTGCTTTTTTAGTCTCAAGGCTACCTTGCCTTGCCAACTTATAAATAAGTATATCAATTCTTGAGAATTTATCTGTTGAAGGTATAGACGTACTTTGTGAGTTTATGATACGTAAGCTTGCCCTAACCTGTCATATCACCACGCAAGCCCCTGATTTTAAATAGTTATTTCAAAATGTTTCAGAATTTACTTTGTTGCTAAAACCTTGCTTTAGCTATTTACACAGTTCATTATTTTTTAAATGAATCAAAGAGATAAGTGGTGTTTTGATAGCAACTTGATAGTGGTAATAAATGCTCAAATCTTCAATTGTCAAAAAATCATCACTCGCTTTTTATTTTTAGATTCACACAAAAACCGCTGATGAAAAACATAATAATCTGCGTAAGAGTCAAATATAAGTCAGATTTACAATAACCTACCTGTAAATCCTCCAAAACCTTTATACCATGCTCATAAGTAACTCAGGTTTTAGAGAATTTATCCTTAAATCTGAAACAAATATAAGCCCAAAACAGAATAAGGATGGCTATGTACGACAACGGATTGATGATTGGACACTTTGAGCCCTTACATTTGGGGCAAATGCGCAGCATATTAGAAGCAGCAGGACAAGCAAAGACCCTGCATATCGTCATTATAACGCATCCATCACCGCATCCAGATTTTACGATCACCTTACAAGACAAAGCGCGTTGGCTACAGATGGCCTGTGCGGATTTGCCATTTATTCATATTCATACTACTGATGAGATCGAGTTACCGCTTCATGAGCATCTTTATGATAGTAGCGAAAATGTCAGGATCGATGTGGCGACTAGTAATGCTAAATTGCAGCGCTTGATAAAGGCATTAGCACTCCCTGCAGAGACAGCATTGTTTATGGCGGAGAACCACCCACTGACGCAGAGTGATGTACAAGAGCAACTTATCCTACAAGTGGTCACTACTACGCTACAGCCTGAGTTCGACTCGTACGCCATTGCTCGCGACCCAGTCGCCCATTGGTCAGCAATCCATCCAGAGGCACGCGCTAACTATACCAAGACCGTTGCGATCGTCGGCGGCGAAAGCTCTGGCAAGACAACACTGGTGCATAAGCTGGCTAATTACTATGGTGCCAGCTTTGCGCTGGAGATGGGCCGTCTGTATGTGGGCACAGATTTGGGCGGTAGCGAAGTTGGGCTACAGTACAGCGATTACGCCCCTATTTGTCTGGATCATGCGCAAGCGATACGCGATGCTAAAGCCAATGCAACGGCTCCGGTTACGATCGTTGATACGGATTTTGTGACCACACAAGCGTTTTGTGAAGAGTACGAAGGTCGCACGCATCCTTTTGTCGCTGCTTGCGTTGATGAGTTTCGCTTAGACCACACCATCATGCTCGATAACAATACGCCATGGGTTGATGACGGCATGCGCTCTTTAGGTACGCCTGAAGCACGTGGACGGTTCGAGCAGCGCTTGCTAGATATTTTTGCTCGTCACGATATCGCGCCGTATATGATTGACCAGCCCGATTACGATGCTCGTTATCAGCAAGTACTGCAATTTATCGATCAGCATATCTATGGCAAAACATTATAAGAGGCATCAAAGAGTGCCCTATTTATCATCATTTATTCAGCTAGCGCGTTGCAGTTAACATTATGTTGTCGTTAGCACTATATTAAAATCAGTATCAATTTTAGAGGAAAAATTTATGCGTATTCAGCTGCTGGATAACATCACCGGAAAATGGTCGATGCAATGGATTATCGTTTGGTTTATTTGCGGTGTGATTGCCTTATCCGCAGGTTTTTGGCTCACAACCGACCATACCACGCTTGATTGGTTTTACTTGGCTGTCTCGTTTATTGGTCTGATTTGTGTGGTGTCACTATCTTTTCGAAAAAACGTCATGGGCAATGGTTTTGGTATGGGCGCAACCGCAGGAGAAGTCATTGTACAGGCTACATCTGGCGCCGTGGGTCTGATGCTCGCGCCCCTATTTAACTTTTTCACTCATGTCTATGGCATTTTTTATTGGTCAAAGCACACCGACCCTGATGGCGACATGATACCAAAATCAGCGAGTAAAGCGGTGTGGTTGATCACTGCCGCATTTATCATCATCGGTCTTGCCCTTTTCCCAACCGTCAATGATCTACTGGCGAGCTACGGTTATGCGGTCGTCGAGGATGATAATAGTCTGTTTTTGGGATTCATCTCTTTCTTTTGGATCAACGTCATTGCCTTTGTGCTGTCTATTACCGCGCAAGCTGCCATGATCCTGCGTTATTCCTTTAACTGGTGGTTATGGATCATCGTCAACTTTGTCTGGCTGATCGTCAATCTCATGTCTGGCAACTATATTTTTGCGATTCAGACGATGGTGTATCAGGTAAACGCCTTTGTCGGTCTCTATGAGTGGCATCGCAGCGAACGAGGTTAATAGCAACATCTGTAGAAAAAAGCGTTTGAGATATTGAGATAAGTCTTACCAATATCGCATTGGCAATACGAGCGAAATTGACTGTGCCGTCTAACAGATAACATGGTGGACACGCGCAATTAGTGCTACAACTGGTACTAATTGCGCATGTTAATATTTAAATTGATAGCGCATGTCAGCGTCTTATTTCATTTACTAACAAGGAGGTTAGTATGTCTCGTCAACCCAAAATGTCCAAACGCACGCTTGAGCAGTGGCTCAGTGAGTATGCGGTCAGTCACCAAAACCTGATTAATAAGAAAATCCATTGGCTATGTGTGCCGACGATTTTTGTGAGTTTGTTGGGGATGGGAATGTCGCTGTCTGTATGGTTTACTCTCGTACTGAGCGCATTAGTCTTATTATTTTATATACGCTTATCGACCCCGCTATTTTTGGCAATGGGGCTGTTTATTCTGATTTGTCTGTCGGTTATGGCGGCTATGCCATGGGGATTCAAAGCGTGGGCGGCAGTATTTGTTGTTGCTTGGATTGGTCAGTTTATTGGTCATAAAATCGAAGGCAAAAAACCCTCGTTTTTTAAAGATTTACAGTTTTTATTAATCGGTCCAGCATGGGTCGCCAACAGTTTGATGCAACGTAAATAATCATTAAATTGTCGCATCAGTTCTGCAAATATCCAATGTAGCTTTGCTGTCTTTACCCTTTATTCATAAAAAAACGCCACCCGATGCTTGGGTGGCGTTTTTTATGTGGCATATATTTTATTTAGGATACTTCCTAAAATAAAGCAATAGGCTACTTATCTTAAGCACCAAACACTTTCATACGCTCATCAAGTGGCTTGAATTCTTTATCACCTGCTGGCTGCTCAATCTTACCAAATACCAGTTGCGCTTTTAGTTCCCAATCTGCATCGATGTTCCAAGTGCTCGCGACTTTTTGATCGATCACTGGATTGTAATGCTGCAAGTTTGCACCGACATCAATGCTTGCTAGCGCCGTCCAGATGACGTACTGATGCATCGCGTTGGTCTGAGTTGCCCAAATTGGGAAATTATCAGCATATAAAGGCGCCGCTTCTTGCATGCCTCTTATCACTGCTTGGTCTTCAAAGAATAGTACGGTGCCAGCACCCGCTCTAAACCCAGCAATTTTGTCTTTAGTAGATTTAAACGCTTCTTCGTCACCGACGATGACGCGTAAGGTCTCTTCAGTCATATCCCACAGTTTGCGGTGCTCATCACCGAACAATACAACGACACGTGTGGATTGTGAGTTGAATGATGATGGCGTATGCAATATTGCATGCTCAACTACCTTGACGACTTCATCATTCGATACTGGCAGTTGGTCGCTAAGTGCGTAGATAGAACGGCGCTTTTCTGCTAATTGCTGTAAGCCTTTTAGTTCTGACATGGTACTTCTCCATATTGTTGTAGGAATGATTTGCTCTGGGTTGATAGACCTTGTCGATCTTGTGATCAACAAGTCGTTATAAAACAGTTTATTTATGTGGGCTATTATCGGAACAATTTACCTGAAACCCCATGTATTTTTTGTAAAAAAACTTAACGATGATGATTACCTTTGAAAAATAGATTAATAAATTTTTCGTGTTGATAATTAGCCTTTGAAGCCTTTGGGTAGTTCTGGTGCCACCAGACGCTGCATATTAGAATCCACTTCACCAAAACGCTCATGACCATTGTTCCAATCAATGACCGATTGCTTGAGCTCCTCTTTGTTGTCAGCGACAAAATTCCACCACAGTAATACTTGGTTGCTTAGAGGCTCCCCACCAATGAACATCAAACGTGTGCCCTTGTTTGCGACCAGCGTTATCGTTGTATCGTTAGAAACGTCTGTACGATGAAAACGTAATAACTGGTCTTTCTTGTATACTTGACCTTCAGACTCTAGCGCACCGACAACCACTAAAATACCGTACTCAAAGCTCGCCTCCAAATTCAGCGTGACGTCTCCATCTTCTAAAAAATGTACATCGATACCAACTATCTTTGAGTACTGCAACGTTGGCGCTTGATGGTGCTCACCAGATGCTGATTGATAACTACCCGTGGTCAGAATCAGCTCGACGTTGCCCTCAGTCCATGCTGGCAGCTCTGGGTAATGATGAAAACTGCGTTCAATCTGCTGGTCAGTGGGTAAAGCTATCCATAGCTGTATCATATTGATACTACGTGCAGCGACGCTTGAGTGAGCAACATCTGAGTCAGCATTGTCCAAAAAAACGCTTTGTTCTGTGTGGCTAATACCTTGCATCAGCCCAGTACCTGCGGTCATGAGGTTGACTTGGTTTTTGGCAATGACTTGCTCGCTACCCAAGCTGTCCTTATGTAAAATCTCACCATCAATCATCCAGCTAAACGTCTGTAGATTGGTATGGGGGTGGCGACCAACTTGAACCCCTAAATCATCTTGAGTAAACTCAGCTGGCCCTGCGTGATCCAAAAAGCACCATGCGCCAATCGGTTGTTTGCCTTTATTGGGTAATAGCCGTGCGATAGGAACACCACCAACCTCCGTTGATCGTGGCTCTAGAGTTCTAATCGTCATGTGGCACCTCTTGATCTGTATGCGGTTAGTCGAGCGAACGAACGATGCTACGGCGCTCATCCGTGATCTACATAGAAAGCGGCACTTCCATCACTAATACTGTTGCCGCCTCTTTCACTTCCATAGTGACGTCCTTAGTATCCCAAACCCCAAGGCCATCTCGAGTAGACAAAATGTTACCGTCTATCACGACTGTTCCTGCAATCACAAAAATATAAACACCATTATTAGGATTGTTTAGTTGGTAGGTCTGCGTCACGCCTTCATCAAACTCTCCCATACTGAACCAAGCATCTTGATGAATCCAAACCCCTGCATCATCTGCATTTGGTGATAGAACCTGATTGAATTCATTGGGCGTCATGATGGTTCCCATGTGCACTTGCTGATAGCGAGGAGCAACACTCATTTTATTTGGCATGACCCAGATCTGTAAAAATCTCACAGCTTCTTCACGACTGCCATTCATTTCACTATGAGTGATGCCTGTGCCCGCTGACATGACTTGGATCTCACCCGTCTCAATCATGCCCTCATTACCGATGCTATCGCCATGCGCAAGTTTGCCAGCTAGAGGAATGCTGATAATTTCCATATCACGGTGCGAGTGCTTGCCGAACCCTTGACCACCAATGACAAAATCATCATTGATGACACGTAACACCCCGAAGCCCATACGCTCAGGATTATAGTAATTGGCAAAACTAAAGGTATGACGGCTTTTTAGCCAGCCGTGATTGGCATCGCCGCGGGAGTCTGCTGCATGATAGATCGTTTTCATTATTTATCCTTAACTGTCCATACGTTTATTATCTATATATTTGTTATTAATTCACGTGATTGAACAATGTATCTATTATAATTGTTGACTATATAGAGATAAACAGACATAAGTGCAAATAACTATTCTTTTTATTAGAACAATAATGAGGCATCGATAATGGGACAGTTAGAAGACATGGCAATGTTTGTACGCATTGTCGAGGCAGGCAGCATCACTAAAGCCGCCGAACAATTAAATATTGCAAAGTCAGCCGTCAGCCGCCGCCTAAAAGACTTGGAGGCACGCCTAGGCACTCAGTTGATCAGCCGTACGACGCGCCACTCTCACTTGACACAAGCAGGTGAGCAGTATTATCAGCAGGTCAACAGTATCTTAAACGCGGTTGATGCCTTGAACGAGACTACCAATGATACGCCAACGCGCATTGGGGGTACGCTAAAGATGACCGCGCCATTATCGTTTGGTCTTATGCATCTGACTGATGTGATTGATGAATACGCCAATCAGCATCCAAACCTGAAGTTTGAATTGGATTTTTCTGATCGGCATGTTGATCTGATTGAAGAAGGATATGAGCTGGCTATTCGAATCAGAGAGCTACGAGATTCTAGTTATCAAGCAAAGCCGCTGGCACGGATTCGTTGCGTCATCTGCGCCAGCCCCGACTATTTAAAAAAAATGGGCACACCTGATACATTAGAAGATTTGGAGGAGCATGAGTTTTTGCAATACAGTCTTGGTCAAACAAACAATATAGAGCTGATTGACGCCCAAGGAAAAAAACATTATCACGCGATGAACGCCAAAATTAAAGCCACCAATGGTGAGTTTTTAACGGATTTGGCAGTAAAAGGACATGGCATTACCGTCATTCCAACTTTCATCGCTTATAAAAAGCTGGCGCGTGGCGAGCTAGTACCGATTTTGCAGCAGTATCAATTGCCAATACTAAACGCTTATGCCGTCTATCCAAAAAATCGGTTTTTATCGCAGCGTTGTCGTTATTTGATTGACTTCATTGCTGAGCGCTTTGGTGATCATCCGTATTGGGATGATTTTTGATAAGATTTGATTAAGCAAGGTTAGGGCGTGTTGAACATTCGACCATGGCACTGACAGCGACTATTTTTTAGGCGATTCGATGTTAAAAATAATAAGTTTAGTCATTCTAAGCGCTTATTTTTAACGATGAAGCGGCAAAAAAGAGTCCTGTCCCCTGCTTTTATCGTTGGGGCTGATGCTAAAATTGCCCCATACTGCGTTACAAATCTCGCTAAGGCATCTGCATTATCGTCGCTTTGTGCCTTGTCTGGAACCATTTTAGCGATCAGCAGTGCCTATTTGCGAATGTTCAACACGCCCTAATCTTTTACAAAGTATAGCGTTGCAGCTACTCTAAGAAACGATCTACTAGCAATAATTTCACGTTACTCGGTAATAGATGAGATTTCACCAATCAGCTTCTTAGTCTTATATCTTGCTTCTGCTAATGCCATCTTGCCTTGTGCCACAACGGTCAATACACATGGTTTGCCGATATAGTCTGTTTTGACAAATAGCATATTGCCAGACGTGGCTTCAACGATTGTGATATCGCACTTACCTTGTTTCATCTGGGCAGCTGATGAGTCGCTGAGCGCTGATAGCGTACTGCTCATCGCCGCAAACTTGTCAGATTGGTTGCTCAACTCTTTGATCGAGAAGCAGCTAATAGGAAAACCATCTGTGGTGCATAAGCTGACCAATACGATTTCTCTATTGGCCTCACACAACGCTTTCATGTGACCCAAAAGTGCTATTTTTGCAGGTGATTTTTCGTTTTGTGTAGTCATATCTAACATCAACCTTGATTGTTCAGGGTATTAAATAATGATAATAGAGACACAGCGGACTCTTTGTTTCTTGGATCTACATTGATCACAGGCGCGACTATATCGTGTTCCATCAGCATGACTCTGATCTCTTGTCCGAGCACAGCCACGCTTTGTTTATCGGCATCTTCGCAGTGAGTAATACCAACGATACAGGTCGTCTGCTTTTTTGCTGGTGCAAAAAAGTGTAGCAGTTTATCTAAATTTGCATAATCAGGCGTCTCGCCATGCTTGATTAAGATGAGCAAGCCCCACAAAGAGGAGTTGACAAATTCCCACAAAAAAGAAAAACGCTCTTGACCTGGAGCTCCATAGATACCTAGTGCCATATCATCAGATAAAGTAATTCTGCCATAATCAATACCGACAGTCGTGTACTCTTTACCAATATCGATACTCGATCTTGCCTCTGTCTCAAAAGGGCTGATTTCACTCAACGTCTTAACCATTCGAGTTTTTCCAGCGCCTACTTCACCAATGATAGCTAACTTCTGATAATTCAATTTTTTACCTCATTCCTAAGAATTTCTTGATCGCGCCATAAAACTTATTAGGCTTTTTTTCATTAACCTTTGGCTCGTCTAACGGCTGTGTCTCTGTCACGCTCAGTATACCTGATTGATCAAACCCATTGATTATTTCTGTGACTTGAGGAGAAGATCCAAACTCACCACTAGCGACCAATGTATCAAACGGATAAGGTTTTTTTGTCAGTTTGACACATAAATCCATAATCATTTGAGGATTACTGACATGATTTAGGTCAGGCCAAGCCAATAATTTGAGACTTTTACCTTTATAATCCTTTTGGGAGGCGGTCTTAGACTTGTGTATATCAAAAAATGGCTGAATACGTTTTGTTTGCTGCTCATCGAAACTGTTTAAGACAACGCTATTTTTTTCAATAAAATCATCAAAAAAAGTGCCTTGATCCACAAAGTCGAACACGCTGATGCCCCAATTACGAAAGCTACGTTCAGTTACACTTTTATTCAGAAAAACCCAGATATTTTCATGCCTAGTATCAGATGATATCTTAGCCATCAGTCTATCTACTTCAATATCAGGACCTTCCAGCACCTGAAGATACTGCCCTTCACGATAGGATATGATGCCTGTGATGTGTGACTGTGGATTGTGTTTACTAGAGACGCTAATAATGTCTGATAATCCACTAGGCATACGAATACTGCGATCTTTGATAGGCACTCTGCTGACGTATGCAATACATTTCATTTTGCCACCATTTGATAGAACATCTAAAATTTAATTAAGTTCTTATAACTATGTATAAATTAATAATTCGTTATATACATACTGTATATAACGAATTTGACCTTATTGTGTATCCTAGGTAATACATCAGATGTAATAAAGCAGAATCAATAAACTATAGTAGAACCTCAATAAAATTGATACAGCATAGGAAATGCGCTCGATTAAACGCTACTTTTCTTGCTTGCTGTGACTGCGTCTCCAGAGGCTGCGAAAAATAGCGTTTAATCTTGCTATACCATTTTATAATGGTTTCACTATAGTGACTGGCTCAATTGATTTTGGTCAAATTATATTTCTAGTTTGCTTTCGATTGACTGTACTTTACGGCGTGCCAATGCAAGGTTCGCTTTTGATTTATCAAGTACTAAGTAGATAAATAAATCTTCATGACTGGCTGTCGGACGAATGATGTGTAGCTGAGACTCTAGTGTGATCAACATATCTTCGATTTCACCTTTGATATCGAGTGATTTCATCGTTGCTACTTTTGCCTTTACAACTTGTGAGTTACCGGCAGCAGCCAGCTCAAGATCGACACCGCCACCAATCGTGCCTAACACCATACCTGACATATAATCCACAATGCAGGCACCCATCGCACCATCAAGATCCATTAACTCTTGTAAAGACTCATTGATATTTGACATACTTTTTCCTATTTTTCTGTGTTGAGATAATTCTCGATTAGAGACACTTGCACAATCGAGCAATATCAAATTATGTTAAGCTGAATTGACTATATAAACATTAGTATAACTTAAATATGCTTACTTGCACTTAAGGAATTATGATAATTGAATACGAATAATTAAATGTATTTTTAGGTACAGAAACTATAGCGTAATCGTAAACAAATTTCCGTAGTGACTGTTATTATATTCTATATACGGGGTCAGGTCACATTTCTACTCGACCATTCAAGGAGAAATAACGACCACTAGGTAGGAAAAATCATAATAATTGATAATGATTATATTTTAGAGCCTAGAAACTATGTTTTTGACGTTAAATGGTAATCACCCCAAAAAAATAATAACACTTAAAAGTAGAAGCTAACTGCTAAAATACCAGCAGGAGTTTTGATATGAGCAAACGAATGATTGAGACCCAAATAGTATCCATATTAAAAGAAGAAGACGCTGGGATACCTGCTAAAAAGCTGTGTCGTAAATACGGGATTGCTAGCTCGACTTTTATAATGAGGAACGTTACTAAAACAGTCTGGGAGACTGTTTTAGTAACGCAAGACGAAGCGATAGCGAAGTTAGATCCAAGTATGGCGGTATGGAAGCCTCTGATGTCAAACGACTAAAAGAGCTTGAAGAAGAAAACCGTAGGCTTAAACAGATGTATGCTGATTTAAGCCTTAAAGCGCAAATGCCCGAAGAGATCATAAAAAAGCTATAGCGCCTGTACCCGAGCGCAAAGTCTGGGCGCAAGAATTACAGGCGCAGTATGATGTCAGCATTGCAGTGAGTTGTCAGGTTGTCTGCATAAGTCGAACCGCTTACTACTATAAGCCTAAGCTATCTGATGATAGTGAGATTATTGATGTCTTAAACAAGCTTACTGACAAGCACAATCGTTGGGGTTTCCCAAAGTGCTTTAAACGCATACGTAAGCTTGGCTATTCTTGGAATCACAAGCGCGTACACCGTGTTTATACCGCGTTAAACTTAAACCTACGCCGTAAGTCTAAAAGACGGCTACCAGCACGTAACCCCCAGCCGTTAAGTGTGCCAAACGCATTGGGTCATACTTGGTCTATGGACTTTATGAGCGACAGACTACACAACAATATTCGCTTTCGAACCTTTAATGTGATTGATGATTACAACCGTGAAGTATAGTTGATCCAATTTGAGAGTGGTACAAGGCAGCCGAGTGCAGATGTATCTGTCATACTTCAAGCAAGGTTAACGCTGTAACGCTTTTATAGTGGATTGACTATATTAGGCATTGATATTGGTACCAGTATGCCTTCACTCCGAGTAATTCGTTACCTTGATCAACTAGCTGAGTGGCATGGCTATCCTAAGCAAATTCGTGTGGATAACGGCAGTGAGTTTACATCTAGCGTATTCACTGATTGGGCATCAGCTCATGGCATCTATATTGATTATATCGAGCCTGGCTGTCCTTATCAGAATGCTTTATTGAACGGTTTAATCGCAGTTACCGCAATGAGGTTTTAGACTGTTATCTTTTTAGTAATTTAAACGAGGTTAGTAAGCTGACTGAAGACTGGATCAAGGTTTATAACAACGAAAGACCCCATGATTCACTTAATGATATGACACCTGCTGAGTACAGGCAGGTGGCTTAATTATTCTACGATGATATTGTGTTAAGAATGGGGTATTTACAAAAGTACTCAAGTATTTAAGTTGATACGCCTAGTGCATAGCACCCATGACAGCTATTGCTATATTCTCTTCTTTCCATAGAGCGTCGATCTGTCCTTTATCTTCCATTATTTATCTAAAAAGTAGCGCTAAGTCGGATTTTACGCATAAAAAAAAGCCTCACTATAAAGTGAGGCTTTTTGCGCTTTTTCAAGCCATATTTGGAGCGGGAAAAGAGATTCGAACTCTCGACCCCAACCTTGGCAAGGTTATGCTCTACCACTGAGCTATTCCCGCTTATTATCGAATCATCGTGTTGTTAACAACCACTCCGTCTCGATAGGCTGGCTATTTTAGCAAATATTCTGTGGGTGTCAACACCTTTTTTAAAAATTATGGCTGATATTTCCAGTCCAGACCTTCGTTTTTGAGAAAATACCACATAAGCAATTGATTTAAAAACGGAATTTCTTTTAGAAAAATATAAATTATTTCATATTAATAATAGCACTTTGAGGTTTATCCTCTGACATTGATACCTACTACTTCGGTTAAACCCTATCAGTCCACAGTTTACCTTACGTCACGTTTGTAAAAGATTATAAATTTTTTTGCTATCACTAAAAGCAAAACGTTACTTCATTATGAACAATGTCTATTACACTTACAATCATACGCTCTATTGTTACTTTTCCTATCTTGGTTTTACTTGGTTAACATTATTATACTTATTTACAATGATAGCTTAAACAGGCTTTTACTGTCTTAGTAGGTGATTGGGCGTCGATAAAGAGCCATAAAAAATAGCGCCATTACTTGCTGCAACGCGATTTACTTTGTTTGATTTTTCTTTTTACCATTTATCGAGAGGATGCTTTTTATGAAAAAACTATTGACCACTGGTGTGATGGCGGCTTCATTGTCCGCGCTAACATTGACTGGTTGTACCAGTACGACCAATACTGGTGCCGTCGGCGTCGATCGTCAGCAGTTATTGTTGGTTTCTAGCGAGCAAGTACTGCAGTTATCTGCACAGAGCTACGCGAAGACACTGCAAGATGCAAGATCAAAAGGTGTATTAGATACCAATACCGCCCAATTGAATCGCTTGAAAAAAATTGCTAATCGTTTGGTTGGTCAAGTGGGTGTTTATCGTGCAGATGCAGCAAAATGGAAATGGGAAGTACACACGATCAAATCTGATCAGTTGAATGCTTTTGTTATGCCAGGTGGTAAGGTTATGTTTTACTCAGGCATTATTGACCGTCTGAACTTAACTGATGATGAGATTGCTGCGATCATGGGTCATGAAATCTCTCACGCATTACGTGAGCACTCACGTGAACGCATCTCACGCGAATACGCGACCCAAACAGGTATCGGTGTTGCTGCTAGTATCTTTGGTCTATCACAAGGTCAAGCGCAGCTAGCAAGCGTTGCTGGCGATCTAGGCTTGAGCCGTCCGCACAGTCGTACCCAAGAGAGCGAAGCCGATCAAATTGGTCTTGAGTTAATGGCGCGCGCAGGTTATAACCCGCAGGCCGCTATTACTTTATGGCGAAAAATGCAGCGTGCGAGCCAAGGCGAGCCGCCTCAATTCCTAAGCACTCACCCAACGAGCAGCAGCCGTATCGCGGAGCTACAATCATTGATGCCAAAAGTAATGCCACTGTATCAAAAGGCGCGTCGTTAACACGTGACTTAGCGTATTAAGCTACGACTCATGAAGTGCGCAAATACCAAAAAGCAAAGTACAGACTCTGAGCTGCGCTTTGCTTTTTTACTTTTATTATTTATGGTTGTCACAATTTAAGAGGTCTTAAAACGCGCGCTATACTGGTTTCTATGTCTGCTATAATGCCGATAGATATCATTTGCAGATTGCCTAATAGAATTGCGCAATATACATTGAAGGATTGTTATGAGCACTACACCTACCGCCGATGCACTTCATGCCAAGCTACAGGCTCTAGAGCCGCAGCACATTGAACTAATCAATGAGTCGATGGTCCATGCTGGCTATTTCGAAGGTAAAGAAAGCCACTTTAAGCTCACTATTGTCAGTGAGGCATTCGAGGGCAAGCGACTGGTCGGGCGTCATCAGCTAATATATGGATTGGTCACGCCTTTATTGACGTCACAAGGCGGTCAAGTACATGCCTTAGCCATTCATGCTTATACACCGACAGAGTGGCAAGGTCAAAGCCCTGACAGTCCATTATGCGCGGGTCAAAATAAATAGCTGACAATAAAATGTTTTAAATAAGCCCATATAATGCAGTTCTAGCAGGAGCAATATTCGATGAAACATCTACACATGCTGATGGCAGTACTGACCATTGTGCTGTTCTTATATCAGAGCTACTTAGTGCTCAGCGCAAATAGACGCGCGCCACGCGTGGTCAAAATCGCCACTCATATTATATATGCATTACTGATCGTATCAGGTGCGATCATGCTCATGCAACTGATGAGTGTTAATGCGCCTGTACAGTGGGTATTTGCCAAAATCATCTTACTTATCGCAGCGATTAGCTCAAGCATCAAAGCCTTTAATGCCCTTGCGACACCCACTCAGAGCAAAACAGGTATCCTAATTGCAGCTATCGCATATGTTGGCATTGTAATACTCGCCTTTGTCAAACCCGCCAACCTATTTTGATAAGGAATTGTCGTTGTAGCAGCGCTTTAATATTTTGAGTAAATATCGTATTGCTATCGCATAAGCAGGCGTTAAGACCGTAAAATATTTAACCATTTATATTTTTTCAATATCTTAAACATGCTATTTTTGCTATCTTAAATAGATATAAATGCAATTACTTAGCTTAATGGAGCCACTATGAAAACGTTTACCAAAGCGACACTACTGGCAACAGTTGGCGTTTTTGCGCTCTCAGGCTGTGCCTCTACGGGCAATGTCACGCCGCAATATGTGCCGCCCAGCACTTATCAAAACTATGATTGCCAAGCATTGAGCCAAGAATACAATCGCGTCAACCGTTATGTCGAAGCGGCGCGCAATGAGCAATCTACTTTTGCAGCGTCCGGCGTGGGCGTGGGGATTTCTGCAGGACGCTGGGGTATCTCTCCCAATATTAGCTTTGGGGTTGGCAAAAGCAATAATACCAAAGCGCGTGACGCAAAGTTATCGCGGCTCTATGGTGAGCGCGATGCGATTGTCCAATCTGCCCGTATTCAACGTTGTAGCTTTGCCAATGGCATCAAGATTTATGGTGAATAAGATTTAGCGATCTGCACTCTCGTTAAGATAGAATCGTGGCATAACAAAAAAGCCAATACGCGCTCAGCATATTGGCTTTTTATGGCTATAACTTTGATGAGTCATAATCTAATCTGAGTAATACTACTTTACTAAGCCCTACGCCTGCAGGCTTTGCACCCACTGGATGATTTGATTGCTTGGTAGTGCGCCTGACTGACGCGCGACTTCCTTACCATTTCTAAAGGCAACCATCGTCGGTAAGCTTCGGATATTATAAGGGGCTGCCGCTTGCTCGTATTTATCCGTCTGTACTTTGGCAAACACTACCTGCGGCAATTGACCAGCAGCCGTCTTGAACTCTGGTGCCATCATAATGCACGGCTGGCACCAGCTCGCCCAAAAATCTACGATGGTCAATACGTCGTTTTTTTGGATAACCTTATTGGCCGTTTGTGCATTAAGCTCATGCGGGCTTGCGGTCAATAATGATTGACTACATTTACCGCATTTCGGTGCAGCGCTTAGCCGTGCAGCCGGAACACGGTTGGTGGCCTGGCAATGCAGGCATACTAAATGAAAACTGTGTTCACTCATTATCTGTGTCCTATTTTAATTGTTCTGGAGTGTCTCGATCGGTTTGTATCAATAATTTTAGCATAGTCATTTATAGATAAGTGCCTACCCTACAGCGCGATGCGATATATCACATTTTTTAGTCATGACACGCTTTGATTTATTCACCAAGGACATTGATAGGTACTTTTAGATAGCGCGTACCGTTGTCCTCTGGCGCGGGAAAGTTCCCCGCATCAATATTCACTTGTACCGCTGGTATAATCAGACGCGGCATGTCCAAGGTTGCATCGCGGCGCTCACGCATTTGCACAAACTCTGCTTCGTTGATACTGTCTTTGACATGGATATTTTCTAATTTTTGGGCAGCAACGGTAGTCGTTGGGCAGTGCTGGCGACTCTCACGCGGATAGTCATGGCACAGATACATCACAGTATCTTCAGGGAGTGCGAGCAGTTTTTGAATAGAGCGATAAAGCGTCTTTGCGTCACCACCTGGGAAATCACAGCGAGCCGTGCCCACATCAGGGGCAAATAACGTATCGCCGACGAACACCACTGTTTTCTCATTATCAGCCGCCACATAGGCCATATCAGCACGAGTATGACCTGGCACATACATGGCTGTGATTGTAATACTGCCGAGCGCTAACGTCTCACCATCGTCTGTCAAAATATCAAACTGACTGGCATCGGTGCGGAAACTGGTATCAAAGTTAAAGATTTGCTTAAATATTTTTTGTACTTCAGTGATGTGCTGACCGATGACCAATTGTCCACCCAGGCTTTCTTTGACATGGATCGCCGCCGATAAATGATCCGCATGAGCGTGCGTCTCAATAATGTATTTCAGCGCCCAACCGCGCTCACGTACGAACTCAATGACCTCGTCAACGCTGCTTGTGCTCGTCCTACCTGATTTTGCATCAAAGTTTAATACTGGATCAATCATGGCACATAGCTGCTGCTCGACATCAGCCAGTACATGTGTGTAGGTTTCTGTGTCTCTATCTAAGAAAGAATGAACTTGCATGGCTGCCTCTTTGTCTATTTATGAGTGTTTGAGTGTTATGGCAATGTGGTTTTTATATTCAATTAACGCTTAAGTATGATATTGAGTCGTATATAATGATTGCTTATCATTACGATTTTTTTGTTATTACTAATATAGCAACTGCAATACATTTTATCAATTTATATAATGTAAATAATTATATCTTGCTATGTGGCGCGATATCATTGATAATCAACCCTATGTTATTGAAAATAATATGGCAGTGACTGCCCTATTATATAAGGAGCTTATTCTGGCTACTTCTATTTCATCAATGAGTACATCTACTCATAGCGCTAACCATGATACGTCCTCTGATAGCGCCGACTTTTCATCTATTGATCTTGCCAAACAAATGCAACAAGCATCGATGCAGGCCAGCCAATTACTAAAGTCGCTCTCTCATCCTGATCGCCTACTTTTACTTTGTCAGTTGACACAAGGTGAGTACTGCGTCGGTGAGCTTGAGGGGTTGGTTGGTGTTGGACAGCCAAGCTTGTCGCAGCAACTGGGTATCTTGCGTAAGGATGAGCTGGTTGCCACTCGCCGTGAGGGCAAGCAAATTTACTATCGTATCGCAAGTGATGATGCTTTAGCCGTATTAGATCTGCTTTATCAGAGATTTTGTGCCAAAACCGAATAATGCCGTACTCGCCTGACTGTTTTATACTGCTTTCTATCTTGGTGATGTATTGATATGTCTTCTATCGCTGCACGTCTGATTCCTACTTGGCTGCGCCAATACCAGCTCACAGCATTACCGACTGATCTGGTCGCAGGACTGGTGGTGGGCGTACTGGTGATACCACAAAGCCTAGGTTATGCGGTACTTGCTGGTCTGCCGCCCGTGTATGGTCTGTATTCTGCGATCGTGCCTGTACTCGTCTATGCTTGGCTTGGTTCTAGCAACGTACAAGCTGTTGGGCCCGTTGCAATCACTGCCATCATGACGGCCAGTGGTCTACTGCCTTATGCTGAGCAAGGCACAGAGCAGTATGCCCTGATGGCGAGTTTATTGGCATTAATGGTAGGGGCATTACTGTGGATTGCAGGGCGGCTAAAGCTTGGCTGGATTATGCAGTTTATCAGTCGCGGCGTCTCAGCAGGGTTTGTGAGCGGCGCGGCAGTGCTTATCTTTGTCAGTCAGCTGAAGTATCTGATGGCGATACCTATCGCTGGTAGCAGCTTGGTTGGCTATTTATCTACCATGCAGCGCTATGCCAGTCAGGTGCATCCGCTGACCTTAGTGATTGGTATTATCGCGTTTGTACTTTTGGTCGCTAACCGCTACGCGAGTCAATGGGTATGGCGAACATGGCTGTCATCATCGTATGCCAAATGGGCCGAACGTTTATTTCCATTGGTTTTACTGGGTATTGCTATCGTTCTAAGTATTCTATTGCACTGGAATTCGTTAGGGGTTGCGACCATTGGTCGTATCCCGCATGGTCTACCCAGCTTTACACTACCGCATATGACCGACCTACAAGAAGCGCTCAAACTCTTGCCGACCGCAGGATTGATGGCACTAATTGTTTTTGTCTCTAGCAGTTCCGTTGCCAGTACTTACGCACGCTTGCGCGGTGAGAGCTTCGATGCCAACCATGAGCTGACGGGTCTTGGTCTTGCCAATCTATCTGGCGGACTGTTCCAGAGCTTTGCGGTCGCAGGTGGCTTTTCACGCACGGCGATCAATGCAGATTCTGGAGCAAAGACACCCCTTGCCAGCCTTGTGACGGTGCTGGTAATGATTGCCGCGCTGATTGCCTTTAGTAATGCACTTGCACCCTTGCCTTATGCGTTACTCGGTGCAACCATCATGGCCTCTATCATTGGTCTGATAGATATTGCGACTTTAAAGTCTGCTTGGCAACGCGATCGCTTGGATGGAGCTAGCTTTTTGGCAGCGTTCGTCGGTGTGCTCATATTTGGGCTAAATACGGGTTTGGTTATTGGGCTAATGGTGTCATTCGCCAGTCTCATCTGGCAATCAAGTAAGCCACATGTCGCCATCGTGGGACAGCTGGGCGGTACCGGACACTTTCGCAATATCAATCGTCACGATGTGGTGACTTTTGACAATTTATTGATGCTGCGTATCGATGAGAGTCTGTTTTTTGGCAATAGTGAATCGGTACACCGCCGTATTCTAAATGCAATGCAGCAATATCCAGCAGCGCAGGAAATTATTTTGATCATGGCCGCGGTCAATCATATTGATCTGACAGCACAAGAGATGCTCAGTACCTTAAATAAAGAGCTTGCGCTGCAAAACAAGCGCTTACATTTTAGTTTTATTAAGGGCCCTGTCATGGATATCATCGGGCAGACCCCGCTCATTAGTGAGCTGTCAGGGCAGGTATATCTCAGTACGTTAGATGCCGTCGATGCCTTGAAAGACATTTAGCTGCGTCATTATTTTTGTACCGCGCTTTTAATCGCTACTGTCGTCTATCGTACAATATCGCTATGATAGAGCCTGTGTTATGCTAGATTGACTGAACATAGGCTAATGGTACATAAACACATATCACCCGTCGTTTCAGTCTCAACAATGCATGACCTTATTTTTATCATCTCTGCCACGAGCTCAATAATAAATATATATTAATAACGATAACTGAAGCTATTTATGACCAATGACCTAACGATTTATAAGCAAATTTATCCAAGCCAATGTATCAAAATTGCCGAGCTTGGCTATCGCTCAGTACTCAATATACGTCCAGACGCTGAGATCGAAACACAGCCTAACAGCTGTGATTTGGCAACTGCTACAAAAGAAGCAAACTTAACCTATCATCATCTACCATTCGATGATGAGCGCTTGAGTATGCTGACCGTAGAGCAGTTTGCTGAGTTTTATCATGCGATGCCAAAGCCCATATTGATGTTTTGCGGTACGGGCGCACGCGCCAAACTGCTGTATCAAAGCGCATTGATGCAGGGCTTGCTATAGTCATATTGCTCGCTTTGGCTCAATCATAAATGTATTTTACACCACCAACTCAACCAATAAAAAAGGAGCTCCTATGAGCCATGAAGTTAGCTTTACCGGACAGATCACCCCTGACCAAGTCCCTATGATTGCCGAAAATGGCTTTAAAACCATTATCAACAACCGTCCTGACGGTGAAGAACCAAATCAGCCAACCAGCGCAGAGATTGAAGCCGCTGCTAAGGAAGCAGGACTTGCTTATAAAGAGATTTCATTCTCAGGTAATGGCTTGACTCAGCACCATGTCGAAGCATTTGCAGATTTCTTTAACCAAGCTGAGCAGCCAATGCTTATCTTTTGCCGTACGGGTAACCGCTCAAACGGTATCTATGAAGCCGCCAAGCAAATGGATTTGTTAGACGACTAGCCTGTTATTAAGCTAATAAAACTTGCTAGCGCTAAAAATAAAAATGCCCATCCAGATTTTGGATGGGCATTTTTTGGGATATCATTTGAATGATAGAGATATCACGCAAGTTATAGACTGGTTAATTTTTGACATTGAGTACACAATCAGAAGTCACTGTGATCGTTGAATAGGATTTAAAAATGCAAAAACCACTACTGATTATCGGCAATAAAAACTACTCCTCTTGGTCGCTACGGGCATGGTTACTCTTAAAAGCGTTCAATGTTGACTTTGACGAGCAGCTGATTGAATTGTTTGATCCCTCAGCACGCCCAATACTTGAGGCGCATTCACCAACAGGAAAAGTCCCTGTATTGGTCTACGGTGAAGGCAATGAAAAAGTCACTGTTTGGGATACGTTAGCCATTGCGATACATATTGATGAGTACTTTACGGATATCAATATTTGGACAGGCATCAATAAGCCTGACACTAACGCTCAAACTGACCATCAAAATAGAATCAACAGCGCCTATTGCCAAAGCATCATTGCTGAGATGCATTCAGGATTATCAGGTATTCGTAATGAGATGCCGATGAATATCAGAGCAACTGCTAAAATACAACCGAGCAGTGCGTGCTTATCTGATATTGCTCGTATTGAGGCTATCTTTGCCGATTGCTTAAAAGGACGTTCGACGAACAGTTATTTGTTTGGACATTTCACAGCAGCTGATGTCTTTTTTGCCCCAGTGGTGTTGCGATTACAGACCTATGCTGATACGTCTAATATCACTTTGCAACCACTGACTAAGCAGTATTGCCAGACCATGCTGAATAACCCGCATATCAAGGCTTGGATTCAAGCAGCACTGCAAGAGACACGGATTATCGAAGAAGATGAAGCGGGTGAGGTTGTCTCGTTATCGGGTATATTGTCGGCTAAATAACACTTTCCACAAAAAAACCACTTTAGCCAAGCTAAAGTGGTTTTTTATTTGATAAGACTTCGAGTATAACGTTTTACTGTTTTTGCTCTAATGCCTCTTTTACTGCTTTTTTGCCCCATGCACTCAGATCGAGATCTAATTTCTCATACTCTTGCGCATCGAATAACGGCTCTTTGACGCCTGATTTTAATTGACGGGCAAAGTCGTCAAGTAAGCGCTTGGCACGCGGGAACAGCATAATCAAGGCCAATAAGTTGGCAAGTGCCAGTACGCCCATCAATGGATCGGCGAAGAAGAACACGGTGGTAGCTGCTGGAGCGACTGCGCCCAAGAACAAGATCGCAATCACCACAACACGCAACACGAAGGTTGCCGTTTTAGTATTCTTCTTAACCAAGAAGTTAATCGCATTTTCGCCCATGTAGTAGTTATACATGATCGAGCTTAATGCAAACAATAGTAGCGAGATGGTCAACACATACTGAGACCAATTACCCAGCTGCGCGGTGAGCGCTTGCTGCGCCAGTACAATACCATCAACTTCGGCACCTGGCTGATAAACGCCGCTTAGCAAAATCATAAATGCCGTGGCACTACAGACAACGATGGTATCGATAAATACTGATAGTGACTGCGAGATACCTTGACTGACTGGATGCGTGGCATAAGCAGTGGCGGCAATGTTAGGCGCAGAACCCAAACCTGCCTCATTAGAGAACAGGCCGCGCTTCATGCCTTGCTCAATCGCCACACCGATACCGCCACCGACAACAGATTCAATACCAAATGCATTTTTGACAATCATTGCCATCAGTGCAGGCAGATCGGCGATATTCAACACGATGATAATTAGTGCCATCCCAATGTAAATCAGCGCCATTACAGGAATCACAACGTCAGCGACTTTTGCAATACGCTGGATACCACCAAAGACGATAAATCCACCCGCAATCACCAGTACCGCACCTGATATCCAGCGATCAATCCCGAAGCTTTCAAGCGCGGAACCTGCTACTGTATTACCTTGGAATGCGATAAATCCAATGGAAAAAGACAGTAGTAAAGCAATAGCATAAATGACAGCGAGCCAACGATAATCTTTACCTAAACCGTGTAAAATATAAGTTGCAGGGCCGCCGCGAAAGTTACCATCATTATCTCTGCGCTTGTAAAGCTGAGCCAAGCTACATTCAACAATACTGGTCATCATGCCGATGAGTGCCACAACCCACATCCAAAAAACTGCACCGGGACCACCTAAAGAGATTGCAACGGCAACACCAGCAATGTTACCACCGCCAACACGTCCGCCGATCGACACGAGCAACGCCTGACGGGCAGAAATGCCGTCGTCTCCTACTTCGTCCGTCTTAAACACACGGAACATACGTTTAAAATATGTAAACTGAGCGAACCTGCCCACAATGGTAAATAATAAACCAAAAATAATTAACATAGGCACGAGTGCCCAGCCCCATGTTAGATCCCCGACTAGGGCAAAAAAAGATTCTATATATTCTATATATTCCATGCCTATTTTCCTTATAGTTCGTGACGCTATGATAGGTTTTATTGGGCTTATTATCGCATCTAAGACCCGTATTTGTAACGAAAATGGCGCATTTGTAACGTAGATGATGACATTTTTCAAGAGAAATTGCTTTGTTCACTCATCAAAATGACTGGTTTTTAAACTTTAGGCGCTATTCTATAGAAAAATTCCTATAAAAACGCAAAAAAAAGCCACCTCAATTAAGGTGGCTTTTTCTTCTAAGACTAATTCTGATACTAAAACTTACTGCATAACCAAATATTCAAATGCTGCCAATGCTGCTTTACTACCCTCACCCATTGCAATATTAATCTGCTTAAATGGTACGGTGGTCACATCACCGCAAGCAAAAATACCTTTGCGATCGGTGCGGCAGCGCTCATCAATCTCAATCTCACCAAAGCGGTTTAAATCGACAAAGCCTTTGACAAATTCAGTGTTTGGTACGAGACCGATTTGTACAAACACACCTGATAAATCACGCTCATGTGTCTCGCCTGTGCTGCGATCTTGATAGACGATGGACGATACTTTGCCATCAGTCGCCTTGATCTCTTGGGTTGCAGCACCAGTGATGAATTCAATATTGGATTTTTCTTTGGCTTTATTGATCAATACCTGGTCTGCTTTTAACTCATCAGCGAACTCTAATACAGTGACGTGCTTAACAATGCCTGCCAGATCTAACGCAGCCTCAACGCCTGAGTTACCACCGCCGATCACTGAGATGTCTTTACCTTTGAAGAATGGACCATCACAGTGGGCACAAAACGCCACGCCTTTACCGATATTTTCTTCTTCGCCCGGTACGCCAAGCTTACGCCATTGGGCACCTGTCGCCAAGATAATACTACGAGTTTCAAACGTCTCGCCTGTATTTAGATTGATACTGTAGTTTTCTTCTTCTGTCTCGCCGATATCTTTCACACTGACATGCTCTCTTAGCGTGATATTGTACTCAGCCAAGTGCTTAACGAAATTAGTCGACAAATCAGTACCATTGGTTAAAGGTACAGAGATCAAGTTTTCGATATCTTGCGTGTCTTTGACCTGTCCACCGATACGATCAGCGACAATGGTGACTTTTAAGCCTTTACGCGCGGTATAAATAGCTGCTGCAACGCCTGCAGGACCTGCACCAATGACAGTGACATCTTGCTGCTCTAGTTGCTCAGCATCATCTTCCACATCTGACAACAGATCAGGAAACTGCTCTTGTAATTTTCCAATCAGTTTGGCAGTGTCAATCAGACCATTGGCAAATGGTTTACCGTTCAAGAATACGGCCGGTACACCTTGAATTTTGTTTGCTTCTACTTGCTCTTGGAAGAGCGCACCATCGATCATCTCATTGCTGATACCATCGTTTAGTAGCGCAAATTGATTCAACGCCTGAACCACTTCTGGGCAGTTATGGCATGATAGTGACACGTAGGACTGAAACTGTAGCGGCTTGTTGAAGCGTTTGATTAGCTTTTGGATACCTTCATCCAATTTCAGCGTATGACCACCCGCTTGCAAAATGGCTAGGATCAATGAGGTAAACTCATGACCACCAGGAATACCACTAAATACGATACCTGTATCAGCAGTCTCTCCATCAACATGACTGACTACTTTAAAACTAATCGCGCTTGGCAAACTGTCATCGATAACCTGCTCATCGAAATTGATTTTGTCAGTCGTACCCGCAATCTTGCTCAAAAAGTCGATCAATTCAGCGCGCTTATCGTGCTCACCGCTACCCAATACAAAAGTAATCGGGCGCGTCATGTTTTCGCTATATGTCTTAACTGCGTCTAATAAATTTTGATCTATCATGTTAGTTCCTCATTATGACTGAATATGTAACGGCAACTGTCATGCTGCACGCCTAAATATGAAATTCTTACACTTAATAATTTTATAAAAAACCTTGTATATATCGAGCTTTCGCTCTTGAATGACCCTATTATCAGGTGTTCGCAGTATTTGGGCAAGCTGAGAAACTCAAACTTTACGTTTTATAAAATCAATCGTTAATAGGTTTAATTAATTAAATACAAATATACTGGTAGATAATAGCCATAGTATCTAGGCTATTTTTTCGCTACAATCGAGACGCTACAATCGATAATAGTTCTTAAGTTAAGCCGTCTTTTTAACACCATACGCGATTGCTTATGACAAGCTTGCGTTTCATGACAAGGATGAACACATGAGAAAAACACATACTTTCCACGATAATAGAGATATTGTTGCCGAACTGAAGCTCAAAGACAGTCATTTTGCGAGTATTTTTGATGAGCATGCCGAGCTTGATCAAAAAATCAATTATCTCGAAAAAGATCTAGTCAAGCATGCCAGCCGTGAAGAAGAAATAGAACAAATGAAACGGCGTAAATTACATCTCAAAGACGAGATTTATAAGATTATTGATAAAAATAAAGAACGATCTCGCGCCTGATATAGTCAATCTTAAATAAAACAAATACATTATATATCAAGGTCGAACTGGTCTAAATTTTCCTTGCGTGCTGTGGCTATGCAGACAGAGGCTGCGAAAAATTTATCCCAGTCCCACTGTATCGTTTTTATACTGAATTCACTATATAGTCAATCAATATTAAAAGTGGTACGAGGCAGACGAGTGCAAGTACTACAGTAGTAGGCTAAACGAGTCTAACGCTGTAACACTTTAATAGTGGTTCGAATATACTACGCCTACTACGCTTATGATCAATAAATAAGACTCATAAGATTGTAGCTAGCGTCATAAAAAAACCCCATCAACATCAGTTAATGGGGTCTTTATTTGTAGAACTGATTCACACTAAAAGTATAAAAGTCAGCGCTACTTTATCTAAGGGATGAAATAGCTATTTAGATTTTACCGACTAGGTCAAGACTTGGCTTAAGTGTATCGCCGCCTTGCTCCCAAGCTGCTGGGCAAACTTCGCCATCGTTCTCACGAACGTACTGAGCGGCTTTTACTTTACGTAGCATATCTTTTGCGCTACGGCCGATACCGCCAGCATGAATTTCTGCTACTTGGATCAGACCATCAGGATCTACTAGGAACGTACCACGCTCTGCTAAACCTGCTTCTTCAATCATGACATTGAAGCCGCGAGTGATTTTACCAGTAGGATCGCCGATCATTGGATACTGTACTTTGCCGATCGCTTCTGAAGAATCATGCCATGCTTTGTGCGTGAAATGCGTGTCAGTTGATACTGAGTATACTTCAACACCCAAACCTTTTAGCTCGTCGTAATGAGCGGCCATGTCTTCTAGTTCAGTTGGGCAAACAAAGGTAAAATCAGCTGGGTAAAATAGGAAGATCGCCCAATTGCCTTTTACGTCTTCTGAGGTGATGGTTTTGAACTCACCGTTTACATAGGCATCGGCTGAAAATTCTGGGATTGCTTGATTGATAATAGACGCCATGATTGGCTCCTCTCTTGTTAAGTAAATTAAAATTATTTATAGGGATTTTTTAACTAGCCCTTTAGCTTTCTGGGCTACCCGACAAACTATACGCGAATTCTACGGTTAATCCAGTTAAAAGTTTTTAATGTGATGTTTTGTTTTATTAAACTTGTTAAACTATGCTTTCTATATCCTATCATTGGTACATAACTGGTAATTTGCTGCCTTATAGAGGCTTACTGACAGGATAAATTACATTAAAAACCCATTAAAAGAGAGGTTTTATGATTACTTTACGACAACTTGAGTTTGCCCTAGCCGTCGCCAAACATCGTCACTTCAAACGTGCTGCCGAAGATTGTAATATTTCGCAGTCTGCCCTGAGCTTGGGTATCGCAGAATTAGAAAAACAGCTAGATACACAGATTTTTGAGCGCAATAACAAGCAAGTACTGATTACGCCTATCGGTCAAGAAATCCTCACAAGGGCACAGCGCGTGTTCTCTGAAGTGAGCGATTTGACCACACGCGCCCATAGCCATCAGACGCCGCTGGCGTATCCGATGACCGTCGGTATCATTCCCACAATTGCGCCTTACTTGCTACCAAAGGTTCTACCTGCGCTGCGTGCTCAGTATCCAGAGTTCCGCATGACGATCGTTGAGCAGCAAACCGAGCGGTTGCTTGAGCAAGTGCGCTACGGTCATATCGATACGGCTATCATTGCGCTGCCATATGCTGTAGATGGCCTGCACAGTTTTGAGTTTTGGAGTGAAGACTTCTTTGCCGTCTTCCCAAAAGACGATGTACATGCCAAGCTTGATACCATCAGCGCTGACGAGCTAGCTACTGCCAATCTTATGCTCCTTGGTGAAGGCCACTGCCTAACCGATCAGACGCTATCTGTCTGTCATTTTGACCGTGCACAGATGAAATCAAGCTTCTCGGATGCCAGTCTAAACACGCTGATTCAAATGGCGCTTGCCAACATGGGCACGACCCTAGTGCCTGAAATGGCACTCGATCAGTTGCACTTGCAAAATCAAAATGCTGTCGCTGTACCTCTAGCTGAAGAAGGACCACACCGCCATATTGCTTTTGTCACCCGCTTAAATTATGCCCGTGTCGATGATATCAGCTTGCTCGGAGAAGTATTTAATAAGGCATTTAAAGATGCGGCTAATACAAAATAAATGGCAAGTGACAAAGGTTAATTATGAATGAATTGCCACCTATAAATATGGAGCTGGGCAATCATTTTTACTTATGCTTGTCTGCTCTCAATAGTGATGTGACACCAGACGACGCACAAGCCCTCTGGCAAGATATCTCTGTGCGCTACGGTGAACCACAACGAGCTTATCATACCCTGAGTCATATTGAGCAGTTATTGGTACAGTTTGAAAGCATTAAACACCATCTAACTGCTCCGTATATCGTGGTGTTGGCACTGTATTATCATGATGTGATATACGACCCAACACGCGTAGATAATGAGCAAAAAAGCGCTGAATATGCCGTAGGCGCGTTGAGTTCTTATCTACGCCCAGAGCAGTGCCAAGACATCTACGCATTCATCATGATGACGGCCAATCATCAGGTAGATGAGTCGATAGATAGTGTTAAATACAGTGATGCGGCATATCTGCTAGATATGGATTTGAGTATTTTGGGTGCGCCTTGGTCTACCTATCAGCAGTATGCACAAGCGATACGTCAAGAATATGCACACGTCGCAGATGACAACTACCGTGATGGGCGCACTGCGGTATTACAAGGATTACTAGCGCATCCCAAACTCTATTTGACTGATTATTACTATAGCCAATTAGAAGCGCAAGCTCGGGACAATATCAAGCGCGAGCTCATTTCGCTCGCAGCTTTATAAATAACTCACTACCTTGCCGTGCTGGATGTGAATTATAGCTAGGTTCCATAATATCAATACCAAAATGGCTTTGAAAACGCTGCTGGTACTCTTCTTTAGTGCCACCAAATGGTGGTTCCTCTCGTCCAAAGTCAGTATCAAATAACAAACCAACCAGTTTGCCTTGTGGTTTTAGTAACCTTGCCATCTGCTGCACATACTCATCACGGCGCACTGGATTAATCGCACAAAAAAACGTCTGCTCCAGTATCCAATCAAATTGATACTGCTCAGCTGATAAGTTAAAAAAGTCCGCACAAATTAACTGCTCAGATGGGAAGTCGGGATAACGCGCCGCAAAGGCTTCAATCGGGGCTGGCGCAAAATCGACCAACGTGACATTGGTAAATCCTTGCTCATATAGATAGCCTACCTCGTAAGCATTACCAGCACCTGGTACGAGTATTGCCTCATCCTTGGCACTTTCGAGTAGCTGGTCAATGTAAGCTTTGAGCGGTGGTGATACTTGTCCCATATCCCAGCCAGTACTGTTTTTCTCATAGCGCTCCTGCCAAAACTCAGCTTGATTGACGTTTTCCATCTGCCATCCTTGTATATAAAATTTGATTTAAACGACACGATTTGTACCGTTATTTCTTATCATATCAGTCTTATCAACATGTGTCGCCGTTTTAAATAGGATGAAAAAAGGGAGACAAATGACTCTCACACAGTGAAAGTCATTTAGATGGGAAAGTCGCTCAAAGAATTAATGAACTCAATATATGGATCTCTCAATCCAACTGCCCTCTCTTGCCTGCCAGTATATTATGCCATTGCCGATAATCTGGCATGGCACTCGCCACCGTTTGCCAAAATGCAGGGCTATGATTGGCATGATGCAAATGGCACAGTTCATGGACGATGACGTATTCGGTGCATTCGATAGGATAGGCAGGAAGATAAACGGACAGCCAGATTCGCTTCGCGCGCGTGTTACAGCTGCCCCAGCGTGTGTGCATTTTTTTTACTCGTATCTCATTGGCGTAAGTGCCAACGATTGGCTGCCATTTCTCAAATAGCGACGGCATGACATCGGAGAGCTGCTGGCGATAGTAGGCAACTTTTTCACCATGACTTAAGGTAAGTGGCTGTACTTTACCCCATAGATAAATAGGCTGGTCAGCAGTTGTAAGGTCTGATGGTGCGCCTTGTTTGCGTTGATGCTGTTCTAGCACTTGTGGATGGTGGTTAATCGCCCAAGACACTCGCCGCGCCACCGCGTCAGCAGCTTGTGAATCACTAATATGCAGTGGTACAGAAACCATCAAGACATGCGGCTTTAAACGAAAATTGATGTTTTTGACACGCTTTTTGCTGATATGTAGCTCAATATCTGCCTGTGCGAGCTGCTGTCTAATAGCATCTAAACGGATTTCCAAGCTAATGTTTTATCTCCTCAATGACAGTAACTGTGCCAATGGCTACGTATTATAACGCTTGCAAATGGTTATCAAAGGACATCATATGCAACTGGCTGTCTGTACTAATATGCTTATCATCTTTACCATTCAATTTTGAATCTGACGAAACACTCACTCTTAACGCGGTCAATTGCCCTTGCCCATCACTCACAATAAATCCTGATGACTCGATAGGATCGTCGACTTTGTTCGTTGATCTATTGGCACTGGATAAGACGGATGCCCCTGCACAATCTGGCAAGCTCACATCATCAATCAACTTTCGAGTATGTAAGTCATAAATTGCCGCACAGCCACCAATCGGAGTGGTCACACAAAGCAAATTACGGTCGCTATCAACGGCGACGCTCGCAATATATTGATGAAAGCGTTGCCATTGATTGTTTGGCATAGTCAGTGGCGTAAAGCTAACATCACCGCGCTGGTGAGTCAGTACTAACGGTACATTGATATGCTTTTCGCCTTGGAACTGAATACCGATCATGACAGTGCCATCATTGTGCATCGCTAAATGACGTATGCTCATCTGATTGTGCTCAGGCACCACTTGCTCAAGCAGTGTGCCATCATGACGATTGAGGTAGACTAGCGATGGTCGCATAGTATCTAAATTTAGCTCTTCACGTGAGGCCTGCTCAGTCTTAATGCCACCGTTTGCAATGACTAATGTCTCTCCATCGGGATGCATAATCAGCTCATGCGGGCCGATGCCATAAGAGTTAAATTCTGCTACTTTTTTATAAGCGTCGTTAGTATCATAAACACCGATTTTACCTGCCAGACTGACGGTGTCATTTTCAGTCACATACAGCAGCTCACCATCTAAGCTATAGCAAGCATGACCATAAAAGTGACGATGTAAATCCGCTTTGATCGCATGTTGTACTTGTCCATTTGAGGCATCAAGCACCCAGAATTTTTCACTTGGACGACGACCCATGACGACGACATCGCGCCTTTGGTCGACATTGCTATCCTGAACTTGAGATTCAGATACATTTGTAGGCTGAACAACGATGTCATGGACACGCTCAGGCATGGTCGTCTGCCAAACGATTTGTCTATCGGCATCAATACCTACCACGCCAAAGTCATGCTCATTTTGATTCAATGACGCGTTATTTTTTGGCATAGAGGCAACGCCGCTGACCCAGCGAACAGGCCGTGCGAGCATGGTCGTCGTATGCACAGCAGTAAGATCAAGCACGTTACTCTCATCATCTATCGCTTGATGATAAGCCTGCTGCCATGTCACCGCTGCTTGCTGACAAGCATAGCGAAAGCTTTTAAGGTTTGGCGTTGACCCAACGCCCGACTGTAATGCTTGTAACTGCGCTCGCATACCCGCCACATAATCTTGTAAACTGGCATCAGGATGCTGCTGCTTACGATAATGATGGTGAATACCGACCAGAGCCGCGGTGCCGACTGCCGTGAGCATTGACGTCGTCAAAAGCTCACGGCTTATTGAACTGGCTTTTGGCTCATCTGATCTGTCATGACGCTCATCTTCTGACATCGTATTGCCTTTAGTAATAAACATCCCTTAATCGCCATCGGTGCTATTAAAGCCTACGCGGATACCGAGTGTTGGAATCAGCTCGCGTTTAATCAAGCGAGTGACGGTAGTGAGATGGTCATATAACGCTTGTTGATCGTCTTTGTCTGCGGCTGATAAATCTTCTGGCATTTGTGCCAATAAAGTGGTCGTTTCAGCCAATGCCGTCGATAGATTATTAGCGACTGTGCTCTCATCATTGCTATTAAGTATCGCCGTCAATACGGGATCTGTCATGGCTTTATTGATGGCATCTAGTTTTGCATTGATAATAGCGCGGCTTTGACCAGCCGTAGCCGCTGGCAAATGACCTTTTGCTTTACCCGTCAGACCGAGCGGCTGGTCAATAGCATTAGACTTCATGGTCTCAACTAATGACAATAGCGAGTTAAACCATTGGTTCAAGCCTTGATCGCTCTCAGCAGACTTGTCTATCGCCAATAACTCAGTCGCGTTTTGCTGCCAGTTTTTCTCGATGTCCTTTAGGCGTGTGCTCAAGGCACCACTGGCGCTAATGACGTAGGCGCATTGACCAGCATTTAAGCTCTCATTGGCAAACAAGGCTTCTTCTAGTCCTGGTACACCTTGTACGATAGCGCTTTCGCCCGCGAACTGCTCTGGCGTGAGTGTTGGATTGGCAGCAATCAAATCAGACACACCGCTATGTACCAAGCCGCGCTCATCAGGATAATAGTTGATGTACAGATTGCTCATGCTGGCAGTCGCAGGACCGAAATTAATCATCTCAGCACTCGACCACGCTTGTGCCAATACTAACCACTGCGCGCGTAATGCCTGTAGCTCAGCGCCGCTGACGGGTGCTTGCTGACAATGTCTCTGCGCCAATTCATTTAATAGATCACTTTGCTTTGCGGCATTAGCATACGCAGGAAGGACAATGTCCTCTGCCACATGCGTCAAATACGTTTTTTGAGTCTCAGGGCTGATATCTACCGCAACGATCTGCTCAGTGCTTTCCTTGCTGCTTTCTGCTGAGCTGTCAGTAGCTGTATTGTCTTTTGCAACTTCTTGACTATCCACTTCTGCAGATTTGTTGTCGTCGGCAGGTTTAACACAGCTAATCAGCAGACCGGCACTCAATGCAGATAGCGCCATCGCCAAAGCGTGATTTATTTTCATAGATTTCTCGGTAATGTTATAGGTAATAATTTATAGCGTTTTTATGCTGATTTTATAATAGTGACTGTATTACAGTGACCTTATTATAGCGACTTTAAGAACGCATTTAGCTCGGCGCGACCTTGCTTGTCTAATTTCAATACTTGTTGCTGTTGCTTTTCGGCTTCTCCGCCGTGCCAAAGAACCGCTTCCATCAGCGTACGAGCGCGTCCATCATGCAAAAACGTCGCTTGTGGATCAACCGTTTGCGCAAGTCCCACGCCCCAAAGTGCGGGCGTGCGCCATTCATAAGAATTGGCTAAAAACTCAACTTGAGCGTCTTTGGATGGTAGCTTACCCGCGATAGTACGATCAGCAAGGTCATCTCCCATGTCATGTAGCAATAAATCGGTGTAAGGATAAATCACTTGTCTATGCTGCTCAAGATGATCGTCGTCAGTTTTTGGCAGCTGATATCTTGGTGTATGGCAGCTTTGACAGCCCATGTCATAAAAACGCTTTTTACCCGCCAGCACAAGCTTATCATCCGCATTACGGCGGTGCGGCACTGCCAAATTACGGGTATAAAACTCCACAAACTTGGCAACATCGTCGTTCACTTCAACGGGCGGTTTGCCATTGCCTTGCTCATCAACACCTGTTGTCGCATTTAAGCAGACGGTCTGGGTCGGCATGCAGGACTCATGAGGACGAATATTTGATGTCAAACCCATGTCTTCGTTAAAAGCACTTTGATTTTGGGTAATCAGTTTGGTTTGACCGGCTTTCCAGCCAAAACGTCCAAGCGCACGTTTGCCAGTCTGTGGATCCATCACCCAATTGAACTTACCACTGATGTCGCTATTACCCTTATGGCTTGCTTGTTTTTTAATATCATCCTCAGGTATTTGCTCTAGCAGCCCAAGCCCAATCATAGGCAGTGCCACTCGTGGTGATACCATCATCGCCTCATCAAAAGCGCCATAACCGGGGTTGGTCAGATTAAAGGTTGGCGCACGTAGCGTCTCAATATGCCCATCAGCGAAAGTGACTGGCTTATCTGTCCACTGTACTGCAATTCTGGCCTCAGCAGGGACACCTTGGATACCCCGATCTTGCAATTGTCCACCATACATAGGGTGAACGACCTTTTCAATCAGCGAGTCCTGTAACTGCTGACGCTGCTCATCCGTCGTTGCTGGCATAGAGAGACGAAGCAATAAACTGTCCGCATCATCATCGGCAGTCATGGGCGCATGACCACGGCCGTCTTTGATATGGCAAGATTGACAAGCCGCCACATTGAATAGCGCACCAAGCCCATCTCGACTGTCGGTACTGGCAGGAGCGACGACCCAAGGCTGCTTAAAGAATGCATTACCGATAAAAAACGAACCCTTACGCGACGCTGTCAGGTTCGATGAAGGCTTAGAGTAGCTTTCAGCACTGGTAATACTGATACCAGAGTCCCCACCCTGCTTGATCTCTTGCGGATCAAAACTGACCAGTTGCTGCATCGGCACGCCAGCCAGTGCTTCGATGTTATCCACACGCTCAGAGGTGAGCGGATGCTCGTCTTCACTGGCATTTGCGGCATGCTCACTATTTGAGGCGTCGTTAGACACGCTATCGGCTGGCTGACAAGCGCTTAGCGCCGCTGCACCCATCATAAGCAGTGCAAGCTTGGATGGCAAATTTTGTATTATGGCAGAAGGAAGAAGAAAAACAGAATACTTTGGATAGATGGCTTTCATAAACATCAAGCGCCTTAGTTTTGAGAGTAGAATCATCAAGTCGATATCGATCACGTTGTCATTGGTATCGATAGTCTGGTTCAGAATATAGCCTTATTGGCCTATTTTGAAACGGATAAATAGACGTTGCCAACCATCGTTGATAACGTCTATTTACCCAACTGATCATTTTATCAAGGTACGTCTTATACAGATAATAAGCACCTTTTAGCTACTTGGTGTCTACTTAAAACTGCGACCCTGCATCTGCATCAAGATTATCAATACCAACGGCTTTTGCGGCATTTTCGATACCAGCGGTCAGCTCTTGCAAGCTATTAATACCCGCTTCTACCCAGCCGCGACGGATATTCTGCTCTTCAGCAGAAACGCCTTCTTGACTTGCTTGACCAACCGTTGCAATCATTTGGTCAATTTTGATGCCTTCTTTCTCGCCCTTTTCAACCATGACGTTGAATGCACCTTCGACTTTACTAAAGTCAGCGGCCAGTTTATCAGCTTCCTCTACATGACTGCTGTCAACGAGATAGTCTTTAACACCATAGCCACCGACTGTTTTACCAGCGACTGTCTGGTAGCTACCATTAAAGACATTTTGGATACCGCGGACATTATTGGCATAGCTCAGATGCGTCAAGTCACTAAAGCACTCATGCTCATCTTCGGTAGACCCTGTGACAAAAGCGACCTGCATACGCTCAGAAGCCAACTCACCCAGTGCTAAACTACCCATTTGGTACATAATCTGACGCAGGCCATTGTCGTATTTACGCGCCATCAAATCACTGCGTAAGGTATTTTCGGTATCAGGCTGCCACTGAGCTTCCATCGCCGTCAAATCATCCACCAGTAGTTGAGTAGCGGCTTTTAAAAACTCACCGCGACGCTCACAAATACTGGCATCTTCATTGACCGTATCACCGCTGGTACATTGTCCAGCTTCCGTCACATAATCAGTGACCGGGCGATTACCCGCGCCCTCTTTTACGCCATTGGTATCTTGACCCCATAACATAAACTCAATCGCATGATAGCCCGTTGTGACATTAGCCTCACTACCGCCAATCTCGTTCATGTCGGCAAGCAGCTCAGGTGTAATTGTACTGGTATCTTGCTTGGTACTACCGACCGTAATGCTATCGCTATTGATGATATTTTCTTGACTGTTGTACTCACCTTCATAGTCATCACTGACATAATCGATCAGCGCCTCATCTAGCGGCCAAGCGTTGATTTGACCTTCCCAGCTATCGACGCTTTTGATCGCGCGCTTATCATTTGCCGTCACAAACCCTTCATCAAAACGGAAAATTTCCGTCTGTGAGTACGGCTGACGAGCCGCTTTGTACGCAGCTTTGGCAGCATCAAGGTTGGCTTGTGTCGGTGTTGCCACAAACGTATTTACCGCTGTCTGGAGTTTTTCGGCTGTCTCTAGCGAATCCTTGTAGGCTGCATGGGCCATATTTGCGTAGCTGATGACTAACCTATCAATATGTGCTTTTTCGGCAGCTGATATTTCTGTATTGTCGCCTGTTTCTGTGCTTACAACCTCTGTCTGCGTCTCAGTAGCAGCAGTGTCTTCTTCGGTTTTTTTGGTACAGCCCGATACCATTAACAATCCTGCAAGTGCAACAGCTAAAGTAGTTGGTAAAATCTTACGGCGTGTTTCTGTGGTAATCGTCATACAAATCCTCAAAGAGATAGCAAAATTCGTTTTGGTTAAATGGCTTCCATCATATCGATTATCAAATCACGCCTTAATCAGCTGATTTGATCTCGTATATTTATGCTTATCGCATATTATCAAGCTTGTAACTATTCAGTAATAAAACACTAACAAATTATAGTGTTATTGATAATCGTTATCAATACTTAATTTTATGTTAATAATCATTAATCTTTATGATCCTTTTATAAAATGTCATCAAATACTAAACGAGCACTATTCTATTTTGGACAGCAGATATTATACCTGCGCTATCCTAACTATCGAGTTTGTTCAATCAAAATTTAGCGCATAAAAAAAGAGCCAACATATCGCTGACTCTTTTTGCTAGATAAGTGCGTGAAAATCATTTGCACCTATCAAATAGCTATATAGAACTGTCGATTAGTTGACGCTTTGTGGTGCATTAACCGTTAGCTCAACACGGCGGTTTTGCTGACGACCAGATTCAGTGTTGTTAGTAGCAACTGGACGTGACTCGCCATAAGCAACTACATTGATACGGTTAGAAGCAATACCGCGAGCCGTTAGATAGTTGGCAACTGAGTAAGCACGGTCGCGTGACAGACCCATGTTGTAAGATGCTGAACCTTGGCTATCAGTGTGACCAGCGATCGTGATTGTGTTCTGGTTATACTGGTTCATGGTTGAAGCAAGCTTGTCTAGCGTTGGCTTGAATGATGAGTTAAGTGTTGCACTATCAAACGAGAAAGTGATGCTACCTGGCATAACAAGATCAATGTTACCCGTGGTTGGGTTTTGGTTAACAGTCACGCCTGTACCAGCCATTTGCTGCTCAAGCTGACGAGCCTGACGCTCCATGTAATAACCAACGCCAGCACCCAGTGCCGCACCGATAGCAGCATCACGACCAGTCTTTTCGCCGCCTGTTGCTTTTGAGATAGTTGCGCCACCTGCTGCACCAACTAGGCCGCCCAATGCAGCTTTATTCAAACGTTGCTGCCCAGTGTTTGGATCAGTCGTACAACCGCTAAGTGCTAGACCTGATGCTACTGCTGCAATTAATAATGTATTACGCATGATATTTCCTCTATAAGTTTAAAATATTATAAATCGTGCTTTATCAAGATTGTCCGTTAATCTTATTAAGTACTTATTTACTTTCGTCATTATTATGGCAATTACAATCTAACTCTGTGTAATATTTTGTCACACCTATGTATGAGAAGTGCAGATTAACTTTACGGTATTTCTTAGCATCTAAACTATCCAATACCTGTTCCTTGTTATCACTAGTCACGTTTACACTCGTACACTGCGAAACGTTTCTGCTAAAATTATGTGGCCAAATTTCTCATCGTCAAATGACCGCTGTATCAGGAATTAACCAGCAACGCTTCTATGATTAGCGCTTAGTCCACTGGATTATTGGTCATCAATCGTATGAGCAGTTTTGGCAATATCTAAAACATCGACTTGTGAAATATATGGCTTACTTATTAATTAAACTGAACCAAGAGGATTAAGCATGCGACTGACATCTACCATTCGAAAACTGCACAAACGCACGCCCAAACTGGGTAAGGCGGTTTCATTAGCGACAGCAGCAAGCGTTATCACTGCCAATAGCTTTGGTGGTAGTATTCCTTTGTGGTTGATGGGTGTCAGCAAAGTCATCACGGGTGCACCTATTGCAGATAAAGCGGTCATCAAAATCGCGACTTACTGGATCAGCAGCAACAGTGCACTAATCGATGACATGCTGCCTCGCAAAGATTGGCGTATCAGCCTACCAGATGATATTCGCATCGATGGTAAATACCTTCTGGTCAGCAACCACCAATCTTGGGTCGATACCAGCATCGTGCAATACATTGGCGAAAAGCGCCTGCCATTGACGCGCTTTTTTACTAAATTTGAGCTGATCTATATTCCCATCGTTGGGCAAGCTTTTTATTTTTTAGATTTCCCCATGATGCGCAGGCATTCCAAAGAAGCCATCGCCAAAAACCCAGCACTTAAAGGTAAAGATATCGAAGAGGCCAAGCGTGCCTGTGCCCTTTTAAAAGACAAGCCGTTCACCTTGCTAAACTATCTAGAAGGTACGCGCTTTACCAAGGCCAAACATGCCAAACAGCAGTCTCCTTATACGCACTTGCTAAAACCACGAGCAGGCGGCTTATCCCTTGCGATTAACGCCCTAGGCGAGGATATCGATGGCATACTGGATATGACCATCGTCTATCCTGATGGCGTACCAAGCTATAGCGATCTGTGGAAAGGCAATATCAAACGTTTGGGCGTGGATCTAAGATATATTGATATACCAGATGCGTTGTTTGAGGGAATTAAGCAAGGCGGCTATGAAAATGATGAGGCAATAAAAGCACAGATGTTTGACTGGGTTGAACACATCTGGCGTCAAAAAGATCAGCGCATCACTGACATGCTGGCTGATTTTGAGACAGCCCCTGAAACTCAAGTGGCTCAATAAATGACTCACTTACGCCGTAAGTCATCACATACCTTTTAAAAGACGCAGCACTCATAGTCCGATAACGGACAAAATCTAGTCATACTGCCATAAGCGCTTGAGTAATCAATAACGCAGGGGCTAATGATGATACGTGAGCACTGTACTGATGATAGTCGCGTTGCAAATGATCATTATTACTTTATAAGTGGCTATGCATGATTTTTAATCATAGATGGGTTGTTTTTTGGCCTTATTCATTGATAATGTGATTAATCATGTACGCATCGATTTTTGATGGTTATTTTTAATAGCCGTCAAAAATTTACTCATTTCTTTGTGCCATTTATCATTTATAAGGTATGACTGTGCCCGCCTCTCCTACTACCAGCCCGCCTATTGCAACTGCACCGGTGTCGCCTCATCTTGCAAATAGTGAGCCGCCAAGGCCAAACCGTCCAAAACCCAGTCGTTTAAAGCTCACTTATGATATCGTGATGCTTATCGCTATCAGTATTGACCTTCTGCTGATCAGTCTGGATGCTGTATTGATGAGCGACTTTAGTGCCAATGCTGCACAATGGCTGTCAGTCAGCGAGGGACTCAACTGGTATCAGGCGACGTTGCATGAGCCGTTGCGTACCGCTGGTGGGTTTTTTACCATATTTTTGGTTGCTGAATTACTATTACGCTGGGCAATCGCAATCAAAGAAAAAGTCTATTATCGCTGGTTTTTCTTCCCTTTTGTCCACTGGTACGAAGTCTTAGGCTGTTTTCCGCAGCTACGTTTGTTACGGTTATTTAGAGCCGTTGTTATCGGACGCCGATTGTACCAGCTTGGCTACCAAGTACTCCCGCAGCCATGGATCAATCGTATTAAGTTCTATATTGACCTATTATTAGAAGAGCTCTCTGATCGTGTCATCCTGACGACCATCCAAAATTTTAGGCAGGAATTGACCAACCCTGAAACGCACAAATCTTTTATCGAGTCAGCCATCACGCGCAACCGTGCTGAGATTGAAGCGGCTGTATTATCCATTCTGCGCTCAGAGCTTGCACCAAAATTGCAGGAGCTGACTGTCTCATCAGGTGGGGGCAGTCTATTGGCCAGCGAAATGGGCAACGCTATTGAAGAAGGTCTAGCCAATACTCCTGAGCTGCGACGCTATTTGCGCATGATTCCTATCGCGGGTAGCCTGATCGAATCACAACTGCAGCATGTCGGACACAACATCGGTGAAAACGTTGTTTATGCCTTAAATAAGCGCCTGCTTGATCCAGCGCGGCTTGACTCATTGATGGTCGCTATCGCCCGTGGTATCGCGCAAATAGACACCGATAATAGTGCACTTGATACTCTGATTTCGAGTATCATTGATGACAGTTTGACTGCATTTGAAGCACAAGTAAAAGTACAACAGTGGAAGCATCAAGACATGCTAAATCTATAGCAGAGCTGGCTATGAGCATGACACAATAATAACAATGACACCGTGAATACAGCGACAGAATTATTTTTAAGGGTTTATATATGACAGTTTCAGACAACAATAGCCAAACTACAAACACGGCGCCGGCATTGGCCTTATATGGCAAAATGCTGACCTTTTCGCGTTTACAGTTTAGTACCAGCGATCTGGGCGCTATTGAAGCCCAGCTTACTGAGACACTGAGCAATAAATCAAGCAACATTCCTATCTTGATCGATAGCGACGTCGAGCAAGATTTATCTGCCTTAGTAGAGCTACTATGGTCATGGGGACTACAGCCGATCGGTGTGGTGACAGGCCTACTTGATGATCAAGCGCGTGAGCAGCGCTTGGCCATCTTTCCTGCAGATGGTAAACGCATTGAACGTATCGTACCTAGCAAAACAGCCCCTACACCGTCCAATAAACCTAAAGAAGATAATCGCACAGAATCAGCCAACGATACTAGCACCGAGAGTGCGGCAAATATACCTGCCACTGAAACCACCATCTCCAGTCTTCCAGATGAGACATTGTTAAGTGCTCAGCATATTACCAGCCTCATCTACGACCAGATGCTACGCTCAGGCCAAAGCTTAAACCATGTCGGCGGCGATTTGATTTTGACAAACAGTGTGAATAGCGGTGCTGAAGCCATCACTGACAACAGCTTACATGTCTATGGACGTGCGCAAGGCCGCTTGGTTGCAGGCGCAACAGGCGACAAAGATGCCCGCATTTTTTGCCAAGTTTTCAATCCTTCTCTGGTTTCTGTAGCAGGCACTTACTGCTTACGAGACAATCTGCCAGAGCATGTGATTGATAAACCTGTACAAGTCAAGTTTGTAGAAGGTGAAGGATTGGTGTTTACCGTTATGGATGAAGCTTAATTATTACTCAGTTAAAAATAATAAACGGTTAGGTGATTGTCTAGTAAAGTAAACTGGGTAAGGTAAGCTGTAATTATATAAGCTGCTGTGTCAGATAAATAAAACAAGATATATTAAATTAATCGTTACAATTGAGCTATTATTAAGTGTTGGTTCTAACGTTATTTGCCGTATATTTAAATAGCTATCATACGGCTAAAAATTATCGCCATTAACTGTAAAATTTATAAGCAAAAGCCCTTTATAGCTCATATCTCAGTTGTTTTTCTGCTTTAATATAGACTTGCTATAAATATCTATATATTTATGCTAGGCTATCTTCGCAGATAGTACATATATAGTTAGTAGATAAATACCATGCAATTGTGCTATTTATATAAAAGATATCCCATTGATTCATAGGAGTGTGCCATTGTGGCGAAGATAGTTGTAATCACTTCAGGTAAAGGCGGTGTAGGCAAAACCACGACTAGCGCCTCTTTTGCCGCTGGTTTAGCATTGCGTGGCTATAAAACGGTTGTAATTGATTTTGATGTAGGTCTACGTAATCTAGACTTGATCATGGGTTGTGAAAACCGAATTGTTTATGATTTCGTTGATGTCATTACCGGTAGCGCACGCTTGTCGCAAGCACTTGTCAAAGACAAACAGCTTGAAAACCTGTATATCCTTCCTGCTAGTCAGACGCGTGATAAAGACGCATTGACGGACGAAGGTGTCGCAGAGGTCATGACTGAGCTGTCTAAACAGTTTGACTATATCATCTGTGACTCACCTGCTGGTATCGAGCGCGGTGCACAGTTGGCCATGTATCACGCTGACGAAGCCATCATTGTTACCAACCCTGAGATCTCTTCAGTACGTGACTCGGATCGCATCATCGGTATTTTGCAAAGTCAAACGAAAAAGGTTGAAGAAAACCTAGGCTCTGTACGTGAGCACTTGGTTATCACTCGTTACAATGCAGAACGTGCTGCTGCGAACGAGATGATGGACATCGACACTATCTCAAATGACATCTTAAAAGTACCATTGCTCGGCGTTGTGCCTGAGAGCCATTCTGTGCTCGAAGCATCGAACCACGGTGAGCCTGTTATTCATTATACCGACTCTGTTGCTGGTCAATGTTATGATGATATCGTCGCCCGTTTCTTAGGCGAAGAGCGTCCACTACGTCATATTGATGTGAAGAAAAAGAGTTTACTACAGCGCTGGTTTGGGGGTTAATGATGACTAAGAAAAAAGGATTTTGGAGTAGCCTATTCGGTACTGACGATGGCAGTAGTGCAGGCAGTGCCAATCTAGCTACCGAACGCCTCAAGGTTATCGTTGCTAGCGAAAATCGTCTAAATAACCGCCTAACGGTTGATCGTATCGAAAAAATGAAACGTGAAATCTTAGAAGTGGTTAACAAATATGTGAATGGCGTGCAGATTGATGATGTCAATATCAATCATCGCTCAGAAGATAGCTTAGATGTGTTAGAGATGAACATTAATTTACCTGAACACAAAAAGTAAATTTGTAATCAGACCTTTAGACAGCAAGCACTCTCATTTATCACTTAAAAAGCCCTAAGTAATATACTTAGGGCTTTTTTGCATCTTTAAGTTTACTGGTACGGCATGCTGTATACAGCATCCGAGCATTGATCAGTAGCAGATCATTTCATACGTGATATTAAATTGTCTTTTTTGATAAACTGATGATACAAGGCAGCACCAATATGCAGCGCTGTAAAGCCAATAATCATCGGCCAAATAATATCGGTATGTAAATCATTATAAAAGCGTGCCAAACTCCTATCAGGAGTCACAAACACGGGTATTTGGAATAAACCAAAGATATCGACAGGACGACCACCATATACCGTCATCAATAAACCAGCAAGCGGCATGGCGATTAAAATAGCATAGAGAGCAAAATGCGACAACTTAGAGATCAGCGATTGCCATTTTGGCATTGGTATAGACGGTGGCGCTTTGGTAAAGATGCGGTTGATAACTCGCGCAATCATCCAAAACAACAAACTTACCCCAAACGCTTTGTGAAATCCGATATAGAGATTGCTATCGAGATTTTCATGCAGCAGTATCATCACCCATGTGATCAATAATAAAACTGCGCTGATCCAATGAAATATACGACTGCTGAGCGACCATTTTGATACGTTAGAATTATTCATGAGCGGCTCTATAGTTTTTATTAAACGTTATTTATAATTGATATTATATATAGGGCAGCAACTCATTCAATAACAAAAAGTAATCAGCATTGCTCGGGTACTACCTATGAGGTGAAGCATAACTGAAACTTAGACGAGAATCTAATCATCTAAATTCACCAAATGATGCGCAATTTTGTCCAAGTCTGGCACCAAATAAACATTGTCGTCAATCATAACGGTTTGATACAGATAAGAGAGCACAACGTTTTCGTCAGACTGCCCTTCTATTTTATCAACGCTAGTATCCGCAAACTGCTCGGGAAGCTCTGTATCTTTGACGTCGGAAATACGGGCTTGTAATTGGCGCAGCTCACCTGCCGTTTGCAAAGCAAATCGATGCTCGGTGGTATTGCCCTCTAGTATGATGACTTTCTCTGGTGTTCTATCTTGCGGTAACAAGTGAAAGACAGCAAGATTTTGCTCTTGCCACTGATACTTGGATATACGCTCTTGATAATCGTCGACGCTCAAAATCAAACTGCTCGGAATAATCCAATCGGGTTGGTTAGATGCTGGCACGATAGTCACATCGAGCATACCATTGTTCGTGGTCAGTAAACTTACCGCTTCAAACGAGTGTTTCAAAATTTGTTTCATACGTCGCTCACAATCAGTTAGCGTGAATGGCTTGCTGCCCTTTCACCAATATAATCAGTCAGTTTTTTTGCCAAATCTGTCGGACTACCAACGAAACCACAATACCCTGAGTCAATAATAGCCTGAGGTTGACTCGGACATGCACTCAGACTAGGGTCTTGCGCCCACAACTGGCTGTTGTTGTCTTGAACCATATCCAAATACTGAGAGCCATCATTGCCCATACCCGAAAATATAATATTGATTAGATCGCTACCATAAACATCACTGGTGTTTTTTAGAATCTGACCAATAGCAGGCTTATATTCACCGCTCCAAGCTTGATCTAACAAGATGACCCTACCAGCTGAATCACAGACTATTTGCTTATCAATAGGGGCTATGAGGCAATGCCCTGCTCGCAAACGCTGCGAGGACGCGATAACCTCACAGCGCCAATCATTATGGCGATTGAGTATCCGTGGTAACGTACCAATCATGGTCTGATTGAAATGATGCGCCAATAAAATACACACTGGCAGTGTCGCTGGCACATTGTCTAAAAATTCTTTTACCGCACTAGGGCCTCCCATAGACGCGCCCAGAAACACGACATACTGCCAGCTTCTTTCAGTGTCATCGCCCTTGTATTCGGGAGTATCGATCAGGGCTGGTAGTGCTAAAAGCTTTGCAAGTTTACGTTTTAACTTACGCTGCCATTTACCATATTGCTGTGCCTCATTGAGATACGGTGCTTGGCTAAAGCCCACCAAGACAGCCGCTGATTTTGACGCGATTGTTGCGGTTGCTACACTGTCGTCGTAATCACTATCTATCAGCCAAATATCAATATCTACATTAGACAGCTCACTTTTTGCTTGCCACTGTGCTCTTGACACACAACCTACAAGGGTAAAGCCGCAACTACGTACGGTATCTGAAAAAGCCAAGCGCTGGCGATGATCCTCTGCCATCACCAGCACTTTGATATCATGATTGCTTTTTTGTCGCAGTGCTAAAACACGTGCATTATCCGTCATTAGTTAGGCTAACCTCTTCACCTAGTAGTCTTTGAATTTTTTCAAGAAGCTCTTTTTCTTGGAATGGTTTACCCATATAGTCGTTCACCCCAATCTCTAGAGCACGCTCACGATGTTTTTCTCCAGTACGTGAGGTAATCATAATAATTGGGATATGCTGTAATCGACTATTGAATCTGACCTGAGACGCCACCTCGAATCCATCCATACGCGGCATTTCGATATCTAACAAGATCATATCTGGTGTTGTATCTTGTAGTATCTCGATTGCATCAATGCCATCTTTTGCAACCGCCACATTAAATCCTTGACGCTCCAAGAAGCGAGAGGTCACTTTACGTACGGTCACGGAGTCATCGACTACTAACACCGTCGATTTGGACTCTATACGTCCTCGCTTGGTACTCGCAGATTTTGAGATGTTTTTGACCAGCTGTGCATTACGCATTAATGCAATTAAGTCTAGGATGAGCATTACCGAGCCATCACCCATGATAGTAGCCGCTGAAATACCCGGTATATTCGATAATTGCTGGCCTAGAGGTTTAACAACCACTTCGATACGTGATCCTGCAATCTGATCAACTTGCAGTGCAATATTTTGCCCTGTGCGGTTTTTAATAATAATCAGCGGCAGACTGGTGTTGGTATTAACCACCAGCTCGTTCAGTTTATTACCAGATAAGATCTCGTTGAGATAGCGTACACGATATTCCGTGTCTTCAAAGTTCAATGTAGCATCATCTGAATGATAATAGTCATAGAGCTTTTCTGGGTTAACCCGTACCACGCGCTCAATCTGTACCAATGGTATTGCATAGTAACGATCTGCGGCGCGCACAACCAGCGCATCAGAAACAGCAACAGTCAATGGCAAGCGCATCGTAAAATTAGAGCCTTCTCCAAGCTCGGAGACAACAGAGACCGCACCGCCTAACTGACGAATTTCACTAATAACAACGTCCATGCCAACGCCGCGTCCAGAGATCTGTGTCACCTGCTTACTAGTACTCAGCCCAGCATTAAAGATATATTGCATAATATCAAGATCAGAGAGACTGTCATCGTCTGCATCAATAAGACCTTGAGAGATCGCTTTATTTCTTACCGCTTCTACATCGATACCACGGCCATCATCTGATAGTTGGATGACAATCTCACTACCTTCACGATGTACCTCAAGCGTAATATTACCATTACGCTCTTTACCTGCTTTTAGACGTGCTGATGTGGTTTCGATACCGTGATCGACAGCATTTCGTAGCATATGCTCAAGCGGTGAGGTAATCCGCTCTAGGATGGTTCTGTCCATCTCATCATCAGCGTTGATGATGGTCAGCTCAACCGATTTATTCAACTCATTAGCCGTCTGCCGAACAATACGCTCAAGACGCGGTGTCAGACGCGTGAATGGTACCATACGCGAATTCATCAGCCCATCTTGCAACTCAGTCTGTGTCCGCGATAGCTGTAGCAACAGGCTTTCACTATCACGAGTCTTTTCTAATAAAGTATGGTTAATATCCACCAAATCCGAGGCAGATTCTGTCAATGATTTTGATAATTGATTCAGTGAAGAATACTGATCCATCTCGAGAGGATCGAAATCCTCATTATCAATCAGCTCATCATCTATTTGTGACAAAATCTGAGCTTCAAGCTCAATCTCCATACGGCGTAACTGATCTGCCAGTCGCTGTACCGTTGTACCCATCTCTTCGATACTGTTGGTCAAGCTACTAATACCCATATCAATACGGGCGCGGTTAATCGCTGACTCACCAGATAGATTAATCATATGCTCAATCAGACCACCTGAGATACGAATCATTTCATTACTACTAGTGCTGTCGTCCTCCTTATTGGTATTACTGAACATAGATGGCATCTCGCTAATATCTTTTGCAAGATAGTGAGAGTCTTGGTTTTCTTTGGCAATCAAAATTGCTTCGCGCTGAGACTGTAGGGATTCTTTAGGAACTTGTTTGAGACTATCAGGATTTCTCCCAAACTGCTCTAACGCCTCGATCAATAGTGCAGGCGTTGGTGGATTGACATGTTGCTGAAGAATAAATACGGCATCAGCAAGCCAATCATGACTGGCAACTAGCAATTCTAATACTTTCTGAGTAGGGGGACGACGGTTACTCACAAAATCCGTATAAACCGACTCCATTTCATGAGCCAAATCAGCGATACCGGACGCAGTCACCATTCGGGCACCGCCCTTAATCGTATGCAGATCTCGCTGAAGTGCTTGTAATGCTGTGGTATTATTTGTGTCGTTCAAGAACAAATGCAGGTATTTATTACGATTGGTAAGCTCCTCCGCCTCTTCTAAGAACACCGATAATATGTCTGGATCAGGCAACCCATTAGCCCATGATTGCTTAATCATGGTATCTAGGCTGAGCAATTCTGATGTTTCGGTATTGCTAATGGCCTCATCCGCCACTACGTTTTGAATGTCTGGTTCAAAATAGTTTTTCGGTACTGGTATGATCAGCTCTACCGTTTCTGGTAAGGTTTTTTCTTTTTCAAACGTTCTTAGTTGCTCAATCAGCTCTGAGGTGAAAAAGGATTTTTTATGATTCACGATATGCATCACTTGTTGCGACATCGTGTCTTGCACCATTTGCATAATCTCAAGCCACTGTGTCGTCGGCTCTCGTCTGTTTTCTACAAAAGACTCATAAACACTTTCTGCTTCGTGAGTTAGATCACCAATACTACGAATGCCAGCCATCCGTGCGCCACCTTTAATGGTGTGCAAATGACGCTGTAATACTTTTAGCGAGTTGATATTAGTAATATCGTCACGCCATTTATTGAAACTCTCATCTAGGGCGTTATCAAGTTCTTGAGCTTCTTCTAAGAAAATCTCTAATAGCTCAATATCCGTATCAATCGTTTCAAATTGGATTTCAGGTGCTGAAATAGCTCGAACGACAAAGCCTTCGTCGTTATCGTCAAGGTTATCATTTTGATAGATACCTTGTAGCTCACTCATTACCTGCTGGTCTATTTTCAATGACGTACTACCAGCTAGGGCATCGAATAGCCCAATCAACTGGGCATGACCTGATAGCAGAATAGATTGAATATCTCTATCTCTCGCTTTATCAATATTATCACTCAGGTAACTATAGGCATTACCTAGCTCATTCAGAACGGTAATGAATTTTGGAAATGCTTGAGCTTTATCTATTAAACAGGTGATTTGTGAAATTTGCTGCGCGATATAGTCTTGACTGTGTTCTTTTTCAGCATGACCGAGCGCCTTCTCTAACTCCCACTCAGCATCTAACAACGTGTCGATATTATTATCTAATAGCTCTTCTATCGTTGGTTTGCTATTAGTAACAACGGTCGCATCAGCATCACTAATGACATACTGCTCAGCCAGCATTGCTTGCAATGACGCTATGTCTTGCTCTTGCTGACTGTGTGAATCTTCTACTATGACACTACGCTGCTGAATATTTTGTTTGTAGCTACTTAAATAACCATTTATCAGCTTGGCAGATTGCGCTAAAGCCTCTAGATGTTGGGCACTCATCGCTATATCTTGCTGATGCAATAGCTCCAAACTGTGCTCTATCGCTGCGCTAACTTCGCTGATAGCAGCCAAAGCACTGGAGCCAGATGCGGCTCGTAATGTATGAAATGCACGTACTATTCCATCCGTTATCTCAATCAGTTGCTGATCTTGATTGTCGGTGACAAATTGATCAATGTGATGAAGTAACTCTTCTGCTTCATCAATAAATATCTTACAAAATGCTTTTTCTTCTTCGTTTTGAGGCGCTAAAACAACAGTTGCCTCTGCCATTTTTTCGTTGACAGAATGGAAGGTCTGTAGCGTCATGTCTATCGCTTCATTAGTCTCATCATAGGTAGGATTGTCTTCGTCTATGCTAGTTATCAATACGGGCTCTTGCGCGGCGTCAGCTTCAGAATGGCTTGTTGCTTGCTCATATAAGCGAGAGTAACTAAACGCATCACCCTGTTGCTTACTATAGGCATTGGCGCAGGCAATCCATAAGGGCACTAAAGCTGGGTAATCTTGGCTGTTATTTTCAAATGCTACTAACATTTCAGGATAAGCGGCCAATACATCTGACATCAGCTGACACATATCGCTTGAGACAACAACACTATGATCCAATACGCGATTAAGCATATTCTCTATCGCCCATGCTAGCTCGGCGGTGTAGTTAGCGCCCACCATGCGACCAGAGCCTTTTAGGGTATGAAAACCGCGACGGATATCTTTTAGAGCGGCAAGGTCAGTCGATACTAGCTGCCAACCTTCATATAAAGGTACGATTTCGGCAAGTACTTCCTCGGCCTCTTCTATAAATATCTCTTTAATATCAGGATCTCCATCATTCGCATCGGCTGCTAATTGCTCGGTTTCTTGCATAAACGGGATAAGTACTGCTGGAATCTCTAAACCAGATAGCGATTCTGGTATATTTGTATTATTGCTTTCAGAATCTGCTCCTTCAGCACCATCAACGCTCGAAAGTAATGTTTCTAACGATACATCATCCATTGAATCAGAGTCATTGATACCTAACGCTACTTCAGCTGATGTTTCAGTGATTCCAGTCTCAAACGTATCTAAACCAGCATTGACAGGCTGCTGCGTCATTAGGTTACGACTTTTCAGAATAGTAATAGCAGGATCAGAGCTTGGTAATTGTTGTGCGGCAAAATCTGTCAGTAGCACTGGCAAACGTTCCGCCGTCTCTATTACCAGACGTACGACATCGTCTGTTACAGGGAGTGTCTTATCCAACAGACGGTTAAGTAGGTTTTCTATTGACCACGCCATCTCACTGATGCTAAAGGCACCAACCATGCGGCCTGAGCCTTTTAAGGTATGAAAGCTTCTACGGACTTCGGTCAAGGGTGTTAGATTTTGTGAATCCTGCTGCCAAATAGGAAGAAAATCTTCTAAATCAGTAATGACGTCGTTCACTTCTTCGATAAAAATATCACGAATCTCTTCATCAACTTCAAAGTTGTCAGGCTTGAGTTGTTCACGAGCACGCAGCAATGCATCACTCTCTACATTAGGATTAGTATCAGGGGTATCTTGCGTTGCTATCACCGTTTCAGTATCTGAGCTGGTCACAGGTGCGACCTCACCACTATCATCATAACGAAGCACATTCATCGCGACTGGCTTTTGCGTCAGCCATGTATCGTGAGTTGTTTCTGGTGATTTCGCATACGCATTAAGAAGCTGTGATGCTTTCGCTGCATACTCATTTGCCTGCGTCAATAAGTTTTGATCAAAGACTTGCTGCGCAAGATAGTCGAGTAACAATTCAATCGAGGTCAGACTCTCTGCCAAGGCTTGGGTCACATCCCAGCTAAGTACAGCAACCTCATGAGTGAGTAGTTGTGTGAATATACTACCTATATTTTCTATCGTCTCACTAATGACTGGCAGTCCCATATCATCAAAAGCATGGGCAATCTTGTCAAAGTCAGCAATGACTGGTAAAGACTGGATATCTTGACGTTGTATATACTCGTTAAAGCTTTCCTTGATCTCTTCAACGGCAATACGTAGCTCACGTAAGTCACTGTCAGTAGAAACTGACTCATGTCTATCTTTATCCTTTACATCACTGCTATCAAACGCTTCAGGTATAATAGCAAAAGAAGAAGAAGCGCCAATTTTGAGTGATATTGCCTGCTCGGTATCGTAAATAGCACTATATAGCTCTTGTAACTTGCGCTCTATGTGCCATTGCTGCTGCGTAAACTCTGTCTCTGATAAGCGTGCTTGCTCTAAATCTGTAAGGATCGATTCAACTTGCGACGCATATTGCACCCAACCTCGACTCTCAAGCTGGCTCTTTATATATCGTAGAGGATTTATTAGCGTATCTGGCTTATCTAGATCGAAGATAAGAGCCTCAATCTCACTGAGCAGTCGCGTTAAAAAACGTAAGGTCGCAGGCTCACGCTGTGATATCTCATTAAGGGTAGATTGAGTTCGCTCGCTACTATTCTCCAGGTAGATGAGCTGAATATAGACACTGTTGATTAAGCCTTTAACAAGGCTCGAAGATAAGTGCGTGGGCTGAGTAGCAGATTCTATGACGCGATCAAGCTGACCTAATAGTGGCGCATAATATTCAGGTGATGGCGCTTCATTATGGGCAAGAACACTCAGCCACAACTCGCTCAAATACCATAGACGCTGTAAATCATTGTCTTGAGTATTCTGCCATAGATATTGACTAACTTTTTCTAAAATTTGTAGAACAGGTGCCTGATTCATATTGGCAACCAGCAATTTTTGTACTTGCTGTCGCCACACCAGTAACATCTGCTGATAGTGTTGATCTTCTAAATTGGTCGTAACATTACTCGTGGGTACTGCGATCTGAATGCTATTGACAATATCTTCATGAACCATATCTTCATGAGTATCATCATTGTTTAGATGCGCATGCTGGGTATCAGTAGCATCTATAAATGCATCTGCTTCCACACCTCGTTGCGATAGTATCTGGGCAAGCTCATTAGTAGCCTTATTTATTAGAGCACGGTTGTATTTGCCTAGATGCGTATATTGATTGAGCGCATGTTGCAATAACTTATGAGAAAACTTGCCTATTTGACAGTCTCTAGCAGACAGATTGTGACTAGCCCCCAAGCTCGCCATAAAACTCAACTTATTGGCAAGATCTGCTAGTAGAGGCAAGCGAATCATAGTCAGCGCACCACTAACTTGATAGTAGTGCGATGTCATCTGTTGATAACTGTCGATATCAGCACCTGATTGCCAGCCATCAGATATCTGTGATAATTGCTGATTGAGCAGTGGCGACAACCACTCAAGCGTCACTATGTCATTGGGCTGCTTTTTCATAGGTTTATCCTAACTCGTCTAGGCACTAATTTAGGCACTAATTTTTTGCCACACATTCACTTGTGGGTGCGCAATACGGCGCATATTCGAAGGGCGCCAAAACAACGCCTCACCTGGAGCCAATATAATATATCCCTCTACTTCACACTGCTCTGATAGCCATGCCAAAATATCACGCTGATCAAACTTGCGAAAATACAGCAGCATGTTTTGGCAGATAATCACATTTTGGAGATGCGAAGTGGGTGATTTTTGTTCAATAACATTGTGTAGAGCAAAGCTAACATAAGGTCGTAAAGCTGGCGCTACTTGCCAGTCAAACTGAGTATTGATAGACCTTTCTACTTTACTAGAAGTATCAGCCATACTCAGCTCATTACCTGCATTCTTGGTGATCAAAGGGTAAACAAACTGCTGACAATTTTGAGGAATTAATGAATACTGCCGTTGATCATATTGTCCTAATCGCGCGTTTGTAATCGCTTGCTCGCTCACATCTGTTCCCAGTATCACATGATTGGATAACTGCGCTGCTGTCAGACTCATGGCCAGTGACCAAGTCTCGTGCCCACTTGCACAACCAACGCTCCAAATGCGAAAGGGCTTACTCCTGTCATCTGCACACTTGTCTATTGCATATCGTGTGATGAAATCGATAGAAGGTTTATGACGAAAAAAGCGACTCTCATGAATGAGCACTTTGTCTAATAGCTGCTGACGAATCTCATTATTCTTTGGTAATTGATACCAGAGCTGCTGAGTAGTGAGTCCATTTAATGTTGCTGTGTGGTCAATGGCATTGGTCAACCACTGCAGCTGTGTATTTGGCAATATAAAGCCAATCTCTTGTTCTATATATCTCTGCCATTGCTGTAAATTAGCACTATCGCCCTGTATCATCTCATCACCCCATACAGGTTCAAATGTATTAGATAGAGCCTTTTCTACTTGTATATGATTGTTCACGTCGCCTGCTATTATTAATGCTGCACGGCGTCAGAACCTATACAGCATTTTAATTAAAATCTTATACAAAAAGACGTATCGATACCGATTCAATATTCAAGCTAAAAGGTTAGACAATTTCTGATAAAGTTTGTTCAGAGTTAATCATTTCATCATCTAACAATTCATCATCATTGGATACTTTAAAGCCAGTAACCGACTCTTGTAGTGCGGCAGCCATTTCACTCAACTCACCAATAGAACGTGCTGTGGCCAACGTACCAGATGAGGTTTGTGAAGTAATATCTTGAATGATATTCATAGTATGAGAAATATGGCCAGCAGATTCAGCCTGCTGTAATGCAGCATTTGAGATGTTCTGAATCAAGTCAGCCAACGTGTTAGAAACGCTCTGGACCTCTTCTAGTGCTTCACCAGCATCTTTTGCCAAACGAGCACCACGTACTACTTCAGATGTCGTCGATTCCATCGACATAACCGCTTCGTTGGTATCCGCCTGAATGGTTTTTACCAATGTTTCAATCTGTTTGGTCGCATTCGCTGAACGCTCAGCCAGACGCTGAACCTCATCAGCAACAACTGCAAAGCCTCGACCAGCCTCACCTGCCATCGATGCCTGAATGGCGGCGTTCAATGCCAGAACGTTGGTTTGGTCTGCAATATCGTTAATCAAGCCAACGATATCACCAATCTCTTGAGAAGACTCACCAAGGCGCTTGATACGTTTCGATGTCTCTTGAATCTGATCACGAATAACGTTCATACCTTCAATCGAACGCTGTACAACTTCTGCCCCATTATAGGCAATGGCAACTGAACGCTGAGCAACCGTCGCAGACTCTGACGCATTATTCGAAACTTGGTCAATTGACACGGTCATCTCATTAATAGCGGCTGATACACCAGCAATTTCTTGCGCTTGATGTTCAGAAGCTTCAGCAAGCTCAACAGCGTTCATCTGCGTTTGATCTGAAGACTGTGCAACTCGGTCGGCAGTACTGTTAATAACCAAAACTAATTGACGTAATTGGTCAATTGCGAAGTTTACTGAGTCAGCAATTGCCCCTGTAAAGTCTTCTGACACGGTAGCATTGACCGTCAAATCACCTTCTGCCAAATCCCCTAACTCATCAAGTAGGCGTAGAATAGCGATCTGGTTACGTTCATTTTCTTCTTGAATTTGACGAGCTCGTTCAGACTCTGCTTCTGCTTCTTGACGGCGGCGTAAGGTTTCTTTTTCAATCAGCAAACGCTCCGATCCCCCACGTTGCTTAAGCAATTGATACGAGGCAAACATAATACCCAAAGCACCGATAGCAAAGACAAGTGCTGGTAAAACAATTGTTTGGTTAAAATTAGTAAAGTCTTGACTCACCGATAACACTGCGTTAGCCAACCAAACGACACAGACCACACTCAGCAGAATAAAAAATCCTAATAATAGCTTCCACGTATTATTGGTCTCTTTGCCTTCTACAGTTGTGTTGCCTGTACCAGCTACAGGTTTTCTTTTAACATCACTCATCTTGCGTATCCCTTTCAAACAATCGTCAAAGTCTTATCGTGACTGACTTTGACAATCTTGTTGTTATCAAAACAATGATTAGCAAAGCCTGTATAAACTGACATCCCACTGTATCGTGTCAGCCGCTATTAATCTGTCGTTACCGAATAAATAGATGTTTTATTATCGATTACTATATCGCAGCATCTGAATACTGCAGATCTTGTGCCAGCAAGCTTGGCATGAAAACGTACCACTCCTGCTCGTCTTTCAAAAACTTACCATGGTTATAAGGTGCAAATGGTGAATTGGAATCAATCGCTTCTGGGCGGTAATGTTCCTGAGTGAACTGTTCGATACCAAGCACTTGATCGACCAGTAGCCCTGAAAAGTTATTATCGTGATCGATCACAATAACTTTGCGCTGGCTTAGCTGTGGCAAGCGGCTTGGCACTTGTAAAAAGCGTGACAAATCCGTCAGAGGTAGTAGTCGTCCGCGAATATTGGCAATACCTAGCATCCAAGGCTTTACTAGAGGTAAGCTAGTGTATTCTGGCATGGATAACACCTCTGATACCTGACCCATAGGGGCAACTAAGCGCTGACCACCAATCTCAAATACCACTCCTTGCCAATCAAACTCTTGACCACCGCGGCGACCGCTTTTGCGCGCACGTGCCAAATCTGCTAGACGCAGAAGCTCAATGAATCCTCTAGAGGCCACAAGTTACTCCATCACTTTGCGAATCATATTGACCAATACGTTTTCATCGACTGGCTTATTCATATACTCTTTGGCACCTTGACGCTTGCCCCACACTCTATCGGTTTCTTGATTTTTGGTACTGATCATAATGACAGGTATATGAGCGGTGGTTTTGCCGCGAGTGATTTTTCGCGTAGCCTGAAAACCGTTCATTTCTGGCATTACTACATCCATTAAAATGACATCTGGCAGATGATCAGCTGCCATCTGACAGCCCTGCTCGCCATTTGATGCTTCTAGTACTTGAAAGTTATTTTTAGAAAGCATGTCGCGAAATTTCGCCATTTCTGATGGTGAGTCGTCAATGACTAAAACGGTAGCCATAGGATTTTCCTTTATTTTCTAAAATATCTATGAGGATATATTGTTGATAAAACGACTGAAAATAATGGCCAACAACTTATTCGTGATTTATTTTTATGCTAGTCACTTAGTATGTTAGTCACTTAAATAGTGAGTCATTATTTTTAATCTTAGCAATCACTATATTTGAGTCTATAGAGCTGATTAACGGTACTGGTTAATCGCATCAAAAAGCTCATCTTTACTAAATGGTTTGGTCAAATACTCATCAGATCCGACGATGCGGCCACGGGCTTTATCAAATAAGCCATCTTTAGATGACAACATAATCACGGGTTTATTAGCATAATCAGGGTTATTTTTTATGAGTGCACAAGTCTGATAGCCATCTAAGCGCGGCATCATGATGTCGACAAAAATAATATCTGGGTTGTTATCAACAATTTTTGCTAAGGCATCGAAGCCATCTATAGCGGTTACGACTTCACAACCCGCTTTTTGTAGCAAGGTTTCTGCGGTACGGCGAATGGTTTTTGAATCATCAATCACCATTACTTTCAAACCTTCAAAATTATTTTCCATTATCATTATCCTATGAACGACTATTTATTCGTAACGCTCTCTGTCTATATAAAGCTCTAACACTCATCTTAAGTCATGATATCAGTCAATATGAGACCAATACAAAAGACTGAGACTTCATTAGACCTTTTATGACAGTGAATACCTTTTATCAGTGTCTGCCCATCAAACACAGCGTCAACATGAGTTACTATACGCACTTTGCTCGTAATAAGCTCATAAAATTGAGTGCGATTTTTAGCTTTTTAGGCCTAATATTTTACTTCTATAACCATCAAGCAAAGTCGTATTATCTCTTAAAACACTCAAAAGTTTTTGAACTCATTTACTGTCAGTGACAACGTCATTTAAACAACGAGGCAACCAACTTTATGATATCCCTGCATTATATAGAATCAATAACCACATTGCTGAATAATTTTCTTTTGTGATAAAAATGTATCACAGTATTTCGTTATGTTTGTTTTAGCACAGTTATTGATGCTTTTCCAGTCATTAGCGAATTAATGTTCTAACTAATGAGTATCATAAACCGCTGTTCTTATTTAATAAGTCGGCAACCTCATCTATTTTCTTATGACAAACGCTTACGCATCTAAGATTAGTAAGTGTGGCGCAATTGTTCCACCGCGTATCTATTCACTATATAATGAAACGACGACTATAACGGTGACTGCTATGACAGCCTTTAAACATTCCAAAAAAAGCCTCTACTTGCTCAGCGTTTTATTGCTTGCTGCTTGTCAACCCTCACCATCTGAGAATGAATCAGTCGCTCCTGAAAACACGGCAACGGCAGACTCCCCCGTTGTCATTACCAGTGATAGTGTCACGATCACACCAGAACACATACTCAGTATAAAGTCTTCCCGTTATCAGCCAAGTCTAGGGCTGCAAGGTAGCATCGAGCCTATCAAACAAACCAAATTTTTTGCAGTACATCCCGTCAATATAGAAAAAACGTTCGTTAGCGAAGGTCAATGGGTAGAAAAAGGTACGCCTTTACTAGTTGTCAGGCGTTTGGCGGCGGTGAGTGATCCTACCGTAAAATCAGACACATCTACAGAAGCCAACTCTTCTAAAGAAGAGATAGTGACAAGCACTACCAATAATAAGAAACCAGAGAATACACCAAGTATTGACGACAATTCTGACTCTAGCTCTACTAAGGCTTTATCTGTTGATAATGATGCTAATGTAAATAATACTAACAATGATAAAAAAGAGTCGTCAGCAGCAAACCTTGTGACAGATAATAGTGATAACGCCGATAGTAATGGTATAAAAACTGCTACTAAAAAACCGAACCCACAATATAATTTGGTGACGATAACTGCTAGCTTTTCAGGTCGTGTAGAAAACCTATATGCCACAACTGGTGAAAAAATGGCGGCGCGCACGCCCCTATTAGAAATTAGTGACGAGACCAAATTGCACTTTGCGGCGACACTACCCATTCAAGCGGAGCCTCAGCTTTCAGTTGGTCAGACTGTCAATTTTACGACCGAAGGTATCACTGACAAGTTTACAGGTCAGGTCAGTAAGCTTGTGCCTACCAGCCAGCCAAAAAAACTGTTGGTGTATGTTAACGTCATTGACAATGAAGCCAGCCGTGACAAGCTACAACCAGAAATAAAGGTCACGGGGCGAGTCAATTATGGACAAATAGACGTAGGTACTATCGTGCCCAAGCGCGCCTTACATGATGTTGACTTAACAGAGTTACAAAAACCGCCTTATATGCCGCTTAAACCGTTGACCGCCAATGTCTGGATTATTGGCCAAGACCAGCGTTTGACACGCCAGCCTATTGAGGTTGTTGAGTATGATCCGACCACGCAACAATATTTGATTGCTGGTGTGAGTAACGATAGTTTAATTTGCTTGGCTGACTTACCTATTGACTCTGAAGGCAAAAAAGTCATCGTGTCATAGCCATTCACGCTGACAGTTACATTTGGTAGAAACATTAACAAAGCCTATCTTGTTTTGTAACAGCATCATTAGGCAATATAGTCGTACTATATATAGCACTATCCGAGTATTTAGGACTATCTTTATCACTACGTATTTTTATCATCATGATAGTTCAGTACTCTAAAACACCTGAAAACTTAGAGGCTCAGAGGTTTAATGGCATAGAATGTAAAAACTATTGATACTTCTATCATAGTTATCATAGTTAAGCGACTAGCACACATTAGACCTTTGGCAAATTATAAGAACAATTAGAGGATATCCCATGAGCAAGCAGATTTTATTGATTGAAGATGATCCAGATTTAGCAGAGCTGATCAGTGATTATTTGACCATGAATTACTATGACGTCCATCATGCAGGTTTGGGTCAAGAAGGCCTTGATCTGTTAGATACCAAAGAGCGTGATATCGATTTGGTCGTACTTGATTTGATGCTACCTGACATGGATGGCATGCAAGTATGTCAAAAAATTCGTGGCAACAAGAATAATATGACCAATAAAGTACCTATTATTATGCTGACCGCAAAAGGGGATACAACTGATCGCGTGTTAGGTTTGGAGATGGGTGCTGATGACTATATCGCAAAGCCTTTCGAGCCGCGTGAGCTTCTCGCCCGTATCCGTGCTGTTATCCGCCGTCATGAGCAGCCAAACCAAGCAGATAGCCAGTCAGATAGCTTAACCTTTGGTCGTTTGAGTGTGTTCCCTGACAGTCACGAAGTTACTATCGATGATGAGCCTGTACGTTTAACGACACATCAGTTCCAATTACTACACTATTTTGCTACCCATTCTGGCAAAGTGCTAAATCGCGAGCAGCTTTGGCAGGCAATGCCAAACGACGACAGCTCAGACAACATCGATCGTGCCATTGACGTGCATATTTCACGTTTGCGTGCTTTGATCGAAGACAACCCACGTCAACCAAAACGCATTATCACGGTGCGCGGTGTTGGTTATCAATTTGCCACTGATCAGGTTTGATCATAAAAGACGGATTAATCGATAGAGAGCATATTAAGCTCAGTCGATATTAGTGTCCAATAACAGAGATTGTTTAATGCAGCAATTGGGTTTTCGTTCCGTATTTGCCAAACTATTTGCCAGCGTTATGCTGGCACTTATTTTATTTGCAGTTGCTATGGTGCTATTGACCCAATTGGTGCATGACAAGGACGCAGGAATCCGATCAGAGATATTGGCCACGCAGATTTTGGGTCAGATTGATCCCTTTCTGCATGAGCTAAATATCTCTATCAGCAAGGACAATCACCTACAATCACGATTTATGCTAGCTGTTGTCAAAAAAAGCTTTGATATTTTTGATGAGTCTTTGCAGGCGAAAATGGGGTTGTACGACAGCGAAGGTCGGTTGTTGATGCAAACTGACAATAGCGACTTGCCACTAGAGCTACCACCTACGCCTTCATTGTTTTCACGTGTATTCCCCTCTCTTGCCGATACGTCTCCGACCAAGCAAGCTCAAGTGTATAGCAGCACAGGCTATACCTTGCTGTATGAGTCACGCCTACCACCCAAAAAACCGGTTCTCTCTGCCGCCCTTAATCTGTTTACAGGTACGTTGCTGCTGCTCATTATTATGGCAGGAGTGTTGTGGCTGATTGCCCGTACAATGACGTGGCGTATTGATCAATTAAGCCAGCAAATGGCGCAGTTGGGTGATGGTGATTTTACGGTACGAGTGAACGCTCGTGGTAACGATGAAATTGCCTCGCTGGCCAAAGGGTTCAACCAAGCAGCACAAAAAATTGAACATCTTGTCGATGCCAATAATCTACTACTGGCGCACGCCTCTCATGAACTACGCACGCCGATTACTCGTATTCGCTTGCAGATTGAGATGATGGATATGTTGGCAAGCGGGCTGCCAGCAGATACCAAGTCCAAGTTTGATAAACGCGCTCATGCCATCACTCGCGATCTGTCAGGTCTCAATGATTTGGTCGAAAGTATATTGTTGGTCAGCCGTCTAGACGCAGGTCATGCCTTGCAGCAAATTGAAAACTTGGATTTATACGATTTGGTCAATCAAGAACGTCAGCACTATCCTGAAGCCACGTTGATTGGTGAGCACATCATGATTGATGGTCAATCATCAATGTTGACTCATCTCATTCGCAATCTACTGACCAATGCCATGCTTCATGGCAAGCCGCCCGTTACCGTGTTACTGTACGGCGTTCAGACTATCGAAGATGCTGGCACTGTTCCTGATTACCTATTGCAGACCGTGCTCTCTAGCAGTTTCACCGATTATAATAGCTTGTTGGATTTTGACTCTTATGAAGGGTCGCTTGATACCAATAGTGATGAGCAGGAGTCTGCTTCACTCGAAAATGCCGACTCTACTCTGAGCAATAAAGACAAAATTGATTCAGTCGAGCCAATAGCTGTCTTGCCAGCACCGCCAATCTACAAGAATGGCGAAAATCTAACAGTCGATGAAGATGTAAATGCTGATCTTAACTTTATTAAAAACACCCCAAGCTCTGTAAAACCTAATGCTCATATTGCTAGCACCGATTTAGATAAAGTGATTTGGAAGGCCGTTCCTGATTCTAAAGACACTCTAGACTCTAATAAAGGCGTACATGATAATCTTATCGAATCTACAGATGGAACAATCGACAATCGTGCGCATGCTCTTGAAAACGATAGCAATAGAAAAACTGACAAAGTAGCAACTGATACAACTATCCACAAAAATGGCAGCAAAGATAAAGCGAAAAACAGTGCTAAAGCCAACACCCCAAATAATAACGAAGCCGCAGCCACACCGCGCAAAGAAGGCTTATTTGCTAAGCATCTCAAAAAGGCAAAAGCCGAGCCTGTACGTCCCCTACCAAAATATGCAGTACTAGCGGTGATTGATGAAGGCACAGGTATTCCTGAAGAAAAACGCGAAGAAGTGTTTAGTCCCTTCGTACGGTTACAGCAAAAGAATAAAGGGTCAGGGTTGGGGCTTTCTTTGGTTTCTCAGATTGTCACCGCGCATCAAGGGCGGATCACTACTGATACGCTAAACGGTCATACTCGCTTTTTAGTCGCCATACCCGTTGAACATGACCCTCATTACAATCAGCATGACTGATCAGCCATGCTAAAAACATCTGATTTTTCTCGTATCACGCATTCTACCCCTCTCCCCCCTTTCACATACCCTCTCCTTAATAGCTATTCATCATAAGTCAGTCACGGATGTGCATATCCAAAGTGACTGATAATATGCTATATTACCGCCCCTTATTATACGGTTATTGACTATTGTCGTTTTGATGGGCTTCTTATCTAGTAATAGAAGCATAACGACACACGATGACCATTAAAAAATTTATTGAATTTTGAGCCCTCCATGAATGACATGATTGTCTTAAACGATGTGACCAAAAGGTTTTTAAGCGACCGATCAATCAAAGACAAAGACGGCAAACCACATTGGTTTACTGCTGTTGAGCCGACATCTCTGACTATCAAACAAGGCGAGATTTTTGGTCTAATGGGCTATTCAGGCGCAGGTAAATCTACCTTGTTGCGCTTGATTAACATGCTTGAGCGTCCAGATTCAGGCCAAGTGGTGATAGACGGTACTGACTTGACCACGCTATCTGCCAGTGAACTGCGTATTGCTCGTCATAATATCGGTATGATTTTTCAGCAGTTTAATCTCATGACTAATCAAACCGTTTTTGACAATGTGGCGTTCAATCTAAAAATCTCAGGCTATCCTAGCCGCGATATTCATAAACGCGTTATGGAATGTCTTGAGATTGTCGATTTAACTGATCGCGCTGGACATTATCCTGCGCAGCTATCCGGTGGGCAAAAGCAACGTGTCGGTATTGCACGCGCGATTGCCCCGAGTCCAAAAGTATTGCTGGCCGATGAGCCAACCAGTGCGCTTGACCCTGCAACGACTCGCAGTTTGCTGACTTGTTTGCGCGATATCAATGAGCAACTTGGTGTGACCATCGTCATCGTAACCCATGAGATGAGCGTCATTCGCAGACTCTGTGATCGCGCAGCATTATTGCATCAAGGTCAGCTATTAGAAGTGGCCGATGTACGAGATGGTCTGATTCAGGCAACTACCCCGATTGGCAAAGGCTTAGTCGTTGAGGACTAATGAGGCAGGAGAAATAAATATGTTAACTGGTACTGAATTATCCGCCTCTATAGACAAGCTGCTTGCCCTACGCAAAGAGATTATGAGTGCGTTTGTTGATACGTTTATCATGCTTGGTATTTCAACCACGGTCGCCATCCTTATCGGTGGGCTCTTTGGCGTATTCTTGTTTTTGTCTAGTGACCGACAATTTTTGCAAAACAAGACACTCTATGGCGTACTTGGCGCCATTACCAACTTTATGCGCGCCTTCCCTTTTGTGATTTTGATGATTGCGATGAGTCCGTTTACCAAAGCTATCGTCGGTACTGGTATCGGTCCTATCGCCGCCTCTCTCGTCCTTGCGATTGCGGGTTCGTTTTATTTTGCGCGTTTGGTTGAGCAAAATTTGCGTGAAGTACCGCGCGGTATTATTGAAGCAACTGAATCGATGGGCGCCAGACCTTTTACCATCATCAAAGTACTGCTCAATGAAGCGCGCTCAGGATTGGTACTCTCGGTCACTATTCTTTGTATCAGCTTACTCTCTTACTCAGCAGCGGCTGGTATGATCGGCGGTGGTGGTTTGGGTGATTTGGCCATTCGTTATGGCTATTATCGCTATCAGACCGAGGTGATGATTTTTATCGTGCTGGTGTTGTCAGTGATGGTGATATCGATTCAAGCGTCTGGCAACTGGCTCGCCAATCGTTTAGACAAACGTTAAACCGCTTTAGAGAATACTTGACATTACGAGCGACTAGGTTTATTTTTGGCAACACTCAACCCTTGTCTCAGCTCTCACAAAAAAGCAGCATTACTATTTATAATGTTGCTTTTTTAATGTTTCGACGATAAACGTTTCACTCAATTTTATTCATTATTAAGGACATATTATGAAATTAACAGATATCAGCCGTCAGTTAGCCACCGCATTTGCCGCGGTTGGCGTATCAGGTTTGGTCTTAGTCGGTTGCAGCAACTCATCAGCGCCAGAAGCGAACCAAGAGCCTGTTACCGAAGGTGCCACTGCAGAAACGACTGCGAGTACTAGCGACATCGATCCTGAACACACCAAAATTGTTATCGGTACGACTGAAGGTGATTTTGCTGATATGGTTCGTAACCAAGTAAAAGGCACACTTGAAGCTCAGGGTTATGAGGTTGAGTTAGTTGCATTTACTGATTATGTTCGTCCCAACCTTGCCTTGGCAGAAGGCGACTTGGACATCAACATCTTCCAGCACAAGCCATATCTTGATACCTTCAAAAAAGAGAACAACCTTGATCTCGTTGAAGTATTCCAAGTGCCAACTGCACCACTTGGTATCTACTCAGGCAAAAAGTCTAGCCTAGATGAAGCATTCAAAGGCATGAGTGTTTCTGCACCGAACGATCCAAGTAACTTTGCTCGTGCGTTGGTCATGATGGACGATCTTGGCTGGATTAAACTAAAAGACGGTATCGACCCATTGACTGCATCAAAAGCTGACATCGCTGACAACAGCAAATACGATATCGATATCGTTGAGCTAGAAGCGGCTCAATTACCACGCGCGCGTGATGAAGTTGACTTTGCAGTAATCAACGGTAACTATGCAACTGACTCTGGCATCAAGCTGACTGAAGCTTTATTCCAAGAGCCAAGCTTTGCTTATGTGAACTGGTCAGCGATCAAATCTGCTGATGCTGGTAAGAAATGGGTTGAAGATGTCACCAACGCCTATAACTCAGAGGCTTTCAAAAAGTACGCGCATGAAACGTTCCCTGGCTACAAGTACCCAAAAATCTGGGGTTCTGACACTAGTGCAAGCACTGATACCGCAGCTAAAACTGACAGTACTGAAACGGTAGAAACAGAAGCCGCGGCTCAGTAAGACACTAAAATCATCAGTGCCCAGCCATACGGGTACCTCGATGATTATCGGCGCTCATCACTTAACCGTGGTGGGCGTTTTTTTAATGTCTTCGTTTTGCTGATCTTACCTCTTTTTAAGCTTCCTATCATCCTAACAGGTTATCGAGTTCACGTTACAGCCTGTTTGTCCTTTGTAGGGATGCGTCACACGCTCTTCCACTTTGCTCTAGTTTTTCTTATAGTAGACAAATTTGATTATTAGATGAGCTAAACAACTGCTAAGTTTTTCTACTAATATCAACTGTATTAAATGTTTTTTTTAAAACCATTTTTAACTCAAGACATACTATAAATTATAAATAAAATATAGTTGATCCAATTTAAGAGTGGTACAAGGCAACCGAGTGCAGATGTATACGTCATACTTCAAGCGAGGTTAACGCTGTAACGCTTTTTTAGTGGATTGACTATAAGGATAAAAATATGAGGACTAAAAACTATACTATTCGTACCGCAGGACAAGCAAATATTCCCGTTTTAGGACTGGGTACTTGGCAATCAACTGGTCAAGACTGCGTAGACGTGGTTAAAAAAGCCCTAGAAATGGGCTACGAGCATATCGATACCGCCCAAGCTTATGGCAACGAAAAAGAAGTGGGTGAAGGTATCAAGCAATCGGGCGTGGCGCGCGATAAATTCTTTTTGACGACCAAAATTTTTCCAGATGACATGAAATTTGAGCCAGAAAAGCTCAAAGCTGCAGCTAAAAAGTCTCTAGAAAATTTGGGCGTGGACTATGTCGATCTATTGCTACTACATTGGCCAGATGATCGTGTACCATTATCTGAGACCATCCCTGCCTTGTGTGAGCTGCAAAAGCAAGGGTTGACCCGCCATATCGGTGTGTCTAATTTTAATATTGATCACATCATCGAAGCCAAAAAATATGCGGATGTACCAATCGTTGTGAACCAAGTAGAATTCCATCCGTTCATCAAGCAAGATACCTTGCAGGCATTTTTGAATAACCATCATATTTTGCTAGAAGCTTACTCACCATTGGCACGTGGCGATGTATTTGATAACGATATCATCAAAGAGATTGCAAATAAGCATAACGTCACGCCAGCGCAGATTTCATTGGCATGGATCTTATCAGACAAACACCGCGTTGCCATCCCGAAAACGTCTAACCCTGATCACCTGCAAGGCAATTTAGACGCCATCAAAGTAGAGTTGAGTGCAGATGAATTAGAAAAAATCGGCAAGCTAGCCAGTTCTGATGGTCGTAAGATTGAGCATCCTGATTATAGCCCTGAATGGGATGACTAATCATTGATTGAATAGTCTCAACTCAAAAAAAGGCCACCGATAATCGATGGCCTTTTTATATGTCATCAATACTTATCATCATTACTGTTGCAGGGTTTCAGTCTCATGAATTCTTTCGGCAGGATTGTATTGCTCAGAAGAAGGCACTGCCCCGCTACGATTGTTTTCTTTCATTGATTTAGCGACTTCTGGTGGCATATAGTTTTCGTCATGCTTTGCCAATACTTCACCAGCGACAAAGGTATCGCCTTGCATCTTGCCTGTAGCCACCACACCTGAGTTTTCGGCAAATAAGTCTGGCAAAATACCTTGATAAGTCACAGGTACGGTTGATTGAAAGTCAGTAATCGCAAACTCAACATTCAATGGATTGTCTGCTGCACGCTGCACACTACCAGCCACCACCATACCACCAGCACGAATACGCTTGTCTTGAGGCGCCTCACCTTGAGCGATAGCGGTCGCATCAAAATAATAGTCGGTTTGCTGCCCGATAGCATAAATAACCAATATGACTGCTACAGCTGCACCTGCCAGCGTAAACATCACCCACGTCAGTTTTTTCCGACGAACTGCATTCATACCTCTACCTCGTTGATGAGTCTCTGTTTTAAATACAATTAGCCCATAAAACAGAAAATATTAAAGAAACGACGATTAGAAAAACGCTTGCAAGAAATATTGTCAAAAAATCTTTCTAATCGTAATCTTCTAATGATCATATGATAGCATTTTTCGGACAAATCAATAAGCCCTATAGCTACTCGCGAGGTCATATTTTTGTCAATAAAAGCATATAGTTTCTTATGCTAAAACCCTGATATTAATATATTTTCTCAGTCAGACTGCTTGGTGATCGGTGTGGATTTTTTGGTCGTGCGCTGTGCCTGACGTACTTGTTGAATCGTCAGCTGCTTGATAAGCGCTTGTCTTTGTCTGCGACTATAAATAATAAAGGCCAGCATCACACCGATGGTAATCGCCCAACATGACCATACAAAGACCCCATGCTTACCCATGGCGACAAACTCAGATATGCTATAAAAGTAAGGCTGCATAGTAGGTTCCTAGCCGTTATTTGTGTTGAGCACGAATGTATTCTTTGACCCACGCTTTGCCTTGGTCACGATGTAAGATCAGCGTATTGGTACGATAAATCGCCATGGTCGCAACCAACAAATAACTACCGATAATCATGAGCAACAGTGGCATCCACATGTCAGCTGACATCTTCGGTGCTTCGGTCAGACTAAAAGTGGCCCCTTGATGTAAGGTATTCCACCATTCTACGGAGTACTTGATAATCGGTAGATTCACCGCACCAACAATAGATAAAATAGCAGCCGCTTTACCACGATTGGCCGTGTGCTCAAAAGCAGCAAACAGCGCCATCACCCCTGCATATAGAAACGCTAATATCAGCATTGAAGTAAGACGCGCATCCCATACCCAGTAGGTCCCCCATGTTGGCTTGGCCCAAATAGACCCTGTGAGCAAACTGATCACACAAAGCAAAAATCCCATCGGAGCCAATGCCTGCGCAACCAAACTGGCTGTCTTAATCTTCCACACCAAATAAATCACCCCCAAGACGGCAAGGGAGAAATAGATAGAGATAGCAAGACTGGCTGCGGGCACATGGATAAAAATAATACGGTAGCTATTGCCCTGCAAATAATCAGGCGGCGCAAAAGCAAGACCCCATACGCTACCAATGAGCAAACAGAGACTGGCTAATATCGCGAGCCACTTGACCCAAGGACTAAAAATCTGAAAGAACTGCTTGGTACCTACGGTGGTCAAGAAGCCCTGCCAAATGCGCTGCCATAGGCTAGGAGACGAGACGTTATTCAGGTTGGGCATGGGAATAAACCTATTACACAGCTTACTGGTCATGACCGATGTGGCCTACAAAAGCACACTATCAGCTCACCTGCTGGCGTTAAACACTGGATAGAATCTACAAAGAGCTGTTTACGTATTCAATTGACTATTATACCAAAATTGCCCGTTTTCAACACAATGATAATACATGGCGTTTAGATAACTGGATTTAGACGACTGGGTTTTTTAATATCTGGCAAATGTATTAATCAATTGAGCCATGACATTTTTAGGGTCAGCGCAATGACCCATGGCATCACTAGGACGGATATAATACTTCCTGCCAGCAATAGCGCCAAGATAGGTAAGCCATTCAGGCCAGTGGCAAATAAATCAACCGCGCCTGTAGCAAAAATTAATACTGGCAATTGCATCGGCAAAGCAATTAAAGGCACTAGCACCGCGCCATTCTTCAATGACAGCGTTAAGCTACTGGCGACTGCGGATAGCATCAAAAGCATCGGACTGCCTGTCACGATAGAGGCCATCAATATCCCCGCCTCAAACCAACTCAGCTGAAATAGCGGCACAGCAAGCAGACTAAGCAATGCCACAATACCACTGCTAAAAATCCAATGAATGACCAGTCTAATCAATACCCATAACGGTAGTGACGCGTTGGCGACGACCAATTGCGCAAGCGTACCGTTATCAAGTGCAGGCTTGAACAAGCCATCAACACCCATCACCAAGGACAGCAATGCAGCAATCCACACGGCTGATACGCCAAGACGCTGCAAAAGCGCAGGCTCACTACCGACCGCTAGTGGAAACAAGGTGATAATCACTAAAAACAGTACCAATGGATACAACCATTGTACCGCCCCTTGCTGCTTAACTTGCCATTCACGGCGCCACAACTGCATAAACCCAATACTGCGCGGCGTTGTGACAATAACATTTGATTTTTTATTCGCGGTTATGGTTGTGCTCACTTGCATTGGACTGTCTGTCATTATTCATCCTTTTACCGATACTGATGGTACTGATAGCAGTCACATTTAGACCATGTAATCTGACAAATCGAGCATTTGATTGGCAACACCAACGGCTTGATGGCTGGTCATCAGTATCGAGCCACCAGCATGAGCAAAGTCGCATAACCGTGCTTCCATACGTGCCACCATATCGACATCTAGCGCGGTAAACGGCTCATCAAGTAACCACAGCGGTGTGACAGCTGGCGTCAATAAATACAATCTTGCCAGCGTGATGCGCCGTGTCTGACCAGCGGATAGATGACTCGAGCTGATCGTTTCAAACCCTTGTAGCCCAACCCAAGTGAGTGCATCGTCAATATCAGTCGTGCTTGGCGTGATGCCATATAAATTCAATAAAAATGTCAGGTTTTGTGCCACGGTTAGATTCGGATGGATACCAAGCTGGTGCGAAACATATAACGGTTGAATAGGTAGACCTGATAGACCTTGATAAGAAATCTCACCTGTTAAAACCGGTAATAATCCTGCCAGCTGCATGAGTAACGTGGTCTTTCCGGTTCCATTTGCGCCAATCAGATGACAAATACTACCCGCTGACAAAGTTAGCGTCACCCCTTCACAGAGCGGTATCTCGCCGCGCTGAACCGTCATCTCATCAAGCGTTAGTACAGGCGTATCCAAAACCGTCATCAAAACCTCTGGTTATTTATCAAGCAGCAGTCAATATTCATCACAAACAAAGGTAATGTTCGTGGCATAATACCCTATGCTCACCACAAACACACAGTATAACAAATTGTCGATTACTCTTACTTCAAAAAGTACGAACTCAAAAAAATACGACCTCAAAATATGACTTCAAAACCTATGCAGACTTCACAAGATAGCCAAAATCAAATGCCAGATGCGGAGACTAATAGTGTCAATGTAGACACCAACTTGTCAAAAGCACCATTAACCAGCCGCTTGACGATAGACAGCTTGATTGACACGCAAGTTGATTTTATGCAGCAATGGTTGTTGCAGCAGGCTGAACCGCTTGCCCTCGAAGCATGGCACTGGTTTGGCGCGCAGCCCTTAAGCAACTACATCACCTGTGACCATTTACAGCATTTAATGAAAGACTGGCTGTTAAATCAGCCAATGACTGATGTAATGCGCAAAGATATTCGTGACATTTTGCATACCATTATCTATCATCCAGTCAATGACAACGTGCCTTTGTCTGAGCTGGTCGATGACACCCAAATTCAGACCCTTGCTAACTATATTGGTAGCCATGAGCAGCAGCGTAACGTCCTCATTCATACGCTGGTGGGTAACGAAACCTTTGCGGATCTATTGACCCAAACGCTCTATCACGCTATCAATGATTTTATGGAGACCACGCTTGATAAAGCGGGCGGTGTTGGTAAACTGATGAAGCTTGGGCGCAGCTCGTTTGAGAAAGCGACCAATAGAAACCTCGATGAAAAACTACAAACGTACTTGCATCGCAATATCAAAGACTTGACGCGCAGAGCTGAGGCCAATGCACAAGCGCATTTGTCAAATCAAGAAGTGGCGCGTCTGATGGTCATGGGCTGGGATCGTATCAAAGACCAACCAATCAGTGAGCTACAAACTTACTTAAGCGATGAACCTGATAATAGCAGCATCGATCATATTGAAGCCAGCATCCAGCAAAGCTACAACCGCCTGCGACTGTCACCCTATCTACACAGTTTGGTATCAGCGAGTATTGATACTTGGTATGCCAATCATCAATCCGACACGATAGCGACCATTGCGGCGAGTTTGCATATCAATGAAGAGGCTATGGCGCAATGTAGCAGCGCTCTATTACCTATCGTATACAACGCCATTGAAACGCCTTGGTTAACGGCTCATATTCGTGACATGCTAGAAGCATTCTATGCACAGCCTGCTATCAAAGAAGGCTTGGCGCTCAATCACGATTAATTTACACCCCTTACTTGTCAGCATACTATTATGAGTCAACCCAATAAACTCAGCTTATGGCAAAAAATCAAACAGTTACTGACTGCTTCTGCCCCGCAGCCAGTAACTGATGCTGCGAGAAAGAAAAACAGGATGGCTTCTGCTAATACCACTCAAGCAGCGGACAGCATCAGCCCTGTAGACGGTTCTCATTCGGGCAATGATCAATTATCAACGCCTGATGCCACGCTCAAAACCGATGAAAAAAACACAGCCCCACCACATCATAACGAGACGCCCATCGTTGATTGCTTAAAACAGTACTTCAATGACAAGCAATGGCACTATACGCACTATCGTCCCAAAACCGGCGACAGCCAGCAATCGCATCATTTATCCCTAAGAATGCGTCATAAAAAAATAGACTGTGGTTACCTGTTTCGTGTTCAGGAAAAAAATAAACTGTTAGCAATCTATGGCATTTTGCCATTTTTGATACCAGAGAGTCATCAGAGCGCTGCCCTACTACTCATCACTCAAATTAACTATGACATGCTTATTGGCAACCTAGAGATGGATGTCAATGATGGGGAAATACGCTACAAAAATGCGATCGATGTCGAAGCGGTTGGTATCGATACTGAGATCATTGAGCACTCACTACAAAGCGTCGTTGCGATGACCACGGTTGCAAGCGAGCTATTTGGCGACTTGATTAATAATCAGGACCCTGCTGAAGATATGCAGACATTACTGACAGAGCTGCGCCAGCAATCAGATGCACGCACATTCTTTTTACCGACGCAGTTTGTTCAGTAATGCGTCAGTTTATTCACTCATATAGTTTACGCAATGAGGCCGCACTTAGCGGTCGCTCATCTATCTATTTGCATATCCAAAAAACCATCAATATTAAGCTAGAATTCTTATGCTAAAAATTGCCTACTCTGACGTCTTTCGCTACTCTGTGCCCGAAAAGCACCGCTTCCCCATGCAAAAATACATCTTGATTCCGGAGCGCTTATTGAGTGAGGGCACGGTCAGTCAAGATAACTTCTTTGCCCCTGCCTGCTTAAGCGAAGAGGAGATTTTGACCACTCATACAGCAGAGTACTGGTATCAGCTCAAAACCCAAACGTTACCGCGAAAGGCGGCACGAGCAATTGGGTTTGAGATGACACCGCAGTTGGTGGAGCGCGGTCGCTATATCGCCCATGCAACTTATGAGTGCGCGCTATATGCTCAGCAATACGGTGTGGCGATGAATGTCGCGGGCGGCACCCATCATGCATTTGCCGATCATGGCGAGGGGTTTTGTGTGTTTAACGATGTCTGTATCGCCAGCAATTTATTATTAAATCGCGGACAAGCGAAGAAAATTTTGATTGTGGATTTGGATGTCCATCAAGGCAATGGCAATGCCAGCATCATGGCGGATGAGCCACGCGTTTTTGTCTTTAGCATGCATGGCGCTAAGAACTACCCGTTTCGCAAACAAGTCTCTGACCTAGACATTGAGCTCGATAATAATACAGACGATGCGACCTATCTTAGGTTATTAAAAGACACCCTACCATGCTTGATTACTGAAGTTGCACCAGATATGATTTTTTATCAGTCTGCAGTTGATGTACTGGCGACCGATAAACTGGGTAAACTTGGCTTAACGCAAGCAGGCTGCAAAGCTCGTGATGAATATGTGCTTGAGCAAGCAAAAGCCGCTAGCATTCCAGTTGCTATCGTCATGGGTGGGGGTTATTCTGAAAATATTGAAGATGTGGTCGAGGCGCACTGCAATACCTTTCGAGTGGCACAGCAGCTGTATTTTGGTGAAATAGCTGGTTAAGGTTCAGCGCATGTATGGTGGAGACAAAAGAGTAAAATAAGATTAGCGAGGCTTATATGGCAAAAATACTGATTGTAATTGGCATCGTGTTAGTGGTTGTCGGGGTCATTTGGCTGGTTTTTCCCAATGCCTTTTCGTGGTTCGGCAATCTGCCAGGCGATATCAAACACACCTCAGGCAATACACGGGTTTATTTTCCAGTGGTCACTATGGTAGTTATCAGTGTTATCGCGACCATCGTGTTAAATTTATTCAATCGTTAACCTGAAAAACACTCCCTATAGTCAACTTACTTTAAACCGAGTCAGTGCTACTGGGATGTTGTTTGTGCCGCATCGAACGATAGCAGCACGTAAGCAAGATTTATACCAGTAGCCTGTAATAGTTGATGGTTTGATTCTGTTTATTACTGACCATACTACAAAAACGCCATCACGCCTTGCCAGCCCACGCGTATTCCAAGCACGACTAGAATCAATAAAATAAGCTGACGAAAACGCGCTTGTGGCAAATAACGACGTAGACGAATTCCGACTAAAAGCGTAACAATAGATATCACACTGAGCAAGGCAATCAGCTGCCACTCATCGCTACTCAATGCCATGATAGGCTCACGCAACACGATAATTTGTGCCACTTTGCCTAAGAAATAACACATGTTGCCGACTTTGGCGATGGTGTTTTTATCATCACTGGCAGAGAGCAGATACATCATCAGTATGGTCGACATCGCATTGGTCGAGCCGCCAATGACGCCTGCACCAAAACCAACAGCAATCAACATGGGCTTCGTATCTGCTAAGCGGATTTGTTTGCCCAGCACGCTACTGGTGACATAAAAACCAATGACCGCCGCCAGCATCAATAGGATATAGGCACTGTTTATCCACAGCAGCAACTGAGCACCCAAGATGCTGCCAAGCAAGCTTGTGAGCGCCAGCAGCCAATAGCGTCTGCCATAGTAGATAAAGTTTTGCCAAACACTGCGCTCACCACCTGCTAGCCAAGTCATGATATTAACCACTAGCGAGGGGAAAATCACCAATACAATGGCATATGGCAATGGGTACATGCTAGCAAGCGCGGTAGTCGTGACGAGCGTCGCACCAAGTCCGCTAATACCGTGTAGCAGCGATGCCAGCGCAAAAATGAGCGTCAGCACTAGCATCTGAGTGCTATCGTCACCAGCTATATTAGTCATATTGTTTATACCATTTGAGGCTCAGCGCCTATATTTATACCACTAGCTGTTTTGACATTGAGCGATTGTTTCACCAATAATACTGGCTAACTGCTCAGCGATCTTGTCTTTGCTGGCTTTGTCTAACGTTATCGCATCACGCTCATAGCGCTCAGAGAAAAATACCTGCATGGCATTATCGTCACTAGCAAAACCAATATCTGCCCGTGAGACATCGTTACAGGCAATCATATCTAGCGCTTTTGCAGCTAGCTTACCACGCGCATAACGCTCGACATCCTGTGTTTCTGCGGCAAAACCAACGACAAACAGTTCTGGATGAGCAAGAGAAATCGTCGCTAAAATATCAGGGTTTTTAACCAAGCTGAGATTCATAGCATCTTGTGTCTTTTTAATTTTTTGCGGTGCGGCTTCTTCAGTACGATAATCTGCTACTGCGGCGGTCGCGATAAAGATATCTGCCTTTACGAATTGGTGTTCAGTATAAGCCTGCGGTAGTTCATGCTCATCACCGCAACCACAATCGCCATGATGGTCATGGGTGTGAGAATGATTATGTTCATGTGCGTGCTCATGAGAATGGTCATACTCATCTTCAAGATCCAATTGAAGCTCGCTATGCGTACCATCCACACATTGCTGGGCAGCGATCAGCATATCTTTGGCAGACAGCACATCAATTCGTGTGACATTAAGCGGCGTGGGCAATGCCACTTTACCACCAGCGATTAGGATCACCTCTGCGCCAGCCGCCACGCAAGCGCGCGCTAAAGCAAAGCCCATTTTTCCTGAAGAATGATTGGACAAATAGCGCACAGGATCGATTGCTTCTACTGTAGGTCCTGCGGTAATGACCACTCTTTTGCCTGCTAATAATTGCGGCGTCGTGTTCATTGCTTTGAACAAGAGCACCTCATCTAATAATTGCTCAGGCTCAGGCAGCCGCCCTGCGCCCACGTCACCACACGCTTGCTCACCGCTAGCTGGCTGGATAATCTGATAGTTCATATCACGCAGGGTTTGTACATTCAGATTTACCGCAGGATGCGCCCACATCTGCTGATTCATCGCAGGAGCGATAATAACTGGTGCGGTTGTGGCAAGGCACACTGTGGTCAACAAATCATCAGCCATTCCCATAGCCAGACGTGCGAGCGTATTGGCGGACGCAGGGGCAATGACAATTAAGTCCGCCCATTTAGCCAGCTCAATGTGCCCCATCCCCGCTTCTGCCTGCTCATCGAGTAATGAGACATGCACCTCGTTACCCGTCAATGCTTGCAGAGTCAGCGGTGTGATAAATGCTTGTGCGCCTGTCGTCATAATGACGCGCACATCAAAGCCTGCTTTAATCAACAAGCGGGCAAATATAGCAGATTTATAAGCGGCGATACCGCCAGTAATAGCAAGCACAATATTGGACATAAGCGTGGCTTCAATCAAAAAGTGAAAAGATAAAATTGCGCTTATAGTAACAACTATGAGATAAATTGGGTAAAATTTTCCGTATTTACCTCAGATAACAATTAGCAATTTATTCTTAAGGAGTGGCAATGGCGATTAAAGACTGGCATGAGGATGACAGACCACGCGAAAAATTATTGAAATTCGGTGCCGCTCACTTATCTGATGCGGAGATACTGGCCATATTTTTACGTACGGGTACGCAGTCACAGTCAGCGATTGAGCTCGCGCGTCATTTGATCGATCAGTTTGGCAGCCTAGCTGAGCTGCTTGCCGCACCGCAAAAAACCGTTCTTGCTTGTCATGGGATCGGTCCCGCCAAGTACGCTCAGATATTGGCATCGCTTGAGATGGGCACACGTTATCTGGATAGTAAGCTAAAAACGGGGCAAGCACTTGGGCGCTCGCAAGTGGTCAAAGATTATATTAGCACCCAGTTACGCGGTGAGCATCGTGAAGTATTTGCTGTCCTCTGTCTGGACAATGCGTTGAACCTGTTAAACTTTGAAATACTGTTCACAGGCGGCATCTCATCGTGTTCCGTCTGTATCAAGCATGTACTCCGGCACGCACTAAGCCATGCGGCTAGCCAGCTCATTATTGCGCATAACCATCCTCATACCGATGCCAAGCCCTCAGCTGCTGACAATCTACTGACCTATGAGCTAAAAAAAGCCTGTGACTTATTAGATCTCTCACTGGTTGATCACATTATCGTTGGACGTAACGATACCTTATCTTATGCCGAAAGCAATCTGATACCTTTTGGCACCGACTAACACGAGCGGCTGGGCGACTTATCAATTTTGATAGTTGCTCACCCCTTAAGGATCGCAGCGTTTTAACGATAATCTTTGATACATATTATCGACACAGCGTAGCACTTTGGCTATTGATAGTCATCAACATCTGTTTCATATTAGTAGCTTGTTCTATGGCAGCTGACGCAGTGCGCTTTTGTTTTAGCCGTATACAGTACAAGAGTCTGCTAGCAGCACCAAGGTTATTTATGCTGCCAACTATTATATGGATAGAACTGTTTGTTATAAACCACAACAATAATCATAACGGTTCATATCTTTTTATTTTCTTATATTTCACACTTTTTATTTAGTATCCCACAGGAGATAGTCATGGCAATTGGCTTGTTTATTTTGGCAGTCATCATTCAATTAGCTGTGGTCTTGGCCATCTTTTTGCTGTCCTTATCACGAGTCACGGGCAGTATTGTTGCCTTGATCACCGTCATTGTTACTGCCATTATCAGTCCATGGTCGCTCCTCTTAGGGGTGCCCATCGCGCTGCTTTGCTTGGTTTTACTCATCACTCCACTGCGCCAATCACTCATTACCAAACCTGTCTATAAGGCTTTGGGTGGTGCAATGCCTAGTATGAGTGATACGGAGCGTGAAGCACTGGATGCTGGTACCAGTTGGTGGGAAAAAGAGCTGTTTATGGGAGCGCCAAATTGGGAGGCTTTTGCCAATTACCCTTATCCAAAGCTCTCAGAGGAAGAGCAAAGCTTCATTGATAACGAAGTAGAAACGCTATGCGCTATGCTCGATGAATGGCAAATCCAGCACAAAGATAAAGAGCTTTCACCTGAAGCGTGGCAATTTATCAAAAGTAATGGCTTTTTGGGGTTAATTATTCCAAAAGAGTTTGGTGGTCTAGAATTTAGCTCTTATGCGCAAAGCCGCGTGATGAGTAAAATCGCGTCGCGCTCACCGACTGCGGCAGTGACCTGTATGGTACCCAATTCGCTCGGTCCTGGTGAGCTACTAATGCACTATGGCACGGACGAGCAAAAACAGCGCTGGCTACCGGGTCTCGCCAAAGGTGATGAAGTACCTTGCTTTGGTTTAACGGGTCCTGAAGCGGGCTCTGATGCAGGTGCGATCCCTGATACAGGCGTCGTCTGTTATGGCACGCATGAGGGCGAGCAGGTACTTGGTCTGCGTATGAACTTCTCCAAACGCTGGATTACATTAGCACCTATCGCTACTGTCGTGGGTTTGGCTTTTAAGATGCATGATCCTGAAGGGCTGCTTGGAGATCCCAACAAAACCGATTATGGTATCACCTGTGCACTGATCCCTGCCAATCATGAAGGGGTGGTCACGGGCCCACGTCACAACCCAATCGGCTCGCCATTTATGAATGGTACGGTCGATGGCAAAGATGTCTTTATCCCCTTAGATTACATCATCGGTGGTGTCGAAAACGCTGGTCGCGGTTGGCGTATGCTGATGGAGTGCTTGGGCGTGGGTCGTGGTATCTCCTTGCCTGCCCTATCAACATCAGCCAGTGAAATGACCTATCTGTCTGTCGGTGCATTTGCAAAAGTTCGCGAACAGTTCAAAATATCAGTCGGTAAATTTGAAGGTGTACAGGACGCCACCAGTCGCATGGCAAGTAATACTTATATGTTAGAAGCGTTCCGTCATTTGGTAACTTGCGGGTTAAACCAAGACGGTACGCCATCAGTCATGACTGCAATGGCAAAATACTATGCCACTGAAACCATGCGCGGTGTGGTCAATGATGGTATGGACGTGGTCGGCGGTCGTGCCGTACAGATGGGCCCACGTAACTTCTTAGCGATACCTTATCAAGCAATTCCTGTATCTATCACTGTTGAGGGTGCCAATATTTTGACCCGCTCGCTGATGATTTTTGGTCAAGGCGCGATGCGTTGTCATCCTTATCTATTCGATGAACTGCAACTGCTACAGAGTGAGGATAAAAAAGCAGCGACTGAAAAATTCGACACGCTTTTCTTCAAACATTTAGGCTATACCTTCAACCGCGGTGCAAAGGCGTTTATCGCAGGTTACGTCGGTGGTAGTGATAATGCGCCACGTTTTGCTGATGCCTTTACTCGTCCTTATTACAAGCATATCAACCGCCTTAGTGCTGGCTTTGCATTGACTGCAGATATGGCGTTAGCACTGTTAGCAGGGGATCTCAAACGTAAAGAAATGCTGTCTGGTCGCTTAGCGGATATTCATAGCCACTTATTTATCGCGACGGCTATTTTGCAATTTTATGAGCATGGTAGTAAATCCGAAGCTGAGCGTTTACATGCCAAAGTTGCACTCCAAAATAGCTTATACACGATTCAAGAAGCTTTTGTGTCTTTCTTTGCCAACTTCCCTAATCGTATGGCCGCCAATGTGGTGAGCTTTGTGACTTTCCCAAGTGGCCGTATCTTTACGCCAGCAAGCGATGAGCTAAAACGTCAGCTGGGTGATACCTTTATGGATGATTTTTCTGCCAACCCATTCCGCGATTATCTCAAAACCATGGTTTATTACAATACCGACCCAGATGATTTGACAGGCCGTATGGAGCATGCTTATCAGACCTTGGTTGAGATCGAACCACTGTGGCAGAAGTTTAAAAAGGCAGAACATCAGGACAGCTTTGAAGGCCTAACCTTCGAAGACCATGTGGTACATGCGAGCCAAAACGGCGGTATTACTGAAGAAGAGGCAGAAGTGCTGATTCAATACAATGCCATGCGCTTTGATTCATTATTAACCGATGTATTTGATAAGCATCTATCAGAAGCTCAAGAGCGCGATAATCCACATACGCTCGAAAATGCAGTCAATCAACTAACAAATTATGCAGCGCTAAAAAAAGAAGTAAAAAACAAAAGTGGCGTAGCGACTGACAGTGAGATGCCAGTCACGCATGAGTTAAATGATACGACAAATACAGAACCACAGACTGGTGATGCCAATCCTAATCACGGCTATGAGAGCGATGGTGATGTAGAAATGGTCAGCGAGCAAGATACTGTGAAAGAAATCAAGTCACAGGCGAATTTTGAGAAATCAAATCCTGAAGCCGAAGCGCTTGATCATCGCTACCGTGATGCAGAGTCTCACCTCAATGAGCGTATGAGTAACAACCACAGTCGCCATATTGCTCCACCTGATGAGGTCGACGAAAGCGCAAGTGACAAACACCTCCAAACCTTAGATGATCAGACGCATCTGCCGCGCGAACGTGAAGAAGATGATAAGGTATAACTAAAAGGTCAATTCAAACGCGTAAACTCATGAGTATCGTGATTATTCATGACGATAAATATAAAACTTCAAAAGCCAGACTGTCCACACGCGACAGTTTGGTTTTTTTTGGAGTTGCCAAAATGTAAACGTATTTTATGACATCAAAGTGATAACACTGGTTTAATATCAATAGTTTGATATATCCATTTACCCTAAAAACTCTTTCATGAATATATTGTTTCATATCAGAAACAAACCGTTTACAATAAATAATCACTATTTTATGGGCACATAGTTGTGACAGGGATTGTTCTCTTGGAATAAAATGATAAAAAAATCTTGCAGTGCCCTTAACTATTCTTTTATATTGTCCTCGAAAATGTGACATCAAGCGACAATCACAAGAACTTAATAGTCATAACACGCATTATAGTTAGATTGGCAAACACGGTCACATAGATTTGGGTGACACTGACTATAGCGCTGTTATGCACACAAAGGATATGGATATGTGGAAAAATATGGGACTAACAGGCAAGATTATCGTTGCCATGGTGCTCGGTATCATACTGGGTCTATTTTTAAACTACTCAGGATTGAATGGCGAAGGCAGCTTCGTTAATACTTATATCACAAATGGTGCCTTTGCTATTATCGGCAAGCTATTTGTTAACTCGCTAAAAATGTTGGTCGTACCTTTAGTACTTATCTCACTGATTTGCGGTGTGTGTGGCATTGGTGATATCCGTCTGCTAGGACGTATTGGTACCAAAACATTTATGATCTATATGATGACAACCGCGCTTGCTATTGCAACGGCGATTGGATTGGGTGTGCTATTTGGTATCGGTAAAGGCATGAATATCGAATCCGAAGCCACGTTTGAAGCTGCATCAGCGCCGCCACTGCTTGATGTATTCTCAAACATTATCCCCTCAAATCCCATCAGTGCGATGGCAAATGGCGACATGCTATCGATTATTTTCTTTGCCATTCTAATCGGTATCAGTATTTTGATGGTGGGTAAACCTGCCAAAGGCTTGGTTCAAAGTCTAGAGCTTATCAATGAAGTCATCTTGAAGATGGTGACCATCATTATGAACCTAGCCCCTTATGGTGTATTTGCACTGTTAGCCAAGGCGATGTCTGAGCTAGGCTTTGAGTTAATTTTGTCACTGCTAAGCTATATGGCAGTATTGGTTGGGTCTTTGGTCTTCCATTTCTTCGTTACTATGATGATTGTACTAAAAGTCTCTTCAGGTCTATCTATCAAGACCTTTTTGGCAAAAATGCGCGAAGTACAAATCTTTGCGTTTAGTACGTCAAGCTCAAACGCAACTATTCCGATTACCTTGCGTACCGTTACTAAGCGTATGGGTGTGAATAACTCAGTTGCTTCGTTTACCGTTCCTTTTGGTGCCACCATCAACATGGATGGTACAGCCATCATGCAAGGGACAGCGACCATCTTTATTGCCAATATTTATGGGATTGATTTGGGCGTGACAGAATATCTAACCGTTATCTTGATGTCAGTACTGGCCTCTATCGGTACGGCTGGTGTCCCTGGTGTCGGCTTGATCATGCTATCGATGGTATTTGCGCAAGTTGGCTTGCCAATCGAAGGTATTGGCTTGATCTTGGGTGTGGACCGTATCCTTGATATGTTACGTACGGCTGTCAACGTGGGCGGTGATGCTGCCGTGACAACTATCGTAGCAAAATCAGAAGGTAAAATGGATCTGGCGCTATACAACGATCCTAACGCTGGTGCTAAAGACGTGTTCGATGGTCACATCGATGAAGAAAACGAGCGTGAATTCTCTAAAGTCATGAATGATGGCATCATGGGTAGTGAGTACGATGACGTTGATCGTCGCCACTAATCATCTCTGCTAGATAGACATTCATAAAACAAAAAACCTCAGTCACATTGGCTGAGGTTTTTTGTTGGATAACGTATTTGGTTACTCTCATTTACCCAAAAACGTATTTGGTCAACATTGCCAAACACACCAGCACAATCATCGGACGAATCAGCTTACTACCGCCTTTGACGACCATATGTGAACCAAAATAGGCACCGATGGTTTGTCCAACCATCATTGCCAATCCCACTTTCCACAACACATTGCCACCCAAAATAAAAAATATCAGTGAGCCGATATTGGTCGATAGGTTCAACACTTTTGCGGTGCCTGTCGCTTCAATAATCTGACGACCACGTAGTGCCACATTACCCAGCGCAAAAAACATCCCTGTGCCGGGTCCAATATACCCATCATAAAAACCAATCAACGGGGCCACCCCTTTTTGCCACTTACCCTCTGATATGCGGGGAGCGGCCTCTACCTCACCAAGCCTAGGGGCAAATAAGGTATAAATACCGATAGCGGCAATCAAAAAAGGGATCAGTTTTTCAAGCAAATCAGGTGGTGACATCTGCACCGCAATGGTACCCAAGACAGAACCGATAAACGCGGCAATAATAGCCACTTTAATACGCTGCGGTTTGACGACGCCCTTTTTTATCATGGTAACAGACGCAGCCAATGCACCTGACGCCGCTTGTAGCTTATTGGTGCCAAGCGTGAGCACTGGAGGGATATTGGCCAGTAGCATGGCAGGTATGGTCAACAGACCGCCGCCGCCAGCAATCGCATCAATAAATCCTGCCAATGCTGCGACAGCCGCAAGCATCAAAATAATCTCTAGTGAGAAGGTTAAGTCCATAATACTGACCTACAAAATATGGTGATAAAAGAAAAGAAAGCCTCAGATACTAGGCTAAAAACTTACTAATGACACTACTATCGTTGGTAATAGCTATTGTTGATAGTAGTAGTGATGAGACGATAAATTCCCTGAAAACTTCTTAAGACATGAGATAACGTCATAATGCGTCGATCATTATAGATATAAAACCGCAAAAAAAGCCAAAAACGTCACAAAGTCTGCTAGATTTAGCCAATAGCGTTCCAAATCTCTCATATAACGGACAATTTGTTAAAAAGATTTAACGACTTACAACTATTTTGCTCATCGCAGCGCCTTTATAATGTCACTATCATTGAGACGATATAATGGGCTAATGGCGTTATTTCAGCGTATTTTATTGTCTATATTAATAAGAGTGTGAGAAACTGTTTTTGTCTGCTTGCTATATCGTCATGAATAATAGCGTGGATATTTGAGATTATTTAGTAAATTGTACTTAGGAGATGAGGATAATATGGCAATACGAAGGATTAAGGCATTTTTTGAATTTGAGGCAGCAGGCGGTATCGTCTTAGCACTGGCTGCCGTTGCTGCAATGATCATTGCCAACTCCCCTCTTAATGTTTGGTACGAAGGTTTTATTCACGCACCAGTTGCCATTCAAATTGGTGAGTTTGCCATTGCCAAAGATGCTCATCACTGGATCAATGATGGTCTCATGGCCGTTTTCTTTTTCTTGGTCGGGCTTGAGCTCAAGCGTGAAGTATTGATTGGTGAGTTGTCTAACGTCAAGCAGATTATCCTACCAGCTGGTGCAGCACTGGGCGGTATGATCATGCCTGCGATTGTTTATCTACTCTTTAACTACAATGAGCCTGAGTTTTGGAAAGGTTGGGCCATTCCTGCGGCAACAGATATTGCTTTTGCGCTTGGTATTTTGAGCCTTCTTGGCAACCGTGTACCCAACTCTCTAAAAGTCTTTTTGGTCTCTATTGCTATTTTTGATGATATCGGTGCGATTTTGATTATCGCTCTGTTTTATACCAGTGAGTTGTCACTAGAGTCGTTAGCTTTGGCTGGCCTATGTCTGCCATTCTTGTACCTTCTTAATCGTCGTAACGTTACTAGCATCACGCCTTATCTACTTATTGGTATTATCATGTGGATTGCAGTGCTCAAATCGGGTATCCATGCAACATTGGCCGGTGTGGTCTTAGCACTATTTATTCCTATGTTTGACCGCACTGATCCTGAGCACTCTCCGCTTGAAGAGCTAGAGCATGACCTACATAACACCGTCGCCTTTGGTATTTTGCCAATATTCGCTTTTGCCAACTCGGGTATCTCACTCGAAGGCGCAGGTCTTGCTGAATTATTCCATTCAGTACCACTAGGTATTGCCGCAGGTCTGTTTATCGGTAAGCAGTTGGGCGTCATGATTATGTGCTGGTTAATCTTTAAGCTTGGTATCTCAACCATGCCAAAAGGTATGAACTATAAGCAAATCTACGGCGCAGCGCTATTGTGCGGTGTTGGTTTTACCATGAGTTTATTCATCGGTAGCTTGGCGTTCGCTGGCGACACCACTATGTTTGATGAGCGCTTGGGTATCATCATGGGTTCTATCGTTTCTGGTATCGCAGGTTACATCATGCTCAAAGTGAGCTTGAAAGATAATGTCAGCGGCACATCAGTCGATTTGACTCGCTCTCATTAATAGCAAAACGAGCGACTTATGAGCCTATTAGCTTATAAGTCGCTTTTTATTATCTGCAAAAACTTTTAATCAAAAATGTGTATTCAGCCAAGGTTGATTATTGTTAATGAACCCGCTGTAGCATTAGCAATACAATAATTGTCATGTCGGCAGACGAGAATATCCAATACATCATGCATCCCCTATCGTTAGTGCGAAAGACGCGCGTGCAAGACTGCTGTTCTTATCTGATGAAATATATGACCTAAAATCTCGTATCAGTACGATACAAAGACAACGAGAGTCATTGAGTCCATCAATTAACGCTTATAAGTGATGGTTATGGATCGCTCTTACGATACGAATGTTGTTTTATAGCTGACTTATAAAGGTGTTTGATCATATGGATAAGAAAATCAGCAATACTGCAAATATTCCCACCAATAAGACGCAGCATCCATCAACAGCGTTGTATTTGCGTCATGGGCGTACGACTGCTATCGATGACCATAGTGATTTGCAAGTGTTAAAGCGGATTAAGCGATATCTACTGCCAAAAGACTTTGCTATCTCGCCTGCGCTACTAGAGGAGATAGTCGCCGGCTACGATATTGGCGATCCACTCGCAGATGATTTGGCCGCTAACAATATCCGCTTTGCAAAGCCCCTACAACAGATTATCAGCAGCGGCGATGGTCTAGACCTAAATAGCAATCTCGCAACCAACGCCTCATTTAATGCACTAACCGAGCAATTTAGCAGTCATCCTGATTGGTTCGAACCCAAACTCGCTCAAATCGGTGCGGTCGCCTATCGACGCTATCCACTGATGCTGATTTGGCTACTGCGTAATGTCGCGCTGATGGCAGGTTATAGCATCCCAGCCCTATCACTACCACTCATTCAGACGGGCGCGTTGATGCACGATGCGCTACCACGGCTCATGCGTACCTATGCCTATATCTTGGCGGTGTCTGAGCATCCACAATCAGATATGGGCATGCGCAATCACTCTCAACCTATCGATCAAGTATTGGCGATTGGCTCTGAGGGCTGGCGACAATCCATCAAAGTACGTCAGATTCATACATTGGTACGGCAAAACTTGCTCAAAGGTAAGGGCAATGCTGCTACAGGCCTGATACCAAACGCCGAGCAACATCACAATCCTGATGGTAGCTGGAATACCGATTATTGGGGCGTGCCGATTAACCAAACCGATATGATTGCCACCCATTTACAGTTCTCGTTGTTAATTATGCGTGGCCTACGCCTGCTCGGCGCCCGCATTAGCCCTGAGGAAGCGGAAGGTATTTTGCACTTATGGAATCTTGCCAGCTACTGGATGGGCGTTGATTTAGAGCGTCTGCCAAAAGATGAAGCGGCTAGCTGGGAATGGCTGTATACCTACTTATCAATACAGCAGCTAGACTTTAAGACGGGGCAGCCGCTGGCAAAAGCCTTGCATGATCTACCGCGTCAGTTGATGGGCGAAGACAATCGACGTGGACGCTTTGTGGAGATGGTCAATGCCAGTGTGACACGCACCTTAGTCGGTGATGACATTGGTGACGGCTTAGCTTTACCAAAATCAAAAATACGCTTTGGCGTATTGTCTTCAGTGCCGATTCTTTTTGCGCTTGATACTGCGCGGCAGCACAATGCAACGGTTGCCCAAAAATTAGAAGCATTTCGTGCCAAGCGCCAAGACAATATGAATTGGTGGCTTAAAAAGAACGATGATTATTATAAGTAGATGATATCTATCAGCGTTTGTTTTCTACGCGGTAATACCATTCTAGCTGACGATCAAACCCAGTTTCTAGCAAACTGGCAATGACGCGCCCTGTCAGTCCCCATACCGTCTCACCATCCACTTGCCAACTCGGCGTCAGTATGGTCGCGGTTTGTTCTTGCATTTTATATTCTACCGCATACTCCACCGTTGGCTGGTTGACTAACGACTCTAAATCCGCCCAAAAGATACGCGATATCTCTCCCACTTCAGGAACTAATACCAGACCTGGGGCGATGAGCGCGACAATGGGACGTACACTCATACCGCTTTTGGACGTTTGGATCGGTAGTTGTCCCAGTAATTGCACTTTATTAGGTGGCAGCGCCGTCTCTTCACAAGCTTCACGTAATGCGGTCACGACGTTGTTGCCATCACCTATCTCATGTTTGCCGCCTGCACAGGAGACCTCTCCTGCATGGCTGTTCATATGAGCGGCTCGGCGCGTCAATAAAAGCTTGGGTCGACGCTCATTGGTAATTGCCACCAATATTGAGGCATCGGCAATCGGTGTCTGATACAAGCTGTCCAAAATACGCGTACTTTGTGAGGTGTTGCCACTCTCGTACATCGCTGGACTCGTGAGCGCATTCAATGTCTCGTGTTGTACTCGCTCGGCCAGTTTTCTGAGTGTGGGATGACGAATAAAGCTTGGGACAGCGACGCTAAACTTATTAAAAAAATCAATATTTTCGGGTACGGTCATTATCAAATCCTATGAGTGGTCATTTTCATATTACTCATGAAAATACCGGTGCCAGCATAACAGTATAACCTGTCGCTAGTATGGCAGCCTTTTTTATTAATCAGATTATCGCTTTTGTAGATGTATCTCATATTTACGTTATTTTCGACAAAGTGCGATTTATTGATGCATCAGCTGACTGCTATACATACAGTAGAACCTCAATAAAATTGATACAGCATAGGAAACGCGCTCGATTAAACGCTACTTTTCTTGCTTGCTGTGACTGCGTCTCCAGAGGCTGCGAAAAATAGCGTTTAATCTTGCTATACCATTTTTATAATGGTTTCACTATATATGTGGTCACTATGATAAATATAAAACGGCTTACCGCTTGTGTATAAGCTTTGTTATATAGACTGAGCCTCTATCCAAGTGAGCCTTTCAACTAAATGTCTATTTTTTTGCCGCGTCTTTACACCTTTCTAAATCACTCAATATCTCATACCGTCTGTCTCAGACGGTGATCGTTTTATTAATTAAGATTTTCTCAATATCCTTTTAGCTTGGTACTTATCAATGATAATAAGTATCATAACTGCAGCTTTAAATTACCAAACATTAACCGAGTAATATTTCAAAAAATGCATTTGGGTATTATGATGACTGCTAGCAAGACTATGAGGCGTACATCCTAAAATAGCATTATAAAAATACTGATGCCAACGTCATAGGATTGCTGTAATAACAATAAACAATACCTCAAAAGAACAAAGGATACAGATTATGACAGACCAAATCGACAACATGATGCCACCTGCTGAATATATCAATGATAACTATAAAGGCTCAGGAAAACTGGCTGATAAGCGCGTTTTAATCACTGGCGGAGACAGTGGTATCGGTCGCGCAGTGGCTTTTCATATGGCACGTGAAGGCGCCAAAGTTGCCATCCTTTATCACTCTGACGAAGAGAGCGCCAATGAGACGCGTAAAGGTATTGAAGCAGAAGGCACAGACGCGCTGGTACTGCAGGGTGATACGGCAGATAGCAGTAGTTGCAAAGAGGCAGTCGAAGCGGTCGTGGCACAATGGGGCGGCATTGATGTGCTAGTCAATAACGCTGGTATGCAAAAGCCGTATCATGATTTGTCTGAAGTCAGTGATAAAGACTGGCAACAGCATTTCGATGTCAATATGGCAGGAATGTTTTATGCAACCCGCGCCGCCCTTGAGCACATGAAAGAAGGCGATAGCATCATCAATACGACATCTGTTAATGCATACGTTGGCAATGATGTATTGGTGCCGTACACCGCAACCAAAGGCGCTATCGTTGGCTACACCCGCGCGTTATCGCAACAACTACTTAGTCGCGGTATTCGCGTTAATCAAGTAGCACCAGGTCCTGTAGTGAGCGAGATTCAACTGGTATTTAAAGACTTTGATAAAGATATTTTAGAATCAATGTCCTCACCAATGGGGCGTATGGGTCAGCCACGTGAGATGGGTGCTGCCTATGTCTTTCTTGCTTGCCAAGACAGTAGCTTCGTGACTGGGCAGACGCTACATATCAATGGTGGGATGATTACCAATGGCTGATATCATGGATTCTCCTGACTCTTCTGACCTGCTATCTGTCTGTTGGGCAGATAGCAGTACTCATCGCCGTTGGTTGCTCGCTGAAGGACAACGTTTGCTCGATCATTATGCCAAAGCGCGCGTGCCATCAGGGTTTGCTACTTTGGGTCACGATGGCAACATGGTAGATGACACAGCAAAGAGCATCATCACTGCGAGGATGGTGCATTGCTATGCGCTAGCGGCACTAATGGGTATACCGGGGACGGCAACACTTGCTGACCATGGCCTAGATGCGTTACTTGATGGCCCATTGCGCGACTCGGTACATGGCGGTTGGTTCAGTGATGCTTCTTCAACTCATGAAAACCCATCACGCAAAAACGCCTATCTGCATGCGTTTGTCGCGCTTGCTGGCGCGTCTGCTAGCATTGCTGGTCGCCCGCGCGGTACAGAGTTGATGGAGGCTGCAATAACAATCATTGATCAGCATTTTTGGTTAGAAGATGAGCAATCAATGCTGCCTTCTTTTGCCGCTGATTGGTCTGATCCCGAAGATTATCGCGGCGCCAATTGCAACATGCATACGACCGAAGCCTGCTTAGCACTGGCAGATGCTACGGGTGAAACGCGCTGGCTAGACCGCGCACTACACTTAGCCAAGCGCTTCGGTCATGATATGCCTAGTACTTACGATGGTCGCCTACCTGAACATTTTGATAGTGAGTGGAATCTGTTGCCCGACTACGATGCGAATGAGCCTTCTGATGACCTGCGTCCTTGGGGACTCACACCTGGTCACTTTGCAGAATGGGCAGGACTGCTGCTCAAGGTTGAGTCTGCTTGTACGGCACGTGATTATGAGGTGCCTGATTGGCTGCTACCTGATGCCATCGCATTATTTGATAGCGCTATCAATCGTGGCTGGGCACCTGACGGTCAGCCCGGCATGGTTTATACCATTGGCTGGGATGATGAGATTTCAATACCAAACCGTCCTTACTGGGTACAGGCGGAGATGGCTAATACCGCACTAATGCTATCGCGCCGTACGGGTGATCCGCGCTTTGAATATTACTACCGCTTAGCTTGGGATTATATTGCCAGTACTTTGATTGATCTTGAGCACGGCGGCTGGCGTCATGAGGTAGATGCAGATGGCAACTTAAGTACGGTCATATATCCGACGCGCGAAGATCTTTATCATGACTTTCAAGCCACGTTGACGCCATTGATTCCTATCTCTGCGTCGGTAGCTGGTGGACTACGCACACAAATGCTCAAAATAAAAACCTAATTGCTATGATCTAATTTTTATGACCTAATTCCTATGTAGGATATACTCGATAATATAAGAACGCTTTGATGGCAATTAAAATGCGCTATCAGAGCGTTTTCTTTGTAATCATAAAAATTAAATAAAATAACTTTTTCGTTAAAAGTAAAAGGATATCCTCAAAAGTATTTGTCACTATCGCTGCTGTATACAAAAGCAAACATCAGAACGGCAAAAAAACTTTTAACATAAGTGGACATACAATATTTACTAATAAAGGTAGTTGGTATGAGCTATTGTCTCCAATGCGGTCATAAAGCAGAACGAAAAATCCCACCTACAGATAATATGCCGCGCTTGGTGTGCCCCAATTGTCACTATATCCACTACGAAAACCCAAAGGTTATCTGTGGTTCGCTAGTCGTACACGAAGACAGAGTCCTACTGTGCCGCCGAGCGATCGAGCCGCAATATGGGCTATGGACGATACCTGCAGGTTTTATGGAAAACGGCGAAACCATGGCTGAAGGCGCCGCACGCGAGAGCTACGAAGAAGCTGATGCCATCGTACTGAATCCGCATCTATACTGCATTTATGACCTACCAGATATTGGGCAGATCTACTCTATTTATCTCGCCGATCTAAAAGATGGTGCGTACGGTATTGGCTCAGAAAGCCTTGATTGTGCGCTATTTAGTGAAGAAGATATTCCATGGGATACGCTGGCCTTTGAGGCCATTCGCCTTACCTTAAAAAACTATTTTTCTGATCGTAAGCAGTATAACGAGTTGTCAGAATTCCCGATCCATCAAGACAAAATCGGCAAAGATTTGAGTATCAAACGGTACTAAGCAAATACTACATACAAAAAAGCCAAGCATCATGCTTGGCTTTTTATATTTAACTTTTAATAAAGAACAAACCTAATTGTCTTAGCTCTTAATTCTACATACTTCAAAACCAAGACCTTTCACCGTCTCTTCTTTATCATAAGGTGCTAACACGGCACGTACATGGTTTTGACCTTGCAGATATTGCTTGGCAACACGCTGCAAGTCATCGATAGTCACGGCTAGGATAGCGGCGCGCATTTTACGTTGCCAGTCAGCACCGCGATGATGCAAGTTGGCAAAGCACGCTTTGATCGCCTCCCCTGCAGGCGAGCCCGGTTTATCCATACCGGATATAATACCCAAAATGGCCTCTTCTAATTGCTCATCGTTTTGTGGCTCGTTTAAGATCCACTCAATACTGGCCTCAAAATGCTCAAAGGTTTCAGCGCACTGCGGATCGCGGTAACTAAAAAATTTAAAGGCGCAAGCATTGGCATCATAGCCCGCACCGCCGCCATAAGCACCGCCGCGCTCACGAATGGCACTGTGCAAATAGCCATTACGTAGGTAAGGCGCTAATACCATGAGTGCGGCAGTATCAGGATGGTCAGCCGCTGGTACCGTATAAGCGCTGGCATTATGGTAAACGTTGGTTGGCACCAGCCATGCTAGATCTGCAACATCGAGCACATCGTTTTTAACATCGTCGCCACTCTCTAATACCTTGACTGCATTAGTCTCACCATTTAACGCAGTATCTATATGCAGATTTGCAAACTCACTTGGAATGTTAGCTTCAGTGTTGATTACATTCTCAGCAGCTTGTAGTGCTTGGCTATCTTTCCAACTATTGACGATGAGGCCACTCAAGCGTTCCGTTTGCTCGGCTTCACAAATGATGATGGCATGCTTAGGTAAGCTGATCAAACGTTGATGCAAGTCCATCAAACTGGTCGCTAATTGATCCCACTGTGCATCATCAGTACTGGCATGACCCAAGAACGCTTTTAGTGCGTTTAGTGCTGGTAAACCACTACGCACATATTCTAGCTGCGCTTGACGACTCATACCGCGACTGGCGGTTTGCATTGCATATGAGTGACCAGAACCTGCCAAATTAGATTGCCAGCTGGCTTGACGCTGCTGCAAGATTTCTTTGATACGGCCATGCTCAGTAAAGATGCTATGCTCCATCACCTCTTTGAGCAAATCAATCGCTTCAGGTTTGCGGTTGAGCGCACGCGTTGCCACGACAAAGTAGCTGCTAATGGACTGGCTGTCATCCACATGAGTACGCTGACTGATACGCGCGGTCACACCCGAAGAATGCGCGGCTTGCTTGGCCTGCATCTCATGAGCACTCATCGAATCAGTACCCAGCTCTGATAGTAGGCTTAAATAAATCGGTAGCAATGGATGATTGATCACCTCGTTCACAGGCAAACTGCTGGTGTCCTGATTGCCAATGGCTTCAGTCAACGGCACAATGACTTGATAGTAATAGATACCATTGGTGCCCGCTTCGTACTCAAATAGCGTACTGTCTTGCCCGCTCAGACGCACCTGCTTTTGGGTGCCTTCTTTAAAGCTAATATCGGTTGGTACGTCTTCTAGACCTACCTTTGGCAGTAAGCTCAAATCATCTGGCGCGGCTTGACGGGCTGCCAGATCGAGTGCTTGCTTGTGCAAGATGTCTTTGTCATCAGCGCTCAAGTCCATCGCGATGGTATCTAAACGCACTTGCTCTGCTGCAGCAAGGCGCGTTGATTTTTCGCTATCTGGCGTCATGGTCACGCGCACACGGTGCTGATTGTCCAGCAGATGCGTTTTGATTAAGTTCGGTAGCCACTGCGGATCGACCACTTGCTCGCGCAACCACTGTAGATGCTCATCCACTTCCCACACATCGATAGGATTACCATCATGAATGGCAGTACTAAAGCCCTCTAACATCAGGTTTAGACCATAAGGAATGCTATCACCGCCGATATGGCGCTGATCGATCTCGATCTGATGCAGAATGGTCTCAATGGTTTCATCATCAACTGGCGAGTTTGCCACCTCAGTCAGCAAATCAATGATGCCCTGCTCGACCGCTTCGGCATGCTCTGGGTTAGAGCCGCGCAGACCTGTATAAAAGACCATTTCATAATGGCTGTCATCCAGCCCTAATAGCGGACTTGGCGCTTTACCTAGCGGGTGACTGTCAAGATAGGCACGCAATGGCGAGCCTGAATGCTCAATCAGTACGCCTTCGAGCAAACGCAGCGCCAAACGCTGCTTAGGATCAGTGATCGACGGCAACAACCAAGCGACCACGTGATGGGTCTGATCTGGACCGGCTTCATCAGCAGTGTACGTGTCAACTGCACTAATAGGTGCAGACAAACGCTGCTCTGGACGCGATACGTGTTTTTTACCTGCTTCGAATTGAATCAAAGCATCTTCGTGTATTTTCGCTTGCGTCTCAGCAACAGGAATATTACCAAAACTCATGATGACACTATTCGATGGGTGATAGTGACTCTCATGAAAAGCTGTCAGCTCAGTATGCGTTAAGTCAGGAATCTGAGCAGGATCGCCACCTGAATTGTAGTGATAAGTCGTCGTTGGGAATAGATGATGCGCAACCGTATGATAAAGCTGATCAATCTCACCACTCATCGCGCCCTTCATCTCGTTAAAGACGATACCTTTAAACTGGGGCTTATCGTTTTCGTCCAGCTCTACGCGGATGCCTTCTTGCGCAAAATCAAGCGGATGAATATTGGGGAAAAACGACGCATCAAGGTACACAGCAAGTAAATTAAAATAGTCGTTTTTGTTTTGCGTGGCATACGGATACGCCGTCCAATCGGCTGCGGTCATCGCATTCATAAACGTGTTTAATGAGCGCTTGATCATTGAAAAGAACGGGTCACGTACTGGGAATTTCTTAGAGCCACACAATGCGACGTGCTCCAAAATATGCGCCTCGCCTTTTGAGTCCATCGGCTGAGTACGAAAACCCACCAAAAACGCATTTTCATCGCTTGGGTGCGCTAAATGATAGTGCATCGCGCCTGTCTTCACATGCTGACTGATCAGCACATCCATCGAGAGCGCCTCAATATGGCGATGCTCAATCAGCTCAAATGCTGGATGCAACGTGAGATCAGCAGTAAATGGGGTATCAGTCATAGTTATCCTTATCGCTTACAATGCGTATCGTGTGCCCTGACTATCAGGGTAAATAGAGTGGTAAAAATTATTGAACTATCAGTCGTAAAATATCAGTCGTAAAAATGGCTATTAAAACATTTTGACTTACAATTTCTGAAAAAACTGAATGCTAAAACCCAATACTGGCTTTTGAACTCAATTATGCAGGTATTTATAGTGACTATATTGGCTAAAAAAGAATTGGCTTAGCGCTATTAGTGGGGTTTGGTCGTTGATAAGTCAAGTCAGCACATGGGCAATAATATATCGTGAAATGCTCGCCACTCTTTCAAACAGCCCAACACAATTCCAACAAAAGCTACATTCAAATGATGGTCATATCGCTTAACAGAGACCGTTTGCACTGCTATAGTCAATCAATATTAAAAGTGGTACAAGGCAGACGAGTGCAAGTACTACAGTAGTAGGCTAAACGAATCTAACGCTGTAACACTTTAATAGTGGTTCGACTATACCATGAAGTTCGCTACCAATAGGAGCACCTCATGAGCTACTAACACGTTTTACTGGTTACTGACTTATTATCCGATGCAGACAAGGTTGCTCTAAAAACCAAACGTATACTCGCAGGCTCTCCTAAGGCCAAACTGTCTGTCCTGCATATTGTGGAAGACGATATGGTGCGCTTTGGGTATGAATTAGTACCTTCCTCTAGCCTATCAGGCGATGTCCATAATGAAAAATGGCAAAAAGCGCGTGCTAAGCTGGCGCAGTTTTTGGAGTGCAACGAGCTAGAAGCAGTCAACTCTGAGGTGACGGCTGCCATTTCTAACAGTAAAGGTATTGTTGACTACTGTCATGAAAAAAAGGTCGACTTACTCATCATTGGACGCCATGAACGTCACGGTATCGCCGCTTTGTTAGTCGGTGCAACAGCCGATAGTATCTTGCCAAACGTCCCTTGCGACAGCCTAGTCGTCAAGCTTGATGAGCCAGTATCAGAATAAGGGGTCTGGCTCATCATTCGAGTTAACCTGTATTCGAGTTAACCTGTTATTTGTTAGCATTGCACTCGGGTGTTGTTCTATATCAAAGTCTATGTCTCAGAGATAGACAAGCATTACTTAACAGCGCTCTATAGTAGTGCTATAGTAAATACTATCTGACATGAGGAAGACGTTATGAGTTACGAACATATTTTACTGGTCACCGACTTACTCTCTGATGCGGATATCGTCGCGCAAAAGGCCAAGCGCATCGTTGAAAACCGTCCCGGTTCTAAGTTGTCTGTGCTGCATATTGTCAAAGATACCATGGTGGGCTTCGGCTATGAGCTGGTACCTGCGTCAAGTCTTTATGATGAAATTGATGACGAACGCTGCCAAGAAGCACGGGCAAAACTGGCACAATTCCTTGAACGCAACCAGCTCAATGCGGCAACGTCAGAAGTCACTACCGCTATCTCTAGCAGTGAAGGTATTGTCAGCTACTGTCATAAACACGACGTCGATCTGTTGGTAATTGGTCGCCATAAGCGCACGGGCATTGCCGCATGGATCAGTGGCGCGACAGCAGATAATATCTTGCCTAACGTGCCTTGCGACAGCTTTGTAGTAAGGCTTGATAAACCAGTTTCGACGTAGCAATTTGCTTTGGCTATATGGAATTATCAGTTAACAAAAAGCGCCCTATCATGATTGATACGGCGCTTTTTTATTCCTCACATTTTGACATTATCTCAGTTAATCTTGTTGGATAATATCTATAAACGTCTGCCAAATGGGGCTTTGATGACGGGCTTTGTGCCATACCAGCCACCATGTCCGCGACAGATCGATTCCTGCAACGCTTACTTGCACCAGCTCACCTGTTGCCAATCCTGTCTCAATCACATGCTGCGATAGGCAGCCAAGACCAATGTCTGCACTCACCATATGTTTGATGGCTTCTGATTGGTGTATGGCCTTTACCACTTCTGCATTGGGTAGATACTTTAGCAACTGCTCATCGATAATCTGCCGTGTGCCCGACCCTGCCTCACGTACGAGTAGCGGCAACTGTGCTAGCTGATTAATAGTCAGCTGATAGCAGCCCTCATCTTGGCTATAGGTAGCGACGTTCTTTAACCATTTACTATCACGTTTGGCAAATATCATCAGCGTATCCGTTCGCCATTCGCGCTGCTCAATGGCTTTCATGTCTATCGGACGCGGCATCCCTTCTACTAAAGCAATATCGATATTGAGCTGCTCAACCTCACTCACCACCTCCTGAGTATTGGCAATATACATATCGACATTGGCATCTGGTAGCGCCTCATATAACTTACCAAGCAATGATGGCAGCACGTAATTGCCAATCGTGGTACTCGCCCCGATATGTATCTGCCCCGCCTGATATTGGTGATAATGTTCAAGCGTGAGCGATTGCCCCAAGATAGCCTGTGCCTGTATATAAATAGGATGGGCATTGGGATGCTGATTAAGCCTGCGACCGACGCGCTCAAACAATGGCATCTGTAATCTAGACTCAAGCTCTGTCAGCGCACTGCTGACTGCCGACTGTGATAAATGCATCTCTTCACTGGCACGGCTGGTGCTACCTGTCTGGTAAATACTGACAAAAACAGCGAGCTGCTTAAGTGTAATCTTTGGCAATGTCTGTACAGATTTTTTCATGTTATTGATGATGCCTTATGTCATTTTTTAGCCTGTCTTATTCGCTATACATGTCTTTTTTTGCTACTCATGCGCGGTATATCTATTTCTACCGTAAACACTAACCTAAAATATCGATAGTTTATATCTTATTAATCTGTTTTTATTATAAATATAGTCAGCTTATACTGTCTACTCATAAGCTTATGCTTATTTTAATATCAGTAATAGGATATGCCTCTTATGCATACACTAGCCAAATCAGTCAGTCGCTCAGTGAGTAAATACATTCCAAGCCAACGCCACTTGGCTGGTTTGGCTGTGGTACTGATCGGTGGTTTGCTTTGCTTATGGTTAAACACGAGTTTGAATATGTGGTCAAACGGGCGTATCGTTGGCTTATCCTCTTTAACGCTCGCCATCTTGCTGGGTATGATATTGGGTAATACCATTTATCCCAAGTTCACTGAGCGTCTAAACGGCGGTGTTTGCTTTGCTAAAGGTCAGATTTTACGCCTCGCGATTATGTTTTATGGATTTAAGCTGACTATGACGCAAGTTGCGAGCGTTGGTATGCCAGCGATTATGACCGATGCACTCGTATTGACGTCGACCTTTCTACTGACCTATTGGCTAGGGACTAGATGGTTAAAAGTCGATAAAGAAACGGTGATTTTGATTGGCTCGGGCGCAAGTATTTGCGGTGCTGCTGCCGTCATTGCCGCAGAGCCAGTGGTCAACGCGCAAGCCCACAAAGTCACCATTGCTGTGGCAACTGTCGTGGTATTTGGTACTATTGCGATGCTGCTCTACCCTTTTTTATATCAGCTTGGTTGGTTACGGCCTTGGCTCAGTGCCGAGCAGTATGGCATGTACACGGGCTCAACCGTACATGAGGTGGCGCAAGTCGTGGTCGCAGGCAATGCAATTAATACTGAGATTGGCGATACCGCTGTCGTGACTAAGATGATACGCGTTATGATGCTCGCGCCATTTTTGCTTATTTTATCATTTGCCTTGACCTCATCTGGTAGCGGTCAAGCTGACAAACCTTCCCTAATGAGCCGTGTGCGACAAGTGAATGTCCCTTGGTTTGCTTTTATCTTTATCTTGGTGGTGCTGTTGCACACTTGGATACCGATGTTCGATGGCTTTGAGCAAAGTATGGTGATGTTAGATGATGTGATGCTGACGATGGCGATGTTTGCGTTAGGCTTAACCACACACATGAGCGCCATCAAACAAGCTGGCGTCAAGCCGCTGATTTTAGGAGCGGTGATGTTTGGCTGGTTAATACTGGGCGGTGGTCTGATCAATATCGGTATTAGCTTTATATAATAAGTCAATTGCTCACGCTTATTTACTTACCTCAGTACCCAGTACAAAAATGCCTCTAACCATCCATATAGTCGGAGGCATTTTTATATCTGTCGTTTCATTTAACACCGAATGACAAACGAAAAAAAAACGAACCCGAAGGCTCGTTTTTTGATCATCTTGCTCTAATAAAAATTAGATAGCAACGATGTTATGTGCTTGTGGGCCTTTTTGGCCTTGAGTTACAGTGAACTCAACTTCTTGGCCTTCAGCCAAAGTTTTGAAGCCTGAGCCTGAGATTTCGCTGTAATGAGCGAAAACGTCTGCGCCGTTTTCTGGAGCGATGAAACCAAAACCTTTAGCTTCGTTGAACCACTTAACTGTACCTTTTTGAACGTCTGACATAGTCATAACCCTGATATTTAATTTATTTGTGGTCTAATAGACCGATAACGCTTGCAAATAGCTACTGAACGATAAATATTAAAACGAAGGATTATAACTAATACTACGAGGTAATGATTTGGTGCAGAACTGCTCTTAAGCTTGGATGTATTATAGGGGGAACATCCTAGTATCGCAAGCCTTATCTCAGGTTTTATGTAACTGGACTTAACTATTGCCCTATATATTGGCGACTTTATTTGGCATTTGGCAGACGAAACAAATAGACGGCAACCCCGCTACAGACCAGTGCTACCAGCCATGCCGCCCATGTCATATCAGCGGGCAGACGATAAAACAACATGGCAGTCGATATCGCCATCATGATGGTCGCAAGCCACTTAGCATAAAGCGGCACGGCATGATTTTCTTCCCAATCACGGACGTATTTGCCAAAGTATTTGTGATTGATCAGCCAAAAATGAAAGCGCTTAGAGCTACGCGCCCAGCAGCCTGCTGCAAGTAGTATAAAAGGCGCAGTCGGCATCACAGGCAATAAAATACCGATAATCCCTAAGACAAAAAACACCCAGCCAAGCGTCACAAAAGTCCAGCGTATCATTGGACTTCTAGATTGGTTGGTCTTAGGCCTATGATAAAACGCTTTTTTATTATGGGTCATATAAGTGATGTCGATGGACGGTGCGGTGAATGATTTTGGTAGCCATCAAAAGTATTTACATAGCTACTTGTATGAATAACCAAGCATGCAATATCACCAAAAATTGTACAAGCCCATTTATACAAGCTTTTTGCTATCGATCAGTATCGTTGGTTAGTGATTGGGTAAGTACCAATGACAAATACTGCGCTCTTCTATTAACACGTCGATTGCAAGCGCTTATAAGATTGAAAGCGCTTATAAAAAGCCGTCACAAATGTGAACTGTTATAAAGGGCGGTTAACGAGCGTCAGTCATCACCTTTCATTGTCATTCCTTATACGCTTGCATCGCCGCTTACAAGTCGTCTATAGTAGAACCTCAATAAAATTGATGCAGCATAGGAAACGCGCTCGATTAAATGCTACTTTTCTTGCTTGCTGTGACTGCGTCTCCAGAGGCTGCGAAAAATAGCGTTTAATCTTGCTATACCATTTTTATAATGGTTTCACTATATGATGATGCAGTAGCTATCGATAATAGCCATTAGCAGTACTGATCAAAAATAATGCAGCACCACTTAACCTTGTCGGGGTGCTTTGCTTTTAACCTTGTAACGATTGTTAAAACCATCGCTGAGACACAACCGTGAACCTGAAGCAGTTAGCACTGACGTAGGAAACAAGCATGACAGACCCTAAGCAGTCTATAAATAAGAGAAACCTCTACCTGACGCGCTGATTTGATAGCGCCTTACATGTTGAGATTTTGCCTTTCTTGTTTTGCCTTTTTTGTTTTGTTTAAACAGCATCAGTCTGATTGTTTTCTATCATTAAAAAGGAAACAACCATGCAGCCGACCACCAAACTTACTCTGACCCTCGAATGGTTCTTAAACCCTGATCACCTGCCCTTTATCGCGGGTGTGACCACGGGCGCGTATGAGCAAGCAGGGCTGGATATCACTATCATTGAACCTGATGACCACTATGATGGCTTTGCTGAATTGCAAAATCAAAGCATCGATCTGCATGTGAATGAGCCGATTCATCTGTTTGAGCATTACGCGCCGAATCTGCGTGCGCTTGGCTGTTTTTTTGAGACCGATGGCGGCATATTGATGCAGCAGTCCAGTATGGACAAGCTCAAGAACAATCAGCCGATTCGCATTTGCACCCCTGCTGCTGAAGAAAAAACCAATCGCATTGGTTTTGAGATATTAGCGCGCTATGCTAAGAAAAACGGCTTTAGTATCAGCCGTGACAATGTGAGCTTTGTACAAAAAGACTTTTACCATATAAAAAACCTGCAAGAAGACCCAAGCCTTGATGGTGCATGGCTGTGCTTTTATAACTTTGAAGGCGTTGAGGCCACTCATGAAGGGCTAGACTTTACGTTTATCGATCAGCATCTGTCACCTTATCCGAATTTTTCGGCGTTAGAGATTCTGACGACTGATGAGATCTATAGCGCGAAAAAAGACGCGATAGATACCTTTATCCAAGTGACCAATCAGATGACGGAGCTGTGTAAAAATGATCCAGAGACTGCCCACCATATGTATTACAACTATAGTAAAACTGAGGCGGATACGCTGATGGATGCGATTATTGATAATACGTTGGGCAGATTGATCACGCCAATCACGCCTGATGCGAGTAAGTGGCAAGAGCTACGCGAGATGCTAGCCGAAATCGATATCGTAACGTTGACCGATGAGCAGTATCAATCGCTGTGGGCGCTATAAGCGTTAAAATAGTTTGAGTAATAAAAAACCGCCATCGTGTTTGGTGTGGCGGTTTTAGATTTAACGATTTTCAATATCTATATATAATATAATTTCACCTAGATTAAAGCTGATCTATTGCTTTAGAAACGTATGTAGTTATTTTCACCAAAGTTGTATAAACCGCCCCAGTACCACTATAATTTTTTTTGAAATCTTTCCAGTCTTTAATTATGAAGGTTTTTAGTTCTTTAGCGTTAATCTCACTATTACATAGGATTGCAAATAGACAATCAGAGATTACTATCTCAGTACCTATAGGTAGATAACAAATTTTATCTTGCGAAAAATTCCCAACTCTAGGTATGAGTAAAGCTGGTCCTACTATAATATGCTCGGATACAACTCTAATACTTGTATTGATATGCACTAAGGCATTATTTAGGTCTGTAGTATGTATCAAAGGGTAACTCAGCTCATCATTACTATGCTTTGCCTTAAACATCTGCATTTTCCCTCTTACTACTGCTACTTTATTACTAGGAACAAAGTTACTTGGTAAGTAATCTTGAACAAAAGCTGGCTTAGCCTTTCTCAGCCGAACAATAGAGACTCTAGGACTAACGTTTTTGAATTTTGAATCATAAAAATCTTCTATTACCTCTAACTCATACAGTTTAGATAAGAAAATAATAGCATCTCTATCCCTATCACTAGATAAGCAACCATTGGGTAAAATTGCGACTAGATAACCATTTTCTTTTAAAAAGCACATAGCGTAATACACAAAGCTTAAAGATATACTGGATTGAATATTTTCAGAACAGTTATTCCAATGTAGCAATCGAACATCATTTTGATTAAAAGGAGGATTGAGTAAGACCAAGTCTATTTTTTGATGGAAACTGAAAATTTCAGAACCAAGTACCTGCTCTGTTTTGAGAAAATCTAAATTATAAACAGCCCAATCATATTTTTTTAATTCAGACACAGTATCTGAACAATAATCATTAGCAACAATTTCAAGATTCTGCCATTTTTTTTTTGCAGCCTTCAGTAAGCTACCTTCACCACAAGAAAAATCAGCAACTATATTAGGCTCAAAGCCATTAGGTACTAAGCTTACTAAGACAGAAGCTAATTTGGGATCAGTATAGTACTTATCAAACATTTCTATTTTTTCTTTTAGTTCTTGAGGTAATCCTATCTGGCTTTGCTTTCACTAACGCAGATACGTGGTAAACATGTAGCTTAGAAGTTCCGTCTGTTCTACCAGCCTTTCTAACAGGGTGATCGTAAATTATTTCTACCTCTGGATGATTTAGATAATACATAATAGCAGCTAAAGCATGTGGCTTAGTTCCAATAGGGGCTATTTTTAGCTGCTTACCTTGGTGATTATTATATATGTTATCTAATTTATAATAACAGCTAAACGGACAGTCACTTGGAACATAAATCATAGACTCCCATGCTCTAGTACCTTTTAAAACGTCCATATTATTTTCTAGACTTTCGAAAATATACCATGGACGGAAGCCTGGTAAACCTACTATTGGAAATATATTCCTATGGTTAGGTTGTACTTGTTCCATAAGATATTTGAAGCGTGCACCTTCAAATCCTAATATGGGTATCAATACGAATTCACTACTTTCTTGATTAAAGTTTGCAAATCCTGGCAATGGATAAATACCTCTAATTTTTTCACTCAAATCATAGAACTGGCCTTGAATTGAGGTATTACTTAACATATAAGAGCTAGGTTCGACATACACTACGAGAACGGTAAAGCCTTCGTCAATTGCAGACTTTAAAATTGCAGACCAAGATGAATGGGACATTCCTGTTATATCTATATATACATTTCTACTTCTATCTATATTTGACCACAGCTTGGATAAACTTTTTGAGCTTCTTAACTGTAGCTCCAGTTCCCCTACGGTAATACTAGAGCCGTCTTTATCTATAATTTCTATCAGAGTTCTGTCCGCATCCAAATTGAAGTTACTAATATGAGTACTTCTGAACTCATCACTTTCACCATAAACATATACACTCTCACTTTTAGGCTCGAACTCTGCTGGTGTGCTGTACGTGTCAGTTAAAATAGGCCTCTCTTTCAAACTATTCATAGTAACCCTCAAATAACTGCATCTGATCGGGCAAATCTAATGAAGGCTCTTGACTTCTATTTGACTCCAATACTTTTTTTATACCTTCATGTGGTCTATAAACCAAAGAAAGTAAATCATTCGAGTTTAGAGTTATTTTTCTTTTTTTGCGATAAGAAAATACAAAAAATGCAGAGAAAATTGGATGTATCATATAATCATAATCTTTAGTACTATTTTCTTCGGTTAGTTTATTTCCTGAATGTCTAATTAGAGCTAAATGCATAATGGCTTGTCTAATTATTTTATTAATACTTTCTTCATCTTCTGCCTTGAACCTAATCTGAAACTGATTAGCTTCAGGAGTTTGATTTAAAGGTTTAGAAGCTAGTACACCAAATATACGACCAAGGCTGAGCAAAAGCTTTGTTAACTTAGCTCCTTCAACACTCAAACCCTCTAACTCAGAGAGATTTTTCTTGCCTACCTTGACAGCAGCATATGTCTGTATGGCAGGAGATATTATCGGATACTCATTTACTTCCTCTTTATTTTTACACTCCTCTAAGTAATCTTTCAAAACTGTATCAACTAATTCTAAAAGGTACCTTATATTTCCATTCGCAAGGGCCAAAAGAGTATCCCAACCACAATAATATTTTCTTATTCCAGTTTTCCCTTCTCTAATACCAAATAATGAGGCATAGAAATGATTATTCAGTCGATTTTCCCACTTACTTTTATCCGTTAACCATTCGTCTAACAGACTACTTACTGACTCCCTTTTCTTTTTACTCCAATAATGAATGAAGTACTTATGACCTAAAGAAATATCTAGAGCAGATTTTATCTCTCTATCATTTAAATTAGCATTAAAATCACTTTCAACAGAGTTATTGCTTCCTAAAAGTAACTCTGCTTCTTCAAGGTTACTCAAAGGCTTTAAAATATCAACAATATTTAGTTTTTCGTCGTCAATGATTGAGTGATTTAAACGAGCATTAACAACTAACTCTGCAAAACCTTTAAAATCTTTTGTCACAAAAACTTCAGTTAAATTTATTTTTACATAGTCAGCAGGAGATGTAAGCTGCTCATTATCATTTAAAGTAGACCTTTCTCTAAAACCTAACTCTCTAACTCCAATCTTAAACGTATAATAATCATTATTGTGCTTAATAAGAGTATTCACTATTTTTTGCTGATAGTCCTCAAAGTTTTCAAACTCATCTATTAGAAAGAAGAACTGTTTATTTTTTAATGCAGTATCTGATGTTAGTGATTGACTTAAAATATCAATTGGAGCACCACACATCGTTATGTTTTTTGGAGGCTCATCGATTGCCTGATTTATTGATGCCTCAAACTCAATTATAATTATCTCTAGTTCTTCACTTAATTCCTCTAAATTTCTAATATCATCTGTAATATGTAACGCTCTAAGTATTTTTTTCCAGTTTTGTTCTGTTATATTTATACTTTCTTCAGTGTGCTTTTCAAACCATAGAGCAAATTTCAACAATTCGAAGCAAAAACTCAAGTTAATATAGTGACCAAAGTAACTAATCCATTTATCTGGGCTGATCTCACTTCCTTTGAAAGCTGATACTCTATTAGTATTAACTCTATAGTAAAGCCCATAAAACTCTAAGGCAGAGCTTTCGAACTTTCTACCTTTTTGCATCTTAAGAGCATATTGACCTTCGTATGACAGCCCTTTTAGTACAGTAGTTTTTCCAGTACCTCTACCACCAATCAACACACAGGGACGGCTTTTCTTCAATTCGGAGAAATATCCTGGCTCATTAAAATAATCGAACAATTTAGTACTAAGCCATTCTGCCTTGTATAAACCGATTAATTCTTGAGCTTCAGTCAATTGTTTTACGTAGTTCATAGTGAATCCCTATTTATTAAAGGCTTCCATCCCCTTTCATTAAAATAAAAGATTGGTAAAGTAGCATCAGGTGTCCCATGTTTAAACCCTATAGCTAAACCTAATTTATGGAACCCTTCCCAACTTACTAACTTAGTTCCGTCACCATTATCTTGCACTCTTCCATTAGCTTGGGGTATGCCTGCTCGAATACTAGCATTTTTGACAAATTCAGGACCACCAGCTTTGAAGCCTTTCCAAATATAGGACTGATTATGCAAAGCTGAATGTTCCTTACCTATAAAATGTGAAGCGATTAGATTAACTTTGGTACAATCATGCTGTATTCTTAACTTGCCTATTTCCGTACAAATTATTGGGATATAGTGAAAAGTACATAACGTATCTTCTGCTAGTGTTTCGAAACAATGAGGCGTATCGAAATAACCTTGCCAGAAATCTACAAATTGATTACCAGATCCAACAAAATCATCCACAAAAACAAAGTGTGCATTTACGCCTGACAAAATAATTTGAAATGCTTCACTTACTGTTTTTAGTCTATTTTCTGGTATACCTAAGATGTCTCTAGCCATTCTGGTAAAAATATAACCACTGTCTGCATCACTAGGCTCTTCTCCTGTGACTTTAACTATATAACAGTTATCTAAAAAATTATGCCATTCTACATCTGCAGAACCATAATTAGACTTCCTAGAATTTGGTATAATTGATTTTGAAATAGCCATAAAATTACTTCTAAACATCTGAGTAATCATATCATCAGAGAAATAGATAAAACTTTTGAGTAATCTTTTTGCATAAGGAAGTTCTTCACTCGTAAAATTCTCTAGCCAATCATTAGGTGAAAAATATTTTCTTTCAGGCCAAACTCCTATGTCAACAAGTTTTGTAAATTCATCGTCTAATAAGTTCATTCTTGTTCCCTAAAAAATACTATTGCTTTCTTTTTCGATATATTAAAGCTACTTTTATGCTTGTTTTTTCAGATGCTTATTTTTGCATGATGAACGAGTGCCGATCTATACTTCAGAGATGTGCTGCTTCATAACTCACTGGCTCTTACTTTATTTAATAATTTCGTTGATGAGGTAGGACTCTATCAGATTTCGCAAACAATACTACATGATTAGTTACATTGTGATAATCGCATTTAGCTTGCGATGATATATCTCATTACAGAACATGTTAAATAATAGCACACAAATATTCAGTTATACTGTAGGATCTAAAGCTATTCAGAGAACTAATCAGTAGACAATAAAAACGCCATCAAAATCGTGACAACGTTCTTTATTACTATAGATATTTATGAATTATTTACAACGCCTTTAACTGCTCCATCTGCCCCGCCATAGTCTTAAGCTGACCTTCTAGCTCAGCCAGTTTCGCCTTCTCCGCATCGACTACTTCGGCTGGTGCTTTACTCACAAAGCCTTCATTACTCAGCTTACGCGAGATACCGTCGGCTTGCTTTTGTAGCTTTTCATGCGCTTTGCCCAGACGTGCTAGCTCAGCCGTTGGATCGATGAGCCCTTTCATCGGTACGAGTACCCGTAGCTGACCGACCATACTTGATGACGAGAGTGGCACCTCATCGCCTTCTTTGACGATGGTTAAGCTCTCGACTTTGGCAAGCGCTTTGAACTGGTTTTTGATACGGGATAGACGCGCTTCTTCGTCGCTAGAGACGTTTTGTAGTAGCACTGGCAGGCGTACCGCGTTACCCAGTTTCATCTCACCACGGATGTTACGGACGCTCGCGATGAGCTCTTGTAGCCACGCCATATCCGCTTCAGTCTGCTCACTGATTTGGCTGGCATCAGTCTGTGGGTAGTCAGCGATCACGATGCTGTCGGTGTTTTTGCGACCCAGTAGCGGCGCGATGGTCTGCCAGATTTGCTCAGTCAGATACGGCATGATTGGATGGGTAAAACGTAGCGCCGTCTCTAATACGTGCAGTAGTACATAGCGGATTTGCGCTTTACGCGCATCCGTCACCGAGTCATCGTTGAGGCTGGCTTTGGCAAGCTCCACGTACCAATCGCAGTACTCGTTCCAGATAAATTCATAGATATCTTGGCTGACCATATCGAGACGATACTGGGCGAAATGCTGATGAATGTCTTTGATACTAGAATTCAGACGACTCATGATCCATTTTTCTGGTAGCTCCCACACGTCAGGGTTCGCCGCTTGGTCAATAGGCTTGGCATTGCTGTCACCATCGACACAGTTCATTAGGACAAAACGGCTGGCGTTCCAGATTTTATTACAGAAGTTACGATAGCCCTCAACGCGTTTCAGATCAAAGTTGATATCGCGACCCGTACTGGCTAATGAGGTAAAGGTAAAGCGCAGTGCATCGGTACCGTAAGCTGGGATGCCTTCTGGGAACTCTTTACGCGTTTGCTTCTCAATCTTGGCCGCATCTTTTGGATTCATCATGTTGCTGGTGCGTTTTTCTACCAGCGCTTCTAGCTCAATACCGTCGATGAGATCGATCGGATCTAAGACATTACCTTTTGATTTTGACATTTTTTGACCGTTGCCATCACGTACCAGACCATGCACATAGACGGTCTTAAACGGCACTTGCGGGCTGCCATCTTCGTTTTTCACGAAGTGCATGGTCAGCATAATCATGCGCGCGACCCAGAAGAAAATAATGTCAAAGCCCGTGACCAAGACGCTAGTTGGGTGGAAAGTCTCCATCACGCGTGGATCGGCGTTGACGTCAGCCCAGTCAAGCGTACTGAACGTCCATAGACCCGAGCTAAACCACGTATCAAGTACATCATCATCTTGGCGCAATACCACATCATCGCTTAGATTGTATTTAGTGCGTACTTCCGCCTCATCACGTGCGACATATACCTCACCTGCCGCATCGTCGTACCACGCTGGGATGCGGTGACCCCACCACAGCTGACGGCTGATACACCAGTCTTGCAGGTCAGTCATCCATGCCATATACATGTTTTTGTACTGCGCAGGCACAAATTCAATACGACCATCTTCGACCGCATCAATCGCTGGTCCCGCCAGCTTATTGACGGCGACATACCACTGATCGGTCAACCATGGCTCAACGATCGTACCGCCACGCTCAGCACGTGGGGCTTTGAGTGCGTAGTCCTCAATGTCTTCTAGCCAGCCCTGATCGCCTGCTTGCTCAACAAGGAATTTACGCGCGGCAAAACGCTCAAGTCCTGCGTACTCGCTAGGCGTAGTCTCTAGCTCTGGCTCACGCGTTTGCAAGTCAGGATAGACTTCCATCGCTGGCAAAATGTTGGCGCGCTCATCGAGAATATTGATGAGTGGCAAGCTATGACGACGACCCAATTCATAATCGTTAAAGTCATGCGCTGGGGTAATTTTGACACAGCCTGTACCGAAGTCACTCTCGACATAGTCATCAGCGACGATAGGCACGACGCGACCCGTAATCGGTAAAGTAATGGTTTTGCCGACCAAGTGTGCATAACGCTCATCGCTCGGATTGACGGCGACCGCCGTATCACCAAGGAGTGTCTCAGGACGGGTGGTGGCGACGACCAGATAGTTTTTGCCATCTTGCGTGGTCAGCTCTGTGTCCGTGAAATAATAGCGGAAATGCCACAAGCTACCTTTTTCATCGTGGTTTTCTACTTCTAAATCAGACAGCGCAGTTTGGAATTTTGGATCCCAGTTGACCAAACGCTTACCACGATAGATAAGACCATCGTCAAACAGGCGTACGAATACTTCTTTTACCGCATTAGACAGACCATCATCCATGGTAAAGCGCTCACGCGACCAGTCAACCGAGCTACCCAAACGACGAATTTGGCTAGTGATACTGCCGCCCGACTCTTCTTTCCATTCCCACACTTTATCGATGAAATCTTCACGTGTCATATCACGGCGGCGGATGCCTTGCGCCTCCAAGCGACGCTCAACGACCATTTGGGTTGCAATACCGGCATGATCCGTACCTGGTTGCCACAGCGTGTTGTCGCCATTCATACGGTGATAACGTGTGAGCGCATCCATGATTGCATTGTTAAACCCATGACCCATATGCAGCGAGCCCGTGACATTTGGCGGTGGCAGCGCGATAGAGAACGACTCGTCTTTATCAAATGTTGGGGCAAAATAGCCGCTTTCTTCCCAGCCTTGATACATGCCTGCCTCGACTTGTGCAGGGTTATAGGCGTTTTCTAATTGATTGAGTGCCGCTTGAATAGAGGCAGTTAGGTTATGGTTACTCATAATGGCATTATCTTTTATTGATTGAATGTGATCAAAGTTAATTGAATTAAAGAGAATATAAAAATTAGGAAAATAATGAATAGAGTGATTTTAACGCAGATAGGCAGATTTTGTTAGATGGTAAGGCAATTTATAAAGCCTGAAGGTCATTTTTCATGCCGTTATCGAACAATTAATAACCGCAATTGGTTAAACACTCAACAGAACCTACCACAGTCATACGCTAAAATAGCATCGATAGCGTTGTATCAGCTCTATCCATATACCAGCCGACCAACAGTGAATCACCCTTGTCCCAAAATAACAGACCTAACCAAAGCCGTCGTCAGGATGCTCAGGATATCCTACCAGATAGCGCGCGCGTGAGTACCACCAGTCATTCATCTCAGGATGATGATGTAAGCGATCCTCATAAAAAAGACAATATGGCGCACAGTCATACGCTACAGCACAGTCACACTCCTGAAAACAACGATATAGATATTCATACGCATAGCCACGCAGATGATCATATAAAAGCCACCGAAGATTTAGACAATGATGACCTGCCAGAAGAAATCAGCGACGAAGACAAAGAAACCATTAAAAAGTTGCCAGTGACGATAATTTAAGCCAAGCGAAAAGCTATGCCAGTATTTTGGTGGAGCAAGTCATCCATGCCAAAGAAACCTTTGAGCGCTCGCTTGGCTCGCTGTTTACCAGCGCCTTTACAGCTGGGCTTGAGATTGGTATCAGCTTTTTTGTGATTTTATCGGCGTTTGCCTTACTTAATGATGTGCTGCCGAGTCGCTATGCGATGGTACTGTCCTCCCTGCTCTATCCGATCGGCTTTATTATCGTGGTGATTGGTCAGTCGTTATTATTCACTGAGCAGACCTCCCTACTCAGTCTACCTGTGCTAAACAAGATTGAACCACTGCATAAGCTGCTGCGTCTATGGGGCATCGTTATCGCTGGTAACATCGTCGGTGGCTGTTTGTTTGCCGCTTTAATAATTGGTTTGGGGCTGCATATGCATCTGTTTACCGACCATGCTATCGATGCTTACGCTGAGCATATCTTAGGGTTTGAGTGGTGGGTCATCTTTGGTAGTGCGGTACTGGCAGGTTGGATGATGGGCGTGGCGGCATGGCTAGTCACATCTGCACGCGATACCCTTAGCCGTATTGTTTTGGTTTCCATTATCACTGGTAGTATCGGGTTTTTGGGTCTGCATCACAGTATCGTTGGCAATATTGAAGTGTTTTCAGCATTGCTGTATGGCAATACGGTCAGCCTATGGCACTATTTGATATTTTTAGTCGTGGTCTTGGTGGGCAATACGGTCGGCGGCGTGGTATTTGTCGCGGTACTCAAAAACCGCACATTCTTGTTTGAAATTGAAAGGGTCAAAGAGCAGGCCGCTGAGGCACGAGCAGAAGTAGATAGGCGCAGATTTTAGCGTTGAGCGATGCTATCCGTATTGAATCAACCCACACACTTTAAGAAACCATGATAAATATAACAGCCCACAATAACTCTCATCATAAAAAGTATATTGTGGGCTTATTTTATTGGGTCGTGCACTGCGTACTTAGCAATGCACTGCGGCTTACATTCTGATTAAACTACATTCTTCTTGCAGCCAATACGCTATTTTCTCTGTCTACTCTATTCGCTTTATTGTGTTGCGCGGTAAATACTCTGACCATGATACCTGCGGTTAAGAACATGATTAGCGTATAAATAGCTGGAGTCAACGACATCTTATAGTTAGCGAGCAGCGTCAATGCCATAAACATCGACAGCGTACTGTTTTGTAGACCCACTTCCATGGTGATTGATCTTCTCTGCGCAGGATTTAGACCGAACCATTTACTGGTGTAATAACCAAGCGCCATCGTCGATACGTTCAATATAAGCGATACAGGGCCAGTGGCAACTAAGGCCTCGACCAAAATATCTCTTTGCACATATCCTAAAAAAATTACCAAGAAGCTCAAAAATATCACACCAAAACGAGACACCATCACCTGTGCCTTATCGGCGAAGCTTGCCGCATAGCGTTTGATGAGCATACCAATACTAACTGGCAGTATCGTCAGAGTAATCAAGCTGATCATGGTCTTGGCGACTGGCAACTGAAACTCACTACCAGCACCCATGAAGTACACGAGCGAAAAACTCAGCACGATAGGAATGGTAAAGACGGTGATAACACTGGCGATCGCCGTCATCGTGACCGAAAGCGCGACATCCCCTTTTGCCAAATAAGTAAATAAGTTAGATGTCGTGCCACCAGGACACAGTACTAGCAGCATAACGCCAACGGCATACTCAGGCTCGAGTGACATGAAAGTTGCCAAGGCAAAACCGACCAATGGTAAGAATAGTAGCTGATTGGTCAGTCCGATTGCGACTGCTTTGGGATATTTGACGACTCTTTTAAAGTCATTGGTAACTAAGGACAACCCCATTCCCATCATGATCAAAAAAATACTAATGGGAATGACTTTTGAATTGACAAACGTGATTAACTCCACACCTTCCATAACTACATCCTTGTAGATATAACCCTTACACGGGCAGGTTTATGACAACGTTATGATGCTCAATCAGCCAATCCTGCTGATATCTTGGGTAAAAGCCACCGACATTGTCAGCGTTTTTATACGACACTTTGTACACAACACTTTTTGGAATCATCACTACTGACATACACCCAAAAAATGTCGAAACATTGAAAGTCAGTATATCGTTGTAAAAGTGTATGTATTTGATTTTTCTGACTACTGGTCAGTCAGCGTTGGGTTTTGTGCTGCGACAACCACAGAGGAGAATCTAAATAGCAGTGCTACAAGGTATTAAGAGATGCTAGGACGTGCAGAAGGTACACGTGCAGGCGATGTGTGTGTAGCAGAAACGATAGGTGTGTGATCAGTACTGATGACCGCCGTGCCATAAGCAATGGCTTCTACCATACTGCCCAATTGGTTGATGTTAGTGACTTCTAGACGTACACCATAAATATGAGTGCAGCCTTTAGCTTTCGCTTGTGTACGCATACGGACGATTGCCTCACGGCGCGCGCGATCAAGCAGGGTCTCATAGGTGGTTAGGTTTTTGCCAAAGAGACTAAGCACGCGAGCAATAATCATCTTAAAGTAATCTTGAGCTATGACCACGCTGCCCAGTACCAGCTCGCCCTCACTACCGACAGCCAGCTCAGGACGGTAGAAACGCTCGCTTGAAACTGTAATATCCCCTAACGCCTGCTCTTCTATGCTGAGCTGAGCCAAATGCTGACGCTCGTGACGTGAGCCAAAAAACCAACCAGCGGCGAATAAAAAGATAAACGGCCCATAATTGATAAGCACTTGCGTGAGTGAGTCATTCATGGGACGTTTCTCATTATAAAAATCATTACGGTTTTTAACATTGTTGTTTTTAGTGCTACAGCTTTTAAAGCGCTAAGATCAACCAAAAGGATTAAAACGCGGTAAATCCTCTGGCGCAGTCTGGACTTGAGGGTTGGGTGTTTGACCGGACGGATAGTGATTATCGCTTGGTGGGTTCTGGAACTGCTGCGATACTGGTACCGCTTTGACCGCTGTTCCATAAACAAACAGCTCAGAAGCCCCTTGTGCGATACTAGAGGTAGAGAAACGCAAGCCGACGACAGCATCAGCACCAAGCGCTTCTGCCTTGACAATCATGCGATCGATCGCTTCTTGGCGTGACTCTTCTAACAGCTCGGTATAAGCGGTCAGCTCGCCGCCAACGATGTTTTTTAGCCCAGCAAACAAGTCTTTGCCCACATGCTTTGAGCGCACCGTACTGCCATACACAACATCTAAGCGCTCGGTAATTTGATAATTAGGTAAGTGTTCAAGATTGGAGAGTTGCACAGCCATAGTAAGACCTTATCGGTGACTTATAATGTATCTAAAAGAATGACCAGAGCTGCATGATGCAGTATAAATAAAAGACAGTACTATCAGCAGTACTGTCTTTTAGAATGACTAGTCATTGGTATGAAACAACAAAAACAGCTCGGTCAAATTGCCTTCGATGCTGTTGGCCATTTGAACCATCTTATCTTCATCGCGACGCATTGCTTCTAGCTCTGGATCTTCATCATCAATGCCGCTTAATACAATCATTGGTAAGGTCAACACAGCCACGTCTTCTGCTGTCTCTTCGTCTTCAAACCAATCACTTGCTTCATCGCCATACATGGCATCAATAAAACCAATCGACCAAGCCACAATATCTGACTCATCTGAAAAATCAACCGCCACTTCTTCGTCACCAGCATCTTCACCAAATGGCAGCTCAATCGGAGTCTCGTTTTTTAGCTCAGCCATGATCGAGTCACGCCAGCGCTGAATACCATCGATGACGTTTTCTGGAATCTCACTCACATGACCCTCAAAAAGCGCGTCCATCCAGTTAGGGAGTGGGCGACCAATGACCGTCGCTGTCAAAAACCCATGCGCGGCGACACTATCGAGCACGAACTGGCTCTCTTGGTTGTCCAAATAATCGAGCAGTTCATCAAAACTTAATTGGTTATTCATGGCTTAACAGTCCTTGAGAGATAGCCAACGTCAATCACAGTGATCGATCGGTTAAAGGCAAAAGGGTTTTAAAACAAAGGCTGCTTGAATAGTGAAAAACAAGCAGCCTTTACAACGTAAATATCATTCAATAGAGCGGGTTACACACGTTTATAAAAAGTAATAAGCATCTGGCAACCTATATGACTGATTAGATGATGGTCAATCATTAGAGGACTTTAGTCAGCTTAGACAATGATGCCAATGAATTAAAAATCGTCGTCATCCCAATCATCACCATCTTCATCAAAATTGTCTATATCATCTAGATCATCTTTTAATTCTTTAGCCAAACGCTTCTCTTCTAACAAATTATCGATCAGTCGACGCTTCTCAAGACTACTTAAACGCGTACGTACACTTGTCTCAGCTTCTTCAACCATCTTTGCGTCATCATCGTCGACAAAATCATCATCAAAATCGTCGTCAATATCAGCGTCACTCATGACAAACTCCTATCATTTTTAGGCAAGGGTATTAAAAACACATCAATATATATGCCTTATAAAGTCTCTATTGAATGTTGTCAATCCTTTTTCTTAATATGTCACATTTCAGCCTGAGTACCAAGACTATGATACCAGTTATATAATGGACAATTGTAGTATAAATGACCCATGTTAATACTGCTATGTCGCTGACTCATCTTCGTCTTCAATCATGAGCACGGCATTACGAACATCTGCCAAACGCTGAATCATCGCGTCGTTCCCGCCATCGAATATCGCACACTCGCGCTCATAGACAGTGGTTGGGCGCATGATGCTATGGACCTGTACATGGTTACTGATTTGTTTGAGACCAGCAGCTGGCAGCAATATCAACAGTTGCTCTTTTTTACCGATGCTCTGTAGTAGATGGGTCATGGGCTCTGACTGCGCCTCATCACTCACGCCTGCTTTTGCTGGTAGTGCAAAGCGCGACAGCTCGATATGCTTGTCATGAATGATTTTGTTGAGCATCAAGTACAGCTTGGCAAGCATGACCCCAGCCAGTGCTACTTTGGCATGGCTGTTGTCCGCTTTTAGCACCACGCTTGCACCATCGTCCTCAAAGTGTGCCTCATTGGTCGCACTGACACCCAGTAGTAATGGCTGTTTGAGTAGTTCGGTCACGGCTTGATTGAGCAGCTGCGTACATAGCGCTAGATAAGGCAGGCGCTGCGCTGGCGCAAGGCGCTCAAGCATATTGAACTCATCATGAAAGAGGATTTGCACTCTCACGCTATCGACTGCGCGTGTGGCAGACAATTTAGACGTCTGACCACCAGATTGCGAACTATGACGCTTTGCGGTGCTAACAACCTTGTCTTCAATATCGCCTTCAGACGTAGCTGTTAGACTGCCAGTTTCGTCGCTGCTGCTTTGGTTTTGCTGTGTTCTTAGGTACTCATTGACTTCGTTATGTACATTGAACGGACGCGCCTGTGCTGCATTGCCAGCTGTCTCGCTCTTGGCAGCCAAACCAGCCATTTGACTATCGCTTGGAGTACCATCAGCTAGACTGCCAGTCGTGCCGCGCTCAAGATCACGGCTGTAGCCGCGCTGATCGCCCTGATTGTACTGCTCGCGATACAAGTCCTGAATATTACGGCTCAGCGCACTGATTTGCTCTTTGGTAGGACGAGCAAGATAACCGTAGATTAACCACAGTAATAAATGCAGCAACATAGTGCCAATCACAAACGGCCACTGCATCGCGATGATTTCACCTTTACTAACGTCTTTTAACGTCAGTGCAACGCTACCAATCACCGCATCGCCGTTAGTTGCGATTTGGCGAATCGTATCGCCTTGCTGCATCGGTGCGTTGCCCACAGGCACCAAAATATCGTCTTTATTGTCTTTAATCAGTATTCTTGTTACGTCCTGCTCGCTGGTATAGCGGTTAGCAATCACACTGAGACTGACACGGTCTTTGTTTTCTAAAGACAACCTTGCTTCATCAATCAGCTGGGCGACCATTTGCTCGCCTTTTAACGCACGACTTTTACTCAGCTGCTGGTCGGTACTGATGACCAACAACAGCGTCTGCAAACAAAAACTAACCAGAAGAATAATGGCAAACAACCCTTGCCGCGGCGCTAAATACGTCATGATATGTTAAACTTTTTTGGAGAAAAGAAATTAAAAAACGAGTCTATTGCTCATTTTTTGGCTAATTTTTGAACAATTGTAATGCGCGAATATTGATCGATATTCACGGAAAATCGATAGTATTTCATAGAAATCAGTCATCATATAAAATGCTACTATGTAAAATGGCACTTATTTATTGAGCTAAGTTTGAACGATGATACTATCGCGCGCTGCCTCATGATTATCGCTGCTATTTTTGCCACAGCATCGTTACCAAGGGGCCAGTTTAAGTCATCTACTATATCACCATAATAAGTCTTATAGCGTTAGTCGATTTATAAATTTATCATAATAACTTTGTTGCATTTCAGCAGATTTTAGGCGCTGATAAGCATTTTTGAACACCCATGATACTTTGCATGTCATCTATAGGCGCTGCTCAGTAAAACTGTTATTATTCCCAATCTTATATGAGCATACAAGGGACAATTGAGCCATGCCAAAAAATACATCTTATTCGTTACCAAAAGACAGCAAAGCATGGCAACAAGCCGTCGACTCTATTGCAGAATTATTACCTGATGATACCAATCTGCGAGATTTTGATGCGCTACAGTCGCTGCCTGTTTTTGCGCTCATTGTCGTGCTGCCTACTCAAGTATCAGCGATGGACATTCATCAATATGTTCAGTCTTGGGTCGATGAGCAGCCAAGTTGGCATTTGGTGACGGTCGCTGAGGATACTGAGGCGAGCTTTGTTAATATTACGGTCTCTGATACAGAGCCAACGGCAGCCGATGCACAGCGTCTGCCCTTTACCAATGCTCAAGTATACCGCTATTTGTTGGTACCTGTGACCGATACGCTGATGCACCCTGGCAAAAAGACCGCCGCCGCTCACATCATTGACGATCAGCTGACCACTCGTCTGCGCCATGACTTGTCTGAAGAATACAACCGCACACGCAGTGCGGATAGTACAGGCAATCTAGACATCGTCGATTGTCACATCCTATCGGTCGGTCATATGCTACGTACTCACAAGCTTGCCTGTTTTGACATGGATTCGACGTTGATTGAACAAGAGGTCATTGTAGAGCTGGCAAAAACGGCTGGTATTGGTGAGCAAGTTGAAGCCATTACTGAGGCGGCGATGCGTGGTGAAATTGACTTTGATGAATCATTTGCTCAGCGCGTGGCCTTATTAAAAGGTATCTCTACCGATGTGCTTGATGATATTTGCAACCGCTTGACGTTATCGGTCGGTGCCCGTACCACCATTAGTGCGTTAAAAGCCTTGGGCTACCATACGGTACTGGTGTCAGGTGGCTTTACTTACTTTGCCCGCTATATCGCTGAGCAGTTAGGGATTGACGAAGTCCATGCCAATGCCTTAGACATCGAAGAAGGAAAAGTGACCGGTCACATACAGCTTCCTATTATCAATGGTGCCAAAAAAGCCGCGATTGTCGAGCATACGGCTGAGCGCTTGGGGATCGAGATGTCGCAAGTGGTCTGTGTCGGCGATGGGGCTAATGACTTGCCGATGATGGCGCTTGCCGATTTAGGAGTGGCTTATCATGCCAAGCCCATCGTGCAAGCACGTGCTGATGCCGCGATCAATGTGACAGGACTTGAAGGGACGCTTTATGCACTTGGCTATCCAGCGCTCGCTCCTACTCAGTAATCGCTAAGTATTCTATATCATCCGTTAAGCTGGGTTAATGTCTGTCTCATTAAGCCAGCTTTTATGCGTTAACACATGTTTCATAAAATGATGTTGCTTTAATTTTTAAGTACGTTTCGTTGTAATAACGCCAGATATTTATTTTTAGATAACATTTATTCTCAGATAATAAAGGACTGTTCATGACGGCACCACAATCCCCACGGCCAAACCAGCCGTCAGTAGCAGAGCCATTAGACGCAAGCACGGTCCCCGTCTCTGTCCCTGTGTATACGAATAACCCAAAAGAGCTGCTAGGGGTTTATATCAAAGGCATGGCGATGGGTGCTGCTGATATCGTTCCTGGTGTCTCTGGTGGCACTATTGCATTGATTGCAGGGATTTATGAGCGCCTGATTAATGCGCTCAGTAGTATCGGCCCCAACCTTTGGCAGATATTTCGACAAGACGGCGGAATCAAAGGACTCGCTGCGGTATGGCGACAAGTTGATGCGACATTTTTATTGTGTTTGATACTTGGTATTGCGACGAGTTTTGCTACCTTGGCTGGTATTATCAAATATTTGCTAGACAATCAACCACTGCTTATTTGGTCGTTCTTTTTTGGATTGGTGGTCGCAACGGTATTTATCTTATTAAGTGAGATTAAGCGCTGGAATATAGGACGTGTGGCGCTGTTTGCTGCCGGACTCATTGCTGCTGTGGTCATTAGTAGTCTGCCATTACTCGCGGCGACACCTAGCTTACCGTACTTATTTTTTGCAGGCGCGATTGCGATTTGCGCCATGATATTGCCTGGGGTCTCAGGGTCTTTTATATTGTTGTTGCTAGGTGCCTACGATACCGTATTGGAAGCCGTGCATACTCTTAACTTTACGGTACTATTAACTGTGATGGCGGGCATGGCAACTGGATTGTTATTATTTACCCGTGCTCTAAAATGGTTATTAGCCCGCTACTATCAAGCCACCTTGGCATTGCTGACCGGTTTTATTGCCGGCTCTTTGGTCAAGGTATGGCCATGGAAAGTAGATGTATTAGGCGCTCTTAACAGCGAGGCGATCAATAACGTTATGCCATGGCAGTATCCTACTGGTCCCCACTGGCTGACCACAGTTGGTCTTATGCTACTTGGTGCTATTTTGGTGTCGTTACTATCTTGGTGGGGCAGACGAACCAATAAGGCTTAACTGTTGATCCTCTGTGTGTAAATATTTGATTAAAAAGCCTCTGTTTGAACCATTACAACGGCTCCTACCCTCCCCAATATAAGCGCCCTTTTTTGCGGCGCTTAGCCTACCAGCTAACGATTAAAAATCGTACAAGCTATCCAAAAAAAAGCAACCTTAATCTAAAAAATCAAACGTCAACGGTTGTCGCAAAGTCGCCTAGCGCCTCTTTAGCTTTGCTCAGCAACCTTCCATAATAGTCTCATTGGAGTTCACCTTATGAATAGCGAGATGAATGATGGCAATGACTATTTTTTCTTTTATTGGCGTAGAGATGTGGAGCAGCTCAGCATGGCTAGGCTATAGCTTACTGGCAGGTATGATCGTGGCGCTCGCTCTATCATCGCAGCGTTGGCTGTTGCTATATCTATTTGGTGGTATGGTCTACTGGTTGGCTGTTGAGATGATACAGAATATCTTGGTAGGTCGTCCGATGCTGTCTGCGCTTTCGGAATGGCACCGTTACGTCATCGCGATGGGAATCAGCTGGTTACCTTTGGCCGGCTGGGTACTATACCGAGCACTACGCTACGAGGATGTGAGTCATGCAGTCAGTCGGCAGCGCAAGTTAGAAGCGGCTCGCTATGTCGAACATACGCCTGTTTACGATGATGATTATAAGCCACGCTTTCATTGATACTGCCATACTGATATGAATACCCTACCCATAACAGTGATATTTAATGTTACAAGATACTTAACGCTTTCTACTTAACTCCTAAAGAGTTGAAATCACTCAGTAGGTTATAATCTAATGATGTATTTATCATAGAAACTGGTATAAAGTACGATTTATTTTTATGCCCCATTCTTTAGGAGTTCCACTATGTTTACTATTCCTGTATTAGATATCAAATCTGACCCATTAGATGCGCTGCTAGCCGTGGTTGGCTATCGTCTGTCCATGCTCGCTGATAGCGACAACGAAGACGTCAAAGCACTCTTTGCCGATCGCAATGTCACGATTGAGTTTGCCAGCACCGAATCTGATATCGCGCGTTCTTTTCGCTTTGATAATGGACAATTTAGTCAACAAAGTGGTCATGCAAAAGCAGCAGATTTGACCATTACTTTCAAAGATTCTATGACGGGCGTCAAGCTATTGACCAAAGGTAGCTTGCCTGCATTTATGACTGCCGTGCAAGAAGGCAATCTAAGCATCGAGGGTGACTATAGCCTAATGATGTGGTTCAACAAACTTGCTAAGCATATCGTGCCAGCTGTTCCAGAAGAGTGTAAACCCTACCTCCAAAAAGCCAAGCCTTATGCGTATAAAGCACAGAAGTTTGCTGAGCACTGGGTGGGTTTTGCTAAGCATAAATTGGGCAAGTAAATAGCTGATCCTTTCCTATAAATGAGTAATGCATTGCATGATATTCACTGGTAAAATGGCTGAAATAGGATCAACTAGATAGTTGCTATTTATGTGCGCTATTGTGACAATTATACATGCTCTCTAGCAGTGTTCTGATTTTCTAAAAAGGTTGCGGTATACTATACGGCAACCTTTTTTATTACCTTATAAATGACAATAGACACATACATTGATACTACCTGAAGACACATACATTGATACTACCTGATACCATTTAATTTTATAAAAGGATTTACCTTATGGCAGGACTGCTTAGCATCTCTGAACCAAACGCCGATAGCACAACTGACCTACTCAGCCAACCTGATACTCACAAAGCCGCTCGCACATACAGTCGTGACGACATCGCTCAGTTGTTTGATTTGCCTTTGATGGACTTGTTGTTAAAAGCCCAGACCATTCATAGAGAGCACTTTGTCGCTAACGAAATACAAATCAGTACGCTACTGTCTATTAAGACGGGTAACTGTCCTGAGGATTGTGGCTATTGCTCACAATCAGGTCATCATCGCGATACGACGAAACTGCAGGCAGAAAAACGCATAGAAGTGGATAAAGTCATCGCCGCGGCCAAACGCGCCAAGGCAACCGGTTCATCTCGCTTCTGTATGGGTGCTGCATGGAAACACCCAAGCGCCAAAGACATGCCTTATGTGGTCGAGCTCATCAAAGAAGTGAAAGCGTTAGGACTTGAGACTTGCATGACGTTAGGTATGCTCGATACCAATCAAGCGGCGCAACTCGCGGATGCAGGACTGGATTATTACAATCATAACCTAGATACCTCGCGCAGCTATTACGAGCAAGTCGTCAGCACGCGTAGCTATGATGAGCGCTTAGATACCATCGAAAACGTACGCAACTCTGGTATCAATGTTTGTAGTGGTAACATCGTTGGTATGGGTGAGAGCCGGGATGACCGTATTGATTGGGTGCATGAGCTCCTAAAAATGCCGAAAGCCCCTGAGTCGATTCCTGTTAACCTGCTAGTCCCGATTAAAGGCACACCGATTGGCGATAAAGTATTGGCAGAAGGCCAGTTATCAGTGCTAGAGTGGATTCGTACCATTGCCGTGGCACGTATTTGCTGCCCGACTAGTTATGTGCGTTTGTCTGCTGGCCGTGAAAGCTTATCAGATTCAGAGCAAGCCTTGGCATTTATGGCGGGTGCTAACTCCTTCTTTTATGGCGACAAGTTATTGACGACGGGTAATGCCAGTCAATCAGGCGACGACAGACTCATGCGTGAGCTTGGTCTCACCAAGCAGTTTGCCGCACCAAGAGCGCCCAAAGTATTGCCTGTGATGGATGCGATGAGCGGTCATCAATCGCAGATGGTATTGGCCGATTAGTTTGGCTGTGTGCGGCTAACAACAATGTATGAAAACAAGCCTGATATTACACGGCTGATAATAAGAGATTAAGTAATGGCAGATTATTTTAACTGGATTAAAGCTGCACACATCATCTCGGTGGTCTGCTGGTTTGCGGCGATATTTTATTTGCCGCGTCTGTTTGTCTATCATGCGATGAGTGACGATAGCATCAGCCAAGAGCGCTTTGCCATTATGGAGCGCAAGCTGTATCGCGGTATTATGACGCCATCGATGATAGCGACATGGATCTTCGGTCTATGGATGCTAGGACTGGGCTGGGATGTTTATAAAACCCAAGGCTGGCTACACGTCAAGCTATTATTGGTCGTACTGCTATCAGGCTATCATGGCGCTTGCGGCTTTTATCGCAAAAAACTGATTGATAACCCTCATTATAAATCCCATAAGTTTTGGCGCTGGTTTAATGAGGTACCTGTTTTTGCCTTGGTGATTATTGTCATTTTAGTGGTCGTTAAACCATTCTAAAATCCAGTCGAAATGCTTATAACTGATGACCTACCAATAAAAAGCGTCCGCCACTTCCATAAGTGACGGACGCTTTTTTATTCGTTTTTTGGACTGTCTACCAAATATTATAGATCAAATACTAGGGCGCATGATTTGATAGACATTGCTCAAATCATAAACACGATAACGCGCCGGCTCACGGCGGTTTTCACCAGCATAGCTTAATATCAATGCTTGCTTAGCACGCTCATCGACCCAACCGACGAACAGTCCACTGTGCTCAATGCCATTGTAGCCATGATTAATATAGTAAAGCCAGTCACCTGCCTCAATCTCACTGCTACTAGCATAAGGCCCTTGCGCATACGTGCCTTTATGTATGGTATTACGCGAAACTCCCGCTCGATTAAACACCGCATTCAAATAATCCCAGCAGCCGCCTTTGATAATCGTCCGCTCATTCAGTGCCATTTTACGTGCCGTGCTGACCACTTCGCGGGCAGCCATACTGCTTTGCGTCTCCGCACTACTCAATAGCGGTAAATACTCGCTATCGACATTGTCATAACTCCCCGATAAAAATGCTGGCAACACGGTGGGTGACTGACGCTGCATTTCAGGATAACGGTAAGTGGTACTTAATGCTGGCTGATTGCCATAACTGCTCATGCTATCATTGCTATATGATGGTGAGCGCGCGCGTTGAATAGTAGATTGTGTACTGACTTTGACGGAGGGAACTGCTGGATAAGAAGACATATAGCGCGCACTAGAGTCAGACTGGACGGACTTTTGAGCGATAAGGGCACTCATACTATCTGCATGGGCTTGTATGCTACAAGTGAATAATAATAAACTGCACGACGCTGCGACTGATGACATAGGCAAACGCGACATGACTAACTCCTGATCAAAAAAGTATCAATGACAGTATGCATAATAGTGAAGATTGAATTTTGTAATCTTACTTATAAACCATTTAGACAGGCATCTGCAAGAACTATTCACCTTAGATTGGCGATAGACGGTATAAAAATCATGACGAATGGTCATAATAAAGAAGAGCGTTCAGAAGGGTCAAAGAAGACAAAGCGCGGTGGTGTTAGATAGGATAGAGACTGGAGTGACTTTTGATGAATCAAGCGACTGAGGCGTAAAAATACTAATCACTACTCATTTTAATATTTACGTGGCGTTTTGTCAGTGCTTGCCCTTCTAATATGGCTTTAGTCACTTTCGCCTCTTGGGCACTCTCAAAACCAGTAATATGATACTTGCGTGCCTCACTGCTATCGACAATCTGCAGCCCATCACCGATAAGCACAACTTTATCGTCGTCAGTCAAATGAATGTGTTCACGTTTGCCTAGATTGTCATGTACCAACTCATCCGCTCGCACCCATAATGTACCGCTACTAATCATGCCACTCATGGCTTTTTTATGCTGCTGACGTTTTTTGTTAAAAATAAAACTACCAACGATAAGCAGTGCCAGCGCACCGATAGCCAATCGCTCAGACAATAAGCTCATTGCCATAGCAACTGCCACCGCCCCTATCAGTAATGCAGATCCAAACCAAAACATACCGTTGTCAGCATTATTCGGCTGACGCTGTAAGGTGATTTTAGCGCCATCATCAGTCAGCTTGAGCATGCATTGTTACCTATTGCGAAATGTAAAAAGTGTTTTTTATGAAAAAACTGCCTATCAGAAACCAACAGGCAGTTATCAAAACTAAAAATAAAGACAGCAAATTTTATCTAAATACCAGACTACCAGCCAAGTGCAGTCTGCTGCATTTTAATCAATTCAGCAATGCCTGTTTCAGCCAATGATAGCATGGCGTCTGCTTGAGCGCGAGTGAATGGCTTTTCTTCAGCAGTACCTTGAAGCTCAATAAACTCGCCTTTTTGAGTCATAACGACGTTCAGGTCGGTATCACAGCTAGAGTCTTCTTCGTAGTTCAGATCCAGATAAGCTTCACCACCTTTCATACCAACAGAAACCGCAGCAACCAATCCAATCAGCGGATCAGCTTTGAGTTTTTTGCTCTTTTGGATAGTTTCTAACGCATCGATCAGTGCAACTGCCGCACCAGTGATACTGGCCGTACGAGTACCGCCATCCGCTTGCAACACATCACAATCAAGATAGATGGTGTTTTCACCAAGCTTACTTAAATCAATCATGGCGCGCAAGCTACGACCGATCAGACGCTGGATTTCCTGCGTACGGCCTGACTGCTTGCCGCGAGCCGCTTCGCGTTGATTGCGAGTATTGGTTGCGCGTGGCAGCATACCGTATTCGGCGGTTATCCAACCTTTACCTTTACCTTTGAGCCAGCGCGGTACACCAGATTCGACACTGGCCGTACATAGCACTTTGGTATCGCCAAAACTGACCAATACTGACCCTTCAGCATGCTTAGTATAGTGGCGCTCAAAGCTGATAGAACGAAGTTGGTCAAGTTCACGATTGTCAATACGCATAAAAATTCCTAGTACAATATTATAAAAGCAGTGTCATAAAAGTACGCTATCAGTGGCTAATAAGCAGACCGACAGGTATCTGGTAGACTAAAATCTTAAGATATCCTAACGTGACAGCGGCGCAATGGCAAGATTCACGCCCGCCATTGCGCCGTCAGTTAGGCAATAATGGACGATAGAGGCTATTCTAAGCCTTCCATCTTACGCAATTCTTTACGTAGGATTTTGCCAACGTTCGACTTTGGTAATTCGTCGACGAACTGTATGTGACGCGGACGCTTGTAGCCAGTCAGTTGTTTTTTGCCGTACTCAAGCAGCTCTTTTTCGGTGACATCGCCTTTTTTGACCACAAATAGTTTTGGCTCTTCACCGCGCTCATCATTAGGAACGCCAATGGCACCGCACTCTACCACAGCTGGATGCTCACTCATGGCTTCTTCGATTTCATTTGGATATACATTAAAACCAGATACCAAGATCATGTCTTTTTTGCGATCAACAATTTTGATAAAGCCTTTTTCGTCCATGATGCCAATGTCACCGGTTTTTAGGTAACCACTAGCGGTAAAGGACTCGGTTGTTTCTTTTGGACGGTTTTGATAACCAATCATCACTTGTGGACCTTTGACGCATATCTCACCGCGATCACCCAGCGCGACGACGTTTTCTTCTTCATCGATGAGCACGACATCGGTGCTAGGTGCAGGAATACCAATCTTGCCAGTAAACTCTGCGATGGTCATTGGGTTAAAAGCAACGACTGGTGACGTCTCAGATAATCCATAGCCTTCAACGATAGGTAGACCTGTGATTTTATGCCACTCTTTGGCAACGCTCGGCAATACGGACATACCACCGCCGATAGAGGCTTTTAGATTAGAGAAATCTAGGTCTGCAAAGCTGTCTTTGTGCACTAAGCCATTAAATAGCGTATTCACAGCTGGGATAAAAGAAGGTTTGTATTTACCCATCTCTTTGATAAGCCCATCGAGATCGCGCGGGTTAGGAATAAGCAAGCCTGTATAACCCTGGTACATGCTACATATACCGCATACCATAAATGAGAACACATGATACAACGGCAGTGCTGTCAAGATGATATCTCTGCTGTCTATATCATCTTCGAACGCACTATTCATCAGTGCACTAACCTGTAGCATATTGGCGACTAAGTTGCCATGAGATAGCATTGCCCCTTTCGCCACGCCTGTCGTCCCGCCTGTATATTGTAGTAATGCCACATCACTCAAGTTCAACTCAGGACGCTCATAATGACTGGCAGAGACTGCGCCCAATGCCTCCTTAAAGCTCACGCTATTTGGGATTCGATAAGGAGGAATCATTTTTTTGATATGACGAGCGACGATGTTGACCACGACCCCTTTGACCGTACCCAGCATATCCCCAATCTTACAGACGACAACATGCTCAATCTGCCCTTTATCTTCGGCATCTTGATAGGTTTTCGCAAAATTCTCAACGATGAATAAGGCTTTGGCACCACTGTCACGGAGCTGATGGGACAATTCGCGACTGGTATATAAAGGGTTTACATTGACGAGTATCATACCGGCGCGAATGACACCTAACGCGATGATCGGATACTGCAAGAGGTTGGGCATCATAACCCCAACCTTATCGCCTTTAACCAACCCTAGCGATTGCAAATAACTGGCAATCTGGCGGCTATATAGGTCTAATTGCTTAAAACTAATCGAGGCGCCCATGCAGATATAGGCCGTTTTTTGGCCATAACGGTTAAAATTACGCTCAAACACATCAAGTAAAGAGGTACTGTCCTCTGGCATCTCAATCGTAGCATCAATGCTATAACGCTCATAAGCGCTCAACCATGGACTGTCACTGGCGATAGTCGGCATAGTAGGGAATGCATTGTCTTGATAGATATACTCAGATGCATTGCCTTTATCACTGGTGCCAGCGTTATTATCTGTTGTCTCTTTATTGATATTGTCCGTCATAATTTTCCTTAAATATTACTGTTAAAAACATAGAATACTTTATATAAAAACTCTGTTTTTTTGATGGTGTAATGTTTGATGCAGCATGGTGAAATCGTATTAGATGAGCTCACAGGTCAGCGTAGCTATATCATTTTTATAGTAATCGCTTTGCAAGTCATATTGAGTAAAATCATCACTCTATTATAAATAAATGCAAAAACCTCTTGGCTGGCACTATAGCATTTTTACTAAAAATTCTCTATCTATACTCCTTATGCCTCACTATTCACAACAGGCACAAAGACAAAAAATGATAAGGCAGCACGAGACAACCTTATCATTTTGGTTATAACAATAACTAAATCTGGTTACTCAGCATATTACAAGTACCAATCAATCATAGAGGTACTTATAAATAGCCAGTGATAAAACCCCATCTAAACATAAGCCTTCGTAGATTAACCGTGGTTTTTCTCTTCGAGTGCTCGTAAGTCTTTACGTAAGATTTTACCGACGTTCGATTTTGGTAGCTCGTCAATAAACTCAACATGGCGAGGACGTTTGTAGCCAGTTAGGTTTTCTTTGCCATACTCAATGACTTCCTCTGCGGTCAGACTGGCGTCACTACGTACCACATAAATTTTGGGCACTTCACCACTCTTCTCATCATCAATGCCAATAACCCCGCATTCCAAAATTTTTGGATGGGTGGACATGGCGTCTTCTACTTCATTTGGATACACGTTGAAGCCTGAGACCAAAATCATGTCTTTTTTGCGATCGACAATCTTAAAGTAACCGTCTTCATCCATGATACCGATATCGCCTGTGCGGAAATAACCGTCAGACGTCATAACCTCAGCGGTCGCGTCATCACGCTTCCAGTAGCCTTTCATTACCTGCGGACCACGAATACTAATCTCACCACGCTCACCCAAGGCCACTTCATTGCCTTCTTCATCCAAGACAGCCATATCAGTGGCAGGCATTGGCAAGCCGATGTTTCCTGAGAACTTACCCGTACCATGCGGGTTCGCTGAGGCAACTGGCGAGGTCTCTGACAGACCATAACCCTGAACGATGATATTGCCCGTTACCTGCTCCCATTTGGTCGCCGTGTCTTTGAGTACTGCCATACCGCCGCCCATGGACATCTCAAGCTTGCTATGATCTAACGATTGGAATTCTTCGTTATTGGCAAGCGCGGTAAATAAGGTATTTACTGCTGGAAAAAACGCAGGTGGATAGTCTTTATATGCTTTGATAAGGCTTGGTAGATCACGTGGGTTTGGTACTAGCAGACCGATACAACCACGGTATAGACCAAACATACCGCAGACCGTAAACGAGAAAATATGATATAGCGGCAGAGCCGTCATAATCACTGGCTGCTCATTACTCTTCTCAAACTTATCAAAAGCATCGCCTAAGTAGGTATCGCTTTGGATCAAGTTAGCCACCAAGTTACCATGCGTTAGCATAGCGCCTTTGGCCACCCCTGTCGTACCGCCCGTGTACTGAAGTACAGCGACATCATCGAGGCTGATATTGTTAGGACGTTTATAGCTTTTAGCAGAAAAAAGGTTCATTGCTTTTTTGAACTTGACGCTGCCTTTGATATGATAAGCAGGCACCATTTTTTTGACGTGACGTACCACGGCATTGACAATAAAGCCCTTGAGCGGACTCATCATATCACCCATTGAGGCAACTACGACATGATCGACTAAGTCTTGGCCGATATCTTCATAAGTTTTGGCAAAGTTCTCAAGCAAAATCAAAACTTTGGTATCTGAATCTGTTAACTGATGTGACAGCTCTTTGCTGGTATAAAGTGGGTTGACGTTGACCAATGTCATACCAGCACGTAGCACCCCTAGCACCGCAACTGGTAGCTGCAAAATATTAGGCATCATTACTGCCACTTTATCGCCTTTTTGTAGTCCTAATGACTGAAGGTAAGCGGCAACTTGTTTACTATAGAGATCCAACTCTTCGTAAGACAGCTTAACATCCATACAGACAAACGCCGTTTTGCCTGCATGATTGATAAAGTTTTGCTCAATGATATCAATCAATGAGGTGTTGGCTGGCGGCATATCAATATCATACTGAATGCCAAGTTTTTCGTATGTTTTGAGCCATACTTTGTCGTTGCGACGAATCAGGTTACCTTGATCTTCCATAATCTTTTCTCTCCTAGTAATAATACATTACCGTCAGCTCATGCAAATCACAGTGTGATAAACAGACGAAAAATCAGAGCGCAGTCTCACCATCATGATGACAAGCGAGGCTGCGATATAGTCGTAAGGTGATGAGCAAACAATGTAGTGGTAAATAGCCCTTTGTTCATTAACATACACACTTTATATAGACTACTCAATACAAAAGATTGTTATACGAGTTCTCAAACTGGCTTGACGGCTGATATTTTCATTAATATCAATTATTTGTACCAACAAAAACTGGTCATGTCACTGAATTTTACCCACAGTATCTCTTTTATTTTAGACACAATATTTACATAATAAAACTGCCTTCGCCTGTGCTCTCGAGGGCATCAGCTGGCCCAGTGAGCGCCGTAAAGTTACATCAAGCTCCCTCTTTGTCGCTGCTCGGTTTAGCTGCGCTGGTTCTGTCACTAATTCGGCACTGTCACTCTAAGACATTTATTAAAAACAAATGTTAGTTTTACTATACTTAACTTTATCTATAAAAGCCACGTACGGGGACATGGTAAGTAAAGTCTATAAAAGCCAGTATAAGCACGTCATGAGCTGTCGTATATTCTGATACATGTCTTTTTAATTGGATCAATATCCTTTACGATAGCACTATCTTATTTTTGCATAAGTATCGAGCCGAACCTAAATGAGCATACGGTGCGGTTCACATTCATACTATGCCTGGCTATATAAACCATACTAATTAAAAACTCATAAGCGAAGTCTATTTTATGTCTGATGTTGTTGATCCTACTATTGCCCCAATCATTCCTAATGAGCCGATGGATACTCGCTCAGTGGCAGAGTTCACTGAGCAGGCCTACCTCAATTATGCCATGTACGTCATCATGGATCGGGCGCTACCAAATATCGCTGACGGCCTAAAACCTGTTCAGCGCCGTATTGTCTACGCCATGAGCGAGCTTGGGCTAAAATCCTCTGCTAAGGCAAAAAAATCTGCACGTACGGTCGGTGATGTGCTCGGTAAATACCATCCACATGGTGACAGCGCGTGTTATGAAGCCATGGTATTAATGGCACAGCCGTTCAGCTATCGCTATCCGCTTATCACGGGTCAAGGTAACTGGGGTAGTCCTGATGATCCTAAGTCCTTTGCGGCCATGCGTTATACCGAAGCCAAAATGTCTGCTTATGCCAACACCCTACTTGCAGAGTTGGGACAAGGCACGGTCGATTGGCAAGATAACTTTGACGGCACGATCCAAGAGCCAACCACACTACCCGCCCGCCTGCCCAATATTTTATTAAACGGCACCACAGGAATCGCGGTTGGCATGGCAACTGACATTCCGCCGCATAACCTTAACGAAGTGGTACGTGCTGCTATTCGTTTATTAAAAAATCCTGAGCTGTCTGTTAAGCAGCTTACCCAGTCAATACCAGCACCAGATTTGCCAACGCCAGCTGAAATCATCACTAGCAAAAAAGACTTGCAGACGATGTATGAAACAGGGCGTGGAAGTTACAAAATGCGCGCGACTTTTCATATCGACCCCAAAGAGAAGAATTTAGTCATTATTGACGCGCTGCCTTACCAAGTCTCAGGCAACAAAATCCAAGAGCAAATCGCCAAACTTATGACCGATAAAAAGCTACCTTGGGTGACGGATATTCATGATGAATCAGATCATGAGAACGCTTGTCGTATCGTATTAGAGTTGCGCTCAACGCGCGTCGATGTCGATCGCGTTATGAGCCATCTGTTTGCTAGCACCGATCTTGAGAGCAACTACCGCGTCAATATGAACATGATTGGCCTCAATGGTAAGCCGCAGGTCAAAAATCTAAAAGAAACCTTAGAAGAATGGCTCATTTGTCGCCGCTCAGTGGTCACACGCCGTCTGCAATATCGTCTTGATAAAATCGATAAGCGCTTGCACGTCCTTGCAGGTTTGCTAATTGCGTATCTCAATATCGATGAAGTGATACGTATCATTCGTGAAGAAGACGATCCAAAAGCAACATTGATGCAGGACTATGACCTGACTGACATTCAGGCCAATGCTATCTTGGATATTCGTTTGCGTCAGTTGGCAAAGTTAGAGGAAATTGAGCTACGCCGCGAGCAAGATGAACTCGCTACCGAACGCGCCAACATTCAGGATTACTTGGACAATCCAGATAGTCTGACCAATCTGATGATTGAAGAGCTCACCGCCGATATGAAAGAACACGGCAATGAGCGTGTGTCGCCATTAGCAGAACGCGAAGAAGCACAAGCATTAAAAGAGTCAGACCTCGTACCGAGCGAGCCGGTCACCGCTATCCTATCGAAAGCGGGCTGGATTCGCGCGGCCAAAGGCCATGATGTCGATGCCGCTGGTATGAGTTATCGCTCAGGGGACAGTTATCAAGCGCACGTGCGCGGCAAGTCCAATGAGAAAATTTACGTCCTCGATAGTACAGGACGCAGCTATAGTATTGATACGCACAACCTTGCCTCCGCGCGTGGTCAAGGCGATCCGCTGACCAGTGTGTTAAAACCACCAGCAGGTGCCAGCTTTGAGCAGCTATTGACTGGTGCTGACGATCAACGCATCATTCTTGCCAGCTCGCAAGGTTATGGCTTTATCAACACCCTTGGTAATTTAGACAGCAATCAAAAGGCAGGCAAGAATGTCATTAACCTCGCTGCCGATAGTCGCCTGCTGTCTGTCGCTCGTATCGATGCGCCAGTAAAAATGGCGGATAACACTGACGACGAGACCACCAAGTTAGAGATAACGCCTGACCATGTCGCAGTGGTAACCAATGCCGGATATCTACTAATATTTGCCCTCGATGATTTGCCCGAACAGGCTCGCGGTAAAGGTAATAAACTGATTAAGCTGAAAGATGATGAAGAAGTGCTGGCTATTACGCCACTCAGTTTACAAAACAGCCTCGTCATTACTGCTGGCAAACGCCACGTGACACTCAAGCCAAATGACTTGGCTAACTATACGGGCACTCGCGGTAATCGCGGCGGACGGTTACCACGAGGCTTTCAGAATGTAACGAGTGTTGAAATAGCAGGATAATTCCTAAGCCCAGTTCAGTAGAATGAATTAAGGAGTAACAAAACATGACTTTAAACACTTATTCAGTCGACCTGCTTTATAGGTAAATCAAAAACAGCTCATTCTCAGCAAAAAGCCGCCCATACACAATGTATGGGCGGCTTTTTTGTACTAATAAAGGTTTGTATTACCAAGAACAAAAATTTGTACTACAGCAGAAAAATGTCTGGCCATATTTGAATATTAAAACTAAGAGCCACCGAAACTAGAAACGATCAAAAGTAGAGTGAAAAAACACAGTTGTAGCGAACAGATACGCTCCATTTACATATCGTTAAGCAGTTCATCTGTGAACAGCGCATCCATAAAACTTGTGATTCGATCTTTCGGCATTAGGTAGGGATTAAAGTCAGTACCTGCCGAAAAATGTCTGAGGGTATGCACTTCATATTCAGGAGTTGGTGTTAAGTATCTGATCAAAAATCCATCCCATTTACGTGTCTCTACCTCTTTAATATCTACAACATGGATAAAAAGATGTGGACGTTCCGTGATAATCCTCGTTATCAGCTCGTTGACATCAAGTCTTGAACCTTCAATATTTTGAATAATATAGTTGTCGTTGATGGCCAGTGCTGAGGTTATACCGCTTTTCTCGTTGTTTCGTCTTGCTATCTCAAAAGTACGGGCCATTTTCACGCCATTATCTTTTTCGCGGTTTTTGCCAATATACGTTAGACTGGTGAGAATGTGAGCACCGTTTTTATTTCTCTCGTCTGAAATCATTCCCTTCTCTCTTCTAAATTAGAATTCAATAAATCTACGCATAAGGTATCTAATTAAAAATCCATTTAACTTAAGATACTATTTAAGAATTACCCTAATCAATAGCCCCTTATTTTTTTGTTATATAGTTACTAATTAATAACCTTAAGTTATTAATTCTCGAAGACCCATCTTGTATTTTTATTCCAATTCCACTCAAAAAAAATCTAAAAACAGCATCTATAATATCTTTCTCTGAGAGTTCTGTAGCGAGAACAACTCATCAACTCTTTCTTCACAAACCTTTTCAGTCATTATGTCGTTATAATTTTTTTTGATCTGCAAAAATCTCATGTAAAAAGTTCTCAATCTGACTACTTCTCATAAGGTAAGGATTATAGTCAGCACCTGTCGAGAAGTTTTTCAAAGCATACAATTCATCTTCATTACTTGACGTTAAATGTTTGATTAAAAAACCATCCCATTGGCGTGATTCTATTTCTTCTATGTTGATAATGTTAGGAAAAATAGTTGGATGCTCGTCGAATATCTTGTGCAAGGCAGTACTGATAGCAGGTCTTGTTCCCTGAAAGCTTTGGACAAAATAGCCTTCACTGATAACTAAAGCTGAAACGATGCCGTTTTCTTCGAAATACCTTCTCCAATACTCAAGTGCACGAGTCAACTCGATGCCTGAGTCTAGATCGACATTTCTGGCGATATATGTCATGTTGATAAGAATGTGCTCGCCATTTCTTTTTTTGTTCTCTGAAGCATGGCTTGTCGTTGTATGCATAAGAAACCCTATTTGCAAAATACTTATCTAAATTAAGATACACTTTATTATAAAATATAATCAATGAAATTGTTACGTTTTGACCGAATTTTTACCATCTATTATTATTTTTTAAATTGTGACATGACCTTTTTGATGAGATAGGACACCAGTATTTACTGCCGCGAATTTTACTACAAATGTTGGTGAAAACTGTGTGATTGTATTATTCTAATAGCTCAAAAGCCTAATCTATATCTGACTATAATTACTATTTTTTAATCCCAAAATAGCAATAACTAAGCTTTCCTTAATCGAAAATCTCGAGTTTTCAATGTTTTGAATAAAATAATGATCCTTAATGACAAGCGCTGAAGTGATATTGCTTTTTTCGTTATTTTTTCGTGCCGTCTCAAAGGTACGAGTCAGCTTTATGCCATTATCTTTCTCACGATTTTTACCGATATATGTGAGGCTAACCAGAATATCTGCCCCGTCTTTATCTCCCTCCTCCAAAACTTCAGTACCAGATTCTGAGATGTAATCAATAACTTTATGCATAAAAGATTCCAATGATCAAAAGCCACTTTAAATTAAGATATCCTTTACTCTAAAGTACAATCAACAACATTTTGTATTTTTTAGTAGGTTTTTACCCGTTATTACTATTTTCTAGAGAGGCAACGTTGCAGTTTCAATAAGATAGCGTACTCATACTCCTATCGCTACATCGTAGTACTATAGTCAATCAATACTAAAAGTGGTACAAGGCAGACGAGTGCAAGTACTACAGTAGTAGGCTAAACGAGTCTAACGCTGTAACACTTTAATAGTGGTTCGACTATACAGATTTTGATACATTCAGTGCGGTAGTCTTGTCTGATAAAAAATGAAGCTGAACTATTTTTCGCTATAACACTAATTCAGCCCCAAAATAGGAATCACCAAATCTTCTTCATCAGTGAGGTGTTGCGACAGTAACTCACTTGCATCCATTAAGCGCTGATGCAATTGCTCAACCAGCGCTTTATCTTCAGTATTGCTTGATGCTAGCCTGCTATTTAGCACTTGCAGCTCATTAAGCAGTGTATCCAAATGCACATGATCACGATCTAATATCTCAAACCCTGCTTTTAGTTGAGGGTACATGCGCATGAACTGTGGAAAGTAGCCTGTATCTTCAATATTATGGTGCTGATGTAATTTAAAAATATATTGATTAATCCGTGGTGAGATTTGTGAGCGGTATTCTAACCATTCAATATCACCTGAACGATAGGCATCACTGATTTGGATAAGAACGTGTTGGCGTTTACGTATGTCAGCGTGAATACTTAGCCAAAACGATGTCTTATAAACATAGTCGTTACTGAACCATTGATCTGGTGGCAGTTTGTCATACAAAAATAGCCATTCTGATTGTAATCGGCTCTCAGGGTGACGTGGCATAGACGCATCGAGCGTGTTATCTGCTATGGCATCATGATTTGATTTTGGGGTAGAAGCAGTCATAATCTTGTCCCTATAAATTATTTTGCTTATTCAATTTTCTCTATAAGTGCTTGAGTCGTTATCAATAAACCCTCTTTAAAGAACTTAGCTCAGAAAACGACATAGTAATTTATTAGATAAAATTCATTAGATGAACTAAAAAAATATTTAATTTAAGTGTAGTCTATATATAGTCTAAACATAGAAGATCAACGGTATCTTCGGTAATACGTTAGCAATTTTATGAATCATCAAAGTGAATAGCGTAAGACCCATGCGTTACACAACCTAGTCAAAACCATCCTCATTTTTGGCTAATGAGGCTGTAGGATAAGACGAATAATAAAGTCGCTCGGGCATTAGTAATCAGCTACTATTACCTTTAGTAGCAGCGCTTAAAATGTAAAGGATCATCATGTTTATCGAAGATAAAATTGCTCAAGAAAGTATGAATACCAAATTTTCTACACCTAAAATCATCTTTTTTGATATCGATGATACCCTGAGCCGTAGCGGTATCATCGCTGAACATAATAAAGCGACTCTTGAACAACTGGCAGACACTGATATCAAACTGGTGATTTCAACTGGGCGCTCCAAGGCCATATTGCCTGAGGATATCTTAGCATTGCTTGATGCAGATATATTGGATGCCATTATTTGTATGAATGGACAGTATAGCTTTGATAAAAAGGGCCGAATCAGCCACTATCCATTGTCAGATGAGCAAACAGATAAAATCGTGCGTCTTTGCCAGCAGAGCGACTTGATTCATAAGTTTGACTCTGCTACTCATATCGCATGGTCAGATGAAAACGACCGCTTGCGTGAATTCAATGCTATCACACCCAACTCTATTCTTGACCCTGAGTATTACAAGTCAAATATCGTCTATCAATGCTCAGTATTTTTTAATAATCAACAAGAAAAAATGCAAGATATCGACTTTGCGCAGTATGATTTAAAACTGGTGCATTGGCATCAAATCGGTGCAGATATATTGCCAATAGAGGCATCAAAAGCTCGCGGTATCAAAGATGTCTGCGAATACTATGCGGTAGATGTTAGCGAGTGTATGGCGTTTGGCGATGGTATGAATGACTTAGAAATGTTTGATTTGGTTGGGTTTGCCGTGGCGATGGGAGATGCTCAGCCCGCTCTGATAGAACGAGCAGATTTTGTCACAGGTACGATTGAAGAGTATGGTATCCAAGCCGTTCTTGAGCCGTTCTATACTGCCGCGTCCATCAAATAAATTCTTATTTGAGCATGTGTTACGTACCTATCAACATTCTGTCAAAGCGTCGTTGGACTACCATCAACAGTCATTGAATCTTCGGTGATAGCGGCGCTCAGTCATTGCGTCGCATCCTTTGCCATTCTGGTGTAGCTAATTATTATGTTAAGTTCCAAGTTCTTGGCGCTATTTGACGCTTGAACCTTCGCTTATCCTTATACTTGTAATAGCATAGGTCTATACGGCCATTACTTGTCTCACCCTTGGCAATACTCTAGAAAACCCACTCAGCATTGACTGTCTTTAAACCAATTTTCATTACTCATTTGATTCGTATTATTAGCGACCTTTATTAGCATAACTAAGCATCGTCTTGATAATAGCCCTTTAAATTGTCTAAAGTAATAACCATAATAGTTTTATTAGCGACATCAGGCATCGACTGCCTGATTATTTTTATCAACTTCTTGATTTGCATTATTTTTATCTAGGAGAAGTATTTTGACCCATTTATCATCGTCCCGTCCAGACAATCCAATTCGTATCGGACGTATAGTACCAAAGGCATTATTAGCGGCAGCTATTGGCTTGGCATTATCCAGCTGTAGCAATTCTGACAATGCGGCAGATGCTAGCGCTGCGGCGAGCACTGAGGCGCTCAATTTGTATAACTGGTCAGAATACATGCCACAAGAGATTTTGGATGGTTTTGAGGAAGAAACTGGCATCGCAGTCAATTATACGACGTTTGATTCAAACGAAGCGATGTACGCCAAACTTAAACTGCTCGATGATTCTAGCCAGTATGATTTGGCCATTCCATCGACTTATTATGTCGAAAAAATGGCCAAAGAAGGGCTACTGCAAGAGTTAGATAAGTCTAAATTAAGTAACTTTAAAAACCTCGATACGTCATTTACCAATACCAAAGTCGATCCTGACAATAAATACTCTATACCGTACATGTGGGGTAGCACCGGTCTTGCGATCAATGGCGATAGTGTCGATCCTGCAACTGTGAATAGCTGGAACGACCTATGGGATCCTAAGTACAAAGGTCAGGTGATGCTTACCAACGATGTGCGTGAAGTGTTCGGTATGGCGTTACTGACGCTAGGCTACTCGGGCAACAGTAGCAATCCTGATGAAATCAAAGCGGCTTACGACAAGCTTACAACGTTAATGCCAAACGTCAAAACGTTTAACTCTGATGCGACACGTATGCCGTACATCGAAGGTGAGACGTCTCTTGGCATGACGTGGAATGGCGAAGCGGTCATGGCGAATGACGAAGGTCTAACGAGCCTGGCTTATAAATATCCAACTGAAGGCGCTATCTTGTGGATGGACAACTTTGTCATTCCAAAAAATGCCAAACAGGTTGATGCAGCACATAAATTTATTGATTACTTATTGCGTCCTGAAAACGCCAAAATCGTGAGTGAAGAAATTGGTTATGCCTCACCAAACCAGGCAGCACGAGAGCTGATGGATGAAAGCGTTCGCAACAATCCGACGATTTACCCATCTAAAGACGTGTTAGCCAAAGCGGAATTCCAAGAAGATGTGGGCGATGAAGCACTACAAGTGTATCAACAATACTGGGATAAGCTAAAAACGGGGCGCTAATAGCCATGGTTTAATACCTTTAAAATAAAGTAAATCTTTAAGAAAAAACGCTGATCCTAAATGGTCAGCGTTTTTTGTGCGTTATAAATGCAAATCTGTCTCGCCGCCCTGCTCTTTCATCCGGCGCTGCTCACGGCGCTGATAACCCAGCCCAGATGCAGCAAACCAGTGTGGCTTAGAGGTTTGTAACAGATCACTCAATTGCTGCAACTGGGTTTGCAACGTCTGTGTTAACCAAAAATACCCCTGCCACTCAAATGCTAAGTGCTGCACACTTGGATATTCTGACACAGCAATACGAGTAATCGGGCGAAACACTTCATCGCTTGGACTTCGGAGTACCGCCGCCATATGCTGCATGGCTTGCGTTAATTCGTGCTGATAATGTATCAGTAACACGTGGTTTTCTTCATCAATTTCGATATTCGCCAAACGCGGAGCAGCGCTTAATAATAAATCAATCGTTCCGATAATATTACGATGGGTACGCTGAATGGTCTCTAGCGTCTCTTTTTCGATTCCTGACTCACTTGCTGTCGCGGCGATATGTGGACGCACAGCCAGCAGGCGTTTGTTGATTTGCTGTAGCGCTGTTACCAACTTCCTATCAACGGGTACTTCTTTAATAGGAAAGGCGATTGGGTTTGATTTTTGAGTAGCATTGTCCATTAACCCATCCGCTGCATCAATATGATGACCCACGCCAGCATAGAGACTGCTACAAGCGTCAAGATTACTACTCAATAAAAACCGCCACATCAACGTTGATTTGAGCGGTAAAATCAGCGTCACTGCTACCGAAACACCTGTACCCAGTAAGATATTTAGCGCGCGGTAGATGCCATCTTGACCGATGCTGTTGTGACCCAAGTCAGAGACAATCATCAACATAGTGATACCCGTTAGCAGCCCTGTATATCCGAGCTTTCTGACGGCTAAATAGCCAATGATGCCGCTTAATATACCGATAAGTGCATAATCGATCCATAGCCATGCACCTGCATTTTGAATGAACCACAGCACCCCAAGGGCCGTACCTATGCCTAATAGAGTACCCAAGACACGCTCTTTGGCTTTGGTATAGATAGCGCCTTGATACTGCAATAATCCCAAAATAATAAAAACCGTAATGGTGGTCCACTCACCATGCGGCAGGTTGGTGAGTTTATTGGCCAGTAACGCCAATATGACAGCCGTTCCTAAGCGAATGGCGTGCAAGACGTCGGCATGTTGATAGCGAACATAAGGCTCAGTAAATGGAGCAGTAATAAGCTGGTAAAGGGTTGATTTCACGCAAGGCTACTCTTTTTAGTGAATAAACGAGTTTTAGTGGATAAATGAGGTAAACGATAAAGCATATAGGGTACGCAAAAACATGCTAGCAGTCGAGCCTCGATTTACCAAGCATCACTCAAAAAAAACGCCTTTTGTCTGATAAAAGACAAAAGACGTTTACATCACAAACCACTAATAAATCGTGGAATCTAAATCGAGGTAATTATACTTCTAAAAAGTCTAGTATACCTTCTGCTGCTTCGCGGCCTTCCCAAATAGCCGTCACGACCAAATCAGAGCCACGTACCATATCACCACCTGCAAAAATTTTGGGATTCTGCGTTTGGAATTTAAAGGTTTGTTTTTCTGCAGCCAACACTCGACCAGAGCTGTCCATTGCCACTTGCTGCGACTCGAACCAATCAGCAGGACTTGGTCTAAAGCCAAATGCCATAATCACGGCATCACATGGGATAATCTCTTCAGAATTAGGAATCGGCTCAGGGCGCTGACGTCCGCGGTTATCTGGCGCACCCAGGTGCGTCGTGACTACTTTTACCCCATTGACCTTACCGTTTAAGCCAATGATTTCAGTAGGCTGGCGGTTGAATAAAAACTCAACCCCTTCCTCACGAGCATTGACTACTTCGCGGCGTGAGCCAGGCATATTTTCTTCATCACGGCGATAAGCACAGACGACTTTTTCAGCACCTTGACGAATACTGGTACGGTTACAGTCCATCGCTGTGTCACCACCTCCTAGTACGACAACTCTTTTGCCTTTAAGGTCGATGTACTCTTCGGCATCTTTTTCCCAGTCATTACAACGGTTGACGTTGGCAATCAGGTAATCTAATGCATCATAAACGCCATCTAGCTCTTCACCAGCAAACCCGCCACGCATATAGGTGTATGTACCCATGCCCATAAAGACCGCGTCATACTCAGCCAATAGCTCATCAATGGTGACGTCTGTACCGATCTCTGTCTCTAAGCGAAATTCCATACCCATGTCTTCAAAGATGACACGGCGGTTACGCATGACGTCTTTTTCCATTTTGAACTCAGGAATACCAAAAGTTAATAAGCCACCAATTTCAGGACGTTTGTCAAAGACGACAGGTTTGACACCATTTCTGACCAAGATATCTGCGCAACCAAGACCTGCTGGTCCTGCGCCAATGATAGCAACTTTTTTGTCTGTCCAAACAACTTCAGACATATCTGGGCGCCAGCCAAGTGCAAACGCGGTATCGTTGATATATTTCTCGACATTACCAATGGTCACTGCCCCAAAGCCATCGTTCAATGTACAAGCGCCTTCACACAAACGGTCTTGCGGGCAAACTCGTCCGCATACTTCAGGCAAGGTATTGGTGCGATGGCATAATTCAGCCGCTTGGAATATCTGTCCTTCTGTCGCCAACTTTAGCCAGTTAGGAATATAGTTGTGTACTGGGCATTTCCACTCGCAGTACGGGTTACCACACTCAAGACAACGATGCGCTTGCTGAGCAACAGCTTCGTTTTCAAAAGGTTTATAAATCTCAACAAACTCTGTTGAGCGCGTTGCAATGTCTTTTTTGGTTGGATCAAATCTCGGTACATCTAAAAACTGGAAGTTATTTTCTAAGCGTTTTGCCATGGTGCTATCTCTTTTATATAAGGCTCTTTTGCAGTGGGTGGCGACAGTCATGCGATGTGTTGTTTGTCTAAAATCAAAGACATATATCACTGCTGTCACGTACCTGCTGAAAACCTGTGAGTTAAAACGTCTCTAAAAACGGAACGCTGGCTACCCTAATTAAAGTCATTGTCGATTCCTCAATACGATCTCTTAAGACAATCGATTGACACGACCGACAATGACAAATCGGCTATTGTGGGTCGGCCATGGTAGTTTTAAGAAGACTTGCAATGTTCGCCGCTTTTGGCTTCACCAAATAGAATTTACGAACATAGTGCTCAAAGTCATCCAATATCGTCTGACCCCACGCACTGCCTGTTTTATCTACATGAGCTTCAATCACTTGTTGTAAGTGAATGCGATGCTCTTCTGTTTGCTCGCTTGAGATACGGTTGAGATCGATCAGTTCATGATTGCAACGATCAAAGAAGTCACCTTCCATGTCGAGTACATAAGCAAAACCACCCGTCATACCAGCGCCGAAGTTGAGCCCAGTACGACCAAGAATCGTGACGATACCGCCCGTCATATATTCACAGCAATGGTCACCTGTACCCTCAATGACTGCATGCGCACCAGAGTTACGGACGCCAAAACGCTCACCTGCGGTCCCAGCAGCATATAACTTACCGCCCGTTGCACCATATAGACAAGTATTACCGATGATGGCGGTTTCTTGTGCCGTAAAGTTTGAGTCTTTAGGTGGATAAATGACAATCTCACCGCCAGCCATGCCTTTACCCACATAGTCATTGGCATCGCCTTCAAGCTCGATATTTAAGCCGCCAGCATTCCACACGCCTAAACTTTGCCCTGCAGTACCTGTCAGGCGAAGCTTGATCGGCATATCGCTCATGCCAAGGTTGCCCCATACTTGTGCAATCTCACCAGAGATACGAGCACCAATAGAGCGGTCACAGTTGCCAACGAAATAGCTATAATCGCCGCCTGAGCCTTGGCGAATATTGACGAGCATATCGCGAATCATCTGCTCAGCGAGCAAGCCTTTATCAAACGGCTCGTTACGCTCCACCTGACACGTTTGGGCTTTGCCCACACTGGCTGGGTGACTAAATAGCAATGGCGTTAAATCAAGATGACGCTGCTTGTCCGTATTACCTTCTAAGATATCTAGCAAGTCAGTACGACCGACCAGCTCTTCCATGCTACGAACACCTAGCGCTGCTAACCATTCACGTGTTTCAGTCGCCACAAATTTAAAGAAATTAATCAGCATTTCTGCTTCACCAATGAAATGCTCATCACGCAGCTTGGCTTTTTGGGTAGCAACCCCTGTTGGACAGTTATTTAAATGACAGATACGAAGGTACTTACAACCAACCGCAATCATCGGCGTGGTACCAAAGCCAAAGCTTTCTGCACCAAGAATGGCAGCCTTGACGACATCCAATCCTGTTTTTAAACCACCATCGGTCTGAACACGTACCTTATCACGTAATCCATTCACTCGTAGAGACTGATGGGTTTCAGCCAAACCTAGCTCCCATGGCGAGCCTGCATGATGGATAGACGATAGCGGAGATGCTGCTGTACCACCATCATAACCTGAGATCGTAATCAAATCGGCATAGGCTTTTGCAACGCCTGTCGCGATCGTACCAACACCGGGACGCGACACCAATTTAACGGATACCAATGCGTCTGGATTGACTTGCTTCAAATCAAAAATCAGCTGCGCCAAATCTTCGATAGAGTAAATATCATGATGCGGCGGCGGTGAAATCAAGGTCACGCCTGGCACCGAATAACGCAAGCGCGCAATCAGCGCATTCACTTTACCACCAGGTAGCTGACCACCCTCGCCCGGTTTTGCGCCTTGAGCGACCTTGATCTGCATCACTTCTGCTGAGCGCAGATATGCAGGTGTCACGCCGAAACGACCAGAGGCCACTTGCTTGATCTTTGAGTTACGCAACGTGCCATAACGCGCAGGATCTTCACCGCCCTCACCAGAGTTTGAACGTCCACCGATAGTATTCATCGCCATTGCAATCGATTCATGTGCCTCAGGAGACAGCGCACCTAGTGACATGCCTGCTGAGTCAAAACGCGTCAAAATCTCAGAGATATCTTCAACATCATCGACATCGATACTGTTGTCAGTCTTTAGTTGCAATAAGTCACGTAAGGTCGCCACTGGGCGGCTATTGACTAGATTGGCATAATTCTGATAATTCTCATAATCGCCCGTACGTACTGCCGTATGCAGGCTGTTGATCACGTCAGGGTTAAAGGCATGGTACTCTTTATTGAAGACAAATTTGAGCAAACCGCCCTGATCTAGTGGCGCACGACGCTTAAATGCGTTGGCAGCCAGTTGCGCTTGGTCAGCGGCAAGATCTGCAAAGGTAGCGCCTTTGATACGGCTTTGTACGCCTTTAAAACATAGGCTCACGACCTCTTCAGACAGACCAACTGCTTCAAACAGCTGCGCACCGCGATACGACACAATGGTAGAGATACCCATTTTTGATAAGATTTTTAGCAAACCTTTATCCAAGCCTTTGCGGAAATTAACGCGGGCTTGAATTGGATCACCAAGCAACTCACCAGTCGCCACCAAGTCATCGATGACATCATAAGCCAAATATGGATACACACAAGTTGCACCAAACCCGATCAATACCGCCACCTGATGCGAGTCACGCGCCAGCCCCGTCTCGATGATGAGATTGGCATCGGTACGGATACCTTCTGCAATCAGGTAATGGTGCACGGCTCCTGTAACCATGATGGCATTGGCAGGTACTTTTTCTGCATCGATCTCTTTATCAGACAGTACGATCAAGGTATTGCCCGAACGGATGTTATCTGCCACTTCTTCGCAAATAGCAACGATAGCATCAGATAACTCTAAAGTACGGTCATAGTTCAGATCGACACGAGCCATCTTGAATGCTGGATCACCCAAGGTTTCAAGCTGCTGCATCTTGCTGGCTGACAAGACTGGTGATGATAAAATAATACGGTGAGCATCTCTTGCTGATGGCGCAAACACATTGGTTTCAGCGCCTAGGCAAGTTTGTAGTGACATCACGATTGATTCACGTAATGGATCAATTGGCGGGTTGGTCACCTGTGCGAACTGCTGCCGGAAAAAATCACCCACATGACGTATCTGCTGCGATAGTACAGCCATCGGCGTATCATCACCCATAGAGCCGACGGGCTCTTGGCCGTTTTCAGCATTAGGACGAATAATCTCTGTACGCTCTTCATTGGTGATGTGATACATCTTTTGTAAAGCTTTTAGCTTATCGCCACGGCACGCTTGCGCTGCTAAGGTTTCTTCTAAGCGCTCATCATCACGGACACGTGTCGCTTCTTCACGCAGCCACTTTCGATACGGATGCGCATTTTTCAGCAACGTTGCAACAGCAGTCGTATCCATCACTTGACCTGTCAACGTATCAATAACCAGCATTTGACCTGGGCCGACACGACCTTTTGCCAACACATCTTGTGGTGAGTAGTCCCAAACACCAACCTCTGATGCAACCGTGATATAACCGTTCTTGGTGGTCACCCAACGTGACGGACGCAGACCGTTTCTATCGAGCATACAGACAGCATAGCGTCCATCTTGGATCACAAGCCCTGCAGGACCATCCCACGCTTCCATATGCTGCGAGTAAAACTCATAAAACGCTCGCAAATCCATATCCATGCTATCGACGTTCTGCCACGCTGGTGGCACCAAAATCGACATCGCATGGAACAAATTCATACCACCAGACATTAGCACTTCAAGCATGTTATCTAGGCTTGATGAGTCAGAACCTGTACTGTTTACAAGCGGCGTCAATTCATTCAAGTTCGGCAGTTTGTCTGATTTGAGCTTTGGCGTGCGTGCTTTAGACCAGTTGCGGTTACCTGTAATGGTATTCAATTCACCATTATGAGCCAGATAACGGAACGGCTGTGCCAATGGCCAACGCGGCAAAGTATTGGTGGAGAAACGCTGATGGAAAACCACGATATGTGACGCCAAGCGCTCGTCTTGAAGATCCAAGAAAAATGCTGGCAGGTCTGATGGCATGACCAGACCTTTATAAATAATGGTCTGGCAGCTTAATGAACATACATAAAACAGCTCGTCATCTGTCAGGCGCTGCTCTGCTTTTTTGCGTGCAACAAACAGCTTACGGTTGAAATCTTCAGCAGCCAAGTCATCTGGCGCATTGACAAATACCTGCTTAAAATCTGGTAATGTCTCACGGCCGATCTCACCCACAATACTCAAATCAAGTGGCACATCACGCCAGCCAGCGACTTCTAATCCTTGAGCGGTAATCTCATCGCTCAATACTTGCTGGCTATGCTTGGCTTTACCATCATCCAAATTGACGAACACCATACCAACAGCAAAGTTGTCTGTGATTGCGAATTGCTGCTCATCAGCGATCTGTTTAAAGAAGTCGGTAGGCGTCGCTAATAGTAGACCGCAACCATCACCAGTTCTACCATCTGCCGCCACACCACCACGATGTGTCATGCAACTTAAACTATGAATGGCGGTTTTTACCAAATTATGGCTGGCTTCACCCTTAATATGAGCAATTAGACCAAAACCGCAATTATCAGAAAAATCATCTGGCGTGGCCAGGTGTGTTTGCGAGGAAATCATTGACATAGCTTGTCCTTTTAAGTAGACGGGCAACTTACATCTCCAATGCGGAGCATAAGCTGGTACCCGTAAGCAGAACGGGCTGATAGTGGATATTCGGATAGTTGAATTAGTAAATGGTGCGAGGCTCAATCAACATCATGCTATAAAAGCAAGTAACCCTTTGACCCTCTTGGTCATTAAGTAATGTCGTGACATATGCGTCATATATTAAAGACAGTGAATGGCAGCCCTTTGAAACAGAGTAATTTATACCCCCAAATGCCAATTGCCCAATCAGTAATACGTTATGTCGTTCGTTTAAGCATCGTGTGTTATGTCGTTATATCTAGCAATGAGAGCTGGACATCCAACCATTTAATAATCGTGCATGTGGTTCGTCTTGAATATCTGACGCTCTGTATTCAAGCGCCTTATTCACTCTAAAAAGAGTGACAATAAGAGAGGTTGCGTCACTTACAATGATCTTGATGTCGGTTATAAGTAGCCGCGCTTGAGACAACAAATTTCAGTAATAAACTCTATAAATGATAGATCTATCACTAAATGCTTGTTTAACAATAGTTTTTTACGATAACTATACAGAACGTCGCCCACAGTTATATTAGTTAATGATTCACAAAAAATCTAGTCTTTTCTATCGATTCATCAGCCATAATTTGTATATGGTCTCATTACTATTGGTTATAGGACGATTAAAAACCTATTAGAAATATAATATAAAGCGCCTATGTTAGGGTTACCTGAGGCAATGGATGATATCTGTCTACCTTGAATACTTTGCCCCAAAATAGCGACAGTAGCCACTAATATATTAAAAAAACGAAGTATAAAAAAACCCACTAACCAATTAGCTAGTGGGTTTTCAATAACAAAAAATGCGTATCAGTTGCTTTTGTCCTCTATTAACGACTTGATACTGTCACTATTATTTTTAGGCGCATTATTATTTTTAGGTGCATTTGCATTAATATTTGCCCCATTGTTGCTCGTATTGGGCGGTTTTGGCGCAGGTACAGCGGGTGGTTTTTTAGCGGTGCTATTATCTGCACCTGCTGTTGACGGCTTTTTATTTTCCTGCTTGGAGTTATTGGTATTACTTTGCGTTTGACTTGATGCCTCATCAGTTGACTGTGGCTCATTACCAACTGTGCGCTCTTCTGTGACAGATAATGTTTCAGAGGTATCTGCAGATTGACGGATGCTTTCTACTGGGGCGCTATCGTTAGAGGAACGTTGACTATCGCGACTCGTATTAGTGTTAGCGGCTTCTTGCTCATTAGCCGTATTGTTGACTGCTTGCGCTTGCTGACGTACTGGTATTTCACGCTTAGTCGGTTTTAGATTGACAGCGCGCGTGCGCTTCGTACTTAAGTCTTTTACTGGATCAGGACGCTCGTAGTTATCGATAATACTTACGTATCGATTGATCTCCTCCGGTAGTACACGTACATTGGCAGGCAGTTTAAAATCTGTGAGCTTTGCTGCCCCAACGGCCTCCTGTGGACTACTCATGATTCCGTAAGTCAGCATATAACGGACTTGATTTTCACTATCAAGATAGCGGAAATAAGCGAACTTATCACGATCTTCACGGCCTTCTAAATAACTGACAATCACGTCATTTTCAGCGACATTCATCACCTGCACGGTCCACTTACCCTTGTTGGCAAGTAGATAGCGCTTGTCTTTAAACTCGTCAGGATAATTACGCAAATCACGGACAGTCGTATCAAAACTAATCGGCTGTACATCGGTATCCAGCTCGTGAAGCGACTCGATTTTTAATGGTTGCTCAAACTCATCAGCCAACATTTGCGGTGCTGATACTGGTTCATTTTCAATTTTGGCACCCATCGCTGGCGTTTGGCTTAGCATCCAGACCAACGCTGTCACAACACCTAATAGTAACGTCGCGACCAGCCAGATCAGGGCTTGACGACTGTATGATTGGCCAGCGGTACGCGTCTTCGATTTTGATGCTGCCATAGGAATATCCTTGGTAAAAACATATTTAAGAGCATTACATCAATGCTCATTCAAATAGAAGTGCAGTGAGTGCAGCCTATGAATCTGCTGTACATATCAAGTTTTGGTACGAATACTCACTAAAATTTTGATACATTATGCGCTGTGTTGTGACAATACTTCGAGCAACAGATCGTTATCGAAGTCATTGGTCACTACTGCACTCCCTATTGATTTTAACAAAATCAGCCGGATTTGTCCGTGTTTCACTTTTTTATCGTGTCCCATCAAGTCCAGAGCAGTTTGTACATCAATGGCAGGCGGTTTGGTTGGCAGGTTACCTAGCATCAAAACACGCTCAATGCGCTCAACCTCATCAAGGGTCAACCAACCAATTTTTTGGGACAGTTCAGCTGCTTGCATCATGCCCGCCGCTACCGCCTCACCATGCAACCAATTGCCGTAACCTTGATGGGTCTCGATCACATGACCAAACGTATGCCCAAAGTTCAACAGGGCACGCACACCTGACTCTCTTTCATCTTGAGCGACCACATCTGCTTTGTATTGACAGCAGCGCTTCACGGCTTCGCCAAGTACTGCCAGATCCAACGCCATCATTGCAGTTAAATTCTCTTCAAGCCATGTCAGGAATGCTTCATCCATGATAAGCGCATACTTGATAATTTCAGCGACTCCTGCTGACAGCTCACGTGCAGGCAACGTTTTGAGCGTACTCATATCAGCCAGCACCATTTGTGGCTGCCAAAATGCCCCAATCATATTTTTACCTTGCGCATGATTGATGCCCGTTTTGCCGCCAACGCTAGAATCGACTTGCGATAATAAGGTCGTTGGAATTTGGATAAAGTTGACCCCGCGCATAAAACTTGCCGCAGCAAAACCTGTCATATCACCCACCACGCCGCCACCAAGCGCGATAAGCGTGACATCACGATTGAAATGCTCTGCCATTAGTGCATCATATATTTGGTCAATGCTTGTCTGGTTCTTATATTGCTCACCATCTGGTAACACGCAAACTTTTACCGTAAACTGCTCTGCTAGCTCGTCTTCTAAAGCTTGCAAATATAGAGGTGCCACGGTATCGTTAGTCACAATCAATACTTGGCAACCCTTAATATAAGGTGCGACTTGCTTTGCCATACTGCTGTCTTTTGACGTCGCATCTTCAGTAATAATGATTGGATAATCATGACTTTGCGTACGAACTGTTAAGCTATCATGAAACAGTGACGTTGCCATGAGACACTCCTTAAGCATTTATAATTGGGTAAAAGTAGCTGAGTATACCTACCTATCATATCAATAGATAATATCGGTCTACTCTTTATTGTCTTTTGGTGTTGTGTCAGTACAATCAAAAAATGCGTTCAGCTGCTGCATTAATTGGCTGACCATATGACGCGGATAAGTGTGACCAGTGGGCATAATAATATGCGCGACCTGACGATATAATGGATCGCGAATACTATATAGATCTTGCAGTATTTTTCTAGGATTAGGCTGTTGTAAAAGAGGCCGTGACTTGTCTTTAGAAGTGCGGGCCATTTGCACATCGACTGGGGCATTGAGATAAACCACGATGCCACGCTGTCTTAAGAACTCTCGGTTTTCAGCAGCCAATACTGCGCCACCGCCAGTTGCTAATACAATTTGGGGGGCTTGAGTCAGCTCATCAATGGCACGTGTTTCACGCTCACGAAAACCCGCTTCACCTTCTTTGGCGAATATCCAAGCAATGTCAGCACCGGTTTGCGATTCGATATACCAATCACTATCTACAAAAGTGCGACCTAACTGCTTGGCCAGTAACTTACCGATCGTCGTCTTCCCCGCTCCCATCGGACCCACTAAAAACACCGACGGCAATTCCTGCACCATAATACTCACTCAGCTAAATTAGCTATCATACAACGTCATTGATATTCTGGCTAGTAATGCGCTGTGATTATTGTTAGTAATATTTAGCGCTTATCGTCCATTAATCCATGCATATAGCTCGCAATATTAAAGATGCTAAGTTTATGCACAAAAAAAAGTAAGCACTAAGGTTTACTTTTTTAGTGAATAATAAACAAATTTATGATTAATTCAAGCGCGCTGTACCATCATTGATCAATTTTGGTGTGACAAATATCAACAGCTCTTCCTTATTGTTATTGCGCACATCTTTACGGAATGCACGGCCAATGTATGGTAAATCGCCTAAAAACGGCACTTTGTCCACATTGTTGTTAGTACGGTTTCTAAAGACCCCACCCAATACCACCGTTTGACCATCTTCAACGATCACATTGGTTGAGATAGAATCTTCATTGATAGCAACGATACCATTGGTAAATAATGGTGTACCATTGGTGATAAGTAACTGCAGACCAATTTTGCCATCAGGGGTAATATTTGGCGTCGCCTCTAAACTCAGTGCCGCTTCTCTAAAACTGGTTGTAGTTGCGCCGCTCGCTGAGGCTTCCTGATAAGGAATCTGGGTACCAGAAGAAACTTTTGCGGTTTGCTTGTCGGCCGTCAACACTTTCGGGGTTGAGATGACTTCACCGCGATTGTCCGCTTGCAATGCTGATAGTTCAAGATCAAGCATCACATCAGATAAACTTAATAGGCCAAAAGCGATACTACCGGCTGGATTATCCACCCCTAAATCAACGTTTAAGTTATCAGGACGGCTGATGTCATATGAAGGATAAGAAACCGTTTGTCCATTGACAGTCGTGGTTTCTACGTCAAACTCTTTTAAGTCCCACAAAGTTTGATCACTACCACCAACCAACAAGCTACGATTATTGGCTGCACCATTTGATAAGATTCCCCAGCGAACCCCAATCTCTTTACTAAAGCTGTCAGTGGCACTAACGATACGCGCTTCAATCATAACCTGACGCACAGGGATGTCAATCTTGCTAATTAAGGTACGAATATTTTCAATGCTATTTGCCACATCTTTGACAATCAAGGTATTGGTACGCTCATCAATTGTTACCGTACCACGATCCGACAACAACGTATTATTGTCATTTCCACGATTTGTAAGTCCGCTCGTGCCCCCTATACCGCTACTACCAGATGAACCACTTCCTTGAGAAATCAAAGTCAGGACATCTTGTGCTTTTGCATAGCTTAAACGAATATATTCAGTACGTAATGGCGCATAAGATTGAACAGCTTGCTGCGCTTCAAGCTCACGTGCTTCTTGTTCAGCGAGTTCAGTAGAAGGCGCAACCAAAATCACATTACCATTTTCGCGCTTGCCTAGATTTTTACTTTTTAGGATAATATCGAGTGCTTGATCCCAAGGCACGTTGATCAAACGCAAGGTGATGTTACCAGCGACTGAATCACTCGCAACGATATTCATCTCGGTAAACTGCGCTAAAATATCTAACACACTGCGAATTTCAACGTCTTGGAATTCCATGGACAGTGGCTCGCCGCTGTATACTCTCTCCTCAAGTGTCGGCTCACGTAGCAGCTCAGGCTTGCTAATACTAATATTTAACTGATTGCCCGATTGGTAAGCTTGATACTCGTAATCATCAAACATATTAATAGTGATGACACCATTTTGTCCTTGGTTTTTAGTATCGATGCTACTCACCAAACCACTATTAATATTTAATCGACGTAGCAAGTTTCTTGGGACCGTACTGCCTGTTAAACGTACGACAAGCTTATTACCTTGGCGTTGTACATCTACCGGAATGGCTTCGTTGGCAAGTACCATGCTGACGTTACCGCCACCATCATTACCTGCCGAAAAATTGACCGCGCTGAGACCATCATAGCTGTATTGCTTACTCACTTGTGCCGAAGCAAGTTGCGGGTTCAACAGTGGATTAACTCTGACTACCATCGTATCGGCTGGTACTTCGTTTTCTACCACGACGGTATTATTTGTACTGACAGCTGCAACGGGAACCGTGCTGGTCTCAACGATTGGCGTGACGACTGCAGTGGTGGTGATGCCGCTAGAGTTATTAAGGACATCTTGTACAGGGTCACTAGTAATCACTGGACGATCAGGATCTGTAATGGTCAGTAGTAGCTCGTTACCCTCAATCGCTGTTGTATAATTGCCTGATTGCTTGAGGCCAACGATAAGACGCGTCGTACTGTCGCTACTCAACGTGGTGACATCATTGACCATACCGATATTGTATTCGTTGAAACGACTGGCAAGACCGTTTTGTACTTGTTCAAAGTCTAATACCAAGCGGCTAGGATCATCAAGCTCGTAGGCTGCAGGCAATACTGGTAAACCTGTGAACCCCAAACGCATTTGTGTCACTGCTGGTGCAGTTTGCACTACAGACACATTATTGATGCGCTGTGCAGCGTGGGCGCTACTACTTACTGCCACCATGCTGACTGCCAGTGCTGAAATGGCAAAAGCAGAAGAAACGCGGTTGCTCATCATCATTACCTTGTTATTGCGTACTGTCATTATTTATTCCTCAAAAAATCTGCCGACTTAGCTTATAGGGGATACCAGCGACTGGGGTTTTTCAATAAACCCAGCGCGGCTGTCTGGCACAATTTCAATCAAATTGATCTGGGTCGGCGTGATTTCAACAATACGGCCGTCATTCAATCCAAGATAATCACCTACCTTCACACTAGCAACTGAACCATCAGGACGTTGTACCAATGCGTATCGCTGACCTTCAGGCGACACTACTACGCCTCGAAAAACCAGTTGCGATAACTCGTATTGTTCAAGTGGTTCTTTTACACGTGTAATATCTGGGCGCACGCCATCAATAGAAGTGGTAGGACCCTCTACATTCACCAAGCTCGGTGGTAAAAACGGGCTGCGCTGTGAGCTTGCACTATAGACGAAGTCTTCTACTAGTTCAGCTTTGGGTGGTGGTTCGATAGGCTGCGCTGGCTGGTTACGGATGTCAGTCATCGCTTGCTCTGCCATACCGATACGATCCGTACAGCCAGTCATCGCTAGCACTGAGATACTTAAAGTCAACAGCATGGGTAGTTTTTGCATACTCATTAGTTACCTCCTGCATTTGCATCAGTAGCGGCGGCATCACCTGCAGGAGCCGTTTCATCTTCAGGAGTCGCTTCTTTTGAACGATAGGTTTTGGTTTGCAAGACTAGATTAAGCTCAGGTAAAACATCTAAGCTCGGTTGTGGGTTACTCACCTCAAAATCGTGCATGGTGATGATACGAGGCAGTGCTGCAAGGCCACTAATAAAACTACCAAACTGATGATATTCACCTAAAGCAGCAATGCGAATCGGTTGCTCAATGAAAAATTCATTTTCAATCTCAGGTTCGACAGAGATGTCTTGAAAACGAATATTACTACCGACACCTGTCATATTGATACCTTCTACCAGCTCTGACACACGCGTGTCTTTTGGCAACTGGTCTAATAAGGTATTAAACTCCGTCTCCATCTGAACGACCTGTGCTTGATAGGCTTGTAGGTGACGCGCGCGCGATTCTTTTTCACGATAGCTTTCAAGCAAGGTCTGTTGCTGACTTTCAGCAGCATTGATCTCATCGATTTTGCTACTAATCGGTAGCGCCCATGATAGGGCCGCTATAAAGGTAATAATAAGACCGATCACCGTCACCTTCACTGGTAGCGGCCAGCTGCCATAATTTTCAGAGTCTAGTGACTCAAAACTGCGACGAAATTCATTAAGATCAAACTGCTTCTTTGGTTTTGAAGCAATTTTTTTGGTCTTAATCAGGCTTTTTTTACGGACAAGTTTCATAACTCCCCTCCCACACCATCTTCCGCAGGGACAGGCGTTTCTGATTGTACTTTAGTCGTCACTACGAACTGTACATAACTGTCTTCAGGATAGACTGGACGCGGTGTCTCACCAGCCGTAGTGACGGTATTATTTAGTACAGGGGCCGCTTCATAAGCGCTAATGTTCTGTTGAATATTGCTAACTGCTGAGTTACCCATCCACTTGCTACTATCAATATTACGAATTAAGCTAGATACAATGTTTGGGTTATCAGCCAGACCAGTCAATGTTAATACATCGCCTTCGCGTTTGAGATTGGTTAGATAAAGCGCTGGTGGAATCGCTCTTGCCAGATCATCCCACAAACGTACTGGTACAGGACGCCGACCTTGCAAGTCTTGAATGACCTGCATACGTGAGATAATATCTTCACGGCGCTGCTCTAAACTGTCAATCTCAGTCAATGCGGTGTCTAAGCGTGCATTTTCTTGTTCAATCAAAGCATTAGCATCAAGCTGTTCATCAAGCTCATTGTTAAAATAGCTCCATGAAGCAAAGGCCGCCAATAAAGTGAGCAAAGTCACCGCAACGATCAGAGTCATAAACTCTTTGTTACGACGCTCGCGCTCTTCTTGTCGCCAAGGTAAAAGGTTAATACGAGCCATTAGTCAAAGCTCCTTAACGCAAGACCGCATGCAGCCATTAATCCTGGCGCGTCAATGGTCAATTGCTCATTATCAATATTAGGCGCAATGGTCATATTGGTAAACGGATTGGCAACACTAACGCTCACACCGAGTTTTTGTTGTGCCATCCCAGCAAGACCTGCAATGGAGCTACTACCACCCGCAAGTACCACGTGATCAATACTGCTATACTGACTTGAGGAGAAGTAAAACTGTAAGGAGCGAGTGATTTGCTGAATGGTATTTTCTATAAACGGGGTCAAAACTTCAGGATAGTAGTCATCAGGCAATGTGCGCTCACGTTTGCTCAGCGTTGCTTCTTCAGCTGACAGTCCATACCGGTTTTGAATCGCTTCTGTTAACTGAACACCACCAAACAATTGCTCTCGACTATAAATAAACTCACCATTTTTTGCGATATATAAAGTGGTTTGATTATGGCCGATATCAACCAAAGCGACCAGTTCAGGCATATTGGGCAGATTATCCGCCATCAGTCCAAAAGCACGCTCTATCGCATGTGATTCGATATCCATGACTTTTGTTTGCATCCCGCCAAAAGTCAATGCATCCACACGTTGATCTACGTTTTCTGAGCGAGAGGCCGCAAGCAGGACTTGAACCATATCTTCGCTAACCAAAGAGGGGCCTAATACTTCAAAATCTAAATTCACATCCTCTAAAGGATAAGGTATGTATTGATCAGCATCGAGACGTATCTGTGCTTCACGCTCAACATCGCTTAGCATCATATCCATATCAATAATTTTGGTGATGACGGCAGATCCTGATACGGCCGTTGCAGCATTGCTGCCCGCAACTTGGCAACGTCTTGCTAGACTCGCTATAATGTTGCCAACCGCCTCTGTATCAACTAGGAGTTTGTCGACGACTACACCTTCTGGTAGTCTCTCAATACCGTAAGATTTTAGGTGGAACATGCCTTGTTGACGCTGTATGTCCACTATTTTTACTGAAGTGGCACAAATATCCACACCAATCAAATGTCGACTTTTTGAAGTAAATAGCCTCACAAACTCTATACCTTATATTAAGTGTACAATCTGATAGTTATTTGTAATAATTGAATACAATACTTTACTTAATTGGTAGATTCAAGCGTTTAAAAATATATTAAGGCCTACTTACACATTTATTATGACCTGTTGATTTTGTTCAAGGTATAATACCTTATCCGCTACAAATTCTAATGAATAAGTCTTATTATGGCTAAAAAAAATGCTACCGCTCGTCTCATTCATTTCTTGGTGGGACTCTTTGTCGCTTGCCTAGCATTGGCAGTTATCTTAGCGCTTGCTGTACCTATTGGTTTTTATGGGATGGCGATGTATTTATCGCCAACTTTGCCCAGTATTCAAGAGATAAAAACTGCCAATTTAGAAATGCCATTGCAGATTTATAGTAGCGATGACAAATTAATCGGCCAATACGGCAATCGTTTATCGTTACCAGTCACATTTGATGAAGTTCCTGAAGATTTGACTCACGCTTTTTTAGCGGCAGAAGATGCTTCTTTCTTTCAGCATAGTGGCATCAGTATCAAAGGTCTTGGGCGCGCGGTCACTGAAGTGGTGACTGATGATGACAGTCAGACTGGTGGCTCAACTATTACGATGCAGGTCGCCAAAAATTATTTTTTAAGTCCTGAGCGTACTCTAAACCGCAAACTGACGGAATTATTTTTAGCACGTAAAATCGAAGACGAGCTGAGTAAAAACGATATTTTGACTTTATATGTCAATAAGATTTATTTGGGCGAAGGCGCTTATGGTATCCGCGCCGCTGCCAAAAAATACTATAGTAAATCACTAGATAATCTTACTATTGCTGAAATGGCAATGCTTGCCGGTTTACCAAAAGCCCCTTCTAAATATAATCCTGTTGCCAATCCTAGCCGCGCGTTGACTCGGCGTAACTGGATTATTGGCCGTATGCATGAGTTGGGTTATATCACCGAAGCTCAGCATGATGAAGCCGTTAACTCCCCCGTTGGCATTAAGCTATATCAAGAAAAACTCGACGTTAATATGCCCTATTTGGCAGAAATGACGCGTGCGACCTTAGTTGAACGCTATGGTGAGCAAGTCATGCACAGTGGTTGGCGCGTTCGTCTTACGGTCGATAGTAAGGCACAAACCGATGCAGAAGCGGCCATATTAACAGGGTTAGTAGCTTATGAGCATCGTCATGGCTGGCGCGGTGCAGAGGCAAATGACGAGCCTCTCGAAAACTTTCAGCGCTATAGCAATATGTCTCCTGCCAAAGTTACCAAGGTCAACTCTCGTAGTTTTGAAGCGATATTACAGTCTGGTGAAAGTGTAACGGTCAATTGGTCTGGCATGAGCTGGGCACGCAAATACATCTCTGCCAATCGTATCGGTTACTATCCTAATAATGCTAGCCAAATAGTGAGCAAAAACGATATTGTCCGCGTGATACCTACCGCAAATGGTAATTGGCAACTAGGGCAAATACCCAAAATACAAGGTAGTCTGGTTTCATTAAATCCAGAAACCGGCGCGGTTAATGCATTAGTAGGGGGCTTTGATTTCAAACACAGTAAGTTCAACCGAGCCTTACAAGGATGGCGTCAACCTGGCTCAACAATCAAACCATTGGTCTATACCGCCGCTTTGGAAAAAGGCTACCGCCCAGACAGTATTGTTTCAGATCGCCCTATTCAAGTAGGCGACTGGAAGCCTAAAAATTCGGATGAACGTTTCTTAGGGGATATCACGCTACGTCGCGGTTTATATTTATCGCGCAACTTGGTTTCTATCCGTCTCCTACAGGCCATTGGTATCTCTAATGCGCGCAACCTCTTAGATGAGTTCGGCCTAGACAAAGAAAAACTACCAACAACTTTATCGTTGGCTCTAGGGGCAGGACAAGCAACCCCATTGCAAATGGCAACGGCGTATTCAACCTTTGCAAATGGTGGTCACCGCGTACAACCTTACTTTATTGAGCAAATTTATAACTATAAAAACGAGTTATTATTTCAGGCCAATCCACTTCAGGCTTGCGCCCTATGCTTTAATGAGCAACTTGAAGCGGTTAATAAAAACCTGATAGAAGAATATAACAAATCATTAGAAGATAAAAACAGTACTACTGAAGAATTGGCTACCGAGAGTACAGAGCTAGAAAATAGTGAAAATGTAGAAGAAACGGATGAAGCAATCGATCTTACTGTCTATGACGCTGGTCCACAATCAGATCGCCTAAAAGCACCTGTCGTACAATACATAGCAGCCAAACAAGCACCAAGGATATTAAAGCCTAGAGTAGCATTTGAAATGGCAGATATTTTACGTGATGTGGTGCAACGTGGTACTGCAGTACGAGCAAAAGCCTTAGGCCGTGATGATATTGGCGGCAAAACCGGTACAACCAACGAAGCCAAAGACGCTTGGTTTGCAGGGTTTCATCCTACCAATGCAACGGTTGTATGGATGGGGTTTGATCAGCCAACATCTATGGGTCGCCGAGAGTATGGTGGTGTGGCTGCCCTGCCTGTCTGGATGGACTTTATGAAAGCTCAGCTCAAAGACACACCAAACCAATGGGTGTCTATCAATAACCGCTCAAAATCTAAAAAGCAGCAACAGCAAATTATAGAAATGACCGATAATGGTATTATAACTGATGATGACGACATCTCTGATAATAGCGCACCAGCAAAACCGGTCAAGACTCAAATTCAGCAGCGTAAGCCGACCCTACCTGAACCAACTACAGATACTAGCAACTCAGCAGCTCAAGCAAACAATAGCCGTAGTAACGATAGCGTGCCGCAAAACCCTTTATCGGTCACGCCGGTCCAGCGTATACCCCCGATGCCAGAATAATCTACTGGTATCTCTAGCTACCGATATAAAAAAAGGCTTGTTCAGTCATCACTGAATAAGCCTTTTTTTGTAGATATTATATTTCGAATAGACTCATCCTGCTAAAACTCAACCATCCCTGCACGTAGTTGCTCGATCAGCTCTAAAAGCTGATTACGCCATTCTCTTATCGTTGCCTCATCAGGTAACCATTGATTTGACAAAGTAACGACATTCACAATAAGGTCGGGCGCAGATAAATCGCTACTTGGTTTTTCATCCACAACCGTATCTGGTGGTACTGCATAGAGACAACGCTTATAAGCGCGCTCTATATTTGCAATAAAGCCTTGCTGCTGCAATTGCTGCAAGCGCTGAATCTCAGGAGATACCTGCGTGCGCTCGCTTAGTGCTTGCTCAATATCTGACAAAGTTGGTGCGGTCATATTTAAGCTATAAAAATGACCCAGTTCTTGAGTGAATGCCAACAATGCCCCGTATAAGTGAAAAATAGCCGTTTCACAATGAGCCTGATATAGCTGCTTATCATTGGTGCTGCCTGCTGCTTGACAAGAGAGACGGCAGAAATACAGTTTTTGATTGGTACGATCTGCTTGATATTTGGCAACGCGAGTTTTACCTGCCATGTGCGACTTATCCTTCTATAGATAGTAAATTGAGGCTTATTTTCCAGTGTACTATTTTTTTAGATACTAGCACCATGCCTTTCTCAGTTTTTATACACACAAAAAAGCCAGCGACTTAGGCTGGCTTTTTCTTAAATTGGGAATGAAACAAAATACTTAATAAGATTAATTATTTTGATTTAGCTCTTGAGCAAAGGCCTCATCAAAGCTTGCAAAGTCTTTGCTGTCAGTGCTTGCAGTCATATCAAACGCTGCATTTAGATCACTGTCTTGTAGCTTCTGATCCGCTGTCTCTTTGCGTGCCTTGTGATAAGCAAGACCCGTACCTGCAGGAATCAAGCGACCAACCACCACGTTTTCTTTCAGACCACGTAGCTCATCCACTTTACCAGTCACAGCCGCCGCCGTTAGTACACGGGTGGTCTCCTGGAAAGACGCCGCTGAGATAAAGCTTTCAGTTGCAAGACTTGCCTTAGTGATACCTAATAATTGACGTTCAAACTGTACTGGGAATTTGTCTTCCGCTTCTAGTTTCGCATTCAACGCTTTGATATCTGCATACTCGACCTGATCACCTTTGAAGTGGCTTGAATCGCCGCCGTCAGTGACTTCAACTTTACGCAGCATCTGACGAATAATAACTTCGATGTGCTTATCGTTGATTTTTACACCCTGCAAGCGATAGACGTCCTGTACTTCGTTGACGATATAATCAGCAAGTGCCGTCTGGCCTTTCAAACGCAAGATATCATGCGGGTTTTGTGGACCATCTGCAATAATCTCACCACGTGCTACCGTCTCGTTTTCAAAGACGTTGATTTGACGCCATTTTGGAATCAGCTCTTCATGTACTTCGCCATCTTCATTGGTAATAATGAAGCGGTTCTTACCTTTGGTCTCTTTACCAAAGCTCACGACACCTGTCATTTCTGCCATGATGGCGTGATCTTTTGGACGACGTGCTTCAAATAGATCAGCAACACGTGGTAGACCACCGGTAATATCTTTTGTACCAGAAGAGGCTTGTGGGACACGGCCTAGAATCGAACCTGCTGCTACTTTTTCACCATCGCTCACGCGAATGATCGTTTCAGCTGGTAAGAAGTAAACCACTTCTTTGCCTTCGTCAGTGTTCAAGATAATGGCAGGACGTAAGTCTTTTGCTGAACTTGAACGGTCACGAGTGGCTAGAATCTCAAACGAGCTCATACCAGTGGCATCATCAACCTTAACGGTCGCCGTTGAACCATCAACGATATCACTGAAACGTGCTGTACCAGCAAATTCTGTGATAATTGGATGGGTATGCGGATCCCATTTAGCGATGGTTTGACCGCTTTCAACCTGCTCTTCGTCTTTTACAAGAACGCTTGAACCGTACGGTACTTTATAGCGCTCACGCTCACGGCCAAGCTCATCAGTCAATGCGATTTCAGCTGAACGCGATACGATGACTAAGTGACCATCAGTATGCTGTACCGTTTTCATGTTTTCAAAGTGCGCTTGACCAGCATTACGTACAGAGATGCTGTTGTCCACAGATGCTGAACTCGCAGCCCCGCCCACGTGGAACGTACGCATGGTCAGCTGAGTACCTGGCTCACCGATAGACTGAGCGGCCATAACACCAACTGACTCACCGATGTTCACTTTATGACCACGTGCAAGGTCACGACCATAACACTGTGAACACACACCATGCTCAACATCACAAGTAATCACCGAACGTACCCAGATATCATCGATCGCGTTGTTATCAAGGACGTTAACCCAATACTCATCAATCAAAGTACCGGCTGGAACCAATACTTTATCAGCATCATCGTTATACGTCACATCACGGGCAGTTACACGACCAAGTACGAGCTCACCTAATTTCTCAATGATTTCACCACCTTGGATGTGCGGCTTCATGAGTAGGCCTTCTTCGGTACCACAGTCATCACTGGTCACAACCAAATCTTGCGCCACATCGACCAAGCGACGAGTTAGGTAACCTGAGTTAGCTGTTTTTAGTGCTGTATCCGCTAGACCTTTACGTGCACCGTGAGTTGAGATGAAGTACTGTAGTACGGTCAAACCTTCACGGAAGTTCGCTTTAATTGGTGTCTCAATGATTGAGCCATCTGGTTTCGCCATCAAACCACGCATACCGGCCAACTGACGAATCTGTGCCGCACTACCACGAGCGCCAGAATCCGACATGATAAAGATCGAATTGAATGATTTCTGCTCGTCTTCTTCGCCTTGGGCGTTGATAACTTTATCTGTTGCCAAGTTATCCATCATCGCCTTAGCGACTTTGTCATTGGTACGTGACCAGATATCAACGACTTTGTTATAGCGCTCACCAGCGGTCACAAAGCCTTGCTCAAATTGATCTTCGATTTCGCGAACTTCGCCTTCTGCCCCTTCGATGATTTGCTTTTTCAGTGGTGGAATGACCATATCATCGATACCGATAGACACACCAGATAGCGTTGCTTGAGCAAAACCAAGATACATCAATTGGTCAGCAAACATAACGCTTTCTTTGACGCCGACTTTACGGTAGCAAGAGTTGATCAAACGAGAGATATTTTTCTTCGTCATCTCTTGGTTACACTCATCAAACGTCATACCTTTAGGCATGATGTTCCAGATAAGTAGACGACCAGCAACTGTATCTTTGATACTGGTTTCTTTGGTCTCGTTACCGTCTTCGTCAATTTGCGTCTCAGTGACACGCACTTTGATCTTCGCGTTTACATGTAGATCGTTTGAACCAATGGCACGCAAAGCTTCGTTGACGGTCGAAAATATCATGCCTTCGCCTTTGGCATTGATAGACGAGCGACTGATGTAATATAGACCAAGTACAACGTCCTGTGAGGGTACGATGATCGGATCACCGTTCGCAGGTGACAAGATGTTGTTAGTAGACATCATCAAGGCACGTGATTCAAGCTGTGCTTCAAGGGTCAATGGCACGTGAACGGCCATTTGGTCACCATCGAAATCGGCGTTGAATGCAGTACAAACAAGCGGATGTAACTGGATGGCTTTACCTTCGATCAATACTGGCTCAAATGCCTGTAAACCCAAACGGTGAAGTGTTGGCGCACGGTTGAGAAGTACTGGATGCTCACGGATAACCATGGCCAGCATATCCCATACTTGTGGCTCTTCACGCTCTACCATCTTTTTGGCAGCTTTAATCGTAGTCGCTAAACCATGAGACAATAGTTTGTTATAAGTAAATGGCTTGAATAATTCTAGAGCCATTTTCTTCGGTAGACCACACTGATGTAAACGTAGTGTTGGGCCTACAACGATAACCGAACGACCAGAGTAATCGACACGCTTACCAAGCAAGTTCTGACGGAAACGACCTTGCTTACCTTTGATCATATCAGCCAAAGATTTCAATGGACGCTTGTTACTACCAGTGATGGCACGACCGCGACGACCGTTATCAAGCAACGCATCCACTGACTCTTGCAACATACGTTTTTCGTTACGTACGATGATATCAGGTGCGCTCAGCTCAAGCAGACGCTTAAGACGGTTGTTACGGTTGATCACACGGCGATATAGATCGTTTAGATCTGACGTCGCAAAACGACCACCTTCTAGCGGTACTAACGGGCGCAAATCTGGTGGTAGTACTGGCAAGATATTCATTACCATCCACTCAGGCTTGTTATTAGAGTCACGGAATGCTTCTAATAATTTAAGACGCTTAGACATCTTCTTAAGCTTGGTCTCAGAACCTGTTTGTGGAATCGCTTCACGCAGCTCATCAATCTCAAGATCCATATCGATATCTTTCAATAGGTCTTGGACAGCTTCCGCACCCATCTTGGCAGTGAACTCGTCGCCAAACTCTTCAAGTGCTTTGTAATAATCTTCATCATCAAGCAACTGATACTTCTCTAAAGAAGTCAGACCAGGATCAGTCACGATGTAGCTTTCAAAATATAGGACGCGCTCAATATCGCGCAATGTCATGTCTAGCAATAGACCGATGCGGCTTGGTAGTGATTTTAGGAACCAAATGTGCGCCACAGGACTGGCTAGGTCAATATGACCCATGCGGTCACGACGAACTTTCGCAGTGGTGACTTCAACACCACATTTTTCGCAGATAACGCCTTGGAACTTACGGCGCTTATATTTACCACATAGACATTCAAAATCTTTTACTGGGCCAAAGATTTTGGCACAAAAAAGACCATCACGCTCAGGTTTGAACGTGCGATAGTTGATGGTTTCAGGTTTTTTTACTTCGCCGTGCGACCATGACTTGATGACGTCAGGTGAGGCTAAAGTAATTTGAATGCTATCAAACTCTGTATTACCGTTGCCGGTAGGGCTTTGCATGATATCGAGTAAATCTTTCAAGTTGCTTCTCCGTTATCTTTATAATCATCTGACAGCGTACCATTGACGCAGATAAGATGAATGAAGGCAATGAATAGGGTTGAGACAAATCACTAAAAGCAGCAGCCATAATGCATACTGCCTTTAGTGGACAACTAAGTTAAACAACGGGCTAGTTGCTTTGTTTTAACTCAATATTAATACCCAATGATTTGATTTCTTTGGTCAGTACGTTGAACGACTCAGGCATGCCTGGATCCATATACTGCTCACCATCAACGATGTTTTTGTACATACGAGTACGGCCTTCAACGTCATCCGACTTCACCGTTAGCATTTCTTGCAACGTATAAGTCGCGCCGTATGCTTCTAGTGCCCACACTTCCATCTCACCGAAGCGCTGACCACCAAACTGCGCTTTACCGCCGAGTGGCTGCTGCGTGACTAGAGAGTAAGAACCCGTTGAACGCGCATGCATTTTGTCATCAACCAAATGGTTAAGCTTGAGCATGTACATGTAACCCACGGTCACTTTACGGTCAAATTTCTGACCTGTACGACCATCATATAACGTCTGCTGACCATCGCGATCCATACCAGCAAGCTCTAGTAGGTCTTTGACTTGGCTTTCTCTTGCGCCGTCAAATACTGCTGTGCCCATTGGTACACCGCCACGTAAGTTGTCTGCTAGCGCCATGATGTCATCATCACTTAAGCTATCAAGATCAACTTGCTCACCGCCTACTTGGTTATAGATTTTGTCCAAGAAGTCACGTAGCTCTTTGATCGCTGCTTGAGATTTGAGCATACCATCAATCTTCTCACCCAATCCTTTCGCTGCCATACCCAAATGCGTCTCTAGAACCTGACCAATGTTCATACGAGATGGTACACCAAGTGGGTTCAATACGATGTCAACGGTATTACCATTTTCATCATAAGGCATGTCTTCAACTGGCATGATGCGCGATACCACACCTTTGTTACCATGACGACCAGCCATCTTATCACCAGGCTGAATACGACGCTTAACCGCTAGATATACTTTAACGATTTTTTGTACGCCATGTTGTAAGTCATCACCAGCAGTCAATTTGCGTTTTTTCTCAGCAAACTTCACATCGATGTCTTTTTGCTTATCAACCAAGTAATCAGAGATTTGCGTCAGACGCTCAGAGATTTCTTCTTCTACTGGTTGAATATCAAGCAATGTTTCAAGGCTCATATCTTTCATATCAGCCAATGCCATAACCGTACCGGCTTTTAGACCAGCACCGCCGCTGACTTTTTGGCCATCTAGTAGAGTACTAATACGACCGCGAGCCGCTTCTTCAAAGATACGTAGCTCTTCTTTCAAATCTTTGCGATAGCTATCAAGCTGCGATTTTTCAATCGCTCTTGCGCGTGCGTCTTTTTCAACGCCATCACGGGTGAAGACCTGCACATCAATAACCGTACCTTTACTTGAAGTTGGTACGCGTAGTGAAGTGTCTTTCACATCCGCCGCTTTTTCACCAAAGATAGCGCGTAGTAGTTTCTCTTCTGGCGTTAGCTGCGTTTCACCTTTTGGCGTCACTTTACCAACGAGAATATCACCAGCATCAACTTCAGCACCGATATAGACGATACCTGCTTCATCAAGACTTGATAGTGCGGCTTCACCAACGTTTGGAATATCAGCCGTGATCTCTTCTGTACCTAGCTTGGTATCACGAGCCACACAAGTCAATTCTTGGATATGAATCGTAGTGAAACGATCTTCTTTTACGACTTTTTCAGATAGTAAGATTGAATCTTCAAAGTTGTAACCATTCCACGGCATAAATGCGATGCGGATGTTCTGACCAAGTGCTAGCTCACCAAGATCCGTTGATGGACCATCAGCCAAGATATCACCCAAAGCAATCTCGTCACCTTGGTTAACGATGATACGTTGGTTGATACAAGTGTTTTGGTTAGAGCGCGTGTATTTGATCAAGTTATAGATATCAATACCCGCTTCACCAGCAACCATCTCGTCTTCGTTGACACGAACCACGATACGTGATGCATCAACATCTTCAATCACACCGCCACGCTTAGCGATGACACAAACACCTGAGTCACGAGCAACGTGACGCTCCATACCGGTACCTACCAATGGCTTATCAGCACGTAGGGTAGGAACCGCCTGACGCTGCATGTTCGAGCCCATCAAGGCACGGTTAGCATCATCATGCTCTAGGAACGGAATCAGACCTGCTGCAACCGATACTACCTGACTTGGTGATACATCCATATGCGTCACTTTTTCTGGCGGCATACGAACAAATTCACCATAGCTACGTACACTGACCATCTCGTCAGATAACGCGCCATCCTCAGTCATCGGAGAGTCAGCCTGTGCAATAACAGTACCGACTTCTTCGATTGCTGATAGATATTCAATATCATCAGTCACTTTACCATCAACCACACGGCGATATGGCGTTTCTAAGAAACCAAAGCTGTTGGTTTTAGCAAATGTCGCTAGTGAGTTGATCAGACCAATGTTTGGACCTTCAGGAGTCTCAATAGGACATACACGACCATAATGCGTATCATGTACGTCACGTACTTCAAAGCCTGCGCGTTCACGAGTTAGACCACCAGGTCCTAACGCTGATACACGGCGCTTATGGGTAACTTCAGACAATGGGTTGTTCTGATCCATAAACTGTGACAACTGGCTTGAACCAAAGAATTCTTTAACCGCAGCCGCTACTGGCTTAGAGTTAATCAAATCTTGTGGTGACAAGTTGTCTGACTCTGCTGAGCTCAAACGCTCTTTTACGGCACGCTCAACACGTACTAGACCAACACGGAATTGGTTTTCTGCCATCTCGCCCACTGAACGAATACGGCGGTTACCTAGATGGTCAATATCATCGACATCGCCGCGACCGTTACGAATTTCGATAAGTTCTTTTAGAACATTAACGATATCATCGTTGGTCAATACACTGCGTTCGCGCTGTACGTCTGGATCATCGGTGTTTTCAAATGGCAGACCAAGACGACGGTTGAACTTCATACGGCCGACGTTAGATAAGTCATAACGATCGGCGTTGAAGAACATGCTCTCAAACAGTTTCTCAGCCGTTTCAACCGTTGGTGGTTCACCTGGACGCATGACTTTATAGATTTCGATCAATGCTTCTTCGCGGGTTGAGGTGCTATCAGCACGTAGCGTATCGGCAATATAACTACCTTGGTCGATATCGTTAGTGAACAGAATGCTGAACTCTTTGATGGCACCACTGGCTTCAAATGAGTTCAATTTTACCAATAACTCGTGGTCGATTGGCGTGTTCGCTTTAGCGATGATTTCATCATTAACAACGATGTCTTCAGCTAAAATACGCTCATATAGGTATTCATCAGGTACCGCAATTTTCGTCATACCTGCTTCTTCAAGCTGACGGATACGGCGTGCGTTAATACGTTTGCCCTGCTCTACAATAACGTCACCTTCAGGTGATACGATATCAAACTGCGCCATTTCGCCACGTAGACGATCAGCAACTAGATCAATTTCAAACGTCTCTTCAGCTTTATAAACAGCAACTTTATCAAAGAACAAATCTAGAATTTCAGATGTAGTCAGGCCAAGTGCACGTAGAATGATAGAAGCCAATAGCTTACGGCGACGGTCAATACGAGCAAAGACTAAGTCCTTTGCATCAAATTCAAAGTCTAACCATGAGCCACGATAAGGGATGATACGCGCGTTATAAAGCACTTTACCACTTGAATGCGACTTACCTTTATCATGGTCAAAGAACACACCAGGTGAACGATGTAGCTGAGATACGATAACACGCTCAGTACCATTAATAATGAAAGTACCGTTAGCAGTCATCAAAGGTATCTCGCCCATGTAAACGCTTTGCTCACGGATATCTTTGATAGCGGCTTTGCTATCTTTATCTTTGCTGTCTTTATCTTTGATGATCAAGCGAATTTTGACACGCATCGGCGCCGCAAACGTTGAACCACGTAAGATACACTCACGCTCATCAAATTCAGGCGTACCTAAATAGTACTCAACAAATTGTAACTCGGCGTTACCAGAGTGACTCTCAATTGGGAAAATAGATGAATACGCAGCTTGCAAACCAGTATTCTCACGAGCTTTTGGCTTTTTATGCTCTTGCAAAAATTGCTCATAAGAATCTACTTGAATAGACAGTAAATAGGGAACGTCCATTACAGTGGGCAATTCAGCAAAACTTTTGCGAATACGCTTTTTTTCAGTATAAGAATATGCCATCGAGAGTCCTTACAGTAAACGTGGAAACAAATTAAAAGCGTGGCCAGTATGCATAAATACGATGCACACTTAGCGACGTAAACGATAATATAAAACGGGTTTTCGTGTTCAGTTCATGTCTTTTCTGTCAATTACTACTTTACTCATCAGTGCTTACCTAGCACACTTCACTTAATCTCGTCTTTGCTTGCTAAATTCATGGTAAGTGAATCAATCTATATGACTGTTGCAACCAAAAAATTCAATATTATATAATCTATAATGCCTTGCCTATGAGGCTTAATTTACAAATACATTGCTGGAAAATCACGTCTATGAAGATTGCATATAAGCCACTTGCCATCTAGACTGCTTATTACCGAACTATGTCCCCTACACATGCAAACTGTCTATAAGAGTTAATATCGACAGTCATGCCGCACCAGATAGGCAACTTATGATCAACAGCTTTTTCAGAATACCGCTTTTGTCAGGATTAATAATCGGGGTAACTATAACTTTAAGAATCAGTATAAACTATAGTGTTGATAGGAAAGCATGCAGACACAAAAAAATGCCAAACATCTACAGACGTTTAGCTGATATTAACTGATTTTAAAACTGCTATGTGTTCTTGCATGTATATCGTCTGTCCTTTTGATGGGTATCCACCGTTAATGCATACGTATGTTGGCAGACACAAAAGGTCAAGCTACGAATTATAATAAAAAAAAGCTGGCAATGCAAGGCATTACCAGCTTTTTTTTCTGTACAGTGTTAAACTTATTTTAGTTCAACAGTTGCACCAGCTTCTTCAAGTTTCTTTTTCAACTCTTCAGCTTCAGCTTTAGATGCGCCTTCTTTGATTGGAGCTGGAGCGCCTTCAACCAAATCTTTCGCTTCTTTTAGGCCAAGACCAGTTGCTTCACGTACGGCTTTAATTACGCCAACTTTCTTGTCGCCGAAGCTAGCAAGAACAACGTCAAACTCGTCTTTTTCTTCAGCAGCAGCAGCGCCACCAGCAGCAGCAACAGGTGCAGCAGCAGCAACAGCAGCAGTTACGCCGAATTTTTCTTCCATATCGCTGATTAGCTCAACGATGTCCATTACTGACATTTCAGCGATTGCGTTTAACACATCTTCTTTAGATAGTGCCATGAGAACTCTCCGTTATCTGATAAAAATTAATTGATTTTAATATCGCTTTGATTGATTGCCGAATGTGGCAATAAAATTCAACCAAAATTAGCAATGTTAAAGTTACGTTAAAACAAGCAATTAAGCAGCTTCTTTTGCGTCTTTGATTGCCGCTACAGTGCGAACGAACTTGCCAGGAACAGCGTTCATAGTCTGGACAAGCTTGGTCACTGGTGCGTTCATAGTAGCCATCAAGATAGAGATTGCTTCGTCGCGAGTTGGTAGCTTCGATACGCGCTCTAGCTCTTCTGGACCATAAACTTCACCACCGACTGATACTAATTTGGTCTCTAAAGCTTTGTTATCTTTACTGAAGTCGAAAACGACTCTGGCAGCAGATCCCAAATCTTCCATAGAGAAAGCCAAAAGTAGTGGACCAGTCATACGGTCTGACATGCTCTCAAACTTAGTGCCTTCAAAAGCGCGTTTTGCCAGGGTATTTTTTACCACTTTCAAAACGACACCTTTTTCACGGGCTTGTACGCGAAGCTGAGTAAGCTGTGCAACACCAATACCGTGATATTCGGCAGCTACTGCTGAGTAAGCATTAGCAGCAACTTCAGACACTTCAGCCACAACTTGTTGTTTTTGCTCTAGCGTTAATGCCATAAGTTGACTCCTTTAATCTTATCAATCTGCTTATCATAAAAGCGCTAAAAATCGAAATTTCTGCAAGCTTAAATTTCAAGCTAGGACTGACTTGATACGACACATTACCAGCGGATTCAATTAATAAAAAAAGCATCTACTGGTAACGACTGATTACGGCACCGTTATCAGAATGACGTTGAGTAATAGTTTGAAGATTATATAAATAACCTTACCGCCCTATTCGCTCGTGTCTTAAACTGTATGGGCCACCGTCTGCGTAGGACAACTAAGATTTTCATCTGTCGTCGATTAACAAAAGTGACTCAGTGTCATATTTAACCATTCGAAAATTGTTACTTATGACGCTAAACCACTCTCTACCTACGGTCTTAGACAGCGTAGCAAATACTACGCTGACCTAATTTTTAAATATAGTATGTGCTCATCATTCAAAATACTTGAAGTTCAAGTACTCAAAAATAGAGACTTTAATTATTTTGCAGTACGATAAGGAACAGCGTCGATCGTTAGACCAGGGCCCATCGTGCTAGACAAGGTGATTTTCTTGATGAAAGTACCTTTAGAAGTAGCAGGCTTAGCACGCTTTAAATCAGAAAGAATCGCTTGCGCGTTTTGCTCGATTTGCTCAGCAGTGAAACCAACTTGACCGATAGTTGCATGGATAATACCAGCTTTATCAACACGGTACTGAGCCTGACCCGCTTTCGCATTAGTCACAGCTTCAGCAACGTTTGGCGTTACCGTACCAACTTTAGGGTTAGGCATTAGACCGCGTGGGCCTAGGATCGTACCCAATTGACCAACAACACGCATAGCATCAGGAGCTGCGATCACAACATCAAAGTCCATGTTACCGGCTTTAATTTCTTCTGCTAGGTCTTCAAAACCAACGATGTCTGCACCAGCTTCTTTAGCGGCTTCAGCAGCAGCGCCTTGAGCAAATACAGCAACGCGTTTGGTTTTACCAGTACCAGCAGGTAGATTGGTTGCACCGCGAACGACTTGGTCAGATTTACGTGGGTCAACGCCCAAGTTTACTGCAATGTCGATAGACTCTTTGAATTTTAGCGCTGGCAAATCGTTTAGGATTTGAACGGCTTCTTCTAGCGTGTATTGTTTTTCGTTATCAACACGGCTTTGAATTTCTTTTTGACGTTTGGTTAGCTTAGACATTATACACCCTCCACGGTAATACCCATTGAACGTGCAGTACCAGCGATGGTACGGACAGCAGCGTCAAGATCAGCAGCCGTTAAGTCTGCATTCTTAGTCTTAACGATTTCTTCTAGTTGTGCACGGTCCACTTTACCGACTTTAGCAGTGTTCGGTGTACCTGAACCTTTAGCGATGCCAGCAGCTTTACGTAGTAAGTACGCAGCTGGTGGTGACTTCATGATGAAGGTAAAAGATTTATCGTTATATACTGTGATCTCAGTTGGGATCGGTAGACCTGGCTCCTGGCCTGAGGTCGCAGCGTTAAATTCTTTACAGAACGCCATGATGTTCACGCCTTTTTGACCCAAAGCTGGACCAATCGGTGGTGAAGGATTTGCTTTGCCTGCAGGCACTTGCAGTTTGATGTAACCATCAATCTTCTTAGCCATGATACTCTCCTAAATGGGTGATAGCGCCAAATCAACGTGATATGACATATACCTGGTTGACTAACAGCTCCCCGGTTGATTAACTTTTTGCTGATTTAGTCTAGTTTTTCAACTTTACTAAACTCAAGCTCAACCTGCGTAGGTCGATTAAATACGTTTACCGTTAAATGTAGTTTAGACTTCTCATAATCCACTTTTTCTACCAACCCTTTAAAGTCAGTAAATGGACCATCGATAACCAATAACTCTTCGCCTGGCTCAAATAGAGTCTTAGGACGTGGGTCAGTTTCAGTCTGGTTCAAACGGTTTAAAATGCGATCAGCTTCTACTTGCGTAATCGGTGCAGGCATCTCAGGCGTACCACCGACGAAACCCATAATACGAGGGCAATCTTTTACGATGTGCCAAGTATTATCGTTCATCTCCATTTGAATCAATACATAACCTGGAAAGAATTTACGCTCACTCTTACGCTTTTTGCCGTCTTTCATTTCGACGACTTCTTCAGTAGGAACCAGTACATCACCGAATGACTCAGCAAAGTCACTACGGTTAATACGATCAGTTAACGAACGTTGTACTTGTTTTTCATATCCTGAAAACGCTTGGACAATATACCAACGCATATCACGCTCCTGATCATTATAAATAAGTCGTTATAAGTAAATCTCTCGTTAATAGTCACTAATACGTGCTATTAACCGATAAAGATACCAACGAACCAATTAAAGAAATTATCTAATAACCAAATAAAAAACCCAACAATTCCGATCACGACAATGACTTGCCATGTGTATTGAAAGGTTTCGTCTTTACCTGGCCATGTCACTCGGCGAAGCTCAACACCTGCGTCTCTTAATAATATTTTAAAAGCACGACCTTGATGCGTCAGCGCCAAGCAAATTAATGCAAATACAACAAGTGCAACAATAATACCAATACGTACCCAGACATCGTTGGCAGGTTGCCAATAGCCTGGTAAATATTGATTAACGAGAGTCGCACCGATCAAAACAATTGCGGCAAGTAGCCACAAAATCAAATCTTTGATTGAGCCAGTCTTAGCAACTTCAACAGCAGAAGTACCGCTCGCTGAGATGTGCTTATTTTTAGACAGCATTCCACCAGCAACCGCCTTGGCATCAGATAACTTAGTCTCGAGGTTATCTTGATTATTGCTCATAAAGAACTCGCTTCGGAGATGATGGGGTACAACAAAGATGAGATAAGAAGATGGCAGGCGATGTAGGACTCGAACCTACAACCCTCGGTTTTGGAGACCGATGCTCTACCAATTGAGCCAATCGCCTATGGATGTAAAGGACAGCATTATACAATATCCAGCATAGAATGCAAGCCTTTGGCGGTAAAATTGTTAATTTTTACCTGATATTACATCTATCAAAAGTCACTATATTAATTATAGGCTTTCTCGTTATGGTTTAGATTAACCATACACGTTAAATGCAGCGCTAATATAGCAAGCTATGCGGCAAATTACAATACAGTGCACTATAAATAAATAGCCAGTATCAAATCAAAAGTCACTCCATCAAAAGAACCATTCTACCAAAGCTTAGATCTAATGCTGCAAATACCCCTATTTATCTCCAAAAAAAAAGCCACCCTAGATAGGATGGCTTTTTTATGACTAATTCATAATCTCATTACTGAGACTTAAGTCTTAGTTCAATACGTTAGCAACAACACCAGCGCCTACAGTACGGCCACCTTCACGAATTGCGAAGCGTAGACCTTTGTCCATAGCGATTGGGTGGATAAGCTCTACGCCCATCTCAACGTTATCACCAGGCATGACCATTTCAGTACCGTCTTGTAATTGGATTGCGCCAGTTACGTCAGTGGTACGGAAGTAGAACTGTGGACGATAGCCGTTTAGGAATGGTGTGTGACGACCACCCTCTTCTTTTGACAGTACGTATACTTCTGCGTCAAATTTGGTGTGAGGCGTGATTGAACCTGGCTTCGCTAGTACTTGGCCACGTTGTACGTCTTCACGCTTAGTACCACGTAGTAGTACGCCACAGTTTTCGCCAGCACGACCTTCGTCAAGCAGTTTACGGAACATCTCTACACCTGTACAGGTGGTTTTTTGAGTGTCACGGATACCAACGATTTCGATTTCGTCACCAACTTTTACGACACCAGATTCAACACGGCCAGTTACTACGGTACCACGACCTGAGATTGAGAATACGTCTTCGATTGGCATTAGGAATGCTTTGTCAACGTCACGCTCTGGCTCTGGGATGTAGGTGTCTAGTACGTTTAGTAGTTCTACAACGGCTGGTTGGCCGTATTTTTCTTGTGAGCCTTTTAGGGCTTCAGTAGCAGAACCGTGGATGATTGGGGTGTCATCACCTGGGAAGTCATAGTCGTTCAATAGTTCACGAACTTCCATTTCTACTAGTTCTAGTAGTTCTTCGTCATCTACCATGTCACATTTGTTCATGAATACGATGATGTATGGTACGCCAACCTGACGTGATAGCAAGATGTGCTCACGAGTCTGTGGCATTGGGCCGTCAGTTGCTGATACAACTAAGATTGCGCCGTCCATCTGAGCGGCACCGGTGATCATGTTTTTAACATAGTCAGCGTGACCTGGGCAGTCTACGTGTGCGTAGTGACGTGTGTCTGTGTCATATTCTACGTGTGAGGTGTTGATGGTGATACCACGTGCTTTTTCTTCTGGTGCTGAGTCAATAGACGCGTAGTCTTTTGCTTCGCCACCAGAGGTGATTGCAGCTACGGTTGCGATTGCAGCGGTAAGGGTGGTTTTACCATGGTCAACGTGTCCGATGGTACCGACGTTGACGTGTGGCTTGCTACGTTCAAACTTGGCCTTTGCCATGGGTATTTCCTCTTTTTTTTGGTTCCAAGGCTTAATTCATATAAATATGACAATTAAGAAAATCTTGGTCACCTTAAGATAATTGTTAAAAGGTTACACATACTAATGTGCAGATATTATAAGAAAATTGCGACCAATAACAAGTCTTTTAACAAGTTATTGGCCGATTCTTTAGTGACAATACACAGAGATACTCTATATTGTCACCTTTAGTAAGTTTTATTTACTCGTCATCATCTTTAGAGTTGTACTTAGAGATGATTTCAGCAGCAACTGATTTTGGAATTTCAACGTACTTTTGGAATTCCATTGAGTAAGTTGCACGGCCTTGTGACATAGAGCGCATTTGAGTGGCATAACCAAACATTTCCGCTAATGGTACTTCAGCACGAATCTGTTTAGTGCCACCAGGTAGGTCTTCCATACCCTGTACCAAACCACGACGACGGTTAAGATCACCCATGATGTCGCCCATGTAGTCTTCAGGTGTTTCAACTTCTACTTTCATCACTGGCTCAAGTAGCGCTGGATCAGCTGCTAAGAAACCTTTTTTGAAGGCCATAGAACCTGCCATCTTAAATGACAATTCATCAGAGTCAACGTCATGATAAGAACCATCATACAAAGTCGCTTTTACGCCAACAACTGGGTAGCCTGCAAGTACGCCGTTTTTCATGCGCTCTTGGATACCTTTATCAACAGCACCGTGGAATTCTTTTGGTACCACACCGCCAACAACTTCTTCAGCGAATTCATATTCAGTGTCGCCAGCTGGATCAAGTGGTTCAAGACGTAACCATACGTGACCAAACTTACCACGACCACCTGTTTGACGTACGAATTTGCCTTCTTGTTCAACAGTGTTACGAATCGTCTCACGATAAGCAACCTGAGGTGCACCGATGTTTGCTTCAACGTTGAATTCACGCTTCATACGGTCAACAAGAATCTCTAGATGCAGCTCACCCATACCACTGATAATCGTCTGACCAGATTCTTCGTCAGTGTGTACACGGAACGATGGATCTTCTTTTGCCAAACGGCCAAGCGCGATTGACATTTTTTCTTGGTCAGCTTTGGTCTTTGGCTCAACCGCTAGAGAGATAACTGGTTCTGGGAATTCCATACGCTCAAGCGTGATCACGTTGTCTTCGTCACATAGCGTATCACCAGTCGTTACATCTTTCATGCCGACTAGGGCTGCGATATCACCTGTACGAATCTCTGCAAGCTCTTCTTGAGAGTTTGCCATCATCTGTACAATACGGCCAACACGCTCACGCTTCATTTTAACTGGGTTATAAACACTGCTACCCTGCTTCATGACACCAGAATAAACACGTACGAAGGTTAAGTTACCAACGAACTTGTCGTTCATGATTTTGAACGCTAGTGCTGAGAAAGGTGCTTCATCTGATGCTTCACGGCTGCCTTCGCTTTCGTCTTTGTCATCAAGAATACCTTTAATAGCAGGTACGTCAATTGGTGCTGGTAGATACTGGATAACCGCATCTAGCATCTTTTGTACGCCTTTGTTTTTAAAGGCAGTACCACAAAGAAGTGGGATGATTTCGTTATCAATAGTCAACTGACGAATAGCACTGTGGATCTGCTCTTCAGTCAATTCACCGTTTTCTAGATATTCGTTCATCAACTCTTCATTGGCTTCAGCAGCACTTTCTACAAGGTACTCGCGATACTCGTCCGCTTTGTCTTGTAGTTCAGTTGGGATATCACGCTCATCATACTGCATACCTTGAGACGCTTCGTCCCAATAGATAGCTTTCATAGTCACTAGATCAACAACGCCTTCGAAGTCATCTTCTTTGCCAATTGGAATAACCAATGGTACTGGCTTACCGCCAAGACGGGTTTTGATCTGTTCGATAACACGATAGAAATCAGCACCAACACGGTCCATTTTGTTTACAAATGCAAGACGTGGTACTTTGTATTTGTTCGCTTGACGCCATACGGTCTCAGACTGTGGCTGAACGCCGCCTACTGCACAGTAAACCATGCAAGCGCCATCAAGTACGCGCATAGAACGTTCAACTTCGATCGTGAAGTCAACGTGACCTGGGGTATCGATGATGTTGATACGGTGTTCGTCAAACTGTTTAGCCATACCTGACCAAAAACAAGTTGTTGCTGCTGAGGTAATAGTAATACCACGCTCTTGTTCTTGCTCCATCCAGTCCATAGTGGCTGCGCCATCATGTACTTCGCCAATTTTGTGGCTAACACCGGTATAGAATAAAACACGCTCAGTAGTGGTCGTTTTACCAGCATCGATGTGCGCTGAAATACCAATATTGCGATAGCGTTTTAGGGGAGTTTTACGAGCCATAGTGTTTTCCTAGGAAAAGTCGTGTATATAATAATGTATTGTGTCTCTACCTCATACTCTATGACAAAGCGTTCAGCTTCGTAATATTACTTACTGATTATTGAGCCTAATACGGACAAAAAAAGAGCAAATACTAAGAATAGTGTGGCATCAAATTTGGGATGTTCTCTAATGAAAGGATGAAAGTCATACTTGTTAAGAGAGACATCTTGATAGATGTCCGCCACCCCAGTCATTAATAAATAACATTTATATATGACCGAATGATGATGGCGGCAATCAATAGAATAAACAACAATGTAAGATTAATGAGTATGAGCTATTAATCTCAAGCTACTGTTAAAAAGTAGCTTAGAAACGGTAATGAGAGAATGCTTTGTTAGCATCTGCCATGCGGTGAACTTCGTCACGCTTTTTCATAGCAGCGCCTTTGCCATCAGCAGCATCATTCAATTCACCAGCTAAACGCAAAGCCATTGATTTTTCAGAACGCTTAGCAGCAGCTTCAGCTAACCAACGCATAGCCAAGGCAGTACGACGGGAGGGGCGTACTTCCATTGGTACTTGATAGGTTGCACCGCCAACGCGGCGAGCTTTTACTTCTACCATCGGGCGTACATTTTCAAGCACTTCTTCGAAGAAAGATACTGGATCTTCAACTTTACGCTTCTCACTTACTGTCTCAAGTGCACCGTAAACGATACGCTCAGCAGTAGATTTTTTACCATCACTCATTACATGGTTGATGAATTTTGCAACAGTTTGGCTACCAAACTTAGGATCCGGTAGGATCTCACGGGCAGCAACGACGCGACGTCTTGGCATAATAAATTTCCTTATCTTCAGGAGTGTCTAACATTCACAACATCGACTACTCATCATTAGGGTATAGCAGCGAGTTATCAGTTAGCCTTACTGCATGGTGGTATGTTTTAAGAGCAAATCACTTATATAAAAGTAATATGACTACTGACACCAAACCCATGCACAGTTATTGGGTAGTACAAAAAGCTTTGTTAATAACGTTTAGTTATTAAACTTTAGGCTTCTTAGCACCGTACTTAGAGCGACCTTGCTTACGGTCTTTAACGCCTGCACAATCTAATGCACCGCGAACAGTGTGATAACGTACACCTGGTAGATCTTTCACACGACCACCACGGATTAGAACAACACTGTGCTCTTGTAGGTTATGACCTTCGCCGCCGATATAGCTTGATACTTCATAGCCTGAAGTCAAACGTACACGACATACTTTACGCATGGCAGAGTTAGGTTTTTTTGGCGTGGTAGTATATACACGAGTACATACACCGCGACGCTGTGGGCACGCTTCCAACGCAGGAACTTTTGACTTTTCCTTGATGGTTTTGCGACCTTTACGAATCAATTGGTTAGTTGTTGCCATAAGGCATCCTTCTCCCGTTTGGTATAAAACAAAAAAATGGGCCAATGCACCATCTATCTGACAATAATTGCAGATTTCTGGGCACCCATTTTTAGGACAGTGTATTATAAAGAGTTGTTGCTGCTATTTCAACCACTTATGAATGGTTTCGCTTTACAACATTTGATAGATATGCATTCATCCTCGCATTATATCACTTTATCGTTTTTTCGCCGAAAAACAGCGTCATAAATAAAGTAAACAAGGCAACCTCAAGCATCATTAAGAAAAAATATTCGAATATAAATGCTACTTGATAGTAACTAAGTGGTGGTATTTATCCTGATTTCAAGTCACCCTACTCAACCGAACCAAAATAAATACCATTTTGCTTATTAATATACAACCTAACTAGCAAATAATATGTCTATTACTTGGCTTTTTTATCAGACGTTTGCTTGTCTGAGTCTTTTTTGCTACTGGTTTCTTCTGTATCGCTATTTTCTTCTGTCTTTTCTGTGTCTTTCTGCGCATCGTTATTACTGGCTTTTTTTACTTCAGCCTCGCTACTACTGTCATCAGTAATGGCACGATTGGCAAGTTTTGCCTCTGGCGCAAAAGTCGCTTTAGCAACGCCAATCACTTCATCAATCAACTGACTGTTATAATGTACGCCGATGGCTACTGCTGTAACGGGAATAAAACGGCGAACCCATAATAGGTTTATTTTGTCCAAATCAATTCCTACTTGTCTAGCAATACTGTCTATTTGCTCAGCATAGTAGTTTACGTTTTGATTTTTTAGACCCAAGTTCTTCAGCTCGCTATGCAACCCGTGGCTCTGAGCATTATCCAGCAAACCTTTACCGATACCCATACCTGCTAGCAATGCTTGTTTTTCTTGCATTTTGCTTAGATCGGCACTTGAGAGCAATTCGTATGCCATTTTCACACCTTGTTTACCTGTGAGCGGCTTATTGTATATAGCTGCAATTTGGTAGACAGTACGTAGAGATACCAATAATAGCCATAAGGTATCAGCAAGTAGACCTGGCAGCCCTGCTAGACCCGTAAGGCCGCCCATTGCTGCAAGTGCACGATTTTGGTTAGCGATGTCAGTTGCAAGTGCATAACGCTCTTCATCATCTAAAGTAGCAATATTGGCAAAGCGATGCTCGTTCGGTAAGTCTAATTGACTCCAGTTTGATGCAAGTTTCGCAACTTGAGCAAACGCGCTATCTACTGTCGATTGAAAAAAGCTGTTTGGTACGACTTTTTTGGCATATTTGCCATAAGTAGCAAAACGTGGACCTAATAATTGCTGCGTAGCCTTTAAGGTTTGCTCACGAAATAAGTCTTGTTGATAATCCTCATCGCCTAAATCTACCGCTTTATATTGGCGCGGTTTGCCTGTTTTGGCATTCATGCTATCAATCATGGAGCCCACGCGCTCTAGGTTGTTGCGTGTGAAAGAGCCAATAGTATTGATACTTTTTGAAAGAGTGCTAGGCTTTGCCATTGTGATGTCCTTAATATGATGAATAATAATGTGATGAATAATTTTTTTAGTAATAGTGATATGAATGTGTTTAATCTTCAAGCTGTCAGTGTAATAAGTCAAGGCCGTTCCTGTCAGTGCGAACAATGTTATCGCAATCACAAATTTTGTATCTAAAAGTACAACTTAATTTTTGTCCGACTTAACCATAGCCTTTAGCTTACCCACATTGTTTTTCATAAACAATAAAGCGATTGCTCAAACAACAAGGTTTCATAGCCACTCAATTTCTCATTACCTTGTAGCGATAGAGGCTATTTCGCCATTATTTTACACTTGTCCAAAGATTTTCACTGCTTGATACGTTATCATGTGCCGTAAGTGAGAGCATAATTGTACACTGAAATGACATTGTCTTTAATAGGCTGTAATTATCTTAATTCATGCTATCGTTATCTACATAGGCTGTTTTTTCATTATAATGCTCAAATTCATTCATCGTTAAACATTACATATAGATTTACAACGATTATTGCAACCAATTGCTAGCAAGTCGTTACTCATAAGGAATAGCATATGCGCCGCGTCGTCATCACTGGAGCAGGGATTGTCTCTTGTATCGGACATGATCTAGACACTGTCACTACCGCTCTTAAAGAAGGGGAATCTGGTATCACATATAATGATTCTTACGCTGAGCACGAGTTTAAATCACACGTGAGCGGTAGTATCAATCAATCAGAACTGGATACTAGTGGTATCGATCGTAAACTCAAACGCTTTTTTAGTGATGCCAGTCTGTACGCTTATGTCAGTGCACTAAACGCCATTGAACATTCAGGACTGTCACTTGACACCATTAATAACAATCCACGTGTGGGTGTGGTCGCAAGCTCAGGCGGTGCGTCAACAGAAAACATCGTGAACGCTGTGGATGCCATGCGTGAAAAAGGTCTACGCGGTGTCGGTGCGATGGCTGTACCTAAAACCATGGGCAGCTCAGTATCAGCAGCCCTAGCCACTGGTCTAAAAATCCAAGGTGTCTCCTACTCGCTTTCCTCTGCTTGCGCGACCTCGACTCATTGTATCGGTCATGCCGCTGAGCTTATCCAACTGGGTAAAGCTGATGTAATATTGGCTGGTGGTAGTGAAGCTGAGCATTGGACACAGTCTTGTATGTTTGATGCGATGGGTGCAGTGAGTACTCAATATAACGACACACCAACACTCGCCTCAAGAGCTTATGATAAAGATCGCGACGGGTTTGTGATTGCTGCTGGTGGCGCGATGGTTGTGGTAGAAAGTTTAGAGCATGCTCAAGCACGTGGCGCCAATATCTTGGCTGAAATCGTGGGTTACGGTGCTACCTCTGATGGTGCCGAGATGGTTGCGCCAAGTGGCGAAGGCGCTGTACGCTGTATGCAACAAGCCTTAGCTGAAGCTGGCTTAAAAAGCGTAGATTATATCAATAGCCACGGCACCAGCACACCGCTGGGCGATATCACAGAACTCAAAGCGATTGCCAAAGTTTTTGATAATGATGTCAGTAAAGTACCTGCTATCAGCTCAACCAAATCGATGACAGGTCATAGCTTAGGCGCTGTTGGTGCGCAAGAGCTGATTTACTGCCTACTTATGCTACAAGACGGCTTTATCGCACCGAGCATCAACGTTGACAACTTAGATCCTGCAGCTGAAGGTTTCGATATTGTTACCCAGATGCGTGAATCAAACCTTGAAACCTTGATGAGCAATAGCTTCGGCTTTGGTGGTACTAACGCCACGCTCATCATCAAAAAATTCGACGCTTAAACCATGCTCGCACCAAATCAAACGATAACTAAGCAGACAGATTCTACGCCATCGCCAGCTAGTAAATCTAGCTGGCGTTTTGGTGATTTGTCAGCGGCTGAATTAATGCCACAGCTAAGACGCCATTTACTTAACCAAGATGATGCAGCAAATTGGCAATTGGCTTGGTTAAATAATGATGGACGACCAGTAATTGGCTTACTGCCTAAAGTCAGCTGGTCGGTTTATCCAACTGATCAAAAACCTGCTAAAGATTCAGTCAATACTTATAGAGTGGTTAAAAACTGCCGTGATAACTGCTCTACTCATAGCGAAAATACCATGACAGCCTATATGAGTTATCTAGAATGGCAAAATGAGCTTATTGCTTATAGCAAAGCTTATGATACCGATAATAATAGCTCAAATAACGTAAACCCGAAAAGCACAAAACCCTGTTATCATCATGGTCTGATTGGTTTTATCGGTTACGATATCGCTGCTTATGAGTTAAGTCCTGCAGACAGAATCGAATTGGCAAATCAGCCTTGTGCCTCATTAGGGCATTACGATATTTATCTAACACCCGCAGCCGATACTGATACTGGTTGGGAGCTAAAAAGTATTCAAACCAATAGTAGCCCTAATGAAGCTGTCGGCAACAAGTCAAAAGATGAGTTCATAGTTGCTCTGACATCCTACCTAGATGAACTGGATAAAAAGCTGTCCGACAAACATCTTAATCAAGCACAATCTAAGCACACATCACATACTATACCTGTCGTCCTAACGGCACGATGGAGTAAGCGTGATTATCAGCAAGCATTTGATCGTACTCAAGACTATCTACAGCAAGGCGATTGCTATCAAATCAACCTGACGCAAAAGTGGTCGGGCTATCTGCCATATAAAAACGATGCGACTCAACCAACTTCAGCGCTTATCGATTATCTGCCTGCGCTACATCATAATACTAAAGCACCTTTTGCAGGCTATTTGAGCGTTGATGGTACGAGCGTTGATGGTACAAGTGTTGAGCACTTTGATATCTTTAACCACAATTTTGAGTTATTAAGCTGCTCGCCTGAGCTGTTCTTTACATTTACCAAAAACAAGGCTACTAATAAACACTATATCCTGACCAAGCCAATCAAAGGCACAATGCCAAGAGGTGCCGATCTTGAGCAAGATACGCGGTATAAGCATCAGCTGACCAATAGCGAAAAAGACCGTGCCGAAAATGTCATGATTGTGGATTTACTACGCAATGATTTGGGTAAATATGCCAAAATCGGTAGCGTAAAAGTGCCGCAACTGTTTGCGATTGAGAGTTTTAGTAACGTGCATCATATGGTCAGCACTATTACTGCTGAGCTAAAAGCGGATACGCATCCATTAGCTGTATTATTTGGCAGTCTGCCTGCTGGCTCTATCACTGGCACGCCCAAAAAACGAGCCGTCGAAATTATCTCTGAGCTAGAGTCTACACCACGCGGTGCTTATTGCGGCACCATGGGTTATATGAATTTTGATGGCAGTGGTCAATGGAATGTGCTTATTCGTACATTGCAAGCTGGTGCTTCATTAACTGATGAATTTAATAAAGAAAAACACATAAATCTGTGGGCGGGTGGCGGTATTACGGTCGCGTCTGATTGTCATGCTGAATATCAAGAGTGCTTAGATAAGGTAGGCAATCTACTGGCGGTGTTGGCGAAAAAAGTATAAACGACTGAAATACTATTTTGCGCTGGCCTCTAAAGAAAAAAGCCTGCTTAACATTGCGCTAGCAGGCTTTTTTGGTACTTATCGATAGCATTTACTACACAAGCAGGTAAACCATTAATCAGCCGTCATGCTAGTCTCTGTATGCAGCTCTTTTAGCGTATCAATCAAGCGCTCATGCTGCTCGGCGGTACCAACAGTAATACGCAAATACTCACTAATGCGCGGCTTATCAAAATGGCGAACGATAATCCCTTGATCACGCAATGCACTCGCCACAGCACTTGCATTACCATCTTTTGGACGGGCAAAGATAAAGTTGGCATGCGAGGGCAATACTTTATAGCCTAGCGCCGTCAACTCTTCGGTCAATGACGTACGCAAATCGATAACCTGTTGGCGCGTTTGATCAAAATAATCCACATCTAGCACACTTGCCGTCGCACCAGCTTGCGCTAGCTTATCCAGTGGATAGCTATTAAAGCTATTTTTCATACGCGTCAATGCTTCAATCAACGAAGCACTACCAAAGGCCATCCCAACACGTAAACCAGCAAGTGACCGTGATTTTGAAAAGGTCTGCGTCACGATAACGTTGTCACACTCATTGATTAAACTGACCGCTGAGACTTGCGAGCCTGTACTGTCTGCATCAGCCTGCGCAAAATCAATGTATGCCTCGTCAATTACAATCACCGCATTGGAATGCTCGCTGGCTAGCTTACGGATATCAGCAAGCGATAGGAGTAAACCAGTCGGCGCATTTGGGTTGGCAATGATGATACCGCTACAAGGCTGGCGATAAGCATCAGGATCAATACTAAAATCGTCTTCTAATGGGATTTTGACAAGATGCACACCAAAAGTCTGTGCATAGACAGGATAAAAGCTGTAGCCAATATCAGGTGATAAAAGCGGACGCTCTTTTAGGAAGAAACTGGCAAATATAAGCGCCAATACTTCATCTGAGCCATTACCGACAAATACCTGATTGACATCAAGGTCATATGCTTGTGCCAATGCAGCACGCAGGTCATTGGACTCAGGTGCCGGATATAAACGCAGCTCTTGCGCTTGCTGGGTGAGTACTTTAGCGATTGCCTCCCCTACTTTTGGTGAGGGCGGAAATGGGTTTTCATTGGTGTTCAGTTTGCATAAATTGTCGTGCTGTGGCTGCTCACCCGGTACATAGGGTGATAAGTTGCGTGCTTTAGACGACCACAGCCTATTATCTATCTTTGACTCACTCATAAATTATCCTACTAATTAGCCATACAGACTATTAAAAATATCTATCAAAAGTAAAAATGAAGACGCTCAAAATATCTTACTGATAACGATAACGGGCTGAGCGCGCATGGGCTTCTAAGTCCTCTCGCTGCGCTAGAATATCAGCCGTCTTGGCCAATGGCTTGCTGCCGGATTCACTGCAATAAATAATTGATGATTTCTTCTGAAAGTCATAGACACCTAAAGGTGAAGAAAAGCGCGCAGTACCAGATGTTGGTAGCACATGGTTCGGTCCTGCACAGTAATCGCCAATCGCTTCAGGCGTGTGACGACCCATAAAGATAGCACCCGCATGACGAATATCATCTAACAATGCATCAGGGTTATCAACGGATAACTCCAAATGCTCAGGAGCAATACGATTAATCAGTGCCATACCCTCGCTACGATCTTTTACCAAAATAAGTGCACCACGATTTTGCAGCGAGTCACGCGCGATATCTGCTTTTGGCAGCTCAGCGAGTGCTCTTTCTATCTCTAACTCGACTTCTTTTAACTGCTCTTCACTGGTCGTCACAAAGATAGCTTGAGCGATACGGTCGTGCTCTGCTTGCGATAACAAATCCATCGCGAGCCAATCAGCTCGATCTTGCGCTTCACCCTCTGCATATACCAACACTTCTGAGGGGCCTGCAATCATATCAATGCCGACTTGTCCAAATACTGCGCGTTTGGCTGCCGCGACATACTTGTTACCCGGCCCTGTGATTTTATCCACCGCTGGAATGGTTTCGGTACCGTAGGCTAAAGCTGCTACCGCCTGTGCGCCGCCAATGGTAAAGACACGATCCACTTTGGCCAAATGAGCGGCTGCTAATACCAATGGATTAAGCATCCCTTTTGGCGCTGGTACGACCATGATGACTTCAGTAACCCCAGCCACTTTGGCAGGGATAGCATTCATCAATACTGATGATGGATAAGATGCCAAGCCACCCGGCACATAAATACCAACGCGATCAAGTGGCGTGACTTTTTGACCTAAGCGATTGCCTAGCTCATCTTCATATTGCCACGTTTCTTGTACTTGACGCTCATGAAAGGTCTGTACCCGAGTAGCTGCTGTGGTCAATGCCGTTTTTACATTCTCATCCAGATTGGCAAATGCATCGGCAAGTGCTTCTTTAGACAGCTCTAATTCTTGCATCGTTGTCGCTGGATGCTGATCGAATTGCTGAGTTAATGCCAATACGACGCTATCTCCATCCGCACGTACTTGTGCGATGATATCGTCAACGGCATGCAATAATTCAGCATCATTGACGGTTTCAAAGGCAAGCAGTTGTGTCAATTGATTGTCAAAATCGGCATCTTGGGTACTTAACTGGCGCATGACCTAATCCTATATCTGAGCATAAAATACTGCTGAAAATAAACGGCGTGAATATAACTAAAGTATGCTTATTATTCACAAATATGGCGACTTACTGGCTGTCTTCTTGTCTAAATTTTACGGTGATTTTATTTTTTCGCAAGCTAAGACAATAAAACCAGTTTAGCACGCTATATCACTCATAGCCTGCTAAACTGGTTTAAAAATTCGCATACCTATACTTTATATTACCAATGATTGACACCGGTTTACTAGGCATTGGCAATACTGTTTTTAAAGCTATCTAAAATGGGTTCTAGTAACGCAAATTTGCGCTTATAGCTGACTTGATTGACGATAAGACGTGATGACACATCACAAATATGATCGCGCGCTTCAAGTCCATTCGCGCGTAGGGTATTACCCGTATCAACCACATCGACAATCAAATCGCCCAAGCCCACCAATGGTGCCAGCTCCATTGAACCGTAAAGCTTGATGACATCAACTTGCTGACCTTGGCTCGCAAAATAAGCGCGCGCTACATTGACATATTTGGTCGCGATACGCAGACGACGATTGGGCAGTGGTGCGTCTTTTACGCCAGCGGTCATCAATTTGCACTGAGCGATTTTTAAATCAAGCAGTTCATACACGTGGTTCGCGCCATGCTCAAGCAGCACATCTTTACCCGCTACACCAAAATCAGCCGCACCGTGCTCGACATAGGTTGGTACGTCGCTTGCACGCAAAATTAATACACGTACATTTGGGTTTGAGGTTGGAAAAATAAGTTTGCGCGAGGCTTCAGGGTCTTCTAAAAGATCAACACCCGCTGCACGTAGCAGTGGCATCGTCTCTTCTAAAATACGGCCTTTTGATAACGCCAACGTTAGACCTGAAAACGCATCGTTTACTTCGTTTAGTAGACCGTCGGCTGGTGCAGGTTTGCTTGTCTCAGTCATAATGACATCGTGTCCATGTGCAGTTAGTTTCCCCATTCAAGGGAAGTTTTAATGTATAACGTAATTCATGTATAAACTACGGTTGACCTATCAGTATTAGCCGTTGGTATTGACACGCTGGATATTCACACCAAGGCTACGCAGCTTGTCTTCGACATGCTCATAACCACGGTCAATATGATAAATGCGGTCAATCAAGCTCTCGCCTTCTGCCGTTGCAGCTGCCATCACCAGTGACATAGAAGCACGTAAATCTGTTGCCATAACTGGTGCTGCCGTAAAGTTCTCGACACCTCTGATCACCGCAGTATGTCCATCCACTTGGATAGATGCACCCAAGCGGTTTAGTTCAGGTACGTGCATATAGCGGTTTTCAAAGATGTTTTCGATAATGGTACTGGTGCCATCAGCCAGACAGCAAATTGCCATCAACTGAGCTTGCATGTCTGTTGGAAAACCTGGATGTGGCTGAGTCCGAATATCCACTGGCTTTGGACGACCTTTCATCTGCGCGCGAATCCAGTCATCACCTGTGGTGATCACTGCACCCATCGCTTCAAACTTCTCAAGCACTGGGTACAATAAAGAGGCTGTAGTTTTTTTGGTCAGCACATCCCCTTGAGTCATCAAGGCACCCGCAAGATATGAGCCTGTCTCAATACGATCCGGTACCACTGAATACTCACAACCGTGTAGACGTTCGACCCCTTCAATGGTCATCGTCGAAGTACCGATGCCGCTGATTTTGGCGCCCATCGCAACCAGCATATTGGCTAAATCGACTACTTCTGGCTCTAATGCACAGTTAGCCAAAACGGTCGTGCCTTTAGCCAATGCCGCTGCCATAATGACGTTTTCCGTACCGCCAACTGTCACCATATCAAATGAGAAGTGGCAACCAATCAGCTTACCACCTTTAGGCGCTTGCGCTTTCACGTAACCGTTCTCTACGCTGATTACCGCACCCATCGCTTCAAACGCTTTTAGATGCTGATCAACAGGACGTGAACCAATCGCACAGCCACCTGGCAACGACACTTCAGCTTCGCCAAAACGCGCCAGTAACGGCCCTAATACCAAAATTGACGCGCGCATGGTTTTTACCAAATCATACGGCGCATAAAAGTTATCAATAGTTTTGGTATCACAAGTGACCGTATCGTCCTGCTTTTGGATATCAATCCCCATGCCACTGATCAATTCAATCAATGTTCGTACGTCTTTTAATGACGGTACATTGTGCAATGTCGTTGGCGTCTCAGCCAATATCATCGCAGCAAGCAATGGCAAGGCGGCATTTTTGGCGCCTGAAATAGTAACTTCCCCTGCGATACGACTACTACCAGTGATTAAAAATTGATCCATAAAGGTGACAACCTAGCCATGAGTATAGAAAATGGTGAAAACGAGCAGTAAAGAATCCTTATGTCTGTTAAACGAACTCTTCGATTGCCAGTTAGATAGATAGCTATATAATTAGCCTTTTGATTGAGCGTCCCACTCAGCAGGCGTTAGCGCTTGAATATTGAGGGCGTGAATATCGCCACTCGCAATCTTATCATTAACCAGCGCATAAATGGCTTGCTGACGTTGAACGGCGCGTTTGCCTTCAAAGCTTGCATCAACCACGCGCACGTCAAATTTATTGCCTTGATTGGCAGCTTGGATAAAAGCGTCTGGGAAGTGAGTCTGTAAAAATGCGATCAAATCGTCAGCGTTCATGCTCATAAAATAGTCTGCCTTAACGTTTAGAATAGGGTATAGATTTAAAGTGATGACATTATAACAAGAGTTTGCCTATCTTACAGTACTGTCTTGCTCAAGTGTATTTGAGGACTGAAACCGTATCGAAAAATAAGTAGTCAAAAGCCCGTGATATAAATAACAACAAGCTATTTGAGCATTGTGTCTAGATACGTCACTACTTGCGCACGCACATCATTGACCCAGCGTAGCGGTGGTGCCATTGCTCCAATGATAGTTGCGTGACTCGCGCCTTCGATCTCACCCGTCTGCACCGTTACCCCTGCCTCTTTCAATGCTTGCGTCATTTTGAGTGCATTGGTTGGATGCACCACTTTATCTTTTTCTGCGGTTAATAACAAATATGGTGGCTGTGCCCCTTTGATCTGACGGTCAGGCATGACTTGATCAGGTGTGGCATCCGAGGGAAAAGCTGACGCACTACTAAACTTACGGAAGTCATAACTGTAAGGCCCTGCAATACCGATAACCGTCGCAATGTCTGTCGGCTTAATACCATAGGGCGCTAAAAAGTCTTCGTTGGCGACGGCTGCGACTGCATTAAACGCGCCAGCAGAGTGGCCCATGACAGCAACACGTGACGGATCAGCATGCAAACTGGTCGCATTCTCGATACTCCAAGCAATCGCTTGGGCCGTATCATTGACATAATCAGGGTAGACATGCTCGGGCACCTTACGATAATTAATCACTGCGGTGACATAACCTGCCTGCGCTAAGCTTTGACCGACAAAGGCATATTGATCTTTATTACCACTCTCCCAAGAACCGCCATGCACGAATACCACCATAGGGTAGTCATTATTGATAGCGCTTTGGGCTTTCATTGCCTGTGCCAAGGGCTTTGGATAGTAAATATCTAAATCTTGCAAAGGCTCATCACCGTATAAGATATCTTTACTTACCCCTACGCCGCCACTAGAAGTAATGCCATTGACAAAGCCTAGCGGTGATAATGCCTGTGCACTTTGGGTGGCAAGCGCGATGCTGCCTAGCGCCAATGCTGCCGCTCCTACAACCCTTAGTCTGCGCGGGTGTTTACCAAAAGAATTATGATCAAAGTTCTTGCAGTTGTTCGCACCTGTCTTTTGTTTTATGTGATTTACCGAATCCTGCATTGCCAATACCTTGTTACAGTTATAGATCTTATAGATATGCATCTTATAGTTATGAATCATGCCTAACATCGTGAGCACTCTATGGTCTCATTAGAACCTCTGATTCTGCTACTTTTCACTATTGATATAGTACTCACTGGCTGAGGATTTCTCGTGCTTTTACTGTTATATCTATTTAGGCTTATTGTGATTAATATCAAAAAAAGCTACTAGCATCCTATGATGTGACGGGTATCACATATAGCTAAGTAGCTATTATACAAGCTCTTATTTATCGTCAATCATTGCTTGGTAGACTCAGCTTGGCAAACTCAGTAGTTTTACTGATTTTGATAAAGATCGATATATGGGCTTGATGATGGTTGCGCCGTAGTAGCCTCTTCTTCCGTTATTACTATCGGCGTTGCGGTACTGACAGCAGTACCTTGGACAGCTGGTGCGACTGCCGGATTGGCTAAGTTATTCTCGTACATAATATCATCATCGTTTATCTTTACACCTCTATCATCGACAACGGTCGTCAGCAGTACCAGCTCGGTCACCCCAACAGTGCTGTTCGCAACATCAATTAAGTTACTTTGTTGGGTGGGTGTCATGCGACCCATAATATAGACCACGCCATTGTTGGTGACTGCTTTGATTTGTGAGGTTTTGACGCCATCGCTGGCGGCTATTTTTGCCAGTAGTTTTGAGGTGATATAACCATCATGAACCGTTGAGCTATAGCCTTTTGAAGCACTTACTTCCATCTCGTTGTAGACGCGGCGTACATCTGGCATGGAGCTGACGACCTTTTCTACTTCTGCTTTGAGCGCTTCAGACGGTACTTCCCCTGTGAGCAGCACTTCGCTATTGAAGCTATCGATACCCATACGGCTGGTCTGCTGCAAGTCTTCTTTTAGCCCATACACGTTGATTTTGGCAGTATGCTCGATACTACGATCTAGTAGACGCTGCGGAATGGTGCGCTCAGTCATTGGCACACCGTAAGTTCCTTCTGTACTGTTGGTCAGATAGTTGGTGGCACAGCCTGTACTGACCACACAAGCAGCAAGCATAATGCCCGTCGTAATACAGCGTGATGAACCAAAAATAGCAGTGCGCAAATGCATCCGTGTCATTGTTTACCTCTTAGAGCATGGTGGTGACGGTGTTATAAATTCAATGAATTGAGTCAATTTTTATCTAGCAGTGATAAGACAAGTTTTGTTAACAGCTACTTTACTTAATTTTGGCCAGCAGCGGTTAGGTTTTTGGTAACGAGTATTGCGCGCTAGATTCAGTCAGGCGCGCGAGTCATCCCGTATTTGCGTTATATATTTACTACCATGCACTGGCTACAAAGGCACCTTTAAGCCATTGCAGCTCATCACTCAACGGATTCTCTTTTGAGCTGAGCTTACCTGCCGTATTATAAGCAATGACATCAAAGCGGCAGTCATAATGAGCGTACTCAGGATGCTGCTGCAAAAAACATTGTGCCGCTTTAATCACTTTACGCTGCTTGCTTGTCGTCACGCTGAGTGCTGCATCGCCATAGATTGACCGCTTGCGTTGACGAACTTCGATAAATACTAGCGTTGACCATGCGGGTCCTGCTTCCATCATAATCAGATCTAGCTCACCTATTTTTGGCTGTTGCCAGTTTTGCGCCACCAACCGTAACCCTTGTGTTTGTAAATACTCACACGCCTGCTGTTCAAACAAGCTGCCTTGGCGTTGTTTCGGTGAGGTTAAGATCAAGGGTTTGTGATTCGCCATAAGGTTAATTCGTCTGCTTAACATTTGAGAATTATCATAGCACAACATGCTAAACTAGCCACTTCTGCGCGTTATGCTCTCAAAATCTATCGATTTATTCACTCACTATTTGACTGAAAAATCATAGATAACGACTGGATATAATGGCGCACTATTATTGTTAATGACCCGAGGTTTTCATGTCTACCCCTACTGCGATGCCAGCTTGTCTCTATATCGTTGCCACGCCGATTGGCAACTTGACCGACATGACGCCACACGCGATTGATGTTTTAAAGCAGGTCGCGATCATTGCCTGTGAAGATACTCGCACTTCAGGTAAGCTGTTGTCGCACTTTGGTATTGATACTAAAGGAAGCAAAACAGATGAGGCAAAAAGCTTAGAGACCCATCATGCCACAAGTAGTGTAGAAGAAGATGATGAGGCTACAACGAAGCAAAAAGGTCATAACAAGCTATGGGCTTATCACGAACACAATAGCGCTATTCAAACGCCTAAAATCATTGAAATGATTGAGCAAGGTCATTCGGTTGCCTTGATTAGTGACGCTGGTACGCCACTGGTCAGTGACCCAGGTTATCAATTGGTACAGGCTGCACATGAAGCTGGCGTGACCGTATCTCCTATCGTTGGGGCTTCTGCTGCTATTGGCGCATTGTCAGTGGCAGGGTTGCCATCAGATCGATTTAGCTTTATTGGGTTTTTACCAGCCAAAACTCACGGCCGTCAAAAACAACTGAACGATTTGATCGCACGTACCGAAACTCTGATATTTTATGAAGCGCCGCATCGCATCGTATCTAGCCTGGAAGATATGGAGACGATATTTGGTGCAGGCCGTGCAGTGACTTTTTGTCGTGAATTGACCAAAACGTTTGAAACCATACATAAGAGCACCCTTGGCGATTTGGTCGAGTTTGTCAAAGCAGATGACAATCAGCAACGCGGTGAGATCGTCGTGGTCGTCGCTGGCGCCGGTATGGCAAAGGATACTGACGACATCAGTACTCATGATAAATTGCTACAGCGTTTGCTAGAGGATCTATCGGTCAAAAAAGCAGCCGCGCTGGCCTCTGATATCACTGGTGTAAAAAAGAATGCACTTTATCAGCGTCTACTAGAGCTGCAAGCTGACTAGTTTTTAACAATAAGAAAGATAACTGTTTATAAATTAATTGAAGAGAGGTAAGCAATGTACGATGTAATGGCGATAGGTAATGCGTTGGTTGATCACGAGTATGTGCTGTCAGATGCGGCACTAGAAGAGACCGAGCTGACCAAAGGTAATATGACATTAGCAGAGTTTGAGGAGCAGCAGCAACTACTGGCTTACTTTAAGCTGGCTGAGATTGAGCCATCAAAACAAGCCGGCGGTGGCTCAGCAGCCAATACAATGTTTACCTTTGCTAGCCTCGGCGGTAAGCCGTTTTATGCTTGCCGCGTCGGTGATGACGATCAAGGGGTGTTTTACCTCAGAGACTTGCACGAAGCAGGCGTCGCAACCTCAGACAAATCTATCCATGAAGGCGGTGTGACCGGCTCCTGCGTGGTGGCTGTCACCGAAGATGGCGAGCGTACCATGCAGACCTATCTTGGCACCTCAAGCGAAATCGCAGCTGACAATGTTGATTTTGATGCGTTGACGCAAGCAGACTGGCTATATTTAGAAGGCTATTTGGCCATGTCTGAAAGCATCCAACCAGCAATGACTCAACTGCGCCAACAAGCCGGTATTCATAATGCAAAAATTGCCGTGAGTTTTGCGGATCCTGCTGTAGTGAAATTTGCCAAAGACGGCCTGCTTAACATGCTCGGCAATAAAGTTGCCGTGATATTCTGTAATAGCGAAGAAGCCAAGCTATTCACCGATAAAAAACAAGTCAAAGCCGCTGCCCGTGCCCTGCTTGAGCATTGCCAAACAGCGGTCGTCACTGATGGTGCCAACGGTGCGGTCATTGCCCACAAACCTGATGACGAGTCGGAAATCGAAGTTTACGACGTGGCAACGCCAGTAGTGACGAGTGTCATCGATACCAATGGTGCAGGTGACAACTACGCGGGTGCCTTCTTGTATGCGCTATCGCAGCATTATAGCTTGCCAGAGTGTGGACGTCTTGCCAGCGAAATATCGTCACAAGTCATCCAGCAGTTTGGCCCCCGTCTTGCCTCGCAGGATTACCGAGATATCGCTCAGCGTGTCCTATCTGCTTAAATGCTGAATATGTATATTTAACGCAAATAAAAAGCCCATATCAAGTCGATATGGGCTTTTTTGTTTATAGATTATAATCACTCAAATAATTTTCCTAAATGAGCACGCTTTTATATTAAGCATTAGCTAATGCTTGCGCAAGATCGGCTTTGATGTCTTCAATGTGCTCGATACCAATAGACAAACGTACCATATCTTCACTAACGCCAGCTTGCTCAAGCTCTTGTCCATTTAGCTGACGATGCGTCGTCGAGGCAGGATGACAGGCCAATGACTTGGCATCACCGATATTCACCAAGCGCGTAATCAGCTGTAGCGCATCGATAAAGCGCGACCCTGCCTCCAAACCGCCTTTTACGCCAAAGGTCAAAATAGCAGAAGGCGTGCCTTTCATATATTTTTTGGCAAGCTCATGCTCAGGATGGTCAGACAGGCCTGCATATTTTACCCAAGCGACCTTGTCATGGTCACGTAAGTATTCTGCAACCGCTTGTGCGTTCTGTACATGACGCTCCATCCGTAGGCTCAGCGTCTGCATCCCTTGCAAGATACTAAACGCATTAAGCGGACTAAGCGCCGCGCCCGTATTGCGTAGCGGTGCGACACGAGCACGCGCGATAAAGGCAGGCGCGCCCACGTCTTTGACAAAATTCACCCCATGATAACTGGCATCTGGCGTGTTCAGTAATGGGAAACGCTCAGGATAATCGCCCCACGCAAACGTACCACTATCGATAATCGCACCACCAATCGACGTCCCCGTACCGCTCATATACTTAGTCAATGAATGCACCACAATGTCCGCACCAAACTCAAACGGACGGCATAGCGCAGGCGTGGCAACGGTATTGTCAATCACGACAGGCACACCGTACTCGTGAGCAATATCACTGAGCGCCTGAATATCTACGATATTACCTAGTGGGTTACCGATACTCTCGGCAAAGACCATTTTAGTCTTATCATCGATTAAATCACGAATGGCTTCTGGATTTTTGTGGTCAAAAAAGCGCACCTCGATACCTTGACGCGGCAATGCATGCGCAAACAAATTGTAAGTACCGCCATATAGCGTCGATACCGCAACGATATTGTCACCTGCCTCACAAATCGTCTGAATGGCATAAGTGATAGCAGCCATACCAGAGGCGACCGCAAGCGCACCGATACCACCTTCAAGCGCAGCAACGCGCTCTTCTAGCACCGCATTGGTCGGGTTCATAATACGCGTATAGATATTGCCCGCGACCTTTAGATCAAACAGATCAGCACCATGCTGAGTGTTATCAAACGCATAGGAGCTGGTATGGTAGATAGGTACGGCGACGGATTTGGTGGTCGGCTCCACGCTATAGCCAGCATGAATCGCCAAGGTCTCAAGACGCTGGTTGTTCTTTAATTCTTGGGCTGCTTGTTCATCACTCATCGTACATTCCTTTGTATGGATCAAATGTATTGATCAAGATTTACTGATTCAAGAGTTCGCGTTTAAAAACTATCTCAAAAAGCTGTCTGCTAAATCATAGCAATAAAAAAAGCTGAGTTCATCATAACTCAGCTTCTTTATTAAAAGAATAGCAAAATACTAATTGCTTAATGACAAACATGCATAGGCGTTTTTATAACCGCTATGCTGCTTTTATTGGTTATTGGATTTTTGCATTTATTTATAATAAGCATTTTCTGTGCGCGTATGGTCGGTATCATCAACCACTTGCGTCAGCTCTGGTATTTGCTGCTTAAGCTGTACTTCAACGCCTTGACGCAGTGTCATGTCAACAGCTGAACAGCCTTGGCAACCACCGCCAAATTTCAACACAGCGGTCAAGCCAATACCTTCTTCTTCAATCAATTCAAGCAACTGTACGTCACCGCCATGTGCTGCCAAGCCAGGGTTAATCTCCGACTGCAAGACATAGTTGATGCGTTCTTCGACACTGGCATCAGCGCCCACTTTGGGTACTTTAGAGTTTGGCGCGCGGAAGGTCAGCTGACCACCAAAACGATCTTTATTGTAATCGATGACCGCATCTTCTAGATAAGGCACCGAGGCCGCTTCGATAAAGGCTGAAAAATCATCATAGGTCAAACACAAATCAGCGCTGTCTTCTTCGCCTGGTTGGTTGTAAGCCATGCAGCACTCCGCACGCGGCGTACCAGGATGCTCAACGAAGATACGCACACCGATGCCATCAGTATCTTGCTTGGCTAACAAGTCTGCCAAATAGCCTTGAGCAGACTCAGTGATGGTGATATTGCTTTTTGCTTCAACTTGCTCAGTATCTAATGCTGACTCATAGTCAGCGGCTTGATTTTGTTCACTCATAATGTTTCCTATGCATTGTGACACAAGCGCAATATCTATTATGGCGACCGTGTCGTGAATTTGAATTTTTCAAAATTTTTATGGCTTATATCAGTTTGCAAGCCATCAGTGCTTGAGGTTTATTATTGTAATGCACTGGCAGCAATAGTCATAAAATTTAATCCGTCTATAATGACCATTATACCTGAATCAAGGAGTAATTCCGACCGCGCTACTGTGAATTGAACCGTGACCGCTGCAAATGGTTGTCATTGGTTTTTTCAATGGCACTACAAGTCAGTAGATTAGGCATTGTTTATATAATGACTGATAAGCTACCCTCTATATAAAGACAGCTGCATTATTTATCAAGCAGATTAAATACAAATAATGCCTACTAAGGATACACCCCTAAACATCTTTCCACTTGTCAGAAAGTCACAGGCTGTGTCAGTATTAGCGTCATTAATTTTTTATCAATAAAAATAAATTGTAGGAAATTAGCGTCTATGAGTGAATTATCAGAGCAAGCTTCAGATAAGCAAAACCCCGAGCAAAAAAACAGTACACACTATCGTTATCTGGTTTTTATCGGGCGTTTCCAGCCGTTTCATTGTGGGCACAAGGCAGTCATTGACGAAGCGCTCAAACGCTCTGATGAAGTGATTATGCTGATTGGTTCGGCCAATCTACCACGCAGCTTACGTAATCCGTTTAGCGTCGCTGAACGCGCTGCGATGATCAAGGGCGCTTACTCAGCAGAAGACGCCGCTCGTATCCATTGCGTCGGTCTAGACGATGCACTATACAACGACACGCGCTGGCTACAATACGTCCAAGCAGGCGTGAAATCGGTCACGGGTGATTTGCAAACAGATATTGGCTTGATTGGTCACTCAAAAGACAGCTCATCATATTACTTATCACTGTTCCCTAACTGGGCATCGGTGTCAGTGCCTAATTATCATAATCTATCAGCCACGCCTATTCGCGACAGCTATCTGATGGGCGCTACGCCAACGCCTGAGCGCACGCCTGAGTCAACGCGCAGCGTCCTCGATGCATTCAAAAAAACGGACGACTATCATCAACTGCATGAAGAAGCGGACTTTATTGATAAATACAAAAGACAGTGGCAATCTGCCCCCTATCCACCAACCTTCATGACGGCTGATGCGTTGGTTGTACAGTCGGGGCACATCTTACTAGTCGAGCGACGTAGTATGCCGGGACGCGGATTGTGGGCATTACCGGGTGGATTTTTGAATCCAAAAGAGACGCTATTTGACGCTTGTATTCGTGAGCTGCGTGAAGAGACACGCCTGAAAGTGCCTGAGCCCGTATTGCGCGGTTCTTGCCACAGTCAGCATACCTTTGATGACCCGTATCGCTCAGCACGCGGACGCACCATTACCCAAGCGTTTTACTTCCAGCTCAAAAACGATCCGAAAGGATTACCAAAAGTAAAAGGCGGCGATGACGCAACCAAGGCTTTTTGGCTGCCACTGGCAGAGCTTGATGCCAAAATGATGTTTGAAGATCATTATGCGATTATTACCAAAATGGTTGGATTGTAGTTTTTCGTTATTAAACGGATGATCAGGTCATAGTCAAATCAACCCTCACTGATATCTACACAATGTATTTTTTAACTTTTTATATCAGTGCCGATAGACGGCACTCAACCGCCGCCACTGTTCTTTCAAAGCAGCTGCGGCAGCTCAAAGCAGAGGAGTTCTGTGATGTACACCAGTAATCTAAACAATTTAATCTTAAATAGTGACAGCTATAAAACCTCACATTGGGTGCAATACCCAAGTGGCAGTGAGTATCTGTCGAGCTACGTTGAGGCGCGTAAAGGCGACTACGATGTGGTGTTCTTCGGTCTGCAGGCTTTTATCAATCTGCAGGCTTTTATCAAAGAGTACCTAAGCACTCCTATCACGCATCAAGATATCGACGAAGCCGAAAAAGTGATTAAAGCGCATGGCTTAACCTTTAATCGTGCGGGCTGGGAGCACTTGATTGAAAAACACAACGGCTATTTGCCACTGCGTATTCAAGCCTTTCCTGAGGGCAGCATCGCTCCGGCATCAAATGTAGTCTGCCAAGTTATCAACACTGATCCTGAGTTTTATTGGCTACCAAGTTATATCGAAACAGCGCTATTACGCGCGATTTGGTATCCGTCAACGGTCGCTAGTGTCTCTCGCTATTGCAAAGAGATTATCCGTCAAGCGCTAGAAAAGTCAGCGGACAATACAGAGTCGCTACCTTTTCGCTTACATGACTTTGGCGCGCGCGGTGCGTCGAGTCAGGAAACGGTTGCCCTTGGCAGCTTGGCGCATTTGGTCAACTTTGCTGGTACCGATTCAATGACAGCACTTATTGCAGCCAGTCGCTGGTATCAGATGGGTGATGACATGCCTGCGTTCTCTATCCCAGCGGCCGAACACAGCACAATGACGGCTTGGGGACGTGATGGAGAAACCGCTGCTTTTCACAATATGATTGAGCAGTTTGGCGGCACAGACAAAGCGTTTTCGGTGGTATCAGACAGTTACGACCTATGGAATGCGATCGATAATATCTGGGGCGACGCCTTAAAAGACGACATCAAAAACATGGGCGGTACCTTGGTCATTCGACCAGACAGTGGCGAGCCGACTAAAGTCATCCGTGAAGCGCTAGAGCGCTTGGCGGTGAAGTTTGGCACGACGGTAAACAGTAAAGGCTATAAAGTTCTACCGGATTATGTGCGCATCATCCAAGGCGATGGCATCAGCCCAAACACTTTGGGCAGCATTATCGATGTGGTGCTAAAGGCTGGGTTTAGCGTGGATAACATCACCTTTGGGATGGGCGGCGGATTATTGCAACAAGTCAACCGCGACACCATGAGCTGGGCGATGAAATCGAGCGCTATCTGTATCGATGGCACATGGAAAGATATTTATAAAGACCCTATCACCAGCCGCTCAAAACGATCGAAAAAAGGACGATTGGCACTGGTACAAGATGGCAATGGCCAGATCAAAACCATAAAAGAGCAAGCATTGAGTGCTCAAACGGACAATCTATTGCGTGATGTCTATGTCGATGGTCAATTATTGATTGAGGATAGCCTTACAACTATTAGGGAGCGTGCAGGATGGTAGACACCAACAAACTGACATCTATAGCAAAAGATGTCCTACTTGCCCCTGTATATCTTTATCAGGGTCGTAAAATCAAGCGTGAAACCGTTCGTTTGCCGGAGCCAAACGGCGAAAGACATGGTATGGTTGAGCTATCAAAAGCAGATGATGGACTGTCATCTAAAAGCCAAGAGACGCTTAATTTGATGGTCGTGGGCGATTCAGCAGCAGCAGGTGTTGGCAGTCAGACTCAGCAAGAAGCGCTGGTTGGTAAGCTGATTCCGATATTGGAACAGAATGCCGTTATTCGATCGAACTTTGCACAGCTCAATTGGTCATTACAAGCGACGACTGGTCATACTAGCTTTGATATTTTACGCAGATTATATGTTCTCCCTACTCCTGACCAACCTATCGATGTGATGCTGCTGAGCGTTGGGGTCAACGATACGACGTCCAATGTGGCAGTCCACAAATGGCAACAGCAGATCGAAGACATCATCCATATTGCACAGCGCAAGTTTGGTGTCCGCGAATTGATTTTTTTGAGCTTACCACCGATGGCGCAGATGCCTGCGATTCCCTCCCCACTCAATAATTTTGTTGGGGCAAAGGCCTCAATACTTGATGAGATATTGCAAAAAGTCTGCGCTGCTCATGACGGTGTCAACTATATGGCAACTGACTTTGCACGCATGATAAAAGAGCATGGCAATGGTCAGCCTATTGATATTGCCGTGATGTTCGCCAGTGATGGCTTTCATCCGAGTAGCCTGATGTATGGTTATTGGGCACAGCAAATTGTAGAAAACATTACGCAGTTATTGGCTCCATCTGCCATTCAGGCTGATGACCAAACACACTCAAGTGTTAGTGCCTAAAAACACATGTGTTTAAAAACAAAAAAAACCGCTGAATCATCAGCGGTTTTTTATTATTTAGCAAAACACATTTACACCATAGGTATAAATTATTCAGCAGCGTCAGCAGCTTTCTTGCTACGGCCACCAAATGCACCAAAGCGTTTGTTGAAGCTTGCAACACGGCCTTCAGTAGAGGTTTTACGTTGCTCACCAGTATAGAATGGATGCGACGCACTTGAGATATCAAGTGGGTAGTATGGGTATTCTTTACCTTCGTATTCGCGAGTCGCTTTAGTCTGAGCCGTTGAACGAGTCAAAAAGAACACGTCAGCATTGGTGTCATGGAATAAAACTTCTTGGTAATCAGGATGGATATCTTTACGCATAATAAACTCTCTAGGTCCGATGTATGTATGGCAATTTGCGTCAACATCATGAGCGATGTCTCAAGCAAACGAAAACATACGTAACTGAGGCACTAAGGACATTATAAGTATGGCAACTGCGTCACTGGCTTATTCCAGCACAAAGCACCACTCTTCTGCTCACTTAGCCTTTCCCCAGCGGGAAAATTAAACCGCGATTTTAACGGTTTTTGTCACCCAACGCAAGCCGCAGTTGTGATAGAGATATGTGATAAGTTGTCACCAATACACAAATAGTGTTGAGATGTACGAGTTAACCCAGTACAATAATTTGGTTAGTTTAATTAATCAATTATATAGATATCTGTAGTTAAGCTAACGAGCTTTAGCTTTTCTTTGCCATTTATCTATTATCTATTATCTATCGAACATTTATGCGATATGGCTAGTCAGTTTTCTTCAAAAAATATCGCACTCTTTGTTCATCGGTAAGCACAACTTCCCTAACACTAAATAAGGACTATTCAATGATAAACACTACCATCAAAACTACTACTAAGGCACTATTAATCAGCTCAGCACTTGCTATCACGACTATGGCAAGCGCTGCTCTACCAACTCAGTGGCAACTAGATAATTCACATACTCGTGTCGGTTTCTCTGTTGAGCATATGGGATTTTCTACGGTTATGGGGCACTTTAGTGATGTCGACGGCACTGTACAGTTCGATCTAAAAAACCCAAATCAAACTCAATTTAACTTTGTTGTAGATACAGACAGTATTGATACTGGTTGGGAAGCCCGTGACAAGCATCTGAAAACCGACGAGTTTTTCAATGTTGAGAAGTACCCTACCATGAGCTTTAAATCCACTCAGGTTAACTTTATCAATCCACAACAAGCAAAAGTCACTGGCGACTTTACTTTACTTGGTCAAACCAAACCATTAACACTTAACCTAACGCTAAAGAAAATCGATAACAGTCCTTTGACCAAAGAACCTGTGGTTGGCTTCCGTGCAACAGGTAATATCGATCGTACAGCGTATGGCATGGACGCTTACTCACAAGGCATCACCACCAATGTGCCTATTCAGATAGATGGTGAGTTGGTAGAAAAGAAGTCAAAATAAGTCTTGTTAGTTTCTAGCATTTACTACTAGCCATAAAAAAGCAGCCTCTATGATAGGGCTGCTTTTTTGTCTTAAGCTACTTTTACCTTAAGATAATATCATGATACCTTATTTGGTTGGAATAACATGCCAAACGTCAAATTTGTCATCGCCGTCTTTGTCACCCATCTTTGTATCATTAGCATAGAAGTATAATGGTTTACCATTCATCGCCCATTGATACTTACCATCTTCACGCTTGAACGCCGCAAACTGGCCAGAAGCTTTAGCATTGCTTGGTGCTTGGAAAATTGGCCACACAACTTGACACGCTGTGCCGCAGTCTGACTTATTCATTGAATCTTTGTCATAGGTATAAAGCGTCATGTAATTGGTTGCATCAACCAACACGCCATTTTTGCTAGCGACAGGGGCCATGTTGTTATTGGTCGCTTGGACTTCGTGCGTGCCTGACATGTCATTTCCAACAACACTTTTTATGGTCGTACAGCCTGTCAATGCTAATACGCCAGTTAGTGCAGATAACATCATGATATTTTTCATAGCAACTTCCTTGTCATTTTGATAATTGTAATAGTAAATTTTGTAAGCCGTTTTTATTTTTTGATGTGAAAGTGATAAAAACAAAGCTTTAACTTCACTTCAGCAAAATGAATATAGCATACAGTTTTTAGCGATAATGGCAGTCAATATACAAACTTACAAAAGTGGCTGAATCTTACAAAATGCTTAAACACAGGGCTTTTTGGCTACAGAAGACTGACCTTATCCCCATTCTCCAGATGTTGCACTCGACCTCGCCTATTAGAAACTGCCCAAGACCACCTCACCTCGTTGACAAAACTCATGCATCTACTTACGTATTTGTCATCATATTGTCTGTAGTTCTTCGTAAAATGAACTTATAGAAATGAAGTATTACTACACAATAGAAAATCCCTCTGTTGTGGCTTATAAATAAATATTGAACTTAGCGACCTTCGCACGCATATCGATAGTTACAAGACATTTAATGATTACACCGAGCATGGCCTGATGCAAATGCTACTAAGGATATAATGACGACAATGACTCAGTCTTCTAATAAAAATCACGCTCATTCTGTCAAACAAGATGATTCTTCTAAGGTACTGTCTTATGGATATCATCAAAACTCGCCTGCCAAACGTCCTACTAAACGCGTCGGCATTTTGGGCGGCGGTACTGCAGGCTCAACGATTGCTATTCGCCTTGCCGCACTAGGGCTTGAGACTTATTTGTTTGAGAAGAAAAAATCACTCATTGATGGTCCACCAATGTGCCATTTGCATGCTGGCGGCAACTTGTACCGCGAGATACCTGATGAAGATTGTGTGGCGCTCCTCAAGCAATGTATTGACATATTACGTCTTTATCCTTATACCATCGACGTTCGTCCTACTGTATTTGCGGTGCCGACACGCGATGAAGGACTGCCTGAAGACTTGCTGCCGCGTTTGGATATTTTGACAGCGGCGTATCAAGAGCTTATCGAGCAGGATGTCAACAATAAAGTACTTGGCGAACCTGAGGATTACTATCAGCTCTATAGCCATGAGCAGTTGCTTGAGTTGTCTGAGCGTGAGCAAGTTGAAGTACCAAGTACGGTTGATGAGTGGATGATACCCGTTGCCAAATACTTAGACTTAAATAAGGTAAAATTTCCACTGATTGTCGTACAAGAATATGGCTGGAATATATTTCGCTTGGCGGCTTCTGCGCAGTTGGCGCTTGAAGAATATGATCATGCCCATGTCTTTACTGACACCACAGTACAAAAAGTAGTCCCTGTGGATTGTGAAAACTGCACCAATGCCGATCACCATGTTACCAAATGGCGCATTGACTATCAGCAAGCAAACGACTCTCAAGCTGAATCTATCGAAGTCGATTATTTGGTCAATGCTTGCGGTTTTCGCACTGGTGTCATCGATGATATGGTCGGCGTAGAAGTCACGCGCATGGTCGAGTTTAAATCCTCTTATGTCACCCATTGGGGCGATGCAGGTGGACAGATACCTGAGATTATTGTGTATGGTCAACGAGGTACGCCCGAAGGCATGGCGCAGTTAACCCCCTATCCGGGTGGGTATTTTCAGATACATGGCATGAGTAAAGCCATTACCTTATTTGATGACGGTCTGGTCGCATCTAGCTCAGACAGCGCTCAGCCTAAACTACCACAGCAATACGTACACTATATCGAGGATGGCTGGGACAAAGCGCCACTACAAGCGCGTAGCCAGCAGGCGATTGAATATGTGGCTGAGTTTGTACCGACATTCAATAGTGCACGCACTGTTGGCAATGCGCTATATGGTGGGCAGCAAATTCCTGGAGAAGATGATACGTTGCGAGTGGCTGACGTAAGCTTGTATTCTAATATACGTTACGCTCGCGCCGAAAACGTCAAAGCATCTTCAACCTTGATCGCTGCTGATCAGATAGTGAATGAGCTGACGACGCTCGGATTGATACAGAACGATACGCCAATGAATCGTAGCCGCTACGCACACGAATGGTCGTACTTGATACATAACGATGGTCTGGCTGTTGATAAGGTTGCACGTGTACTCGCTGAGCAGCGTGGATTTCCAATAGCAATGGCAGATGTCAATCATAGTATTCGTGAAGCAGCACTGGATGATCTCTCACCCGCTGGTGTATAGCAAGTATTAGTCATTTCTAGCGTTTACGGTTAGCTTTATGAATATAAAACTGACTATAAAAAAGGAGCGGACAACCAATAATCGGTTATCTGCTCCTTTTTTACGTGGTTGCTTTTAATTGCTCGATTTTATAAAGCTTAGCTGTTGCTACCAGCCATTTTTTCTGTATCTACATGATCATTGATGGTCACGACGGTCTGTAGCATCTCGATTGCCTCGTTGATGGTATTGCACACCACCAAACGATCTAAATCTTGCTGCTTCATAAACCCTTGCTCGGTGGTATATTTTAGATGCTCAATCATACGGTCATAAAAACCATTGATATTGAGAATAATCATTGGTTTTTCATGTTGATACAGCTGACGCCATGTGGCGATTTCCATAATTTCTTCTAGTGTGCCCAGTCCGCCCGGCAAGGTAATAAAGGCATCAGCATACTCTGCCATAACGGTCTTACGCGTGTGCATGGTATCGGTCAAATGCAAGCGAGTCAGCTGCTCATGAGCGATTTCGTGCTTGAGCATAAAGGTTGGAATGACGCCTACCGCCTCAGCGCCGCCTTTGATGACCTCATCTGCGACCGCGCCCATGAGACCAATGCTAGCACCGCCATATACCAGTCCCATACCATTATCTGCCAACGCACTGCCAAGCTCGCGTGCTGCCTGCTCATACACATCATTGTTGCCCAAGCGTGAACCGCAATATACGGCCACTAGCGGCATCGTTAGTGTTGATTTATCCACGGCTTTTTCTATATTGGTGATGTCTTTGCTCGTAATTACATCATAAGTATCATCGTTGATTTTCATTTGCATATGGTTTCCTTAATTTATCGATCATTTTTTATTGAGTGTTTGTTATTAGTAAAGGTCAAATACCACACGTTTCATTTATAGTGTTATGCACGCCATTTATAGAATGAGTTCAACCAAGTCAGACAAAACTTGAAAGTCATATTTGAGTACCTGTCTCGCTAGTATTTATCTTAACATAAGCAATGCTACCACATAGTCACAACGATTTATCACTACGCAACAACTACATTTTAAAGATGGGAATTGATGACTCATCGCAGTTTAATAATCACTATCTACTCATAAAAGACATGAAGGTATCAAGATGGATAATCACAACGCTGTTTCTGCCGCAGAGTATGCAGAAAGTATTATTAACAATCCTTTGATTAGTCCTAATATTGCTGATGGCGCAACCAATATCGACACGTACTCGTTGAGCATCATGACCGATCGCAATCGAGTGTTGGCCGCGACCGTCTATCGTCCTAAAGAGGGAACGACAACAGCGATTATGATCGCGCCCGCCACAGGAATCAGACGTCATTTTTATCATAGCTTTGCTATCTATTTAGCAGAGAGCGGCTTTGGCGTACTGACTTTTGATAATGAAGGGATTGGTGAGTCGCTTTCGACCAATCTGGCAAAGTGTGATGCTTCGCTCATCAGTTGGGGGCGACACGATATGCCTGCCGTACTTGATGCGCTGCAAGATGAGTTTCCTGAGGCGTCTTACCACCTTATCGGTCATAGTGCAGGTGGCCAGCTTATCGGTTTGATGCCAAATTATCAGGCGATTACGTCCGTATTCAATGTCGCGTGCTCTTCAGGCCGCATCAAAAACATGGGCATGCCTTATAAGCTCAAAGCCATGGGATTTATGGATGCCTTTATCCCACTATCAAACTTAACCTTAGGGTACACACCATCAGACAAAATCGGCATGGGCGAGCCACTACCGCGCGGCGTGGCTCGTCAATGGCGTGAATGGTGTAATGGCGCAGGCTATATCAAGACTGCTTTTGGTAAAAGTATACACACCCATTTTTACGATGCACTCAGCATGCCAGCATTGTGGCTTGGCTTTAGTGATGATGATATTGCCAATAGCGAAAACATGGATGACATGATACGCGTATTTACGAACATGCCCGTCGAAAAGCGGTTTTTAAATCCTGAAGATTTCGGATTAAATCATATCGGTCACATGCGCTACTTTAGCAGTAAAACCAATGCTAAAGCGCCAAAGCTGTGGCAAATGGCAGTAGATTGGTTTAGTAAAGGTGAATAGCGTTGTTCATCCATCAATATAAGAGGCCGTCGCGACTGATATCATTTATTTGTATCAATACACAAAGTCGATAAATGCGCTTTTATTACTTAGCATTGTTTGTTTTTTCTGCTTCTATCCGCTTCTTTAGGGCAGAATACAGTGACGGCTGCATATTATGAATATTGCCTATCATCCATTTAACATAGCTGATAGGCACCTCTTTGATTGGCTTGCCTTTGTGTTTGCCAAATGGCATCTTGCTCACAGGCGTCGCTTTATTTGAGATAGCATGTGCCGCTGCAAAATCGGTCGGTGCAATCTCTAAACGCTCGCAGCAGGCTTGGTAAAGTAGATAACACATCCGCGCATCCCCTAGCGCATCATGAGCGGCAATCGTCATCATGCTCGCCTCGCCCTTACCCAATAATTGCTCGATACACTTAGACTGACCATAAGCGCGCCACTCTGGAAAGGCAGCACGCGCGAGTCTCACAGTACAAATCAGCTTAGCAGAAGGGCTGCCAATCACTCGCCAATCAAAGCGTACATTATGACCAATCAAATACTCTGGCAGCTCAAACTGATCCAGCTCAAAACGCTCAAGACCAGCCACGTCAGCATCAGTAATACCATGCACCTTGATGACGGCAGGGGATATAGAGCGGCCGCTATTGAAGTACTTCATCCATTCAAATCCAGTTGCCACGTTGATCGTCGCCACTTGAATGGGTCTCGGATCACGGCCTTGATCGGTTTCAGTATCGATGACAAGCGCTGTTTCAGCCATAGTAGCCGTATCTGTCATGTCAGCGGTGTTCAAAGCATCATTCATAAAAAATTAACCATTCGTAGCACCATCATCGCTCAACCGAAGCGTTAAGTAGATAAAGTTATATTTGCTGTGCTTGTATTTAACCACACCTGTATTTATGGGGATAAAAGCCATAGATAACAATGCGATACATACCTTAGCAGATAGGGCTTTTATAATATTAGCTCATATAATATAAAACAGATAAGAGACATCAATGCTAGCAGATGGAAAAAGCCAACCACCGAAGCCTTCTTTTGTCAGTCGTGTACTCGGCGTACTGATTAAGGCGGTTGTATTGCTAGGGTTTTTATTTGTCTTTGATAAGCTGCTACCCAGCATTAGCGAGCAGACCCAATCGTTTGTGGTCGCCAAATGGCAGCAGATGAGCCTATTACAACAAGAACTGCCAACAGAGAACAGCTTGCCAAATCCGCTACCAGACAAGCGTCTGACCGATACGTGGGGTGCGGCACGCAGTCAAGGGCGCTCACATGAAGGCATCGATATCTTTGCAGAACGTGGCACGCCGATACAGTCAACCACGCAGGGAATTGTGAGTAAGGTTGGTGAGAATAACTTGGGTGGGCGCGTGGTCGTCGTGGTAGGGCCTGGCGGTGCTGGTCATTATTACGCGCATCTAGAAGACTATGCCGATATTGCGCCCAATGATTGGGTCAATCAAGGCGATATTATCGGTTATGTGGGTGACAGCGGTAACGCAAAAGGGACACCGCCACATGTACATTACGGTATTTATATCAATGGCAGTGCCGTCAACCCTTACCCGCTGTTGCAAAAAGACTAGGTATACTAAATTAGGCATGCTAAATAAATCCGCATGACGAGTCTAAACAATATGGGCAAGGCCTGTACTAATTTGTCGCAGCCGATCTCACATACGCGGCTGGAAATACCACACTAAATGTCGACCCCTCTCCCTCTATTGAGTCAATCTGCAACTGCGCCTCGTGCTGATGCAAAACGTGCTTCACGATAGCCAGCCCTAATCCTGTACCGCCTGTGGCACGACTACGCCCTTTATCAATACGATAAAAGCGCTCCGTCAAACGCGCAATATGCTCTGGTGCGATACCAAGTCCATCGTCCTCAACGGCAAATCGGCACCCATCCGATGTCTGCGTCCAACTGATGGTAATATTACCGCCTTTTGGCGTATATTTAATCGCATTAATGACTAAGTTGGACAAGGCGCTGATCAAGTACACCTCCGACCCATATAACCCGTCATAGGTATCTATGTGCAAATGAATGGTGTGCTTGTACGCTTGGTTATATGCCTGTGCATCATCATAGATATTGGTGAGGAGTTTGGTCATATCGACATCATTAAACTCATGCGTCTCTTCGATTTCAATCTTGGAGAGCAGTAATAAGTCATTTACGATTCGATTCATACGGGCTGTTTGCTGGGTCATCAGCTCAAAACCGCGACGCCACTGTGGCGGCATGTCTGGTTGGTGAGAGAAGTTCTCCAAATAGCCCATCATTACTGTCAGCGGCGTGCGTAGCTCATGAGAGACATTCGCCACAAAGTCTTGGCGCATTTGCTCTAAATGCTGTACGCGGGTCACATCATAAATAAACAATAGCTTCTCGTCACCAAAAGGCGTGAGCTCACACTTTAGATAACGACTGGGATCGCGCCACGATTCTATATGAATACCATCATTGGGCAGGGTGGTGTTTTGATAGTACTGGCGAAACTCGGGCACAATGATAAAGTCAAACACACTTTGGCCTTTGTCAGCTGGCTGCAGTGACAAGAGATCCTGCGCCGCCTGATTCCACCACTCTAACCCATCATCTTCATTCAGTAAGATGACCGCATCTCGCAATGCTCGCAGCGCACTTCTGATTTTCTCTAATTGCTCCGCCGCATTTTGGCTAGCGATTTGTGCTGGCGCATCTTGCTGGTCATTATTATAGTTATGGTCTTTTTTCTTTTTTGCTGGCGCTATCTTGTTCATTTCTTATCCTTACCACTATCCGCTATTTTATTTATTGTTATGGTGGCATTGTTCATACAAGATCAAGTTATCAAAAATCAACTTATATAAGATTAGCTTGGCTCAATAAGACTAGAGAACCGATAGCCTGTACCGCGCACCGTTTGTATCAATGTATCACAATCATAAGGACGCAGTAGTTTACGTAGACGCTTGATATGTACATCAATGGTTCGATCTTCGATATAAACGTTACCGCCCCAAACCTGATCGAGCAGCTGCGTTCTTGTGTAAGCGCGCTCTGGGTGACTCATAAAAAATGCCAGTAGACGATATTCTGTCGGGCCGACCTCGATGACTTTTCCTGCGGCTGTCACGCGCTGGCTTTTGGTATCGAGACTCAGCTGACCAATTTCGATAGGCTTGTCGCTACTCATCGCGCTACTACGGCGCAAGACCGCTTTGATTCTGGAAATCAGCTCGCGCGTCGAAAAAGGCTTGGTCATGTAATCATCTGCACCTGCATCTAGGCCGTGAACCTTGCTGTCTTCTTCGCTTTTGGCCGTTAGCATAATGACGGGTATCTCAGAGAGCATCTCATCGCTTTTGAGCATACGACAAAAATCAACACCGCTCTTGTCTCCGGGCAACATCCAATCTAATAATATTAATGACGGTCTATGATCGACCACTTGCTGATGCGCTTCTGATACGTCAGCCGCTTGTAGGCTATCAAACCCAGCCATTTCTAGCGTCATCACAACCATTTCACGAATCGCAGGTTCATCTTCAACAATCAAAATTTTCTCATTATACATAGGACATTCTCGGTGTTAGCGGACAAAATCTGGCATATAAAAAGGCGATAAATACTCACCAGTCTCTATCTATTAAACGGATTAATTATGACAGCCTGATGACACTCTGATGTCAGATCTCCAATAGAAAATTAAGTGGTCCATCATTGATGCTTTCAACTTGCATATCAGCGCCAAACTGACCAGTGGCTACATTCGGATACTGGGTTTTGGCATAGTCGATGAGTTGCTCGAACAGCACTTGGGCCGCATCAGGTGCCATCGCGCCATCAAAGTCAGGGCGGCGACCTTTATCCGTTTTTGCCATCAGCGTAAATTGTGACACTAATAACAATCCGCCGCCGACTTGCTGGACGTTTTTATCCAGTTTACCAAATTTGGCAGGATCGTCATCATTTTCAAAAATGCGATAGGTCAATATTTTGTCAATCATTCGCTTGGCGGCGGCGAAATCGTCATCATGACCCAACCCAATATAGGCCAATATCCCATGATCAATTTTGCCAACACAATGCTCATCGATAGTGACGCTGGCACGGCTCACTCGTTGTATCAGTGCTTTCATTTACGACCTTCTTTATTTATAAATGGCTTACAGTTTATGGTCAGACAATAATACGCTGTCCATGATAAAATATGGCCATTAACTTGCCTATGCAATAATGACATCACATCCTATTTTGGTAGCCTTATTATGAATGTATTTACCACCTTACAACAGCTGGTACCGCAGCAAAAGCTCAGTAAAGTCGCTGGACGTTTGGCCGCCAGTCGTCATCCTTATGTCAAACGCACCTTTATCCGTGGTTTTGCCAAAGCTTATAATATCAGCCTAGATGAGTATGAGCGCCAGAGCCTTAATGCTTACGAGAGTTTTAATGACTTTTTTACCCGTGAACTAAAAGAAGATGCTCGCACCATCGATACCACCGCAAACGGCATCGTTAGTCCTGCTGACGGTATCATCTCTCAGCTTGGGCAAATTAAAGATCATAAAATGCTACAAGCCAAAGGGCGTCACTATGACGTTGGCCAATTGCTGGCTGATAGCGAAGATGGCCGTTATTTTGCCGATGGTAGTTTTGCGACAATCTATCTAGCCCCTAGCAATTACCACCGTGTTCATATGCCATTTGCCGGTACGCTGACCAAGACTCGCTATGTCCCTGGTACGCTGTTTTCGGTCAACAATACCACGGCAGCTAATGTGCCGGACTTGTTTGCGCGTAATGAGCGTTTGGTCTGCATATTTGATACCAAGTATGGCAAAGCGGCCGTTGTCATGGTAGGCGCTATGATTGTCGCTGGTATCGAAACCGTCGCCACTGGCAAAATTACCCGCACGGATGATATACAAGAAGCGGATCACGATATGCAGTTTGCGGCAGGCGAAGAGCTTGGTCGTTTTTATTTAGGATCAACGGCTATCGTAGTGTTGCCAAAAGCAGCAAAAGCCGACTGGCAAGAGACCATGAAAGCCAATAGTTTTGTAAAAATGGGTCAATTACTGGGTGTCACGAAACCGTAATTTATTTCTAATATAATAAAAAATAAAAGCCCAGTGAAGCGTATATCACAATGCTCAACTGGGCTTTTTTATACCTAGCGTTTTTATAGATTTACGCGTCGATCAACCATCCTTGCTGGGTCACATAGTCAATATTGTGTGATAGCCATTTATGAATAGGAGCAAAGCTGTCTTGAATAAACGCATGTGCACCTGCCACTTGACTACGTGTCACTCCAAGCTCACGCCACGTTTTGCCTTCAGTATTTAAGTTGAGCAAAAATGGCAGTAAGCGATCGACCACTTTAAGTAGCGCAGTCTCTTTACTACTGCCTGTCTCTTGCGCCTCCCAAATCTCACTCAAATTGCCAATCCCATTGCCGCGTTCGCCTTGCAATCTGGCGATACCCGCTCGCTCCTCAACATGTGCATCATGACGCGAGTCGGCGTACAAAAACGTATCGCCCGCATCAATCTCGCCCAAATCATGTACCAGTGCCATCTTTAGCAATTGTTCATGATTGACATCCAGCTCAAACAACTCAGCGATCGACCAGCATGCCATTGCTAAGTGCCAAGAATGTTCGGCAGAGTTTTCTCTGCGATCAGTCTCAGTCACGTAACTACGGCGATTCACGCGTTTGAGCGCATCTAGCTCTAGTAAGAAATGAGTGACGTCCTCTATATCGATAGTTACAACGGATTTTTGATCGGTCAATGACGTCAGTGTGTTTGAAGACATATTTCTCTCTGATTTTTTGATAATTTTACACATTACGGTGTGGCTAACAACAAAATAGCGCTGATGTTATCAAGCGCTATCTCTTATAAGTCATTGGGTCAAATGACTGAGCACCCTATTATATAACCATCTACTTAATCAAATTCAGAATGGTTTTGAAAGCAGGGTCTTCACTGCTACGGCACAACTCAAACAAAATGGTTTCTACTGTCGAGATTATCCCACCTGCACGGCGAATACGGCGAATGGCTTGTTTTTTGTCGTATGGAAAACGCGAACCAACGGCATCGCCAATAATGACCGGTTGCATACCATTGTCTAGCAAATCAAGCGCGGTCTGTAGCACACAGACGTGTGCCTCAACTCCGATAAGCAATACGGTACTACGGTTTTGCTGCGCTAAATGATGCCATGTGTCATTGTTATCGCAGGCACTAAAGGTGACTTTTTCAAAGCTCTTTGCATTGTCGCCCTCTAGCACATCACGAAGCTCTGGCAAGCTATCGCCCAATCCTTTTTTATACTGCTCGTTGAGCATGATGGGAATACCAAGCGCTTGCAGTCCTTTGATTATAGTCACTGTTTTTTTGACGATATTTTCGTGATCATAAATGTACGGCGTGAGGCGTTCTTGTACATCGATAATCATCGCTTGGGTGTTTTCGCGAGCAATTCGGTAAGTACGATCAGTAATCATGGTAGACATAGTACACTCCTTGTACGGCTGATATTTATTATAAAAAGCTATTTTAGAATGGTCATTATTAGAGTTGTCATCAATAACATCTTAGCTCAGCTCACCCTTATTTAGTCACAGTTTCTTGAATGCGTCAATGGAGATAATTTTCATACGTACCTGTGTGCTCTTTACTACGCCAAGCATTAACTCGCTTATTATATTCACAAAAAACCCCCAGCCATCACGGCTAGGGGTCATTATTAGAATATTTTTAATCAACAAATGTTACAAACTGGTTGCCGATTTTAAAATTAAACACGCTCGATAATAGTCGCGATACCTTGACCCAGACCGATACACATGGTTGCAAGGCCAAGCTCGGTATCTGACTGCTCCATTGCATTGAGCAATGTCACTGTGATACGAGCACCTGAACATCCTAGTGGATGACCTAGAGCAATCGCGCCACCGTTGATGTTGACGATATCTTGCTTGTCCGTCAAGTTCAACGCTTTTAAGACTGATAGGCCTTGTGCGGCAAAGGCTTCGTTTAACTCGATGGTTTGCATGTCATCGATGCTCATGCCAGCACGCTTCAAGGCTTTGTTGGTGGCTGGTACAGGACCATAACCCATAATCGCTGCGTCACAACCAGCGACAGCCATGCTACGAATACGGGCGCGCGGCTTTAGACCAAGATCTTTGGCTTTTTGTGCGCTCATGACTAGCATCGCTGACGCACCGTCAGAGAGTGCAGATGACGTCGCAGCAGTCACTGTACCGCCTTTAGGGTCAAAGGCTGGGCGCAGTTTTTGCATTTGCTCCATGGTTGCATCAGGGCGAATCACTTCATCCACGGTACATAGTTGCAAGCGACCATCTGCATCATGACCTTCGATGCCGATGATTTCATTATCAAAACGGCCTTCAGTGGTCGCAGCCCATGCACGGCGATGCGATTCAAGACCAAAAGCATCTTGCTCTTCACGCGTAATGCCATTCATACGGCCTAGCATCTCAGCGGTCAAGCCCATCATATTTGAGGCTTTTGCATAGTGCTTAGAAGCGGCAGGGTTTAGATCAATACCATGCATCATGCCGACGTGACCCATGTGCTCAACACCGCCAATGATAAACACATCACCTTGGTTGGTCATGATTTGTGCAGCTGCGGTATGTAGTGCCTGCATAGATGAGCCGCACAGACGGTTAACCGTTTGTCCACCAGCAGTCTTTGGAATACCTGCCAATAGGCCAATATTACGACCGATGTTCATGCCCTGCTCTAAGGTCTGGTTGACACAGCCCCAAATAATATCTTCGATGTCATTGGTATCGAAGTCGTTACGTTCTACTAGCGCGCGTACCAGTTCAGCGGATATGGTATCCGCACGTACATGGCGGAACATACCGTTTTTAGATCTTCCCATCGCCGAGCGTACGCCATCTACGATGACCACATCTTTTGGACTTAAAGTTGTCATACTATCTTCCTTTTCAATTTTTATTGTCAGTGTTGTCGATTTAATCGGGCTCTATAGCCATCTATCACGCGATCCGTACATCAGTACGATAACTATCTAGATGTTTTCGCGCTGGATATTATCGCGGCAGGCCAGACCTGATAAAACCGACCAAAACGGTGCGTCTGCTATTTTTTTATCACCGATAGCGACGTCAGCAAACGCACCCCACTTATCCTAATACGGTATGTTCGTTACGCTGTGGCGTAAAAAGTCTCGCCAGCGGCTGCCATATCGCGAATCTTCTGCGGCGCTTCATAAGCTTTGCCAAGGTGTGCGTATTTTTCGCATAGTGCCAAGTAGTTATCGAGACCCATTTGGTCGATATAACGACAAGGACCACCGCGGAATGGCGGGAAACCGACGCCCATAATCATCGCCATGTCAGCCTCGGCAGGCGTGCTGACGATGTTGTCTTCTAGGCAGCGAACCGTTTCGTTGCAGAAAGCCAGCATAGTGCGGTCGATGATGGTTTGATCATCAAACTCTTTTTTGTCGCTATCTGTCGTGGTTTTAAGTAGCTCATAAGTGGCGTCGTCAGCGACTTTCTTTGGCTTACCGCGCTTGTCAGTTTCATATTTATAGAAACCTACGCCGTTTTTCTGACCGAGACGCTCATTCTCATATAGATGCTGAATCGCCCCTTTATAGTCTGGTTTCATGCGGTCAGGGAAACCATCCGCCATCACTTCTGCGCCATGTACACCTGTATCTAGACCGACCACGTCGATTAGGTATGCAGGGCCCATTGGCCAGCCGAATTTTTCCATGACTTTATCAACATGAGCAAAGTCAGCACCTTGCTTGAGCAATAAATCAAACGCGCCAAAGTATGGGAACAAGACACGGTTGACCAAGAAACCTGGGCAGTCGTTGACCACAACTGGCACTTTACCCATTTTTGAGGCGAGTGCTACGGTAGTCGCGATGGCTTCTTCAGAAGATTTTTCACCGCGAATCACTTCAACGAGTGGCATGCGATGTACTGGGTTAAAGAAATGCATACCGACGAAGTTTTCTGGGCGCTCAAGCACTTCTGCTAAATGCGTAATAGAGATCGTTGAAGTATTCGAAGCCAAAATCGCGTCTTCTTTGACTAAGCCTTCGACTTCTTTGAGTACCGCGTGCTTCACTTTTGGATTTTCTACGACCGCTTCGATGACGATATCAGTCTCGCTAAAGTCGCCATAGTTCAAAGTAGGACGGATGCGGCTTAAGGTTTCACCCATTTTCGCTGGGGTCATCTTCTTACGTTCAACCATTTTACCAAGCAGTTTGCTGGCTTCACCCATACCAAGATCTAATTGCTCAGACTTGATATCTTTCATGATAATTGGCAAGCCTTTGCTGGCCGCTTGATACGCGATACCGCCACCCATGATACCAGCGCCTAGCACAGCGGCTTCATTGATATCATGTGCAAGCTTGCTGTGTTTTTTGGCCAGTTTTTTGACTAGCTGATCGTTTAAGAATAGACCAACCAAGCTCTCTGCTTGCGGGGTTTTGGCCGCTTTGGCAAAGCCAGCAGCTTCAACTTCAATCGCTTTGTCACGTGGTAGGTTGACGTGCTTTTCAATCGCTTCAATAGCAAGAGCTGGTGCTGGGTACTGCTTAGGATTGGCTTTAGCGAAAATAGCACCTTTGGCACTATTAAATGCCATGGCTTGCTCAAGCTGGTTTAGCTTAACAGGAGCCAGTTTTTCTTCACGTTTTGCTTGCCAATCAAGCTCACCTGAGATACATTTTTTGACCAAATCAATGGCTGCATCTTGCAAGTCGTCAGCTGGTACGGTTGCATCAACCAAGCCGAGTTTTAGCGCATCAAGTGGTTTTTTTGGTGTGCCAGTGGCGATAAGCTCAAGCGCGTTATCGATACCAATGATACGCGTACTACGAACCGTACCACCGAAGCCTGGGAAGATACCTAGCTGAGTTTCTGGTAGACCGATAATCGCTTTGTCACTCATGACGCGGTATTCACAAACCAAGGTCATTTCACAGCCGCCGCCCATTGCCGCGCCATTGATGGCAGCCACTTTCGGGAATGGCAAATCTTCAAAACGATTGAAAGCGTCATTGATATGAACGACCCAATCTTTGATCTCGCTTTCTGATTTTTTGAAAGAAGCCACAAACTCTGTGATATCAGCACCAGCGATAAACACGCCTTTGCCTGAAGTGACGATAAGACCTTTGACGTCGTCCGCTTTTTCTAAAGCAGTAACGGCTTCACCAAACTGTTTGTTGGTTTCGGCATCAAATTTGTTCACGCTCTCATTTTCGGCGTTGTAGTGCATGTTGGCGATGCCATCTTCTAGCATTGTCACCGTGATGCGATTTCCTTGGTATACCATTTGAAACTCCTTTCTATATAACGAAAGCTACGTTTTGAATTAAAATAAATAGCCAGTTACTGTTAGTAAAATGGGTAATAGCACTGTGCGCCGCCTTCAAGACAAGCATCGTCATGACGACAAACCACTAGCGGGCGCACAGTGAAGGTGTCTTTATTATCCAGCGCTCATGATTTGATACTTATTTTGACGTCTCTTGTATTGTACCCCATCACACGGCGCTTCATTTATATGTTGCAAATACCGCTATTAAAATACTGACTGAGACATGGTCTAACACTGACAATTGCTGAAGTAATACGCTCAGTAAAAACCCATTACGGTCAACATCAGACCATTTTCACGTCAATTAGTGTAGGGGATTATGCCCCCAACTGTCACAAGCTAATACCATACTCGCAAGTCACTCTTAAATCACCTGTAGGCATTTACCTTATGCGCAAAGTGTTTTAGTGAATACTTGTATACTGAGCTGCTATTTTGAATGTATTCGGTCTTGCTCGTCTTTACGGTCTACCACCTCAAGGGTGATAAACCGTTGCTGTAGCCCAATTAATATAACTTACTTAGCTTGCGCTTTTATCAAAACATATTCAACCAGCAAGTGACATCAGCGATACGTAACCAAGACTTGTTGTAAGATTACGATTGTATTGCCTCGTTTTTGGATAAATCAGAGCTATAAAATGCAAAAAACAAACGATTGATACCGTGTCTCACACGAGCAATATGGCCTATCATGCTACACTAATACCGTTTTTGCCTTATCCTTAATAAGTTTTCATTGTATCCCTGATAAATGGTTGGATTATGACGGTTTCCCTTACTTCTAGCGCTATCTCTTCTGGCTTTACCCCTTTTAACGCTGTCTCTTTTCAAAGCACTGAGCAATTTCATGGTGCTGTGCGCGCGCAACTGGCAAAAGATATTGAGGTCTTGTTTGCTTATGCCAAGCTGCCTAGTCCACTGGTAGACGCCTGTCTTTATGTCATGACGGGACAAGGTAAATTGGTGCGCCCATTGATGGTTGCCAGTGCTTTTGCCAGTATTAATAGCGGTAATAGTGAACGTACAGACGAGCGCAATGACGACATCGACATGCTCAATGCTGATCTGGACTCATTGCTAGAAAACGACTCAGACTATGATATGTCGCGCCGTGCTGCATTGGCCGTAGAGCTACTACATACCTATTCGTTGGTGCATGATGATTTGCCATGTATGGATGATGACGAGCTGCGCCGTGGGCAACCGACTGCTCATATTGCCTTTGATGAAGCGACGGCACTGCTGGCAGGCGATGTATTGCAGACGCTCGCGTTTGAAGTATTGACCGCAGAGATGCCAACCTTTGCGCCATTCGATGCCAATATCGCAAGTCAGCTGCTCGCGATATTTGCGCCGCGCGCTAGACGCATGGTGTCAGGTCAGATGCTGGATCTCAATGCCGAAGCCAGTACTGATATTGTGCAAAACGATTTAGAAGCCATCCATCGTGACAAGACAGGTGCACTGATTGAAGCGGCCATGCTTATGGGCGGCGTCTGTGCTGGCGCAACTGCCCCGCAGCGTATGGCATTGCAAGAGTGCGCCCAATATATCGGTCTTGCCTTTCAAGTTCAAGACGACGTGCTAGATGTCACCATGACGACTGATACCCTTGGTAAACCTGCGGGTAGCGATGAAAAATTAGATAAATCCACCTATGTAAAGCTGATGGGGGTTGAGCAGGCGACCAGCTATGCGCAAGCGCTATTTAACGATGGACGCGCGGCTATTTCTCATGAACTAAATAGTCGTGAGCTTAGCGACAATGAAGATAACATTGGCAAAAATAATGACGCACTACTGGCACTGATTGAATGGCTGTGGTCACGTAAGAAATAACTTAATAAGCGTCATTATTCTAAAAAATAGCGAGTGGTCAACATGGACAGTAACCCTACCCCGCGCATTTACCTCGGCACTGGTGGCTATAGCGACACGGATTTGCTCGGTACGCTGTACCCACAAGGTACTAAAAAGACCGACTTTTTACGTGAATACGCCAAACAATACGGTGCAGTCGAAATAAACAGCACCTTCTATGCGCCGATTGGACAAAAGGCATTTTCGGGCATGGTGGATAAAGCCTACGTGCAAGCAGACAGCGCGCTCAAATTCGCCGTCAAGCTGCATCAAGATTTTACGCATGCGCGCAAAGGCACTGCTGAGCACGCCGAGGCATTTTTAAATGCACTATCCCCACTTATTGAAGCGGATGCGTTAGCGCCGTTACTGCTCCAGTTCCCACATGGCTTTGACCGTACTCGCGAGCATCGTCTGTACTTAGCAGAGCTTGCCAGCTGGTTTAAGGACTATCCGCTTGCCATCGAGTTTCGTCATAACGCATGGCACACGCCGCAAGTGGTCGATAGCTTTCGCGAGCAGGGGCTGATTTGGTGCAGTGTCGATTATCCCAAAGTCAGCGGGCTGCCGCCCTCGCGCCTGATATTTACCGAGCGTACCGGTTATCTAAGGATGCATGGTAATAATCTGAACTGGTGGGATGCGATGAGCGCGGCTGATCGTCATGACTACCGCTATAGTGAGGCTGAGATGCAGGACTGGGCGCAAGCGATTGCCAATCAGCGCCAGCACTTTGACACGCTTTATATTTTCTTTCAAAACACCGTCAATGCGCACGCGTACTATAATATTGCGATGCTGCGAGAAGCGCTAATAGCGCACAACTTTGACGTACTGTAGTTAACCTAAACCCTAATTTAATAAGAGCGCTATGGATTCACTCAGTCAAATCGTCTTGGGCGCGAGCGTCCAAGGGGCAGCACTTGGCAAATATCAGGGCCGCACAGCCTACCTATACGGCGCAATACTGGGTACGCTGCCTGATTTGGATGTCCTGATTAGCTACCCCGACCCCATCAGCGACATGACCTACCATCGCAGCTTTAGTCACTCTTTATTTGTCCTGACCGCAGTAGGTCTCGCCGGCGCTTGGCTGATTAGCCGCTACCACCACTGGCGCGATATGCCGCTACCTTATTCAACGCGGCGCTTAGCACTCGCCATGACGTTGGTGTTGACCACCCATCCTATCTTGGACAGCTTTACCGTCTACGGCACCCAGCTGTTTTGGCCACTCCAAGAACCTTTGCAGATGACCCCAATCAGTATTGCCTCCGTCTTTATCATTGACCCGCTCTATACCCTGCCGCTCCTGATAGCGGTAATCGTGGGCGTCATAAAAGGGTGCAAACTTGCGGTATTTAAAGCAGGGATGCTGATCAACTGTCAACGCCTTGCGGTTTGGATGCTGCTAATCAGTAGTAGTTATTTATTATTGGGCTTAGGATTAAAATACCACGCCCAATCCAAAGCTAAGCAAACCTTAAAAGCGGCTAATATCCATACGACGCGCATCAAAACCATGCCCGTCCTGCCGATGATACTCATGTGGCGTACCGTTGCCGAAGATAATGAGCATAGACTGATCGAGATACGCGGTAGTGCCTTAGATAGCCGCTTGCCTGAATATCGCTATCTGACGCAGTACGACAACGCGCAGACGCTACGCGCAAACCTGCCAGCACAAAGCCGCCCCTATGCCCAGCGTCTTGATTGGTTCTCTGGTCACTGGACAGGGTATCGCGTCCAAATGCTACCCGCCGCTTCTACTAGCGATGCAGCCGAACAGCTGGTCGTCGATGATTTGCGGATGATGGCAGGTGACACGGCTTTCTTTAGTTTTGTATTAGCGGAGAAAGCCAATGACAATGCGCAGTGGCAAGCCATCATACCGATAGACGCACCTGTCGTTGCAGTAGACAACGAACCTACACCGTCACGTTTTGAGCTGATTCAGCAAGGCTTCAAACGGGTGTTTGATGAGTCGATGGTAGATGGGGATAGTGGCTGGAAAGTGGTTGAATAAGTCGCAATAAATAGCGCCATATATTCAATGTTTAAAATACCGTCAATGCGTATGTTTATTGTAGTACTGTAACGATACGTGATGCGTTCGGTAGGTCTGGGTTTGAAGCGTTACGAGTCAAAACTCAATTTCTTTATTAAGTAATATTTTAAGTACTGTCAATCTACGGAGTATTAAATGATACCAAACTACAGGGATAATAAGTTTCAGTGCCCTCATTGCAATACTGTTGCGACCCAAGAATGGTTTGATGCTGATGATGCTGGAAGTGCAGCGATCAATATTATTAATCATCTGTATCTCAACTACAGATCAAGTATCGAAAGTTTTTATCAAAAAACCATCGTTCAATTCTTGAATGTAATTGATAATGAATTTCAAAAAAACCTTTATCAATTTTGTCCTAAAGGATTTTCAGTGGCAACATGTTCTTCGTGTGAAGAGTTTACATTATGGGTGAATGAAGAAATTGTTTATCCTAAAAAAACTACAGTTCCACCACCTAATGAAGACTTAGATGCAGATATTAAAGCACTTTATATTGAGGCTAGTAACATTTTAATAGACTCTCCAAAAGGTTCTACAGCCTTGTTGCGTTTGGCACTACAAAAACTATTAACACAAATAGGAAAAAGTGGAAAAAATATTAATAATGATATAAAAAATTTAGTAGCAGAAGGTTTAAGTCCTAAAATACAGCAAGCTTTAGACTTACTAAGAGTAGTAGGGAATAATGCCGTACATCCTGGGCAGATAAACTTAGATGATAATGCAGAAGTAGCCGAGAAGTTATTCAGTATTTTAAACTTTATTGCAGACGAGCTCATTACTAAGCCCAAAGAACTAGAGAGTTTGTATGCAGACTTAATTCCGCCTGATACACAAGAACATATTAAGACTAGAGATAAGAAATAGCATCTAAACTAAAAAAGGACACCCACCGCGTCCTTTTTTCACATCACCCCACGCCAATCACATAGATTCAGGCACAGACACCGCCTTCATATACCAACCTGCACTCACAAATAACAACACCGCCAGCGCCGCGCATTGCATGACCGTCAATTCCTGTGAACAGCTGCCACACACTGAGCAGTCCAAGGGTCATCAAAAACACATTAAATAGCGTCATTACTATCGGTGAGTAGTCAGGAAACGCCCGCATCCCTACCAAGTTGCTAAATATCATAAGGCATAGATTAATGACCGACAGTGTCAAAATAGCAAGTACAGCAATGCGCGCTTTGTTCACGAGCTCCCTCCGTGTTAATTCCATTTTTTATTGAAAATCATTATAGCGCTGCTGAACATTTTTTTCTGATAAAGGTTCGCTGGCGATCACTTACTTTCTGTAATGCATCGATAAAGTGTTCTAAAAATACCCGCAATTTTATCTCGCCCACAAAAAAAGAGCACCAAACGGTACCCTTTTTTGTATCAAAACTTAATCATTAAAACAGGGTTGTTAAAGATTACTCTTCAACGCCTGCGTCTTGACCTTTATATTTTGCGTTTGCGTAGTCCCAGTTTACGAGCTTGTCTAGGAAGGTATCTACGTAGTCAGGACGACGGTTACGGTAATCTACATAGTACGCGTGTTCCCATACATCACAAGTCAATACAGCGACTTGGTCGTGTGCCAATGGGGTATCAGCGTTAGCAGTTTTGGCGATTGATAGTTTGCCACCCACTTTATCAGCGACTAGCCATGCCCAACCTGAACCGAACTGAGTCAATGCTGCGTTTTTGAACTCTTCACGGAACTTGTCATAGCTACCGAAATCTTCTTCGATTTTTGCTTTTAGATCGCCAGTAGGCTCGCCGCCGCCGTTGGTTGGCGTCATGCAGTTCCAGTAGAACGTGTGGTTCCATACTTGAGCGGCTTGGTTGAACATACCTTGCTTGCTGTCATCTTTAGCAGTCGCTTTGATGATTTCTGGTAAGGTTTTGTCTTCTAAACCAGAACCTGGTAGTAGCTCATTTAACTTGTTTACGTAAGCAGCATGATGCTTGTCATGATGATATTCTAGCGTCTCGGCACTGATATGTGGCTCTAGCGCGTCTTTTGCATATGGGAGATCTGGTAAAGTAATATTTGACATAATTATTTTATCCTTGCTTATTTGTCCACTCATACTACTGTCTCTCTAAATACAGACATACCTAAAATAGATACGCCTTAAGAATAGAAACACTTGGTATCGAGCTAAATTGGCTGAGTTGATTGTTTGAAGTGAATGTTATCGCTTAATACACGTGATTGCTTAACACTGTATCACGTATTATTATGAATCCAAAATTAACCTAGCTGTTATTGTTCGTCCAAAAGCCAAGTGTTTGACTCTATAGACTTATATTAACTTAATATTCACAAGCTATAAGATATATTTCACTGTAGCTTGGTCACTATTATAACAACAGCCCCTAATAATATCAGTTACCAAATGTTATAGCTCGTATATTCTGCATCGTCACTGGTTATTTATTCAACGATGACCTTTTACCTCGTCAAACCCTATGCCATCAGTACTAACATCGTTATCGAGGTCGATCTTATAGCATCTATAAAAATGCCAAAAGTTAAAGCTCGGCTAATTCATTCATATTTTTTATATAACGGAACGACCCTATGAGCACTACCGATACCGTACAACTTGCTCCCCAATCAACCTCTAATAACCAGTGGGTGCTGGCCAGCAATAACAAAGGCAAACTGGCTGAGTTTAAACGGCTATTTGCCGAAGCGAACTTGGACGTGACGATTGTCCCGCAAGGTCAGCTCAATATCGACGATGCGATAGAAGATGGGCTCAGCTTTGTCGAAAACGCCATTATCAAAGCCCGTCATGCCAGCCGTCTGAGCGGCTTGCCTGCGATTGCTGATGACTCAGGACTGTGCGTGCCTGTACTCGGTAATGCCCCCGGCATCTACTCGGCGCGCTATGCTGGCGAGCACGGTAACGATGACAAAAACAACGCCAAGCTCATTGCTGACTTGCAACCATTACGCACGACCCAGCCTGACACACCGATTGAGGGTATGTTCGTTTGCGTGCTGGCTATGGTGCGTCATGCAGATGACCCGCTACCCATTATTGCTCAAGGCTTATGGCGCGGTGAGATCTTAGACGCACCGCATGGCGACGGCGGTTTTGGCTATGATCCATTGTTTTGGTTGCCTAATCTACAAGCCAGTGCGGCAAGCCTAAGCGCGGCTGATAAAAATCGTCTCAGTCATCGGGGGCAGGCTATTCAGCAATTATTGGCACAACTGCCTTTATAGATTCTCTTATAAAAATTTTATAGGTTCTCTTGTAAAATAAGTGCGCTTGTCATCGCAAAAAACCTTAGAAACCCTGCCGTCAAAGAGATAATTTTTACTTTAATAAGCAGATAGATTATACTGTTCTACTTTTAAAATTTTGTTGAAGGCCGTTATTTGCCTGTATAATTCACCAAAAAGCGTTATTATGCGGTGCATTAACGGTTTATAACTGATATTTGGTAACCCTTGCAACTTCGACAGTGTCACCCTTTAGTATCAGCGGCGATTGCTACTGGTGCTGATTTTGAAGTGGCGGGCTTATCATTATCCCCTATTTATTCCAGCGGCAACCGTCGTACACGCCCGTAATTTGAGGCACGGTTTGTCTATTACCATTTAACCCTAAGTACTATCTCATTAATCAAACGTACTACTTAATCCTAAAGGTGTAATGAACATGGCTACAGATTTGCAAGTCACAACCAACAAGCTATCTAATAAAGAGACTCAGCTGACGGTTAAAGTACCCGTTGAAAAAATTCAAAACAAAGTAGAAGGCCGCATCAGCCAAGTGGCGAAAACCGCTAAAATCGACGGTTTCCGTAAAGGCAAAGTGCCAATGTCGCACATCCGCTCACAGTACGGTGCGGGCATCCAGCAAGAAGTGATCAACGATGTGATCCGTGATACGGTCTTTGAAGCGATCAAATCTGAAGACATCCGCGCGGTTGGCATGCCAAACATCGACGACGTCAAACTTGAAGACGATTTCTTGGTATATCAAGCCACCGTTGAAATCTTCCCAGAAATCGACGTACAAGGTATCGATGAAATCGAAGTTGAGCGTCACACGGCAACCGTCAGCGACGAAGACGTCGACACCATGATCGAAAACCTGCAAAAGCAGCGTCAAGAGTACGTTGAGAAAAAAGGTAAAGCGACTAAAGATACTCAGGTCACTTTCGACTTTGAAGGTTCAATCGACGGCGAGAAGTTTGAAGGCGGTAGCGCTGAAGACTTCAAACTAGTCATCGGTAGCGGCCAGATGATTCCAGGCTTTGAAGACGGTATCAAAGGCATGAAAGCTGGCGAAGAAAAAATTATCGATGTGACTTTCCCAGAAGATTATCAAGCCGAAAACTTAGCAGGTAAAGAAGCTCAGTTCAAGATCAACGTAAAATTGGTTGAAAAACCTAAGTTACCTGAGATCGATGAAGAGTTCCTTGAGCTATTTGGCGTGACTGAAGGCGGCGTAGACAAACTAAAAGAAGATGTGCGCAAAAATATGGAACGCGAAATCAAGAACGCCGCGCGTAGCCAAGTGAAGCAAGCGACTTTTGATGCATTGCTAGAAAAGAACGAGTTTGACGTACCAAGCGCCATGCTAGAGCAAGAAATCGAGCGTCAACGCAATATGATGATGCAACGTTTTTCTCAGCAGTTTGGTGCGAGCGCTGATAGCTTTGATAAAGACATGCTGCCAAATGAGCTGTTTGAAGAGCAAGCGCTACGTGCAGCCCGTCTTGGTATCATCGTTGCCCGTGTTATCGACACCGAAGGTCTAGAAGTGGATCAAGAGCGTGTTGAAACCTTCATCAAAGAAGCGGCTGAAAACTACGAAGATCCAGCGGAAGTGATCGAGTACTACACCAATGACAAGCAGCAACGCGCTAACATTGAGTCTGTGGTACTAGAAGACCAAGTAGTAGATTACTTGATCAGCCAAGGCAAAGTGACTGACAAAGAAGTCAGCTACCAAGATTTGCTAGCGGCTCAGCAGCAACAGCAGCAAGGTATGTAATCTAGACTGAGCGCTGTATGCTGTTAAACCATAACACCACACAGCACGCTTGTTCTACATATCAAAAAATACGGCCCCGATTGATGATCGGGGCCGTATTTTTTTGTGCACGCTCAATGGCTTTTTTGATTAACCAATCGCTAGCATGGTCGTTACGCAAGACGTATCAGCTAAAACTACGCTCAAAGTCTTGCAATAATACACCCTATACTAGAGCAGGTACAAACACCGCACCCAGTCCGAGTACAACCAGACCACGCTGTAACCATAAGTTATTACCTAGGCGCTGCTGTAGCTGCTGGCTGACCAACGTACCAACTGCATATAGCGCCAGCATCGTCACTAGCATCCCTGCATAAAAACCCAACTGACCACTTACGCCAGCATTCGCTGGTACTTCAAGTGCATGTGCCAATCCATGAAAGACCGCCAAACCACCAAAACCAAACAACGATAGTTGCTGGATGCTTGGCGTGTGCGCTGGCTGCGTACGCGCTGAAAAAGCTTCTTGTCGACTCTTATCACTCATCAAAATCAGAGCCAATACGACCACTGATAGCGATATGGCAATCTCAATCCATCCAGATGATGCCGCAAACCCAACACCGCCAACCAACACCCCAATAGTGCCCAATACGGCCCCTAGTGATAATCCAGCTGTCAATGACATCATACCTAGGCGCTGCTTTTGTAGTCCATAAAACAACATGCCCATACCGACTGCCAAAAACAGATGATCAAGACCCGTCACTGGATGCATCAGTCCCGCTTGCAATGTGCCCAAAAACGAAGGCGCTTGTATAGTAGCCGAGTGAAGATGACCCGAATGTGCCTGTGCCAACGACGGTACCATTGTAAAGGTTGCAAGCGTCATTGAAGCCGCTGCTATTTTTCGAGAAGATAAAGCCTGTGAAAAACGGGCTTTATGACCGTGATGCTCTTTTGTATGTTGTGTCATGGGGCTGATTCCTTATGATGAATATTTTAATGATTGATGAGGGGCTATTGGTTAAGCGAGCATACCGTGCTCTTTGATAAAGGCAATAATTTCATCCAGACCATCACCGGTTTTCATATTGCTAAAGACAAAAGGCTTATCGCCACGCATTTTTTTGGCATCGCGCTCCATCACCTCAAGCGATGCGCCAACCATTGGGGCAAGATCGGTTTTATTGATGATTAATAAATCTGACTTGGTGATACCAGGGCCCCCTTTACGAGGTATCTTATCACCCGCTGAGACGTCAATGACATATAAGGTCAAATCAGACAGCTCTGGGCTAAAGGTCGCGGCAAGATTGTCACCACCCGACTCAATGATAATCAATTCTAGGCCCTCAAAGGTTTCTTGCAACTCGGCAATGGTCGTCAGGTTGATCGACGCATCTTCACGAATCGCGGTATGCGGACAGCCGCCCGTTTCTACGCCGCGAATACGTTCAGCGGGCATCGCATTATTGCGTGTCAAAAACTGCGAATCTTCTTTGGTATAAATATCATTGGTGACAACTGCCATATTGATCGTATCACGCAAGTTTTGACACAATTTTAGGGTCAAAGCGGTCTTACCACTGCCGACTGGCCCGCCGATGCCGAGGCGTAAGCAGGATAAAGAAGCAGGCGGATTTGACTGGTCATTATCAATATGTGAGTCAGGTGTAGATTGGGTGCTTTTTGGTTTGATCGGGGTTAGAGACATGGTAAGCTCCTTAAATGTTTCATATAGGAATAGTGATAAATAGAGATAAAGGTACAGTTATGAGCGGAACAACCGGCTGTATTGCTCCTCATGCATACTTGAGAGAATCGCCAAATTGGGCAAGCTATTAGAAATATTGAGCCTGTCATAGAGGTCTTCGCACAGCTTTTGACAACCCTGATGTTCACTCATATTGAGCGTGTCGGTCGCGTTTGATGACGTGATTACGTCCTCAAAGGCTTGCTGTATGCTATCGCTCAGCGCTCCAACTTCAGAGCCAAGATCACTTTGCAGCTGCCACAAGATACGCTGACCCGCCATTTGCCCGAGTGGTACGGTCTTGACAGCAGCGAGCACCATATTTTCCAATTGAGCAAATCCATAGGTGGTCATCGACTGCATGAGTGGCAGCTGCCAATGCTGGGCAATGTGAGCAAAAAGTGGTAAATAACCATCATCAGGTATCTCAGCAGGTATACCAAGATTCAGTACCTCGTTGAGCCAAGATACCATCGCTTGTGCCAACTGCTGCGACTCTAGTATAAACTCTTTACTCTCAAGGCCTGCATGATAATCATGTGCCAGATTTGCCGCTAGCGCTTCATGACCTTGATCAAGCGCACACATGATCAGTGCCAATATAGGTAGCTCGTAGCCAATGACAGCCAGCGCAAGATAGTCTTGCATAAAGGTAAGCGTACTGGCTTCATCAGAGATAATGCCTGACTCAATCGCTGACTCTACGCCTTGTGAGTAGGTATAGCTACCAATCGGCAAGTTACTAGAGGCCAGCATCAACATCTGCCCAAGTTGGACAGACTGAGTAGGCTGAGTACTGCCATCAACCATCATTTGAGTGACCTATAGACGCATTATGTTGGCTGTGGCTGTCATCATGGCTATGCGCGTCATTATGCGAATGCGTATGAGCGTGAGAATGGCTATGCGAATGCCCGTGTCCTGTCTGATAAGCACCCGTTTCAGGCTCAAACGGCACTGATGCAGACTCAGTATTTAGCCCAAGATTTTCTAGCATTTGTGCCAGTACATGATCGTTTTCAAAATACAGCGCGTACCCTGCTGCACTGTGCTCAAACATCAACGGCACATGGCGATTGCCCAAATGATACGCGCCTTTCATTAATAAAAAATCATCGGCTGCCATCACTTTGGTCACCGCTTGCGGCTTGGCAATAACTTGCATTAACTCCCCTGCGGCATTGGTGAGGACGTCATCTCCTTTTAAGACACCAGTACGCGGCAAATCGATACCGACCGCCTCCCCTGAAACTGTCACAGCTCGAAATCGCGAATGCTGACGAGTATCAAAGTCCAAAAGCAGATAGTCATCCGCTTGGCGCTGGGCAGTCAATTGCGCTTGTTGGATATCACTTAAGGTAGGGAGACGGGTATTAAATATTTTCATAAATATAATGCTCTGTTTACTGTGGCTCAAATGATTGAATAATAGTATTGATAATAAAAGTGCCCAAAATGGCTGTCAGCAATCAATGAGAAGATCACGCCAAAACCAGCTCTCTATAAGCCTGTGACACGCTTTTTAAGACAGCCTTTAGCCGTTTGTCTTTAAATCTTAAAATAAAAATCAGAATAAAAAATAACGCTGTGCCATGGGCAGTACCTCAGCAGGCTCACAGGTAAGCGTTTTGCCATCGGCACGTACTTCGTAGGTCTCAGGATTGATGTCCATATCTGGGCAGTAGCTGTTGAGGCGCATATCGCTTTTGCGAATCTCACGTATCCCGTGGACAGGCTGAATCACTTTGGTCAGTCCAAGCTGCTTATCGACTTGTTTGTCTATCGCCGCTTGCGACATAAAAGTGATACTGGTTTGAGCGACTGACTTTGGATACGACGCAAACATAGGACGATAATGCACAGGCTGAGGGGTGGGAATAGAGGCGTTGATATCGCCCATCGGTACCGCAGCGATCAGGCCGCCTTTGATGATGCATTCAGGTTTTACCCCAAAAAACTTGGGCGACCACAGCACCATATCCGCCCATTTACCCACTTCAATGGAGCCGACCATATCGCTAATACCATGCGTAATCGCAGGATTTATCGTATATTTTGCGATATAGCGTTTGATGCGAAAGTTATCATTGTCCGCGCTTTGATCGTAGTCGGTCAGAGTAATATGCTGCGCTTGATGCTCTGTTTGTGCTGTCGCATCTGGAGCCAGATGACCACGCTGAACTTTCATTTTGTGCGCCGTCTGCCATGTGCGAATGACCACTTCACCCACGCGCCCCATCGCTTGTGAGTCACTACTCATCATCGAGATAGCACCCAAATCGTGCAAGATGTCTTCAGCCGCGATGGTTTCTTGACGAATGCGGCTTTCGGCAAATGCTACGTCCTCAGCGATAGCAGGGCTTAAATGATGACAAACCATGAGCATATCGAGGTGCTCGTCAATAGTATTGACGGTATAAGGCCTAGTAGGATTGGTGGAAGATGGCAGCACATGCGACTCGCCAATGGCCTTTAGAATATCAGGCGCATGGCCACCACCTGCCCCTTCAGTATGAAAGGTATGAATACAGCGGTTTTTAAATGCGCCAAGCGTACTCTCAAGATAGCCACTTTCATTTAACGTGTCAGTATGAATCGCAACTTGCACATCATAGTCGTCAGCAACGCTCAGACAATTATCAATAGCTTGCGGCGTCGTACCCCAATCTTCATGTAGCTTGAGTCCGACGGCACCTGCTTCGATTTGCTCAGCAATTGGAGTGGGCACACTCACATTGCCTTTACCCAATAGCCCAATATTCATAGGGATACTATCGGTAGATTGTAGCATTGAGGCAATATGATATGCCCCCGGCGTACAAGTAGTCGCGAGCGTACCTTGGGCAGGGCCTGTGCCACCGCCTAACATCGTGGTCACCCCCGACATCAGCGCTGTCTCACACTGCTGAGGCGCGATAAAGTGAATATGACTATCGACGCCGCCTGCGGTGAGGATTTTGCCTTCACCAGCGATGATTTCGGTCGCGCCGCCAATCGGAATATCGATGGCAGGCTGGATATCAGGATTACCCGCTTTACCAATCGCGCTGATACGGCCATTTTTGATACCGATATCGGCTTTGTAGATACCCGTATAATCTACAACCAGCGCATTGGTAATCACGGTATCTGCAACTTCCGCGCCCAGCAGTTGCCCTTGACCCATACCATCACGGATGACTTTGCCGCCGCCAAATTTGACTTCTTCACCCTTAATCTCGGTAGTATGGCTAGTACCTTTATCACTTTGTGACGTATTCGCTTGGTCAATAGCAGTATCTTTATGGCTGGTTAAATCCGCCTCAACCTGTAGCCAAAGCTCAGTATCAGCGAGACGCACTTTATCGCCGGTAGTCGGACCAAAATGCTCTGCATAAATCTGCCGACTCACCCGCTTTTGCGAAGTATCCAGTTGCTTTTCATCGGTCTTATCTGGTTGAACCGCGCCCATGACACGACCTGCAAAACCATATACTTCCTGCTTGCCCGCATAAGCCACCAATTCTACCTCTCGCGACTGCCCCGGCTCAAAACGAACTGCCGTGCCAGAGATGATATTTAGGCGATACCCACGGGTCTGCTCTCTATCAAAGCTCAGCGCATCATTGACTTCATAAAAGTGATAATGCGAGCCGATTTGGATCGGTCTATCGCCAGTATTACTCACACTGATGGTCTGTACTTGTCGTCCTTGGTTTAGGATAATGTCACCATCTTGGATGTTATATTCGCCTGCTTGCATGGGAGCCGCCTTATGTTGGAGTGATCATTTAGTGATAGACAGAACTATACGATGGGATTGTGTACCGTGACCAATTTGGTACCATCAGGGAAGGTCGCCTCAATTTGCACTTCATCGACCATCTCAGCCACCCCTTCCATGACATCATCGGCAGACAGGTAAGTAGCCCCTTCACTCATTAATTCAGCCACTCTTTTGCCATCTCTAGCCCCTTCCATCAGCAGCATACTGATATAAGCGATGGCTTCGGGGTAATTGAGCTTAACGCCTCGGTTTTTGCGGCGCTCAGCCACCATGCCAGCGGTAAATAGCATGAGCTTGTCTTTTTCTGTTGGCGTCAGATGCATGGCAAATCCTTATTTTATTTATTATAAAAGTTATAGCAGATTATCAGGTCGTGTGGCTTAGCTATGAAAAACCGTAGACTTAGGTGTCCCAAATACGCGGACGGCAAGGCTCAAGCTGCCACCAATGATGTCGCAAGACTTCTCTGATTTGATAAAAAGCTTCAAAACAGCCGCGCACATCTGAACCGATATAACGGATATTCACGGCCTGACCGTTATGAGTACAATAAACCGGTAATCTAGCCTCAGCAATCATATGGCGTAATGCAACGATGGTATTGTCTAAATAGCGAGCTAGGGCCTGCTTCATCGTTGCTAAGGCTGTCTCGTCTGATTGTGCGGCAGAGGCAGGCAGTGCAGCGTTGTCATGTACATCGCTCAAACTTGGCACTGCCCAAAACGATCCATAAATATGCTGATCTGCTAGTCCTAGACTCGATGTAAACCAGCGACTTTGGGCAGCCTGTTTGACCCGATCAGCAACGATAACCTTACCTTCTCGGTAGATATTTAATCCAGTATGGTAGCGCCCTTGCAGGAACTGCTCATCATATGCTTGCCGCCCAAATACGCTAATCTCCCAAGTCAGCAAGCTAGACGAGTCAGCTAAATCAAAACGGCTCACTGCATGCATATTGGCTTCGTTATAAATAATACTCTCTTGTGGTAGCCATTCTAAGCGAACATGTGCGGCGAGTTTGGCTTGCAGATATTGGCTTGCATAGGCAGCTATCTTGTCTTGGCTCATACTTTGGTGCGTGTCGTTGTCGTCCGACCGAGCTTTATGTTTTTGGCTGACACCGTCATTACCATACCACTTGCCCGCCCCTGGTGTGGTGATAACAGCATGGCTGCCATTGTCTAAATGCAACTCTATCGTCAGCGTATCACCGCCTGCGATACCTGCTGGCGGATATAACATCAATATATGGCAAATGCCTTGCTGCACACGTGGCTCAGGATATAGGGCACGCTGTACCATAAGCGCGCCCGTGTGCTTACGATGAGATAGCCGCGTCTTAGCGGTAGCAGCCATACTTTTGACAGTATCTTTGCGCTTAACAGTGTCAAAACTCAATGTTAAAGAAGAAGCCCAACTCATTTTATATACTCATTTGCTCATTTTACTCATTAAATACAATCTAGTAATCTGGTTCCTGACCAAAAAGTCAGTTAATTTCACTGTCTATACAAGCATTATGCCAACTCATATGCAAACACTCTTACATACACTCCACCATCACACCCAACATAATGATTTTACTTTGGTTTTGACTGTATATTTTTTCTTACTAACATGACAAAGCTGGTTTAGCTATTTTTTAATCAGCCTTTTACCGCTGATAACTATTAGATAAATAACGGTTTGCACCAAATTGTGGCGTTTTTCGTTAATATGCACCATTTTTTAGCATTCAAACTTGGACTATTAACACACTATGTCAGGCCGCACTTTCTACTTATAAGAATAACTATGAGTAAATGCGCTTAAGGATTCTTTTGACAACCCACATTTGCACAATTGAATAGTAAGATAGGTAGATTGCAAGGCAGTTAATCAGGTATTCTATGTTAAAAGTATGGTGAGACACTGCTCTATGATATCCATATCGGGGTAAGTTTCTGTGGGATACGCCTGATTTGCAGATAGAATCTGCCTTTTTTGGATATTCTTTCAACTTATATATAAAAATATAGCGGACTCACTTTTTCACCTATTTTATGTACAAACGGGTTTTATAGGCTTGAATAGTGGGCGTAGTCCCCCTATAAACTACCCATTAGCACAAAACATACCAGACAATAAAACCATTTTAACTGTTTTTTATTTTATCCCTTTATCGATAGGACTTTTCTATGACAGATTATGAACGCATCACTGCTAACCCACATTTTGATATGCTAATGAGCGCTCACAAAGAAGTACAAACCACCCAAGCGGCGCTAGTACCAATGGTGGTTGAGCAGTCTTCACGCGGTGAACGCTCGTTTGATATTTTTTCACGCCTATTGCGTGAGCGTGTGATCTTTTTGACAGGCCAAGTCGAAGACCATATGGCCAATCTAATCGTCGCACAGCTGCTATTTCTAGAAGCTGAAAACCCTGACAAAGACATTCATTTGTATATCAATTCACCAGGTGGCTCAGTAAGTGCAGGCTTGGCAATCTTTGATACCATGAACTTTATCAAACCTGAAGTATCCACCATCTGTATGGGCGGTGCTTATAGCATGGGCTCATTCTTGTTGGCCGCGGGTCAAAAAGGTAAGCGCTACTCACTCGCCAATGCTCGCGTGATGATTCACCAGCCATCAGGCGGCGCGCAAGGCCAAGCGACTGATATCGAGATTAATGCTCGTGAAATCCTCAAAATCCGTGATCGCCTAAACCGCATTTTGGCTGAGCGCACCGGCCAGCCACTCGAAAAAATCGAAAAAGACGTCGAGCGCGATTTTTGGTTAGATGCTGAGGAAGCCAAAGAGTACGGTTTGGTTGATGAAGTATTAGAGCGCCGTCCTGAATCTTTGTAATCTCAAATAAGCGCTACGCCTCTCAAACGAGTGCGCCATCATAAGAATAGTTATAGTCTGTTTGTATGGTAAATCAATATGCCGCTCATACCTGATAGATCGTAAGCAGGTATGAGCGTTCAACCAATACAACCATCGATATGTCGCAAATAGACTAACCAGTTTTAAACTTTAGGAGCGCCTTTTATGGCAGAAGATAACACCCCGCATTGTTCGTTTTGTGGTAAAGCCAAAAGTGATGTACAGCAGCTGATTGCTGCTGATGACGCCAATATCTGCAATGAATGTATCGAGCTATGTACTGATCTAATCGCAGACAGTGCAGAACACAGCGATGACGACAGCGACGTAGATACCTCATGGGTCAACAAAAAGCTACCTACCCCAAAAGAGCTGCGTGCCAAGCTTGATGAGTATGTCATCGGTCAGGACGCTGCCAAAAAAGCGTTATCGGTCGCGGTATATAACCATTACAAACGTCTAAAAGTCAGCCAGACACTTGCCAATAACAGCAAAAAAGCCAAAATCGGTGCTGATGACGCGATGGTAGAATTGGCAAAAAGTAACATTTTGCTGATTGGCCCAACGGGTTCTGGTAAGACCTTGCTGGCGCAAACCTTGGCTCGTCTGCTTGATGTGCCATTTGCAATGGCCGATGCCACCACCTTGACCGAAGCAGGGTATGTCGGTGAAGACGTTGAGAACATCGTGCAAAAGCTACTACAAGCGTCTGACTACGATGTGGCCAAAGCGGAACAAGGCATCATCTATATTGATGAAATCGACAAAATTAGCAAAAAAGGTGATAACCCATCGATTACCCGTGATGTATCGGGCGAAGGCGTGCAGCAAGCGCTGCTAAAGCTGATCGAAGGCACCGTTGCTGCGATTCCGCCGCACGGTGGTCGTAAGCATCCACAGCAAGAGCTGATCCAAGTCGATACCAGTAACATCCTAATCATCGTCGGCGGCGCGTTTGCAGGACTTGATAAAGTCATTCAGCAACGTACCGAAAAAGGTGGTATCGGCTTTAACGCAGATGTTAGCTCAAAAGACGACAGCCGTCGTAGCTCAGACTTGCTACAAGAAGTTGAGCCAGAAGATTTGATCAAGTTTGGTTTGATTCCTGAGCTCATCGGTCGTCTGCCTGTGCTTGCAGCGCTCAAAGAGCTTGATGAAGAAGCCTTAGTCCAAATCCTTACCGAACCTAAGAACGCACTGGTCAAACAGTACAAGTACTTGTTCGATATGGAAGGTGCTGAGATCAGCTTTACAGATGAAGCACTTGATGCCATCGCCAAAAAAGCAATGGAGCGTAAAACTGGCGCGCGCGGTCTACGTTCTATCGTAGAAAACGCCCTGCTTGAGACCATGTATGAGCTACCTTCTATGGAAAATGCCAAGACCGTGATGGTTGATGCAGAAGTCATCAATGAAGGTAAAATACCTAAAATTGCTTAATGCATAATGCGACTTAGATGGCTCATTATTAGTAATGAGGTATTCAAAAAAAGCGTCTGGCCTTATAAGCCACGGCGCTTTTTTATGTCTATCGATCGCCTAAATTATTTATCAAAAATTTGATTAACCTTTATATTCCAAGAACACTTAACAGTATAGTGCTTTAGAGATAATTGACGCTCCTCATTACAAAATGATAGCAGTATTTATCAATCGCAAGTAGACCTCATGATTAATCATGCTAATGTAGATAGTCTATTGCGACTTTTATTCTACTGCTGTTTTCCAACGTCTATGGCACCTATGAATACTCACTCTTAATAATACAAAGGACTGTTTATTATGCTTAACAATATAACCACGATGGCGTCCTCATTACGCCAGCACCTGCCCTTTTATACACCCAGCGAACAAGATAATGATATTGCACCTTATTACCAAAATCATGTCGCCGCCATTACTGGCGCAGGTTCTGGGATGGGACGCGAGCTTGCGCTTCACTTAGCAAAAATGGGCTGTCATGTGGCGCTATCAGACATCAATGTAGAACAACTGACACGAACCAAAGAGATGCTGGTTGGTTATGATGTTAAGGTCACCATGACTGTACTTGATGTATCAGACAATGACGCTATGCAAGCGTGGGCGGATAGCGTGATGCGCGACCATGGCAAAGTCAATTTCATCTTTAACAATGCAGGCGTGGCCTTCTCTTCGACGATAGAGGGCGCTAGTATTGAGGAGCTTGAATGGGTGATGGATATCAATTTTTGGGGCGTGGTTTATGGCACCAAAGCGTTTTTGCCACTCATCAAAAACAGTGTCAAACAAAGCGAGGTGACGAGTGATAATCAAAACGATCAACCCCGCCAGTTTAAAGAACATGGTCATGTGATCAATATCTCCAGCTTGTTTGGTTTGACCGCTCAGCCTTCATATTCTGCTTATAATGCCAGTAAGTTTGCGGTACGCGGCTTTACAGAAAGCCTGCGTCAAGAGCTTAACATTCAGAATTGCGGTGTATCAGCGACCTGTATCCATCCAGGCGGTATCAAAACCAATATTGCCAATAGCGCACGTGGCAATGATAGTACCAGTACGGTCGGTATGCCTACTGGTGATAAAGCCATTAAAAGCTTTAATAAACTGTTGAAATTTGATGCCAGCGAAGCAGCTTGGATTATTTTACATGCCGCTGCGACCAATCAGCAGCGCTGCTTAATTGGGAATGATGCCAAAATGGTTGATGCCATTCAGCGGGTATTCCCATCACATTATAGTGAAGTTATAAACGACATCACTCAGTTATCGCGTAAACTAAAACCAAGACGCAATAACAAGCGTAGTGATAAAACAAGTACCGCACCATAACTAACTGACGCTCCTTAAATAAAAAAGCCCTACTGTTTTTGAACAGCAGGGCTTTTTTGTTGTATGGTCACGAATACAAATTTTTAACCGTTTTTAGGGCAGCTTCATATCACCAGCGACTAGCCAGCCCATACGGCGCATGATGTAAGCGACCAAACCTGCAATCACTGCAGGCAATACAAACATCAGAAGGACAATCGCTGTCCATAATTGGGTCGTACTCATGATTTCTTGTGATGCTTCAATAACGCCGAACACACCAACCAGACCAGCGGTACCCATGCCCGCCCCTGTCGCCGTACAAGCCAAGCCAAATCCGACAGTCGCGATAGGGCCAACGATCGCGCTCGCAATAACGGCAGGCAGCAAAACGATAGGTTTTTTTAGCACATTAGGGATTTGCAGCATGCTGGTTCCCAATCCTTGAGATATCACGCCACTAAATCCATTATCCTTAAAACTGGCCACGGCAAAACCAATCATATGCGCGGCACAGCCAACAACTGCGGCACCGCCCGCCAAACCCCCAAGGCCAATCGCAATACAAATGGCAGCGCTCGATGTCGGTAGCGTCAATAAGATACCAACGACGACTGCAATCACGATACCCATCAGCAATGGCTGTAGCTCAGTTGCCGCGTGAATCCCTTGCCCAATCGCATTAACTGCCGCAACAACAGGCGGATTGAGCAGCGCACAGACCAATAGCGCGATACCACACACTGCTAAGGGCACTAATAAAATATCGAGCTTGGTCTTGCCTGCGATCCACGTACCAGCGCGATAAGCGAATACAGACGTCAGATAAGCGCCGATTGGGTTGCCTGGCAGTGCTACAAAGGTCGCAGGGCCACCCTCTTGTGGTATGAATAGCGTTCCTGCCATTAGTGCTTCAGAATGCGCACCCAACATACCTGCTACAAGGCAGCTAAGCATCACGAGTGTTGGCGCTTTTAAATAATAAGCGATACCTACCCCAATGCCCGCCCCCATCAATATTGACGCAAGCTTACCCACGGCGATTAATGCGGGCAAATTCAACCAGCCACCGATTTGCGAGATAATCAAGCCAGCAATTAGTGTGACAAATAGCCCTAACGCCATGCCCGTAAAGGCATTGATAAAGTACTTTTGAAAGAATGCTTTGATAACGCCTGCTTGCGGTACTGCTGAGGGAGATGCTGTCATAACCATACTCTTTATGAATATTTTGATTAAGGAGAAAAGATAATAGAGTGCTTAATAAATTAAAGAGATAAAAAAAGCGTCATGACGACGCTTTTTTATGATCACAAATACTTCTTATATATACCGATTATTATATATAGCGCTTGGACTAACGACGCTGTTCAACGATAATAGAGTCAATACCGTTATTTTGTAGGCGCTGCTGTGCTGTTGTCACTGCCTGACGGTTACTTAACGGACGCGAGATTACCTGATAGATAGGTAAGCCATTACCTGTCGTATTTTTGACTACTCTGGCATCCACGCCTGCCATCAATACTTGGGCGCGGCGACGATCTGCTTCATCTGCATCACTAAAGCTATTGATCTGCAAAATATAGGTCGCAGCAGGTTTGGCCGCTTGAATACTTGCCGTACCTGCTCCTGCATTGTTGTTACGGGTCGCAGAGTTGCTGGTGTTAGCAGGTGGCGTGCCATCATAAGTTGCGTCCTCTTCAACAACAACAATATCGTCGCCCGCAGCAGTATTACTACCGCCACTGGTCTCGCCTGCAGGACTTTCCACATTACCAAAGCTACCAGCATTATCTATACCATTAGCTGCCGTACTATCCGGCTGGGTCACGACGACATCCGGCTCAAACGCGCCAATATCTCCTATCTGATCGTTATCAATCTCAGCGATATCTTCATCAGGAATGGTTGCCATCTCTTGATTGGGCAAAATATCGTAGAATTCATAATCGCCATTATCGGTATCAGTATCTACGCGCGGCTGCACCTGCCTGTCAGGATCGTTCTCGGCGCTACCATCAGCGGGACTAAAGTTGAATAATGGTGAAAGGTAGATAAATACCCCGATCATAAGGGTCAATACCGCCCCAACAAACATCCACAATAAGCCCGATACGCTACTTGATTTGCGCTTTTCTGTTGCGCCTTTCGGTTTTTTGGCTAGCATGGATCTCGTTCTCCCTACTGAATTTAACGGTCATCATCGAATTAATGCTATTGGCTGTCTATACTCATGTCACATGTTAGAAAATGACTACATAGCAGAAGGTGCTGACAAACCAAGCAGACCAAGGCCGTTCGCCAAGACCTGTCTAACTGCTTTGGACAAGCGCAAACGTGCTTGCATCAATGCCATCTCATCTGAGCTTGGTGTTTCACCTGTCGTGAGACTGACAGGCAAAATGCGATTGGTGTCATACCAACCATGGAACAATGCAGCAAGCTCTTTTAAGTAGTTAGTCAAGACATGCGGCTCGTAGCCAGTCGCTGCACGTAATAGTGTCGCTGGATAACCAGCTAACAGTTTAATCAACTCGTCTTCATTGGGCGCATTAAGCAAATCTTGATGTGCCAAACCAACAGCATCATCTACTGCCAAATCGTAGGTTGCCAGTTTTTCTAATACACGGCAAACGCGCGCATGCGCATACTGAATATAATACACTTGATTGTCTTTGCTTTGTGATTTGGCAAGCTCTAAATCAAAGTCAATGTGTACTTCAGGCTTACGCGCGACATAGTAAAAACGCGCCGCATCATTGCCGACTTCTGCACGTAAATCACGCAAAGTAACGAACTGACCTGAGCGTGAAGACATTTGTACTTTTTCACTGCCGCGCCACAATGCCACAAACTGTACGAGCACGACATCAAGACGTTCAGCATCAATCCCCAACGCGAGCAGCGCCGCTTTTACGCGTGGCACATAACCATGGTGGTCGGCGCCCCAAACGTTAATCACTTTGTCAAAACCGCGATCAAACTTGTTTTTATGATAAGCAATATCCGAGGCAAAATACGTCGACTGACCATTAGCACGGCGAACCACGCGGTCTTTTTCATCACCAAAATCGGTCGATTTGAACCAGATGTTGCCGTCTTTTTCGTACAAGTAACCTTTGTCATCGAGTATTTGTAGGACAGGCTCAATCTCGCTATCAATCGATCTTTCACTGAACCAGCACTCGTAGCTCACACCAAAGTCATTCAAATCGTCTTTGATATCGGCCAAAATACTGCTCAAGGCGGCATTTAAAAACAGCGCATAGCTGTCACCAAGCAAGGCTTTGCTACCCGCAATCAAGCCATCAATATGCGCTTCTTTGTCACCTGAAATGAGCGTTTTTTCGCCATCCGCATTGATCTCAAACTTTGCGTCTTCTGGTACGTCTTTGGCAACATCGGCAAAACGATGAACGTAGCTGTCACCATGCTGCGTTTTTAATGTCTGTGCGATATCACTGACATAATCGCCTTGGTAGCCGTTGATTGGGAACGTGATTTGCTCACCATTTAGCGCCAAATAACGCAAATAGGTACTGGTCGCCAAAATATCCATCTGACGACCCGCATCATTGACATAATACTCGCGAGTGACGTCGTAACCGATGGCTTCTAGTAAGTTTGATACGCTCATACCAAACGCTGCACCGCGTCCGTGACCGACATGCAGGCTTGAGGTCGGATTGGCAGAGACAAACTCGACTTGTACCTTTTGACCATCAAACTGATTACTCAGACCAAAACGATCTTGCTGAGTAAAAATATCGTCCAATACCGCAAACTTAGCCTCTGAGTTTAAAAATACGTTGATAAACCCAGGACCGGCGATTTCTACTTGGCGAATGTCTTGATTCTCAGGGAGTGCATTGACGATTTTTTCGGCAAGTTGGCGTGGATTGGCCTTGGCCGCTTTGGCCGCCGTCAGTGCGATATTGCTGGCAAAATCACCGTGGCTTAAATCTTTCGTACGCGTGATTTGGCTGTTGTTCTGCCAGTCGCTTGGTAGCGTACCATCTGCTTGTAGGGTTTGAATGGCATCATTGAATAGGGATGCAAGCGTATCAATTTGGGCTTGTGACATAGGGATTTGAACTCAATTAAATAAACAACAAAAACGGTGCGAATGCGAGCAGTCGATAACTGCTTATTATAGTGCCGACCGACATTGCAGGGATAAAATAATGCAAAAAGATAAGTAATCTGTAAATATAACAATCTTTGCGCTTTATTGCACCATTTGCGCCAAAATTAGCCCTAAAATCTTACCGTTATGACAACTAATATTGATAATTGGGATTAATATAAATTTTGTTCGCTCGTTTGCTGATGCTTAGTAAAATAAATCTGGTATAAATAATATAAAATCAATGAGCGAATGACTTTGTCAATTGTAGCGTTCCTGTTGCCCGATACTGGGCAGTCGTTTATACCCAACCGCTTACACGTTATAATGATGGTTTATATTGCGCTTCTATGACGCTTTTACGCCATAGAAGACGCGTTATTACCCTATAGGATTACGCTATGTTTGCTATTGCTGCCAGTACGGTCACCAGTTGGGGCTTGTACGTCTTACTGCCGATATTCATCGCTTTCTTATTCTTTATCATGTGGGATATCTCTAAAACTTCTGATGCTGGGCGCGCAGGTACCTTTTGGATCTTTTTGGCCCTTGGCGCAGGCTCTGTTGGTTTCATCCTTAAAATAGTCATGGAAGTCGCTTTCAAAAAATGGCTGATATAATCAGTCATTTTTCGTCATTAAATCCCAAATATTTCTTATCGAGCCTTATCGATAATTGCTTGTGTTTGCTTAGCAGATAGATCATATAATGCAGCGTCACTTCCAGCGGGCTGCAATGTCCCATAGTTTTTATTATTTAACCACAGCTCAGCCTTATCTTTGGATACTTTTGATGCCAACTGAATTTGTGCCTTTGGCAGCGCTACTTTTGGCGATACGGTGAATAGCACTGAAACAGGCTTATCTATTGAGGCGTCACTTGAGTAGCCTGCCACTCGGCAAGTACGCGTATTATCACAAACCACTTGCCAGTCGTCTTGTACAAAACCTGAATCTTTGGATGGTGTCCCGTATCCTGCGAGAGCAGGTAGCGATAGCAAGCTGATGGTAGCTACAATAAAAGTCTTGCTACTTTTTCGCAATCAAAGTCGCACGCATGGGTGCAGGATATCCTTCGATGGTCTTAGTTGAGTCATTAGGATCTAAGAAGTCTGCTAACGAATGATAGGTCATCCATTCGGTTTTTCGTTGTTCCTTCATTGAGGTGACAGCCACATCGACACAACGCACTTCTGAGAAACCTGCTTTTTCTAGCCAACCTATCAATGCGGCGACCGATGGTAAAAAATACACGTTATTCATCTGCGCGTAGCGGTCGTGCGGTACTAGGACTGTATTGGCATCGCCTTCGATAACTAACGTCTCAAGCACTAGCTCACCGCCTTTGACCAACTGCCCTTTCAACTGTTGTAAATGCTCGAACGGTGACTGGCGATGATAGAGCACACCCATGCTAAATACGGTGTCAAACAGTTGGCTATGCTCTGGCAAGGCCTCGAGCGGCACAGGAATATAATGCGTACGGTAACGGCCTGTATTATGAGTATGGGCATCCGCGCTACCGACAAAATGACGAATCGCCATAAACTGATGGTAAAACAAGCATGACGGATCAATAATAATGACCGTGTCCGCGCCAGCCCCTGCCATACGCCAACCGTGATAGCCAGAACCTCCGCCCACATCCAATACACGCCGACCATCAAGCCTACTTAAATGCGGCGCAACACGTTGCCATTTCCAATCACTATGCCACTCGGTATCGATCTTAATACCTGACTCATCATCGCCGATTTGACCGCCAATCTGAAATGGGCCTTTACGCCACGGCATCAACTGCTTTAATAACGCCGTTGTTTGTTTGCGCTGAGACTCATTTAGACTTGCCTCAATCGTCAATATATCGCTGTTGAGATCGACGTGATTGACAGCCAATTGTGGTAAACGAGCGACTGACGCTTGATAAGCAGGCGCATGTGCGTAGTTAGCTTTGTCCTTGATGTCATTTAACCATGTTGGCAGTCGCGTCAGCCACTCATAAGCGCTCGGCTGCTGCTGAGCCAGCTCTAATAGGGTTAAATATAGTTCGCGTTCGGCGTGCGTAATTGTGTCGTTTAGCATAGAAGCAGATTACCGTAATGATGAAGAAATAACTGTGTTAAAAGTAAGGATTATTTAAACGCCACAATAGAGACAAAATTTAAAAACTGAAACCACGTCAGATGACGTTTAAAGCCAACCTGATCTAACCGTGCATGATGCTCATCTAGCGTATCGGTAATCAGCACGTTTTCTAATGCATTACGCTTGCCACTGATTTCCATTTCGGTATAGCCATTGGCACGCTTAAAGTCATAATAACGCTCAACCAACCACGCATCATACTGCTCATCAAAGGCATGAGTTTTTTCGGTTAATACCAGTATGCCGCCTTCGCTCAAGGCCGCATAGATTTTTTCTAATACTGCGACTCTATCGGCTGCTGGTAAAAACTGTAGCGTTAGGTTTAAAATCACCATGTCGCATGGCTCAAGCTCAACGTCGCGAATGTCTGCAGTAATGACTTCGATATCGTGCTCAGGATAATTGTCACTCAATAACGTCGTGGCTTCGGACGTCATCGCGGGGGAGATATCAATCGCCTTAATCTGCAAGTCTTGCGGGTCAAACTCACCAGCCAGCGTCATACTGGCGGCACCAAGCGAGCAGCCCAAGTCATAAATACGGCTAACGCGTTGACCACTATCGCCCTGCTGACGATACTTGCAGTGACGACGGGCAAATATGGGCAGCATGGCCAATACCTGACCATAACCGGGTACGCTACGGCGAATCATATCGGGGAAACAAGCCACCACTTGCTCATCAAAAGAAAAACGCGCCGCTTTGTCCAGCGGTGTGGTAAATAGCGTATCATGCTGGATGGCTGGGGCAGTATCGGGCGTTGGCTGGCTCATGGTCACACTCATTATTCAAATAAAATGATTGGCAAACCGCACCGTTTTTATTAGCGCTGCGGTCATACCACACGTAGCAAAAGCCCATTATAACATTACTGTTTGTTACTTATCGCCACCAGATGCCCTGCTAAGCTAAACGATATTGTTTGATAGATAACACCTAGGCAAACAACGATGATTTTATATTTATAAAAATAGGAAAAAATTATGCAAACAATCGTATTAGGCGGTGGCTGCTTTTGGTGCACCGAGTCTGTCTTTTTATCCGTAAAAGGCGTGCAGTCTGTCGTTTCAGGCTATATGGGCGGCGATGCAGTATCAGCCAATTATGAAGCCGTATGCGGTGGTGACACTGGACACGTCGAAGTCATCAAAGTCGAATTTGATGAGACGACCGTCCCGTTGGAAGTCATCCTCGACGTATTTTTTGCCACGCATGATCCCACAACGATGGATCGTCAAGGCAATGATGTTGGCAGTCAGTATCGCAGCGTGGTCTTTTATACTGAGGAAGATCAAAAACCAACGGTTGATCGCACCATTAATAAGCTGCGTGATATGGGCATCAATGTCGTCACAGAAGTACACCCTGCTGTTGAATTTTACCGCGCAGAAGAGGCGCATCAAGACTTCTTTAACAGAAATCCAGGACAGGCTTATTGCAATTTTGCCATACCACCAAAGCTTGCCAAACTGCGTAAAGAATTTAGTCAATATATGACGAGCTAAACGATTGATTAACAAATCCTGCTTGCTAACAGCCAAATGCTTATAAAATAGGTGTTTGGCTTTTTATTGTGTTCAGCATTTTCAAATAAGACGTTATTATAAAGATATCAACAAATACCTATAGATAGGCGTAAATTATGAATCCCGAATTTTGGCACAAACGCTGGCAAGAAAAGCGTATCGGATTTAATCAGTCAGCTGTTAATCCATTATTAACTGAGTATATTGATCACTTAGATTTAGCAGTCGGTAGCCGTATCTTTGTGCCTCTTTGCGGCAAATCTATCGATATGGTTTGGCTCGCGGCACAAGGGTATGATGTGGTGGGCGTTGAGTTGGTTGAGACAGCCGTACAAGCATTCTTTGCTGAACAAAATATCCAACCTATTGTCTCTCAGCATGTAGAAAATCCAGATATTAAATACTACCAAGGTCAGCTGGTAGATGGTGATGAGCAGCGAAATATTACACTCTGGGCCGCTGATATCTTTGCTTTGACCTCTACAGATCTAGGTACTATCGATGCGATATATGATAAAGCAGCTTTGATTGCTCTGCCAGCTGATATGCGTCCCGACTATAGCGAACAGATACGTAAAGTTAGCGACAATGCGCCACAATTGCTAATAACGCTTAATTACGATCAAAACAAAAAAGATGGGCCGCCATTCTCTATCAATCATGAGCAATTGCAGCAATATTATGGCAGTCACTATCAGATCTGTGAGCTATCAAGCGAACCTTCTTCTATAGGGTCTGCACCCAATCTAAAAGTCACAGAGCATATTTGGCTCTTGAAATAAGCAGTAAAGAATTGGTTTGCGCAGCAATGAGTTAGTACTCAATCACAAGGAAGAAGCGCAATGAAAATATTCGTTGATCTGATAAGTTTGATTGCTGTCTTACTGGTCGCGCTTGCAGGGCCACTTTATAAGTTTGGCTTGATTGAGTTAGCGAATGCGTTTACAGGGTTTAAATTTGGGGTATTTTATTTGCTGGTATTGCGGCATCAATACTATTAGCCATACAGCTATTGTTTAAGCGAAATACAGCGAGCATTGGTAGTGCGTTAATCTCAGCAGTGCTTGCTATCACTGCCATTGCCATACCACTCAGCATGATGAATACCGCCAAAAACGTACCGCCCATCCATGATATCTCGACCGACTTGGTGAACCCACCTGCATTTGTCGCCATTGCCCCACTACGCGCTGATGCACCCAATCCAGTCGCTTACGATGGTATCGAGACCGCAGAACAACAGCGTATCGGTTATCCTGAATTACAGACATTACGCTATGACCAAACGCAACCTGAATTGGTTGCGGCAAGCACACAAGCCATTGAAAACTTGGGCTGGGAGCTAGTCAATATTGATGCAGACAAAGGCATTATAGAAGCGACGGATACCACTGCTTGGTTCAGTTTTAAAGACGATATCGTCGTCCGTATCACGGATAGCGAGAATGAACGTTTAGTCGATATACGCAGCAAATCACGAATTGGTGGCAGCGACTTGGGTAAAAATGCGGCGCGGATTCATGGCTTTATTGACGCGTTAGACGGTGAGCTGGCTAACTGAGTCTTTTTTGCTTGCTACGGTCTTTTTAAAGTTAAGTACCAGTTAATGCTGGGCTCTGTCTCTAATGAAATGCTCTTGTAACCTCACGCGAACGTCAGCTTATAGTAACTGAGTGCTGCGATACCTTTTCTTTATTATTGGGATTGGTTACTCTACCTTGATACCACTTTTAGCCTTTTGATTTTTGTCTCTTAGCAACCAACTTAACGTTTATAGGATATTTTCATGCGTTTGAATCCTTTTTCTACCTTGTCATTGCTTAGTGTTGCAGTTGGCATTAGCCTTGCGAGCACTGCCCAAGCAGCTCAGCCGCCCGCTCCAGATCTGTCCAATAGTGAATTTCAGCAATGCTTGGATGGCCTAAAAAATTCGAGCAAGTTTCGCGGTGTCAGTAGCTATACCTTTAACAACTATCGTCCAAGCCAGCCTGATCCTAGTGTCATTCAGTCACTCAACTATCAGCCAGAGTTTCAAAAAGACGTTTGGGATTATCTATCCGCGCTAGTAGACAAAGAGCGTGTCGAAGATGGTATCCGTGCCAAGCGCCAGTGGCGTGACACGCTGCGCCAAATCGAATCGCGCTATGGCGTAAAAGCGGAGCATGTGCTTGGCGTGTGGGGCGTAGAGTCTAACTTTGGTCAGACGCTGGGCAAAAAGCCATTGTTTGAATCGTTAGCGACGTTGTCTTGTTTTGATCGTCGTCAAAGCTACTTTCAAGGTGAGTATGCCAATGCCCTAAAAATCGTACAAAATGGTGATATCGCGCCCAATGATATGACAGGCTCATGGGCAGGTGCCTTTGGGCAAACGCAGTTTATGCCTAGTACCTTCTTAGAGCTAGCAGTAGACGGTGACGGCGATGGACGTCGTGACCTTGTTAATAGTGTGCCTGATGCGCTCGCCTCTACTGCAAATTTTTTAGACAAACGTGGTTATCGCACGGGTGAGCCTTGGGGTTATGAAGTCAAACTACCTGATGGATTTTGGGCGGCTTCCAACCGTAAAGACAAAAAATCTATCAGCCATTGGCGCAATCAAGGTCTAACGCTGGCTAACGGTAGTCCGCTGCCTTATGACTTGAGTAGTGCGGGTTTATTGCTACCAGCTGGTGTCGATGGTCCTGCGTTTTTGGTTGGTAAAAACTTTGATACGTTCTACTCGTATAATGCGTCAGAAAACTATGCTTTGGCGATCGCCCATTTATCAGATTTGATCACTCGTGAAGATAGTAGCAAAACGGACTTCATCACCGCTTGGCCAACAGATGATCCTGGTATCAGTCGTCAACAAGCAAAAGATATTCAGCAAGCCTTACTAAATGCAGGGTACGATATTGGTGGTGTTGATGGCATCATTGGGGACAACACGCGCACGGCTATCCAGCAATATCAGACCAGTCATGGCATTTTCCCAGCAGATGGACGCGCAGGCCAAAAGTTCTATCGTGCTATCGTTGGTAATGCAGCACCAAGTCAAGTCAAGTACGGTCAGCCAGCAAATAGCCGACCTTTGAACCCTGCGCCTGCCGATCGTATGGGGCAGCTAATTGAGCAGCAGACCACTACGCCTAATAGCTATTCTTCTCAACCATCGATAAGTCCTTCAACTTCTACTAATACGCGCTATCGCCGTGTTGCTAGTGCCGATGGGACGATCAAGCTAGTTCGCATTGACGAAGGGTCATAATAATATAACGAATAGTCCTACCGTAAATCATTAAAAAAGCCACGCTATGATTAGCGTGGCTTTTTTAGGTTTGATGCCTAGTGAAGACCTTCACCTATCGCATCGATATTTAAAGAAAGATTTAGACAATAGGTGGCGGATTTGGCTTACCGTTGTCACCGTCCCAGTTTTCACGAGCGTTATCATCTAGATCAGCAGGCGTTTTTGGCTCCCACTTGCCATTTTCTTTCCAAGTCGCATCACCCCAGTCTTCATCTTCTGCTTTTCTATCCAAATCTTTGTAGGCTTGGCTTGGATCGATGCCGCGACGTTTCATATCTGCCACTTGTTCTTCTAGTGTATGAAATTGATCAGCGTCATGCATGTTTTTCTCTAGACCATCAAGCTCTCTTAATAACTCGTCATTTTTAGCGTTGCTCATTGTATGCTCTCCTTAATCGGTCAATAGTGTAATACGTTTTATGCATTTTTAATTTTAATACCAGTTTTAATATAAATAAGATTAGTATCTGATGGTTCTTATTATCACGAGTCTTGAATCGATTCACAACCATTGCCGCGTATGCTTTGTATTACAAAACGTAGTCATGGTCACCGTGAGCATTTCTGCAGAGAATTTTTGATGATATTAAAGGGTAGCAGTCATGAGGATGGATCTTATTCAGACGTTTGAGAATCTTCATTTTCTAGTAGGCTTCTGGCATGAAAAGTAAGCTTCCAAAGCTCTTGTGACAAACGTGTACCGTAGGTCGTCAATTGTATCCAGTTGGCGCTTACTAGCTGACGTTGTAGGTTATTGAGATCATCTTGAGAGATTTGGCAGCGTGAGACAGCGTGAACGTTTGGCATATCGTTTTTGATATCTATCTCAGCTTTTGGGGAGATCAGACGATTAATGGCATTTTGTAGCCCGTAGCTCGAAAATGTAGACGGTATTTTCATTAAGGTGATTAATACTTCTTGCCAAGATAATATTACTTCTCTGGTAACATCCTTCAAGTTACCACCTTCATAAGCTTGAGCACTATATTGCACATCAAACGTTTGTGTCAATACAATTGGTTTGCTAACATTGTCAGCCGCAAAACCCTCATCAATAGAACGTTCTTTCTTGGTATTAGTATTAGTATTAGTATTAGTATTAGTATTAGTATTAGTATTAGTATTAGTATTGGTATTAGTATTGGTATTGGTGTTGGTGTTGGTATTAGTGTTGGTATTAGTATTCTTAGATAAGAGATCAGCAAGTCTTTCGGCGACCGTTTGTCGACTAAATTTAATCATCTCCTCAGTCGCTCTCACCCAGCCACCTCTCACTTTATGACTGGCTACTGCGCTGTAGTAGGCTTGTACGAGTAACGCTTCGATATCGTCCTCTGTATCATAGTAATAAATCTGATTGTCTTGCCTAGAGACGAGTTTAATCAGTTCTTGTAATTGGCGACTGACACCCGTCTCTTGGTAGTGATTTTTGATGAAAATCAGTAGGGGCTTGGCTTTAGCTTTGGCATTCAGGTAACTCAAATGCATTTGGCTCACGCCTGTCTTTTGTACGGCTCCGTAACTGTCTCCAATGATCATCAATGCATAATCACAAGAATCAATACATTGTCGACCATATAGCGAAGCTTTTGGCAACTTGCTAGACACATCATAAGTCAAAAACGCCCGTACTTGAAAAAATATCGCTACGCTGTCCAACACCAATAATTGATCGTTGTCAGCACATATAACATGAATATGATAGCGGCGATGTGGCACGATTACCTCTGAGCTTAGGTTGCGGCATAAAAGGGAATAAAACGAAATAGAGCAAAAATATCTTGTTTTGTATCAACTCGCACAGTCTTGCGAAAATACATTCGACGTATTTTAACCACATCCATGCTGCAATAAAGGTTTTTGCATAAATATCTTTGCTCACCATTACTCAGAATAGTATTGCAGTATAGTCTCTTGACCAAGTAAACGCTCAATCAAAGCGCTTAGTCTATCACTATATTTAGTCGCATGGAAAATTAATGGCTGTCTAATATCGACATTTGTCTTATTAATCGCACTCAAATCCTGAGTACTTGTCTCATTATAAAGAGTGGCTGACATCTGATTTGCGACCAATAGCTGCTTGACTCGTTCAGCGATGGCTTGCCCAGAGTCAACCACCTGTATGGCCAACTGCTGCTGCGCAATTTCGTCTAATAAAAACGATTTGAAAAATGGATAATGTGTACAGCCGAGCACTAGCTGGTCAATACCCTCGTTAGCAAATGCCCGTAGCTGTTGGCGCAAGCGCTGCGCGGTCTCATCTTGTAATGGCATGCCAGCCTCAACCCAAGGTACCAGCTGTGGATCAAAATATTTTGTCACCACCGTACCATTTGGATTGGCAAAATTGGTAATAACGTCATTAAGCAGCCGGCCATTGAGCGTCGCCTTCGTGGCCAATACCGCGACATGACCGCTGTTGCTTGCCAATATCGCAGGCTTTAACGCTGGTACTAGACCTACAATAGGCATATTCGGATAAGATCGTCTCGCTGTATCTAGGGCATAAGCTGATGCGCTATTACAAGCGATCACAATCAGCTTACAGCCTTGCTTATGCAGCCATTCAACGGCTTTTAGCGTGAGCGACTCGATATCATCGCTCTCGCGGTTGCCATAAGGGACATTTAAGGTATCAGCGTAATATATATAGCGCTCATTAGGTAGTTGCTGGGCTAAATGCAAATAAACCGATAAGCCGCCAATCCCCGAATCGAATAGTCCTATCGGAGCACGTTGGGCATCATCAATGCTGATTGCATCGATAATCATTGCATTCATGCCAGCATTGTTAATAGCAGTGTTTGACAGCACATGACTATCCAAAATATTTGTGTGTTCTATATTTGCCTGACTTGTTGTCATCTGATTTGCAGCACTCGCCATCGTTACTTCACCGCCATTTTTAGATACATATCATCATCTCTATATTATCTCTGATTTCTACTCAATCAGAGATATCTGCGTTTCTTGTATTATGACATCTCCACTGATGAAATGGATTTTATTGTCATAATCTATAAATGCTGCTGTTGATGTATTAACGTTTAATGGTCTGGCATAGTCATAGAGTAAGACTTCCCACCGCTTTGTAAGGTCAACATCGTCTTACCATCATGCTCTGTTAGTTCACCAATCTCCGTCAAATGATAAAAGGTATTGCGTCCAATCAGCGCGTTCAGACCATTTCTTACTGGCATATAAGGGCGTACTTGCGACTCATCTATACGGTCTGCGGCATTATCAGGCTGATATGCTTGTAAGCTAATGAGATGCTCATCGTCCAAGCGAACCACGTCACCGGTGGTGGTCACAAACTCCAACCAGCTCACCTCATTTTCTTTTACGATACCGACATCATTGATCAGCAATGGCACATCTTCTACTTGAATACGAATTTTTTGCACAGGAGTTTTCAAAAAATATTCGGTTACACCGTCACTCTCTTCTTTCCACAAAATGGTTGCAAAGAGATTGACGAGTGACTGTCTGGTCATTTCTCCACCCTCATGCCACCACTCGCCATTTGCTTTTATCACCAGATCCATATCGGCAATATTTTCCGGATGCCATTTATCAAGCGGCGGTATTGCCCTCCCTTCACGAGTGGCAGCGGTTGATTTGAGATATTGGCTGAGGGCATTCATATTATTTAGACTGGAGGTCTTATTGACTGGGGCTTCCAAATTATTTCCGTTATTCCCATCAGTATAATTGTTATCATTATTCATCGCACAATCCTTTATCTAGTATTCAAAGTTTGGCAAATCTATTATTACTATAAATTTTTGTTTCGGGTATGATGAAGCTTTATCATCTAAACACCCTTATTGTTTCAATATAACCTTAACACCGTTGCTCATAAATGCGTATCGTGTTTGTAGGACTTTTCTTTTATAATGAGTAACGATTTTTTATTGAAATGGTCAAGTAGATTTTGTATTGATGACACATTTTTATCGGGCAGCCATATGTCTGAGTGACGTTAGCGCCGCAAATCTATTATTCGGTTGTTACGCTAATGATGCCCTGAGATAAGCCACTAAAGTTTAGGAGTAGGTATGCAAGAGCAAGACAATCAAGCGCCAGTTGTAGACAGCACTACTGTAGACGCTGACGCACCAGTAGTAACAGAGACGGCAGCGCCAGTCGTAGAGCCGGAACCTGAGATCGAGCGTGAGTCCATGGAGTTCGATGTCATCATCGTTGGTGGTGGACCTGCAGGTCTCTCTGCGGCTATTCGTTTACGTCAGCTCGCTATTGAAGCCGGTAACGATGAATTTATGGTGTGTGTGGTCGAAAAAGGCTCCGAGTTTGGTGCCCATACCTTATCAGGTGCAGTCATCGAACCACGCGCTCTAAACGAGCTGATTCCAGACTGGAAAGAAAAAGGCGCACCGCTTAACGTACCAGCGACGGAAGATCGGTTTTATTATCTAAACTCTGCCACACGTTCAACTCAAGTACCGCACTCATTGATTCCAGGCCCAATGCATAATGACGGTAACTACATTGTCTCATTAGGCAATGTGGTTCGTTGGTTGGCTGTACAGGCAGAAGAGCTTGAAGTGATGATGTTCCCAGGATTCCCTGCCGATGACATCTTATACAATGACGATGGTTCGGTAAAAGGGATTTTGACTGGTGATATGGGTGTGGCTGCCAACGGCGAAGCCAAGCCTAGCTTTGAGCCTGGCTATGAGCTGCTGGCCAAATACACTATTTTTGCCGAAGGCAGCCGTGGTCACTTGGGAAAACGCTTAATCAGTCGTTTTGATCTAGATAAAGACTCTGATCCTCAGCATTATGGTATCGGTCTAAAAGAGCTGTGGGAAGTCGAGCCTGATAAGCATGAGCAAGGCGTGGTCATGCACGGTCTTGGCTGGCCGTTGACCGAAACCGGCTCAACTGGCGGATGGTGGTTGTACTTCGATGAAAACAACCAAGTGAGCTTTGGCTTAGTGGCGGATCTGTCTTATCACAACCCTTACATGTCGCCATTTGATGAGATGCAGCGCTTGAAGACCCATCCTGTTATCAAGCGTGTTCTAGAAGGTGGTAAGCGTATTTCTTATGGCGCACGTGCTTTGACTAAAGGCGGGCTTAACTCATTACCAAAATTCACATTCCCAGGCGGTGTGTTGGTGGGTGATGATGCTGGTTTCTTGAACCCCGCAAAAATCAAAGGCACCCATACCTCGATGAAGTCAGGCATGCTCGCCGCCGAAGCGATCTTTGAGGCGCTACAGGCAGAGCGTCAGCATGACGAAGTCGTTGCTTATAGCACCATGTACAAAGAATCATGGCTCTATCAAGACAACTATGAGGCACGCAACTTCTCTCCTGCAATCCACCGCATGGGTCTGTTTATGGGCGGTGCTTTCACCTTTATCGAGCACAACTTATTAAAAGGCAAAATGCCACTGACCTTGCATGATAGTGTACCAGATTACGATCAGTTAGAGCGCGCCAACCATGCTTATCAGCCGACTTATCTCAAGCCTGATGGCAAGCTGGTGTTTGATAAATTGTCATCGGTATTCATCTCAAATACCAACCATGCAGAGGATCAACCAACGCATCTGAAGCTGACTGATCCAACCGTGCCTATCTCTATCAACTTACCGCTCTATGCTGAGCCTGCACGCTTGTATTGTCCAGCGGGTGTATATGAAGTGGTCAAAGATGCTGAAGGCGCCAAATTCGTCATCAATGCGCAGAACTGCGTGCATTGTAAAACATGTGACATCAAGGACCCATCACAGAACATCACGTGGGTAACCCCAGAAGGTGGCGGTGGCCCTAACTATCCAAACATGTAAAAGATGATGTTACATCATAAATATCAATAAAAACCGCTCTTCTCTGTATAAAGAGAAGAGCGGTTTTTTCGTTTAAGCAGACTATAGTCAATCAATATTAAAAGTGGTACAAGGCAGACGAGTGCAAGTACTACAGTAGTAGGCTAAACGAGTCTAACGCTGTAACGCTTTAATAGTGGTTCGACTATATGTTGACCTACTACTTATAACTCTAAACTCTCTGACAATAGAATCTAATCCATCCAAGCATGACGATTGGCCTCGTCTTTCGGCTTCACACAACTGTCAGGATTAAAGATGGTTTTCCGTTCTATAAGCTGATTTTACAATCAGCACAATCGCTGCTGAGAGTTGGCTACAGTGAGCCATGTCTTAAAAACATCATGATGACTGCTTGATGGTTATTGTTCACTGCACAAAGACAAAGGCCATTGCTGAAGTACAGTCTAGCGATAAGTGGCGGTATTTTGACTAAAGCGCAGCTATTTCTTTCAGCTTATCTCTTTTTTACCTATTCTATGAACCATAAAATCTATACATTCAATTTATTGCTGCTATTTCATAACCGTATTCATTTGTATCCATACACAATAATTAACTTTTGTTTTACTAAATAGTGGATATCACCTTTATTTCAATTAAAAATACGATATTAGTAATAATTTGCCTACAATGTCCGATTACCGTTATACTCGAATCCACATGAGGACAAGATCATTATTGGGATAAAAAATATTAGCAATCAGCCATATTTTTTAGCATTTTACATCACCATGAAGGTTGTGGATTTAACAAAATTGACATATAACTGTCCATATATCCGATATTTACTGTGGGTAAAACATTACCTGTTTGATACTGAGTAGTTGTATTTATACATATTTTGTTACAAAAAGCTTGTGAAATATACTTATTGTGAATTACTGAGATTTTGTATATATTCCCAATAGGGTTTAGATGATTGATGCTTATAGTATCGATATAACTCTATTATGGCGTACACGTTTGGATCATTACCCAATGACGTTCTACCATAACCATCATGGTGATATAACCACCATGTGAACGAGCCATACTCTCTTTTGTCAAGAAGACAAGAGTTAAAAAAGACAGCGGATTGTCTCTCTTCGGCACCACTCCCTCTTTTTTTCATGATGATGGCAATAGCGTTAAGCACTGATTGGCCAATCGCCGCATGCTTACGCGTAATAATGACCATGTACGACCTGTAATCGTTTGTCTATCTACTGTTTTTAGTCACCACAAGTGTGCTAAAAATATAACAAGCGTTATCCACTTGTTGGTTTGATCGGCCATTTGATCGCTTGGTTTGTATCTAATCTATATACCGTTAATAGCTTCTACAATCAGATTGGGTGTTATTAACAAAGTATTGGTACACATCATCATTGAATGGCTATCGCCAACCACTCACCCTGTTTTATGTAAGACAAAAGGAGTTGTCCTATGAAAAACCATGATGATCCCTCTGGATATTGGCGTGCCAATGTGCGGCTGATTTTAGGTTGCCTAGTCGTTTGGGCGCTGTGTTCCTATGGCTTTGCTATTTTGCTACGGCCTTTATTGGCGGGCATCGCCATTGGCGGTACTGATCTGGGCTTCTGGTTTGCGCAGCAAGGCTCTATTGCGATCTTTATTATCATCATCTTTTTTTACGCGTGGCGTATGAATAAGTTGGATAAACAATATGGCCTAGACGAGGAATAGCCTTATGAGTCAATTTGTAATTAATATTATCTTTGTGGGGCTGTCTTTCGCGCTATATTTTGGGATTGCGATTTGGGCGCGTGCAGGGTCGACCAGCGATTTTTATGTGGCAGGTGGCGGTGTACACCCCGTACTCAATGGTATGGCAACAGGCGCAGACTGGATGAGTGCAGCGTCATTTATTTCTATGGCAGGTCTACTCGCGGCAGGCGGCTACGGTGCGTCTTCTTATTTGATGGGCTGGACAGGTGGCTATGTGCTACTGGCCATGCTACTGGCACCTTACTTGCGCAAGTTTGGTAAATTTACGGTTCCTGATTTTATTGGGGACCGTTTTTATTCTAAGACCGCAGCCATGGTAGCAGTTGCTTGTTTGATTATTGCGTCAACCACCTATGTTATCGGTCAGATGACGGGTGCAGGCGTGGCATTTTCGCGCTTTTTGGAAGTCGATAACAACACAGGTTTGATTATTGCAGCATTTGTGGTGTTCTTTTACGCGGTACTTGGCGGTATGAAAGGGATTACCTATACGCAGGTGGCGCAGTATGTGGTATTAATTATCGCCTATACCATTCCTGCGGTCTTTATCTCGCTTGAATTGACGGGCAACCCGATCCCTGGGTTTGGTATGTTCTCAACTCATACAGAATCAGGCTTACCGCTATTGACCAAACTTGATCAAGTGGTGACAGATTTAGGCTTTGCCTCGTATACCGCTGATGTGCCCAATAAGCTAAATATGGTGCTGTTTACGTTGTCATTGATGATTGGTACAGCAGGCTTGCCGCACGTCATCATTCGCTTTTTTACCGTACCCAAAGTGGCCGATGCGCGCTGGTCAGCGGGTTGGGCATTGGTCTTTATTGCCCTGCTCTACTTCACTGCGCCTGCGGTAGGCTCTATGGCACGTTTGAACTTACTTGATACTATCTACCCACAAGGCGTGAATGAGCCTGCGATCGAGTATGACCAACGTCCAGATTGGATGCGTACATGGGAGCAAACAGGTCTAATCAAATATAACGATCTAAACGGCGATGGCCGCATTCAGATGTATAACGATAGTGGCCTTGGCGCAGCGGAGCTGGCTTTAACCAATGCCGAAACCGAAGGTGGTGATGTTGGCGCAGCTACCACGGCGGTTGACGCCGCTCGCGTCTTACACGATCTTGAAGCTGAAGGCCGCTTTGCTGATGCAGGCTGGGCAGGTAACGAGCTAGATGTCAATAACGATATCTTAGTATTGGCAAACCCAGAGATTGCGCAGCTACCACCATGGGTGGTTGGACTGATCGCAGCAGGTGGTCTGGCCGCGGCACTATCAACCGCCGCAGGTCTACTGCTCGCCATCTCATCAGCCATTAGTCATGACTTGATCAAAGGTCACTTTAACCCCAATATCACGGATAAAGGCGAGCTGATGGCGGCGCGTATCTCGATGGGTGTCGCGATTTTGATCGCCACATGGTTGGGTATGAACCCACCAGGCTTTGCCGCTCAGGTGGTAGCACTGGCCTTTGGTATCGCAGGGGCGTCGCTCTTCCCTGCCTTGATGATGGGTATTTTCTCAAAACGCATCAATAATGTCGGCGCGATTGCCGGTATGCTCACAGGCCTATTTACCACTTTGGTCTATATCTTTATGTACAAAGGCTGGTTCTTTATCGCTGGTACGGCCAACCTACCTGATACGGCTGAATACTGGATTCTTGGTGTCTCGCCACTGTCATTCGGCGCGATTGGCGCGCTATTGAACTTTGCGGTTGCCTTTGCAGTCTCTTACGGTACCAAAGCGCCTCCAAGAGAGATTCAAGAGTTGGTCGAAAGTGTCCGTTACCCACGCGGCGCAGGTGGTGCGATTGATCATTAAGCCGACTTTCGCTTTTATCTGTTAAGATGATCATCACTCATGAGCCATAGCTGCTTGTGGGTGATTTTTTATGGTATCACTGCTTGATTGATGAATTAACCAACTGACACATTGACCCACCGCTTTGAGGATTTATTTTATGATTTATGAGTTTATTGCGACCATCGCTGCTGGGTTTGGTATGGCTGGGTTGGCACTGATTATCACACATTTGAGCAAACTGGCAGGAAAGCGTGCGCCCAAGTGGCTGATTCCATTGTTTGCTGCCATCGGTATTTTTGCGTTTCAGATTCATCAAGAATACAACTGGTACGATCAGCAAGTGGTTCAGCTGCCAGAGGGTGTCACCGTCGTCAAAAAAATCGAGGATACCGCTTGGTTTCGACCTTGGTCTTACCTAAAGCCTCAGACCGTGCGCTTTATGGCTGTTGACAACGAACGTGCGCGCAGTGCCGATCAGGGTCTATATTTGGTCAATTTATATTTGTTTGAACGGCGTATGAGTGTACAGCAGATACCACAAGTGATTGATTGCCGTGCGCCTGCACGTGCCGATTATAGGATACCTGTAGCCAAAGATCGTGAGCTTGGCTTGAGAGAATATGTGGCAAATACCACCCAATGGCGACCGCTAACTACTGACGATCCTTTGTTTTTGAGTGTTTGTCAGTAAAACCAGTAAAACCACACCATGACAAGATGGTTAAATCAGCAGCCTTAAGCACTTATTGATGGCGACTGACACTGGTATAGTGATGCTTGGAAGTTGCGCCCAGCAGTAACCCTGCGCACAATCCCCCAAAATGTGCGGCAAAAGAGACTCCCGGCTGCGGCATCAGACCTTGCTTGATGGTCAGCCAGTAACCTGTTCCCATGATAATACAGGCCAATAAATAGCCCCAACGCCGCGCAAATAATGCGCCGCCTATCATGTAACCAAACATCGCAAAACATAATCCTGATGCACCGATATGAATAGAGGATGGTGACCCAATCACCCAAGTAACCAATCCTGAAGCGATGACCAGTTTGATAATGGTACGGTAAGCGTTTTTCTCAAATAATCCGAACAAAAACAAAATTTGTAGTAGTGTTACTGTGTTGCCAATTAAGTGTGACAAGTTGCCATGCATCGTCCATGAGGCGAATACTCCGATCATGCTACCCACATCTAACGCGCGCGGTACAATTCCAAAGATATTCCACAGTCCAAATAGCACGCTTTCATTCAGAAAAAACATGCCCCACATCGGTATGAGTACAAAAGCGTATAAACCAACAACCTGCTTTATTCGCGCCACAATCAAGTTGAGCAATTGCTGCCAATTCATATACCATCCTATTGTTTAAATTTCGCTTATCTGTACATGCTCAATGATTTACTACAAATAGTGGGCGCACAGCAGGCTTGAATGACAATAATGTTGCATCTTTATCGTTAGTTAGATAGCTATCACCGTGCAGTAACGACGTCGAACGATAAGGAACCAAGGCTGTAGGTATAAATCGACGTGCTGCATCGATATGCTTGATTGAATCATCAAAGAATATATGCGGTGCAAATGTCCTAAGCACTGCTGTTTTTTCCAGCCCTCCTAAAAAAAATGCCATATCGACATTCACGCCCCACTCTCGCAGCGTTTTAATAGCGCGCAAATCAGCAGGTGCATTACGGGCGGTCACAAGCGCAATTTTGATTGGCGAATACTGTAAACCAGCCGGTAAACGTTCCTGTAAATTTGACAGTTTGATCAATAGCTCAGCGTAAGGGCCTTTTTCAATCGGTAAATCACGCATTTTTACTTCACGATCGTGAAAAGCTCGTAGCCCCTTTTGCTTATAGAGTAACTCGCCAGAATCATCAAACAATACCGCATCGCCATCGAAGGCAATACGTAGCTGATCCGTATCTAACTTATAGGTATTGACAGGAGTAGCGTCTAATATGGCACAGGCACAGATATTGGCATCCGCCACTTGCTGCGCATCTTCGCGATTGGTCGTCAAAAACAGATCGACATTAAAATCTTTGATATATGGAGCGACAGGACTTCCGGATACAAAGGCGGAACGTGAAATATTCAAACCGTTGTCACGAATGGCATTGAGCACTTGAATGCCAGTATCAGGACTGCTCTTTGAGACGATGACGACTTCCACAAGTGGCGACTCAGTCGTTAAATCCGCTGATAGACAGTCGTTACAGTAATTATTTAGATTGAGCAGTGCTTTGATTAATGGATATCCTGCACCACTATCTAATGGCTGATCTTCACGCTTCGCCATATAATCGCGAAACTCCTTTACTGCCTCGTCAGGGCGCTGCTGTAGTAGCTGTAAAAGGTGGTTCTCAGACTCCGTTAAATCAAACAATGCTGTCGCTGATATAGCCACTATTAAAGTATTGGTTAAATCGACTGCCATATTATCCGTTCTCTATTCTAAGCATGGTATTGGTTAATGCTCATCAGTTTAGCAACTAAACCTCAGTAGGTAAGTAAGATTTTTATTATTGGCTACTCTTTAATAGTAATCCCTTTTGTACTGATAATGTACTGATAATTTATTAAATAATACTTAATTATCGTTATTACCTATTAATATAAATTATATAATACTATTGAAATATACCCCTTTGGCCTCAAATAAATAGCTAAGAGTAATAAATCAATGCTCACCAACAGATATTAAAAAATCAGGAAAGAATAATGAATAATACTGTAGCGAATAGCAAAAAAGACACCGTTACCCAATCGCGTCAAATCGAGCAGCTTTTTGCTGGGGTTGATACCCAAGACGGTGCTGGTGTTAAACTCACTCGCGTACTGACGCAGCAGCTGCAACAGCGCCTCGATCCGTACTTGATGCTAGATAACTTCAAAAGTGACAATCCAGATGATTATGTCGCAGGGTTCCCCAATCACCCGCATCGCGGCTTTGAAACCATTACTTATATGATTACAGGCCGTATGCGTCATCGTGATAGCGCGGGTAACGAAGGGCTATTACAGAACGGCGGCGTGCAGTGGATGACAGCGGCGAGCGGTGTTATTCATTCAGAGCTACCGGAACAAGAAGACGGCGCGATGGAAGGCTTTCAGCTGTGGCTTAATCTACCTGCCAAAGATAAAATGAATAATCCGTGGTATAAAGACTTCCAAAGTGAGGACTTGCCTAAATACACAACTGTAGATGGCGTAGACGTTACGGTAATCGCAGGTAGATCGCATGGCGTAGAAGGTGCAGTCACCCGCGATATTACTGAGCCGACGTATTTGGATATTCATCTACCTGCAGGGACTAGCTTTAACCAAGCCATTCCAGCCGATCACAATGCGTTTGCCTTTGTGTACCGCGGTACGGTGGATATTGCAGGCGAAACCGTGCTGACTAAAAACATGGCTATCTTGAAAAATGACGAAGATGCCGACGGTGTTACAATCACAGCCGATAGTAGTGAGGATACCAAAGTAATCTTAATCACGGGCCGCCCACTACGCGAGCCGATTGTGCAATACGGTCCCTTTGTCATGAACAGTCAGCAAGAAATCATGCAAGCGGTCACTGACTTCCAAAGTGGTAAGTTTGGTGAAGGGGCTTGATGGCTAGGCTAGTTTGTTAGATACTTTACTGGATGTTAAAGCCCATATTAGTTTCCTAATATGGGCTTTTTTGGTGGGAGAGATTCTGGCTTTAGTTATTTATGGTCATTACTAAACGTCAATTATCGTAAGACGTGAATTGAATACTGAATTTCTTAGAACACTGAAGCTAATCGTAGAGAGTAGATAATATACCGATCATATAAAGTAGCTTAAAATACAGCAGTTAGGGTTTAATTTTCAGCTTATTTTTTAGACTTAATGGCTATTTTAAGTTATATGTAAAACTTTCATACTGCATAGTTTCTTTATTTATGCATATCTACTATCTGTATGATCTGCTTTCTGCGCTCATCCGTTATAAACTTACAGTCATTTAGCAGTTTTATTATAGGTAATAACCTACCATGATAATACAAAATCGTTGGCGAGAACTTGCCTGAATGATTGCTACTATAGTCCTGGAGTATTTCTACCATACTTTCTGTAACTTCGGTCAAAGAATAGACATATGACCAAACCACTGAACCCTCTTGTTGTGCAGTATTTACAAACTCTACATAGCTATCACTCCAACTCAAAGGATTATCTAACCGAGCGCTTTCGATACACATATGAAATATTTTCAATCTAGGCTGTGTTCTTTCTTCAGAAATAACACAATCTAATAAGAATGAAATTTGGACTTCTGCATTCGCAAGAACTGATAATGTTTCATTATCTTGAGTTTGCTGTCTCGTCAACTCTAAGTCATCAGCAGCAATTTTTGCTGTTCTCGCTAAGTAAGTAACTGATTCTTTAAATTCCAGTATTTGAGAAGTCAAAGTCTTATATAACATTATAATAGCAAGCAAAGCTATAAGTGGACTTAGAACCCCACCAAAAAAAGAGCCAAATTCAGCCCAAGAAGTATGTTCTAAAGAGAAGTTAGTACCGAAAAAGTAAATATACACAAAAGTTATAATCGTAATTAGTACTAGTCCTGACACGGGAATCCACACTGTATTATTATTTTCCATTTACGAATACATCCTCTTCAAATGAGTAATTTGAACTTATTATATTTATTTTTGATATTTTATCTTTATAGCTTAAAAATTCAGATTGCATTATGCACTGTATAAGATATCTATATAATGTAATATTCAAAACTATTAAGCAATCTTTCTAATCTCTAAACAATCAGATAAAAAAAGCCCCCTTAACAATTAAGTTAAGGGGGCTAATCAGGAATAAGGAGCTGACGATGACCTACTCTCACATGGGCAAACCACACTACCATTGGCGCAACGATGTTTCACTTCTGAGTTCGGGAAGGGATCAGGTGGTGCCATCGCGCTATTGTCGTCAGCAAAGGGGGTTAGATATGAGTCTGTTTGTGTGACTTTTAATAAGTACCACTTACCCTAACTGAATCAAGGTTAACGGTGATATCGAAATATTCTGTCTGTTTCTATAGCCTAGGCTATATAAGATAGATTAATTAGACTTGATACAAACCACTTGGGTGTTGTATGGTCAAGCCAAACGAGCAATTAGTACAGGTTAGCTACACACATCACTGTGCTTCCACACCCTGCCTATCAACGTCCTAGTCTTGAACGGCTCTTTGGGGAAATCTAATCTTGAGGTGGGCTTCCCGCTTAGATGCTTTCAGCGGTTATCCCATCCGAACGTAGCTACCGGGCAATGCCATTGGCATGACAACCCGAACACCAGTGGTTCGTCCACTCTGGTCCTCTCGTACTAGGAGCAGATCCTCTCAAATTTCCAACGCCCACGGTAGATAGGGACCGAACTGTCTCACGACGTTCTAAACCCAGCTCGCGTACCTCTTTAAATGGCGAACAGCCATACCCTTGGGACCTGCTTCAGCCCTAGGATGAGATGAGCCGACATCGAGGTGCCAAACACCGCCGTCGATATGAACTCTTGGGCGGTATCAGCCTGTTATCCCCAGAGTACCTTTTATCCGTTGAGCGATGGCCCTTCCATACAGAACCACCGGATCACTAAGACCTACTTTCGTACCTGCTCGACTTGTGGGTCTCGCAGTTAAGCGCGCTTTTGCCTTTATACTCTTCGACCGATTTCCGACCGGTCTGAGCGCACCTTCGTACTCCTCCGTTACTCTTTAGGAGGAGACCGCCCCAGTCAAACTACCCACCATACATTGTCCTCGGTATTGTGATACCTGAGTTAGAACCCCAACATGACCATGGTGGTATTTCAAGGATGGCTCCACCAAGACTGGCGTCTCGGTTTCAAAGCCTCCCACCTATCCTGCACAAGTCAGGTCAAAGTTCAATGTAAAGCTGTAGTAAAGGTTCACGGGGTCTTTCCGTCTAGCCGCGGGTACACAGCATCTTCACTGCGATTTCGATTTCACTGAGTCTCTGCTGGAGACAGCGCTGCCATCATTATGTCATTCGTGCAGGTCGGAACTTACCCGACAAGGAATTTCGCTACCTTAGGACCGTTATAGTTACGGCCGCCGTTTACTGGGGCTTCGATCAAGACCTTCGCTTACGCTAAGCCCATCAATTAACCTTCCAGCACCGGGCAGACATCACACCCTATACGTCCACTTTCGTGTTTGCAGAGTGCTGTGTTTTTAATAAACAGTTGCAGCAGCTCGGTATCTGCGACTGCCAGCAGCTCAAGGAGCAAGTCCTATCACCACCAACAGCGTACCTTCTCCCGAAGTTACGGTACCATTTTGCCTAGTTCCTTCAGCAGAGTTCTCTCAAGCGCCTTGGTATTCTCTACCTGATCACCTGTGTCGGTTTAGGGTACGATTCGTTTATAACTATTGCTTAGAAGCTTTTCCCGAAGCATGGTATTTGCCACTTCGCTGTACATGTACAGCTTGCTATCAGATCTCGGTATAGAATAGCCCGGATTTACCTAAGCTATAAACCTACATCCTTTCACCGACAACCAACGCCAGTCTGACATAACCTTCTCCGTCCCTCCATCGCATTATAAACAAGTATCGGAATATTAACCGATTTCCCATCGACTACGCCTTTCGGCCTCGCCTTAGGGGTCGACTCACCCAGCCCCGATTAACGTTGGACTGGAACCCTTGATCTTCCGGCGTGGATGCTTTTCACACCCATTATCGTTACTCACGTCAGCATTCGCTCTTGTGATACCTCCAGCATGCTTTACAACACACCTTCACAGGCTTACACAACGCTCCCTACCACTTGAAAACAAATTCAAATCCGCAGCTTCGGCTCCTAGTTTGAGCCCCGTTACATCTTCCGCGCGGGCCGACTCGACTAGTGAGCTATTACGCTTTCTTTAAAGGATGGCTGCTTCTAAGCCAACCTCCTAGCTGTCTATGCCTTCCCACCTCGTTTCCCACTTAACTAGGAATTTGGGGCCTTAGCTGGCGGTCTGGGTTGTTTCCCTCTCCACGATGGACGTTAGCACCCACCGTGTGTCTCCCGGATATCACTCATCGGTATTCGGAGTTTGCATCGGTTTGGTAAGTCGGTATGACCCCCTAGCCGAAACAGTGCTCTACCCCCAATGGTGTTCGTCCGAGGCGCTACCTAAATAGCTTTCGGGGAGAACCAGCTATCACCGAGTTTGATTAGCCTTTCACCCCTATCCACAAGTCATCCCCTGGCTTTTCAACGACAGTGGGTTCGGTCCTCCGGTGCCTGTTACGGCACTTTCAACCTGCTCATGGATAGATCACTCGGTTTCGGGTCTATACCCTGCAACTAGTCGCCCTATTAAGACTCGGTTTCCCTACGGCTCCCCTAAACGGTTAACCTTGCTACAGAATATAAGTCGCTGACCCATTATACAAAAGGTACGCGGTCACCCAACAAGTGGGCTCCCACTGCTTGTACGCACACGGTTTCAGGTTCTATTTCACTCCCCTCACAGGGGTTCTTTTCGCCTTTCCCTCACGGTACTGGTTCACTATCGGTCAGTCAGGAGTATTTAGCCTTGGAGGATGGTCCCCCCATCTTCAAACAGGATTTCTCGTGCCCCGCTCTACTTAATATGTTAACGCTAATGTTTCGAATACAGGACTATCACCTACTATGGTCAGCTTTCCCACGCTGTTCTTCTACATTAGCATTAATCGGCTTCTCCCCGTTCGCTCGCCGCTACTAGGGAATCTCAATTGATGTCTTTTCCTAAGGGTACTGAGATGTTTCACTTCCCCTCGTTCGCTTCCTAATAAATTAGGATACCTACCTTATGGTAAGTGGGTTTCCCCATTCAGAAATCTCCGGATCACAGGATATTGCCGCCTCCCCGAAGCTTATCGCAGGCTGTCACGTCTTTCATCGCCTCTGACTGCCAAGGCATCCACCATGTGCGCTTCATTACTTGACCATACAACCCCAAGTAGTCTTTCGACTTCTATGTGTCATACAATCTAATTATGATAACGATATCACCTATGTTTATACGCTTGATTCAGTTCTCTTTACTTTTTTAATAACTCACCCCTGGGATAACAAACAATGTCGTTAAGAGGTGAGTTATTAAGGTTAAGATGGGCGCGTGAATACGCTCATCCTAACCCAGACTCATATCTATGTTTTTAAATAGTTCCTATGCTCTCGTCGAGTCATAGTTTTCTGTATAAAACAGAAAGAAGTAATCGTGTGCAAATCACTTGTTTCTATTTGATACCTATTTTATTTAGCACGCTAAGCTTAGCTGTATGTAGTGGTGGAGCCAAACGGAGTCGAACCGTTGACCTCCTGCGTGCAAGGCAGGCGCTCTACCAACTGAGCTATGGCCCCTGAGCGAGGATACAATCGAAGCACTGCTTCGATCCGAGCGCAAGAGGAAATCCCTTAAAGCGGATTTACTTAGGGCTCTTTCACCTACATTTAATAATGGTGGGTCTAAGTGGACTCGAACCACTGACCCCCGCGTTATCAACACGGTGCTCTAACCAGCTGAGCTACAGACCCTAATACGTCCTAAAACGTAAGCTTAAACTAAAGAACAACTTGTTGTGAATTCTTGCTGAGCGAATGCTGTCTATAAGGAGGTGATCCAGCCGCAGGTTCCCCTACGGCTACCTTGTTACGACTTCACCCCAGTCATCAACCACACCGTGGTGATCGCCCTCACTAAGTTAGGCTAACCACTTCTGGTGCAATCAACTCCCATGGTGTGACGGGCGGTGTGTACAAGGCCCGGAACGTAGTCACCGCGGCATTCTGATCCGCGATTACTAGCGATTCCTACTTCATGGAGTCGAGTTGCAGACTCCAATCTGGACTACGATAGGCTTTTTGAGATTCGCATCACATCGCTGTGTAGCTGCCCTCTGTACCTACCATTGTAGCACGTGTGTAGCCCTGGTCGTAAGGGCCATGATGACTGACTTGACGTCGTCCCCGCCTTCCTCCAGTTTGTCACTGGCAGTATCCTTAGAGTTCCCACCCGAAGTGCTGGTAACTAAGGACAAGGGTTGCGCTCGTTGCGGGACTTAACCCAACATCTCACGACACGAGCTGACGACAGCCATGCAGCACCTGTATCACAATTCCCGAAGGCACTCTCATATCTCTACAAGATTCTGTGTATGTCAAGACCAGGTAAGGTTCTTCGCGTTGCATCGAATTAAACCACATGCTCCACCGCTTGTGCGGGCCCCCGTCAATTCATTTGAGTTTTAACCTTGCGGCCGTACTCCCCAGGCGGTCTACTTATTGCGTTAGCTGCGTCACTAAGTCCTCAAGGGACCCAACGACTAGTAGACATCGTTTACGGCGTGGACTACCAGGGTATCTAATCCTGTTTGCTACCCACGCTTTCGAGCCTCAGTGTCAGTATGATGCCAGGAAGCTGCCTTCGCCATCGGTATTCCTTCAGATCTCTACGCATTTCACCGCTACACCTGAAATTCTACTTCCCTCTCACCTACTCTAGCCTAACAGTTTCAGATGCAGTTCCCAGGTTAAGCCCGGGGATTTCACATCTGACTTATCAAGCCACCTACGCTCGCTTTACGCCCAGTAATTCCGATTAACGCTTGCACCCTCTGTATTACCGCGGCTGCTGGCACAGAGTTAGCCGGTGCTTATTCTGCAGCTAATGTCATCGTCCCCGGGTATTAACCGAAGAGTCTTCTTCACTGCTTAAAGTGCTTTACAACCAAAAGGCCTTCTTCACACACGCGGCATGGCTGGATCAGGGTTCCCCCCATTGTCCAATATTCCCCACTGCTGCCTCCCGTAGGAGTCCGGGCCGTGTCTCAGTCCCGGTGTGGCTGATCATCCTCTCAGACCAGCTACAGATCGTCGCCATGGTAGGCCTTTACCCCACCATCTAGCTAATCCGACTTAGGCTCATCTAATAGCGCAAGGTCTAATGATCCCCTGCTTTCTCCCGTAGGACGTATGCGGTATTAATTCGAGTTTCCCGAGCTATCCCCCACTACTAGGTAGATTCCTAAGTATTACTCACCCGTCCGCCGCTCGACGCCTGATAGCAAGCTATCATCGTTTCCGCTCGACTTGCATGTGTTAAGCCTGCCGCCAGCGTTCAATCTGAGCCATGATCAAACTCTTCAGTTTAATCTATCTGAAGCCTTTACCTATAAATAGGAAGACGACTTCTAATCTTGGCTCATTTAATCTGGCAAAATCGCTCGTAATTATGTTCGTAATGAATTAACTTTGAGTTTTTCTGCTGTCTTAAATGATAATTTTTATAGTTGGTGTTCTACCAAAAAGATAGTCGATCAACTTTATTTTTTAGCATTCTGAATCAGCAAAAATCCACACAAGTTGTTCTTTAGTTATGCTTTTAAATAGTCTCAATCACTGTCGTCCAGTCATCGATATATAGGGTATTACTAACGCTATCTGCCTTTTCCGTCTCCGGTTAAGCTATCTAGCGAGCCGACTATCTTATCATAATGATTTGAATTGTCAAGACTTTTTATAATTTGTTTCGCCAGGTTAACCGCGTTATTAATGTGTAATTGACACATCTCTCACTGCCAGTTCGTCTGATGAGGGCGTATTATAGACCCTTTATTGATTTAGTCAAGAAGTATTTTTAATTAGTTTGAAATAACTTAATCGCTTAAGCTTTCTCACCACTTCCCTTTCGACTGGGAAGCATTATACGCGGGTTTGAGGCTGGGTCAAGGCTAATTGACCCTTTTTTATAATTATTTTGCCAAATAAAATGAGAACCTATTGATCAGGAAATTATTATTAAAATGCCGACAAAGAAAAGCCCCCTAACGGTTAAATTAGGGGGCTAATCAGGAATAAGGAGCTGACGATGACCTACTCTCACATGGGCGAACCACACTACCATTGGCGCAACGATGTTTCACTTCTGAGTTCGGGAAGGGATCAGGTGGTGCCATCGCGCTATTGTCGTCAGCAAAGGGGGTTAGATATGAGTCTGTTTGTGTGACTTTTGATAAGTACCACGTAACCTAACTGAATCAAGGTTAACGGTGATATCGAAATGTTTCTGTCTGTTTCTATAGCCTGGGCTATACAAGATAGATTAATTAGACTTGATACAAACCACTTGGGTGTTGTATGGTCAAGCCAAACGAGCAATTAGTACAGGTTAGCTACACACATCACTGTGCTTCCACACCCTGCCTATCAACGTCCTAGTCTTGAACGGCTCTTTAGGGAAATCTAATCTTGAGGTGGGCTTCCCGCTTAGATGCTTTCAGCGGTTATCCCATCCGAACGTAGCTACCGGGCAATGCCATTGGCATGACAACCCGAACACCAGTGGTTCGTCCACTCTGGTCCTCTCGTACTAGGAGCAGATCCTCTCAAATTTCCAACGCCCACGGTAGATAGGGACCGAACTGTCTCACGACGTTCTAAACCCAGCTCGCGTACCTCTTTAAATGGCGAACAGCCATACCCTTAGGACCTGCTTCAGCCCTAGGATGAGATGAGCCGACATCGAGGTGCCAAACACCGCCGTCGATATGAACTCTTGGGCGGTATCAGCCTGTTATCCCCAGAGTACCTTTTATCCGTTGAGCGATGGCCCTTCCATACAGAACCACCGGATCACTAAGACCTACTTTCGTACCTGCTCGACTTGTGGGTCTCGCAGTTAAGCGCGCTTTTGCCTTTATACTCTTCGACCGATTTCCGACCGGTCTGAGCGCACCTTCGTACTCCTCCGTTACTCTTTAGGAGGAGACCGCCCCAGTCAAACTACCCACCATACATTGTCCTCGGTATTGTGATACCTGAGTTAGAACCCCAACATGACCAGGGTGGTATTTCAAGGATGGCTCCACCAAGACTGGCGTCTCGGTTTCAAAGCCTCCCACCTATCCTGCACAAGTCAGGTCAAAGTTCAATGTAAAGCTGTAGTAAAGGTTCACGGGGTCTTTCCGTCTAGCCGCGGGTACACAGCATCTTCACTGCGATTTCGATTTCACTGAGTCTCTGCTGGAGACAGCGCTGCCATCATTATGTCATTCGTGCAGGTCGGAACTTACCCGACAAGGAATTTCGCTACCTTAGGACCGTTATAGTTACGGCCGCCGTTTACTGGGGCTTCGATCAAGACCTTCGCTTACGCTAAGCCCATCAATTAACCTTCCAGCACCGGGCAGACATCACACCCTATACGTCCACTTTCGTGTTTGCAGAGTGCTGTGTTTTTAATAAACAGTTGCAGCAGCCTGGTATCTGCGACTGCCAGCAGCTCAAGGAGCAAGTCCTATCACCACCAACAGCGTACCTTCTCCCGAAGTTACGGTACCATTTTGCCTAGTTCCTTCAGCAGAGTTCTCTCAAGCGCCTTGGTATTCTCTACCTGATCACCTGTGTCGGTTTAGGGTACGATTCGTTTATAACTATTGCTTAGAAGCTTTTCCGAAGCATGGTATTTGCCACTTCGCTGTACATGTACAGCTTGCTATCAGATCTCGGTATAGAATAGCCCGGATTTACCTAAGCTATAAACCTACATCCTTTCACCTGGACAACCAACGCCAGGCTGACATAACCTTCTCCGTCCCTCCATCGCATTATAAACAAGTATCGGAATATTAACCGATTTCCCATCGACTACGCCTTTCGGCCTCGCCTTAGGGGTCGACTCACCCAGCCCCGATTAACGTTGGACTGGAACCCTTGATCTTCCGGCGTGGATGCTTTTCACACCCATTATCGTTACTCACGTCAGCATTCGCTCTTGTGATACCTCCAGCATGCTTTACAACACACCTTCACAGGCTTACACAACGCTCCCCTACCACTTGAAAACAAATTCAAATCCGCAGCTTCGGCTCCTAGTTTGAGCCCCGTTACATCTTCCGCGCGGGCCGACTCGACTAGTGAGCTATTACGCTTTCTTTAAAGGATGGCTGCTTCTAAGCCAACCTCCTAGCTGTCTATGCCTTCCCACCTCGTTTCCCACTTAACTAGGAATTTGGGGCCTTAGCTGGCGGTCTGGGTTGTTTCCTCTCCACGATGGACGTTAGCACCCACCGTGTGTCTCCCGGATATCACTCATCGGTATTCGGAGTTTGCATCGGTTTGGTAAGTCGGTATGACCCCTAGCCGAAACAGTGCTCTACCCCAATGGTGTTCGTCCGAGGCGCTACCTAAATAGCTTTCGGGGAGAACCAGCTATCACCGAGTTTGATTAGCCTTTCACCCCTATCCACAAGTCATCCCCTGGCTTTTCAACGACAGTGGGTTCGGTCCTCCGGTGCCTGTTACGGCACTTTCAACCTGCTCATGGATAGATCACTCGGTTTCGGGTCTATACCCTGCAACTAGTCGCCCTATTAAGACTCGGTTTCCCTACGGCTCCCCTAAACGGTTAACCTTGCTACAGAATATAAGTCGCTGACCCATTATACAAAAGGTACGCGGTCACCCAACAAGTGGGCTCCCACTGCTTGTACGCACACGGTTTCAGGTTCTATTTCACTCCCCTCACAGGGGTTCTTTTCGCCTTTCCCTCACGGTACTGGTTCACTATCGGTCAGTCAGGAGTATTTAGCCTTGGAGGATGGTCCCCCCATCTTCAAACAGGATTTCTCGTGCCCCGCTCTACTTAATATGTTAACGCTAATGTTTCGAATACAGGACTATCACCTACTATGGTCAGCTTTCCCACGCTGTTCTTCTACATTAGCATTAATCGGCTTCTCCCCGTTCGCTCGCCGCTACTAGGGGAATCTCAATTGATGTCTTTTCCTAAGGGTACTGAGATGTTTCACTTCCCCTCGTTCGCTTCCTAATAAATTAGGATACCTACCTTATGGTAAGTGGGTTTCCCCATTCAGAAATCTCCGGATCACAGGATATTGCCGCCTCCCCGAAGCTTATCGCAGGCTGTCACGTCTTTCATCGCCTCTGACTGCCAAGGCATCCACCATGTGCGCTTCATTACTTGACCATACAACCCCAAGTAGTCTTTCGACTTCTATGTGTCATACAATCTAATTATGATAACGATATCACCTATGTTTATACGCTTGATTCAGTTCTCTTTACTTTTTTAATAACTCACCCCTGGGATAACAAACAATGTCGTTAAGAGGTGAGTTATTAAGGTTAAGATGGGCGCGTGAATACGCTCATCCTAACCCAGACTCATATCTATGTTTTTAAATAGTTCCTATGCTCTCGTCGAGTCATAGTTTTCTGTATAAAACAGAAAGAAGTAATCGTGTGCAAATCACTTGTTTCTATTTGATACCTATTTTATTTAGCACGCTAAGCTTAGCTGTATGTAGTGGTGGAGCCAAACGGAGTCGAACCGTTGACCTCCTGCGTGCAAGGCAGGCGCTCTACCAACTGAGCTATGGCCCCTGAGCGAGGATACAATCGAAGCACTGCTTCGATCCGAGCGCAAGAGGAAATCCCTTAAAGCGGATTTACTTAGGGCTCTTTCACCTACATTAATAATGGTGGGTCTAAGTGGACTCGAACCACTGACCCCCGCGTTATCAACACGGTGCTCTAACCAGCTGAGCTACAGACCCTAATACGTCCTAAAACGTAAGCTTAAACTAAAGAACAACTTGTTGTGAATTCTTGCTGAGCGAATGCTGTCTATAAGGAGGTGATCCAGCCGCAGGTTCCCCTACGGCTACCTTGTTACGACTTCACCCCAGTCATCAACCACACCGTGGTGATCGCCCTCACTAAGTTAGGCTAACCACTTCTGGTGCAATCAACTCCCATGGTGTGACGGGCGGTGTGTACAAGGCCAGAACGTATTCACCGCGGCATTCTGATCCGCGATTACTAGCGATTCCTACTTCATGGAGTCGAGTTGCAGACTCCAATCTGGACTACGATAGGCTTTTTGAGATTCGCATCACATCGCTGTGTAGCTGCCCTCTGTACCTACCATTGTAGCACGTGTGTAGCCCTGGTCGTAAGGGCCATGATGACTTGACGTCGTCCCCGCCTTCCTCCAGTTTGTCACTGGCAGTATCCTTAGAGTTCCCACCCGAAGTGCTGGTAACTAAGGACAAGGGTTGCGCTCGTTGCGGGACTTAACCCAACATCTCACGACACGAGCTGACGACAGCCATGCAGCACCTGTATCACAATTCCCGAAGGCACTCTCGTATCTCTACAAGATTCTGTGTATGTCAAGACCAGGTAAGGTTCTTCGCGTTGCATCGAATTAAACCACATGCTCCACCGCTTGTGCGGGCCCCGTCAATTCATTTGAGTTTTAACCTTGCGGCCGTACTCCCGAGGCGGTCTACTTATTGCGTTAGCTGCGTCACTAAGTCCTCAAGGGACCCAACGACTAGTAGACATCGTTTACGGCGTGGACTACCAGGGTATCTAATCCTGTTTGCTACCCACGCTTTCGAGCCTCAGTGTCAGTATGATGCCAGGAAGCTGCCTTCGCCATCGGTATTCCTTCAGATCTCTACGCATTTCACCGCTACACCTGAAATTCTACTTCCTCTCACCTACTCTAGCCTAACAGTTTCAGATGCAGTTCCCGTGTTAAGCCCGGGATTTCACATCTGACTTATCAAGCCACCTACGCTCGCTTTACGCCCAGTAATTCCGATTAACGCTTGCACCCTCTGTATTACCGCGGCTGCTGGCACAGAGTTAGCCGGTGCTTATTCTGCAGCTAATGTCATCGTCCCCGGGTATTAACCGAAGAGTCTTCTTCACTGCTTAAAGTGCTTTACAACCAAAAGGCCTTCTTCACACACGCGGCATGGCTGGATCAGGGTTCCCCCCATTGTCCAATATTCCCCACTGCTGCCTCCCGTAGGAGTCCGGGCCGTGTCTCAGTCCCGGTGTGGCTGATCATCCTCTCAGACCAGCTACAGATCGTCGCCATGGTAGGCCTTTACCCCACCATCTAGCTAATCCGACTTAGGCTCATCTAATAGCGCAAGGTCTAATGATCCCCTGCTTTCTCCCGTAGGACGTATGCGGTATTAATTCGAGTTTCCCCGAGCTATCCCCCACTACTAGGTAGATTCCTAAGTATTACTCACCCGTCCGCCGCTCGACGCCTGATAGCAAGCTATCATCGTTTCCGCTCGACTTGCATGTGTTAAGCCTGCCGCCAGCGTTCAATCTGAGCCATGATCAAACTCTTCAGTTTAATCTATCTGAAGCCTTTACCTATAAATAGGAAGACGACTTCTAATCTTGGCTCATTTAATCTGGCAAAATCGCTCGTAATTATGTTCGTAATGAATTAACTTTGAGTTTTTCTGCTGTCTTAAATGATAATTTTTATAGTTGGTGTTCTACCAAAAAGATAGTCGATCAACTTTATTTTTTAGCATTCTGAATCAGCAAAAATCCACACAAGTTGTTCTTTAGTTATGCTTTTAAATAGTCTCAATCACTGTCGTCCAGTCATCGATATATAGGGTATTACTAACGCTATCTGCCTTTTCCGTCTCCGGTTAAGCTATCTAGCGAGCCGACTATCTTATCATAATGATTTGAATTGTCAAGACTTTTTATAATTTGTTTCGCCAGGTTAACCGCGTTATTAATGTGTAATTGACACATCTCTCACTGCCAGTTCGTCTGATGAGGGCGTATTATAGAGGGTTTAATTTTTGTGTCAACCTGTTTTGTTGATGTTTTTGGAATTATTTTAGTGGAATATAAAATGGTAGTTTTTTCAATGGGTTGGAGTTGGTTATTTTTGATGCACTAGAGATGAGTAGATATGTGCCCTTGATTATGTTTTATCCTAGTAAAAATATTTAGTTCCAGTAGATAGATGCGTTTTACCACCTTTTAGCTTCATTCTATATTGGAACAGTCCTCTCTATAGTTATACTTTACAACTTACCCATCCTCTCAAAAAACGCCTTATATGCAGCGACTTTCTTATCCAACGATAAGGGATAGGCGCGTGAGGTCGATGGTAATCTATATAAGGTTAAGTTATTGACATCCATTTTTTTCTTATCTGCATCCTGCCATTGATAAGGGTAATCCATACTTTGATTGGTTTTTGGATGTTTTGATTTGGCAATTGACTCATCTAATAACCCAAGTAGGACTTCGGTCGCCTTGCCTCCTGTCGTGAACAATGTCGCTACCTTTGGCACTTGCGGCAAAATAACATCTAGATCAACTGGCGTGACGACTGTTAGATTTTTATCCGAAGCATTACCCGTCTCACGAATGGCTTGCTTGACCGTTGGGCAAGAAGCGATGCCACGCTCGAACATAAAATTGCGTATGCGCTCAGGGTCAAAGCGCTTCTCATCGCCGACTCTAAAATAGTCGGCGTCATCAAAAAACACTCGGCCATAGATACGCCACATATCATTATAAAAATTGGGATAATGAAAGTTCATTGCCCATTTATCGCTAGTCGGCGGAAACGTACCCATCATCATGATAGTCGCATTTGGTGGTAAAACAGGCGCAAAAGGATGATTTTCAATTTCTCCTGATGAACTCTCGGTTGCTACTATCTCGTTATTAGCCTTGTTATTAGCGTCTTCTTGGGTGTTTGATGGTGTTATAGTCATGATATTCTTCATCAGAAAAGCGGTTTTTTTGGTATCATAGCAAGCCTAGATACTACTGCACTTATGATAATTTCATACAGTCAAACTTAGTCGATTCAAATAGTGTGACAATATGAAAATAATATAGTCGCTTAGCCTGAGCGGTTTAGGCTTGGCTGCCAATTGTGAGTGTCTAACTGATCACTTTTGGTGACATTACACTCTTATACAAGTAGCACGTTTATTTGATTTGCATGGTCATTGAGGTTTTTATTTTACTATCAATGAGACCAAACAGAGTTAAAGTGGGGTAAGTGTTTGTATCTTTTTATATTAATAGCAACCGCAATGACTGCGCACGCATCAGACAAAAAACCAAGAGAATACTTATGAGTGATTTAAACAACGATTTAAACATTACGGTCATTGATCATCCATTGGTCCGTCATAAACTCAGCCTCATGCGCGAAAAAGACTGTAGTACTTATAAATTTCGTACATTGACCAAAGAGCTTGCACGCTTGATGGCTTATGAAGCAAGCCGTGATTTTGAAATTGAGACCTTCCCAATGCAAGGCTGGTGTGGCGAAATCACGGGTGAGCAAATCATTGGTAAGACAGCGACTATCGTGCCGATTTTGCGTGCGGGTATTGGCATGCTTGATGGGGTGCTCGATCTAATTCCTACTGCTAAGATTTCTGTGGTCGGTTTGCAGCGTGATGAAGAAACGCTGCAGCCAGTACCATTCTTTGAAAAATTTGTCAGTCACATGGACAAGCGTCCTGCGCTAATCATTGATCCAATGCTAGCTACGGGTGGCTCAATGGTTGCGACCATCGAGATGCTAAAGAAAAATGGCTGTACTAATATCAAAGCATTGGTATTGGTGGCTGCACCTGAAGGCGTACGTTTGGTAAACGAAGCACATCCTGACGTAACTATCTATACCGCTGCGTTAGACAGCCATTTGGATGAGCACGGTTACATCATCCCAGGTCTAGGCGATGCGGGCGATAAAATCTTTGGTAAGCAGTTATCAAATAGATAAGTCTCATTAGGGTAAATAAAGCCGTCATCAAGGTTATGGCAACAGCAGACAACATCAATAATAAGGATAGATCATGAACGTATTGATTACAGGAGCGAGCGCGGGTTTTGGCAAAGCGTTGGCAGAGCGTTTGGTGGCTAATGGTCATCGCGTGATTGGTTGCGCTAGACGTATCGATAAGCTGAATGCTTTAGCAGAGATTTTAGGTGAGAACTTTTTACCTGTGGTGATGGATGTGAGTGATACGGATTCTATTCCGCAAATCGTTGCTGACTTGCCTGATGACTTTAAACACATTGATGTCTTGGTTAATAATGCAGGATTGGCGCTGGGTACAGAGCCTGCTCACAAAGCCAGTCTCGATGATTGGATGCAAATGGTCGATACCAATGTTAAAGGTCTAATGTCATTGACTCATGCAGTCTTGCCAGCGATGGTCGAGCGCGATAGCGGATATATCATCAATGTCGGCTCGATTGCTGGTAGCTGGCCATACTTTGGTGGCAATGTGTACGGCGCAACTAAAGCGTTTGTCAAACAGTTCAGCTTAAATTTACGTGCTGACCTTGTCGGTACGCAGGTGCGTGTGACCAATATCGAACCGGGCGTAGTCGCGGGTACTGAGTTTTCAAACGTGCGCTACCATGGTGATGACGATAAAGCAGCTAAAGTCTACGATGGCTTTAAGACCATGACAGGTGAAGATATCGGCGATATATTACTGTGGTTGATTGAGTCGCCTGCGCATATCAATGTCAATCGTTTGGAAGTGATGCCAGTCGCGCAAACCTATAACGGTCTAACGGTGGCTAAAAAAGACCGTTAAAAGCGCATCTATTTAACAATCAACGTAACTCGTAAGACCGAAGCAATATAGATGACTCTATATTGCTTTTTTTTATGTCCTCAATTGTTACCTCATTTACCAAGCGTAAGTCCTGAAAGTCCATAATCAATACTTCATTACGCAGGCGCTCGCTAGTGCGCTTATTATGACGTATGGGAAACCCTAATACTTGCTTACCGACGATGGTGATTTGATTAACGATTACCTTTGAATGAGAAACCTGATGAGTTGCCATTTTTTGTGCGTTAATGATTGCCGTGGCTGGATTGACGGTGGTGGTGAGTAGCTTTGTTTGTCGTACCACTTTTGGCATCTCTCCTGCAAAAAATAATACCTGACCTAATGGCATATATTGCGCATGGCGGGTCAGCTCTTGACGAAACAAAGCGGGCATTTCTACATTAAAACTGTCTTCTGTTTGTTGATAAAACGCGGTAAAGTTGCGATGCAAATACCGTCCGAATACTGTGGTATTGATCCATTCTTGATAAATATCGTTCGCCAGTAGTCGTTTGGTAAAAGTATTGGCATCTATCGTGACCTCATTATCCAACATCGACAATAAAAGCGCTTGTGGACTGGTAAATGTCTGCTGCTCCCAGACCTGTGGATACAAGCTACTATCCAATGACGACAATATCGATTTGCTCATACCCTTCTACCCTTATCAGTTATCGCTACTGCTTTTACCGTTAGCTAAATTCTATGCTATGGTCAGATGACTGCTTCAATATAACAGTCTTTTATTCGCGGTATGAATACGTTTGTAAAAATACATCTTGACCACTCAACCAAGATGGCTTGATAACCAAAAGTGATGTCATTCTATGAAAAACCTCCTTTTTTCTCTACCCGCATCATATCGATTACGAACAATCGATATAAAGACAGCTGATGGTACGGCGCTACCCATATCTGTCATTGGGAATGGTAAACCCATCATGATGATGCATGCTTATGGCATGGATGCGCGTGAGTTTTTACCTTTTATACTGCCACTGATTGGTAAATATGAATTTTACTTGCCACATTTTCGAGGTTTTGGTGCGGCAAAAAATATTGAGTTGACGCAGTTTGATTTCGTGCATCAGTATGCTGAGGATATTGATACAGTGATTGAGCACATCTGCCTGAGTCGTCACGTAGAGTCATTACCCATTGCCGCGATTTCGATGGGTGCGCTTGTGATGTGGTCATATTTTGAACGTTTTGGTACAGCCAGAGTCAGTCGCTATCTAAATATTGATCAAAGCCCTGTGATTCACAATCAACCAGATTGGCAAGGCGGATTGTTTGGGGATCGGCAAAAAGAGAGGTTTGCCGTGTTTCAAGAAATTGTCGATAGGACACTGCCGTACGCGCACGTTGAACACTTTACGCACTTGCCGTTTTCTCTCAAGCGCCGCGTGACCGATGTTGAAAGATTGTTTTCTTTACTGTCTGTCAGCCGTCCACGCTCAAAAGCTGTCGTACAAGCACTTACTCATCAAAACGATCATAAGCTGGCATTTTATAATCACCAAACATGGCAACACAAAATGCGCTGCCTGCAGGCGTATCTCGCCATACCTTATGATTTTCGGGCAGGTATAGAAAACGTCACCATCCCAGTGGTCAGTCTCATTGGTGGTCAATCAAAACTCTATGATCCCAATTGGCAGCAAGAAATCACACGTATGCTACCCAATGCTCGTGACGTCATCCTACCGCGCTCAGGACATGCCGTCCCTATGGATGAGCCGATTGGTTTTCATAAGGTGTTAAAGAAGTTTTGTGAGAATGATTTACGAGTCGCAACCAAAAAGCGACTTAGTAAAGTCGCTTTTTTAGGAGATGCTGCCAAGTTCATGAGTTAATCCACTAGGGGTTTTATCAGCTCAAATCTAGGCACTTCTGTGCCATCACGCATCACAGTTTCAGCAAACATCGACAGCGGTCGTACCCATACGCCGTACTCACCATAAAGACAACGATAAACGACTAAAGCTTCTTCGGTTTCGGAATGATGCGCGGTATGCAATACTTGGTAAAGATTGCCTTTATAGTGTCGGTAAATGCCTTGGGCTACCGAATTTTGATTTTTTTGAGACATAAACCACTCATTTATATTGATAATTAAAAGATGCTTTGTACTTTTGCTGCAAGCTTGGGTTTTATACCCGCCCATTCAGAATAGACCATACTATACATCACGGTATCTGAAATAACGCCGTCACGGCGTACTCGATTGCCACGAATCACACCATCCTTTTTGGCACCTAAGCGCTCGATGGCTTGTTGTGAGCGATGATTATCGACATCTGTACGCCAGCCTACGGTTTGATATTGTAGCGTTTCAAATATATAAGTGAGCAGTATGAGCTTACAGGTTGTGTTGACATGCGTGCGCCAGTAAGATTTGGCATACCAAGTATAGCCAATCTCTAATCTTTTGGTAGTCGGCAAAATGTCATGGAAGCTGGTTGAGCCAATCGCTTTACCAGTACGCTCATCAATGACGGCAAAAGCTTGCCTATCCGTCATTGAATCTGCAACATTAATATAATCCATGACCTTGTCTGGCTCAGGTATAGACGTCTCGTTTATCTGCCACAGCGCACCATCTTGGCAAGCCTCAATCAAGTCAGTAGCATGAGCGTGCGTTAATGGCTCAAGGATAATGCCATTACCCGATAAGGTAACCTGTTCTAGCATTTATCTCTCCTCAAGCCATTATTGATATGGGCAAGCGCTTAAGCAACCGTCACTTTTGCATAAGCCTTTTTACCAGCTTGAATCACAACTGTTTGACCTGAGGTTAAGCTAAAGCCAGCATTGACCACCTCACCATCGACTTTGACTGCATTACGCTTGATCATGTCTTTTGCCGCTGCACTATTTTTTGCTAAACCTGCTTGGTTTAATATCTGTGTGATAAACAAGGCCTCTTGACCCTCTTCAAGCGTCAATGTCACTTCTGGCAAATCAACGGGCAACTCACCATCTGCTAGGACATTGCCCGCTGATTTATGCGCGTTGGCAGCGGCATCCGCATCATGGAAACGCTCAATCAATTCTTCGGCTAGGATACGTTTGATTTCTTGTGGATTACGACCAGCTTCCATTTCCGCCATCAAGCCTTCGATTTCGTCCATTGGCTTAAAGCTCAAAAACTCAAAATAGCGTTGGATTAAGGTATCTGGCATCGACAGAATTTTTTGGTACATGGTGCCTGGTGCATCATAGATAGCAACATAGTTGCCGAGCGACTTAGACATTTTATTGACACCGTCCAAACCTTCTAAGATCGGCACCGTAATACACACTTGCGGCTCTTGACCATAACGGCCTTGCAACGTACGACCCATCAATAAGTTAAAGGTCTGATCTGTACCACCTAGCTCAACATCCGCTTTTAGGGCGATAGAATCATAGCCTTGTACCAATGGGTAGAGAAACTCATGAATTGAGATAGGTGTTTGCGATGCGTAACGTTTCGAGAAGTCATCGCGCTCAAGCATACGCGAGACCGTCTGCTGGCTCGCAAGCTGAATCATATCAGCGGCGCTCATGTCACTGAACCACTCAGAGTTGAAGACCACGCGGGTTTTTTCTTTGTCCAAGATTTTGAATACTTGCTCAGCGTAGGTCGTAGCATTGGCTTTGATTTGCTCATCAGTCAATGGCGGACGCGTGCTATTTTTACCAGAAGGGTCACCAATTTTAGCGGTGTAGTCACCGATTAGAAAATAAATCTCATGACCCAAATCTTGAAAATGCTTGAGTTTATTGATCAGTACCGTATGACCTAAATGCAAATCAGGCGCGGTAGGATCAAAGCCTGCCTTGATACGTAGCGGACGGTTGAGCTTTAGCTTAGCCACTAAGTCGTCTTCAGATAATATCTCTTGCGTACCGCGCTGAATTAGGGCCAGTTGTTCTTCTAGGGTGTAGGTTTGATCGGTCATGATGCTCTCTATATATCGCTTGAATTGGGATTTTTAGGAATATTGGTTACTGGCGCAACCCCTTATGACGTTTAGAAGCTCAAAGGGTTAGAAAAAATGCTAGAATTTGACGGATATACTAGCGTTTTTTAAGGTAAATTGCCATGACCAACCCCGCATCCATTGCTGACACTGAACACAATGCTATCGCCGACTTACTTATGAATAATGGTTTGGGTAATGGCTCAGACGATATTGATGATTTGACCGATGATAATTCGAACTATGCCACACTGACCGACGCGCTTGAGCAAACGGTGTTTGAAAGCTTCGATGATGGTTTATATATCGGCATGATGTCAGGCACCAGTTTGGACGGGATGGATGCGGTTATTTGTCAGTTTAATCATGACATGGGCGATAAAGAAACTACCAACAAAGAAAGCATCAGTGATGAAGGCAGCAGCCAACCACCAATGCAGCTGCTGGCGACGTATAGTCAAGATTTTCCACCACGATTGCGTGAGGTCCTACTGGCATTATGTCAGCCCAATGGTGTGAATCAACTCGTACCAGAGGCCGATGAGCCAACTAGCGAGCTTGACTGGTTTGGTTGGGCAAGCCGCGAATATGCGGAATTTGCCAGCGAAGTAGTCAATACCTTATTACAGCAAGCAGATATCGATGCTGAATCAGTACTGGCGATTGGCTGTCATGGGCAAACGGTACGCCATCGTCCGCAGATGGGTTTTAGCTTGCAATTGGTCGATGCCAATATCATCGCTGAGCGTACTGGTATTAGCGTTGTCAGTGATTTTCGCCGCCGTGACATGGCAGTTGGTGGTCAAGGTGCGCCTTTGGTACCTGCCTTCCACCAAGCACTGTTTGGCACATCCGATAATACACGCGTGATATTAAATTTGGGTGGTATTGCTAATATAACCGTCTTGCCTGCTGATGGAAAAGATCAGGTTGTTGGCTACGATACGGGACCTGCAAACTTACTATTGGATGCGTGGACAGCATTGCATAATGATAATAGCTATGATGCGAGCGGTGCTTGGGCGCAGTCTGGGAAAATTATCGAGCCACTACTCGAGCAGCTGTTGGCACATCCGTTCTTTACTCAGCCTCATCCAAAAAGCACGGGGCGCGAAGTTTTCAACTTAGCTTGGCTACAAGATGAGCTACAAACATTCGATCAGGCTTCTGTCTATACCCGCTACTCATCTGCAGATGTACAAGCCACTTTGACTGAGCTAACTGCCATCAGTGCAAGCGCGCAGATCAATAATTTTATAACTACTGATAAAAATAGCTCGGTGTCTGTCTGCGGTGGCGGTGCTTTGAACGATTATCTGATGACGCGTCTGCAAGCCCATCTACCCCACTCTACGGTAATGACCACAGATCATTTAGGGCTGGCACCAACATGGGTAGAGTCAGTCGCTTTTGCTTGGTTAGCCAGACAAACATTGATGGGTGAAACTGGTAATCTACCCGCTGTAACTGGTGCCAATAAAGGTGTGGTATTGGGGCAAGTTTGCTTTGCCTGACCAGTTAGATTTTAGTTTACATACGTGCACCAATGTGTTTTATAATAACTTTAAAAACGCCATCCTCTTAGGACCCGTAAGTATAGGACATATCGCATGAGCCAACACAGCACTTCACCTATCGACCAAGCCACCAATGATGACACAAATAATATGACCGCAGCTCCTTTATACAAATCGCGTCAAAAACCGCCTCATTATGAGCGCTCTGATGATACGCGTGTGGTGGTGACTGGTATGGGTGCCATCACCCCGCTTGGTCTAGACGTGGATAGCTCATGGACCAAATTGCTCAATGGCGACAGCGGTATCTCACCGATCACCCATTTTGATGCGACTGGCTACCGCGCACAAATCGCAGGTGTGATCAAAGATTTCGATGCCAAGCAGTACATGAGCGCCAAAGATGCGCGCCGCTATGATGAGTTTATACATTACGGGATTGCAGCGTCTTCTATGGCATTGAAGAATGCTGGGTTTATCGATGAAGTCAGCGCTGCTGATGCGCCAGTACAAGAGGTTGACCAAGATCGCTTTGGTATTATCTTGGGTTCAGGTATTGGTGGTATCCAAACCATCGAAAACAGCCGAGATACCCTACGTGAAAAAGGCGCCGCCAAAGTATCACCTTTCATTATCCCAGGATCTATTGTCAATATGGCAGCAGGATTGGTCGCGATCAAACACACACTAAAAGGCCCAAATCTTGCCACATCAACCGCTTGTACCACTGCCACTCATGCTATGGGTTTGGCAGCGCGCTTGATTGCTTATGGTGATGCTGATGTCATGTTGGCTGGCGGTAGTGAAAAAGGCTCAAGCCCGCTTGGTATAGCGGGTTTTAGTGCCATGCATGCCCTCTCCACGCGTAACGATGAGCCAACCAAAGCATCACGTCCGTTTGATAAAGGCCGTGACGGTTTTGTACTGGGTGATGGTGCTGGCATGGTCGTCTTAGAAAGCCTTGCTCACGCCAAAGCGCGCGGTGCCACCATACTGGCAGAGCTGGTCGGGTTTGGCATGAGCGATGACGCGAGCCATATTACCGCACCACCAGAAGATGGTAGCGGCGCTGCAAAAGCCATGCGTAATGCCCTCAATGATGCTGGGATTGAACCCGCAAGCGTCGGTTATGTCAATGCGCACGGTACCAGTACCCCTGCAGGTGATGTCGCTGAATCAATTGCTATCGAAACCGTGTTTTCACCAGTGAAAAACAGTATTTTGGTGAGCTCAACCAAATCTATGACAGGACACCTGCTTGGTGCAGCGGGCGGCGTGGAAGCCATATTTACGGTGCTTGCCCTACAGCATCAGCACGTACCACCGACGATTAACCTAGAAGAGGTTGAGGACAACTGCAATCTCGACTATGTGGCCAACCAATCACGTAAGGTCGATAACCTGCAATATGCTGTATCCAACAGCTTCGGCTTTGGCGGTACCAATGGATCTTTGATATTTGCACGCTGGCCTGTCAATCAATAACTCGTAGCCAAAAGCCTATCATGCGATACGATACCGCTTTATCGTATGCTCACTTTGTCGCTTCGCTACTTTGCCACGTTGTAACGTTGGTGTCAGTTTGGCTACGTTTGTCCACTTGCAGCCCCTTATCGTACTTGCGTATGATAAGGGGTAATTTTTGGAACATTTATGGAAGATACCATGTCAAGCTACTCATTTTCCCATCAGTTTTATCAGCATTGGACGTGTGCACCTGAGACCGTACGCGCAGCCATTACCCAAGAGCTAAAAGACATCACGACCCTACTACAAGCAGAGACTGTATTTGAGAGCTTTGAGTTCAATACACATGATTTAGATGCGTATGTGGATGAGCTGTATAACAACTATAATGCCGAGCAAGCCATTGCCAAAGCGATCATAGACAAACAAGAACAAGAACGCGCGGCGGCTGAAAAGCAGCAGTTGGAAGAAGCCCAGAAGAAAGAGGCCGAAGAGACGGCGCGCAAAGCAGAAGCAGCTCAAAAAGAACAAGAAAAAAATGAGGAGCTGGCTGCAAATAAAACCCATAATAAAAAAGACAATCTAACCGAACAAGAGGCTGTAGACGATGCGGTGGATCACCTAAAAACTGAGAAGGTCAGCACGGGCGCAGCAAGTGGTGAGAATAACAACAGCACTGACAGTCAGACGATTAGCAAACAGGCTGCTACCCTGAGTGATAAACCCATCAAAAATATACCAGACAACGCCAATACCACGATCAACTTGGTACTAGAAGACAGTGAGCTGGATGCGACGGATCAGACACTGATTCGTGAGCTTGAAAACCAAATCGACGACTACTTGAGTGAGCAAATGATGCTCATGTCTGAAAACCTAAAATCTTGGCTACGTGCCGAGATGACACAGCATTTCAGTGAGCAAAATACGTCAGCTACCACTGAAAACGCGCCTAAGAAAAATATTCACTAATGGCAACAATTTCTATTTTCTAAAAAGCCTTGCAGCACAAACATTAAAAAGCCCCGTAAATTATTTACGGGGCTTTTTAGTACTTTTAGTTAATGTTTTGATCTTGGTATTAAATGGCTTTGGTACGTTCAGTCAACCACTCAAGGGCGGCACCTTCTACGCGATCATTTAACTCTGCATAGACTTGACTGTGATAGCTATTTAACCAATCGATCTCGACTTGATCCAGTAGTGATGGCTCAATCAGACGCGTGTCGATTGGGCAATAAGTGATGGTTTCGAAGTGTAAGAATTGACCAAATTCTGTCTCAGTAGGATTGGCAACTGGTGTATTCACAACCAAGTTTTCGATACGGATGCCCCACTTACCCTCACGGTATAGACCTGGCTCATTGCTTGAGATCATACCGACTTTCATCGCACGCTCTTTTGGTGTGCTCGCGCTATAAGCAATGACTTGTGGGCCTTCATGCACATTTAAGAAATAACCAACACCGTGACCAGTACCATGACCATAGTCCATCTGAGCTTGCCACAATGGGGCGCGGCAAATCGCATCAATTAATGGAGAGGCGATACCATCAGGGAAATGGGCATGAGCGAGTGCAATATGGGCTTTGAGTACGGTCGTAAAGTCACGTTTGTGCTCAGCGGTAACTTGGCCAATACCGACCACGCGAGTGATATCTGTCGTACCGTTTTGGTACTGAGCACCTGAGTCAATGAGTAGTAAACCACCTTCACCCTCAGCCACATCAAGATAACTGAATTTCTCTGGCGTCGCGCGGTAATGTGGCAATGCCCCATTTTCATTGAAACCTGCGATAGTTGGAAAGCTTGGCGATACATAATGCGGCTGACGGCTACGCACCTCTATCAGCATACTATCTACATCCAGCTCACTCAGGCGCTCGCCTGCTGCTAGACGCTGTTCAAACTCAGAAAAGAACGCTGCTAAAGCCGCACCGTCTTGACGCATGGCCTCACGCACATGATCGATATCTGAGTCAGACTTGACAGACTTGAGCAGTGTGCTTGGTGCCATTTGCTCAATAAAGCCAATATTGTCTGCCATTTTGGAGAGTGTCCCAACGGCAACTTTATTTGGGTCTAACAGCAATAGATCTTCTGGTGTTAATGAACTCAATGCATCTTGTACAGCAGAGTAATCAGCCAATGTGATACCGCTATCTTTTAGACTTTGTACAATATCTTCGCACGCTTTATCAGTATCAACAAACAATGTTGCGCTGTCTGCATCAATCAGCATATGTGCTAAGAACACTGGGTTGTAATCAACATCAGCACCGCGCAAGTTCGTCAGCCAAGCGATGTCATCTAAGCTTGAGAGCAGATGATGGGTTGCGCCAGCATCCTTCATACCTGCGCGTACTGCTGCAAGCTTTGAGGTCGCAGACTGCGCAACAAACTGCTCATCATGTGCATACAATTTGGCATCTGGCAGCGCAGGACGATCTGTCCAAACGCTCGTCAATACGTCACGTTCAGTGATCAAGGTAATATCATTGGCATCAAATGCACTCAATAGTCGATCTTGCTCAGCGATAGAGAGCACATTACCGTCTATGGCGACGCTATCGCCCTCTTGCAAATGATCGGCCAGCCAGTCGATATGGTTTGGCTGACCAGGTGCCAACTTCTCCAACGTGATACCCGTACCCTCTAGCTGCTCAGCGGCATGTACCCAATAACGACTATCCGTCCATAGACCGGCAAAATCAGCCGTCACAACCAAAGTGCCTACTGAACCTGTAAATCCTGATAGCCACTGACGGGTTTGCCAATACTCTGGCAAATACTCAGACAGATGTGGATCAGCAGAGGGCACGATAATCGCCGTGAGATCTTGAGCCACTAGTGTTTTGCGTAGCGTATCGATACGCGCTTGGATAATTTGTTTATTCATTGAATGTGTCCTTATTTATTTTAGATAAATTATTTAGAAATCGAGAGGTGAGTAGCAACTATGAATAGTCGTCTTATTAGATGCTGCTTGATAGTATTGCAGTAGAACATAACTAGATGTTTGGGCAGAATGTAGGCTTTCAATAGCCTAAAAAATATCTCACTGATTGAAATAATAAAACGTGCTGCCAGTTATGGTAACACGTCTTATCATGAGTTATGGACTGATTCTAAGGGCATGATAGAGGATTTGCATACACCAGTTATCTGTCTTTATTGGCGTACCTCGTCAGCGTGCTCGCTTTTTTGCAGCATATTATTGATAGGCTTAGCCAATACCAACAGTATCACGGCAGAGACTACCAAGAAAATCGTCATAGTGGTAAATAAAGTCGGCAAACCTTCGATTTTGTCCGCTGAAACATGACCACCAAAGAATGCCGCAACCAAATTACCCATCGCAATAGAAGCAAAGAAAAGCCCCATCATCTGACCTTGCATGCCTTTTGGCGCAAGCTTGGTCATTGATGACAGACCTACCGGGCTAAGCGCAAGCTCACCAAGAGTCAATAACAGCAGACTTCCTACCAACCATAAGGGCGACGCTAAACCAGCACCAGGCACTAAGATGCTTTTTGAGGCAAAAATCATCAAGGCAAAACCAGCGGCGGCAAGTAGCATACCAAGTGCAAATTTCGCCATACTGCTCGGCTCAAGGCCTCTGTTTCCTAGCTTGACCCAAATGATACTAACGATCGGTGCCAATATTAAGATAAATAGTGGGTTTAGTGACTGAAACCAAATACTTGGTATCTCAAACCCCATAATATTCAGGTCTGTATAACGATCGGCAAATAGGTTAAAAGAGGTTGGCTGCTGCTCAAAACTTGACCAAAATAGCGTAGAACCAATGATTAAAATAAAACAAATCAATAAGCGCAGTTTGTCCGTCTTATCCAATCGCGGTGAAATAAACATAATGGCAAAGTAAAGGATGACAACGGCTGCAATGATATAGGTCATATACTCCGCCACCATCTCAGGATTGAATGACACCATACCCGTAGAGATTAACAGCACCGCAGCGACCAACAATGCCACAAAACCACCTACCCAACGGCCAATGTTTTTGTACTGATCATTGGATTGCTCCCACTCAGCATCGACACCTTTGGCCTGCGCATAACGCGTCAAGTTCTTGCGGGCGATAAAGCGGTAGGTAAGCAAGGATACGAGCATCCCTAAACCACCAACGCCAAAGCCGACATGCCACATGCCTTTTTCTTTGAATACGCCAACGATGAGCGCCGCCAATAGCGCGCCAATATTGATACCCATATAAAATAAGGTAAAACCGCCATCACGGCGAGCGTCACCCTTAGGATACAAAGCGCCAACCATCACTGAGATACAGGTTTTGAACAGTCCTGAACCCAAGACAATACAGATCAAACCGACAAAAAACAGCGTCATACCAAACATGGCAGAAAGCGCAATACATAAGTGACCAAGGGCAATCACAATACTGCCCCACCACAGGGCACGCTCTTGACCCAGCCAGTTATCTGCTAGCCAACCGCCCGGTACGGCTGCCAAATATAAGGAACCGGCAAAAATACCATAGATAGCAGACGCCGTGACTTCATCGAACCCAAAACCACCACTGCTCACAGTTGCCACCATAAATAGCACGAGTAGCGGGCGGATACTGTAGTAAGAGAAACGCTCCCACATCTCAGTAAAAAACAACGAGCGTAATGGCGCAGGATGACCCATAAAGCCATTGTCTAGTGCTTGCAGCTCAGCCGCACTAGCTTCTGATTTTGATTGTGTACTCACAACTTTATTCCTTTAAAGGTTATTTTGGTAATGACCAAATGCCTAATTATTCCGATAAGCGGTCATATAGGCGGAACATTGTTTCACTTGGTTATACCCAAGTAAAGAAAAAGTTGGCTAAAAATTACACAAATACCCACAAAAAAGCTCGCTCTCAATCGCTGAGAACGAGCTTTTTTGTGGTCTTCAATGCAGTCCTATCGTATTGATATTACTGCTAGTAGAGACTTTGATAACCACTCATTTAAGAGTCGTTTTTTGCTATATAAACAATAAATTGCAATGTCAAAAAGGGGCTGTCCTAGATAAGTAAAATTATTTAGGATAGCACTATGAGAAAGAGTAAACTAAGTTGGTATAAACAAAACAGACTCATCGAGTTATTTGTTGCTGGTTCTACCGCGAGAACAGCAGCAAGCCTAATTGGTGTTAATAAAACCACAGCCAGTTATTACTTTCATAGGCTGCGAGTGCTTATTTACGAGAATAGTCAAGACCCTGGTCTATTTGAAGGCGAAATCGAAGTAGACGAATCATACTTTGGTGGAACTCGTAAAGGCAAGCGAGGGCGAGGTGCTGGTAGCAAAGTGCCCGTGTTTGGCCTATTAAAGCGTAATGGCAAGGTTTACGCTTGTATTATACCCAATGCTAAAGCAGATACTTTGATCCCCATCATAAGAGAAAAAGTTAAGCCTGATAGCATTGTTTATACTGACTCATTTAAAAGCTATAACGCATTAGATGTCAGTGAGTTTACTCATTATCGTATCAACCACTCCAAAACCTTTGTTAATGATAAGAATCATATTAATGGTATAGAGAACTTTTGGAACCAAGCTAAACGGCATCTACGTAAGTTTAACGGGGTTCCAAAAGAGCATTTTCACCTCTATTTAAAGGAATGTGAGAGGCGTTTTAATCACAGTGACCCAAAGTCGCAATTACTACAATTAAAACAATGGGTTAAACAGGGTTTGAACTAGTTATCTAGGACAGCCCCGTCAAAAATTACTGCGCTACTGCTGTGTCATCAGCGGCGGTGCCAGCATCCCCAGCATCTAAGTCACCATCCGCTTGCTCAGCAGTTAAATCAGCATCGGCAACTGCCGCTTGGCTTACTGTACCAGAAGCGGTCGCTGTACCTGCTTCTGCGGTCACAACTGCACTATCCGCCGCATCAGGTGCTGGCGTCACAGTGGCATCTGCGGGTGCATCGGGCGCCGCGGCTTCTGCGGTTGCAACATCCGTATCTGCTTCAATAGCCGTGTCTTCAGTCGCCACGACTTCTGCCTCATCAGCCGCTTCTGATGCTTCCGTTGGCGTCGCCGTGATGTGCTCGCCTGCTGGACGCAAAAACGCAGAAATACCAATAAGTAAGACAATGCCTAAAAACAAGGCAATGCCGCCTAAAGCATATAACAGCTCTTTTTTTGGATTGTTATTGACGATACCTTCTGACATACCTTATCCACCTTGCACAAAATATTTGAAATATTGACCTATTATATCGTAATTTATACCGTTTTGTGAAAACCCTTAAGTATTTAAAGGGATTATTATCGACAATTTTATATCAGCTTTTGGTATTATCGACACCTACTTACCTAACCGACGAGCATGGTCTTGCAACCTTTAATCAATATGCCTATGACTTACCCAAGCGCACTGACGTTTTTGAGCGTTTGCCCAAATAGCTCAATACCAATAACAGTGCCATGATAAATAAAATAGGATATTGACCAAATCGCATAAACGGCGTATTACCAACGCGCGCCTGTATATTACCGCGTAGTACGGTGCGCTCAAACTGCGGAGCACGCGCTACGATGCGACCTTTATGGTCGATGATAGCTGTCACCCCCGTGTTGGTCGCACGCATAAACCAGCGACCATTTTCGAGCGCGCGCATCTGTACCATCTGTAGATGCTGTAGCGGGCCTGCCGACGTACCGAACCACGCATCGTTTGAGATGGTCAATAAAAAGTCTGTACCAATCGCGTTTTTGCGTGTGGTATCTGGATACGCCACTTCATAGCAGATAGCCGCGCCCAAATTATGACCGCGCACTCGTAGCGGTGACTGATGATCACTACCGCGGCTATAGCTCATGATATCTTGGCTACCTGCCAGATTTGGCAGGATATCAAGCACCCCTTCAAATGGAATGTATTCACCAAAGGGTACCAGACGCTGTTTTTTATACAAGCCATCTGCCTGAGCCCCTAGCGCCACCACACTATTATAAAACGGCGCATATTTATCTTTACTGGCATCAAACGCGGCTTCGTCCTTATAAGGGATGCCCGTCACCCATGCCGTGTCCGTCTCTTTGGCCATTTTGACCATTTCATTGATAAAACCAACCGCTTCTGTCTGAAACATCGGAATCGATGACTCAGGCCACAGCACAATGTCACGCCCCCACTCATCGCGAGTCAAGGTTGCGTAGATTTTTAGGGTTTCTATTTGATACTCAGTAAGCCATTTTAGATCTTGCGGGATATTGCCTTGAATCAAAGACACTGATAGATCAGGCGTGCCTTTTGGTTTGGTCCACTGCGGATTGATCAACCATAGCGAGCAGCTAACAACCAGCAAAGCTATCGACGGAATCATATAGCCTGCGCGGCGACGTAGTAGCTCAACGACGCTGGCTCCCAATAATACCGCCACAAAAGAAACCGCGAAAACACCCGCAACAGGCGCCAAGGATGACAACCAATATTGCTCAGTAAATGCATAACCGACGAATAGCCAAGGGAAGCCGGTGAATAGCCACGTTTTCATCCACTCTTGGAGTACCCAAAGCGCAGCAAAAGATAATGGCTGTTTGCCAACCACTCGATTAAAAATCAGCGCCAAAAAGCCATGGAACAACCCCATGCCGAGACCCATCAGCGCAATCATAATCAGCGCAAGCCATACGGGCGTCGAACCATAGACATGGATAGATGTGTACAGCCAAAACGCACCCACACACCAAAGCCCCGTACCGTATGCCTGACCAATTAGAAAGGCGCGGCGACCTGTCATATCCGGCATCAACAACGCATATAAAATGGCAGGTGATACTAATGCAACTGGCCAAATACCATAAGGTGCCAGTGCAAGTATAAAAGCGCCTCCTGCCAGCAAAGCTATTATTACCGTCAGTCCCAGATGTAAGCCTTTTGGCTGTTCAGGGTTCAGGCGTTTTTGTAAATCAACAGTAGACAGACGCATAGCAGTTATCCAAAACCATATTTTCAAAATTTTACAGCTCAGCACTGAGACAAAACCCAAGCAAAAACTGACTGCATAATGCTTTATGCAGGACCATAAATAAAATCCACCCATGATACCAGTCAAAACCCATCAGTGGGTAAATTTGCGTCGCGAAAGTCTCATACCAAAATGCAAAAGGCAGAAAGCAAAAAACACGATGGTTCATCGTGTTTTTCAATTTACTCATAAATTTGATTGAGTACTAAGTTCATACTCCGTTGCTGCGTCATGTCATGATAAGAAGGTTAATGGCTGCCTATCAATATCTGCTGGTCCCCATTGGTTTTGGTCAGCTCTAGATTTTGGATAAAGCGCCCTTCCACATCAGTGATGGTGATTTGCCAATCATCTATCACCACGCTCTCACCCTCTAAATCACCAACGAAACCGAGCGCTTGCATGACCAGACCGCCCATCGTGTCGACATCGGTATCATCAAAACGACTGCCAAGCTCCTCATTACAGTCTTCAATCACCGTGGATGCTTGGACACGCCATGTGTTTGGCTTTTCAGGATCAGGGACGATATTATTAATATCGCTGTCTTCATCAAAGTCATCATGCTCATCAACGATGTCACCAACGATTTCCTCTAACAAGTCTTCCATGGTAACGACACCACCAAAGTTGCCAAACTCATCAACGACGATCGCCATATGCACTTGCGTGCGCTGCAATGAGCGCAGCAGAGTATCTGAACGAGCTGTTTCACTGATATATAATGGCTGGCGCACCAAGTCTTTTAGACGTTTGCTATCGATTTTGTCTTCTTGATTGCGTACCATGTGCACCAGAATAGGAATCAAATCTTTTGCCAATAGGATGCCAATAACGGCATCATCATCTTGACTATCAAAAACAGGATAGCGCGAGTGCGTCGTATCAAGAATGATGTCCATCACTTCAGGGAGACTGGTGCTTTCGTGCAGACCAATCACTTGTGGCCTTGGTGTCATGATTTCGCGCACTTGTGTCGCCGGCAGATCGAGCACGCCTTCTAACATATCGACCGTATCGGGCTCTAAAAACTGGCGCGAGTCTTGTACCAGACGAATCAATTCATCACGGGTTTCGGGGGCGGTCGATAGCCAGCGTTTTAAGCCGCGCATCGACCAACTACTCGGGCTGGGAGTGTCGTCAGACATGGTGGTGTGATTTAACCTCTTTAGTTAATGGCAATTAGAATAACCGTTCATAAAATAAGTAGAGCCTAGATGGGGACAAAAGCGCCAAATAAAACAGCGAGCTTATCATTATCTGTGTAGCAAACAACAGACATACCAGCACAATTTAGCTTCACTTTATCGCAAGCCTCACCGACATTCAACGACAAATTCACTCAAATTGTATTGTCAGTGTGTTATAAACTTTGCTATGGTCAAAGCCATTATTTATCAAAACAAACCTTATGTCGCTACGCTCCGTTTTTTACCGCTTATTATCGTCGCGTTCACGCAGCCAGCTTGCAGATAGCCATTCTGTCAGTCGCGATTTGGACAACAGATCAGCAGATAACAAACCACCAAGACCGACATGGCGACATCGTCTTGTTATTTTTTTGATTGCTATCACAATATTGCTATCAGCAATATGGTTGCTATTAGCGATTTGGTATCAGTACGGGATAAGCTCTGTACTCACTTGGCTTGCAACACTCATCATCGTGGGTATATTAGCTGCGCTGCTAAGTATGCGTTATTGGCATACAGTCACAAAGATACTGCTCAGTGTCTCATTGTCTAATAAAAAATCAATTCATAAAAACACAGCGACTAGATACCTCATTGGCTTATATGGAGCAACTTGGCTCATAGGTCTAGGCTGGTTTTTTTCTATCGAACCCCAGAAAAATCGCGACTGGATGGCTGAGGTCGAGCAGCAAGTGGCTTATGAGCGCGATGCAACCAACCCTGATTTGATTACCTTAACCAATGTCCGTAATTTTGATTGGCGCACAGACAAGGACGCCACAGAGCATTGGGAGACGCGCACGATTGATTTATCTAAACTCTCTGGCGTTGATGTAACCAACTCTTATTGGATGGGGCCACTGATTGCTCATACTTTGGTCAGTTTTCGCTTTGAAGACGATAGACCACTTGCCTTCTCATTTGAGATTCGTAAAGAGCAAGGCGAGGCATTTTCGGCACTGGCTGGTTTTTTTAGACGGTATGAGCTGAGTCTGATTGCCGCCGAAGAGCGCGATATTATCTATACGCGTAGCAACGCGCGCGGTGAGCAAGTCTATCTGTTTCCTATCAGCAATTTGCAGCAACATGAGGTGAGATCGTTGTTTGAATCTTACCTAACGGCAATGGATGAGCTGAATACCAAGCCTGCTTGGTACAACACGTTGACGAGTAACTGTACTAATATTATCTTTTATATGGCGCGTATCGTTAGTGGTGATCGCCTGCCGTGGGATTATCGAATTTGGGTCTCTGGTTGGCTACCAAACTATCTATATGATGTTGGCATGCTGGATGCTGTGCCTGAAAAACAAAACCAGCCTTGGTCGATGGATACGTGGTATGAGCGCACCCATATCAATCCAAAATCTATGGGCTTCAATAACCTACACTCTATTGCCAATAGCCGTCAGTTCTCTCGGCAAATTCGTCAAGATATTCCGACACCACCATTGGCTGACTCTCAAGCTAGCGCTGAAGCAAAAGCCAAATCGACTGCACAGGCATCTCATTAGCGCGATAATCTACCCTATAGCAGTTATGGATTCACCCAATTAACCACGCGCGTTTCCATTTCTTCATCAGACATACCAATCTCCGACACACAGCGGCCAGCGACACCCACATTGGCCGCACGCATCTCGTGCTGGGTGACTACCGCATCCTCAGTCAATAACAGATGCCAGCTTGGTAACCCCTGCCCTTTATACAAACGCTTATAGGCGCAATGCGATGGCAGCCACATCATGTTGGGCAAGTTGTCCATGGTCAGCTGAATACAATCTGGTACATGCTCTTGGCGTGTCGCATAATGTTGGCAATAGCCTGTCGCGCAGTCCATCAGCTGACACGTCACATCGGTATACTCGACCAGCTCTTCGTCATCATCATTATCGATGTATTTGATCAAGCAGCAGCTGCCGCAGCCATCACACAACGCTTCCCATTCGCTATGGTTTAGCTCGTTTAAGGCAAACCGCGACCAAAACTGCGGACGCAGTGGCTCAGATCTAGAGTCAGTGTTAGGAAACAAACTTACCGACTGCGTAAGCTTACCAGCTGGATTGACGCCTGAATGCAAATCTGATTGTTCATCATTTTTGTTTAAGAAATTTATAGTCATAGGGTCGCAGTAGCATTTTGATAAAGAGCGTTACACTATTATAGCTGTTTTTGCTAGATATGGGCGTTAAGGTAGTACGAGTTAGAAAACGAACCATCACAATGACAAATAATCAACACGACGAATAATCAAAACTCATAATATAAAAAAGGACAATCCTATGTCAGTTAAGACTTTCGAGTTAATCAGTACTACCGAAAATGGCGTTGAACTTATCAGCTATGTGGCACTACCAGAAAACGCTTCTGATGATAATCCAGCAGCAGGTATCTTGGTCGCACCAGAATGGTGGGGCGTGGTCGATCATCCAAAATCAGTAGTAGAGCGTTTGGCAGAAGCTGGTTATGCAGCGGTCGCAATGGACGTCTATGGCGAAGGAAAACTCACTACCGATGCGGCTCAGGCCAACATGTGGATGGAGCAAGTGCTTGCTGATCAAGACATGCTGATGGCACGCTGCCGCTTGATTTTGAACGACTTTAGCGATCAGTTATCAGTTGACGGTGACAAGCTCGCGGCAATCGGTTACTGCTTCGGCGGTAAAGTCGTCCTAGACATGGCTCGCGAAGGCATGCCACTAAAAGCGGTCGCTACCTTCCATGGTAACCCAACGCCAAAACAACCAGCAGACAAAAACTTCACTGCAAAAGTACTGGTCGCGCATGGCCGTGATGACTCAATGGTATCAATGGATGCCATCGAAGGCCTAAAATCAGAGCTAGACGCAGCTGACGTAGATTACACTATCGATGTCTATGACAATGCTAAGCATGGCTTTACCAATCCACATGCCGATGAGCGTGCTGAAAAAAATGAAGTGGACCTTGGCTATAACGAAGCCGCTGCTAAGCAAAGTTGGGAAAATATGCTTGAGTTTATGAAAGCCAATTTGGCATAGATTGGCATAAAAAACTTCTGATATAAAACTCATAAAGAAGGGCAGCTTAACTATTAAGCTGCCCTTTTATTTTGGGTTTTGTTTTACCAATGACCTTTTGGGTAAGTAATCAGAGCGGTCTTGTACTTCTTAGCAAATCGCGTCATTATCACATTACTATCAGCTGGATTGAGCAACAAAATGTTATACCTATGGATGACCCAGTTAGGTTGGCTGGCTTTTACAGTTTTATTGATTGTAGTAGTCGCTTTATACACCAAAATAAAGCGAGAAATCACGTATTTGCGCCGCGATGTAACAAAACTACAGGCTGAACTTGAGCAGCAAGCAAAACGTAGCGTAACATCCTCTGCCACGCAGTTGGTTGATGACGGTGCCCATACACGCAAGAATTTTTCTAAAGACACTGATGCCGTTACTGAAACGGATACGATTGCTGGCACTAGGGATAACGCTACCAAAGACCTCATCGTTGACTCAAACCGTCGAATTCCTATATCGTCGCCACCGCCACTACCTACTACTGACTCGACACCAACCAATGATATAAAATCAGACGCTTCTGATCAGAAATCCGTAGCCCCTCTTGACCCAATAGCAGCAAAAAACAACGACAAAAATACCCCCATTGAACCAGATGAGCGCTCACTCCCTATCGTCACCTCGCTCATGCACTCAATCAAAAACTGGTTTTTTGGTGGCAATCTCGTCGTACGAGTTGGCGTATTGGTACTGCTGGTGGGTGTGGTACTGCTGCTGCGCTTGCTTAGCGAATATATCGAGATCTCAATTACCACAAAGCTTGTCACCATCGGTGCTGCAGGTTTGGCATTGGCAGCACTGGGATTCAAACTCACCGCAAAACGCTTTTCGTATGGTATTACGCTACAGGGCGCAGGCTTAGCGATTACATATTTGAGCACCTTTTTTGCTTATAGTGTCTATGAAATCATGCCAAGTGTACCGAGCTTTATTGGGCTTGGAATATTATCTGCCATCACTATCGCCCTCGCCGTACGTCAAAACGCTTTTCCGCTCGCGTTGTTAGCGTTATCTGGTGGTTTTTTTGCGCCGATTTTGACCAGTGAGAGTACGGGAAGTTTGACGGCGCTTTTTGGTTATTATCTGCTTCTCAATATCACCATCGCTGTCATCGCCCACTATCGCCCATGGAAAGTCCTAAATCTGCTTGGGGTAACTGTCACGTTTGGACTGGCCTACTATTGGGGCTTGACCGAAGACTTGCCCGCCATTATTAAGACGCAGCGCTGGTCGCTGGTAATGATCACTGCGCTGCATGTGCTGCTGTACTTGTTTGTGGTCATTCGCTATGCGCAGCATGTTATTGACTACAACACTGCCAGTACTACTAATGATCAAGCGCCCGACAGGCTATCTTTAGCCAACTCATCATCGCAAGCAATTTTCCCCATAGATACCAGCTTACTATTTTCAGCACCCGTACTGGCCTTTGGGGTGCTGGCCGCCTTGCTTGATAGCGTGTCGCATGGATTGACGATTACTGCTGGTATTTTGGCATTGCTGTACTTAGGCACAGGATATGTCTTTGTCAAACAAAGCCCGCGTTATCTACTGGTGACCGAGAGTATGCTGGCGTTGGGTGCTGGGTTTTTGGCGATTATGGTGGCGTTGGCGTTGGACGCTAATTGGATGACCTGTGGCTGGTCGATACAAGCCTTAGCGTTGGTCTGGCTGGGCGAGCGCTCAAAGCGGACTTGGTCCGTCTATTTTGGGCTGGGTCTGCATGTGCTGAGTGTGGCTTGGTTATGGTTGCTCGATATTCCGTCTCGGTTATCTGCAGGTGACACCTCCCTTATGTTAGTGTGGCTACTGGTGGCATGGTTGCCGCTGGTCAGTGCGTATTTACTACGGCATTTTTCACTGTTTGATGCAATCAGCAAATGGAATCAAACCAAAATTGCCCATTGGCAACGTCGCTGGTTGATATATGCTTTTTCACTACTGGCTACCTGTTGGAGTATTTGGGCGACGTATATCGCCTTTGAGTTGTGGTTAGCAGTGTCAGTAACGACGCTGTTTATATTGACCGTCATCATACACAGTCTTGGCTTTTGGCTTATCGATAGCAAAACGCCGTGGGCACAGGCACGCCGTATCAACCGTGCGATATTGCTCGCTCTGTATACGTTTATGGTCACTCTCACACCCATTATCATTATATTTTCCCATCGGTGGGATAACATTGAATGGCGATACTTTATTATCAGCGCGCTTATGGTATTAGGCGTTGCACTACTATGGCTCAAACGCTGGTATCAAGCAGGCGAACAGCGGTATGTGGATCCAACCAGTCTACTGATCACCGCGTTGTCTGTGCTGTTTTATACCTTAGCGCTACGGTCAAATGCTGAGCATATCGCGCCGCCGATGCTACTGGTCGCGCTACTATATGTCATCCCTCTCTATCTAACTTACAAGCAAATCAGTACGTACGCATCTGAGCGCAAACAGACGCTGATCGCGCGCGCTCCTGCTTGGCTCAACCTGCCACATGCGCTGATAGGCACTGGCAAAGCATTGCTGCCTATTGCTTTGTTTTGGGTCGTTTTCAGTAATTATTATAGCGACGGCGCGGTCTGGCAGCTGCCATATTTGCCAGTGCTGAGCATCATTGATGTCAGTATGGGGTTGGTAATAGCTGCTTCCTTGCTATTATTACGACTGCTTCAACAAGTGCGTGCGCCCAATACGGTCTTTACCGAGCGTTATCGCCATACGCTGATCATATTGGCTTTGATTGCCTTTTGGTGGCTCTCAAGTATTTTGGTACGCAGCCTACATGCCTTTATCGGTACACCGCTTTGGGACGGCGCTCAGGGCGGCGCTTGGAGTAGCGAACAAGTACAGACAGGACTGACCATCTTGTGGACGCTCTTGGCTTTGGTCGCGACTATTGTCGCCAGCCGCTACTGGCAGCGCGCGCTGTGGTTTATGGGTATTGGGTTGTTAGGCATCGTTGTGATTAAACTGGTCTTAGTTGACTTATCACAGACCGAGGCAATTTGGCGCGTGATCTCGTTCATTGGTGCCGGCAGTTTAATACTATTGATTGGGTATCTTGCGCCGTTGCCGCCAGCCAACGAAGAGATAGGAGATCCCCCTCAATCGTAACGGCGCATCTGGTCAGGTAAGTAGGTCAGGTGAAATTGTCCCATGGATACATCGGGTTTGTAGTAAACTGGATCCCATGACAACAGACAATGCCAACATAGCGCCATGTCTTTTGCGCGACATTTATGAATAACAAGGTTATAAAAGCAGATGGATAAGAGAGCAAGTATTCAGTGGTTCCCTGGGCATATGAACAAAGCCCGCAACGAAATCAAAGAAATCATGCCGCAGATGGATGTGGTCATCGAGGTCATCGATGCACGTATCCCCTATAGCAGCGAAAACCCAATGGTCGCAGCCCTACGCGGCGAAAAACCTGTGATTAAAATCCTGAATAAAGCTGACCTTGCCGATCCTGAATTGACCCAAATCTGGATGGATCATCTTGAGCAGCAAAGCCAAGTCAAAGCCATTGCGTGCGATACTGAAAAAGCCAATGACGTAAAACGCATCATTGCCATCTGCAAACACCTCGTACCCAATAAAGTCGGGACTGGTCGTCAAATCAAAGCGATGATTATGGGTATTCCAAATGTGGGCAAATCAACGCTGATCAATACGCTAGCAGGTCGCGCCGTGGCAAAGACAGGTGACGAGCCAGCGGTAACCAAGTCGCAGCAGCTGATTAAGCTCGACGATGACATCATGCTCTATGACACGCCCGGTATGCTATGGCCGAAAGTTGAAAATGAAAACTCTGGCTATCGTCTAGCAGCGACAGGCGGTATCCGTGATACTGCTTTTGATTTTGCTGATGTCGCAAGCTATACCGCTGAGTACTTGATGCACGCCTATCCTGAGTCGCTAAAAACCCGCTATAAAATTGACGAGTTACCCAAGACCGATTGGGAGTTCTTTGAAGTGGCAGGACGCAATCGCGGCTGTGTACGCGCAGGCAATCAAGTCGATACCTACCGTATGTCTGAGATTCTCATTAACGAGCTACGTAGCGCAAAGATCGGGCGTATCACGCTTGAGACCCCAGCTATGATTGAGGCAGAAGAAATCGTCGTCGCCGAACAACGCATCGCTGCTGAAGAAAAGAAAAAAGCCCGCGAGGAAGAAAAACGCTTACGTCGTCTAAAAACGCGGAAGAATCGGAAGTAGATTTAATAAACGTAAGACCAATCATGTAGAAGTGAAAATTTTCCCGTCAGGCAAAGAAACTAACCCTAGCAAATAATAAAACACCAACCCATGTTTCTTTGCCAATGGTGCAATTACTCTAGCAGCTTCTTGCATGTTATTATCTGGCAGCGGCAGAGAGACAGCAAATGTATTCTGTAGCTGTACATGAGCGACCGTTGCCCCGAATGCTAATGAAAGCTCAAATGATAAATCACCTTCCTGAGCCAGTTGTTGTAGCTCAGTGGCAAACTCGAATATGTTTTCGCTATGAGCGCTGACTTCTATCTCTATAAGCTGCGGTAGTAATACACCTGCACTATCGTAAGAGATAGGCAGATACTCATCGCCATCACCCAAACTTGCATCCCAAACATAAAACAAAGCGTATTCAGTCATAATCAGCTACTCCAATGGCTCTACGGTAGATAAAATCTCTAAAAGTCTATCCCAGCGCTCATTCATTCTATTCTTAACATAGTCGTTTGGTGAGTTATCAATAAGTTCACGATACTGTATGATCAAATCATCATAGTCCTCTCGACCTGCAAGTTTGGCTAGAATAAGTTGTTTATCCACTCTTTCACCATGGCTGTGCCCTCTTGCAATCTTATCATGCAGTAACAAAAAAAGCTGATTGTAGCTGTCTATTTTATCTACTTCATCCAGTTTACTGGCAAACTCAGTATTAATAAATTCAGTAATCTGTTTTTGCTTATCTGCAAAGTTTTTATCGCATACATTAATGTAATCTAGCTTTAAATAAGGAGATTGCCGAGTAAGCTCAGTTGGCAGCGTTACTTTATCGTAAATCTCTTCAAACGCTGGTGATACAAAATACGCATGAATTTTTAATCTAAAATAGCCGTTCTTACCTTCCGCTCCTCCGGTTAGACGCACATGACCATAAGGCATGGCCTTGGTACAACCATCGACTTCAAGAGAGTCATTAACGTTAGCGCTTGTTACTTGACTACACTGATAACCATAACGTTCTAAACAATCATGCATGAATGGGTGCAGTATTTTTTCAAAGTCCTCTCTATCTCTAGGAACCTGTGCCTCTGGCTTATAAATATCAGCAGACTGTTTTGCCAGCGCCCGCTTTTCTTTTAGCAGTGCCATACCTCTTGCGATGTTAGGCGGATAGATCGTACCATCTGGATAGGCAACCATACCCCGAGTGTCATAAAACACTAGCCCTAACTCTTCACATAGAGGGGTGATAACATCTAACGCTTCACCGTGCAGTGCTTCAGGTGTGGGTATGGCTACGCAAGCGGTTTTAGAATGAGTTTTCATCTCTAAATTTGTATTTACGTAGGCTTCATAAAAGACTTCTGAATAATCCGAGGTTCTGGCTTCGTCCACGAGACGATCTGCTAGCTCAATGATATTTGAGCTGATAGTATCCACTAGCTGCTGGCGCAAAGCTTCAAAGTCGTGCGTTGCTTGTTCCCATGAGCTGTCTTTACTTGGTGTACAAGTAATTTGATGGATATCCCAAACGAAAAAGGTTTGTGCTGACAAGATACTATCTCCTAAACTATTAATGAAAACATTGGTTTTACTTATTATTAAACTGAAAGTGAAGAACACGTAATAACTAACTAATGCTTTTCCTTAAAAACAACAAACCATTGCATAGCGAGTCAGCCCACCCCATAAATTAGTTAACCTTTTATGGTCTAATATTTTTTATTAATTGACAAGGATTATTCTTGCCTACTTTATTCTCTCAACCTGAGTCATCTCTAAACTCCTTTGCCCCGCGCCTACTCGATTGGTTTGCCGAAAATGGTCGCCATGATTTGCCGTGGCAACAGCACCAAACTGACACGCCCAATCCTTATATCGTTTGGTTATCCGAAGTGATGCTTCAGCAAACACAAGTGACCACAGTACTGCCCTACTTTGCACGCTTTATGGAGACGTTTCCGACCGTGCAGGATTTGGCCGCTGCCGACTGGGATGTGGTCGCCGAGCATTGGGCGGGGCTTGGCTACTATGCACGCGCGCGTAATTTGCATAAAGGGGCAAAGCAGCTGGTTGCAGTAATCGAGGAGACGGGCGAGTTCCCGCAGACACTCGCAGGTTGGGAAGCGATTTCTGGCGTTGGCCCATCAACGGCTGGGGCGATTATGGCGATGGGATTGCATCATTATGGCGTCATCTGTGATGGTAATGTCAAACGGGTATTGACGCGCTGGGCAGCCATTGACGGCGATATCACTAAATCTGCTACGACGAAAGAGTTATGGGCATTAGCGGAGCGTTTAACACCGACAGAGAACTCAGGACTGTTCGCACAAGCCATGATGGATATGGGCGCAACGTTATGTACGCGTAGCAAACCTGCTTGCCTATTATGCCCGCTACAAGAAGATTGCTTGGCACATGCTGAGGGGCGCGAGACTGATTATCCTGTCAAAGCGAAAAAACAGCCCAAACCGAGCAAGTTTAGCGATGCATTGCTGATAGAAAATATAGACGGTGAGATATTGTGGCTACAACGCCCTGATAATGGCATTTGGGGTGGCCTATGGAGCTTGCCTTTACAGTTCGTAGAAAAAATTGATGGTAAAGCAAATAGCAAGATAACTGGCAAAACTACTGCTAATAAATCAGTCACGAGCGACGATAAGTCATCAAGCTTGGCAAGTGGCGTGCGCAGTAATGAAAAAATATACGAGACAGAGTTCACCACGGCTGAGCAAATTATCAACGAATGGCTAATAAAGAATGAACTGGTAACCGAATCAGTTAGCAATACCTTATTAGATGACGCCCCTATCAAGCACTCATTGACGCATTTCCATTGGTATTTAACACCGCGCAAACTCACTGTCGATGCTGCGCAAACGATAGAACTCAACGAGAAACTAGCAGCAGCTGAGATTGATTTTAAATGGCTCACCGAACAAACAGCACAAGACAGTCTAGGATTGCCTCGTGCGATGATTAAAATCTTAGAATAAAAATTAGTGTAAAAAACTGGCATAAAAAAAAGCGACTCATTATCAATAGTGAGTCCCTTTTTTATGATCACAAGATGACAGTAGCCAACAATAAATAGCGCTAAGGCTAGGGTTAGGACTTTGGCACACGCAAGCGCATTAGGCCTTCTTGTTGCACGGTGGCAACCAGTTTGCCATCTTGCCAAAACTGCCCATGGTTCAGCCCTTTCGCATTGGACGTGGTATCGCTCCACATGTCATAGAGCAGCCAGTCATTCAAATCAAACTCACGGTGGAAGTGCATCGAGTGATCGATACTAGCAGCTTGCAACCCGCTGGTCATAAAGCTCACGCCATGTGACATAAGCCCCGTGCCCACCAAGTAAAAATCAGACGAAAATGCCAATAGCGCTTGCTGAATCGCCACCGGCTGGTTGCCCAGCTCGCGAATACGCAGCCAGTTGGCTTGCTTAGGTTTCATCGGTTCTGGATTGATCGGATTACGCGGTTTGACAGGCTTTATCTCGACATGACGGCGGCGCATAAACCGTGCTTTGAGCGCATCTGGTACTTTGCCCACGTACTCTTCTTTTAAATCTTGCTCGGTCAATAGATCTTCTGGCGGTGGATAAACAGGCATGTCTTCTTGATACGCAAGGCCATCCTCCATGGGAGAAAACGACGCAATCATCGAAAATATCACTTGCTCAACAGGCGCTTTACCGCGTACTTCTTTGTACTGAATAGCCGTCACTTCACGCGCGGATAAACTGCGACCATCACGCAGACGGCGCACTTGATAGATCACTGGTTGATTGATATCACCACCACGCAAAAAATACCCATGCAACGAGTGACAAGGCTTGTCTTGATCTAATGTATGCGCTGCTGCCATGATCGCTTGGGCCAATACTTGCCCGCCAAATATACGACTGCCCACATAATCATGGCTCTTACCCTCAAAGACATCGGGGGTAACCTCAATAAGCGCGATTGTAGCTAGCAGCTCATCAATCAGTTGTGAATTATCGGACATGACAATATGTTTCCTTATTTTTATCAAACACGCTCAGCATCCAAAAGTAAGCATCTAACAATCTCGATGCCATATAGCCGCTGCGCTTGAATTTAAAATAATATGAGATCGCTTGCTAATATATACAAGAGAGACTTTAGAACAAACACACAGCCATAGCTCACCAGGCCATGGCTATCTGTTCATTTTCGATAGAAAAGGTAAATATCTTACCCAATATTGTTGGCTTTGACTAGTTACTGTCAGCTTACTCATAAGTATTGCTTAACGATTTGCGATAAAAAATCGCATCTACTTTACTCGTCCAAGCAATCTCATTCATAAAAAAACGAGATGTCTAACAACATCTCGTTTTTGACTATCATCTAAAAGTTTATGGCTTTACTGCTACCAGTACGCGAATAGAGTCCGGCACTAGCGATAAGTTACCAAGCGCTTGCTCCCCTTGGGCTTTGAGCTGCTCTAGGCGCTCAATCTCTTCGGGGCGTACATTTGGATTGATGGTTTGCAGATGCTTGAGACGTTTGATCTCACGTGACCACTGCTGACTAAAGCGCGCACTTGCTTGTTCACCAATCTCCGCGATTTGCTTACGTGCGATGTCTTCAGCCTCGTAATAACGCTGCTCGATCACATCGCCGCGCACTTTGATCACTTGACGAGCACGGTTTTTGTCCAAGCGTTCCACATGCGGCATGATCATATCAGCACTGATACGAGCCGACAAGTCACTACCCTGCTCACTAATAAAGACACGGATATTTTGCGTGGTCAAGGTCGCTGGCAGATTGAGCACTTTTGGGGCGATGGCTTCGACACGGAAGTTTACTTCTAACAATACCATCCCCTGCGGCACAGCGGCGCTTTTTAGCATAGCCACTGTCGTATTCCCAAAGGTGCTGGTACTGGCCAGCTCATAGATAGCGCGCATCAATGGATGCTCGTGCGTGATAAAATCGATATCTTCACGCTGAAGCGCTTGCTCACGCTCAAAAGTCAACGTCATACCATCTTCATCACCAAGCGGCAAGCCATCGATATAGTCGCTGATCTCAGTGCTATCAATCGGTGCGATGACCCACGAGCCATCACGCTGGATATTATGGTCGATATTGGCAGAGGCAAAGAAGCGCTCAATGAAATGCGGCAACAAATTATTGCCATCAAAGTCACGCATGGCATCCGCAATACGTCCAGCAACACGCGGACGACACGAGTTGTACTCTAGCAGACGATCACGGCCCGCTTGTAGCTGCGCCTCTAGGCCCAAACGCGTCTGTAGCGCCTCATCAATGATGTCTTGTAAGATAGCATTGTTATCCGCAGTATCCGCGCCTTCAAGTACAGGCTTGAGCTCTTGGATATACTGCTCTTGCACGCTTTGTGCCGTTGGTGATATTTGGTTAAACATATTCAGCGCATCGTTATACCAATGATACAGACGCTCTTGCGCCGTGCCCTGTACGTAAGGCACATGCAGCATGATCTGCTGTGTCTGACCGATACGATCTAGACGTCCAATACGCTGCTCCAAAGTATCTGGATTGGCTGGTAAATCCCAGAGTATCAGCTGGCTTGCAAACTGGAAGTTACGACCTTCAGAGCCAATCTCTGAGCACAATAATATTTGTGCGCCTTCACTATCCGCGAAAAATGCTGCTGCTTGGTCACGCTCAAGCAGGGTCATCTGCTCAGTAAATATAGCGGTTTTGATGCCGGCATGCAGACGCAATACAGCCTCTAAGCTCTCTACTGTCGCGCCACTGCGAGCGATTAATAGCACTTTTTGTTGCTTAAGCTCACCGCGTAAGATATCAACCAACCAAGAGACGCGTGGGTCATCTTCTAGCCAGCCCCCATCTGGTTGATTCTCTTCGCCCCATAGCTGCTCACGCAATTTGCCATTGGTTTGATAGCTGTCTTTCCACGCGTCAGGGAGCGGCAGTGGATGCGGCTGACTGCTACGACCATAGAACCCTTTGACACTCTCGCGCGTGTTGCGGAACAAAATACGACCAGTACCGTGACGATCTAATAGCTCGTTGAGCGCATAGGTACGCAGTTTGTCGTCTTCATTAATCGTAGACAGCTCATCCATCCTGATGTCTAATAAATTGCTCAATGCGGTGATTTGACCGTTATTGAGCGGTTTGTCTTCTATTAATACACCAGCGACTGCTGCCGTCTCCGCAAACGCTTCTTGACCATCAATGAACTCATCTAGATCATCGAAGCGATCTGGATCAAGCAGACGCAAACGGGCAAAATGACTTTGCGCGCCAAGCTGCTCTGGCGTTGCCGTCAATAACATCACGCCTGGCGTCTCTTCTGCAAAGTCTGCCACCAGATCATATTTATCATTGCCGCCTTGCGCCTCATCCCAATGCAGATGATGCGCTTCGTCCACGACCAATAGATCAAATCCTGCCTCCATCGCTTGATCATACAAATCAGGATGGTCAATCAACAAGTCCATACCGGCGATGATGCACTGCTCAGTGGCAAAGACATTTTGCTCAGGATCATGTTCTTTGATCGCAGCAGTGCGCACCAAATCAAACAATGCAAAATTCAGATTAAAACGACGACGCAGCTCAATCATCCATTGATATTGCAAGCTGTCTGGCACCAAAATTAAAACACGCTCAGCTTTACCCGTTAGTAGCTGCTGATGGATAATCATGCCCGCTTCGATGGTTTTACCAAGGCCCACTTCATCAGCGAGCAGGACACGCGGCGCGATACGCTTACCGACTTCGTGTGCGATATAGAGCTGATGCTCGATGATATCAACACGCGCACCCATCAACCCTTTGAGTGGATGGCCTGCCAACGCTGATTGCATACGTAAGATATCTTGGCGCAGCTCGTACCAATCGCCGCGCTCGATACGACCAGCGAGCAAGCGCTCAAGTGGCTTGGCTAGCGTGATATTGGCAGCAAGGCGCGTCTCCATTATTCCTTTAGAAGCAGGGCCGCCCTCGTGTTCATCGACGCCATATTTGAGCACACCCATGACTTCATCGACAGCATTGACTGTATAGCTTTTGCCATCTTGGTCATAGATCGTATCGCCAACCTTAAACACCACACGCGATAGTGGCGCAGAGTTTTTTGCGTAGACGCGCGTCTCTTCACTTTGTGGAAATAAAATATGCACACATCGATCATCGACGTCGATCACCACACCTAAGCCAAGCTCAGACTCCGTATCAGATAAATAACGTTGGCCAACGGCGAATTCAGTACTGTGCAATGAAGCAATAGAGATAGTCATAAGGCGATGTCTTTTGTACTCAGATAATTAAAAATTAGATAGCAATGGTGGCTTGCGATAGCAGTCAGGTTAAAAATGAGGCAAATCATCAATAGATGCAAACGCAGTGTCATAATCTTAGTGAAACCAATAGCCAAGCCTTACCATTATATAACGTTAGCGGCTAGATGAGTGCGTTAAGTTCAATTTTCAAGAGGCGGCTTATGATACCCATGACTTTATAAGGTCTTTGGGCCCAATCATGCTCAGTAAATCCGCTCATGATATAAATTACTTTGTTTTTAAACGCTTATCACCACTTAGCCAATATTTAATGGATTCGTTTTTGACTAAAAACTCCAACGTGCTACATTAAGCCCATAACGATTCATTTGACAACTATTTCTATCTATAGGACAACAATAAATAAGGAATCATGATGCAAGCCGTTTTTTTGGATAAAGGCACTTTTTCTGATGGTATTGACTTACCTGCACCAGCAGGCATAAGCGATTACGTCACTTATAACGATACGCCAAAAGACACGGACCTCATTATTGAGCGCTGTAAAGATGCCGATATCATCATCACCAATAAAGTGCAAATTGGCGCAGAGGTGATCGCTGGCCTACCCAAGCTAAAATTGATTCAACTGACCGCCACTGGCATGAATAACGTCGATCATGAGGCTTGCGATAAACATGGCGTAGCACTTTATAATGTGGCGGGATATGCGGTAAAAAGCGTGCCTGAGCATACCTTTATGCTCATGCTGACTGCGATGCGTGCCGGTATTCATTACCATCAAAAAGTCGCTGATGGCACATGGCTAGCAAACGGGAATTTTTGTCTGCTGGATATTCCGCTGATAGATTTGGAAGACAAGACGCTAGGCATCATTGGTATTGGCACCATTGGCAAGCGCGTAACCGAAATCGCGCGTGCATTTGGTATGACAGTTCTATGGGCGGAGCATCAAGGACGCACGCCGCGCAACGACGATTATACGGCATTTGATGAGGTATTAGCTCGTGCAGATGTCCTCAGTTTGCATTGTCCATTGACTGAACAAACCGAACACCTCATTAATAAAGATACCTTGGCAAAAATGAGCAAACAACCGCTCATCGTCAATGTCGCTCGTGGCGGCGTCGTTGATAGCCAAGCATTGACTGATGCGATTAACAATGAGCAAATCATCGGTTATGCCAGTGATGTATTTGCACAAGAGCCCATCGCGAACGATGACCCATTACTCAGTCTCAGCGACCATCCACGCGTCATATTTAGCCCGCACAATGCTTGGGGCAGCAAAAGCGCCCAAGAGACCTTGTGGCAGATATTAAGCAAACAAGTTGCTGACTTTATCGATAATCAGCATCAATAGCGACTATCGATCAATTAAAACCTAACGACTGAACCGCAACCAGTCGTCTTTTATTTTGCGGTATTTGAGCATCACACGGTCGCTAAGATAGTTGTTGGTCACGTACCACGGGTAGCGATCGCCTTGCTTCGGCAGTCTGTCTTGGGCACGCCTGACATATCCAGACGATAGCGAGCCCATCACCGTATCTGCTTGGGCGTAGGCGGTAGCATTCGCCGCCTGTGCCTGTGGCAGCGCGACTTGGTAGCGGTTTTTGTGCATATAACTCAACAGCCGCACCACATATCGACACGCCAGATCAATCTTTAGCGTCCATGAGGCATTGGTATAGCCAAATAAGGCCGCCATGTTAGGCACGCCTTCGATCATGACTGCCTTATACGTCATGCGCGTACCGATATCAATGGCCTGCCCGTCGATATATACCGCTGCTCCGCCTAGCATTTGCAGCTTCAATCCGGTTGCTGTGACGATGATATTAGCCTCAAGATGCTCGCCTGATTGCAGCATAATACCGGTTTCAGTGAAGTGGTCGATCTGATCGGTGACCACTGCTGCACGTTTACCGTGCAAAGACTTAAATAAGTCACTGTCTGGCACAGCGCATACGCGTTGATCCCACGGATTGTAATCGGGCATAAAGTGCTCGACATCAATGCCGCTACCTTTTAACTCTTTTGTCACGCCGCTTTTTAGCACAGCTTTCATCAGCTTGGGCGCGTGAGTGGCTAATTTATACAGCCCTTGCTGCCGCAACACGTTGCGCGCTCGCAGTACCGTATAAGCCTGCTCTTTTGATAAAGGTGAAAACTTGCCTGATAGCCAGTCGATAGCATGATCATCGCCCGGTACGCTTGCCACATAAGTGGGTGTCCGCTGTAGCATCGTGACATGACGCGCACACTGCTCGCTGCTTTCATCTACCAGTGCCGGCAATAGCGTCATTGCAGTGGCACCGCTGCCAATAATGACCACTTTTTTGTCATTATAATCTAAATTACCCCAATGCTGCGGATGGACAATACGACCGCGGAAATCTTCTTCTCCCGCAAAATAAGGACGATAGCCTTGCTTATAGTCGTAGTAGCCCGTAGCACCGACCACGAACTTTGCCGTCTTAACGAACACTTCTCCGCTGGTATGGTTTTTTATGGTTGCTGTCCATAACTTATCCATACTCGACCATGATATTTGCTGAACTTCATGCTCGTAACGAATATGCTCCGTAATACCAAACTCGCGCGCCGTATCAGCGATATAACGCTTAATATCGCCACCTGCTGCCAGCATTCTATAATCTAGCCACGGTCTAAAGTTATAGCCAAAGGTTAAGGCATCAGAATCAGAGCGGATACCAGGATAGGTAAATAAATCCCACGTGCCGCCCAAATCAGCACGTTTTTCTAATATGGCAAAGCGCTGCGAGCCTCTTTTGTTGTTAACTGATTTGTTCTGCCTTTGTTTTTTTGCACCTTTATGACCAAATAGATTTTTATGCGCTAGTTGCTGTAAGCGGCAGGCCATACCGATACCCGCAATGCCCGCACCAATAATCAGCACTTCATAATCAGCAGGCTTACCCCTTTGCGACTGTCTACGTGCGAGGCGACTTTTAATCGCCTGTTTGGTAGTAGCGATATCAAGCATATTCTCATCCTTGTGTTTACATGATCAGCGATAACCTTAGTGCTTCTATTAATCGCGCGCTTCGACTTCATATTCAGGCAGCTAATGCATCAAAATGGGCATGGACTTTCCCAGTCCATCCAAGCACCCAATACTGGATGCTTTAAGCGCAATTGCTGCGCATGTAGATTTAGCCTTGGCGCAATCTTGAGTGCCGCGCCTTCAGCATATATCGGATCACCAATCATCACATGACCTGCATGCACCATATGCACGCGTAGTTGATGGCTGCGACCTGTCACTGGTTTTAGCATCACTCGGGTAACTGGTTGACCATCACACATTTCGTGCGCTATGACTTCATACAGTGTTAAAGCATGCTTTGACCAGTCATGATCAACGATATGACGCGGCTTGGTCGTCGGCTCATAGCGTACTGGCACCGATATCTCACCCGCTGCGCCCACCTGCTCCCATTCCCCAAAAACTCGTGCTTGGTATTTTTTCTGCGGTAAGCGTTCAATAAACTGTTTACTGATATTGGTTTGGGCGGTGGCATTTTTTGCAAAAATAATCAGACCTGACGTGTCCATATCCAGTCGATGAATCAGTTTTACCGCTGGATTGGCACGCTCAAGCCGAGCAAGCAGGCTTACCTTGAGAGTCTTGCCATCGACACTTAACAGCCCTGCCGGTTTATCCACTACCCAAATATCATCATCTTCGTACACCGTAATCTTTTGCGCAAATTGTTTGAAAAACTCAAGTGGATAGGCATTTTCTTGCGCGTTGAGAGCGTCGACTTCTTCATCAGTAAAAGGCATAAACTTAACTACTTATATAAATTAAACGTAATATGGGGCTTTGGCGGCTGTTATTTTGGCACAGTAGCGCCCTATTTATTGAGAGTAAAAGTGGGATGATTCAATGTAAAAACAGACGGCTAAAAGTGCTCAAAAAGTATGTTTTAGCAAAGCAATGATCACACGTAACAGAGAAAACCCAACCTGTGTCATTCTGTTTTGATTTATTGTGCTAATCGTAATTGTTGAACAATTTAACCAGCCTAAATCTGTCAAGACTGAGCAAACATGTTAATATAATGGCACATTTTCACCACTTCTAAACGATTCTTTGACCACTGACCCACTTATTATTAGATAAATATGACAGCTGGTGTGTGGTGACAGAATAAATAAAACAAGAGAGATAAAATTATGTCAGACCTTATTGTTAATACTACCGACACAAACTTTGACCAAGACGTTCTAGAATCAGATCTTCCTGTATTGGTAGATTTTTGGGCAACTTGGTGTGGTCCTTGTAAAGCGATTGCGCCTATTTTAGAAGATTTAGCGACTGAGTACCAAGGTAAAGTTAAGATCGTTAAAGTTGACGTGGATAACAACCCACAAGCAGCGAGCCGTTTTGGTATCCGCAACATCCCAACTTTATTTGTCTTCAAAGACGGCGAAAAAGTAGATTCAGTGATGGGTCTACAGCCAAAAGCTGAATTGGCCAAAGTATTGGACAAGCATTTATAAGTTGAATGTTCTCATTTCAAAGTTTTTTGAATCAATGAGCTAAAGCGATAAAGAAAGCCATTATCTGATAACGATAATGGCTTTTTGCTTGTTTTTTGTGCAAAAAACTTGATTATACGAATTTTTTGGCAAAATTTATTGACAACGCTATTGTGAAGACCGTATAGTCTGCTGACAAGAGAAAACCATCTGTTTTCCTAGTATCTTGTCGCTATTCTCCTCGTGTTTATCAACAAAAACACAATCGTCATTATAAACACCATTGCTAAACGAAATGACTAAACGCAATGACTGATATTGAGTTTTTGACGCAGACTCTTATGTAGCCTTTTTTATTCCTAATTCTTATGACCTTGCATCTAGCGATAGCAATGCGTCTATAAGCAGACATGCAATACCAACACTACATAAGCCATTGCGCTGTACAAATACCTTCTATCATCATATTACTGTCGTTTTACTCACTGTCGTGACTTGTGCTGCTAATGGCATCTCTCATCTGATCAATTGCTAATGACCTATCTATGAATCTAACTGAATTAAAGAAAAAATCAATCTCTGAGCTGTTGGCTATTGCCAAGGAAATGGGTCTTGATAACATGGCGCGTAGCCGTAAACAAGACATTATCTTTGCTATCTTAAAAACCCATGCCCGCAACGGTGAAGCCATCTATGGTGACGGTGTGCTTGAGGTGCTCCCTGATGGTTTTGGCTTTTTACGCTCATCAGAAGGCTCTTATCTAGCAGGTCCTGATGACATCTATGTCAGCCCTAGTCAAATTCGCCGCTTCAGCTTAAAAACGGGCGACAGTATCGCTGGTACGATTCGCCCACCAAAAGATTCTGAGCGTTATTTTGCGTTACTAAAAGTTGGTGAAATCAACTTTGATACGCCAGATCGCTCACGTCATAAGCTGATTTTTGAGAACCTAACACCGCTATTCCCTACTGAGCAGCTAAAGCTTGAGCTTGGTAATGGTACTACCGAAGATCTGACAGGGCGTATCATTGATTTGATCGCACCAATTGGTAAAGGTCAGCGCTCTATTATTGTCGCACCGCCAAAAGCGGGTAAAACGATGTTATTGCAATCTATTGCTCAGTCCATCACTCGCAATAATCCTGAATGCTACTTAATCGTCCTGTTGATTGATGAGCGTCCAGAGGAAGTCACCGAGATGGAGCGTACCGTGCGCGGTGAAGTCGTTGCCTCTACCTTTGATGAGCCACCTCAGCGTCACGTACAAGTGGCTGAGATGGTCATCGAAAAAGCCAAACGTCTGGTCGAGCATAAGCAAGATGTGGTGATTTTATTAGACTCGATCACTCGTCTGGCACGTGCCTATAACACCGTTATACCATCATCAGGCAAAGTATTGACCGGTGGTTTGGATGCCAATGCGCTTGAGCGTCCAAAGCGTTTCTTTGGCGCTGCGCGTAATGTCGAAGAAGGTGGCAGTTTGACGATTATTGCCAGTGCGCTGATTGATACTGGTAGTAAGATGGACAGCGTGATTTTTGAGGAATTCAAAGGGACGGGCAACCAAGAAATCACCCTTGAGCGCGACTTGGCCGAAAAACGTGTCTTCCCTGCAATCAATATCAAAAAATCAGGCACACGCCGCGAAGAGCGCTTGTTGGACGAAGATAAACTACGTAAAGTCTGGATTTTACGTAAACTGCTGCAGCCGATGGATGGCGTCCAAGCTACTGAATTCTTGTTAGATCGTCTCAAAGAAGCGAAAACCAATGACGAGTTCTTTGAGCAAATGAAACGCAAATCACAGAACTAATTTACGCATATTTTTTCCAAGCATGCCATTGTTTGCTTGATATAAAGACTGCCGTTCGGTGGTCTTTTTTATTTCCGATTGCCAAAATACTCGCCTACCTATTTTTGCGCTAAGTACCTCATATAAGCAAGTACCCGTTTTATGATACAGTGCGGCAACATCAATTACATGTCGTTTGCAAAGTTTAGCGTTTTTACTACGACTAACTATCTACTAACCCACTATTATGGCAGACAGTAGGAATACATTTGAAAATATCATGGACATTGTTTTTTTAAAGGTATTATATTTCAAACTTGACGAATAAATAGGTGATAATGTGAAATTTGCTAAGACGATCGCAATGACAGCAATTACGAGCTCAGCACTCATCATGACTGGTTGTAATTCATATGGTGGTATGAGCAATACCGCTAAAGGCGCAACAGCAGGTGCCGCAGCTGGCGCACTTATCAGAAGTAAAGGCGACAGCAAAGACATCGCTCGTGGTGCATTGGCTGGTGCAGCTATTGGCGGCGCTGGTGGTTACATTCTTGATAACAACTAAAAACTTCTACACTGATATTTCTTAATAATGCGTTGAGTCATATCAGATAGAAGATAATAAAAAAGCCTGCAATTGATTGCAGGCTTTTTTATGTCAAATTTTTGCGTGGTTATTGTTGTACTGATAACCCATAGGCGGAGTTGCAAAAAATAATCTTACTTTTAAAGCGCACCACTAAAGGTATCGCAAGATTGTACATTACCGCTCTCTAAGCCCCGCGTGAACCACTCAACACGCTGCTGGCTAGTACCATGCGTAAAGTTATCAGGCGCAACCGCTCTACCACTCGCCTGTGCCAATCGATCATCACCGATTTGACCAGCCGCATTGATGGCTTCATCAATATCACCCGCTTCTAAAAACTGTACACGCTCTTGGTTACGCTGCGCCCAAACGCCAGCAAAGCAATCTGCCTGCAGCTCTTGTAACACTGACAACTTATTGGATTGTGCTTGGGTCACTTGCCGACGGGCTTCATTGACCTGCTGACTAATACCTAGTAGCGTCTGAACATGATGACCCACCTCATGTGCGATAACATAAGCCTGCGCAAAATCCCCCGCTTTACCTTGGTTTTCCTGAGTCCCAGAGCCTTGCTGATCCCCTGCGATACCCAGATTTTGACGCATCTCCACAAAAAATGATGTGTCTAAATAGACCGTTTGATCGCCTGGGCAATAAAAAGGCCCTGTCGCCGCGCTGGCACTACCGCAAGCCGAATTTACTTGACCATTGAACAGAATTAGCGAGGGCTCTTTATAAGTACTACCCGCTTCGTTAAATATCTGATGCCAGACCTCTTCAGTATCCGCCAGCACAACTTTGACAAACTGGGTATCTCGATCGTCACTTATCGCAGGTTCGCTGGAAGTTCCATTACTACCACCACCAGCGATTACCTGACCTGTTTGCAGCGCAGTCATAGGATTTACCCCAAATACCAACCATAAAATGCCTGCGATGATAATACCGCCAATACCACCACCTATCATTTTGCCGCCGCCCGTACTAGAGCGAACATTAGAACTGCCTCGTCTGCCTTGCCATTTCATAGTTTATTCCTCAAATATACGAGATATAATCACTCGTATTGTTCATTATTCATGTTGTACAGTATGCCGCTCAATACGTTGATTTGATTTTTGGTTTGCTCACTCACAAGCAATTTTTCTTAATATAAATAGCGCTAATTATCATGGCTTATTTGTCCCATATTTACTTGTCCCATATTAATGGCGTACTTGTGCCTCATTAGACGAGACAATCGGCTCTAATTTTACTTAACTAAACACCATACATACGTTAAATTACAACCAAAAGTAGGACTGCATATTGTGCCGTAACAGTCTGATGTCATTGATTATACGTCGATTAATCAGGTTTGTTGTATTAAAAATACTATCGAACAGATGAAGTAAAATATTATTTTAAATATTATTGTTACTTAATTGTACAACCCTATTTCCATTTTCATATAAAACATATAGAATGCGTGGAAGCTGAGTAGCTGTAACTAAGACTAATTGAATTCTGAGAAACCTCGGAATTCGTCCTTTGTTGCTGCTACTGCTCATTTCATTTTTCCGGAGAAAACCTTATGAAACTTAAATTACTTGCTCTAGCTGGTATCATGACTGCAACTATGGGCCTAACTGCCTGTGACAGCAACAAAGAAAACGCTGCTGAAGATCTATCTGACGCGCAAGAAGAAGTGCAAGACGCACAAGAAGAGCTAGCTGAAGGCGCTGCTGACGGTGAAGCTATCCCTGCTGATGCTGACGCTGCTGTTGCTGACGCTGAAGCTGACATCGCTGACGCTCAAGTGGCAACTGCTACTGACGAAATGGACGCTGAAGTTCCTGTAGACGGCACTACTACTAGCGTTGACGTAGCTAGCGAAACTGATACTGCTACTGCTGATACTGCTGCTGTTGACGCTTCTGACGAAGTTGTTGTTGAAGAGCCAGCTCAGTAATTTATTGTTCATACAATAAATAAACGGTAATAAAAAAAAGAGAGCCTATGCTCTCTTTTTTTATGCCTGCAATTTATGATAGCTAGTTACCTATAACCATACTTGGTATTTATTGGCTATACAAGATACATGTAGCGTAAGATATAGAGAATCATAATCGCAGTCATGTGCAAACATATATCAATAGTTTTACAAGGCTATAGCGAAAACAAGCAAGCTGTCATACTCAATAACACACTAAGTATCAAATAAACGCTCATCAACTTTCTGACGAAACTTTTGTCCTGTCTTGAAAGTCACCACGCGGCGCGCGGATACGGCGACAGGCTCTCCTGTTTTAGGGTTACGGCCTGGACGGCTGTTTTTGTCTTTAAGCTCAAAGTTGCCAAAGCCTGAAAGCTTGACCTCTTTGCCATCAATCAAACTATCTGACAGCTCATCAAAAAAGTTCTCCACCAGACAGCGACCTTCTTGGCGTGTCAGATTTAGATGACTCATTAAGTGCTCAATTATGTCAGATTTGGTTAAGGTGCTCACAGTACGACTCCTATGCTATGTCGTGATGTCGAATATCATGGTTTAGCGGTATGAGGGTTAAGTCTAATTATTATAAAGGTTTTTTGAGTAGTTTTTAATAAACTATACATTAAAATCCTTTATTAATAATGACTTAACTTGTTTTACAAGTAAAAGGGTTATAAATAATAGTTTTTACGAATAGCAATGCTCCATAGCCTCATAACTGAAGAGGCTATAGGGCATTGGGTCTTTTAAAGACTAAATATTAGCTGTCACGTAACTGGACTGCGTGTTGATCCGTTAATGCCTGTACAACCTTATCAGTGGCAGTTTTTACAGCTTCATCTGATAGGGTTTGTGTAGCATCTTGCCATACAAGTGCAAACGCCAATGAGCGCTGACCAGTCGGTACTTTATCGCCTTGATACACATCAAATAGCCACAGATCAGTCAACAAATCACCTGCCGCAGCTCGTACCGTTGACTCTAAAGTCTGCAAACTGATATCACTGTCTACTAAAATAGCAATATCACGGCGCACTTGTGGGAACTTGCTAGGCGTCGTAATCGAATGCTGCTCACGAGCAATCGTCAATAGCGGTGCCAGTGACAATTGGGCAACCCATGTCGTTGGCAGATCCAACTGCTTAGCAGTATTTGGATGTAGCTGACCCAACCAACCAACATAGATATCATCGATATATAACTCAGCGCTTTGTCCTGGATGCAGGAAGCTCAGCGCACTACGCTCATAGCGAATACGGGCGCTATCGATCTGCGCTGGTAATAACTGTTCAATATCATGTTTGAGATCATAAAAATCTAAGACGCGGTTTTGATAAGCCTGCTCACTCCATACATCACCCACTGCGACCAATGCAATGCTTGGGGTTTGCACCAAATCACTGATACTTTGTCCAACAAAGCTAAGACCCGTCTCAAAGAAACGTACGCGTGGCTGCTGACGATTCAAGTTATATTGCACGCAAGGCAGTAAACTTGACAGCAAGGTACGACGCATGACCGCCAAATCACTAGAGATAGGGTTTGCCAGTGCCAACACCTCTCCTAGCGCTTCATCATCAAGCAATGCTTCTAATTTTGCATCACTAAAGCTAAAGCTGATGGCTTCCATATAACCGTTATCGACCAGTGCTAGCTTCATCCCATGAGTCAAATCTGCAGTATCGTCATAATCCATGCTGACTTGCAAATATGGCAATACGCTTGGAATATTGTCATAGCCATAGATACGGGCAATTTCTTCGATGAGGTCTTCCTTGATACTCATATCAAAACGGTAAGACGGCGGCTTACAAATCAATGCGTCGTTTTGCTGCTCTACCTCAAAACCTAATTGAGTTAAGATACGTACCATCTCTGATGGCTCGATATCAATACCAATAACATCACGTACTTTCGCGATTGGCAATGTAATCGGTTCGCGTGCTGGCAGATGCTCAAGGTTTTCGGCCGTGACTATTTGACCTGCTTCGCCGCCCGTGATGCTTGTGATCAAGTCACAAGCTCGTGCCAAGGCAAGTTCCGGCAATTCAAAATCGACCCCACGCTCAAAACGCTGTGATGCATCGGTATGCAATCCAAAACGGCGTGCGCGCGCAGCGATAGCCAGTTGATTAAAGAAAGCGCTTTCTACCACGATATTGGTCGTACTATCGGTGACACTGCTACGCTGACCACCCATAATGCCAGCCAGTGCCAAGGCACCTTTGTCATCAGCAATCACAAGCTCATCACCGGTTAGCGTAACCGTTTGCTCGTTGAGCAAAGTAATGGTTTCATCAGGCTGTGCCAAACGCACAACGATATCACCTTCGATGGTATCGGCATCAAAAGCGTGTAGCGGTTGCCCCAATTCCATCAACACATAATTGGTCACATCGACCAAGAAGTTGTGTGAACGTAGTCCTGACTGTACCAATGCATCTTGCATCCATTTTGGAGTATCGATGCTACGATCAATATTGCTAATCGATTGCAACAGATAGCGAGGGCACGCCTCTACCGCATCAACAGTTACAGCGGGCGTTGCACCATTATCAGAAGCGACTACATAGTCAGGAATCTCTGGCAACTGTACAGGCAAGTCATTGATGACTGAAATCTCGCGAGCGATACCGCGAACGCTAAAGCAATCACCACGGTTTGGGGTGATAGAGATATCTAATATCTGATTATCTAGACCTAAATACTCACGGATATCGGTACCAACTGGTGCATCTTCAGGCAACTCAAGCAGTCCATCTATATCATCTACCAAGTCAATTTCAGAGGCGCCGCATAGCATGCCGTTTGAGGCAACACCGCGTAGCTTGCTTTTCTTAATCTTAAAACCTTTTGCGTCATCGCTTGGTAGTATCGCACCAACGGTAGCAACCGGTGCTTTCATACCGACGGTCACATTAGGTGCGCCGCAGACAATTTGCAGCGGCTCAGCGTCGCCAATATTTACCTGCGTGACACGCAGTTTGTCTGCATCTGGATGCTGCTCAACGCTGATAACTTCACCGATGACCACACCGCTAAATGCACGGGCAACTGCGTAACGGTCATCAATCTCAAGCCCTGCCATCGTCAGCTGTTCAGCCAACTGTTCGCTGGTATTTTGGGGATTTACCCATTGACGTAGCCACTGTTCGCTAATTTTCATAAATATCTCGGATCAGAATTTTATAATAAAGATGTTGGAGTAAAGCTTGGCAAATTAACTTGTTGTATTAACAAGGAGCACTTTTATATCAACAAAAGCACGTTAGCCAAATTGCTTTAAGAAGCGCACGTCATTTTGGAAAAACAAACGTAAGTCATCAATACCGTAATACAACATCGCAAAGCGCTCGATACCCATCCCAAATGCAAAGCCTGTGTATTTGTCGCTATCAATACCGCAATTGGTCAATACTTGTGGATGTACCATACCGCAGCCCATCACTTCAAGCCATTTGCCGTTATCATCTAAGATATCTACTTCTGCAGACGGCTCAGTGAATGGGAAAAATGAAGGACGGAAACGTACGGTCAGCTCTTTGGCAAAAAATGCTTCTAGAAACTCACTAATCAGACCTTTTAGCTCAGCAAAAGTGCTCGACTCTGTGACCATAAGGCCTTCTAACTGATGGAACATCGGTGAATGGGTTTGGTCTGAGTCGTTACGATAAACACGGCCTGGGCAGATAATACGAATCGGCGGATCGTTCTTTTCCATGGTACGAATCTGCACTGGGCTGGTATGCGTACGCAGTAGATAATGCGCATCGAAATAGAATGTATCATGCATCGCGCGTGCAGGATGGTGCGACGGGATATTCAACGCTTCAAAGTTATAGTAATCGCTCTCAACTTCAGGGCCGGTGGCAACATTGAAGCCCGCTTGAATAAAGTACTGCTGCATACGCTGAGTAATCATCGTTACTGGATGCAGATGACCTTTTTGACCACCGCGAGCAGGAAGAGTAATATCAATGCTCTCTGCTTCTAGCTTGGCGTTGAGCGCGGCGACTTCTAACTGCTGCTGTTGATCGCTCAGCGCTTGCTGAATGCGGCTACGCACCTCGTGCAACCAGCCACCGTAGGTTTTTTTATCATCAGCATCGAGTTTGCCCATCTGCTTTGACCAGCCCGTCAATGGGCTTTTTTTGCCAGTCAATTGCACACGCAAGTCTTGCAAGGTACGCGCATCAGTTACTTGTAGAATCAAAGCTTCAGCAGCACTCGCAAAGTCGGTAAGCTGAGCTTCATTGAGCTCGTTTAGCTCTGAAGACAAGGTCGGTAGCGCCGACAAGTCGTTGGTAGCAGCAGGGTTAGTCATAAGACGCATTATTCCTGATTTGAACGGACTATTAATTGTAGGGGTTTGACCAAATATTGCAAACCATTTATCCCGTTATCTTCATAAAGATAAGTGGTCTAAAAGGCTTGAATATTTAGACAGATAAAGAGCAGGTGCTGGTATCCACTCAGACTAAGTAAATACACCATAATTTAAAATAAAAAAAGCCACCGACCAGCGGTAGCTTTTATTAATATCGTACTATTAATCAATATTAGTTCTATTCGTTTAGACGCTTACTTAGATAAATTTTATATCTACTTAATCTCTAAAGAGTAGTTAATATTTATGCTAGTTCCGCTTTTGCTTTTTCGACCAATGCTGTGAAAGTCGCTGCATCATGCATAGCGATGTCTGCTAGAACGCGACGATCGATTGCGATGTTTGCTTTTTTCAAGCCATTGATAAAGCGGCTATAGCTTAAGCCGTTTAAGCGTGCACCAGCATTGATACGTGCAATCCAAAGACGACGGAAAGTACGTTTTTTGTTGCGACGGTCACGATAAGCATATTGACCAGCTTTGGTCACTGCCTGTACCGCTACGCGGTAAACACGTGAACGGGCACCGTAGTAGCCTTTTGCGCGTTTTAAGATTTTTTTGTGACGGCGATTTGCCTGTACACCACGTTTTACACGGGCCATAATTTACTCCAAGATTTTGTAATCACTGTTAAGCGAGTGATGATGCTGTCAAATAACAAACATCATTGTCAGATTGCAAAGTCAACTATCATTTCATCAGATAGTTTTCAATCAAAGATAGATGACAGTAGGCTATTAGATGTATGGGCACATACGACGAATGGCTGCTTCGTCAGATTTATGTACCAACTTAAGACCACGCAACTGGCGAATACGCTTAGGTGATTTCTTGGTCAAAATATGGCTTTTGAATGCTTGTTTACGTTTAAAGCCGTTTGCTGTTTTTTTGAAGCGTTTAGCGGCACCGCTTCTGGTTTTCATCTTAACTTTCATGATGATTTGCCTCTTTTTCTGTTTTAGAACCTGGTCGTCAAATAGTCATACCGAATAATCGCTATATAAATAACCACTAAACCTCTATTTGCCTCGAGGTGGGAGGCGGTATTTTAGCAGATAGTGCCTTGTTTTGCCAAGTAAAGTTTTGGCTAACCTTTACTTGGCAATAAAGACCGTTAGCCAGCATGAGTAGCGCTACAGCGCAGCTCTTAAAAACCTCATAAAAATGGTCAATTTTCATCCAAATAGATTGAATGTCAGCTGAAGCTGTGCTTAAGTAGATACTTAAGTTACATCATAATATGAGTGTCATGAAAGCACACTCATTTATTAAGTGTATACAGCCTTTTATTTGTTCATCATTATTATGATTCTGCCAACCTATCGCATGATAAGTAGCATAATTGTTTGCCACCACTTTAGGAGATAGTGTGTCAAAGCAAGAGTTGGTATTTGAGGATTATTTATTTGTTTTTGAGACAGTGATGCGCGTGCGTCATACCGAAATCGACTTGGGACAGCATGTGACCATCGAATCTCTGACTGCCCTTCTGTCCGAAGCGCGACTAAGGTTTCTACACGCTAAAGGTATTAAAGAAATCAATTCAGATAACCAGGGCTTAATTATTGATACATTGCAGTTGGTTATTTTGAGTCGTATACGAGTATGCGAAGAGCTTTTGTTTGAAGTCGGTGTTGAGCCAATATATGATAATGGCGGTAGCATCGTGATAAAGATCACACGTATGCACACAGGTGAAGTGGTCGCCAAAGCAAGACAACATTTTAGGAATTATGATTTTAATCTCAATAAAGTGATTAAGCTCGATAACACGACCAAAGAGGCTCTATATCCTCATTTATTTAGGCTGTAAAATAGCGAGTCAATATCACCTTTCTCATTTTAATGCTCGCGCAGCTTTCATATGACATCATATTTCAGAGCATTTTAGACAATCTCCTCGCTCCAATCATAAGTAGTATAATTACTTATTGATATTTTTACTCTCTAACTATAAGACGACACATACATTATGACTCTACCTGCTTGGCTGACTGCCGTAACTTTTAATGCTGATGGTTTGATTCCTGCAATTGCTCAAGATCACAAGTCAGGCCGTATTTTGATGATGGCTTGGATGAATGCAGACGCATTACAGCTCACCGTACAAACGCAGACCGCGGTTTATTTTTCGCGTTCGCGTGGCAAATTGTGGCACAAAGGCGAATCATCAGGTCATACGCAAACCGTCCACGATATTCGTCTAGACTGTGACGCAGACGTGATTGTGCTAAGCGTGACTCAAGCGGGCGGTATTGCTTGTCATACAGGCCGTGAGTCTTGTTTTTATCAGCGTTTAGATCTATCAGGCCAAACACCTGAATGGCAGACAGTCGATAAAGTATTGAAAGACCCTGCGGATATTTATCATTCTGATAAATCTGCTAGCACCAATGCTGAAAACGAAAATGCTAGCGCGACCATCGACTCTAATAACACTCAAGCGCAAGTCGATAAAGGCTCTGTGCTACAACAGCTCGATCAGGTATTGGCAGAGCGCAAACAAGCCGATGCCGACAGCTCTTATGTCGCCAGCCTATACGCCAAAGGCTTGAATAAAATATTAGAAAAAGTCGGTGAAGAGAGTACAGAGAGCATCATTGCTGCCAAAGATTTTGCTCACTGTGATGAAAATAAAGACAAAGCTGCTTTTGAGGCGGCGCGCCACGAGCTGATCTATGAAGTGGCAGATGTCTGGTTCCATACTTTAGTCGGACTGGCATGGTTTGACATAGAGTCAGACGCTGTACTAAATGAGCTAGGTAGACGGTTTGGCTTATCAGGTATCGACGAAAAAGCGGCTAGATAGTTATTAAGATACAAAAAAAAGCATCGACCCTGTTTGATTATTGTTGATTTCACCTATTTGTAATAACTGCAGGTTATAATATAGCTCTGTTTTATCTCGAATTATATGTGATGCTTTTTTTGATACATAACTTTTTTATCAATTCAAAGCAGGCTTTATCAACACAAAGCAGACATATGAAGACTGAAAACTAAGTCACAAAACCAGGTCACAAGGATACCATTATGGGTAGTTTTTCTATTACGCATTGGCTGATACTATTGGTCGTCGTCGTTGTCGTATTTGGCACTGCAAAACTAAAAAACGCGGGCAAAGATTTGGGCGGTGCGGTTAAAGGCTTTAAAGAAGCGGTCAAAGATGAAAATACAGAGCATGCCAAAAAACGCGTGGTGCTTGACCATGATGGCACGGCCCATACCGACGAGCGCCCAGCAACCACTAAGGTTGATGACAAGCATAATGTATAGCATCTAGACAGTGATAGCGGACCATTATGTTTGATATCGGGTTTTCTGAACTACTTCTCTTTGGCGTAATCGCCCTAATCGTCTTGGGCCCAGAAAAACTGCCACAGGCAGCGCGTACGGCTGGGCAATGGTATGCCAAAATTCGCCGCACCGTCTCCACATTACAGTCTGAAATAGAGGCCGAGCTAGACTTGGCTGAGACACGCCAACAAATGCAAAAAGAGCTGGCCAAAATTCGTCAAACCGAAGCCGATATGAGGCGTGAGATGGCGGAGATGCGCGGCAATATGAAGGCTTTTGAAAGCTCACAAAACCATTCTCTAAAAGCATCAAATGAAGCGGTAGCGAGTGATAGAAATAACAAAGCTGACGACACAAAAAATCATCAGCAATCAGCCATACCAAAAGCATTCGACTACTCTTATGCAACTGACGAGCCACAAGATACTTTAGAGAAAGGTCAGTTATCAAAGCACGGTAACAGCAACGATGATAGTGATATGGCCGCGCCCGTTACTCAAATCCTTAATACCCGACCGTGGGAAAATATGTGGTTCCGTTTGGGTGCTTACGATAAAGCTCGTCGCCTCCCAATGCCACCTTATCTACCGAACTATAAAGCCGATACCTTACTAAATAGCTCGGTAAGTACGCAGACTTCTGATAATAAGCAGGGGACTGACTGATGCAACTACTCAAACGCAAAAAAAGCCGCCAAGAAAAACTCACTGATTCAGATATTCCTGCTTTAAATGGCATTAATCAAGACGGTAAAGCAACAACTGATAGCACTCAAAATGAATCATCAGAGGATGTTTTAAGCGCATTGGGCGATATGCCTATCACTGAGCATTTGATTGAACTACGCCGCCATCTAATCAAAATGTGCGTGGCTGTTTTGATCATATTTTTGGGGTTGGTCGGTTACTCACGTGAGCTGTATAACTTTTTATCGGATCCATTGGTGGCACAGTTGCCTGCCAATTCGACTATGATTGCCACAGATATCACCTCGAACTTTATGGCACCGATACGTTTGACGGTCTTCGTTGCTGCCTTTTTGGCGATGCCTTATATTCTTTATCAGATATGGTCATTTGTTGCGCCAGGTTTATATAAAAAAGAAAAGAGAATCGCTATCCCAGTGCTGCTGTCTTCTATATTTTTGTTTTATGCAGGTGTGGCGTTTTCTTATTTTATTGTGCTCAAAGGGGTCTTAAAGTTTTTTATTCTATTTGCCCCGCAAAACGTACTACCGATGACCGATATCGACAGTTATCTGAGTTTTGCTTTAAAGCTATTTATGGTGTTTGGCTTGACCTTTGAGATTCCAGTTGTGACCTTGCTATTGATATTGGCAGGGATTGTCTCCATTCAGAGTCTAGAGGAAAAGCGTCGTTATATCATTGTGGGCTGTTTTGCTGTGGCTGCCGTGGTCACGCCACCTGACGGGGTATCCATGCTGATGCTAGCAATCCCGATGTGGTTACTGTTTGAGCTTGGGTTATTTTTGGCAAAAATCTTGATCAAAGAAGAACCTAGTACTGACCTGATATCAACAATCAAAGAATAAAGCATTTACCCGTCTGACTTATCTTGTTTTCTTCTTGCCCCACGCGTAAGCTTAGTGCTTATTGTCACGATTGAGTACCACCATCTATGAGCCATTGTTTATCCAGTGGCTTTTTTTGCCCCTTGTGTTTTTAATCACTTCTTGTATTTAGGTAGCTTTATTATGTCCGCATCGATGCCAGCTTATATGAGCGATCCCACTGATGAGCAGCTCGCCGCGCTGAATATGGCGATGGACCAAAAATCATTTAAAGTGGTGGCGTACGCAGGCGCTGGTAAGACCACAACGCTCAAGCTAATCGGTGAGCGTTTGCGAGGTCGCGGACTGTATCTGGCCTTTAACAAAGCGATTGCCAATGATGCTCGTTCAAAGTTTCCACCACATGTCGAGTGCCGTACTTTTCACTCATTAGCTTATCGTCATGTTGCTCGTGATATTACCGCCAAGCTGTCTTTGCCGCGCTTTTCACCTAAGCGCCTCGGTGATGATTTGGGCTTGCAACCTGTGCAAGTGCGTCGGCAAATGGATGGGGTTAATAAATACATTACGCTGACACCAGCACGGTTGTCTCGATTCGTCAGTGACGCAGTAAGTAATTTTTGTAGTACACATGCCAGCTACCCTGCGCCAAGGCACATACTGTTTCCAAGCTGGCTCGATGATTCAGACGCCGAGCAATTACGCGAGATGCTCTACCCTGCCGTTGAACAGCGCTGGCTACAGTCGATCGATGCGCGTCATCCTGCGGGCATCGGGCATGATATTTATCTCAAGCTGTGGGCATTGTCCAAGCCGAGCATCCCTGCGGACTTTATTTTATTTGATGAGGCGCAAGATGCTGATCCATTGATGATGGGTATCTTGACCCAGCAGTCGAGACAAGTTATCTATGTGGGCGACGCGCACCAGCAGATTTATGAATGGCGCGGCGCTGTGAATGCAATGAAAAAGCTGCCGCTACCGCAGACATTATTGACACAGTCTTTTCGCTTTGGTGAGCCGATTGCAGAAGTGGCAAATACTCTATTAAAAGCACTACAAGAAGACGTGCCGCTAAAAGGCAATCCAAACAAACAGTCTTCTACTGATAAAGGTATGGTACACAGTAAAAAAGACGCCATTTTATGCCGTACCAATGCTGCGGCGATGTCGCAATTACTCACAGGGTTAAAGCACGGGCACCGTGTAGCGCTACAAGCAGATACTGATCGCATGCTCAAATTCTGCCAGGCAGCTGAAAACTTAAAAAATGGTAAATCGGCTTATGGTGTACCCGAGCTCGCTTATTTTTATAATTGGGGCGATGTACAAGAGTACGCTGAAACCAATGAAGGCAGTGATCTTAAAACACTGGTCAAACTGGTCGATGATCACGGCACTAATGTACTAAGCCAAGCGGTCAATAGTCTCACCAGTATCGAAAATGCGGATTATGTCATCTCTACCGCGCATAAGGCCAAAGGGCTTGAGTGGGGCAAAGTACAACTAGATGATGATTTTTACTACGATGTGACGACCAATGCGGTCAAGATAAGTCCAGAAGAGCTGCGCTTGCTTTATGTCGCTTGTACGCGGGCGCAGAGTAATCTAGATATTCATAATATTAAAGACTTGATATCAGGATTGCAGACAGGGAAAAAAGTGATTTTTGGCAATACTTAACCACTTTTTTGGTTGCCAACCTAACGCCTCAATCCACTTCACATTATAACGACCTTTTAACAGTGCATCACAAGTATGAATAATATTCAGCAACACCAAGCACATCAAAATACCATGCATCAGTTATTTGCCAATCCCGTCCGCCTTCTCGCCCCCATGGAAGGTTTGACCGATCCTTTAATGCGCCAAATTTTAACGCAAATTGCAGCAGACTTAGGTCGTCCCTATGATTGGTCAGTCAGTGAATTTATTCGTATCACCCAGCATGTCTTGCCAGCCCATGTGTTTTATAAATACGCACCAGAGTTACATCACAATGCCAAAACGGCTTCTGGCACGCCCATTCATGTGCAGCTTTTGGGTAGCGACGCGCAGCTGATGGCAGAAAACGCTGCTTATGCTTGCGAGCTTGGCGCGCCTGCGATTGATATCAACTTTGGCTGTCCTGCCAAGACAGTTAATAGCCATCGCGGCGGCTCGGTGCTACTTGATGAACCCGAAACCATGTATCAGATTATCAGCGCGGTACGTAAAGCGGTACCCGCGCATATTCCTGTGTCTGCCAAGATTCGCTTGGGCTATACCGACACCTCACGGATGGATGACATTCGCGGCGCAATTGCTGCAAGTGGCGCGGATTGGTTGACCATCCATGCACGCACCAAAACCCAAGGTTATAAGCCGCCTGCTTATTGGGACAAAATCCAAAGTTTTAATGCACTTGATATTCCTGTGATTGCCAATGGCGAGATATGGAGCGCAGCGCAAGCAAATGACTGTATGACTCAGGCAGGCACGTCACATCTCATGTTAGGTCGCGGCGCAGTCACACGACCTGATTTGGTTGCGCAAGTCGATAACCATACTGAAAATCATGATGACAGCGGAAAAAACACGGCAACCTTGCTATGGCAAGATTTGATCGCCCATCAAGTTAAGTTTTTGGAAGGCGCAGCAAAGAACGATGTGGTATTGGTTGGGCGTTATAAACAGTGGCTGGGTATGCTCACCAAAGGCTATGCTGAGGCACAAACAGTGTGGGAAAGTATCAAGCGAGAGAAAAACAAAGCGGTGATTATCAATGCACTACAAGCAAGCGTACAATAATAATCACCTGATCATATGTGGTCTACTTAGTAAATATAGACGGGTAACGCTATACACTCACTCGTATTGCCAGATAAAACAGCATCAGACAACATGCCATGGATAGCACCCAGAGAATAGAGCGAAACGTCGATAAGTTGGTGATATAAGCGGTGCAATAACCAATCCGAATGATCACATATAGCCAAGCCAATACGTTGATAATCGATTGTGGCACAAAGAACAGCATAGCCACCAGCACTGCCGCCAAAAACACTGGCAGAGTTTCATAGCTATTTTGCTGCGCAGCATTGGCACGTGCCGCCATTCCAGTTGTGTGCTGAAAAAAATCGCGAGGATGTGCATTATTTATGACCCTAAAGCCGCCAGATACTTTTGCAATTATTGATACAGCCCAAGGCAATAAGCTCGCTACCACCATCGCCAAAATGGCAGACGCAACTTTATCAGAAACCAAGTCAAAAAATGCACTGATCATTATATAAGTCCTTAGCCTGCAATCACTTCGAAATCATGGGTAATATTGACCCCACCTGCGACCAGCATGCGACTGGCTGAGCAGTATTTTTCTGCGGATAAATGAATGGCCTTTTCGACCTGTTTGTCTTTAATGTCTTGACCAGTGACCACAAAATGCAGATGAATATCGGTATAAACAGCTGGTACAGTTTCGGCGCGCTTGGCGGTCAGCTCACAGCGTACATCCGTGACATCTTGACGCGACTTTTGGAGGATTGACACCACATCGTAGCTGGCACAACCACCCAGCCCTAGTAAGACTAGCTCCATTGGGCTTGAGCCTTTTTCTTTGTCCGCATCGATTTGTACATTGTGCCCTGACGGTGACACGCCCATGAACGCTTTGTTCTCTTGCCATGTGACGCTTGCTTTTGATTCTGACATTGTAAATGTTCCTTACTGTAATTGGCATAAGCCTATTTTTATTGTTTGAAATATATGCAGCTTGGCTAGTGTAGCATAAGCCAAAGCAAGATTTTATAAAGCCATTGTTTGGCTATGGTGTCGTGAGAAAACAATTTCTTGGTTTTACTCTCTTCTTCAATAAATGATTTGAGCACTATGAAGCTATCGTTACTCGCATCGATATTTATCAAATTTTTATTTGAAAAACCTACAAAAGTCTGTTTATAAATAATTGATTTTAAAAGGTAAAACTCGTGAAACATTTTATAGCAAAATACTGTTACACATTCTGCTTGTTTCTTGGTTTAATAACGGTAATGAATCTTGTTTTTAGCTGATATTGATAACCATCACCTTATAATAATTATGATTGCTATCGCAGTATCAGATGAAAACAGGCTATTTTTAAACAAATTAAAAAGGTTTAGTCATGATAGATGCAGACGGCTTTCGCGCCAATGTCGGCATCATCTTGGCAAATACACAAGGGCAGGTTCTGTGGGCAAAACGTATTGGTCACAACGCTTGGCAATTTCCGCAGGGTGGTATCGACCGCGGGGAGACGCCGATGGATGCAATGTATCGCGAGCTCTGGGAAGAGGTCGGTTTACACCCGCGTCATGTGGAGCTACTGGCAGTCACTCAAGACTGGCTGCGCTATCGTCTGCCAAAACGTTACGTACGCCATGGCCAGCACCCCTTATGTATTGGGCAAAAACAAAAATGGTTTTTGCTACGCTTAGATGAGCCAAATACCCAACATATCCGCTTTGATGAAGGGAAACCTGAATTTGACCATTGGCAATGGGTCAGCTACTGGTATCCACTCGGACAAGTGATTCACTTCAAACGAGGCGTGTATCGTCGCGCCCTACAAGAGCTGGTACGTGAGCTACCCTTAAAGCAAGAGCTGATCTTGCCTGAGCAAAGCAATCATTTGATCCAGTCTTAATCAGTAAAACGTACTTTTATTGTTTGTCATATTACAAAAAGCCTGTATCCAGTGATGCAGGCTTTTTTGTGTGAATGTTTTTAATAATGATGTATAGGTTCTCGTGAAATCAGTAGAAGTTATCACTGACATTGAATAATAAGTTTTTACTCACTAGCCACTGAATGCGGATACTCTCGACTGACAATGTGAGCGGTGATCTCTGAGCCTTTTCCCTTCTCTTGCCTCAAAGTTAAAATGCTTTGTGTCCGTGTTCCATAAGTAGGCTTGCTGGTGTCAGTATTGCCAAAGCTCACAGGCTCAATATAAACAGAGGATAGGGTCTGCTCAAGCTCAGTGCTCATCCCGGTATCTGGCAACTGATCATCCGGTGCCTTGGTATTATCTGACAACACATTGAATGCAGCTGCTTGCCAGTAGCTAGCCGCGCTGTCCTCGGCAATTAGCGGTAGCACTTCTTGGCGCAAACGTCCACGCAACCGCTCGGTCTTAAACCAGCTATCCTCTGGCTGACCGTTTGAAATCACATGCAATCCTGTATGCAGTGGCGTAGGTGCATGACCACGATTATTAACAATGACTGCTTGCCTAGCGTCACCAATAATCAGATTGAAACCCGCATAAGCTTGTAATTCAATCTGCCGTGCAAACGCCATCGGACTGAGCGTACCGGTCAAAAAACGCGTGACCAATTCACCACGAGAACGCTCATTAATACCTGCCTGCACGCCATCACGAAAGTTCAATACGGCGGCCCAGCGTCCATTTTGTTCATAATATTCCGAACTTTGCGTTTGTAACGCTTGCTGATGGATACCCAACCACGTACCGCCACTTTGCTTATCACGCCCTGCATAGATATCCTGATCGGCCCATTGGTGCAGAGGCTCCGTCGGACGCTGCAAAAACTCATCGCGATTGGACAAGAGTACTAATGGCAGCTCGTCAAACAACTGCCAAGCAATGGCGACAATACACATAGTATTCCTTTGATAAACGTTTATGGGGCGCGAGATTTTTGGTAAAAATAAACATCATCGCTTAAAACTGATTTGCTGAGTAAGTATCATTTATCGATCACCAGTCAATATCTTATTGGCAGGGTAACTGATTTGGGAGGTTGAGCGTATCACTTGTGACTGTTTACTCGGCACGTTAAACTCCCACGCTACCATGCCTTGATTGTCATTCCAATTACGCTCGGTGACAGGCGGCGTGTGGGTGACGGCGACTTTGAGACTGTCATCACGGCTGATAGGCTCGCTCCCCAACACTTGCAGGCGCACAGGGCGGTTATGCTGATTGGTAAATTCATAGGCTTGGGTGGTTGTTAAGGTTTGGGTGCGGTTGAGCACGCCTTTTTCCCCTTGCTTGTCTTCATTGGTCAGTTCTTTGACTATCATGCCAGGATCACGACCAAAACCAATCCCCTGCTCTTTTAGCATTTGATAGTTATAGCGCGATTGTCCAACATAGTTGTCATCACGGTACAGCTGTAGTGAGCCATCTACCCACTCTGGCGTCAGGAACGGCGCTGATGCGTACCAATAGGCGGCCGTCTCAACGCTCGGGGTACTACGAACCCACAGCTTACTGCTGCCAGACTGCTCGCCAATGACAGTACGTACTCGCCTGCCACCACTGGGTATACTCACTCGCTGCGGCAAGCGATAGTCAATAATACCGTTTTTATTTTGGCTACTGACCGTAAAGTTCGGCAGTGGTGCCATATTTGGTGCTCTAGAATCGTCGCTATAACCTTCTCTGGCAGATACTACGACAGGCGTGTTATCCGACATAGGTATTGCATACTCAACATTTTGGTTTTCTTCATAAAGTGATAGGCGCGGCACATGAGGTAGTCGTCCTGTCGCGCGCTGGTTGGGGTTGGCTGTACTGAGAGTGACAGGAACGTTGGTCCAATTCTCGCCCGTTTGTTGGGCGATAATCGCAGAAGCGGTGATATTTAGGTGCTCGCTATTGGTGTTGAGACGCGCCTGATACGTAGGCTCCCAGCCTGCGCCTTGTACTTGATAATGCAATTTAATGCTACTTGGCGCGCGACTGGCAGTGCGTACACTCACTTGGGTCACATTACTCGCCGTTGACGTGACACTGCTTGCCATCATCTGATTCAGTGTATCTTGGGCGCTTGCTTGTCGCCGCTCCATCTCAATAATACTTTGGTTAATACGGGACGCCTGCGCCTCTATATCGCGTGCGTTACTAGCAATCGTACTCGCCGTGTTGACTTGCGTGGCCTTAGTCAAATTTTGCAAATAGGCTTTTGCTAAGCGCGCCGCTTCTAATTCCGCATTAATACTAGCTAAAGTATTTTGCTGTGTTTGTACCTCGGCATCGCCTTGATATTGGCACTGGATTGCTTGCTCTCCTGTTAACTCTTCAATGCTGATTTCACCAATATTGACACCACCTATTGCCTGCACGCTGAGACTGTCTTTATCCATATAAGGTGATAGGCACGAAAATACCACGGTTTGCTCACCGCTACCAGTAATGGGCAATGAGCGTGTCACACTCGCCAGCCCTTGATAGACAGTCACTTGCTCGATACTACTCGTTGCCGCTTGGGCGACGGGTAAGCCTAATACCGTACTGCCACCAAGCACAAGTGGCAAAACCATAAGGCGCGATCGTTGCGAGCGCCGTGATGAGGTGCGAGCATGAGCCGTTAGGCCAGACCACTGTGTTCGGTATGCGTTCATATATCTTTCCTTGGGGGTGTGATTAATCATGGCGTCAGCGTAATCTGTTCATGAGATACGTATGTGAAATAATGTCTATTCTATAGGCATTACCGTAGCCGTTTTGCCAGTCTTTGGCAATAAATGCTTTTGTTCGTTGTGCTATTTTGATAATAACGGCTCTTTTTTTGCTACCAGTCTGTCAATTGCACCAATTTTTTATCTCCTTCCCCGTTATGGTGCGCTCTATTAACAATCGTGCACTAAATTAACGAAAATCATAGAAAATATTTAATTATTGCTCAAATATTATACGATTATTGGCATTTTTGACTTGGCACGGAACTTGAACGCTTAATAACTGTTCAGGAGCCATACTTTATCTTTTGTGTCTATTTAGGAGATGTCCATGTTTTCGTTACCCACTTTAGCCAATCCTCAGTTTGTTAATGCTCACCTACATGGCAAAATCAAATCACGTTTTTCATTATTAGCGATTGCCGTCGTTGGTAGCCTGAGTCTAGCTGGCTGTCAAAAGCCTGCCGAAACTGCGACATCGACAGAGACAACAACCGAAACCACGACAGAAACAACAACCACTCCTGCCGCTGATGGCGACACGATCAAAGTAGGCATCTTGCACTCGCTATCTGGCACCATGGCCATTTCTGAAACTTCCCTAAAAGATACCGCACTGATGACCATTGACGAAATCAATGCCAATGGCGGTGTGCTCGGTAAGCAGCTAGAGCCTGTCGTTGTTGACCCTGCCTCTGACTGGCCCTTGTTTGCCGAAAAAGCGCGTCAGCTGCTTACTCAAGACAAAGTCGATGTGATTTTTGGTGGTTGGACCTCGGTCTCGCGCAAGTCTGTCTTGCCCGTGGTTGAAGAGCTGAACGGCTTGATGTTTTATCCCGTGCAGTATGAAGGACAAGAGCAATCAGAAAACATCTTTTATACTGGCGCGGCGCCCAACCAGCAGGCCATTCCAGCAGTTGAGTATTTGATGAGTGAAGAAGGCGGCGGTGCAGAGCGCTTTGTATTATTGGGTACCGATTACGTCTATCCACGAACTACCAACCAGATTCTAAAGGCATTTTTGAAATCAAAAGGCGTGGCTGATGAAGACATCATGGAAGAGTACACGCCATTTGGTTTTAGCAACTATCAAACCATCGTCTCGAATATTAAGAAATTCTCAACGGGCAAAAAGACGGCGGTGATCTCTACCATCAATGGCGACTCAAACGTGCCATTCTATCGTGAGCTTGCCAACCAAGGCATCAAAGCCTCGGATATTCCCGTCATGGCATTCTCAGTTGGCGAAGAGGAGCTGCGCGGTATCGATACCAGCTTGCTACAAGGACACTTGGCGGCATGGAATTACTTTATGTCGATCAAAAATCCCGTCAATAACGATTTTACCAAACGCTATAAGCAGTACGCCTTGGACAAAAACCTACCGAATGCCGACAAGGTTGTGACCAACGATCCTATGGAAGCCACTTATGTGGGTATCAATATGTGGAAACAGGCAGTGGAAGATGCTGGCACCACCGATGTTGATAAAGTCCGTATTAGTATGGCGGGACAAACCTTTGATGCGCCTTCTGGCTACACCCTCAAGATGGATGAAGAAAACCATCACTTATGGAAGCCTGTCATGATTGGTCAAATTCGCGCCGATGGTCAGTTTGATACGATTTTTAAAACGCCAGAGGTCATCCGAGCGCAGCCATGGAGCGAGTATATCCCGAAATAAATGGCTCTCTCAATAAATAGGTGCTGAAAAGCGCATGGTGGTAGCAAGTATGAATAGTCGACCAATAGACTATATCAATGAACGAGCCACCGCCTACTCGCTATCTTGAAGTTCAGCACTTATTCTCAAAATTTTAAGTACCTCCAAACCTTATCACGGCTTCTATGACTTACTGCGTTAAGTAATAGAGGACAAGGATTTGTTGTCTGTAAAAACAGGGAGCCGCACATGCAGCACCATACTTTACGCCCATTGTTGGGGCAGATATTATCCAAAAACAATAATGATCAGCAAGCATTAGCAAAGACATATGCGGCTAGGATCTCAATGGTTGTGCCGCGACGGCTGCTGGTATTAATTGCCTTACTGTTAGCGGCCTTCACCACCATCGTTCATGCAGATGACGATGCTCAATCGGTAAATATCGCCACTGTGACATCAGAGTCGATGACCGATGGTAGTGACACGCTGCGTACCAATAATGAGCAGTCGTTGACTACCCCGACACAGCCTACGACGGCAGTATCAGGCGATGCTATTCAACAATTTGTGGCGGGCGATTTTAGTCAGCGCCAAGCCATGCTAAGTGCTTGGCCAGGATCGGTTGAGAGTTTGGACAATCTGGTCGAGTTGATTGCCAATGATGAGCTGTATCAAGGCAACCGTGGCCAAACGTATTTGCTCAATGCAGAGGATCAACTCTTCACATATCCCGACAAAACCGAAACGTCCGATTGGCCAAGCGATTTGTCCCAAGTCACCTTGACCAATACCTTGCGCTCGGCGCTTATCTTTGGACAAGCCAAGGTAAAGCTCGAATCTGACAAGCCAGCACAGCGCTTGCAGGCTGTGGAGATTTTGGCAGATAACATTGACCAAGTCGATCCAGCCATTATCACAGCCGCTGCCGCAAATGAGGACAATGCCAACGTTCAAAAAGCACTAACGGCTCTACAGGCTCGTATTGATTTCAAAAATGGCGATTTACCCACTCAGATTGAGGCTGTGAACCTACTCGCTGATAGCGATAATCCGCAGGTATTGGTTGATCTTGAATCTGCCCTTGCATCTGACAACTTGGATCCGGCGCTTGAGGCAGCGCTCAGTGATGCCAGAGATAGCGTGGCACGCCGTATTGAGATAAGCACATGGACAGGTCATATTTTCACTGGCATGAGTACCGCCAGCATTTTACTACTCGCGGCACTTGGCCTTGCGATTACTTTTGGCTTGCTTGGCGTGATTAATATGGCGCATGGTGAGCTGATTATGATTGGTGCGTATACCACTTATGTGGTGCAAAACTTATTTCAAGCTTATCTGCCAGATATGGCGGGCTGGTATTTGCTTGCTGCTATTCCCGCTGCATTTTTGGTCAGTGCTGTTATCGGTATGATTATTGAGCGCATTGTCATTCGTCCGCTATATGGTCGTGAACTAGAGACGCTATTGGCAACCTTTGGCGTCAGTCTAATCTTAATGCAATTGGTACGGATGATTTTTGGCGCGCAAAACGTTGAAGTCAGCAATGTGGCGTGGCTCAGCGGTGCCTATCAAGTCTCATCAAGTTTGGTGCTGCCTTACAACCGTATTGCCATCATCGTGTTTACCGTCATTGTCGTGGCGCTACTGGTGTACTTGCTCAATAAAACCCGCTTCGGATTATTTATACGCGCCGTCACTCAAAACCGTCAAATGGCACGTGCCGTCGGTATCCCTTCTGCGCGCATCGATATGATGGCATTTGGTTTGGGTTCTGGGCTGGCTGGCATGGCTGGTTGCGCGCTTGCTCAAGTGGGTAACGTGGGTCCTGATCTGGGTCAGACGTATATTATCGATACCTTTTTGGTCGTCGTCGTTGGCGGGGTCGGACAAGTATGGGGCGCGGTTTTGGCCGCCTTGGGATTGGGTGTCAGTGGTACGGTGCTTGAGATTGGCATTGGCGCGGTATTAGCCAAGATTGTGTTGTTGGTTCTTGTGATTCTGTTCATTCAGAAGCGGCCACAAGGTTTATTTGCCCTCAAAGGCCGCTTTGTCGAATAAGGAGACTCTTATGATACTGACCAAATTACTGTCTGATACAAGGCGTAGCGCCATTTTAATCGGTTTGTGCTTTGCCGTGCTATTGATACTCCCTTGGCTACACTTAATGCCAGAGACGTCACCCTTTCACCTATCCGCCTACTGGATTACCCTGATTGGCAAAATCATGGCATTGGCAATGGTGGCCTTGGCACTGGATCTGGTCTGGGGCTACGCTGGTATTTTGAGCTTGGGGCATGGTTTATATTTTGCGCTGGGTGGTTATGCATTTGGCATGTACTTAACGCGTGAGACTGCTGGCGATGGCTTGCCTGATTTTATGCGCTTTTTGAGCTGGACTGAGATGCCATGGTATTGGGCCGGCACGCAGCATTTTTGGTGGGCGATGGCATTGGTAGTTTTGGTGCCAGGTGTGATTGCCTTTATCTTTGGATTTTTTGCTTTCCGCTCAAAAATCAAAGGTGTTTATTTTTCTATCATCACTCAGGCCATGGTCTATGCCGCCGCCCTGCTATTCTTCCGTAACGAAACAGGCTTTGGTGGCAATAATGGCTTCACGGGCTTTACTACCCTCTTAGGTTATGACATTACTGCTGCCTCAACCCGTTCTATGCTGTGTTTTGTTACCGCCTTGGCATTACTCCTCTCTTACATGGGACTGCGTTATTTGATGAATCAGCCGTACGGGCGAGTGCTAGGCGCAATTCGTGATAGCGAAAACCGCTTGCAGTATTTAGGCTATCGCACGCTGTGGTACAAGCTCTCCGCTTGGGTATTGTCCGCCGTCATTGCTGGTATCGCAGGTGCGCTCTATGTGCCGCAAGTCGGCATTATCAATCCAAGTGAGATGAACCCTGTGAACTCAATTGAGATGGCCGTTTGGGTAGCCACTGGTGGTCGAGGCAGCTTGGTGGGTGCGATTTTGGGAACAGGTGTGGTGAATGCAGTAAAAACCTATTTCACGGTTGCCTATCCTGAGTTTTGGCTATTGATATTGGGCGGGCTGTTCGTTGTAGTCACCTTATTTTTGCCCAATGGCATCATGGGCTTGTTCGATCGCTTCAAAAAGGAGAAACAGTAATGCTAACTGATAAATCAACACCATCTGAGCAGTCGAACCATGAGTATGGGCGTACTCATGGTGGTACGGGTCGCAGCCACCCAAAGCCAGCAGGCGTCGATTTTAGCCATGGCATTGCGCTATATCTAGAAGAGGTGAGCGTTTGGTTTGACTCGTTTCGCGCACTCAACAATCTGTCGCTCTATATTGAGGAAGGTGAGCTGCGCTGTATCATCGGCCCCAATGGCGCGGGTAAAACCACGCTGATGGATGTCATCACTGGTAAAACTCGACCTACCGAAGGCAGTGTGTTTTTTGGTCAAACGCATAATCTTGCCAACCTATCTACCGAAGAAATCGCTGAAGCGGGTATCGGGCGTAAGTTTCAAAAACCCACCGTGTTCGAAAATTTTACGGTAATGGATAATTTGCTACTTGCTGCGCCAAAAGACAAGCGCGTGGTCAAAAGCTTGTTCAACAAACTCGATGCCGATACGCGCGATACCCTCAATTCGACCCTTGAGCAAATCCGCCTGACGGACAAAATCAATAAGCCAGCAGGCTTACTCTCTCATGGTCAAAAACAATGGCTAGAGATTGGTATGCTGTTGATGCAAAGCCCCAAGCTCATTTTGCTTGATGAGCCTGTCGCAGGTATGACCGATGCCGAAACCGAGCATACTGCCGAGCTGTGCCTGCGCCTCAAACAGAACCATACCTTAGTGGTGGTCGAGCATGACATGACTTTTATCGATGCGATTAGTGAAAAAGTCACCGTATTGGCTCAAGGGGCGATATTGGCCGAAGGTACCTTGGCGGAAGTGCAAGCCAATGAAGCGGTGATTGAGTCCTATCTGGGTCGATAGTTGGACAATGACTCAGTACATCATTAGCCCATAAACCGCGAAACTATGCAAATGCGAAACTATGCAAATATTAAAAATCATTGAAAGATTAGGAGACCGTCATGTTACAAGTCAATGGTATCAATCAATATTACGGCGGCAGTCATATTTTACGAGATGTCTCGTTTACAGCGCCTGTAGGCGCGTGCAGTGTGGTACTTGGACGTAATGGCGTGGGCAAAACCACGTTACTCAAATGCCTGATGGGGATATTACCGATCAAATCAGGACAAATTTTGCTCAATGACCAAGACATCAGCAAACTCTCCCCCGAGCAGCGCGTGCGAGCAGGTTTGGCTTATGTGCCGCAAGGACGTGATATCTTTTCGACACTAACGGTAGAAGAAAATATCTTAATTGGTATGGCAAAGTTTTCACGCGCTAAAGCCAAGCAAGTACCCAAGCATTTATATGATATTTTCCCAGTGCTTGATGAGATGAAACATCGCCGCGGTGGTGATTTGTCTGGCGGTCAGCAGCAGCAGCTTGCCATTGCTCGTGCGCTCGCCTCCGAGCCGTCTGTCCTTATTTTGGATGAGCCAACCGAAGGTATTCAGCCGTCTATTATCAAAGATATCGGTCGTGTGCTTCGCGACTTGGCTGACAAAGGGGACATGGCGATTGTACTGGTTGAGCAGTTTTATGAGTTTGCCGAAGAGCTTGCTGACAATTACACCGTGCTCTCGCGTGGCAAGGTCATCTCTCAAGGTGCAGGCGATACGATGGTCGACAACAAGGTACAAGATTTGGTCGCCATTTGATGACTCTTTCTCATACTTAGATAGTCATGCTTGCTCTTTGCCACTGATAATTGTGTCTCTATCTTACGCTGTGCATCATGAGAAACTCTTTATGATCGGTCTAAACCGCTCGCCTCTCTTCTATCATCCATATCTAGGGCATCAAATCAATGCCCTAAATCGTCAATACCGCGTGCTTGCCTTGATAGCAATTGTGTATGACCAGCGCTTGAAATTTGCTATTATAGTCAGCACTTTATTATCGATATTATGACACTCTTATGATGATTCATCCTCAGTACGATCCTGTCGCCTTGGCACTTGGGCCCGTCGAAGTCCACTGGTATGGCCTCATGTATTTATTGGCGTTTGCTGCCGCTTACGGTCTGGCATGGTATCGCAGCACCAAGCGTGAGGGCTGGACAACAGATATGGTCTCAGATCTTGTGTTCTTTGGTGCACTGGGCGTTATCTTGGGTGGCCGTGTCGGTTACGTGTTGTTTTATCAGTTTGGCGAGCTGCTACAAAACCCAGCCTACCTCTTCAAGGTTTGGGAAGGCGGCATGTCATTCCATGGTGGCCTGATTGGTGTCATGCTTGGGATGCTGTACTTTGCTCGCAAATATAAAAAGACTCCGTTTCAAGTGCTCGATTTTATCGTGCCTTGCGTGCCGACGGGCTTATTGTTTGGGCGTATTGGCAACTATATCAATGGCGAGTTATGGGGCCGTGTCTCTGATGGTGGCTACAATTGGCTCACCTACTTTCCCCAAGCGGCTGGCTTTGATATGCAGCAGCTACAAGCCAATCCTGCGCTACAAGAGGTGATGACCGAGGTCAATGGTCAGTATTTATTGCCTCGTCATCCGTCACAGCTGTATGAAGCCTTTGCTGAAGGTCTGCTGTTATTCTTGTTCCTGTGGTGGTACTCATCAAAGCCTCGTCCGCGCATGGCAGTAACTGGTGTTTTTATGCTGGGCTATGGCTTGAGCCGCTTCATCATTGAGTTCTTCCGTCAGCCTGATGTTGACCAAGGGTTTATTTTGTTAGGCTGGGTGACCAAAGGGCAAATATTGAGCACGCCTATGATTATTATTGGTCTGTTTTTAATCGGTTACGCTTACAAGCGCGGCATCTACGATTGGGGTAAGCATGCCGCTTACTAAGGCTATCGCCTTACCGATAAAACGATTAATCACTTGAATAAGAGGGTACGCCTCATAACGCCTACCCTAGCAATACTTTTAACAATGACAGCTTCTATGTGGATTATTAGCCTAATCTGTGGACGCTGTCAGCAGTAATTAAAGAGCACTTTTATGAGCAATGGCACCCAAAGTAACAACGAGCAAGCGTATCTTGATTTGCTGCGCCACGTCTTAGACAATGGCACTGAAAAAGGCGATCGCACGGGTACGGGTACGCTGAGTCATTTTGGCGCGCAGCTGCGTTTTGACTTAGCGGCAGGTTTTCCATTATTGACGACCAAAAAAGTCCACTTTAAGTCCATTGCTTATGAGCTACTATGGTTTTTGAGTGGCAGCACCCATGTTCAATATTTGCAGGACCATGGCGTGCGTATCTGGAATGAGTGGGCGACAGCGGAGCAAACCGCACGTTTCAATCGTCCTGAAGGTGAGCTGGGCCCTGTCTACGGTCATCAATGGCGTAACTATGGTGCAAGTAAAGACGCGGACGGCAGCTACAACGATGATGGTGTCGATCAAATCGCACAGGTCGTTGAGCAAATCAAGACCAACCCCAACTCGCGCCGCTTGATTGTTTCTGGCTGGAATCCAGGAGAGGCAGAGCAAGTGGCACTACCCCCGTGTCATACACTGTTTCAGTTTTTTGTGGCGGATGGTAAGCTCTCTTGCCAGCTGTATCAACGTTCGGCTGATCTTTTCCTAGGTGTGCCCTTTAACATTGCCAGTTATGCGTTATTGACGCATATGGTCGCGCAGGTTTGCGGCCTAGAAGTTGGTGAATTTGTTTGGACAGGTGGTGATTGCCACATTTACCAAAACCACCGCGAGCAGGCTGAGCTACAACTGACACGTTCGCTATATACACCGCCAACATTGACCCTAAACCCAGAGGTGAAAGATATTTTTGCCTTTAAATACGACGATATTAGCGTCAATAACTATGAGTCTCATCCGACCATCAAAGCCAAAGTTGCCGTTTAAAATACGTCTCATGCACGACAATAAATAAGACGGTGAGTTAAAATACAGACGTTTAAAAATATAATAGAAAGGACCCATTATGAGCTATGCCCACACTGAAGTTGCCCAAATCGCCGCCATAAGTAGCAATCGCTGTATCGGTAAAAACAACGAGCTGCCGTGGCATATCTCACAAGACCTGCAGCACTTCAAAAAAATGACCACACGTGACTCGCAAAATACGGCCTCTAGTAGCGATATTCAGGGCATCGTCATTATGGGTCGCAAGACGTTTGAATCCATGGGTAGCAAGCCTTTACCAAAGCGTGTGTGCTTTATCATCTCTACTCAAATGGACTATGCAGAACAGCAAGGACTGGTCGGACATGAATACGCGCATGTGGTGCATAATTTAGATGATGCCCTTACTCATGCCGCAAGTTTGGCACATGGGCTACATCTGGAGACGATCTGGGTGATTGGCGGTGAGCGCGTCTTTAGCGAAGCACTGATGTATACCGACCGCATTGAGCTGACCCACGTAGATACTGATATTACGGATGGCGATGCGTTCTATCCTGAGCTACCAGATCGCTTCAAAGTAGCAGAAGAATCTGAGCAAATGCACGATGAAAAAAGTAATTTGAGCTTCAAATTTACGACCTATAAAGTAGAAAAGACTGACCAATAGTATTTGATTGACTCAAAAAAAAGGTCAGCTTCAGATATGTATATTTATCAAAGCTGACCCTTTTTTATTTACTATCGTTTTAGCGTTACAAATCTACTCGTGTAATACTTTATAAACCGTCTTTGCCAGTACAGGGCCAATCCCTTGTACACCTGCCAACTCTTGCTGTGACGCGCCAAGCAGTTGCTGCATACCACCAAAGTGATTGAGTAAATCGCGGCGGCGCTTTTCACCCAGACCTGGAATGACCTCAAGTACCGATGAGGAGCGGCGCTTATCGCGTTTTTTGCGGTGCGCGGTGATCGCAAAACGATGCGCCTCATCGCGAATATGCATCAGTAAATGTAATGCTTTGCTATCCATGGGCAAATCTAATGGCTCATGATCCAAAAAGTGCAAGACTTCAAGTCCCGCCTTACGCCCTTCCCCTTTGGCAACACCAATGAGCAAGGTATCACCAAGAATGCCCAATTCAACCAGCACTTCTTTCGCCATACTCAGCTGACCCTTACCACCATCGATAAGCAACAAATCAGGCAACGGCTGCTTTTTATACCGCCTTGTCAGCACTTGCTTCATGGCTGCATAGTCATCGCCGCCTTGGATATCATGAATGGCATATTGACGGTAATCACGCCTGCGCGCACCGCCTTGATCAAATACGACGCAGCTACCAATGGTCGCCTCGCCCATGGTATGCGAGATATCAAAACATTCAATGCGATCAATGGTGCGATCAGTCACCTCAGCCAGTACGTCTTTTAGTGCGCCAAAGCGTGCGTGCAATTCTAAATAATCACCAAGCTTAGTCTTTAGCGCATTACTGGTATTGAGTGTTGCCAAATCTAGCCACTCTGAGCGATGCTCACGCACATTGGTTTTGATGACTACTTTGCTGCCAAAATGCGTTGCTAGTGCTTCGCTTACCGCTACCTGATCAGGAATCTCATGACTCAATATAATCTCTGCTGGCAGATCGTCCGTCACCTGAAAATAAAACGAGGTAATAAAATCTGATAGGTTATCTGCTAGCGGCTCGCTACTGTCCACATCAGGGAAATAGTTTTTACCGCCTAACACGCGACCACCGCGCACGGTCAGCACGTTGACGCAAGTCATGCCCGCCTGACTGGCAATGGCAATCACATCTGCCTCACCTTGCACCGTATAGACAGCTTGCCTTGCCTGTACTTCGCGTAGCATCGACAATTGATCACGGTACAATACCGCCTTTTCAAAATCTAACGTTTCGGCAGCGCCTTCCATTTTCTCGATCAGCGTACTATGAATATCACTAGAGTCACCCTTCAAAAAGCGAATGGTGTTATTCACATCTTCTGCATACTCTTCCGGCGATACCAGTCCAACGCAGGGCGCGCGGCAACGCTTAATCTGATACTCCAGACAAGGGCGCTGGCGCTGCTTAAAAAAGGTGTTGGTACATTGGCGCATTTGAAACATTTTTTGCATCAACACCAGCGTTTCTTTTGCTGCATGGGCAGAGGGAAATGGGCCAAAGAAACGACCTTTTTGATGATTGCCTTTGCCGCGTCCATACGCCAAACGTGGATAAGGCTTATCCGCTGAGATAAACACGTATAGATACGACTTATCATCACGTAGCAAGACGTTATAAGGCGGGCGATACTCTTTAATTAAGTTCTGCTCGAGCAACAACGCCTCGGTCTCACTACGCGTGATAATGGTCTCAATATTATGAATCCGTGCCACCAGTGCCCGCGTTTTTGGATGATCGATCGTCTTGGCAAAGTAACTATTCACACGGCTTTTTAGCGACTTGGCTTTACCAACGTATAAAATATCGCCGTTTTTGCCCAGCATCTTATATACCCCTGGCAAATTAGGCAAGTTCTTGATCAGATGCTTAAGACGGGCTTTTTTGTCATCGACAGGATTCAATTCTGAGACAGTAACCATAGAATGTATTGCTCTTAAAAATCTTAGTAATACTGCTAGTTATGGGGCAGGAATCGTGGTTTTGCAAGCTGATTATTGCCTCGATAGCACGCACAAAAAAGCCAGCTTTATGCTGACTTCGTTTGTTCGGTTATATGCTAATCATCAATGGTCTAATGACGGAAGTTTGCCATTAATGCTGGAATACCTGGCAACATACCGACGATAGCCATCACGCCAGTCAGTACCACGAACATAATACCTGGTATGATCCATCGGCTCATTTTAGTCAAATTAGCACTGCGCTCTTTTGAGCCAATCAAGCCCAAATTATCAAGCAATAGCGTGAGCGACCAACCAAAGGCTGGGTTCACTAAGGCAGAAGCAAACACCACAATAGCAGCAGACTGCGTGGTTTTACCTTCGCGCGTCATCTCCATGCCAGCCTCTAAGAGTGGGATGAAAACCCCAACGATCAATGCCACGCACATCACGGGTTGCCAGATGGCCAAATCCATTGGATAGCCCCAAACACCTGCGATAATACAGAACAAGGCCGTCAATAAAGCACCAGCAGGAATCGGACGCCTAGCAATCGCCGCAGGGACAATATACGTTCCCCAAGATGACGCAAAGTTGGCACCGCCTAGCACAGAGCCCACTACCTGACGAAATGAAGCGCTGGTCATCGTGTCATCGATGTTCATGAGCACTTTTTCAGTACGCTTAGGGTAGCTGATTTTTTGGAATACCTGATGACCCAAGAAATCTGGTGACCACATAGCAACTGCCAAGATAGCAAACGGCAATACCACAATGAAGCTTTCAATCGTCGGTAGCCCTAACATCCAACCTGTATTCTCACCCCACCAATACATTGGGTTCATATGCGGTAGACCTGGTGCCGTTTTGAACGCAAAAGGTGCGCCTAGTGTAAAAGCAAGTCCGCCACCTAACACGCAACTGAGCGGAACCGCAAGCCAGCGCTTTTGCCAATGCTCAAGCAATGCATATAGCAGGATAGTCGCTAGAATAATAAAGAAAGCAATGTGCGACATACCAATCCCTTCTGCCCAAGCAAAAAGGTTCTTAACCTGTGACGTCGTACCGATAAACCCTAAGTAAATTAAGAGACCACCGCATACGCCTTTACTGGTTAAATTGGCCAGTAAGCTTCCTCCTTTACTAATAGCAAGCAGCAGGCCAAAAGCCCCAATGAGTAGGCCAAAAGCCATTGGATGCCCACCTGCAGCAACGACAATGGGAATCAATGGAATAAGTGGCCCATGAGTACCAGCGAGGTTGGCTGTCGGTAGCAGAAATCCAGAAAATAAGATAATAAAGAACGAGACAATCAACAGCTCATAACGAACGTTTTCTAAAACAAACGCATCACCTAAGCCGAGTGGTCCTGCAAAGGTTGCTGCAATAGCGCCCACCATGACCACTTTACCGATGGTCGCTGCCATCGCTGGGATAGTATCTTCATACTCAAAACGATAATCACGAAATGGTAAATTGGGACGCCAACGTTTTGGCTGCATGATTTGTAATTCGTGGTTGAGATAGGCATCTCGACTGTCGAAGCTTGAGCTTGGCTTATGCAAATCTATATAACTGCCTTGCAATTCGCTGTCTTGATTGGCTGGGTTTGGTCGCGGCGTATTAGACCCTGAAGATGAGGCCTGAATATTACTCATCACATTTCCTTGTGTTGATTAGGTTTTGATTGAATACTTTTTTGGTTTGGCGTTAGCTAAATGACCAATCGGTCATGATAAGCGGAAAACCATTGTATGTTAAGGCATAAGGAAATGCGAATTTAAGGTGAATTAAAAAGACTACATATATCGTTATAAAAATAAATGAAAGTTTTCATTGGGTACAATAATAAACTTAATAGGAAACTATTGGGAATAAACAGCGCTAATTTGGACATAAAATTAAATTAAAGGCCAATTTTCTTAAGAATAACTGACATCTGAACATTTTTTATCATATATCTAAATACTAAAGATAGTTATATTAAATATTGCTTTGCGATAACTATAAAGACTATGCTTAGTTACGCTTTGAAACTAGCGAGCGCAGTCATTTTTAACTATGATAAATGTCTTTGTCGTTTATCGTCTAATAGCAAGCACTAAGAAACAGCGCTACCAATATCACTGAAAAATCAATAAAAGCAACAGGATAGATTTATGAGTGTGCTACCCAGCAATTTTGAGACTTTGAAGCGTCGAGCCAAGCAAAGTATCATGCCGCTACTGACCCCGCATCTTTTAAAGCTGCGACTCAATACTTACGCGCCCTATATCGGTGCAGGCATCAAAATCGACCACATCAGCCTCGATCAGGGATTGTGCGTGGTCAGCATGGAACTGACCACTCTCAACAAAAATATCGTCGGTACTCAATTCGGTGGTAGTTTATACTCCATGGTAGATCCCTTCTATATGCTCATGCTGATGCATCAACTGGGTAGCAACTATGTGGTCTGGGACAAAAGCTCACATATTGATTTTATCGCGCCCGGTAATAGTAAAGTCACCGCACGAATGAAAATACCTAGCACTGAGGTGATTACCATTCAAGAGTTGGCAAAAGACGGTGAAGCTGTATTTCGGGAATACCAAGTCGATATCGTCGACGACCAGCAAAAGCTCATTGCTACCGTCACCAAAACCTTGTATATCAGACTACGCAAATACAGCAAATCTAAAGAGCAAGCCAGCCGAATTGAAACACCCCATACTGAATAGTTTTTGGCTACTTTACTGGTAAGGCTTTTTGACTAATGACAAGGCATAGTATCTATCAGCTGTGAATATCCAGTTAACACCCAGCAAATTTAAATTGATAAGCGCGCACATACAAAAACCCCAATCTAGCATTCGCATAGACTGGGGTTTTGTCTTTTTTGGTATGGCCCGCTTATTTATAAATAAACCTATGAATAAGGGCTTGTATCTACTATTACCTTATTTGAGTCAATCCTAAAATAATACGATCAACTCAAAACGGCAAACTTGTACTTAGATACCAGGTGCAGTATCAACGGCATCAGGTACACCAGCGTCAGTCTTTTTCTGAGCTGGACGTGGCGCAAGTTTTTCGCGGATACGTGCTGATTTACCAGAACGCTCACGTAAGTAGTACAGTTTCGCACGGCGAACAGCACCGCGGCGTTTCACTTCAATGCTATCGATCAGTGGTGAGTGCAGCTGGAATGCACGCTCAACACCAACGCCGCTTGAGATTTTACGTACGGTAAACGCTGAGTTTAGACCGCGATTACGCTTAGCAATTACAACGCCTTCAAAAGCCTGTAAACGCTCACGCTCACCTTCACGTACTTTTACTTGTACCACAACGGTATCGCCGGGTGCAAAGTTTGGGTGTTCACGCAATTGAGCGTTTTCGATGACCTGAACCAATGGATGCTTGTTGCTCATGAGAGTTATCTCCTCACATTAGATAATAGAGGCTTTACGCATATCACCTGTTTGTAATAATTAATTGTATCTCTTTATAATAAGACACAACGTAAATGGGTTATAACCAACGGCCACTATGCGATGACTCGTTTTATTATTGCTCAAAATTCTATTTGTTAACTGTTTATCAAGCTTAATGACGATAAAGTCAGGTATCAACAACCTACTTTTTATCTGCTTTTGCTAGTGCTTCAAGCCATTTCGCTTGCTCTACCGTCGGAGTAAACGCTTGCCACAAATCCGGACGACGCGTTTGCGTACGACTGACTTGCTGAGCAAAACGCCACTTAGCGATATTGGCATGGTGTCCTGACAGTAACACTTCAGGAACCGCCATACCCGCAAACTCATGCGGCTTGGTATAGTGTGGACAATCAAGCAAGCCATCGACAAACGAGTCCTGCTCTGCTGACTTGTCATCCCCCATGATATCGGGCAAACGACGTATCACACTATCCATCAGCACCATTGCTGGTAGCTCACCACCAGTCAACACATAATCGCCTAATGATACTTCCATATCGACATATTGTGACAGTAGGCGCTCGTCGATGCCTTCATAACGACCGCATAATAAAATCATGCCATCATAATAAGTCATACCGACGACACTACTCTCACTAAGCGTTTGCCCTTGCGGTGACATATAAATCACCGGACAATGCTCACTATCGACACGGCAACCGTATTCCTTGGCACGCAAGCGTGCATCCTCAATGGCTTTTGACAATGGCTCAGCCATCATCACCATCCCAGGACCGCCACCATAAGGGCGCTCATCAATACGGCGATAGTTATCAGTGGTATAATCACGTGGATTAATGCATTCAATCGTAACTTGCTCCTGAGTCACTGCCCGTCCCGTGATTCCAAACTCACGAATCGTGGCAAACATCTCAGGAAAAATACTAATGACGGCAAAATACATCTGATGTCTACTTACATTGAGGCTAAAACAATCGGTGTGACTATTAATAAATTCTGATAATAAATTCTGACTAAAAAGCCAGAAGCGATATCACCAGAGGCAATATTAATAATCACTTGGCCATGCCACAAGTACGGTTTTTTCAGTCGTATCGACTTCTATCACCGTTTGCTTATGCCATGGAATTAGGCGCTCTTCATTATCCAAACTGTCTGAATTGGCTGCCACGCGCATGATGTCATGGGCACCAGTTTCAAACATTTCAGTGATATTGCCTAAATACTCGTTCTGCTCGTTCATCACGCGCATACCGACCAAATCCGACCAATAATATTCGTCTTCAGCTGTTTCCGGCAAGACATTTTGTTCGACCCAAACGGTCACACCGTTCATGGTCTCAGCAACATTGCGATCAGGAATCTGCTCAAATTGAGCCACAAGTCCTGTGCCTTGCTCACGCCAAGCTTTCACAGTCAAAGGTTTCATGCCAGTAGCAGTTTTCATCCACCACGGCTTCATGTCGAATATTGCTGTACGATCATCCGTATCGCTAAATACCCAAAGCCAACCTTTGATGCCATAGGGCTTCTTGAGTTGACCAATTTTCATGAGATCACTAGCGTTTGGAGTGGATGACATAGCAGCTAACCTAACAATGATTACAACAACAATTGCAAAAACAATTGTGTCAAAAGCGATAAACAGTTAATGGCGCACCCTGGTCAGACCAGTTACGCTATGTGTTCTAAAGTCTACTGAATCAGCTTGTAATAAGACTACGAGCGACTCAATAACAACGGAAACTTAAGCAGTTGCTTCAGTTTGTGCTGCAGACTTGTTGTAAGCTTTTGCTAATGAAGCAACGCGATCTGAAGGTTGTGCACCTTTTGCGATCCACGCATTGTACGCTTCCATGTTTAGGCGTACTGCTTCTTCAGACTCTTTAGCGAGTGGGTTAAAAAAGCCGATGTTTTCAATGTAGCGACCGTCACGCGCGCGGCGTTGATCAGCAACAACTACTTGATAAAATGGGCGTTTCTTGGCACCGCCCCGTGCTAAACGAATAACAACCATGTGAATTCTCTCTTTCGCAGGTATACCAAAAAGGGCATAATTATATCACAGTCTTGATTTATTGAAAACATAAACTGTGCTTATTTAATTATTTATTAACAATAGCTTAAATACCCGTCTATGTAAAACATAATCGAGCATAACCGTACGTTTTATACAATTATTAAGGACTCTCTATTTTAATCAGTTACTAAAATATACCGCGCTTTAGATTTGGTATTATTAAAATATTGGAGAGGCACATAACAAACTGCTTAAATGAATAGCGTCACAGTAAGATTCATCGATTATGCTATTCTATGGTGTGTTGAAATAGACTGGCACACCCTACTCTCAGCCGCCATGTTTAGAAATAACCTGCTCTTTCTCCAAAATACAATTGCGGCTTAACTCAAAACCAAATTTAATCAGACATTTTCTTAATCTGCTGGATTTATATGATTACTCCAAACTCAAAGCCCCGTCGCAAAGGTTGGCTGCCACGTTCTTATTCCAATACTTGGCTGACAACCTTGATGGTCGCTTTTATTGTTCTCATAAGTGTGAGTTTGTCGATTTTATTCTTTTGGCGCAGTCTTTATCTGCCAGAACTCAAAAACCATGCGCGTTATTTGACAAGTGAGCTGCGATTAATCAATAGCGTAAACGAAGACTGGCAATATCGTCCTGATATCCGCCAATGGGTGTATCAACATTCTCATGTCGTGGTGGTGAACAACCCCAGTGACTTTCCAGAGGTGGCTGACAAAGCATTTGTGAGCTTCTTTACTGATGTGCTGCAGTATGAGATTGGTGCACAGCTGGGTCGACCTGTCGAAGTTTATTTCAAGTTCAAACCAACACCGCAGCTTTGGGTACAAGACAGCCGCGATGACAGTTTCTGGATTCGTGAGCCAGTGGTTTATTACTCGCAGTACAGCCCAACATTGCTCATATTGTTTTTGATTGGTTTGCCTATCTTATCGCTGCTAACGATTATTTTGTTAGCTAGGCAATTGAACCGCCCTTTACGTTATCTACAACGTGCAGCGACTAACTATATTCGTCTGGGTCATGCGACCACACTGCCAACGCAAAAAGGCCCTACCGAGATACGTCAAGTAAACATGGCTTTCAACCGTCTATTTACAACATTAAATCAAGCCCAAAAAGAGCGAACCATCATGCTCGCTGGTATCTCACATGACTTGCGTACGCCATTGACTCGTATGCGTTTGACTGCTGAGATGCTACCAGATGATTTTTTTCGTGAAGGGCTAATTTACGACATTGAGGATATGGATGCGATTTTAGAGCAGTTCATCTCATTTATGAAAGACGGCTCCGATGAGCCAGTTAGCTTGACCAATTTGGACACGATATTTAATGAGATCATGGTGCAGTTCGCACCCATGAAGTTCGTTTATCAATCAGAGTGTCACAAGGTCATTCCTGTACGCCCCTTATCCATCAAGCGTCTCATCATCAACCTGATCAATAACGCCAATCGTTATGGCAAACCGCCGATTTATCTATCAGCCACGGTGATACCAACATTTATAGAAACGGTTGAAGAAGAAGATAGCGATGTCGTCAGTGAGAACGTTGTCAATAAAGAAGCACAAGAGCAACTGATGATTTGTGTGCGTGACTGCGGTGACGGTGTGGCAGAGGATCAATTGGAGCGTATCATGCAGCCATTTGAGCGTGGGGAGACCGCACGTACTACCCAAGGTAGCGGTCTAGGACTAGCCATTGTAGACCGCATTGCACGATTACATCATGGCACAGTTGAGGCCATCAATCATCCCGATGGTGGGTTGCAAGTATGTGTGCGTATACCTCTACTCTCTAAAGTTGCTGGAGACAATACTTTGGCTGCTGATGCAGTCGATGACACATCTACAGTCGATAGTATTACATCGAATGCAGACAACTCTTAACACTATAGCTCAGACAAACCCTGCGTGGATAAATTAATCTTTGCTACCAATGATAGGCGGAATATATTCAGCACTATTAGTAAATGCTAATGGCTGAGTAATTTCTTCTTTGGCTGTCTTTAGCGTTTGGGTTGTTGATGGCTGCTTTAGAAACAAGTAGTAACCCAGCGTAATCGCATTCAATAGCACCAAGCCACCAAATAAATATGGCATCCTTTGCCTCCTGTATTGTCAAACTATCCTAGAATAAGCTGCTGCAAGCATGACACCTGATTATCAAAATATTGGTAATCAGGTTCGTTTAATGATGACAACTTTTTACTTGTCATCATTGTTCAGCATTGTTATTTAGTATCAAAATCGCGTTCGCTTTTTTCTTGCGTCAATTCATCAGCAGCCAAAACTTGTGTCAATGGTTTGATAGGCCATGTCATTACGAATCTTGCGCCGCCAAGTTCTCGGCTCTCATCTACTTTCATACTACCATTAAACCAAAAGGCAATGCGCGATACAATAGACAGACCTAGGCCGTAGCCGCCTGATGCTCGTGTACGGCTATCATCCAAGCGCGAAAACGGTATAAATACTTTTTCACGATCAGCCTCAGGAATACCATGACCGTCGTCTTCGACGCTAACGAAAGCATTGCCCTTCTTAACACCAGCACTCACGATAATAGTAGTTTCAGCATAACGTAAAGCATTACCTGCAAGATTCTGAATCACACGGTGCAGATAGCGTCGATCAGCAATCGCGGTTACTTTCGCATTTGGCAAGTTGGTCACTATTTTAATCGGCTTACCTAGTGCATTGGTCTCACGCTCAATCTGCTGTAGCAGCTCTCTGAGATTTACTGGTTCTAAATCTAATTTTGGCGAGCCCTCTTCGAGCTTGGCATAAGTTAAAATCTCATCAATCAAGCCATTCAGTGATTCGATATCTTCATCGATATAGTCACGCTGCATAAAGCGTGAATCTTCGTCATCAGTATCAGCCAGCATATCTACCGCAAATCGAATACGAGCAACTGGCGTACGAAGCTCATGTGATACGGCTCGCGTGAGCTCTCGTTGCGACTCAATCAAACGCTTTATATGTGACGTCATTGCGTTAAAGGTGGCTGATAGACGTGCGATCTCATCTTGACCAATGACTTGTACTTGAATATCAAGGTTGCCTTTACTCACCTCATTAACACCAACTTGAATCAGCTGTAGCTTGCGCTCAAGTGGGAAAATGAGCGCATAAACACCCAAACTGATTAAAAACATACTAATCAGGATCATACTAATAATCAAATTAAGTGGAAACCAGTTAAATAAGGGTACAGGGCCTATCAAGACTGCCATATCATTGATTTCAGACGGAACCACTATCTTGATGGCCGAGCTACTGGTACTACTATTAGGGTCTTGTAATGAGATGACCACTTCATCGCGGCGTAGGCGTGACATTTGATCTGAATCTAAATCGAGCGTGTTAACAGGCACAAATGCCAGAGGAAAAGAAAATTTCTCCTCAAGTTCGGCCAAGCGTGCACGTTTATCAGACAAGGTGACTTCATAAGACAAATCGTCCAATAAAAAGACCGCAATTGCTCTGACTTGTTGCTCCGTAACCTCCGATATCCGTGCTGTTAGGACATTCTCATTATCCGGCAAGCGATAATAAACATCTGCATACACAGGCTGTTCGACATAACGCACAACGGTATTGTCATTTTCAAAACGTCTCAGCTCGCTTGCGGTAAAATCTATGTCATCAATAGGTATGATTTTAAAATTTGCCCCGAACAAACTACTTGCATCAGACAACCAGTATTCACGCTCTTCTGCAGTGTTTTGGTGAGAAATACCTTCGCTCACCAAATGAAAAGCCCCCATTGCCATGTTTTCACGGTAGGACTGTACACGCTCCTTATTGATAGTACCCATCAATAACTGCGCAAACAATGCTACGCACAAACAGACTATGAGTAGTCCAGCATAGATACGAACAAAAATACTGTGTTTTAAAGAAGAGACTAATGACATACGTGCCGTGACCAACTTAATAAATAAAAACTGCTGATATCTTATAGCCTATGAGCACTGCTATATTACTAATATCAAGCTCTGTAGAATAGAATGATTAAACGCCAAATAATATACTCAAGTTCATATACCATTATGTTCCATAAAAAACGTGCAAATAGTTTATGTATTTAATCAGCGTCTATAATAATTGCTTAATTAAACCACATAACACCGCATTTAAGTTTAAAAATTAAAATTTAGCCACAAAAAAACCAGCATAATGGCTGGTTTTTTTGTGAAGTGATTCTCAATATTTCATGACTATATGAATCAGTTCGACCTAGTTACCTTCTTTCACGAACAGGTAGCCTTTACTACGTACTGTTTTGATACGTTTTGGGTTCTCTGGATCATCACCGATTTTTGGACGGATACGCGAGATACGCACATCAATGGAGCGGTCTTGACCATCATATTCAATACCGCGCAGGCGCTCAAAGATATCTTCACGCGATAAAATGCGACCAGCATTCGATGCAAGTAACCATAATAAGTCATATTCGGCGCTAGTAAAATCTACCAGCTCATCACTAAGCGTGACTGAACGACCACCGTTATCGATGACCAACTCACCAAACTCTAGACGCTGTGGCACATCTTCTGATGGTGCATTTTCTGAGCGGCGCAATAACGCACGAATACGAGCTAATAGTACGCGCGGCTGCGCCGGTTTGGCAACATAATCATCAGCACCCATCTCAAGGCCGAGTACTTGATCCATGTCTTCAGTACGGGCAGTCAACATCAGAATTGGATTTTGATAATGCGGACGCACTTCACGGCATACGGTCAGACCATCGCTACCAGGAAGCATAACATCAAGTACGACCATATCTGGTTGCTCATTGACGATACGGCGAATAGCGCGGTTACCATCAGTTTCAATTGCTACTTCTAAACCATTTTTGACCAAGTAATCTTGAGTCAACATGGCCAGACGCTCATCATCTTCAACAATCAAGATTCGGGGGGTGTTGTCTTCTTCAGTCGTTGTCATTGTTATATCCTCTAATACATCTAAATTAAAAGCAGTAAAAGTAAGAGCGGTAAAAATTAATAGCACCATAAAGTGGCACAATCGATGTTCGTATAGCTGTTACAAACTTAGCAGCACAGTATACTATTAAACCTATCGCTTCCCATACTATAGCTGATAGTCGTTAACAAAACCTATAAACTATACCGAATAAAACTTTAGTTTACGTCCAAGAATAAAGTGATTTATCCTCTACTGGCTAACCGTTTTATTCTGATTTGCCAATCACTGCCTAAATACATATAAATTGTCAAAATGAGTGATACATTACGCTTACATGCGCTCAATCATCACTCCCTATTTACAATGTTTCATTGACTAATATAACGACATATTACGATTGTCGCCAGTCACTTTTGGACAAATTCTCATATTATTTTATGTGACAATGGATGAGTGGCTATATTTTAAAGAAGACTGACAATAAAAAATCCATAGGCACAAAAAAACAGTCCATAAAGGACTGTCTTATTGTTGCTTGAGGATCCAAGCTAAAAATATCTAACCACAACTCTGCTTTACGCGCGGTTTTTGTACTTACGAATAGTTTGTAATTGTCCGACTGACTCTGCAAGCGACGCTAAAGCTGCATTGGTTTGTAGTGTATCAGACTGATTGACCAGCATTTGCTCTGCTTTTTTGCGTGCTTCAACGATTTTGCTTTCGTCAAGATTGTGCGCACGCATAGCGGTATCAGCCAATACAGTTACCATTTTTGGTTGTACTTCTAGTACACCACCTGAAACATAAATGATTTCTTCTTCGCCGTTTGCTTTTTGCACTCGCATTGCACCCGGTTTTAGCAAAGTAATCAGCGGTGTGTGACCTGGCAATACACCAATCTCGCCTTCGGTACCAGTAGCTATTAACATGCTAATTTCGCCTGAATACAACTCTTCACGAGCACTTACGACGCGACATTGTAACGTTGCCATACTTAACTCCTTACCATCAAAGCGCAATCAAAAAACAGTAAACACTGCGATGCGTTACTAAAGAGTAGATATAAAATTTATATTATACCTACTCATTAACTCATGCTCATACAACTTACGCTGCAGAAGACTTCATTTTTTCAGCTTTAGCAACAACTTCATCGATGCTACCAGCCATGTAGAATGCTTGTTCTGGCAGGTCATCATACTCACCTGAGATGATTGCTTTAAAGCTAGCAATGGTATCGCGTAGTGGTACGTATTTACCAGGTGCACCCGTAAAGACTTCAGCGACGTGGAATGGCTGAGACAAGAAGCGCTGAATCTTACGAGCGCGATAAACAACCAATTTATCTTCTTCTGATAGCTCATCCATACCCAAGATAGCAATGATGTCTTTAAGCTCTTTATAACGCTGCAATACTTCCTGAACACCACGAGCAACGTTGTAATGCTCTTCACCGATAACTTGTGGATCTAGCTGACGCGACGTCGAATCTAATGGATCAACCGCAGGATAGATACCCTGTGATGCGATATCACGGCTTAGTACGACTGTTGCATCCAAGTGAGCAAACGTTGTAGCAGGTGATGGATCGGTCAAATCATCTGCAGGTACATAAACGGCTTGAACTGAAGTAATCGAACCTGACTGCGTTGACGTAATACGTTCTTGCAGTAAGCCCATCTCTTCAGCGAGTGTTGGCTGATAACCAACCGCTGATGGCATACGGCCAAGTAGTGCTGATACTTCTGTACCCGCTAGTGTATAGCGGTAGATGTTATCAACAAACAACAGTACGTCACGACCTTTGCCAGTAACAGGATCTTTGGTATCACGGAAGTACTCAGCCATGGTCAAACCAGACAGTGCAACGCGTAAACGGTTACCTGGTGGCTCATTCATCTGGCCATATACCATTGCTACTTTAGACTTACTAAAGTCTTCAGTGTTTACAACGCCAGCTTCCTGCATTTCGTGATAGAAATCGTTACCCTCACGAGTACGCTCACCAACACCAGCAAATACTGATAAACCTTCATGTTTTAGAGCGATGTTGTTGATCAGCTCCATCATGTTAACGGTCTTACCAACACCAGCACCACCGAACAGACCAACTTTACCACCTTTAGCAAACGGGCAAAGTAGATCAATAACTTTGATACCCGTCTCTAGTAGCTCAGTGCTGTTTGATTGCTCAGCATAACTTGGTGCTTCACGGTGGATAGACCATTTATCGTCAGCAGTAACAGGACCTTCTTCATCGATAGGACGACCAAGAACATCCATGATGCGACCTAGCGTACCAGTACCTACAGGCACAGAAATCGGTGCGCCAGTATTAGTAACAGGTAGGTTACGCTTTAAACCTTCGGTTGAACCCATTGCAATAGTACGTACGATACCATCACCTAGCTGTTGCTGTACTTCTAGGGTGGTTTCGGTACCATCTACTTGCAAGGCATCAAAAATTTGAGGAACTTCATTACGGTTGAACTCAACGTCAAGAACCGCGCCAATAATCTGTACAATACGACCGCTACTCATTGCGTTCTCCTTGAACTTCTATATATAGGTGTAGTCAATTATGAAACAGCAGCAGCACCGCCAACGATTTCCGAGATTTCTCGGGTAATCGCCGCTTGACGCAGCTTGTTATAAACCAACTGTAAATCGTTAATAAGGTCACCAGCATTATCTGTTGCCGCTTTCATCGCGACCATACGTGAAGACTGCTCAGAGGCAATGTTTTCCATTACCGCTTGATAAACAATCGACTCGATATAGCGACCAAGCAATTCATCAATCAACGTCTTGATGTCAGGCTCGTAGATATAATCCCAGCTAAGTTCTGTCTGTAGACCACTGTCTTCATCATCAAATGACTGCTCTGGTAGAGGTACCAACTGATTAACCGTTGGCTTCTGAGTCATCGCATTGACGAATCGGTTGTAGACCACATAGATACGGTCAAGTTTACCGTTACTGTAGTCCTCAAGCATGGCTTGAACCGGTGCATTTAATTGCTCAAACGTTGGTTTGTCACCATAATCGGTCACAGCCGATGTAACATTACCACCAAAGTTTTTGAAGAAGCTGACACCTTTGGCACCGATGACTGCAAACTCAGCTTGTACTGACTGATCTTGATAATCTTGGATACTTTTAGTTAAAGCTTTGAATAAGTTAATATTCAAACCACCCGCTAGGCCACGGTCAGAGGTGATGACAATATAGCCAACCTTATTGACTGGACGCGATACCATATACGGATGTTTGTAGTCTGATGAGGCATGCACCAAATGTGAAATAACCCGGCGCATACTATCAGCATACGGGCGACCCACTTCCATACGCTCTTGAGCACGGCGCATCTTACTCGCTGCTACCATTTGCATGGCACGAGTGATTTTCTGGGTGCTTTTAATACTGGTGACTTTGGCACGTATCTCTTTTAAGCTTGCCATAATGATTCCAATATAAGAGGGTTAAAAAGCATTGGCGCATGCAACAATCATTTGATATACAACATCACTTTTATAGAATAACATTTTATATCTTGTGGCATTACGCGATCTAATACCGATCATGGTTAAGACAGTGGCGCCAATATCTAGTCAGACAACGCGCCACCTTTCAAACGACAGTCATAACCACTTTGGCTTAACCCGTTAAATTAATAACTGTGATTTTGTTTAAAGGTCTCTAACGCTGACTTTAAACGACCTGCGATATCATCATTGTAGTTCGCAGTGTCATCAATCTCACGCATCAATTCACTTTGTTCATCATGCATATAACGCAAGTAGGCTTCCTCAAAAGAACCAATCTTCTCGACTGGTACGTCAGCTAAAAAGCCTTCGTTTGATGCATAGATAACCGCTGCTTGCTCAGAGATTGACATTGGCTGATACTGCTTTTGCTTCATCAATTCAGTCACACGCTCACCATGATCAAGCTGTTCGCGAGTGGCGTCATCAAGATCTGAGGCAAACTGAGCAAATGCTGCTAGTTCACGATACTGAGCCAGTGCGGTACGAATACCACCAGAAAGCTTTTTGATGATCTTAGTCTGAGCAGAACCACCAACACGCGATACCGAGATACCAGCGTTGACTGCTGGACGGATACCTGAGGCGAATAAGCTAGACTCTAGGAAGATCTGACCATCAGTGATCGAAATGACGTTGGTTGGTACGAATGCAGATACGTCACCAGCTTGTGTTTCGATGATTGGTAGTGCGGTTAAAGAACCAGTTTTACCTTTCACTTCACCGTTAGTGAACTTTTCTACGTAATCCGCGTTTACGCGTGATGCACGCTCAAGTAAACGTGAGTGTAAATAGAATACATCACCAGGATAGGCTTCACGACCTGGCGGACGACGTAGCAATAGTGAAATCTGACGATAAGCAACGGCTTGCTTTGATAAATCATCGAATACAATCAGTGCATCTTCACCGCGGTCACGGAAGTATTCGCCCATCGTACAACCTGAGTAAGGCGCGATATACTGTAGTGCTGCAGGCTCCGACGCTGAAGCTACCACAACAGTGGTGTATTCTAGTGCGCCAGTTTGCTCAAGCTTACGTACCACGTTAGCGATGGTCGAACGTTTCTGACCGATAGCCACGTATATACACTTAATGCCTGAAGCTTTCTGTGCGATGATCGCATCGATAGCCATTGCTGTTTTACCAGTCTGACGGTCACCAATGATAAGCTCACGCTGACCACGACCGATTGGGATCATAGTATCTACGGCTTTATAACCAGTCATCACTGGCTGATCTACTGACTGACGATCGATAACACCAGGGGCGATCTTTTCAACTTTGTCAGTCATCTTGGCATCGATAGGACCTTTGCCATCAATAGGATTACCCAAAGCGTCAACAACACGGCCTAGCAGCTCAGGACCTACGGGTACTTCAAGAATGCGACCAGTACAATAGGCTTTTTGACCTTCTTGTAATTTTAGGAAGTCACCTAGTACTACTGCACCAACAGAATCACGCTCTAAGTTAAGCGCCATTCCGTAGACTTCACCTTCAAACTCAATCATTTCGCCGTACATGGCATCTTCAAGACCATGAATCTGCACGATACCGTCAGATACTTTGACAATCGTGCCTTCATTCTTTGCAGTTGCACCCGCATCAAGGTCTTGAATACGCTGCTTAATCAGGTTACTGATTTCCGCTGGATTCAATTGTTGCATTGCCTTGTTTCCTTTAATTTATGATAACCCGCCCACTGACTCAAATGCTCTTACTGTCACGCAGACATTATATGACTGCGTCGATAAATGGCATTAGGCAGTTAGCTGTGTTTTTAACTGTTGTAACTTGCCGCGCATCGAATCATCAATGATTTTGTCACCGACTTTGATTGTAGCGCCTGCCAATAAGCTTGGATCCACTGATTCATGAATGACTATGCTTGCATTTAGTGATGTAGCAAGACGCGTTTGCAGCATTTGACGCTGTTCATGGGTCAATGGGTAGGCAGAAGTCACATATGCGTCAAGCTGCTTTAAGCTTATTGCCTTGTGACGGCGATAATGCTCATAAACTTCAGGAAGCAGCGCCAGACGCTCTTGTTGCGCCAACTGCTTAACAAAATTATTGAGCTGGGGTGATACTTTAGGGTAGCTAATACTGTTACCGTAGCGAGAACCTTTGCTCTCGCCCAGTAGCTGTTTAAAAGCAGAGTCGCTATCACCGGCTACTTGTGAGCCATAAAGATCGACCAAAGCAGCTGACTTATGCTCAGCAGAAACAGCTGGATTGTCTAGCCAAGTACTGAACGACTTGTCATTGACAACAGTGCTAGCGACAAGTAAGAAATCTTCCCACTCGTTTACAGCGCCGTTTTCATTGGCATAGTCAAACGCGGCTTTAGCGTACGGTCGTGCTAAGGTTGATAAGTCAGCCATTATATCCTCACAATTACAGCTTCGCCGCCAGTTGGTCTAACATACTGGCATGTTTTTGCACATCGACTTTGTCTTGCAAAATCTTCTCTGCACCAAGTACAGCCAGTTCAGCAACTTGGGCACGTAATGATTCACGCGCTTGATTGATTTCTTGGTCGATAGACGCTTGCGCTTGTTGACGAATGCGCTCGCTTTCCGCTTGGGCTTGCGATTTTGCATCTTCGATGAGCTGATTGGCACTCTTGTTTGCTTGCTCGATTAGAGCGGCAGCCTTGGTCTTTGCAAGATCAAGTTCCTGCTGGACATTTTGCTCCGCGGTTGCCAAATCTGCTTTTGCTTTTTCTGCGGCATTCAAACCTTCAGAGATTTTGCGCTGACGCTCATTGATGGCACCGATAAGTGGTGGCCACACGAATTTCATGCAAAAAACCACAAATATTGCAAAAGCAATGGCTTGACCGACGAGGGTAAAATTGATATTCACGTGATCACCTCTTTGTTAATGAAAAACCAGTTTCATTGATCATGTTTGGTAGTCAAATCTTGACTATATTTAATAGAAAACCCTTGAGCACCAAACATGTACAACTGAGCTTTCGGATTAACCTGCTAGAGGGTTAGCGAACAACAATAGCATAGCAATACCAACACCGATCATCGGAATAGCATCCAAAAGACCTGCTACGATGAACATACGAGTTTGCAACTGTGAGCCAAGCTCTGGTTGACGAGCAACGCCTTCTAAGAATTTACCACCTAGAATAGCAAAACCAATACCTGTGCCAAGTGCGCCAAGACCGATAAGTAGTGCTACTGCGATAACTGTGTAACCACCTAATACTGGATCCATTGATGTATCCTCATTTACCTATTGAATGTCTAATTAATGTTCAGTTGATGATGCAAGCGACATATAAACTATCGTCAGCATCATGAATACGAACGCTTGAAGTGTAATAACTAAGATGTGGAAGATAGCCCACGGTACCGATAACGCCCATTGAATCCAAAACGGCATTAGAGCAATCAGTATGAAAATCAATTCCCCAGCATACATGTTACCAAACAGACGCAAACCGAGTGATACAGGTTTTGCTATTAAGGTAACTGCTTCTAGGATGAAGTTGATCGGGATCAAAATCGCTTGTACGATTGGGTTTTTGGCACTAAATGGATGCAGTGTTAACTCACCGATAAAGCCGCCCAACCCTTTTTCTTTAATGCTATAAAAGATAATCAGTGCAAAGACAGAGAACGACATGCCAAGCGTGATGTTAGGATCAGTCGTTGGAACAATCTTAAAGAAAACATGATGGGGATCATGACCCATAGCAGCGCCAACTTGGCCAGCTAAACCTGGAATAAAATCAACAGGGATCAAATCCATCAAGTTCATCAAGAAGATCCAAACAAAAATAGTCAACGCCAATGGCGCGATCAATTTTGATGTACCACTATAAGAATCACGAACGTTGTTATCAACAAACTCAACGATCATCTCAACCGCTGCTTGAGTTTTACTTGGTACGCCTGAAGTAACCTTTTTGGCAACCATCCAAAAGATGGTACAAAATAAAATACCCAGACCCACTGACCAGAGCATAGAATCAAGATGGATAGCGTTAAAGCCCATTTGCGCTGCTTCTTCAGCAGTATGAGCGACTTTCCAACCTTCGCCCGGCAGATAACCGTACGTCCAATTCGTTAAGTGGTGAGAGATATATTCTGATGATGTTTGCTCGGATGCCATAATGTAAGCTTCTTATTAATCAACGATTTAATCAACTACCAAAAATATGGTTGTCATCTGATGGGGTTTGTTATTTCTATTTGCCCTGCAATTAAGCAAACAAATAAATCATACTAAAAGCACCCATGTAACCAACAACATCCAACCCATAGTTCTATTACTAATGCTATATTTGATAACTTGACATAAATTTTAGCTATCAAAAAAGGGCTTATGATAACTCAGTAATAGCCCTTGCATGTATACGCAAAATTATTATATATGTGCTTGTCTACTGGCCGTTTTTTACGACCGGCGCTTAGTGCAGCGCTTATAAACAAAATATTTAGCTGTCTATATTAATGCAGCGTAGTATTCGTGTAAAGTCAATTATGATTTTATTATCCAATGTATGAATAAGTTAGCTGACAATAACGGCTACTAATATAGTTAGTCGTCCATAACTAAACTGTAAAAATTTAATCATCAATGATATTAGTAGCTAAATTGACTCTACCCTATCATTGTGTCGTTGCATACTACGCCTCATATAAAGGCTCATACTTCGATTTTTATAATCAATGGTGCTGTCATGGGACAGTTTTGTACTTTGACTTTTTGAACTAGTCATAGAGAAGTTGGACGGCAGGGTGACTTGCCATTACTATGAATAAATTATCTATGTAGTGATCATTTATTAGCGCTAGCGTATATGCCACAACATCCAACTGTGACTAATTTGCATTACCATAAAACCGATAAATAGCGCAGGTGCCGATAGGGGTTGTACGGTAATAAAAATTAGTGCGAAACCAAACACAGTCAATAGCCATTTAGCCATCTGACCTCGATATAGCTGGCTAACGATATGTTGGCGCGCGCGATATCCAGTGTACCAAAAGATAAAAAAAGCAAAAACAACTTGAGTCGTAAAACTGAGCAGCGCACCAATGGCGGCGCTTTTTGCTACAGTAAGCTCACTACGTAACCAAATCGTATCTATAATCCAAGCAATAATGATAAGGATAAACAATATCCATGCTTGCCGTTTGATATAGATGCCTATTTTATCTTTTTGCGTGCGTTTGGCAGGCTTGGTCATCGATATTCCTATAGCCTTTCAGCATTGGGATAATATAGCATACTTACATCACTTTTATCCGTAAATGACTTACTCTACAGGCATTATCTTTAAACCAAAATAAAACGCCACTTATTATAAGGAGACAGCCACTATTAAGCAAGTAAAATATGACTTTTATCAGTCACCTAACGCAACCCACTAGTATTGCTATGTTACGTAGCCGTACCAGATACTTGAAAAACAGCTGTCTCACTCTTTTTAAAACTTTAGCTTATAGAACAACCCTAACGAATAGATTCCTATTCTAGGATATACATTGGTGGATTTGCTGAGCCATTTCTGTCCATCCTTCTACAAAGTCTTCGCTATCGCTCATGTCTTCGATTTGGACAGTGGTATTGATAGGCTGCAATTTGACAAGCAATCCTTTGCTAGCGGTGCTCTGATTGACTAAGCACATTTGTTTGGTTGGACGATTATCATTAAGCCAGCGCAATTGACTTGCTTTTGGAGCAAGGTGATGGTCTGGGCTTAAGCTACCTGCCAGCTTTATTTTTGTGGCATTTTCAATATATTGATAGGCATCGTGATAGGCCCAATAAGGACGCTGTTTTTGTGTGGATTGCTGTATTTTCGCTACAGCATTGTCCATACGCTGTGCAAATTTTTTGGCGTTGGCTTGGTAGGTACTTTTATACTCTGGATTGGCATGGCTATGAATAACAGCTAAGGCACGAGTAATGGCCTTTGCATTTTCAGGATCGAGCCAGATATGTGGATCAAACGTGCCCGCAATAGGCTTTCCTTGAATATCACGAAGAGGATGCCGAGTAAAAGCATCAAAAGCAAATAAGTCAATGGCATTAGGTGCCATCTCTAAACTGCCAGTCAGGCTGTTTTCTAATGAGGGACCAAACCAAACCACAAATTTACTGTCTTGAATGGCTTTCTTATCACTTGGACTAATACTGCCATGATGCCCCACATCGCCAGCTTGTAAAATTTGGTTAGCAGAAGGTGTGCCTTCCGTTACGGCTTGACTGAGTAAAAACATGGGATGATTGCTGACACTGACCGTTGCTGCGTGCGCGCTTAATGTAAAAGAGCCTAAGACTACCAATCCTGTAATCAGTAAGCGCTGTAACGTAATGATTGAGCGTCGTAAATAAGTAAAAGCAGAGTTCATGGTAAGCTCTTTAATCAATGAGTAACAAAGTTATGAGTCACAGTGTCGTGCCGCATCATTGGATAAAAAATGATCAATATATATAAGCGATGTGAGACAACTGATTCGATTTCACGTTTATTATGTTATACTATAACAATAGAAAACGCTATCATAAAAAACGTCATGCGATTACCATGCTATTTTGGGAGCCTGTACTATGTCTACTACCTCATCGAATTGCGAACATTTACATGATGTGCAAGATTTGACTCCGCATGACGTTATTGAACGCTTAGCAGCAGCAAAAGAGCACTGTCGTCTAAGTGGGGCACGTTTTACCCCTTTGCGCCAGCAAATATATCAGCTGGTTTTAGAGTCTGATCAACCTGTTGGTGCTTATGACTTAATCACGCAATTGCAGCAAATGCGCCTCTTTGAGATGGATGATAGTGATACGCTAAAAGCATCTGGCTTATCAAAGCAATCTGTAGAAAAACCATCAACCAAAAAGCGAGCGCCAAAAAATGTTGCGCCGCCGACGGTTTACCGCAGCTTAGAGTTTTTACTAAGTGAAGGGTTGATTCATCAATTAACGTCTATCAATGCTTATGTTCCTTGCTGCCATCCCAGAGCACAGCACACAGCTGCCTTTTTAATCTGCGATCAGTGCCAGCGAGTTCAAGAATGTAGCAGCTTACCAGTACAAGAAATGATGAGTTTCGCTGAACAAGATGTCGGTTTTACGGTTGAGCGTAGTGTTATTGAGCTGAGTGGTCGTTGCCAAGTTTGCCAGTAAGATTTATTGAGGCTCTTTGGTTGCCTGAAAAGTACGTCGCTGTCCTTGATTGTTTATTTGTATTATCCATTTACCTATTCGTTGTTATCCTATGAGCCTGTCTACCTCACCCTCTAACCAGTCGACTACTGCTATTGTGAATAGTAGTACCACGAATGAAGCTGGCAAACTGCTGAGCTTGAACGACGTCAGCTACCATATCGGCCACCAACGTTTGCTCTCACATATTGATATCGATATTGCAATCAATGAGACCGTCAGTATTATCGGACCTAATGGTGCGGGTAAGTCAACGTTGGTCAAGCTTATTTTGGGTCTGATCGAATCCACAAAAGGCAGTATCACAGCTCATCAACAGCTACAGTTTGGCTATGTACCGCAGCGATTCGCTGTGCCACCCATATTGCCGCTGCGCGTCTGCGATTTGTTGGGACAAGCAGATAAGAGACGCCTTACCGCTGAGCAGCGACAGTTTATCTTTGATAATTTATCACTAACGCATTTATTGTCACGACAAATGCTGCAATTATCAGGTGGTGAGACGCAGCGAGTGCTACTGGCAAGGGCGCTATTAGATAAGCCCAATTTACTTATTCTAGATGAACCGATGCAGGGTCTCGATCCTGATACCGAGGTTTGGTTATATCAATTTATCGATGAGTTGCCGGAGTTTTTGCGCTGTGCGATGCTGGTAGTATCACATGATCTGCACTGGGTAATGAAAGGCAGTCGCCGTGTCATTTGTCTCAACAAGCACATTTGCTGTGAAGGACAACCAAGCGAGCTTGCTATGAGCTCTGAGTTTCAAAAGCTATTTGGTCATCATTATGAGCAGCCATATGTGCATCAGCCACATGCTTGCGAGCATCATGCACCAAGCGAGCTATAACGATAATGACCAAAAACAATGATGAACTAAATCGAAAATAGCTAACATCAAATTCGTTAAAGCCAGCGTTACCAGACCGATAGACAGCACTAACTTTTCTTATAAAAATTTTACGGACACTTCTTATGACCGCTTGGTTAGCCATTATTGCACCTGCTTGGATCGCTGGCAGTATTTTAGCCCTACTATCAGCGCCTTTAGGATGCTTAGTCTTGTGGCGACGCATGGCATTCTTTGCCGATGCTTTAGCACATGGTACCTTGCTTGGAGTCGCACTTGCTGCTTGGTGGCAGTTGCCCATGGGTATAGGTGTGGCATTGGTTAGTGCAGCGGTGGTGCTGTGTCTGGTACTGATGGATGATGACCGTCTGCCAGCTGATGCCGTGCTTGCGGTGGTAGCCGTCACGCTGTTGTGTTTGGGGCTATTGACTTTAACGCAGCTGACCAATCAACAAGCCAATGTCTTGGGGTTTTTATTTGGCAATTTACTTGAACTGGACTGGGCGGATTTGCCACTACTCGCTGGTAGTGTACTGGCTGGGTTGGGGCTACTATTGTATATTTGGCCCGCTCAAATAAAACTTGCAACTCATGAAGCATTAGCTCGCATTCAAGGCATTAACCCGACCCGCCAGCGACTATTTTTTATGGGTGTTCTTGCAGGGTTCTGTGCGATTGCGCTACAAGCTGTTGGAAGCTTATTGATCAGTGGTTTATTGGTATTACCTGCACTAACGGCACGCTTATGGTCTTCATCACCAAAACAAATGGTGATCACAGCGTTTATCATTGCGCAGCTCGGCGTGACGCTTGGCGTGTGGGGAAGTATCTGGCTAGATATCCAGACTGGACTCTCTATCGTATTGATATTAGCGATATTGTTTTTTATCGCGCTAATGATTTCGAAGCTAGCCAAAATAAAATTTCGGTCAGCGCGCTAGCGTGCTGATATATAGGCTATAGCAGCATTATACATCTGCTTTAGTCAACTTTATTTCATTGATATCACTAGAGCTTTCATTGGCTTTATGTTATAAACTTGCTTTGCCATTATTTGTACCGATTCACTATATGACTCGTCATTAATTAGTGTTAATAATAGATTAGGGCGTGTTGAACATTCACAAATAGGCACTGCTGATCGCTAAAATTGTTCCAGACAAGGCACAAAGCGACGATAATGCAGATGCCTTAGCGAGATTTGTAACGCAGTATGGGGCAATTTTAGCATCAGTCCCAACGATAAAAGCAGGGGACAGGACTCTTTTTTGCCGCTTCATCGTTAAAAATAAGCGCTTAGAATGACTAAACTTATTATTTTTAACATCGAATCGCCTAAAAAATAGTCGCTGTCAGTGCCATGGTCGAATGTTCAACACGCCCTAATATAATTTTGAAAATAGTAGATCATTTATCCATATTCGTTCTCACAATGACCATTGTTTTGATTCGATAAGGGACCGACCCAATGCCGAACTATCCCGTCAATAAAATCAGCACGTCCGATGAACAGATAAATATTTTACAAATCACTGATTTGCATCTATCTACGCCTGTCGCTGCTGATACTGACAGTAGTCATGTCAATGAAGTGGGTGATTGTCAGCGTAATTTTGAAGCTGTACTGCAGCAAGCACTGAGTGAAGATATTCGCTGTGATTTGATTATCGTGACTGGCGATCTGGTCAGTAAAGTAAAGCCCGCCACCTATGACCATATTTTTGCCGTACTACAGGCAACTCAAATTCCTTTTGTATGTATCGCTGGCAATCACGATGTGACTGATGAGAATGGTGAAGACTTGCCGTTTTTTCAGCGGACACTCATTGCCCAGCCTGCTGACTCACGCTTACTCAGTCGGCACATCATTGAGAGTGATCACTGGCAGCTACTGTTATTAGACTCGTCTATCACAGGGAAAGTGGCAGGTGAGATAACCACTACAGATATTGATTGGTTATGCAAACGGCTTGAGGCATGTGATAAGCCTGCGCTTATCGCCCTACACCATCACCTCATCCCAGTAGATTCTGACTGGATTGACACCCATATGGCGCAAAACGCTGAAACTTTTTGGGAGTATATGGCGCCTTTTGAGCATTTACAGGTAATCATTAGCGGTCATACTCACCAAGAGCAGATTCGTCATCGTCAAGGTGTGACTGTTTATAGCACACCATCTACCTGCTATCAATTTAAACCTTATTCGCATGATTTTGCTTACGATGAAGCTTGCTTGCCTGGTTACCGCTGGTTGCAATTAGCCAACAATGGAAAGGTTGCAAGCTGGATTGAAAGACTGGATACTTAATGCCCATATTTATTGGTGCATAAAATAGCTATAGCGCTTACACGTCAAGGATTTAGCACCTATTAACTGAAGTGGCACTAGAGAGTAGATTAAGCAAAAATGAGATCAGGATAAAAAATAACTTCATTATTATTAAAAACAATGATACAACTTGTAAAATGAAGCGAAATGACCTGATATCTCACATTAGTCAGCAATATAGTAGCTAAAATCGTTTTTCACAGTCAGTCATTTACCACATGATTGCAGCCATGCTATTGAACGAAAATTTTGCATCGCAGTATACCTAAGCAATGGTGTGTCGATACCGATAGACCAGCATAACGATATTATTTGATCAGCTGTGTTACTTGTGTTACCAAGTGGTAAAACGTTTGATAAAAGGACAAATTATAGCGTTTGTAAAACTGATAACGTCTTGTCTTTTGATACGTCGTTTTATTGAATTAATTTGAAAAAGTAGGATACCTATATGAGCACCGTGACCACAAATCCAAGTGAAGTCAAGTTTACTCCTTATGTGCCAGCCCCAGACGAAGAGTATATGTCTGATGCACAGTTAGAGCATTTTAAGGCGATTTTGTTGGAATGGAAAAACCAACTGATTGGCGAAGCGGATCGTACCAAAAGCTACATCCAAGACGAATCAAGCGCCATGCCTGATATCAATGATCGTGCCACTCAAGAAGAAGAGTTTGCCCTTGCTTTACGCACACGTGACCGTGAACGCAAACTTATCCGCAAAATCGACAAATCCATATTGGAAATCGAAAATGATGACTATGGATTTTGTGAAACTTGTGGCGTAGAAATCGGTTTGCGCCGTCTAGAAGCACGTCCAACCGCAACCCAATGTATCGACTGCAAGACCTTGTCTGAGATTAAAGAACGCCAAAACCAAGGCGCTTAAATCAGATAGAACTAAGATGACTGTAAAACAAAGCGACCCTATGAGTGGTCGCTTTTTGCATTTTAGACGACCGTTTAGATGACTGCCTCTTCACGCAAACGCTCCCCCTACTCTGTGTTGAGTAGAGGGAGCGTTGGTGAAATGTTGCCTTTGCTCACGAAACAATCTCATTTAATAAATATCTTTTGGACCTGATTTTTATTATTCTATCTGTATTATTTTTATCGATAGCCATTTATTGTGAAAACTATTCCTACTGATACGCCATCTCACACCAAATCATCCCAGCCTATTGGCCGCTTTGCCCCTTCACCAACGGGTGAGTTGCACCTTGGTTCTTTGACCACGGCACTTGCAAGCTTTTGCCATATCAAATCGCTCGGTGGACAGTGGCTGCTGCGTATCGAAGATACCGACACCGAGCGCTGTGATAGACAGTTTACTGAACAGATTTTGATGGACTTAGAGGTGCTTGGGTTGCACTGGGACGGTGATGTCATTTATCAGTCTGAACGTATTGATATTTATAACGAATACTTGTCTTCATCGTTACGCCCATTGACCTACGGCTGCCAGTGCTCACGCAAATACCTAGAGCAATATTGGGCGCAAGAGGAAATTAATAGACATCACAATAATGCTAACTTAACACAACCATGCAATCAAACGCAGCCAAACAGACAGCGTTACCCACGACGCTGTGTTGCATCTGGCCTTGATAGGCAACAGCATAAATTACGTATACAGCTGCCAGACTATAAAATTGGCTTTCACGATGGTATCCAAGGACTGCAATGGGACAATCCGCAGCAGACACTAGGAGATATGGTGGCTCGTCGTCAAGACGGTATGATCAATTATATACTGGCAGCCAGCATTGATGACGGCCTACAACAGGTAACTCATATCATGCGTGGTTTGGACATTTTACCCATGACCACAGCACAGATCAGTATCATGCAGGCGGCACAACTGCCAACCATCGACCATTGGTATCATTTACCATTAATCAATAATGCTGACGGTCAAAAGCTCTCTAAGCAAAATCTTGCGCAGCCAATTGATACCTCAGACCCAAGCCGTCTCATTACTCATGGATTAGAGCTACTCCAGCAACCAAAGGTCGATATCGACACACCAGCCAATATGCTCAAGCAAGCAATTGCTCAATGGGACAATACGCCGCTACGAGGGAAGCAGCAGTTGAATTCGCCTTATTGAAGATAACTAAAAAGCAACTCACAAAAAAAATAGATAGCAAAAAGCGCCACTGTTTGCGGCGCTTTTTTAGTGCTTGATCATAGAATGTATAGACTAATTTAAACTTTTTAGTAGTAGCGGCATTGGCTCTTTTCAATCTCAGGACTTTCTTTATATATTTTTAATAATAAAGCCACCATCATCAAGCTAATCAACATTGAAGAACCGCCATAACTAAAGAATGGCATGGTGAGACCTTTGGTAGGAATGGCACCCATGTTCATCGCCGCATTAATAATCGTCTGCGCAATAAACACCACACCGATACCGAACGCGGTATAGCTCATGCGCATTTGGCGACGTTTTAGCGCGTTGTAACTGATACGCATCGCACTACCGATAATCAATGCTTCAAGTATCAATACCATACTGACACCAACAAAACCCAATTCTTCACCCGTAATCGCCAATAAAAAGTCAGTATGCGCCTCAGGCAAATGCGACAGTTTTTGCACGCTTTCGCCATAACCAACCCCGGTAAACTGTCCACGGCCAAAAGCAATCAGACTACGTGCCAGCTGATAATCGGTATCCTGCACATCATCAAACGGATCCATGAACGACATCACACGTACCAATCGATACTCTGCCGTGGTCACCATCAACACTGCGCCACCAACGGCTGCCGCACCCAATGCTAAGAAATGCTTATAAGGTGCTCCAGCGATATAAAAAATCGCAAATAGCGTCCCCAAAATAACGACAAAAGAACCAAAATCTGGCTGCGACAATAGCAGTATCGTTATCAGTACCACCACTAGCATAATGCGTAAAAAGCCGTCTAGGCCATTACGAACCTCAAAAGAGCGGCGCACCACAAAATCAGAGACAAACACAATCATGACAAGCTTAGCCAACTCGGCTACCTGAAAGTTAAAGCCTCCCAGCGTGAGCCAGCGCTTAGAGCCGTTAATGGGTGTACTAAACAGCGTTGCCACCAGCAAAATACCAGTAATACCCAACAAAAGAAACTGCGTTTCAGTCTTATATAGCGTCCGTAACGACACACCATAATAAGGGATAATGGCGACGATTAACCCAATCGTCATGTAAAGTAGCTGATTATTGAAAAAATACAGCTCCGTCATACCGCGACTGAGCGCAAAAGGAATAGAAGCAGAAGCCACCATCAGCAGACTAAGTACCATCATGCAACCTACGCTCGATAGTAAAATTGCGCGCGCTGATGGCATAGAAAGCACACCATCTGAGCCAGAGGCTTGCTTGGTTTTGGGCGAAGAACGAAAAAAAGAAGAGAGCGCCATAATTTTATATACACTAACAAACGAAAAAACACGACGTCTATGAAACGCCACCGTTTAAAAAATCATAAAGTAAATCTTACTAGATAGACGATGATAAAAACCCTCAATCATCAAAAAATGCTTGAGCAATCATTTATCTAGCAACCAGAGTCATTACGATCGACAGTAGCAGCAATTTATAAGCAAAACAATCATTTATACGAGAAATGCTGCTTTGGTTAATAAGTAACTCACATGCTACTACACTATCTAAGCTAATCTGTTCGAGCCCATAGCCATTTAAAACTTTTAACTGATAATCGTGCTATCTGATTGTGCCGTGTCTAACTGAGCAACCAATCGACTGAAATGCTCACCGCGAGCCGCATAACCACTGTATTGATCAAAACTGGCACAGGCAGGTGACAACAATACCGCTTGCACTTGCGATAGGCTGCTGGCAGTGACTTGCTGAATAGTGACAAAGGCGTTTTCTAATGTTTGGCATTGATGCAATGCCACATCGTCGCTTAATTTCGTTGCGCGTAAATGCTGCTCAATCTGCTTGCCATCCTCACCAATAAACAGCACTTGGCTGACATACTGATTGATAAAGGGCGTCAACTCGCCAAACTGCTGACCTTTACCTTGCCCGCCCAAAATCAATAATAGCTTACCATCTTTTGGTGCATAGACCGCGCCTAGCCCTTCGATAGCAGCCATGGTCGAGCCAATATTGGTGCCTTTAGAATCATCAAAATAGTCGATATTAGCAAAGCTCCCTATATACTGGCAGCGATGCTCAAGACCTGTGAATTGCTGTAACGTTTCGAGCATACTCTCAAGGGGCAAACCTGCAAGCTCACCGAGCGCTAAAGCTGCTTGCGCGTTTAGCAGATTATGACGTCCTTTCATCAACAGTTTGTCTGCGGACAGTAACCTTTCTGTACCACGCGCAATAAATGTTTGACCTTCCCCATCTGTTATCAGGCCGTACTGTCCTTTGTCAGGCGCATGGATGCCAGTACTGATCCTTGGCAGATTGTCTGCAACCAATGGACGGGTGAGTGCATCCTCACGGTTGATGACGACGGACTTAGCGCCTTGGAAAATACGATGTTTGGCCTGATGGTAGCCCAGCATATCACCATGGCGATCGAGATGATCTGGTGACATATTGAGGACAGTGGCAACCTTTGCCCCCAAATTTGTGACGGTTTCTAGTTGAAAGCTAGATAGTTCTAGCACCGCCAGCTCCATGTTCGTATTATCCAGCAAAGTGAGTGCTGGTATCCCTATGTTGCCGCCTACACCCACATTGATACCAGCGTCTGCTGCCATTTGCCCAACTAAGGTGGTCACGGTGCTTTTGGCATTGGAGCCTGTGATCGCCACGATCGGCACCGTACAAGCCTCACAAAAAAGCTGAATGTCGCTGACGACGGGAATATTTGCGTGACGAGCTGCTGCAATGGCAGGTGTGTCAAGCGAGATACCAGGACTGATAATAATGCGGGCAGCTTGCTGCAATAATTCTGCGTCAATGGTACCAAACTGACGAACCTCAATCTCATCTGGCAATTGTGCTGCCAGTGTAGGCGCGACCTGTGCATCTGTTACCGCCACTTGATAGCCTTGTTTGGCAAGATAATGCGCGACCGATAACCCAGACTGTCCCAAACCAACCACGACCTGTAGACCATTACCCTTGTGGATCAAGGTTTCTGTTGCGTTATGAGCGGTCATATCTATTCCTTCTATTGAACGAGCGAGATGTCATCAAGCACACTGATGCGGATAGCGACTCCAAATGACACCGTCGAGATGACAAGCATCATAACGGTATCGTTCAGATTTCGGTACTGATTTTTTATGTGTTTGTGCTATTATTCGCCTATTTTTATATTCAGTGGCTAATGCTATAATAGCTAACTTAATTGATGCGTGACACTGCTATATGATAAAGCAGTTCACCCAAGCATTTTAGTTTATCATGTTGTCACATTAATCGCGCTATTGTCACGTCTCTTTAGCAATGATTCATGTGTTACAACGAGATGTCAGACCCGCATTCTTTTCTGGCAGATTATTGATTACCCTCTACTGCAGCAAGTGATTGCTGATTCTATGTCTTACGATAGGTCTTTTTTATAGCCTATTTTAAGCAATCTGGTTCAAACCATATTTTAGGTAGTTTTATTGCTCTTATCATCTTTTTGAATATTGATGAGCGTATTTGTGATACCAAAAAAATCAGTAGACATACTTATGATTGACCTTTCACATTCCAACACGGCAACATGACCTGTGCATGTTGACGTAAAAGAAAAATGAATAGCTATTTTTAGTGACACGATCATTTTATAAATGAGTAATGATTACTTTTTTTGCCTCTAACCCTATGTAGTTTACTTATGATATCTTTTGTTGATAACTTGCGTGACGAGTGGTTCTCCAACGTTCGCGGTGACGTTTTATCGGGCTTGGTTGTCGCCTTGGCGCTTATTCCAGAAGCCATTGCTTTCTCTATTATCGCAGGTGTGGATCCAAAAGTCGGCCTATATGCCTCATTCTGTATCGCTGTGGTGATCAGTTTTGTCGGTGGTCGTCCAGGTATGATTTCGGCAGCAACGGGTGCTATGGCCTTAGTCATGGTTGATTTGGTTGCCGATCATGGTTTGCGGTATTTACTGGCTGCGACCTTATTGTGCGGCGTCATTCAGGTCGTCATGGGCATCCTAAAGCTTGGTAATTTGATGCGCTTTGTCTCGCGCTCAGTCGTCATTGGCTTTGTCAACGCACTGGCAATATTGATATTCGCCGCCCAGTTACCAGAATTAAATCCCATGACTGAGCGTGTCGGTATGACGGTATATATCATGACAGCTGTGGGTTTGGCAATTATTTATCTGTTTCCACTTATCCCTAAAATAGGCCGTGTGATTCCCTCTCCATTGATTTGTATCGTTGGTTTGACAGCGGTCGCCATGTATATGAATCTTGATATTCGTAACGTCGGTAACATGGGTGATTTGCCAGATTCGTTGCCTGTGTTTTTATTGCCTGATATTCCATTGAACCTAAATACATTGTTGATTATTGCTCCTTATTCTATTGCGCTTGCCATTGTGGGTTTATTAGAGTCTATGATGACTGCGACGATTGTCGATGAGCTGACCGATACGCCAAGTGATAAGAACAAAGAATGCCGTGGTCAAGGCATAGCTAACGTGGTGTCAGGTTTCTTCGGTGGTATGGCAGGCTGTGCGATGATTGGTCAGTCAATGATTAATGTAAAATCCGGTGGACGCACGCGCCTTTCTACCTTGATCGCAGGTGTAGTACTGCTTATCATGGTGGTGTTTTTGAGTGAATGGGTCAGCCAAATCCCAATGGCAGCCCTCGTTGCTGTCATGATTATGGTATCGATTGGCACGTTTAACTGGCAATCTATTCGCGAATTCAAAACCCATCCGATGTCATTCAATATAGTGATGCTAGCGACGGTATTGACCACTGTCTTTACGCACAACTTAGCTTATGGCGTTGGTGTTGGCGTGTTGCTATCTGCCTTAGCATTTGCCAATAAGATTGGTCAGTTCTTAACCATATTCAGTGAGTACGATGATAGTAGCAATACCCGTTATTATTATGTTCAAGGACAGGTATTCTTTGCCTCTACGACACAGTTTTTGAATAGCTTTGATACCAAAGAAGCGGTAGACAGCATTCAAATTGACGTCAGCAATGCACATTTTTGGGACATCAGTGCTGTTGATACCTTGGACAAGCTGGTCATGCGCTTGCAACGTGAAGGTATTAATGTCAAAGTGGTAGGACTCAACAATGCGAGTCGAACACTGATTGACCGCTTCTCTATTCACGATCGCCGAGATATTGGCTTATTAGATTAAGCAAATCTACGTCTAACTTGTCATTGATGTATGGCAAGGTTGTATGGCAAGGTTTTGTGAATCGATGGATAAATAGACAGCTGCGTTGGTCAAAAGAGTTGGGTATGTACGTGATGCCTTAGCCCTACGCTGAGTGGCTGATTTTGATGATTAGAATGATGTGGCCGTTTTATGAGTAACTTAAAACCAGATAGTGTCATTGCTTGCTTGGACTGTCCTGATCATGTTCAAGCTGTATTAGAGGCCAGCATGTGGGCTTCTATTCGCTTGCGCGCGCCTGTAGGACTGCTACATTCAGTCCCAAGCTTACAGCAAAAAGCTGCAATCAATTATTCTGGTTGTCTCAATATCGATGATGAAAATGCCTTGCTTGAGCAGTTCACAACCAAAGAGCATTTGGGCAACTGTGAACTAAAAGCACAGGGCAGACTATTACTGTCTCAAGCTACCACGTATTGCGAGCAAAAGCCTCATAAGCTTAAAACTTATACCTTGCATCGTCATGAAAACCTGAACCAGAGTATCGATTACGTCGATGACAAAGCACAATTGATCGTTATCGGTCATCATGTCACGTGCAAATCGACATTAGGACAACTGATTAGAGTCAGCCACTGCCCCATTTTGGTGACACATGCACCATTTTTGCCCCCTACTACCGCTTTGTTTGCTTTTGACAACAGTCCAACATGCCATAAGTTACTTAATTGGTTGTGTAAGACCCCGCTCGTGCGTGCCTTGACCATTCATATTGTCATGATCGGTAAAGAAACCTCTGATAACTGTGACGCCCTACGTGAAGCATACGCGAAGCTCAAGCAAGCAGGTATCAAATCTAAAAAAATATTATTAGACTGCCGTGATGTTGCGGCGGCTTTAAATTACTACCAAAACCAAAACGATATCGGCCTACTCATAACAGGCGCGTTTGGCCAATCGCGTTTACGTGAGTTGCTACAAGGCAGCGATACTAAGAAGTTATTAGGCAGCACCAAAACACCATACCTCCTTTTTCCTAAGGCTTAAGCATCGTTTTATCTACACACATAGCCTATCTATATAAGCGCAGAGCACCAATGACTCTTTTGGTCTCTGCCGCTTACCGCGACCTCTCCTCTATTTAGCTTTAATCAGCTGTCATCAAACGTTCATTTTATTACTAAACTCAAGTTAGCAAATCGTCACATGAAATAGAGGGATAGCCTCCCCAAGCACCTACAAAGTTGGTTATAATAAAGTTTTCATTAACCAAACGCTAAAGGTTGATTCGCTTTTACTATGTTTATAATGATGGCTCTCATCATTACATCGTCACCCATATACTCTGTTGCAACCGCGGTTATTTTTGAATAAATAAACCCAATTCTACCTCCCCCTTGAGTAGGTTGGCACAGTTCTTGAATAACTTATCGTAAGCAAAGCAGAGATACGACGATGCACCATAATGCCTCTATCAATCTGCGGCATCACACAAATAAGGAATTTTTTATGAAGCTAATCACTGCGATCTTAAAACCGTTTAAGCTCGACGATGTGCGTGAAGCGCTTTCTGACATCGGTGTTAAAGGTGTTACCGTCACTGAAGTCAAAGGTTTCGGTCGTCAAAAAGGTCACACAGAGCTCTATCGCGGCGCAGAATACGTGGTGGACTTTTTACCTAAGGTAAAAGTCGAAGTCGCTGTGATCGACGAGATGGTCGAACCTGCTATTGAAGCAATCACTCGTATCGCTAGCACTGGCAAGATTGGTGACGGCAAAATCTTCGTCACTGCGCTTGAGCAAGTCATTCGTATCCGTACGGGCGAAACCGGACCTGATGCTATCTAGATTTGAGGCCATATCTATAAACATCGATTTATAGAGAAAGGCTCTTACTGCATTTTTATCTATCGGTCATACCGATATCTATATTGTAAATTCAAGGGGAATTTAAATGGAAAGTCAAATCTTTGAGCTCCAGTATGCGCTCGATACGTTTTACTTTTTGATCTGTGGGGCATTGGTCATGTGGATGGCAGCTGGCTTCACTATGCTAGAGGCCGGATTGGTCCGATCAAAAAATACGGTCGAAATCTTAACTAAGAATGTCGCGCTATTTGCGACCGCCTGTACTATGTACATGATATGCGGCTACGCTATTATGTATGGTGGCGATCTGTTCTTGAGCGGAATTGCAGGCGGCGACACCTTGGTAGAAGACGCGTTAGCAGCCTCTGCCGAAAATGGCTTTAGTGGTGACTCTGTCTACTCTGCAGCCTCAGATTTTTTCTTCCAAGTAGTCTTTGTAGCGACTTGTATGTCAATCGTTTCAGGTGCTGTTGCTGAGCGTATGAAGCTATGGGCTTTCTTATTATTTGCTGTTGTCATGACTGGTGTTATCTATCCATTAGAAGGCAGTTGGACTTGGGGCGGCAACGATGTCTTTGGGTTATTTAACCTAGGTGACATGGGTTTCTCTGACTTTGCAGGCTCTGGTATCGTCCATATGGCGGGCGCTGCTGCTGCTCTAGCAGGTGTATTACTCCTAGGACCCCGTAAAGGTAAATACGGTCCTAAAGGTGAGATACGTGCGATTCCTGGCGCCAATCTTCCACTTGCGGCGCTTGGTACATTGATCCTATGGATGGGTTGGTTCGGTTTCAACGGTGGTTCAGTACTCAAGCTTGGCGATATCGCCAGTGCCAACTCTGTTGCCATGGTATTCTTGAACACCAATGCTGCTGCTGCTGGCGGTGCTGTGGGTGCTCTGATAATCGCTCGTATCATCTTTGGTAAAGCGGATCTAACCATGCTCCTAAACGGTGCATTAGCCGGCCTAGTCGCCATTACTGCAGAGCCATCAACCCCTTCTGCGCTACAAGCCACTCTTTTCGGTGTTGCCGCTGGTGTCATCGTCGTATTATCAATCTTAGCGTTAGATAAAATCAAAATTGATGATCCAGTGGGTGCAATCTCAGTTCATGGCGTGGTTGGTCTGTTTGGTCTACTAATCGTACCAATTACCAACCCAGCATCTACCTTCATCGGTCAGATTGCAGGCGCTGCGACCATCTTTGTTTGGGTATTTGTTGCAAGCTTCATCGTTTGGGTCATCATCAAAGCTGTCATCGGTATCCGTATCTCTGAAGAGGATGAATATGAAGGTGCTGATATTGCAGAGTGTGGTATGGAAGCTTATCCAGAATTTATCAGATAAGACCTCTTAATAGTCTAAACCCTATCGTTCGATACGCTGATACTACTTACCGTAGTGTCAGCGTTTATTATTTTATTGAGTAACCTCCCCTTACTGACACAATAAAATGTAAAACATAAAAAATCCCGCAGTACCTTTCGGTAGTGCGGGATTTTATCTATTAAGTACAGATCTGATAAAAAACTACTTGATCGACTTATTTCTTTTTCCACTCTTGGCTACGAGAGAATGGACCAATATAGCCTCTTAGCTTCAAAGTATTACCACTTAGATTTGCCGTCATACGATAATCTTTGCCTTTTTCAGGATCAGTAATCGTACCACCGCTGTATTTACCGCCACCATCAGATTTTAGACCTCTAATAATGGTCGTGCCTATATGCTTTTTGCCTTTGGCTGAGTTAGTAGCAATAAGCGTACCTGTCAGTACCCCATTTGACTCAGTAATTTTTACCGTACCTTTTGGCTTGCCTTCATCATATGTCTGCCAAGTCGTATTGGCTAATGGGTCAGCAGCAAATGCCATACTAGCAATACCAATACCAGCAACGGCTAACGTGGTTTTTGTAAATAACTTCATAGATTGACTCCCTTCATACAATGATTGCTCGAAACATTATGTTTCTGATCTCCTATGCTTATCCTTTGCTAGAATCTTTTATTACAAGCTTTGCGATTCCCTACTTATAAAGCGTAGGTTATCGATATTGCTCATAACTCTTTGTCAAAGATTTTGAGCGACATAAGCGATGTCTTGACTCATTATAATCAATTTTCCGACTTTGCCTAGTAATTTTTTTATACTTTATTATTTCTATAAAATAAAACCATATCAAAGACTTACAAGAAGGGATTGTCGATATCTTTGCCCAATTGGTCATCATTTTCCTTTGACTTATCATCATTATTATTATAAAGGTTTTTACTTTCAAATATGTTTATGACCCGACTCATTAGCTCATGCAATTGCTGAGCGTGTTCATATCCGGATGCATCCAAAGTCAGGTCAATATCACCATAGATGATGATTTTGTCCTTTTGGTTTTCAATAACAAGATCACCAACCTGCATGCTTTGGTGATCATTGGCGAATGGGTCAATCATGTGTGTATCCTTATGGTGTATTTAAAACTCAAAAAGTATTCTACGTTTTGCTCTATGCCTTTAACTGCGCAAGTAACCACTCCAAAATAGCCCAGACGAATAGCATCCAATCCGGCTCCTGAGCTGACGCATCAGTTGTGTCTGAACTCTCACCTGCCTTCAATGGCAAATCCAATGCTTCTCGCTTGGTTTGAATGTCCAACATCGGCAAGACATCGATACCGGTTTCAGCGGTCAGCTCATCGATACTAATAACATCAATGCGTTCAGATTCGTCATTTGGTGCGTAATATACCCCTGCCTGATTGGTCGCGGGTATATACACTGCTTTGAAAAAATGGCTGGGTACAAGCACACGATTGGCAAGCTGCTTGGTCTTTTTATTGGTAAATGCGACGCCAGTAATGGTATAAACCTCACCGTATTGCTGGGTCAAATAGCGAGTAGCAGACTCAATATTACGCCAAATATAACGATTATTGCGCGGCGACTGCGGCGCGATATTGGCCAGACTAAAACTATCATATTGCTGGCTGCGCGTTGCCATATTGGCATTTGGTGCTAGGTGTCCGCGATCATAACCAGAACCTGAATAGTCAGACAATGACGCGCGTGCTGTTTCTGGGAGCTTGCTTTCTTCGTGAAAACTGTCTTCACGGTCGATCTGTTTGGCTTGCTGCAGACGCGCACGATCTAGATGTTCTGCTGACCACAGCGGTGTCCGTGATACACCAGAGTACATAACGGCAAAGCCATCCATGCATAGTGTTTGTGTCTTATTACTTAGCTTGGTGTTGGTAAATTCAGGATAGATACCACCATAAAAAGATTGGCTACACTGCGTGAAATTATCAGCATGTGCCTGATTAACACCTATTACAACTGTCATGACAGTCATTAGTATGCTGTGTTTAACTCCATATGTGCGCTCACGGAAACTTATCATTCAATCTTCAACCATTTATACTCATCATTGCGTATCTGCTATCCTAGCAGGCAGTTAGCAATAAAGAAAGATAGCGCGCAAGTCGTGACATTTTAAATGGTATCCGCTATACTTAGGCGTTCAAAAAACGGTGAAGTGGGTGAGTGGCTGAAACCGCACGCCTGGAAAGTGTGTATACGTTAATCGCGTATCGAGGGTTCGAATCCCTCCTTCACCGCCAATCTTATCTATTCTGAGAAACGCACTAGTTTTTCTGTACTGTCATACTCTATCCTAAATAAAATCCAGACACCTTAACAGTAAGACTGTCAGTCTGATCGTCTAATGCTGCCTAAATGGTGATTTTTATCCTATCTATCAAAAAAAACCACCAATAAAGAATATTGCTGGCTCATATCACTGCTCTATTGCTGCTAATATCTAAATCTACAGCTGTTTACTGCCTATACATCTCTTTATTGCTTCTTTTTCACTGTCACTTAGATTCATATGTAACTTGTTCAACCCCAAACTTATGCGGCAGTCTCGTCTGATTTTTTTCGTTTCAGCAGACATGACTGGTTTTGGAGTCGCGTTTACTGCTTCTGCAAAAGCAATGCTTGGTACCATCGCGTTGGCTGAGTAGCCTATTACACTGAATAAGGTGATAAATAGTACGAACAAGGTTTGTCTCATGGGCGCTCTCAGTCGATTTTTAAGATGATTATTTAGGACAGTCAATGAATATTTAACATCACTGGTTTGATTGAAAAGCACTACTTGAGATAACTAGCGCGCGCAGATGATGTTAATACTGTCTCTTATCATAGCCAGTTCCTATGTTAAGTAGCTTGATGAAAGTTTAAGAAACGTTAAGGTGTGAGCGTTTTGCATATCTGCTAAACCGTAATATCTCTTCAAATAGAGATACAAGACCAGATATATCACAACTACTAGCCAAACCATTGCACATAAAAATGACGCCTACTTAGGGCGTCATTTTTAAATAATCAGATATCACTTTTAAGAGCGGTGTCTGTAGTCGTTTTTGCTTTGTTTATCGTTTTTATATTTGCCCTGATATTTGTCTTGATGCTTTTCTTGTGCTTTATGCTTGGCAGCCACTATTTTTGCTTTTTGCTGTGATACCTTTGCCTTGTTTTTGACAACTTTATGTTTACTACCTACTTTGGCTTTAGCATCATGCTTTTGATGCTGTACTTGAGCGGCATGAGACTTTGAGTAGTCAGGTGCAGCGTTGGCTTGACCAACCATAGATAAACAAGCGGTAGCGGCTAAAATCGAACTTACTATTATCTTTTTCATTGTTTTTTCCTAATGTAATTCATATTAATAAATGATGATTAAAGATACCTTATGAAGTATCACGATAAAGCATCGCTCTATCGACAAAGAAAATGATAACTGGTTCTCGTATTAAGTAGCTTTATGAAACTTGAAGAAAGGTTGCGATTGTTACCTTTATTTGGCATATTCGTCCACTAAACTGCAGACAGTTGTATAGTTGTGCCACTGGTGTAAATAGACGGGCAGACCTAGAAGTATGTATAACGCTTTTGGTCGCTGTTGATGTGGCTGTAGCGTTTAATATTTGATGCTGAATGTTTGACACTTATATAGAAAGCGTGATTGATCTATCAGTGCTGACAGGATAAAAAATTTATGTTTGGATTATTACGTATCGTATTGATAGCGCTTGGATCCATACTCATCATTGACTGTACTGCTCTGATGGCCGTAGATAAGGTTAATTTTGGTACAGTGCTGCCTTTTTTGATAGGCGTGGTTTTTGTAGGGCATGGACTAGGTGCTCCTTTAATTATAAAAATACTTGCTAAGAATCCTTTACTGCGACGTATTTGGTACGGATTGTGGCTAGCGTTTGGGTTATGGTTCATAAGCTTTTTGCTCTTTGTTTATTCATTGCAGCAGCAGATTGCCCAGGGCAGACAAGATTTGCCACCTGTAGCAGCTATTATTATACTCGGTTCTGGGACGGTCGATGGCAAGCCGACCCCTACCTTAGCTAGTCGCTTGGATACGGCAGCAACACTGATTGAGCAGCAACCACAGGCATTGATTATTACCAGTGGCGGTATGGGCTATGAGCACACGCGCAGTGAGGCGGACATCATGGCGACTTACTTGGCGCAAACCCATGACATTCCACTAGATCGTATCTATCAAGAAGGGAAAAGTACCAGTACTGAGGAGAATTTGGCGTACAGCCAAATCATACTTGAACAGCATGGTATTGATAAAGAGGTACCGATTGCGATTGTCACCAGCGACTTTCATACCATCCGCGCAGCCGCCATTGCCCTCCATCAAGGTTATACGCAACCAATCACGCTTGCCAGCCCAACCCCACTGTCTATTCGCTACAATGCATGGTTTCGAGAGTATTTTGCCTTTGGTAGCGGTTGGCTACTACAAGAATACTGATTAGTGGATGCCGTAACAAAAATATTAAAAGGCTCTCAACTGGACGCCTTTTTTTGCAAAATATAAACCACAAACTTGGCCTCTGTATTAAATGGCGCGTGCTTACTAAGCTCCAGTAACGCTTGTCTTTTTTCACTACGTGCGCGGTAGGCATACGGGGTCATGGTCATTAAATCAGCCAAATCATCCGCTGATAATGTCATCTCTGTACTAACATGGTCAGTCCCCATCAACGTAAAGTATGGCGCCAACTCGTGTAAAAACTTATCAGAATCATGCTCACGCACATCATCGAATAAGGCATCTCGCATCGTCGCCAAGTGTCCGGCATCTGGTTTGGCAATGATTAAATAACCATCATCGGCCAATACCTCAGCGAACGCTTCAGGTAAAATAGGACTAAAAATACTGCTAATACCCGTCACACTATGAGAGCGTAACGGTAGATGCGCGGCGCTGGTCACTAGCGGATAAATCACCGTTGTTTTGGCAGCATTAGTATTATTGCGCTGATACCAAAGACGACCTGCCGCCTTACTGACTTTAGCCAATTCCACCAATGCAGGTTTGCTGATATCCGCTGCGAGTAAGTTATCAATAATACCTGAGCCAAGTTGTGCCATTGCCTGCGTGTAGTAGCCCTCGCCGCAGCCAATATCAAGCCAATTCACAGACTGAGTATCCTGCTCCTCTATGGCCTCACTTTTTGACAGTAGCGCTGCCATCTTTTGGCTAATCAGATTCTGTAACGGCCCATAGTGCCCATGGTTCAAAAATCGCTTGCGGGCATTGATAGATTCTTGACTGTCGCCAGGTGCTTTTGATTTCTTCTGCTGTACAGGCAACAGGTTGACGTAACCTTGGCGAGCCACATCAAAAGGGTGTGAGGTGTTTTTGGGGTGCAAACTACCGTCACAGCGCCACGTATCGGCTGCAGGCTGCATGGGTGACTGGCAAAGGGGACAAATAAATAAGGACACAGGTATCTCAACGTCATAGCAATATGACCCACATTTTAACAAATTTCGTGTTGCTTAGACGATAAAAAGCCACCTCAATAATCATCGAGATGGCTTCTAAGCAGGAAAGTTAGGTATGTTTGAGGCTTGTTTTTCTAACGCAGCTTCAAAGTCATTAACCCAAGGATGACGAGAATGATGGCGATAATCCAAAACCGCGTCACCACTTGCGTCTCTTTCCAGCCAATTTCTTCAAAATGATGATGTAGCGGAGCCATACGGAAAACGCGTTTTTTGCGCAATTTATAAGAGCCAACTTGCAGCATTACTGATAGCGCTTCAGCGACAAATAGACCACTCATAATGGCAAAGGCAATCTCTTGTCGCGTCATCACGGCAATCGTACCGAGCATCGCACCCAGTGCCAACGCGCCCACATCACCCATAAATACTTGTGCAGGATGCGCATTGAACCACAAAAAGCCAAGACCCGCCCCGACCATGGCGCCACAAACGATAATGACTTCAGAGTTATAGGGAATATACGGAACGTGCAAATAATCCGCAAAGCGCACATCGCCTGACACATAAGCCATCGCACCCAAGCCTGCTGCGACAAGCACTACTGGTAGGATTGCTAAGCCATCAAGGCCATCAGTTAAGTTAACCGCATTGGACGCACCATTGATCACAAAGTAGGTAAAGATAATAAAACCAATACCAAAAGGTACTGCCGAAAATGGAATCATCCAATCTTTAAAAACCGGCACCAACAGATCTTGCATCTCGTGAGTCGTATTGATATCCGGCTGTAGTGTGGCGATGTAGTATAAAGAGACGCCGACGAATAATGCGCCCATCGACAACCAAAAATATTTCTTGCGCGCAATCAGACCTTTGGGATCTTTATACTTGATTTTGAGCCAATCATCCGCCCACCCTACAGCACCGAAGATCACCATAACAACGAGCAAAATCCACACATAAGGATTGTTCAAACGTGCCCATAGCAGAGTCGATACCCCAATAGCACTGAGAATCAATACCCCGCCCATGGTTGGCGTACCGGTCTTGACCAAATGCGATTGCGGCCCATCATTGCGAATGGCCTGACCGTATTTGAGCGCACGCAGATGCTGAATGACCCGCCCGCCAAAAAACATACTAAACACAAGCGCTGTGATAACCGCAAGCAGCGCTCGCAACGTCAACGAAGAAACCGCAGAAAACGGTGTATAATACTGGCCAAGCCAGCCAAACAACCAAACTAACACCGCCTACTCCTCTACTAGCGCATGAATAAGTGTTTCCATTGTCATGGAACGCGAGCCTTTGAACAACACCGTACAAGGTTTTGCTTGGTGCGCTTGTAAATACGGCTGCAAATACTGCAATAAGCTGTCTTTGTCTGCGAATGCCTGAGCATTGATATCAGCAACCTCTTTCGCACCAGCAACGGTGGCCTTGGCATATTCGCCAACACAGAGCAGCACATCGATACCTGTGGTCGCGATAGTACGGCCGAGGCTTTGATGCTCACTAACTGCCGCCTCTCCTAGCTCGCCGATATCACCCAACACCATCACTTGCGTACCCGTTTGTGCAGCCAATACTTTGGCAGCGGCGCGTACCGAGTGTGGGTTGGCGTTATACGTATCATCAATCAGACGGTGCTTACCCAGTATCTGACTGTTCAGACGACCTTTGGCTGGACGCGCGTTTTCAAGGCCGATAACAATATCACTGACGTTGATATTTAATGCATGCGCACAGGCTGCAGCAGCCAAAGCATTATTGACATTGTGCTCGCCTGCTAATGGCAAATTGATATCATGAACCTGATTACCGATATGTAGCTTAAACTCACTACGCTCAGGCTCTACATCTAGATGGCTTGCGCTCACATCGGTATTACCAAACCCAATCACATGTGACGTGTGCTTTTCAGCAATGCGGCGTAACTGATTGGTAAAATCGTCTTTATCAGGAACAATCGCAAACTGCGCATCCGTTAAGGTGTGATAAATCTCCGCCTTGGTTTGGCAAATACCTTCACGGCTACCGAACTCACCCAGATGAGCCGTACCAATATTTAGGATACAGGCCACATCAGGGCGCACAATCTCAGTCGTATAGGCGATCTCACCAATGTGGTTGGCACCCAATTCTAAAATGGCATAGCGATGATGGTCTGATAACTCAAGCAGCATCATTGGCACACCCAAATCATTATTGAGGTTACCACGAGTAATCAATGTCGGTGCCAATCGACCAAAAATACTGCCTAGCATTTCTTTGCAGGTGGTTTTACCGCTAGAACCAGTAATCGCTATCACGGTCAGATCTTTATGCTGCTGACGACGATAGCTTGCCAACTGCCCTAACGCCAAACGGGTATCACTGACAACCAGCTGCGGAATCGCATTTGACTCAGATAAGATAGGACGAGACACAATGACAGCAATGGCACCTTTTGATGCTGCCATATCGATATAGTCATGACCATCGAAGTTCTCACCACGTAACGCCAAAAAGATATCACCAGGCTTTATCGTACGAGTGTCGGTCGCAATACGCTGACTGGCTAGGGCTGGCTGGCCTGCATCTGTATAGTCTTGTGGCAATTGCCAGTGACCATCGAGCGACGCTGTCGCCTCGAGCATATTATCCATTTGCCAGACATAAAGCCCTTGCGACTGGATGGTGTTATCGTTGTCGGCTGTCATAATGGTTACCTTATATAATGACTACTCAATTTTTATATTTAATGTTTAATTTTTTGATAATAGGGGTATCGATAATCACTCGACTATATAGGGCCCGCTTGCGCTAACGCCTGCTGCAAAATCACACTGTCATCAAAATCGTAACGGACGTTGTTAATCTCTTGATAGGTCTCATGGCCTTTACCAGCGATGACGACAATATCGTCTGGACCTGCCTGCCTGACGGCATATTCAATGGCTTTTTGGCGAGCAGGTTCTATATGTGTACGCTGATATTGCTCAGCACTCATCCCAGCCTGCATATCCTGTAAGATGGCATTAGGGTCTTCGGTACGTGGATTGTCAGCGGTCAAGACAACTTGATCAGCACCTGTGAGGCCCGCTTGCGCCATCAGTGGGCGCTTACCTGCATCACGATCGCCGCCACAACCAAACACTGCCCATAGCTGGCCTTTACAGTGAGTTTTCAGGCTCGCCAGCACTTGACTTAAGGCATCTGGCGTATGCGCATAATCAACGATAAAACAGCCATAATTTGATGGCACGCGCTGCATACGCCCAACTGCACCTTGTAGCTGCGTGACCGCAGTCGCAATGCGTCCAATATCCACATTTGAATCAGTAGCAGACTTAGTACCAGTAACAGTCGCTACTGCTGCTGCGATAGCGGCAAGCAAATTGGCAACATTAAAGCGACCGAGTAATGGACTGACAATCTCGATAATATCCGTTTTCTCATCACCAACTGTTTTATCATTAAAGTCAGTACGCAGACTTATCTTGACGCCCTGTAGACTTGGCTCGATATCAGCAGCGACAAAAGTAGCAGATGTTGCAGGCTCTAGACTGTACGTCCATACCGTCAAGTCACTAGCAGTGGCTGTATCCAACATAATCTGAGCATATTTATCATCGACGTTGATGATGGCATGGGTCAAATCTGGGAAGTGAGCTTTATCAAATAGCTTGGCTTTGGCAGACGCGTATTCTTCCATATCAGCATGATAGTCTAAGTGGTCACGACTCAGATTGGTATAAATCGCAATGCTAACTGGCACGCCTTGTAAACGCTGCTGATCCAGACCATGAGAGCTGGCCTCTAATGCCAATATTTCAGCATTCTCGGTACCCATTTGATATAAAAACTGCTGTACAGCTAAGGCGTCTCCAGTGGTATGGCTGGCTTGCACCAAAGCGCCAAGGCGACCATTACCTGCCGTACCCATCACTGCACTGCTCATGCCTGTTAATTGGGTCAGCTGTGCCACCAATTGACTGATGGTGGTTTTACCATTGGTTCCCGTGACAGCGACTACCTTTGGCAGGGTCACTGGCTGCTGATATTGCAAATATGCTTGGATTAAGCTGCCTAAGAAATCACGAATATTAGGGACGTATAAGATTGGGCACGGCAGCGCTGCTAATTGCTGCTGTGCGTTAGACTCGCCATCCATCTTCAGAGGGGTATTTGCTTCGCTAATCAAGGCAGCAGGATCCATCTCTGAGAGGATAAAAGCAGCCTTCTCAGCGGCTTGTAACAAATAATTTCGGCTCTTTTGGTAATTTGGATTGTGGCTTTTTAAAAGGATGAATACGTCATTATTGGAGAGTTGACGGCTGTCTAGTTGGAGCTGCTGAAAAGGAATATGAGCAATTGATTGAATCTGATCCGCCCCTGACTGACTCGACGCCTGTTGAACCGATGCTGCGATCATCGCGGTTAGCTGTTGCGCCAGCCTATTATCGCTAGTATCGATAAGCTGCTGTAGAGTGGCCGTCGTAACAGTGGCGCTATTTGGCGATAAGGTAGGCATGGTCATGAGCAAATCCTAAACAGTTAATACAAATCAGCCCGTAAAGAGCTGACTACTTAAAATCATTGAACGCCTACTGTGGTTCTGTTTTGAGCGGCTTATCTAAAGGCACATTATACAATCGTAACGCTTCTTTCATCACGTTGTGGAACACAGGTGCGACCGTTAGACCCGCATAAATCTGTCCGCGCGGATCTTCAATAAGCATGACGCCCACAAGCTTTGGATTAGACGCTGGTGCCATACCAGCAAAGACGTTACGGTACTGGTCAGAATAATAGCCACCCTCTGGATTGATACGGCGCGAGGTACCCGTCTTGCCTGCCACACGGTATCCGTCAATGGCGGCAGCTTTAGCTGTTCCACCTGCCTCGGTCACGCTCTCAAGCATCTGTACAATAGACATCGCCTGCTCGCGCGCCATAATGCGTTTGCTTGGTTGTGGTTTGTCATCTTTGATCAAAGTCAACGGGTGCATCACTCCGCCTGCTGCGAGGGCTGAATAAGCCTGCGCTACCTGCGCTAGTGTCACTTGTAAACCATAACCATAGCTGACTGTCGCACGGCGTGAGGTTTCTTTCTCTTTTGGCGTCACAATCAGACCACTGCCCTCACCTGGGAACTGTAAAGGCGTTTTTGAACCAAAGCCAAACTGTCGTTGCATATTAGTAATGGCATCAGGCGGTAGCGACAACGCAATCTTAGTTGAAGCCACGTTACTAGACTTCTGTAATAGCGTCGCCATGTTGATCATGCCCAAGTTATTATGATCGCGGATGGTATAGCCACGCACGCGAATTGAGCCAGGATTGGTGTCAATTAAAGTGGTCGGCGTATATTTGCCTGAATCTAAGGCTGCCGCAACGGTGAACGGCTTCATCACCGAACCGGGTTCAAACACATCCAATAGCGCACGGTTACGCTGGTTTTCACCGGTCATCTCGTTGAGATTGTTTGAGTTGAATGATGGCCATGTGGAGAGCGCCAGTACTTCACCAGTCTGTACGTCGACGATCATACCCGTCGACCAGCGCGCTTTTTGCAGACGCCCTGCTTTTTCTAGCTCTTTGTAGAGCAAATATTGCAATCGCGAATCAATCGTCAGTGCCACATCTTTGCCTGGTATCTCAGGCTCAAGTTGCTTGATCTCTTTTAAGCTGTTTTGTTTGGCATCTTTTAAAACAAGCACTTTGCCATCGTCGCCTGCTAAATCTTTTTCATACTGGCGCTCAATACCAGCACGTCCTTCGTAACCACCCTCAGGGTCGTTGGCGTTTTGCCCCATAAACCCTAACAACTGTGCGTTAGATTGCGGCTGCGGATAATAGCGCTGAAAGAAATTTTTCTCATGGACACCAGGGAAATCAAGCGAGCTAACACTTTGCGCAATCTCAGGTGTGACTTTATTGAGAAGGGGTAAATAATGCGAGCCTGCACCAGAGGGCAGCGCCGCTTTGACTGCTGCTTCATCGGTCACATCAATACTGTCATCGATTGCCGTGGCTTTTTTTAGCTCATCGACAGAGATGTTGGCAGCCGCAGCCAGCGTCGTCAGATCCATATTGTCCAAACGCTTTTGCATACGCGCCTGCAATTGTGGACTATTAGGATTGGTCAAGATAATACGTTTGAGCTCGTAGTATTCGCTCGCGTAATCATGCGGGCTAAATGACACGGTCGCCAGCGGTGCGCTCACTGCAAGTGGTAAATCATTACGGTCAGTAATCATACCGCGATAGGATTTTTGCGTGCGCTCACTGGTAATGAGCTCATTACCTTTGTCTTGATAAAACTGCGCGTTGGCCACCTGAATATAGTATGCACGGCCAATCAATAGCACCAATATAACCAGCGCCAAACCCCAAACGGTACGAAAGCGGTTTTTATCCTGCTCAAAGCCGCCACGAGAGGACGCGCCAGAGGCTTTACCTAAAAACCCTCTTTTACTCTTTGGGTTTCTGGCACTAGCATGCGTCCTTTTCGTGTCACTCTTTTTGATACGATCAAATAATTTGGCTTTACGACTGCCTGCCGCTTTATCACTCGTTTGTCTAGATTTGGCAGCGCTCGCACGGCGTAATGGTTTGGTCACCTTGCCACTGGCTGGTTTTTTGCTGGTATTTTTTGCTGATGTGGATTTAGGTTTTTTGTCGCTCATTGTCCTGCCTCCGCTACCGGTTCTTCAGGGGAGATATCGGTAGAAGCTCGTGGTCCGACCACATCTAAATCTAACTCATCGTCGTCATCAGAGACTACTGGTGCCAAGGCGGTGGCGACACCAGGCTGAATAATCAGCTTATCCTTTAGTGTCGGTGAGTACATACCCAATTCCGCCACTGCACGACTGGCGATTTGCGGCGTGGCGCTAAAGGTTTGCTGCTCAATCAATAGACGCTGATGTTCTATTTGTAGCTTACGCTCTTGTTTTTTCATGTCTTGCAAGGTTTTATAATCCTGATGATATTGCTGAACGGCTTCGGCAGTCTTGATGCCGCTCCATACGATTGCGGCTGCCAAGAGCAGTAATACGACCACATAAATGCTCACCACATTGAACCGACGCACAAATAGCTCGCCGATATCGGTGTTATAGGGCGCGGCGGCGCGGCGGCTTGCAGGTTTGTCAGATATTGCCATGACGATCTCAAAAAGTGAACGTAAACGATAAAGTAGATAATGGTCTGCAAGCAATGAACGCATCATTGCTCAGCCATACCATTGATAAAAATAAAACCAAAGATGACCGTCTTATAGCGGCAACAGCCTACCGCTATAGCGATATGTCATATCAAAACCTGCTGTCTTACTAAACCTGCTATCTTGCAAAGTCGAATAGGTCGAATAAATAATCACGTTATTTTAGAGTAAAGAATGACTGAGTCGCTTGATATCTCAGACACTCTCAACTAATAAATGACGGAAAATTATTTGCTGAGCCTAACAGACAATATTTACAGCTTTTTAACAGTGGCGTAGCGATTAAGACATTTATGCATCATTCAGACAAACAATAGCAATCATATGCGATTTACTCAGTGTTTTCATCCATGATTTATGGCGCGGCCGTCTGCTGATACTCTGTGTCGGTGCGAGTTGCCATACGCAACCATGCACTGCGCGCGCGCGGGTTTTGGCTCGTTTCAGCTTTGCTGGGGCCAACGCGTTTTGGCTTGCTAAAATAGCGCGGACGATTGGGCGGCATCGGTAGATTTTCATCTTCTGGATATTGCCCTTTGCTATGGCGCTGCAAAAACTGCTTGATGCGGCGATCTTCTAATGAATGAAAGCTAATGACCGCAAGCTGCCCGCCTGACTTTAAGATAGCAATACTTTGCGCTAAAAAGTCGTCAACATCGCCCAGCTCATTATTAATAAAAATACGCATGGCCTGAAAGCTTTGCGTGGCTGGGTGCTTGCCGCGTTGCCAATTGGGATGCGCCTCTTTGATTACCTCTGCCAACTCAAGCGTAGACTCGTAGCTCTCCATCTGTTTGATAGCGCGCGCAATACGGCGACTATGACGCTCTTCACCAAATTCATAAAGCACATTGGCCAATGTCTCATCGTCAACCTGCTCAAGCCACTCGGCAACTGACTGGCCGCGACTGGTATCCATACGCATGTCCACTGCCCCATCGCGCATAAAGCTAAAACCGCGGCTACCATCATCAATTTGCGGTGATGAAATACCCAAATCCGCCATCAAGCCATCCACTTCACTAATGCCCATAGCAGCCAGACTATCTGTCAACGTTGCAAAGCTGTCATGAACCACATGCACACGGCTGTCTTTACTTGCCAATTCCTGCGCCACACTAATGGCTGTCGGATCTTTGTCAAAGACAATCAGTGTGGCGTCATCGGCAAGCTGACTTAATAGTAACCTGCTATGACCGCCACGACCAAAGGTCGCATCAACGTATATACCGCTTATATTTAAGCCATTTTGGTCGCCGTCTTTTTGCTTGGGTAGGGATTTTACCCCTAGCACGGCAGCGACGGTCTCCTCTAGCAGTACCGCATCATGGACAAAACTTAATTCATCAGACGTGATATCACGCTCACTATCGGATTGAGTCGGGTTTAGGGGTTCATCTTGCATGGTGACATCCTCATTAGAGAATGGACTGGGCGCTGATTCAGTGCGGTCAGTGGGAGCAAGACTGGCTTTCGATTTTGGCGTAGACTTTGATAGGGACACAAACAACTCAATAGATGACGACCATACTGGCCAGTAATTGGATGAAAATAAACAAGTTATGACTTGCCTAGCATTATTATCGCAAGGATACACGGGTAGTCAAGCACTAGAAGGGCTTTTCATTAAAAATATCACATGTCTCTGTTATACTAGCGCTATATTTTACGCTATTTCTTAGCACCCTCTTCATATCTTTCATCGCTATTTATACTAATAGCCTATATTGATAGTAAACTTTGAGACTTTTATCATGCAAACCTCTACTGACAGCAAGCGCCCTGTACGCACGCGTATCGCACCTTCACCCACGGGCTTTCCACACGTAGGTACTGCCTATATTGCCCTATTTAACTTGGCTTTTGCCAAAGCACATGGCGGCGAATTCATCCTACGTATCGAAGACACTGATCAGACGCGCTCGACTGAGCAATCAGAGCAAATGATTTTGGATGCCTTGCACTGGGTTGGCCTAGACTGGAGCGAGGGTCCAGATATTGGCGGCCCGCACGCCCCTTATCGTCAGAGCGAGCGTAGTGATATCTACAAAAAACACGCCGAGATACTCATAGAAAAAGACCATGCGTTCCGCTGTTTTTGTACCCCTGAAGAGCTCGATGCCATGCGCGCTGAGCAAATGGCCAATGGCGAGACGCCGCGTTATGACGGTCGCTGCGCACATCTTGCTCCAGAAAAAACCGAGCAATTAGTAAGCGTGGGCAAACCACACGTGATTCGTATGCGCGTGCCGACCGAAGGCACCTGTCAGGTACAAGACATGCTACGCGGTACAGTTGAGTTCCCTTGGACCCAAGTCGACATGCAAGTACTGCTAAAAACCGACGGTATGCCAACCTATCATCTCGCCAACGTCGTCGATGACCACTTGATGGAAATCACTCACGTCATGCGCGGTGAAGAGTGGCTGAACTCTGCGCCCAAGCATCAACTGCTGTATGATTATTTTGGTTGGGAAATGCCAACACTCTGCCATATGCCACTACTGCGTAACCCTGACAAATCAAAACTGTCTAAGCGTAAAAACCCAACCTCTATCACTTACTATCGTGATGCAGGCGTGCTGCCTGAAGCGTTGCTCAACTATCTGGGTCGTATGGGTTACTCCATGCCCAATGATGCTGAGAAATTTACCTTAGATGAGATGATTGCAAGCTTTGATATTCAGCGTGTGTCGCTTGGTGGTCCTATCTTCGATATCGAAAAGCTTAACTGGGTCAATAGCGAGTGGCTACGTGCGCTTAGCCCTGAAGAGCTAAAAAATAAAATCCTTGAATGGGCCAGTAACAGTGACAAGCTGACCGCTATCGCCGCTGCGATTCAGCCACGCATCGAGCTGTTGTCTGACGCGGTCAACTGGGGCGGCTTTTATTTCCAAAACCTGCCAGACATCACCGCTGAGAGCTTCACCCATAAATCGCTTGAGCCTGAGCAAATCATCGAGCTGCTACAACTGGCGCTTTGGCAGCTTGAGACCCTGCCGACGTGGTCGGAGGAAAACATCTATACCACGCTAAAAGGCCTCGCCGCTCACCTCGATATCAAGATGCGCGATTTTATGGCGCCGTTCTTTATCGCGATTGCGGGTAGCACCTCATCGACGCCCGTTATGAACTCGATGGCGATTATCGGTGCGGATATGACCTTGACGCGCTTGCGCCATGCGGTTGATGTACTCGGCGGTCTTGGCAAAAAGAAACTGAAAAAACTTGAGAAGCAGGCGGCAGAGTTGCCAGATTTTTTGGCTGCTGCTGAGTAATTCAGAAGCTGAATAACTTATCTACTAAACAGTTAATTAGCGAAACTTGTCGAATGTAAAAGGGTCAAGCCATCTCTGACCCTTTTTTTGTTGTTAGTCAATACGGCTACTTCCATATCATCAAATTTTTAATTGGAAATAAACATGGCCGCCAAAACCGTCACGATAGAAAGCAAAGATTATGTGTTTAACACTCTAAAAGAAGCGCAAAAATACTACGATGCCATCGTAAAAGAGCTTTTTGAGACAAACCTTACCCAAACCACAGGTCGGGATTTTGAAGATTTAAAATGGATATACCGCACTTACTGCGGTTATACCAAGCATAATCTAGATAAATTAGGCAAATATGACATCATTGGGGTCAAAAGTATCAGAACGATCCGAGAAAAAGGCGGTCAATATGTGCCAACCGAATGCTGTGCGATTATTTTGTCTGATGGCAGCGAAGCAGAGTTTTATACCGATAAAGCCATTAAAGAGATCGCGCTTAAGCAAAATCTACGCTAATTTGGACTTCTTGGGCCTTTAAAATAGGCTAAAACGCTTTTTTTTGCATATTTATGCATTTTTTTAAAAATATCGGTTGACAAGACTGCTGGTCTTACCTAAAATACGCACACTCTTAGCGAGGGGCTATAGCTCAGTTGGTAGAGCACTTGCATGGCATGCAAGGGGTCAACGGTTCGACTCCGTTTAGCTCCACCATACTATTTATCGCTCAACGGATAAATATTGCTTTGAGAACAATGTCAGCACCTAGGCAAGGCTTATTAATAAATAAGCGCTCTGATATTGTGAAGTACCGTTATAACCATAGGTTATAACACTCTATGCGTCCCCATCGTCTAGAGGCCTAGGACACCGCCCTTTCACGGCGGTAACGGGGGTTCGAATCCCCCTGGGGACGCCACTATTCGGCGTCACTTATTAGCACTTTTGCTTAGCATCAGGTTAGACTAATAAGCGAACACTAAAAAATCCCAGTCATCATCCAGTGACTGGGATTTTTTTCGTTTGTCGTTTATAAAAATCATCGATATGAGCTGCTCATGACGACCGATACCAGGTAAACTACGAAATAAACGATAAATAAAACACTCCCCTATTATTGCTATCACAAGGAAGTATGAGCCATGTTCGGTATCGAAAACTATCTGGGCTTTGTCTTGGCGGCGATTTTGTTAAATCTCACTCCAGGCACCGATACGATGTATATCATTACCCGCAGCGTCTCACATGGCAGCGCAGCAGGGTTTTATTCTGTCCTCGGTATCATTTCAGGCATCTTGGTACACACGGTATTCGCCGCATTGGGTCTATCGATCATTTTGATCAACTCGCCTCTGGCCTTTACGGTTGTAAAATATATCGGTGCCAGCTACTTATGCTATCTGGGTATAAAAATGCTGATGAGCAAGCAGCCTTCTTTACTGGCAAATCATTTACCAAAAAGCAGCCCATCTGCACCTGCCAACTCTATAGCGCACTGGCAAATATACAAACAGGGCGTATTAACCAATGTCTTTAACCCAAAAGTCGCGCTATTCTTCCTCGCATTTTTTCCGCAGTTTATCGATCCTAGCTATGCTCATAGCGCCTTGTCATTTCTGATCTTAGGATTGAGTTTTGCGCTGACGGGCTTTGTATGGTGTTTGTGCCTTGCTTTATTGGCATCAAGATTTAGTGCCAACTTAAGAAAAAACCCAGCTATCGAAGTTCTGTTAAATAAAATAAGCGGCGTGGTTTTTATTGGTTTGGGGGTTAAGCTATTGACTGAGAAGGGTTAAAAAAGCTGCTATAAATGTCCAAATAAGCTACTTTCTATAAAATCTAACTACCCATAAAAAAGCCCAATCCCCTACATTAAGGAGACTGGGCTTTTTCGTTGTAAGTCTAACGAACCACTAAGCAGCGCTCTTACTCTCCGCCGCTAGCTGACGTAATACATAGTGCAGTACGCCGCCATGACGTACGTATTCGCGCTCTTTTGGTGTCTGTAGACCGACATTGACCTCAAAGGTTTCAGTCGAGCCATCGGCGCGGGTGGCAGTGACTTGAGCGGTTTTGCTCTCGCCATTGTTTAGGCCAGTGATGCTCAGCACTTCAGAGCCATCGAGCTTGTAGGTTTGAGCGTCTTCGCCATCTTTGAAAGTCAATGGCAGCACGCCCATACCGACGAGGTTTGAGCGGTGAATACGCTCGAATGAGGTGGTGAGTACCGCTTTGACACCAAGCAAAATCGTACCCTTCGCTGCCCAGTCACGGCTAGAGCCTGAGCCATACTCCGCCCCACCGAGGACGACGAGTGGACGCTTATCTTCTTTATACTTCATCGCTGCATCATAGATGGCCATTTCTTCGCCATCTTGTAGCGTCGACTTGTCATCTTTGAAGTAATAGGTATAACCGCCTTCTTTGCCGCCCATCATTTGGTTTTTGATACGGATATTGGCAAAGGTACCACGGGTCATGACTGCATCATTACCACGGCGTGAGCCATAACTGTTGAAGTCCGCTTCCATGACGCCGCGCTCTTGCAGGTACTTACCTGCTGGTGAATTTGGATCAATATTGCCTGCAGGTGAGATATGGTCGGTGGTGATTGAGTCACCGAATAGACCTAAGATACGCGCGCCTTCGATATCAGGGATACCTTCTGGCTCCATGGTCATACCATCAAAGAACGGTGGGTTTTTGATGTACGTTGAGCCTTCATCCCATGGATATAGCTGACTATCGGCTGAGCTAATCGCGTTCCACTCTTTACTACCATCGAACACTTCACCATAGTTTTTACGGAACATATCAGCATCGATATTATTGGCAATCAGCTCGTTGATCTCATCTGACGTTGGCCAAATGTCTTTTAAGTACACATCGTTGCCGTCTTGATCTTGACCGAGTGGGTGGGTAGTCAAGTCAATATCGACTGTACCTGCTAAGGCATAAGCGACAACCAATGGCGGCGATGCTAGGTAGCTGGCCTTGACGTGTGAGTGAATACGACCTTCGAAGTTACGGTTACCAGAGAGCACCGCTGAGGCGACTAAATCGTTCTCTTCGATGCCTTTTTCGATCACATCAGGAAGCGGCCCTGAGTTACCGATACACGTGGTGCAACCATAACCAACGAGATAAAAGCCTGTTTTTTCTAGCTCATCCATCAGTTTGGTTTTTTCTAAGTAATCCGTCACTACTTTTGAGCCGGGCGCCAATGAGGTCTTAACCCAAGGCTTGGCTTTGAGGCCTTTGGCAGCGGCCTTTTTGGCGACCAATCCAGCACCAATCATAACGGCTGGATTTGAGGTGTTGGTACAAGAGGTAATAGCGGCAATCACCACGGAACCATCGCGCAATTTGTGCTCTTTGTCGTCAATATTAACGCTTGAGAACACGTTATTGGCTGGCTGGTAGCCTTTGCTATCGTCAGTTTCGGTATCAACGTCGATGTTGGGTTCAGCTGCCAAGTGTTCCGCTTGCTCTTGCTCGCCGCCTTCTTGATCAAAGCGTACTTTGCCTTCAACTTCTGCCTTGCGGTCCTTGGTCATCTTCTTAAGCGTTTCGCCGAATTTTTCGTGCATATCAGACAGGTTGATACGCTGCTGCGGCAGATTAGGGCCTGCCAGTGCTGGCTGGACAGAGGACAGATCAAGCTCTAGCTTACTTGAGTAAGTCGCCGCTGGTGTATCGGCATCATGCCATAAGCCTTGCGCCTTGGCATATTTTTCGACCAGCTCAATTTGCGCTTCGTCACGGCCTGATAGACGCAGATAATCAATCGCCATTTGGTCAATCGGGAAGATACCACAAGTCGCACCATACTCAGGCGACATATTGGCAATCGTCGCCCGATCCGCTAATGGCATTTGATGCAAGCCTTCACCGTAGAATTCGACAAACTTACCGACTACGCCATGTGCTCGTAGCATCTCGACCACACGCAATACCAAATCCGTCGCGGTGACGCCTTCACTGAGTTTGCCTGTCAGCTCAAACCCGACGACTTGCGGAATCAGCATAGAAGATGGCTGACCGAGCATCGCCGCTTCAGCTTCGATACCGCCAACGCCCCAACCCAGTACGCCAATACCATTAATCATCGTCGTGTGACTGTCGGTACCAAATACCGTGTCAGGATAGGCGGTCAGCTCGCCATCGACCTCTGCTGCCATGACCACGCGCGCAAGATACTCAAGGTTGACTTGGTGCACGATACCCGTCGCGGGCGGGACAACGACAAAGTTCTCAAAGGCATTACGGCCCCAATGTAAGAACTCATAACGCTCATTATTACGCTTAAATTCAATCTTTTCGTTGAGATCCAGCGCATCCTCACGGCCATAAGCATCGACCTGTACCGAGTGGTCGACGACCAGTTCACTAGGGATAAATGGGTTGATTTGCTCAGCACGACCTCCAAGCTCGACCACTGCATCACGCATCGCAGCCAAATCAACGACTGAGGGCACACCGGTGAAATCCTGCAATACCACACGCGCTGGCATAAAGGCGATTTCTTTTGACGCCTCGGCGCCTGCATCCCAATTGGCAACCGCTTCGATATGGTTTTTGCCGACTGACTGACCACCGTCTTCGTTACGCAGTAGATTCTCTAACACGACCTTCATACAAAATGGTAGCGTTTTGATATGCTCGTAAGTTTCGGTAAGTTTGGGCAGGCTGTAGTAGGCATGTTCCTTGCCAGCAACTGAAAGGGTGTCTTTTACATTAAAAATATCACTCATGATAGCTTCCTTATCGTTGTTATAGATCCTAGACATAAATTCTTATAAGTTTATGTATAACGGGTGGCTCAATAGATGATCGATATATCTTTAATCAGCAGAGCAGTTTAATAAAACGGTCTGATGTGACTCTGTGTTAACAAAAGAGATAACCATCTCTTTGCTGTTTAACAGAAACGTCCTTTTACCATAACAAACATATGAGGCTTTGTTAACGTCTGGACGTTGTCAAATCGTGGCACAATCGTAAACGTACCAAAGGTTTGGCTAACCGATCTTGAGTGACTCATTCCTTTTTATTCTTTTGGCGTCGACCACTGCGAAATACATAGCTGTCTTCATAAAAGCTAGGTTCTGCGTTTTCTGCCCAGAAATGCGGCACACCTAAGATTGGCAATGGCGCAAGCTGGCGCGGTGTCACGTCATCTTTTGATAATAATGTGTCCATGTATTCGGCAACTTTGTCATCCAAAAAACGTATACACTCAGCTAATGGTAGGGTAAAGAAACGTTGGGTCACATGGATGACAATGCTGTGCGCACATAAGGGTTTGCGCGGATAGAGTAACTGCTCTAGTAAGGCATGCCCAAAGATATACACGGCTGCCTGAGCGCTGTCATCAGGCTGTGTTGGATCGTCCCATTTATCACGGGGTCTCACCAAACTTGACTGCCAGTCGAAATCAACCAATGCCTCACCAATATTAGGGTCTGCCGTGACCAGAACTGCCCCATTCTCATCAAACACCGTAATAGTGTCGCGAACACGCCCTCGGCGCTCACTGATGCCTTGTTTGGCGATTTCCAGCATATGGTAATAATTCAGCACCGCTTTGGTCTTGGGAAACGTCAGCCAAATACTGCCATTAAATAGGTCATGCAAGTTATCACGCGTCGGAATGTTTCCAGTTGTACCGATGAAATGCTCGTAAGCCTCCCCTTCAGGCAATGCATTTTGAGAGACAAACTGTAGCGTTTGAGGCGTTTGGTTATGGGTAGGTTTGGTCTGCGGTAATGGCTGTTCTAAATGACTGGCCTTCTGCTGCATCGCCGTTTTTAAGACGTTGGCAATCGTGTCAGGCGTGCTGATGTTACAAGCATTGATACCATGCGTATCTAGACTTTCTGCATTATCCAAACTATCCAATTCATTAAAGCTATTCATCTGCTGACTTGGTCTACTAAGGTGCTCAATAGTGGTGCTCAAGTAATGTCGTTGAGTAATGTGCAACAGCCACGGCGCTTGCCAATCAATCTCAGCAAAGCTGTTATCAAGTGTGCCCTCTATTTTAGACGGCGGCTCAATACAGGCGGTAGAATCAGGTTTGGTAGGTAAATCACTGGCAGGCATAGGCGCTATCTCTTAAAGGCTATCTCTGTTAGATGTCTGGCTACTCTATGGTATCATGGGGCGCTTTTTTACAGCTAGATGCACCGCTCGAAAGGTCTTTTTGAGCGCTATGGATGAATGAGTTTTATGGCAAATTTTAATACCCACTTAAATGTCGCTTTTATGGTCAGCGGCACTCTGAGTTTGACGGTTTATAAGGCAGGCTTGATTGATGATTCAGGGTTTTTAGTATGCGTGGCGCTTGGTACTATCGGTGGATTACTACCAGATTTGGATTCAGATAATTCAACACCGATTAAGCTCGGTTTTAATATCACCTCGTTTGTCTTTGCTTTTGGTCTGGTCATGCATTGGCGTAGCGATCTGAGTTTGCTCGCATTGATCGCATTATGGCTCGCGGGGTATGGTTTTATGCGCTATGTGATCTTTCATATTTTTACCACTATGACGGTGCATCGCGGCGTCATCCACTCTGTGCCTTATATGGCGATACTTGGACTGGGGTTAACCTGTCTAAGCTATTATGGTCTGCATCTACCGCTGACAACCAGTTGGTTTTATGGTCTGTTTTTATTTGGCGGCGCGATGGTGCATTTGGCACTGGATGAAATCTATAGCGTCAATCTGACAGGCATGCGCCTAAAACGCTCGGCAGGTACGGCGATGAAGTTTTATCAGCACAAGGATAAATGGTGGTATTTGCTGATTTATGGCGTACTGGCATTACTGATTTATGCTGCACCGCCTTTTGCGCCTTTTGTGGACGATGTCAGTGACCCCACCCATTGGCAACAGTTGCGCCAAGGCTTGCTGCCGACACTGCTTGAGACGTGGTGGACGCACAAAGGCTAGTTTTATTCATCTATTAAGGAGCGTCTATGTCCGTCTGTCCCTGCCGTATCACGCCGCCGTCTGTTAGTACGCAAGATAGCAGCGCGTCTTATGAAGACTGCTGCCAGCCATATCACGAATCACTTGCCGCGCCCGATGCCGAGCGCCTGATGCGCAGCCGCTATAGCGCCTTTGTATTGCAGCTGCCTGACTATATCGTTAAGACCACCGTACCTGCACAACAAGCGCTGCTGGATAGTGACGCGATAGCGCAATGGGGCAAAGACACGGACTGGGCGGGACTTGAGATTGTGCAGCATCGACCTAAACTGGGCAAACGCCACGCGCAGGTAGAGTTTAAAGCCTATTTTCATACCGATAATGGTGTGCAGGCGCATCACGAACTGTCAGGCTTTGTGAAGATTACGGATAAAGACAAGCAAGCGCGCTGGTACTTTATCGACCCGACCGTGCGCATGACTGTGAGCCAAAAACAGCCTTGTATTTGTGGCTCAGGGGAGAAATTTAAACGGTGTTGTGGGATGTATTTGTAGCCGATTGAACATCAATAAGTCCTAAGCTTTTGACACTCTCAATAAATGAAACGATTTCATCAGTGGTTTGTTCAATCCACTGTGCTCTGTCATTATTATTAGCAATTTTATAAAGACTCTTAATTTTATCAAATTGTATAGGCTGTGTTGGTTTAAGATCTCCTCCTAAAGCCCATTCTTTAGTATTACCAACTATTGGTATATTCAAGCTACCGATTTGAGTTGCTAGGTTATTTAAAGAAGATGGATACCCAATAGGTCTGCCCTCTCGAGAACTAATCATACCGAAATAAACATTCTTATAGACCTGTATAAAACAATTAATATCGTACTCTTCTAAACTACCAATTTTACACTGAATACCGTATTTTCTAGATGGTTTCTGAGGTTTATAGTAGTTCTTAATTTTTTTATTCCTATCACACAACTGTAGATTCTCATCACAAAAATTGAAATCATAGCCTTTCTTCTTTAATACTTCTTGTAACTCTTGCCAAAGTTTCTTTTGTAAATCAATTTGAAAGCTGACAAGCGACTCGCTCAGCTCATGCGCCAGTTTAAAATTGTCTTTTTGGTATAACAGTTCAATATGCGCTTGTTTCATTTTTGCCGACCTTGTATCACCCGTCAATTTTCCAACCAATCTTCTGTACTGTAACAATGTGTGCTCAATATGGGGATATGGTTTTGCCTCAATAATACAAGCATCTAACCAATTTGCCACATCCTCTTTATAGCTTATTTGCGCAAAATCACTGTCTTTTAAATTCCCTTTACTATAAGTACTAACTGGATCACCATATTTATTTAAATATAAGATATAGATATTTTCTGGTTCATAGTTCATATTTCTACAAGCTTCATAATAGCGCTGGAGCTGTGCTCTTTGATCATAAGCATTGATTTTGTTTTCAACAACGATGATATTTTCGTTATTTTTTAAAATAATATCTATCCGACCAGAATTTGTGATAGCCACTTCAGTTTGACACGTATAGGGTTGATTTAGACAAAGTGGCAGACGTTTTTCATCTTTATTTTTAAAAGCTACATTCACTACCTGATCGATAAATAGCTTTTGAAAGGCATCCATACCATGGCTACCTGTTGGACTTAAAAGCTCCGCTAAAAACTTAGAATGTAGACCCACTTCTTCATCATCTCTTCTCAAGATAGAGAATATATTGAAACCATACTTTGTATTGGATGCTTCTTCTGTCGCTGCCTGATCAATTTTCTCTAACGCTTGGAAAAGATTGTTGTAGACCATAATCGCTCGTTATTTTTTGTAAATGTTAATGTTGACTGCCACACTGATTCCTAAACACTCGCCCCCACTTCCCGCGCAATGGCGATACCTTCATCAATGGTCAAAAATTTACGCAGGCTTGGGCTGTCTTTATAAATGACGTCACCATCTTGAAAGATTAAGCATTCATTGACGGCGAGCTGCTGCCACTTCTCATTTTCAGTCAATGGCACGGTCACCAAAATCGTCACCTTATCGGTATCGGTGGTGACATCGCTAAAATTAATCGCCATATCATCGTCCGCCAGTTTGGCTTCACCAAATGGCGCTTTGCGCGTGAGATAAAACAGTAAGCTACCTGCATACGCCAGTTGCCACCTGCCATTGGATATTAAGCAATTAAATAACCCATTGGCCGATAGATAGCGACATTGGGTGGTCAAAAAATTAAACAGTGTCTTGTCATCAGGACGGGTTTTAAAGCTGCTCTTTAAACGATTGACCAAATAGCAGAATGCCATCTCAGAATCAGTACTGCCTACTGGTTGACAATGCGCGGCATTGCCGTTGTCTTGCAAGCGCTGACAGCGTTTGATAAATTCGCTATTCATCTGTCCATTGTGCGCAAATACCCACTGTTCGCCCCAGACTTCACGGACGAATGGATGGGTGTTTGCCAAGCAGTTCTGCCCTTGCGTCGCTTTACGAATATGCGCAATAACGTTCATGGCTTTGATTGGATAGTTGTTAACCAAATCAGCGACTGGCGATAGATGGCTTGGACGATTATCATGAAACAAACGCAGACCCGTTGAGTCATTTGCCGTCTCATCATTGGTTTTGTCATTATTGCTGCATTCGCTGCGCTCAAAAAACGCAATACCAAAGCCATCTTCATGACTGTCCGTCATACCGCCGCGCTTGCGAAACCCTGCAAAGCTAAAACCAATATCTGTTGGGGTATTACAGTTCATTCCTAAGAGTTGACACATTTATAAAGTACCGCCGTTATTGTCATCTATTATTGAGTTACCTTGAGTAGCATTGCCTTGAGTAGCATTGCCTTGAGTAGCATTGCCTTGAGTAGCATTGCCTTGAGTAGCATTGCTTTGATTGGCAGATAGCGCATCAAAGTCAGCATCACTCATCTCATCAAGCAAAGCGGCACCATCAGTTGGGATGGTATCCAAAATGCGCTGAGCTTCTGCCAAGACGGTGTCTTCTACCCAGAGAACGATACCCGAGTTCATACCAGGGATTGCGCTGAGCGGCTGCAAGGACACGGTTATGCCGTTATTACGTAATAGATTGGCATGCAGCTCGCCTTGTATATTGGTATCAAAGCGCGCCAGTTTGTGCCAGTTGTCAACGTGATCGGTCATGGGATCGCCTTCAAAGTGTTGGTAGGTACATACCTGAGTAAAACATACTTATGCCAATTGGTCTAACGTATATGTTTCAATCGTAAAATCATTGGTGTTGGTTAAGTGATCATGTGCTTGCTCAGCTTGGGTAATACTGCTAAACACACCGACTATTTGATTGTCTGGTTTGCTTAATAGTACAAATACGGTGTTTTGCGACTTTTCAACATGCGCCCAATGGTAAGCGGCCAGACGCTTCATTAGGTCAGGGTTTTTGACCATGATGTTATCACCCGTACGACCTTCGGTACGGTTGTAATGAATCACATTGAGGCGCAATAACCAAAAAATCACGGCCGCTTTTGCTAGCATCACAGGTAGTGCACGTTTTTCCTCACCATTGAGTGGACGTATCGATTCATAACCTTGTAAGAACGCTGCCATTTTACTGCGGTCAAAGTTCACAGATTCACCTTGTTCTGCGCCGCCCCACGTGGTACAAAAATCATTGATAGTGATCGCAATATCCATCACGTAATGCTCGACGCTGACTTCGGTGAAGTCTAGTAGACCTGTCAGACGCGCCTCGCCTTTTTGTAGATTCCATAAGGTATTGTCGGCAAACATATCTAAATGGCATAGACCTTTTGGCAAGGTATCTAATGGCAGCTCTGAATAAGCGCGCCAAATATCGCTCATCAGCTTGCCTTCGTCACCTGGCATGAACTGCATTTCACGGTCACGCACGTCGCTCCATGGATACAAAGGCACGCCGTACTGCTCACTTGGCTGCAATGCTTGCAGCGTCTCATGTAGCGTCGCCAATGCTGCGCCAATATCGTGACACATCGCTTGCGTAGTTTGCTCGGGATGTGAGCCTGCTAGACACGGCACTAAAGTGATGGCTTTGTCTTCATAATGGATGACATAGCGTTTATCATCACCATCTGTTCGCGAACCATTTGACTCAATAACGGCTAACGGTGCGGCGACTGGTAATTTGCCATTTAACTGATTGAGGATAACGGCCATTTTTTCGATATCAGCAGGAGGACGCTCTTCAAATAATGTAAACACGTAAGAGTAGGTGCCGTCTACATCGTCAGTCGTTTGAATAAACCAGTTTGAGTTTTTAATACCTTGAGTGATCGGAATCGCGCGGGCAAACGATACGCCAAAACTTTGGCAAAAGGCGGCAAACTGATCATCGGTTAACTGGGTATAGACGGACATGACATCTCACTTATAGCAATTGGGTAAAGAGGTTAGATAGAATAAATTGATGCGGTAATGACCGCAATTGTACCGCACATCATAAAACGATGGTGAAAAGCGTAATAATCTTGCGAAAACCTGCCTGAAATAGCAGTGATTTTGCTAGACTAGCGCCTATGAATTGATTATAAGGTGAAAGACCCTATGTTAGCAAAGCGTATCATTCCTTGCTTGGACGTTGACAATGGCCGCGTGGTCAAAGGCGTACAGTTTGTCGATATCAAAGACGCAGGCGACCCTGTCGAAGTCGCTCGCCGCTACAATGAACAAGGCGCTGATGAGATTACTTTTTTGGATATTACTGCGACCAATGACGAGCGCGATACCACTTATCATACGGTCGAGCGTATGGCTGAAACGGTATTTGTCCCACTCACCGTAGGCGGCGGCGTGCGAAAAATCGCTGATATCCGCAATTTGCTCAATGCGGGCGCAGATAAAGTCGCAATTAACTCAGCTGCGGTATTTACGCCTGAGTTCGTCGGTGAAGCCGCGCAGAAGTTTGGCAACCAATGTATCGTTGTGGCCATCGATGCCAAACGCGTCGCTGACATCAACGTCGATGGGATTACTGTGCCGCGTTGGGAGATTTTCACCCATGGTGGCCGTAAGCCAACCGGTATCGATGCCGTCGCTTGGGCGAGCAAAATGGCTGAGCTGGGCGCTGGTGAATTGCTGGTCACCTCAATGGACGGTGATGGCACCAAAAAAGGCTACGATTTGGCACTCATGCAACAAATTACGAGCCGCGTCAATGTGCCCGTCATTGCCTCAGGCGGCGTCGGCAACCTGCAACATTTGGCAGAAGGCGTGTTAGAAGGCGGCGTCGATGCGGTACTTGCCGCCAGTATTTTTCACTTTGGTGAGTATACCGTGTCGGAGGCCAAAGCCTATATGGCAGCACAAGGGATACAGATGCGTCTGTAGCACGCTCGTAAAATACAAATAACACCCAAAAAAATGCTATCATAGTGCTAACCATTTATTTTCGTTCAATTAACTAGAGCAACGCCAAAATAATAGGCGGCCAAGTCGATTGAACGCATCAGACTGTTTAGCTATTTATTGATGCCTATATTTCAATTGAACGCTTATTAAGCAAAGGATTTTTTATGTCGAATTTACAACAGCAGCGCAACGACGTGACTCATATCGATGGTAACTTGCATCAAAACGCTGACGCGCGCATTGGTATTGTCGTCGGTCGTTTTAATGGTTTTGTCGTTGAGTCATTGGTTGATGGTGCGATTGATGCCCTACTCCGTCATGGTGTATTGGGTAGCAACATTACTGTTATTCGTGTGCCTGGAGCATTCGAGCTGCCACTTGTGGCCCAGCGTGCTGCGGAATCAGATCGTTTTGACGCCATTGTGGCATTGGGTGCAATCATCCGTGGCAGCACGCCACATTTTGATATTGTAGCCAGCGAGTCGGCCAAAGGTTTGAGCGCTGTGGCAATGGATTATAATATTCCTGTCGCCAACGGTATCATCACTACTGACAGCATCGAGCAAGCTATCGAGCGCTCCGGTACCAAAGCAGGTAATAAAGGCTCTGAAGCTGCGATGGTCGTATTAGAGATGATTGCTGTTCTATCACAGCTTGATATTGATGATATCGATGAAGCTTAAGCCTTAAAGCTCAAATTTATTAGTCTAACTGGTGCTGCTATTGAGCAATAGCAGCACCTTGTAACATGACGCCAGCTATCAACACACTGGCTATTTTTTGAATTTTCGCCGTATTTCTATACTCTTTAAAGTTTTAAATAAACAAAGCTAAAAAGCTACTTTGTTAATTTATATTTTGACTGGGTATCATCTCAAAAAATTTAGGTACAGACCCCCTATGACTGACCAACTCAAGCGCGCGATTCGCGCTGCGAAAACCGCACAAGCCAATCAAGCTGAAGCTACCCGTATAGCGAGCAGTAGTGCAGGTGATCAAACCTTCGATATGAGTGAGTCTTCTTACAAGACCAGTCATACCGCTATCCGTAAGGCGCGCCGCTTTGCTATGCAAGGTCTATACGAGTGGCTTGTCACCGACCGCCGCTTTGATATAGATGGCAAGCTTGGCTGGAAAGACAATGCGCCGCATGATATCGCGGCACGCACGCGCGCAACCAACGCTATGCACACCGTCCATATCGGCTACTATCACGAAATGATGCGCGATATCCCAGAGCAGATCGACGCCCTAGACGCGCTTATCAGCCAACACCTTGATCGTGAGATTGATAAGTTAGATACGGTTGAACACGCTATTTTGCTGATTGGTGCGTACGAGCTACAAAACCGTATGGAGATTCCTTACAAGGTTGTACTCGATGAAGCAATGAAGCTGAATAATCACTTTGGCGCGACTGACGCTCACAAACTGATCAATGCGGTACTGGATAAAATGGCTGGTGAGCTACGTGCTTTAGAGGTACAAGCAGATACCAATGCCAACCTACGTACGTCACAAAAAGCGGCGGCTAAACAATCTGAAGCGAGTTCGGCTGAAGTAACGGTAGCTGACAATATCGAAGCGGCTGCTGAAACAGAAAGCGCGATCGATAATGCGCCGACTGCATCAAATAAGCCACGTATCAGCGCTAACAAAGCTAACGTTAAACGCAGTAGTGCCAGTAAAGCTAGTGCCAATATCAGTGACTTCAAGGCGAGCAAGAAAAGCGCTAACGATACCAAAGACTAAGACTAGTTATGAACGAGTTTGAGCTGATTGAGCGTATATTTTTGCAGCGGCAAGCGGCACAGAGCGCAGCGGCTGGTACTAAAAACAGCATCGAAAAAGGTATCGGTGATGACGCGGCTGTGATGGCATTGCCAGCAAGATCACGCTTGGTTAGCTGCATTGATACATTGGTTCAAGGGCGTCACTTTCATGCTGACTTTGCACAAGTAGATAAGCTTGCGTTTGAAATTGGTTATAAAGCTGTTGCGGTTAATGTTTCAGACATTGCAGCGATGGGCGCGACGCCGCATAGTATTTTGCTAGCGTTGGCATTGCCTGAGCGTCTAGCGAATCATGAATGGCTCACGACATTTGCCAAAGGATTGTTTCATGCCTGCCAGCTGTTTGGCGTGACGTTGATTGGCGGTGATACCACGCGCAGTGCGCAATTGGTGCTGAGTGTCAGTGCGCAAGGATTGCTTGCCGCAGGTACACCAGCTGTTTATCGCTCAGGGGCACAAGTTGGCGATAAAATCTATGTTTCAGGCACCCTTGGTGATGCTGCCTATGCCCTCAAGCACCCCGATAGCCCTATTGGTAAGCAACTGGCGCATCGCTTGCACATGCCGACGCCGCGCATTGCCTTAGGTGCCGCCTTGGCACAAGCTGGCGCAACCTCGATGATCGATATCTCTGACGGTCTTTATCAAGATCTTGGACATATCTGTCAGCAAAGCTCAGTCAGTATGCGTATTCATTTAGATCAATTACCGAGTAGCAAGTCACTAGCCACGGTAGAGTTATCTGAGCGTTTGTTATGTCAATTAGCGGGTGGCGATGACTACGAATTGGCGTTTACCTTGCCTGCACATATTGAACCACCTACTTCTAATACGCCTGTCACTTGTATTGGAGAAATCGTTGCGCGCGCAGATTCTATTGCGACAGATGCCAAATCGCCTAATCACTCACGTCTTGAACTGTTTTATCAAAATCAGCCAGTCACACCGACTCAATCTACCCCCTTCTCTACGTGGCCTAATCTCACCGGTTATCAACATTTCACAGGCTAATCCATGACTGATCAACACTTATCTAAGCCTGATATTCGACAAGCAAATGACTGCCCGCCTCTACCAATCGGTGCCAGTATGCTTGACCGCATGGTTTATTGGCTCGGACTAGGTTTGGGCAGCGGCCTACCTCGACGCGCGCCCGGTACGTGGGGCACGGTTGGTGGTCTGATTGTGGGCGTGCCGCTTATGAGCTTGGGTTTCGTTCCTTTTTTAATCTTGACGATTTTGTCGTGTTTGGTTGGTGTTTGGATTTGCGGGCGTACGTCTGAGTTGATGCAGGTACACGATGATCCGCATATTGTGTGGGATGAATGGGCTGGCATGTGGATTACCCTATTGCCGTTATCTTATATATTATCATATGTATTTCCTACGTCTGAAAATACCTTGTCGATAATGATTCTGCCGATGTTTTGGGGCTGGCTACCGACTGCTTTTATCCTATTTCGCGTATTTGATATTTTAAAGCCACCACCGATTGGTTGGGCAGACAAAAAGGTTGCGGGTGGCCTTGGGGTAATGTTGGATGACATTATTGCAGGGGTTATGGCAGCAGTGATTTGGTTGATTATTTACATCATTGTGATGATGTTTATGTCTTTTTAATATTATTCCGCGGAAATCATTACTTCGGTTTAGCCATCTTACGTATTTGATTTTGCTTGCTTAAGTTTTGAGTATTCAAGTTACAAAGCTTGCACGTCATAATTTTTTTTGTGCAAGTTTTTACGCTATAATTCAACATTATATTTTGTTACATTTGTAGGCTTATTATGACATCTCCTCTTTCTGTGATTATTTTAGCGGCCGGTAAAGGCACTCGCATGCAGTCTGCAAAGCCAAAGGTTTTGCAGACCCTAGCTGGTAAGTCATTATTGGCCCACGTATTAGATACTTGCAATCAGCTCACTGTTGATGAAACCATCATTGTCCATGGTTTTGGCGGTGATCAGGTAAAGTCAGAGATTACCAACCAATATACACAGTCGTCGTTTACTTGGGTTGCTCAAACTGAGCAGTTAGGAACAGGTCATGCGGTCAAAGTGACACTGTCTGATTTACCGAAATCAGGGAAAAGTCTCATTCTATATGGTGATGTGCCATTGGTCAGCTGCCAGACATTAGCTGCTTTAAAAGCTGCCAATACTGACGGTATGTCTATGCTGACGTTGACTGTCGATAATCCGTTCGGGTTGGGTCGTATCAAACGTGACCAAAACGGCAACATTGAAGCCATCGTTGAGCAAAAAGATGCCAGTGCTGACGAGCAAAATATTAAGGAGATCAACAGTGGTATCTACTGCGTAGACAACGCCCTACTGCATAAGTATTTGCCAGAGCTCTCTAACAATAACGCGCAACAAGAATATTACCTCACTGACATCGTCAAAATGGCCGTCGCTGATGGTATTACGATTGCCGCGATTGAGCCTGAGCATACGTTTGAGATTGAAGGGGTTAATAACCGCCAACAACTCGCAAGCCTAGAGCGCACGTGGCAACGCAAGATAGTCGCCGACCTACAAGAAGCGGGCGTTCAATTTGCCGATCCCACGCGCGTGGATATTCGCGGGTCGTTGAGTGCCGGACAAGATGTGTTTATTGACGTCAATGTGGTATTTGAAGGCGACTGCACTTTAGGCGACAATGTCTATATTGAAGCAGGCTGCGTCATCAAAAACGCTCAGATAGGCAATGCTTGTTATATTAAGCCTTACTGTGTGATTGATCGCGCTGACATCGGAGCTGGTGTCGACATAGGACCTTTTGCACACCTGCGTCCTGATACGGTATTGTCTGACAACAGCAAAGTCGGTAACTTTGTTGAAATCAAAAAATCAACAATCGGTCAAGGCAGTAAAGTAAATCACCTAAGCTACATCGGTGATGCAACTGTCGGCACAGGCGTCAATGTCGGTGCAGGTGTCATTACTTGTAATTACGACGGTGTCAACAAGTCGCAGACCATCATTGGAGATAATGCCTTTATTGGTTCCAATGCAAGCCTAGTCGCGCCAGTAACCATCGGAGATACGGCTACCATCGCTGCAGGTTCTGTCATTACCAAAGACGTTGATAGTAGTGCTTTAGCATTTGGCCGAGCTCGTCAGGTACAAAAAAATGACTTTCAACGACCGACTAAAAAATAACTGATTTATTGAAAGTTTGATCAATCGTCGTCATTCTTGAGTAAACCTAAGCAGTACGGCAATCGTGGTAGTACTGCTTCATCATACTTTTGAGCTAATAACTGAGCATTGGTAGCTAACGACACTTATTAGTCTTGTACCATCATATATTGAATTATTAAAAAACAAATTTAAGGAGATGCCATGTGTGGAATCGTTGGCGCAGTTGCTGAACGCAATATTGCGAATATCTTGCTTGAAGGTCTTAAGCGTCTAGAATATCGAGGCTACGATTCGGCTGGTTTAACCGTCATTCGTGATGGTGAGCTACATCGCGAGCGTCAAGTGGGCAAGGTTCAAGCCTTGGTCAATGCGGTTGAAGCCAGTACCGATTTTTTTGATGGGCATATTGGTATCGCTCATACTCGCTGGGCCACGCATGGCGAACCTGCACAGCGCAATGCCCATCCGCACATATCTGGTAAGATTGCCGTCGTTCACAATGGTATCGTCGAAAACTACGCTGAACTCAAAAAAGAGCTCATCGCTAAAGGCTACGAGTTTACCTCACAGACCGACACCGAAGTGGTGGCACATCTGATTCATGACATTTATGAGCAAACCAATGATTTGCTAGAAGCGGTACGCGCAGTGATTCCTAAGCTGCATGGTGCATTTGCTTTAGGCATCATTCACGTGGACACACCAGATGAGCTGGCCGCGGTACGTTTAGGCTCGCCTTTGGTCATCGGTGTTGGTATTGGTGAAAATTTTATCGCCTCAGATCAGCTGGCACTACTGCCAGTCACCAACCGCTTTATGTACCTAGAAGAAGGCGATATTGCCAAATTGACCCGTGACAGTATTAAAGTCTATGTCAATGGCGAGGAAGTCAGCCGCGAAGTGCATGAAATCGATGCCAAGCAGCATAATGCTGACAAAGGCGAGTTCAAGCACTATATGCTCAAAGAAATCTATGAGCAGCCAGATGCAGTCGCGCGTACGCTTGAGATGGCGATTGATAACCGCCAAGCATCAGCCCTGCGTGATGACTTTTTAGCACGCAATGAAGCGCAATTATCAGGCGTACAGCATGTACAGATCATCGCTTGCGGCACCAGTTATCATGCGGGGATGGTTGCTAAATATTGGTTTGAGAGCTTGATGCGCCTATCCTGCTCTGTTGAGGTTGCTAGTGAATTCCGCTATCGCAATCCTGTAGTACTCGACAACTCGCTGGTGATTTGTATCTCTCAGTCTGGTGAAACAGCCGATACCTTATCAGCCCTGCGTGAGATCAAAAAACAAAACCCAGCAGGACTGGTTAGTCTAGCACTATGTAACGTGCCTACCTCATCCTTGGTTCGCGAGACAGACATATTCTTGCCGACCCTTGCAGGTCCTGAGATCGGTGTAGCATCGACCAAAGCTTTTACCACCCAGCTGGTCGCACTCATGCTATTGGTCTTAAAAACAGGCGCAGTACAGCAGCGTATCGACAGCGCAAACCTAAGCACCTTACTTGGCGAGCTACAAAAGCTGCCCGGTCAACTCTATGCCAGCTTGCACCTTGATGCTCCGATCAAAGCGATGGCGGAGCACTTTGAAGATAAGAAAAGCTGCTTATTTTTAGGGCGCGGTCTACAGTTCCCTATCGCTCTGGAAGGCGCATTGAAGCTCAAAGAAATCTCTTATATCCACGCTGAAGGCTACGCCGCAGGTGAGCTCAAACACGGTCCGCTAGCGCTTGTTGACAAAGACATGCCAATCGTCGTGCTGGCACCCAAAGACAGTATGCTCGATAAGCTCAAAGCCAACATGCAAGAAGTACATGCCCGTCACGGCGAACTGTTCGTCTTTGCTAGTGAAGATAGTCACATCAATGCTGAAGACCGCCTACATGTAGTATATGTTAAAGCAGTTTGCGAGACGCTTGCCCCTATCGTCTACAGCGTACCCATACAGCTACTGTCTTACCATGTGGCCGTGATGCGCGGTACTGATGTCGATCAGCCACGCAATCTTGCCAAATCAGTGACGGTTGAGTAATACAAGTTATTGATTTTATTATAATTTTTATTAATAAATTACCCGTCACACTATTGTGTGAGGATTCATCCTTTGCTATCTTGTATCAACGAGGTGGCAAAGGATTTTTTTGTGAATAACAAAAATAGAAAAGGACCCACAACAACTGAGTCTTCGAAAGATTATCAGCCATTTGTCAAAATAGCTGATATATTCTCACTTGGAAGATCTCACCGTGTCTTTGGTCACAAGACTAAACGAACACACCACTATAGGCCTATGTCAGCAACCAAGGAAGAGATAGCTGAGTTCATGAAGTCTGAGTTCCCTTAAGCAAAGTACAAGATTGAGGCAGTAAATAGCAGTAGGTCAATTTTATCCCATGATATTGGTTTAGATGATTTGAGACCTGGAGGTACTGTATCGGGACCTTTCATAACTTAGATTAAAGCGCTAGCTTATCCTTATAAGAACACATGCCTTTTAATGCATCATCTATTAACGCTTTCATTTTAGATAACTCTAGAATCTTAACTTCAATTTGCTTGTTTTTTTCTAGAAGCTTTTCACCCATTTGTGATTGCGTCAGGTTGTTTGAATACAATAGCTCTGTTAGCTCTCTAATCTCTTTTAAGGTGAAACCTAACTCCTTCGCCATAATAATCATATTGAGCTGTTCTACAATCCTGTTATCGTAATCTCTATAACCATTAGATTTTCTAGATGGTGACGAAATTAATCCTTCCCTTTCGTAAAAACGAATGGTATCTCTGCTTAGTCCGACTGTTTCAGTTAATTCTTTTATATTCATTAGCGAGCACCCTCAATTAACGCTTGACTGTGGAGTAATGTCCATAGTTTATAGTAGGCGTTAATTAACAACAAGTAGGTTCTTTTATGGATATAAATATTCTGACGGACGACAACGTCGAGCTGCGTGCAACCCTCTATAAAGCGAATAACCCTAAGGCCGTTGTTCTAATAAATCCAGGAACCGCTACTAAAACTTCTTATTATTTGCCGTTTGCTAAATACTTAAGAGAGCATGGTTTTCATGTCATTCTTTGGAACTATAGAGGGTTTTGCGATTCTAAAATAAGTCATCTAAAGGAGTGTCATTACCAGTATTCTGATATTGGGCGCTATGACATTCCAGCTGCCATCGATACAGCTAAGCGCCTATTTAAGGATTTACCCTTGTATTGTGTGGGTCATAGTACTGGTGGTCAACAGGTAGGTCTGGCTCATAACGCCGATCAATTAGATGCTCTAATTGCAGTGGCTGTCTCAGCAGGATACTTTAGCTATATGCCGCTTCGCTATCGTCTTAAGGCTAACTTCTTTTTCCGTTTTTTAGCCCCGCTTAGTAATAAAGTCTTTAATTATGTGCCGGCTAAAAGCTTCAAACTCATGGAAGATTTGCCAGCTGGTTTTACAGATGAATGGGGGGCTTGGTGCCGAGAAAAAGAGCTGTTTTTCTCAGATAAATTCTATGGGAAAACCATTCCCCTTGGGACTTACAAGAATTTTAATGTGCCAACTTTCGTCTTCACTGCCGATGATGATGAAATCTGCACTGAACGCAACCTGCATAATTTTTGGAAAAATGTGACTAGCGATCAACCCATCACTTTTAAACGCTATACCATTAGCAAGGGATCAGACCAATCAATTGGGCATTTTGGCTATTTTAGAAGCAAGAACACTCATATTTGGCAAGATATTTTAGAGACGATCAACAAGGTACACCATGATAAATCGTTACAAACATTATAAGACCTTAATTTTCATTGTATTACTTAATGTGTTCTCGAGCATTTTGCACTATGTTCATAATGTGGTTTATTTTGACCACTATCCTGAGCCTGATTGGTTATCCCCTCATCTGGTAGATGCTTTTTGGTTCGTCATGACACCAATCGGTATCTACGGCTTGATCGTGGCTGTCAAAAGCCAGATGAGCAAGGGGCATTGGTGGCTTTATTTGTATGCCTTGATGGGTTTATTGTCACTACTACACTACAACGTTGAGACTGATAATATTATGACGATCACCATGCACAGTCTTATCTGGTTTCAAGCAATATGTGCTTTTTGGTTAATCGGCTATGTAACGATGTATTTTAAAAATAAAAGCAAACATCAAGAACACTAATTGATAAAACTTTGGTCTTTATAAGAATGAGCTAACCTCTTATTTATCGTTTTAAGGAATTGAAAATGAATGTTGAAGAAACTATAGCAACATGGGAAACAGAAGAAGCACTCATTAGAGAAAAGCTAGGTGACGCTGACGTCATTCCATTATCAGACTTAACCACTCGCAGCGGTATGGACATTTTTAACGCTATGTTTGCAGGAGAGCTGCCTCATCCTCCTATTGGTCTAACGCTCGACTACACTCCTATTCATATGGAAAAAGGTATTGCCGTTTTTCAAGGGCGTCCAAAGCGTCATCATTACAACCCATTGGGTACAGTCCATGGTGGCTGGTTTTGTACGCTTTTAGATTCTGCTGTTGGCTGCGCTGTACATACCCTTTTACCAGCAGGAAAAACCTATACAACTTTAGAGATAAAAGTAAATATGGTGCGAGCTTTGACAGTGGCAACACCTTTAGTACGGGCTGAAGGTAAAGTCATTCATGCTGGTCGAAGAACAGCAACTGCTGAAGGAAAAATTGTAGGGCCTGATGGCAAGTTGTATGCTCATGCCACCACAACCTGCATCATTCTTGATGTTTAGATAGAATTTTCGATATAGTCAATACACTCTAAAAATGTCATAGCGCTACTGGGATGAATTTTGCGCAGCCTCTGGGAACGCAGCACGCAAGTAAAATTTATACCAGTAGCGCGTTTAAATCCATAACAGTTTTACATTCAGCTAACTATAGTTAATGAAGCTTACCTGACAGTCTCAAGTCTAATAGCTTCTAAACCAAAGAAAACCGCTAAGAATATAATGGATGTTATAGTGAAACCATTATAAAAATGGTATAGCAAGATTAAACGCTATTTTTCGCAGCCTCTGGAGACGCAGTCACAGCAAGTAAGAAAAGTAGCATTTTATAACAGATTACTAAACTAGGCGTGATTTTCAATATTAAGCAATATCATATCGTTCTTAGTCTTCATATTTCAAACACACCAATCCAAATCTTCAAAATAACCCTTTATACAGAAAATAAAGTCCCACTACGAATAACAATACCGAAAAGCACTTCTTTAACAGGGGTGGTGAGAGCATATGAGCAACTTTTGCCCCAACTTTAGCGGTAAAAAAGCTCATACTCGCAATGCCCAAAAAGGCATAAATATGCACAAAGCCAATGGTATTGGGTACATCAACTTGCTGCTGCATACCAAAGAACATAAAGCCGAGCGCACCAGCAATGGCAATAGGCAAACCACACGCCGCCGACGTGCCTACCGCCTTTTGCATGACCACATTATAACGGGTGAGATACGGCACCGTTAAGCTGCCACCGCCAATACCAAAAATGGCCGAAGCCACACCAATAATACCACCTGCCGCAAGTTGCTTGGGTTTAGACGGTAATACCACAGGCGTATGACTCGCATCACTCATATGTGTACGTCTTTTACCAGCGGTAAACATTCTATAAGCGACCCACAGTAAAAACACCCCGACAATCAGCTGCAGATATAACCCTGATATTTGCCCTGCTATCCCTGCTCCCAAAAAACACCCTAGCGCCAAACCAGGTGCTAGATTTTTAAAGACCGGCCACATGACGCCGCCCTTTTTATTATGCGCCATCAAGGAGCTGATCGAGGTGACGATGATGGTCGCAAGCGACGTTCCCAAAGCCAGATGCATAATGGTATCGGCATCGTAGCCCATTTGGGTAAAGACGATAAATAACAGCGGTACGATAATGGTGCCACCGCCCACGCCGAAAAGCCCGGCCGCAAAACCTGCTAGTGCACCTATGATTAAAAAAATGAGTAGTTCCACGGGATAGTGTCTTCTTATATAGATTTATTTTCTGAGCAAGTGCTCTATATTAATGCCAGTTATGACTTATACAAGCTCAACTTGACCGACGTAATGATAAGCACGGTTAAAATACACTAAACTCTCATCTTGCCCGCTTGGGGATTCTGGAGGTTTGATAGCGACCACTCGGCACATCAGCACACTATGCGTACCCACTTCTTGAATGTGCTCAATCTCACAATCAAAGCTCACTAGCGCATCTTTCAGGATAGGCGCGCCTGTCACAAGCTCAGTCCAAACCCCTTGCTCGAAACGCTCATCTGAGCTTAGTTTAGAAGCAAAAGCATTGGATAAGTGTTCATGCTGGGCACCAAGCACATTGACGCTCAAGACTTTATTATCCACAAAATGCCTATGCGAGCGCGCGGCTTGATTCATACACACCAGCAGTGTCGGCGGTGTATCAGTGACGCTACATACCGCCGAGGCAGTAAACCCATGAGTGCCTGACGGACCATTGGTGGTGATCAAATTGACCGCCGTGGGCAATAGCGCCATGGCATCTCTAAAATCAGTGGCTTCAATCATATCTTTTATCATTACTACAATCCTGAGAAACGTTAAATCTATAAGTACCTTGTTAACTGAGGCCACTCATAAGCTTAAACAAGCCAGAACTTGTTAAGTTTTGCTAAACGCTCAGCTCTTGCCGCACGATTGCCGCACCAGCGCTCAGCGCATGTAGCTTGCCGCGTGCCACCTCACGAGACAACGGCGCCATACCGCAGTTGGTCGAGGGATACAGCTTGTCCGCATCGACAAATTGTAAGGCCTTGCGTAGCGTATCGGCTACCTCCTCAGGAGTTTCAATATCATTAGTGGCGACATCGATTGCACCAACCATCACTTTTTTACCGCGGATGAGCTCTATCAAATCCATCGGTACGCGCGAATTTTGACATTCCAAAGATACGATATCGATCTTTGACTGCTGCAGTTTAGGAAACGCTTGCTCATACTGACGCCACTCTGAGCCCAGCGTTTTTTTCCAGTCGTTATTGGCTTTGATGCCGTAACCGTAGCAGATATGTACTGCTGTCTCACATTGAAGTCCTTCTATAGCACGCTCTAACGTAGCGATACCCCAGTCGTTGACATCATCGAAGAATACATTAAATGCAGGTTCATCGAATTGGATAATATCCACACCAGCCGCTTCCAATTCTTTGGCTTCCTGATTAAGAATCGTCGCAAACTCCCATGCCAGTTTTTCACGGCTTTTGTAGTGACCATCGTACAAGGTATCAATCATGGTCATCGGCCCTGGCAGCGCCCATTTGATCGGCTTGTCAGTATGCTTACGTAAAAACTTGGCATCTTCTACAAACACAGGTTTTTGGCGGCTCACGGCACCAACCACTGACGGTACGCTGGCATCATAGCGATCACGAATTTTAACGGTTTTACGGTTTTCAAAATCGACGCCGTCTAAGTGCTCAATAAATGTAGTCACAAAATGCTGACGGGTCTGCTCACCGTCACTGACGATATCGACGCCTGCTTGCACTTGCTCTTGTAGCGATACTAGCAGCGCATCCTGTTTTGCCTGAAGCAATTCTTCACCGTCAAGTTGCCACGGCGACCAAATTTTTTCAGGTTCTGCCAACCAAGAGGGTTTTGGCAAGCTGCCAGCGGTCGATGTTGGTAATAATAAAGTCATGTCGTATTGTCTTCTCTATTTTAGGTGTTATAGCGTGCGCTTTTATATTTGGATTTTTTAAGCGACGTTCTTGTTTACAGCGTAATTGGCTGCCCATGCTTCAAGAATATCTTGGTAAGGCTTGATAAAATGCGTTTCGGTAAATTTGCCTTGTTTGACCGCCATTTGGCTACGCTCTTCACGGTCATAGACAATCTGCGTGAGCGAATAGTCTTGGTATTTTAGGCTTGGCTGATAGACCTGACCTGCCGTTGAATTGGCGTTATAAATCTCAGGACGATAAATCTTTTGGAACGTCTCCATCGTGCTGATTGCGCTGATCAGCTCAAGATCGGTATAGTCGCTGGTCAAATCACCCGCAAAATAAAACGCTAATGGTGCAGCGCTGCCCTCAGGCTTAAAGTAACGTACGACTAGGCCCATCTTATGAAAATAATCATCGGTCAATGAGTACTCATCTTGCTTGTATTCTACGCCCAATACTGGATGCTGATTGGCAGTACGATAATAGGTCTTGCTGGTTGAGACACTCAAGCAAATCACAGGCTGTTTGTTAAAGTGGGCTTTGTAGGCCTCTGAGTTCAATAAATATTGAAACAATTTGCCGTGTAAGTCGCCAAAGTCGTCAGGCGCTTTGGTATTTGGATGCTTATTAAAATGCTCCAGTAGCACCACGCTAAAATCATAATCGCGCACGTAAGATGAGAAACTGTTGCCAATCATGCCATCGATGCGCTTGTTTTCTTTATGGTCCACGATGGTGGTTTGTAGCATCTCAATCACAGGGAACGCATCGCCATTGCCCTCGATATCCATGTTGGCAGACACAATGTCGACTTCGACCGAATAACGATCGGCATTGGGGTTGTCCCAATGTGCCAGCGCGTTAAAGCGGTTATTAATCATGGTCAACGCTTTACGCAGATTGTCTTCACGCTGCTCGCCGCGCGCCAGATTGGCAAAATTGGTCGTCATGCGCGTGCTGCTGGCAGGCTGATAGTTTTCATCAAAACGAATGTGCTTGATTGAGCATGCAAAAGGCTTAGTCATGGTGATTCCTACCCTACAAATTGAGATAACACTAAATGTCTGTATGAGTATATTAAACCAAACCTTTAACATGAATAAAAACGATATAAACTTGTTATAAGATGAATTTTATTAATTTTAAGAAAATGACCTGCTTGTTTTTTTTGAATAAAGTACATCTCTATATATAAGAAACCCCAAGATAACAGCACTGCTATCTTGAGGCTTAAGTCTTTACGTATGAAAACGCTCAAATATATCGGTCACTAAAAACCTTGCTCTTCGCTACACCCCAAACCCACAGGTAAGGCTGTTATCTTTTTTATCAAAGGTTAAATGCTTGTAGCCCTCGCCCGTCACTTGATAGCCACTACTGTCGTTTTTGGTTACGGTGTTAATATCATGTTTATCAACAGGCAGCGTGAATTCACTGCGTAGCGACTGTGGGTTATTGGCAAAATACAGCTTCAAATGCGACCATTCAAAACCGCTGAGATATTCAATTTTTGAGAGCTGTTTACCAAAGGCGGTCGCGTTATTTAGCGTGTAAGTGGTGATGGTTTCGTCCAAATGCTCCAGTTGCTCCTCATCAGACGAATTGTAAGGTTTGATACGTGTATCGGTATCAATAATGGACTGCTGATACGTTATGGGCAAGCTGCTGGTTGTCGGGTTAGGATAATCACAGCCTTTTTGCATGGATTTGAGATATGGGGTCCAGTCGGTACTGGCTGCCTGCCGCGTTGCACAACTGGTTAGTGATAAGGCGGCGACCATACTGAAAATGATGGCGGTTAGCTTCATGAGTGCCTCCTAATGACAAATCATAGAATACGGTTTGATAATGGCGTTACTATAACGTATTGATATATCAGACAATTAAACGATAGGTAAAAAGGCATATGGGTTCTATGATAGTTTGGTTGTGAGAAGTATCAAAAAACCCCATACGCGGTAGTCACGTATGGGGTGCATGATCATCATGATGACTGTGTATTGCAGTATGTTAAATATGTGGGCTTCTCTTCTTCCCATGTGGCACCAGCCATTTGGCAAACCATCCTGACACATCGTCCATCAACGTATAAACCACTGGGATGACTACCAGACTGAGGAGCGTTGAGGTGACCAGACCGCCCAATACGGCGGCCGCCATCGGTCGCCTAAACGTAGGATCAGCATCACCCCAACCAAAGACCAGGGGTAACATGCCTGCACCCATCGCAATGGTGGTCATGATGATAGGCCGCGCACGCTTGCGACAGGCATCCATAATGGCCTCAAAACGCGCGAGCCCGCGGCGCTGAGCAATCAACGCGTAATCGACGAGTAGGATTGAGTTTTTGGTTGCGATACCCATGAGCATAATAAAACCAATCATCGAGGGCATCGACAGACTACTATTGGTAATGACCAAACCCACAAACGCGCCGCCTATCGATAACGGCAGTGCCATCAAAATGGTAAATGGCTGCAATAAACGGCCAAATAATAAAATAAGAACGCCTAAGATACAGACCACACCCACCGACATCGCAATGATAAACCCACTAAACAGCTCCGCCATATTTTCGGCTTGACCTTGATCAATGATGGTAATCGATGGCGGCAGCGTCTGCATCGCTGGTACCGACTTGACCGCCTGCACCAAGTCGCCAAGCTCGCCATCAGAAGGCTGCACAGTAATACTAATGGCGCGCTCACGATCGAGCCGGTTGATCTGGGCCGGGCCTGTCCCAAAGTTTAGATCGGCCACCTCGCCCACGCGTACCCCTTGTCCTGCAGGCAGCGCGCTTGGCACGTATAGGCCTTCTAATTGGCTGACGTTTTGTTTGGCGACATCAGGCAGTCGCACCACAATAGGAATCTGCCGAGTATCGAGATTAAGCTTAGATAAGCGCTGCTCATAGTCGCCGACCGTCGCCACTCGTAGCGTGGTGGCGATATCTTGCGTGGTGACGCCTTTATCTGCCATTGCCAGTCTGTCAGGCATGACCGTAAGCTCTTGCCTCGGCAGGCTACGGTCACTGGTCACTGCGCCGGCGCTAGGCAGCGCTCGGATTTCAGTCATAATCTGCTGGGCGGTCTGCTCTAGCACCTCTGGATTGGTACTGGTCAAAGAAAAGTTATAGCCCGTCTCGCCGCCGCTCGATAGACCAACGGTAAAGCGTGCGCCAGGTACCTCCGCGAGCAGATGACTGATTTTACGCTCAATCTCTTGCTTAGAGATACGCTCTGCTCGTGGCGCAAGGACGATATCTAGCCCTGCGATATTTTCGGCTTTGCCGCCAGAGCTGGGCTCCATAGCAGCTTGCGCCTCCCCTACCGAGGTAAAGATATTGGTCACTTCGGGCATGGCCAAGATACGCTCACTGGCCATCGCTGCCACGCGCTCGGTATCTTCGAGCGCCACATCTGGCGTCAGCTCAATCTCAACACGCGTCTGATCGATATCATTGTCAGGAATAAAGGAGGTCGGTAGCAACTTCACCAGCATCAATGAAGCGACAAACAGCACCAAAGTTGCGCCGATGGTGATCCAGCGTTGTCGTAAGGTCCATGAAACAATCTTAAGATACCAATCCATCAGCGCGCTTTGTTTTTCCACGCGATTTTTTTCTGGCCGCAGTACGTAAGCTGCCATCATCGGCGTGATCAGTCGCGCTACCATCAAGGACGCAAATATCGATAAAGCCGCTGTCCAGCCAAACTGACGGAAGAACTGCCCAACAATACCGCCCATAAAGGCCGTCGGCAAAAACACAGCAATCAAGGTAAAGGTAGTAGCAACGACTGCCAGACCAATCTCATCAGCCGCTTCCATCGCCGCCTCATAAGGTGTCTTGCCCATACGCAGATGACGAATGATATTTTCGACCTCTACGATGGCATCATCGACCAACACCCCAATCACCAATGACAATGCCAATAAAGAAATAATATTGAGACTAAAGCCAAACAGATACATACCCAAAAAGGTAGGAATAACGGACAATGGCAACGCCACAGCTGCGACAATGGTCGCACGGATATTGCGCAAAAATAAAAACACCACCACGACGGCCAATAGTCCACCTTCTATCAGCATACGCAGTGATGCTTGATAATCCTCGGCAATAGGGGTGGCTCGATCATAGACTTTTTCGATGCTGATATTACCCGTATCGGCCGCCAGTTTGGCAAGCTCGGCATCGACGCGCTCCATGACCTCGACCTCACTGGCACCGCGCGAGCGGGTGATGTTAAACGCCACCACCGTCTGCCCATCGAGCTTAGCAATCGAACTTGGGTCAGCAGCACCATCGGTGATTTGCGCCATACGTCCAAGCGCTTGCGTGCCACCTGTCGGCACGGCCACTTGTAGGTCGTTTAATTCGCTTGCGCGCTCGACCGCCCCAAGCACGCGAATGGTTTGCGTGGTTTTACCGACCTCGGCTTCACCACCTGAGCTGTCCTGCTGAATCCCAGCGATTTGCTGCGATAGCTGAGAGATAGGAAACTTTAAACCACTGAGCGCAATCGGGTCCGCTGCCACGGTGATCTCACGCTGCAGGCCACCGATACGGCTAACGGTACTGACACCAGGGATATCAGATAACCGTTTGGTGACCGTATCATCAACGAACCAAGACAGATCTGCCACATTCATGTTTTCTGCGGCGACAGAATAAGTCACCACCGGAAACCCTGCGGTTGAGACCTTAGTAATAATCGGATCATTGGCCGCGGCTGGCAGATCCCCTCGCACCTCACCGACGGCTGAGCGCACATCATCGACCGCTTCTTGGATGTCTTTTTCTAGGACAAACTCAGTGACCATGGTGGCAGCGCCGGTTTGTAGGGTGGTGCGAATATGCTTGACACCTTCGATACTGGTCAGCTTATTTTCGACTTTTTTGGCAATGTCGTTTTCGAGCTGGGTAGGTGCCGCGCCAGGCAGGGTGACGGTCACTACCACGGCAGGCAAATCAATGTCAGGGAACTGCTGCACCTTCATTTGCATAAAGCCATAGATACCGCCCAACGTCAGCAGTACAAACAGCAAAATAGCGACCAACGGATTTCTAATCGAATAAGCAGATACATTTAGGCTCATGAGCGCGCCTGCGAAGCTGTATCAGCGTTATTATTGGATTGATTCAGACCATCGACGATGCGCACCAAATCGCCATCGTTTAAAAAACTACCGCCTTGCTTGACGATTTGACTGTCGCTCGGCAATGGCTCTGTGACCGCCACACTATCGCCGAGACGCTCACCCAAACTCACACGCTGCTGCTTGATACGGCCTGTTTTTTGCGCTGCGTGGTTGGTGCGAATTTGTGTGACCATCATCACATAGTCATAGCCATCATTGCTGACCACCGCACTGTTAGGAACGGTTTGGGTGTTGCTGCTACCCAATAAAAACTCACCCGTTTGATACATGCCAGCGCGTACTTTTGCGTTGGCCGCTAGGCTAGCATAGATGGTGATTTGGCGATTATTATCTGCCGTCGGTGCGATACGGTTCACCTGTCCCATCACACTATCATCACCGGGTAGAGCGACTCGTACAGGTGTACCAATATTGATATCGCCGACAAGCTTTGGATCGATATCTGCGCGCCATTCTAATTCCCCGCCTTTTATGATGGTAAATAGCGGTTCACCGCCTGCGACCATGCCGACGACCATGCCGACCTCCACCATTTTATCACTGATGACGCCGCTGACTGGCGCAACTACTGTGGCATTATCAAGGGTCAAACGCTGATTGCTTAAACGGGCTTTGGATGCTTGCAAAGCTGCGCGGGCACGTACCTCAGAAGTACGGTAGCGATCGGCTTCTTGTTTACTAATGGCGTCAATATCGATGAGTGGCAATACGCGGGCCGCATCGGCGCTGGCGTTGGCAAGTGTGGCTTCTGCCTCTGCCACATCTGCCTCAGCTTGCAGCACTTGCTGCTCCATCGCATCGGTATCAAACATTGCGAGCACTTGCCCCGCTCTCACGCGGTCGCCCTCTTCGACCAATACACGCTCGATGGCCACACCACTGACTTTTGCACTGACACTAGCGATATCTTTGGCGTTGATGGTGCCATCAGCGCTAAGTGTGCGACCGATATCATCTTGGCTTGGGCTAACGGTTTCTACTGACAAAACAGACTGCTCCATACTCGCAGTGCTATCAGCTTCATTGCCACCTGCCACACCACTAGAGGCGACTGGCTCCTCTCGTAACTCGTCTGCACTACCGCCCCAATACTTACCTAGCACAAACCCAATCACCAGCACCGCAATCAATGCAGGTATGAGCAACGGGGGTAGTTTTGCAGATTTATTGGTAGAGGTAGCCTCAGCTTGACGATACGGGGGTAGCTCAGCGTGTTGAGGTGTCTCAATATTGGTTTGCTGTCCGCTAGTCGGTTCTTGCTTATTATCAGGGTCTTTAAAGTCACTCATAGTCGGTCTCTATAAATACGGATAATAATAAAAGCAGCGCTTAAACGCTCACTTAAACCATTACTCAAAAACAATTACTGGACAGCCACTAGTCAGAACAGCTTATGAATTAGTGGTTAGTGCGCTATTTCTTTGTAGCAAGCTCATTGCGAGATTTTTTGCAAACGATTTAAGCTGTTGTTGTAACTCTGGTTGCTCATAAACCGACCCGCCAAGCGTGGCTTGTTGTAGTGACGAGTCTGTAAACATACCGATGGTAAAATAAAGCAAGGTGAACAGGCGCAATGGCTTAGTATGATCGTCAGTTGGACCAAGAAATGTAGACAGATAGCCTTGAAACCGCGCCAATACTTGAATGTCATGTTCAAACAAAGTCACCATTTCTGGGTTATTTTGTACTGAGATATTCTGTGACGCTAGCTTAGCAATCGCTGGATTCTCAATCAGTAAATCCAAAGTTTTATCGATCCACTGCTCTAACGCTTGGGCGGGCTCAAGTGTACTATCTGCAATCGCGGCTTCTGTTTGAGACACAAAAGCCAACAGCTGACGAGCATGCATTCTACATACCGCTTCATACAGCGACCGTTTGCTTTGCCAGTGAAAGTGAATGGTGGAAATATTCTTGCCAGAAGCCTTGGCAATATCTCGAGTAGTAACCGCTTTAAAGCCTTTAGCCGAAAACAGCGCTTCGGCGCATCGTAAAATAGAGGCGGCGCTACTACTAGGTTCAGATTCGACTCGATCAAGCGCGGTTTCAAAGTCAATTTCAGATAATTTTGTCATGGGTCATTATTAATCAATCAATTGATTGAGTCAAACGTTTTAGATATCCAAACGGTATATAATAATAGCCCTTTTAAGCATTGGTATAACGACTCGCCTCAGGCATCCAGCGGTGAATCAGTTGGCTGACATCCGCTTTTCTGGTAGGGTCTGCAATCAAGTGCTTGGCCAAACGCTGCGCAATCGCAAATAACTGCTCATCACGGATAAGATCGGCCAAACAATAGCCAATATTGCCTGTCTGACGTTTACCGAGCAGTTCACCCGGCCCGCGCAGCTCTAAGTCTTTTTGAGCGATAACAAAACCATCGGTGCTATCACGTAGCACGTTCAAACGCTCTGTGCCTGTTTCTGATAACGGTTTTTGGTATAACAACACACAAAAGCTCTTGGTTGAGCCGCGCCCGACGCGCCCGCGAAGCTGATGCAATTGTGAAAGCCCTAGACGCTCCGCATTTTCGATCACCATGAGTGAGGCATTGGGTACATCGACCCCCACCTCAATCACGGTTGTGGCAATTAACAAATCCAAATCACCCGCCTTGAACGCCTGCATGATGGCTTGTTTATCCGCAGACTTCATTTTGCCGTGTACTAAGCCAATGCGAATGTCTAAGCGCTCATTTAAATCTTCATACGTGGCTTCAGCTGCTTGTGCATCGAGCACGCTAGACGCCTCGACTAAGGAGCACACCCAATAAGCTTGCCTGCCTGCCTCGCAATTCACGGCAATACGTTCGATCACCTCATCGCGGCGATTGCGATCGATGGTCACCGTGGTAATGGGGGTACGCCCTGGCGGCAACTCATCAATAATGGAGGTGTCCATATCGCCATAAACGCTCATGGCAAGCGTTCGCGGAATCGGGGTAGCGGTCATGATTAGCTGATGCGGTGTGCTATTGGCCACGCCTTTATTGGTCAATGCCATACGCTGCTCAACACCAAATCGATGCTGCTCATCAATGATCACGAGCCCTAGCTTGGCAAACTGTACTTGCTCTTGAAACAAGGCATGCGTACCAACGACAATTTGTACCGTGTTTTCCGCAACCGCTTCCAATGCTTCGCGGCGCTGTTTGGCAGTTTGCTTACCCGCAAGCCAACCCACACCGATACCTAGCGGCTCAAACCATTGCTTAAAGTTCACGAGGTGCTGCTCTGCTAAAATCTCAGTCGGCGCCATGACTGCCACCTGCCAACCACTATCAAGCGCATAACCCGCCGCTCCTGCTGCAACCAACGTCTTGCCAGCGCCCACATCACCTTGTACCAGTCGTAGCATTGGGATAGAGGTTGCCATATCAGTCGTGATGTCTTTCATCACTCGTTTTTGTGCACCTGTTAGATCAAACGGCAATGCACCAAACAGCTTATCAGCTAGCGGACTGTGGGTCGTACATTTGGGTGCTTTGTGCTGATGCAGCTGCTGACGACGGTACAACAAGCTGAGCTGATGGGCGGTTAACTCTTCGATAATCAAGCGCTGACAGGCAGCATGAGTACGCGCCGTCAGTTGGGTCAACAGCTTATATTGCTGACTTGCGTTGGTATAAGTCGGCGGTGTATGCAGCAGTACTAGCGCTTCAAATATCGTTAAGTTATAAACATTGCTATGAGCGATGCGAGCAGCTGCGCTATGGCTATCATTATTGACGTCATAAATGGACGTAGTAGGCCTATTCACACTATTACCAATCACATGATCAGGCACACTTCGCGCCAATGTCGAAAAAATATCTTCTGGAAACTCTGTCTCTAGCAGTACAGATTTGGCTGGCTCAAAAGGTACTAATGGTAAGTCAGCCACGACGGCAAAATCCTCCTTCGTAAACAACGTCATCGGTAGACCCTGACTACGAACTGTTTGCAGGGCCAGTTTGATCAAAGTCCGTAGCTTATTTTGGTGTAAGCCTTTCACACTAGGATAAATGGGCTGTAGACCCGTATCAGTCGTAGCTATATTATCTGTGATAACTTGATATTCAGGATGGTGTATTTGTTTGCCGTAACGACTGACTTTGACTTCACCAAACAGCTGTAATCGCGTCCCCACATTCATGGTCTGCGCAAGGCCGCGATAGACTTTAAAAAACCGCAAAGCTATGGTGCCCGTATCATCATCCACAGTTACGGTCATGCCGCTACGTTTAGTATCGACATGGACCACACGTCCGGTAATCATAGCCGACTGTCCGTGCGCCACTTCTGCGATTGATACCAGTCGACTGCGATCTTCATAATCACGCGGCAAATGCAGTAGCAAATCAAATATCCGCTTGATATTCAATTGTGCCAATTGCTCAGCTACCTTTGTCCCAACACCTGCCAACGCTGTCACTGGCATATCTAACGCCGAGAGTGGCAAGTCAGACCTTATATGGTCTGCTGAATTGGCTGAAGAAACATTCATCGATACTGGCATCAAAGATCCTAACAAGGTTATTTATTATTTTTATCTATGTCATCGGCTGTTTTAAATATAACTCACCTAAGAAAGATTGTCATAAAATGACCCGTAAAAACAGCAAAATATAAATATCGATTCATCTCATTATAGCTGAACAGTCAATGACTTATGCTAAGCTATTCCGTCATGACTGCAAAACCCTTTAAGACAACTTGTTTACATCTATTATAGTCGAACCACTATTAAAGTGTTACAGCGTTAGACTCGTTTAGCCTACTACTGTAGTACTTGCACTCGTCTGCCTTGTACCACTTTTAATATTGATTGACTATATATAAATAGTAGCTGTCTTATTTTCTACAACATGGTTTTTCTGCATCATGGTTTTTATAAACCACGGTCATTTTATAAGGTGTTTTTTATGTCAGACTCTGCTCTATATCGACCGTCTCATCAAGGTTTAAGTATATTACGTCTTAGCATGTTTGCCGTAGCTGGGTTATGCGTCAGTGCTTGCAGTACCCTAACACCCACTGCTCAAACACCTAAAACGCCAGAGCCTATCGTGGAGTTACCTAGCGTCGCATTGGTCTTGGGTGGCGGCGGTGCCAAAGGGTTTGCCCACGTGGGTGTGATAAAGGCATTGGAAGAGAATGGCATCAAACCTACCCTGATCGTCGGCACGAGTGTCGGCAGTTTAATCGGTAGCCTGTATGCCAGTGGATACACGCCGTTACAGCTTGAGCAGTTGGCACTGACCACCACCGATAGCCAGTTGACGGACTTTACGTTGTCTAATCAAGGCTTTGTCGAAGGCATCAAACTCAAAAACTTTGTGAATGAAAAAGTTCGCGGACAAGTCATAGAAGACTTTCCAATTGCCTTTGCCGCCGTTGCAGCAGAAAAAAACACCCTAAAAAAAGCCGTCTTTACCACAGGTAACGCAGGGCTTGCTGTCCAAGCATCCTGTAGCGTGCCCAATATTTTTATTGCCCCACGTATTCCAGAAAAAGTCGGCAAAAAATATATTGACGGTGGCGTGGTCAGCCTCGTACCCGTTGACAGCGCACGCGACTTGGGCGCTGATATTGTTATTGCTGTTGATGTGACTGCCGCTCAAGTTAATGGGCCTACTGATAATAGAGCGTTAACCATCAGCTCATTAAGCGACTTTTGGGGCTTTCTCGAAACCAATATCGTATCCCCTACCAATCGCTCCCCATCAATAAGCCGCGAACGAGATCGCGCGGACATTGTCATTACGCCTAATGTCGGTCGTAATAGCTCAATAGATACCAGGCAGCGTCGTGCGCTGATAAAAGCAGGTGCACAAGCCACGACGCCAAAAATTAACGCCATCAAACAGCTGATTCGAGAGAAATCTACTAGCAAATATGCGACGCTTTAATTAACTTTATTGCGTACTCATCACAAGAGTTAAGCGACATTAAATCCAATGCATAAAAAAGCACCACGGTTATAAACGGTGGTGCTTTATCAATAATAAACATCATTATCTGACGAACTTTTACTATAAAAGTCTTAGCGTTACTTTACGCGCGCGCGATATTTCACTGCAACGGTGTCGTTCAAACCGACACCTTCAAGATCCCAACGAACCGCTTTATAGTATTTTAGTGCCACATCTTGTAGTTGATTGTCTACCTTGGTACGTAGTGGCATACGGGCGAAGTTGTTGCCATCGACACTCCCATATGGGAACTCAGGTGCCACTGTACCAAGCAATTCTACTTGATCCGGAATACTCATGGTGACCGTCATCTTACGGACGCGATCGGCATTGGTGTTGGTAAAGTAGCCTTGATACTCCAATACGTTACCTGATTGCAAACGAGTATTTGTATCGACAGGGACGAGTACTTCTTGTCCATTGGCATCAACACTGACCAACGATGCTGTGATTTTACTATTAACCGCTTGGGCACTTGAGTTGCTGCTCGCATTTGTATTGGCTTGAACTGCCATTGAGCTATCAACTGCTTGCTCTGGTGTCGGCAGCATGGCAGATGCCTGCGTGACTACCATCGCACCGATGAGCGTACCGGCAACAACGTGAAATAAGCGATGACCGCTCCAAGCACTAAATGGGCTAGCAAATTGGTTACTTTTTTTCATAATTCTCATTATCCCTGATTGATATATCGGTAAAGCACAGATGGCAAAAACTGAGTTTTCTTAACACATAGTCAATAATTAAAAGAATCAGATTCATTATTTTTATTGATTATCTTCGTTCATTGACAGTAAAGCAATAGCGCTTAGCATAGCAAAAAGCATTTGTGGGTACATTAACCCCGTGTTGAGGTTGTGTATATCACCGATGGGCAATAAAAAGACCTCAACACAGCTGAAATAAAAGATAGCTCATAACCGCGTTTTTTGCTATGGTAAATCTTTAGCGTTAGGCATTTTTTTGCTACGCCCTTTTTCTTATTCTAACGACTACTGCTCCCATTATGACTACTAGTTCCATGCCACAGATTAACCCTGAATACGTCCATTGGTTCCGTAACTCTGCCCCATACATTAATACGCATCGCGGTAAGACTTTCGTGATTATGTTTGGCGGTGAAGCGGTCAATCATCCTAACTTCAGCACGCTGATTCATGACTTTGCCTTGCTCCATAGTTTGGGTATCAAGCTGGTACTGGTACACGGGGCGCGACCGCAGATCGAAAAAAACCTAAAAGACGACAATATTGAATCTCCGCTGCATCAAGACATTCGTATCACGCCGCGTGCCGCAATGCCCGCTATCCTGCAAGCGGTTGGCGCAATTCGCTTACAGATCGAAGCACAGCTGTCGATGGGACTGGCCAATTCGCCGATGTACGGCTCACGTATTGACGCCATCTCAGGCAATTTTGTCACGGCGCGCCCTTATGGCATTCGTGAAGGCATTGATTATCAAATGACGGGTGAAGTGCGCTCTATTGACGTTGAGGCCATCAAAAACAACCTACTGCATGACCACATCGTGATATTGGGCTCGATGGGCTACTCTGCGACAGGTGAAGTGTTCAATTTGCTCGCTGAAGACGTTGCACTTAGCGCCGCAGTAGAGCTGGGTGCTGATAAGCTGATATTTTTAGGCGAAGAAGCAGGTATCAATGATGGTGATCGTTTGCTACATGAGATGATTCCTAACGAAGTGGATCGCTTCTTACGTGACCGTGATTTGAACTGTGAAATCAATTATTTCTTGAACTGCGCAAGCTTGGCTTGCCGTCAAGGTGTCCATCGCACGCATATCATCTCCTATGCCAAAAACGGTGCATTATTAGAAGAATTATTCACTCGTGACGGTTCTGGTACGCTAATTAGCCATGATCCTTACGAAGAAATTCGCCGTGCCAATATCGATGACGTCGTTGGCCTTATCGAGCTGTTATCCCCTCTAGAAGAGCAAGGTATCTTAGTCAGCCGCTCACGTGAACGCTTAGAGCAAGAAATCGACAACTATAGCGTCATCGAACGTGATGGTATGATTTTGGGTTGTGCAGCCTTGCATACGCTAGACGCAGAGTCCGCAGAAGTCGCTTGTGTTGCCGTACGTCCTGAATATCGCAATGGTAGCCGCGGTGCTGATTTGCTCGCGTTTTTAGAGCAGCAAGCGCGCAGCCATGGTCTACATAAACTGTTTGTACTGACCACGCGTACCGCCCATTGGTTCGTTGAGCAAGGCTTTGCGGAAGTTGAGGCAAGTGCCTTACCAGCAGCACGTCTGGAGAAGTACCACAATGGTCGCAACTCTAAAGTCTTTCAAAAAAACCTATAATTTATAGACAAACTGATATAAAACCTCTGCGCATAAAAAAGCCTTCATAATCATTATGAAGGCTTTTTTTATAGATGAATGCTTCAGCCGCGCATTACTTTACTTTTAATAGCTCAACCGTAAAGATAAGCGTGCTATTTGGCTCGATACCAGCGTTACCCGCTTCGCCATAGGCGATGTCTGATGGGATATAGAACTCGTACTTGCCGCCCTCTTTCATCAACTGTAGACCTTCCGTCCAGCCAGCGATTACTTGGTTTAGTGGGAACTCAATTGGCTCACCACGCTCATATGAGCTGTCAAATACGGTACCATCGATCAATTTACCTTCGTAGTTCACTTCCACCACGTCAGTTGCTTTTGGCGATTTACCTGTACCTTCTTTCAATACTTTATATTGCAGGCCAGAATCCGTTTGCTTCACGCCTTCTTTTTTCGCATTTTCTGCTAAGAATGCTGTGCCAGCAGTTTTATTTTCTGTTGCTTTGGTTTGCATGTCTTTTGCGAACTGCTCTTCTTGCTCTTTTTGATACGTCATCAATACTTCTTGCATTTGCTCTTGGGTCAATGCTGAATCATTGCCTTCGTAACCATCACGGAAACCTTTTTCAAAAGTATCCAGGTTCAAATCTTTGACAGCTTCTTTATTGCCTTCTGCCATCATGAATCCTAAGCTATAGCCCACTTTTTCACTTGCTGAGCTTTGCTCTGTGATAGAAACGCTTTGAGCAGCTGTTTCTTGACTGCCGTTATTGGTGCTACAGCCTGTCATTAACAACATAGCACTAGCAAGGGCACTAATGCTTAAAGTAGTGATTTTTTTCATAGATTACTCTCTGATAGATTACTCTCTGATTGTAAGAATAGTGGCGAGATGTCACATTGCTCTATAATAACAAATCTTAGTTTTGGGAACCACGCTTTACATGAAATTATCGGGCGAATGTACAGTCTGTGTTAATATTTCCTATTATAATAACAAGTTATCACACAAATATAGTGGCAGGTAAAGCTTTCTATCTTTAAATCCATCAATACATAGGCTAAGCTAAATTAGGTAAGGAGATAAGTAATCGAATGTTGGTATTTATCATTGATATATGATTGTCAGTAGCAAAGCGATAACTAAAAACCAGCCTGATACTTTTGATAATTACTTTTATTCGAAAATGATAATATCTTCCCATAACTCAATTTAAAGACACTATTTATAATAAACTATCTGTATATTTGTCTCATTCAACAGTGATTGTAATAACAATACTTTTGAGTGTTACCTATAGAATGATTCAAGGAGGATAAGATGAACCCAATGTATACATCTTTTAACGGTTATCTTGGTGGGCCTATCGGTTCTATCATTGGCGCTATCTTGATATTTATCATTGGTTGGCTGGTCGCACTTGGTATCGCAGCACTTGTGCGCGGTGTCCTATCTAAAGTCAATCTTAATCAACGTATGAACTCTTCAACCGGTAAAACTTACGATCTTGAGGGAATTATCTCCAAGATTGTTTTTTGGTTTATTTTTATCATTGCTATTTCAGGGGCGCTTAACCAACTAAATTTAAACTCAATCTCGGCGCCATTTGCAAATATGGTTAATCAAGTATTGGCATTTATCCCTAACCTCGTCGGTGCGATCGCGCTTGGTGTAATTGGTTGGGTTATCGCCACTGTCGCACGCACTGCAATCAATGCGGCGCTTTCTAAAACGACAATGGACGAGCGTCTAAGCGCACAAGCAGGCGTAAAACCAATGAGCAGCACCATCGCTGATATGGTTTACTGGTTCATCTTATTGGTTGTTTTAACCATGGTACTCGGTCAGCTAGAGCTTGATGGTTTGTTTGCACCATTGACTAATATGGTCGACAAAATCTTCAGCTTTATCCCTAACATCCTAATCGCTGGTGTGGTCTTTGTTGTTGGTTATATCATTGCCAAAGTCGTACGCGGCATTGTGACCAATCTTGTTTCTACTTTTAATGTTCAAGAGTTAGCGACGAAAGCTGGCTTAAGTGAACAAAACAGCCTACCTAATATTGCCGGTTCGCTAGCATTTTTAGTGGTTATTATCCCAACGATTATTGCTGCTTTGAACGCATTAAAAATCGACGTTATTGCTCGCCCTGCGACCAATATGTTGAATAAAATCATGGAAGCATTGCCTAACATCTTCATGGCAGTGGCTATCTTATTTGTGACTTTTTATGTTGTACGTATGGTTGCAAATATCGTCAAAGGATTGCTTGAAAACACTCAAATCAATCAAATGCCTGCCAAAGTTGGCTTGCAAGAGACTATGGGTGACAAGAGAATCTCTGACTTAGTTGCTTATGCGATTATCTTCTTTGCTATGCTATTTGCTGCTATCGCAGCTGCTGATTTACTAGGTTTCGAGCCTATCTCAGCAATTATTACGATGTTTATCGCATTTGGCGCTAACATCATCTTAGGTGCGATTATCCTGTTCATCGGATTTTGGCTTGCCAATATTATTGCAGGTGTTGTTGAGCGTTCTGAACAAGGTTCACAATTCTTAGCAAACATTGTGCGTGTATTGATTATGGGCCTTGTACTTGCTATGGGTCTAAAAGCAATGGGTATTGCAGATTCAATCGTGAATCTAGCATTTGGTCTAACGCTAGGTGCCGTCGCCGTCGCCTTTGCCCTATCATTTGGTCTTGGTGGTCAAGAAGCAGCCGCACGTTTCCTACGTAAAATGCAAGATAGAATGGATCGTGAGCGCGACGAAGCAAAAGCAAAATCCACGCTGCAGCCAAGCTCATCAACGCAAGAAAAAGTTGCTGATTCAGTTCGTGACAACACACCTTCAGCTGCTAGCACGTCAACTACTGATTTGCGCACTGATGTGATTGACACTCCTCGCGTAGATACTGATACCAATGATATCTATAACAGTAATCAAATCCTTCCTGGTAATGATCTTAACGATGATATCAATAAATAAGTATCAGTAATTACCTACTCTTAGATAAGAAAAAGACAGCCTAGGCTGTCTTTTTTTGTGAGTGTCAGTATAAGTTAGACTTACAGCAGCTTCTAGCAGAATACTCAGCTCGATTTTCAAAATATGTTACGTGCTCATTATTTCTTTCGCGCTGGTATAGAAAGGCTTAGACGTACTTGAGGCAACTTGTCAGATTGAGGATGACTTTCAGAGTTTTGAGCAGCTTGCTTCTTTGCCTTTTGCGTATTTTGAAGCGACTTTTTACTCTTTAATTGTTGTATTTGCTTGGTTAGCTGTCGCTCTCTTTGCGTCATCGCGTCCACTGACTGAATCCACACATCAATATCGATGAACGTTTCATTTACCTCAGTAATAAAGTCGATACCGAGTACAACGATATGATGCAGCTCTGCTATTGGCAATCGAGTCGCAACATCCTGTGCAATTTTTGCTAGATTCGGTTGAATAACATTTTTGCTATTCTTTGCTTGAGCGTTTTGTCCATAGAATATCAGTACATAATGCCGCCCCAAGGTTTCGTAGGAATGCTGATGTACGATATATCCATCTTGTTGCAGCGTCTTACTTTGCTTAGGATGTCTATATAGCGTACGGATCAGCTCATGACGCGAAAATAAAGACTCATCTAATAGTTGCTGCTGCCAACGAAACCCCAACGGCTCAGTTGATGATTCTTGGTCATTACTAGATGTCTGCTTATCAGCATATGCTGCTATCATTTGTGTACTGAGCTGTGACCATAGCGTGGCTGCCTGCTGCATATGCTGTTGGTACATCTGCGCAGTCGTGCTCTGATTCTTATATGCAAGCGCCATGGCCACCAACGCTGGATTAGGTTTGTCCTGAATGTCGTACTTGATAAGTGCATTGTCTACTGTGATCGCAGGTGTGAATAAAGAGGCGCTTTGCAAAAATTCAGCGACTAGCACTTCTTCTGATACAAAACTTGGGACATGGCTGATAGCCGAATATTGTAGTTGCTCTAAGTGATAATTCAAAAACCGCCATAACTCACAGGGTGTCTGTACCGCAACCAGTATTAAGTGCCAGTCATGCCAGCTGAAGACTTGCAATTGCTGCCCGCCCTCACTCATGTCTACAACCAAGTCCTCCAAAAAGTAACGAGCACCAAAAGCATGTTGCAAGTGATTTAATTGCTTGCTGTCCTGACTATCAGTATTTTTCTTATGACCATCTACTACATTATCAGTCAGCTGAATATCGAAAACCAAAATATCATGAGTCTGTGCAATATGTTCATTTTGAGACAATGAAGATTTATGCCATGCCAGCGCAGCTTTTACAGCAGTCATACGTGCTCGCTCAATATCAGCTGAGCTTGTACTCATTGGCAAGTATAATATCAGTGCCAGCAGTTGCAGCTTGCCCGACGAGAGCTGGTAATGATACGAGCGTGCGCTATAGCGAGCATCATATTGCTGTTCAGTAGTCTGCATACCAGCCAGAGCGATGTCTACCGCTGCTGTCTGTAAGTAACAGGCCAGCTCACTAGCAAGGTAGCCCCCATCGGATATTATAGTAGACGAATGAGACACAGATTCTAGCCCTTTATAATCTTATGATATGTGATGAATGACATTTTGGCTGATTAAAATGGTGGCATATTTATAAACATAATCATCAGCATTTCAACATTTTTACGAATGTAAAATTACGCTACATAAGCACTATCAGACGCAGTCGCTTTCAACGTAATGACTTGTTATGATGATATCAAAGCAGCAATGCTTGTGCGTGGATCTTATAGTTATAAGCTGCGCTCACGTATCAATGTCAGGTACGTTTATCGAATTTTAATAAGCACTATATAATAACAAGGATTGAGCATTATGAAGCGTTTCAAAGAAAAAACCGTCATTGTCACTGGAGCCGGCTCAGGTATGGGACGCGCCACTGCTCTGCGTTTCGCTAATGAAGGCGCGACTGTGGTACTAGTGGGACGAACCTCTGAAACTTTAGAGGAGACCGCAAAACAGTTTCCAGAAGATCATACATGGATTCATACCGACAACTACATGACCATCACCTGTGATATTAGTGTACAAAGCCAAGTACAAGAAATGGTAAAACGAGTGATTGAGAGATTTGAAAAGCTCGATATCGTCGTCAATAATGCGGGCAAAGGTATGGAAGGCAAAATAACGGACTTATCTAGTGAGGATTGGCACGCAGCTATTGATGTCAATTTAAATGGTACTTTTTATGTCTGTCAGGCTGCAATGCCGCATCTCATCAAGACACAAGGCAATATCGTCAATGTCTCATCGCTCTCAGGTATCGGCGGTGATTGGAACATGGCCGCTTACAACGCTGCCAAAGCAGGCGTCACCAACTTGACACGTACGTTAGCGATGGATCATGGCCCTGATGGTGTGCGCGTCAATGCGGTCAACCCTACCGCGACTAAGACCAACATGACCAAAGACATGCGAGAAGATCAAGAAAAGGTCGATAAATTTTTAGCACGCTGCCCTCTAGGACGCTTTGTGACTCCTGAAGATATCGCCGCCGCGATTACCTTTTTAGCCAGCGAAGATGCGGCGATGATTACGGGCGTTAATTTGCCTGTCGATGGCGGCGTGAGCGCCTCGAACGGACAGCCTAATTTCTAAACCTGCTATACTCTACGATTATCCTTTAAAGAAGGCTTGATTAACATCTTGTAGCGGCTGTGAGAGCCGCTCAGGATGATAAGGCATTACCCCGCCGTACTGGGCATAAATCTTTGGCAAATCCTCTTCGATATTACCCGTCGGGTAAACCATCTCCAAAAATCGCACTTCTTTAGTATTATAATCTAACGCTACTGGTAAGATAGGTACATTGGCTCCTACTGCCAAGTAATAAAACCCAGTTTTCCAGCTGTCAGTATATTTGCGCGTGCCTTCAGGCGCTAAACCCAAAAACAAAGTCTTATTATTTTTAAACTTATCGATACTCGCTTGTAGCACTGAGCCTTTGGCTTCGCGATTAATAGGTATGATACCAAGCCAGCGCATGAGCTGCGCCAGCACTGGTATTTTGAACAGCGTATGCTTGCCCATAATACTGATTTTGAGATCCAGTGCAAACAAGCAAGGTAGCGCATATATCCCGTCGATGTTGGAGGTATGAGGGACAGCCAAGACCACCGCTTGTGAGATATTAGGGATAGAGCCTACGGTCTTCCAGCCCGCCGACTTCATCAGCATACGACCTATTTTAGGAGTCAGTTTACCGCCGCGCTTAGGGATTAAGTTGCCCAGATCTTTTTTATTAAGCTCAGGCAATACTTTAGAGCGTCTGTTCGCAGTAGGTTTAGCAGTGGGACTGGTTTTTGGGTTTGAGGACATAATAGCACTACACAATGAGAATACCCCATCATAGCATTAACCTGAGCGGACTAACTTATTATTTATATTTTGCTTTATCTGTATAGCTTGACTAGATTTTAGTCATAAAAAAGGGATAACGCTTAACGCTTATCCCTGTGTGAAAATCGTTTAAAAACTTTGTAACTCTATAACGCAATATCGGCTAAGTTACCTTTATTCTCAAGCCATGACTTGCGATCAGCGGCACGTTTTTTCGCGAGTAGCATATCCATGATGCCATTGGTCAGTACCATATCGTCCATATCAAGCTGCACCAAGCGGCGCGTATCGCGGCTCATCGTCGTCTCACGTAGCTGCTCAGCACTCATCTCACCCAGTCCTTTAAAGCGGGTGATTTGCGCTTTTTTATTGCCCGGTACCTTGGCTAATATATGCGCAAGCTCTGGCTCATCTAGCGCGTAATGCACCTCTTTACCCACATCGACACGGTATAACGGCGGCATGGCAACGAATAAATGACCGGCATCCACTAGCGCAGGGAAATGCTTCACAAATAACGCGCAGATCAGCGTCGCAATGTGCAGGCCATCAGAATCAGCATCTGCTAAGATACATATCTTGTCATAGCGCAGCTCGGACAGATCATCAGAGGCAGGATCCACACCGATCGCAATAGCAATATCATGAATCTCTTGGCTTGATAGTACCGTATCCGAAGAGACTTCCCATGTATTCAAAATCTTACCCCGCAGTGGCAATATCGCTTGATAGTGACGATCACGTGCTTGCTTAGCACTACCGCCTGCCGAGTCACCCTCTACTAGGAACAGCTCTGCGCCATCGCGCAAATCACCGCGACAATCCGCCAATTTTCCCGGTAACGCTGGTCCCTGAGTGATTTTCTTACGAGCGACTTTTTTGGCTGACTTTAGGCGACGTCCTGCTTTATTAATCGCCAATTCAGCAATCTGCGTGCCCATATCCGCATGTTGATTTAGCCACAAGCTAAAGGCATCTTTTGCCAAGGTCTGTACAGCGGCTGCAGCTTCGCGGCTAGAGAGACGTTCTTTGGTTTGACCAGAAAACTGCGGCTCAGAAAACTTCAGGGATAAGATATAGTTCACCCCATCCCACACATCTTCTGCGGTTAGCTTCACACTGCGTGGTAATAAATTATGAATATCACAAAACTCACGCAACGCTTCTAGGATACCTGTACGCAGTCCATTGACGTGGGTACCGCCCTGCGCTGTCGGAATCAGGTTGACATAGCTTTCTTGAATCGGTGTACCACCCTCAGGCAGCCAAGACAAGGCAAAGGTCACACCCGCACGTTCGCCCGCTTTTGCATCATAATTATAATAAAACGGTGCTTCAGGTAGTGTCTCAAGACCGTCTAGCTGCTCGCTTAGATACTCGACAACCCCATCGGTAAATTGCCAAACGACCTTTTCATCATTGATATCATCGGTGAACTCAATCGTTAGTCCCGCGGCCAAAACCGCTTTGGCTTTCAAGTTGTGCTTGAGCTGTTTAACATTAAATTTGGGCGTATCAAAAAAGCTACCATCTGCCCAGAAGTGCACTCTGGTACCACGTTTGCGTTTGTTTGAGCTGACTGATTCCGTCAACGGCGTCACGGCTGCGCCATTTTCGAACGCCATATCAAACTGGGTGCTATCACGCCATACCGTCACTTCGACGCGCGTAGATAGCGCATTGACGACAGAGATACCTACACCATGCAGACCGCCCGATACTTCATAATTAGAAGTCGAGAACTTACCACCCGCATGCAAACGGGTCAAAATCAACTCAATCCCTGATTGACCAAACTCAGGGTGAATATCGGTTGGCATACCGCGCCCATCATCTTCGACAGACAGCGACCCATCACTATGCAGCTGCACTTTGATGGTTTTGGCATAACCCGCCAACGCTTCATCCACCGAGTTATCAATGACCTCTTGCGCCAAATGGTTTGGTCGCGTAGTATCGGTATACATACCTGGGCGACGACGTACGGGTTCCAGCCCTTCTAAAACTTCTAACGATTGCGCATTATATTGACTCACAAATGCATCCTTAACTATTCATGTGCGTTTAACTCTATAAAACCATTATAACCAAAAACAGCGACGTTAAGGTCAATAGTCCATCGTTCACGTCATATAATGTCGTCTATCTAAGACCTTACTAACTCTCGTAGCATCTCTATCACCATCGGTAGCTGCTCACCAAAGTCACTAAAGCGATGGTCTCCTCCTGCTTGTACGGTTACTGATGCGCCCTGACTTTGATAAAAGGCCTGAGACAACTCAGCGTTTAATAGCTCATCACCTTGTTTCAGCAGTACAGCAACTTTATTGGGATAAATAACTTGAGATATCCGATGATCTGCAAACCATTGCAAATCTGACGGCGTAATACGCCAACCGCCTGCCGTCGTATGCAGGACTTTATTATCCGATGACTCATCACTACTATCTTGATTTGATGCTGAATTATCAGAAAAGCGCTGTAGCGTAACGTGAGGCTGCGTGCTAGGATTTAGCAGCAATGCAGGACAATCTATTTGATTACTGATTAAGGTAGAAAAATACCCACCCAATGAGCTACCGACCAATACCGTGTTGGACGATCCCGTCTGTTGGTCTTTGCTACTGCTTAGTTCTTCTACCAATGACAATAACTGCTCACGCACTTGCGCAGGTGATTTATTCAAATCAGGACGCAGTACATTGATATCAGGATGATACTGCTGGCAATATTTTTCTAACAGCAGCCCTTTAGTCGAGTTTGCATCGCTGTCCAGTCCATGGATATAAATCAGGTTCACGTATCATCTCACTTATTAATTTTGTTATGATTGTCTCATATAGACCAGTGACGCTAAGCATAGCACCCGATGCACAAAAATAATAACAATAAAACGGCACACTATTAGTCAATATTTGCGACATAATAATATGGTCATAATCGTCCGGTACCAGTCAAAGGAATGACGGTAATCGCAATGGAGTCGCCATGAATCAACAGTTTGAGCTGTTCGACATTGACAACCCTTGTATCGGTGTCTGTCAAAGCAATAAAAAAGGCTATTGCTTTGGATGCCTGCGCAGTCGAGCCGAGCGCCAACGATGGCATGATATGACGACAGAGCAGCAACGCGAGGTGCTAAGGCTTATCGCAGGACGTAAACTACGTATCGAGCTCATGCGGCTGCGTAAAAATGAGCAGCTAGGATTTGATTTTGAAGAAAAGTTTGAGATGGGTGAGTTGTTTTAGGAATTAGAATTGTGATAAATACATAACACTTCGAATTTTTCACGTAGAAAATTAATCTCTAAACTTATAAATATTGAGAAAATTATGTATACAATACAGCCGATGTATTCAATTACAGAAAATAGATAAAATTAATATGTGATAAGTATTGTAGAGTATAGGATTTTTAGGTTCTCTTCCACTGAAACTCAACACCTAACGTGCAGTCAACCTTACCTGGTGTACTTTTATGAGTAAGCCCTCCAGTCATAATTAGTCGCGATTTACTATTAGTTATATAAAGAAGTAATGTAATAGCATCTACATGTCGATTAGACTTTGGGACTGCTGTAGCAAGAAAGTACATATCCCTAATACGACCTTGAAGCACATACTGATCAATTTCTTCATCACCTCCTTTATGAGAATATATACCCTCAACAACATCACCACTTTGCTTAAGGGATAGCTTGATAAAACCATCACTATCTTTGAGGTCTTTAAGATTTACTCCCTTAAATTCGCATACCTCCCAGTCTCCATCAATTCTTACTCCTCTATATATTTTGTCGCCATACCAAGGCAAAACTTTTCTCCTAAAAAACTCACTAACTAATATAAATAAAGCTGTGGCAAAAAGGCTGCTACTAATTCCTACAACTAAAGAAACCAAAAAACTATCCATTTTTCATCCTTGATTTAAAAAAAACTATGTTTTATAGTTCAAAGCTTTTAAAAATAATTTTTATCAATTGAATAGTATAAGTCTATATCGTAAGCAAAGAAAAGCCCCTTGATACTAACGTATCAAGGGGCTAATCAGGAATAAGGAGCTGACGATGACCTACTCTCACATGGGCAAACCACACTACCATTGGCGCAACGATGTTTCACTTCTGAGTTCGGGAAGGGATCAGGTGGTGCCATCGCGCTATTGTCGTCAGCAAAGGGGGTTAGATATGAGTCTGTTTGTGTGACTTTTAATAAGTACCACTTACCCTAACTGAATCAAGGTTAACGGTGATATCGAAATATTCTGTCTGTTTCTATAGCCTAGGCTATATAAGATAGATTAATTAGACTTGATACAAACCACTTGGGTGTTGTATGGTCAAGCCAAACGAGCAATTAGTACAGGTTAGCTACACACATCACTGTGCTTCCACACCCTGCCTATCAACGTCCTAGTCTTGAACGGCTCTTTAGGGAAATCTAATCTTGAGGTGGGCTTCCCGCTTAGATGCTTTCAGCGGTTATCCCATCCGAACGTAGCTACCGGGCAATGCCATTGGCATGACAACCCGAACACCAGTGGTTCGTCCACTCTGGTCCTCTCGTACTAGGAGCAGATCCTCTCAAATTTCCAACGCCCACGGTAGATAGGGACCGAACTGTCTCACGACGTTCTAAACCCAGCTCGCGTACCTCTTTAAATGGCGAACAGCCATACCCTTAGGACCTGCTTCAGCCCTAGGATGAGATGAGCCGACATCGAGGTGCCAAACACCGCCGTCGATATGAACTCTTGGGCGGTATCAGCCTGTTATCCCCAGAGTACCTTTTATCCGTTGAGCGATGGCCCTTCCATACAGAACCACCGGATCACTAAGACCTACTTTCGTACCTGCTCGACTTGTGGGTCTCGCAGTTAAGCGCGCTTTTGCCTTTATACTCTTCGACCGATTTCCGACCGGTCTGAGCGCACCTTCGTACTCCTCCGTTACTCTTTAGGAGGAGACCGCCCCAGTCAAACTACCCACCATACATTGTCCTCGGTATTGTGATACCTGAGTTAGAACCCCAACATGACCAGGGTGGTATTTCAAGGATGGCTCCACCAAGACTGGCGTCTCGGTTTCAAAGCCTCCCACCTATCCTGCACAAGTCAGGTCAAAGTTCAATGTAAAGCTGTAGTAAAGGTTCACGGGGTCTTTCCGTCTAGCCGCGGGTACACAGCATCTTCACTGCGATTTCGATTTCACTGAGTCTCTGCTGGAGACAGCGCTGCCATCATTATGTCATTCGTGCAGGTCGGAACTTACCCGACAAGGAATTTCGCTACCTTAGGACCGTTATAGTTACGGCCGCCGTTTACTGGGGCTTCGATCAAGACCTTCGCTTACGCTAAGCCCATCAATTAACCTTCCAGCACCGGGCAGACATCACACCCTATACGTCCACTTTCGTGTTTGCAGAGTGCTGTGTTTTTAATAAACAGTTGCAGCAGCCTGGTATCTGCGACTGCCAGCAGCTCAAGGAGCAAGTCCTATCACCACCAACAGCGTACCTTCTCCCGAAGTTACGGTACCATTTTGCCTAGTTCCTTCAGCAGAGTTCTCTCAAGCGCCTTGGTATTCTCTACCTGATCACCTGTGTCGGTTTAGGGTACGATTCGTTTATAACTATTGCTTAGAAGCTTTTCCTGGAAGCATGGTATTTGCCACTTCGCTGTACATGTACAGCTTGCTATCAGATCTCGGTATAGAATAGCCCGGATTTACCTAAGCTATAAACCTACATCCTTTCACCTGGACAACCAACGCCAGGCTGACATAACCTTCTCCGTCCCTCCATCGCATTATAAACAAGTATCGGAATATTAACCGATTTCCCATCGACTACGCCTTTCGGCCTCGCCTTAGGGGTCGACTCACCCAGCCCCGATTAACGTTGGACTGGAACCCTTGATCTTCCGGCGTGGATGCTTTTCACACCCATTATCGTTACTCACGTCAGCATTCGCTCTTGTGATACCTCCAGCATGCTTTACAACACACCTTCACAGGCTTACACAACGCTCCCCTACCACTTGAAAACAAATTCAAATCCGCAGCTTCGGCTCCTAGTTTGAGCCCCGTTACATCTTCCGCGCGGGCCGACTCGACTAGTGAGCTATTACGCTTTCTTTAAAGGATGGCTGCTTCTAAGCCAACCTCCTAGCTGTCTATGCCTTCCCACCTCGTTTCCCACTTAACTAGGAATTTGGGGCCTTAGCTGGCGGTCTGGGTTGTTTCCCTCTCCACGATGGACGTTAGCACCCACCGTGTGTCTCCCGGATATCACTCATCGGTATTCGGAGTTTGCATCGGTTTGGTAAGTCGGTATGACCCCCTAGCCGAAACAGTGCTCTACCCCCAATGGTGTTCGTCCGAGGCGCTACCTAAATAGCTTTCGGGGAGAACCAGCTATCACCGAGTTTGATTAGCCTTTCACCCCTATCCACAAGTCATCCCCTGGCTTTTCAACGACAGTGGGTTCGGTCCTCCGGTGCCTGTTACGGCACTTTCAACCTGCTCATGGATAGATCACTCGGTTTCGGGTCTATACCCTGCAACTAGTCGCCCTATTAAGACTCGGTTTCCCTACGGCTCCCCTAAACGGTTAACCTTGCTACAGAATATAAGTCGCTGACCCATTATACAAAAGGTACGCGCGGTCACCCAACAAGTGGGCTCCCACTGCTTGTACGCACACGGTTTCAGGTTCTATTTCACTCCCCTCACAGGGGTTCTTTTCGCCTTTCCCTCACGGTACTGGTTCACTATCGGTCAGTCAGGAGTATTTAGCCTTGGAGGATGGTCCCCCCATCTTCAAACAGGATTTCTCGTGCCCCGCTCTACTTAATATGTTAACGCTAATGTTTCGAATACAGGACTATCACCTACTATGGTCAGCTTTCCCACGCTGTTCTTCTACATTAGCATTAATCGGCTTCTCCCCGTTCGCTCGCCGCTACTAGGGAATCTCAATTGATGTCTTTTCCTAAGGGTACTGAGATGTTTCACTTCCCCTCGTTCGCTTCCTAATAAATTAGGATACCTACCTTATGGTAAGTGGGTTTCCCCATTCAGAAATCTCCGGATCACAGGATATTGCCGCCTCCCCGAAGCTTATCGCAGGCTGTCACGTCTTTCATCGCCTCTGACTGCCAAGGCATACCATGTGCGCTTCATTACTTGACCATACAACCCCAAGTAGTCTTTCGACTTCTATGTGTCATACAATCTAATTATGATAACGATATCACCTATGTTTATACGCTTGATTCAGTTCTCTTTACTTTTTAATAACTCACCCCTGGGATAACAAACAATGTCGTTAAGAGGTGAGTTATTAAGGTTAAGATGGGCGCGTGAATACGCTCATCCTAACCCAGACTCATATCTATGTTTTTAAATAGTTCCTATGCTCTCGTCGAGTCATAGTTTTCTGTATAAAACAGAAAGAAGTAATCGTGTGCAAATCACTTGTTTCTATTTGATACCTATTTTATTTAGCACGCTAAGCTTAGCTGTATGTAGTGGTGGAGCCAAACGGAGTCGAACCGTTGACCTCCTGCGTGCAAGGCAGGCGCTCTACCAACTGAGCTATGGCCCCTGAGCGAGGATACAATCGAAGCACTGCTTCGATCCGAGCGCAAGAGGAAATCCTTAAAGCGGATTTACTTAGGGCTCTTTCACCTACATTAATAATGGTGGGTCTAAGTGGACTCGAACCACTGACCCCCGCGTTATCAACACGGTGCTCTAACCAGCTGAGCTACAGACCCTAATACGTCCTAAAACGTAAGCTTAAACTAAAGAACAACTTGTTGTGAATTCTTGCTGAGCGAATGCTGTCTATAAGGAGGTGATCCAGCCGCAGGTTCCCCTACGGCTACCTTGTTACGACTTCACCCCAGTCATCAACCACACCGTGGTGATCGCCCTCACTAAGTTAGGCTAACCACTTCTGGTGCAATCAACTCCCATGGTGTGACGGGCGGTGTGTACAAGGCCCGAACGTATTCACCGCGGCATTCTGATCCGCGATTACTAGCGATTCCTACTTCATGGAGTCGAGTTGCAGACTCCAATCTGGACTACGATAGGCTTTTTGAGATTCGCATCACATCGCTGTGTAGCTGCCCTCTGTACCTACCATTGTAGCACGTGTGTAGCCCTGGTCGTAAGGGCCATGATGACTTGACGTCGTCCCCGCCTTCCTCCAGTTTGTCACTGGCAGTATCCTTAGAGTTCCCACCCGAAGTGCTGGTAACTAAGGACAAGGGTTGCGCTCGTTGCGGGACTTAACCCAACATCTCACGACACGAGCTGACGACAGCCATGCAGCACCTGTATCACAATTCCCGAAGGCACTCTCGTATCTCTACAAGATTCTGTGTATGTCAAGACCGGTAAGGTTCTTCGCGTTGCATCGAATTAAACCACATGCTCCACCGCTTGTGCGGGCCCCGTCAATTCATTTGAGTTTTAACCTTGCGGCCGTACTCCCGTGCGGTCTACTTATTGCGTTAGCTGCGTCACTAAGTCCTCAAGGGACCCAACGACTAGTAGACATCGTTTACGGCGTGGACTACCAGGGTATCTAATCCTGTTTGCTACCCACGCTTTCGAGCCTCAGTGTCAGTATGATGCCAGGAAGCTGCCTTCGCCATCGGTATTCCTTCAGATCTCTACGCATTTCACCGCTACACCTGAAATTCTACTTCCCTCTCACCTACTCTAGCCTAACAGTTTCAGATGCAGTTCCCAGGTTAAGCCCGGGGATTTCACATCTGACTTATCAAGCCACCTACGCTCGCTTTACGCCCAGTAATTCCGATTAACGCTTGCACCCTCTGTATTACCGCGGCTGCTGGCACAGAGTTAGCCGGTGCTTATTCTGCAGCTAATGTCATCGTCCCCGGGTATTAACCGAAGAGTCTTCTTCACTGCTTAAAGTGCTTTACAACCAAAAGGCCTTCTTCACACACGCGGCATGGCTGGATCAGGGTTCCCCCCATTGTCCAATATTCCCCACTGCTGCCTCCCGTAGGAGTCCGGGCCGTGTCTCAGTCCCGTGTGGCTGATCATCCTCTCAGACCAGCTACAGATCGTCGCCATGGTAGGCCTTTACCCCACCATCTAGCTAATCCGACTTAGGCTCATCTAATAGCGCAAGGTCTAATGATCCCCTGCTTTCTCCCGTAGGACGTATGCGGTATTAATTCGAGTTTCCCCGAGCTATCCCCCACTACTAGGTAGATTCCTAAGTATTACTCACCCGTCCGCCGCTCGACGCCTGATAGCAAGCTATCATCGTTTCCGCTCGACTTGCATGTGTTAAGCCTGCCGCCAGCGTTCAATCTGAGCCATGATCAAACTCTTCAGTTTAATCTTGCTTGAAGTCTTCACTATAAATAGTAAGACGACTTCTAATCTTGGCTCATCTAATCTGGCAAAATCGCTCGTAATTATGTTCGTAATGAATTAACTTTGAGTTTTTCTGCTGTCTTAAATGATAATTTTTATAGTTGGTGTTCTACCGAAAAGATAGTCGACCAACTTTATTTTTTAGCATTCTGAATCAGCAAAAATCCACACAAGTTGTTCTTTAGTTATGCTTTTAAATAGTTTCAATCACTGTCGTCCAGTCATCGATATATAGGGTATTACTTACGCTTTTCGCCTTCCCTGTTGCCAGTTAAGCTATCTAGCGAGCCGACTATCTTATCATAATGATTTGAATTGTCAAGCTTTATTTTAATTTGTTTCAACAGGTTAACCGCGTTATTAATGTGTAATTGACACATCTCTCACTGCCAGTCCGTCTGATGAGGGCGTATTATAGACCCTTTATTGATTTAGTCAAGAAGTATTTTTAATTAGTTTGAAATAACTTAATCGCTTAAGCTTTCTCACCACTTCCCTTTCGACTGGGAAGCATTATACGCGGGTTTGAGGCTGGGTCAAGGCTAATTGACCCTTTTTTATAATTATTTTGCCAAATAAAATGAGAACCTATTGATCAGGAAATTATTATTAAAATGCCGACAAAGAAAAGCCCCCTAACGGTTAAATTAGGGGGCTAATCAGGAATAAGGAGCTGACGATGACCTACTCTCACATGGGCGAACCACACTACCATTGGCGCAACGATGTTTCACTTCTGAGTTCGGGAAGGGATCAGGTGGTGCCATCGCGCTATTGTCGTCAGCAAAGGGGGTTAGATATGAGTCTGTTTGTGTGACTTTTGATAAGTACCACTTACCCTAACTGAATCAAGGTTAACGGTGATATCGAAATATTCTGTCTGTTTCTATAGCCTGGGCTATACAAGATAGATTAATTAGACTTGATACAAACCACTTGGGTGTTGTATGGTCAAGCCAAACGAGCAATTAGTACAGGTTAGCTACACACATCGCTGCGCTTCCACACCCTGCCTATCAACGTCCTAGTCTTGAACGGCTCTTTAGGGAAATCTAATCTTGAGGTGGGCTTCCCGCTTAGATGCTTTCAGCGGTTATCCCATCCGAACGTAGCTACCGGGCAATGCCATTGGCATGACAACCCGAACACCAGTGGTTCGTCCACTCTGGTCCTCTCGTACTAGGAGCAGATCCTCTCAAATTTCCAACGCCCACGGTAGATAGGGACCGAACTGTCTCACGACGTTCTAAACCCAGCTCGCGTACCTCTTTAAATGGCGAACAGCCATACCCTTAGGACCTGCTTCAGCCCTAGGATGAGATGAGCCGACATCGAGGTGCCAAACACCGCCGTCGATATGAACTCTTGGGCGGTATCAGCCTGTTATCCCCAGAGTACCTTTTATCCGTTGAGCGATGGCCCTTCCATACAGAACCACCGGATCACTAAGACCTACTTTCGTACCTGCTCGACTTGTGGGTCTCGCAGTTAAGCGCGCTTTTGCCTTTATACTCTTCGACCGATTTCCGACCGGTCTGAGCGCACCTTCGTACTCCTCCGTTACTCTTTAGGAGGAGACCGCCCCAGTCAAACTACCCACCATACATTGTCCTCGGTATTGTGATACCTGAGTTAGAACCCCAACATGACCGGGGGGTAGTTCAAGGATGGCTCCACCAAGACTGGCGTCTCGGTTTCAAAGCCTCCCACCTATCCTGCACAAGTCAGGTCAAAGTTCAATGTAAAGCTGTAGTAAAGGTTCACGGGGTCTTTCCGTCTAGCCGCGGGTACACAGCATCTTCACTGCGATTTCGATTTCACTGAGTCTCTGCTGGAGACAGCGCTGCCATCATTATGTCATTCGTGCAGGTCGGAACTTACCCGACAAGGAATTTCGCTACCTTAGGACCGTTATAGTTACGGCCGCCGTTTACTGGGGCTTCGATCAAGACCTTCGCTTACGCTAAGCCCATCAATTAACCTTCCAGCACCGGGCAGACATCACACCCTATACGTCCACTTTCGTGTTTGCAGAGTGCTGTGTTTTTAATAAACAGTTGCAGCAGCATGGTATCTGCGACTGCCAGCAGCTCAAGGAGCAAGTCCTATCACCACCAACAGCGTACCTTCTCCCGAAGTTACGGTACCATTTTGCCTAGTTCCTTCAGCAGAGTTCTCTCAAGCGCCTTGGTATTCTCTACCTGATCACCTGTGTCGGTTTAGGGTACGATTCGTTTATAACTATTGCTTAGAAGATTTTCCTGGAAGCATGGTATTTGCCACTTCGCTGTACATGTACAGCTTGCTATCAGATCTCGGTATAGAATAGCCCGGATTTACCTAAGCTATAAACCTACATCCTTTCACCTGGACAACCAACGCCAGGCTGACATAACCTTCTCCGTCCCTCCATCGCATTATAAACAAGTATCGGAATATTAACCGATTTCCCATCGACTACGCCTTTCGGCCTCGCCTTAGGGGTCGACTCACCCAGCCCCGATTAACGTTGGACTGGAACCCTTGATCTTCCGGCGTGGATGCTTTTCACACCCATTATCGTTACTCACGTCAGCATTCGCTCTTGTGATACCTCCAGCATGCTTTACAACACACCTTCACAGGCTTACACAACGCTCCCCTACCACTTGAAAACAAATTCAAATCCGCAGCTTCGGCTCCTAGTTTGAGCCCCGTTACATCTTCCGCGCGGGCCGACTCGACTAGTGAGCTATTACGCTTTCTTTAAAGGATGGCTGCTTCTAAGCCAACCTCCTAGCTGTCTATGCCTTCCCACCTCGTTTCCCACTTAACTAGGAATTTGGGGCCTTAGCTGGCGGTCTGGGTTGTTTCCCTCTCCACGATGGACGTTAGCACCCACCGTGTGTCTCCCGGATATCACTCATCGGTATTCGGAGTTTGCATCGGTTTGGTAAGTCGGTATGACCCCCTAGCCGAAACAGTGCTCTACCCCCAATGGTGTTCGTCCGAGGCGCTACCTAAATAGCTTTCGGGGAGAACCAGCTATCACCGAGTTTGATTAGCCTTTCACCCCTATCCACAAGTCATCCCCTGGCTTTTCAACGACAGTGGGTTCGGTCCTCCGGTGCCTGTTACGGCACTTTCAACCTGCTCATGGATAGATCACTCGGTTTCGGGTCTATACCCTGCAACTAGTCGCCCTATTAAGACTCGGTTTCCCTACGGCTCCCCTAAACGGTTAACCTTGCTACAGAATATAAGTCGCTGACCCATTATACAAAAGGTACGCGGTCACCCAACAAGTGGGCTCCCACTGCTTGTACGCACACGGTTTCAGGTTCTATTTCACTCCCCTCACAGGGGTTCTTTTCGCCTTTCCCTCACGGTACTGGTTCACTATCGGTCAGTCAGGAGTATTTAGCCTTGGAGGATGGTCCCCCCATCTTCAAACAGGATTTCTCGTGCCCCGCTCTACTTAATATGTTAACGCTAATGTTTCGAATACAGGACTATCACCTACTATGGTCAGCTTTCCCACGCTGTTCTTCTACATTAGCATTAATCGGCTTCTCCCCGTTCGCTCGCCGCTACTAGGGAATCTCAATTGATGTCTTTTCCTAAGGGTACTGAGATGTTTCACTTCCCTCGTTCGCTTCCTAATAAATTAGGATACCTACCTTATGGTAAGTGGGTTTCCCCATTCAGAAATCTCCGGATCACAGGATATTGCCGCCACCCAGAAGCTTATCGCAGGCTGTCACGTCTTTCATCGCCTCTGACTGCCAAGGCATCCACCATGTGCGCTTCATTACTTGACCATACAACCCCAAGTAGTCTTTCGACTTCTATGTGTCATACAATCTAATTATGATAACGATATCACCTATGTTTATACGCTTGATTCAGTTCTCTTTACTTTTTAATAACTCACCCCTGGGATAACAAACAATGTCGTTAAGAGGTGAGTTATTAAGGTTAAGATGGGCGCGTGAATACGCTCATCCTAACCCAGACTCATATCTATGTTTTTAAATAGTTCCTATGCTCTCGTCGAGTCATAGTTTTCTGTATAAAACAGAAAGAAGTAATCGTGTGCAAATCACTTGTTTCTATTTGATACCTATTTTATTTAGCACGCTAAGCTTAGCTGTATGTAGTGGTGGAGCCAAACGGAGTCGAACCGTTGACCTCCTGCGTGCAAGGCAGGCGCTCTACCAACTGAGCTATGGCCCCTGAGCGAGGATACAATCGAAGCACTGCTTCGATCCGAGCGCAAGAGAGAAATCCCTTAAAGCGGATTTACTTAGGGCTCTTTCACCTACATTAATAATGGTGGGTCTAAGTGGACTCGAACCACTGACCCCCGCGTTATCAACACGGTGCTCTAACCAGCTGAGCTACAGACCCTAATACGTCCTAAAACGTAAGCTTAAACTAAAGAACAACTTGTTGTGAATTCTTGCTGAGCGAATGCTGTCTATAAGGAGGTGATCCAGCCGCAGGTTCCCCTACGGCTACCTTGTTACGACTTCACCCCAGTCATCAACCACACCGTGGTGATCGCCCTCACTAAGTTAGGCTAACCACTTCTGGTGCAATCAACTCCCATGGTGTGACGGGCGGTGTGTACAAGGCCCGAACGTATTCACCGCGGCATTCTGATCCGCGATTACTAGCGATTCCTACTTCATGGAGTCGAGTTGCAGACTCCAATCTGGACTACGATAGGCTTTTTGAGATTCGCATCACATCGCTGTGTAGCTGCCCTCTGTACCTACCATGTAGCACGTGTGTAGCCCTGGTCGTAAGGGCCATGATGACTTGACGTCGTCCCCGCCTTCCTCCAGTTTGTCACTGGCAGTATCCTTAGAGTTCCCACCCGAAGTGCTGGTAACTAAGGACAAGGGTTGCGCTCGTTGCGGGACTTAACCCAACATCTCACGACACGAGCTGACGACAGCCATGCAGCACCTGTATCACAATTCCCGAAGGCACTCTCGTATCTCTACAAGATTCTGTGTATGTCAAGACCGTAAGGTTCTTCGCGTTGCATCGAATTAAACCACATGCTCCACCGCTTGTGCGGGCCCCGTCAATTCATTTGAGTTTTAACCTTGCGGCCGTACTCCCCAGGCGGTCTACTTATTGCGTTAGCTGCGTCACTAAGTCCTCAAGGGACCCAACGACTAGTAGACATCGTTTACGGCGTGGACTACCAGGGTATCTAATCCTGTTTGCTACCCACGCTTTCGAGCCTCAGTGTCAGTATGATGCCAGGAAGCTGCCTTCGCCATCGGTATTCCTTCAGATCTCTACGCATTTCACCGCTACACCTGAAATTCTACTTACCTCTCACCTAATCTAGCCTAACAGTTTCAGATGCAGTTCCCAGGTTAAGCCCGGGATTTCACATCTGACTTATCAAGCCACCTACGCTCGCTTTACGCCCAGTAATTCCGATTAACGCTTGCACCCTCTGTATTACCGCGGCTGCTGGCACAGAGTTAGCCGGTGCTTATTCTGCAGCTAATGTCATCGTCCCCGGTATTAACCGAAGAGTCTTCTTCACTGCTTAAAGTGCTTTACAACCAAAAGGCCTTCTTCACACACGCGGCATGGCTGGATCAGGGTTCCCCCCATTGTCCAATATTCCCCACTGCTGCCTCCCGTAGGAGTCCGGGCCGTGTCTCAGTCCCGGTGTGGCTGATCATCCTCTCAGACCAGCTACAGATCGTCGCCATGGTAGGCCTTTACCCCACCATCTAGCTAATCCGACTTAGGCTCATCTAATAGCGCAAGGTCTAATGATCCCCTGCTTTCTCCCGTAGGACGTATGCGGTATTAATTCGAGTTTCCCCGAGCTATCCCCCACTACTAGGTAGATTCCTAAGTATTACTCACCCGTCCGCCGCTCGACGCCTGATAGCAAGCTATCATCGTTTCCGCTCGACTTGCATGTGTTAAGCCTGCCGCCAGCGTTCAATCTGAGCCATGATCAAACTCTTCAGTTTAATCTTGCTTGAAGTCTTCACTATAAATAGTAAGACGACTTCTAATCTTGGCTCATCTAATCTGGCAAAATCGCTCGTAATTATGTTCGTAATGAATTAACTTTGAGTTTTTCTGCTGTCTTAAATGATAATTTTTATAGTTGGTGTTCTACCGAAAAGATAGTCGACCAACTTTATTTTTTAGCATTCTGAATCAGCAAAAATCCACACAAGTTGTTCTTTAGTTATGCTTTTAAATAGTCTCAATCACTGTCGTCCAGTCATCGATATATAGGGTATTACTGATGCTATCTGCCTTTTCCGTGTCCGGTTAAGCTATCTAGCGAGCCGACTATCTTATCATAATGATTTGAATTGTCAAGACTTTTTATAATTTGTTTCGCCAGGTTAACTGCGTTATTAATGTGTAATCTACACATCTCTCACTGCCAGTTCGTCTGATGAGGGCGTATTATAGAGGGTTTAATTTTTGTGTCAACCTGTTTTGTTGATGTTTTTGGACTTATTTTAGCAGAATATAAAAAAGATAGCTTTTTCAATGGGTTGGAGCTGGCTGCTTTAAAAGGAAAGAAAATAGAAGTGTGCTCTGATTGACAGTTTTATCAGATATGTATTGCCGTTTATTATCTTTGAAGTATTTTTACCTCTTTGAATTTGCTTCTACTTCTTCCACCTTCAATATTGATATTACTACAAACATCGCTATACAGAGGGTCAATCGCCAAGTTTTATATAGTTTTGCCAACATTCTGTTTTGAAATGTTCAAAAATAACTTTCGCAGTTTATCTCTTATTGAGCTTAAGGCTCTACCCCTTGCTATCTAGTCTTGGTAGACGGTTTTTGCTATAATCACCCTTTTATTGCATTACTTATTTTTACTGATTATCTGTATTAGATAGATGACAAAGTTCTGTCTATGATGTCGTTATTGGTTAAACACTCTTGAATAACCAATAAAACCCACAATATATAGCAGTACAAAGCAGTAGCAAGTAATGTGTCACTCTTACTATATATCACAATGATTAGATATAATTGATGCGGTCTTACGGTTATATGATTGATGGTTGCAATCATCACTGCCAACGGACCTAATAACAGGCGAATAGATTATGGTAGCGATTACTTTACCCGATGGTAGCGTGAAAAACTTCGAAGGTCATACAACAGTCATGGAAGTGGCGCAAAGTATTGGGGCAGGGCTCGCTAAAGCGACAGTTGCTGGACGTGTCAATGGTCACCTAGTAGATGCGTACGATCCTATCGTCGCTGATGCCAACGTTGAAATCGTGACACCAAAAGACGATGACGGTGTCGATATCATTCGTCACTCATGCGCTCACTTATTAGGTCATGCAGTTAAACAGCTATATCCTGATGTGAAGATGGTCATTGGTCCTGTTATTGATGATGGTTTTTATTACGATATCTTTAGTGAAACGCCATTTACGCCTGAGCACATGGAAGCTATTGAAAAACGCATGATGGAGCTGATCAAGCAAGATTATGACGTTATCAAAAAAATGACGCCACGTGCCGAAGCAATTGAGATCTTTGAATCACGTAACGAAGACTATAAGCTAAAACTGATTAATGATATGCCAGGTGAAGAAGCTTTTGGTCTGTATCATCATCAAGAATACGTCGATATGTGCCGTGGCCCGCATGTGCCCAATACGCGCTTTTTGAAAGTATTTAAACTGACCAAAATGTCAGGTGCCTATTGGCGCGGTGATGCGAAAAACGAGCAACTGCAACGTATTTATGGTACTGCTTGGGCTGATAAAAAACAGCTAAAAGCCTATATCCAGCGTATTGAAGAAGCAGAAAAACGTGACCATCGTAAAATTGGTAAAGCGTTAAACCTATTTCATATGCAAGAGCAAGCCCCAGGTATGGTGTTCTGGCATGCCAATGGCTGGACAATTTATCAAGTACTTGAGCAATATATGCGTAAAGTACAATACGATAACGGCTACGAAGAGATCAAAACGCCACAAATCGTTGATCGCAGTCTGTGGGAGCGCTCAGGACATTGGGGCAACTACGCAACTAATATGTTCACGACCTCTAGTGAAAATCGTGATTATGCCGTAAAACCAATGAACTGCCCTTGTCATGTGCAAGTGTTCAATCAAGGCTTAAAGTCTTACCGTGATTTGCCACTACGTATGGCAGAATTTGGTTCTTGCCATCGTAACGAGCCATCAGGTTCATTGCACGGTCTGATGCGCGTACGTGGTTTTACGCAAGATGATGCTCATATCTTTTGCACGCAAGCACAGATTCAGCAAGAAGTAGCAGAATTTATCAAGCTAACGCTTGCTGTCTATGAAGATTTTGGCTTCGATAACATTATTATGAAGCTCTCTACTCGTCCCGAAAAACGTGTTGGTAGTGATGAGTCTTGGGACTTTGCAGAAAAGGCGTTAGCAGATGCGCTTGATAGCTCAGGCCTAGACTGGGATTATCTACCTGGCGAAGGCGCTTTCTATGGTCCAAAGATTGAGTTTAGTCTAAAAGACTCGTTAGGTCGTATTTGGCAATGCGGTACCATTCAGGTAGATCCCAATATGCCTGAGCGCCTCGATGCTGAGTTCGTCAATGAGCAGAACGATCGTGAAGTGCCTATTATGTTGCACCGTGCCATCTTAGGGTCATTTGAGCGCTTCATTGGTATTTTGATCGAACACTATGCTGGTTGGATGCCAGTATGGCTAGCACCGCAACAAGTTGTGGTCATGAACATCACTGATAAGCAAGCTGATGCCTGTGAAAACGTGGTTAGTGAGCTCAAAAATGCAGGTTTGCGTGCCGTTAGCGACTTGCGTAACGAAAAGATTGGATTTAAGATACGAGAGAAAACATTAGAACGTATTCCCTATATGCTAGTATTAGGGGATAAAGAAGTGGAATCGGGCAGTGTCAACGTCCGAACGCGCGAAGGTGAGAACCTTGGCGTGATGAGTGTTTCTGAATTTATTACATTAGTACAGACCGCTGTCAGTAAAAAAGGCCGACAGACCCCAAAAACAGATGAGGAGTAATACCTATTAAACAGTCCAACCGTTTGAACATCAACGAAGATATCAACGTCAAAGAAGTCCGTCTCGTCAAAGAAGATGGCGAGCAAATGGGTGTGGTTGATATCGCAACCGCGATGAAAGCGGCACGTGATGAAAACCTAGATTTGGTTGAATTAGTTCCTGAAGCTAAGCCGCCAGTATGTAAGATCATGGATTATAAACATTTCCTCTATGATCAAAAGCAAAAGGCTAAAGAAGCTAAGAAAAACCAAAAGCAGACTCAGCTCAAAGAGATGAAGCTACGTCCTAGTACCGAAGAAGCCGATTATCAGGTTAAACTGAGAAAAATTATCAGCTTCTTGGAAGATCAAGACAAAGTTAAAATTAGCATCCGTTTCCGCGGACGTGAAATGGCGCACCAAGATCTTGGTCGCAAACAACTTGATCGTATCATTGAAGATACTGCTGATATCTCAAACGTCGAACAATATCCTAAGATGGAAGGTCGCCAAATGGGTATGCTGCTTGGACCTACAAAGAAAAAATAGTCTTTTATGAGATTGCTTTAAGTAGTGGCTGTCAGTCCATATAGTTATTTATAAATCTAACCATCAATATGCTACGGGATATTGATGGTTTTTTATTATTTGGACTGCCTACTGTCTCTTTTAAATGTATTTAGCCAGATATAATTGGCTGACGCTATTTTACAAAATCTACCTTCTCAACTATTTGATTACGCGGTAGTCTAAAGATCTGTTTTATATTTGCTAATCAGCATTTATCAAAATTTTTAGTCAGTGTACAACAATAATCTATATCACGACCAATAGAGTCGTTTATAAAAACACTGCTTTTATCTGACATCAAGGGAACTTTCATGCAAGAATTAACACCACCAGAAAACGCCACAACTCCTAGTATCTCTCTCACAGCGCCTGAACCTGTCAAAGAAATACAAAAAAGTGAAGCCGATCAAATGGTTAAGTTGGATGAAAGCCAAATTCCGGAGCTGGATGCCAAAGTGGATGCGTTCGTCGATCACGTGATTACTAACTCCGTGCACAGTCCAGAATTTCAGCAAAACGTCCAATCCATTCATAATCTGGGCACCAAAGAGATTCGTGAATCCGCTCAAGTCTCTAATCGTATGCTTGAGCTACCGGCCAAAAGCCTCAATGACAGCTTGTTTGACAATTCCCCTATTGCCAAATCTTTAACCGAATTACGCGGTATCGTCGAAGATTTAGACCCAAGCAAAAAAGAGCTGACCAATTCACGTAAGCTATTCGGTCTGATTCCATTTGGTAATAAAGTGCAAGACTATTTCCGTCAGTATGAGTCAGCGCAATCGCATATCAATGCAGTAGTAACCAGTTTATATAACGGTAAAGATGAATTGCTCAAAGACAATGCAATGATTGAGCAAGAAAAAGTTAATATGTGGGAGCTGATGCAGTCTATACGCCAGTATATCTATGTTGGCAAAAAGATAGATGAGCAACTAGAGCAAAAAGTCTACGCCATAGAAGCGACTGATCCTGAAAAAGCGCGTATTATCAAAGAAGAGATGCTGTTTTATGTGCGTCAAAAAAACACTGACTTTTTAACTCAGTTGGCCGTCAACGTACAAGGTTATCTAGCGCTCGACACCATCCGTAAAAACAATCTAGAGCTGATTAAAGGGGTTGATCGAGCAACGACGACCACTGTTTCAGCACTACGTACGGCGGTGGTAGTTGCTCAAGCCATGACCAATCAAAAGCTGGTACTTGATCAGATTACGGCATTGAATAAAACCACGAGTAGCTTGATTGAATCAACCTCTGCCATGCTTAAGCGTCAGTCAGGTGAGATTCATGAACAAGCAACAAGTAGTAGCATTGAGCTTGATAAACTGCAAAATGCCTTCAATAATGTCTATGACACCATGGATATGATTAGTAATTATAAAATCGAAGCATTAGAAAATATGAAACAAACGGTCAATAGCTTGACCACTGAAGTCGATAAAGCACAGAAATACCTGGATAAATCAAATCAAACCACAGTGCTAGAAGTCTCAAAAGAGCTAGACAGTAAAAAAATCACCAATCAATCAAGCAGTGTTGATATCGATATTTGATTGATCCCAATAGCGTTCATTTAAAAATGCAACGCTTTTTGCTATTGAAGGCACATAAGGCAATTGACGCAAGATATTGCGCTGCCGTTCGTGTTAAGATAGTCACTATTAATAATTTAAAAAATAGATACGGTAATTTATGAGTTGGAATGATCCAAACGCCTCAAGTGAGGCACAAAAATACGACAACCCAATCCCTAGTCGTGAGTTGATACTCAGTACGATTGGTGAGCATGGGGAAGTCACTCACAAGCAGCTGGCGCAGATCTTTGAGATTGAAGATCCAGATCAGTTTGATGCTTTGGGCAATCGCCTAAAAGCCATGGCACGCGACGGTCAAGTCAATCGCGAAGGCCGTCCCTATCGCTATCGCACAGTCACTAAGCAAGATATCGTTACAGGCACCGTATCTGCACATCCAAAAGGCTTTGGCTTTGTGGTGCTAAGTGATATGCCAGATTTATTTTTGCATGAAAAACAAATGCGCTGGGTATTCAATGGCGATACAGTAGCAGCAGTTGGCACGTCAACAGACAATCGCGGTCGTACTGAAGGTCGTATTGTCGATGTGATTGAGCGCCGCCAGAACAACTTTATCGGTACACTTGCGCGTGATGAAGACGGCTATTGTGTTGAGCTTGGTAGTCCAAACAGTCATCAACCAATCACTGTCACTGATGATAATGTCCAAGCCCTCAATATCAAACAAGGCGCGCCTGTCAAAGTCGATATCATCGACTGGCCGAACCAGCATGAATTTGCCACTGGCAAAATCACTGAGGTATTGTCTGATGATAACGATCGAGAGCTGATTATTGAGACCACTTTACTCAACTATGATATCCCATCAGATTTCAGTGAAGCGGCGCTCAAACAAGCTGCTGAATATCAAGAACCAACTGAGAAAGACATAAAAGGTCGCAAAGATTTGCGTCATCTGCCACTCGTTACTATCGATGGTGAAGATGCTCGTGACTTCGATGATGCCGTATTTGCTGAGAAGCGCTCAGGCGGCAACTACCGCGTCGTGGTCGCAATTGCGGATGTCAGCTACTATGTCACGCCAAACTCTCCACTAGATCAAGATGCTTACGAGCGCGGTACGTCTGTATACTTCCCGCATCGTGTGATTCCGATGCTCCCTGAAGTCCTCTCTAATGGCCTGTGTTCATTGAACCCTAACCTTGATCGTCTATGCATGGTGGCTGATATTAAAGTATCACGTGCAGGTAAGGTCACAGGATATGAGTTTTATCCATCAGTGATGCACTCACAAGCGCGTCTCACGTATAACCAAGTGAACGACTATTTTGTCAATCCGACTGATAAGAGACTTCCTAAATCATTAACGGGCAATAAAGACGTCAAAAAATCGATTGATACATTGCATCAGCTTTATGAGTTACTGCTCAAAAAACGTGAAGAGCGTCATGCCATGGAGTTTGAGACGGTCGAAACCTACATCAAATTTAATGAAAAAGGCGGGATTGACGCTATATTACCGCGTACTCGCGGTGACTCTCAGAAGCTGATTGAAGAGTGTATGCTCCTCGCTAATACCTGCGCGGCAAACTTTGCACTCAAACATGAGCTGCCAGTCTTATATCGTAACCACGATAAGCCTGATAATGAAAAATCAATGCGTATTCACGAATATGCAAAAAACTTTGGCCTACCCTTCCCAGAAGAGAATCCAACGCAAGCCGATTATCAGCGTATTATTGAAGCAACCAAAGACAGACCAGATGCGATTAGCATTCATAGCATGTTGCTGCGCTCGATGATGCAGGCAAATTATGCCCCTGACAATATTGGTCACTTCGGCTTGGCTTATGATGAATATAGCCACTTTACCTCGCCGATTCGCCGTTATCCAGATCTAATGCTGCATCGTGCGATCAAAGCAAAAGTAACAAACAGCAAGCAACCTGTCATGGATTTTTCACTTGACGGCGCGGGTACACAGACGTCTGATACAGAGCGCCGTGCAGAAAAAGCATCTCGCTTTGTAGAGTCTTGGCTCAAGTGTCATTATATGACGGATCATGTCGGTGAAGAGTTCGAAGGGGTTGTGACGACCGTGACCAACTTCGGCCTATTCGTTACGTTGACTGATCTATACATCGATGGCTTGGTACATATCTCCAATGTGGGCGATGATTTCTTTGTTTATGATGAGCAGCAACAGCAGCTCATCGGCAAAGACAAGGGCAAGCTGTTTGGACTTGGTGACTTGGTCAAGGTACAGGTTGCTGGCGTCAACATGGACTTACTGCAAATTGATTTTGATTTGAAAGAAAAACTTCAGTCTAGTGCCATGAATCAGACCAAAAAACAGCCTGCCAAAAAACAGCCGTCTAAGAAAGGTCCAGCAAAGAGAAGTAGTCGTAGAAGCTCTAGCAAAAAAAAGCTAATCTGAAACTGTAGCACCATAAATAAAAAAGGGCTAACGATAACGTTGGCCCTTTTTTATGCTTTGTTATTTATAGTTTTAGGTTAAATATTTTTTTACTGTGCATTACTCATCTGTTCCAAACGATCTTGCTCAGATTGCTGTGCTTGATCGATTTTATTGGTTGCATCATCTAAAATGGCTTTTGGCTGTTCGCCAAGTGGTTTGCTGGCGATATTTGCAGAGCTATTCTTAAAGCTATCTGCATCAGATACAGCTGCTGTAGGCTGTTCAGAAACAGTACTGCTAATGGCAACCTCTCTGTTTTTCTCATGACTATTGCCATTGATGATGTTAAAGCCCAATAGTGCCACGATGCCGATTACGGCAAATATAGTTACATGCTTCATTTCCATAAAAAATCTCGTCTTTGATTAGCTACCAAATACGAGTTCGATTGCACTTTTTGTGCCTATTTTTAAACCTACTATCTCTTACTATTCTTGCGGACTATTATTATTGAGCAAATCCGTTTCATCTGAGCTTTGAGCAATCTCTTGCTCGACCTTTTCCATCAGCTTGTCATCAGGGCGAGCATCGAGGACATCATCAGCATTACGGCCTTGCAAAATAACTTTGGCTCGCGCCTTCGCTTGCTTTTTATCTTTATCGTCAACAGGACGCTCATCAGCTTGAGGCTCGGCAACAGGCTCAGGCGTGGTTGGGGTGATGGTCATGTCAGATTTAGCGCTATCCGCACTGCCCTGCATGTGCTCAAAGGCTTTTTCTAATTTGTTATTAAACCGCAGGCGATAAATAGGCTCAGGTAAACTAAAGCCCTCGTTTTCGAGTGCATGCTTGGTCTCACGAATGGCAATACTACGGGCCTTGGCAAAGTCCGTCTCTGATTGATCTACCCAAACCTGAAACTCTAGCACAATATTGGAATCACCCACATTGGTAATCACCGCGATGGCTTTGGGCTCATCCAATACAAATGCGAGCGTATCGATCGCATCCAGTCCTACTTTGATGGCTGCTAGCGGATCATCATTGGCATCCACTCCTAATTCAAAAGTAAAGCGGCGCTCGGGATTTTTGGTATAGTTGAGAATGGTGCCTTTAAACACCTCAGCATTGGGAATACGCAGCTGGTTACCATCTAGCGTCATCAAGATCGTGGCTCGCGAAGTAAGGCGAACCACGATACCTTCTTGACCATTGATAACCACCTGATCACGGGCGCGAAATGGCTGGCGGATACTGAGCATTAGTGAGGCAATATAGTTTTCGATGGTATCTTTGACCGCAAAACCAACGGCAATACCGATGACACCTGCGCCGCCAAGCAAAGTACCTAAGATGGTTTCTGCCCCGATAAGGCTCAGTCCCAAGATCAGACCAAAAATAATAAAAATAACTTTGACTGTTTGTGATAATAGCTCGGCGACAAACGGATTTGGCGTTAAGCGCTGCCACATTCTCTTGCGATTAGATAACCAACTGCCAAACCATGTCACCAATGCAAAGATAACGATGCCGACTAACAGTAAAGGTAACGCCTTCACTAAGTTTTCCAGTTGCGCTTTCAGTCCTTGATAAACTGTCGAGACATTCTCTTGAACGTCCAACGTTCGATTGATATTGTCATCAACGGTGACTACATCAGTCAAACGGTTGGTCAGATTGATGGCCTGCTGCGCTTTTTTTTCGTTGGCAGTCTCTCCTGCCAAGGTGACCACGCCTTGGCTCACACTGACAGTAACGGCTTGTAGGCCTTCGATTTCAGAGAAAATACCATTGATACGCTGACGGATTTCATTATCTTTTTGCGGGGTGGGTGTGATTTCAATTTGACCGTTATTGGTGCTCTCGCCGCTGATGACAGGGGGCTGAGCAGGTGTCGATAATGAGGTGGCGGGGTCTGATGCTTCCTCGTCTGGCGCAGAATCACTATCAGGTGTTGCCTCTTGTGTACTTTCCACGCCAAGTACGGTTGCAATGCCAGAGAGTTCTTCACCAGCAGCATAGGTGGGCCACGTACAAAAGATGCTTAACAGCAACACCATTTGACCCCACGCATTTATAAAGCGGCGTATCATTGGACGGTCAAAATAACTGGCCATAAGCATCCTTTATTTTTTACGGGTTTTTCTCGCTTAGCTGATTGCTGATAATTAGCTGTCTGATTTTAACCGACTAATTTTTAATTTATTTAGCTATCTAAGTAAAGCTGCGCTTCGCTCAAATTCAACGTGCCTTCATAGATAGCACGACCAGTAATAATACCTTCGATACAATCACCATAAGGCTTTAATAGCTCGATGTCTTTCATATCAGTAACGCCGCCTGATGCAATCACAGGTAATCCGCCTTCACGCGCCAAATTGACGGTTTGTTCAACATTCACGCCTTGCATCATGCCATCGCGGGCAATATCAGTATACACAATAGAAGAAACACCCACATCAGCGAAGCGCTTGGCAAGCTCGGTCGCCTTGGTATCGGTAACATTGCCCCAGCCATGAGTGGCGACCATACCGTCTTTGGCATCGATACCAACAATGATGTGTCCTGCAAATTCACGGCAAGCTTCTGCCACAAAATCCGGCTCTTCAACAGCTTTTGTACCAATAATAATGTAGGTCAGACCGGCAGTAATGTATTGCTCAATAGTATTCATATTACGCACGCCACCACCCAATTGAATAGGCAGGTTCGGATATGCTTTGGTAATATCATTGACCACTTGTCTGTGTACTGGCACGCCATCAAAAGCACCATTCAAATCGACCAAATGCAGACGGCGTGCGCCCTCATCTACCCAACGTGCCGCCATGGCAACGGGATCATCAGAGAATACCGTATCATCTTCCATACGGCCTTGTTTTAAACGTACGCACTTACCATCTTTTAAATCAATAGCCGGGATAATGACAGGCACAGCACACATATAGCATTCCTTATAAAGCATAATATTGGCAATAAATTTAGACAATTACATTGTTGAGAATAAAACGAAATCGAAGCATCAGACCACGATAGAAAACACCACGCAAACGCGGCATAAATTATAGACAAATTCGAGAAACCAAATAAAATAGGTCAGAAATCTGCTCAAATAGAGATAGGATACAATCGAAACCAAACAATCATAACCATAAGTTGTAATACGTAGAATCACTACCAACATTCGTTAAATTCTATTACTGACTGGCAATTTTAGGTCAATTTAGCGTATAATCCTAGGTAAATTTTTATTTGTTTCTATGTGATAGTAACCATGCGTTACGCTTTTTGTTGAGACGGTATTGCTTAATCGCACTTCATAATGCCTCAGAGACAATGAGCAATGGCTCAATATATCCGTATGATATTAACTGATATATTGCCCAAAAGGGTTATAATAGAAATCTAATCTGGTAGTCTGTATACCACCGATACTGCAGTATAAAGCCCCATTGGATGCCGTTTAAAACCCTATTACTAGCTAACAATATAAAATAGTTATGACTAGAGTTTGGCAGCTCACAAAAATGATGTGATGCTTGCTTATCTAGGTTGTCTTTTAGCCAGTTTATCATCTACTTCAATAGATCGTTTTTAGTCACACCTCTAAAAAATTGCGTATTTTTGAATGATGCTGATTGGATAAAAGTGGCCCATCATACTGGTATTACAAGTTTTTAATTTCAATGAAACGTATGATAAGGCTGTTATTTTCAAAGTAATCTCTGTTGGCAATGTGCTTTTGGCGATTGATTTTGATTCAATAGTTTTAGCATACACCTTGGTAGCCAGTCGCCACTTTGGTAATTCGAATAAGACATTAACGTGTTGTTAAGGAGTCTAAGGTCAGCGTTAATACTCTTAATAGTAGTTATGATCATGTATTATCTTCAGAGAGCTTTCATCCTTATTTCAGTATAGAAATAGATGATTGAAGGCTTTATTGAGTGAGATAAATGTTCAAGCTACCGATGTACCAAACAGGATGTCTGGTATCGTTTTAGACTATGGACTAAGTTTTCGCTTATGATTACCATCAAAAAAGGTTTGGATTTGCCCATCACCGGTGAACCCTCCCGCGAGATATCTGAGCACCAACCGACACATGTAGCACTTATTGGCTATGATTACGTGGGCATGAAGCCTACGATGAATGTCAAAGAAGGTGACATTGTAGCCAAAGGTCAGCCCGTTTTTGAAGACAAAAAGCGTGTTGGCGTCATCTATACTGCCCCTGCTGCTGGTAAGGTCGTCGCTGTTAAACGCGGTGAGCGCCGAGTGTTTGAAAGTCTTGTGATTGAGGTCGACCCGAATGGTGAAGAAGTAGACTTTGAGCGCTATGACTCACAGCAGCTTGCTGACCTAGACTCTGAAGTCGTTGAAACCCAACTGATTGCCTCTGGCGAATGGACTGCGTTTCGCACACGTCCCTATAGCCGTGCGCCCGAAATCGGCGCTCGTCCACATGCTATCTTTGTGACAGCAATGGACACCAATCCACTCGCCCTTGATCCAATGCTGGTAATCAATGAGCAGCTACAAGCGTTCAATGATGGCCTAGCAGTACTCTCAACACTCACGCCCAAGACCTTTGTCTGCCACCATGGCGACGCCCAGTTGACGCCAGTTGCAAAAACTGCGGCTAATAATGTCACTGAGTATCATGCCTTTGCGGGTAAACATCCAGCAGGTCTTGCAGGTACGCACATTCATTTCTTGCACCCTATCAGCCGCGGCGTGACCGTATGGACGATTGGTTATCAAGATGTGATTGCGATTGGTAAGCTGTTCACAACTGGACATCTATATACACGTCGTATGCTAAGCTTGGCTGGCCCTGCGGTTACCAATCCGCATCTGATTGCAACCGAGCGTGGTGCTGATATTACGGCATTAACCAAAGGTCAGCTAGCGGCAGGCGAGAACCGTATCATCTCAGGTTCAGTATTGTCTGGTCGCAGAGTATTTGACAATATCGCTTATCTTGGTCGCTTCCACAACCAGATCAGTGCACTGCCTGAAGGTCGTGAGCGTCCTGCGTTTCACTTCTTTAGCCCCGGTAAAAACCGCTTCTCAAAGCTGCCTATCTACATCTCGCAGTTTTTTGGTGGCAAAAAGTACAATTTCACCACAACAAGTAATGGCTCACCTCGCGCCATGGTACCGATTGGTGTCTTTGAAGAAGTCATGCCTCAAGATTACCTGCCCACTCAATTGTTACGTGCTTTGATTGTCGAAGACATCATCAGTGCCACTGATTTGGGTGCACTTGAGTTGGATGAAGAAGACTTGGCACTATGCACCTTTGTATCTCCTGGCAAATATGAGTTCGGTGATATTTTGCGTGATAACTTAACGCGCATTGAGCTGGAGGGCTAACCACGATGAAATTTTTACACAATATGTTCGATCGTATGGAGCCATCTTTTACCAAAGGCGGCAAACACGAAAAGTATTATGCTATTTTTGAGATGTTTGATACGTTTCTTCGGCAGCCAGGCACCACAACGTACGCTTCATCACACGTTCGTGACGGTATCGACTTAAAGCGTATTATGATTACGGTATGGCTATGTACTTTCCCAGCAATGTTTTGGGGTATGTACAACATCGGTCATCAAGCACTAACCGCTATCGCTCAGCTCGGTCTGCAACCTGAAGGCTGGCGTACCGTCATCACTAGCATGGCAGGCTACAACCCAGACAGTATCTGGGCAAGCTTTGTTTATGGAGCCATGCAGTTTTTGCCGATTTATATCGTGACGTTTGCCGTCGGTATTCTCTGTGAGATTATCTTTGCGGTCGTCCGCGGACACGAAGTTAACGAAGGTTTCTTTGTGACGTCAGTCCTGTTTGCACTATGTTTACCACCTGATATTCCTTTATGGCAAGTTGCTCTAGGTATTATCTTTGGTGTGGTGGTCGCAAAAGAAGTGTTCGGTGGGACTGGTAAAAACTTCTTGAACCCTGCCCTATCAGGCCGTGCGTTCTTATACTTTGCCTATCCAGCCTATATGTCTGGCGACTCAGTATGGACAGCTGTAGATGGCTTCTCAGGTGCGACCCCGCTTGGGCTTGCCGCGCTTGGTGTGGTTCCTCAAGACTTTGTTGATGTCTATGGCAATGCCATCACGTGGAGTGATGCATTCTTAGGCAACATGCAAGGTAGTATCGGTGAAGTATCAACCTTGGCTATCTTGATGGGTGCTGCCGTATTGTTATGGACGCGTATCGCTTCTTGGCGCATCATGGCAGGCTGTGTGGTTGGTTTGATTGCCACTTCATTGGTGTTCAACCTGATTGGCTCTGATGACAATATGATGATGAGCTTGCCATTCTACTGGCACTTGGTTATCGGTGGTTTTGCGTTCGGTGCAGTATTCATGGCAACCGATCCCGTTTCTGCTGCCCACACCAATAAGGGCCGCTGGGCTTATGGTATCTTGATCGGTTTTATGACCGTTCTGATTCGTGTTATTAACCCAGCTTTCCCAGAAGGCATCATGCTGGCTATCTTGTTTGCCAACTTATTTGCTCCACTGTTTGATTATTTTGTGACCCAAGCAAATATCAAACGCCAAACTGCTCGGAGGGTTCGTTATGTCCAAGCCCAAAAGTAATAATGCCAAAACCATCAGTGTGGCTTTGACGCTGTGCTTGGTTTGTTCAGTATTGGTCTCAGCTGTCGCTGTTGGCCTAAAACCTGCACAAATCGAAAATGCACGCTTGGATCGCAATAAAAACATTTTGGTCGCCGCTGACATGTACAATACTGAGTCTGATACAGCAGATGATGTCGCCGAACGTTTTAAAGATTTTGATGTCAAAATCATTGATCTAAATAAAGGCAACTACCTTGATGATGATGAGTTAAAAACGGCGGGTATTCCTGATCGTAATGCTTATGACGCCAGTCAAGCGACCAAAAACCAAGCCTTAAGCGAAGACTTGGGCGACAATGATCCTGCTGGTATTGGCCGTAAACCAAAATACGCCAAAGTCTATGTCAAAGAAGATGACGCAGGCAAACCTGAACTGGTTGTATTGCCTATTCAAGGCTACGGGCTATGGGGTACGATTTATGGTTTCTTAACGCTTGAAAGTGACATGAATACCATCAAAGGTATCAGTTTTTATGAGCATAAAGAGACCCCAGGTCTTGGCGCTCGTATTGAAGAGCCAGAGTGGCGCGCACAGTGGAATGGCATCCATTCTTATGATGACAATGGCAACGTTGCTACTGGTGTGACCAAAGCGGGTAATCCGAAAGACAATTGGGTCGATGGTATCAGCGGCGCAACACTAACAAGCCGCGGCGTCAGCAACATGATTCAGTTCTGGTTAGGCGATCAAGGCTATAAGCCTTATCTAGATATGCTACGTAAAGAGAGCGGTCAGACCCTTGATGATGCAGATACACAAGCAAATCAGTCAACGTCGGCCGCTCAACTTAACACCGAATTGGCAGCCGCGCTACCAATAGCTAATGGCAAGGAGGCATAAAATGGCTGACACTAAAAGTATTTTAACCACGCCTATTTTTGACAATAATCCCATTGGTTTACAGATTCTTGGTATCTGTTCGGCACTGGCAGTCACAACGAGTATGGCCAATGCCATGGTCATGTGTGTGGCACTCACCTTGGTGACGGCATTTTCAAGCTTCTTTATCTCTATTATTCGTAAGCAGATTCCATCGAGCATTCGTATCATCGTACAGATGACCATTATTGCTTCATTGGTTATCTTGGTAGATCAGGTACTAAAAGCGGTCGCTTATGATGTGAGTAAAGGTCTGTCGGTCTTCGTTGGTTTGATTATCACCAACTGTATCGTTATGGGCCGTGCTGAAGCATTTGCCATGAGTAACCCGCCAATCCCAAGCTTTTTAGATGGTATTGGTAACGGTCTTGGTTACTCAGCGGTCTTGCTATTCGTTGCCACCATTCGTGAGCTGTTAGGCGCAGGTACTTGGTTTGGTATCACTATCCTACAACCAGTTACTGATGGCGGTTGGTATATACCAAACGGTCTGTTGCTATTGCCACCATCAGCGTTCTTCATTATTGCTTTGTTTATCGCAATCGTCCGTACCTGGAAACCAGAACAAGTGGAAGAAGCTGAGTTTGTAATGAAGCCGCAGTCTAAAGGCATGGCACATGGAGGCGGTCACTAATGGGACATTATATTAGTTTATTTATAACCTCAGTCTTTATCGAGAACATGGCACTTGCCTACTTCTTAGGCATGTGTACTTTTTTGGCCGTATCCAAAAAAGTCTCGACAGCGATTGGTCTAGGGGTTGCTGTGATTGTCGTGATGGCCATCACCGTTCCGCTAAACAACTTGCTATTCCAGTTCATCCTAAAAGATGGTGCATTGGCTTGGGCAGGCTTCCCTGATATCAACTTGAGCTTCTTAGGGTTGCTTAGTTACATCGGTTTGATTGCAGCCACCGTACAGATTCTAGAGATGTTCTTGGACAAGTTTGTACCAAGTTTATACAACGCGCTTGGGGTATTCTTACCACTAATCACCGTAAACTGTGCCATCTTGGGTGGTGTACTATTTATGGTCGAGCGTGATTATAACTTTGGTGAATCTGTCGTCTATGGTGTGGGCGCAGGCTTCGGTTGGGCACTTGCTATTACTGCATTGGCAGGTATTCGTGAAAAGCTCAAATACTCAGACATTCCAGCGCCATTGCGCGGTCTTGGTATTACCTTTCTCACGGTTGGTCTTATGTCGCTCGGCTTTATGTCGTTCGGTGGTATGTCCATCTAAACTACTAAGCTCAAAGCTTCTATTAGCTATTTGATCTATTTAATTCATTTATTCGGTAAGGGTTCGGACACAGCATAAAAAATGTCTTCGCACCCCTACCCCATAGATTAAGGATACCTACCATGGATTACGCTACGGCGATTGGTGGCGTTGCTATGTTTACCTTGATCATCATGGGCCTCGTCGCTATTATTTTGGCGGCGCGCTCAAGACTGGTCAGTTCAGGCGATGTCACTATCCATATTAATGATAATCCCGATAATGACGTGGTGACACCAGCAGGCGGTAAACTACTGCAAACGCTAGCGGGCGAAGGCATCTTTTTGTCTTCAGCGTGTGGTGGCGGTGGTACCTGTGCGCAGTGTCGTTGCCGCGTTATTGAAGGTGGCGGTTCTATTTTGCCCACCGAAGAAGGCTATTTTACTCAAGGCGAGATCCGCAATCACATGCGCTTGGCTTGTCAGGTAGCTGTTAAGCAAGACATGAAAATTGAGATTGATCCTGAATTCTTTGATGTACAAAAATGGGAATGTGAGGTTATCTCAAACGATAACGTTGCGACTTTCATTAAAGAGCTGGTGCTAAAAATCCCAGAAGGCGAAGAAGTCAACTTCCGCGCTGGTGGTTATGTGCAGCTTGAAGCGCCACCGCATGAAGTGCATTATAAAGACTTTGTGATTGACGAAGAATATAGAGAAGACTGGGAAAAATTCGGTATCTTCAACTATGTCTCGAAAGTTGATGAGCCCGTTATCCGTGCTTACTCAATGGCCAACTACCCTGAAGAAAAAGGCATCATCAAATTCAACATCCGTATCGCAAGTCCACCGCCACGTGGTCCTGACGGCATTCCACCGGGCAAAATGTCTTCATGGGTGTTTAGTCTGGTCCCTGGCGACAAAGTGACGGTTTCAGGTCCTTATGGTGAATTCTTTGCCAAGAAGACTGAAGCTGAAATGATCTTTGTCGGTGGTGGTGCTGGTATGGCTCCCATGCGCTCGCATATCTTTGATCAGCTCAAGCGCTTGAAAACCGATCGTAAGATCAGTTTCTGGTATGGTGCTCGCTCGATCCGTGAAATGTTCTATGTTGAAGATTACGATCAGCTAGAAGAAGAGTTTGACAATTTTGAATGGCATGTGGCTCTGTCTGACCCATTACCAGAAGATAACTGGGAAGGTCCAACAGGCTTTATCCATAACGTGTTGCTCGAAAACTATCTGAAAGATCATCCAAACCCAGAAGACTGTGAATACTACATGTGTGGGCCACCGATGATGAACGCTGCTGTGATCGATATGCTACACAGCTTGGGCGTAGAAGACGAAAATATCATGCTTGATGATTTCGGTGGTTAAATAACCCCGCCAGATAAACTTAAAAGTGTATATAATATATAAAAAGAGTCTCAATTGAGGCTCTTTTTTTGTGTGATTTTTAGCAATCATTGTGGTTGTTGAAACTACAAATCTAACTGGTAGATCAGCATTGCTATCCTATATCATGAACGCTCTAAATATTAAGAAAGGACGCTTATGAAAACCAAATACAAAGATCTGACCATTTGGATCACGGGTGCTTCTAGTGGTATTGGGCAAGCATTGGCGATTGCCTTTGCCAAGCGTGGTGCTAGAATTATTCTCAGTGGCCGTGATAACCAAAAACTAGAATCCGTCAAAAAAAGCTGTAAGCGTGCGAATAGGCATATTGTCATTCCGTTTGATATCAGTGACGCTGCTCAAGCAAAAGCCGCCTATGACAATGCCAAAGCTCAGGCTGGAAACATTGATTGGCTCATCAATAACGCCGGTATTAGCCAGCGCTCACTCATCATGGAAACTGACGAAGACGTCGAGCGTCAGATTATGGAGGTAGATTACTTTGCTCAGACGCGACTAACCAGACTGATACTGCCTGATATGATCGCACAAGGTGGCGGCAAAATCGTCATGGTATCAAGTGTCGCAGGATTACTAGGGACACAATATCGCGGCGCTTATGGCGCAGCCAAAGCCGCATTGCATATGTGGGCAAACAGTTTACGGGCAGAGTTGCATGACAAAGGTATAGAGGTTGCGACGATATTCCCAGGATTTATTCAGACCAACATCTCTATCAATGCCTTGACAGGTGATGGCAGCGCTCAGGGCACCATGGATGAAGCAACCAGTAACGGTCTCACGGCAACTGATTTTGCAAAGCAAGTGGTGAAGGCACTCTCAAAAGGTGGAGAATATATCGTGGTCGCTGGCAGTAAAGAAAAGCTGGCAACACGGGTCAATCGTGTCTCACCGCCCAAACTTTATAAGCTCATACGCGAGTCGCAAGTAAAATAGCTTGGTATGCAGTAGATTAGTATGCAGTGGCTTGGTATGCAGTAGATTGTCACCGAACATTGCCATCATTGGTATTTGTAGGGTTAAGGGGTGTAAAATAGGCCTGACTTATTTTATACCCCAACTCATTTCTGCGTTATACCGAAGATCCTATGAAAAATACCCGATACTGCTCCGCCTCCTCAAAACCCATAAATGCTTCTTTGCTTGGCATCGCGGGTCTCGCTAGTATGGTGAGTCTCAGTGCTTGCCAGCAAACACCAGATTATAACTATCTGACTGGTGAAACGATGGGGACAAGCTACCATATCAGCTATCAGCTCCCTGATAATGCAGATGAAGCTGCCATACAAGCGTCAATCGATGAACGCTTGAAACAGATTAATGACAGCATGTCGACCTATCAGAGCGACTCGACCATCTCTAAATTTAATCGGTTGAATAAGAATACACCGATTACCATCGACGCTGATTTTAGTCGGGTGCTGGATGTGTCAAAGATTGTCTACGAGCAATCTGGCGGCGCATTCGATCCTACGGTGATGCCGCTTGTCGAGACCTGGGGTTTTGGCAGCACCATGACAGTCGAGCGTCTACAAAGTCCGCCTACAGCGCTCGAGATTGCCCAAGCAAAAGCACTGGTAGACTTTGAGAGTATTATAAAAAAAGACCAAACGGTATCCAAAACCAAAGATGGCGTTGAGCTTGATTTTTCTGCCGTTGCCAAAGGGTATGGCGTCGATGTCATCGCCGATGTGCTGAGAGAGGATTATCAAATTCGCAATTATATGGTTGAGATTGGCGGTGAAATTTCGACATCTGGCGTTAACAACCAACAGCAGCCATGGCAAATTGCGATTGACGCCCCTATTGAAGGCAGCACTGTCAGCGAGCGCCAAACGATATCTGCCATTCGTCAGCCAAAAAACACAGCGACCCAAATGCATCTGGCAACCTCAGGAAACTATCGCAACTCCGTCATATTTGATGGCAAACGCTATAGCCATACCATCGATCCGACCACTGGAAAACCCATCGCAGGCGGTGCGCCCTCCGTCACTGTCGCGGCTGATTCAGTTGCATTAGCTGATGCATGGGCGACAGCGCTGACAGCGATGCCCTATCATAAAGCACTAGATGTCGCTAAAGCTCAAAACTTGGCTGCTATGTTTGTGGTGTTGGCTGACGATATAAAAACAGACGGGTCTGAGAGTAATGTTTCTGATAACGTGTCTGATGATAATATCGATGACTGGCAAGTGGTTCAGACACCAGCAATGCAAGCATTACGCGCTGACAAAAAGCCCTAGTAAGTTTTTGGCATTGAAACAAGAGAATACGATAACGCGCAACGAGCAACACCAAAATTTGCTATACTATTAGTTAGTTGCCATTAAAAGTACATCATTATCATTAACAGCAACTGCCCCACTTTTGACAATGAGGTTTCCTCTATGCTTAGCCAATTGCTTCCTATGCTTGCCATTACCTTTACAGTGTTTATCCTATTTTTCGTTTTTATGGGCATCGGTTATATGGTCAAAAAAAAGCCGCTCAAAGGCTCTTGTGGTGGTGTTGCCAAATTGATGGGTGATGAGCAGTGCTCATTTTGTGGCGATGATCCCAACAAGTGCGACTCATTGATGGCAGAACAACAAGAAAACGCGTTAAGAGCTGCCCAACTCGGCAAATCTGTGTAAAAACTCATTGGTTACCATACGCAGGTAGTATTTACCTAACATCTGTTCGTATAATAGCGTCAAGTCATTCAAAGTGACTTGGCGTTATTTTCATGTCGCCATCTCTTATTATTCCTATTTAGACACTCTCTATCTAGATATTTTCTATTTAAAAAATTGGCCAGCAAACTTATCTGTTTTGCCCTCTGCAAATTTTTAGTTCTGTTTGACGTTATTGATTACCGTTTAGGTACGTGTCTGAGTAAATGATCTTTGGTGTTGTTTTACAAGCGACGATTTTTCGGCGCTGTCTTATAACGTGTCCTTTTTCCCTGTTATCGTTGTGCTGCTATGTCTACCTCATCCAATCTGCCTTCATCACGTTTCACCTTTTGGTTAGTGCTATGTGCCATGATTTTGCTAGCGACCAATATGCGTGCCCCTATCGTTGCGCTGGGCGCTATCGCGCCAGTGGTGAAAGAAGCACTCAATATCTCGGAGATACAGATTGGCTGGTTGGGCGCGGTGCCGATGCTGGGTTTTGCCCTTGGTGCGCTGATCTCGCCAGCCATTGGCAAGCGCTTCGGACTTGAAAATACGCTGATTGCCATGATCGCGCTATTAACCACTGGCATGATTCTGCGTACCGTTATCCCGACGTGGACTGGGTTTTTAATCGGTACTTTATTGCTGACTCTAGCCATTGGCTTTGCCAATACACTGGCCGCGCCTGTCATCAAGCAACATACTCCGCAACATATTCCGCTGATTACGGGTTTGTTTAGTTTAACAATGACGGTGACCGCTGGGATAGTCTCAGGCATCGTCCTCCCTTTGTCTGAGCAAGTAGGCTGGCAATGGGCGCTGGGTGGATGGACGGTTTTAGGTATTTTTGCGTTATTGATTTGGTTATTTTTGCGTGTGCGTTTGGGCTCATCCAACCACCAACTCGTCATATCTACAGATAAAGATGCCTCTGTTATCTCTATTTGGCGAACGGCGTTTGCTTGGCAAATTGCTGTCTTTATGGGGCTACAATCATTACTGTTTTATACCGTTGCCAGTTTTTTGCCTTCTATTTTGGTTAGTAAAGGGCTATCTGCCGTGAGCGCTGGCCAAATGGGTTCTGTGTTTCAGTTTATGGCACCCATCTCTATCTTGAGTCTGACATGGCTGATTAATCGTGGTCGTCCTATTCAAGCACTCGCCGTGTTTGCCGCTGTGCTCAATGTCATTGGCGTATTAGGTATCAGCTATCTATCTACTGAGTTGGCGTGGCTATGGTCAGCCATGATGGGGATTGGTTGCTCAGCGATTTTTACCTTGAGTATGATGCTGTTTTCCCTGCGTACCTATACTACCAATCAATCAAGTGAGCTGTCTGGTATGGCACAGGCCGTCGGTTATTTGATTGCCTTTTTTGGTCCGCTTGGCACAGGCGGGCTCCATGAAGCGACTGATAGCTGGAGTCTGCCGCTTTTTATTATTCTGATACTGATGATTGCAAACGTTGTGATTGCTTGGCTCGTCAGTCGTCCAGTGATGGTCGATGGTAAATACATTTGATATTAGCTTATCAAAATATCTACATACTGCTGTCTATAAGTCCTTGATTTCTAACGCGCAATAAAGCTGTCTTGAAATTAACCTTAGGGCAATATTGGTGGCTGTCTTATTTTGCTATAGTCAGTGCAAGATGATTTAAATCTTGAGCTGACTCTACATCAGCTTGATTGCTTATAGGACATAACACCCATGCTAAATACCCCTTCTCGGCTCGCTCAGCACCTGCCTGCTATTGCCATGCTCGCTGCTATCATGGCGATCAGTGGTTGTCAAAAAGAGACTGAGCCGACCACACCGAATCAACCGACTGACACCCAACGCTCAGATACTGAAACGACAGCCAACCAAGCCAATACAACGTCCGTAGACACCAATGCTGATGCACCCACCGATATGCAAGTCAATTCATCACCAATCACTATTTTAGCGCTTGGCGACTCACTGACGGAAGGTCTTGGGGTGGATAAAAATGATAACTACCCTGCGCAGTTAGAAGATCGTCTGCAGGCAATGGGTTATAAGAATACCGAAGTGATCAACTCAGGGCTGAGCGGTGAAACCAGTACGGGACTCGTCAATCGCTTAGATTGGGTATTACAAACCAAACCTGATGTGACGATTTTGACCATTGGGGCTAATGATGCTATACGCGGTATCGACGTGGCGACGATTGAAGCCAATATTCGGACAGCTGTTAAACGTTTGCAAGACAATGGCAGTGTCGTCATTTTGGGCGGGATGTCGATCTATGATAATTTGGGCGATGACTACGTTGCCGCATTCTCAGACATTTATCCTCGCGTCGCGAAAGACATGAGCGTCCCTCTAATACCATTCTTTTTGGAGGGTGTCGGTGGTGAGGCTGAGCTCAACCAAGCCGATGCCATTCACCCAACCAAAGAAGGCTACACGATCATCGTCAATGACAATATCTTGCCTATTCTAGAGCCGAAATTAGATGAGTTAAAAGAGCTAAAAACAACCGATCCAGAGAATACGGCTGAAACCGTTCAAGCCGAAACGACAAAAAGTACGCCAAATGAGACTACTTAACGAGACCATTTAACGAGACACTGTAATGACATCATCACCTTCGGTTACCGCATCCACGCCACAAGCAGACGCTAAGACACCAGCCCTACTGACCGCCTCACAGCTAAACAAAACCGTGCAAGTCGGTGAGCAAAAATTATCTATCATTAAGGACGTCGATATATACGTCAATGCTGGCGAGTTTGTGGTCATTATGGGTAAATCAGGCTCGGGTAAATCGACCTTACTAGGATTGCTCGCAGCACTAGATTATCCTGATAGTGGTACAGTATCGCTGGCAGATCAAACGCTCAGCAGCTTGGATGAAGACTCACTTGCAGTTATTCGTCAACAGGACATGGGTTTTGTCTTTCAGTCATTTCATCTACTGCCGACCCTAACTGTCGCCGAAAACATCGCCTTTCCTCTTGATATCGCAAGGCATCCAAACCCAGCACGAGTCAACGAGCTGATTGATGCGGTTGATTTGGGTCATCGCCGTCACAGCTTACCCAATCAGTTATCAGGTGGTGAGCAGCAGCGTACGGCTGTGGCACGAGCGCTAGTATCGCATCCTAAAATTGTCTTTGCCGATGAGCCAACGGGTAACTTGGATGAGCAAAATGCCGATCAAGTTATGCAATTATTATTAGACTTACGCCAGCAGGTTGGCTCGGCACTGGTAGTCGTGACTCACGATCCTGCGCTTGCCGAGATGGCAGATCGCGTCATTACCATGCATGACGGCCGGATTGTACCGACATGAATGAAAAGCTGACAGACAACACATCGACTGATATAAAAAAGACTGATACCAGTATGCGTCAAGAGACCAGTTATTCTAGCGGTATCCTCAATCAACTTTTCACCAAAACACTAGGCTCGCAAGCACTCAGCCGTAGCTGGTGGCAGCGCTGGGTGTATCCAGTGTTGTTTCTACTCACATTGACCTTGTCACTTGCAACCTACCTGACCCTCGATTCTGTGCAGCAGTCTGTCGATCGTTATATCAATGACAATCAGCGCGCACTCGTTGGTGGGGATTTGATCTTAAACAGTAAGCAAGATTGGCCAAGCGAGGTATTGGCGCAAGTAGAAACCATCCCCGATACGCAGACCGTGTATGACTATCAGTTTAGCGCCATGCTCGTCACCGATGAGCAAACTTTGCTTGCCAGCGTCAAAGCCGTCACACCGTCTTATCCTTTGTACGGTACCGCTGAGCTTGCCTCAGGAAAGCCACTGTGGGAGCAACTAACCGCTGACAATATCGTCGTCGCCCCAGAAGTGCTCAGTAGCCTAAATGCTAGTGTCGGCGACCGTATCGATATTGGCGATGCGCAGTTTACGATCAGTGATGTGCTGACCAAAGAGCCTGATCGACCTTTGACCGCCTTTGGTTTTGGTGGGCGGGTCTTAATGAAACAAGATGCGTTAGAGGCGACCAATCTACTCGGTCAGCGCAGCCGCATCAATTACCGTATCGAGATAGCAGGTGATCCTGAGCTGATAAACACGCAGCGCAAAAAGCTCACAGGCATACTGACCAGCTATCCTGATATCGAGCTCTCTGATGCTGATTCGGCGGACACTTCGGTCTCGCGTATCTCTGATAATGTATTGATGTTTTTAAAGCTACTGGTCATTGCCGTACTGCTACTCTCGGCGGTCGCCATGTACGGTGTCATTAGTGCGTTCGTCAGCAAGCAGCAGTCCAATAATGCCATTCGTTTGGCGTTAGGCGAGCCGCTTGGTTCACTCAAACGTAGCTATTATCAACTGCTTATCGTCACGACTGCCATTGCTTGTATCGCAGCAGTTGTACTTAGTCTGGGTTTGCTTAAAATTGGTCAGCCGTATCTCGTGGCTATCTTACCTGCTGACGTGGGTCTATCTATCAATCCAATTAGCGCGATTAAGACCATTGTGATTGCCTTAGCCCTCACGTTGCTGATTGCGCAGCGTGGTTTAAGCGCGCTTAACACCACCAAACCCGCGGCCCTACTCAATCAAGGGGCGAGCCAGCAGTCGCAAAACTTGCCTTGGTATCGACGCGTGCCATTACTGTGGTATGGCTTGGTGATGACAGGGCTGTATGCCTTCTTTGCTTATGAAGTGGGCTCGCTGTCATTGGGCGCGCAGCTATTGGGCGGCTTGATCGGCTTTGTGGCGATATTTTGGCTATTGGCGCGTGGGTGGCTGTGGTTGCTTAATAAGCTAGCGAGCAATGCCAAGGTCAGTTGGATGCAGCGTATCGCCATTCATAATCTGGCGCGCAAGGGCAATCAATCCGCATTATTCTTTGTCACTTTATCGCTATCGGTTGCGGTGCTGACGCTCATCACCACACTCAATCACAGTATCAATGCGCAGTTTATCAATGCCTATCCTGAAGACGCGCCCAATCTGTTTTTGCTCGATGTGCAAAGCGATCAACATGACGATATTAATGCGATCATTGAGGCGCCTGTCACTTATTATCCCATCATTCGCGCGCGTGTAGAGACGGCCAATGATGTACCGGCAAAAGATATCGAGCCTGAGGATGGCTTTGATGACCCCACGCGGGTGTTTAACTTAAGCTACGCCGATACGGTCATGGATACTGAGTACATCACTGAATCGCTCACAGACGATGCGCTATATACGCCTATCGATGCGACAAATGAACAAATCAAACCCCTATCTATCTTGGACACTGCCGCCAGTATGCTCAATGTCGGCATGGGCGATCAGGTGCGCTTTAATATTCAGGGTATCGAAATCGTCGGGCAGATCACCAGTATTCGCACGCGCTATGAGCGTGGTCCAAGCCCGTATTTTTACTTCTTGTTTGAGCCGTCGGTGCTATCCGCTGCCCCGCAGATTCAGTTTGCCACCGCGCATGTATCAGAAGATACCATTCCAGAGCTACAAGGCAAACTGGTACGCCAGTTCCCTGCGGTCACGACCATCGATGGCACGGCTATTGCCAAGCAAATTCAAGAGCTGGTGGTACAAATGAGCCGCTTGGTCTATGTGTTTACTTTGCTTGCCCTACTCACTGGCGTCATGGTGCTGATCAGCTCGCTGCTGTCTACTTCGCAAGATCGTATGAAGGACAGCGCGTCCTTTAGACTGCTCGGTATGCAAAAGCGCGACTTGTATACGCTCAATATATTAGAGCTGGGTGTGCTTGGTATTAGCGCGGCAACCTTTGCCGTGATCATCGCCAGCGTCGGCGCCTGGGCGGCCATCACGCAGTGGTTTAATCTACAATTTAGTGTGCCGTGGACGAGCTTGGCTATTGGCGGTGCAGCATTAATCGTATTGCTATTTGCCATTGCCATCATTTATGTAAGACTGGTGATTGGGCGCGGGATTATGGCACGGGTCAGGGCGATGATTTAGGAAATATGCAATGAACTCAAATGACCTAATAGTTAGTACTTTTTTGATAGGAATTATTCACTTTTACGCCTTGGCGAAATTAGCATCGACCAAGCTCATTTTTTTATTTTCAGATCTGGTAGATTATCAAGAATTGAGGGAAACAATGACTTAAAAGGGTTAGCGCCTATTATCCATCAGGCGCTTGAACTTGAAGATATACTTTCTATATTAGGTATTGAAAAGTATCAGTAGGAACGAACCAATTTAGAACAGTGCTTGGGCAATCATTTAGACGATGTAGATTATTATGAAAGTTTGCATGAGGTACGAAGATGGTTGTTACACTAAAAGGCTAGTAAAGATTTACAGTAAAATATGTAGAAGTTTTGATTATAGTAATAAAAATTGCTATAATCAAAACTTCTAAACATTTACTTTTTTTCTATCGTCTGACTGTTAATTTTAATAGGTTCTCTCTTCCATTTCGTTGCAAGCCATTCTATCTCTTGATATATCGTATCTTTATTGCTTAAAGTTCTTATTTGAATAATTAAAGGTTGAGAAAATTTCCAAAGCTTCATGAAACTCGAATAATGTAGATTTTTAAATAAGTTTTCTTCAAACGCTCCTTCTCTAATACCTAAAGAGATAAATTCATAATAATTTAAAACATAATGAATATCATCTTTTAGCTTTTCATCTTCTAGTATTATACTGTCTCGTTTCCTTTTTTCTTCCTCAATATCGTTTTTTATTTTCTTACCGTTCTTTAAAAAGCTTTTATTTATTTTTACATATTTACCTATTACAAAATCTTCTTTACTTATCAATTCCTCTGCAATTTCAGTATCAGACTTATTCTTATATTCATGATTATCTAGCTTGCTATAATACTGTGTAAGGTTATTACCTTGAAGAAACATTAAGTTCTTAGTTTCCTGAAGCTTTTTATCTGCGTTTAGATCTGTTACTAGCTTTATAGTTAGCTGTTTTTTACTAGATTCTCGACTACTTTGTATAGAAAAATATGTCAGGGTAATACCAATGTAAGCAATAACAGCTAGTAGAAAACTAGGGAACATTCCAACAATTATTTTATACATACTGTTTTGAGAACTTATTGTAATAGCCTCATTCGATATAAGAGTACTTACATTCGCATAATTAGATTCATAATATAACCATAAAAAAATAACCCCTACTGCAAGAAATACAATAGGGGCTATTAATAAGAACTTAGCTGCCTTTTCTAGTTTAACCATCCCAGCCTTCATGAATGACCTTCTTAAATGAATTAAGTTTTAACATTTGAATTCTCCTTAATAAGTAGAATTATAAAATTGATTGTACTTCCTTACTGATTTAGTCTATATATAAAATTTACTATTTGTTTATATATAGTATAAAATTTCTATAATTATAAATGTAAGTTTAGTACTAAATTACGTAAATTAATGTTTGCTTCTACGCCAGTGCCTTTAAGCAATATATTAAATATATTGCTTAAAGGCACTGGCGTTATTATATACAAATTCATCTATATTGTCAATAGATTAATTTTAGAATACACGACAAATTGGGTATAGACAAGACCTTTATATGAGAATTATATCAGTAATATATATAAACTCTTTTTAATCAATATCCACCTTTCAACATCCCTTCCCTAACTCTTACCATTTGCTATACTAGCCCAACTTTATCGGTTAAATACCCATTTATAACACCCTCCCAAACAGCATGGTAGCCTTATGAAATTCTCAAAGTTCGGTCAAAAATTTACCCAGCCTACGGGCATCTCACAATTGATGGATGATCTGGGCGACGCGCTAAAAAGCGATCAGCCAGTCAACATGCTGGGCGGTGGTAACCCTGCCAAAATTGATGCCGTCAATGAGCTGTTTTTAGAGACCTATAAAGCGCTGGGTGTTGACAACGATGCAGACGTGCCCAACAGTAGCGCGATTATCAGCATGGCGAACTACTCCAATCCGCAAGGGGATGCCGCCTTTATCGATGCGTTGGTTGGCTTTTTTAACCGTCATTATGATTGGAATTTGACGGCAGAGAATATCGCACTGACCAATGGCTCGCAAAATGCGTTTTTCTATCTATTTAATCTATTTGGCGGTGCGTTCACAGATGAGCAGAACGAATCTGTCGATAAGTCTATTTTATTGCCATTAACGCCTGAATATATCGGCTATAGCGATGTGCATGTCGAAGGTCAGCATTTCACCGCGGTATTACCGCATATCGATGAAGTTACCCATAATGGTGAAAATGGTTTCTTTAAATATCGTGTTGATTTTGACGCGTTAGAGAACTTGCCTGCATTGAAGGAAGGTCGTATCGGGGCGATTTGTTGTTCGCGACCGACCAATCCGACTGGCAACGTGCTGACCGATGAGGAAATGGCGCATTTGTCCAAGATTGCTAAGCGTTATGATGTACCGCTGATTATCGATAACGCTTATGGTATGCCCTTCCCTAATATTATTTATTCAGACGTTACCCTTAATTGGGATGACAATACCATTCTGTGTTTTAGCTTATCCAAAATTGGTTTGCCGGGAGTGCGTACCGGCATTATCGTGGCCGCGCCTGAGGTGATTGCAGCCGTCAGTGCGATGAATGCGGTGGTCAATCTAGCACCGACTCGCTTTGGGGCAGCGATTGCCACGCCTTTGGTTGAAAATAACGCTATTAAAGACTTATCTGATAACGATATCAAGCCTTTTTACCAGCAACAAGCCAAGACAGCAGTTACCCTACTTAAAAAAGAATTGGGCGATTATCCGCTAGTAATTCATAAGCCTGAGGGCGCAATATTCTTGTGGCTGTGGTTTAAGGATTTACCGATTAGTACCTCTAAGCTGTATGAGACTTTGAAAGAAAAAGGTACGCTTATCGTGCCGAGTGAATACTTCTTCCCGGGTGTCGATATTAGCGATTACCAGCACGCACACGAGTGTATCCGCATGAGTATCGCTGCTGATGAGCAAACACTGACGGATGGTATTGCGGTGATTGGTGAGGTGGTACGCGGGCTGTATGATGGGGCTAAGTAGAATCATTTACGCTTAGGCATAAGTTGCATGCCATCGCACCAGTCGTAGGCTATTACCCCGCTATCGGTGCGCGGGGCACATCCTACAAAAGCTTTCTTTTTGGACATAAAAAACGGACTAATAAATAGTCCGTTTTTTTATATGATGACTTTATGAAAACGATCTAACCAAACTCTTTTAGTAAAGCTTTAGCACTTATCTTACCAAAGTTATTCGCTGCTAACGGCCCATCACCTGAGATTAGCTTACGATCTTGATGCGTTTGTCCTGAGGCCAGTTTATTATCAATAGTAACGCCCAAATCTTCTAACTTTTCAGCAAAGTACCACGGCATAGGTCCCGGCAGATAACCGATTTTTGGCATTTGCTTATCCATAACCGTCGGGAATGCGACCATCTTATAACCTTTAAAAATAAAGTCACGCTCGGAATTGCCTTCATCAGAACTGTCAGGACTATTAAGGTCAGCCGCCAATAACGCTGCAGGCCCGTGACAAATCGCTAAGGTAAAGAGATCCTTTTCATGACCCCAGCGTAGTAATGCACCGAGGTTTTTATCTTCCGGCAAGCCCAGCATCGCGCCATGACCACCCGGGATAAAAATCGCTGCATAGTCGTCGCTCTTGGCCATGTCATTTTTAACAAAATCAGCGATGCTGTTTGGACTGTTAAGCTTGGACTTATACTCGCTATAGATTTGTTTAACGTCGTCATCGTCTTCTGGCATCGCCCACTGCTCGACCTTGACCGCCTCGCCTGTTGGCGTAAACACATCGACATCAAAGCCTGCTTTTTTAAAATGTAATAACGGCACCATCATCTCCACCGGATGATTACCGGTATCAAATTTATTGCCGTTCTCCATAGTCATATACTGCTCTTCGGTACAGACCATCATGATTTTCTTATCGCCCTTATAGGGATTATCGTAATTAGTATGATCGTAGTTGGTTTTATTCGGCGCAGCTATCTTTAGCGATGATGTTGAGGGAATATAAATGCCTGCTTCAGTTTCTTGCGGCTCTAAGCCTAGCGTATTTTTGGCGTTGTCTAAGGTGTCTTTAGCTTTATCTAATAGATCTTGCATATTCATAGTGGCTTCCTTTTTTATGATTTATATTTATTGAGTAGCTATTTATTAAGTAGCTAGAAATGATAAATCTAAGGTAACAAATGAAGACAGCATTAAATAGATGAGAATTTTTATGTTTCGTAAGCTTTGTAAAGCAGGATTGAAAAACTGTTTTAACGGGTTTTCTTTAGTAGCTTACTTGGTGAGCTGCTCGCTTGAAAAATCCTTGTCCACTTATTTAGAGCAAACAGCACGAAAGGCAGCAGGCAGGTATTAATGAGATCATGAATACTTGCTTTGATATCTGTACCTTTTAGAGCCAGAAGGCCTTTTGGCACAATGATGTGACGATTGTCGAAATATTCACCTAGCAGTGCTACGCTAATGACGACTAATAGTGCTAAAAAGGCTCTGATAGTCTGATTCTTAATGATAGGGCGTAAGATAAACATGCTGAGCAGATAGACGCCGACGCCGACGTAAATGTGTAACGCGTCTTTGGCAAGGCCAGTTGTTTCAACAACGTTTATTTTAAAGGCGCTAAAGTCCACTAGAGTATTCCAAATATAAGCGAGCAGAAAATGGTTGAGCGTATCATCGAACCATAATAACCAAAAATTGAAAACGTAAAATGAAAATAATAAGAAATAAAAAGGCAGACTATACAAGTGATAACCTACCCTATTCTGAAGCAAATGTGCAATTTACGTTTACTGCCTATCTACACATTCCACTCGACAAAATTCTTTAGCAGTTGCAAGCCTGCGGTATGGCTCTTCTCAGGATGGAACTGAGTGGCAAATAGGTTGTCTTTGATGATACTGGCACAAAACGGCTGGCCATAATCACAGATAGCGGCGACTTGAGAGTTATCGTTAGGCGCGCAGTAGTAACTGTGCACAAAATAAAAGTGCGCGTTGTCCTCGATATCGTGCCAAAGCGGATGGTCAAAATCCATACCACTAATCGTATTCCAGCCCATATGTGGTACTTTTATCGTTGCGCCTTGCTTGTCTTTCCACGTAGGGTCAAACGCTTCTACCGTGCCGTTTAAGATGCCAAGGCAATCTGTACCACCATTTTCAGCCGATTGCTCAAACAACGCCTGCATCCCCACACAGATGGCCATAACGGGCTTGTTAAACACTGCATCGCGTACCACGTCATCAATGCCTGCCTCATGCATACCAGCGATACAATCACGCATCGCACCGACACCAGGGAAGACAATTTTATCTGCTGCCGCGACAACTTTTGGATCATTGGTGATAGAGACGTCTGCCCCGACTACCGACAAGGCTTTGCCAGCTGAATGCAAATTGCCCATGCCATAATCTAATAGCGCTACTTTGGTCATCAATTGGTTCTCGTTTTTAAATATTTTGACTACTATACTATGTATACTATTTTCTGTTCCTAAGGTGTAGATAAGGTTTTGCTACAAGGAAGTTAAGCGCAGGCTGTACAACCAGTACGCCAAGCTTAACTGACCCTCTTGAGTAACCTTGTAGAACAGCCTTAAATGCGTCTTAGAAAGCCTCTTTGGTCGATGGCAAGGTATTTAGCGCACGCTCATCATATTCGCAGGCCATACGCAGCGCACGAGCAAAGGCTTTAAAGGTTGATTCAATCTGGTGATGGCTATTTTTGCCTTTGAGATTGTCCAAATGCACGGTCATCCACGAGTGATTGACGAAGCCATAAAAGAACTCACTGAATAGGTCAACATCGAAGCGGCCAACGTGCGAGCGCGTAAACGGAATATCCATGTGCAAGCCTGGACGCCCTGATAGATCGACGACCGCGCGCGTCAACGACTCATCTAATGGCGCATAAAAATGTCCGTAACGGCGGATGCCTTTTTTATCGCCCAAAGCTTTGTTAAACGCTTGGCCCAAAGTAATACCGGTATCCTCGACACTATGGTGATCATCGATATACGTATCGCCGACGCATTTGATATCTAAGTCAAATAAACCATGACGCTTAATCTGATCAATCATATGATCCAAAAATGGCACGCCCGTGTCTACCACGCCTTTGCCTGTACCATCGAGGTTGACGGTACAAGTGATTTGCGTTTCAGCAGTGATGCGCTCAACGGTCGCGATGCGCTCAGGGCGACCATATAAATTTAGGTTTGTTGCTTGATTTTGCTCAGTTGCATTGGCTGTCATGGCTATTCTCTATCGGTTTTTTATCAGTGAAAAGCGGTCAATTATAAATAGGGTAGAACATCGCCCATTGCTGTCTGTTACATTGAGGCTAGCGCTGCCATCAGCGTCAGCAAAAAATGTATGAAAAAATGATATATACAAAAGATATCAATATATTAGGGTTGATGTGTATCACATATGATTTAGCATCATCATAGCAAACCCTAACATTTACCGCCACGACCAAGCGCTAAACCACGCACAAATTTACGTCATTCTGCTAAAATAGTGTGTTTAGTATTATCAATCATGACTGGCGCGAACGTTGACAGTCTCACCTTTATGGCACTACTCTCTATGACATAGTGCGGTGTCATACTGACTTTATACTATAAAAACCCTCTGTTTATAGGAACTGCTATGCCTTTAGAAGCGATCGCCATTAATAGCTTGGATGCGCCACTTATCAAAAAACCTGCTCGCGATAATGAGCTAGCAGAACGCTTGCAGGCATTGTACGATAGTGATGATGCGCAGCCTGATGGTGCTGAAGTGTTAAGCATAGTGGCGCAAGGATTCAAACGCGGGCAATACCTCTATGTTGGTATGTTCAATGATAAGCCTATCGCTGCGGTTGCCTGTTTTGATGATGGACAGACCGATGCCAAGCGTTTGCAATATCTGACGGTACATCCAGAGAACCGTAAACGCGCCATCGATGCCAAATTTATTAAACTGGTCTATGATGCCGAGGTCAAAAAAGGCGTGCGTGAATTTGTCCCTGCGGATGCTGATATTCACCGAATTATGAGCGAATACGAACTCCTGCGCGTAAAAGACTAAATATAGAGTAAATAGGGTTTATTTCGCCAATATTTGATTATTTATCATCTTTTATTCGATATAATGCAAAAATCACTTGACAGTCGTGCTCATATTTAGTTTAATAGCGCCTCAACGAAGACGGCTCGATAGCTCAGTCGGTAGAGCAACGGATTGAAAATCCGTGTGTCGGCAGTTCGATCCTGCCTCGAGCCACCATTCGTTAATAGATTCTAAAAAGCCCCGAACAGCAATGTTTGGGGCTTTTTTTATGTCTGTTATTTATACCCATCGCTCGCTTTACTCACGGTTGCATAACATTTTTGTGCTGTTTTCTACACCGCTTGGCTCAGTATACTCAGTAACTATAAATGGACAGATACCTATTATAATACAGAGCCTAGGTGGCAGATATGAGAGAATTTGATTACGACTTGGATTATAAAAATCTTGATCTACGCGCGCATCCTGAGTTATATCGTGTTGGTCGTGGTGAGCAAGGCGTGTTACTGGTAGAGCCTTACAAGTCTGAAATCCTCCCGCATTGGCGTTTTGCCACGCCTGATATTGCAAAAGAGAGTAGTGAGACGATTTACCAGATGTTTTTGGATTATCTAGCTGACGATGATTTTGTCGGTGCAGATATGGCGCGTAAATTTATTCAAATGGGCTATACCCGCGCGCGTCGCTATGCCAATCACAAGGGCGGTAAAAAGTACAAAGGTCCTGTGCCCGATGATAAAAAAGGCCAAAGCGGCGCCCATGGTCGCGAAGAGTTACCACGACAAGCCGAAGACCCGATCAAGGCAGAATCGGCGCGTATTTTTAAGCAAAAATGGGACCAGTGTCGTGAGAACGAAGATTATCTAAGAATGAAAAAAGAACACCGCGCGCGTTATAGTTGATCCAATTTAAGAGTGGTACAAGGCAACCGAGTGCAGATGTATACGTCATACTTCAAGCGAGGTTAACGCTGTAACGCTTTTTAGTGGATTGACTATATAAAGATGTCGAGTAACTGCTAATGCTCATCACCTTGAGAATATAACAACACTAAATTGACCAGTCTTAAAATACTACCGTGCCAAGGTATAACACGGAATATCTAACACAATAAATATAATGATTTTTAATAGTGAGGAACAATGAATAAGCAACTCTTAATTTTTGATTTTGATGGCACACTCATTGATAGCGTGCCCGATTTGGCCGATGCCACCAATGCAATGCTGACCACGCTTGGTAAAGACACCTACCCTATCGAGACGATACGCAATTGGATAGGCAATGGTTCACGAATGCTTGTAGAGCGTGCTTTGGTCGGTGATATCACTGTCCCAGAGGGCGCACTGACCAAAGCCGAGGCCGATCACGCAGAGCAGATATTTTTTGAAGCATATACTAAGATTGGTGGTAGCAAAACCGTTGCTTATCCCGATGTCGATAGTGGCCTTAAACAACTTCACGCGGCTGGCTACACGCTCGCTCTAGTGACCAACAAACCGCTTCGTTTTGTCCCCAAAATATTGCAAACATTCGGCTGGCAAGATCTGTTTAGTGAAGTGATGGGCGGCGACAGTCTATCCACCAAAAAGCCAGATCCAGCGCCCCTACTGCATGTCTGTACTCAATTGGGGATTACTCCTGACCAAGCGATTATGATTGGCGATTCTAGAAACGACATCTTGGCGGGTCAAAACGCCAATATGGACACGCTTGGTCTGTCTTATGGCTATAACTACGGACAAGACATTCGTGAGCTAAATCCAACCGAGGCGTTTGATCATTTTGCGGATTTGGTTACTTGGATTATGAAAGATAACATCTAACCCATAAAAGCCTTTATCAAACGGATGTGATAGTTGGCTCAAACGAAGACTACTCCTTACTACGATAGCTGAGCGCCTCTGACACATGGGCGCTGTTAATATCTGTACTGTTGGCCAAGTCCGCGATAGTACGCGCGACTCGTAACACTCGATGGTAGCCGCGTGCGGATAAATTCAAGCGCTGCTGAGCAAGTTGCAATAGTTGTTTTTCGCTGTCGCCTAATTTGATATATTCATCGATTTCGCTCGGGCTTAGCTCATTATTGACTTTTTGTTGTCGTTTTAATTGATGCTGATGCGCGGCTGCTACTCGCTCGCGTACTTGTTTGGATGTTTCTCCTGCCTGCGCGCTTTGCAAATCAGCAATCGGCAATGCTGGTACGGTAATATGCAAATCAATACGATCTAATAGTGGCCCTGAGAGTTTGTCTTGATAGCGTTTGATTTGCTCAGGTCGACAGCGGCAGCGCCCTGAGGTATCGCCATCATAACCACACGGGCACGGATTCATCGCAGCGACTAATTGAAAGTTGGCTGGAAAGGTCATTTGCGAGTTAGCACGGCTAATAGTGATTTGTTTGGCTTCTAACGGCTGGCGTAATACTTCAAGCACGCTCCGATCAAACTCTGGTAACTCATCAAGGAATAACACCCCTTTATTAGCAAGCGTAATCTCGCCCGGTTTGGGCCGTGAGCCGCCGCCAACCAACGCCACGGCTGATATGGTGTGATGCACTTGCCTAAAGGGACGTGTGCCGTAATCGTAATCACTGTCTGCCACTGAATACGTACTAGCTACCTCGAGTGCATCCTCATCACTGAGATCAGGCAATATCGTCGGCAAACGTGAGGCCATGAGCGTTTTGCCAGAACCCGGTGGCCCTGTAAACAATAACGAATGACCGCCAGCTGCTGCTATCTCTAGCGCGCGGCGGGCATGGTGCTGTCCTTTGACATCGGCTAAATCCACTTGATAGCCTACATGCTGCGGTGCTGGACTGGGCGTTACCACCTCCAAGCAGTCATAAGATCCGCTTGGATCCGCCAGTGACTGCAAGTGGTTACATACTGCTTTTAGACTCTTCGCTGCCAATATCGTCACGCCATCCACACGGCTAGCCTCACGACCATTGTCAATCGGTACGATTAATTGTGGTGCGCTCTGTAAGGTAACATGTTGCTCATTTTTTACAGAGTCACTCGCCTTTGACAACGTTTTCGACAACGTTGATGCCAATCCTTCTGCCTTAATCGCGCGAGCGACAGCCAAGCTACCGGTCACCTGACGCAGCTCACCGTTGAGTGCCAACTCGCCAATAAACTCAAACCCTGATAATACTTCTGGCTCAAGTTGTCCGCTTGCCGCCAATATACCAATGGCTATCGGCAAGTCAAGACGCGCGCCATCTTTAGGTAAATCAGCGGGTGCTAAATTAATCGTTAGACGCCGATTGGGAAACTGAAAACCTGAATTAAGAATGGCAGAGCGTACTCTGTCTTTACTCTCGCGCACGGCCGCTTCAGGTAGACCAACGATGGTTAGTGCTGGTAACCCTTGCGATAAGTGAACTTCGATGATGACTTTAGGTGCATGCAAACCGACAACTGAGCGAGTATAGACTTGAGCAAACGACATCAGCGTTTCCTAATATTAGAGATTAATCGATGATAAAGTATTATTTATCAGCGTGCAAATGTCGTGTTTTATAAAAAATATAGGTAGGACATTAAAACAATCATCTCAAACCAAAGCCGTCAATATTAATGCTAAAAACCATCACGATATACCATACTAAAAGTAGGGATTTGGTATAATAATGACCATATTTTAAGACAGTTGCTATAATAGCCAAGCTGTTACTGCAAACGTTATCATCTGGCAGCACAAAAAAGCGACGCTATAGCCACTATGGGTCAAAACGAGGAATACCGCATGACAGATTATTCAGCACAAACTAACCCGCAGCCCTACAATGATGCGGAAGCGCCGCCGTCGACCACGCGTCCTGTTATGCAACCAGACAACCCTTATGCCAGTACCCGCGGTAGTATTACTAGTAAGCAGCTACCAGCATTCGATGAAGCCATCATCAATAAGTACAATCGTTCAGGTCCGCGTTATACCTCTTATCCAACTGCTCTAGAGTTCACGCCGATACCTGAGAATATTGGAGTAAATGGTTTTGAGGCAGTTGGTCTTGAGACGAAAATCTTGCAGAATCGTGAGTCACGCGCGCCGTTGTCTTTATACTTTCACATTCCGTTTTGCCGTCACCTTTGCTATTACTGCGCCTGCAATAAGATTATTACCAAAAAAAATAGCGACTCTGGTGATTATCTGCAGTATTTAATGGCTGAGATTGCCCTTAAACGCCGCTTGCTGTCTGTGCCAGAAGGTAGCGATAAGCCCTTGGTCAAGCAGCTGCATTTGGGCGGTGGTACGCCAACGTTTTTGCGTGATGAAGAGATGGTTAAGCTGTGGGAGTTTTTACAGACGCAGTTTGAGTTTTTGAGTGATGATGAAGGCGACTACTCTATCGAAATCGACCCGCGTGAGCTGAGTGATAATACGCTAAAGATATTACGAAACCTTGGTTTTAATCGTATCAGCTTAGGCGTGCAAGACTTAGATGAAACGGTACAAATCGCGGTCAATCGTGTGCACTCAGTAGAGCTTATTGAGAATGTATTAACAGAGGCGCGAGGGCTTGGTTTTCACTCCATCAATATCGATCTGATTTATGGTTTGCCGCATCAAACGCCTGACACGTTAGACAAAACGGTACAACGTATCATTGAGATGTCACCAGATCGTCTGTCTGTCTTTAACTATGCGCATCTACCTGAGCGTTTCAAAGCCCAACGTCAGATCAAAGATGAAGACCTACCTAGCCCAGCAGCTAAGCTCGCTATGCTCGGCAACACCGTTAACACGCTAACCGAAGCGGGCTATCAATATATCGGTATCGATCACTTTGCTAAGCCTGACGATGAGCTAGCGATTGCACAGCGCGAAGGAAAATTACATCGTAATTTTCAGGGCTACACCATCATGGGCGATTGTGATTTATTGGGCTTTGGTGTCTCATCCATCAGTCAAATTGCCAATAGCAATACGCGCTATATCCTGCAAAATGATACTGATTTGCAAAACTATCAAGCTAAGATTGATGCTGCCAAAACCAATCCTACGGTCATGCCCGCGGTGAAATATATTAAGACATCCATCAAAGATCGCTTACGTGAATATGTCATCATGAACCTGCTCTGCCACGACTATCTCGATTTTAAAGATGTGAATCAAAAATTCGGTATCGATGCGATTACCTATTTTATTGATGAGATTCAACAGCTGGGAGAGATGCAAGCAGATAGACTGATTGATATGGATGCAGCAGGCATTCGCGTCTTACCTAGGGGCCGCTTGCTTGGTCGCAATGTCGCCATGGTATTTGATGAATATCTAGAAAAAAAACACAAAAACCGCTTCTCAAAAGTTATCTGACATAACGATTTGGCAGCCAATTATTAGCCATTAAAAAGACCTCAAACGAGGTCTTTTTTAGATATTTTTTGAAATATTTACAGCTTTAATTTATCGCCTACCATCCCTTTAACAGTGCTCAAGATATCGGCTGGCAACACCACCATTTTTGAATTGTCAGACTCCGCTAGTTGACGAATAGACTTGATGTACTGCTCGCCAAGTAAGTAGACAATCGGCATCTCTTCATCACCCATCGCCGCTGTGATAAGACGAATTGATTCCTCAGAACCTTTAGCTAGTACCACTTGCGCTTCAGCATCACGGCGCGAGGCTTCCAGACGACCATCAGCTTCTAAGATAGCCGCTTGCTTTTGACCATCCGCGCGCGTTACGGTAGCCCGGCGTAGACGCTCTGCCGCGGCCTGCTCTTCCATAGAGGCTTGCATAGTTTGCGAGGGGTTAATGTCTTGAATCTCTACGGTTTTAAGCGTAATACCCCAATCGGCGATGTCTTCTGAGATCGCCTGTTTGAGCAAGGCTTTAATCTCATCACGACTCGATAAGGCATTATCCAAATCCATCTCGCCGATGATCGAGCGCAAGGAGGTTTGTACCAAATTGCGGATACCATGTTCATAATCTTCAATACCGTAGACCGCTTTGTCTGGACGCAAGATGTTGATATAAGCCACGGCATTGGCGATGATCACGACGTTATCACGGGTGATAACCTCTTGTGACGGGATGTCTAATACGATGTCCTTTGTGGTGACTTTATAAGCAACTCTATCCACAAAAGGAATGATAATGCTAAATCCTGGCTCCAGCGTTTGCTGATACTTACCCAGCCGCTGCACGACCCACTTGTATCCTTGCGGGACAATACAAACGCCTTTAAAAACGGTAAAAATCACCAATGCTATTAATACCAGCATCACGATACCGACACCATTTAAACTACTCAAGATACTGTTCATCTCATTCTCCTTGACCCTTGCTTTATTTGCCAGCGACGTGATTTATGTCCTTTTTTGTCTTGATCCAAAAACTTTTGGAATGTCATAACGCGTTATTTGCTAGTGCCTGTCTCTTTGAGATCAGGTTTGTGCAAGCTTAGTCTACTCGCTTTAGATTGTTTGGTCGGCATTTGGCTACTTGCAGGTACTTCACTGTTGATCGTCGGGGTGATATTGGGGTGCATACTTTTAGGTGCTTGGAGGCGCTGCGAGGGCGCAACGATTAGCTCATCGCCGACCACCTTTATAACCACCACACGATCTCCCGCCTCGACTTTCACGCCTGCTGTGCGGCATGGCCACTCATCTGCACCCCAAATGGGCACATTAAAGCGCACCGTACCTGAAATACCTTTTTGTGGTTTGACGACGATCATGCCCGTTTCACCAATAATTAAATTACTATGTTGCGCAGCCTTTTTACGGCTCATGGACAACGGCTTGATGTATTTGACCCAAGCGAACATAAATAAAACCGATAGCGTAAGCCAGATCAATACCTGAAATAATAGTGGAATGGGCAGCAACCATGCTAAGGCAGCAACGATCACCGCAGCCGCACCGAACCAAAGACTGGCAAAGGTTGGAATAAAAATCTCAGCAATCATCAAGGAAAAGCCCAACACCAGCCAATGCCAAGGTTCAATCATCCAGATAGTCTCAATCATTGCTGTCTACTCCTGTCTCTGCTCACCTTCCAATGTAGCACAGTTTTGTAGCTTATATTATCTTAAAAATCAATTACCTATTATTATTTATGGTGCGTTGTTTCAATAAAACAAGCATGGTGAATATTAAAATTGGCACAAAAAAAACGACCATATATAATGGTCGTTCTTTATGTTCAACTATGTATGACTACATAATTTTATCTTAGAATTTCAAGTTAGCGCCTACAGTAAGCAGCTTAGTATCTGCATCACTATCCATCATGGCATATTCTGTTTCGACATTGAAGTTAGGATTCACTGCGTAACCAAGACCGATACCACCAGCAATGCCAGTATCACTGACTGAGTCATTGTTACCGTTATCAAAATCAGCTTCTAATTCTGTTTTGGCAACACCAAGTTTACCTTTGGCATATAGTGCAGTATTTGGGAACATATAACGATAAGTACCGTACGCACCATAAGTTTTGGTATCATAGTCGCCAGCATTGTTATCTAGGTCAGCATCATCTGAACCAACATATTCAACTTCCATACCAAAGTTAGGATCAAAGTTGTAACCAGCATATACACCATAAGCAGTTGGATCATCACCGTCTACATCATTGTCAAATTGACCAATCTTAGCACCAACATAAGGTTGGCCTGTATAGCCGTTACCATAGTTAACAGCGGCGTTTGCACCTACAGTAAGTAAAGAACCAGTTGCTAGTGCAAGTATAGTTTTTTGTAGAGTTTTCATTATTAGCTCCTTCAAGTAAATTTGGACAAACAAGTTATTTAGTTGTATTGACCATTTGGCCGTATCGCCTTGTTTGCTAACGATGGGTACATAGTAACAAACTATTTCAGACACTCTGTCAGTGTTTAATGGTATGAGAGTTAAGATTTGAAAGCATTTGTCAGTGCTCGGGTTACAAAGGCTGATATATGAAACTTTTTGTTACACATCCCGTTTTTGTGCAATAATCCCTACTCATTGTGTTCCGCATATACTGACGAATAAAGAAAAAGGACGGCTCTGCATGTCAGCTTTTATCGACGCGCAGCTACAAACTGCGCTCTTACAACTCAAAGACAAACAGCAGTATCGCAAATTACCAGATATCGAACACCACGGACGGTATGTAATCGCTGATGACCATACCCTATTAAATATTGCTAGCAACGATTATCTAGGTTTGGGCAGTGATGCTGAGTTGCAGCGTGAGTTTTTTGAATTTATTCAGCAATCAATGGACTGTTTGCCCAAAATGAGCGCAACATCATCGCGTCTATTAACTGGCAATGATACACAGCTACAGGCGTTAGAGTATGAGCTACAAGCATGGTATGAAACCGCAGCTGGAATAAATCAAACCGCGACGAAATCTGCGTTGGTATTAAATAGTGGCTACCACGCCAATATCGGGATCTTACCTGCATTGACTGCACTACCAGTAAAGACGGTTATTTTGGCAGACAAGCTGGTACATGCCAGTATGATTGATGGTATTAAACTCAGCGAAAGCAAACGCTGTCTGTATCGCCGCTATCGACACAATGATTATGCGCATTTGGCTACTATGCTCGCGCAGGTTGAGGAGGATGTGGAGCGTATCATCATCGTCACCGAAAGTATTTTTAGCATGGACGGGGATCGTGCTGATCTACCCGCTTTAGTTAAGCTAAAAGCCACTGACAGTCGTATTGAGCTGTATGTCGATGAAGCCCATGCCGTCGGTGTCCTTGGCGCGCAAGGATTAGGGTTAGCCGAAGAAACAGATACGCTCACTGAGATGGACTACCTAGTGGGTACGTTTGGTAAAGCGTTTGCCTCGGTTGGCGCTTATATTCTATGTGATGAGGTGGTGAAATCATGGCTCATCAATCAGATGCGTCCGCTGATTTTTAGTACCGCGTTGCCACCAATCAATCATGCTTGGACACGGTTTATTTTGGCAAAAATGCCACAGCTACAGACGCGGCGACAGCATTTGGCGCAGATTTCATTACAACTGAGCCAAGCCATTAGCCCTGAATATCGCGTGGCATCGGCAGCAAAAGATCCTATTTACGAGTCACCCATTGTGCCTTATATTTTAGGTGATAATGCTCGTACGATGACAAAGGCAAAACAACTCCAAGACGCTGGATTTTATGCGCTGCCTATCAGGCCACCGACCGTTCCTACTAATACGTCACGTATTCGCTTGGTACTAAACGCAGCCATTACCCATGCTGAGTGCGAGCGCCTAATCATGCAATTATCCATATGACGGCAGCAGTTTTTGATGCTCATTATAAACTTTTATGCGAAAGAACGATTATGGAACACCATCCTGCTATCTCTAAGCTCAGTGCCCGCAAGCAGACCATTGCGCGGCATTTTTCTCAAGCCAGTCAGTACGATAAACATGCTTATATTCAGCAGCAGGTTTGTCAGCACTTATTAATGGCTATCGATAATACCAATCAAGACAGTGTGCTTGAGGTCGGTGCAGGCACGGGACAACTAACGCAGCTACTGGCAAAATATGTACAAAGTGAGCGATGGTCTATCAACGAGTTATGTGAGCAGCAAGCCACTCATTTACAGGAATTGTTGCCACAAGCACAAATCCTTATTGGCGATGCGGAAACCACGGATTTAGGCGGTAAGCATAGCTTAATCATTAGCGCCAATGCGATTCAGTGGTTTGACAATCCACTTAGCTTTATCGCACAGTCAGCCTCACGGCTAAAACCTAATGGACAATTATTACTAAGCACCTTTACCCCAGATAATTTCTTGCAAATAAAAACCCTAACAGGACAAGGACTGCATTATCCAGATATTAGTGAATGGCAATCAGCGCTAGATCAAGCGGAATTTCAACACATAAAGCTATCAACACAGCGTTTCAATGTGCCATTTGCCCAGCCTTATGATGTGCTCAAACATATGAAGATGACAGGTGTATCGACCAATCAAATAGATAGCAATCAAACCTATGACAAGCAAACCTATGACAAGCAAACGATTGGTAAGCAAACGTCTAACACACAGCCTTTTGTCTGGACCAAAACCCGCTTGCAAGCATTCGAGCGCGATTATTGGCAGCAATTTTCGGGCATAGATAAGGACGGTCAACCTTGCGTGTATCTGACTTATGACGTACTAATCGTTGATGCGCATTTACCATAATGGCACGCTTGAAAATATATACTTAAATATCAGGCATAAAAAAAACGCATCTCGAAAGATGCGTTTTTTTGATCTAGCTAATTTAATCTAATTAACGATTAAATCAGCCTTGAACATCAAGTAATTGCTTACTTTTTGTCTTCGTCTACTTCAGTAAACTCAGCATCAACGACATCGTCATCCGCTTGGTTGCTACCAGTAGCGTCAGCACCTTGTTGGAACTGGCTTGGATCCATACCCTCGCTACCTGCGCCGCTGTCAGCATAAATCTTCTGGCTAACTGGCAAGAATGCATTGTCTAGCGCTTCAAGCTTGGCTTTGATTTCGTCATGGTCATCTTCTTTCGCCGCCGCTTCAAGCTCAGTGATCGCAGACTCTACTGTTGATTTTTCTTCATCAGTGACTTTATCTTCTGCTTCTTTCAGCGCTTTTTGTACGGCATGGATACGACCATCTGCTTCGTTACGAACTTGCGCTAAGTTAGCGAACTTCTCATCTTCAGCAGCATTAGCCTCTGCATCACGTACCATTTGCTCGACTTCTTCGTCCGACAAGCCAGAATCCGCCTTGATCTGGATGCTTTGTGCTTTACCAGTACCTTTATCAGTTGCTGAGATGTTCATGATACCATCAGCGTTGATGTCAAAAGACACTTCGATTTGTGGTAAGCCACGTGGTGCTGGTGGGATATCCGTCAAGTCAAAACGACCAAGCAGTTTGTTTTGGTTGGCGATTTTACGCTCACCTTGATATACCTGAATCGTTACTGCTGGCTGGTTGTCTTCAGCGGTTGAGAATACCTGTGATTTCTTAGTAGGAATCATGGTGTTTTTCTCGATAACTGGCGTCATAACACCGCCCATCGTTTCGATACCTAGCGTCAATGGCGTTACATCAAGTAGCAATACGTCAGTTTTATCACCAGACAATACCGCACCTTGGATTGCCGCACCAGCTGCCACAGCTTCATCAGGGTTCACGTCTTTACGTGGCTCTTGACCAAAGAACTCTTGTACTTTTTGTTGTACTAGTGGCATACGAGTCTGACCACCAACCAAGATTACATCGTTGATATCGCCAATTTTTAGGCCAGCATCTTCAAGGGCAGTTTTACAAGGGTCCATGGTGCGCTGTACTAGATCTTCGGTTAGACTTTCAAGCTTAGAGCGGCTGATAGTGATGACCAAGTGCTTAGGACCACTGCTGTCAGCAGTAATATAAGGCAAGTTCACTTCAGTGCTTTGTGCACTTGATAGCTCAATCTTCGCTTTTTCAGCTGCTTCTTTTAGACGTTGCATCGCAAGAGAGTCACCTTTTAGGTTTACATCTTGCTCTTTTTTGAACTCATCTACCAAATAATCGATCAACGCTGAGTCAAAGTCCTCACCACCTAGGAACGTATCACCGTTGGTCGCTAGTACTTCAAACTGTTGCTCGCCATCGACGTCTGCGATTTCGATAATTGAGATATCGAAAGTACCACCACCCAAGTCATATACAGCAACGGTGCTATCGCCTTGCTTTTTGTCCATACCGTAAGCAAGTGCCGCAGCAGTTGGCTCGTTGATGATACGTTTTACATCAAGACCTGCAATTTTACCCGCATCTTTGGTTGCTTGACGCTGTGAGTCATTGAAGTAAGCAGGTACGGTTACAACTGCCTCAGTCACGCTCTCACCAAGATAGTCTTCTGCTGTTTTTTTCATTTTTTTCAAGATTTCAGCAGAAACCTGTGGTGGCGCAAGCTTTTTACCGTTGATTTCTACCCACGCATCGCCGTTGTCTGCTTTAGCGATTTTGTAAGGTACCATACCGATATCTTTTTGCACGACTTTGTCATCAAAACGACGACCGATCAAACGCTTAATCGCAAACAAAGTGTTGCTTGGATTGGTGACCGCTTGACGCTTAGCTGACTGACCAACCAATGTTTCGTCATCTTTATAAGCGACGATTGATGGTGTGGTACGCGTACCTTCAGCATTTTCAATGACTTTAACTTTGTCACCTTCCATTACTGCTACACACGAGTTAGTCGTACCTAAATCAATACCAATTACTTTACCCATAATCAATTGCTCCTAATTTATTTTTAACTATAAATACTTATTTATCCAGACCGTAGTCGGTCACTTGTTGCTATATATCGGTTTGCTTGTTGTATTTTTCAAGGCGATAATCAAGCAAAAACAGTCTTTCATGTGATTTTTTGTGAAAAACCTTCATATTAGTAGGGTTTAGCCCCAAAAATATTATTGACCAACACGTACCATGGCTGGACGTAGTAGACGACCGTTTAAGCTATAGCCTTTTTGTAGGACTGTACCGACGGTGTCAGCTTCTGCTTCTGGATCGATACCCACTGCTTCATGGAAATCAGCGTTGAATTTCTCACCTTCTGGATCGACCACTTCTACGCCGTGACGTGTAAGTACAGAGACCAATGCTTTGTGGGTTAATTGCACCCCTTCAGCGACTGGGTCATTCGCGTCTGCGTTTTCGATAGCGCGCTCTAAGTTATCGACGATATCGAGTAGCTCTTTTGCAAATTTTTGAAGAGCGAATTTTTTACTCTTATCCGCTTCTTGCTCGGCGCGCTTTTGTGCATTGTAAGCTTCAGCGTTGGCGCGAGCAGTGCTTTCTTTGGCTTGCTTCACTTCACCTTCTAACTCAGCGATACGCGCTTTGAACGTATCAAGATCGATCTCGTTTTCGATAGTGGCTTCTTCACCTGAGTTGTTCTGTGGATCAAACTCGTTCATGGTTTCTTCTAAGATGCTGTCTTTGTGATCAACATTATCATGTGCCACTGTTTGATCAAAGTTTTCTTGGTTGGTATTTTGCTCGCTCATGATATCTCCTTGGAATGTCAATAATAATTGAGATAAGACACAATAAATCAGCCAATCGCTGGCTGTATCATGCCTTTATCAGATACTTAACGGTTATCACTCATTTTTTTTATTAATATGCTCTAATAGCTGCTTGATAAAGGTAATAAGTATAAATTTCAAGCCTGAAGTAAAGGAATTTTTCGCATTTACGACAAATATGGTTAGATCTTTCTTTAAAACAAGTACTCAGCATTTCTGGGCTGTGTCAACTGGTCTCAATATACGTTAACAAAACGTACAAAAAACCGTCAATTACTCTAAATAGGTTACCGTTGCTACCCACGCCATTACTAAATAACACCCTGCTTTACGCACTACTGCCTTATTATTGCTATAAATATTATTCCTTATCTTAAAGTGTACGCTGATGTAACAGTAAACACTCAAAAACAGTTATGAGAGATATTATGTCTAATTTAACACTATCATCAATCAATACCTTACTGAATAAACCATTGATGACGCTTCATTTGGCGTCGAACGGTGAGATGGTTGGTGAAGTGAAAGACAACGGTGTACAAAAAAAGCGTTTGAGCGTGAAAGAAAAAATGCTCAGTTATAACCCAATAGCACATTGCCAACCACACACTCTGCACTATGCGATGAAAGGTCTTGGCTATCTACCAACACCAGTATTAGAAGGTTTGATTGGTTACTTAAAAGGGCCTCACTCAAAACAATATTTGCACGCCAATGCTCATTTGCGCCTGATCCTCGCGGTGAATAGTCATCTTAAGACGCCATTAGAGCTAACGCCCATGCATGAACTCCGTGAAAGGTTTGCTGCTGATGCGGTGGCGATGCAAGCACCAAGCGTATGGCACCAAGCAGGTGGCAGTATGCTAAGTAACATCAAACCTTTTATCAAAAAGGGTGAAACACCTGTCAATTGGGAAGATAAAACCATAGCCAACGCGGATGATGGCGATATGACCATTCGCTGCTATCAGGCAGGTACCAAAAGTATTGGCGCTAAAAAAAGACGTGCTCATAACCCTGACCAAACAGTCATGTTGTTTTTTCATGGTGGTGGTTTTTGTATCGGTAATGTCGATACACATCACGAGTTCTGTCACGCAGTCTGTGAGCAGACTGGTTGGCCTGTGGTCAGTGTGGATTATCGCTTGGCTCCTGAGTGTCCTGCACCTGCAGCGTTAAAAGACTGTATCACCGCTTATGCTTGGTTGGCTGAGCATTGCCATACCTTAGGTGCCTTACCGTCACGCATCGTTCTTGCAGGCGATAGCGCAGGTGGTGGCCTTTCTACCTTGATTGCACAGCAACTCACCGCACCAAACGAAAACGCTTGGTTAGATTTGGGTGCAGATGGTCAGAAAATGTTTGATCTATTAAAGAAGCTACCTGCGCCGCTAGCACAGATGCCGCTGTATCCTGTGACTGATATCGAGACAGATTATCCGAGTTGGGAGCTGTATGGTGAAGGCCTGCTGTTGGATCATGCTGATGTGGCAGTATTTGACGCCGCTTGTCTTGAGAATAGTCCGTTGCCACGCATACATGTACTAAACTCGCCAATGCTTGGTGATAACAGCAAAGTATGTCCCACCTATATCATCGCCGCTGAACTCGACGTATTGCGTGATGAGGCATTTGCTTATGCCAAACAGCTAAAGAGTTATAAAGTCCCTGTTGAGACCCATACTGTGCTGGGCGCACCGCACGGCTTTATTCATTTTATGAGCGTGCATCAAGGACTTGGGCAGGAAACAAAAAATATTATTCATGGTTTTGGCGGCTTCGTCCGTGAGGTCATTAGTACAAAATCGCGGCTCGCGGCATAGCGGTTAGCTGGAACTAGCTATTTATTAGTATGACCAAAAACGGTAATTAACCAAATTTCTGAGCGTGAGCCCAATCGAAACGGAATACCCCAAAAGCCATAACCCGAGGACACCACAAAATGTCCTCTGCCAATGGCCTCATACCCATAGCCTAATCGGTTGATGGCGCTCACGATAAAGTTGGCGGGGAATACTTGTCCATTGTGAGTGTGTCCTGATACCTGTAGATCGATTGGTAACTGGCTGTGCTCATCAATATCGCTTGGTCTATGATCCAGCAGTATCACTGGCTGTGAAGTATCAACGCGCGCAAGCAAATCCGTTGTCGCGACACGCTGGCGTTTATGATTATCAAAACGTCCAACCAGCCATATAGGCTGACCCTCATGTTCGATACCAAACACGTCATCATTTAATAAATGTACGCCTGCATCGACTAACGCTTGGCTGATTGGCTGTTCGTGCCCATACAAATCATGATTACCCAATGTTGCATAGACGCCGTATGGCAGGCTACTGCATAGCTCAGCTAAGTTTTTCGCCATATTATAGCTATTAAACGCATCTGTATTGTCATCCATGATGTCGCCTGGCATAAGCAGCATATCAGCCTGCGAGTCAATCATTAGACGGTTCAACCTATCTATCGCTGCTACGCCAAATAGTCGTCCTAGATGCAGGTCACTCGCGATTGCAATGCGCAGTGGCTTAGCGAGCGGTTTGTTGATACTAATGGACAGCTTACGTACGACTGGCACATAAGCACTATATAATGCGAAACCGAACAACCCTAAGAATATCACCAATGCAAGCGCTCGTAGGCCAATAAAAATCATATTAGATTCATATGACGAGGCGCCTAAGAGTGATGTTACTAGCCAGTATCCACCATAGAATAGGCTTATCAGCAATGCCGTGAGCAGCATAAAATGCATAACCAACATCCAACCGCTAACCCAGCGGTAGCTATTGGCAAATACTCTTTTGACACTTAATATCAACAATCCATTAGTAATAATAAATATAGCAGACCATATAGCGATCTGAAGCGCTGGCGTGATCCAAGGCTGTAACCACCACTGTAAGCTTAGAGCAGCACCCACACTAAACAGCTGCAAGAGCAAAAAAATGATGATGAAAAATGCGTAACGCATGGATTGCCCTTAGACAGAAATACAATCTAGTGAATATTTAATATAAGCCGACCTTCTTATGTTTCACATGAAACAATCATGATGTAACTACTTTTGATCCTCTAATGCCTGTTTGAGTGTCACGTGCTTGAATGCGTAACCTGCATCTGATAGCGCTTGTGGCAGCACCTTTTGACCATCTATTAGTAGCGTCGACATCTCACCAAACATGAGCTTAAGTAAAAACTCTGGCAAGGTAAAAAGTGTCGGCCGATGTAACCATGAGCCAAGCGTTTTAGTAAAAGTATGGTTACTCACAGGATTGGGCGCCGTGAGATTATAGACAAAGGCTGGCGTATCACTTCTTGTCTCTATGATATTATCGTTATGTGAAACTCTTTGTTTATGACCAAATTGACTGAAAAGATACTGCTCAATAATAAAAATCACCGCCCCCACCCAATCGTCACGGCTAATCCAGCTCATAATTTGTTGACCATCACCCAACTGCCCGCCAACGCCAAACTTAAATGGCAATAGTAATTTTGCCACCATACCACCTTCAGGATGTATCACAACGCCTGTTCGTACAATAGCGACAGGGACATCGTAATCAGTCGCTTTGAGCGCCAAGCTCTCCCACTCCTCACATAAGCGATGGGCAAAGTCTGTCTCAAAACTGCTGTGTTCAGTCAATGGCTTATCACCTTGCGTGCCGTACCAACCGATTGCTGAGCCGCTTACCAGTAGTTTTGGCTTTGTTGCCGTACGTTCGATGAAGCTTAATATCGATTGAGTAGGCTTAATACGACTGGCTATTAATTGCTCTTTGCGCTCATCGCTCCAACGCGCGTCAGCAATACCTGCGCCAGCTAAGTTCATTATGACATCAAAGCTCATGTCAGACTTTTTAAGCTCGTCATAAGTCATCATATTAATGTCATCAGGATGAGCTTGATTGTTATCTCTGGTCAGCCAAGTAATCATCACCTCTTTACCTTGTGTGCGATACCGTTCGATTAACTCTTGGCTAAATGCACTACCCAAAAACCCTGAGCCACCACTAATTAAAACCTTCATACCCTACTCCCTATGTGCATCAAATATCGCAGCGATGACCTGTTGCTGAAAGATTCATCGTTCAATAAAAATCAGCTCCTTTTAACTATCGTCTACTTTTTTGTCGTTTTTATCAAAATGACTTTTACATACTTTTAGTAAAGCAACGGGAACTAAGGAAGCGGGTTTAGCGATAGCTAGCGCTGAGACGGTATATTTTGCTATGGCTACAGCACGATAACCATAGTAATCTTCAGCTAGTGAAATATGGTCTATCGATGGCGACAGCACAAAAACGACAGTACAAAAGACTAGGCTATAATGGTATGAAAGGTCGTTTATTGCCTACTAACGAATGACTGAGCCTGTCGTTGCATCACGGATTTGGCTGGGTAAGATATAACCTAGAGTATCAGCCTGAAAATAGCCAATCTGCTCACCGAAATAACCATAGGCAGTGTCAAAGGTGCTAGCAGGCGCTTGACCTGATGGGTTGCAGCTAGTCGAAACAATGAAGCCAAATGGGTTATTTGCGCTGACCATCTGTTGGCACAGTTCTCGTATGATAGGATGGGCGATGACCCTGACTGCAATGGTCTGATGCTCACCCATTATCCATGAGGGCATCGTGGTCGAAAGTGTCTGAGGAATGGGTAATAACCAAGTATGCGCTTGGCGATTGTGTAGCTCGCTGTCATTAACATCTGACTGCCAGCTATCGATAATTTGCTGGCGCTGGGCATTATTTAAAGACGCTAGTAGAGGTGACAAACGCTCTACGCTATCGGTAATGACGATCATGCCTTTGGCTTGCGGACGTTGTTTAATATCCAAGATACGCTGCACAGCGGCTTTGTTATAAGGGTCGCAACCAATACCCCAAACGCTTTCTGTTGGGTATGCAAGTAGCTTTGCTTCTTTAAGCCAGTTTGCAGCTTGTGTGGCAGAGTCAGTGATAAAAGGTATAGATTGGCTCATAGCTTACATGATTCATGCTGGAATAGAGACACTAATAATAGCACAAGAGACAGTCTGACTAAGGTAGCGATATTTAGAACCCATTCTACTTATTCTTATGTGGTAGTTAGGAGTATCGATACGCTATACACGTAAATAGCGTCCGCCTTGCACACTGATGACGCCCATTAGTTCAAGTTCCATCAGCTGTCCAATGAGCTGTGGCGCGGATAGTTTGGTTGCGATAATCAGCGCATCTAAATCCTGTCCGTGCCAGTCAAGACGCTCATAAATGTCGATCAAATGCTCAGGTACAATAACCTCACTACGGCTAGATTTTATATTAGAAGATTTTTGCTCACTATGCGCGGTAAGCGAGCGTTTGTCTATATTTGACACAGCGAAGGGATGGCGAATGTCCGACTGAGACTTATCAGAGCGCATCGTTGCCTCCTTTTGTATATACGATCGACGATCATAATCAAGCTGACCATTGACGTCCTCTAACACCTGCTGAGGATGATAAATCAGCGTTGCGCCTTCACGTATCAGATGATGACAACCCTCGGCATTGCTATTATCAATATGACTTGGAATGGCAAAGACTTGTTTGCCTTGCTCAGAGGTTAAACGGGCGGTAATGAGCGAGCCACTTTTGATCGTCGCTTCGGTCACAATCGTGGCTAGACTCAGCCCAGCAACCAGACGGTTACGGCGCGGAAAGGTATGTTTGTGCGGCTGAGTATGCGGTAGTAGCTCACTAATAATGCAGCCACCTTGCTCGATGATTTGAGCAAATAACTGGTCACGATGATTGGGATAATTCACATCAATCCCTGTCCCCATCACGCCGATAGTACGACCTTGATATTCAAGATCAGTCTGCGCCAAAGCTCCTAGATGAGCCCGTTTGTCCACGCCTATTGCCAGACCACTGGTGATGACATACCCTGCCTGTGCCAGATATTGCGCCATATCGAACGTGATTTTTTGGGCATGGGCTGTTGGTTTTCGGCTGCCCACGATAGCAATTTGAGCCTGATGCAGACGCGCGCTATTTCCTCGAAAGAACAATAATGGCGGCGGATCATAAATATGAAGAAGCTGAGCAGGATAGTCGGGCTGACCGGCAAACAATAAACCATAGCGACCGTCTGTAAGTGCTTGCTGGATCTTATCAATAGCAGCACGTGTTTGCTCTGGCTGCTCATGGCGTTTGAGATGGGTATGATGGAGTCCTAACTGCTTCCAAGCGCCTACTGTAGCCTGCCAAGCAAGCTGCGCATCACCATAAGTCGTTATGAGCTTATGATAAGCAGACAATGATGCATTCACCTCATACCATAGCGCCAATATGGCGCGCTGATCATCGGATAAAGAAGAGGTGACTGCGGTCATTGTCATCTGTCTCGTTTGGGCAAACTTAGTAAAATCGCTTCACAAAGCCTTATGTGCTTATAGATAAGGGGGTGGCAATAGCTGATCGCCAACATTGAGTGGTAGTTCAGAGTCAAGTACGTAAGCATAGCTGATGTTGTCAAAGGTATTAAACACCATCACCATACCGCTTGGCTCATTGGGCAAGCGTACCGGCATGTCATTGTCTCTTACGTCCCTGACCAGCGGGCCTTTTTGATAAACGGTCAGTACATCACCTGGTTTGGCACCATGCAAGCTGCCTAAATTGATCGCTACCACGCTGCCTTTAGCGGCAGAGCTGATTGAGTCCATCACCCGCACAATCATACCACCACGACTGACGCTGGCAGGCGTTGGATAAAAGACAGGTGGGATAGCGTTGTCTAGCTCGACAAACACGCGATCGCCTTCACGTACTTCTTTGTCGTAGCTGTCCGTCAGCTGCAGGCTAGTGACGCCATTCGTTTCTGTCGATGTGACAAGACCAGTCGCTACCTGTGTAACCTCTAATCCGATAACCTCTTGAGTTTTGGGATCGACATACAGATCACCCTCGCGGTATACCCCGTAGCGCTGACCCACGATAAGCGGGACGCCTTTGGCATAGACTTTATCCCCGCTTGCGGTGATTAGATTGCGATTTTTGGACGCCAAAATATAAGGAGTAGTGTTGAAATCTTCTGGATTTACAATGAGGGTTTTATCCAGCCAATGCTGAATAGCAGACCATGGTACAGGCGGGATACTATTAGCAGTCGAGGTGATCGCGACGGTGCTGGCAACCACATTACCTGTTAGCTGCTTTTCGATACCTGCACAGCCCTCACCAGTATCAACCCCCACCAAAGTCTTGCCCTGAATCACACACAGAATAAGAATATCATCAGGATAAATAAGGTTTGGATTTTTGATTTGCTTGTTGGTAGCCCAAATCTCTTTCCAGCGCCATGGACTGTCGAGGTAGCGACCTGAGATATCCCATAGCGTATCGCCTTTTTTGACGATATAGCGATTGGGGGCATCTGCTTTTATGGTAGGTGGTGGATTATTGGCGTGGGCTGTGGTCATCAACATGGCACTGCTAAATGTCGTAACTAATAATCCTTTTGCCAGTGCTTTTGCTGTCTTTTTTAAGCTCATCTTCATCGTTATATCCACAATAGGTACCACTGTTTCGGTCACAATAAACCACGCTCGTTTTTTACCAAATCTATATTTTATTTTATAAAAATAACTTAGATTATCAGTAGTTTATAGGTGATTTTATCATAACAACGATAGGGCAGCTGTTCAGTATAATTGGCTAGAAATATTCCAAAAAAGCGTCTAGCAGCATGATGACTCGCCGACGCTGTTTCTAATACTACAATTATCTATACCATAACACAATCATAAACACTTTATTACAATGGTGTAACTTTTATACAAACGCTTCTATCTATAGAAGATGAACTCAAAACGTTTATCGCTTATGCTGGATTTGGCGCAATATGCTGACGAATTTGCTCAGCAACCAATTCAGCTTTGTTCTCTAGTACAGTCACATGTTGTGGCAGGCTCTCTAAGCCTTCCGTGTGAGCCGGACGCTGAATGTCGATTTGCCCCACTGCTTCGATGATAGTGTCTGCAAACTTAACAGGCAAGGCCGTCTCTGCACAGATAATGACTTCGCCTTCACGCTGCAATTCTTTGGCAACCTTTATCCCATCAGCCGTATGTGGATCGACAAGTTCGCCATGCTGTTCATACAATGCTTTGATCGTGTTTAAGCGATCGCTATGGGTTGATTTGCCAGCAGCAAAGCCATAACGCGTATTGACCGCCTCCATCAAATCAGACAAGTCAAAGCCTTGACCTGATTTTACACCGTCAAATAACTCATGAACGCGTGCGCTGTCTTTATCCAGCAACAAGTAAACAAAACGCTCAAAGTTTGAGGCTTTTGAGATATCCATTGATGGACTTGAAGTGACATACGTTTTGTCAGTAGGACGCGGCTGATAAGACCCTTGATTGAAGAAGTCATTGAGGACGTCGTTTTCGTTGGTGGCGACGATCAAACGCTCAACGGGCAAGCCCATTTCACGAGCGATGTGACCGGCACAAATATTACCAAAATTACCTGAAGGAACGCTAAAGCTGACTTTTTCATCATTGCTTGTCGTCACCGCAAAATACGCTTTAAAGTAATAAACGATCTGCGCGAGGATGCGTCCCCAGTTGATAGAGTTGACCGTGCCCAAGTCGTACTGAGCTTTAAAGTCAGCATCTTGTTGCAGCGCTTTGACGATATCCTGACAGTCATCAAACATACCGTCGATGGCGATATTATGAATATTATCGTCGGTCAAGCTGTACATTTGTGCGCGCTGAAACTCACTCATTTTGCCATGCGGTGATAGCATAAAGACTTCGACGTTTTCTTTACCGCGCAGGGCATACTCAGCTGCACTACCCGTGTCGCCACTGGTCGCGCCAATAATAGTGATACGCGCCCCTTTTCTTTTGAGGACATATTCAAAAGCATTGCCCAAGAACTGCATAGCCACGTCTTTGAATGCCAGCGTTGGGCCGTTTGATAATCCTAAAATGTATAAATTGTCTTCGAGCTTGCGGACAGGAACAATGTCATCAGAGCCAAATATATCAGCCGTATAAGTGCGATCAATAATGTCTTTTAGATCCGCATAAGGAATGTCTGTAGCAAAGCGCTGCATAATCGCAAGTGCCAGCTCTGGATAGCTCAGCGTACGCCACTCATCAAGGACAGCGCCGTCAACGGTCGGGTAATGCTCAGGCAACATCAAGCCACCATCTGGCGCAAGCCCCATTAATAGCACTTCACTAAAGTCCATTGGTGCTGTCTGACCACGAGTACTGATATATTTCATTAGATTGTCCTGTCTACAATAATGTTATTCAATAGTTAAAAGCGGTTTATTCAGCAGTCTTTTGCAATAACGCATAATAAAAACCATCGCCACTCTCGCTATCGATTGGCAAGCACTGGCGACCAATCGCTTGGGCAATACCCCAATTGCAGTCCTCAGTAAACTCAATCGCTACCGCATCATTATGATGAGTGATAAAGTCCTGCATTTGCTCGACGTTTTCTTGCTTTAAGATAGAGCACGTGACATACAGCAAATAACCGCCAGCTTTCAATTGTGGCCATAGGTTATGCAAAATATCGGCTTGTAGCAAGGCGGTTTGCTCGATGTCTTTTTCGGTACGCAAAATACTAATATCAGGATGACGGCGAATCACGCCCGTTGCGGTACAAGGAGAATCCAATAATATTGCATCGAATACTGGTTCATTTGTCGCAGCTTTTTTATTTTTACCATGCTGCCATCTGGTGGCATCAGCGCAGACAACGTTAAGGGCGATATTTTTTTCAGCTTGCTCTAAGTCTTGCTGTTTGAGATTGAGACGCTGTAGATTGTCATAGATGCGTTCGATGCGCGGTGCTTCATTATCGATAGCGGTCAGCTTGAGTTTAGAAGCTAAAGGCTTTGCTTCCGCATCATCTTGTTTCACGTGAAACAACGATGAAGAGTCATTTGAGCTGAGTAACTGCAACCAGTGGGCAAGCTTGCCACCAGGCGCCGCGCAAGCATCTAAAATATGTATCTCGTTATTGGTATTTTCCGTATCAGATTTTTCAGCGTTGAGCTTTGCCATTAACGCTTTATTGATGATAGGTGCCGCAAGCTGAGCATGCATATCTTGCACGCTGGCAATGCCTTCGAAAAAATGAGGCAAAGCATTGACAGCGGTAGTCTGATGCAGTCTTAAGCCTTTGGTCGATAGTATTGTAGTAGTCTCTGACGAGTTTGCTACGTTAAAACCAGTCGTTAGCTCAACGATATCTGCATCAATTTCTGCGCCATACAGCGACTGTTGATAATCCTCTACTGAAGTAACTGCAGAGTTGACTCGCAAAAACATCGGTGCCACTTGGCGTAAGCCTTGGGTCAGCGCATCGTACTGCTCACTCCAATCTTGCTTAAGCTGATAGGCAAGCCAATTCGGTAAGCTGTGTTTTTTATCGCACTTTTTACGAAATTTACTTGGGTTCTTAGCGACTTTGCGCAAAATAGCGTTGATTAAACCAGTTGCATGGGCAAACTCAATCTCTTTTGCCGCTTCAACCGTTTCATGAATCGCGGCATGATCTGCCACTTCCAAATACAGTAACTGCACCAAACCCACTTGAATTGTGGTACGAACTTCGACCTCGTCAATAGGGTTGTCCGCTAGCGTGTCGAGCAATCGTGCAAGGGCATGCCATTGGCGTAATGTTGTGAGCAATAAAGCATGCGCAAAACCTTTATCACCATCGTGCAGACTGTTTAGTAATGGGTCAAGCACGCTTGAGAGCGAATGACCATTTTGAATAGCAAGCAAGGTACGAATCACGCGAACGCGAACGCTGCCATTCATGATTAGATTGCTTGATGGCTTGAGCTTGTTGTTTCTAAGTGCATTGTTTCTAGGTGCATTGTTTTTAGACGCGCTATTGGTTTGTCTCATGAAGTTGTAGTTCCTTGACGTATGATTGATCGCGTCTTGTGCTAGTAGGGTTAAATGTCGTTAAAGCTATTTAGATGAAGCTATTTTGATTCTGCTGTGAATTGATCACCGTCGTTTAGCTGATTACCATGACAAAGCTGTTCCGCGGTCATCGGCTTACCACCAGCAAACTGTAATTTAGTTATCGCCAATGTGTTGCTGAGTTGTACGTCATGAGCGGCATTATCATTTGGTTGTTCAGCCTCTTGACCACAAGCCACCAAAATTGCCTTGCGCCCGACACTCACGACTGTACCCGCAGGCTTATCTGTTTTTTGCGTGGTATTGATGGGTAGTGCCGCGAGTATTTTGACGCGTTGCCCATTTAGAAAGGTATAAGCGCCTGGCCACGGGGTCAATCCACGAATTTGGCGCTCGATGGTAGCAGCGGGCTTTGTCCAGTCAACCTCGCCTTCGGTTTTTACGAGCTTTTCGGCATAATTTGCCTGACTGTCATCTTGGGCAACGGCCTGTGATTGATAATGTGATAACTCTTTTAATACTGTTGCGATAGCCGTCGCACCAAGCGCTGCCATCTTATCATGTAGGCTCGCTGCCGTCTCATCAGGCTCTATACTAGCGCTCACCTTATAGAGCATATCACCAGTATCAAGCCCTTTATCCATCTGTATGATGGTGATACCTGTCTCATCATCACCTGCTAATAATGCACGATGAATAGGTGCGGCACCGCGCCAACGTGGCAACAATGAGGCATGAATATTTAGACAACCATGCGTGGGTGTGGTCAATACACCAATAGGCAAAATCAAACCATAGGCGGCGACAATCATAAGATCTGGCTGATACGTACGCAACGTCTGTCGTGCTGCCATGCCCTCTGTGCTGGATTTTTTGAAGGTGACTGGCTGCTCTACCGCAATATCGTTCGCTAATGCCACTTCTTTGACAGCAGAGGCTGATAGCTTTTGGCCGCGTCCTGCTTTGCGATCTGGCTGGGTATATACTGCGACAATATCGATATTAAGGGCGTCTTGCTGGCGAATGAGCGCTTCTAGACTAATGGCAGCAAACTCAGGCGTGCCTGCAAATACCACCCTTAGTCGCTCGGTAGATAGTTTATTATTGTTTATAGATGTATTAGACAGATCAAAAGTGGCAGTAGTCATAGTCTTGCATTATATAAGGTTAATTTGCCCATTATAGGTGAGTTTACGATGTTGTGCCATAATTGTGGTAGTCTCAATCCAGTATGACTAATGACGATTTTTGCCTTTATAATATAAAAAGTGTCATTGCTCTAGTTATCGACCTTTTTATAGAATAAAAATACTTCTTCAGCAATACTCTATAAATAACACACTATTATTCTGCTATAGATAATAAAAAGGTATCAGCACCAAGGTTTTGAATAAATCAATTACTATAACAAACGATGATGATTTCACTATATGTTTTTGTGTCGATATAGGGCCATGCTCTCATGCAACAGTTTAAGTCCTTACAGCGATTATTGATCTTCTATGCATCGACCTTGCTGGTCATGCTATTGCTGTACTATGTCACGTTTTTTGATGGGTTGAGACATCATAGCGAACAACACAGTATAGATACTTTTCATGCATTACAGTACAGTATTACTGAGCATGCCGCGCCTATCGATGTAGAAATAGAAAAAATCCTAAAACAGCCTGCTTTTGACCATATCAGTTATCAGCTTATTTTGATGATGCCATCTGGGCAAACCTATATCCATCGTAAGACTCGACCTAATGAATCAGCTTTTACGACAGTAACGTTTCCAACAGTCAATGCCGCCACTTTTTCTAAGGACAATCAAAGTGCTTATACAGTCAGTAGTAGTGCTTTAACAGGAACGATAAAGCTCGAAAGTGGTCATCAGGTTTATATTGTGTTGCGCTATGAGCCTTTGACTGTCGAATGGACCTCGTACCGTTATTGGCTACCATTAACGGTGGCTCTGATACTATTTTTTATTGCTTTATTTTACATGCTCCACCGTCGAACCAACTGGGAGCAGCTAATAGCTTACACTGATAATTTAAGTGTTCATGCAAAAGAGTCTTATACGCCGCCGCCCTTTTTACAAGAAAAGTCCACCACTGAGTTTTTGCTGCTAGGTCATGCACTGAGCCGTGTCAGTTATCAGCTACACAACGACTATCGACGTATCAAAACATTAAATCATCGTTTGGAGCGCTTGGTTGATCAGGCACCACTGCCAATGCTGATGAGCTTACGTCATGGTCAGATTAGTTTCTATAACCAACGCTTTGAAACAATATTTACACCTTCTACCAAAAACGGACACAGGCATATAATCACTGATTTCGTCATGGGCAAAGACGAGGCTACTCAGCACATACTTCAAACGCTAGCTGGTTTACAAGTCTCGCGTACATTGACCGTCTACGGAATACAAAACAAACAAAACTACCAGTTGCATGCCACTCCATGGTTCGGTGAGCATGGACAAGTTCATGGTTTTACGGTAATGCTTAATGATATCAGTGAGCTAGTTAATCAGAACGAGCAGTTGCAACAGCAAAATAAACAGCTACAGCAAAAGGTTGATGAGTTCAATAAACTTAGGTTTGTCATCGGTCATAAGTTGCGCATACCGCTAGAAGCTATGATCGATATCCTTGAGCCAATCGATCCGAACACATTGAATGCAAGACAAAACAAAACATTAGATACTTTGATTACCACCAGTCAGAACATGCTCACCGCACTCAACGAGACGCTACATATAGGAAATATCGAGGTTAGAAAAACCCGCCTTAATATTGAGCCCGTCGATATTTATAAGCTTGGTCAGGAAGTTAATGAGCTAATCATAAATGATACGAGGCAAAGAGAGCTTGAGCTGATTTACTTTTTTGCCCCAGACTGTCCACGCTCTATTGGTACTGATGACGTGCGTCTCCGGCAGATTTTGCTGAATCTACTGCATAATGCCGTAAAATTCACCCCCTCCGGATATGTCGCACTTATTATAGAACAAACTGACTACGAGCAAATGTCAGAGGCTAACAAAGAGACCTTACAGTCTATCAATAAAAACCTTACCGCAGATGCAGTGAGTTGCTGGGTGCGCTTTAGTGTGCAGGACACTGGTATCGGTATCACATCTGCCAAACAGCATCAGCTCTTGTCGTACTTAAATAAACCCCATAGCCAAGATATCAACCCAGTAGCGCAAAATGCTATCGATGCAGGGTTGGGACTAAAAAACGTCAATAGCTTTGCGCGACTACTAGGCGGCTTTATAGAACTAACCAGTACCGTGAATGAAGGTAGCGTGTTCAACCTTTATTTGCCTTGCCGACGCCCAAACTATCAGTCGGTATATCATCCTAGTCAGCACCTAAATCATATTTGCCTAATCGCGGTCGTCCACCAGCCGCTTGTCGCGCAACATTTACAGCGGCTTTGTGAGCACTTAGCGATATCTAGCACTATTTATACTGCTGTAGACCTAGCGACTATAGAGCAATTAACAGAACGCCTAAGTCAAGATCAGCAAAGCTTGGCACCCATACTTCTACTAGATTATGAGTACTATGATACCAGCGCGATCTTAGTTGGTAATAAGCCCGATACTGACAGCTCAGCGAAACATCAAAACTCATTATCACAAGAGCAGGCTGACCTCACAAAACCCCATTTAACGCACAGCAATCACATAGTCATTAGCATCGATAGACGGCAGGCATTAAATAGCCTACTCGCTCATACATCCTTACCTAAAATACTATTTAGTATGAAACCTGAGCGCCGTATACCCTCTATGTTACTCGATCAATGCGATGGCTTTTTGGCAAAACCTTTAGATAGTGCGCTATTACTGTCTGAAATCCTGCGCTTGACAATGCCAGCTAGAAAAAAGCTAACACAAACACAAGATATTAAAGAGAACATTAGCGAGACAACTGCTCAAGAAGAAAGTTCGCAGCCATTATCACCCCTTATCTTAGTGGTGGAAGATAGCCCAACCAATCAAAAAATAGCCTGCAAAATGCTGATTAAACTTGGCTATCGCAGTATCGTTGCAGAAGATGGTCAGCAAGCGCTTGATATATTAGCCAGCCAGCGTGAGGAGATCTCCCTCATTTTGATGGACTGCCGGATGCCAGTCATGGACGGTCTACAAGCTACTCAGGCAATCCGCGCACAAGACGACGATATACCTATTGTCGCGCTAACGGCGAATAATACAGAAGAGGATCGCAAGGCGTGCATGCAAGTGGGAATGGATGAGTTTTTATCCAAGCCTATTCGTAAAAAGGATCTAGAAACCGTTCTACAAAGCTTTATACCCTAAACGTTAATAAAAAAATCACCCTCTCAACATTATAGTTGATTCAATTTAAGAGCGGTACAAGGCAACCGAGTGCAGATGTATCTGTCATACTTCAAGCGAGGTTAACGCTGTAACGCTTTTATAGTGGATTGACTATACTTTGATTTCGTAATATGGACAGGGTGAATATTTAAACAGGTAAGTACAGCCTCAAACGTTATTTCATAAAGCCATTATCTGCTAAAAAAGCTTCTGTAATTTGGCTTTGAGGATTTGCAGTATTCATACCACCAGATTGTGATTTATTTAGCAAACGCTCCAAATAGCGTGCAACGATATCCACCTCTATATTCACCTTACTGCCTACCAACCAATGTTTCGCAATATTAGTCACTTGAGCGGTATGCGGAATAATATTTAAAGAAACGATATTGTCACGTACCAGATTGGTAGTCAAACTAATCCCATCTACCGTGATAGAACCTTTGGTCGCTGTATAGTGCGCCAACTCTTGTGGTATCTCAATCTCAATATAAATAGAACGTGCGTCTTGCTGTAGTTTACTGACGACGCCTACCCCATCCACGTGACCGGCAACAATATGGCCACCAAAACGAGTCGTTGGTAGCATCGCTTTTTCTAAATTGACCGTATGACCTGCTTTTAATGCTTCTAGCGCTGTTCGAGCAATAGTTTCACGTGAAACATCAACAGAGTAATGGTTATTACCTAGCTCTACAACGGTCAAACAGATACCGTTCGATGCAATAGAATCACCGAGCTTTACGTCGCTAAAATCTAGGTCGTTAGACTCTATTGTTAAGCGTATATCACCGCCCGTTGGTTGCATCGATTTTACGGTTCCAACGCTTTCTATAATTCCAGTAAACATATCATCCTCATCTCGTTATTATAATGCTGCTATAAACACATCACTTTATTTATCAAATACTTAACCAAATTTCTTAGTACTGTCTTTCTGAGTACACTTCGCAGTGAAACACACGGTAAATGCAGGCGGTCATAGGATATATTGTGGATAAGTAAGTATAAGTCAATAGAATATTCTTAAAGTCTTTATTAATTATAGAGTTATCCACAATGAGGCTAAATTTAGTTTAGCGCTCGCAACGTAAGATTTAAAAAACATAAGTTATTGATTAATATATAATTTATCATAAAAACTCAAAAATAATCAGCTTTTATGTTTCATGTGGAACAAAGTTATACACAGTTTCATGTGGAACATTTAAAATGGTAACGTACTTATCCACATATAGTTCACATCATAAGCATATTGCGGATAACAAAAACACAAATAAGAAACCTACAAAGGCAATAGCGTTAATTTAAGGTCAGAACCAAGTTTCTCATAATTATAAATATCGAAGCGCAACTGTTGAGCCAGTGAGATAGGATTAAAATTGACCATTGGTCGCGCTTGATCACCAAGTAGACAAGGCGCCTGATAAACAATCAATTCATCGACGAGCTGCTGACTCAAAAAACTTCCCGCAACGCCAGCACCCGCCTCCACCAAGACATCATAACACTGATGGTCTCTGACTAATGTTGCTAGTAAATCAGTGAGATCGTCTGTGCGCCAATAAATCGTATCTGTACGGCGGCACAATTGATAATCAGACTGAGCACTGTGCTCTAAACGCTGACGTCTATCGAGCACTATAATCTGAGGTGATGGTATTTTTTCGGGTAATACGCCTAGTTGATTTGAACGCACGTTGAGCTGCGGATCATCAGCTATCACTGTCTCACTACCGGTTATGATTGCCCCACTTCGTGCGCGTATCTTTTGCACATCTTCGCGGGCTGCGTTTGATGTAATCCATTTTGACTCACCAGATGCCATCGCGGTGCGACCGTCTAGGCTAGTCGCTATTTTTAATCTGACATATGGCATCTGAGTCCGCATGGCTTTTAAAAACCCGCGATTTAATGCTTCTGCCTGCTCCGTCAGTATGCCAACCGTCACTTCAATACCAGCTTGCTTAAGTAGCTTTACCCCGCGACCTGCCACTTGTGGATTGGGGTCTAGACCGGCAATCACAACACGCTTTACATTAGCTTTAATAAGTGCCAACGCACACGGCGGTGTACGCCCTGTATGGCTGCATGGCTCTAGAGTCACATAAGCCGTTGCGCCCACTGCTCGATCGCCTGCTACTTTTAATGCAAATACCTCTGCATGTGGCTCACCAGCTTTCGGATGAAACCCTTGACCGACCACTTCTTCAGCTTGGACGATGACACAACCTACTACTGGATTTGGCCTAGTAGTATATAAACCGAGCTTAGCTTGTTCGATAGCAAGCATCATAAAGTAGCGATCTTGCGCATCTTGAGAGTGATTTATAGTTGGCATAACAGTAGGCTTATGAATGATTGATAATAATTACGGACAATTTTATTTAATAATCTAGGCGCTTTGAACTCAAAATCAGTTTAATAGTTAGACATATTTATTGATGTACCAGCTTATTTGTCATTTGGACGGATATTGGCAATTTCCTGATGAAAAGCATCAATGTCTTGAAAGTCGCGATAGACGCTAGCAAAGCGCACATAGGCAACATCATCTAAAGTTTTTAGCTCACTCATGATGATTTCGCCCAAGACTTTACTACTGATTTCACGCTCACCCATCTGTCTGACGCGTTTTTCAACTCGGCTGATCATTGCTTCTTGCTCATCGATAGTGATGGGGCGCTTTTGCAAAGGCAATAAGATAGACCGACGCAGCTTTTCATTGTCGTAAGGTTCAATCTTGTTGCTGGATTTGATAATCCTTGGCATCACCACTTCTACCATCTCAAACGTTGTAAAACGCTCTTGGCAACTGTTGCATGAACGGCGGCGACGCACTTGCGCACCTTCTGCAGCAAGACGTGAGTCAATCACTTTTGTCTCTGATGCATTACAATACGGGCAGTGCATAGCAATTCCTTCTTTTATGACTAAGAATAAAAGCAAAACTTATGAGATAGACAAATGTATTGAGTAATAGATAGAGTTATTCAACCGTTATTTACCAATACAAAAACTACCAAATATTTTGCCAAGCAAATCATCAGCACTAAACTCACCTGTAATCTCACCCAAACTCTGCTGGGCCTGACGCAAGCTTTCAGCAACCAACTCACCTGCTTGGAATACCGTTAACTGCTCATGCGCCTCTGTTAAACAGTTGGCTGTCCGTCTGAGAGCATCTATATGACGAGTACGAGCGATTAAGCTATTTTCTGGTGGATGAAAACCTACCTTAGCGCATAGTGCTTCGACTAAATTATCGATACCAGCGCCTGTTTCACATGAAACATTAACTTGTTCGTAGCCTCTATCTTTGATTTCGGCTTGCATCGTAGAGGCAGATTTTTCGCTACTATCATCGCTCAGTAGATCACTTTTATTGGCAATGATGAGTAAGCGTTTGGCATCTGGCAGCTCGCCGAATAACTGCTCAGCCAATTGCAACGGTGTGCTTTCTTCTTCAACATCGCGAGTCACATCGTAAACCATCAGCAGCATATCAGCTTGGGTAATGGCGGTACGGGCACGTTCAATGCCGATACGCTCTACGGTATCCTCTGTATCACGTAAGCCTGCCGTATCGGTAAGGTGAAGTGTCAAACCATTGAGCACGACCGTCTCTTGTAACGTATCACGCGTGGTGCCAGCGACATCGGTCACGATAGCACGTTCTTGCCCTGCTAGACGATTTAGCAGGCTTGATTTACCAGCATTTGGCCTACCTGCTAGGACAACATGGATACCATCACGTAAGAGCTGACCTTGCTTTGCTGTGGCTAAGACTTGCTGTATCTTATCTTGCGTTTGCTCAAGTTTGCTCTGTATCACGCCGTCAGATAAAAAATCGACATCCTCTTCATCAGGGAAATCAATGGCAGCCTCAACGTGCAAGCGCAAATGAATCAACTGTTCTAATAGCTGGTTTATTTTTTGGGAGAACTCACCACTTAGTGAACGAATCGCACTACTCGCGGCCGCCGCACTGGTCGCATCAATCGCATCAGCGATCGCCTCTGCCTGCACCAAATCCAACTTATCGTTATCAAAAGCGCGATAAGAAAACTCTCCGGCACTCGCTTGTTTGGCGCCTAATTCAAATACACGTGCAAGCAACTGGTTCTGTAAAATAACGCCGCCATGCCCTTGCAGCTCAATCACATCTTCACCCGTGAATGAGTGCGGACTTTTAAAGAACAGTACGAGCCCTTCATCAATAACGGTGCCATCCGCCTGATAAAAGCGGCAGAAGCTAGCCATACGCGGCGTAAAAGCAGATTTACCCGTCAGCGCGCAGGCCATGGCGTAAGCACGGCTACCTGACAGACGTATAACACCCACACCCCCTCGCCCGAGTGGCGTTGCAATCGCAGCAATCGTGGCGAGTCCCGATGTATTAGATTTTTCAGAATGATTCGGTGTGGCTAATGCCATCTCTAAGGAATCCACAATAACTCTCAATAACTAAAAATCCCATTATAGACGTCTGTGCTCATAGTGACAAAGCAAACTTTGAAACGCGGCCTAATCGTTGATATTTTCTCTTTAATGTTGATAAGCTGTGGATAACATTTTAGCACTTATAAAAAAACCACCGCTTGCGCGATGGTTTTTGTTTTTATCCTTCTGATAGAGCGTCAATTAGTCAACTATTTTTACCGTGCGACGTTTCTGCTCTTCTTCGACTTTCTTATTTACAATATATTGCTGAGTCATACTGAACAAGTTGTTCACTGTCCAATATAGTACCAAACCTGCTGGGAAGAATAGCATGAATGCGGTAAAGATAATTGGCAAGAACTTCATCACTTTTGCTTGCATTGGATCTGCTGGCTGCGGATTCAACTGCTGCTGGATGAACATGGAAACACCCATCAATAGCGGCAAGATGAACCAAGGATCCATGGCTGAAAGATCGCGAATCCACAAAATCCAAGGCGCATGACGCAGCTCGACACTCTCTACGAGCACCCAATACAAAGCTAAGAAAATTGGCATCTGCATCAAGATAGGTAGACAACCCGCCATCGGATTGACATTCTCTTCTTTGTAGATGGCCATCATTTCTTGCGACATTTTCATGCGGTCGTCGCCATGCTCTTCTTTTAGCGTTTTTAGTCTCGGCGCAATAGCGCGCATTTTTGCCATTGAATAATAGCTCTTATTAGAGAACCACATCAAAGCAATTTTGACTAAAATGGTGAGGATAATGATTGACCAACCCCAGTTACCCACAACTTTATGCACACCTTCCAAGATAGCAAACAAGACTTTCGATATTGGCCACAATAAACCGTAATCAACCGTCTTATTCAGACCAACTGCCACATCTTTTAGCTCAGACTGTACTTTTGGACCTGCGTACAGTGTGGCATCCAACGTCACTTGCTTATTCGGTGCGACATTGACTGGCTGACTGTTAAAGCCGATAAAGTAGTCGTTACCAGTCTCGCGGGTAAAGAATTTACCCGTGAAGTTTTCAGGCGTCCATGCAGAGACAAAGTAATGCTGTACGATGCCAACCCAACCTTTATCACTGGTCGTCGTCAACTCACCATCGCTGAAGTCTTTAAACTTCAGTTTATTGTATGGATCATCTGGCGTACCCCACGCACCACCTAGATAAGTCGCCATGCTCAGCGCGCCTTTATCAGACATGCCAGGATCTTTACTATCGTCGCGTTTTAGCTGCGCAAACATCTGACCTTGCCACGCATTGGTAGAGGCGTTTTGAATTTTGTAGCTAATATCGATCGGATATTTGTTTTCAGTAAAGGTGAATGTCTTGGTGATTGTCACGCCATCTTTTTTGTAAGTAAGCGGTACTGACAATGTCTGTTGCCCTGCTTCCATTACATAATTGTTGGCGGTGTGGCTATAAATCGCACGGCCTTCTGCCGTATCAATACCATTTTGACCAATCAAGCCAGACTGAGCCACGTATACACGGTTGCTGTTGTTTTCTAGCAATACGAAAGGCTTATCGCTATCGAGCGTCGCGTCATACTGCTTGAGCGCAGCATAGACAATATCACCGCCTTCTGGGTTGATTTTGATTTCATAGCGATCGGTTGTTACCGTGATTAATCCTGTGTCCTTTGCAGGGGTCGCTGTCACAGCTGCGTTATCCACAGGTAGGGTCTGAACCGGAATATCGCCTGCGGCACCAGTGGTAGAAGGAATGTCAGCACCTACTGAACTTGTAGTTTCTGGCACTGCTTCTACAGCTGGTGCATCGGCATAATCATCTCGCCATGCCAAAATCAGCAGATAAGCGGTAATTAGCATCGCAATGATGATCATCACCCGAAATATCTTTTGCATAAACCTTTCCTAGATTAAAAATTAGGGAATGAAAAATTAGGGCATGTGTCATGACTGTATTGCATAGTTATCATCATGATCGATAACCGCGTTGAGAGTCATTTACATAAAATGTGCATCATTTTACTAAAAATCTGCTTCAAATGATACCAAGAGTGTGGATAACTTGTGGGTAAGTCATTGAAGATGATATCTAAAGCCCGAAGTTATGATTTTTATGTTGTCTTCATTAAGTAGTTAAGACGTGGCACATACCCCTGACGATCTCGGTAAACACCCCATCCTCTACTATCGCTACTCGTTGTAGAAGGTATATATTGATACCGATAAGAAGATAAAGGGAGCGGGACAAAATCAATGCCGTGTCCACCAAGCGGATGACATTTACTAAGACGTTTTAACAGCAACCAACTACCTACACGAGTGCCATGCCACGCCAAAGCTTGTTTACCATAGTTTGAACAGGTGGGATAGTAACGGCAGCGAGCAGGTATGATAGGGCTAATTATTTTTTGATAAAATTTTATTATATTTAATATAAAAACAAAAATTATTTTATTTATTAAAACTAATAATTTTTTCATTTTATTTTTTTTCTATTTTTTTAAAAATATTATTTATTTCTTTTTTTAATTCTTTATTATCAATATCCTTTATCGATTTTTTTACTATAAAAACAATATCTTTATTTTCTAATTTAAAAGCTTTTGTACGGAACTGCTCACGGATATGTCGTTTAATCAAATTTCGAACGACAGCAGTAGGCACTTTACGCTTAGTAATCGCCATACCGATACGTGGCTTGTCACAGGCACTGGGTCTCACAAACGCCATCAAGTGGCTCTGATGTATCTTACGCTCAGGTGCGTCAAACACTTCACGAAAAGCTGCTGGTGTCAGTAGGCGCTGCTCTTTAGTAAAATTGGCTGTAGGTGTAGCTAAAAGAGATTTGGGCATGGTATGACCTAATATGATAGGGAATGGCGATATTAAAGATAATAGCAAAATATAGAAACAAAAAAAGCGCCGATGCGGGCGCTTTTAATATATGGCTAAGTGTCAGTTGTGATGATTGACTATTGCAATCTATAAACAATAGGAGCACAACAAGCAATATTAGCCATGCTTATCGCTATCTACTGATTATACAGTTAGACGATGACGTCCTTTAGCACGGCGACGAGCTAAGACCTGACGGCCTTTTTTAGTTGCCATACGAGCACGGAAACCGTGAGTACGTTTACGCTTGATCACGCTTGGTTGGAATGTACGTTTCATAACTCACCTATCAAAATAATGGACTAAATTCGTAATAACGGAGGATTATACCATCCAGTATAGTTTTGGTCAATAAACTAATTTAGCCTGTTTTCAGAGATTCAGTTTCTGCTATCAGATTGCTAGATATTATTTGTTCAATACTTCCGTTTTGTTTAATCAGTGTTTTTAGTTGACAGTAAATAATTTCTGAAGTTATCCACAGTTTTGCATGAAATCTATAATAATAATTAATTAATATATATAGAGTTGTTGTTATTGGGGCTTTACTTATCTGTGGCTAACTCCACTTTATCCTTATTTATCAAAACACTAGGCTATGGGTAAGGTTGTGGATAACCTGTGGGCTAAATATGGATAACTTATCTTGTAGAGTTATCCACAAAACTATCCACAGTCTTATCCCCAAAAAACAAGGTTTTATCCACAGGGTATTTATGTTAGATTAGCCCCTACTTCGTGTGTGGCTTCTCATAACTTTCCAGTGTGACTTTTGACACAGTTAATCACTGTTGATACCAAGTATTTCTGTAGAAGGTCAGGCTATTAAAGTTAATTATTATTGCAAATTATAGGGTTAGTATTTTTCATGATAGACACAGCAAATATTTGGGATAAATGTCTGAACGATTTGCGCTATAACGTTAAAGACAACGTTTTTACCATGTGGCTGAGGCCTCTATCAGCTTATCAAGAAGCACAAACTCTGATCATTCTTGCGCCTAATGATTATTTTGTCACGTATATCAAAAAGAACCATCTTCAAGATATTCAGCAATTGGTTGCTAAGCACAGTCAAGGTAGCATTGAGGAGGTTGTTGTCCGTGTTGATAATGCTGGACGTGAGGTAGACGATAGTCAGCAGACAAAATCAGGCTCATTATTTTTGGAGGATAAGCCCTCCCCTACTCCATCTGAGCATAAATTTGAATCTATCCATCATAATAATTCAAAAGCAGATATCGACGCTAATATGCGTCAGGGAGAACTAAACGACTCGGCTGATGCTAAATCACTGAGCTATCTCAACCCTGACTTTACTTTTGAGACATTTGTCACTGGTAAGTCGAACAATCTGGCCTACAAAGCTTGTTACGAGCTTGGTAAAAAACAATCAAAAAATCGACACAATCCTTTATTTATATATGGACCTTCTGGATTAGGAAAAACGCATTTAATGCATTCTGTAGCACATCGTTATCTAAAAAATAATCAAAGTTTTTATTATTTTACTTCTGAAAAATTTATAAACCAATTAGTTTATTCATTAAGAAATAATAAAATAGAAAATTTTAAAAAGAAAATAAAAAAAGTAGATTTATTAATTGTAGATGATATTCACGTCTTAGCCGGAAAGACCAAAAGCAGTAATGAGTTTTTAACATTGTTTGCAGATTTTACTAGTGGTGACAAACAACTGATTTTGGCTTCTGATCGTCATCCATCACAAATGACGGAATTTGATGAACGCTTTAGATCGCGATTTTCTTGGGGATTGACAGTCGCAGTTGACCCTCCTGAGATTGATACTCGCGTGCAAATTTTGCAGAAAAAAGCCGCTTCTTATGGCATGGTGCTGCCTAAAGAGTGTGCATTATTTATCGCTCAAAACGTGGTATCCAATGTCAGACGTTTGGAGGGTGCTCTCAATCAAGTTTTTGCAAATGCTAATTTGACAGGTGCACAGATTACTCTTGAGATGGTGCAATACGCGTTAAAAGACATCGTCGCTATGCGTGTACAAGCCGTAAATATGGATAATATCCGAAAAATAGTCGCTGAATACTATGATGTAACGGTGAAAGACATTATGGGGCGTAAACGTACGCGTAGCATCGCCAGACCTCGCCAAATAGCGATGGCCTTATCGCGTGAGTTAACAGGTGATAGTTTTCCTGAAATTGGTCAATCATTTGGTGGACGTGACCATACTACAGTGATGCACGCTTGCGATAAAGTAAATGAATTACGAGCAGCAGATCCGGCGTTTGACAAGGATTATAAGACGCTAGCGTTGATGTTACAGGCAGGTTAGTAGAGTAAGTCTTCACTGTATTTTAGGGAGAAAATATCGTTTATAATATTGAAAATATAAGCAGATAGATGCTCTGTAGATTATAGTCGGTAGACAAGGTATTATTAGACGATTACGTCAAATTTTTATAAAAAATCATTCAAATAAGAGTAACTAAGCATGCAATTATCGATCAATCGAGAATCGTTACTAAAAGCTATCAACTTGATCGCCAAAGCCGCTGATAAACGCCATAATATGGTGATATTGGGTAATATTAAGCTGCAGTTATCAGAGTCCGAGCTTATCTTGACAGCCTCAGATTTAGAAGTGGAGCTGACATCGACCTTGAAATTGCCTGCTGGTGCTTGTGTTGAAGCAGGAACAACGACGCTACCTGCAACAAAACTAAAAGATATTTGTAAGTCTTTACCTGCACAAGCCCAAGTTAACCTAGCGACTCAAGCGAATGAGCGTTGTTTGCTTACCAGTGGCAAGAGCCGTTTCACGCTAGGCACCTTACCAAGTGAAGATTATCCAAGCTTGGGCAATCCTGAAAATATCACGCCGTTGAACATCAGCCGTAGTCGATTGACAGATTTGATTCACAAAACTCAGTTTGCGATGGCAATTCAAGATGTACGTTATTATTTGACGGGTATGCTGTTTGATGTTTCACAGCAGCAGCTGACGACCGTTGCGACTGACGGACATAGATTGGCCTTGGCACGTAGCGTTATAGATGTGAGTGCTGATCTGAGCATGCAGGCTATCTTGCCACGTAAGGCAGTGATCGAGCTTGAGCGTTTGGCGACTGAGCTTGGCAAAATGCTAGGGGATAAGGACAATGCAGTGACGCTGAGTTTTGGGCGTGAGTTTTTGCAAGTGAGCTTACCATTTGGCGATGTAGATAGTGCAGGGCAAGTCAGCCAAAACCTAATGGTGACGTTTACTGCCCGTTTGATTGATGGCAAATTCCCTGATTATCGCCGCGTCATGCCAAGCAATACAGATAAGCTCGCGTTATTTAATCAAGAAAAAATGACTGACGTATTACGCCGGGTTGCGATTTTGAGTAACGAGAAGTCGCGCGGTGTGGTCTTTAATTTTGCCAGTGATGGTATGGTAGAGGTACGTGCCAACAATGCTGAGCAAGATGAAGCCGTGGAGATGATCCAAGCCAAATATCAGGGCGAACCAATGGAGTTATCATTCAATGCTGCGTATCTACAAGATGTGCTAAGTGTTATTCAAGGTGATTTGCAGATGCATATGAGCCAATCGAATGCTTCAGTGTTGGTCAATCAGCTTAATGATGAGTTCCATCAATACGTCATCATGCCGATGCGTATATAGTCTGATTTTTTGCACATCATACAGCATTGAACCGCGCTAGCATCTTTTAAGTATTTACGCGGACAGCTTAAATTTAAATAAACTTTTGCTTGCTTTGAAAGCTGAAAATAATGGGCGGCTATCGATATCATGATTGAACGTCTACAAATATCAAATCTGCGCAACCTCACACAAGTCAACATACATTCTACTGTTTGCAACGTTGTCATCGGTGCAAATGGTAGCGGCAAGACCTCATTACTTGAAGCGATATTCTTATTATCGAGAGGCAAAAGCTTTCGCCATCACCAGCCAAAACGTTATATACAGCATCATCAAAACCATGCAACGGTCTATGCTAAGCTCAATGATAGTCGTACGTTAGCCATTCAAAAACAAGCAGATGCGACAACCATTCTGCGTCTTAATCAAGCGACTGTCTACAATCAAAGTATATTGACTGAGCAGCTGCCCACGCTCCTGATAGATCCTTCAACGATGGATATGTTAGAGCAGGGTAGTGCCAGTCGTCGCCAGCTATTAGATTGGTTGGTGTTTCACATGAAACAAGGTTTTCATCCACAATGGGTCGCCTATCAACGCCTGTTAAAACAGCGCAATAGTTTACTAAAAAAGACTCGTCAATTGACTCAAGTCCAGCTAGCTGAGCTAAAGTCTTGGGATAAAGGACTAAGTAATCATGCGGCATTGATACATCATTATCGTGAGCAAGTATTTACTGAGTGGCAGCCTTATTTTGCCAAAAGTGTTCTGCAATTGTTGCCGTCTTATGCTGAGAAATTGAGTCTAAGTTATAACGCTGGCTATGACACTAATGTCGCGCTTGATGTACAGCTTAATGAGCGATTAGAGCAGGATTTACAGTTAGGATATACCCGTATAGGCAATCATCGGGCTGATATCCACGTACATTGGCGCTCTGATAATACTGTACGGTCTGATGATGTTATAAATAGTCAGGCGACAAATACAAATACAGCGTCCTCAAACCATGAGGTAAATGCTAAATTACCAACTCTAAAAGAGCAGGCAGCAAATGTATTGTCCCGCGGTGAAAAGAAGCTGCTTATTACTGCGCTACGCTTATCACAACTACCATTACTACTCAATGATAATAAAGATAGCGCTTCGTTCGATAATAACTCAACATCGAGAGCGACCCCTGTCGTGCTACTAGATGACATCACCGCAGAGCTAGACGATAGGGCGATAGGTATTCTTTTATCAACATTAGCGCAGCTGCCTTGTCAGGTGTTCATGACCAGCTTGACGGATGATATCGTACCTCTGGTTAATGAGTTGTGGTCAAAACCTAGATTGTTTCACGTGAAACAAGGCCAGATATGGTCTGTTGATTAAATCTGCTGATTAATTCTTAGTCGCTTATCATCACTTTAAGCATTTTCCTGCCTACTTATAACGCCTTTTATGCGTCCTTTACTGAGTATCACAGTCACGACTATTACTTATACTAGCTATTAGGTAGAGACACTGACTCATAAGTCGTAAAACTCCCAGTAAACAGTGACTTACAGACAAAAAAATGCTAAAATAACCCTTTATTTTTGTCCTGTTCTCAGCAATTTATTCGATAGCATCATATAATAGACTTCTATTTTTTATTTCTTTATAAGTAGTTGATAATTAAGTATTTTATTTATTTCAATAGTTTTAACAATGGCTAGAAAAACAAAGACTATTACTAATAAGTAATTTGCCAATTTTATCTCTATGCAGCCTTTTTTAGGCTAACGGTGGTTAGTAGTTTAGCCGCTCATATGCACTCTAAGTGATGAATAATAGAAGTTGGTTTTAAGATGCCATCATGAGGTGCATTTTTATAAGTGCGCTGATAAAAACGGCTGATTATGGCTAGATTAAGGAATGTACATGAGTGATTCATTACCTATTGACCACGAGCAATTGATAGACGACAGTGCTACTGAAGCCGCTGTATCTACTGTAGTTTCAGAAGTATTACCTTCTGATTATAGTTCTAAGGATATCCGTGTACTACGTGGGCTAGAGGCTGTACGCGTGCGCCCTGGTATGTATATTGGTGACACTGACGATGGCACAGGCTTGCATCATATGGTCTTTGAGGTCGTGGATAACTCTATTGATGAGGCGCTGGCCGGTCACTGTGATCAGATTGATATCATCATTCACGAAGACGAGTCTGTCAGTGTGATGGATAATGGCCGCGGTGTACCAGTCGATATCCATCCAGAGGAAGGGGTGTCAGCGGCGCAGGTCATCATGACAGTCCTGCATGCAGGCGGTAAGTTCGATGATAATAGCTATAAAGTCTCAGGCGGTCTGCATGGTGTTGGGGTATCGGTCGTCAATGCGTTGTCTAAAAAGCTTGAGATGAATATCTGGCGTGAAGGCTATCATTACCGTCAGACCTATACTGATGGTGTACCTGACGCTGATATTCAGCAGATGGAAGCGACCGATCAAACCGGTACGCAAATCCGCTTTTATCCAAGCAGCGACGTATTCACCGGCACAGTCTTTGAATATGATATTTTGGCAAAACGCCTACGCGAGCTGTCATTTTTGAACTCCGGTGTGCGTATCGTTCTGACCGATGAGCGTATTGATAAGCGTCGTGAGTTTGAGCATAAAGGCGGCTTACTAGAGTTTGTCAGCTATATCAATGCAGGTAAAGACGGTATCAATGAAGTATTCCATTTTACCAGTCAGCAAGACGATGGTATCAGTGTCGAAGTCGCGCTGCAGTGGACCGATACGTATAACGAAAAAGTATTGTGTTTCACCAATAACATTCCGCAAAAAGATGGCGGTACGCATTTATCAGGTTTCCGCTCAGCCCTGACACGCGGCTTAAACAGCTACATGGATCGTGAGAATTTATTCAAAAAAGAAAAAGTCGCGGCGACTGGCGATGATGCTCGTGAAGGTCTAACGGCTATTGTCTCGGTGAAAGTGCCTGATCCAAAATTCTCAAGCCAGACCAAAGACAAGCTGGTCTCAAGTGAAGTGAAATCTGCTGTCGAATCAGCGATGCATGATAAGTTCAATGATTATCTGCTAGAAAACCCAAGCGCTGGTAAAGCCATTGCTAATAAAATCATGGAAGCTGCTCGTGCGCGTGATGCGGCCCGTAAAGCGCGAGAGATGACTCGCCGAAAGACGACTCTGGATATTGCAGGTCTGCCGGGTAAGTTGGCTGACTGCCAAGAAAAAGATCCAGTACTATCTGAGCTATATATTGTGGAGGGTGACTCTGCAGGTGGCTCAGCGAAGCAAGGTCGTAGCCGTAAGACTCAAGCGATTTTGCCGCTAAAAGGTAAAATTTTGAACGTTGAGCGTGCACGTTTTGACAAAATGCTATCGTCCGCTGAAGTGGGTAACCTGATCACGGCACTTGGCTGTGGTATCGGCCCTGATGAGTATAATCCAGATAAAGTACGCTACCATAAAATCATCATCATGACCGATGCCGATGTGGATGGCTCACACATTCGTACCCTGCTGCTGACATTCTTTTTCCGTCAAACGCCTGAGCTGATCGAGCGTGGCTATGTATATATCGCCCAGCCGCCGCTATATAAAGTGAAAAAGGGTCGTCAAGAGCTTTATCTCAAAGATGATGAGGCGCTAAAAGCGTATCTATTGTCATCAACCATTGATAGTACCAAGCTACATGTTAGTGCGGATGCGCCTGCTATTACAGGGCAAGCGCTTGAATCATTGCTGAATGATTATAACCAAACTCAGCTGATCAAAGCGCGTTTGCAGATTCGCTTCCCAGCGGTCATCTTGGATGCGTTGACGCATACGCCAAAGCTATCCGTTGATATGACTTATGATGAGTCTGCGATGCAGGACTGGCAAAAAGCCATGCAGGCTCAGCTTGACGTCTTTGGTAGTGAGTTAAATCCTGAGATTGAGTTGGTCAATATTCATGCACCGCAGTCACAAGATATGGATTCAGCGGCTGCCGATCTATTGGGTATGACACCTGCAATTGGCACTGAGGCCACAAGCACCGCAGAAGGCGAAGCATCAGACAATGAGGCTTTATCTACTAAGGCGCAGTGGCTACCACGTGTCACAGTCTATGTGCATCAACTGGCACACCATTATCTGTTAGATGCTAGCTTTATCAACTCAAGTGAGTATGGCAAACTGTTACGTCTATCAAGCGAATGGAACACCCTGCTTGAGAGTGATGCCTTTATCCGCCGTGAAGCAAGTGCGGGCACGACTAAAGATATCCCAGTACGTGACTTCGATTATCTCTGGCAGCAAATGATGCTCGACGCGCGTCGTGGTCTGGCTATCCAGCGCTACAAAGGTCTAGGTGAGATGAACGCCGACCAGCTATGGGATACCACGATGGATCCAGAAAACCGTCGTATGCTACGTGTCACTATCGAAGATGCGATTGCCGCTGATCATATGTTTACCTGCTTGATGGGTGATCATGTCGAGCCGCGTCGTGTCTTCATCGAAGAAAATGCGTTAACCGTCTCAAATCTAGATATCTAATTTTGAAACTGATCAGTAACAATGTATAAAAATACCGCTTCGATAGACGAAGCGGTATTTTTGTTTCACATGAAACCTTTTTTATAAAGCTAATCATACCTACTATTCGAGTTAAGAGAAAATACCATGATTGAAGTAGTGCTGCTCGCGATTGCACTCGCGATGGATGCGTTTGCTGTATCGATAGGACTGGGCGCAAAGTCACAGAAACAAAGCCAGCAATATGTACGTCATCTCGCTATTTATGCCGCATTATATTTCGGTATCGCGCAGGGTGTGATGCCGTTCATTGGCTATTTATTGGGTGCAGCGCTACTGGGTTGGTTGGCGGCGGCCGCGCCTTGGATCGGCGGTATCATCTTAATTGCGCTGGGTGGCAAGATGCTGTACGAAGTGCTCAGTGGTGAGGATGACGAAGACGATATTGACGTGGGTAGTAGTGTCATTAATCATCGCACGATGTTTACGCTAGCGATTGCCACTAGTATCGATGCCATGACAGCTGGATTTACGCTAAATTTATTGGCCTTGAACGCGTGGTTCGCTTGCTTGATTATCGCGGTCGTAACGGCTGTGTTTGGCTGGCTTGGGGTTTATTTGGGACGTCGCTCAGGCACATGGCTAGAGGATAAAGCCGAAGTATTGGGCGGTGTGGTACTGATTGCGATTGGTATCAAAGTCATGTTCTTTGGCTAGTCTATTTATAGTCAATCAATATTAAAAGTGGTACAAGGCAGACGAGTGCAAGTACTACAGTAGTAGGCTAAACGAGTCTAACGCTGTAACACTTTAATAGTGGTTCGACTATAGAGTTTCACTTAGCCTTTATGCAAAAAGCACCGCCTTGAATATCAAAGCGGTGCTTTTTTGTTTCACGTGAAACTTAGGCGTATTATGTATTCAACGACTATTCTTCGTCGGTATCAAAGCGCCACGCGAGTACACGAGTGCTCTTTTGACCTTGGCTCATCTCAATGATACGCATTTGCGCGACATTAAGCTGCTTTAATAGTAGTTGTAAAGGTTTCACGTTTTCAGATTTTGATACTAACGTCGTGAACCAGCCGACATGCTCAGCATAGCTTTGGCTCTCTTTTGCCATCTTGGTCAAAAACGCAATCTCGCCACCTTCACTCCACAGCTCTTTATGCTGACCACCGAAGTTTAGGTTTTGCGCCGCGTTACCTGACTTGGTTGAATGACGGCTGATTTGCTCGCTTTCATTTTTGCCGCGATGACGTTGCAGGTTGTGCTGCTTACGACTGTTGGCTTCCATCGCTTCTTCTAATGAGGCGTGAAACGGAGGGTTACACACCACCACATCGAAATAATCTTGACGATCAATGATGTTTTTAAAGATGAACTTAGGCTCAGGCTGTAGCTTTACTTTGACCGCGCTTTTTAGCTTAGGATTGGCGTCACAAATGAGGGCGGCAGTATTGACCGAAACCGGATCAATATCGCTTGCGGTAAAGCGCCAGCCGTAGCTTTGGCTACCGACAATCGGATAGATCGCACTGGCACCCGTACCGATATCAAGGGCGTAAATCTCTTTACCGATCGGCGGTGTGTTGTCGGCATTCACGTGCGTGGTCTGCGCGAGTAAATCCGCAATATAGTGAATATAATCGGCACGCCCAGGGATTGGCGGACACAGATAGCCGTCAGGAATATCCCAAAACTTCACGCCGTAATAGTGCGCCAGTAGTGCTTTGTTGAGAGTACGAACCGCCTGATGATCCGAGAAATTAATCGTCGGCTCGCCTTTAGGGTTAGTGATGGTATGCTCAGCAAGCTCAGGCAACGCGCGAGTCAATACGGCAAAGTCGTAACGACCTTGATGTGGATTGCGCGGATGCAATTGGCCGAGTTTTTTGGCGGTCGCAGGCGATCGGTTTCTGTGTTTACTATTGGCAGGATTACGGGTCATGGGCTTACTTGTCATAATGTCAGGCTACGATATATGGATATAAGTCAGCAGTGTAGCAGATTTCACCGCTCGCAAATAAGTTATCGATGGCCTATCGATGACGCAAGATCAGGTTGAGCCCCAATACGATCATCGCAGACCCCAACACACGGTCGATCCAATGCTCAAAACGCTGAAATCGTCGATGAATTGCAGGGACAGAGAGTAGCATCACCACGGTGCTAAACCATGCCATCTGTAAGACCATCATCCAGACGCCATAAATCGCCAATTGCCAAAGTGGGATGTCTGGCGATAGCACAAGGGTAAAAATCGCCACAAAATAGACAGGCGCTTTTGGGTTGAAGACATTGCAGAAAAATCCACGGCGCAATGTGGTAAAAGTATCGTTAGGCGTTGTAAATTTGGTATGAGTAGAGGCGTCTTGCTTTGCTTGTAAATGCTCAATAGGTGCGTTTTCCTGCGTTACTGACGCTGTTAGTTCTACTGGCTTTTTAGGTTTGGCCTGAATACCTTGCCACCCCAGATAGATCAGATAGCCACCGCCCAGCCATTTGATCGCGGTCAATAGCGGCTGCGAGTGGGCAATCACCGTTGCCAATCCCAGCACCGAATAAATGATATGCACCGACAGCCCCAAGGTAATACCCAGACTACAAATCAAACCAGTACGCCGACCCTTAGCTAAGGTCTGTTGTGAGACCAACACAAAATCAGGCCCTGGTGAGGCGGCCGCCAGCAAGTGAACGCTAGTGATTAGCAAAAACCCATGCCAAAACTCCATAAAACCCTCTATACCTTGATATTTTACCCAACCTAGTCTGAATCATAGTTGCACTTATCACAAATGAGTTCAACTTTTATCTATTATCGCGCCATTCGAGTCATTGCTATCGCTTGTGTTATGGTTATATGCTGTCTATATTAAATGAAGTATTAAAAATAGTCCTATCGACAAATCGCTATAAATAAGCGAGCAAGATTCGACGATATAACTAGGGCGTGTTGAACATTCGCAAATAGGCACTGCTGATCGCTAAAATGGTTCCAGACAAGGCACAAAGCGACGATAATGCAGAGATGCCTTAGCGAGATTTGTAACGCAGTATGGGGCAATTTTAGCATCAGCCCCAACGATAAAAGCAGGGGACAGGACTATTTTTTGCCGCTTCATCGTTAAAAATAAGCGTTTAGAATGACTAAACTTATTATTTTTAACATCGAATCGCCTAAAAAATAGTCGCTGTCAGTGCCATGGTCGAATGTTCAACACGCCCTACTCACTTCATAAAAAAGAACTTTGACAAGGACATCACCATGACGACGGACAGTACTACGCAAGACAACCGCATTACTTATGATACAGACGGCACTATTTGCCTGATTGGGCTAAATCGCGCCAATAAACGCAATGCTTTTGACAGTCATATGATTACCCAGCTATCTGACGCATTGACTCGATATGAAGACGATGAGCATCTACGCTGTGCGCTTATCTTTGCGTATGGCGATCACTTCACCGCTGGGCTCGATCTGGTCGAGCTACAAGATAAGCTAAACGATGGTGTGTTTGAGTTTGATGATAATCAAATTGACCCGTGGGGCATTAGTGGACGCTTACGCACCAAACCTGTGGTGGTGGCGGTCAAAGGCACGTGCTTTACCGTGGCTATCGAGTTGATGCTCAATTGTGATGTGGTCATCGCAAGCGACAACTGTAACTTTGCTCAAATGGAAGTCCAGCGCGGCATCATGCCATTTGGCGGAGCGACGGTACGCTTTGTCGCGGCGGCAGGCTGGCAAAAAGCCATGCCATATCTACTCACGGGCAAAACGTTCGATGCGCAAACGGCTGATCGACTGAACTTGGTCAGTGAAGTGGTGGCAAATGGGACTGAGTACGAGCGCGCATTAACACTGGCGCAAGAGATCAGCAAAGCTGCGCCGCTGGGCGTTAGAGGCGCGCTATCCTCCGCGCAAGATGCGAGCCGCAATGGTGCCGCGACGGCACTGGCTAATATCCACAGCTATTTGCCGCCGCTCTTTCATTCAGAGGATGCCAAAGAGGGCGTGATGGCGATGGTTGAGAGAAGGGAAGCTGAGTTTAAGGGGCGATAGGGAATTTTTAAATGGACATTGAACAAAGAATGTAATCAATTACTTGATGCCAAAAAAGAACATTCTCTTATTTGCTGAGCCGATATCTTCAAAATCTATATTTAGATTATCGGTAATCAGCTTCTTTCTGACATTTTTGGATGCTATTATTAAATCTCGCTCAAATTTGGCACCATTAATAGCTAAGTCTTCACTATAAAAGTTCGTATATCCTGAGATAAGTATTCTAAGATATAAACTAAAATCAACATAATTACCGCATTCTCGTTTAACCTTAGTCATCGATTGAAAACTATTTATTCGTCCTATAGCCTTATGAAAAACTGGTTCAGGAATGTATCGTTGATAAGATTGTAGTCTGGAGTTATAAACTATATCAAAGCCTAGGTATGTGAAATTGTCTTTAGCACCACATATTTTGGTTTTCGGATCTCCAACTTCCTTTTCAATATCTAAACCAATATTTTTAAGGTTTTCTTGAACGTGGTCTTTTAGTTCTTTAGCTCTATCATAAGAGTTACTAAAGATTAGAAAGTCGTCTGCGTAACGTATATACGGTGTGCTGTTCTTAATCATTAAATTGTCAAACTCGTATAAATACATTGAAGAGCACAATGATGCTATAGGCATACCTTGACGAACACCTTTACCACTAAGTTTTTTTAGGTATGCTTCTATCAGTTTTTTGTGCTTTAGATCGCCATAATCTAATTTAGCATCGCAGTATACGAAACTTTTAAGAATAGCAGTTAACTCTTTATCGTCATTTAATCCAATAAACTCTTTTTCAAACTTTTTTACAGCGATTTCTCTATTTATATTGTCAAAAAATTTGACAATATCTGCTTTAATAACGTATCTATACTTGCTCCGATACTCTATAACGTCATCTAAAGCTTTGCGAATACCATGTATGGTTTTCTTGTTTGGTGTTCCTTTATCATCAATATATTCTACTTCTTTGTCGTTATAACCTTTATTCAAGGCATGATCATATTCACAAAATACTTTGTATATTTCTTCATAATGGTCTTTTAAGTATTTAATAAATAGCTTTTGAACGATTCTATCTTGTACTGAGGGAACACAGACCAAACGAGTATTGTCTAATGTCATTACATCGCGTTTAAGACAGTTAGTTTTAGGCAAAATAACAGGGGTGAGATGGTCACAGTTATACTTGAAATCTGATATTTTTTTACAAATACTATCTAAAGCTTTGTCACTAAAATCATTTAAATAATCATTAACGGTGATGTATTGAGTATGGTAGGAGTTGTCGGCTTTCGACTTGTTTTTAGCGAGTTGATTAAGAGTGGATTTAAAATTTTCTTTCACATAAGATGAGAAGTTAACCTTATCTGTCATGATTATCTCCCTTGCTTCTACTTAACAAACCTTTTGCAAAAATTCATATATCAAGTTCTATTAACAAAATAAAGAATTTATGCAAAAGGTCTATTCACTAGATAATCATGACGAAGGTCGAGTGCTCCACGCAAATTATGAGCAAGCTTTCTTAAGCGTTGAACAATGTCGCCACTTAAATATAGCGCACGTTTGGAACGGTACGTCATATAGCTGTCATATGGAATGATAAGCTCATCTACAACAACCTTACAATCAGTTAAATTGTTAACGTCATTTGGAGCCATACCCATCAGTTTTGCGATTTTCTTACGGATTATTTCACTGTTATATATTAACACATACGAGTGTGCAATCGTTATCAATACTGCCACAAATATGTATGCCTTTGTCGCAAATGGTGCTGTTGGCGATAGTGCGCCGTTTATCAGTACCGCTCTTTCAAGCCATAATAGCGGCTCAATAAGTTTATTTAACAGGAAAGCTATTTTCGATATGTTCACCATGTCATCACCATTTGATATTGTTTCATCCTCTTGAGTAGTAGGTAGCAAGGGCAAGAGTGCTCCACGCAAATTATGAGCAAGCTTTCTTAAGCGTTGAACAATGTCGCCACTTAAATATAGCGCACGTTTGAAACTGTACGTCATATAGCTGTCATATGGTGTGACAAGCTCATCAATAACCAGCTTACAATTTGTTAAATTGTTTACGTTATTTAGAGCTAAATAGATAATAGCATTAATATTTACAAATTAGCAAACACTTGTTAATGAAATCGTTATTATTCAAATCTTACCCTCAAACCTCACCTAAATCTTCCAAATCCACATACTCCTTTTTACCATGAATCTTATACATCTTACGGTCGATCTCTGGATACAGGGTAATATCGATCGGTGGTCGGCTGCCACCCATCAGGTAAGTGGCATCGGCATCGCTCTCATTGCGCATCGAATGCGCCGCGCCATGTGCAGGGAAACCGACAAAATCTCCAGCACTCAGCTCATAATGCTCATCACCATAGCGCAGCGACAGCTCACCTGACAGTACATAAATGAACTCATCCGACTCCTCGTGATAGTGATGGGTCGTCGTCTCATCTCCCGCTTCCACCCGTACGAGGTGCAAGCCAAACTTGGTCAGACCAACGATATCACTGAGCGATACCGTATGGCGGATAGCGTGCTCATTGAACTGGTGAATATGCTTAGTCTCAGGCGTGTTATCGATATCGGATTTGGTCAAGACGTATGCTTGCGTGTCCTTAGGCGGCTTTTGTTCTGGTGTCGTCATCATCGGTCTCCTTGATTGATGCTTTGAGTGTATACCACTATTAGCCAATAGTAACAGGTTTTAAAAGGGACGAGATAGGCGTGATGTTGATAATCAGATAGCGGCTTTATATATCCTGCATAAAGCGATTGTTGATGACGCCATTCCTGTTGTACCCTGAACCATTATTTTAAATGAAGGGGAATGCGGGTGTTGTATAACTTTGATGAAGTCATCGATAGACGTGGTACGGGATCGCTTAAATGGCACTATAGCGATGATACGATTCCGCTGTGGGTGGCGGATATGGATTTTAAGGCCGCACCGCCTATCTTAAACGCGATTGAGCAAGCCGTACAGCATGGCATATTGGGCTATACCAAACCTACTGAGGCGCTATATGACGCCATTATCGAGTGGCATGGCAGTCGCTATGAGTTACCACTTGCTAAAGAAAATATTTTGTTTTCCCCGGGTGTCGTGCCAAGCTTAGCGCTGATGATGAACGTCTTTACCGAGGTAGGGGATGCGGTGCTGGTCAATGATCCTGTGTACACGCCCTTTATGAGTAAGGTTGAGCAAAATGGTCGCACGCTCATCACCTCATCGTTACAAGAGAGCGAGGGTAAATATCACTTAAATTTAGCTGATATCGAAGCCAAGATTATCGATCATGATGTGAAGCTATATTTAGTCTGCAATCCGCACAATCCGGGCGGGCGCGTATGGATGAGAGAGGAGCTTGAGGCGCTACTGACGATTTGCAAAAAGCATGATGTAGCGATTGTCAGTGATGAGATTCATCAGGATTTGACCTTGCGCGAGCATACCTTTACACCGTTTTTAACGCTGGCACAAGGCTATGAGCATAAGGTGGTCAGTCTGACCTCAATGACCAAGACCTTTAATATTGCGGGGATTAAAGGCTCGCTGATTTTTTCTAAGGATGCCGCACTGATAGAAAAAATTGACGCCCAGCAGCATCTAAACGATGAGTATGAGCTCAACATGTTCGCCTATGCCGCGATGCACAGCGCCTATCGTGACGGCGGTGAATGGTTGGCACAGCTGCTTGCCTATATTGAGGACAATATTGAGTTTACCTTGCAGTTTTTCGCTGAACATCTACCCAATATCAAGGTAATGCGACCAGAAGTGTCCTATCTGATTTGGCTGGATTGCTCAGCATATAGTCAAGACGACGAGCAGCTTTATGATATTTTACGTGCGGCGAAAGTGGAGCTGAGCGCAGGCTATAAGTATGGCAGTGAGGGGCATTCAAAAATGCGTATCAATGTTGCCTGTCCGCGTATGCTGTTAGAAGCGGGCTTGGCGCGGATGGTGGTGGCGTTTGAGGGGTTGGGGAATTAAGACATTATTGAGAAAATGGGCAATGCCTTATTGCTGACCTAGTGAAACAAGCAAACTATTGATTCTATTAATCGAGATCAAACATGGATGAAAAAGTTAAAGCATCATGGGAGCGTGTACTTCACCCCACGACGCTTAAAAAAAATATCATTACAGCCTCTATATTTTCGATGGGCTTCGAGATGCTCAAGAATAGTATTGTTGAAAAGATAAAAGGCTTTTTTACTAATGGGTTCGATGAAAATGGAATGATTGTTAGCGCTGAGTATAAAGAAAAGGTGCTTGTCTTGAATAGAAGCCGACTCTATGCATCTTTAACGTGGCTACGAGATATGGGTGCCATTGATGATGAAGATTTAGAGAAATTTGAGTATATCGAAAGGTGCCGCAACACCTTAGCTCATGAAATGTTAACATTTGCTTCGTCTGGGATTGACTTTGATGTCACAGAAACTTTTGAAGAAATGGTCGGTTTATTGAGAAAGATAGAGATTTGGTGGTTTGTAAACCTAGATATGGCAATAGACCCAGATGCTTATCCTGAAGATCTAGATTTAGAGCAGGTTACTCCAGGTCCAGTATGGGGTCTTCAAATGCTTATTGACGTTGCGTTAGGTTCAGAGGATGAGGCGCAAAAATACTATAATTACTTTGTCGCAAACTCGGACAAAGTTTAAGATGTGCATTTCCTCGGAATTTTTCAACTCTCCTACAACTAGCTGCGAATGTATGTTGAATTGTACAAAATAGTATGGTCTAAATTTTCAACCACTTCCCAAAGCTCAATCGGTCATAACCATTGAGCCTTAATATCTATACAGTTACTCTATCGGAGATAGCTTACCATGCGGGCTTGAGCGCAGGTACTGTTTGGGCGCTTTCACTTTTGCGGCAAGCTCACCTGCCACGCATCAACAAAACCACCTCTAAACAAACGGTGCATCAGGACAATGCGACGCTTCCAGTTCTTTTTCTGTAGGTGCGCGCAGCAACGTAATCGGCGCTGTCTGCGCCGCTTGCCACTCAATCAAGCCGAGCTCAGCAAACTCACCCAGCCAGCCTGCCATTGCCCAATGTTGCCACTGATCATAAAAGCGATTGGCATTGATAACGATACTGTCCAAGTGATTTAGCGGCGGACGGCAGACGCTGTGCTGCTGATGGTAGACGATTTCGGCAGTCAGATAAAACGGCATGCCGCACGCGCGTGCGCGAAACGCAAAGTCAGTGTCCTCCGCGCCGTAGCCGACATAAGCGGTGTCAAAGCCCCCAAGCGCATCAAACTGCTGGCGCGTGATGGCAAAGCACAAGCTCCAAAACGCCCCGAAGTCCTCGGTCTGCGTCATCGCGGCGGGCGCGAGTGAGTCTGTGGGCGCAAAGTTGGGACGATAAGGGTTGTATACGGAGAGCGCATCTAGCGCGGCATTATTTAGCATCCCAGCTGACAGCGCTGCTGACTCGGCGGCTGACAGCGGGCGCGTCAGATATTTGGGCTGCCCCATCAGCAGCGCGTTAGGATGCGCCGTGAGCTTGCTATACAGTCCAGCGATGCTGTCCGCCGCAACCAGACAATCGACATCTAAGAATATCAGCGCATCGAAGCTCGCGTGCGTGGCGCCGATATTGCGATTGTGCCCGATATCAAAGCGCGCTTGCTTATCGTTGCCATCTTTCGTGGTCGGAATCTGTACGATGTTCAGCGCGTATTCGTTTAGGCGCTTGGGGTCGGCGTCGTCATTGACGATGATGACTTCGGCAGGTGGCGTACTGCTGTTGGCAAGGGCGGCAAGCAGATTGTATAAGTGCGTGTTACGCCCATAGCAGGTAGTGATGACGCTCACAGGCGCGGTCGGTCGCTTCGGGGAGGCTTTGTCGTGATGCATCATAGGCTTAGTTTTTCTTATTATTAAAAGATGATTATTCGGGACGCAGCGCAAGTTTGGGCAACAGCCACTCATTAAACCATGCCTTGGTATCGCTATAGTCGCCAAAGCTATGCATCAATGCGGCAGCTGAGGTGTCCGAGTCAGGCGCTGTCTGCGTAATGGCTGTCGGCGTAGGCAGCTGCCCGTTATTGTTTTGCACCGTTTTACAAAAGTCATTCCAGCTGAGCGCCCGACCTTGCGCAATCAAAGCATTGGCGGTGGCAACTTGCTCGTCATGCGGGCGCGCGTCAGGTTGTACGATAAGCGGCGTCTGCTCGTAATAGACCTGCGCGATGCTGTTCAGCCCGCACGCCATAAACAAGGCATCGCTATGAATGATAAACGGGCGCACGTCTTTGACCTGTGTGGCAATATCGACCAAGTGACGCATGTTGTCACTAATAGGACCGAGCGAGATGATAAAGGCATCGGGCAATAGCTCACGCAATGTGGGCAGGCGCGCATCAATCGCTTGGTGTCCGCCATAGCCTTTTATCACCGTGATGATGGGCGCGCCCTCACGATGCGGCGTAGCATCGTCTGCTAAATCATTGAGTAATGTCAAAAACTCGGAACGGGTTAAATCCGTACTGAGCGCTGTACCGATAAAGTCCAAATGCAGGCTTTTCTTTGGCATCCATGCAGGCGTGTCTATCGCTTCAAGCGCGCGCGGATACGGGGCAAGCATTGCCAGCGCACCTTTAAAAGCCTCTATGTGCGGCGTATCGTCCCGCACGCCAGTCAAACGCACGTACAGATAGGGCATGCTGATCGTGCGGCATAGCATGGCAATTTCCACACTGACATCAATAATCATTAGAGCAATCTGCCGCGCGTGTAGCGCCTGTATCAGCTGATGGCTACGCGTTTGAATGTCGCGATTGCTGACAGGGGAATAGTGTAAGCTCTCAGGCTGCCAGTATTGTCCCGCACGCCCTTTGAGCACATCGTCTGCGCGCTCATCTTCAGGCGCGAGGCGGACGACTTGCGCTTCACTGATATTGCTAAAGCTATAGTCCGCCGCAGACACGCTGGTAAAAACCGTGAACTGCGCGCGCACAGGCTCAGGCAGTAGCGCCGCCAGCTTGTCCGCCTGCCGACAATGCCCCGAGCCGTGATGATGGGCGTAATAGCCGATGCGCATCCCTTAACCCTCAGCGTGCTGGGGCAAGGTGTCGAGACTTGGCGTCGCTTGTGGTGGTGGCATCGAAGGTAAGCGCTTGGTCATGGCAGCACTGGGCTTTTGCGCTGTGGATAGCGATTGTTGTTCTGGTGTCAGCGTTTGATAATACAAATCCAAATAGCCATCGACCATCGTGGTATCGGCACAAAATAACTTGGCACGCGCACGGCACGCCGCCCGTGAGATGTTTTTGATGCTATCAAACGCTTTAATAAAGGCGGCTTTGTCTTCTTTAGCGACCACAATGCCCGTTTCAGACGTGACAATCTCCGCGCACGCACCCACATCAAAGCCAATCACAGGCGTGCCGCAGGCGAGACTCTCTGCCAATATCAGACCATACGGCTCATCCCACGTACTGGTAAACAGCATCGCCGTCGCTTGACTCAAGTAGCGGTTAATCTCTGCTTTGGTTTTGTGACCGACATAGTCGAGCAAATCGCTGCCCTGCTGCTTGTCTTGGAGTAATAACGGCGCGACAGATTGCTCAAAATACTGTGCATTGCTTTTGGGGCCTGCGATAATCAGGCGCTTGCCCGCCGCCAAGCAATATTGCATTGCCAAATGCGTGCCTTTTTCAGGGCAAATACGTCCGTACCACAGATACACTTCGTCATCGATAGGTGTCAGCTGCGCGTCAAAAGAGTCCACATCAATACCGTTATACACCACTTTAGATGGCACAAATTCGGCAAACAGTTTTTGCTGATAGGTACTAATCGAGGTGAATTGCGTATCGGTGCCCAGTTGTAGGGTCAATAATGCCAAGCGCAGCTGCGGAAAAATCGGCGTATGAAAAGTGGTAAAAAAGCGCTTGCCAAAGACCTGACCCATCATCATCGGAATATGATGCAAGCTGTGATTGTGTACCACATCAATCTCGCCGCGTTCGTCACGCTCGATGATATCGCGAAGCGCATGTTGATAGGTGATGTATTGGTACATCTCCTCGCGCCCCATCGCCACCGACTCATGCTCGTTTGGATAGACCATCGCCTCAAATTCTTGACGCGACAATAGCGGTACAAGGGTCGCCTCCGTCTGACTGTCAGCATGCGCGTAAAGCAGCACCTCGTGCCCCGCCGCAACCAGCTTATCACATAGCAAATGCGTAATCATCTCAAGCCCGCCTGCGTAAGGCTCAGCAATCGGGTATAAAGAATGCGCAATGATAGCAATGCGTAAGGGTCGCTTCTGCGGCGTGACAGAAGCAGTGGGTAAAGATAAAAGGGTCATAATATTTCCTATGGCGGCGCTTATTCATCATCGTTATGGCCGCCGCTGTTATGGTTGTTGTTATTGAAAATAAAGGTAAAAGTCAGGATAAAAATGTGCGCAAAATAAAAAGTAAAATAAAGGTTAAAAGTTGATGGTCTGCTTATCTTGTACGCGATCAGTCGTCTTGATAAAGGGCATTTTTTGAATGTTTAGTGGCTTTACATATTCTGTATTTAATAAGGGAAAAGGTGCTGATGGTTCTGATAAAGAACGCAGGTACTCGGCCTCGCTGGCAGTGCTGTAATTGGCTAAGGCAAGTCTTGCGGCAATGAGTTTTAAACCAAAGACGGTGAGCGCACAGACAAATAGTATCGGGGAATAAGCCGCAGACAGCGGTGATACCAACAGGGCAGTGAGTGCATTTAATATCAATAGTAATTTGGGTAAGGCACGGCGATTGGCGTGCTTTAGCGCTGATTGCGTGGCATCAGGAGCGATTTTTGGGGTACACACAAAGGGCTTTTGCCGTCCCCACAATACAGGCAACCAGCACAGCGCACCCACTTCCCAAAAGTTTAAATGCATCAGCCATGTACGTAAGCGTTTAGGAATAGAATGTCGATAGCCGCGCTGCATTTGCTGGGTGAGTGGCGCTTGGTCGTGCAAATACGCCCATAAACGGCGCAGTAAAAATACGCCGTAACCTGCATAGATGACAGCCAAAATCGGTAACGCCCATGTGCTGTCGTGCCCCACTATCAAGGTGAGCGCCATCAGCATCACGGTGATAAGCTGAAGCAAGATTAAAATCCCTGTGCCGTTGACCCATGCACTGAGCTGCGACAAGTGCGCGCGCTGATAGCGGCGCTGCTCAGCTTTGCTGTGTTTGGTTGTCGCCATACTCGCGGCATACGTCGGATGCAGACGACGTAACAATGGCGCGGCAAGATAGCGACAAAAAATCTGCATATTGCCATATACCCAGCGCTGACGCTGTGCCAATAAATCACACAAGGTTGCGGGCAGCAGTCCCGTTGCAATCACTGTAGGAATAAAGGCGCTACGCATATCATGCTGATGCATGAGCACCCCCATCTGCGCGTCTTCGGTGATTGATGCGCCCGACCAGCCGCCCAGCTGCTGCAAATCACGACGGCGAATGACCGCATAGGTGCCTGTCGATAAGGCGCGTATACGATTGCGCGGCTGATATAGGTGATGGTTAAAGTAATGATTCAGCTCGCTGTGAATGTCCTCAAGATGGGCGCTGCGATAAAACTGCGGAAACTGTAATAGTGTGTGCTCAGGATAGTCGTTAATGGCTTGTACCATCGCCTCACGGGCATGCGGCAATGCTTCATAATCGCTATCCACCACCACGATATGACTACAGCGTCTGTCCATCCACGCCAGCGCCAAGTTAAGTGCACCCGCTTTGTAGCCTGCAATCTCATCAATATGATAAAAGCGCACGTTGAGCGCGGCATCTAGCGATTCACAAAAGGCGGCCAGTGGTTGATAAAGAGATTTATCCGTATGGTTATTATCAATAATTAAGATTTCATCCACTGCCTGTTTGACAGCCAATAACGACTTAATGGTTGCAATCACAATCTCAGGTGGCTCCGCTCGTGTCATTAGCTGGAAGCTAAAGGCAATCGTGGCAGTAGTCGACTGAGATGATACGGGCGCAAAAACTGTATCTTGCACACCGTGCATCATACGAGACGCAGACGTTAAAGGAGTCATAATCTTTTATTCTTATCGTTATCGAGCTGTGGACGTTGGAAACAGGGGCAGCAAATAGCGCTTTGGTTTTAATGAAATATTTAATTGGCGCTTGAGAGAACAAATTCATAGTAATACAAAGCTTGGTAACATATTGATTATTAAGTGTTAGTTTCTGCACTATCTCGTAATGTTACGTAAGTTTTTCAGTCATTAACTTAAGAAATTTAGTGAAGCATCGAAAATATAGAGATACACACCTATAAAATAAGGTTTTATAAAAGGTTTATAGCGATAGGCGTCAAAAATCTGTCTTAGTCATGTCCTTATGTTGAGTGCGTCAACGCTTGAAAAAAATAGTTAAGAATAAACCGCATATCAACCGCCATTCATGGCGCTAAACTTGTTAAAATAGGGCACCAATTTTTTATTGATGGATACTCACCTTATGACGACCGCATCATCGACGCCAACTATCAAGCAAGACCGCATTTTAATCCTCGATTTTGGCTCGCAATACAGTCAGTTAATCGCCCGCCGTGTGCGCGATTCTGGGGTATTTTGTGAGATGTTCCCTTATGACATCGACACTCAGCGTATCATCGATTTTGGCGCAAAAGGCGTCATCTTATCGGGTGGCCCTGAGAGTGTGCATGCGGACAATAGCCCGCGTATCAATGACGCGGTGTTTGAGCTCGGTGTACCAGTACTTGGCATTTGCTATGGTATGCAGGCGATGGCAGATCGCTTCGGCGGGCAAGTTCATGCCAGTGATATTCATGAGTTTGGTGCGGCGACCATCGAAGTAAATGGTCACTCGCAGCTGACTGACGGTATCGAAGACAGCAAGACTGACGGCGCGGCTGCCAAGCTAAACGTTTGGATGAGTCATGGTGATAAAGTCATCAAAGCGCCTGAAGGCTTTGACATCGTTGCTAGTACGCCAAGCTGCCCGATTGCGATTATGGCTAATGATGACAAGAAATACTACGGTCTACAGTTCCACCCAGAAGTGACGCACACCCTACAAGGTCAAGCGCTGCTAGGTCGTTTTGTCCATCAGATTTGCGATTGTGCTGGTGAGTGGACGCCAGACAATATCGCTGATATGCGTATTGCACAGCTCAAAGAGCAAATCGGTGACAAGCAAGTATTGCTCGGACTATCGGGCGGCGTGGACAGCTCAGTCGTTGCAGCACTACTGCACAAAGCCATTGGCGATCAGCTGACTTGTGTGTTTGTGGATAATGGTCTCTTGCGTCTGCATGAAGGCGATCAGGTCATGCAAGTTTTTGCAGAAAACATGGGCGTCAAAGTCGTCCGCGTCGATGCCGAAGAGCGCTTCTTAACCGCGCTGGCTGGCGAGAGCGACCCAGAGAAAAAGCGTAAAATCATTGGTAAAACCTTCATCGACGTATTCGCTGATAGTGCGCGTCAAGTGAGCGAGCAGAGCGATGGTAAAGTTGTTGAGTTCTTAGCACAGGGTACGATTTACCCAGACGTGATCGAATCTGCTAAGTCACATCAAGGTAAAGCACACGTCATTAAGAGCCATCATAACGTTGGCGGTTTGCCAGATGACTTGGCGTTTGAATTGGTTGAGCCGTTACGCGATCTATTTAAAGATGAAGTGCGTAAACTTGGTATCACCCTTGGTCTACCAGAGAAGATGATTTACCGTCATCCATTCCCAGGGCCAGGTCTAGGCGTACGAATCCTTGGCGAAGTGAAAAAAGAATACGCTGATGTCTTGCGTTTGGCAGATGCTATCTTTATGCAGGAGCTGGAGCGCTCTGGCTGGTATGACAAAACCGCGCAAGCCTTTGCGGTATTCCAACCAATCAAATCAGTTGGCGTGGTCGGTGATGGCCGCCGCTATGCGTGGGTGATTGCGCTACGTGCCGTTGAGACGGTGGACTTTATGACCGCGCGCTTTGCCCATCTACCGTATGATTTGATTGAGACAGTATCGAATCGCATCATGAATGAAATCGCTGAGGTCTCACGCGTGACGTATGATGTATCGAGCAAGCCGCCGGCGACGATTGAGTGGGAATAATCTCTACTCAGTATTTAGCTGAAATAAAAAACACTCAACTTGGTTGGGTGTTTTTTGTCTAAATTCCTGTATCAGGTGGTATAGGGTTATTTTCTTCGTACGAAAGATAGTCAAAATCGATACGTTGATATTGGCGTAAAGTACCTACAGAAATTTTAAATTCAGTGCCTACTTTAGGAACAGAGACGTCCATTCCTGCATCTTTTAATATATCGGCATATTCATTAAGTGCATCAGTAGCAGAAGCAATAGACTGATCATTAGAAGCTATACCTAACAAATTAACTGAATAAGTTTCTTCATCCTTAATATCTCGATTTGGATAAATATCAACATATATACCAGTTAGATATTCATTAGCTCGCTTAGCAATCTTTTTTCTTTTACCTTTTTTATCAGAAGACGCGATTAGCTGATCGAATTTAGTAGGTAATGCTGGTCTTTTATAACGACCAGCTAGCCAATCAATATACTGATTTAGGTTCCCTTCTAAAAAGTTAATTGAAGAATCAGGTTTAAATTCTTCAAGAAGTGACTTTTTTATTTGAATTTTTTCGTGAGCTTTTAGCTCTAAAATAACCTTCTCATCAGAGCTGTTTGAGTTGGCTTCTATATGCAATATTCTAGGATGACGATTATGGCTATACTGTTTATTAAACGCTTCAGCTGATAAAGGCCGGACAATAGAGAGCTCGATGTATTCTTCTTGCGAGGAGGCAACGTCGCATGATTGCGAGGCAACAACCAACAAGTTGTTAGCAGATATAGTGAACGTACTATCTATATCACCTATTAGCTTTGCAACTGTTTCAGGTTTGACAAAGCTGCCTTGTCGCCATCCTAATGCTTCGAGTATACGCTGCATTTAAACCTCTAAATTAAACCTAATTCAGGCGTCAGTGATTGATGAGCAAGACGTCGACCTGCAAAAATTATTTTTTCTCTATCAAGCTTTTCGTCTGTTAACATTTGCATCACGCTAGTAGAACCTAGGATAGGGGTAAACAGCTTTTCTTTATCAGTAGGAAGCTTGTTATAACTCCAGTCTTCTGCGATAACGCTTAACTCAAACACTCTTTGTCTATCTTTTTCTTTACTAATCCCTTGCTTCTCCCAGTTGTACAGTGTTTTTCTTGAGACACCAACAAGCTTAGCAAGCTCTTCATCACTCAAATCAAAATACTCTTTTATTGTCGAAAGCTGAGACTGGCGAGTATTGTACTTAACATTAATACTTGATCCGCTTGCTTGGCTCATTTTGTCAATTATATAACGACTGTTATCGTAACTGGTTGATTTCTTAAAAGCATAGGCTGGAGTAGTGGCAAGAATAGAAGCGCCTATAAAAGCGGTAGTAATGTTCTTATTTATCCAGCTATTTGCTCCATAACTGTTTTGTCTCATTTCCATGCCTCCTTGGCTTGTTCTGTTGTTACATTCCAAAATGCTTTTCGACTGATTTTATGCATGTGTGATAGCTTACTAAGTATTAATCCTTTATTAAAATCTAGTGGACCGGACTCTTCTTCCTGAGCATTCCATACATGGTCGATATCCAATAGTAGTCTTTTGACAGGCTTATCAGAAGATTTTTCTATTGCAATGGGTAAATTCTCTGCATCAGGCCAAACTAAAACTTTATCCTCACCGTATATCGAACGAATAAAAATAGCCCCTTCTGTGGTTCTCCATAAAGTTTCATTAGTCTGTCTTAGTAAGCTCCCTGACAGTTTTAAATCATCGTTGTTGTATAGTCTAGGCTGAACAAAATCTTCTATTGAGCCTTTGCCTTCAATGTTAAAAATGGTATCGCTATAACGTAAGCCAAGACCTAAACAGAGGCTTGGGTTAATAACATCTATAATAGTTTGTAATAAGAAATCACAGTTCTCTTCAAATCCATTAAAGCGTTCATATTCACTAGTCATAAACAATAAACGATTCTGGTTAACCGAAGCTGCGGTATGACTATTTTTAGAGATAAACTCCCAGTTGGCTTGAGCCTCTAAGCTTATACCGTTAGGCGACACCGTAATTTCTTGGGTCTCAGTGTTCCTTAGAATTGGTAGCTTATTTCTCAAAGCATCTTGAATCTTAGGTATGTATTCCTTTATACCTAGTATAGGAGAAAATCTAAATTCTGCTAATACAAAGACCAAAGGTTGATTTGATAACTTTTTATAGTCACACATGTTGAACTCTCAGTAAGCTGATAAGTCTATTTAAAGTTATTATATAATACACACTATGTGTAATTAGTTGTGTAATTTTTGGAAAACAATTGAGAATTCCAAAAAAAAGCAGCACCCCGAAAGAGCACTGCCATCATCTAAAAACTCATTTCTCTAAACCAATAACTTAACCCCGCACATTCACCACATAACGCCCAACCACCTTACTCGAAATAAAGCGATCTAAGTATTCAGGCGTTTGCTCAAGGGTAATTTCTTCAGCATAACCCTCAAGGTCAGGCAATTTCATATCGGTTGAAACGCGCTGCCAAATCGCTTTTTTGTCCTCAAGGGGGATAAGTACCGAGTCGACACCCAATAATGACACTGCTCTGGTGATAAATGGCATGACCGTCATCGAAAACTCCGCACCGCCCGCTAGGCCGCAACTGGTCACTGCGCCGCCCGCTTTGGTTTGCTTGAGCAAATTAGCTAGATAATCGCCACCGAGTGTATCAATGGCATTGGCCCACAGCTCACGGCCGATAGGTTTGCTACCGATTTCATTGATCGTATCGCGATGACGGACTTCGCTTGCGCCAAGATTTTTTAGATAATCGCTTTGTTCAGGCTTACCTGAGAAGGCGATAACCTCGTAGCCCAATTGACTTAATATAGCGATACTGATACTACCGACGCCGCCCGTTGCGCCCGTGACGGCGACTGGTCCGTCTTCAGGTTTTGCGCCCATTTTCTCAAGCTTTTGCACGCTTAAGGCTGCGGTTAGGCCGCCAGTACCATAAATCATTGCTTCTTTTAATGTTAATGATTTTGGACATTCTATCGCCCAATCAGCGGGTATCGAGATTATCTGGCCAAGCCCGCCTGCGGTGTCCATGCCGAGATCATAGCCGAATACCAACACTTCTTGCCCTGCGCTAAACGTGCCTGATTTGTCACTGACGACGACACCTGCCGCGTCAATACCAGGGGTATGCGGATAGTTTCTGGTGATTCTTTTATTGCCCGTGGCTGACATGGCATCTTTGTAGTTCAATGATGAATAATGCACTTCGATGAGCAAGTCATTCTCTGGTAAGTCACTGACTTTGCGCTCGTGAATGCTTTTTTTGAATTCACCGTCGTTAGTTTCTTCAACGACTAAGGCTTTAAACGTTTTCTCGTTTGACATAGTGATATCCCTATTACGTTTTATTGTTTATGTTCATGAGTCATGGCTTAACTATCGCATGCTTCATTATCTCATGACTGCAAAGCCATTAAAGCAAAAAAATCCCACTGTACTTTAGGATAAATACAAACGGGCTTCTTGTTATTTTATGCTACCTCTGATGATAATAGTCGTTGAAAGGTTAGTGTGTAAATTATAGTTTTGACAATACTTTAAAGTTACTAAGGTTTTAATAGTACCTTACCTTTTTTGCCAGATTGCACATCACCTGAGACGGCTTTGGTAATCTCATCAAGCCCATAAACCGCTTCAATTGGTAATTTTAGATTGCCGTTGGTCGCGCGCTCTAGTAGTTCATCAATCAGACGCTGTTTGTTGTCCAGATCCATTTCTTGGCTAGTTTTGCTGCCCCAGAAGCCTTTGACGATAGCTTGCTTAAAGATCAGGCTGCCAGCGTCTAGTTGCATTGGTTTACCTGACATAATACCAAACGAGACCAACGTGCCGTTGCTACCGAGTAGCGATAGCAGCTCATTGCTTGATTCGCCACCGACGGAGTCCACAGCAGCGGTGATCTTGTCCTCACCGATGATAGCGCGGACTTGGTCTTGCCAGTCATCATCAGTAGTGACGACATTGTTTTTGATATCTAGCGCGGTCAGCTCTTCTAACGAGTCTTTGCTACGCACGAGATTAATGGTGTTCACACCGCGTGCCGCTGCCAGCATGGCTAGTGTTTTACCAACAGCACCATTAGCCGCATTATGGATGATCCATTGTCCACTATCTACTTCTAGGAATTCAAGAAGCATCAAGGCGGATAATGGCATAGCAATCAGCTGCGCGGCCAGTTCGTCTTCGATGCTATCAGGGATGACAAACACCATAGTGGCAGGGGCGACAAAATACTCTGCCCACGTTTCGTGCACACTGGCACAGGCCACGCGCTGACCGATGCTTAAGTCTGTGACCTCATCACCGACCGCATCAATAATTCCTAACGCTTCACTACCGCCAACCGCTGGCATTTCTGGCTTGTAGCCGTATTGCCCGCTGACCGTTAGCATGTCGTGGTTATGAATGGGGGAAAGGATGGTTTTGATACGTACTTCGTTGGCAGCAGGCTGCGGCATAGGACGCTCGCCCACGCTCAGTACGTCGGAAGGTTTGCCAAAGTGATCATAAGTAGCAACGCGCATAAATTATCCTTAATCAATTATTTGTTATTATGTGTGTGGGTCCCAGACCAGCACGTTATGGTGTAGCTATCGTACTGTGTGATCTGGTTTAAATATAATCAGTATGGATCATACTATAGATAACAATAGACTGGTCGTCTAGTAAATAGATGATAACGTTATGTATGGTTTTGTTTCAGGTGGATTAAATGCTCAGTCATTGTCTTGACAGCATAGATATGGATTGCTGCATTTGATAAAGATGAGCAGTCGCCATACTGATCATGTACAGACATAGTGCTTGAGCCGTCAATGACACGGCGCTATATGGAAAGAGATTGACTATATAGAATAGAGGCTTAATAAAATAGCGGCTTAATAAAACTCAATGCGACTAAGGATGTGCTCCTGCACCATATAAGCACAAAAATACGCGCTGGGCCACGCCACGATAAAGACCAATCCCCACGAGTGCATCAGCTCGGTAAAAAAACCGTCAATATAGCCCACCTTTATAAGCAATAATACGGTTGAGATGATGAGTGACATCATCATCGCCATAAGACCAGTAAAGATCAGGCGATAGTATTTGCGGCGGGTGCGTATTCTGATGGTGGGGAAGTTGGCCATAGTTTCGATTATCCTACAAGTGATAGCAGTGCTCATGATACTCCGTGATGACGGACTGGTAAAATCGTTATTATCAATCGTCAGGTTTGCTATAGATTCATAACCATCTTTTTATCTTGAGAAAAACAATATCTCTAGATAATGCGCTCTTCTAGAGAGCAACTTTTGCTACGATAATCTATGATAAGTAAGACTAAACGATAAATAGGAAAATAGCGCTATTGGATACGCAGTTTACGATGACCCAAGATTTTTATAAGCAGCGTCTGACAGATAGCGGTTTGCAAATGGTGATACCTCAAGAAGACGCAAGGGTAGAGGTGCACCGAATTATCTATGAGGAGCTGTGCCAAGGGCAGTTATTGGATAGCTCAAGAGAATATTATCAAAGGATCATTGAGCAGTTAGCTGATGCAGGCTGCGAGGGCGCGATCTTGGGCTGTACTGAGATTGGCATGCTGATTAAGCAAGCTGACAGCCCCATCCCTGTGTTTGATACCACCGCTATCCATGCGCGAGCTGCGGTAAGGTTTTTAGTGGATAAGGCAGTCGGCTAAATACTGCAAAGATAGCATAAAGCCTGCTGCGACCGTTTAGCCTTTATCGTAAGTTGGTTAATGGCTATCATGAACCTTTTTGTGCACTTTGACGATACGGCGCAGCGGTAACCGTCTCCATGGTGTCGTTGGTAGGGCAAATAGCAGCATGGTTTTGGCGATAGACCCTTTGGTAAGGTCACGCGATTTATTAGAGGGCGTACTCGTGTCGCTTAAGGTGCATCCTTATATGCCACTTTGATTGGGCTTTGATGAGTGTCAGTTGGGTTTAATTGAGAATAGATAGTGAGCTTAGGGTTGTAGTTATAACCACTACTGCTATAAAGCGCTCCTATTATAAATGACAATGCTTAAGCTATCTTGGCTAGAAAGGTAAACAAGAGCTAACGATAGTCTTGTTTATAGGCATAAGAAATAAGGGTTTGACTAGAAAGTTATAAATTAAAAAATCTAGGCACAAGTTTAGCGCTAAAATCAAAGTCAGATTTTGTTTCCACCTTAATTCTAAACAAGGATGTCTTTATGCTATTTAAACGCTTAGGCCTTGCCGCACTATTTAGTCTCTCTATCGTAGGCTGTACCACAGCGCCCAATACGCTTGCCGTTAACACTACCCAAAAAATTATCCAATATGAGCGCAATAAGTCTGATCTGGATGTCAAATCATTTACGCTAACTTCTGGCGACAAGTTAGTTTATGCCGAAAACGCCAACCTAACAGGCGAGCCCTTACTCCTTATTCACGGTTTTGGTGGTAATAAAGACAACTTCACCCGTATCGCTGATGAGTTAGAGGACTATCATCTGATCATTCCTGATCTGCTGGGTTTTGGTGAATCGAGCAAACCTATGAGCGCAGACTATCGCTCACAGGCACAGGCCACGCGCTTACATGAGCTGTTGCAAGCTAAAGGATTGGCAAGCAATATTCACATCGGCGGTAACTCGATGGGCGGCGCGATCAGTGTCGCGTATGCTGCACAGTACCCAAAAGACGTCAAAAGTCTGTGGCTTGTCGATAGCGCAGGGTTTTGGTCAGCAGGCGTGCCAAAATCGCTTGAGGGCGCAACCCTTGAGAACAACCCATTGCTGATCAATAGCAAAGAAGACTTCTACAAGATGTACGATTTTGTCATGTATAAGCCGCCTTATTTGCCCAAGTCAGTCAAAGCGGTATTCGCGCAAGAGCGTATCAATAATAAGGAGTTGGACGCCAAAATCCTTGAGCAAATCGTCACTGATAGTGTCGAGGAGCGCGCTCAAATCATCGCGAACTATCATATTCCAACGCTCGTGGTTTGGGGTGATAAAGATCAAGTCATCAAACCTGAAACGGTCAATGTGATCAAAGACATCATCCCGCAAGCGCAAGTCATTATGATGGAAGATATCGGTCATGTGCCGATGATAGAGGCAGTAGAGCAAACGGCTGATGACTATGAAGGGTTTCGTGCAACGCTGAAGGGTCAGTAATTCACAAACCTTTTATTAATCGTGTCAGTAAGGCGTCTGTACTTTCGTTTTTGACTAACGTGACGCCTTGCCCTGCCCATAACGACAGATGCTCGGCGTCCAAACGCTTGGCTGCATCCGCCCGCATAAACTTGGTCATGGCATTGAGTTGCGGGTAGGGCGGTAGCGTATCTGCACACTCAAACTGAGCAAAATCACGCAAATAGTTGTTTAATAATCCACGTGCAAGCTTACCTGAGAACAATCTGGTTAAGCGCGTCTCAGTACTGCGTAACCCTTGACTGGCATCAATAAGCGCTTGTTTATACGTATCATTAATACCGCATTGATCTGTGGTCAAAAACGCCGTTCCCATTTGCGCAAGCTCAGCACCTGCCGCTTGTACTGCCTTAATATCCTGTCCCGTCATGATGCCGCCCGCGGCGATCATTGGAATATCCGTGCAAGCGCGCGTTTGACCAATCAATGTCAGCAGCCCCATGGGGTCATTTGCGCTTTGTGGCAGCCAGCCACCGCGATGGCCGCCCGCTTCGACGCCTTGTACGCAGACGGCGTCCGCGCCAATATCCGCCCATGCTTTTGCCTCGTGAGGATGATTGGCCGTACCGACGACACGTGTGCCTAGACTCTGTAAGTGCTGCACTTGCTCGGCACTGATAATACCAAAGGTAAAGCTAGCGACAGGCACGGGGTTGTCATAGAGCACTTGTAACTGGTCTGCAAACCTAAGCGCTGGTCGCTCAGGCAATGAGGTGTCTATCTGGTTTTTTTGATAATATTCGTCTAACCAAGCAGGGATGTCGCTAGTAAAGGTATTAGACTCATGCTCAGACAACACCATTAAATTAATCATAAAAGGACGGTCGGTGCGCGATTTGATGGTATTGATTTGCTCGTTTAACACCTCAGGCGATGTGGTGCCAGCACCCAATGAGCCAAGCCCACCAAAATCACTCACTGTCAGCGCCAGCTCAGGCGTAGTCGCTCCTGCCATTGGTGCTTGGACGATGGGGTAGGTGAGGTTAAGCGTATTGAGTAAGCTCATGAATGGCTCCTTTTTATTAGGATATTTGCATGACTTACTGTAGCAGAGGTAGGCGGTGCGCGTGTTGGATAGTGTTTATTTAGTTGATGAATAGGGTGGTGGGTTTTGGTCATGCTTTTGCATTTGAGATAACTATATAAAGATTAATTCTAAAGTCTAAGAAACTTCAAGTATATTTTTTAAGAAAAATAATACTTCAGGGTATTCAACATTCATTTCGTTAATATCAGATTGTTCAATTATAGTCAATTCCACCTAAAAGTGTTATAAATTAATTATCAAATCCAATTGTTATTATAAAGACCATGACTTACTCACTAGATTTTCGCAAACAGGTACTAAAAAGCTTAGACGAGGGTATGACCTTTGCCGAGGCGGCTGAGTCTTATAATCTGAGCCCAACCACCATACAGAACTGGAAGCGGCGTGTTCATAGTAAAACAACCAGGCAAACCAAGCCCTATAAAATACCAGATGATGTGCTACTTAATGATGTCAAAGAGTATCCCGATGATTACCAGTATGAGCGAGCTCGTCGTCTAAACTGTAGTAAAACAGGCATTCATCATGCCCTAAAGCGCCTAGGCATCAGTCAAAAAAAAGACTTTAGAACATCCAAAAGCCTGTCCAATCAAAAGAGCGGCGTATCAGAATAAGCTTGAGCACTTTAAGCAGCAAGGCTACCCCATTGTATATATGGACGAAAGCGGCTTTGAGGCTGAAACCATTCGCTCTCATGGTTATGCACCGATTGGTAAACCCTGTATCGATAGCTACAACTGGCAAGGTAAAAAGCGAACCAACGTTATCGGTGCTCTCTATGAAAAGATGCTGTTTGCACTAGATTACTTTAAGCACAACATTAACAGCAGCATATTCTACAACTGGTGCAAACAAACCCTAATCCCAAGTCTTAAAACCAAATGCGTGATTGTGATGGATAACGCTCGATTTCATAAGAAGAAGCGCATTCAAAAGCTACTGAATAGGCATGGTCATCGTATTCTATGGCTGCCACCGTACAGCCCTGATTTGAACCCTATTGAAAAGAAATGGGCACAAGTAAAGTTTCTACGCCAAGGCTGGTTGGAAAACGACTTATCCAAGTTGTTTTATGATGTTTGTCCTAACCATAACAATTTTATTTTGAACTGACTATACTAGTTGGTATTTCATTACTTATGACTTCCATAGATATTATTTTAAATAAGTGAATGTAGCTGTATTATGTCCTAATCTTTTCAAATAGACCTCTTGCATAAGTCGTCGCTAGCCCCTACCGCCTCGTTGATAAAGTTTAGTAAATTGGTACTTTTGCAAGAGGCCTAATGTAAATAGAAAGTTATGACCATCTCTCCCTTAGTGTGCCATAAAAGCTTATTATAAATAATCTATATACTGAATTTTTACACAAAAAAAGAGCCAATCATCCAAGCTACCCAAAAGATGACTAAGAAAATTGACACATTTTTATAACTTTACTTCTTAACTTTTGCTATTAATTCAACTGCAACAATACTTTCGCACTCATCAGCAGCTTAACCATATCATCACCGCTAATCGGCAAATTCCAATGACACGCCCTAAACAGACTGACTCTAGCTTTTTACTTCAACGGACTTATCGTTAGTATGACGCCGAATCCATCTGGATCAGTCAACTCGATGCCGTTTTCATTCCAATAAGGATTTTGTGAGGTGATTGGTAGTATATCTGCCTGTTTTGCTCTATCTATAATGGTTTGGATTTCTTCTTCGTTGTCTAAGTAAAACACGATCAAATCATCCCTGTCAGGATGATGGTTTGCTTTATCAGCGGAATAGGTAAACTCCATATGCCAATCCTGATCGGGAAATCCTAAAAAAACACCATCGTAACCATTATGGTCTTTGAAGCCGCCCAGCTTTTCTAGTCCAATAATATTCTGATAAAAATCAATAAGGGTGTCCAAATTATTGGTGTGCCGTGCATATCGAAATTTCATAAGTATCCTTACTCAATCCTAGTCCTGCGGTGGCCATGGACGATCACGATCGCTCTCGATCCATTCGGCGACATAGCCAGTTGGCGGTAGGTCCCAGTCAGACTTGCCCAATGCGGCCAGTACTTGCGCAGTATCGATCACCCGTCCACCTTTGGTCACGCCCGTACGCAGTAGCGCAGAGGAGCAAGGTTTGCCTTTGACCCACATGGATTGTTCAATATAGAGCCAGCGCGCATCGATACCGACGATTTTAGTTTTTAGCGTGACTTTGTCAAAGGCACGAATACGCTTGCGATATTGGATGGTACTGCCAGCGATGACCAGACCCCAACGCTGTTTTAGCAGCTGCGTGCCAAGTCCGCTACGCACCGCAAAATCCATACGCCCCAAATCATACAGCGTGAATACGCGACCGTTATTCATCTCTAAGAAATTATCGATATCCGTCAGGCGACAGCGAAACTGAATCTCGCTGGTCTCTTTTAGAGTTAAGGTATCGCCCTTTTTTACTTTTAAGGCGGCATGAGCGATGGTGCTGGCATAACGGATAAATGGGTACATAAAGTCGTCTCGAAGGTTTAAAGAACAGCATTAAAAGTCGTTAAATTAGGAGCTATTGTCAGGGCTACTTAGGCCTATTTTTTATGTGACTCGACCCCAATCCAATTGAAGTAAGCACTCACCGTTTCGGGTATCCAGTTAATATCAAATTTTGAAGATTTGCCATTAGTATTATTTTTTGCTCGACCTTTATCTGAGCGATAACGCAAATAGCCGATATGTCCACCGTGCTTCGTATCGATAATAGTGACGCAGTCGGAGACATCGTTCGCGGTGGCGGTAAAACCCAAAAAGGGATCGTCTTTGGCGCTAATCAACAATAAGGGTTTTTTGACATCGCGTAAGTAGGGCAGGGCTGAGGCGCTATGATAGTAGTCGTTGTTAGAGCGGTAGCCATGACGCGGCGCGGTAAAGATATCATCAAAGTCGCTGATACGATTGACCGCTTTGATAGAGTCGATCTCCTCTTGAGTAATGTCATTGGCTAAGGCTTTTTTGATAATTGGGTTGAGCAAATAAGGCGTATAAATACGATGACTTAAAAAGCTATGCATACTCAGCGCCGCTGATGACATATCAACAGGGGCGGAGATAACAGCCGCGCCTTTGCAGAGCGCTTTCTCGCCGTATTCGCCCATATATTTTGCCAGTGCATTGCCACCTAAAGAGACACCGACTGCATAGATATTGGCGTATTTTTCGCTTAGGTTTTGCAGCATGTAGTGCACTTCGCCCGTATCACCTGCATTATAAAACACCCGTCCACTAGCTGGAATACCACCACAACTACGAAAATGGGCGACCACAAAGTGCCACCCTTGCGCGTGCATCTGATAAGCCAGAGCGCGGGCATAATGGCTATCGCTACTGCCTTCCATACCGTGGAACAAAACGATTAATGGCGTTTGTTCAAGTTCACAATTTTCTGAGTTTTCTGAATGTTCTATAGGATGCGCATCATAAAAATCGTAAGCAATATCGCTTTCATCCAAAGAGTCTTTTTCGACTTCGCGGCGATAAGTTGGTGCTTTTGGCGCAAAAAACTTGGGCAAGATGCTTTGCAAGTGTGGATTGGTCAGCCAAAAGGGCGGTTTAAAGGGGTTATAGGTAAAGGTTGTCATAGTAGGATTTCTACAGTTGTAAAATAAAAGTATAAATAGAAAATATGAGTATAATTTAGATAGCTAGTTTCAAGTGAAACAAAACAATTTTATAAGACTAAGTCTATAAATCGTTAATTTAACGAATTTGTCATCATACTAAGCTCGCAGCAAGCTTCCAACAGCTTTCGGTGAACGGTTCAGTGAACAGGTGATTACTGTATTATGTAATTAAGCTCAGTTTACTTCTTTAAAACATACTAATCTGTAGGTTCTATCACTCTACCTGCAATCGCTAGTTCAGTTTTTAAGGTCTCAATATCGGCCTCTGCGATAGTTACAGTCAAAGTAACTTGCTTACTATAAGCGACATCATCAACACCACCTTTCAAGCTCTCAACCACATAGCGACACTGAGCTTCAGTCGCAAAGTCCGCTAGTATTTGCACTTGCGTCATCGGCACGTAAGGTTGCAATATCATCTGATCGACTGCTGCTTGGGCGGAGCCTGCATAGGCACGAGTGAGACCGCCAGCACCTAGCTTGATACCGCCAAAGTAACGCACGACGACGATGATCACGTTGCCGATGGACTTATGTTGCAAGACATTTAATATTGGTCGCCCTGCGGTACCACTCGGCTCGCCATCGTCATCAAAGCCTGCGCTGGTGGTGTTGTCAGGGTCGCCGATGATATAGGCCCAGCACCAATGGCGCGCATCAGGATATTGCTCGCGCAGCTGTTCCACGTGAAACATCGCTTGCTCACGCGAGCTGACAGGATAGGCATGAGCGATAAACTCAGATTTTTTGATCTCAAGCCGCGCGGTCACGGGGTTTTTTAAGGTTTGATAGCTCATATTGCATCGATGGTACACTTAGGGTTAGATGGGATATGTTAAACTGACACCACTATAACAAAACCCTATATGACTAAAGGTAGTAAAAAGTATGCGTCTCGATAAATTTATCAGTAAAGCCACTGAGCTGTCACGCAAAGAGTCCAAAAAAATCCTCCACGCCTCTGAGATCACCGTCAATGATGAGGTGGTCAAAGACCCTGGCCTACATGTCGATATTATCAATGATGAAGTGCTGTGGGCAGGCGAGCCGCTCTCGGTGGCGACGGGTAATCGTTATATCTTGCTGCATAAGCCTGAAGGCTTTGAGTGTACGTTAAAGGCCAAAGAGTATCCTATCGTCACCGAATTGATTGCCGTACCAGAGCTAGGCAGTTTACGTATCGCAGGTCGCTTAGATGTCGATACCACAGGCGCACTGCTGCTTAGCGATGATGGCGGCTGGCTACACCGTGTCACAAGTCCCAAGCACGAGCACGCCAAAGTCTATGAGCTAACGCTTGCTGATCCTATGAACGAGGAGGAGCAAGCCCGCGCAATCAAAAAGGTGGGCGAAGGTATCTTGTTAGAGGGCGATTATGAGCCGACCAAACCGGCTACCCTTGAGTTTATCGATGAGACCCATGCGCGTCTAACCTTGGAGCAAGGCAAATACCATCAGGTCAAACGCATGATGGGCTACTTTGGTAATAAAGTCGTTGCGCTGCACCGCGCCAGTATCGGTCATATCAATCTAGACGGCTTAGAGAAAGGCGACAGTCGTTTCTTAACGCCAGAAGAAGTCGCCAAGTTCTAGCCACTGACCTCTTTAGTATGCGCATCCATACTACTGTTTAAGTTATTATTTTAAATTCATCAGCAGCCACGACACCGTGTGCTGCTTTTTGTTGTCAGCTATTTATGTTTGTGATTCTCTTTTACTATTTCTGCGGTCTGCTTGTGTTGCCTATCTCTTAAAGTTGGGTAGCCATTTTGCAAAATTGCGCCGCTAATCATTTGTGTAAACCTTCCTTGTGATACAGTCTGTCTGATATCTCAATCTATTTTTTTACATAATATTATGATGAGCAATCAAGATAGATATTATCAAGTACAGAATTTATGAGTTATTAACGAGGACTGCTTTTGTGAAACTATCTGCCTTTAATTCGGTAAGCCTGATTAGCCTTGTACTACTCGCAACCACGGCTTGTGCTCAGTCAAACTCAGCGGATGCGGCGAGCACCCAATTGAACCAAAACAATCAAAGCATGCAGACGAGCAAAGCGGTAAGTGCAACTGTTGATAAACGCTTGCGCCAAGTGCTAACCCAAGCCGGTATCAAAACGCAGATTACCTCCATTGCGCCGTCCAAATTACCCAATATGTATCAGGTAAACTTGGCTGAACAGCCGCCGCTGCACATCACAAAAGACGGTCGTTATGTCATCCAAGGTGAGTTAAAAAAGAATTCAAGCAAGCGGGTAGTGACCAAAACACCAGTACGCAGCACGAGTGCGCAGGTAGGCAAGCCTGTCAGTGCAGCAGTCAAATCGGTGCTGCTCAAAAATACGCGTGCGCTCAAAAACATGAGTGCAAAAACGCCGTTCTTTTATACCGCAGTACCCGGCGTGATTTGGGGCGCAACGCTAGAAGGGGTGCCTTTCTTATTATCGGACGATGCGCAGTACATCACTGACGGTGAGATATCAGTGATCGAAAACGGTCAGTTTATCGGGCTCGATGAGAGTTTTGAGCGGCGCAAAAACCAATCGGTGTTTGCGATATTGGATGAAAGCCAACTGATTATTTATCCAGCCACCACAACTGAGAAGGCGGTGATTTATGTGGCTGATGACGTCAACTGCCCGTATTGCCGCCGATTTCATCAGCAAATACCCATGCTCAATGCCAAAGGAGTGACGGTCAACGTCATCGGCTATCCGATATACGAGCAGTCCCCTGAGCAAATGCGCGGTATCTGGTGCCAAGGTAGCGAAAACAGTCGCCGTCAGGCATTTGATAAGGCGATGCTACAAGGAGAGATGACACCTGCATCAGCGAGCTGTAACGTCGATCACGTGACGCCCAATCGCGAAAAAGCCGCTGGACTGGCGGTGATAGCAACGCCTGCCATTTACCGTGAGGACGGTGTACTATATCAAGCAAGCTTCGAGAGTCCTGAGTTTTTAGAATTTTTGGGTATCGAATAATCACATTGGTGTCGTTCACATTTTAGTGAATAAAGATTTTAAATCACGTCACAAAAAACCGCTTTATGAGCTGATTCATAAAGCGGTTTTTATCGTTTGACTTATCAAAATTTTGAATATCAAAAGCGATCTCAACTTGTTTATGGCAAGACAATATCGACGATCTTCCACTCAATCAAGCCTTGGCGCTGCATCTCTATCGTGAGTGGATAGCCTTTGACTTGACCGCTGATAGCAAAGCAATTGATACCGCAGTAGCTCAATGTTGGCTTGTCGCTATCGTTGCCTTGTGCCGCCTGCTGCTCGAGCTCCGCCGCTTGTTTTTTCATGACTTGCTGGATTTGGCTCTTGACCACCGCATCGACATCGCCGTGCTGAACAATCAAGCTTTGAATGAGGTTTCTGAGATCGACCTGATCGCTTGCGATGGCCCATGCCGCCGCCAGCTCTTTGGTTGCTGTATTGGCTTGACCCTGAGTGTTAATGACCTTTTCGATATTTTGCGGCGTGATGGCACCATCGACGGCCTTTGTGATAAAGCCATCGGCTGCTTGGGTTAATGCGTCTCCGCCCAACTCAGCAATCAGTGGGTACTTTGTCATGGTCGTGGCAAACTGGTCAGTCAGCTGATGTTGGATGCTTGGACGCACTTGCTCGTAATCAATGGTCGCTGCGATAGCGGCACCGTCTTTGGCATCGTAGGCATTTTTGAGCTGATAAGCACTGTAATAAGGGGAGCCTGCATAGATTGCTACGGCAATCACGATTAATAAAACAATCAGCTTTTTCATAAGACGGGGAACCTTGTCGCAAACGTCATGGGTATAAATGACCGTAGATATGGCGATAAATACTAGCACGACTCGTCATTATTCAGGTATGAAAAGCTTTGTAATAATCTTAATAAATCGTGTATACCGCCGACTCAAGACCTCAACTATGAATTTCATGACTTAAGCGCTTGATAAATCAGCAGACCATCTCCATAAATAGCGCAAACTTTTTATAATTGATTTGGCTAAGTAGCCCCCACCGTATTTTTCGTTACATGCACATATTATCATCCTGTGACATTGTGGTTTGCCATGTTTCACATGAAACGTTGCTGTGTGATTGTGTATGAGATGAAGGCCGTTAATGGTAAAAGCTGATCAAGGCTAACGAACTGACGAGCTGGTGGTGCTACGAAGACGATAGGAGAAACCATGAGTAAACGCGATTTTTATGAAGTATTAGGTGTCAGCAAGACCGCTGACAGCAAGGAGATTAAGCGAGCCTACCGCAAGCTTGCCATGAAATATCATCCAGATCGCAACTCTGATGACCCTGATTCTGAAGACAAATTCAAAGAAGCCTCAATGGCTTATGAAGTACTGAGCGATGAAGAAAAGCGCTCAGCGTATGACCGCATGGGTCATGCTGCCTTTGAAAATGGCATGGGTGGCGGTGCAGGCGGCGGCAACTTCCAAGACATCTTTGGCGATATTTTTGGTAACTTTGGCGATATCTTCGGTCAATCACGTGGCGGTGGTGGTGGACGCACGCGTCGCGGCTCTGACTTGCGCTATGTGATCGAGCTGACATTAGAAGAAGCAGTACGCGGCTGCAAAAAAGAAATCAGCTTCACCGCGCCAGCGCCATGTGACACTTGTGATGGTAAAGGTGCCAAAGATGCCTCTGATGTCGTGACCTGTCAGATGTGTCATGGTCAGGGTCAAGTGCGCATGCAGCAAGGTTTCTTTGCCGTGCAGCAGACTTGTCCGCAGTGTGGCGGCTCTGGTAAGCAAATCAAAAACCCTTGCCCTGACTGTCATGGCAATGGCGTCAAAGACAAATCACGCACGCTAGAAGTATCTATCCCAGCGGGCGTCGATGATGGTGATCGCGTCCGTCTGGCAGGTGAAGGCGAAGCTGGCGCCGCAGGCGTACAGAACGGCGACTTGTATGTCGAAGTACGTGTCAAACCGCACAACGTCTTTACTCGTCAAGGCGCGGACCTCTATATGGATGTACCAGTCAGTATCACGGATGCCGCACTTGGTAAAGAAGTTGAAATCCCAACCTTGGATGGTAAAGTAAAAATCAAAGTGGCAGAAGGGACGCAGAGTGGCAAACTGCTACGTGTACGCGGCAAAGGCGTGACGCCAGTACGCACCACGATGAAAGGCGACTTGATCTGCCGTGTGGTCATCGAAACCCCTGTCAATCTGACTCGTGAGCAAAAAGATCTATTGCGTCAGTTCCAAGATACGTTAGATGATGACAGTAAGCATCAGCAGTCGCCACATAAAAAATCATTCTTTAAAAAGATTGGCGATTTGTTTGACTGATTATTTAACTAAGACAGACTGTTTCTAGATAGCCATACTGAGAGTAAGCCCAAAGGTTTCACATGAAACCTTTGGGCTTTTTCTTATGCTGATAAAAAACCACTCAGTTAACGATATTTGTTAAACTGACGATAAATGATATCCAAAAATAACCCACCAAATATAAAGTATGTAAGGTAGCGATATGAGTCAAGAAACAACAGAACAAACCATCAAAGTTGGTGTGATCGGTGCAGGTGGTCGTATGGGTCGTATGCTTATCGAAGCGGTACAAAATAATCCTAAGACCATCCTGAATGCAGCGATTGAGCGCCAAGGATCGAGTCTCGTCGGCGCGGATGCAGGCGAGGTGGCAGCTATCGGACGTTTAGAGGTGCAAATCGTTGACGTGCTAGAGGCTGTAATTAATGACATCGATGTGCTGATTGACTTTAGCTTGCCTGATGCGACTGAAAAAAACATGCAAGTTTGTGCCGAGCATAATGTCGCGATGGTCATTGGCACGACAGGATTTAATGAGGCGCAAGAGCAGGTATTGGCAAAAGCCAGTGAAAAAATCGCTATCGTCTACGCAGGTAACTATTCAACCGGCATTAACCTGTCATTGAAACTACTTGGTATGGCAGCCAAAGCATTTGGCAATGAGGCTGACGTAGAGATCATCGAAGCGCATCACAAACACAAAATCGATGCACCATCTGGCACGGCATATATGATGGCAGAAGCCGTCGCAGAGGCGCGCGGACAGAATCTAAAAGACGTTACCATCTACGGACGTGAAGGACAAACGGGTGAGCGTGAGTCGGGCACAATTGGTATTCATGCCGTACGCGGTGGAGAGATCGTCGGCGACCATACGGTGATGTTTATCGCTGATGGTGAGGTGGTTGAGATTACTCACCGCGCACGAGAGCGCATGACCTTTGCCGCAGGTGCTGTACGTGCCGCAACTTGGGTGACTGAGCAAGCCATTGGGCAATATGATATGCAAGATGTGCTGGGTCTAAATGATTAGAGCGCATTGACGATGACTTAAAAAAGGTGAGGAGATGCAGGTGAGTCGTATACGTATAAAGCACGAATTGGCTAGTACCATTCTTAAGGTGAATATTACCAAAAATATAAGCTTGCCCGCGTTTGCCCTAAGTCTGGCTGTCCTACCAATCACCGTACAAGCCAGTAACGTCCAAACCTATGTGATTGACACTTATGGCGGCGTGTCGCTACTGCCAGTGGTAAGGCAACAACTCAATAGTAGCGCTGATGGCGGCACCGTCAGCATCTACCAAGGTAAGCTAGTACTAATAACAACACCCCACAATTATCAAATGATACAGCAGCTACTCACGCAGATTGACCGTCAGCCACAAGCGCTCACAGTCGCTGTGCGTGTTGGCAATAGCAGCAGTGTTCAGGATAATATTCGTCAGGGTCAGGTTATTATTACCAAGCGCAATATTCAGGGATCGGGTGTTTGGAATCAAAGTAACGGCCAGAAGCAAAGCAGCAGTTTATATCAAGTACAGACGCTTTCTGGTAGTGCCGCTAGTATCAGTACCGGCACGCTCTATTCATTGACGCAGAACTATCGTGCCACTATTCAACCAAATTATCACTATCCCATTGACCGTCAGCCAAGCGCGCAAATTGTCATTCAGCAGCAGGTACTACTGCCAACGACGCAAGGCATTGCTGTCACACCGCGTCTACTACCGAATGGTCAAGTCGAAGTGAGGTTGTCACAAGTTGAAGAGCGACTGGCGCGATCCAACTCATCCTACAATAGGTACGGCACGAGCAGTAATAGCATTCAAAGTCAAAGTCTGAACAATACAATCATTGTGCCGCGCGGACAATGGGTGACGATCGGTGAGATTTCACAACGCTCAACCAGCAGCGGCAGTCGAACGACCAATAGCATTAATAGTGTACCGATAGCTTTATTGGTTCAATAGCTCATTATGCAAATGGCTAAATACAAAAAAGCGCGGTGTTATTAATAGCACCGCGCTTCTCTATAGATGATAGGTTCAAACCCTAGTCAATATAAACCACTTCAAGCGGCGGAAATCCATTGAACTCAACTGATGAATACGAGTTGGTATAAGCACCCGTGGTGAGCCAATAGATTTTGTCACCAATCTCAAGCTCCTCTGGTAACTGATAACCTGCTTCTTCGTACATGATATCGGTTGAGTCACAAGTTGGCCCTGCCAATACGACTGTCCCTTCACTGGTAGACGTTTCCATCTTGGGAGTATAAACAGGATATTTGATGGCTTCGCCGAGCGTCTCGATTAAGCCTTGGAATAAACCAACATCCGTATAGACCCAGCGCGCCAAATCTGTGTCTGATTTGCGAGAGATCAGTACCACATCACTCACCAAGACACCTGAACCACCAACGAGTGAACGACCTGGTTCTAAAATAATCTCAGGCATCTCATCTGCATCGTAGTCATCAGTCAAATAGCTGGTAATCTCTTCTGCATAGACCTTAATAGGATTGACTTCGCTGATGTAGTTGGTTGGGAAGCCGCCACCTAGATTGATCATTTGTAGCTTGATGCCTTCTTCGTTCTTCATCCAGTCAAACATATATTTAACTTTGGCTAATGCATCATCCCATGCCGCAACGTCTTTTTGCTGGCTACCCACATGGAACGAGATACCATAAGGTACCAAGCCAAGCTCGCGCGCCTGAATGAGTAAATCAATGGCCATATTAGGGTGACAGCCAAACTTACGAGATAATGGCCATTCTGCTGTCTCTGATCCTTGTACCAATATGCGCACAAATACTTTAGAACCAGGTGCGTGTTTGGCGATATTTTTAAGATCGGCTTCTGAATCAGTCGCGTACAGATCGATACCTTTTTCAAAAGCATACTTAACATGGTCGGCTTTTTTGATGGTGTTGCCATAAGAGATGCGTGATGGCTCAACACCGCAATCAAGCACACGATCCAGCTCATAGATAGAGGCACAGTCAAAGTTGGAGCCAAGCTTTGCCAGCAGATTGATGACTTCAACCGCAGGACTGGCTTTCATCGCATAATGCAGTTTGGCATTCGGGAACAGGCTGACCATCTCATGATATTTGGTCTCGATACGACTTAGGTCGACCACTAAAAACGGGGTCTCACGACCCTCAGCAGCTTTGGTAAATTTCTGCCAGCTGGCAGGGTCAAAATATTGGTCAATTTTGATCATGGTCATAGTAGTAAACCTTTGGTGAGAACAGTATCTGCTAAAAAATTGGCACCATCTAGTGGATATCAGAGAGTAACATCCACTATAGGCATCATTATGTAAAGGAGAAAGAGATTAAGAACTGATGGGTTGTGACTGCTGCTCAGCGGACTGGGCGCCTTGCTTTTCGCGTATCTTGAGGACTTTACGAACTTTATCACGGGCACGTGTCTGTTTCAAACGAGACAGATAATCGACGAATATCACGCCGTTGAGATGATCCATTTCGTGTTGGATACAGACGGCAAGCAAGCCTTCTACCACCTCATCAATGACGTCGCCGTTTTCGTCTAATGCTTCGATACGTACTTTCTTAGGGCGCTCGACTTTGTCGTAGACATCTGGGACCGAAAGACAGCCTTCTTCGTACGGTTGTTTTTCTTCTACCAATGGCGTGACCTTTGGGTTGATAAATACTCTTGGGGCACTTTTGTCTTCAGACAAATCCATCACGATGAGCTGAATATGACGATCGACTTGGCTTGCAGCAAGGCCAATGCCCTGAGCATCATACATTGTCTCAATCATGTCTGAGATTAAGGTTTTGATTTCAGCAGTCACTTCCTTGACTGGCTTGGCAATCGTGCGCAAGCGGGGATCTGGGTAACTTAAGATAGGGAGTAGTGCCATAACGCTCACCTCAATGATAGGGACAAAATAGGGTTGATATTATAAGATAAATGGGGACAAAAGTAATGCTTATCAATACTTTCCCGTCTATATCAGGTCTCATGCATTCACAAATTAAAGATTTTTATAGGTATCTGGACACAAAAAAGCCTCACTTAACGCAAGGCTTTTTTGTAGATATTCTATCTAGTCGGTAATTATGCACGGCGTTTGTTTACAATCATTTCATACAAAAATAGCAAAATGATCGCACCGATAACTGAGAAGATAAGACCAGTAAAACCGCCATCTGCGTTGATACCAATTAAGCTCGCTAAGAAGCCACCTAACATGGCACCGACGATACCCAATACGATCGTCATGATCCAGCCCATAGGGTCACTACCTGGCTTAATAGCACGTGCCAATAAACCTGCAACCAAACCGACGATAATCATCCAAATAAAGCTCATGTTATTCTCCTAAATTATGAATATTTATAATATGTTGCTAATTTAATAACTCCATTGTAAAGATTCCTCAAACGCAAGAGTAAGCAAAAAATGTTACCTGTGTAGGGCCTATGTGAGGAAAAAGTCAGATTTGCTATTACGTAGGTGCAATAGGTAAACGGAAGGTTACAAAGGTAGCCATGGTGCTAACAGAATGGCGTATCAATCATTTAGCCACGACAGAAGAATTTGATAAGGATAGGGAATTAAATAAAAAAAGCGTAGCCCGTCTATGAGACAGCCACGCTTTTGTTTAATACTAATTTTTTAGATACTAATTTTAGGGTTTAGGGTTTAGGGTTTAGGGTTTAGGGTTTAGGGTTTAGGGTTTAGGGTTTAGGGTTAAATCAATCGTTTATTTATCACGCAATGCCGCTAATAGACGCTGATGAATCCCCTCAAAACCACCGTTGGACATCACGACTATTGCATCACCTGCTTGAGCATGACTACTGATATGTTCAATAATAGTATCGACACTAGACATTACGTGCTGGTTAATGATGGAGTCACTTGTAGCCGTGGCTTGTTCGATGACTTCTCTCAAACCCCATTCCAGTCCCGCTGGCTCATACCACAATGTATAGTCAGCGAGGGCAGCTGACTCAGCCAAGCTGTCTTGGTGAATACCCATTTTCATGGTATTACTGCGCGGCTCAATAATCGCCCAAATACGTCTGCCAGCCAGTTTCTTTTTGGCACCGTCTAATGTTGTGGTAATCGCAGTAGGGTGATGGGCAAAGTCATCAAAGACTAAGACATCGTTTACATCACCGATCAACTCCATCCGCCGTTTGATACCAGCAAAAGCCGATAATGCGGCGCAAGCGGTAGAGATGCTGACACCGACATCATAAGCGGCCGCGACGGCAACCAAGGCATTATTGACGTTATGAATACCACTCATGCCCCAGTCGATGACAGCTACTTCTTTATCAGCAGCAAAACTGACTTGAAATTGACTGCCATCTTCGCGAATGAGTTCCGCTTGCCAGTCGCTATTGTTTTTAAGCGTACGGTCGTTTTTACTGGTATTAGATGCGGTCGTATCGATGACAGCAGTACGCCAGATAGGGGTCCAAACGCCTTTTGCTAACGTATCTTCTAAGCTAATAATTGCTGCAGGCATGATAATTTTTCCAGTGCTTGGAATCATACGTACCATATGATGAAACTGCGTTTGGATCGCATTCAAATCAGCAAAAATATCGGCGTGATCAAATTCTAGGTTGTTCAAGATAGCGGTGCGCGGACGATAATGAACGAATTTTGAACGTTTATCAAAAAACGCAGAATCGTACTCATCAGCTTCAATGACAAAATAACCAGAAGGGACTGTCGTATCATCGTCAGTTTTTTCTGCTCCTAGATAGCTGCTGTGTGCAAATACCTGCTGTAAGTGCTCATCAGTGGTATTGACCAGTGGCACACCGCCAATTAAAAACCCTGTATCGACACCAGCGTAATGCAATATCCAAGCAAGCATGGTTGTCGTTGTTGTCTTACCATGAGTACCAGCAACCGCTATCACGTGGCGCGATTGCAGCACTTGCTCTGACAAAAACTGCGGACCTGACGTGTAGCGCAGACCCGTATCTAGCATATATTCAATCACATCCATGCCACGCTTCATCGTATTACCAACAACGACCAAGTCTGGCGCTGGTTGCAAATGCTTTACGAGATAGCCTTCTTCAATAGTGACGCCCGCATTTTCAAGTTGGGTAGACATAGGAGGATATACGTTGGTATCTGAGCCAGTAACGGTATGCCCAAGTTCACGCGCTAATAATGCTAGCGAGCCCATAAAAGTACCACAAATACCAAGAATATGAATATGCATAGACGTTCCGTAAGAGCTTGAATAAGTGAAATAGAGAGAGTAAAAATAAAGTTTTGAGTGCTGAGCTGTTATCAATCGTGACTAACGTTTTAATCAGTCATTGCCATGGCAGTAGTCTGGCAGACAAGCGATCATTGTAAAGTAAATGCTGGTCGATGACCAACAAAAAACGCCTAACAAGTAGGCGTTATCTAGCTGATAAATGCTGTCTTATTTGGCAGCATACCAAGCACTTGCTGTCTATTTACGTGACAACGTATAGTCATTATTTAGGTTTTTTTGCTCATCTATCAAAATCAGATGATTGTCTTGAATATAATAAGACTCAATATGTTTGTCTTCATATACAATGGTAATTTTGTCTTTATCTTGACGATAGACGCCAGACTCAAGTAACGGTGCGCGCTGTTGTTCAGCATCGTGATGGGTGCTGGATTTTAGTACAGAGCCATCAGAAAATAGGTTCAAAGTGACATCGATACTATCGCAGTCTTCACAAGGCACCATACCACCATAATCACCCATTAGCGTGGCTTGTAGCGCACTACTGTTCGATTCTGAGTGTATAGTAGAAGGGTGCATATGCCCCTCATTACTGGATTGAGCAGCAGCAATAAGTGATTGCCCTTCTGTAGATTCATTCAAACTGTCATCAGGATTTGACTCAGACATACTATCGCTTTCTATCTCTTCTGATGTGCTCTGCGGAGCAGACTCTGCTGATGCGTCGACAAATGAAGCTTTAGTCCTCATGTCTTGATCAGAATTCGAGGAGGCACTATCACAGCCTATCAATAGCACACAGAGTGGTACCGCTAATAAGGACGGTCCCCAGCGTCTAATGACAGTAGATGTGGTAAAGCAAATAGGTGCAAGATATATCATGGTCATACCAAAAACAGTTTTTGAATAGCGTTTTTAAAAATCACCTATGCCACTGGCAACCGTTATCAAGATAATCTTGTTGCCAAAAAAGAGAGACAAGGGGTCGTATAAACGTTGCGATAATATAGATATTGGAATTTGAGAGCGTATCTGATCTTTGAAATATAGACAATTTATCGCTCAAAAGCGATGGCGCTCTCATAACTGCTCACTAAAACTACCCACTGAAAAAACAGGCTGTCTAAAGGTATCAAAGGGTTACAGATATATCTGTGGACTTTTTGTTGTGTTCAATATGCTTGGTATAGCAAAGTAGGCTCTATCGGTTTGTCTAACGTAGGTAATAAAGGAGGTTTAACAGTCGCAGATAATAAAGCAGACATTGCATAGCAGAGTATGAATGTCTGTTTAGAAAGAAGTGATAACGGTAAAATATAAAGTGATTTTAATGAACTATCGAGCGATAGACTGATTGGTGATAGGTCGCACGATACGCCACAACATCACCCCATGCGCTACAAGAAGTACGCTAAATAGGATCAACGACAGCTCAGGGATACTAAGTCCGACAAACGTCCAATCGATAGAAGCACACTCACCAGAACCTGCAAATACTTCTTTGAGCACTTGCAACATAGGCAAGGTATCTAGCCAATAGTCCAAGCCTGGGCCGCATGACGGTACTTGATCGGCAGGTAGGTGCTGTAGCCAAACATGGCGTATAGCCACAGCAGTAGACCAGCCAATACCTGCCAAACTACCAAGCCATAATAGCAACTTCACCACTTTGGATTTTGGATTAAATAATGCTGATATCAGCGCAAAACCGCCCATGACTATTAGACCAATACGCTGAAAAATACAGAGCGGGCAAGGCGAAAGCCCTAGATGGCGCTGTAAATAAAACAGTGCAAAGCTCATGCCTATTATGGCCATCAATACTAAAAATATTTGTAAGTTACGATAAGTGGTCAGCTGTCGCATGGTGCGTTACTCTTATGGTTTCATCTATACAGAGGTTAGGATGCAATCAGGTTTAGCGATACTGCTGTAAAAAGTCCATAAAGTCTTCTGTCTCAGACTTCTCAATCTCAGCCTGCTGCAAGATAGACTTTTCTGCCAATACTTCGTATTTCGCTTGGGTGTTTGGACTGAGAGTCTGCTGCAATAATGACTCGCGATGCTGCTGCGCTAATGTAAAACCAAGCTGCCATAGACTACCTAAGCGTTTGCTATCAGAGTTTACTTGGGCGGAGATCGTCGACTCAGAATGTCCGGCTTTGCCTTGCATCAATGCCACTGCAGCACGGTAGTCATTGCCACCATAATGAGCATCTAGCAATGCAGCAAGTGGCTGCATACGCTCTAGATGCATCAGCATCCAGCCCTCAAGCGATTGCTCTTGACCGTTATTGATGATGTGCAGACCTTCACGGCGACCTTCGTTGACCACACGCTCTAGATTAATAGCGAGTGCTTCTTCTTCTTCAGGCAGCAAATCAGGTGAATCGCTGAATAGACAGTAGAGCGCCATCACTTCTAAAAAGCAAGCACTAGAGAGACGAATACCAACATCGCTATAAGGATCGAGATCAATCGCACGAAACTCAACATAAGCAATACCGCGACGCTCAAGCGCTTCGGTTGGTGTCTCACCACTCATCGCAATTTGCTTAGGACGGATAGGGCTATAGTATTCATTTTCTATCTGAAGGATATGATTATTGATCTGAACTGGGTTGCCATCTTCATCTTCCAGACCAAGCTTGGCAAAGCTCTCATGCGGTGTTTGGATCGCGCGGCGTAGTCCAGCGACATACTCTGGCAAATAGTTATAACGAATATCTAGCTGCTCTTGCACGCTATTGGTATAGCCAAGTTTGCCCATACGCAGGCTGGTGGCAGTCGGTTTATAGTAGGTTGAGTCATTTAGACGCTCTAGATCATGCTCACGCCCAGCAACAAAACAAGGACATACGCTTGGACTTGCACCCAATAAATACAACACAATGCTGGTCAGTCGCTTAAAGTTGCGAATAAGCCCTAGGTATTTCTCGTTTTTGAATTCTGTTAGCGTCTGCTCTTGTGCCGTTGGGGTTTGCGCTTGCCACGTTTCAAAGAGCGTGTCACCAAAAGATAGATTGTAATGTAACCCTGCGATGGTCTGCATACGGCGACCATAACGGATACCAAGACCACTGCGATAAAGGGTTTTTAGCTTACCTGTATTAGAGCTACCATAATCAGCCAGTGGAATATCTTCATCTTTAGAAGACAACATACAAGGCATAGATAGCGGCCACATCAGCTCGCCGTCAGGCATGCCTTGATACACCAATACATGCAATTGACGCAGCATATTGAGTGTCTCTTTTGGCGAAGCTTTTGGTTCGGTGATAAGCTCAAGCAGACTTTCTGAATAATCGGTTGTAATAAAAGGATGAGTCAATTTTGATCCGAGTTTGGCTGGATGCGGCGTCTGTGCCAAAAAACCATCAGGCCTCACGCGCAGTCCTTCTTTTTCGATACCGCGGAGCATACCCGTTAAATGCTGGCTGCCAAACCAATTGGGAATGTCAAAATTAGCAAAGCTACTCGCAAAATTACTCATAATAGTCATCTATTGTTATTCATTATGGCAGATCAAAACACGATGGGCGTTTGTCCATAAAAGAGGTAAATGTTGGGTCAATAATTCCGTCAGTTTAGCTCAAAGCCGTATTGAAAACCACGAACAATTACAAATACGATAAGCTTTGAGCAGGACGTTTGGGCTAGATTTTTCTCAGTATTTTTGATGAAATTGGTCAGCACGGATACTTTGCGGATTCATCAATATTGGCAAAAAAGCATCTATCTCAAAGATAGATGCTTTGATCGCGATGCTGCAAGTCATCCAATACGGCTTTGGCGCATGATCACAGGAATGTTGAGACGCAATAAAGGCATAGTATCGTTGGGTCATAGAGCCAAATCGCGAAAACCTAAATTGAGAATGACGAGCCACAGCCGCAAGTGGTGGTGGCATTGGGGTTGGTCACGACAAAACGTGCGCCTTCTAACCCTTCAGTGTAGTCAACGGTAGAGCCTTGCAAATATTGATAGCTTAGCGAGTCAACAACCAAGGTCACATCACCATTATCAAAATTGGCATCGTCTTCATTTAAGTCGTTGGCAAAGTTAAAGCCATAAGAAAAACCTGAACAGCCGCCGCCCGTCACATAGACGCGTAGCATCAGTTCACTATCACCTTCTTCTTCGCGCAGACGGCGTACTTTTTGTGCCGCACTGTCGGTTAGGCTTAATACCGTAGGATCTACTGGCTGATTTGAGCTTGGATTAAATTGGTTGGCTGATTCGTTCATATCTACCTCAGTTGCTAGGATCAAATGCGGTCGTCGTCCTGTTTGGGTTTGCAACAAAATGATTGCAAATAAAGATACGCACGGCGTTTGATTTAATTGGGCGCTGTCGTTATGGCAAAGCTATTGGTGCATTATAAGCTGTTTGTGCGATATCAATACGGTGTTTGTGCCACCAAAGCACTTTATTGATGATAAGCACTTATCTTTAGCAGTATATCATAATGGGAGTAGCGATTCGCTTGTCAAGAGTCATCGTCCTTACCAAAACTGATGAATCAAAACTTTTATAGCTATCAAGGTTATACTCATTATGTGTGCGAGAGTATATGGCTGCCAAAGGTCTTATTATAGGGCGTATTGAACATTCGACCATGGCACTGACAGCGACTATTTTTTAGGCGATTCGATGTTAAAAATAATAAGTTTAGTCATTCTAAGCACTTATTTTTAACGATGAAGCGGCAAAAAAGAGTCCTGTCCCCTGCTTTTATCGTTGGGGCTGATGCTAAAATTGCCCCATACTGCGTTACAAATCTCGCTAAGGCATTTGCATTATCGTCGCTTTGTGCCTTGTCTGGAACAATTTTAGCGATCAGCAGTGCCTATTTGCGAATGTTCAACACGCCCTAGTCATTCGTATCGATAGGCTGACAAGGATTATATAATCTAGGGTCATTGGCATAAATACTTAATTTTAAAACACTTCGTTTTGAAATAGTTATTTAATTGTTTGCCTATGCGGCAAGCGTTTGAAATAATAGCCGCCAGTTGGCATACCCTATGTGTGTTTCTTATTGCCCTATATTTATATTATTGCTGAGATGAAGAAATTATATGATCGAATTTAAAGACGTTGGTGTTCGCCGTGATGGTCGTGAATTGTTTGCAGGTGCAAGCTTTCAGCTACATCCAGGTCATAAAGTTGGCTTAACAGGCAACAACGGCACCGGCAAATCGACTTTATTTGCCTTATTGTTGACGCAAATGGGCAAAGGCGATACCGAGGTCACGCTCGATAAAGGTGAGGTCAGTATTCCTGATAGCTGGCATGTCGCGCATATGGCGCAGGAAGTCGGAGCCAGTGATCAGACGGCAATTGATTACGTGTTGAGCGGTGATGAGCAGTGGTATGAGATCAATGCAGCGCTCAATGACTTAAGTAGCGTCAGTGATGAGCAAATTGGCGTCTTGCATCAGCAGTTCGATGAAATCGATGGCTACCGTACGCCAACCAAAGCGGCACAAATCATGGCAGGCCTTGGGTTTAACACCAGTCAGCACGAGCTGCCTGTCTCAGGGTTTTCAGGTGGCTGGCGCATGCGCTTAAACCTCGCCAAAACTTTGATGAGCCGCGCTGATCTGATGCTACTCGATGAGCCGACCAACCATTTAGACTTAGACGCCATTCTCTGGCTTGAGACTTGGATCAATGCTTATACTGGACTGGTCATCGTCATCTCGCATGACCAAGCGTTTTTGGATGCTACCGTCGGTCATATCTTGCACGTCGAACAACAAAAAATAACCCTTTATACGGGTAATTATCAACAGTTCATTCGCACCCGTCACGAGCGCATGGCGCAGCAGCAGCAAGCCTTTGAGAAGCAAGAAGCGACCCGCGCCCACTTGGATGATTTCATTCGTCGTTTCCGTGCCAAAGCCAGTAAAGCCAAGCAAGCCCAAAGCCGTATCAAACAGCTAGAGCGTATGGCAGAGCTCTCACCAATGATGGCTGATAACCCATTCTCTTTTCGCTTTTATGAACCGGCAAACATGAGCTCACCGCTGATTGAGCTGACCCATGCAGATATTGGCTACAGCGAGACGCCGCTACTGCGTGATGCCAATGTGCAAGTGACGCCGGATACGCGTATTGGCCTATTGGGCATGAATGGCGCAGGTAAGTCGACCTTGATTAAAGCCTTGGTCGGCGAGCTGAAAATTTTGTCAGGTACTTACCGCGTGTCCGATACCTTAAAACTTGGCTACTTTAACCAGCATCAAATGGATATCTTGGATGCCAAAGCCACGCCGATAGAAATGCTGCGCCGCCTAGCAGGCAAGACCTCTGATGCCGTGTTACGCTCATTTTTGGGCAGCTTTGATTTTCGCGGAGATCGTATCGATACGCCAAGTGAGCTATTCTCTGGTGGCGAGCGTGCGCGTCTGACGCTAGCATTGATCGTTTGGCAACGTCCCAACGTCCTTGTACTCGATGAGCCAACTAACCATTTGGACTTACAAATGCGCCAAGCATTGACGATCGCCTTGCAAGGTTTTAAAGGCGCGGTGGTATTGGTGTCGCATGATCGTGAGTTAATTGCCAATGTCTGTGATGAGCTGTATCTGGTTCATGATGGCAGAATTGACGAGTTTGACGGTGACATCAGTGACTACGGCAAATGGCTGGCAGAAAAGCGTAAGCAAGAAAACGCATCAGACAAAAGTAGCAGTAAGAAGAAAAGCAAGAAAGAGAGCAAAAAATTGGTTTCACGTGAAACAGGCAATAGCCAAGTGACCAATCAAGTGAGCAATACAGCACCTGATAATGCATCAAAAAGTAACACTGCGACCCCAGCGCTTAGTAAAGAAGAACAACGCAAATTAGCCGCTGAACAGCGTAAACGTACTGCACCTATCCGCCGCGAGATAGAAGAGACTGAAAAAGCACTTGCCAAGATTGAAGGGCAGCTTGCAACGCTTGAGGAAAAGCTAGCTGATACCAAGTTGTACGAAGAAAGCCGTAAGGCGGACTTACTGGTCTTATTGAATGAGCAAACCGCACTACAGCAGCAGCACAGCGATAACGAAGAAAAATTGCTGCTATCGATGACGACGCTAGAAGAGATGGAAGCGGAATTTTAGTAGCAAGTTATATGAGATTTGGCTGTTAAGCGATTTTCGTCGTAAGTAATCAAACATAAAAAAGGGAGGGCATCAGCCCTCCCTTTTTTTACATCGTTTTTACATCGTTTTTACATCGTTTTTACATCGTTTTTTGCAACATTATTCTTTACGGTATTTACCATCACCGTAGGACAGTACTTTCATTGTGGTCGTACAAAGCTGGCAATCGATTTGACTAGCAGCAGCTTTCGATAAATCAAGAATACGGCCTCGAATATAGGGGCCTCGGTCTGTGATTTTGACCACGACACTTTTTTTTGTTTTTTGGTTGGTCACTTGAACTTTTGTGCCAAACGGTAACGTGCGATGGGCAGCGGTTAGTGAGTTCATGTTAAAGATACTACCACTTGCAGTGCGTTTACCATGAAACTTGCTGCCGTAATAACTGGTATTGGCCGCAAAAACTGTGGTACTCAGTAATAGTGATAACGTGACAACCAAAGACTTAATTAAATATGACATTCATGACCTATAAGCAATTTATGAAATAGACAGCGATGCTTGCCTATGTTGTCATACCCCTATGAGTATGAATAAGGAGGGGATTTTACAAGATATAGATTGTCAAACTATTACAGCCGTGTAAAAAACTCACGAGGTCAAATGCTTGTTTTTTAAGGGAAAAATATCATTTTTGACTAAAAATAATGGAAGAATGAGTACCGAGCATAGACTTATAGAGAATAATTCTTATTAAGAAGTCAACAAGAGACCAGAAAGTAAATAACAAAATGCAAATAATTGATATATAAATACGAATACTATCGATATAGTAAGTTTTGACCGCGAAAAGCCTACCGAAAACAGTCTGTTTTATTGTAATAAAAGCTTTCTATTTTATTACTAAACTGTAAAAAAAACCAAAATTATTGATTGCTTTAGGCTGTTTGAGAAAACTGGTCATATCGTATGGCGAGTCGTTAAGAAAAACATGGTGGTTCATGGCTGTTAAAAAAACAGCGGTTGGAATATTTTAGTAATATAAACAACAATCATTGAGTAAAAAAGTCGGTCTCATCACTTTTAGTAATCATTAGGCGGCTTTATTTTTGTCTTTATCTTATATTTTTCAATTTTCGTTACATCAATAAAAGTCAGTGATATAAAGCATTCTAGGAAGTCATCTAGAGCAATATTTACTATAGAGATATATTTCTATAAGTTTTATTACAAAAAAGTTGCATAAAAGAGACTTTAAGATTAGAGTTTTCGACCCAACAAATATTAACTAATGGAGTCACGTATGAAAAAAGTTGTTGCTGTGGCATTGCTCGCTGTTTTGACATCAGGATGTGCGACGCAAAACTATCTTGTGTCTTCATCGACTGCACCGACAGCCGCTACAAAGGCTGATGCTGATAAAATGCAGACTTTCTTTGTCAGCGGTTTGGGTCAAGAACAAGACATTGATGCGGCCGAAGTTTGCCAAGGCAAAGAGAATGTGGCTAGTATCCAAACGCAAAGCAACTTTATCAATATTGCGCTAGGTTTTATATCTTCAGGTATCTATACCCCACGCCAAGTCCGTGTTTACTGCAAGTAAGGAATAATGAATATGAAAAAACTACTAACAATGGCAGTGATGGGTTCAGTATTATTGGTATCAGGTTGTGCAACCCAAACAGGTCTTATTCAACCAACTCAAAATACCACTCCAGAATATACTAAGTCACAGACCTTCTTTATTGGCGGTATTGGGCAAGAACAGACTGTAAACGCTGCTGAAGTATGCGGCGGCGCACAAAATGTTGCCAAAGTTCAAACAGTACAAGAAGCCAAAGACATCGCACTAGGTTTGGTCACTTTTGGCATTTATACCCCTCGTACGGCTAAAGTTTTCTGTCGATAAGAGACGCTATCAATACCTCACATCATTTATTTTGACCATTAATTGATCGATGTTGAGCGCTGTATCTTAGAGCCGTTAAAAAAAGAGCAAACAGTCATTGTTTGCTCTTTTTTTTGTGGTGAGTATTGGTCATCAGTGATGACAGAGATGCTGCAATGAATGGGTAAGATTACTGGTAATATTTTTATAACGGTGTTTATTTTGATTATTGCTATCATAAAGTATGGACTATAAAAAATGACTATACCGAACACTAATATTGATCGATATGATCCATTCTACAGTTGGCATTTCGGTATGACTGATATGTTTTTATGTTGAGGAAAATAACATGGCAGAAAAAAATTACTATGACATTTTAGGGGTCAAGAAAGACGCCACAGACGCCGAGATCAAAAAAAAATACCGTAAGCTTGTGCGTCAATTCCATCCTGATGTCAGTGATGATCCAGACGCGGATAGTAAGATTGCTGAGATTAATAACGCTTATGAAACCATTAGAGATAAAGACAAACGTGCCGAATACGATGCGATGTTGGACAACCCGTTCGCTGGACAAGGTGGTGCAGGCGGGTTTGGTGGTTTTGGCGGTCAGGCGGGAGCGTCGCAAGGCGGCTTTCGCTGGGAGGATATCAAAGGCCAGTTCGGCGATGGCGAAGCATTTGGCGATGGCGGCTTTCGTTTCGATGATATTTTTTCAGCGTTTGGTCGCGGGGCGCGTGGTTCAGCCGGTGGTCGCTCTCAAAGCCAAGGGTTTGACCCTTTCGGTGGCGGTTTTGGGACGCAAGATAGTAAAGGTCAGGACCAGCATGCCGAGATTACAGTCGATCTGTCTTCGGTCTATCAAGGGGACGACTATAGCATCAAGTTAAACGTTCCTGTGCGTCAGCCTAATGGCGAGGTGAGCTACGACAACAAAACGCTCAAAATTAAAATTCCAAAAGGCATTACTGATGGCAAGCAAATTCGCTTGAGTGGGCAAGGTGCTGCTGGCAGTAGCAACGGCAAAAATGGTGATTTGTTCTTAAAAGTAAAAATCCGCCATGATGACAATATCCGTATCGAAGGTGCAGACGTTTACCAGACTGTCAATATCGCACCATGGGAAGCCGCATTGGGTGAAAAAATTAATGTCAGCACGCCAGCTGGCAAGCTTGGTGTGACCATACCCAAAAACAGTAAATCAGGTAGCAATCTGCGTCTAAAGGGCAAAGGTATCCCTGCCAAGCAAGCGGGCGATTTATACTTGACCTTAAATATTATTAACCCTGATGTCAGTAGCGATGCGGCAAGACAGGCTTATGAGCAGCTCAAGCAAGCCTTTGCCGACACCACTATCAACCGTTAATCCATGCGCTTGATGGTCGACATTCATCATGATAGTCAATAGTGAGTCATCAAGATGAATGCACCAAGGATGAAATAAAGAGAAAACGAGGATAATAGCTATGAAACACTCGCCTGAATTTACCGATATCATTATGAGCTTAGATGAGCTTGTCTCTGCTTGTGGCCAAGAGCGCCAATGGGTCATCGAATTGATTGAAGAAAGTATTATTGAATACGATGTGCCAGAACGTGAGCAATTCACTGGCTATCAGCTGACAACCGTGCGCCGTGCCTCACGACTCAGCCGTGATTTTGATGCCAGCGTGCCTGCCATTGGCTTGATACTTGAGCTGTTAGATGAGGTTGAGCAGCTGCGTCAATTCAAACGTCAGTCTGAGCGCCAAACGCCTATCATAGAGGTTGAGATCGACAGTATAAAGTAGTTAAGACCTAAAAATACCGCATAAAAAAAGGCCTTTATTAGGCCTTTTTTTATCGACAGAAAATGCTTTGCTAAAAATTAACGTGAATAAGTAGGATCAGCTGCTGCGGTAAATAATACATCAGTTGACGAGTTCAGAGCCGTCTCTGCCGAGTCTTGAATCACACCGATGATAAAACCAATGGCAACCACTTGCATGGCGATGTCGTTCGGTATGCTAAATAAGCTCGCTGCCAAAGGAATCAGCAGCAACGAACCACCAGCAACACCAGAAGCACCGCAAGCACTAATCGTCGCCACCAAACTCAATAGAAGCGCTGAAGCAAAAGACACCTCAATGCCCAAGGTGTGAGCGGCAGCAAGGGTTAACACGTTGATGGTAATCGCCGCACCCGCCATGTTGATAGTTGCTCCTAGCGGGATGGTCACTGAGTAAGTATCTTCGTGCAATCCAAGCTTACGCGCTAGGTTCATATTCACAGGAATATTGGCAGCCGAACTGCGCGTAAAGAAGGCTGTAATTCCTGATTCGCGTAGACATCTGAACACAAGTGGATAAGGGTTTTTGCCCGTCTTAACAAACACGATAATAGGGTTTGCGACCAAAGCGATAAACAGCATACAGCTGATCAGTACCATCAAAATACGGGCATAGCCTGCTAGCGAGGCAAAGCCTGTCTCAGCGACCGTACTGGCAACCAGACCCAAAATACCAAAAGGCGCTAGGGCAATAATCCACTTGACCACTTGCGAGATGGCATCGGCAAAGTCACCAACGACATGGCGGGCTGTGTCGCTGGCTTGGCGTAGTGCAAAACCAATGATGATGGCCCATGCCAAGATACCGATATAATTGGCTTCTGCAATGGCATTGACCGGATTGGCAACCAAATTCATCAATAGGTTGGTCAATACTTCTTTTAGGTCGGCGGGGGGAACTTGCGCGATATCGGCGTTGACCAATACCAGATCAGTGGGGAACAAAAAGCTGGCACCAACGGCAGTTAAGGCAGCCAAAAAAGTGCCAAACATATACATGATGAGCACAGGCTTGACATAGACTTCATTGCCACTGCGATGTTGGCTAATCGCCGCCATGACCAAAATGAACACAAGTATAGGCGCTACGGCTTTGAGCGCGCCGACAAATAGCGTACCAAGTAGCCCTATGGCGATACCGATACTTGGTGCTAGCCAACCGATCAGGACCCCCAACACCAAACCAATAATAATGAGCGGCACCAGCCCAATACGCTGATACATCGCAATCAATGAACGCAT